>JBLWUU010000001.1:0-1117460 GCA_048268755.1 Pseudidiomarina sp.
AATTGGGTAAAGCTGGTGCGAAGCGCTGGCGTGGTGTTCGTCCTACCGTTCGTGGTGTGGCGATGAACCCAGTTGATCACCCGCATGGTGGTGGTGAAGGCCGTACTTCAGGTGGTCGTCATCCGGTTACTCCTTGGGGTACACCGACTAAGGGTTATAAGACCCGTAAGAACAAGCGTACTGATAAGTTCATCGTACGTCGTCGCAACAAATAAGAGTTGAGGATTAAACATGCCACGTTCTCTTAAAAAAGGTCCATTTATTGACCTTCACCTGTTAAAGAAGGTGGAGAAAGCGTTGGAAGCCGGTGACAAAAAGCCTATTAAGACTTGGTCCCGTCGTTCAATGATTATCCCTGATATGATCGGCCTTACTATCGCTGTTCATAACGGTCGCCAGCACGTGCCAGTTTTCGTTTCTGACGAAATGATTGGTCACAAGCTTGGTGAATTTGCGCCAACCCGCACTTATCGTGGCCACGCCGCTGATAAGAAAGCCAAAAAACGCTAAAGGAGAGTTGAAATGGAAGCTATTGCTATTCACAAGTTTGCTCGCCTTTCTGCGCAAAAAGGCCGGTTGGTTGCTGACCAGATTCGCGGTTTACCAGTAGCGAAAGCTCTGGATGTATTGAACTACAGCCCTAAAGATGCAGCTGGTCTGCTGAAGAAGGTGTTGGAGTCAGCTATCGCGAATGCTGAACACAACGAAGGTGCCGACATCGACGAGTTGAAGGTTGCTAAAGTAATGGTTGACGAAGGTCCTACCATGAAACGCATCAAACCTCGTGCGAAAGGTCGTGCTGATCGTATCTTGAAGCGTACCAGCCACATTACTGTGGTTGTATCAGATAGCTAGGAGATAAGTTATGGGTCAGAAAGTTCATCCTAATGGTATTCGCCTAGGTATCACTAAGCCATGGAATGCAACCTGGTTCGCGAATACAAAAGATTTTGCCGATAACCTGCACAGTGATCACCAGGTTCGCCAATTACTGAACAAGAAACTAAGCAACGCTTCAGTTTCTCGCATCGTAATCGAGCGTCCTGCGAAAAGCATTCGTGTCACCATTCATACTGCACGCCCAGGCGTGGTCATCGGTAAGAAAGGTGAAGATGTTGAGAAGCTGCGTCAAGCAGTTTCAAAATTGACTGGCGTGCCAGCTCAAATCAACATCTCAGAAGTGCGTAAGCCTGAATTGGACGCGCAGCTGGTTGGTGAAAACATTGCTGGACAGCTTGAGCGTCGTGTAATGTTCCGTCGTGCTATGAAGCGCGCGGTACAAAACGCAATGCGTCTTGGTGCCAAGGGTATCAAAGTGGAAGTTAGCGGTCGTTTAGGCGGTGCAGAAATTGCTCGTTCTGAGTGGTACCGTGAAGGTCGCGTACCGCTGCACACCTTGCGTGCAGATATCGATTACGCAACTGCAGAGGCTAACACCACTTACGGTATCATCGGTGTGAAAGTTTGGATCTTCCGTGGTGAAGTACTGGGCGGTATGCCAGTTGAAGAAAAGCCACAAGCTCCAGCGAAACGCCCTAAAGGCCGTAAGTAAGGAGATACTAAATGTTACAACCAAAGCGTACAAAATTCCGTAAGGTTCACAAAGGCCGCAACCGTGGTCTGGCGCAAGCAGGTAACAAAGTTAGCTTCGGTACTTTCGGTTTGAAAGCTGTTGACCGTGGTCGCATGACTGCGCGTCAAATCGAAGCGGCTCGTCGTGCCATGACGCGTCACGTGAAACGTCAGGGTAAAATTTGGATCCGCGTGTTCCCTGATAAGCCAATTACCAAGAAACCTCTTGAGGTTCGTATGGGTAAAGGTAAAGGTAGCGTGGAATACTGGGTAGCTCAAATTCAGCCAGGCCGTGTCCTGTATGAAATCGACGGTGTTTCGGAAGAGCTAGCGCGTGAAGCGTTTACTCTTGCGGCACGTAAGCTGCCATTCAAAACCATCTTTGTATCTCGGACGGTGATGTAATGAAAGCGAACGAACTGAATGATAAAACCGTTGAGCAGCTGCAAGAAGAATTGCTGGGTTTGCGTCGTGAGCAGTTTAATCTGCGTATGCAAGCAGCGACTGGTCAGCTGAATCAAACTCACATGTTGAAGCAAGTGCGTCGTGATATCGCACGTGTGAAAACTATTCTGAATCAGAAGGCAGGTGCGTAATGGCTGAAGAAAAACGTGTTCGTACTCTGCAAGGTCGTGTAATCAGTGACAAGATGGACAAGTCTATCACTGTTGCTGTTGAGCGTCGGGTTAAGCACCCTGTATATGGTAAGTACATTTCTCGTACGACCAAATTACACGCTCACGACGAAGACAACTCGTGCAAAATGGGCGATACCGTGATTATTCGCGAAACGCGTCCAGTATCTAAGACCAAGTCTTGGGCACTCGTTGAAATTGTAGAGCGCGCTGAAGTTATCTAATTTTAGATAGCGAAAACGCTTAAAAAAGGCCTCCTTTGCGGAGGCCTTTTTCTTTCTATTGTGATCGAAATTCGCAACTCTCGCATAAGCCTCTATAATTAATAGGAAATCATAACTACACAAACTGGGAGAATCGAGCATGGAGTCGAGCGAGAAAGCCCGTCTAAATCCCCCCGTCTTTTACAGTGCGGCGGGTCTCATCTTTATCATCTTACTTTTTTCTAGCGTCTTTCCTGACGCAGCAGCAACCACCTTTGACACGATACAATCCGCAATCATTACCAACGCGAGTTGGTTTTACGTGACGGCCGTTGCCGTTATTTTGTTGTCAGTGGTGTATTTAGGTTTTTCCCGTTTCGGCACAATCAAACTGGGGCCGGACCATTCGAATCCGGATTATTCGAAACTAACTTGGTTCTCGATGCTGTTCTCTGCAGGGATGGGCATCGGACTTATGTTCTTCGGTGTTGCCGAGCCGGTCATGCACTTTCTAGCACCACCGGTGGTTGAAGCGGGCACAACCGAGGCTGCTCGTGAAGCAATGAAGATTACCTTTTTCCATTGGGGGCTTCATGCGTGGGCTATTTACGCCATTGTCGCGTTAATTCTGGCCTTTTTTGCCTATCGTCATGGCTTACCATTGACCTTGCGCTCCGCTCTCTATCCGTTAATCGGTGAGCGTATCTATGGTCCCATCGGTCATGCGGTCGATGTTTTCGCGGTCATCGGTACCGTGTTCGGTGTTGCCACCTCATTAGGTTTTGGCGTCGCGCAGGTAAACTCTGGACTTGGCTATTTGTTTGATATTCCTGTGTCGACCATGGTTCAGGTGGGTTTAATCATCGGGGTAACAGGCCTAGCCATTATTTCAGTGACCACCGGTCTAGATAAAGGCATCCGCCGTTTATCTGAGTTGAACATGGGGCTGGCAGTGCTCCTGCTACTTTTCGTCTTAATCGCCGGTCCGACCGTGTTCTTGCTACAAGCCTTTGTGCAAAACACCGGTGCTTATGTCTCTGAGATTGTTGGTAATACCTTTAATTTGTTCGCCTACGAAAAAACCGATTGGATTGGCGGTTGGACCGTATTCTATTGGGGCTGGTGGTTAAGCTGGGCACCGTTTGTCGGCCTGTTTATTGCGCGGGTCTCGCGTGGTCGTACGATTCGTGAGTTCGTGCTTGGTGTGCTACTGGTACCAGCAGGTTTCACATTGATGTGGATGACCTTCTTCGGTAATTCGGCAATTGACATGATCATGAACCAAGGTGCTGAACAACTCGGCGAGTTAGTACAGAACGACACGCCGGTGGCACTTTTTGCGTTCCTCGAGCAGTTCCCCTTTAGCACTTTCCTATCGGGCCTAGCGACCATCATGGTTATCGTGTTCTTTGTGACGTCGTCGGACTCGGGATCGATGGTGGTGGATATGTTGTGTTCTAACGGCCGTGACGACACGCCTGTTTGGCAACGGATCTTCTGGGCCAGCGGTGAAGGTGTCGTGGCTATTGTGCTCTTGTTAGCAGGTGGTCTTGGTGCGCTTCAGACCATGGCGATTGCCGCCGCGTTGCCGTTTACCATTATCTTAATGATAACCACTTTCGGTTTGATTAAAGCGTTACGGGTCGATGTGCATAAAAAGGATGCGCTGCAAAACAACTACCTTGGTGGCTCTGCACTGAGTAACAAGAACTGGCGTGAACGTTTGCATAACATTATTGACTTTCCGAGTAAGCAAGTGGCGCAACGGTTCCTGCAGCAGGTGGTGAAGCCGGCTTTCGAAGAGGTTGAAGAAGAAATGAAGACTAGCGGCTTAACCGTGAAAATGTCTCTCGAGGAGAGTGATAACTTGGAGTTTCGTGTCGTCCATGGCGAGGAAATTGACTTCGTTTATCAAGTGCACATCGTTAGCCATATTCAACCTGCGTTCATTCAATCCGATGCTGATCAGCCACTGAGCGAGGTGAGCGAAGAACAGAAGTATTATCGTGCAGAAGTTCATTTGCGTGAAGGTGGTCAAGATTACGATATTCTGGGTTGGTCACGAGATGCGGTGATTGGTGACATCATTGATCACTACCACAAACATATGCATTTCTTGCATGTGTTGCGGTAAGGGAGGGAGTATGAACAAGACCTTATTAGCAGTGTGTGTGGGGGCTCTTATGAGCTCCCCAGCTTTGGCACAACAAGACGGCGAGAGTACGACCGCCGCGCAACTCGAGAAGTTACTGCAACAAATGGAGCAATTGCAAAATCGCGTTGCGGAACTCGAAGAGCAGCTTGCTGAAGAGCGCGAAATGGAGGTTGAGAAAGAAGTGGTGGTGGTCAAGGAGCAAGAAGCTTCTGAGTCGGCCCCACAGCGAACCAGCGTCCAAAACAACAGTGCTCTGGCTGCGCGTATGGAGCGCCTAGAGGACAAGGTTAAAGAGGCACAGAACGCACCAATTTCGATTGGAGGTGCAGTTCGTACCCAGTTTGTCTGGGAGGATTACAACGACGGTAATAAAGATCGTGGCGGTGATTTCGATTTCGATATCTTTCGCCTCGACTTTAGCGGCTCGATGGGCGACGTGATCCTATCCGCACAGTATCGCTGGTTCCAATATATGGAGGCGGTGCAACACGCTTGGGTAGGGTACAACTTCGACGAAAACTGGCAGGGGCAAGTCGGTATCACCAAGGTACCGTTTGGTGTAACGCCTTACAATTCGAACAACTATTTTTTCAGCTCTAATTTCTATGTAGGGTTAGAAGATGATCATGATGCAGGTGTGAAGCTCCTTTATCGCGATCCAGAGTGGGACTTCGATATTGCGTTCTTCAAAAACGATGAACAAGGTGGCGTCGATGGATTCGTCAGTAACCGTGATGATCGCTACGCTTACGACCCATTGGGTGTGCGTCTCGCCGACGAAGGCATTTACGATACACCAACTTTAGCTGTTGGTGAGTCGAATAGCTTCGCCGCTCGAGTGGCGCGCAAGTTCCAGTTGCAAGACGACAGTAGTTTTGAAGTGGGCTTGTCGGGACAATTTGGGCAAATGAATGACGGCGTTGATGATGTTGGTGATCGTTCAGCTTGGGCAGCTCATGGCGTCTACTCAAAAGATCGTTGGACCTTCATGGGACAAGTGAGTCAGTACGACTACGATATGGATATGGCAAATGACGGAATTGTCGTTGGTGCCTACGCGTTCTACGACACGATTCCTAGCAAAGCTACACTGTATACGGCGAACATCTCGTATAGCCTGCCAGTGAAGCTTGGTCCTATCACCAACCTGACGTTCTATAACGATTATAGTTTGATGACGAACAAGCGTGACGGTACTGAGGATACCATGATGAATATTCTCGGTATGGCGGTGTCGGCTGGTGGCCTGTACACCTACTTCGACCTTGTCACCGCCAAGAACCAACCCTTCGTGGGGGGCTCGATGGTTGGCGACTCGGACGAAACCAATACGCGATTCAACATCAATATAGGCTACTACTTCTAGTAACCGCTCTGGATTTCACCGCTTGGTACTTGCCGCCAAGCGGTGAAATCAGTACAGTGAACTAATTCAAACAACCGTTTAAGTTGAGGTCACTGTGACAACCCCCTATCCGCATCTACTCAAACCCCTCGATTTAGGTTTCACCACGCTCAAGAACCGCGTGTTGATGGGCTCCATGCACACCGGTCTGGAAGAAGAAAAACATGGTTTCGACAAGCTCGCAGCGTTTTATGAAGCGCGGGCCAAAGGTGGTGTCGGTCTTATCGTTACGGGAGGGATTAGCCCCAACTTTCGCGGCCGAGTGCAGCCTTTTGGTTCTGAGTTAAGCCGTCCATGGCACGTTGCCAAACATCGTAAGATTACGGATGCGGTGCACAAGCATGATGGCAAGATATGTCTGCAAATTTTGCATACCGGTCGCTATGCGTATCACCCGTTTGCGGTGGCGCCAAGCAAATTGAAAGCGCCGATCTCGCCGTTCACGCCAAAGGCGATGTCAGAACGTCAAATTCTCACCACGATTAAACACTTTGCACGCTGCGCCAAGTTAGCTCAGAAAGCGGGTTACGACGGGGTCGAAGTGATGGGCTCAGAAGGTTATTTGATTAACCAATTTTTATGCCCACGCACCAATAAGCGCACCGATCGCTGGGGTGGCTCGTTTGAAAACCGTGCACGCTTCGCTTTGGAAATTATGAAGGCAGTCCGTGCGGCAGTCGGCAATGATTTCATTATTATTTATCGCTTGTCGATGCTTGATCTGGTGCCAGAAGGCCACGAGTACGAAGAAGTGATCAGTTTAGCCAAACAGATCGAAGCGGCCGGAGCAACCTTGATTAACAGTGGGATTGGTTGGCACGAAGCGCGCGTTCCGACGATTGTTACCTCTGTGCCGCGTGGCGCTTTTAGCTGGATCACCGCACGTGTCCGAGAGCAAGTTTCGATTCCAGTGGTTGCAGTTAATCGCATCAATACCCCAGAAATCGGCGAAAAGATTCTCGCTAGTAACGAAGCCGATATGGTATCCATGGCTCGCCCTTTGCTTGCTGACGCTGATTTTGTTGCAAAGGCAGCGGCGGACAAGGCAGATCGTATTAATACGTGCATCGCCTGTAACCAAGCTTGTTTAGACCATGTATTTGAAAACAAGCGGGCGAGCTGCTTAGTGAATCCTCAAGCCTGCTATGAAACCGAGTTGGTAATGCAGCCCGCGCAATCGGGCAAACGCATTGGCGTAGTTGGAGCCGGGCCGGCGGGTCTGGCCTTTGCCTGTTACGCGGCGGAGCGAGGGCACGAAGTGCATTTGTATGATGGCAGTAACTGCATTGGCGGGCAGTTTAACTATGCTAAACAAATTCCTGGTAAAGAAGAGTTTCATGAAACGTTACGCTATTTCGATAAGCGTCTCGCCGACACCGGTGTGCATGTCCATTTGAACAGTCGGCAAACAGCTGCGTCACTTGTCGCGGAAAAATTTGACGAAGTGGTGCTAGCGACCGGTGTAGTGCCGCGCCAAGTTGACTTTGCTGGCGCGGAACACCCGAAGGTAGTGGGCTATCTTGATGTATTACGAGATCATAAAAAGCTTGGTCCAAAGGTAGCTTTGATTGGTGCCGGCGGCATTGGCTTTGATGTGGCCGAGTACATTACCACGGAGCATTCGCCGACTCTTGATGCCGAAGAATGGAACGAAATCTGGGGTGTCGATAAAGCTTATGCGGCCCGCGGCGCATTAACAAAACCCAAAGCAGAATCAACGTCGCGAGAAGTATGGTTGTTACAACGCAAAACGAGCAAAGTAGGTAAAGGTCTTGGCAAAACTTCAGGCTGGGTGCATCGAGCAACATTGAAGAAAAAAGGTGTACAGATGCTCGCAGGCGTCACCTATAAAAAGGTTGATGATCAAGGATTGTGGATCGAGATCGATGGTAACGAGCAACTGTTGCCAGTAGATAATGTGGTTATCTGTGCGGGGCAATTGCCATTGCGCGAGTTGCAAGAAGAATTGCAACAGGCAGGACAAAGCGTTCACCTGATTGGCGGTGCAGACGTCGCGGCCGAGTTAGATGCAAAACGTGCCATTCGTCAGGGTGCAGAATTGGCGGCGGCATTGTAATGTCTGAACAGCAACAGCGTTTCGAACCCAACGCCGGGGAAAAGTTATACGATTTGCACTGCCATAGTCATTATTCTGATGGCGAACTTGCTCCAGCAGAGTTAGTGGCACGTGCCGCCGCTCATGGTGTCACCCACCTAGCGCTGACCGACCACGATACCACCGCTGGTATCACGGCAGCGGAGCAGGCGATTGCCGCGCAGGAATTACCTTTGCACCTGATCCCTGGGGTGGAAATTACCTGTCGTTGGGAGGCCTTCGAGATCCATTTGGTAGGTTTAAATGTCGAAATTACACATCCTGCCCTGGTGAACTTACTCAAACAACAACAAACCATGCGCCAACAGCGCTACGAGGCAATGTTAGCCAAGCTGCACAAGGCTGGCATAGATGTTACCCCGCCATTAGCAGCCGAGTTGACCATGCCAACCCGAAAGCACCTCGCTGATGCGCTGGTTGAGCAAGGCTGGGTGAAAGACATAGAATCGGCATTTCGGCGCTATTTAGGGAAAGGTCAACAAGCTTATATTGCGACAGATTGGTGCTCATTGGCAGATGCTGCGTGCGCGGTCCAGGCTGCCGGCGGTAAGGCTGTGATTGCTCATCCTCACGCATACCAACTGAGTAATAAGTGGTTACGACGGCTGTTACGTGACAGTAAAGAGAGTGGTGTGGATGGCGTCGAAGTCGCAATCAGTCAACAACGCCCCGGCGATCGTTTGGCGTTAGCGACGATGGCGCGTGAAATCGGCTTGGCAGCCTCGGCTGGGTCCGACTTCCATGGTCCACGACCGTGGCGGGAACTAGGCAAAAACCTTTGTCTACCACCAGACACTGTGCCAATATGGGAGACATGGACACACCCCTAAAATCGAGCTAGTAACAAGTTATGAGTCAATACTTTGCGATTCATCCAGAAAACCCGCAACAACGCCTGATAGAGCAAGCCGTACAAGTGGTAAGACAAGGCGGGATATTGGTATACCCAACGGATTCAGGGTACGCCATTGGCTGTCGCATTGGTGATAAAAATGCGCTCGAGCGAATTTGCCGCATTCGTGACATCGACAAAAATCATAACTTCACCTTGATGTGCCGTGATTTATCAGAGCTATCTACATATGCCCGCGTCGATAACATTGCTTTTCGGCTCTTAAAGAACAACACGCCTGGTCCTTACACTTTTATTCTTAAAGCGACCAAAGAAGTCCCCAAACGATTAATGAATCCGAAGCGCAAAACTATCGGTATTCGGGTTAGCGACGATCCGATTACGATGGCCTTACTGGATACTTTGGGTGAGCCGCTTATGTCGACTAGTTTAGTGCTCGGTGATAATGATTTTGCCGAATCTGATCCCTATGAAATTCAAGATAAACTTGAAACACAAGTCGACGGTATCATCGATGGTGAGCACCGCGGTGAGGCGCCAACCACGGTAGTTGACCTTGCAGACGGTGATATCGTAGTGACGCGCGTAGGTTCAGGTGACCCCACGCCGTTTCAACAGTAGGTACAGCTAAGTAGCTATGGACGCAAAAGCCGCAGCCCCACAACAACAATCTTTACCGCTTGGTTTTGTGCGCGGCGAACCGGTTGTCGAAAAGCCCGAAGATCTTTACATCCCGCCGGATGCCTTAGAGCTTATTTTGGAAAGCTTTTCTGGCCCGATGGATTTACTTCTTTATTTGATTCGGCGACAAAAGTTAGAAATAACCGAGTTACCCATATTGCCTATCACCAAGCAATATATGGAATACGTAGACATGATGAAGGAGCTAAAGCTTGAGCTGGCTGCTGACTATCTGGTAATGGCGGCGATGTTGGCGGAAATAAAAAGTCGTATGTTATTGCCAAGGCCTCCCGCTGACGAAGACGATGAGATTGACCCGCGCGCCGAGCTTGTCCGTCGTTTGCAGGAGTATGAAGCAATTCGGCAAGGCGCCGGTTATTTGGACGAGCTCCCGCAAGCAGGACGTGACCACTTTGTCGTGCATGCCGAAACCGACGCAAAAGAATATGTACAGCAACAACTCCCTGATATCGCGCTAGCTGAGTTGGCGGTGGCTTTTGCGCAAGCATTAGCGCAAGCCGAGTTGCAACATCATCATCAGGTACAACGAGAGAAACTTTCAACCCGTGAGCGTATGAGCCGTATCCTCGATATGTTACAAGGTCAGCAGCGTTTGCGTTTTGCGGATCTCTTTACTGCGGCGGAAGGCAAACAGGGCGTTGTCGTGAGTTTTCTTGCAGTGCTCGAACTCGTCAAAGAAGCGTTGATTGAGGTTGTACAAGTCGATGCTTTCAGTGAAATCCATATTTCAACGCGTGGACAGGTTTATGCAGAAACAACAGCTTAAACAATTACTGGAAGCGCTTCTGTTTGTTGCGGAAGCCCCCCTGAGTATTGCGCAGCTATGTGACTATTTGCTGGAGCACGGCCGCGATGTGAGCCGCAAACAAGTGCGTGAAACCATCGACGAGCTGCAACAGGATTATCAGGAACGCGGAGTACAACTGCAGCGTGTTGCGTCCGGTTATAGATTTCAGACGCGCGCGGAATTAGGTGGTATAATCGCCGGCCTCTGGCAAGAAAAACCACCGCGTTACTCGCAGGCATTATTGGAAACGTTGGCATTAATAGCCTACCGGCAGCCGATAACGCGTGGAGACATTGAAGAAATTCGTGGGGTAAGTGTCAGTTCACAAATAATGAAAACCTTGCAAGAGCGGGGTTGGGTAAAGGTTGTGGGGCACCGAGAAGTACCAGGACGTCCGCAACTCTACGCCACGACCAATGAGTTTTTGGACTATTTTAATTTAACCGATTTAGCTGAGTTACCTGCGATACCAGAGCCCCCCACAAAGGCCACAAACGCTGAGACAGCGCCAAAAGAGAGTGAAAACGCCCAATGAGTGAAAAGTTACAAAAAGTACTTGCCCGATCAGGTCATGGCTCGCGTCGCGAGCTAGAAGCAATGATTGCTGCCGGTCGGATTAGTGTGAATGGCCAAATCGCCAGTCTAGGCGAACGTATCGATGGTGACGCGAAGGTTCGTATTGACGGGCGCGAAGTAGCGATCAAGCCGCCGGAAGATGTCGTTTGTCGGGTGCTAATGTATCACAAGCCAGAAGGCGAGATGTGTACCCGCAAAGATCCCGAAGGGCGGCCAACGGTCTATGATCGCTTACCTCGTGTGCAAGGCGCGCGCTGGGTTGCGGTAGGACGACTGGATGTGAACACTTCAGGCCTGTTGTTATTCACCACTGATGGTGAATTAGCGAATCGGCTTATGCATCCTGGTCATCAAATTGAGCGTGAGTATGCTGTACGTGTATTTGGTGAAGTGACCGACGTCATGTTGCGTAAGCTTACCAAGGGCGTGCAACTTGAAGATGGTCCAGCTGCTTTTAAAGAGGTCAAACGTACCGGCGGCGCCCATAGTGAAGGTATGAATCAGTGGTTCCGCGTGGTGTTGACCGAGGGGCGTAACCGTGAAGTGCGACGTTTATGGGAATCGCAAGGTGTAACTGTCAGTCGTCTGATGCGAGTACGCTACGGCAATATCAACCTTGAACAAGGGTTACCGCAAAGTGGCTGGGGCGAGTTACCTCTGAGCCAAATTAATTACCTGCGTGAGCTGGTAGGACTCCCTGCGGAAGAACGCACCTTTATTGACCCGCGCAAGCAAGAATCACGGCAGAAACGCTATGCCCGCGCGCGTCGTAGTCAAGCGAAACGTATTCAAAACGCGAAACAACGCACACGCAAATGACCCTACTGGCCGACTGGCAGCTGCAGGGTCCGCTGCTGGCACTGTGGCCCTATCGAAATGACGTCTGGCGTGCCAATGCTTGGCACGCGCAGCAAACCATGCTGCAAATGGTACAGCGTATCGCCCCCTATCACCCCGTATCTCTGGGCATTCACCCACCGCAAATACAACAAGCCATACCACAACTCCCGCAGACGTTAGGCTGGTTTCCACTTAGCTATGACGATATTTGGCTACGCGATTATGGGCCTCATTTTGTTGTTTCAGCCGAGCGCATACATGCGGTAGCAGCAGAATTTGATGGCTGGCAAGGTTTACACAGTGTGCATCAACGCGACCAGCGGATGGCGCAGCGACTCAGCCACCACTGCCGCCTAGCCTTGCGGCGTCTGCCGTTTATTTTTGAGGGGGGGATGCTCAGTCATGATGGCGCAGGAACCGCTTTCGTTCACGCTGCAAGCCTGCAACAGCGCAACCCCCAGTGGCGGAGGCGCGAGCTACAGCGCGTGCTACAAGCACGGCTGGGTTTAACCCGTATTATCTGGATAGAGACGGTTTTGCGCGCTGACGAGACGGCCGGCCACGTGGACAACCAAATCCAATTTATGGGGCCGGACGTTATTGTCTATGCACAGTCGGTAAATGATCCTGAGTGGAATAACGAAGTGTTGAAGCTGCGCCAACAAGCCTGGGCGCAAGCGTATCGCTGGCTGGAGTTGCCGCCATGCCAAGCGGTGATAGATAAGGTTGAATTATTCTACGATGTACAACGGCGCGAAGGCGTGCGCGTAAGAGGGCAGGCGCCAAGCTTGGCAAGTTACGTCAATATGATTCGCTTGCCAGAAGCTATCGTGGTACCACAATTTCAACACTCGAGTTGTGCGGACTCAAACGCCTTGGCGCTCTCTCAAGTAAGAGAAATGTTTAGTGACTTAAACGTTGTCGCGGTTGACGCCACGGAGTTCATCCGTGGCGGCGGGGGCCCCCATTGCGTGAGTTTAGTTCTACCGAATTCACTGCTCGGTTAAGGTATAGACAATCGCTACCCGTGCTTCAATGCTTTGCTGGCCAGGTAAACTGACCGAATCGGACATGGCTGCTTGCGCGACACGGTACCGCACCATCGGCGCTTGCTGCGAACTTTCTTGTATACTTTGAACACCTTGCAGCGATACACCTGCAGCGTTTGCCATGCGCTCCGCTTTAGACCGCGCTAGGCGAATCGCTTCGGTTAAGGCTTGTTGATAGAGTTCTTCGGCGTTACTTACGCTGAAAACGGGCTCATCCACGCGTTGCACCCCATTGTTAAGGGCAAACTCGAGAAACTCGGCGTGCTGGTCAATGGATCCGAAGTCGACCACCAGACGACGGTTCACTTGATAGCCGACCAGCTTTTGCTCGCCTTCATCGTAGCGATGTTGCGGGTACACGCGTAGGGCATGAGATTGAATGGCTGTTTCTGCCACATTCTGCTTCTTTAGTTGCTGAATCAGCCCCGCGGTAATGCTATCGACTTCAGCCTTAAGCGCTGGGATATCCATACCTGTACGTTCGACGTTTACCGTTAACTGTACGCGATCGGGTACTGCTTGCACACTCGCTGAGGTTGACACCGAAAGGGTGTCATCGTGAGTCGACTGGTTGGGAGTGACCGGTTGACAGCCAATAAGGGTTAGGGCTCCAAGGGCAAGGATAACTGAACTCAAATAACGCATAAAACTTCCTTTTCTTTAAGAGATAGAGCACACATTTGGCGCTCAACAGTTGTAGTTATAGAGTGTAGACTAAGGAAAAAATTCCATGGTGAACGAAATGTCTGAAGCTGAAGAACAATTACAAGCCGATGAAGTGGTCGTGCGCTTGCTTGGGCGGCGTGAGCATAGTGCGTTCGAGTTGAAGCAAAAACTGCGTCAACGGGAGTTTAGTGACAAGGTCATACGGCAAGCGCTAGCAAAAGCGCAAGAGCATGGTTGGCAGTCTGATAAGCGCTACACCGAAATATGGCTCAGGCAAGCATTATTGGGCGGCAACGGTTGGCTAAAAATTAAAGCCAAAGCGGCGAGCAAAGGTATCGATGAAGAGTTATTGCAGGCGGCTGTGACCGCCGCTAGTCCCGATTGGGTTGAGCTTTGTTATGAAAGGCTCTGTAAAAAGCTCGGCGAACAACCCCCGCAATCGGCAAAAGAGCGCGATAAAGTGATGCGTCATTTACTCAATCGAGGCTTTCGATTCGACGAGATAAAAAGGGCGCTAGCTATGCACGCGGATGCTTTTGCAGACTAGTCGAAAGCTGACAATCGTGGTAGTCTTGCGCGCTAATTAAACGAATTTTCACCCCGACAAGTTGTAGTAGGAAAGTGTTCATATGAGTATGACCAGCGCGCAAATCCGTGAAGCGTTTTTGTCTTATTTTGCTGAGCGAGGTCACCATCGTGTGCCTTCAGCATCGTTGATTCCAGGAAACGACCCCACTTTGTTGTTTACCAACGCGGGTATGGTGCCGTTTAAAGATGTTTTCCTGGGTGACGAGAAGCGTGATTACAACCGCGCCACCTCATCACAGCGCTGCCTACGTGCCGGCGGTAAACATAACGACTTAGAGAACGTTGGCTATACCGCGCGCCACCACACTTTCTTTGAAATGTTGGGTAACTTTAGCTTTGGTGACTACTTCAAGCGCGAAGCTATTGAGTACGCATGGGAATTTCTTACCGGTGTATTGCAATTACCGAAAGAAAAGCTTTGGGTAACGGTGTTTACCGAGGACGATGAAGCCTACGATATTTGGGCAAAAGAAATTGGCGTACCGGAAGACCGCATCTCGCGCATTGGTGAGAAAGATAACTTCTGGGCCATGGGGGATACTGGACCTTGCGGGCCTTGTTCCGAGATTTTCTATGACCACGGTGAAGAAGTATGGGGTGGACCACCAGGAACACCTGAAGAAGATGGTGATCGTTACATCGAAATCTGGAATCTTGTTTTCATGCAATACAACCGTCAAGCCGACGGTACTTTAGATCCGTTACCGAAGCCATCGGTCGACACGGGGATGGGGCTTGAACGGATTGCCGCAGTGCTTCAGCACGTGCATAGCAATTATGAAATCGATTTGTTCCAAGCGTTGATTAAAGCTGCCGCAAAAATTATCGGTACAGACGCTTTAGATAGTAAATCGTTGCGCGTTATCGCGGACCACATTCGTTCGTGCAGTTTCTTAATTGCTGATGGTGTGCAGCCTTCCAACGAGGGCCGTGGTTATGTGTTGCGTCGCATTATTCGCCGTGCCGTACGGCATGGCAATATGCTGGGCGCCCAAGGAACTTTCTTCCATAAACTAGTTCCAGCTCTACTCGAGCAAATGGGCGCGGCATATCCTGAGCTCGTCGAAAAAGAAAAAGTCATTAGTGACGCGTTACTGCGTGAAGAAGAGCAGTTTGGCAAAACCCTTGAGCGTGGTTTGGCTATTCTGCAAGATACCTTGGATCATCTGAACGGCTCGGTCATTCCTGGCGACGTGGTTTTCAAGCTTTATGATACCTACGGTTTCCCAGTCGATTTAACCGCTGATATTGCTCGTGAAAAAGAGCTGACCATTGACGTTGAGGGCTTTGACAAAGAAATGGCTGCGCAACGTAAACGAGCGCAACAGGCTTCGCAATTTGGCGTTGATTACAATGAGCGGCTAAAGTCCAGCCAGCGCAGTGAGTTTACTGGGTACAATGACGTTGCTGGACAAAGTAACATCGTTGAGCTTTTTGCTGATGGTAAGTTGGTAGAAGAGCTTGAGCCCGGTCAGCAAGGCGTTGTGGTGCTGTCACAAACACCTTTTTACGCCGAAAGCGGTGGTCAAATTGGTGATATTGGCCGCTTAACTGTTAACGGCGGTGAGTTCGTCGTCACCGATACCAAGTATATTGGTAAGGCCATCGCGCATCATGGCCATGCCGAGGTAGCGCTGAAGGTCGGTGATGAAGTACAGGCTCAAATCGATGCTGAACGCCGTGCTGCGGTGAAGCGCAATCATAGTGCAACCCATCTAGTTCACGCTGCGCTACGCAATATTCTTGGCGAGCACGTAACGCAAAAAGGTAGTTTGGTAAGCGCCGAGCGCTTGCGCTTTGACTTCTCGCACTTTGCTGCAATGACCGTAGATGAAATTGCGGTAATTGAACAACAAGTGAATGAGCAAATTGTAGCGAACCTTGAGCTAACTACTGCTGTAATGCCAATCGAAGAAGCGAAAGAAGCTGGCGCGATGGCGTTGTTTGGCGAAAAATACGATGACGATGTCCGTGTTGTGCGCATGGGCGACTATTCGATGGAGCTTTGCGGTGGCACACACGTTGCCCGCACCGGCGATATTGGTAGTTTTCGCATTGTCAGTGAAGCCGGCATCGCATCAGGGGTGCGTCGTATCGATGCGGTGACAGGACTGGCTGCATTGCAGTATGCACAGCAGCAAGAGCAGCTTTTACGTAGCAGTGCGAGCTTGCTGAAAGCGGATCCTGCTCAGCTACCTGAGCGCATTCAGCAACAATTGCAGCGCCATAAAGAACTTGAACGTACCATTGCGGACCTACAGCAACAAATGGCATCGCAGGCGGGTGGTAGCTTAGTCGAGAATGCGAAAGAAATCGCTGGTCATAAAGTGATCTTGGCCTCTCTCGATGGCGTAGAAAGCAAGGCACTACGAGGAATGGTCGATGATCTTAAGAACCAACTTGGTAGTGGCATTGTGGTCTTAGCTGTAGCCGCTGATGATAAAGTGAGCTTAATTGTTGGCGTAACCAAGGACTTAACTGCTAAAGTTAAAGCCGGAGACGTTGTCAATTGCGCCGCTGGAGAAGTAGGTGGCAAAGGAGGCGGACGACCTGATATGGCGCAAGCCGGTGGTAGTGATGCAGGAAAGATACCTGCTGCGCTAGCAGCAGCCGAGCGTCGAATTGAGGAATTGCTGCGATAAACAACATGAGGCCGGAGTTAGATACCCGTATTCGTGCTGTCAAGGTCGAAAGTTCCTTGCTAGAATGAGAGTTGCATGACAGTTGGTGATAAATCATGCACCATCATAATAGAATTCAAATCAGGCTGGTCGTGTGGAGTTTCTCAAGGATGCCCACACATAAAAAGTAGGGAAGGAGCAGGTAACATGTTGATCTTAACCCGTCGAGTGGGTGAGACCTTGATGATCGGAGACGAGGTCACAGTCACGGTATTGGGTGTAAAAGGGAACCAAGTGCGGATTGGTGTCAATGCGCCCAAGGATGTCTCGGTACACCGAGAAGAAATCTATATGAGAATTCAGGCGGAGCATCAGGATAAGTCTGACTCATCCGAATAATGTTTTCCTGTCGAGAAAGCTGATGAGTCTTCATCAGCTTTTTTTGTCTGTAATATCCTAAAACACCGTGTTCTGCGGGAAATTTGCTCGAGATGTTCAAAATTCCCACAAACGATACGGATTACAGAAAAAATCAATTGACATTGTTGGCTGTGCCATTAGAATGCAACGCCACAAGTAAGCGGTGAGGTGGCCGAGTGGCTGAAGGCGCTCCCCTGCTAAGGGAGTATAGGGTTTGTAGCTCTATCGAGGGTTCGAATCCCTCCCTCACCGCCATTTGTAATTTTGCAACGCGCTCGTAGCTCAACTGGATAGAGTACCTGGCTACGAACCAGGCGGTTGGAGGTTCGAGTCCTCCCGAGCGCGCCATTGCAAACATAGTTTTGAAAGCAAGTCATTACCGATAGTGCGCTCGTAGCTCAACTGGATAGAGTACCTGGCTACGAACCAGGCGGTTGGAGGTTCGAGTCCTCCCGAGCGCGCCATTTATCAGATTTATACTTCCTATATTGCTTACCTAGACTTTCTGCCTCGAAAGTTGTGTTATTCTGCTTTTCAGTTACGCTTATTCTTATGGTTTAACGAGCAGGTGCGCAATGGAACAACAACTCTCTGAAGCATTCACAATTATGCTCACTGGCATGGTAACGGTGTTTTTGTTTCTCACCCTGTTACTCTTCGCTATGGGACTTTTGCGTCGCGTTGCCGCGACCGATGAACCCTTGCCAGTATCATCTCCAAGCAGGCGACCCCCAACCAGCGAAGCTGCCACCGACAAGCAACGCTTAGCCGCGATATCCGCAGCCGTTCATACCTACCGCCGCGAACACGAATAACGACTAACTAATAACGAACAACGAATAACGAATCAGTTAGGGAAGGAGTCTAAGATGTCAAAACCACTGCAGCTCACGGAATTAGTGTTGCGTGATGCACACCAATCGTTACTTGCGACGCGCATGCGCCTCGACGACATGTTACCTATTGCCGAGCAGCTTGATAATGTAGGCTACTGGTCAATGGAGTCATGGGGAGGCGCTACCTTTGATGCCTGTATTCGTTACCTTGGTGAAGATCCATGGGAGCGTATTCGTGAGCTAAAAAAGGCGATGCCAAAGACGCCACAACAGATGCTATTACGTGGTCAAAACCTTCTTGGCTACCGCCATTATGCTGATGATGTAGTGCGCCGCTTTGTCGAGCGCGCGAAAGAGAATGGCGTGGATGTGTTTCGTATTTTTGATGCCATGAACGATGTCCGCAACTTGCAGACAGCCATAAAAGCGGCAAAAGAAGTGGACGGCCATGCACAAGGAACCTTAGCTTACACTGTCAGCCCTGTGCACACCCTCGATAAGTGGGTCGCTATGGCGGAAGAATTGGCCGACCTTGGTTGTGATTCGTTGTTCATCAAAGATATGGCAGGTCTATTGCGGCCCCAAGCTGCGTATGAGCTGGTGACGGCCTTGAAGAAGGCAACGGATCTACCTATTGCCATGCAATGTCACGCCACGACTGGCCTCAGCACAGCAACTTACCAGAAGGCTATCGATGCTGGTATCGACATGCTTGATACGGCCATTTCCTCCATGAGTATGACTTACGGACATTCGGCAACAGAAACCATTGTTGCTATGACTGAGGGTACCGAGCGTGATACTGGTTTGGATTTAGAAAAGCTTGAAGACATTGCCAGTTACTTCCGCGATGTACGCAAGAAATATGCGAAATTTGAAGGCTCACTGAAAGGCGTTGATGCGCGTATTCTCTTGGCCCAAGTACCAGGCGGTATGTTGACCAACATGGAGAATCAATTACGTGAGCAAGGCGCGGTTGAAAAGTTCGACGAAGTCTTAGCGGAAATTCCTCGTGTGCGTGAAGACCTCGGCTATATCCCATTGGTAACCCCAACCTCGCAGATAGTTGGCACGCAAGCGGTCTTGAATGTACTAAGTGGTGAACGCTATAAGTCGATTTCGAAAGAGACCAAAGGTGTTTTACGCGGCGAATATGGGGCCACCGCAGCGCCAGTGAACGAAGATCTGCAGCAACGTGTTCTGGACGGTGATGAGCCCATCACCTGCCGACCAGCTGACTTGATTGATGACGAAATGGATAAACTGACAGGTGAGTTGCGTGCGCATGCCAAAGAGAAAAAATTGCGGCTTGCTAAGCACGAAGTCGATGATGTGCTGACCTATGCACTGTTCCCACAAATTGGCCTTAAATTTCTCGAGAACCGTGATAACCCGGATGCCTTCGAGCCGGTTCCAACAGCGGAATCAGCAGATAGTACGCCGACTACAAGTAAACCTGCCGCGGCAACCGGGAAAGCTGCAGCGTACAGCGTTAAAGTAGACGGAAAAGTGTTTAATGTCGAAGTGGGCCCTGCCGGCACGGTAAGTGCCTCTGAGCAAGCTCCGAGTGATGCAGGACAGCCCAGCAACAGCGATGGCGAAGAAGTGGCAGCGCCTTTGGCTGGCAATGTATTTAAAGTGGTGGTAAAAGCCGGCCAGCAAGTGAATGAAGGCGATGTGCTGATCGTCCTCGAAGCGATGAAAATGGAAACCGACATTAAAGCTGATCGCGCTGGCACTGTGGCCGAGATTTTCGCCAAAGAGGGTGACAGTGTAGCCGTTGGTGATGCCCTGTTAACGTTGGAGTAAAGCAGCATGGAGAGATGGACAACTCTTTGGCAGAGCACTGCACTATCGGCATTTACTTGGCAGCAAGCAGTGATGATGGGCGTCGGTGCATTGTTGCTGTATTTGGCCATTCGTAAGAAGTTTGAGCCCTTGTTACTGTTGCCGATTGGTTTCGGTGCAATTCTTGCCAATATCCCGCTTGCGGGCTTTACCGAACCAGGTGGCATTCTCTATTACATTTATGTGGTAGGAATCGATACCGGCGTTTTCCCGCTTCTCATTTTTATGGGAGTTGGCGCGATGACCGACTTCGGTCCGTTGTTGGCGAACCCGCGCACACTTATTCTGGGGGCCGCAGCGCAATTCGGTATTTTTGCTACCTTATTCGGTGCCATCGCACTGAACGCCATTCCTGGTTTCGAGTTCAGTATGCAAGATGCGGCAGCAATAGCGATTATTGGCGGTGCTGATGGGCCGACAGCGATTTTTCTTGCGTCCCGCTTAAGTCCCGACTTACTCGGAGCAATTGCCGTAGCAGCTTATTCCTATATGGCGTTGGTGCCAATTATTCAGCCACCGATTATGAAGCTCTTAACGACCAAAGAAGAGCGTTCGGTGCGTATGGAGCAACTGCGCCAAGTAGGGCGGCGTGAGAAAATTCTCTTCCCGTTGGCGGTGTTATTCTTAACCTTATTATTCTTGCCGACGGCAACGCCTCTAGTCGGTATGTTTTGCCTAGGTAATTTAATGCGTGAAGCGGGTGTCGTTGAGCGGTTAAGTAAAACTGCGCAGAACGAGTTGATTAACATCGTGACCATTTTTCTCGGCTTGGCGGTCGGCTCAAAACTTTCTGCGAGTGAATTCCTCACCGTGGAAACCTTGGGTATCCTGGCGCTAGGCGCTGTGGCCTTTAGTATCGGTACTGCGTCTGGCGTATTGATGGCGAAGTTAATGGCGCGTTTCAGCAAAACGCCGATCAACCCACTCATCGGTGCTGCAGGTGTCTCGGCGGTTCCGATGGCAGCTCGGGTTGTTAATAAAGTCGGTCTTGATGCCAACCAAAGCAACTTTTTGCTTATGCACGCGATGGGGCCAAATGTGGCCGGCGTGCTGGGCTCAGCAGTAGCGGCCGGCATTTTGTTGGCATTGGTGGGCTAACTAAAGCTGCTGCTTGCTGGTTGAGGAGGGCGCTAAAATTGGCGCCCTGATACCCAAAGTAAAAGCGTGTAAACGGCGGCAATAAAAACACTTACAACTAAGATGTAAAGAAATCCTTTGCGCCCTTGTTTGAGGCTGTAACCGTTGGCACGAAGGTAGAGCCACCAAATTAAGCCAAGCACGAGCGGTATAAGAAATAAAAATCGAATCATTGACGTTCCACCCAAAGTTGAAGGTCCGTTGCCGCAAGCTGCGCTTGTTCGAGCATGGGGCGTAAGCGTGTAATATGGTCAGCAACCTGATCAAGTTCGGCATTTTTCATCGCCGACTCGAGCTGTGCTGCAAGCTTTTCAATTCCTGATAGGCCAAGATTTGCCGCTGCACCTTTTAGGGTATGAAAGTAACGCCGCGCCTCTTCATGTTGCCCTTTACTGAGGAAGTCGACGACCCGTTGCGGTGCTTCTTGATAGCTTTCTTGTAAACGTGCTACTAAGTCAACGTACAAGACAATATTATGGTTCAGTCGCGTGAGTGCGGTTTGAAAATCAATATCATGGTGACGTGGGTAACGCTGCTTTTTCTCGGTAGCAACGGTTGGCGTTACTGTTGTTTGCGACACTTGGCGGTCACGTCGACACCATTTCTCTAAAGCTGATTTTAGCTTCGCTTCGTCAATCGGTTTCGCAATATGGTCTTGCATGCCTGCTGCCAATGATTGTTCGACATCTTCACTAGCGCTATTTGCGGTCATTGCGATAATCGGTAATTGTTCATAGGCAAAGCGTGAACGAATTTCTCTCGCAGCGCGGTAACCATCCATGACCGGCATCTGAATATCCATCAGAACCACGCCATAAGCGTGTTGTTCGACGAGTTCAATAGCTTCGCCACCGTGTTGTGCGAGGTCGACCTGAAAACCAAGGTGCTCGAGCATCTCTTTGGCGATATGTTGGTTGATATCGTTATCTTCAACGAGTAATACTCGTGTACCCTCTAGCCCAGATAACGCGCCATCGTGGTTGGTTTGTTGCGGTTGCGCATGTAACGCGAGCACTGAGCTTAGTTCACGTATCACCGCGTGACTGGTGTAGGGCTTTAATAAGTGGCCTTGGACACCGTATTCGCGCGCTTTATCGATAAGTTCAGTGGCGTGATAACTGGTGGCTAAAATACACTTTAACGCTTGATCCTTGTTTAGTAGTTGCTGGCACAGTTCCAGACCACTCATGCCGGGGAGTTGCCAATCGATGATGGCTGCGGCGAAAGGCATTGCTTGGTGCCGTTGCATGGCTTCTTCAGCAGTACGAAAACTCTCAACGTCAATTTGCAGACTGCGTAGTAGATCGTTGAGCATTTCACGCGTGGTGAGATTGTCTTCTACGATCATCACTCGCTGCGCCGCAAGCTCGGCCATGACGTTTGGCGGAATGCGCGGTTGCTGAGGTTGTTGCAATGGGAGTTGTAATTCAATGAAAAAGGTTGTGCCCTGTCCCTTGCTACTGGTAACTCCGATACCATGTTCATTCATCAATTTCACGATGCGTTGGCTAATCGCTAGGCCAAGGCCGGTACCACCGTATTTGCGCGTTGTCGAAGTATCTGCTTGGGTAAAAGCTTGGAACAGCTTATGTCGTTGCTCTTCGTCCATGCCGATACCGGTATCAGTCACTGAAAGTCGTAAGAAAAGGTGACTCTCGGTTTGGTCTAATTTTGTTACGGATACGACCACTTCACCATGTTCTGTGAATTTAATCGCATTACTCACGAGATTAACCAGAACTTGATTAAGTCGCAGCGGATCGCCGATTAAATGAGTGGGAAGGTTGGGTGGTAAATTGATGATAAATTCTAGATTCTTATCATGTGCTCGATAGGCGAAGAGATCGGCGAGGTTGCGCAGAACCTCCTCCAGGTCGAAAGGAATCGACTCAATGGTTAATTTGTTCGCTTCTAACTTAGAAAAGTCTAAAAGGTCATTGATAATACCTAAAAGGATCTTGGAAGAGCCTTCAATAGATTTCAAATAACCGTATTGCTTATCACTTAGTTCTGTTTTTAGGCACAACTGTGTCATCCCGAGAATAGCATTAATCGGGGTGCGGATTTCGTGACTCATATTGGCCAAGAACTCACCTTTGGCACGGTTTGCAGCTTCGGCGGCTGCGATCGCTTGTTTTAGCTCGGCAAAATCCTTGGAGCTGTTATCGTTGTTTGCCATACACTTCCAATTGCCAGAAAAGTTGCTAAATATCATGCCACGGGCGCATGCAATCGCCAAATTATCTCATCAGCATGGACGTTTGGCGCTAGAAACAGTAAGCTTTGCATCATCTAATACCTATGTAGCCAAAGGCAGGACTGAGTTTGCAAACAACACTGTTGAAGTCGCTCGAGCACTTGCAATCCCAAACGGATTTAAAGGCATTAAAACGTATCCAGCGGGGTATCGAGCGTGAGTGTCTTCGTATTACTCCAGAAGGGCGCTTAGCCGCCACCACCCACCCTATAGCACTGGGTAAAACCCTTACGCATCCGCATATCACGACTGATTACGCCGAGATGTTGTTAGAGTTTATAACGCCTGTCGCCAGTGATATTCAGGTGACCTTGGATCAGCTGACGGATATTCATAGTTACACCTATCGCTACATGGGTGATGAGCTTATGTGGCCGTTAAGCATGCCTTGCTTTGTAGGCGATGAACAGGACATCCATATCGCGCGTTATGGTAGCTCCCATAGTGGTCGCATGAAGAACCTCTACCGCCGTGGCTTAACCTATCGCTACGGTGGCGGTATGCAAATCATTTCAGGGGTTCATTTCAACTTCTCGGTACCGCAAAGCATGTGGGAAGCTTTAGCGGCAGAAGATGGTGTGGCACTGGATGCCGACTATATCTCGCAACGCTATTTCGGTTTGATTCGCAATTACAAGCGTGTGTGCTGGGTGATACCTTATTTATTCGGTGCCTCGCCAGCGATTTGCCAATCGTTTTTGCAGCATGCCGATAGCACCCTTGAGTTGAAATCGCTCGGCAAGGGAACTGTGTATCGCGAGTATGGAACTTCGCTGCGAATGAGCGATTTAGGTTACACCAATAAAGAACAAGCGGATTTACAAATCACTTATAATTCACTGACCGATTATGTCACGCGGTTACGCCGTGCGATTACAACTCCCTCTCAGCGCTTTGCTAAAATCGGCGTGAAAGAAAAAAATGCAAACGGTGAAACTGAGTACCGTCAGTTGAACAGTAATATTTTGCAAATTGAAAACGAATTTTACTCGCCGATTCGCCCGAAACGCGTAGCTCAAAGTGGCGAAACTCCTACGCAAGCGTTAGAGCGCGGTGGTGTTGAATACATTGAAGTACGCGCGCTTGATGTTAACCCGTTTAGTCCGATCGGTATCAGCGCCAAGCAAATTCGTATGCTCGACTTGCTCCTGCTTTATTGTTTACTCAATGACAGCCCATCGCTCGACTGGGATGCTCAGCAAGTAACAGAAAAGAATTTCAATAAAGTCGTGTTAGATGGCCGTAACCCGCGCTTAACCTTAGATGATAATGGCTATGATCGACCTATCAGTGACTGGTTAGAGGATATTTTTGCCGATTTGCAGGCGCTGGCGCGCTTTATGGATGGCCCTGATGAGAATGATTACAGTCAAACCGTCGCAGAGCATTATCAGATGGTGCTGAATCCAGAATTAACCTTGTCGGGACGCATGTTGGCAATGATGCGTGAAGAAAATCTGGATAACAGTCATTTAGGCATGCGACTGGCCCGCGCTTATCAAAAAGAGCTAGCGCAGCCGTTGCGTTACTTTAGCGAAGCTGATTTCAGTGCATGGACGCAAGCATCCATTGCTGAGCAAGAGGCGCGCGAGCAACAAGATGAGGGGACTTCATTTGATGACTTCCTCGATAATTACTTTGCGCAAGCCAAGTGCACTGCTGCTGATTGTAAGAAAGCGTCCGAGGCATCATGAGCAAGTGGTTACCGCTCGCGCTAAGCAGTGTTATGGTGTTCGGGTTAGCGGGCTGCGCCACGGCGCCGCCTGAACAACCCGACGACTTGTGCGAAATATTCTACGAAAAACCTGATTGGTATGATGCAGCGGCGGATATGAAGGAGCGCTGGGGGGTACCGATTCAGATCCCGATGGCGATCATGTACCAAGAAAGCTCCTTTAAGCATGACGCGGTGCCGCCACGCGATTATTTGTTATGGATTATCCCTTGGGGGCGCGTAAGCAGTGCCTACGGCTATTCGCAAGCGAAAACGCCGACGTGGGATGATTACGAACGTGAGACAGGCAATAGCTGGGCATCGCGCGACTCATTTGAGGATGCGATTGATTTTATGGGATGGTTTATCGACAAGAGCCATCGTCTCAATGGCGTGTCGAAGTGGGACGCATATGGTCTTTATCTCAACTATCATGAGGGATGGACCGGCTATAAACGACAAACTTATCGCTCGAAAGCTTGGCTGATGCGCACCGCAGAACGCGTTAAACAACGCGCTGGAAATTATGGTGCGCAACTACGGCGTTGTGAGGAAGACCTACAGAAGAACTGGTTCATCGACCTGTTCTTTTGACGTCTTTAGGTGAAGAGGTTTTGTTGTTCCTGATGATGAGATTCTTGGGGCAGAAAACGAACCTGCTTCACCATACTTTCGCTACTTTCGACAATCTCTAATGCATAACCTTCAATACGCAAACACAGCGGTTGTTGCGGAATATCACCAAGCCACTCGATAATTAGGCCACTGACAGTTTTTGGCCCATCAGTTGGTAATTCCCAGTTCATCTCTTTGTTCAGCTCACGAATGTTCGCGGTGCCCTCGACCACAATGGAGCCGTCTTCTTGGGCGCTAACTGTCTCACTCGGAGCAGGCGTGATATTAGTAGTAAAGTCGCCAACGATTTCTTCGAGAATATCTTCCAGCGTCACTAAGCCCTGAATATCACCATACTCATCTACGACTAGGCCAATCCGCTCTTTGTTGTGCTGAAACTTCAATAATTGAACGTTTAACGGCGTGCCTTCTGGAATAAAATAGATTTCTCGCGCGGCCCGAATAAGCTCCGCTTTGTCAGTTTCACTGCTGCTCTTGGTGACAATTTGCATGATATCGCGAGCGTGAAGGAAACCAATGGCATCGTCGATTTCACCCCGGTAGAGAAGTAGACGGGTATATTGTGCCTGAGAAAGCTGCTTGATAATCGATTTGATATCGTCCTGCACATCAATACCGCTGATCTCAGCACGCGGTATCATCACGTCTTCAACCGTTACTTTTTCCAGATCCAAAATACTGATAAGCATGTCTTGGTGACTGCTTGGAATCATCGATTGTGCTTCATTAACCACGGTGCGCAGCTCTTCAGAACTTAGGGCATCTTGCCCCATGGTGGTGTTTGGATTAACCCCAAGTATGCGCATGAAACCATTGGTAATGAAGTTTACCGTTGCCACGAACGGGTACATGATGGTCAATAGTGGCTTCAAAATGATCGAGCTAGGAAAAGCAACCCGCTCAGGGTGCAACGCCGCGATCGTTTTTGGTGTGACCTCGGCGAAAATAAGCACGATGATGGTTAGGCCAAATGTGGCCACCACAATACCGGCATCGCCAAACCAGCGAAAACACAGCACGGTCGCAATTGCCGAAGCACCAATGTTAACTAGGTTGTTGCCGATAAGAATAAGGCCAATGAGCCGATCAGGACGATCGAGCAGATACTGTACGCGTTTCGCGCCAGAGTGATCTTGTTGAGCCAGGTGACGCAGACGGTAGCGGTTGACCGACATCATGCCGGTTTCCGAACCTGAAAAATACGCCGAGAGAAACAGTAATACCCCTAAGATAATAAGCAGGGTTGACGTGGCTATCTCGTCCAAGAAGGTTACCTATATTAAATACTTGAATGCCTAATTTAATGAGATGGTCTGACAAGTCAAGTTTGAATTAGCTCAGCAAGACATCTCGCACAAAGCGACTACCGAAATAGCCAAGGCTGAGTAAGACACTCGCAACGACACTTGCGACGACTAACAAACGCCCACGCATCCCTTGCGCACGATGTAATATGACAATCGCCAAATAAATCAGCGCGGCAATCGAGCTGAGAATGGTTTTATGTGCTTGGCCTTGTGCGAACATATCGTCGAGAAAGATAAAGCCACTGGCAATTGCAATAAACAGCAGCAGTGTGCCCGTACTCAACAGGCGGAAAAAATACTTTTCTACCACCATTAATGGTGGCAAGTAATTGGACAATGCGTTGACGCGATGATTTTTCAACAGGTAATTTAGATACAAGAGTTGCACCGCGTATAAGGTCGCGAGCATCAGAATGGCATACGCCAGTAAGCTCAAGACAATATGGATGGCAAGGCCGTGCGTGTTGGTAATGGTGGCGCCCCAATGCGCTGGACTGAGGACTAAAATGACACAACTGACTGCAGCAAAAACATAAATAACCGGACGAAGCACTAGACCACTATTACGTTGTACCCGCACAAACGAAAGTAAGGCAAGTAGAAACGCCACCACACTAAGGCTGCTTGCCACGTTTAAATGATCAAAGCCGTCACTCGCTAAATACCAAGTTAGCAACGCACCGTGACTTACCACTGCAGCAAGCGCAACCCAGCCATTCACGGCGGTCGAAGCACTTTCACGAGCGAGTTGACGCCAGAGCAATCCGGCGCTGACAAGGTAGAGCACTAAAGTGAGAGCAAGCAGGCCTAGCATCATCGATTCCACGCGTTAATTATTTGAACTGACTGTTGTAACTGACTGAGTTGAAAGCTCAAGTATATGCATTGTGCCAGAGAAACCCAATAGGATCAGGAAACTTTGCTTGAATTACGTTATAATCGCCGCCAGATTATCTCCAGCTAGTCGTAGATGGACAACAACAGATGTTTGAGAATTTAAGTGAACGTCTCTCGCAGTCGTTAAAAAATATTAGTGGTCGTGGGCGTCTAACCGACGACAATATTAAAGACACCTTACGCGAAGTACGGATGGCCTTACTTGAGGCCGATGTGGCATTGCCAGTCGTGCGCGAATTTATTAAGCGCGTGAAAGAACGTGCCGTGGGTACTGAAGTAAATAAAAGCCTCACTCCGGGTCAAGTCTTTCTGAAAATTGTGCAGCAGGAACTTGAGCACGCGATGGGTGAAGGCAATGTGCCGCTGAACCTCGCGACGCAACCGCCTGCCGTTATTTTGATGGCGGGCTTGCAGGGTGCTGGTAAAACCACCAGCGTCGGTAAACTGGCCCGCTATCTGCGGGAAAAACAGAAGAAAAAAGTCTTAGTTGTTTCTGCTGACGTCTATCGTCCAGCGGCTATAAAGCAGCTTGAGACCTTGGCGAACGAGGTGGAAGTTGAATTCTTCCCGTCGAGCACTGAGCAAAAGCCAGTGGCTATCGCCGAAGCGGCGATCAGCCATGCAAGAAAGAAATTCATCGATGTGGTGTTAGTGGATACCGCAGGCCGGACGGCCATCGATGACGCCATGATGGCGGAAATTAAAGACTTACACGCTGCGATTAAGCCTATTGAAACCTTGTTTGTCGTGGATGCCATGACCGGTCAAGACGCGGCTAATACTGCGCAAGCCTTTAATGAAGCGCTACCGTTAACTGGTGTGGTGCTAACCAAGACCGATGGTGACGCGCGCGGTGGTGCAGCATTATCTATTCGCCACATCACCGGTAAACCCATCAAGTTTTTGGGTGTCGGCGAGAAAAATACAGCGCTCGAACCATTCCACCCAGAGCGTGTAGCATCACGTATTTTGGGCATGGGCGACGTACTCTCGCTGATTGATGAACTTGAACAGAAAGTTGATCGCAGCAAAGCCGAGAAAGTTGCCAAGAAAGTCATGAAAGAAGGCAAATTCTCGCTTGAAGACTTTCGTGAGCAATTGGCGCAAATGCGCGACATGGGCGGTATGATGGGGCTCATGGATAAGCTCCCAGGCATGGGCAAAATGAGTGCTCAGGTCAAAGGTCAAATGGACGACAAAATGACGGTGCGTATGGAGGCGATTATTAGTTCCATGACACCGAAAGAGCGTGAATTCCCTGACTTAATTAAGGGCTCACGTAAACGCCGGATCGCTGCCGGTTCAGGTACGCAAGTGCAAGACGTCAATCGTTTGCTGAAGCAATTTATGCAGATGCAAAAAATGATGAAGAAAATGAAAGGCGGCGGAATGGCAAAAATGATGCGAAGCCTTGGCGGAATGGGCGGCAAAATGCCACCAGGCATGTTCCCTAAACGCTAGAGAATACTTGCATTCGACAGAAAAATCGGTAGAATTGCCGGGCTCTTCGACCCCGGTCGGAGATTTTTCTATTTATTTAACATTATAAAACTGTATCGAGGAACGTAATGGTAACCATTCGTTTACAACGCGGCGGCGCTAAAAAGCGTCCATTCTACCAGATGGTAGTAACCGACAGTCGCAATGCCCGCGACGGTCGTTTCATTGAAAATGTAGGCTTCTTCAACCCGCTAGCGCGTGGTCAAGAAGAAAAACTACGCATCGATCTTGAGCGTGTTGAGCATTGGGTTGGTCACGGCGCAACAGTATCTGAGCGCGTAGCCAAGCTTTTAAAAGATGCGCGTAGCGCAGCTTAATTCAGCTTATTTAATCAACGTTGGTAGTTAAGTAACGATGAAGCAACCTGAAGAACATGTCGTCATTGGCCAGTTAGGCGCAGTGTATGGAGTAAAGGGTTGGCTTAAAATTCAGAGTTACACAGACGACGTTGAAGCCATTTTTGATTATCACCCTTGGCAGATTCGTAAGCAGGGTAAAGTGCAAGAAGTTCAAGTCGAGGAATGGCGTCGACATAATAAGGGACTGATTGCCAAGTTGGCTGGCGTTGATGACCGTGATGGCGCGCATCTTATGACAGGTGCTGACATCATTATTGAAGCCGAACAACTGCCTGAACTGCCAGAGGATGAGTTTTACTGGCGTGACCTGATTGGCATGACTGTGGTGAATACCGACGGTTATAACATGGGGGTTGTCGACCAGCTAATGGCCACAGCATCGAATGATGTGATGGTGGTGAAAGCGAACAGTAATGATGCGTTTGGTCGCTCAGAACGTTTGATTCCGTTCATTCAGAGTCAATACATTCAAGAAGTCGATAAAACAAACAAACGTATCGTTGTGGATTGGCCGTCGGATTTTTAATGGCTAGGAAATTACAGGTTGGCGTGATTACGCTGTTCCCTGAAATGTTCCAAGCGATTACCGACAACGGTGTTACGGGTAGAGCAGTACGCGATGGGCTGTTAGAGGTTCAACTCACCAACCCCCGCGATTTTACTCACGATAAACATCGCACCGTTGACGACCGCCCTTATGGCGGTGGGCCTGGCATGTTGATGATGGTGCAACCGCTCACTGATGCGATTGCAGCTGCAAAACAACAGCTGGGGGCTGATACCAAGGTGATGTATTTGTCACCTCAGGGACGCAAACTTGATCACGAAGGTGTGCAGAAATTAGCACAGCGTGACAAGTTCATCTTAATTGCCGGTCGCTATGAAGGCATCGATGAGCGCGTAATTAAGCGCCATGTTGATGAAGAATGGTCGATTGGTGATTACGTGTTAAGCGGGGGCGAATTGCCTGCCATGGTCATGATTGACAGTGTGGCGCGGTTGGTTCCTGGAGTGCTTGGACACCAAGACTCAGCAGAAGAAGATTCTTTTGCAGCTGGGTTGTTAGATTGTCCACACTTTACACGACCAGAAGTCTTAGATGGTGAGGCGGTCCCACCAGTATTGCTGAGTGGGAATCATGAAAAAATTAGACGCTGGCGTTTGCAGCAGGCTCTCGGTAGAACCTGGTTGCGACGTCCAGAAATGTTAAACAGCCTAGCTCTGACTGACGAACAGCAACAGCTACTCGATGAATTTATTCATCAATATCAAGCTGATTCTGACGCGGGTAGTTAATCTAGGAAAGTGAGGCTAACATGGCAAAAGTAAGTCAAAATTTGATCAAAGCGATCGAAGACGAACAAATGAAAACCGACCTTCCGGACTACGCTCCGGGCGATACAGTGGTCGTTAATGTTAAAGTTGTTGAAGGTAACCGTGAGCGTGTTCAGGCATTTGAAGGCGTGGTTATCGCTAAGCGCAACCGTGGTTTGCACTCTTCTTTCACGGTTCGTAAAGTATCAAATGGTGAAGGCGTTGAGCGTACATTCCAAGCGCACAGCCCAATCATTGATAGCATCAAAGTGAAGCGTAAAGGTGCGGTACGTCGTGCTAAGCTTTACTACTTGCGTGAGCGTTCAGGTAAATCTGCACGTATCCGCGAGAAGCTGTCTTAAGATCAGCTTTGATCTGAAAAAACCCGCCGTTGGCGGGTTTTTTTATGCCTAAAATCAGGCACAATGAAGGCTACAGAGAAGTAAGGAGCCTACGATGTCAGACGCTGCAGTCCCCAACGACCCACAACAACGCTTACAACAATTGCGCGAAGCGATTGATGAAACCGATAACGCATTACTGCAACTATTGCAGCGACGCCGTCAGCTTGCCGCTGAAGTGGGGACAGTGAAGCGCAGCTTAGGCCAGCCTCTTTATGTACCTGAGCGTGAAGTAAAGTTAATTGCTGCACGCCGTAGCGAGGCTGAAGCGATCGGCTTGTCGCCTGATTTGATTGAAGATGTATTGCGTCGTGTGATCCGCGAGTCCTACCAACAGCAACAGGCGGCAGACGTTCATTTGGAAGATAAAACCATCGTCGTCGTGGGCGGATACGGTGCCTTAGGGAGTCTCTTTGCCGAACGCTTTCGGGAGGCTGGCGCACAAGTACATTGCATCGGCGAGGGAGAACAAGATCAACTCGCAGCTGTGTGTGCCAACGCAGACTTAGTGCTTGTGAGTGTACCGATCGCCGTCACTGAGGCGGTGATTGAGAACCTGCCGCAATTACCTGAGCATTGCGTTCTTGCTGACGTTACCAGTATCAAGGCAAAGCCATTGCAGGCCATGCTCAAGCAACATCGAGGTCCAGTGGTGGGTTTGCATCCAATGTTTGGGCCGCAAGTGGCGACCTTAGCCAAACAGCTGATTGTGGTGACTGAGGGGCGCGACGCATCCGCCTATCAATGGCTGCTTGATACTTTGATCCGCTGGGGGGCCCAGCTTTATCAAACCAGCGCTGAGCGTCATGACGAGGCAATGGGCTTTATTCAAGTCATGCGTCACCTTTCAACGTTTGTCTATGGCGCGCACCTGGCAAGTGAGAAGGCTGACCTGCAAGAGCTTTTAGACCTTAGTTCACCCATTTACCGATTGGAATTAATGATGGTAGGGCGCTTGTTTGCGCAAAATGCTGACTTGTATGCCGACATTATTCTTGCGCATCCTGAAAACTTCGCCATGATGCGCCGCTATTTGGAAAGCTTTACACAGGTTTTAGGCCAACTTGAGCAGGGAGACAAGTCAGGATTTGTCGAGAAATTTGCCGAGGTTAGTGAGTACTTTGGTGATTTCTCACAAAAGTTTTTAGAAGACAGCCAACGCTTACTCGCGAGTGCTGGCGACGCGCATCAACTCAGTCAAGTCGCTGGGCGCTAGTGGTTTTTGTAGTAAGGTATTGATGCCGGCGGCCTTGCATTCAGCGCTATATTCGCTTGGATCATGGCCCGAAATCATGGCGGTGATTGGGGTTTTGTCGCCCAATGCATCATGAACTTTGCAATAGAGTTCAACGCCATTAAAATCAGGTAGTTCGTGGTCAAGTAAGACGAGATCTGGGCGTTCATTTAAGATAAGATCGAGTGCAGCTTGGCCACTTTGTGCGGTGCTAATTTGGGTGTCGGGAAAGTGGCTAAGCATGGCTTTCATGACCTCGAGAGAAATGAGGTCGTCATCGACGATAACAACATGAGTTTCCGCAGCCATAATTACCCCTTAAAAGCGTTCTTTGCTATTCGCTATTCGCTGCTACAGATTAAAGTAGAGATAGCGTTTTAGCAAACAGCAAACAGTAAACAGCGGTGGATTATGAAAATTTGGGACAGTTTTGTGCGCGGCTACCACTGGCTTCTGGTGCTTGCCATTGTCGGTCTTTGGTGGACTGCCGAAGAAGCACTTATGGATTGGCATATGCGTATTGCCTTTGCCGTTGGGGCGCTGTTATTGACGCGTTTTGTCTGGGCTATTGTTGGGAGTGAAAATGCTCGCTTGCGGGCTTTTTTTCGTGGCCCCAAAGAGGTGGTTCATCATCTCAAGCATCTGCAGCGCAGAGACTATACCCCCACTGCAACCCATAACCCTGCTGGCGGGTGGGCCGTAGTATTGATGTGGGCGCTGCTGTTTGTGCAAGTATCCACCGGCTTATTTGCGAGCGACGAGATCTTCTTTTCTGGGCCATTAGCAAGCCTCGTTAGCAGCGAGCTGCAAGGGCAGTTAACCGAGTTACACGAGTTGAACTTTAACGTGTTACTCACCGTTATTGGCTTACACGTCTTTGCAATTCTGGTTTATCGGCTTAAGGGCGTAAACTTGCTGGGCGCCATGCTGCATGGCAAACGCGAGGGCGTTTCGCAGCCGAAATTAGTAAATGGCGGTCTGGCTTGGGCACTGGCCGCGGCTATTGCAGCCAGTGCGTACTATTTCTGGTGGTGACCGTTTAGTCTTTGTATTGGTCGTGGCAACCTTTACAGTTTTTTGCGGCAGTCATGAAGGCCGAGCGCATTTGCCCTTGGTCGCCTGTCGCGGCTGCGGCTGTTAGGGCATTCGCATCCATTTGAAGTTGTTCGGCGCGTTCCTGGAAGTCATCCCAATTATCCCAGATTGCTGGCAAAGCGTCGGTATTGCTGCCTGGCATCGCACCTTCTTGACTAAAACCAACCCATGGTACCGAGGCTAAGGCGGCAAAGGTTTCGGCACGCTCAGCGAAAATAGCTGCATCAAACGGCATGTCGCCCTTAAGCATATCGCCCATATAGGCAAAGTTGTTTTGCATCACCGAGAGCGCCTTTTGACGATACTCGACGGCTTTGTCGGCATCGTTGAATGCGTGTTGAGCTATACCTGCTGTACTTATGATAAGCGCAGTAGCGACCGTGAATGTTTTTAGCGTTTTCTTCAACATGAAAGAACTCCTTTTGAAATTGTATCGTACTCAAGCTCATGACTAGCATACAACGCTTTACCGATTGTTCTAAGCTGTTTGTCCCTAAAGGCATTGCACTCAGCGCACGAATCCACTTAATGTAGGCTAGAACGTTAAGAATTTAAACCAAAAACTCAACTGCAGAATAACCTACCAAGGGGATGCCGATGATTAGCAGTAACCGCCTCAGCAAGTTGGCGGTGGCGATGTGTGCCGCGTTACCAGCGCTGGCAAGTGCGTCGCAGACCACAACTGTGCAAGGGTTGCATGACAACTCATCAAGTTTTGTCGCGTTGCAAAATGCGACCATTATTACTGAGCCTGGTCGTAGCATTGAGAATGCCACGCTAGTGATTCGCAATGGCAAAATTGAACGCATCAATGAAAACAATCGTGCACCCGAGGGTGCCCGTGTCGTTGATTTGACCGGCCATACGATCTATCCGGGTTTTATCGATGCTTACAGTAACTATGGCGTGCCTGCGCCAAAGCAAGAGCAACGTGGACCTTGGTTTTCAACGCGACCGGAATACAACAATAAACGCGAAGGTGGTAATGCTGCGAACGATGCTATTCATGCACAAGAGCGATGGGTAAGCGCTTCTGCATCAGACGCCAAAGCAGCTAAAGACTATATTGAGCAAGGTTTTACTTCGGTACAAAGTGCGCGCTTGGATGGTATTTTCCAAGGCCAAGCAGTGACGTTATCGCTTGCCGATAAAATCGCAAACGATGTGATTTACAATGCTGAAAGCCGTCATTTTGGTTCCTTTGATAAGGGCACGTCACAGCAGCAGTATCCGAACTCGTTGATGGGCTCGATTGCCTTAATTCGACAGACGCTTTCCGATGCAAACTGGTACGAACAAGCGTATGGCAAAGACGCCTACAATGGTCCGGTAGAATACAATGCCGCATTAGCAGAGCTTGGACCGATTGAACAGGAGGGGATGGTTTTTGCGGTAAGTGATGACAAGTCACTGTTGCGCGCACATTCAGTATTGAGTGAGTTTGATGTGCCGGTCACTTTTGTCGGCTCAAACTACGAATATGCACGCCTCGACGCTGTAAAAGCGACGAACGCAAAACTTATTTTGCCGCTCAACTTTCCGGCCGCACCTGAAGTTTCGGGTGTCAACGATGCACTTGATGTTGAGCTAGCGGATCTGCGTCATTGGGAGCGTGCGCCGGGTAATGCTGCTGCTCTAGCTAGCGCCGATATTGACTTCGCGTTTACTTTACATCAGCTAAAGAAAGCGGGCGATTTCTGGCCGAATTTACGCAAAGCTGTCCAACATGGACTGGATAAAGATCGTGCGCTCGCGGCGCTTACCACGGTTCCTGCACAAATCGCTGGTGTCAGTGGCAAGGCGGGTAAGTTGGCGCCGGGCTACATGGCTGACTTTGTGATTGCTGAAGGTGACTTATTCACTGACGGCACCATCAAATCGGTGTGGTTACAAGGCTCTGAAACCGAGCTGGCGCCATTACGCAAGGCCGATTTTGCTGGCACAATTGAAGCAGAGCTGGCCGGCCAAGCAGTGAGCTTTGAGCTCAAAGGCAGCGACCGCGTAAGCGGTAGCCTAAATATCGGCGACACGAGTCACCCACTTCGCTCCGTACGCCGCGACGATGGCAGCCTTAATTTTGTTGTTGATGCCACGCTTGATGGTGCTCAGGGGGCATGGCGTGTGCAGTTAGAGCAAACTGCGGAGCGCGCTTTTGCTGGTGTTGCAGTGGGCCCTCAGGGTCAGCAACTGACCTTCACTGGTAGTCGCGCAAGTGCTGTTGAAGAAACCACGGCGGATAGTGCTGAAACAACTGACACCGCGGTCGAATACGTTAGCCGTCTTACCTATCCGAACGTTGCCTACGGTTTAAACGGCCTGCCGGCACGCCAAAATTTGCATATTAAAAATGCGACTGTTTGGACTGCTGATGAAGAAGGTGTGTTGGAAAACACTGATATTTTGATTCGCAATGGCGAGTTCTATCGTATCGGTGAAGACTTACGCACACCATCGGGTTATGAGGTAATTGATGCAACTGGCATGCATGTCACGCCAGGCATTATCGACGAGCACTCGCATATCGCTATCGATCGTGGTGTGAACGAAGGTTCTGAAGCAATCACTTCAGAAGTGCGTATTGGTGATGTGGTGAATCCGGATGATATCCACATCTATCGCTCGTTAGCGGGCGGAACTACCATGGCCCAATTACTACATGGTTCGGCCAACCCAATTGGCGGTCAAGCTCAGGTGATTAAGCTGCGCTGGGGCGCGACTGCTGATCAAATGAAGTTTGATGCAGCGCCGCCGTCAATTAAGTTTGCGCTGGGTGAGAACGTCAAACAAAGTCGTTACCCATCATGGCTGAGTTCACGTTATCCGCAGACACGCATGGGTGTTGAAACGCTGATGCGTGATGGTTTCACCGCAGCGTTAGAATATCGTGACCGCATGCAAGCCTACGAGAAACTGAGTCGTAGTGAGCGGGCTAAAACCGCTGCACCACGTCCAGATTATCGTCTCGAAACATTACTTGAAATCCTTGATCGTGAGCGCTTTGTCCATGCACACAGCTACGTGCAGTCAGAAATTTTAATGCTACTGCGCTTAGCTGAGGACTTTAACTTTACCTTGACGACTTTTACTCACATTTTGGAGGGCTACAAAGTTGCCTCTGAAATGGCCAAACATGGCGCTGGCGGCTCTTCTTTCGCTGACTGGTGGGCGTATAAGTTCGAGGTTTATGATGCGATTCCACATAATGCTTGCTTAATGTCTGAAAAAGGCGTGTTGACCAGCATTAACTCCGATAGTAATGATCTGCAGCGCCGTTTGAACACCGAAGCTGCTAAGTCAGTTACCTATTGTGGTATGGACGAGCATGAAGCACTGAAAATGGTGACCTTAAATCCAGCGAAGCAACTCAAAATTGATGAGTATGTCGGTAGCATCAAACCTGGCAAGCATGCGGATTTTGTCATCTGGAATAACCATCCGTTGAGCTCTTATGCGCGTGTCGAGCAGACCTGGATCAACGCTCGCAACTTCTTTAACCGCGAACGTGACGAAGAGCTGCGCGCAGAACTCCAGACTGAGAAGCAAGCGTTGATGCAGAAAGTCTTAGCTGACCCTAATGCTAGTAAGGGTGAAAGCAATGGCTACAAACGCGAGCAACCAGCTTGGCACTGCGACACTGAACACGATACCTGGCTAGGTACCTTTACTGCGCATAGCCACGGAGGACACTAATAATGAAGAAACTATTAATAGCCGTAGCTGCGGCAACAGTAACCTTGTCTGCTGCTGCCAACGATATTGTGCCAGCGGAGCCACAGCAGCAACCGATTTTGCTGCAAAATGGGACGCTACACACGGTAACCAATGGCGTGCAAGAAGACACGGACTTGCTTTTTATCGACGGTAAGATAAGTGCCATTGGCAGCGATTTGGCAGCTCCAGACGGTGCGCAAATCATTGATGTGAGCGGTAAGCACGTCTATCCAGGTGTTATTGCCTTAGATACCACCATTGGCCTGCGTGAAATCGAAGCCGTACGCGCTACTGAAGACGCTGAAGAGGTAGGTTCGGTCACTCCAGAGGTCTCGGGTCATGTGGCTTACAACCCCGATTCAGAGGTTATTCCGACCATTCGCTACAATGGTGTTTCGCATGCACAAATCGTCCCGCAAGGCGATTTAGTGATGGGTCGCTCTAGCTTGTTGCAACTTGACGGTTGGACCTATGAGGATGCTGGAGAGCGGTTGAATGTTGGCGTCCACGTCAACTGGCCGCGGGTCGGGCTCAACACCGCTTGGTGGGAGCGTCGTTCACCGGAAGAACAACGTAAAGCGAATGCTGAAGCACGCAAAAATCTAGAAAAAACCTTCGTGCAAGCGAAAGCCTACTACGACGCTAAGTTAGCTGGCGAATTACAGGGCACCGACCTCCGCTGGGAAGCGATGTTAGGCCTGTTCGACGGCACATCGACTTTATTTGTGCATGCGAACGACCAGCGCCAAATCGAAGAAGCGATGGAACTCACGCAAGAGTGGGGCTTTGACTGGGTATTGATGGGCGCGCGGGACGCTTGGCGCATGGCTGATGAGCTGGCTGCGGCTGAAGTGCGAGTGGTGTTCGGTGCGCCGTTTGGTTTGCCAAGTCGTCATGACGAAGCTTTTGACCAAGCGTTTGCAACGCCTGCGGCACTTGCGGAAGCCGGGGTGAACTTTGCGATTAGCTATCCCGGTTATTGGGATGTCCGTAACTTACCTTTTGCGGCGGGGAACGCTGTGGCTTATGGTTTAGACCGCGAAGCTGCGTTGGCAGCGATTACGCTGAAACCAGCTGAGTTTCTTGGTGTCGCCGACCGACTTGGATCACTCGAAGAGGGCAAGCAGGCAACACTTGTTATCTCTGCGGGAGATTTATTAGACCCGATCGGACAGCAAGTCGAAGCATTATTTATTGACGGGCGGAACGTTGATTTAAACAATCGCCATTTGCAACTCTATAATAAATATAAGCAAAAGCCTTAAGCAAAATGTTAAAGACAAAAGCCGATTCATTTGAGTCGGCTTTTTTTATTAGCGATTAGAGTAAAAATACGCGGCAAAGCTTGTGTTTAGTGGTTTCTGTTGGCACTATTTACAGGTTTCTAATCAAATAATAACAATCAAAGAAGGTATCGAATGTCGGTTTCCCGTCACTTAACGAGCGATGGCAAAGAGTTAACGATCTCAATACATGGCAAGTTTGACTTTGGGGTGGTTAATGATTTTCGTCGAGCCTACAGCTCGCTTGGCGATGAAACGCCAAGAGTTTACATCGATTTACGAGAAACAGAATATTTAGATAGTTCAGCATTAGGGATGTTACTTAATATGCGTAAAGCAATTAACGAAAATGTTGAGTCTATCCATATCATTAATTGTCGCACCGAAGTTCGCAACATCCTCGACATTTCGCGTTTCGATAAACTCTTTATTATCGACTAACTGTCGGTAGCGGGGGCTCTCATCATGTTGCAGCCGTCCAAGCAAGCCGTTATTGACATCTTTCATGATGATTCATCGTTTGCCGCACACGTCGTTGCCGAAGTTCAGCGATTACGGGTGGCGCGGAAGATACGGCAACGAAAATTGGCAACCTGGTCTGCCGCAGAGCAGCCACCGCATCCCACTTTGCTCGTAACAGCCGATGCCGCTAGCGTACTAACAGGAACAATGGCGTGCACCGAGCAATTGCTAATAGTGCCAGAGCCATTAACCATCAAAGCTCTCTCGCGTTGGTCGGGCGAGGTCGTTGAATGGCCCCTTCATCCCATGCATTTTTCGCGTCGTATCCAAAGGGTATGCAATGCATTTAACACGGCAGGGCAATTGCGTGCGGTGCGCGAAAGTTTGTTTTGGCACAATCGTCGAGTCGAGCGTGAATACGAACTGATTGAGCACATTTTTCGCAATGCGCTGAGTCGCAACTACCTCGATTATCCACATATCCGAACCTTGTTAACCCCTGCGGCAAAATTCAACGGCGATTTGTGTCTGGTAACACCGGGGCCGCAAGGCGGCTTGTACGTGATGATGGCCGACTTCACGGGCCACGGCTTGGCTCCGGCTACAGGAGCATTGCCGCTCTCACAAGCGTTTTTTGCGATGGCTGATCGGGGTGTTTCCATTGCCGAAATGGTCACCGAGTTCAACTATCGACTGCATCGCTTATTGCCTAATGACATGTTTTGCGCGTGCTTTATTTTGGAATTATCGGCTAGCGGTGAGCGTTTGTCTTATTGGAATGGTGGCATGCCACCAGCGCTGGTCTATGACGCAGAGGGAACTATTCGTCATCGGTTAAAAGCGCAGCATATGGCACTTGGCGTCTTGGCTCCCGATGACTTTGACGCACAACTGGTAACAATACGAACCGAGCGCTCTGATTATATTGCTCTTTATACCGACGGTGTTATTGAGCTGCTAAGCCAACAACATGAATTCCTAGGTGCGGAAACGTTTGAACGCTATCTTGCCGACTACCCAAGTCTTACTGACTTTGAGCGCCTTGTTGCCAAGCTTGAGAGCTTCCGCGGCAATCAGCCTCTGCATGATGATTTGTCATTGGCGGTTTTGCGGTGCTGCCCTACGCAACTAGGTGCTCCCGACGAAGAAACAGAAATTCATACGCTCCCGTTTAGCTTTGAGTCTCGGCTCACGAGTGAAGACTTGCAACAGTTAGATGTGGTGAGCGCGGTTCTTGGGGTACTCGGGCGCTTACCGAAACTACGTAGTCATCGCACAACGATTTACTTATTGTTGGCCGAAGCCTTCAACAACGCCTTGGAGCATGGCTTATTGGGCCTCGATTCGCGCATGAAAAATGATCCCGATGGGTTTGCGTATTATTACCAGTTACGAGCGGAACGCCTTGCGGCACTGCGAGAAGGTTGGATTACAATGCGTGTGGACTATCATCCACACGAGCACTACTTGAAATTCAGCTTGGCACATTCTGGAGAGCCCTATGACCTTGCTGAATTTGACCAAGATAGCCAGTTGCAGCGCACTTATGGGCGCGGTGTGGAGCTACTGCAGCAGCTTGCTGATAATCTCCAATGGCACGCAAATGGGCAGCGTGTGGAATTCGGCTACTATCTCAACAACGGCAGCTCATCCGCCCGCTAATTTAACCGTGAACCCTTGTTGTTCAAGATAGACTTTGCTTGCTTCGCGTTGATCACCTTGTAGCTCAATGGTGCCATTTTTTACACTGCCACCCACGCCGCACTGTTTGCGCAATGCTTTAGCATAGCGTTGCAAGAGTTCTTCTTGTGCGGGTAAATCAAAAATAACCGTGACGCCTTTACCTTTTCGTCCTTTGGTTTGTCGCTGAATGCGCACGGGTAGGCTGGTATCCGGTCGTATTTCGTGAGCCGGTTGGTTCTGGTCCGTATCGGGCTCGTGACTGCTGGAAAACCCTAGGTTCTTTAATTGCTCAGATAAGCTTGACACAAAAACCTCATATTTTAAGCTTGGAATAACTAACGATCTTATTATATATTTTTAGAATAAGTGAACCATCACCTGTGAGGCTAAGGCTCGGCCATGAAATTGCAGCAGTTACGCTACATTGTGGAAGTATTAAATCATAACTTGAATGTTTCAGCGACCGCTGAGAGTCTCTACACCTCGCAGCCGGGCATCAGTAAACAGGTCAGGATGCTTGAAGATGAGCTAGGGATTCAAGTTTTTGAGCGAAGTGGTAAGCATTTAACGAAAGTTACCTCAGCGGGTGAGGACGTCATCGCGATAGCGCGCGATATTCTCAGTAAAGTTGACAGTATCAAGGCGGTTGCAAATGAACACACGCTACCCGACCAAGGTAAGCTGAACATCGCGACGACGCATACGCAAGCGCGCTATGCATTACCAGCTAAAATCAAGCAGTTTATGCAGCGCTACCCAAAAGTTTCGTTGCACATGCATCAAGGTTCGCCGGAGCATATCAGTGGACTAGCCGCTAAGGGCGTCGCTGATTTCGCGATCGCAACCGAGGCGCTGCATCTTTATCAAGATCTGATCATGTTACCGTGCTACCACTGGAATCGCTCGATCATCGTGCCCAAGGAGCACCCGCTGACCCAGACCAATAATGTCAGCATAGAGCAACTTGGCGAGTTTCCTATCGTAACTTATGTCCATGGGTTTACCGGTCGCTCTGAACTTGATCGAGCATTTAGTGCGGCGGGAATTGCGCCCAACGTGGTATTTACTGCAACCGATGCGGATGTTATCAAAACCTACGTGAAGGCTGGATTAGGCGTCGGGGTCGTGGCAACTATGGCGTTTGATGCGCAAAACGATAAAGGCTTAGTAGCGTTGCCAGCACAGCATCTTTTTGCGCCTAGTACGACCAAAATTGGCTTCCGTAAAGGCACTTTTTTGCGGAACTATATGTTCGAGTTTATTGAAACCTTTGCTCCGCATTTGACCAAGCCGGTGGTCGAAGAGGCGATGCAACAGCGCACACAAGACGCTGTTGATCGCTTATTCGCGAGTGTACAACTGCCAACACTCTAATTTGCAGTCGCTTGGTTAACACTCAATAATATTGACCGCGAGACCGCCACGAGCGGTCTCTTTGTATTTGGTCTTCATGTCGTTACCAGTGTCCCACATGGTTTTAATCACTTTATCGAGTGAGACTTTATGATCACCGCTACCACGTAACGCTAGGCGCGCAGCATTAATAGCTTTCACGGCCCCCATAGCATTACGCTCTATACAGGGCACTTGCACCAAGCCACCTACAGGGTCACAGGTTAAGCCGAGGTTGTGCTCCATGCCAATCTCTGCGGCATTTTCGACATTGCTAGCGTTGCCACCCATAAGTTCAGCAAGCGCTCCCGCTGCCATCGAGCAAGCAACACCGACTTCTCCTTGGCAACCAACTTCGGCACCGCTAATCGAGGCGTTTTTCTTATACAAAATACCGATGGCTGCTGAGGTCAGCAGAAAACGCACGACCGTTTCTTCGTCGAGAGGTGAGATAAACTTGTCAGCGTACTTCATTACCGCCGGAATGATGCCTGCGGCACCGTTAGTCGGCGCAGTAACCACGCGTCCACCCGCAGCATTTTCTTCATTTACGGCAAGCGCAAATAAATCGACCCAATCCATGGTTTGCATTGGATCGGCTGACTTTTCGTTCTTTAAGCGCTGATAAAGGCCCGGTGCGCGACGACGCACCTTCAAACCGCCGGGTAAGATACCTTCGGTCTTGATACCACGATCGATACACTCGTCCATGGTTTGCCAAATATGCATCAGGCGCTGGCGAATTTCTTTCTCGCTGCGAAAGACTTTTTCGTTAGCAAGCATGAGAGAGCTAATGCGCAGACCATGCTCGTTGCACTGCGCAAGAAGTTCGGCTGCACTATCAAAGGGGTAAGGGATTGGCTTACTCGACTGCTCGATGGCTTCTTCTAAGGTGTCATCAAAATCGGCGTCACGGACAATAAAACCACCACCGATGGAGTAATACAGGTCCTTATAGATGACCTCATCACCTTTGCAGAGACGTAACTCCATGGCGTTCGCATGACGCGGCATGGTTTTACGGCGGTGAAATGTAATTGCTCCTTCGCGTGGGAACTTAATTTCGTGTTCGCCAAGAAGCTTCAGTCGTTGACTCTGCTCCGTCGTGGTTAAAAACTCATCCACTACCGTGGTATCAACGGTTTCCGGATCCTCGCCAGCAAGTCCTAGAATGACGGCTTTGCCGGTACCGTGTCCTTTACCGGTTTGGCCGAGTGAGCCAAATAGCTCGACTTTGATGCCTGTAGCCTCGCTAAGTGTGACCTTTTTTGCGGCGTCATGCAGAAATTCTTTAGCTGCGCGCATAGGTCCTACAGTATGTGAACTTGATGGGCCAATACCCACTTTGTAGATATCAAAAACACTAATCATAAATGTATTCGTTAACCTTCGTTGAGAGAGCGATACAATGTATGGCGCTCAGGATACACGTGATCGGCCAATTCTCGCAAAATTCCAGCCGTCGCACCCCAAATATTTCTATGTTCATATGGAATAAAGTATACCTGATCATAGATAAAACGCCGTAAACGGTAGGCGAAATGCTGTTGTTGTTGCATCAAATGCGCCAAAGGTACCGTGAAAATTTCTTCTACTTCACGCGGGTCTGCTTGTAACGGTTGTGATGGCGTAATAAAGCCAACGTATGGGCGGATCAGGAAATTACTGATCACCGGATAGTCTTGCAGCACGCCAACCAGTTCAACGTCGTTGGGGTGGAGTGCAATTTCTTCGTGAGCTTCACGCAACGCTGTGGTGTAAAGGTCAGGATCATCTAATTCCTGGCGTCCACCAGGGAAACTGATTTGTCCAGCATGGTGGCGTAAATGGTTACTACGCTGGGTTAGCACAACTTCCAGCTGACCTTCGCGTTCCCAAAGCGGGATAAGCACCGCGGCAGGGCGCAAACGCTTCAATAAAGGGCGTTGCTGCTGTTGTTTGCAATGCAGCTGAAATCGACGTAAAAATTCATCCCGGGTCATGAGTAAATTCCACTCGCCGCGGTTGTACCAAGTTCGGGGAGAATCTTGGCGACTTTGTCGAGCGTTTCTTGATATTCTTCGGCCCCCTCAGAGTCAATAACTAAGCCGCCGCCGGCCCAACAGTGGAGCCTCCCTTGCTCTGCCACTAGGGTGCGGATGCAAATATTCGTGTCGCTGGCGCCGTGCCGTGAAACATAACCCATGCTGCCGCAGTAGAAACTCCGGCGGTGGGGTTCAAGCTCGTCGATAATCTCCATCGCCCGCACTTTAGGTGCACCGGTAATAGAGCCTCCCGGGAAGCAGGCCGCGAGCAAGTCTAGCGCCTGCATCGGAGGCTGGAGTTCGCCCACCACTGTACTCACTAAATGATGAACGGCAGGGTAACTTTCGATGGCGAATAAGGTGGGCACCTGCACCGTACCGGGGCGACAAACGCGACTGAGGTCATTGCGTAATAGATCTACGATCATGACATTCTCGGCGCGGTCTTTGCTGGCAGACTGTAACTCGGTGGCAAGCGCCTTATCACGCTCAGGAGTCGCAGCACGTGGGCGAGTGCCCTTAATTGGCTTGGTCTCAACGTGGCCTTTGTCGTCGACGCGCAGGAAGCGTTCGGGCGAGTGGCTTAAGAGTGCGCCCTCGGGTAAACGCATAAACGCTGAATAGGGGGCTTGATTTGCGTCACGTAAACGACGGTAGGCAGCCCATTCGTCACCCCGATAGTTAGCGGTAAAACGTTGGGCAAGATTAATTTGATAGCAGTCCCCAGCGCGCAAATAGTCCTTTACCTGAGCGAACTTCGTCAAGTAATCGGCACGGGTCATGTTGCTTTGCCATGCGCCGCTTAAGGCAAAACCTTCGTGATGCGCGGTGGCTGCGTCGCTTGCCTGCCAGAACTGTTGCCAATGCTCTATTTCATTGGCAGGTGCAAGTAGCCAGAGACAGTCTTTTACGCGGTCATGAATAAGTGCTCGCAAAAAAAGCCCCACCGCGACCTGCGGCAACTTAATATCGGCCAGAGCCTGTGTTGGTAGGCGTTCAAGTGCACGTCCAGCATCGTAACTCCACGCACCTGCTAGACCACCTTGAAAAGGCAAGTCGCTGGGACCTTCGTAGCGCGGTAACTGTGCCATGAGCTCACTGAGCTTGGCCGGCCAAGCCGCGGCGTCAGTAACGACAGCTTCGGGTTGCCAGAAAACAAAGTCATAGTGGCTATTTGGGTGCCCGCAGCTATCTAATAGTAACGCCCATGGCTGTTCGGCAACCCTGCTAAAAATATCTACTAAAGCCACTTTCTTGTTTGCTTGCAGTTCGAGTGGAACAGCAACAATAGTCACGACATCTGTACTCCAAAAGCATTTGCCGTAAGCTTAACATAAGCACGGCTAAAACTGGTCAGCGTGCGCTGAAAACGCTATGATAACGCCCAATTGTAACCGCATGAAGTAGAGGAAAACATGGCCATTATTCGTCAGGCTGACTTTATTGAAAGTATTGCCGATGCCTTACAGTATATTTCGTACTACCACCCGCTGGATTTTGTTCAAGCTTTAGAAAAGGCCTATCACAAAGAAGAAAGTGAAGCGGCTAAAAATGCAATTGCGCAAGTCTTGACGAATTCTCGCATGGCAGCTCAAGGGCATCGTCCGATTTGCCAAGATACCGGTATCGTGACTTGTTTTGTTAAAGTCGGCATGGGCGTGCAATGGGATAAAACCGACCTGACCGTGCAGCAAATGGTTGACGAAGGTACACGTCAGGCTTACACCAACCCAGAAAACCCGCTGCGCGCATCGATTGTCGCGGATCCAGCAGGCAAACGTAAAAATACCGGCGATAATACCCCAGCGGTGGTGCACATTGACATGGTGCCGGGCGACAAGATTGAAGTCATGATTGCGGCCAAAGGTGGCGGCTCAGAAAACAAATCTAAAATGGTGATGCTGAACCCAAGTGATTCAATTGCCGATTGGGTCGTAGAAACCATGCCGAAACTTGGTGCCGGCTGGTGTCCACCTGGCATGATTGGTCTAGGTATCGGCGGTACTGCAGAAAAGTCGGCAGTATTGGCGAAAGAGGCCCTAATGGATCCAGTGGACATTCAAGAGTTGCTGGAACGCGGACCGCAGAACGCGGAAGAAGAGCTACGTCTCGAAATTTACGAGCGGGTGAACAAGCTCGGCATCGGCGCGCAAGGTCTCGGCGGCGTGACAACCGTCATGGACGTCAAAATCAAAACCGCCCCAACGCATGCGGCTTCGAAGCCTGTGACCTTAATTCCAAACTGTGCGGCGACACGTCATGCGCACTTTTATCTAGACGGTTCTGGCCCCGCAGACCTACAGCCACCGAAACTTGAAGACTGGCCTGATATCACCTTCGAACTCGGTGATGATGCGCGTCGTGTCAACCTGGATGAGCTCACGCAAGCGGATATCGAAACCTGGAAAACCGGCGAAACCGTTTTGCTGTCGGGTAAAATGTTGACCGGCCGTGACGCTGCGCATAAACGTATTAAAGATATGCTAGATAACGGCGAAGCCTTGCCAGTCGATTTCAAAAACAAGTTTATCTATTACGTCGGCCCTGTAGATCCTGTCGGGGACGAAGTCGTGGGACCTGCGGGCCCAACCACGGCCACGCGAATGGATAAATTTACCGACTTGATGCTCGATAAGACGGGTATTCTTGGCATGATTGGTAAAGCTGAACGTGGGCCTGCAACGGTCGAAAGTATCAAGCAGCACAAGGCTGTTTACTTAATGGCTGTGGGCGGTGCCGCTTATTTGGTTGCCAAAGCAATTAAGAAAGCCAAAGTGGTCGCTTTTGAAGATTTAGGTATGGAAGCTATTTACGAGTTTGAAGTTGAAGATATGCCTGTCACCGTTGCCGTGGATAGCACCGGTGAAAATGCCCATGAAACGGGGCCGGCGATTTGGCGCGTCAAACTGGAAGCTGCTGATGCTTAGTCTGCAGTTATGGCAATGGCTAACGGCGGGCGCTGCTACGCTCGTCGTTGGCGGTCTACTCACGTGGCTTTGGCAACGGGCAAAGTCACAGCAAGCGGCACAGCAGCTGGAGCACCAAGTTGGGCTTGCGGCACAGCGTGAGGCGCAGCTTGAACATGAACTCGAACAAACCGAGCAGCGTTTGCAGCGTGCCGAGCAACAGCAACAGCAATTGCAGCAACAACGCAGCCAATTACAAGCCGATCTTGCTGCCAATCAAAGCAAACTCGAAAGCTCTTTGAAACACGCCGAAGAGAAGCAGCGCCTCCTCGAAGCCAGCGAAGAGCGTATGAAGAAGGAGTTTGAACGGCTTGCACAACAGATTTTTGAGCAAAAGTCTGAGCGCTTACAGCAAAGTAGTAAGCAGACGCTCGAAGTTACTTTGGCACCGTTTAAACAGCAACTTGAAGCCTTCAAGAAGCAGGTTGAAAGCCAATATACCGAAGAATTAAAGCAACGCGCCTCGTTAACCACTGAAATTACCTCACTGAAAGAACTGAATAAGCAAATGGCTGCCGAAGCTGATGCGCTTACTCGAGCTTTGAAGGGGGATACCAAAGCACAAGGAAATTGGGGTGAAGTGGTATTGGAGCGTATTTTAACCCAGTCTGGATTGCGCGAGGGGCATGAATACGAGACCCAAAGTCATCATCGTGATGAAGATGGGCGGTCATTCAAGCCTGATGTTGTAGTGCATTTGCCCAATGAAAAGGACGTGGTGATTGACTCGAAAGTGTCATTGGTAGCCTATGAACGGTATTTCAATAGCGACGATGATAAAGAACGTGAAGGCGCCTTAACTGAGCATGTCAATTCATTGCGGGCGCACATCAAAGGTTTATCTAAGAAGAACTATCAACAGCTCGACAGCGTGCGAACTCTTGATTATGTCCTGATGTTTATTCCAATTGAGCCGGCCTTTTTGTTAGCGGTTGATCGTGACCCAGAGCTGATTCGCCTTGCACTCGAGCACAATATCATGTTGGTGAGTCCAACCAACTTGCTGGTTGCGTTACGTACAGTAAATAACATTTGGCAGTATGAGCACCAAAACCGCAATGCGCAGAAGATTGCTGAGGACGCTGGTAAGCTTTATGACAAGTTTGCTGGGTTTATTGAGGATATGCAAAAAATCGGTAACAGCCTCGACACCGTTCGTAAACACTATGATGGCGCGATGAATAAGTTGTCGACTGGGCGTGGCAATTTAGTAGGGCGGGTTGAGAAGTTCAAAGAAATGGGCGTACAGACCTCGAAAAAGCTTGATAGCAAGCTGCTTGATGATGACAGCGACGCTTAAGCGCCGCTGTCAGTTCGCCTAGAGTCAGCATTAACGAACGACTGTTCCCCATAAGTCATATTCGTCGGCATGCTCTATTTGCACGCGGACACGCTCACCAGGTTGAACGTCGTATTCGCCATTAAGATAAACTAAACCATCAATTTCAGGTGCATCTGCATAGCTACGGCCGATAGCTCCCTCAGCGTCAACTTCGTCAATCAACACATCGAGCGTACGTCCGATCTTCTGCTGTAAACGTGCTGCGCTGATTTCTTGTTGGACTTCCATGAAGCGCGCGTAGCGCTCTTGCTTCACTTCTTCGGGAACAGGATCTGGCAAATCGTTCGCTTTAGCACCCTCGACATCTGAATAGGTAAAACACCCGACACGGTCGAGTTGTGCTTCACGCAAGAACTGCAATAGCTCCTCAAACTCTTCTTCCGTTTCACCTGGGAAGCCCACAATAAAAGTGCTGCGAATGGTTAAATCGGGGCAGATCTTGCGCCAATTCTGGATACGTTCAAGGGTGCGGTCAGCAGAACCAGGCCGTTTCATTAAGCGCAAAATGCGCTTGTTGGCGTGCTGCAACGGAATATCCAAATAAGGCAAGATTTTGCCGTCGGCCATGAGCGGAATAACATCGTCGACGGATGGATATGGATAGACATAGTGTAAACGCACCCAAATCCCTAACTTGCCGAGTGCTTCGCAAAGCTCGAGCATACGGGTTTTCACCGGCTGGCCATCCCAAAATCCGGTTTTATGTTTGACGTCCACGCCATATGCGCTGGTGTCTTGTGAAATCACCAGCAACTCTTTAACGCCCGCGTTGGCAAGGCGCTGAGCCTCGGCCAAGACATCACCGACGGGACGACTGACAAGGTCACCCCGCATTGATGGAATAATGCAGAAGGTACAACGGTGATTACAGCCTTCGGAAATTTTCAAGTAGGCAAAATGCTTTGGCGTAAGTTTTACCCCAGTTTCGGGAACGAGGTTCTCAAATGGCATCCGTTCTGGTTGCGGCACATGCTGGTGTACATGCCCCATAACTTCTTCGTAGGCATGGGGCCCAGTGATGGCCAAGACATTCGGATGAACCTCACGAATTTCATCGTCTTTAGCGCCCAGACAGCCGGTGACGATAACTTTGCCATTTTCGTTTAGTGCTTCGCCAATCGCATCGAGAGACTCTTGCACGGCACTATCAATAAAGCCGCAGGTATTGACGATGACCATGTCAGCATTATCGTAAGTATTAACGATGTTATAACCCTCAGTGCGTAACTGAGTGAGAATCCGCTCTGAATCGACCAGGTTTTTAGGGCAACCGAGACTCACGAATCCAATCTTGGGTTGGCTTTCTACAGCATTTTCAACTGGGGTGTAAGACTCAACACTCATATTAACCTTCGTTATCTGCTGCAAAGACATCGTTTAAGTATGCCGCGATGCGCACGCCACCTTGCTGTAGGCGCTGTTTCATAATCGGCGTGTAATTATAGACATAGTCCCAGCTGAGATAAGGCTCATCGGTTTGTGGGTAAACCTCGTCACGTAATTGTGAACTCTCATTAATCCAAGTGTATGGATCGGGAGTTGCCCATGTTTGAGCTTGTGCAGAGGTAATACGGCGCTGTAACCAATGTGAGAACTCACTATAAGAAAGTTTCTGGTGATCGACTAAACCAGAATCCCAAACCCGATGCAAATTGCTTTGCTCTCCAAAAAACATCACTTTAACGTCATTACCACCGCGGTCATTAAGTGCAGCTAAACCAACGTGAAGAGGCTGATGTAAATCACCAATGATATGCACGATAAAGCGCAACGCCAGTTGTTTTTCTTCGCGGCTTGCTGTGTCACTTTTCAGCGTTGCAGTGAAATCTTTCAACGCACTCATGGCATCGCCTTCTGGCGGGCAATCGTCAGCGTGATAGTCGTGCGGCTGCTGCAGGGTGACATAATGAAACGGGTTGGCTGTTTTTTGCCAGAATTCACTGGGATTCGAACGCATTTCATCTGGATAAGTAGAAGCTTCAGCTAATGACTCCGGACCTAAAAGCTCCGCAATTGCCGCTTTTGCTTCAACAGAAAGATAGGCTGTCGCGATCTTGCCAGTAATACGGTGACCCGTTTTGCCCCAGGCATGGGCAGGTGTTGCGACCAAGTTTACGGTCGACGCCAAAGTGAAAGCGCCGAGCGCCGCAAGGGTAAATTTAGAGAGTTTCATACTATCAGCCGTCAAATGTAATGATGCTAATATTTTACGGGTTCTGGAGCAGAAGCCAACGATCTTTTGCGGCTTTGAATTGCGCATCTTGCTGAACCGCCGGTATGGCTTGGTTAATCAGTTTAATCGCGCGATTGCCCCAAGGGGTAGCAGGACAGCCCACTGCACCTTCAACCGCAATGCCCTGATTCTGAAGGATTGGGACAAAAACGAGTTCAATCGGTAGGACCTGGTTGTGGTAATTAAGCAATATTGGGTAATCGATGACAAAATCCACACGTTTGGCGTTGACCATGGCAAGCATGTTGGCATTGGCGTCTTTGCCAGAAACCTCGGAATAATGCTCGGTATCAAGCAAAAAACGCTCTATGTAAGGTTGCAAATTACCATAGCGCCGACCCATAGGTTGGGCAAAACGGTATTTATGCTGTTTGAGCAGCTCTACGAGATCCACGGGGTTGCCAAAGCGTTCAGTAAACTCTTTTGCTAACTCGGGACGCGTGATAATGCCATGCGCTGGATAGCTGAAGACACGGTCTGAATACGTAACTATTTCCGCCGGACTAACATTACGAATCATACAGGGAAAACAGAGGTTTTCACCCTGTCGTATTTGCGCGGCAATGCGCGCTTGCGGATAATACTCGATACGTTGCTCGACATTGGGTAAAGCCCGCTCAAAGGCCGCTATCATTTGGTCACAGACGCCTTGCTTGGCAAAATAACCATCGAGGATATGGAAGGGGGGCGCACTGTTCACACCCCAAATAATGCTATCGTTGGTGTCAGCTTGTTCTTCTAAAGCGTGCGCAAAAGCAATCGGCGTGTATACAGCCTGTAGTGACAACAAAAAGGCACTGAATGTGAGTGCTTCTAATAAGCGGCGCACACTTAAGTCCTCGTTTAGCTAACATTAGGTTAACTATCATAACGATTGCTAAAGCGGAGCGCTAGCCTAAATTTTCTGCACGCATATGATCGACCCACATCGCCGTTGAACCGCAGACGGCAACTGGAATCATGATGAGATTAATCACTGGAATTGAGGCCAGAAAGGCAACGACGACACCGAAGGTAAGGCTCTTGCCCTGATGCTTATATAAGCTAGCGCGCATATTACGAAAAGGGACTTTATGGTTATCGAAGGCATAGTCTGCGTATTGAATCGTCATCATCCATCCGCCCCAGAGCAACCAGAGAATTTGCCCTATAACTGGCAAAAAAATCAGCAGTAAAAAGAAGCCGAGTGAGCGAGGAATAAAGTACAGGATCTTTTGCATTTCTCGCCCGAGTGTACGAGGGATGTCCTTTATCATACCGCCCACACCGCCATTGGCTGCGGGTACGCCAGTAAGACGCTCCTCAACTTTTTCGGCCAAAAGGCTATTGAAGGGGGACGCAATGATGTTCGCAACACTGGTAAAAGTCAGGGCAAAGAGCAATAACACCGCGATGATGATTAACGGCCACAGGACAACTTCCAGCCAATGCAGCCATCCCGGAAGCCACGCCATAAAATCGGCTACCCAAAGGGTTGTGTAGTGAAACACTGCGGCAATTGCAAAACTGAACAGTAGCACGTTAATGGTGAGTGGAATGAGGGCGTAGCGACGCACACCTTTTTGAAAGGCAAGCTCGAAACCGCGGGCTACGTAACTAGCACCATTGTCGCTATATTTTGCTTGCTGCATACTCAACTCCTTGTCGCTCACTGGGCACTGAATGTATTTTGCGAGAGCTTTACGCAGTATACAAACTTATAATCGCCAACTAACCTTGAAAATGTTACAAAATCTAGCATTATGAAGGTCTGCGAAAAATTACCCTGACATAATAACTAGAAACAGGACTCCATGCGCCTCAAACATATCAAACTTGTTGGTTTTAAGTCGTTCGTCGACGCGACCAAAGTGCCGTTTCCGCACCAGATGACATGTGTTGTCGGGCCGAATGGCTGTGGCAAGTCTAATGTGATTGATGCAGTGCGCTGGGTATTAGGTGAAAGCTCTGCAAAAAACTTGCGTGGCGACGCGATGACCGATGTTATCTTCAACGGTTCAGGTGCACGCAAGCCAGTATCGCAGGCCAGCGTCGAGCTGGTGTTTGATAATTCTGATGGCCGTATTCAAGGTGAATATGCTAATTACGCCGAAATTTCAGTAAAGCGTTTAGTAACGCGGGACGGTCGCTCTGATTACTTCCTTAATAACAGCAAGTGTCGCCGTCGAGATATTACCGACTTGTTCCTTGGAACAGGCCTCGGCCCGCGCAGTTACGCGATTATCGAGCAGGGAATGATTTCACGACTCATTGAGTCGAAGCCGCAGGAATTAAGAGTATTCTTGGAAGAGGCTGCTGGGATATCGAAATATAAAGAGCGCCGGCGTGAAACCGAAAACCGCATGCAGCACACCCGTGATAACTTAGATCGGCTGAACGACGTGCGAGATGAGCTTGGCAGCCAATTAGATAAGCTACAACGCCAAGCAGCTGCAGCACGGCGCTACAAAGATTTGAAACAACAAGAGCGCAAGTATAAAGCGGAGCTGCAAGCGCTCCGTTGGCTGACCCACGAACAGCAAGCAGAACGCTTGCGGCAAACCATTCGAGAGCACGAGGCCGAGCTCGAGCGCTGGTTGGCAGAACAACGCGGCAGTGAACGTGGCACCCTAGAACTACGCGAACAAGCGAACGAAACCAAGACAAAGTTGGACGAAATTCAACAACGCTTTTATCAGTTGGGTAATGATGTCACCCGCACCGAGCACCAGTTACAAGCGCTACGAACTCAAGCACAACAACGCCAACAGCGACAGCAGCAATTGCAAAGTGAGTTGGGCCAACTAGACCAAACCTATCAGCGCGACGTTGAGCAGGAAATCGAAATTAAGTTACAGCTGGAGCAACTGCAGCCAGAACTTGAACGACTCGCCGAAACAGCTGAACTGGCGCAAGCGGCATTTCAGCAACATGAAGAAACTTGGCTACAACTGCAAAACGATTATCAGCGTTTCTTGACGGAGCAACAGCAATACCGCGAGCGCCTGCAGCAATTGCAGTTGCAACGTGAGCGTTGCGCCGACCAACTGCAACGAACGCAGCAACAAACCGACGATGTTGGCAAACAAGCGCAGCAACTTAAACAAGAATTGCATGAGCTCGCCGAGCACGAAGCCAATCAGCAATTAACTCAAGCAGAGCAACTGGCGAATACCGCAGAGGCGGAATTGAAAGCGCTTCAACAACAGCAGCAACAGTTGCGTGAACAGCGTCAGCAGGAGAGTCAGCAGTTAACCCAGTTGCAGCAACAGGAGCAACAACTACTGGGCCGAGAAAGTTCACTACAAACACTGCTAGCTGCAGCGCAGGCTGAGTGGCCAAAACTAATTGCTGATTGGCTTGCGCAGCAAGGGCTTGAACCACTCGGTCAGGTGCGAGACTTACTGAACGTAAGCGATAACTGGCGGTTAGCTGCGGAACAAGCTTGCCATGCATGGCTTGATGCTTTTGTACTGCGGCAAGCACCTGCCCACTGGCCAGAAGAATTAGGGACACGGTTAGTTGTCATTGGCGAAGATGAGGCACCGGCTGAGAGTTTAGCGGCGCAGTTTAGTGGGCCGTTGCAATATTGGCCGCTGGCGCAGCAAATGCGCTTGTGTGAGGACGCCACAGCGGCCAATAAAATCTCGCAACAACCAACTACCCGCTGGGCGTTGACGGAAAAAGGCCAGCTTTGGAGTGCTGGAAGCTATCAAGCCCAACAGATCGCGGCGCAAGAGAGTCAGCTATTACAACAACAAGAGCTAGAACAAACTGCGCAACAACTCACGGCAACGCGAACCCAATTGAGTGCTCAAGAGCAACACCTGAAACAGTTAAACCAGCAACGCGATGCGCTTGAAGTGCAACTCGAAGAGGCGCAAAAACACTTGCACGAAGCTCAAGCAAATGTGGCGACCTGGCGCGAGAAGCAACGCTGGCAAGCAGCCCAGCAGGGGCAACTACAGGAGAAGTTGGCGCGTTGTGACGCGCAACACCAGGAATTAGCGGAAAACGCTGAAACCTTGTTATTGCAACAAGAGGAAATCAACGCTCAGCTGGGGGCGGTTGAAGAAGAACAACCGAGTGTGGATGAGCATGAGTGGCAGAGCAAACGCGAGCAACTGCAAACCGAGCGGCAACAGTTGCGTGATCAAGCACAGCAAAGTCAGCAACAGTGGCAAGATAAAAAGCTCCAGGTTGAGCAGTATAAAACTCAGTTACAACACACGCACACCTTGTTACAACGTTTGCAGCAGCAACAGCAGCAAGCGCAAGAACAGCTGCAACAGCTGGCGGATAGTAGTGAGGATCAAGAAGAGACGGAAGTGCTTGCGCTGCAGCTAGAAGAGTTGTTGCAGCAGCGGGAAACGGTCGACGAGGAACGTCGTACTTGGGCTGATAAACTTGCGGAAATAGAGGCGCAATTACAACAAGTAAGTAGCGGTGTTAAAGGCGTTGAAACGCAGATCGAGAAAGCCAGACAACAACTGCAGAGTGGTCAGATGGAGCTAGCGGCGGTGCAGGAACGGAGTCGCAATGTACTTGCTGTGCTCGATGAAATGCAGCAGCCGTTAAAGCCAGTGCTTGAACAATTACCAGAAAATGCCGATGAAAAAAAATGGCAACAGGAAGTTGAACGCTTGCAAAGCGCCATTGCCCGTCTAGGGGCAATTAACTTGGCTGCTATCGAAGAATCCGAAACACTTGCTGAGCGTAAAGAGTACCTTGATCAGCAGCATGAAGATCTTACCTCGAGTCTCGATACCCTAGAAACAGCAATTCGGAAGATCGATCGCGAGACGCGGCAGCGTTTCAAAACGACCTATGATGCGGTAAATAGCGGCCTGCAAGAGTTGTTCCCGAAAGTCTTTGGTGGTGGTAGTGCCTATTTGGAACTTACCGAAGATGATCTACTCGAAACAGGTGTAGCGATTATGGCGCGTCCACCGGGTAAGAAAAACAGCACAATTCACTTGTTATCGGGTGGTGAAAAGGCTTTAACAGCTTTATCATTAGTGTTTGCGATTTTTAGATTGAATCCAGCGCCGTTTTGTTTACTCGACGAAGTTGATGCGCCTTTGGATGATGCCAACGTGGGCCGTTTTTGCCGCTTGGTTGAAGAAATGTCGCAAACGGTGCAATTTATTTATATCAGTCACAATAAAGTGGCGATGGAAATGGCGTCTCACCTAGCGGGGGTCACCATGCAAGAACCAGGTGTCTCGCGCTTAGTAGCCGTAGATGTGGATGAAGCTGTCGCCTTAACCGAAGCCTCATAGAAGAACTACAACAGAACATCAAAATCATGGAAAGCCTGCAATGAGTACCATGCAAATTGTTTTTAGCGTTATTGGTTTACTGTTGATCGCGCTGATCATCGGCCACGGTATGTGGAATATTCGTCGCAATGAGCGGCGCAAACTCGAGCAGCAAATGGAACTCGAGCAAAAGCGTCAGCGGGCACAGGGCAACTCAGGTTTTGATGATGACGGCATTGGCGAAGTGCGGGTTATTCGTCGTGCTTCCGAACGCCAAGCAGAAGCACAAGCGCATACTGCCACAGCGGCCAAGACGACGCGTAAGCCATCTGTAGACACCCGTGAAGATACCAGAGTTGCCGCTGAGGAATTAAAACCGCGTACTCCGGAGGGGCAGTCTGATTCTGCTCCGGTAAGGCCATCCCAAGATAGTATTCGAGCAAGTGGCGACGATGAAGACTTTGAGTTGCCATCTGTCGCGGCACAACCGGATGAATTGAAAAAAGCTGAACAAGCGGCAAAACCGGCTAAACCGGTAGCAAAAGCCGCTGGCAAGTCTGCACCGAAGAGACCAGCGGGACCGGAGCCGGCGCAACAAAGTATGGACCTACCACTCGATCCCGATGACGAGCCGCCATTGACGCAAGAGCCAGACATGGTTATTGCGCTTCATGTCGTTGGGCAAATAAACGGCCCAGTATTACTACAACAGCTAACTGAGTTGGGCTTCAAATACGGTGAATTTGATATTTTTCACCGCCATGTGGATACGGCTGGAACGGGACCTGTTCTCTTTAGTTTGGCCAATATGTTCAATCCCGGCACCTTTGATATTAACGCCATGGAGCATTTTGAGACAAAAGGAATTGCCTTGTTCCTAGCGTTGCCGATTAAGAGCAACTCCACTCAAGCCTTCACTATGATGCATAATGCTGCCGAAAAAATCGCTGCAGCTGTCGATGGTGGTCAAGTGCTCGATGAACATCGTAATCCTCTGACCCGCCAAGCCGTGCAACATATTCATCAAAGTATTCGTGAATACGAACGTAAACGTTTAATTCGACAGTAGGCCTATGACAGATTCAGCAGTCGTCAAGCGCGCGCAAGAACTACGTGCGCTCATTACCCAGTACAATCGTGAATATTATGAGCTCGACGAACCGACAGTTCCCGATGCCGAATACGATCGTCTCTTTCGCGAGTTACAACAACTTGAAAGTGACTACCCAGAGTTAAAAAGTGCGCACTCACCCACACAAAAAGTGGGCAGTCAGCCGCTTGCCGCATTCACTCAAGTCGAGCATGAAATGCCAATGCTGTCGTTGGATAATGCCTTCGATAGTGAAGAGTTTAAGGCTTTTGCCAAGCGTGTGAGCGAGCGTCTTGATAGTGCTGCAGCTATCGCTTATTGCTGTGAGCCGAAGCTCGATGGCGCGGCGGTTAGTGTTCTGTATGAAGATGGTAAGCTCGTCCGAGGGGCAACTCGTGGTGACGGACAAACCGGTGAAGATATTACCGCCAATGTGCGAACCATACGTAACTTGCCATTACAACTGCAAGGCGATTACCCGCAACGACTTGAAGTGCGCGGCGAGGTCTTCATGCCAGTGCAAGCGTTTGCTGAATATAACGAGAAAGCGCTGGCGCGGGGAGAAAAAACCTTTGCCAATCCGCGTAACGCCGCGGCGGGAAGCTTGCGTCAATTAGATTCCCGCATTACCGCCCAACGCCCGCTGCACTTCTATGCCTACAGCATGGGCGTGGTGAGTGAGGGGACGCGCTTAGCGAACTCTCATTATGAACGTTTACAGCAGCTTGCCCAGTGGGGACTGCCAATTAGCGGTGAAGTTAAACAGGTAAGCGATGCGGAAGGTTGTGAAGCGTATTACAGCGATATACTGAATCGCCGTGAACAGTTGCGTTACGAGATTGATGGCATTGTGCTCAAGGTCGACTCTATTCAACACCAGCAAGACCTAGGCTTTGTGTCGCGTGCTCCACGTTGGGCCATTGCCTGGAAGTTTCCCGCGCAAGAAGAAATGACAGTGCTCAAAGGTGTTGATTTTCAGGTAGGTCGAACTGGCGCCATCACTCCTGTTGCGCGGCTTGAACCTGTGTCGGTTGGTGGTGTAACCGTTTCGAATGCGACCTTACATAATGCTGATGAAATTGCGCGGCTTGACGCGCGTATTGGCGATACAGTGATTATTCGTCGTGCCGGAGACGTTATCCCGCAAGTCGTCAGTGTCGTCAAAGAACGACGTCCCGAGGACGCCCAACAGATTGAGTTTCCCAGCGCTTGCCCGATTTGTGCGTCGCATGTCGAGCGTGCGGAAGGGGAAGCCGTGGCGCGCTGTACTGGCGGCCTCATCTGCGCAGCGCAGCGCAAAGAGGCGATTAAGCACTTCGCTTCACGCAAAGCGATGGATATCGACGGTTTAGGTGACAAACTGATTGAGCTATTAGTCGAACGCGAGTGGCTCGAGTCGCCAGCGGATTTATTTAAATTGAAAGCGCGAGAATTAGCGATGCTACCGCGCATGGGTGACAAGTCAGCTGAAAACATTGTTGCGGCAATTAGCGCAAGCAAAACAACCACCTTAGCACGATTTCTATATGCCTTAGGTATTCGTGAAGTGGGTGAAGCGACCGCAGCAAACTTAGCTTCGCACTTCGCGTCGCTAGACGCGCTGATGGCGGCAGAAAAAGAGCAGTTGGAAGAAGTGAATGACGTCGGCAGTGTGGTCGCGAGTCATATCTATCAGTTCTTCCGTGAGCCCCATAATCAGGCTGTCATTGATGAACTCTTGGAACAAGGCGTCACTTGGCCGAAAGTTGAACAACTCGCCGCCAGTGAAGCGACCTTAGCTGGCAACACCTATGTTTTAACGGGTACATTGACGCAAATGACCCGCGATGAAGCCAAACAAGCTTTGCAAGCGCGTGGCGCTAAAGTTACTGGCAGTGTTTCAACGAAAACTACCGCTGTTATTGCCGGAGATAATGCTGGCTCTAAGTTAGCGAAAGCGGAACAGTTAGGTGTGACAGTGTTGAGTGAGGACGACCTCGCAGAATTGCTGGGCTCATAAGTAGTGAGCCCAGCAATCTTTGGGTTTAAATGTCGTTGGTCATGCGAGTGACGTCGACGATAAGTTTCAAACGTTGCCCCGGTTGTAAATAATTGCGGCGACTGATTTGATTCCACTTCTCAATATCGCGAATGGTGACATTGAAGCGGCTAGCGATACGCGCCAACGAGTCGCCCGAACGCACTTGATAATGAATATTACGCGTCACCCCTGAGGTTTTTTCTTCGCCCTGCCAAACCACTAATTTACGTCCTGGACGCAGCGGGTCGGTGGGGGCCATGCCATTCCATTTGGCGAGTTGACGTAAGTTAACGTCATATTTGCGGCTTAAATCCCACAAGGTATCGCCGCGCTGAATCGTGTGATCAATCTTGTAGCTGCCTTGCTGCCGTGACTGTGTCGCGGTGAGGCGTTGATCAGCCGAAAGGCTGTAGTCATCGAGTTCGCGTGACGCAGCAGGGACCACCAGATAATCACCGGCACGAATCAAGTGACCCGTTAAATTATTGGCTTGTTGAATAGCGTGGGGCGTCGTGTGGTATTGCTTGGCAATCACGATCAGGCTTTCACCGGACTTCACTTTGTGGCGATGCCACCGCACTAGATCTTGTTGTTCAGCATTGGCAAGCCATTGCTGCAAACGCTCGGCATTTTCCAGCGGTAGTAGCAGACGATGCGGGCCTTCAGGATTGGTCGCCCAGCGGTTGTAGCCTGAGTTGTAATGATGCAACTGTTGCAGCTCTAATCCTGATTTTTCCGCTGCTAAGGCGAGATCTATCTGACTGCCGGTTTCAACGACTTTTAGGTAAGGTTGATTTTCAATCGGTAGCCAACTCACTTGGTATTTTTCTTGTTGGCTTAAAATATCCGCTAGAGCCAGCAGCTTAGGTACATAAGCGCGGGTTTCCCGTGGCAGATCAAGGGACCAGAAGTCGGTTGGCTTGCCAGCACGCTCATTACGACGAATCGCCGAATTCACTCGGCCGCCGCCCGAATTGTAGGCAGCGAGAGCATGTAACCAGTTATCAAAACGCTCATTCAAAGCAGTGAGGTAATCGAGCGCGGCGTGAGTGGCGGAGTAGACATCGCGGCGACCGTCATACCACCAGTTGATATCTAAACCATACTGCCGTGCTGTCCCCGGAATAAACTGCCAAATCCCCGATGCGCTGCCATGCGAATAAGCAAACGGGTCAAATGCACTTTCAACAATTGGTAAAAGGGCCAGTTCGAGCGGTAAACCGCGCTTTTCAATCTCTTCAACAATTAAGTGCATGAAAGGAGCTGCACGCTTCGCTACTCGATCCATATAGGCCGGATGCTGCAGATAAAACTTACGCTGTGCTTCAATACGCGCATTTTCCGGTATTGGCATGGTCAATTGTCGACGGATACGTTGCCATAAATCAGCTTCTTGTTGCGGTGTGATCTCTTCGACTACCGGCAGAGGAGCGATTAGTTCAGGGTTTAGCAATTGCACTTGTTCTTGCACCGGTTGGGGCTTAGCGCGTTGCTCTTCAACTTGAGTGCTTTGATCTTGCTGGTTTGTTGTTGTTGTTTTCTCAGTGTCCGCCGGTGTTGATTGGCAAGCAGCCAAAACCGACGCACTCAGCGTCAGCATTATCAATTTTTTCATGCATGCCTTCCTATCGGTAGGTTGAAATTCGTGCGTACTGTAGCGCAGTTTACGGTTTTAGAAGTTATCTTTCCACTGCCTTAACTGTGCGAACTCAGCAGCGTCTTTTGCCCGTAAAAACGGATTAATCGCAAGCTCACGTTCGAGCCGCGAGGGCAGTGAAGGCTGATGTTGTTCACGTAGCTTTGCTACTTCATCCTGCGCGGCTTCGATGGCCGCGTTGTCGGGCTCTGCAGCACGAGCGAAGCGCAAGTTTGCGGCGGTGTATTCATGAGTACAATAGACGTACGTTGTGTCTGGAAGTTCTGCCAATTTACGTAAAGATGCGAAAAATTGGGGGGCTGTGCCTTCGAACATGCGTCCGCAGCCTGCACTGAAAAGGGTATCCCCGCAAAATAGCATCCCTTCAGCTGTATCTGAGGTATAGAAACTCAAGTGGTCAAGGGTGTGACCAGGTGTCTCCAGTACCTGAAACTCTGCGCTTAAACCGGCCGGAGTAAAACGGTCACCTTCGTGTAACCTTTGGCTAATACCTTTTATTTTTGGGTTGTCAGGACCATAAACCGGAACCTCAAAGTGTTCTAACAGCGGCAGTAGGCCATCGGTATGATCCCAATGATGATGGGTGATCAGGATACTGGCGAGGCCAATATCTTGCTGTCGTAACCATTCTAAGACTGGGGCTTCATCGCCTGGGTCGACGATGACAGCATCGGCATTCTCTGTTGGCTGAATAGCCCAAATGTAGTTATCATCAAAAGCAGGGATGGGCGTAATAATCATGGCGCATTCATCTTTGGTTGCTAGCATTGCCACCAGTATACAGGGCCACGAGCACGATGTTAAAACCCGCTTTGCGAGATAAACGTACAGCAGCGCCAACGAACTGGCAGGACGTTGCACATGGTACTTGGTTAAAAAGCCGAGTTGAGCAAGTGTTGGCGCCGCATATCGAGCGTCTCTATGGTTATCATTTTGCCGCGGTAGGACCATTGAGCGCTCACCTGAGTATACCTAAATCAGCCATTAAGCATTGTTTCACCCTGGCAGAAGGGCATGGCAAACATGTCAATGTGTGTGCTGAATCGACTCAACTGCCATTTGCTGAAGCTAGCCTTGATGCAATTCTTTTGGCCTGTGAGCTTGAATTTGCGCAAGATCCGCACCAAGTATTAAGGGAAGTAAGTCATAGTCTTATCGCTGATGGTAAATTGATTTATGTTGGCTTTAACCCGTTCGCCTGGCATCAGGTGCAACAACTCTGGCCACGCCAAGTGAACCAATTTCCATGGTGTGGGCGTTCTTTTACTAGATCTCGCGTGTTGGACTGGCTGGCGTTATTGAACTTTGAGGTATGTGAAACGCATTATTTTGCGCCAAGCTTCCTACAACAACGTTGGCAGTGGCCTGAACGATTGGCAACGAAAGCACATCAATGGCTGCCTCAACTCGCAAGCTGCTATTTTATCGTAGCACGCAAACGCGAATATCCGCTGACGCTGTTACCGGAACGCAGCAAACGTAAACGAGTACAACCGAACTTACAGACGGTTCCCTTAGCGAACCAGACGCAATTAAAGGAGTGATGATGTTAAGTCCACAAGAATTATGTGCAACAGCAAAAGGTAATGTTGAAGAAGTCAATGTTGAGCAGCTACAGGAACGTATTGCTGAGGGCGCGCGAGTAATCGATGTGCGTGAACCAGGTGAATACGCAGCCGGACACATTCGTCAGGCCGTGAATATGCCACGAGGCGTACTCGAAATGCAGTTGAATCAACATCCAGATGTGGCTGGCTATGACGATGCGTTGCAGCGCATTGCTGAGCAGCCACTGTATCTTATTTGTCGTTCGGGTGGCCGTTCTGCTTTGGCAGCAGAGTCGCTAAAACGCATGGGTTTCGATAAAGTTTATTCGGTCGATGGCGGCATGCAGGCTTGGGAAGAGAAAAAGTACCCACAAGTCACTGGTGAATAACGTCGTTTAAGTTATCCTTCGTAGCCAGTGTCGTCAGCGAGTTTGTCGCCACTGGCTGCTTGCCGTGCAAGTTCATCACAGCGCTCGTTTTGTGGGTGACCTGCGTGGCCTTTTACCCACTTCCAATGAATCGTGTGACGCTGGGCCGCCTCGTCTAGGGCGCGCCACAGGTCAGCATTTTTCACTGCCTTTTTCGCTGCCGTACGCCAGCCATTACGCTTCCAGTTGTGGATCCACTTCTGAATACCGTCTTTTAGATACTGACTATCCGAGGTAAGAGTGACCTCGCAAGGCTGATTGAGAGCCTCTAATGCCTTTACCGCCGCTAGCATTTCCATGCGATTGTTGGTGGTGAGACGAAAGCCCTCGCTCATTTCTTTGTGATGTTTGCCATACTCGATGACAATACCGTAGCCACCGGGACCTGGGTTGCCCAGACACGAGCCGTCGGTATAAATGTGGACCTGCTTCTTGGCCCCGCTCACGAACTCGACTCCGGCCAGAGCGGCGCATCGATTACTTGCAAACGTTCGCGGTGCGCTTGCTCTTCGGCTGCGGTGGCTTTCACAACCTTAAGTTGTGGCTTATTCGTAACGCGACTCCAGTCGACGGATTGCCCATTGTGCTGATGGTTTTTCTTTTGACTCGCGAGTTCAAGTTTGGTCTGCCCACCGGTCATCGCCAAGTAGACATCGGCGAGCAATTCAGCATCAAGCAAGGCGCCGTGGAAAGTACGGTTGGAGTTGTCGATGCCAAAAGCTCGACAGAGCGCATCGAGATTGTTCTTCTGTCCAGGACGCATTTCTCGTGCCAGCATCAAGGTATCGAGGATCTTACAATAGTCCGTCGTTTTACCCGTGCCATTTCGGAGTAACGCAAACTCGTGGTCCATAAAACCGACGTCGAATGCAGCGTTGTGGATGACTAGCTCACCACCATTGATAAACTGCAAAAATTCATCAGCAATTTGCGAGAACACTGGCTTATCTTGCAAGAACTCATTGGTAATACCGTGCACTTCAATGGCTTCTTGCTCGACTACACGTTGCGGATTGATGTAGACGTGAAAGGTATTTCCAGTGAGCTTGCGACCGATAAGCTCGACTGCGCCAATTTCGATAATTCGATGTCCGCGCGCTGGGTCGAGACCCGTAGTTTCCGTGTCGAGAACGATTTGTCGCATCGTACGATTGTCCTAAGCTTAAGCATTATATAGTGACAAGAGTACCTGAAAGCTGTGGCTTTGCGAACCCAGAAGGGGATGCAAAACTTGTAAAAATAGTACGATCTGATTGTTTTTCAGGCAAACGGAATAAATCTTCAAAAAAAAGGTTGACGGGAATGAACAGCCCTCGTAATATTCGCTCCGCATTCGGGGGGACCCACTCGGGAAACCTAGAATCAGGAAGTTGGAGCGGTAGTTCAGTTGGTTAGAATACCGGCCTGTCACGCCGGGGGTCGCGGGTTCGAGTCCCGTCCGCTCCGCCACTTTCCTGAAACGCAAATCACCGCTGCGGAGCGGTAGTTCAGTTGGTTAGAATACCGGCCTGTCACGCCGGGGGTCGCGGGTTCGAGTCCCGTCCGCTCCGCCATTTCAAACATGATTTCTTTTGTTGTGGAGTGTTGCGCGATGAGTACGGTTTCGGCCTGCTTGACGTGTGGGGCTTGCTGCGCCACCTATCGTGTTTCGTTTTACTGGGGTGAGGCTACTGGCGCTCCTGCTGGTTATGTGCCTTCTGAACTCACCGAAAACTTTCATCCTCATTTGCTCTGTATGCAAGGCACGAATCAAGCCGAGCCGCGCTGTGTTGCGCTCGAAGGCGAGATTGGCAAGCAGGTAGGTTGTAGTATTTATAACAATCGTCCGTCACCTTGCCGTGAGTTTGTAGCTGGCGATGAAGCAGCCAACCCATTTTGCGATAAAGCCCGCGCAAAATATGGCCTAGCACCACTGATTCCAGTCAAAGAAGTAGCGTAATCCGCCCAAATGCAGGTTTTGCGCTATGAAAAGCTCTTGAGCCCCTGTTTACCAACGGTTACATTATTGAACGTTATAAACTAGCCCTATCTGTTATGGTAAAGGGCTACATAATTCACAGGGGAGTCTTACTCATGCGTAAAAGCCTGATCGCCGTTGCTATCGGTGCAGCACTTACAGTTGCTGCATGCGCCGATAAAGAAGCAGCGCAAACAACTGAACAACAAGCTGAACAACAAGTTCAACAAGCCGAGCAGCAGACCGCTGCGGCAACATTCAATGAATCGAATCCATTCTATGCAGAAAGCACCTTGCCTTTCCATGCACCGGATTTCACAGAGATTGAGTTTGCTCATTACGAACCTGCGTTACTTGCAGGTATGGAAGAGCACACCGCTGAAATCGAAGCGATTGCAAACAACCCTGAACCTGCGACTTTTGAAAATACTATCGTCGCCATGGAAAAGTCAGGTGCGTTGCTGAGCCGTGTAGGTTCTGTATTCGGTAACGTTGCAGGCTCTGCCGGTAACGATGACTTCCGCGCTTTACAAGTAAAAATGGCACCTAAGTATGCTGCACACGGCGACAATATCAGTTTGAACCCTGATTTATTCGCGCGCGTGAAAACGGTCTATGAAAACCGTGACCAACTCGACGGTGAAGCGTTGCGCCTAGTCGAAGATACCTACAAAGGGTTTGTTCGTGCTGGTGCAGAATTGAACGAAGAGCAAAAAACGCGTATTCGCGAAATTAACTCTGAGCTTTCATCGCTGACCACTGAGTTCCGTAACAACCTCATGAGCCTAGTTGACGAGAACATGGTTGTGGTTGAAGACAAAGCAGAGCTTGCTGGTTTGAGCGATTCACAAATCGCACAATTAGCAGCAACTGCTGAAGCTAAAGACATGTCTGGAAAGTATGTGATCACGGTCACGAATACTACCCGCCAGCCAATTTTACAGTCGCTGGAAAATCGCGAACTGCGCGAAAAAGTTTGGCGTGCTTCTGCCGAGCGCGGCTCAGGCAACACCGCAACAGACAACCGTCCACTGGTTAAGAAAATGGCGCAGTTGCGTGCTGAAAAAGCACAGCTACTGGGTTATGAGAACTGGGGCGCTTACGTACTTGAGCAAAGCATGGCAGCTACACCAAGTGCCGCACAGCAAATGTTGCGTGACTTAGTGCCAGCAGTAGTAAGCAACGTTGAAGCCGAAATGGCCGAAATCCAACAAGTAATTGATGGCGAAGGCGGTGATTTCGAAGTTCAGCCATGGGACTGGGCGTATTATGCAGAGAAAGTGCGTGCAGAAAAATATGCACTCGACTCGAACGAAGTGAAGCAATACTTCGAGTTTAACCGTGTGGTTGAAGACGGCGTATTCTACGCAATGAACCAGTTGTTCGGTATCACTTTCGAGAAGCGTGATGATATTCCAACGTATGCAGACGACATCGTTGTCTACGAAGTGAAAGACGTTAACGGTGAAAGCCTTGGCTTGTTCTATGGCGACTGGTTTACCCGCGACGGTAAACGTGGTGGCGCATGGATGAGCTCATTCGTTGGTCAGTCGCACTTGCTTGGTAACAAGCCTGTCATCTTGAACAACATGAACATCACCAAAGCTCCAGACGGCGAACCTACATTGTTAAGCTTCGACGAAGTGAGCACCATGTTCCATGAAATGGGTCATGCGTTGCACGGTATGTTCTCTGATGTAACTTACCCGTCACTGGCAGGTACTTCGGTATCACGTGACTATGTTGAGTTCCCGTCAACCTTCCAAGAAGATTGGACGTTGAACCCTAAAGTTATCGCTAATATGGCGAAGCACCATGAAACTGGCGAGCAAATCCCACAAGAATTGCTCGATAAAGTTATGGCTGCGAAGAACTTCAACATGGGCTATGACACCCTTGAGTACATTGCTGCAGCATTGCTAGACCTTGAATACCACACACTGACCCCTGATTCAGCGGCAGGTATTGCAGACGTTAACAGCTTTGAAAAAGCAGCATTAACGCGCAATGGTGTAGCGGTTGAAGCGGTACCACCGCGTTACAAGTCTAACTTCTTTGCACACGTGTTTGCTGGCGGCTATTCAGCTGGTTACTACGCTTATATGTGGTCAGAAGTATTGGCTGCAGATGCCTTTAAATTCGTCCAAGATAATGGCGGTTTGACACTGGAAAACGGTCAAGCATTCCGTGATGCGATCTTGTCGAAAGGTAACAGCAAAGACCCAATGCAACAGTACATCGACTTCCGTGGCCAAAAGCCTACGGTAGATGCGTTACTTGAGCGTCGCGGTTTAACTGCGCCAACGATTGATTAATTTGACTTAAACTTTGGTCTAATTGATCACGCTATAAAGCCCGTCAAGCCGTTTCGGTTTGGCGGGCTTTACATATTCATTACATTCGTATCTTGCTGAAATTCCTAGGTTGTGCCATATATAAAGCTCATATTCTTAGAGAGTATGTTAACAATAGTGGAACTTAATCCAGGGAATCTAGCAAATGAAAACACCATTTCAACTATCTCTATGTGCACTGGCGCTCAGTGCTTTTTACTCCCCGCAAACCATCGCTCAAGCGAACCAAGATAGCGCTGAAGCCGATGAACGTATTCAAGTGACGGGGTCACGGATTAACCGTACTGATCTCGAAGGCGCATCACCGGTTGATGTTATCTCCCGTGATGAAATTGAAGCTTCAGGGTTTTCCAATTTACAGCAATTGCTCGAACGCAATCCTGCTGCTGGCGTCGGTACTTTCTCGACCCGCGGCAACAGTCAGGACTCTACGGCGAACGGCGGTGCGGCAGTCAGCCTACGCGGCTTTGGTGCGGATGCAACATTGGTCTTGGTCAATGGTCGCCGCGTCAACGTTTCGGCTTTTGCTGAAGGGGTCGCTAACTCTTTTGTAGACATAAATACTATTCCTGTAGCAGCTATCGAGCGCATCGATATTTTGAAAGACGGTGCGTCGGCTATCTATGGTTCTGATGCGGTCGCGGGTGTAGTGAACGTCATCTTGCGAGATGATTATGTAGGCACAGAATTCAATGCCGGCTATGGCGGAACCACAGGGCCCTCTTATGATGAGACGACCTTCAGCACCGTTTGGGGCAATGGCGACTCGTCTGGTAACACCACCGTGATATTGGATTACTTCAAAAACTCTTCCATCATGGGCTATGAAATGGGGCGTTTCGGCACTGCCAACCAAGCTCCCTATGGGGGTAATGATTTCCGTTCATCGCGCGGCTATCCCGGTAACTTTATCCTGAACGGTGAAGTCGTCATCGATCCGGGTTGTCCAGCAGAAAATGCTTTCGGCCAAACCTGTGTTTACGACTACGGTCCGTGGACGATGACGGTTCCTGAGTCGGAGCGGGTCGGTGCATTGATTTTGGCGAATCGCCAATTGAGTAACAACGTTGAAGGGTATTTAGAGATTGCGGCGCAACATAATGCGTCAATGGCTGGCGGCGCAGCCACGCCGCTAGATCTTGATGCGGGCCTTTATGTTCCAGCAGATCACCCGAACAATCCATTCGGCGAACGCGTTGATATAAACCGATACCGTACTGTCGACGCAGGTAACCGGGTGTGGAGCATCGAATCAGACACCTTGCGCCTCGTTGCTGGCTTACGTGGCATGATTGGCATGTGGGATTGGGACGTGGCAGTGCAGAAAGCGCGGAGCCGTTCGCTGCAAACCGGTGATCAATCACAAGGTTGGGTACGCACAGATTTGCTGCAGCAAGAAATTAACGCAGGTCGTTACAATCCATTTGGTGGCGTTACTAACCCACAAAGTGTCATTGATGCAATCACCACCAGTCTAGTACGGCGTGGTGAATCTCACCTTACAGCAGTAGATGGTAGTATCACCGGCGAGGCGTTTGAACTTGGAGGCCGCCCAGTTATGATGGCGGCAGGCTTTGAATACCGTGAAGAAGATGTCGAAGACGTGCCAGATAATCAATTCCAACGAGGTTTGATTTTCGGTACCGAGTCTGTGTCGGCGCAAGCTGAGCGTGACCAGTGGGCTGCTTATGTAGAGTTCCTTGCGCCTCTAACTGATGATCTAGAACTGAGTGTTGCTGCGCGTCACGATGATTACAGTGACTTCGGTACTACCACAAATCCACAGGTTAAGTTACGTTGGAATGCGAGTGACACCTTAAGTTTCCGTGCATCCTATGGAGAGGGCTTCCGCGCACCATCCTTGGCGCAAATTGGTCTAGGTCCGTCACAGGTATCACAATTCTTCCTCGACACCTATCGTTGCCCAGAGGTAGATCCAAGTAACCCCGCCTGTGCTGCAACTGACTACACTATCGTTTTCGGCGGTAACCCGAATCTTGAAGCAGAAACTTCAGAAAGCTGGAATATTGGTGCGGTTTGGCAAGTTACTAGAGATTGGGACATCAGTGCGGATATTTGGTCAATCACTCAAGACAATAAGATTGATCGGAACGACTTTGAGTTGGTTTACCAAGCTGAATGTAACGATCAAAACAGCACCGTATGTGTGCGTTTAGATCCATTGCCGGGAGAAGCTCTGGGGCCGTTGTCACGCCTGTATAACAGCTATATCAACATTAGTTCGCAAGAAGCGAGTGGTATCGACTTCTCAACTAATTACGGTATGTCGTTTGACGATATGGGTGACCTGAAACTCGCCATTGATTGGTCCTACATGACCAAATTCGAGAAAAACGGAATTGATTATGCCGGCGAGTATAACTATCCAGAGCATCGCTGGGTTGCCTCAGCAGATTGGACACGCGGTTTGTTTGGTGCAACTGCCACGTTAACTTACATTGGGGAGTTTGAGGACTATCAAGCGCCACAAGAAGTTGAAGGCAGTGAAGCGCGGACAGTTGACGCGCAAACCTTGCTCGATTTGCAACTGCGCTACGATGTTTCGACGCAAATGCAACTCGTACTCGGTGGCACTAACGTGTTAGACGAAGAACCTCCATTTGCGATTGGTGATGGTGATGGTGACCTCTATGGTTACGCATCTTCGGTGCACAATCCTCGTGGTAGCTATGTTTATGGCAAGATTAGCTATAAATTCTAAAACTTAAGGTAATGGATAAAGGGACAGCTAGGCTGTCCCTTTTTTTATGACCGAGATCTAGTAGCAAGAGTTTAGGTCGGTTCAGGTTGATATATAAACCAAGTAACCAAAGCGATGGAAGCTAAATAGATAAAAGCCCCACGCATTGAGGCATCGCCTAACTCGGTCTGCCACATCTGGAAAAATGCGCCACCGATGACTTGGAAAAAGCCAAACCAAACCAGTAAGGCGATACCGGCGCCAACCAAGACCCAATATTTTTGTGCTTGAAAAACAACATTTTCATTGCGTGCGCCGAGTAACCTCCAAGTGGCAAAGAGCAAAACCAGGCCTGCGATAAACTCGGCGGCGATGACTAAAGTCGCTGCAAGCCACACCAAACTGGGTTGTGTCACGTTAAAAGCGAAGGTTTGAGGGTAATACTGGTGACCGTCCATACCCATTACTGCCGACATTACGCCAAAAACAGAGTCAACATTGGCGATATTTTGTGTGGCGTAGAAAAGGCACAGGAAACTTAGCGCTAAGGTAAGTAGTATTTTTATCCATTTGAGTAGCATCGGGGCTGTCTCTCTCTTATTTGTTATTAGCTATTCGTTGTACCAACGAACACACAGGTAAAGAAGTAATAGACTTTCGTTGTAGAACTGTCAAAGATAGTTAGAGCCATAATTCATGCGGTGAATACTCAATTTCAAGCTATGCTTACTGGTCTATAATCCGCTTTATTGCTATACTTCGCGCCACTTTTCACATCCTTTACGAACCTACTTTTTAACTAGGTTAGTGCAACCAAGTAAGGAATGACTATGGCGAATGACAAATCAAAGATTATCTACACGGAAACCGACGAAGCGCCGCGTTTAGCGACCTATTCGTTGTTGCCGATTATCCGCGCCTTTACTGATGCAGCGGGCGTTGCAGTTGAAACTCGCGACATTTCTTTGGCGGGACGTGTCATTGCGTTGTTCCCGGAATTTCTAAACGAAGAACAGCGAATTAACGATGCATTGGCGGAACTTGGTGAGCTGGCGAAAACACCAGAAGCTAATATCATCAAATTGCCAAATATTAGCGCTTCGATTCCACAATTAACCGCATGTATCAAAGAGCTGCAAAGCCAAGGTTACGCTTTGCCTGACTACCCGTTTGAACCAAAAACCGATGAAGAACGTGATATCAAAGCGCGTTATGACAAGGTTAAAGGTTCTGCGGTAAACCCTGTGTTACGTGAAGGTAACTCAGACCGTCGCGCGCCGGCGTCAGTGAAAAACTATGCTAAGAAGCACCCACATCGTATGGGCGCGTGGAGCAAAGACTCACAAACACGTGTAGCTCACATGGACGACGGCGACTTCTACGGTAGCGAGCAGTCGACCACTTTTGCGCAAGCAGATGATTTGAAAATCGTGCTGAATACGCCTGCAGGTCAAACTGTTTTGAAAGATTCGGTTAAAGTACTGGCCGGTGAAGTTGTTGATTCAGCGCGTATGGATGTGGCTCAGTTACAAGAGTTCTTCGCACGCGAAACTGCGAAAGCAAAAGAAGAGGGTGTATTGCTCTCGTTGCACTTGAAAGCAACCATGATGAAAGTCTCTGACCCAATTATGTTTGGTCACGCGGTCAAAGTTTACTTCAAAGAGTTGTTCGACAAGCATGGCGACTTATTTAAAGAGTTAGGTGTTGATGCCACCAACGGATTTGGCGACGTGCTCGCGAAAATTGCTGATTTGCCAGCAGAACAGCGTGCAGAAGTTGAAGCAGACATCCAAGCGGTGTATGACAACCAGCCTGATTTGGCGATGGTCAACTCGCACAAAGGCATCACCAACTTGCACGTGCCAAGCGATGTCATTATCGACGCATCGATGCCGGCGATGATTCGTGATTCCGGTAAGATGTGGAACAAAAATGATGAGCGTCAAGACACGCGCGCGATGATTCCTGATCGCTGCTACGCGGGCGTTTATCAAGAAACCATTACCTTTTGCCGCGAAAATGGCGCATTTGATCCGTCGACCATGGGTACCTGCCCGAACGTTGGTTTGATGGCACAAAAAGCTGAAGAATACGGTTCGCACGATAAGACCTTTGAAATTCCTGCTGACGGCACGGTAAAAGTCTTGAACCAAGCAGGCGAAGAAGTCTTCTCTCATGATGTGAAGCAGGGTGATATCTGGCGTATGTGTCAGGTCAAAGATGCACCGATTCGCGACTGGGTTAAACTTGCAGTAAATCGTTCACGCTTGAGCGGCATGCCTGCGGTATTCTGGCTTGATGCAAATCGTGCGCACGATGCTCAGCTAATTGAAAAGGTAGAAACGTACCTGAAAGAGCACGACACTGACGGTCTAGATATTCAAATCATGGCTCCAGTAGACGCGACGCGTCATACTTTGAAGCGTATGAAAGAGGGTAAAGATACCATTTCAGTAACAGGTAACGTGTTACGTGATTACCTGACTGACTTGTTCCCAATTTTAGAACTGGGCACCTCAGCTAAGATGTTGTCAATTGTTCCATTAATGAACGGTGGCGGTCTATTCGAAACTGGCGCAGGTGGTTCTGCACCTAAACACGTGCAACAGTTCGTTGAAGAAAACTACCTGCGTTGGGATTCACTCGGTGAGTTCTTGGCGTTAGCAGCTTCGCTTGAGCATTTAGCACAGCGCACGGACAACCAACGTGCACAGATTTTGGCTGATGCATTAGACAAAGCGACTGCTAAGTTCTTAGAAAATGATAAGTCGCCAGCACGTAAATTAGGCCAAATCGATAACCGTGGCAGCCATTTCTACCTCGGTATGTACTGGGCTGAAGCATTGGCGGCGCAAACCGAAGATGCGGACTTAGCTGCACGTATGGGTAAATTGGCAAGCTTCCTAAACGAGAACGAAGCGAAGATTGTTGATGAGCTGAATGGCGTGCAAGGCAACGCGGTTGAAATTGGCGGTTACTATCAGCCAAATGGTGAACTGGTAAGCAAAGCGATGCGTCCGTCAGCGACGTTGAACGAAGCGCTAGCAAGTCTGTAACTCGTTAGTCGCTTGTCAGTCCTAACAAAGCTCAGAAGGCCGCACTTGTTGCGGCCTTTTTTATTAGCGAACCACTAATGTCTGCGGCTCGTCATTTGGAAGCTGATAACGAATCCGGTTACGGCCTTCTTCTTTAGCTTGGTAGAGCAAAGTATCGGCTTGCTTCACGGTTTCTTCCCAATTCGGTGGCATGCGGCTGCTGGCAATAACATTGCAACCTCCACTCAGGGTGATGTGCAAGCGCCCAGCACTGGTATGAAATGCTTTATCACTAATATCATTGAGGAGCTTACGCGCGACTTGTAAAACCTGCTCGCTGTTGACATGTTCCAATACCAATAAGAACTCCTCGCCACCCCAACGCACAGCCATATCCGTTTTACGAACCGCTTGCCGCAAACGGCGGCCAAACTCAATTAATACCTCATCACCGACGCTATGGCCGTGTTTATCATTGATGGTTTTAAAATGATCAATGTCAATGATGAATAGAGCGTGATCGCCAGTGTAGAGGCGTTTGTCATCGCGCAGCAACTTGTCATAAATGGCACGCCGGTTGTAAAGGCCTGTCAATGGGTCGCGTAAGGACTGCTCATGTAGTTCCTCATTGGCTTGATTCAGCAGCGCATTGAGTCGCCTGGTTTTACGGTAACCAAAAGCGAAGAGCAAAATAAGTAGTACGAGTGAGCCGGCAGCCAAAGCAAAGAGTTGTTGTTGTCGTTGTTTGACGGCTAACTCTTGCTCTTGTAGGTCGGCTTGCTGTTCCAATAGCTTTATTTCATAAGATTTTTCTGCTGCTTGATAACGAACTTCGAGTTCGCTAATTTTTTGTTCGCGCTCTTCGGTCGCAAGCTCAGATGTCATTTCCACTTGCTTCTGGAGAATTTCTGCCTGTTTCTTATAGTTGCCTGCCACTTCATAGGCCCGGGCTATGTGAGTTAGCAGAATGGCTTGCTGACGCTTTTGCGCAAAACTGTTGAACACTTCGGCAGCCGCTAGCATTTCTTTAAGGCCTTGCTCGTGCTCTCCTTGCAATACTTTGATATAGCCAAGGTTGAACTCTGTTACCGAGCGTTCATTGACGTTACCGATCTCTTTCGCTACGGCGAGGCCTTGTTGTAGGTAAAGTTTAGCCTCATCAAGCTCGGACATTAAAAGCTTTGCCGCGCCCGCATTGTTATAGGCCAACATTTCCACTCGTGGATTATCGAGTAAGTGGCCGGATTCTGCGGCTTTAAGAAACGCCGCGACAATTTCATTTGAAGGGCCTTCGGCGTATTGCCGAGAGTAGGCCGCAACTAAGTAGAGTTCGGGTAGATGATTGTTATTTCCTGAACGCAATGCATCAGCAATGGCATTCTCAGCCGTTCGTGCAGACGCTTCCCAGCGTCCTAAGTTGGCTTGAATACGCGCCAAGTGAAGGTTGAGGAATTGTCGACGCCGTTGCTGCTCGGATGGATCTGTCTGCGGGATCAAGGTCTGCGCGGCAAGCAAGTGTTCGAGTGCCTTTGGAATTTCTCCATTTTGCTGCAAGGTACGGGCGATCAGATGGTTGGCATGATAGCGCACCCTAGGGTTCGTAACATCAGGCAGTAGTGTTTGAACTTTTTCTATCTCTACGAGGGCTTGAGCATAATCAGCGTTGGCTAAATAAATTTCTGCGAAGTCTATTTGTATTTCAGCGATGGCGTTTGGATTACCGGATTTCTCAGCGATGCTCTGTACTTCGTTGGCAATTGCGAGTGCAGCTGGTAACTTTTGCTCAAGAGCTAGGACTAAGACTTGATAGCCCTGTGCTCGGACAAAGGTTTCGACTGGAGTATTGACGTCAATATTGCGCAATAACTCGTCGAGAGCGGCACGGTCACTAGGGACTAAGTCACCATCCATCAAGTCGTTTAAGCGTGCTTCTAAAGCTGGATCTTGTTGGCTACTAGCAGTGGGGACAACGATTGCAGTCTCATCGTCAAAAAGCGCGAAAAAGTGCTCTTGTTCAGCCGCAGCGGATTGGCACCCAAGTAACGTAAAGATGAGTACTGTAGGAGTGGTCAAAATCTTACTGCGGTAGCCCATTGCCGTGCCATATCAATCATAATGTGAGGACGTTTCTTAACCTTACTCGTTAAGGAATGAGCTGTCTATATTTTACCCATGCTTTTATAAGCTAATCAGTACCTTTGAAAAAAGCTATGATTTGAGCTGGATAGCGTTCGAAGTCGACAAAGCCGTGATCACCTCCAGTCTCTATACTTTGGCGTGCATGAGGAAGGGCGGCGACTGCCTCGCGATAATCCAAGAGTTCATCGCCGGTCTGCGTTAATAACCAACAGCTTTTGTTGGTCAGCGGTGATGGATACTCCGGCTCCAACTGTTGCAGGGTGTTTACGTAACTTTCGCGCCACTGATAAGGACTGTCGTCGTAGTAATTTATAGCGTCACCCAGCGCGCGTTGCAACGAGGTGCCAGCGTGCATCGAAGGGTTAATGAGCACGACTTTAAGATGATATTTGACTGCCAGGCAATGGGCATAAAAACCACCCAGTGAAGAGCCCATCACGCATAGCTGCTGGGGCGCTAGCAGGGCGGATAGCTGCTCGACCAATTCAGTTAAGGTTTGCCATGCAAGGGCAGGGATATGAGAAAGCGATGGCGCAATAAAGCGAATATCGTGCTTGGCACAGTAGTCGCGCATTATTTGCGCTTTACTACCAAAACCATTTGAGCCGAAGCCATGAATAAACAAAATGACCGGTTGCATGCGTACCTCAGGTAGCTTTAATCAATGATAAAATATGCGGCATCAGCCCAGACTTCGTTGCCGTGCTGCATCATCAGTTGCAATGTAATAGGTAATAGAGCTGCAAGAATACCGCAGGCATCGCGCAATTGCTCGCGATTAAGTCCACCATTCCAAGTGGCACCACCGTGCACCAATTGATTCCGGAGTGTATAAAGTCGATCCATGATGATACTCAGGCTTGTCACAACATTGGATTCGGCGAGCGCTTGATGCGCTGCACGCTTTGCTGAAGCGAAAGTGTCTTGCCAACTACCTGCTGGGTTACGGCCTGACGCACAATCCCAAAACGGCTGAAAAACATACGGATTATCCATCAAGGTGCGGATCTTGGTGGGATAGTGTTGCCAGATGACCTGGTAAAGCTGTTGCGTTTCGTCGTAATCGACAATGCGGGTGAAAAACCGCGCAAAAGCATCGCGCTGCTGTAAGCGTTGATCATGGGTATATTCACTGGCGTAAGCGGCGTTGAAGCTGATCCATAAAAACAAGAACTCGGCATCCAGATCTTCACGGGCACGCTCTTGTTCAGCTCGGTCGAGCCAACTGAGCGCGCGATGGACGCGTAGCGATAAGCCTTGGTTCCAGTTATCGCGGTGCGCACGTTGATAGTTTTTGAGTTGCTTGTGGGAAAGCTCTGTCATGTCTATCTCGCTAGAAATTTAATCGAAATTAGAATTAGTTGTATCACGATTGCTTGTGATGTTGCAGCTGCTTGTGCTAACTTTTTTAAAATAAAAGTTAACAAAAAGGATTTGTTTGGCTCATGTCGAAGCTTGTACATTTAATCTATTGGGTCGCCATTTTGGTACTAAGTGCACTGTTGTGGCGAGCGCATAATGACACTGTTTCGGACTCGAGTACGACCTTAGCAAAGGGCGATGGGCAAGCTTCAGTAACTGCTTCGCAGCCGGCGAAGCGCTCTCCGGTAAACGAAGCAACAAACCAAAGCCTCGGTACTACCAGTAAGCTAGCTGAACAACAACCCAGCGCCGCAACACCAGTACCACAGGAAGACATCCGGCAGGTTGCGACCGTGGTTCGTCCAGCCACTGGAGATGAGGCTACCGAGCGTATGATGGCACAGCTGCAACGGGCGCAGAGTTACCCAGAGCGCTTGCAGAGGGAAGGAGTGGATCAAGATTGGAATTACCAAGTGAGGAGCGACGTTGAGCGTATTTTTTCTGAAGTGACGGGGTTGTCTGAGGACTACTTAGGCGAAGTAAACTGCCGCATGAGCCTGTGCGAGGTTCAAGTATCCGCAAACACCACCGCACCAATTGATACCATGATGCGCTTGCAAAAAGCCTTAATTGAGATGCCGTGGTACACCGAAGATTATTCCACAATCTTCGATGCCACGGATAAAAATGGTTACTACCGCATTTATTTAGAGCGCGAGAGCCCCTAATACGTCGCGCGCAAAATCATGTTCATTAAAGCCTGGCTCACCGGCTATATCGTAGCCGCGACGGACAATCACGAGGTTGTGACTCGGGATGATCACTAAAAATTGACCGCGGTTACCGCGCGCAGCAATGGTATCATTCGGTAGTTCAGGGAAACGCTCATTATAGAGCCACCATTGCGCCCCATAACCAGGGGCACCTTCAGGCGGCTGTGCTGGCGCGGGGGTGCTGATGTACGCAAGCCAGTCGTTAGGTAAAAGCTGCTCACCGTTCCATTGTCCGTTCTGCAGGTGCAATACACCTAGCCGGGCGAGATCTCGCGCGGTGGTCCACACTTGTGAAGACAGAATAAAGTCGCTCTGCCAATCGGTTTCCAAAAAGGTGTGATGCATACCGACTTTATCGAGTAGCTGCTCATACGGGAAACGCAGATAGCCATCGCTGGTAGCGAAGCGTTCGCGCAGCGTACGTAAGGCAAGCAGCGTGTCGTTATTGGCGTATTTCCAACGCTCACCTGGCGTCACTTCGAGCGCACGCTCGGTTGCCGTATCGCTCACCAGTCCGCCGCCCATATAGACGCGGTCGGTACGATTACCGGCGCGGTTACTGTCGAGGCCAGATGCCATATGCAATAAATTCGCTAGGGTAATATGGCGACGTGGATCAAGTTCATGAGACCAATTCTCGAGGGCCGCAGGTGCGTCGACTTCGAGTAATTGTTGTTGCACCGCCACCCCGATGACACTAGCGCCAATACTTTTCGCTACCGACCAAGTCCGCTGTGCGGTTTCTGGAGTAAAGCCAGGTAGGTATTGCTCGGCGAGGATATGCTCAGGCGTGGCGACCAAAATGGCTGAAGTACGTGCGCCACTGCCGTAAGCTTTGCTAAAGGCACGCTCAACCACCTCCGCTAATGCCTGCTGTTGCGCAGCAGTTAAGCCATTCGGTGTAGCTGACCAAGGCGCGCCTGAATCAGCGCTCGGTGCTGAACTGTCGGCAAAAGGGTTAGCGACTTTTTTCAGATCGGCGCTGCTGGCGCCAACAGGCAAGTCCACACAGCCAAGCTTAGGTCGCCAAACCGAGATACGCTGACGTTTGCCGTCGTCATAACTCACGCTGACAAACTTGTGCTGGTGGTCAATATTCGGCTGTAATTCTTGCACTTGGGCGGCAACCAAATCATAGATCCCAGTGAGCTCGTCGCGACGAATTGCGGTCATTCCTTTCTGTCCATTAAAGACCGCACTGCAGGTGAAGCCCGCGAGATAGCCCGCTGCATAAGCATGTTTGGTGGTCTCGGTTTCTTCGGCATGACTTACCGAGAGCGCTCCGGCACTAACAAGCAGCGAGGTAAGCACAAAAGCTGAAATAGGACGCATGGTGTCTGCCTTAGTTCGTTGAGTTTAAGGTGATTTTAAATATCTCAGTCTGATTGGTCACGTAGAGCACGCGGCCATCAGTCTCAACTAACGTAACATTCGCCGTAAAGTCGGGGAGGGCTATCGTTTCAAGCAGCTCGCCGCTGGCGTCGTAGACGTAAATTCCCTCGGGGCCAGCAACGTATAGCGTACCGTCGGCGGCTACGGCCATGCCATCCATGCCTTGATCATATTCACCTTCAAGTTCGGCAAACAAACGCTTATTGGTAATGCCTGCAGGGCTTACATCGTAAGCAAATATCTGCCAACGATAGGCGTCGGTGACATAAAGTGTCTGCTCATCAGGGCTTAAAATAATGCCATTAGGGCGGTGCAGTTGGTCATCGATGAGAGTTAACTCACCCGTTGTTGAGAGGGCGAAAACTCCAGCGAAAGCAAGCTCTTGCTCCTCTTCGCTTACGGCAAAAGGTGGATCGGTAAAATAGAGCACGCCATTTTTACCAAGCACGAGGTCATTGGGACTGTTGAGTCGTTTGCCTTCATAGGTATCAGCCAGTGACGTCTGCGTGCCATCGGCATTCAAACGCGCAATACGTCGCGCAGTGTGTTGTGCCATGAGTAAGTTGCCGTCGGCATCGACAATTAAACCGTTGGCACCACTTGACGGGCGCACGGCGACTTCGCTACCGGTTTCAGGTTGCCAGCGGTAGATGGTGCTGGCAGGGATATCGGAAAACCACAAAGCATCATCGTGCCAGAGCGGCCCCTCGGTAAACTGATGGCCGTCACTTATGACCTCAATTGTATGCTCTTGGGCTGATATAGTTGGTATAAACGTAAGCAGCAAAAGAACCCATAGCAGTTTATTTTTCATTATCTTAGCCTCAGGTTTGTAACGGTAAAAAGTGTGACTTCAGCTTAGTCGAATAAGCGCAAAAAGACACCCGAACAGATTGAATCAGGGCATGACATCAGTGCTAGCATGCGGCACAATAGACGGATAGTCTCACGATAAGAAACGCCGATTGCGCATGACGGAACAAGCTCAAGACTCTACGCCAGCCTTTATTCACTTGCGGGTGCATAGTGATTTCTCGATGATTGACGGCCTCGCCAAAGTCGGACCTATTTGCACGGCTACGGCCGACCAAGGCATACCGGCGCTGGCGCTGACCGATCAGATGAACATGTGTGGCCTGGTACGGTTCTATCGTACGACCCACGGCAAAGGTCTCAAGCCGATTGTCGGCTGCGATTTGTGGGTGTTGCCTGAGGGCTGGACAGCAGACAGTCAGGAGCAACCTTTTCGCTTAACCGCACTGGCAATGAACAATGATGGTTATCAGCAACTCACTCAACTTATAAGTCGCGGCTATTTAGCGGGGCATCGCGCAGGGCGACCTTGTGTCAATAAAGAATGGCTAGCCGAACATGCGAACGGTGTGTTGTTACTCAGTGGTGGTCGCGAAGGCGATGTGGGACGCAAGCTACTGCAAAATAGAAAAGCCGAAGCTGAAACTGAACTCGCTTTTTATCAACAGCACTTTCCCGATCGTTATTATCTCGAACTGTTGCGTACGGGTCGGCCGCAAGAAGACGATTACTTGCATGCCGCCGTAGCGTTGGCGGCTGAGCAAGATGTGCCGGTAGTTGCCACCAACGAAGTGGTCTTCTTGCGACCGGAAGACTTTCATGCGCACGAAGTTCGGGTTGCCGTAGCAGACGGCTACACCTTAGACGATAAGCGCCGGCCGAAAAAATACAGTCGTGAACAATATCTGAAAAGCCCAGCAGAAATGGCTGAGTTGTTTGCTGATATTCCAGAAGCATTGGCCAACACCGTCGAAATTGCCAAGCGCTGCAACGTAACCATTACTCTTGATGAGTACGTACTACCGGCGTTTCCAACCGGTGGCATGACCCCCGAAGAATTTTTGGTCAAGAAATCGGAAGAGGGCCTTGAGGAACGCCTGTTACAACTTTTTCCTGACGAGTCTGAGCGCGCCGAGAAGCGTAAAGAATATGATGAGCGCCTAAAAATCGAACTCGACGTGATTAACCAAATGGGCTTCCCCGGTTACTTCTTGATCGTTATGGAGTTCATCCAGTGGTCGAAAGATAACAATATTCCAGTTGGACCCGGGCGTGGTTCAGGCGCAGGCTCCTTAGTAGCCTACGCTTTGAAAATCACCGACCTTGACCCATTAGAACTCGATCTCCTTTTTGAGCGATTCTTGAACCCTGAGCGGGTCTCGATGCCGGATTTCGATATCGACTTCTGCATGGAGCGGCGTGATGAGGTCATTGATCACGTTGCCGAGCTGTATGGTCGCGAGGCAGTCTCGCAGATCATTACCTTCGGCACCATGGCAGCGAAAGCGTCGATTCGGGACGTTGGGCGCGTGTTAGGGCACCCTTATGGCTTTGTCGACAAGATCACCAAGCTGGTGCCGGGCGATCCAGGCATGACCCTTGAGAAAGCCTTCGAGGTTGAGCCGCGTCTGCCGGAGATGTATGACCAAGACGAAGATGTCCGCGACTTGATTGATATGGCGCGTATACTTGAAGGGGTAACGCGTAACGCCGGTAAACATGCAGGTGGTGTGGTTATTGCCCCCGAAAAAATCACCGATTTCTCGCCCTTGTATTGCGACGAAGAGGGCAAGCAGCCGGTCACGCAATTCGATAAAAACGATGTCGAAGCGGCAGGTTTGGTCAAGTTCGACTTTTTGGGCTTACGCACCTTGACGATCATTCAGTGGGCGCTCGATATGGTCAATGCGAAGCGCAGCCGTAACGGCGCTGAGCCGATTGCGATCGAGCGCATACCATTAGATGACCCGCGTTGCTTTAAGTTACTGAAAAAGGCACAAACGACCGCTGTGTTTCAGCTTGAATCAAGCGGTATGAAGCAGCTGATCAAAAAGCTATTGCCAGATAGTTTTGAAGACATTATCGCTTTGGTGGCACTATTCCGTCCGGGCCCACTGCAATCCGGCATGGTCGATAACTTTATCGACCGTAAGCATGGTCGCGAACAGATCTCTTATCCAGATAAAGACTACCAACACGAGTGGCTGAAACCTATTCTCGAACCGACCTATGGCGTCATTCTTTACCAAGAGCAGGTCATGCAGATCGCTCAGGTCTTGGCCGGTTACTCGCTCGGTGGCGCTGATTTGTTGCGCCGCGCCATGGGTAAGAAGAAGCCGGAAGAAATGGCGAAGCAACGCGCGGTGTTCGCCGAAGGTGCTGAGAAGCAGGGCATTGACCCTGACCTCGCCATGAAAATTTTCGACTTGGTAGAGAAGTTTGCTGGCTACGGTTTCAACAAATCACACTCGGCCGCTTATGCCTTGGTGTCGTATCAAACGCTGTGGATGAAAACCCATTATCCAGCAGAGTTTATGGCTGCAGTAATGTCCGCCGATATGGACAACACCGACAAGATTGTCACCTTGGTGGATGAATGCGAGCAGATGGGGCTCAAACTTCTGCCACCGGACGTTAATGTCGGTCAATATAAGTTCACCGTCGATGATGAAGGTAATGTGGTTTACGGTATCGGCGCTATCAAAGGCGTCGGAGAGGGGCCGATTGAGGCAATCCTTGCAGCGCGTAGTGAAGGCGGTGCGTTTAGTGATTTATTTGATTTCTGCTGTCGGGTGGATTTGAAAAAGCTTAACCGCCGCGTGTTGGAACGCTTGATTCGTGCTGGCGCGATGGATTCTCTCGGGCCGCATCGCGCGGCGCTTATGGCAACTTTAGAAAAAGCCATGCGCCAAGCCGAGCAACATGCCCGCGCTGAGGCGATTGGCCAGTCTGACTTGTTTGGCGTGTTAACCACAGCGAGTGATACTGACGAAATTGAGCATGAGTTCGAAAAAGTCTCGGAATGGCCAGAAGCGATTTGGTTGGACGGCGAGCGTGAAACCCTTGGGCTATACTTAACTGGACACCCTATCAATCGCTTCCGTCGTGAGTTGCGCAACTATGTTCCATGCAACCTGAGCGATGTCCGCCCCACGGGGCGCGACCAAATGACAACCATCGCCGGCTTAGTAATTGATATGCGGGTGATGGTGAACAAGAAGGGCGCGCGTTGGGCAATTGTTACGTTAGATGACAAGACGGCCCGCTTTGATGTACGCTTTTTTGCACAAGATTATGAAAATTACGAGCATTTGCTGGCTAAAGACCAAATTTTGGTCATAAAAGGAGAGGTCAGCTTTGATGATTACTCGGGGGGCAATACAATGACCGCCCGAGAAGTTATGACCATCACCGGTATGCGTGAGCAATATGCCAAAGGTTTGCGTGTTGCGGTACGCCCAGAGCACCTTGAAGGTGCCGGTATGAAGAAGCTGTTAACGACCTTGCAGGCCTATAAAGGCGGCGCTTGTCCGCTCTTGATTGACTATCAGCGGGCCGATGTGAAGGCCAGCTATCAAGCCGCAACCGAATGGTACATAACGCCAGAAGACGAATTAATTTATGAGCTGGAACAGCAGCTTGGGCCACAACAGGTCGCACTAGAATTTTGATCCGCAGCGGGCGATGACCGTTGCACATGGGAGTCCAAATGAATTTGCAATTTTTAGAGTTCGAGAAGCCAATTGCCGAATTACAGGCACAAATTGATGAGCTAAAAGCCGTGGGTGCGAAAGGCGACTTTGATATTTCGATTGAAGAAGAAATTGCCAAGTTGCAAGAAAAACGCGAGCAACTCATCGAAAAAATCTTCGGCGACTTGGGTGCTTGGCAAGTTGCACAAATGGCGCGTCATCCATTACGGCCTTATACGCTGGACTACATCGAAAATATTTTCACTGACTTTGACGAGTTAGCTGGTGATCGTGCATTTGCCGATGACCGCGCGATTGTGGGTGGTACTGCCCGTCTTGATGGTCAACCGGTCATGATCATCGGCCATCAGAAAGGCCGTGAAACCAAGGAAAAGATTCGCCGTAACTTTGGCATGCCAAAACCAGAGGGCTACCGCAAAGCGCTGCGCTTGATGGAAATGGCCGAGCGTTTCCAAATGCCAATTATCACTTTCATTGACACGCCGGGCGCCTATCCAGGTATCGGTGCTGAAGAACGGGGCCAGTCAGAAGCGATTGCCCGGAACCTCAAAGTGATGGCGCGTCTCAATGTACCGATTGTTTGTACTGTAATTGGTGAAGGTGGCTCGGGTGGAGCCCTGGCAATTGGCGTAGGTGACCGCGTGAATATGCTGCAGTACTCAACCTACTCGGTGATTTCACCAGAAGGCTGTGCATCCATTTTATGGAAGAGTGCCGAGAAGGCCTCAATTGCAGCTGAAGCGATGGGTGTCACGGCAGATCGCAGCCTTGAACTAGGTCTCATCGATCAAATCATTCCTGAGCCATTGGGTGGTGCTCATCGAGACTATTCAGCGATGGCTCGGAGTTTGAAACAACGCTTACTGAGCGATTTAGCTGACTTACAGGGCCTCGACAAAACCGCTCTGTTAGAGCAGCGTTATCAGAAGCTGATGTCATTTGGCTACTGCTAAGTCGACTCGGCTTAAAGCAAAGTGAACGTTGAGTATCGCGACCTCTATCCAGAATTTTCCGCAGCGTTAGCCGCGCTAACGCTGCGTCCCTCACAACAAATTGTCGCTTGTCTTGGTGGCGGTGCAGATTCGCAAACCATTCTTGATCTTCTCGATCGCTGGCGGGCTGAGCATCCAAACTTCAGTTATCTCGCTATTCATCTCGACCATCGTTTTCATCCTAGCTCCGCCGAATGGGCGACTGGTTTAGAAAAGGATTGCGCGCGGCGTGGGTTTCCGATGCGGTGCGAGGTGCTACCGGTTGCACAAGGTGCTCGTATTAGCAAAGAAGCCGCTGGACGCGAAGCCCGTTACCAACGGCTCAGCGAGTTGGCCGAAAGCGATGCCGTAATGCTCTTGGGTCAGCATCGAAACGATCAAATTGAGACCTTTCTGCTGCAACTTAAGCGCGGCGCTGGACCTAAAGGACTTGCCTCAATGGCGCATGCGATCGCCAGTGATGCGCCACAGCGACCCGGTCAACAAACCTGGTTGCGGCCGTTACTTGGCGTAAGCAAGGCGGAGATTTACGCATATGCCGAGCAACATCAGTTGCATTGGATCGAGGACGACACAAATTATGACACCTCGATTGACCGCAATTTCTTGCGTCATGAAGTCGTTCCGCAGCTCGAACAACGCTGGCCACATTTCGGTAATGCTGTGCTGCGCAGCGCGCAACTGTGTGCCGAGCAACAAGATGTACTCGATGAATTATTGGCAGAACAATTAAAGCAGCTGCTGAATAGTGAAGGTGCGCTTGCAGTTGATCCGCTACGGGAGCATTCAGCGGCGACCCAACGGGCGTTATTAAGGGCCTGGTTGCACCAAAATGGTGCAACTATGCCGTCCTATGCGCAACTTGAAGAAATTCGCACTCAAATGGTGCAAACCGGTAATGATAAGCAGCCGCAGGTCGGGTGGGGTAGGTTTTTACTGACTCGCACACGACAACGCTATTTACAGTTGCAACAACGTCACGAGCGTTGAGGAGAATAAATGGCTGCGCCGCCTGTAGAACTCAATCAACGCCGCGCGTTGACGTTTGGTTTGGCTGCTGTTGCGCTTTGGTCGACGGTGGCAACTGCCTTTAAGATTGCGCTGAGTTATTTGTCGCCGCTGCATTTGCTCTTTCTTGCTGCGCTCAGCAGTACCTTTATCTTTTTCGTCTTACTCGCCTGGCAAGGACGTCTTCGTGAGACCTTCGTTCTAGGTCGACAGCGGTGGCTGTTTTACCTAGGGCAAGGCGCACTCAATCCGTTTATTTACTATTGGGTGCTATTCGCCGCCTATGACCAGTTGCCAGCGCAGCAGGCGCAAGCAATCAATTACACTTGGGCAATCACCATGGCGCTGTTAGCAGTGCCAATATTAAAGCAACGTTTGAGTCAGCGAGAACTCTTGGCGATGCTTGTTGCCTACGGCGGCGTGGTGCTGATTGCTACCGGCGGGCAATGGGACTTTGCCCAAACCAATTGGGTTGGCATCGGTCTGGCATTGCTGAGCACTGTGCTCTGGGCCAGTTATTGGCTGATTAACACCAAAAATAAGGATGCCCCAATTCCCGCAATGTTTTGGTGCTTTGCCTTTGGTAGCCTATTGTTAGCATTAGCAGTGAGTGTGGATCCGACACCGGTCCCCTGGTTCGAATGGCGAGCACTGGTTGCCGCAGCTTACGTGGGCTTATTTGAAATGGGCATCACTTTTTTATTATGGCTCACGGCGATGCGCACGGCAGAACGGACTTCACAACTGTCTATGTTAATTTTTTTAAGTCCGTTCATGAGTTTGTTATTGATTTACTTTATTCTAGGTGAAGTGATTCAAACAACGACCTTGATAGGACTCAGCTTGATTTGTCTTGGTCTTTACCTACAAAGGAAAAAAGCATGAATGGAGCTTTTGCGGACGTACTATTACTGCTCGCTATCGCCGTGGTTTTGGTGTGGGGTTTTCGTCGCATCAAATTACCCGCCATTCTTGCCTATTTAGTTGCGGGTATTATTGCCGGCCCTGACGTGACGGCTTGGATAAAAGATCCAAACGACTATCATTTTGTAGCTGAACTCGGGGTGGTGTTGCTGCTGTTCTCCCTAGGACTTGAATTCTCGTTGCCCAAAATGATTGCTATGCGGCGCTTAGTATTTGGCCTTGGCGCTGGTGAGGTGGTCATCTGTACGCTCATTTTTGCCGGGCTCGCTTACTTTTTGATGGGTGATTGGACTGCTGCCATGGTGATTGGTGGTACGTTGGCACTTAGCTCTACTGCCGTGGTGATAAAACAGTTAGGCGAGTCCTCACAACTTACTACGCGCAAAGGGCAGGCCACCGTCTCAGTATTGTTGTTCCAGGATATTGCTGTCGTTCCGATGTTGATTATCATCCCTTTATTGGCAGCAGAAAATGCTCAAGTCGGAATTTGGGAGAGCCTCGGTATCGCGCTGCTAAAAGGCGCTGGCGTGGTAGCCGTCTTAATGGCCATTGGCAAGTGGGTGTTACCCCATATCTTCCGCGAGATTGCACGCTTACGCACCGATGAACTTTTTGTTCTAGCGACGCTGCTGGTCGCTTTAGTGGCGGGCGGCTTAACGCACTTGTTTGGTTTATCGATGGCACTCGGTGCGTTTTTAGCTGGCATGATGCTTGGTGAAAGCAAATACAAGCATCAACTCGAAGCAGACATTCGACCGTTCCGCGATATTCTCATGGGGCTTTTCTTTATCACCGTGGGTATGCAACTTAACCTGCAGGTTTTCTGGCAGAACCTGCACTGGATTTTGCTTGCCGTACTGCTCATTGGCGCCATTAAAATGCTAGTCGTGCGCTTATTAGCAGGTCTGATGGGAGAACGCGAAGAAGACGCTTGGGGCGCTGGACTCATGCTCTTCCAAATGGGTGAGTTTGGTTTTGTCCTTGTCTCGTTAGCGCTTACTTATGCATTATTGCCGCAAGATATAGCCTCTATGCTGGTCGGTGTGGGTGTATTGGGCATGGCTGTGACGCCTATGGTTATCCAGCGCTGTCGTCAATTGGTTGCGCCCTTGGTGCGCGGTAGCACGCGTGGTGAGCAAGCTGAAATTACCCAACCTGATGTTTCCGAACCCAAGCGCGTATTGGTCTTAGGCTTTGGACGCGTAGGGCAAACCATCAGCCGCTTCTTAACCAACGAAGGCATCGACCACTTAGCGATTGACCATGACACTAAACGGGTGCAAGAAGCCGTTGCTGGTGGCGCAAAAGTCTACTTTGGTGACGCCGCGCGACGTGACATCTTAAAAACGGTGCATGCTGATCAAGTGGAACTTATCATTATAAGTTTCGCGGAAGATTACAAAGCGCTTGAAGTACTCAAAGCCATCCGTGAACTCAACGAGCATGCCGAAGTCATCGTTCGCTCACGTGATGACCTGCACTTACAGGAAATGATGGACGCGGGTGCAACGCAAGTTGTCCCCGATACGCTCGAGGCAAGTTTGATGCTCGTTTCTCAAGTTTTGAGCCGCTCTGGTATACCGATACGCCGTATTTTGTCACGTTTAGACCAAGCGCGCCGCTCGCACTATGGCGACATGCATGGCTTTTACCCCGGTGAAACGACGGATATGGATCCAGAAAAGATTGATCGTTTACAGTTTTTGCATGCGGTGCAGTTAAACGATAACGCCTATGCTTGTGGTAAGGAGTTACGGCAACTAGGACTCGACGAGCTCGCAGTGCAAGTGAAATCCGTACGTCGCGAAGATGAAGAATTCAGTGAAGTACATGGTGACTTCATTTTACAAAAAGGTGATGTTGTTCTACTTGCAGGCGGGCCGCGTGCAATCGAGGCCGGCGAAAGTTATTTGTTGAATGGTTAATGTAACAGTTGTTACAACTCGCAACATAATCTGGCTTAATAATCCCCGCAAGCTGGCGCATACTATGCGCCATCTTCATGTTCAATTGGAATGATCTCAATGGCTTTTAAGAAACGTGCTCTACTTCCTCCGCTCATCATTATTGTGGCGATCGCTCTCGTGGTTTTGCTTGGCATGTTGCGTCCGCAACTGCCGATGCGCGCGTCGGAACGCCCAGCCGTCCTGGTTGAAATTCAAGAGGTGCAAGCTGAAGACATTAATCTGTTAGTAAGCGGGCAAGGTAACGTAATGGCCAAACACACCACTAGCTTGGTAACGCAGGTGAGTGGTCAGGTGATTGAGATCGCACCTAACTTTCATAATGGCGGTTACTTTAACAAGGGCGATATGATCATCAAAATCGACCCGCAAGACTACCAAGTCGCCTTGCAAAATGCCAAAGCGAACCTAGCGCAGGCGAAGGCTGCACTTGCTGAAGAGAGTGCACGAGCCAAAGTCGCAAAAGAAGAGTGGGAATCGCTGCAGCTTGGCGAAATCCCAGCTTTAGGTTTGCGTGAGCCGCAAGTTGCGAGCGCGGTCGCAGCGGTCCAATCGGCAGAGGCTGCGGTTGCCAAAGCGCAACGCGACCTTGACCGTACCGTCATTCGTGCGCCTTTTGCAGGTTTACTGCAAAGCAAAAATGTCGACTTAGGACAGTTCGTGAATCAGAGCAATCAAGTTGCGCAAATGATGGGAACCGAAGTTGCAGAAGTGCGAGTACCGCTGAGTGACCGTGATTTAGCCTACTTGGAATTACCGAGTAACGAACAAGACAGTGACTTCCCGCGTGTTCGGTTGAGCTCTTATGTTGCCGGCGAAAAATATGAATGGCTAGGCCGGCTAGTACGTAGTGAAGGTGTTTTAGATAGCAACAGCCGTGTCATCTACGGTGTGGTAGAAGTACAAGACCCTTACAACCGTGAAGGGCAAACCCACGAAGAAGTTCTGCGTTTTGGCCGCTTTGTGCAACTCGAAATCGAAGGTAAATATGTCGAGAATGTTTTCCGTGTTCCACGTTATGCGCTGAACACTGATGGCAACCTATGGCTGGTTGATGAAGAGCGTCGCCTAAAACGCCGGCATGTTGAAGTACTGCGTGCTGAAGAGAACCAAGTGATCATCAACGAAGGTCTAGAAGCGGGCGACAAAGTGGTGTTAACGCAGTTAGCGAACGCGTTGCCAAGCATGAAGGTGCGTTTACCTGGCGACCCATTACCGCAGCAAATGGAACGCCCAAAAGCTGAGCAAGATGACACTGCAGTCACCGCAAAAAATGCGACTGACGAAACTGGCGAATAAGGAGCTTAGCAATGCAAGTACCACAGAATTCGCCAGAATCAGGCCGTGAAAAGGGCTTAATTGCTTGGTGGGCTAACAACACTGTTGCTGCCAACTTACTGATGGCATTGATCATCATTACCGGTATTTTCATGGTGTTTGAAGTTCGTAAGCAGATGTTTCCTGAAATCGAACTCAACACCATTAGTATTCAAGTGCCATTTCCTGGTGCTGCACCGCAAGAAGTTGAGCAAGGCGTTATCGTGCTTATCGAAGATGCCTTGGAAGATGTTAATGGCGTCGAACGTCTAACCTCCACTGCCCGCGAGGGGGGCGGCTCGGTTACCGTCGAGGTTGAGAGCGGTTATGACCCGCAGGTGGTCATGGATGAAGTGAAGATGCTTGTCGATGCCATTCCAAACTTCCCGCAGCAGATTGAAAACCCGAATATTTATCGTATACGGCCGCAGCGTCAGGTGATCTGGATTAGTGTGTTCGGCGATATGAGCGAGCGCAATCAGAAAGAGTTGGCGAAACAGATCCGTGATGACCTGAAAAATATTGGTGGAATCACCAAAGTTGAAACGGTGGGCGCCCGTGATTATGAAATTTCAATCGAGATTTCGGAGCACGATCTGCAACGCTATAACCTGACGTTCCAGCAAGTTGTAAACGCCGTACGTGGCACTTCGATAGACGTTGCAGGTGGTTCGATTCGTACACCCAATGGCGATATCTTATTACGTGCGAATAATCAGGCGTATTACGGCGAAGAGTTTGAAAATATTGTCCTGATCAATCGTCCTGATGGAACGCGTCTGACGCTTGGTGATATTGCTACCGTGAAGGACGAGTTTATTGAACGGCGTCGTTTTACGCAATTCGACGGGAAGCCAGCAACTTTTGTACGCGTCGATTCTGTGGGTGATCAGAATGACCTAGCCGTTGCCGAAGCTGTACGCAATTACATCGAGCGCAAACAAAAAGAGCTACCTCCGGAAGTAAGTGTTGCCCATTGGGGCGATTCATCTTACTACCTGCAAGGTCGTCTCGATTTAATGCTCGATAACATGATCACTGGTGGCTTCTTAGTGTTCTTAATGCTGTCGCTGTTTTTGCAGTTGCGCTTAGCATTTTGGGTCATGATCGGCATTCCGGTGTGCTTCTTGGGTACCATTGCCCTGATGCCGTTACCGATGTTCGATATCTCCATCAACATGATCAGTTTGTTTGGCTTTATTCTGGTACTAGGGATAGTGGTGGATGACGCCATCGTCATAGGTGAGAGTGCGTATTCCGAAATTGAAAAATACGGAAAGAGCACAGATAACGTTGTGCGCGGGGCGAAAAAGGTCGCTATACCCGCAACCTTCGGGGTATTAACCACCATGGTGGCATTTATTCCGATGCTGATGGTCGATGGTGGTATGGGCGCCATTTGGGAATCGATCGCTTGGGTTGTCATTCTGTGTTTGGCGTTTTCACTGGTCGAGTCTAAGCTGATTTTGCCGGCTCACATCGCAGCGATGAAATTCAGCAAAGGCGGCGGCGAAAAACTTAATGCCTTCCAACGCGGCCGCAATAAGATTTCAGATAGCTTGCGGGTGTTCGTTGAACGCTACTATCGTCCATTCTTGGCGAAGTGCCTGCATTATCGTTACACCACTTTAGCTAGCTTCATTGGCATGTTCATTTTGATGATCGGCCTGATCAGTGGTGGTGTCGTGCGCTGGGTGTTTTTCCCGAACATTCCAAGTGACTTCATTCAAACCAGTGTGGAAATGCAACCTGGCTCATCGGAAGACGCTACGATTCGTGCCCTGCAAACCATCGAAGATGCCTTAATGCGGGTCAACGAACAAATCAAAGAAGAAGAAGGTGCGGGCGTCGTCCGACATACCAATGTTTGGCTGCAAGGTACCACCAACGGCATGATCATGAGTGAGCTGCAAAAAGGCGAAGAACGGGAAATTGATGGCTTTGGTATCATCAACCGTTGGCGCGAAGAGACGCCTGAAATTGCAGGTGTAAAAGCCATTAACTTCCAAGGTAGCATCGGTGGCGGTGGCGGATTTGACGTCGAGTTTCAGTTAGCCGGCGACGATCTGGATCAGCTATCAGCAGCGGCCAACGATTTGAAAGAAGCGCTGGGTCAATTTGACGGTGTGTTCGATATTGAAGATACCTTTGGTGCAGGTAACGACGAAATTATTCTCGAAACCAAACCATTAGCCACAGCGATGGGGATCACCCTGAGTGACCTTGCCAACCAAGTACGTTACGCCTTTTACGGTGCGGAAGCGCAGCGCATTCAACGCGGCGACGAAGAAGTCCGTGTGATGGTGCGTTATCCAATTGATGAACGCCAGTCGGTCGGTAACCTCGAAGATATGAAGTTACGCACCGATGACGGTGCCATGATTCCGTTCACTGAATTGGCTGACATTCGCTTTGCCAAGGGCTACAACACCATTACACGTATCGACCGCGAGCGTTCAGTGCGGGTACGTGCGCGTGTCGACAAAGAGCGCGTGGAACCGTTTGAAGTCGTACAACAGGTGCGTCAGCAGCAAATACAACCCATTTTGGATAACTATCCGAGCGTAAGTTTCCAACTTGAGGGGGCTTCACAAGACGAAGCAGAGGCAACGAATTCACTGGCGATTGGCTTTGTATTAGCGCTGTTTGCAATTTTCGCGCTGATGGCGATACCGTTGAAGTCGTACAGTCAGCCGTTGATCATCATGTCGGTGATTCCATTCGGTATGATTGGTGCGGTTATTGGCCATTGGGTTATTGGTATGCCGATTTCGATTTTGAGTCTGTTCGGTATCATCGCCTTAGCGGGGGTTGTGGTAAACGACTCGTTGGTCATGGTGGACTATGTTAACCAAGCCCGACGTGATGGTGTGGCACTTCGCCAAGCTGTGCAGGACGCTGGCTCTGCGCGTTTTCGAGCGATTATCCTGACCAGTTTAACAACCTTCTTTGGTCTGCTGCCGATCGTGCTCGAGAAGAGTTTACAGGCGAAAATGGTGATTCCAATGGCGATTTCTTTGGCATTCGGTATTTTGTTTGCCACCGTGATCACCTTGCTGTTGATCCCATGTTTGTACTTAATCTTGGATGATACCAAACGGGGCTTCAAAACCATGCTCTCGTGGTACGGATTAGCGGAAAAACCCGCACCGAAATCGGAGTCGGACAATCCCGTCACATAATGGTAAACTAATGACCTTAAACTAGTTATCGAAGCCGCAGGTGGAAACACAATGCAACCACTGCGGCTTTCGTGCGTGGCACGTTAGCACAAGGTCAAAAGCATGAACCTAAGTACACTTGATATCGTCACATTGACGTTCTTTGTGACGGTTTGGGTTTTCTACACGCAATTTGCGCGGATCCGTGCGCGCAGTACCTACAGCTTGTCGCACATTTTGCGGCAACTTCGTATTGACTGGATGACGACGTTAACGCGCAAAGAGCATCAGATTGCTGATGCCGCATTGCTCGGTAATGTCGAACGTACAGTAACCTTCTTTGCTTCATCGACGGTTCTGGTTTTGGCCGGTGTACTTACCTTATTGGCCTCGGCTGACAAGGTTGTTGCTGTACTGCAGTCACTGCCTTTGACAGCGGATACTTCACCGGAAAAAGTCCAGTTTAAACTTGCGGTACTATCGCTCATTTTTGTTTTTGCTTTTTTCAAGTTCACATGGGCCATTCGTCAGTTTGGTTTTGTGTCGGTGTTGCTTGGCGCCGCGCCGCAATATCGGAGCACCGAATTTACTGATGAACAGCGTGAGGTGTTCGCCCGTCAGTCAGCCAAAGTTATCGACCAAGCCGGTCATGAATACAATAACGGCCTACGCGCATACTATTTTGCGCTGGCATTACTAACCTGGTTTTTACACCCATTGTTATTTTTTGTTTCCACCCTAGTGGTCGTATCAGTGTTATATCGCCGCGAGTATCGTTCGCGCGTTTTACGCGCATTGTTAGCCACCAAAGGTTTGGAACCTGGACGCATTAAACAGCAGGAGTCAGAAAGTGAGTCAGACGACAAATGAGTTAGCCAAGGTTAATGTACTTGATTGGACGTTAGCGGGGTACAACGGCGAACCGGTTGCCGAATCACAACAACTTTTAGGTAAATCCATTTCATACGCTGGCGGCGAACTGCACTTTCCCGATTACGGCATCGTAATTGTTGAGCCAAGCCAGCCGAGCGACAAAGATGTTGTTTTATCCTGTGCGGTGCACGGGGACGAGACGGCACCGATTGAAATTGTGCGTGACATGATTCACGGCATTATGCGCGGTGAATTACAACCCGTGCAGCGCACCTTGTTTCTAATCGCAAATCCAGCGGCGATTGCGATTGGCAAACGCTTTGTGGATATGAACATGAACCGGCTGTTCAGTGGCGCCCATCGCGAAGGCGATAGCCGCGAACATCAACGTGCGGCGCAGTTAGAGCAAGTGATCACTGACTTCTTCGCGGCGGCTCCAACAGGTGAGCGACAGCGCTACCATTACGATTTGCATACCGCAATTCGCGACTCTGAGTTTGAAAAGTTTGCCGTTTATCCATTCACTCACGGCGCACCCTATAAGACAGAGCAGCTAACGTTTTTAGCCGAGTGTGGGGTCGAAACCATATTATTAAATCAAGCTCCAACCACGACCTTTAGCTATTACAGCGCACGCACGCACGGTGCTGATGCTTTTACAGTCGAGCTTGGGAAAGTTCGTCCATTTGGTGAGAATGACCGCAGTAAGTTCGCCGCAGCACAAAACATGTTTACGCGACTTATCTGCGAGCATGAGCTCAACTTACCGGCGTTCGATGAAAATCGTACACGCGTTTTTGACGTCTGCCGTACAATTAACCGTACAGTGGAGAGTTTTACCCTGCATTTTCCTGATGATGTTGCCAATTTTACTGCCTTTGAAAAGGGCGAGCTGTTGGCGACCGACGGCGACCAAGAGTATCTAGTTGAACAATCGGGTGAGCGCATTATTTTCCCCAATGCCAAGGTGGCTCTGGGCCAGCGGGCATTATTGACGGTTGTCGAAGTTCCATTTGCGAACTTGCAACTGGTCTGATTTTTACGCAAATGCGTAGTCGCTTATTTGCATGTCAGTTGACGTAAAGGTAAAGTGAGCGCAATTTTTCTGAGAACGAGAAAGTTATGGCACAGGATAAACAACATCAGTTGGAAATCGTGACCAAACCGAGCTTTTTAGACGGTTCAGCGTTACAGATTCCCATGCTTCAAATCCTCAAAGAAGACGGTACCGTGCATAAAAATGCAAAGGTTCCTGAGATCGACAAAGATCTTGCTTTGAAAATGTTCGACACCATGCAGTTCATCCGCATTTTGGATGAGCGCATGATCGCCGCCCAACGTCAGGGGCGTATCAGCTTTTATCTGTCTTCACTTGGTGAAGAGGCGGCCAGTATTGGCTCAGCTGCGGCACTTGATGATGGCGACATGATCATGGGACAGTACCGTGAGCAAGGCGCATTGGCCTATCGCGGTTTCACTGTTGAACAGTTCATGGACCAATTGTTCTCGAACGAGCGTGATTTAGGTAAAGGTCGACAAATGCCAGTGCACTACGGCTGTGCGGCCCTGAATTTCATGACGATTGCCTCGCCGTTAGCGACGCAAATTCCGCAGGCTACCGGTTATGCCTATGGCCAGAAGATGGATAAAACCGGCAACTGTACCATTTGTTACTTCGGTGAAGGTGCCGCTTCTGAAGGTGATTTCCACGCTGCATTGAACATGGCTGCGGTTTATAAAGTACCGGTCATTTTCTTCTGCCGTAACAACGGTTATGCCATTTCGACTCCGTCACAAGGTGAACAGTATGCTGGCGACGGCATCGCACCGCGCGGCGTGGCTTATGGTATGAAGACCATTCGTGTGGATGGTAATGACATTTTTGCCGTTTACCAAGCAACGCAGTTGGCGCGTAAACTCGCCGTTGAAGAGAACGAGCCGGTCTTGATTGAAGGTATGTCGTATCGTATGGCGGGTCACTCTACTTCAGACGACCCGACCGGTTATCGTACCCGTGATGAAGAAGACGCTTGGCGTGCAAAAGACCCATTATCGCGCTTCCAGACCTACTTGATCAAGAAGAAATGGTTAACCGAGAAAGACGCAGAAGAGAACTTCGCTGAGAAGAAAGCTGCTGTTCTTGCGGCACTCAAGAAGTCAGAAAAAGTTCCTGCACCACACATTGATGAACTCATTAATGATGTGTACGACACCCCAACTCAACAGCTGAAAGAGCAGCTTGAAGAGTTAAAGGCGCATATTCGCAAGTACCCAGAGGCGTACCCGAAAACTGCGTCACGTATTGATGGGGGAGATAAATAATGGCGAACATGAACTTACTACAAGCCATCAATAGCGCACTTGATATCGCGATGGCGAAAAGCGACAAAGTGTATAGCTTCGGTGAAGATACCGGCGCTTTTGGCGGCGTGTTCCGCGCAACCTCGAAATTGACCGACAAATTCGGTCGTCACCGTAACTTCAACACGCCATTGGTTGAGCAGGGTATTCTTGGTTTTGCCAACGGTTTGGCGTCGCAGGGCAGCTATGCAGTCGCAGAGATTCAGTTCGGCGACTACATCTTCCCAGCATTCGACCAAATCGTGAACGAGTCTGCGAAATTCCGTTATCGTTCTGGTAACGAATTTAACGTCGGTGGTTTAACGATTCGTACCCCGTATGGCGGTGGTATCGCTGGTGGTCACTATCACTCACAGTCACCAGAAGCCTATTTTGCCCATACGCCAGGCTTGAAGATTGTCATGCCGCGTAATCCTTACATGGCAAAAGGTTTGTTGTTGAGCGCTATTTTCGATCCAAACCCAGTGCTCTTTATGGAGCCGAAACGTTTGTATCGAGCTTCTACGGGTGAAGTACCAGAAGAAGAGTACACGTTGGAGCTAGGCAAAGCAGACGTCGTGCGTGAAGGTAAAGACCTCACTATCGTCGCGTGGGGTGCGCAGGTTGAGATGGCCGAGAAAGCGGCTGAGAAAGCTGCTGAAGACGGTATCGATTGCGAAGTGATTGACCTTGTCAGCCTGTTACCATGGGATATCGAAACCGTGGCGAAGTCAGTAATGAAAACTGGCCGCTTAGTGGTCACGCAAGAAGCACCTTTGACCAATGGTTTTGCCAGTGAAGTGGCGGCAACAATTCAAGACAAGTGTTTCTTATACCTTGAGTCGCCGATTGCTCGCGTGTGTGGCCTTGATGTGCCGTATCCGCTTTGCCACGAGAAAGAATACTTTGTCGACCACCTGAAAGTGTACGAAGCCGTCAAAGCTTCGATGACTTACTAAGAGGGCCGTAGTATGAGTAAAGATTTTATCTTACCGGACATCGGCGAGGGCATCGTTGAGTGCGAGATCGTTGAATGGTTAGTTGCTGAAGGCGATACCATCAAGGAAGACCAGCCTGTGGTCGACGTTATGACCGATAAAGCCTTGGTACAGATACCAGCCAAAGAAGATGGCGTGGTCAGCAAGCTTTATTATGCCAAAGGCGATATCGCCAAAGTGCACGAGCCGCTCTTCGCCATCACCGGCACCGACGATGAGGGCAGCGACGACGTAGCCCGCAGTTCTACTGCGGGGGAACCTGAACCCAAAAACGATGCTGAACCTAGCAGCAATGCTAGTTCAAACAGCTCTGTCACCGATTTCATCCTGCCAGATATTGGTGAAGGTATCGTCGAGTGCGAAATCGTCGAATGGCAAGTCAAAGAAGGCGACGTCATCGAAGAAGACCAGCCTGTCGTCGATGTCATGACCGACAAAGCATTGGTTCAGATCCCTGCGAAAGAACACGGTGTTGTTGAAAAGCTTTATTACGCCAAGGGCGACATTGCCAAGGTTCACGAACCGCTATTCGCCATCCGCGTAGAAGGCGAAGAGGGCGAAGGCAACGTAGCCCGTAGTTCTACTGCGGGGTCAGCTAGTGCCACGAGCGATGCGCAATCATCTGCCGGCAGCTCATCTGCCGCAAACCCAGGCCAAGCTGACGCACCACAAGCAGCGCGTCAAGGTAAAGCGATTGCCAGTCCGGCTGTTCGTCGCCGTGCACGTGAACTTGATGTCGACATTAGCAAAGTACCAGGTTCTGGCGCCAAAGGCCGGGTGATGAAAGAAGACGTCGAAAACTACGCTTCTGGCGCGACGTCATCATCACAGCAAAGCCAAGCGCAAGAGCAAAGTGCGAAGCCGACCTCGACTTCGGGCGGTACTCGCACCGAGGCCATCCGTGGCGTAAAAGCCGCAATGGCCAAAGCCATGACCGAGTCGGTCAGTACCATCCCGCATTTCACTTATGCAGATGAGTTCGACCTCACCAATGTTATGGCGTTGCAGAAGCAACTGAAAGAGCGCTACAAAGATGAAGGCATCCGCATCACAATGATGCCATTCTTTATTAAAGCACTGTCACTGGCGCTGAAAGAATTCCCAATCATGAACGCCCAAGTGAACGCTGACTGTACCGAGATCACCTATTTTGATGATCACAACATCGGTATGGCGGTCGATACGAAGATTGGCTTGCTCGTGCCGAACGTCAAACAGGTACAGAACAAGAGCATCATCGATATTGCCAATGAAGTAACACGCCTGACCCAAGCTGCTCGCGAAGGGCGCGTGGCACAAGAAGATATGAAAGGTGGTACGATTTCCATCTCCAATATCGGCGTTATTGGCGGTACCGTGGCAACACCGATCATCAATAAGCCAGAAGCGGCGATTGTTGCGCTAGGTAAAGTACAAGAATTGCCACGTTTTGATGCGCAAGGTAATGTCGTTGCTCGTAAGATCATGAATGTGAGCTGGTCTGGCGACCACCGCATCATTGACGGCGGAACCATTGCGCGCTTTAACAAGCGCTGGCAGGAGTATCTCGAGGATCCAACCTCGATGCTGGTACACATGGTGTAGTCGTGCTCTTTACAGAAGCATAAAAACCGAGCCCGCGCTTACGAGTCGCGGGCTTTTTTTTGCGCGTGCGAAAGAATTAGGGTAGTCTGACATGACACATAACAATAACAAAATAGCTACACAGGGAAGTACAAATGTCTTACACCCCGCAGGTCTTTAAAATCATTCCTATCATTGCCGCATTAAGCACTGCGTTTACCGCCTTACCGGTGACTGCAGCGCCGCTGCAGGACGATGCCAAACAAGCATTTGAACACGCGTATCAGAACTTCCAGCAGGCTCAAGCTGGTGATAAAGCTGCCCGCGAACAACTGCAGCAGCTTGCTTACGAAGCCTTGCAAAAAGGCAAGGTCTACTTTGGTGAAGCGCATTTTAATACCGCGACCTTAGCAGTGAATTATTTGATGTTATTAAATCCGCAGGAGCGGGTTGGTAACGAACAGTATGAGTTAGCGCAACGTGCCGCAAGCGTCTATCAGAGCGAACTACCTGCGACAGATATACAGCAGCTTGATCCGTTAATGTTGGCCATCGAAACAATGCCCGCGGCGAAAACTGAGAAGCTTGCGGAATATGAAGCCGCACTGAATACACTTTTTGATGCTTGGCCTAAAGGACAGGAGGCGAGCCGCGTGGTTATTCGTTCGCAAGTCGCTGAACAGTTTATGCGCCTTGGACAACTGCGTTCTGATATGTGGCAGCAGGTCTACCGGGAAAGTGAAACACTCAATGGCATGAATCACCCACTGACTTTGAAGGCGGCGTACCTTTCAACCCTAACGAGTGGCAAGGGGCAGCGTCTTGACGCTATCAACACTCTTGAACGTGTGGTCGGCGCAGAAGTTCAGGGGAATTCAGAAACGCGTCAGATCCAGCTAGCAAGCCATTATGCGCTCACCAAACACTATGCTGCATTAGACAGACACGAAGCACTGACTGAAACTATTGAGCGTATTCATGAGCTTCAAGCGAGTGCGGGTGGCACTGCAGCGCATGAACGTTATTATTCAGTGAGCCCTCGTTATCCAAGTGAGGCGATAAGCGACCACCAAGACGGAATGGCGAAGTTGAGTTTCGACATCGGTAAAGAGGGTCAGACACAAAATATTCAAGTTCTAGAGCAAACGACGCCAGGGTTTGGTCAAGCCGCGAAAGAAGCGCTAGCAAAATGGCGGTATGTACCTGCCTTTGACCAGGGGGAGCCCGTCGCAACGATGGGTGAAAGCGTGCAGCTCGATTTCACCCTCGAGACAATGTTTCGTTAACGCTTAGCTACCATGCGGCGCACAAAGCTTGGCGAGATGCGCTGCAAAAACGGAGCTAATTTCGACATGCCGGAGCCAACCACGACTTCGGCTTTTCCCTTAGCAATGGCTTGCAGCGATTGCCGTGCACATTCTTCGGCTGAAATACCGCCGGCGTTATCTGGATCTTCTTTGCCGAGCGCTGAACCGTCACCTGACAGTGAATTGTGGGCAATGGCGGTATTGATAAAGCCTGGCAAAATTGAAGTGACGACCAGTCCATGTTCGTGCATTTCTGCGCGTAACGAATCCATAAAGCCAATGACCGCAAACTTAGCGCCGTTGTAACCACTACGCAGCTTGGTGCCGACTTTGCCCGCCACCGACGACACAGTGACGATTTGCCCACTACGGCGTTCTACCATGCGCGGTAACACAAGCTTGGTGAGCGCAACGACGCCGAAATAGTCGATTTCCATCAACTGACGATAGACTTTTAAATCGGTATCCAAAATCATCGAGCGCTGTGAAACACCGGCGTTATTGATCAATATATCGATGACTTGGTCGCCCAATGCTTCGCGTGCCTGCGCAGCGGCGGCTTCTGGCTGGCTTAAATCGAGAGCCAATACTTGATGATGCTCAGGGTGAGCAAGTTTACCGCGCACTTGTTCGAGAGCCTCGGCGCGGCGCGACGTCAGAATCAAATGCGCACCGGCTTCGGCAAGTTGCTCCGCCATAGCCAAACCGATGCCTGAAGAGGCACCGGTTAGCCAGACGGTTTTACCCGAAAAGTAGCTCATGGTTTAGCCTACCGCTGGGTACATGTAGTTCGCTTGGATGCCGAGTGGAATGCCGAGCATCCAGTAGATAACGAGGAAGGCCGACCACAGCACTAATAAGCTAACGGTAAACGGCAGCATCAATGCAACCAACGAACCAATACCAGTACCTTTCACATAACGCTGACAGTACAACACCACGAGTGGGAAGTAAGGCAGCAACGGCGTGATGATGTTACTGGTCGAGTCACCCACGCGATAGGCCGCCTGAGTTAGGTCAGGTGAATAACCAAGTTGCATCAGCATTGGTACGAAAATCGGTGAAATCAGTGCCCATTTCGCTGAAGCTGAGCCAACAAACAAGTTAATGAAGGCCACCAAGAAAATGATACCCACCATGGTCACACCACCAGAAAGCTGCAAAGAGCTTAAGAAGGTTGCACCCTTGATTGATAGCAGAATACCGAGGTTAGAATCACCGAATGCTTTGATAAACAAGGCACAGAAGAACGCCATAACCATGTAGTAGGCCATGCCCTCCATCGACTTGGTCATTGCCCCAATCACGTCTTGTGAGTTTGAGAAGTTGCCCGAAACATAGCCGTGCACAATACCTGGTAAAATGAAGAGTAAGAAAATCAGTGGCACGATCATCTGCATCAATGGCGCGCTGAAAGATGCTAACTCACCGGTCACAGGATCAGCTAGAGGCGTGTTTTCCGCCGCTGCGGCAAAGTAGAGGCCAACTAAACCTACCACCATGGTTAACACGCCTAAATAGAACGCTTTACGGTCACGAGGCGTCACATCGTCAAGCGCAGGCATGTCTTCTTGGTCACCGTCGATAGGCGTTTTGCTCAAACGCGGCTCAATGACGCGGTCGGTTAAGTACCAGCCAACTAACACCACAATAATTGACGATGCAGCGGTGAAGAAGTAGTTGTTCAACGGGTTCAATTGAATATTCGGGTCAAGGATCTGCGCCGCAGACTGGGTAAAGCCTTGCAAGAGCGGGTCAATCGCTGACGGGACAAAGTTGGCACTGAAGCCGCCCGAAACACCGGCAAACGCAGCGGCAATACCGGCCAATGGGTGACGGCCTGCAGCGTAATAAATGACACCACCGAGCGGAATTACCAGTACGTAGCCGGCGTCGACGGCAGTATGACTGACAATTGCAATCAAGATAAGTACTGGAGTTAACAAGGCCTTCGGCGTGACATTTAACATCAGTTTGATAGCGACGTTAATAAAGCCACTGCGTTCAGCAACACCAACACCGAGCATGGCAACTAGCACCACACCCAACGGCGCAAAGCCCATAAAGGTGCCGACCATATTGGCGAGGAAGTCGGCCATGGCTTCGCCGCTCAGTAAGTTGGCAACTTGTACGTTCTCGCCCGTAAGAGGGTGCTTGGCATCGAACTCAACGCCCGAGAGCAAGAAGCTGAAAACCCAGACGATAATCAGTAAGCCGAAGAACATAACGGCCGGATCAGGAAGTTTGTTACCCACCTTCTCGACTTTGTCGAGCATGCGGTTGAGTAACGAAGGTGATTCGGACATGAGAAAACCCCTTTTCTATTGTTATTATTTGTTAGACGAAAGTATCATACCCCATCAACCGACAAGCACAATAGAAGAACGTGAGATCCGATGATTTGTGGAACTGATGAAGCAGGGCGCGGCCCCATTGCGGGGCCAGTAGTAGCCGCAGCGGTCATACTCGACCCCAACCAGCCCATTGCTGGCATTAACGATTCGAAAAAGCTTTCTGAGAAGAAGCGTCAGGCGTTGAGCGAAGAGATAAAAGCAAAAGCACTCTATTGGGCAATTGCTCAATGTGATGCCGAAGAAATTGACCAAATCAATATTTTAAAAGCTTCGCTGCTGGCGATGAAACGCGCGGTAGAGGCGTTGCCAGTGGCGCCAGAGAAAGTTTTAGTCGATGGTAATCATTTGCCGCAACTAAAGGTTCCAGCTGAAGCTGTGATTGGTGGCGATGCCTTGCACGCCTGCATAGGTGCCGCGTCGATTTTGGCGAAAGTAGAGCGTGATCGACAGATGCTCGAATGGCATGAGCTTTATCCGCACTATGATTTCGCCAAACATAAGGCCTATCCAACGAAAGCGCACCTAGCATTGCTTGAAGAGCACGGTGCGTGCCCGATTCACCGTCGTAGTTTTAGGCCTGTGATGCGAGTGTTGGGCCACATACCCGAGTAATAATCTGCCGCAGCTGGTGCTGTGCCGGCGCAATTTCATCGAGTCGAATAAACTCGTCGGGCTGGTGGGCTTGGGCAATGGAGCCTGGGCCCATGACGATGGTTTGGCAGCCTAAGTCCTGCACAAACGGTGCTTCAGTACAGTAATTCGCCGGTTCGGCACTGTTGCCGGTGACCTCTTGTACTAATCGCACGATCGCGGAGTCAGGATCGCATTTGTAGCCAGGAATCGCTTCATGGAGGTGCTCGAGACAAATCGCATTGGGGAATTGTTGCTGCAGTGGTTTCAGCTTGGCATCTAAAAGGCCGTATAGCTCGTCCATTGCCATTCCTGGTAGTGGGCGCAAGTCAATATGCATTTCACAACAGGCACAAATACGGTTGGCTGCGTCACCGCCATGAATGTTGCCGAAGTTTAGCGTCGGGTAGGGCACGGCAAAGTTAGCATCATGGTAACTGCGCTGAAAATCACGCTGCAGCTCACGTAAGCCCGTGATGACGTCGTGCATTATTTCAATGGCGTTGACGCCACCCGCTGGATTAGAACTATGCCCGCTTTTCCCGGTGACTCGAATACCTTCGGTCAAATGACCTTTGTGCATGGTCACTGGGGTCATTGAGGTGGGCTCACCAATAATGGCAAAGTCGGGTTTTAGCTCACCGAAAGCGGCGAGTTCACGTGCGCCTGCCATCGTTGTTTCTTCGTCTGCGGTTGCCAGCACATAAATAGGCTTGTCGAACTTAGCTAGGTCAAGACCTCGAAGTGCCTCTAACACAAAAGCGAAAAAGCCTTTCATATCGGCGCTACCTAAGCCATAGAGCTTGCCATCTGCTTCGTGGAGTTGGAAGGGGTCTTTGGTCCAGCGGCCTTCGTCCCAGGGAACCGTATCAGTATGACCGGCGAGTAATAAACCGCCTTTGCCATTGCTGCCAGAGGGGACGTATTTGGCAAGCAAGTTAAACTTACCTTGTTGCCGGGTGAGTTCATTGACAGTGACTTCAAAACCGAGTGTTATCAGCCAGCCCGCGAGCTTATCTATTACCGCTTTATTACTAGTATCCCAGTGCGGATCGAGGCACGACACCGAGGGGGTGGCAATCAATTCACGATAAAGCGTGAGGAAGGCGGGTAGCTGTGACATCACGGAACTCCATAACTAGCGTGTTGATGTCACAGCATACCTGATTTTCTTAGAAGTGATAACTGGCTTCGATGCGCAGACCGTCGCCAAATTCACTATCTTGGTAACGCGCACCAACGGCAAATTCAGGGGTGATGTAGAAACGCGTACCGAACTGATATTGGTTGTCGCTACCGGCATCAGTGTAGTCGACCCAACCTAAACCACCGTAAATCTCGAAGCGGTCGATGCGGGTGCGTAAGTTACCCTCAACACCCCAAAAAGCGCTATCTTCAGGACCAAAGTCAACATGACCGAAACGCCCGGAAAAATCGGCCACAAGGTTATCGCTTAACCATACATAGCGGCCAAGTTTGAGGCCCTGGGCATCACGACCATCGCCAAAGGGGCCGTCGTCGCCATCGCGAAGGTAACCACTAATAAACCAGGGAGAGTTAAATTGGTAGCTACCTTCAACGATGATGCTGTCACCACCGCCATCGTGATCGGCGACGCCGGCGCTTAGAAAGTTAAACGCGCGCGACGTTTGTGGTGTCTCAAACGGGGTAGACTCTTGCGTCTGTGCAAAGCTTGGTGCAGCGCAGGCAAGGGCACTGGTAACTGCTGTAAGGGTTAACACTTTGCTAAACGTTTTCATGGTTATTTACCTCGTTACAATGAATTCGCTATTGAGTGTGCAAAGATATTGGCAACTTGGAAAGACGGTTTACCAAAGATTTACCCGCGCAGATCGGCGGTTTTTATTTGTCAAAAGGCCCGAAAATTCATACTATAGGCGGCTGTTTTTATACGTTTCGAAAGGTTACCAATGAAGTCTATTCCACACATTGACATGAGCCTCTACGACCAAAATTTCGAAGACTTTGCCAAGCATGTTGGCGAGGGCTACGAAAAGAATGGTTTCGTAGCGCTAACTAAGCACGGTGTTGACCAACAGTTGATCGAGGAAGCGCTCGATACCTGTCGTGAGTTGTTTGCCTTACCTGAAGAGGTAAAAAAGCAATATCACATCCCTGGTGGTGGCGGTGCTCGTGGTTACACGCCATTCGGAACTGAAATCGCAAAAGACGCCAAGCACGTTGATCTAAAAGAGTTTTGGCATGTAGGCCGCGAAATTGAAGGCGAGCCACCGTTCAAACAATTGACGCCGAATATTTGGCCAAAAGAATTACCTGAGTTTAAAGACAAAATCCTTAAACTTTATCGCTCACTCGATGCACTAGGTTTGCGCGTTCTAGAAGCGTTAGCCGTGTATCTTGGCCAACCACGTGACTTCTTTAACGATAAAGTCGACCTCGGTAACTCGATTTTACGTCCGTTGCATTATCCGCCAATCGTCGACGAAGGCACGCCGTCAGTGCGCGCTGGTGCGCACGAAGATATCAACGTGCTGACCTTGTTGGTCGGTTCACGTGAACCAGGTTTAGAAGTATTGGCTAAAGACGGTTCATGGATCCCAGTGACCATCATCGAAGGCGCCATCATTTGTAACGTCGGCGACATGTTGCAGCGCATGACCAATGGCGTGTTGCCATCAACTACGCATCGCGTGGTTAATCCGCCAGCGCCCTATAGCTCGAAGTCACGCTATTCAATTCCGTTCTTCTTGCACTTTAATCCAGACGTCATCATTGACCCATTGGATAGCTGTATTACTGAAGAGAACCCTAAACGTTGGGATGCCATCTCTTCAGATGATTACCTCATGGAACGTTTGCGTGAAATCGGCCTCGTTAAATAGGGCGTTTATCAAATAAGGCGAGAATATGTTGCAATCTGGGTTCGGAAAGTTTGCTATTGCTGCAGTAAGTAGCTTGTTGTTGTTCGGTTGTGCCCAAGCTCCGAGTGATATCCCGCCAGCGCCATTCGAACTCACCGTTGCGCATGTGAATGATCATCACTCGAACCTGTTGCCCCATGAAGGTACCCAATTGCATGTCATGGGGCAAGATTACGAAGTCGAAACCGGTGGTTTTGCGCGTGTGGTGAGCCAAATTGCTGCGATTCGTGCCGCCAATGCTAACGTGTTGGCGCTGCACGCCGGCGATGCCATTACTGGCACCTTGTTCTATACCATTTTCAACGGCGAAGCTGACGCCGCCTTAATGAACCAAGTGTGCTTTGATGCCTTTGCCCTGGGCAATCATGAATTTGATAATGGTGACAAAGGGTTAAAGCACTTTCTTGACGCCTTGGCGTTAACCCAAGACTGTCGAACTGAAGTTTTAGCCGCAAATGTTGAACCTCAAGTAGGTGTTTCACCATTAACGCCAAAAACTCGTTGGGATAGCTTCAAGCCCTACACTATTTTCTCGGTGGGCGGCGAGAAAGTCGGCCTGATAGGTCTTGATATCGCGATCAAAACCAAAAACTCCTCGCAGCCTGATGCGACCACAATGTTCGCTGATGAGCTGGCCACGGCGCAGTATTACATCGCCGAATTACAACAGCAGGGCATCGAAAAGATCGGCCTGGTGACGCATATTCAGTACAAAAACGACATGCGCTTAGCCGAACAACTACCGGCGGTAGATTTTATCGTTGGCGGTGACTCGCACACCTTATTGGGTGATTACGCTAGTTATGGTTTACCGACTGTGGGACCGTACCCGATGCAAGTCACCAACGCTGACGGCGCGCCCGTATGTGTCGCGCAAGCGTGGCAGTACAGTCAAGTCGTGGGGGAGCTGAAAGTCAGCTTCGCCGGTGATGACGTCGCCAGTTGTGGCGGGCAACCGCACCTGTTGGTTAGCACTGATGCGCCAGAGGCGATCACCCGTCTAGAAGGTTTCACGGCGGTGGTTCCAGATGCTGTGGCCCAAAAAATGCTCGTTACCTACCAAGACAGCCTTGATGAATTGACGCAGACCAACATTGCCGAAGTAGCCGAGCGCCTGTGCATGAAGCGTATGGGGCCAATGACCTTGGCTGATTGTGGTATTGGTCGTCAGTCCGATGTTCATGCAATTGTTGCTGAAGCCTTTCTCGCTAGCTCACCCCAAGCGGACTTTGCGTTGCAAAATGGTGGTGGCGTGCGTACCGATCTGAATGCCGGCGCTTTAACCATTGCCGACGCTTATCGCTTGTTGCCGTTTGCGAACACTTTGGTTGAAGTACAAATTACTGGCGCAGAGGTGAAGCAAGTGCTCGAGCAGGCAGTGGAATACGCTTTGTCGGATTCTGGCTCAGATGGTGCTTACCCGCATGGCGCAGGTATCCGCTTCGATGTTGATATTAGTGCCGCAAATGGTGAGCGTTTTAGCAATCTACAGGTGAAAACAGTTTCCGGCTGGCAACCCCTGCAGCCCCAGCAAAGCTACACCATGATCACCAATAGCTTCTTGGCGGGGGGTGCTGATGGCTGGCGCCTACTAAGTGACCTGAAGCAAGCTGGCTTAGTAGAAGATACTTATGTGAACTATGCGCAGTCGTTTGTCGACTGGGCCCGCAAAATAAAAACAATAAAACGGCCGACCGAACATAGCACGCAAAGCTATCGGACGGCGGACGAATGACAGTAACGCCGGTTTCCGATAAGGCAAAATTTGATCTCGTCGTTGTCGTTCTGGCCCTACTCACCATGTTTGGGCCACTGTCGATTGACATGTACCTGCCTGCCTTTGGCGACATTGCTGCCAGTTACGGCACCGAATCCAATCGTGTTGAACTGTCGCTGACCTCGTTTTTCTTAGGACTTTTCATTGGCCAGTTGCTGTACGGTACGGCGTCGGACAAATGGGGGCGTAAGCCACCGCTGTATTTTGGTCTGACGATTTATATTTTATCTTCGCTGGCCTGTGCCTACGCGCCAAATCTTGAAAGTCTAATCGTCCTGCGTTTTCTGCAAGCTATCGGCTCATGTGCCGGTCTAGTGATTGCGCGTGCGATGGTGCGTGATCTCTACACTCCGCAGGCGTCGGCCCAGGTTTTCTCGTTCTTAATTCTGGTGATGGGTATCGCCCCAGTTTTGGCGCCACTGGCGGGGGCTTATGTCACTAAAGCGTTTGGTTGGCAGGCGATTTTTATCATTGTGGCGGTACTTGCCGTGGCATGTATGGCGATTGTGCATATTCGGTTGCCAGAAACGCGAGGTTTTAATGGTGCCGTGCGGATGCGGCGCAGTTTACCCATCTATTGGGATGTGCTCAAAGACCGCGGTTTTTTGCGTTATTCGTTAGCGGGCGGAGTGGCGCAGTCGGGTTTGTTTGCTTATATCACTGGCTCGCCGTTGGTGTTCATCGAGCATTTCGGACTCGAACCAACCCATTACAGCTGGTTGTTCGGCCTCAACGCCATTGGCATCATTGGTATGGCGCAGTTCAATGCGTGGTTACTGCGCCGCCGCGATGCGCGTAAGATTCTCAACAAATCATTGCCTGTGCTGGCAGTTATTGCAATTACAGCAATCGTTTTGGGCGCGCTTAACGCTAATTTCTGGTGGGTCTTAATCGTCGTATTTGCCTACGTAAGTACCCTTGGTATGGTCTTCCCGAATGCGATGGCCGGCGCCCTAGCCGAGCAACAAGAACGCGCAGGCTCCGCCAGTGCCGTCACCGGCAGCTTACAATTCCTCATCGCCGGCATGATCTCCGCCGTCGTCAACGTCGTCGGCCACCAACACCCGCTCGGCATGCTCTTCGTCATTGGCGCCTGCGGCCTGACGGCCACTTTGCTTTATCGCTTACTGCGTCGCCCACTTATATAGGTCGCTAGACTCGCCATTACAGTAGCGTCAACTATGTTTACGATGGTAATCTTAAACGCGTCAAACAAACTGTAAATGGCGCGACGATATACAACGTCTACGACCAAGCCGGCCAGCTAGTGCATGTCGATAAACGCGATGCTGGCAAAAGTACGGATTACATTCACGGGGCACAGGGCACGTTAGCACGCATTACCAATAACGCCGTGACCTATTTACATCACGACAGCCTTGGTAGTGCGCAAAGTGGAACGGACAGCAGCGGTGCGATCCTCTGGCAGGAAGCGTACACGCCATATGGCGAAGCTCTTAATGACGTCTCTGCCAACCAAGACTTAGCTGGCTTTACCGGGCATATTAAAGATGATGCGACCGGCCTGAGTTATATGCAGGCACGATACTATGATCCAGTGATTGGGCGGTTTTATTCGAATGATCCTGTGGGTTGGACACCTAAAAACCCTGTCATGTCCTTTAACCGTTATTTGTACGTTAATAACAATCCGTATAAATATACCGATCCAAATGGAGAGTTTCTTAATTTCGCAGTCAAGTTTGTAGCAGATGTTGCTCTAGGCGCTGCATTAAACTACGCAGAAACAGGTTCAGTAAATATTGGTGGGGCTGTAGCTGATGCCGCACTTGGCGCTCTAAATCCAGCCAAAACGGTTCAGAAAGCTCAGAGACTAGCCAAAGTCATTAAAGGTGGGTGTAGCTTTACACCTGAAACCATGATTCTGACAAAAGATGGTTACAAGACAATCATTGAAGTTAACGTGGGTGATATTGTCTTATCCAAAAATGATGAAACTGGCGAAGTTTCATGGCGAGAAGTCACTGATACCTTTAAAGATTGGCACACAGAAACCATTACCTTTACAGTTGTAGATGAGAATGGCACGGAAGAGTCGATTACTACGACAGCAGAGCATCCATTCTATATCGATAATCAAGGTTGGTTGCCTGCTGGAAATGTATCAGAAGGAACTGTGATATCTGGTCCCAAAGCCGATAACAATATCAGTATTGTCAGTATTCAAGTTAATAATGAGCCTCAATACGCTTACAATTTCACCGTTGATACTGACCACACATACTTTGTTGGTAAAACAAATATGTGGGTTCATAATGCATGTAACTTTTCGAAGGTTCCAAAGTCACCTACAGGAAAAGGATCTGTTGCTCCCGGTGATCGAGACCCGAAAAGAACGTATTCTAGAGGGGAAACCAATGAAATGCTGCAAGATCAAGGTGGTAAATGTGCTGGCTGTGGAGAGACTAAATCTTTAAGTGAAGTTGATGGGCATCATGTACAGCGTCACGCAGATGGTGGTCCAACTACGAAAGAAAATGGAGCAGCGCTCTGTAAAGATTGCCATAAAGAAGTACATGCGAAAGAGAAGTTAGATTAAATGAATGAAAATGATGCATTAAATACGATAGGTCATGCTATCAAGAGCCACGGTCATTTTGTGTATACGATAAGTGGGGGGAGTTCACCGCGTTTTTTGTACACCATAGGGTTACATGAAAAATTTGGTGTGGAACTTCTATTGGCCGGGGGAGCTTATTTCTCGGCTCAATTAGCTAAAGACATAGTAGATTGTGCAGCGAAATACTTGATGATAAACCCCAGTGCATCTTCGTTTAATGTGGAAAATATATCTGGAACTTTTGAACTGAAAAAAGCAGATGAATCTTGGTCTAAAAGTTTGCCATTGGGGGCTATCGACTTTTATAAAGCAGATAAAATCTGTTTGATGCAGATAATACCACCAAAGCAATTAATGACAATTGATGTTCCAAATTGTGATTTACCTATGAACGATACAAGTAATAGGGTGTGGTCTTGGTTTGATCGTAGTTACCCAAGTGGATTACCTAAAAATTGTTCAGCAGTGACAAATTTAGAAGCCCTAAAGGGGGCTGCTGTTACTGAGGCGATGAGGTGGGAGGTTGATCAATGGGAGCTTTTTTCAGGTGCAGGACCAGATGTGAAAAAAGAGGATATAAGAGTGGTTCCGCTGAGTACACTTGTATTGTATGACCCCACATTAGAACCGGTAATGAAGCTTAAAGAAGGAAAAGGGCTTTGGCGCAACGAGGATATGATGTGGAACAACTGGAACTAATTTAGATAGTAATTGACCTTTCCCCTGAAATAACACCATATTTTCAATGAGATTTCAGTCTGTTGACAGACCGTAGATACGAATGCAGTTTTATCCTCTCCACATTATAAAAAGCCGCCCAACCTACGGAGTGTAGTAGGTTGGGGTTTCGACGCCTACTGGCATGCCTAGGGCGAAGACCCAGACGAAGAACAGGATGCTCCAGCCGAGTAGGAACATGATGCTGTAAGGCAGCATGGTGGCGATCAGGGTGCCGATGCCGATGTCTTTTTTGTAGCGGGCGGCGACGGCGAGGATCAGACCGAAGTAGCTCATCATTGGGGTGATGATGTTGGTGACGGAGTCACCGATACGGTAGGCCGCTTGGATGACTTCAGGGGCATAGCCGATGAGCATGAGCATGGGCACAAAAATTGGTGCGGTGATGGCCCATTGTGCTGAGGCGGAGCCGAGCATGAGGTTGACGAAGGCACACATCAAGATAAAGAGGATAAACACCGATGGACCGGTGAGGCCAACTTCTTGTAAGAACGTGGCGCCTTTGATCGCGAAAATAGAGCCAAAGTTGGTCCAGCCGAAGAAGGCTACGAACTGTGCGGCGAAGAACACCAAGACGATGTACATGCCAAGGGTGCTCATCGACTCTGACATGGCGTCGATGACGTCGCGGTCGGTCTTCATGACTTTGGTGATGCGGCCGTAGACGTAACCCGGGATTGCGAAGGTAATGAAGATGAAAGTGACGATACCTTTCAAGAACGGCGAGCCGGCGACTTTACCGTCTTCAGGATTTCGCAAAATACCCCATTCTGGCACGATGGTCAGGGCGAGTAGGGCACCGAGAAGTAGGAAGCTTAGGCCTGCGCCTTTGAGGCCGCGCTTTTCTTGATCGGTCAGCGCTTCGATTTTTTGCTCGCTGAGGTTAATGCTGGCTTCGTTGGTGTCGTACTTGCCAAGTTTTGGTTCGACGATTTTCTCGGTAACGAAGGTACCCATAATGGCGATCAAGAAGGTTGAGATCATCATGAAATACCAGTTGGCTTCGGGGCCTACGTAGTACTCAGGATCGATCAGGTTGGCGGCTTTGGTGGTGATACCGGCGAGTAATGGGTCAACGGTACCGATGAGTAGGTTTGCGCTGTAACCGGCAGAAACACCAGAGAAAGCCGCGGCGAGACCTGCTAACGGGTGACGTCCGAGCGAGTGGAATATCATCGCTGAGAGCGGCACGAGAACGACGTAACCGAGCTCTGAGGCGGTGTTCGATATAACGCCGGCGAGTACTACAGCCAAGGTAACGACGCGTGGGTGCGCGTTCATGACGAGGCCGCGCATGGCAGCAGATAGCAGGCCTGAGCGTTCGGCGATACCCACACCTAAGAGGGCAACAAGTACGGTGCCAAGCGGGGTAAAGCCGGTGAAATTGGTGACGAGGCCGGTGACGATTCGTTGCAGGCCTTCGGCATTAAGTAAGCTGACGACTTCGATGACTTCACCGCCAGGGCGCGGATCCTGTGCGCTGACGCCAAAATAAGAGGCGATGCCACTGGCGACAATGACGCCGAGGGCAAAGAGGGCAAACAAGGTAATGGGGTGCGGTAAGAGGTTACCTAACCATTCAACGGTGTCGAGAAAGCGGGTAAAGGCGCCGCGTTTCTGGTTCTCGGCGGCTGAGTTTGATTGCGTCATGCAATACTGCTCCTGTCGTCATATTTTATCAAAGCGCTCGATTGTACACGAAAATGGCGTGGGGCTCATGTGGCTCTTTATTTTAGCTTGTGCTAAATTAAGAGCGTTGTTTGCTGTTTGTTGTTTGTTGTTCGAGGTGAAATATGGGAAAGGTTATCGTTTGGTTGTTAGTTTTGGCGCTGGCTCCACTTGCTTGGGCTGGTGATATCGAGGAGCGTGAGCGGGTGGAGCGTTCGCGGGAGTTGAGTCAGCAGTTGCAGCAGCAGTTGGGTGCGAAGTTGATGGCGGCTATGCAGGCGCAAGGGCCGGTGCATGCGATTGATGTGTGTAACGTTGAGGCGCCGGGGATTGCGGCAAGTTTGAGTACTGCGGGTTTGGTTGATGTTGGGCGCACGGCGATTCGTTACCGTAACCCTAGTAATGCCCCAACGGCGGAACAGGTTGCAGTAATGGAGTCGTTTGCAGAACAAATTGAGCAAGACTCGAGTGTGGTACCGGAGCGTTTGGTGACGCTCGAAAATGGCGAGCAACACTACATGCGTGCTATTGTCATGCAGCCGCAATGCCTTGCCTGTCATGGTCAATCTGTGGCGGAACCGATCAAACAAGCAATTGCGGAGAAATATCCCAATGATCAGGCGACTGGTTTTGAAGTGGGTGACCTGCGCGGTGCGTTTTTAATTAAGTGGTTGAGTGAAGAGTAACAAAATGAAGAAAAGTCGTAAGCTTCCGGCGAAGTATGAAGGTCGGGTGATGCCATTATTGTTGTCGGTTTTCATGACGTTTATTGTGTCGTTTGTGAGCACGCTGCTTGCGGTCGGCTTTACGCCCAAGCTAGTGACCTTGTGGCCACAAGCTTGGGTGACTTCGTGGGTGGTGGCTTTTCCAACGTTGCTGTTAGTGTTGCCGATGGTGAAGCGTTTGACCAAAGCGATCGTGGCGCCACCGGAACAGAGTTAGAGTACTGACTGGGTCAGCACAATGACCGCCATGATAATGAGAAAGATCGCAAAACCTTTCTGCAATTTGTCCCGTGGCAAGCGCGCGCTGATCCAGGCGCCGGCAAAGCTACCTGCAATACCTGCAATAGTAACGATAGCAATGGTGGTCCAGTCAAAGGCATAGCCTTGTTCGGTAAGCGCGGTGAAGTACTTGGCGAAGCCGACGAAAGATTTTAAGGCGATAATCATCAAGCTGGTGCCGATGGCAAGAAACATTGGCACGCCCCCCAATAGAACAAGTGCCGGTACGATCAAGAAGCCACCGCCGACCCCGACAAAACCGGTGATCGCACCGACAATCAGTCCGTCGAGAGTAATACGCAAGACTTTGACTTCTTGAATGGTTTCGCCTTGCGGGGCTTTTCGGCGCCACATCATAAAAGCGGCGATGACCATCAAGATCACAAATACGAGCAACTGAATGCGGGGATCAACGGCACTGCCTAGCCATGCACCTAAATAGGCACCGAGCATTCCGGGGACGCCAAACAGCCAAACATGTCGCCAAGAGACGAGCTTTTTACGGGTGGCGAGCAAGCCGCCAAATAAGCTGATAAAAGCAACGATAAGTAGTGATGAAGCGATTGCCATATTGCCTGGCATATCAGCAAGGTAGAGCAATACAGGCACGGTAAGGATGGAACCGCCTGAGCCAAATACGCCAAGACTGATACCGATAAGAATCGCGCCTAAAATTGCTCCAATCATAGAAGTGCCTCATTTACTTTGTTTATATATCAAAAGGTAATAACTATATGCGTTATTATAATAAGCTTTTCAATCAGAAGCTTATTCTATTTTTTCGATTGCGACAATCGCCTTTCAGGGCAGGGATACACCTTGATCAATCTTACCTGATCCCTTACTTTAGTAAAACACGAAATAAGGAGGTCACATGAAAAACATTGTACGTTACAGTCCTTCAACCGGTGTCGGCTCCCCTGATGTTTGGGGAATTTACGAAGCGGATACTGGCTCAATTCAATACATTGTAGCTGATCCCAAAACTCGCGAAGCGGCGTTAGTGGATGTGGTACAAAACTTCGACCCGCGTTCGGCTAAAACAGACTTTAGTAGCGCCGATCAGGTGCTCGAGTTAGCTAAAGAGCATGACCTGAAAATCACTTGGGTGCTCGATACGCATCCGCATGCTGACCATATAATGGCTTCGAGCTACTTGAAAGAACAGACCGGCGCCCCGAATGCTATTGGTGAGAAGGTGTGTGAGATCGCTGAACTCTGGAGCGACTACTATAATCTACCGAACGCTTTTACGCCGACCGAAGACTTTGATTATCTTTTCAAAGAAGGTGACAGCTTCAACATCGGCGAGTTAAAAGTCAAAGTCTGGTTGTCGCCTGGGCATACTTTAGGCTCAATCACTTACATTGTTGGTGATGCAGCTTTTGTCCATGACACCTTTATGTTTCCAGATAGCGGTACGTCGCGGGCTGATTTCCCAGGCGGTTCGTCGAAAGACCTATGGGACTCGCTGCAACGTATTTTGGCATTACCAGAAAATACACGCTTGTTTGTCGGCCATGATTACGGCAAAGGCGGCCGCGACCCGCAATGGGAAGCAACGGTTGCCCAGCACAAACAAGCCAATGTTCATTTGGCAGGTGACGTAAGTGAAGCTGCCTATAGAAAGCAACGCGATGAACGTGACGAAACTTTAGCGTTACCAGATCGCATGTTACACGCGCTGCAAGTGAACTTGCGCGCAGGAAAATTGCCTGAACCTGAAGCGGACGGCCATCGTTACTTTAAGATTCCGGCAAACAAGTTTTAATTCTTTTACGACGAAAGAGAGGTATTGAAAATGGGATTACGTATTGGTGATACAGCGCCTAACTTTGAGATTGATACTACCGAAGGCAAGATCAATTTCCATGATTGGGCAAAGGGTTCTTGGGTATTTTTCTTTAGCCACCCGGCTGACTATACCCCAGTTTGCACCACGGAAATGGGTCGTACTGCTCAGCTCGCGGAACAGTTTGCAGCGCGTAATGTGAAGCCGCTAGGTTTGTCGACTGATAGTGTTGAAGAACACAAGGGGTGGATGAACGACGTTAACGAAACCCAGAATACTACTGTAGGCTTCCCAATTGTCGCTGACAAAGATAAGAAGGTTGCTGAGCTGTATGAGATGATTCACCCAGGTGAAAGCACAACAGCTGCGGTACGCTCGGTGTTCATCATCGATCCGAATCAGAAGATTCGCTTAACTATGACTTACCCGATGAGCGTGGGTCGTAACTTTGCAGAAATTCTACGAGTGATTGATGCGCTACAAACGGGTGACAAGCACGGTGTAGCAACACCTGCAGATTGGGAACTTGGCGGCGATGTGATTATTCCTCCAAGTGTTTCTATGGAAGAAGCCGAGAAAAAATTCCCGCAAGGCTTCAAAACCGTGAAACCTTACTTGCGCTATACCAGCGTGAAGTAACAAATGCCCATTGTTGAAGTATCAAAGGCTCAAGTCTCGGACTTGAGCCTTTTTTGTTTCTCAGCTGTTAAAAAAATAGTGCTGATCAAAAAGTAATCAATTATACTCGAGTGGCGTCCAAGGGGGGCGAAGCTTTAGAGAAAACAACAATGAATATACTCAAAATTTTTGCAGCGCTGGCGATCGCCATGATTTCCGCACCTGGTTGGGCGCAAGCGCCTTCCGAACAATCGTGTAACCAACAAAATGATGGTGAGTTTTGTTTCTATACGGGGGTTGAATACATTCAAGGCCAAGGTACGGCAAAAAACGTTCAAAAGGCTTTTGATTACTTCCAAAAATCTTGCGATTTGGGAATACCGGATGGTTGTAACGTATTAGGCTACCATTTTCAGAATGGCATTGATGTAGATGTCGATTTTGCTGCCGCCGCACAACACTATCACAACGCCTGCAAGGTAGGTATGCATGCGGCATGCGACTCAGCAAATGCAATGTACTTACAGGGCAAGTATGGCCTGAACAACAAGATGGCTGCAACTCAGGTTTGGTTCGATGCCTGCCAAAGTGGCGTCTTGAAAATGTGTCAGTGGGGCATTGATTACCTCATTGAAGGTCGTGACGGATACGCTGAAAATCGTACGGCAGCGGCAAAAATGGCTTTAAAAGGCTGCTTGTTACAAGATCCAAATGCTTGCGATTGGGCCGAGTATCTCTATGCGACTCCAGACTCGCCTCAGTTTGAAGCCCTAGAAGCAATGCGCATTCTTAGTATCAATTGTGTGCAGCGAAAGTCTGCGAGTTGTTTGCGACTTGGAACGATTTATCACGAGATCGGTGTCTACGATAAAGCTGAGTTCTTTTATCAACAGGCGTGTGACTTGCCGGAAGAGGAAGGTAATTCGCATCAAGGCTGTGGCCATGCTAAAGACATGCGAAAATACTTCGCAGAAGTGGCCGAACGCGAGCGTATTATGGCCGAAATTGCGGAACGGAATAAGCAAAACTTTGCTAAGTTAAGTCAACTTTTAGCAAAAGGGGATTACGCGGGTGGTATGGCGTTCGCGGTTGAATCCCGCTCGGTAGAAGTAGCTGAGCGCGCCGTTACAGCGATCAATCAGGCCGGTGCATGGGGCACGATCAGTGCTGACTATCTCTATATTATGGCGACATGGTTGAAAGGTGGGGCGTTGGCAGCAGTCAATGCCGAGATGCAAAGACGAGGCACTGGTTTAGAGGGGCAATTTGGTGAGGGAACGAACACGCCTGCACAAATCGCGAAACGCTACGCTGAGGCCAATAACGGTCGACAATTACCTAGCGCACGTGCGAGTAGCTCCTCATTCTCGCCAATAGCTGTGCCGAGCTCAGCTCAGATAGCTCAGTCGACACGGGACAAATATCGTTGGGCGCATTGCCAAATGTCCGGTTCGAATACAAGCGCAACTGTGTGTCAGTAAAACATAAAAAAACGGCGCCCATTGGCGCCGTTTTTGTTTTCCAGGCGAGGAGTTACGCCGCGTCAGATTTCTTTGTCTGACTCTTGCCCTGATTCTCAAGAGCCCACTCACGTGCGGCTTTGCCGGCCATGAGATCTTCATGAGCAAAGTCATCTACGTTGATGACGCGCAAGCGGCCTTGTTCTGCACGCTCAAGTAGGGCAACTTCATCATCGCTAAGAACGCCTAACTCTTTGCCTTTGGCAGCCACTTTATCCAAGAAGATGAATGGCATCCGTTCGTTGGCAGCGCGCTGTACACGGTCGTGTAATGGTTCAGCTTCGATAATGTCGAGCAGGGTTTGCTCGAGGTAACCGAACTGACCTTCAACAGCCAAGAACTGGCCTGCACCCAAGCGTTCGCGACTGGCGTTTGGCTTCAACAAGATCTTCGCAACTTTGCTGTCCAAACGATCCGAAGGACGTTTCACGAAGCGGCCGAACGGATACATGATGGCACGCATGGTTTTACCAACGAAGCCAAAGTTATCAAGCAATTCGAGCTGTGCTTCTTGTAGCTTGTAAAGCGTATCTTGCATTGCCCAGTGCAACAGCGGGAGGTCTTCGTGCTGACGACCTTCGTCGGCGAAGCGCTTCAGAGTTGCTGAACCAATGTACAAGTAGCTGAGCATGTCACCTAAGCGCGCAGAGATACGCTGCTTACGCTTCAATGATCCGCCGAGCACGCCCATGGCCACGTCTGATAACAAGGCAAGGTTCGCACTGAAACGATTCATTTGCTGATAGTACTGTTTGGTGCTGTCTTTGAATGGCGCATCGCTGAAACGATAGCCGCCAAGACCTAGTGCCAACGAGCGCACAAAGTTGCTCATGGCAAAACCAATGTGTCCGAAGATGGCCTTATCGAAGCGGTTCAATGCTTCTGAGCCAGACTCGGCAGAGGCAAGCATCTCTTCAAGCACAAATGGATGGCAGCGGATCGCACCTTGACCGTAAATCATCAAGCTGCGGGTTAGAATATTGGCACCTTCCACGGTAATCGCGACCGGCACACCTTGGTAGCCACGGCCCAAGTAGTTATTTGGACCCAAGCAGATACCTTTACCGCCGTGGATGTCCATGGCGTCGTCCATGCATGAACGAAGTTTTTCGGTCATGTGGTATTTGGCAATCGCCGAAATAACCGATGGCTTTTCACCTAGGTCAATACCTTTGGTCGAGAAGCTAGTGACGGCGTCCATCAGGTAAGCGTTACCACCGATGCGTGCCATGGCTTCTTGTACGCCTTCCATTTTACCAACAGGTAATTTGAACTGGCGGCGAATGTAAGCATAAGCGCCGGTTGCTAGCGCGATAGACTTCACGCCACCTGCACTGTTTGATGGCAAGGTGATCGCACGACCTACTGACAGACATTCAACCAGCATACGCCAGCCTTTACCTGCCATTTCTTGGCCACCGATAATGAAATCAAGCGGGACGAAAACGTCTTCACCACGAATTGGACCGTTTTGGAACGGTACGTTCAATGGGAAGTGACGACGACCGATTTCGACACCTTTGGTATCGCGCGGAATCAACGCGGCAGTAATACCGAGTGACTCTTTGTCACCAATCAGGTGATCAGGGTCGTAGAGTTTGAATGCTAAGCCGAGCACTGTCGCGACAGGGGCCAGCGTGATGTAGCGCTTGTTAAAGTTCAAGCGAATACCAACGACTTCTTTGCCTTCCCACTCACCTTTACAGACCACACCTGTATCTGGAATTGAGCCAGCATCAGAGCCTGCTTCAGGGCTTGTGAGCGCAAAACATGGTACTTCTTCACCTGTAGCTAGGCGCGGCAAGTAGTAGTCTTTTTGTTCTTTCGTACCATAATGCTGCAACAGCTCGCCTGGGCCGAGAGAGTTCGGTACACCGACCGTACTGGCCAAGATAGTGCTGACACCGGCAAGCTTCTGCAATACACGTGATTGCGCGTAAGCAGAGAACTCAAGACCACCGTATTCTTTCTTAATGATCATGGCGAAGAACTTGTTGTCTTTCAGGTATTGCCACACTTCCTCTGGCATATCCGCCAGTTCGTGCGTCGCTTCCCAGTCGTCGAGCATTTTACAAACTTCTTCGACAGGGCCGTCCAAGAAAGCTTGCTCTTCGCGGCTGAGTTCAGCTTTTTGAATGCTGTGGAGGTTTTTCCATTCTGGCGCACCACGGAACAATTCACCTTCCCACCACGTGGTACCGGCATCAATTGCGTCTTTCTCAGTTTCTGAGATTTCCGGCATGACTTTGCGGTACATACCCAGCAGTGATTTGCTGATGAAGCCACGGCGGATAAAGGTGATGTTGAGCGGTAGCAATACGATCGCTAACAATACCCATAACACTGGGCCAACAATGTCGAAGAAACTACCGAGTGCAAACATAGCGACCATGCCGAGGCTGGTCACCAGCAGCGAACTGCGGTAGTAAAGTAGGCCACCCAATACAAGCAAGGTGGCTATGATCCATAAGGCGACACTCATAATGATACTCCGTCGTTGTGGTTAGAGGTCTGACCAGTAAAGTTATCCATTGAGAGTAGTCAATTTACGCGGCATTTTCAACCCTCATTGCACTTTTTCGTGATGTTGAGGTCAGACCTTTCAAGCTAATGTTATTGTATACGCTGACAAGCGTTTTGAAGATCGATGCACAGGAGTGACTATGAGAGCAGTTGTCGCATTTATTGCCGGCGCATTAGGGCTTGTCCTAGCTGGTGAAGGTGTAGCCGCAACTCAGCCAGATAACACGCTGAGTACTTATGACGCGCGCTACGAAGTGCGCCGTGGCGGTTCTGATTATGGCGAGGCCATGCGCCGATTAGAGCGAACCGCAGAGGGAAGCTATCAGCTTGCCAATGAAACCGAGATCTCATTTCTCTTTTTATCAGATGTGCGACGCTACGAGTCGACCTTTGACTTTACCGCCGAACAGATCGAGCCGCTAACCTTCAGCTTTAAGCGTTCAGGTACCGGTCGCAACAAGGGCATTCGTGTGCGTTTTGACGCAGACGCCCTGCAAGTAGTTGACGTAGAAGCCGAAGCGCCGTTACCGGTTACTTGGCATGCCGATTTGATGGATGAGGCGAGTATGCTTGAGCAACTGCGATATGATTTGGCGCACAGCGACGCCGGTGAATTTAGCTATCAGATCATCGATGACAAAGGCGCTAACGACCAACAGCGCTTCCGCCGTGTGGCATCCGAGACCTTGAAGTTGCCTTATGGTGAGGTTGAAGCTGTGAAAGTAGAACGGGTGCGTGCGTCGAAAAAGCGCGTGACCTTGTATTGGTTTGCACCGGAACTCAATTACGTCTTAGTAAAAATGCAGCAACGCAAAGAGGGTGACGAAGTTGCCACCCTGTTGCTTGAGCAGTTGAATTAATCGGCTGCGTAGCCTTGCGGGCCGAGTAGGGTGCCGTCGAGTTCGGCACCTTTTTCGGTGAGCTTTAAGCGTCCAGAACAAAGCCACTGCACAACGAGCGGATAAATACGATGCTCCTGTGCATGCACACGCTGTTGTAAGTCACTTGCTTCATCACCCTCAAAAACCGGTACGCGGGCTTGTAAGATAACCGGTCCGCCATCAAGCTCTTCCGTGACAAAATGCACCGAGACACCATGTTCTTTATCGCCGTTATCAAGCGCGCGTTGATGGGTGTTGATACCACGATACTTAGGTAATAGAGACGGGTGAATGTTGAGCATGCGACCGTGGTAATGCTGAGTAAATTCAGCTGTTAAAATACGCATAAAGCCAGCCAACACCACCACGTCAGGCTGAAAACCATCAATAAGCTGCTGTAAATCAGCATCGTAAGCCTCACGTGTGTCGTAGTCTTTATGCGACAACACGGCAGTAGGAATCTCTGCATCCGCAGCTTTTTCAAGCCCACCAACATTTGCTTTGTTACTAATCACACCAACGACTTCACCGTCGATGCGTTGCTGTTGGCAGGCCTCGACAATGGCCTGCATGTTGGTGCCAGAACCGCTAATTAAGACAACGATACGCTTCATTCGGTGATTTCAACCTGTGCTTCATCGCCTTCACGTGCTGCGACTTGACCAATGACCCAAGCATCTTCGCCTTGTGCGCGCAGCTCTTCGACGATCGCGTCGGCTTCTGACTGACGTACTGCCATGATTAAGCCTACGCCGCAGTTAAACGTGCGATACATTTCTTTAGTGGTGACGTTACCGTTGTGCTGTAGCCAGTTAAATACTGCAGGCCACTCCCAACTGCTGTCATCGATCATGGCTTTCGCGTCATCAGGTAACACGCGTGGGATGTTTTCCCAGAAGCCACCACCGGTAATATGCGAAATAGCGTGCACACTGTGTTGCTCCAGCACTTTTAATACGGATTTCACGTAGATGCGCGTTGGGGCCATCAGGTGCTCAGCTAAAGGCTTACCGTCCAGCTGTTCGGTGGCGACGTCGGTTTCGCTCACTTCGATGATCTTGCGAATCAGTGAGTAACCGTTTGAATGTGGACCACTAGAGGCGAGTGCGACTAATGCATCGCCTGGGGCGACTTTGCTACCGTCGATGATTTCAGCTTTCTCGACCACGCCAACGCAGAAACCAGCGATATCATAATCGCCTTGTTCATACATGCCCGGCATCTCGGCAGTTTCGCCACCAATCAATGCGCAGCCAGCTTGCACACAACCTTCGCCGATACCGCTCACAACATCGGCAGCTACATCAACATCCAGCTTGGCGGTCGCATAGTAATCAAGGAAGAATAATGGCTCAGCACCTTGCACAATCAAGTCGTTAACGCACATAGCCACAAGGTCAATACCGACCGTGTCATGCTTGCCGAGGTCGATAGCGAGTCGCAATTTGGTGCCTACGCCGTCGGTGCCTGATACTAGCACCGGCTGCTTATATTTGGTTGGCAATTCACACAGGGCGCCAAAACCACCGATTGAACCCATGACTTCAGGGCGCGCAGTACGCTTGGTAACACCTTTAATACGGTCAACTAAAGCATTACCTGCATCAATATCAACGCCGGCGTCTTTGTAGCTCAAAGAAGGTTTTTGATCACTCACGGAAAAGTCCTCAGCTGGTGCAAAAAATTTGCGCGCTAGTTTAGCACTTTCTGTGCACAACTGCGATATACTAAGCGCGCATTTCCACTTCATGACGCACAATTTATGCAAACTCAGCTTGTTCCAGCCCAACGCCAACATCTTGACGCCCTTGAGCGTATCGAGCAGGCGAGTTTTACCACCGACCGAATCAGTCGTCGTAGTTTTCGACGCTTTATTGATCAAGACATCGGTGACTTTCAAGTACTTCTGGCTGCTGAGCAGGTCGTCGGCTACTACATTGTGCTGTATCGCCAAGCCACGCAACTGGCGCGCCTTTACTCATTGGCGGTGGAGCCGCAATTTCGTCGCCGTGGCTACGGTCGTATGTTACTCAATGCGGCGGAGCACGATGCCGACGAGCGACATTGTCTATTCATGCGCTTAGAGGTGAAAATTGACAACGCTGCCGCGCTGGCGCTTTATCATCAGGCCGGCTATTACGACATGGAGATTCGTCCCGAATATTACGAAGACGACTCCGATGCCGTGGTATTGCAAAAATTACTCCCTCGCTTCGAGCCGCCTGCTGGCCAGAACGGTGCGCAACGTTTAGTGCCTTATCGCACCCAAACCACCGAATTTACCTGTGGCCCAGCAAGTTTGCTAATGGCGATGGCGTTCTTTGATATTCCGTCGCAGGATCCTGAACATGAAGAACTGGAAATTTGGCGCGAGGCGACCACGATTTTCATGACCTCTGGACACGGTGGTTGCGGTCCTCATGGACTCGCCCGGGCAGCTTTGCGCCGTGGCATGAACGTGACCCTACATGTCAGTCACGACGGACCCATGTTGATGGATTCAGTGCGCAGCGCCGAGAAGAAGCAGATTATGGCGCGTATTCAAGAAAGTGATATCGCCGCGCTCAAAGCCGCCAAGGTGCCGATTCTCGTCGGCGACTATAGCTTGGCCCAACTCATGGAGGATCTGGCGCAAGGTAAGGTAGTGGTGGCACTCATCAGCACCTATGTTTTCGACGAGAGCAAAGCGCCGCACTGGGTGGTCATTTGTGCAGCCGACGAAAACTACGTCTACATAAATGATCCTGACCAAGACGCATTGCCGTGGCAGTCGGCCGCAGAGCGTCAATACTTACCCATTCCGCTGGCGACCTTTCGCCGTGCCTTCGGTTTTGGCCGCCGCAAACAAAAAGCGGCGCTGGTGTTATCCCGAGCGCCACAAGTTGACTAAGCTTTCTTCTTTTTCAGATAGCGAGTGATTTTGAATCCATCTGCGGGAAAGGAATAGATAGCGTTGACGCCGCGTAATAGGGTCCGGCCAGCTTGCTTTTGAATAAGCTCACCGCGCTGAGCAATGGCAATTCGTGGAGTGATTAAGTTGGACTCGAACTCCACAAGTGAACCGCTCACCATCAGGTTTTGTCGATCTGCATCGTACAGCTTGATAGCTTGTGAAAATCCTTCTTCGATCAGCGCCTGTAGTTCTGCTTGTTGTGTAGCGTCTAACCCAGCAGCAATGTCGGCTTTGGCATAGGTACGGTCGAGTTCATACAGATACATCCCTGACCAAGGCTTACTCCCCTCAGTTGCGAGCTCTACGGTCATTACTGTGGCCATACGTAATACTTCATCTTCGTCGCGCACGACCAACAAGTAAGGGCTTATTTTACTTTGCGCTTGCGCTTGTTCAGTAAAGTTAGCGGCCGCACTTACTTCGGTAAATGTTTGGTAGATATCGATCGGCAGTTTGCCGTAGAGCATTTCTTTATCTTCTTCAGTATTGGCTTCTATCATTTTTACATTAGCGAGCACGCCAACAGGGCCAAGCAGTAGACCGACACCGACACCACCGCCACCGAAATTTTGGATATAGGTGATCGTTTTCTCGTCGTTTAGATTAACGGATACATGACTTTCCGCTACCGACGCTGGGTATTGGTAAAACTTAAATTCATTTACCTGAGCGGGTGGCGGGGTAAGCATAGGTGGAGCAGAAGCGCAGCCAGCAGCGATGAGCACACTGGTGAGTGCGATGGTGAGTAAACGCATGTGAATTTCCTATTATTATTGTTATAAAAAGGCGAAGAAGTATAAAAAAGTCTTATGAGGCGCGCAAGTCTTCGTCTTTACTTGACCGTATGTGTCAACTCACATAGCGTACTGCAATGACCAAACTTTCCCTAAGTTGAGGATGTTATGTTTGATTCAGAGTTTTCGAGTATTGAATTTGCCGGCATGAAATTGGCCAATCGCTTTGCCCTTGCGCCGATGACGCGCGTCAGTGCACAGGCCAATGGCCGCGCCAATGAGCTGATGGTAGAGCATTATAAGCGCTACGCAGAAGGCGGCTTCGCCTTGATCATTACTGAGGGTATCTATCCGGACCAAGATGCCAGTCAGGGCTACGAAAATCAGCCAGGCCTCGCCGATGCCTTGCAGGTCGAGTCATGGGTACCGGTGATCAAAGCGGTGCACGGCGCTGGCGCCAAAATTATTGCCCAACTCATGCATGCTGGCGCGCAAATGCAATACAACCGTTTCGATAAGCAACCCTTGGGCGTTACAGATCAGAAACCTGTAGGCAAGCCACTCGGATTGTATGGTGACCAAGAAGCGTGGCTTGAACCAAAGGTGATGGACGAAAGTGACTTTGAGCGCGTGCTCAATGGCTTCTTGCACGGTATTCGCGGTGCAGTAGAGGCGGGTTTTGACGGTGTCGAGCTACACGGCGCGAACGGCTATTTGTTAAATGAGCTACTGAGTACTCACTTCAATACCCGTGACGACAAGTGGGGCGGCGATATGCAACGCCGCGCGCAGTTTGTTATTGATGTGGTCAAAGCAGCGCGCGAAATGGTTGCTGATGATTTTGTGTTGGGCATTCGCCTGTCGCAAATCACCATCACCGACCCTGACTATCAATGGCCAGAAGGCGAAGAAGGCTTTAATTGGCTGGTTCAAGCATTAGCAGAAGCTGGTATTGATTACATTCATACTACTGATAACGAGGCGAACCGCCCAGCCTTGAAAGACGGCGCACGCTCTTTGGCCGAAGTTGTGCGTGACGCGGGCGTTCCGCTTGTTGTCAACGGTGGTATCGATGACAGTAACTATGCGAAAACTGCCGCGCATTACCCTGAGTCGCTGTTAGCTCTGGGCAAAGCGGCCTTGGCTGACCCGCAGTTTGTCAATAAAGTGAAAGAGGGCGAGAAGCCGGATGCACTGGATTTCGCAATGTTACAACCGCTTGCCAATGTGGAAAACGAAATGCGCTGGCGCGCAGAACAAGAAGACTAACATGTGAAGACCTTTATCATTGAGTTTTGGCGTTTTGGCTTAAAACAAGCCAACGCCTGCATGTTCGGCGGGTTTTTACTCGCCGTCATGCTGATCACCCGCTACTGGTATCCCATTGATGGATTACACCGCTACGATTTTATCTTTCTGGCAGCCATTGCTTTCCAAGTTTTCCTGTTGATTTTTAAACTTGAAACGCTACGCGAAGCCTTCGTAATTATTGTCTTCCACTTAGTTGCCACGGTGATGGAACTGTTTAAGACGTCCGATGCGATTGGGGCTTGGGTTTATCCTGAAGCCTATGTGTTCGGCATCGCTAATGTGCCGCTGTTCACCGGCTTTATGTACAGCGCTGTAGGTAGTTACCTAGCGAGGGTTTGGCGTCTCTTTGATTTTCAGTACTCCTACTACCCACCGAAATGGGCGACGGTGGTACTCGTGACGTTGGTCTACATTAACTTTTTCAGTCACCATTTCATTTGGGACATCCGCTGGCTTTTACTAGCCGCGACATTGCTGATGTTTTACCGCACTACCATTTATTTCAAGGTAATCTCGACGCATCGCAGCATGCCTTTGCTGGTCGGTTGGTTTTTGGTGGCTATGTTTATCTGGTTTGCCGAAAACATTGCCACCTTCGCTAATATTTGGATCTATCCGAATCAAAGCGACGGCTGGGAAATGGTGCCATTAGCCAAGTTAAGTTCCTGGTTCTTGCTCATGTTGCTGAGCTTTGTGTTAGTCACACTGATAAAAGACATCAAGGTGCGCGAGCGCACCCCGCAAAAGGAGTCGGCCCATGCAGCCGCGGATTAGTTACATTACTCTTGGCGTTGATGATTTAGCGCGCTCGGTTGCTTTTTACCGTGACGTGCTTGGCTTACCGACTGAGGGGATTATCGGGGAAGAGTATGAAAACGGCGCCGTGGCTTTTTTCAAAATGGCCGGTGGCCTGACCTTTGCGCTGTGGCCTCGCGATAGCATTGCCAGCGACTGCGGTGTGTCTAAAGGTGGACCCGACCCGACCGCATTAATGCTGGCGCATAACGTTGAATGTCGCGATGAGGTTGATGCGCTAATGTCTTTATTGCCAGCCGAAGCGGTTGTGAAACCCGCTCGCGAGCTGTTCTGGGGTGGTTATGGTGGAGTATTCAAAGACCCAGACGGTCACCTATGGGAAGTTGTGTTTAATCCGAAGCATGCCGGTTGAAATGAGTTTTCGCTGCCCATACGTTTAAGGGTAAGCGAGCAAGAAAAGGATAATTTCAGCATGAAAAAAGTAGCAGTATTACTCTCAGGTTCAGGCGTTTTTGATGGCGCCGAAGTTAATGAAGCAGTACTAACGCTCCTGCATATAAGTAAGCAAGGTGCGAGCTACCAATGCTTCGCTCCAGATGTTGATCAGTCACACGTGGTGAATCATTTGAACGGCGACGTCACCGAGGAAAAACGCAACGTGCTGGTAGAGTCTGCGCGCATCGCGCGTGGCGAGGTAAAGCCTTTGAACGAGCTCAATGTCGCTGACTTCGATGCTCTGATTTTACCTGGTGGTTTTGGTGTTGCGAAGAATTTCTGTGATTTTGCTGTAAACGGTGCCGAAATGACGGCAAACAAGCAAGTGATCGCTGTAGGTAAGGCGTTCGTTGAAGCGCGTAAACCCGCGGGTTACATGTGCATTGCGCCAGTCTTGTTGCCCTATATTTACGGTGACGGCGTCCGAGCAACAGTGGGCTTTGATAAAGATGTGGCCAGTGCCATCGAACAAATGGGCGGCAAGCACGTGGAATGCTCTGTCGATGACATTGTCGTAGATGACGCAAATCGCCTCGTCACCACGCCCGCCTACATGTTGGCGCAAAATCTTGTCGATGCCGAGAAGGGTATTAGCAAGTTGGTCGAGAAAGTATTGTATATGGCCGCCTAATTCAACAGCTAACGAATTGGCAAACACCTCAGGGTGTTTGCCGCCTCTAAGCAATTAACGTTTGATTTTAAAAAGAAAAAACATTCCAACCTTTACCTTCGTTTTACTCTGTTAAGTGTTCATGTGCTGCTTTCGAACTGTTAGCTTCGGAAGGGTGTTGCTGAAAAACCAGTCAATTTAAACGACTTCATTACTACTCAGTAAGCACTTTCTAATGCAGCCAAACGTTGTATCCCGCCGCTGTAAAACTAAGGCGCACAGACGCCAATTAATAATAAGAAAGAGAAAATAATTATGAAAAAACTTTCATTCCTAGCTTTATCAGCCCTAGCTGTCTCGGTTTCTGCCGCCTTGGCACAGCCACCCGAGCACTCTAACGCAAAACCTCTAAAAGCAGCATCTGTTGAAGCAGCCTCCGAAGCTCAGCGCTACATCATTAAGTTCAGAGAAAATAGCAAGGCAGTTAAAAGATCGAGTGCACGGGGGCGCTCGGAACTTGCGCTAGCGCATGCTAAGTCAATGGTTGAAAAGGCCGGAGGTAAAGTAAAACTCAGTATGCGACATAATTTAGCCGTGGCGGCTGAGCTTAGCCCACAAGAGAAAAAGCGCCTTGAGAACAATCCCAATATTGAATACATCGAAGTGGATCAACGACGCCGTCTAATGGCGCAAAGCGTGCCTTACGGTATTGGCATGGTCCAGGCAGACCAAGTCGATGACAGCGTAGCTTCAGCAGCGGCCGGCGGTAAAAAAATATGTGTCATCGATTCGGGACTCGAATTGCCGCATGAAGACATGGGCACCCAAAACGGCACGATTACTGGAACCAATGACAGTGGTACCGGTAACTGGTACGACGAAGGTGGTCCGCATGGTACCCACGTAGCTGGAACTATTGCTGCGCTAAATAACGGCTTGGGTGTTCGCGGTGTCATCGGCAGCGATCCGAACATGCACATCGTGAAGGTGTTTAATTCGAGTGGCTGGGGCTACTCCTCTTCATTAGTTGCGGCAATTGAAACCTGTGCCGATAACGGTGCAGATGTGGTGAACATGAGTCTTGGCGGTGGCGGTTCGAGTCAAACTGAAGCGAACGCTATGCAAAACCTCTATAACCAAGGCGTTTTATTAATTGCGGCGGCGGGCAACGATGGTTCGTCTTATACATCGACTGACGCCTTGTCTTATCCAGCTTCGTACAACGCTGTGGTTTCCGTTGCCGCGGTCGATAGCAATAAAGCATTAGCGTCGTTCTCACAAAAGAACAGTCAAGTTGAAATTGCCGGGCCCGGCGTTAATGTCCTATCGACCTATCCTGAAGGCACGGGGAGCCAAGGAAACTATGGCAACATGAGTGGTACCTCTATGGCATCGCCGCACGTGGCGGGTGTCGCAGCACTGGTATGGTCGCATCATCCAAGCTGTAGCGCGGCACAGATCCGTGGTGCATTAAATGACTCCGCACAGGATCTCGGCACTAGTGGTCGAGATGTACGCTTTGGTTATGGCTTGGTGCAGGCTAAGGATGCAATCGACTACCTATCCACCAACGGTTGCGATGGTTCGGGCGGCGGTGAAGAGCCACCAGCTACGAATGAGTTGAGTAATGGCCAAACCTTAACAGGTTTAGCAGCAACGACAGGTGACGCGCTGTATTACACGCTTGAGGTGCCAGCTGGTGCTACCGACCTGAGTTTTAACATAAACGGCGGCTCTGGAGATGCTGATTTATATGTGCGGTTTGGCGCGCAGCCGACTACCTCGAACTATGATTGTCGACCTTATCGCGCTGGCAATACCGAAACCTGTACTATTTCAAATGTGCAAGCAGGTACCTACCACGTGATGGTTTCGGCCTACTCAAGCTTCTCTAATTTGAACCTCACAGGTTCCTTCACCGAAGCAAGTACAGGCGGTGGCGATTCAGCCTCAGCTACTGATTTGTCTGGTGCCACAGGTTCATGGACGCATTATTACGTGGATCTTCCTGCCGGCATGACTACGCTAAATGTTACTATGTCGGGCGGCAGCGGAGACGCTGATCTGTATGTACGTAAAGGCTCACAGCCAACGACATCCAGTTATGATTGTCGCCCTTACCGTTCAGGCAACAATGAAAACTGTTCGATTGACAACCCAGACAGTGGCCGTTGGTACATCAGTTTACAGGGGTACCAAGCCTATTCAGGAGTAGACCTATTGGTTGAATGGCAATAATGCCGTTAAATTTCGCTGTCAGCCTTGAAATGGCTGACAGCGACACCATATAGGTGTAGAATAGAGATTGTAAAAACCTGGGGCTGATTTGGATTCGACGGGATACACGAAACCCAAGGTGCATGCCGAGGTGAGGCTGGCCTCGTAAAAAGCCTCAACTTAATAGTTGCAAACGACGACAACTACGCTTTAGCGGCTTAATAACCCGCTGAGTCCGACCCCTAGCGCTTTGTCTGTGAGACTAGGATCAGTCGGTTCACCCCAAAGCAGACTCGCGTGGAGGCTTCGCCCGTAGCCAAAGCGTTAAAACCAATCGGGATCGTCACCTTAAGTAGCCTGTCTGTCGGCGACTTGGTGATTAACTAAAAGACTGACTAAGCATGTAGGACCGAGGATGTAGGTATTACGGACGCGGGTTCAACTCCCGCCAGCTCCACCACATTCCATAAAAAGCCGCTCACCCGAGCGGCTTTTTTATACCCTTAGCCCGTGGTTCTACCACGGGGCAAACACGCCACCAACGCAATGTCGCCTCAACTCACTAAATCTGTTGGCAGCTCCTTATCTGTTTACTCATCGAAAACCTTACGTAAAAAGCTGCAATCCATTCAAAACTATGTTGTTATTTCATTAAAGGCAAAAGAGCCTAGCTTGTGTGTAAGGAACGCAAATATATGCAAAAACTCAAATGTATCTCGTTGCTAGTGGCTTGTGTGGCGGTAGCACCTGTTTGCGCTAATGCCATACTTGGCGACAAAGTTACTGAAGAGATTGCTGAAAGAGCTATCGCATCTGAGACAAACATCAACGCAGCGAAAGCTAAATTTGATGCCTACATTCAGGCAAACTACGGTAATACCTTTTCCTGTGGTGTGCGCTTGGCGACTCCTGACGAGACCTTGATGCATCGCTATAGGTCAGGCGAGTTACGTCAGGTAGCGCGCTTTGGTACAACTTTAAAAGTGACCGATTACACGCCGATTTATGGTCTGGCGAAGCAAAAGGCTCGGCCTGCGGTGGTGAGCCACACTTATTATATCGAGGACGAATGATGTTGATGGATAAACGCGCTCTCGCAATGTGTGCCATTCTCGCCTGTTTATCTGGCGCAGCAGCGAGTAACGAAACTCGAGGCGAAACGACCGACGGATGTTTAAAGCCAGGCACCGATTACCTTGGACTTGATTTTATGGCGTTTGATCAAACCATGGATGCCGGTTGGCGCGAAGTTGCAAATCGCGAGGGGTGTGCTGGTGCTGCGGCCGATCTCATTAAAGGGTACCGAACGAAGAAGTCTGACTTGAGCGAGGGTATGCTGAGTACTATGCGCTGGCATGAGGGCCAGATGCGCGCTGAAGCGGGGCAGAATGAGCACGCGATAGCACTGTTCAAGACTACATACAAAGACGCTGAAAAAGACAGTTTCGGCTGGAATTACTATGTTGATGCAACCATCGCTTTTCTTGAACAAGATCGCGACGCGTTGAATGAAGCACGAGACCAGCTCGCGGCATTGCCTAGGCCCTCGGGCATGAATATGACAGACCCCGACGGTAATCCGGTGAAAATTGACTGGCCACCGAACCTAAAGGTGGTCGACAATTTTTTGAGTTGTTTTGGCAAGGAATACCCTGCCGCTTACGGTGAATGTAAATAAAAATGGGCACAGCAACGGTGTCCGAAACGCTAGCTTAAGTGCGGACAACTGAGCGTATCACTTTTGCGTGCGAGCTGTTGAGGTCGATTGCGCTGAGTTCGTGAATTCGCCCCCATGTGATCGAATCGTCCCCATCTTGCGTTACCACACCACGTACTCTATACCTTAGTAATGAGACTCTCCCTCACCTTATTGGAGCGGCCTTACCATGAAAGCATATAACTATTTACTCGCAATAGTCTGTGTTTCCAGCTTATTTGTCCCAGTAGCATCAGCTCAAGAGCAATCAGAAGTTGTGGTACCACTACCGTCGGTTGACGACTTTTCCCAAGGCGAAGATGGCTGGAGTTTTGGCTTGGGTTTGGGTATTGAATATGAAACGGCCTATGAGGGTTCGGATGAATTTGGCTTTGAGCCGGAGCCGGCGGGCGGCGTGCAATGGCGCAGTGGCGACAACACCTTCTTTTTTGCCGGTGAAGCCATTGGTTGGCGTGGTCTGCGCGCGGATACCTGGTTTTTTCAAGCGGTTGTTGGTTTCGATGAGGGCCGTGAAGAAGCAGATTCGGATGAGGGCCACCTCGATGGACTCGGTGATCAAGACGAAGGCGCTGAGGTTGTTTTTGAAGCACGACGCGCGTTCGGTGCCGACTGGCGCAACTGGCTCGTGGGTCGCATTGTGACCGGCGGTGACGGCAACCTTGGCTTGTTCGGGATTGGGCATCGGTTCGGTAATCAAATCGATGGCTCAGGCTCTGAAATTAACTTAGTTGCTGTGTTCCACGATAGTGAGTATGCAAATAAAGGTTTTGGTATTGATGCGGGTCAATCCGCTGCCTCCGGTTTGGCTGAATATCAAGTCGACAGCGGTCTACGCTCGTTCGGTCTCAACTACAACTATCGCCATTACATCAACAAGAATTGGCAGATTTATGGCGAGGCTTTGTATGAACACTATAGTAGCGAAGTGCGCGATAGCCCGATCGCCCGTGGTGACTATGAAGCCGAAATAGGCGTCGGGTTCATCTACACCTTTTGAGGAGCTAACTTCCCTTCTGTAGTGTAAGTTACCGCTGTTTACGCTGATTGTGTGCGTTGCATAGCCTTGAGCAACGATGGCAAACGTGGTAGCTTTCCCACCATCGAAATATTTAACTCTGGTTGTCGTGGTGTCAAAGACGATTTGGTCTTTTATCATTATCATGTTGTTGCATAGCTTTTTCAGCTGTGCAGTCGCTGCTGGTCATGTAGAAGATAATGAGCACACCTTTGATTTTGCACTGGAACATCACGACTATACCGAGCATCAAAGTGATACCCCAGATAACCTAGACCCTAACCACGACCATCAATTCCACGCGCATGTGACGTGCTTTACAGGTTACTCACTGGTGGCGAAGCTACTTTTATGTCCCGCCGCCGCGATTGCGCATACTAAAACTTCTTTCATTAACAATCCCAGCCAGCCTCCTACGCCGCCGCCAAACGCCTGATCTTCGTTAGCTAAGAACGGTGCTTTAAGCACACATTTTTACTATGGAGATTAATCATGAAATTTATACATTTTGTGATTGTTGGGCTCGTGGGCATAAGCTCTTTTGTGAGTTCAGCAATCGCTGATGAATTGTCTTTGCGTACCGCTTTTGAGAATGCGCTGCGCGGAAACCCAAACTTGCAGAAGTATTCGTACCAGTTGCGAATGGCGGAAGCCGAAAAATTGCAAGCATCGCTTCGACCCAATCCAACTTTGGGTCTCGAGTTTGAGAATATTTTAGGGACGGGCGAGAGTAGCGGCTTTAGTAACGGCCAAGCTACGCTTTCATACAGTCAATTGATAGAACTTGGTGACAAGCGCAAAAATCGCGTGGCATATGCCTCGGCAGAGCAGCGACAAATAGCCGTTGAGTTTGAGTATGCGAAGAACGAAGTGTTGGCTGAGACAGCGTTGCGCTTTTATGAAGTGCTGCGTATACAAGCGTTGTTACGTTGGAATCAGAAACACCTGCAGCGGCTCGCAGATCTTCATCAGCTTGCAAAGGCTAGAGTACAGTCTGCTGCGGTCCCACCCTCAGAAGTTACCCGAGTACAATTGCAGCATCGCCAAGCCGAAGTTCGGGGCGAGGAATTGCAAGGACAATTGATAGCCGCGATAAGTAGTTTGAGTGCCATGTGGGCTTCGAAGCCGAACTTCGAAAAAGTCGTAGGTGAATTTAACAACGATTTTCATATACCTTCAGAAGTTGCCGTAGAAAACGCCATTAATGAGGCTCCAGAGCTACTTCGCTTGCTCGAGTCCGAAAGGCTTATAACAGCAAAAATAGGCTCCGTGAATGCCGCAGCGACGGCGGACTTAAACCTTGAACTAGGTGTGCGCTACAACAATCAAGTAGACGACGCAGGGCTTGTCTTGCAAGCGTCCATGCCATTACAGCTTACTAATCCAAAACAAGGAACTCTCAAGGCCAACAACGTTGAGCGGGAAATGGTTTACGAACAACAGCGCTTGGTACGAGATAGGCTCAGAGCTTTCAGCAAAGAATTACTTGTCGAACTTCAGACTGATGTTCGTTATTTACAAGCAGTGCAGTCTGATTTGTTGCCATTAGCTCAACGTCTAGAACGCGAGATAAAAGATGGCTATGAGAGGGGAACTCACTCATTGCTAACAGTGCTCGATGCCCAACATGAACTGGCACAGCAGGAATATCTTTTGATTGAGCGAAGAGCTGCGATTTACCGTGGCTTCCTGCAACTTGGGCTCCTTACTGGAAAAACATTTTTAGGATCTGGACTATGACACTAATTAGAAATTTATTTATCACGTTAACGTTAAGTTTAGCTTTCGGTGCCTTTCCCCCGGCGCACAGTGCCACAGAAGCAGCAAGTGAGCACGCTGAAGCTGAAGCGAAAGGGCCTAATGGTGGAACTTTATTAACAGATGGACCTTTGGCGGTGGAAATCACAATCTACGAATCAGGCGTCCCACCAGAAATGCGAGTTTACACCTATCTTGATGGAGAGTTGGTCAAGCCTGACCAGGTTGCTCTTGAGGTTACTCTTCATCGACTTGGTAACGTAAATGATGAACTGACATTTATCAGTGAGGGAGACTACTTGGTCAGCACACAAACAGTCGTTGAACCTCATTCCTATGAGGTATCAGTCGATGCGGTAGTTAAAACCGCCCGCGGCGACTGGCATTACGAAGCGTTCGAAGGGCGCGTCACATTATCCGACCGGGTTATTTCCCAAGCTAATATTTTGATTGAGTCAGCGGGACCACAATCGTTGACATTTAAGGAACATCTGTTTGGGGTTGTCGCACCAGTTAATGGTAGCAAAGCCAGAGTTACTGCTACTTATCGCGGTAAAGTCACCGACGTGCATGTCGCGGTAGGAGATAAAGTGAACAAAGGCCAAGTGCTAGCAACGGTTACTAACGCTGCAAGCGGTGTGGCCTACAAAATTGAAAGCCCAATCAATGGAGAACTCACGGAGCGATTTGTCACAGTTGGAGAAATTGCTGACGAGCAAGTGCTTTTTGAAGTTGTTGACTTATCGTCAGTGTGGGTTGAGCTATCAGCTTTCCCTGAAAATATTGAAAAGCTTCAAGTTGGGCAAGTAGCAGAAGTTTATGACCTTCATCAACATAAACGCGTCCGGGGCAACGTGATCTATATTGCTCCCGCGATGACCGGCGGGCATATAGCACGCGCTCGTGTGCAAATCGATAATAGTGACGGACATTGGCGTCCAGGCATGCACGTACGTGCCGATATCATCACTGGGGAAAAAGAGGTGGCATTAGCTGTGAAAAAGTCTGCACTACAGACCTTCCGTGAAATGCCAGTCGTATTCGGTAAATTTGGCAATACCTTTGAAGTTCGCATGGTTGAGTTGGGCGAAAGTGACGAAGAGTACGTTGAGGTACTCGGAGGTCTGACAGTTGGTACAAATTACGTGGTTGGTAATAGTTACCTGTTGAAAGCTGATGTGCTGAAAGACGGCGCAAGCCATGACCACTAGGAGGCGAACAATGATTGATATTTTAATTAGATTCGCTGTCCAGCGTCGTTGGCTGGTTATGGCGATAACATTACTTATTGCAGGATTAGGTATTTATAGTGCCCTTAAGTTACCCATTGATGCGGTACCTGATATTACAAATATCCAAGTTCAGGTAAACACTGAGGCGCCTGGTTACTCGCCGTTGGAAACCGAGCAGCGTATTACCTACATCGTAGAAAACGCGATGGCGGGTATTCCGAACCTGGATTATACGCGCTCTATTTCGCGTTACGGACTGTCGCAAGTGACCGTGGTGTTCGAGGAGGGAACTGATATCTATTGGGCACGGCAACAAATTAGTGAACGATTGCAGATGGTTCGTAATGATTTGCCCAATACTGTTGACCCTGCATTAGGGCCTATCGCAAGTGGCTTGGGCGAGATCTTTACCTATATTGTAAGTGCCGAGCCGGGAGCGCTTGACGCGAATGGCGAACCATACACCGCAGAAAGCTTACGTACATTACAAGATTGGGTGATTCGACCACAATTGGTAAAGGTTCCCGGTGTGACAGAAATCAACACCGTCGGTGGTTATGAACGCGAGTATCAAGTCGCTCCACAGCCCGGTAAGTTACTTGCGTATAAGATTACTATAGAAGATGTGTTTCGTGCTCTAAAACTGAACAATGCTAATGCTGGTGCCGGTTACATTGAGCGAAACGGCGAGCAGTGGTTGGTGCGTTCTCCCGGGCAGTTAAAAAGCTTGGAGGATATCCGCAATGTTGTCATCACCAAGCGTGATGATGCTCCAGTAAGAATAAAAGATGTAGCCGACGTATTTTTTGGTAAGGAACTACGCACTGGTGCTGCTACCTCGGATGGCCAAGAAGTTGTGCTAGGTACAGCGATGATGTTGATTGGAGAGAATAGTCGGATAGTGGCTGAGGCAGTTGCCGAACGCCTCAAAGAAATACAACTTAGTATGCCCGAGGGTATCCTACTAGATCCCGTCTACAACCGCACAACACTTGTCGAGAAAACGATCGCAACGGTAGAGAAAAACCTATTCGAAGGTGCGGTTCTCGTTATTGTTGTGTTGTTCCTATTGCTCGGGAATGTGCGAGCCGCACTTATCACCGCAATGGTTATCCCGCTAAGCATGCTGTTTGCAATTACTGGTATGACTGCGAATCGTGTTTCGGGCAATTTGATGAGCCTCGGCGCTATCGATTTTGGAATCATTGTTGATGGTGCAGTTATTGTGGTTGAAAATGCATTGCGCCGACTTGGTTTAGCGCAGCAACGTGTCGGACGCTTTCTTACGACCAAAGAGCGCCTTCAGGAAGTATTCCAGAGTACTCGTGAGGTATTCAATCCAGCCGTTTTCGGTGTATTGATTATCATGTTGGTTTATCTGCCTATTTTTGCGTTAAGTGGTGTTGAGGGTAAGATGTTCCACCCTATGGCATTCACCGTGGTATTTGCTTTACTCGGAGCATTGATCTTCTCAATGACTTTCGTACCGGCTGCAATCGCGATTTTTGTAAACGGTAAAGTTAGTCACGGCGAGAATAGGTTGATGCGCGGTGCGCGACGTCTATATGAGCCTCTACTACGTATCTCATTGAAACAGCCCATACTTATTATTTCGCTGGGGACTGTTCTATTCGCTGGATCGGTCTATCAAGCGACGAAGATGGGCAGTGAGTTTTTACCGCAACTAGATGAGGGTGATATTGCACTACATGCCTTACGCATCCCCGGCACCGGACTACAGCAATCGGTTGATATGCAGGGTTTATTGGAGTCGACTATTGCCGAGTTTGGTGAGGTGAAACGGGTATTTTCAAAGATTGGAACGCCGGATGTGGCCACGGACCCTATGCCACCCAGCGTGGCTGACACTATAGTAATTTTGAAACCGAGATCTGAATGGCCTGATTCGAATAAAGGCAAAGATGAACTCATTGCTGAGTTGCGGGCAGCTGTTGAGGCTCTTCCCGGCAACAAGTATGAGTTCACGCAACCTATCGAGATGCGCTTCAATGAGTTGATTGCAGGTGTTCGTGCCGACGTAGCGGTAAGGGTCTACGGTGATGATTTGGAGCAACTAAAAGAACTCGGTGATACTGCGGTAGAAATTATTAGCCGTGTCGATGGCGCCGCAGATGTGCGTGTTGAGCAAATGACTGGATTGCCAACGTTATCGGTACGACCGCAACGGGACCACCTTGCATTACTGGGGCTCTCTGTTCACGACGTGCAACGTGCTGTGCAAAGTGCAGTAGGTGGGTTGGTTGCGGGAACAATCTATGAGGGAGATAAGCGATTTCGTTTGATGCTCCGTCTAGATGATGAGTGGCGGAATAATATAGAATCATTGAAGCGTCTGCCCGTAGCCGTTCCCGCAGCGAGTAACCCAGAACTGCAGTATGTTCCACTTGGCGAGATTGCCGAAGTTGAACTGACCGTTGGACCAAATCAGATCAATCGCGAGAGTGGTAAGCGGAATGTAATCGTGAGTGCAAACGTGGTAGGTCGCGACCTTGGTTCTTTTGTGGCTTCTATCCGTCAAAAACTGCAGAACGAGCTTCCTTTACCGACAGGGTACTGGTTAGATTATGGGGGGACCTTTGAGCAGTTGGAGTCGGCGTCGCAAAAGTTGGCAATTGTTGTGCCATTAACCTTGCTATTGATTTTTGGCTTACTTTTTAGTGCGTTTAACTCTTTCAGTAACGCCCTAATTATCTTTACTGGTGTGCCAATGGCGCTAACCGGCGGCATCATTGCGTTGACAATTCGCGGCATGCCACTATCGATCTCTGCCGCAGTTGGTTTTATCGCGTTGTCAGGGGTCGCCGTCTTGAATGGGGTAGTAATGCTATCATTCATTCAGCAGCTTCGTGATAACGGTAAAGCTATCAAAGAAGCAATCTTCGAAGGCGCTAGGCAACGATTGCGTCCTGTATTGATGACCGCTTTAGTCGCGAGCTTTGGTTTTATTCCAATGGCGTTTAATACTGGGACTGGCGCAGAAGTTCAGCGGCCGCTAGCAACGGTTGTGATTGGCGGGATTGTTTCTTCAACGTTATTGACGCTGGTTGTACTTCCGGCTCTCTACTTGATGATTAACAAACTCAAGCGAACATCTGCATAGAACATAATAAAAAGCATATTTGAGAGTTGGGTCTAGAGATCCAACTCTTTTATGGCGCAACACTTTAGGTGGGCTCTGCCTTTTCAGAGGTTTTCTTCTTGGGCGGCTTTTTCGCTCCCAAGGCAATTAAAACGTCCTCACGCTCACGCGCTAAGAAAAACGCAAGATCTTCAAGTTTTTGTTCGTCAGTGACAACTTCACTCCGTTCGATAAGAGGCAAAAGTCGCTCCACCATATCCAGCATTTTGTCATGGGCATCGGCTTCGGCTTTTGTGGCAAATGTCATTTTTTCCTCTCCGTTTCGTACGACAACGTATTGAGTGACTACCGGCATAAGGGTTCCTCATTTCTTTATTAGAAAATAACTGTATTTTTATACAGTATTTATTGCGATAGGGCAACAGCCAAAGCTGTACTATTGTCTGCTGAAGCTCTAGATAGAATGTAAAAATGAAGTAGATTGACTCGCATCTTTAGTTATGTTCAGGTAGGCTACAATTAATTTAATAAAGGAAACTAAATAACAACAATAAGGATACTTTTCATGCGAGTTCTCGTTTTCCTAGCCTTAGCATTGTTTTCCTCGACAGTTATGGCACAAGCGACCAGCTGGATCCCGTTTGAGAATGCCAATGGGCATGTCTTAATAAAAGTCGAAGTGGCGGGTATCGAAAGCTATGCGATGATCGACTCAGGCTCACAAGTGAATGCTCTAAACCTTAGCTTTGCTGAGCACCATGAGCTTGAATTTGACAGCAACAAGCGCATTAAGATTCAAGGTGCCCACGATGTTCAAGATCGACGGATCTATCGTGATGTGCCAACAAAATTGTTGGGCTTAGATCTCGACATGGAGCTGGTAGGCCTCGAGCTCGGCGGCAAGCATGTTAGCTTGCTGCTCGGTGCGCCGCTATTAAATCAGTTTATTTTGCAGTTCGATTACCCTAATAGTCGTTTGCGTTTCGCTAATCCTGGTACTTTTAATCTTGAAGAAACAGCGAATCTTGAAATGCGCCCTCAAGATGGTTCAGGGCGCCCATTAGTTAAGGTGAACTTCAATGACGAAGCTGAGCGTTGGGTCTTACTCGATACCGGTAATAGCGGTGGTCTGTATCTACATCGCAACTTTGCCACGAGTCAAAATTGGTTAGAGCGGTTTCCTGTAATGGAAGGTGTTTCGCGTGGTGTAAATGCAAGTAAAGATGTCGAACTCTTTCAATTACCTCTCTTTGGTTTCGGTCCGTATAAATTAGAGAATATTGTGGTAATTGTGCCGAGCGAGGGAAGCCCCGCAGACTTTGGTAACCGATATTCGAACATTGGCTCACGGATGAAGGGCGTCGAAGTGAATGGCATTCTTGGTTACGATATCCTCAAACATTTCATTCTTACAATCGATTATCGAAATGGTCGTGGACACATCTACGTGCCACAATAAAAATTAATTTAAGGTTGTAGTTTGAGCGGTTTCTCGGTATTTCTATAGTCATATGATGTTTGACCATGGCAGTTTGGGAAATCGCTTTGATTTTTAAAAAACGCACGTTAGCTAGCTTCTTTGCGGTATTCGTAGTTGGCTTTGCAGTGCTCATCCATTTGACAGATTCGTTTAAAGAGCTGCTCGAAGAGCGCTTTAAGAATAATGCTGAAGACGAGCTTCTCGCGGAGCTGCTGTTGGCAAAATCAAATCTCGAATCAGACCTATTCAAAGATGTATTTTTGGTCGATAGTTTAGCGACGATATTCAATATTGATCCCCGCAGTGCTGCTGATAATTTCCCCAAAATTGCGCGCCGCTTACTAGAAAAGTCAGAGCATGTCAGAAACGTCGGTATGGCACCGAACGACGTAATTTCTCAGTTAGTCCCGCTGCCCGGCAATGAGAGTGCGATAGGCTTTGATTTTCGCACGGTACCCGAGCAATATGCCACGGTCCAAGCAGCGCGTGAGCGTCAAGATATCTTTCTTGCCGGTCCGGTTAATCTCGTTCAAGGTGGACGCGGACTGATCGCGCGTATTCCGGTATTTAATGATTACCCAAGCAACGAAGATTATTGGGGTACGGTAAGCGTGGTCATTGATTACGACGACTTAATGCTCGACTCTGGCTTATTAGCTATTCCAAATACCGAAGTAGCGCTGCGTGGCGTTGACGGTTCAGGGCGCAGTGGCGCTACTTTTGAGGGGCCAGCCGAGCTGTTTGATGAGTCTGATTACAACGGAAAATTGATAGTCCCTAACGGAGAATGGTGGGTTGCGGCCAACTTTGTTCCAATCCTTACACCAACGCAAGTTTGGTTTTTACAAGGGGTGCGCATCGGCATGTTACTGTTGTATGTGCTGCTATTCGCTATGGTCGTATTGTTGTGGGCGTTCTACCGTCGCGAGAAATATCGTGCCAACGAAGACGTTCTGACGCGGTTAGTCAATCGACGGTTTGCACTGGGCTATTTGAATCGACGCCTCACAAATACGAAAAGTAGAGATCGATTCTGCGTAATCGCTGTCGACCTCAACTACTTTAAAGAGATCAATGACAATTTTGGTCACGATAGTGGCGACCATGTACTGCGAGCGGTCGCTCACCGACTTGAGGCCGCGGTAAGAAGTTCGGATATTGTCGCCAGGATGGGCGGCGACGAGTTTCTGGTTATCGTAAATCGTCTCAAAGACATGAGTCATATCGAGAAGATCATAGAGAAAATCCGGTCGACCGTTGAGGGCGAGGATGTGTTGATCGATGAGCTTTCGATTCGTCCGTCGATAAGCATTGGCTCTGCATGTAGCTCTGAAGGCGGTCTTTCAGTCGCTAAGCTACTCAAGCTCGCAGACACCCGCATGTACGAGGATAAAAAACACATCAAGTCACTACAGCAAAGCCCCTTCGAGGCGCTTACCTCTTAGCACAGTCGATCAAATAATCTGCTAAAGCTCCCATCCCAGTGCGTGGCACTTCTGCGCGTTGTTCTGCGCCCTGATTGTAATTGGTGTTAGTATTGACGTCATAGACAAATAACTCACCGCCAGCATTTTCGATAAATTCGATACCGGCGACATCCACAGAGTTATCACGCAAGAATCCTTCCAACTGATTTATGATGGGATGCTGATCAAACCCTGCAGTAATGGTGAATTTCTCTGAGCTTTGGTCGGTCGGACAGAATTGCTCTTCGATTGAGCAACTATCGGCTGGACAGAGCTCGAAGCCATCTTCGGTGTTGACTTGCACGGTATACAAAAATTTCTGGCCAATGAATTCTGCGCGAGTAATAAAAGGCTCTCGTGGTTGAATATACTCTTGCAGCAACCAAATGCCATCAAGCGGCTCTTCTAAACTCGGGCTGTTCAAGTAGCTCTCAAGGCTTGCCAAATCATCAAAACGTTGCACACCAAGGCCTTTACCGCCGCGATTCGGCTTCAAAATGAGGGGCCATTGCTGAAAGGTTTGAGCAGCGGCGAGCAAGTGTTTTTTACCAACCACAGCATGAGTGCGTGGAACTTTAAGTCCGGCACGCTCAAGTGCCGCATACTGCGATAGCTTACACACCTCAAGGGCAAGCACCGAAGTATTGTTAATCACAGTTCGCCCAGCGCTCTCTAACCAAGTCAATACAGCCTTAGTTAACTCAGGTGCAAAGCGGTGACCGCGGGTGTGCGAGGAAGCACTCATACGGTTGTAATAGACCGCATCGGCAGGGCTTTCACTAAAGCGCACTTCGCCTTCATCGAGAAACCACTCCGTTGCAGTGACGCCACGTTTCGCAAACTCTGCCCGCAATGGCACCAACCATTCGTCATTCTCGTGAATTACTACGATCTCTCTCATGCCTACCTCTTTATCTTGCGTGTATTTGTATTACAGCGCTGTTGGCGACCACGATCAATCCGATTTGGTTATATGGAGGAGCGCCTTGGAATATCTGACAGCAACTGCTAAACTAAAACAGTCTTTAAAAAGACTTTTAAGAGGTGGTTGTGAAGACTGAAACCGTGACGTATTTAAAAGAAAATGCCAATAATCTTGAGTTGAAAGAAGAGTTGCTGGTGACGAAAAAGGGTAAGCCAGCATTTGTCATTCAATCTTATGATGATTATGAGTTTCAACAGGAAACGATTGCTCTACTCAAGCTTATCAACCTATCAGAAAAATCGTTGCAACATGGTGAGTTGGATTTAAGTGACGCTTTCAATGTCTGAATTTAGCGTTGTTGCATCGCCTGTTTTTAAGCTCTCAGTACAGCGGCTGAAAGGCTTTTTGTCCTATCACTATTCAACCGAATTAGCCGATAAGACGTTACATGAAGTGCAACACAAAATCGCGCAGGTTTTGCCTAAGCACCCGCAGGTAGCGCCGATAAGTGAGCGTCTTTTAGAATTAGGCGTGCAATATTATAGGCAGTGGCATGTCGACCAACATAACATCGTTTTTTATCGTATTAATGAAGCGAAAGCAGTGGTAGAGCTGTTGTTACTCATGGATGCTAGGCAGAGTCTGCGTAAATTACTGTTCGAGGTGAATCTTCTGAGCTAGCCCAGCTTCTCTTGTAAAAAATCTAAAGCGGCCGACACTGCAGCGGACATGTATTTGCGTTCGGGGTAGACCAAATGTACCGGCACGGGTTGCGGCATAAAGTTTTCGAGTGCGGTTTCGATCTCACCAGATTCTATAAGTTCATTCAGCGAATAACTCGGCATATAGGCCAAGCCTAAGTCGGCTTGCAATGCGGACCTCATGGCACGGTTGTCGGATACGAAAAAACGGCCATTCACTGTGACCTGAATGAGGTCGTTGTTGTCATAGAAGCGCCACTGCCGATCAGTAATGCGGGCGCTATCGGTAATGCATTGATGTTTGCCTTCTTTATAACTTAATTCATTGGGGTGCTGAGGTTTGGGGTGTCGGGCAAAATAGCCTTTAGAGCCAACCAAAACAATGTGCAAAGGGGCGAGTTTACGAAAATACAGCATTGAGTCTTTCAGGGTGCCACAGCGGATCCCGATGTCGATATTCTCGGCAACCAAGTTCGTCAACCGGTTGCTGAGTTGTAGGTCAACGTCGACTTCAGGATAGCGCTCAAGAAATTCGGGCATTAGCGGTGCTACTTGAGTGGAGCCAAAGTTCACCGGTGCGGATAAAGTGATGCGCCCACTCGGCTTACTGCGCATCGCGTTGATGTGTTCAAAAGCTTGCTCGGTTTCGGCGACAATATCTCGGCAATGTTGATAAAAGTTAAGTCCGGCTACAGTAGGATTGAGCTTACGCGTGGTGCGCGTTAATAGCTTCGTTTGTAGCTCTGCTTCAAGGCGCGTCAGAGCTTTGCTAACTGCACTTTTCGAGATCTCAAGTCTCTCAGCGGCACGGGTGAAACTACCCTGTTCGATAATGGCTGCGAAGATTGCCATATCACTCATACGATCGAGCATAATGCCTCTCAAATGTTTCTATGAGGAAACAATGTTATTCATAAGTGCCACCTAATCATTTCAAGAAGAAACAATATACTTGTTCATGTCGAGACACAACGCACTTTTTAGGAGACGGACATGAAAGTATCAAAGAAATTTTGGCAAGCCTTAGCACAGGTCGCACGCGGCACCATCGTTCACCAAGGGAACTATAAGGTTGCCGAACGTCAGCCGCTAATTAAGCCGCATGGCTATGATGAGTTGATGAAGCAACCAAAGTGCTGTTAAGCGCTTGATTTGCAAATCTGATTATCTTTCCTAAGCTTATTTCTAACAATTCAAGGCGTCCTCTGTGGCGCCTTTTCTGTGGATTATAGAATGACAAAAATAGGCGAGGGAGCAGCATGAAACTATATTTACCTCTTTTACTCACGCTAGGCTTGATGACCGCCAACGCATTTGCTCAACAGCAAGTGTTTAAAGGTGCCACCTTATATGATGGCAACGGTGGTGAACCCATCGCGAACAGTGTCGTGGTGGTCGAACAAGGTACGATAAGTTGCGTGGGGACTGATTGCGCCATACCTGAAAGCGCTGAGATCATCGACGTTAGCGGAAAATTTTTAACTCCGGGCTTGGTCGATTCGCATGTGCATTATGCGGCTAGTGGTTGGTTTGATACGCGCCGCATCTTTCCGATGTTACGTGAAGTCTATGATTTAGATAAAGCACAAGACTATTTACGCCAAAACTCTGCAGAATTAGACCGTAGTTATTTGTGCTCGGGTGTGACGGCGGTATTTGATACAGGAAGTTTTCCATGGACGATTGCGTTAGAAGAAACTTCAGTTGGCAGCGTTGAAAAGCCACGTTTTGTGGCGTCCGGCCAGCTCATCACACATGATACACATCCTGCTGGAAAAGATGTTTTACGATATCAAAAATACGAAAATACCCGCGAGTTTTTGCCGATGGGGTCGGACGAAGAAGCGCTAGGTAGCGTTGCTGCAATTGCCGCAAGTGGATCGAGCGCGGTAAAAGTTTGGTTCACTCCACCGGCTCCACAGCAAGCCGACGAATTACGTGATCGCCTTAGTGTCATTGGTAACGCTGCACACCGAAACAAGCTTCTATTTATTGTTCATGTAGAGACGCTCAAAGATGCAAAAGTGGCAATACGCGCGGGAGCCGATGTATTGGTGCATGGCGTCGATTCTACGTTGGTGGACGATGAGTTCATTAAGCTTGTCACCGAAAATAACGTCGTTTATCAAACAACCATGACTGTGTTACTCGATGGGGTAACTATTTTGGATTTGATGAATGGCGACGCACCTCATTTTGATGATCCCAATTACTGTATCTCGCCACGCACGCGCCAATTGGTGCGCGACGGATACGAGAAGTTACATGGACCATTTTCACAAAACTTTGGCCCTGCACAGCGGCAAGCACTGATATTGAGCACTGGGGCAAACATTTTTCGTGCGCAACACAACTTGAAGCGCCTATTAGAAGAGGGCGGAACGATTGCCGCAGCGACAGATGCAGGAAACCCACAGTACTATCATGGGCCATCGATTTACGGTGAAATGGAGCTTATCCAAGCTGCTGGGGTTCCCGCGCGTGAGGTTATCGTTATGGCGACAAAAAACGGTGCTAAAGCGATGGGATTGGAAGGCACACTCGGTACTGTCGAGGTGGGCAAAAATGCCGACCTGGTGGTACTCGCGGAAGATCCAGGCAAAGATGTGGCTGCATTTCGCAGCATCACTCACGTGATGCGCTTCGGTAAGCTGCACAGCATCGCAGACTTGAGCTATGCCAGCGAAAAGGCTGTCGACTAATCCAGTCGACAGGCCTCCGACTTGAATTCCAGCTCAATCGTGGTGTGGAAAATCTCAAAACGCGAAACGGCTTGATTGATGGCTTCTTTAACAGCGAGATAATGCTCGGCGTTATTGAAGTCATCTTTCAATTCAACGTGAGCCGTTAGTACGTGTGATTCACCATCGAGCGACCACAGGTGCATATGATGAATATCCGCAACATGCTCGACATCACGAATCGCATCTTGAACTTCTTGGTAGAGCTTAGGACTCGGGTTTGCTTGTGAGAAAAGTTTCAGAGTTTCTATTAAGTTGCGAACCACATTTAATAAAATAAATGCAGTAAAGGCGATCGATAACAGTGGGTCAATAATTGGCCAGTCGACGAACGTCATGACAATGGCGCCAATCAGCACCGCGACCCAGCCCAAGACATCCTCAAGTAGATGCCAGTTAAGTACTCGTTCGTTTAAGGTTTGCCCACCGGCGAGTTTGAAGGCGGCATAGCCGTTGACCACGATGCCTAGGATTGCCAGGTAAATCATGCCTTCCGTATTCGGCATGACTGGATCAGTCAGTCGTGGAATCGCTTCGAAGAGCACCCACGTCGAGCCTGCAATAAGCACAATTGCGTTAATCAGCGCGCCTAACAAACTGAAACGTTTGTAACCATAAGTGAAGCCAGTGGTAGCTTGCTTGGCACCGAGTTTATTTAACAGCCAAGCAAGGCCCAATGAAAGACTGTCACCGAGGTCATGCACGGCATCGGCAATAATGGCAGTACTGTTAGTGAGAATACCGCCAATAAATTCGATAATCGTGAAGAACAAGTTCAGCCAGAAAGCGAGACCGATGCGTTGTGAAGAAGCGTCGCCATGATGATGGTGATGTCCGTGATGATGTCCCATAAGCCCCTAATCATGCGTTGTTTTTCATTGTAGAGGAGAAGCTAAACTTGATCGAGATCAAGGTTTTCCGCACATAACCACATAAAATATAGGGAAATAACTAAGGAGTGCTGTATGAAAACCTCAATGATCTTATCTAGCTTATTAATTGCCGGTCTTGCTTCACCAATGGCAGCGGCCGCAGACCAGTTTTCGGTAAATGTTGGCGCCATCGGTGTTATGCCAAATGATGATAGCGCATCATTACCAGTAATTGAATCTGTTGCAGGTCTGAATTCTGGTTCTACCGGTGTGACAGTCGATGAAAACACTCAGTTGGGAATCACTTTTGATTACCGGCTGAACCCGAACTGGAGTATCGAACTCATTGCTGCCACTCCATTTAAGCACGAAATTCATGGTACCGGTGCGATTGACGGCTTGAAAATCGGTGAAACCAAACACCTTCCGCCAACCTTACTCGCGCAATATCACTTTGATTTAGATAACGATGCGATTGACCCATTTGTCGGTTTTGGTGTGAATTACACTACGTTTTTTGAAGAGAAAGTAAGCCCAGAACTTGGTGGCGTGCTAACAGATTTAGCTGTAATTACTGCCAATGACGATGTTGAATTAGCGCTTTCAAATAGCTGGGGATTTGCCTTCCAAGCCGGTGTGAACGTGGCACTCACTGATAACTGGGGCCTACACTTTATGGTGAGCCGCATGGCCATTGATACCGTAGCTGACGTGCGCATCAATGGTGTTACCGCTGAGTCTGTCGCCGTCGATATTGACCCAACTGTAGCCATGTTTGGTATTCGTTACAGCTTCTAAGGAGGCGCACCATGCAATTACTTAAAGAATTTGTTTCTGATCCAGTCATCTTTTTTTCTTTCACTGGACTAGCGGTATTACTTGGTCTTTGCATTTTCTACGTCGTCTATTTTATCGCTAAAGCCAACAGCGAAGATTGATCGGAAGCATGCTGGCCTTCGTACACAGAACATGAGTGACGAACTGTATACGGAGGCCACTATGGCAACTAAGCTAATACTGTTTTATGACGGTGGTTGTCCGCTGTGTGTGCATGAAATGCGGCAACTCAAAGCGTTGGATCAAAAGCGCAAACAGCGCCTGCAGTTTGAAGATATTTGGGCGCACGACTTCGAGAAACGCTTTCCAGCGATTGATGTAGAGCAAGCGAATCGCATCCTCCATGGGCAACGTGCTGATGGAACTCTTTTATATGGCTTGGACGTCACCCATGCCGCATGGTCAGCTGTGGGACGCGGATGGTTAACGGCTCCTTTGCGTTGGCCCGGACTACGCTGGTTAGCGGATAAAGGCTACCTTGGCTTCGCCAAGCACCGTAACCGCATTTCCAAGTTAATAACTGGCAAGGAACGTTGTCTGCAGTGCTCGCTCGATGAGTAATTGCCCCCAAACTGTCTACTTGTATAGCGCCTCAACATTCTATACCCTGCCTATTAACTTAACGTTTACTTAGCAAAGGACGCTCGTGGCGCACTATTTGGTTTCGCTATTTCGCATCGCATGTTGCCTCGTTTTGAGTATGGCGACTGCGTATGCTGCGCCGATCAAGATCGCCAACGACAGTATTTATGGACTGCATGAGCGCGCGAGCATCTTGCGCGAAGCTCCGCTGAAGTGGCAGCTTGATGATATTTTAGTCGCCGAGCAAAACGGCTTGTTTGTGCCATTTTCGGGCATTGCCTCGAGCTCAGACCGCGACCACGCTGTTTGGCTTAAAATCCAGTTGGATACAGCTGAAAATTTTGATTTCACTGAGCCGCGTCGCTACTTACTTGCGCACGCGATTTCTCAGCGTCACGCCGACTTTTATATTCAACAAGGCGGGCAATGGCAGCACGTAGCAGCTGGAACCGCTGACGGGTATGCGGAGAGTCAGCGCCTAAATTACCGTCACCCAGCCGTTCTACTGATGTTTGACCGGCAGCCCATAACGATCTATTTGCGCGTCTATGATCCTGCGGGCAGCACCTTTCCGATAAATTTACTCACCGACGGCGATTACACTGAGCATTATCTTGAAGAAACAGTTGTCTTCGGTATGGTGTTTGGCGCTATTTTAGCGCTGTTGCTGTACAACCTTATATTGCTGGTGCAGCTGCGTGATGGGGCCTACCTGTGGTATGTGCTCAGTATGGCTGCGGCGATTTTGTTACTTGCCGATGGCACTGGACTTGGACCGCAAGTTATTTGGCCAGACATAAGTCATCCGTGGTGGTTGGGGCGCGTTAGTACCGCCGCTATGTGGGGGAGTGCGATACTCATTTTTAGTATTAAGTTTCTGCGCCTACGCGAGAATTTGCCGTTAGTTGCCACCTTATTGCAGCTCACTGTTGTACTGTTTGGCTTAGTCTATTTGGCCAATGCTCTGGGTTTCACGCGTTATGCGTCGATTGTAGCAAACAGCATCGCTATGCTGATTATCCCAATTTTGCTGGCCTCGGCAGTCATTCGGTGGGTACAAGGTTTTAAACCGGCAGCTTACTTTGTGGTAGCGCAGAGTATCTTGTTATTGGCCGCTTTAGTTATGGTCTTAAGGCAAGTTGGCGTCTTAAATCCAGAAGATATCGTTTCGTATTGGTTCCCCGTTGCGGTGGCTTTAGAAGCAGTGCTATTTTCGTTGGCCTTGGCACATCGAATCAGCGAGTTGAAATTACAACGTAAAGAAGCGGTGCTGGACTCGCAGCACGATAGCTTAACCGAACTGCTCAATCGCCGAGGCATGCTTGAGCATCTGCAGCAGCGTAGACAAAAGTCGAGTTATTGCTTGCTGCTGGTCGACTTAGATGGCTTTAAGCCCATCAACGATCGCTACGGTCATCAAGCCGGTGATGAAGTGCTCATTTGTGTGGCTAAGCGACTGAAAGCTTGCATTCGCAACGAACGTAACGATTGGGTTGTGCGCTTTGGTGGCGATGAGTTTGGGGTGATTCTCTCGCACTCGATTGCTCACCCTGAAGCATTTAGTGAGCGGCTCCGGCAGGCAGTTGAGGCGCCAATGCAAATCAACGATGAACAAATTTCAGTGGGCGCAAGTATTGGCTTTGCTTGTAGCGAGCCAGAAGAGAGTTTTGCAAGCCTCTATCGCCGCGCAGACAAAGAACTCTACAGCGATAAGTCAGCGCGCCGAGAGCGCTTAATGTCAGTCGACGAGCGTTAATACAGCGTGGTATTCACTGGCTTGAAAAGGCACCACACTTAGCCGAGAGCCCTTTTGAACCAATGGATTGGCCTCCATAGCCGGTAGTTGTTTCAGTTCTTTAAGCGAAAGCGTTTGTTTAAACTTGCGCACGAAACATATCCGGACAGCGCTCCATCGTGGGTTCTCCGGTTCAGATTTAGGATCGTAATAGGCTGACTCAGGGTCAAATTGTAAAGGGTCGATGAAGGCGTCTTCTATTACCTCCGCGAGGCCGACAATGCCCACCTTGGCACAGCTCGAATGGTATATGAAAACGCGATCACCCTTTGTCATTTCGCGCAAAAAATTGCGCGCCTGATAATTGCGCACACCGTCCCAGACAATGCCTTGGCCGCCGGCGTCGGCAAGCGTATCAATGCTACACTCCTCGGGTTCGGTTTTTACCAGCCAATACTTCATAACTGCACTCGCATTCCGTCTTCTAATTCGCCGCTTGGATGGTTGACCACCTGCTCGTTGGCGCTTAAACCATTTGTGATCTGCCGATAAATACCACTTTGAAACCCAACGTTAACCGCTCTGCGCTCTAGCTGGCCCTCGCGATAGACAAAGACATACCATTGTTCATCTTGTCTAAAGAGAGCGGTAATGGGGACTGCTAAAGTGTTTTCCGCTTGTTCAATAACAATTTCAGCGTTGACGCGAAAGTCATTACCGAGTTCGGGTGCCGGTTCGTCGAGCTCGATGAAGACGCTTACACGCTGTTCTTCGATACCCAAAGCCGAGACGCGAGTGAACCCTGCTGGATTAACGCGGCGTACAATACCGGTTTTGACTTCTTGACCACCCCATTGATTGATACGTGCGGTCATACCGGGGCGAACTTTGACGGCAGCACTACTGAGCAGATCAACCTGGACCTCAAGCTCGCCTAGCTCACCAAGTTCTATAATTGTTTCGCCAGCGGTAACAACACCTTCGCAGCAACGAAAACGTTGTAGTACCGTACCACTGATTGGCGCGGGTACTTCTAGCACGCGTGTTTTATCGCTGCTGCGAGTGCCCTCGGCAATCTCTAAGACGAGCTTAGCATTGGTGACATCTGCCTGCGCTACCGCGACTGCGGCAGTGGCTGAGCGTAAATTTGACTGAGCGCGGAAAAGGGCGGTTTGTACTCTTTCAAGATCAGCGGTGGAGGCAAGCCCGGCATCGTACAGACGCTTAATTCGTTGCAATTCACTGGTGGCTAGCTGCGCTTCGCTTTCACTATTTTGTTGCAAAGCAACGGCCGCTTGCAAGCGCGCAGCACTGGCGTTAAGGGTCTGTTCGGCTTGTTCGCGACTTCGTTGATCGAGCGCTGGAGTAGGGGCTGGCTCTACTTCAAAAACAGGATCACCTTGCGTGACTTGGTCGCCAGGCTCGAGTGATACACGTCGTAGATAGCCGGTAATCGGCGCAGAAACGGAATAGGTATTACGTAGATGCGTTCTGCCCTCGTCACTTACGGTCGCAGCTAAGGGCCCTTGATAAACGTCACTGATGACGACTTGAGGTGGTGCCGGACGTAAACTGTAGAAGAGTGCAACGGCGACAAGTGCAAAGAGCAGCCAGGGAAGTATTTTCACCAGTAGTTTTTTCATCATCTACAATCTCTCTTTCGCACGTCAATTACTCAGCTTTTAATGCGGCAACTAAATCAATGCGTTGCAACCGCCGTAACATAAAGATGACTGCTATCGCGGCTGCGGTCAATACGCCGAGCGCCGATAGCCCAAATAGTTGTCGGCTCACGACAAATGGAATACGGAATAGCTCGCTACTCATCAACTCTGTCATACCCGCGGCAAAAAGGAAGCCAATAAGCCAGCCAAGAGGAATGGCCACCAAGACCACGAGTAGCAACTCGCCAAATAAGATAATTGCCACTTCGGTGTAGCTATAGCCGAGAACGCGCAAGGTAGCGAGTTCGCGCTCGCGCTCGGCGAGGGCAATTCGAGCGTTGTTATAGACCATCGCAAAGGTCAGCGAACCCGCTAACACAAAGATAATACTCATGGCGGTTAGAACCGTGTCGTCCATATAGTTGCGTAACTTCTCTTCGGCTTCGCGAATATGGCTGTACCCAGCAATTTGTGGCATTTCATTGAGCTGCGTATACAGTTCTTCTTTGTAACGCTCATCGATAAGCAACCAAGCTCCGCTCAGCGCTTGGCTTTCAAGCAAAAATCGATTGAGTTCGGGCAGCGCCATATAGGCACCAACGCCAATAGCTTCATTGGTAATTGCGACCAATGGGACTTCTTGGGTCATGCGGCGTTCACCGATAAATTCAATGCGGACCTGTTGATCAACGTCAAGCATAAGTTGCTTCGCAAGGTGGTCGGTCAAGACTAAACCTGCTTCAGGTAAGCTCCGCATGCTGGCTAATTGGCGCAATTTACTGTTTGGATCAAAGGCGGAAACCGAGGTGCTATAGACCATCGGCCCACTATGTAAACGCACAGGGACACTGCGCATCCCTTCGACATAACTGACGCCGGGTAGGGCGGCCAAACTTGCCAGCGCTTGCGCATCGGTGACCTTGCTAAAATGAACAATCACATCCATTTGCTGTTCGACGCGGTAATTACGATCCAGCATGGTGCTTATGGCTTGAAACTGGTAGCTGCCAAATAAAAGCAGACCACCGGCGAGCGCCACGCCGGTAATCGATAGCGTGCTGCGTAGCGGGTGCCGCACCAAGTTCCGTAAAATAATGCGCCATGCCTGATTGAGTTTCATGGTCGCGATAAAATGATTGATGCGACTTTGGTGAAAGTTAGGTGGGTTGGCTGGGCGCATGGCTTGCGCCGGCGGTACTTGAATAGCTTTGTAGATCGCGCGCCACGTTCCAACAAAGCCAGCTGCAAAAGTCACCACAACAGCAATAGCGAGACTACGCCAGTTGGTATCCACGTTGAGGTCCGTGAAACTGAAATAGAGGCTGTAGAGCTCGACCATAGCGGCAGCGAGCCAATGGCTTAAGAGCAGTCCTAAGATCAAACCCACTAAAACCACTAGGCTGCTAAACCCCAGATAGTGCAAAAAAATAGTCACAGGTCGATAGCCAAAGGCCTTCATGATCGCAATGATCTGTTGTTGGGTGTGGATTTGGCGCTGCATGAAAATGTTAAATAAGAACGCCGAGGTCCCGAGGAAAACTAAGGGCAGAAATACCGCGTTGGTACCGAGTTGTTTTAGTTCTTCACTTAAAAACCGATGTGAGATTTGTTCTTCGCGGCTGTAGGCGCCTCGTCCGCCGTAGTTTTCGAAGAGTTGATCGAGTCGTAACTTTAACGTCGGGCTATCGGCCTGCGCCTCGAGTTGTATGAGTAGGCTGTTAAATGCACCGTCCATATCGAGTGCAGCGGCCAAGGCATCTTCTCTCAACCAAAGCACCCCGTAGCGTTGATAGTCCGGCATGATATCTGCGGGCCCGATTTGGTAAATGTATTCCGGCGAAATAGCCACGCCAACGATCTCTAATTCAGTGCGACGGCCATTTAAAATCGCCGTAATCGAGTCATACAATTGCAACTCATGCGCCTCTGCAAAAGGTTGCGCGACGACAACTTGTCGGCTCGATGTCGGCAACATGCCGCGCTCTAGATGCAACGTATTTAGCAGTTGCGTCTGCTGCTCGGGCAATGAAACCAATTGTGCTTGTATCGGATCGGCAAAACCGCTGACTTCGACGCGTGCAGCGCTGCGAATACGTGCCTCGGCGACGGCTACACCAGGCATCTCCTGCACCTGGGTGAGCAGGTTACGCGGTGCTCGGGTCAGCTCCAGAAAAACATCGGCAAAGCGGTGTTCAATATAAAAAGATTGCTGTGCATTGGTTAAGCTTTGCTTCGCCGTAGTCATGATCATCAGCACCATAACACCGACGCTCACCACAACGGCAATGGCAAAAAGTTGTGCGCGTGCATGCCAAACCTCGCGTAGCAACTTGGCAAGCAAGGTGGCTTGCGCGCTTACCACTGTAACTCCCGCGCGGGTCGTTGACTGGTGTTGGTGTGGATGTCACTAATCTTGCCATCGGAAAGCCGAATCACGCGATTCGCCATATCTGCAATAACGGCGTTGTGGGTAATCACCGCCGTAGTGGTGCCCAGTTCTTGATTGATTTGTTGTAAGACGTCGAGCACAAGGCCACCCGTGTTCGAGTCGAGGGCACCGGTCGGCTCATCGCAGAGTAAAATTTCAGGGCGTTTGGCAACGGCGCGGGCAATCGCCACGCGCTGCTGCTCACCCCCTGACAACTGTGCGGGGAAATGGTCCAAACGATTGCTTAAGCCGACCCGTTCGAGCGCTTCTTCAGGGCGCATAGGGTTGCGCGCGATATCGGTAACCATGGCCACGTTCTCACGTGCGGTAAGGCTGGGAATGAGGTTATAAAACTGGAATACAAAGCCAACATGATCGCGGCGAAAACGCGTCAACTCACGATCGGAAGCTTGATGCAGAGCTGTTTCACCATAAAAAAGCTGACCGCTCGTAGGCGTATCAAGGCCGCCCATGATATTCAGGAGTGTAGACTTACCTGAACCAGAAGCGCCAAGTAGCACAACTAATTCGCCACTTATAAATTCGAGACTCACGCCGCGTAAGGCGTGAATCTCAACTTCGCCCATGTGGTAAACCTTACTTATTGCCTCAGCACGGAGCATAAGAGCATCCTATGTGATCAATGGAGTGGTTAACTACTCCCCATCATCATAGCACCACCTAGACCTAATACGCCCATACCAAAACCGATAACCATAGCAATTAGCATCCAGATAAGAATGGCTCGGGCCCAGTTCTGTTTTGAGGGTTTGGTTGAGCTAGAGAATGCCCAGACGAGTAGCGCAATGATGTTAACTACTGGGATAGCCGTTAAAAAAAGCGTCAACATCCATTCGCCTAAGCGAACGGTACTTGAGTTATCAAAGCCGTGATGATCCATGAGGGGGGTCCTTTTATGCGTTATAGTTATACGTTCATCAATGGATGATTGTGTTTCGTAACACCATCTAGCAACATAGGTGGCAGGACTTAGAGTGTCAATGAGAAAAATCAATGAAATCAATGAAACAACATGTTATCGCAGTATTACTGCTAGTAAACGCGGTCAGCGGAGGTACTTCGGTTATGGCAAATGAGTTTACGGTCTATGTGGCACGCCACGCTGAGAAAGCCGTGGCTGAATCTGATCCACCACTCAGTGAGAAAGGACAAAAACGCGCGCAAGCACTTGCTTATCTGTTGCAAAAAGCTGAACTGAAAGCAATCTATAGTACGCCGTACCAACGCACCCAGATGACGGCACAGCCGCTTGCAGAGTCACTAGGTCTAACGGTGCAAAATTACCGACCCGGTGATGCCGAGGTAACCCTTGAGGCAATCAAGGAGCGCGCTGAGAATACTCTGATTGTTGGTCATAGCAATACGGTGCCGGCGCTGGTTCGAGGCTTAGGTGGACAGAGCGAGCGTTTAACTGAGCAAGACTATGGCGACCTTTTTCAGCTCACTTTCTATGACTGTGAGGGCAGCGGTGAAGAGAAACGTTGCCAACTGTTGCAGACGCGCCTCATGGTCCCCACCAACTAGGCTAACAAGTTACTGAGTGCCAGGCGCAACTTCCGTACGATTGCGCCCCAAACTCTTCGCTTTATACAGAGCTTTATCGGCACGACGTAATAAGCTTGCAGCAGTCTCGTTCGGCTCATGCAGAGCGGCCCCAAAACTGCCGGTCACAACCAAGTCGCTAACCAAACTGTGTAGATCGGCTTGCTCGAGCGCTCGCCGCATACGCTCGCAGATCGCGGTGAGCTGTTGTTTATCGGTGTGAGAGAGCAAGATGGCAAACTCTTCGCCGCCCCAGCGCGCGACCATATCGCTCTCGCGGGCGGTCGCGTTGATGAGCTGGGCAACGCGTTTTAGTACCTTGTCGCCAGTGGTATGCAAATAGCGATCATTCACTTCTTTAAAGTAATCGAGATCGAGCAGGATCAAGCCAAGTTCATCGCCGGTCGTGCGCGCGACTTTTTCACGTAAAAACTCGTCAAAGGCGCGGCGGTTTGCCAGGAGTGTTAGGCTATCTTGATTTGCTAATTGCTCCAGTGACTTGGTTTGCTCACGCACTAAGTCTTGCAGGCGTTCTTTGCTGCGTTTGAGCCGATAGGAACGCAAGCGAATGATCGCAATCACTAGCAAGACACTGACAAGTGCAAGAGCTAACCAAGTGACAGGGCGCTGCCATAGTGTGGGGAGCTTGTGAAACGCAAAGGTGGCGGAATCACTCCATTGGCCGTTGGGATAGGCTGTTTGTATCTGAAAAATATAAGCGCCGGGCGGTAGTTCGGTGTAGGCCACACTTAGTTGCCCTTCGCGTGGTACAACCCAACTTTCGTCATAGCCTGCCAGTTGAACGCGATAATTTATCGATTCTGGATGATGGAATCCGAGTCCGGCAAAGCTAAATTCCACCCGACCGGTAGCAGCATCAAGGTAGACTTCAGGCTTGATAGGTGTGTTATCGGCATACACACGCTCAATAACTGGCTGTGGTGGATTGTTTGCCAGCGAATTGACATTGTTTGGTAGGTAGTGTCCAACCCCTTGTGAGGTTGCAAACCACAACTCACCGGCGTTATCCACAAGCATTGGCGGCCCACCCGTGTTAATTTGTGCACTCGCTAAGCCATGAAACGATTCATAAAAGGTATAGTCGAGGGGCGTTGCTGGATTATCATCATAGATCGCACGTTCAAAATCTTCAGCGGCGATGAAGTACAATCCACGTCCTGTAGCAAGCCATAGATTACCTTGTTGATCGCGGGCGACATCGAAAAACTTAACGAAGGGCAAGCCATTGTCTTCGTCAAATACCTGCCACTGCTCAGTTTGTTTGTTAAACAGCACGAGTCCTCGATCGCTCGCCACGTATAAGTGTTGATCTGACTCATGAAAGCCAAACATAAACTCTGCGTCGGTGGTGTCGCTGAGATCGATACGCTGCACTCCGTTCTCCGTCAAAACGGAAAGTCCGCGCATACTGCCAATCCATATATCACCGGCAAGGCCTTGCTGAATAGCATAAATAATCTCGTCCGGCAGACCCTGTGCGGTACCGATATAGTCGGGGGGAGAGAGCTCGCCATTGCCTAATCTCTTAGTGCGCAATACTCCGCGTGATGTTGCGGCATACAAATAGCCGTCATTAGCGAGTAAGACACTACGAATGTCATTCCCCGGGAAGCCATTAGTTTCGTTGTAATGGGCAATTTGTTCGCCGTCGCGCAGCACGTAGAGGCCATTGGTGAAGGTGCCGATATACAGCAGTCCATCAGTGCTTTGGGCAAAAGTGAGAATGCTCTCGTTGGCAACTGAGCTGGATGTGTCAAAGGGCAGGATAGCTTCATTTTCAATGCGTTTAATGCCGCCTAAGCCGCCCACCAAGATCGTGTCATCTTGCAGTTGGTAAAGTGCTCGCACGTAGTCGTAGCCAAGTCCATCTTCTTTTCGGTGGCTGTGAAACGGCGCTTCGCGAAACTGTGTTAAGCCACGATGGGTGCCTACCCACATAGTATTCTCACGGTCGACAAAGATGGACAGAATATGATTGTTGGGGAGGCCATTGGCGACCGAGGTCATGTCTGGCTGCTTACTATCTAAACGTGTCAAACCGTGCTCGTGAGTTCCTACCCAAATCTCGCCATCAGGCGCCTGATAAAGTTCAGTAACCGTACTCGGGTATTCCACCGGCCATAATTGATAGCTAAAGTCGTCAACATCGAGTTGATAAACGCGCGTATCGATGCTCAGCCACAAAGCCTTTGATGTTGCGTCACTGATGATCCCGAAGTTGTAGCCTTGGGGGAGACCTTGCACGGTTTGAAATGCTTCGAGCTCGCTATCAAAATAGGCCGGGCCGCGATCCGTAGCTGCCCATACGCGGCCATTGGCGTCCTGTGCCAGAGATAAAATAGAATTACTCGGTAGTCCTTCGGTGAGGGTGAATTGGGTGCGTTCGCCGTCGCACTCGCGCACCACTCCAGTTGTTATTGTGGCGTACCAAGTACAGTTAGACGTTGTGAACAAGGCAAAATCAACTCGGTCGAAAACGCGCGGTTGAGCCTGCCATTCACCGCCCGCTGGAGCTGGGTGGAAATGGCTTACGCCGCCTCGCGCACCTGTCGCTACCACGGTGTTATTGTATGGGTTCTGGGCAACAAATAATGCGCCAGGATCCGGTAATTGGGTTTCATCATTAAAAACCTCAAACTTACGGCCATTGAAGCGCACCGGCCCTTGCCATGTTGCGATCCACAAATAGCCCTGGTGGTCTTGGCTGATATGATTAATCGAATTATGTGGCAGGCCATGGCGCGTATCCCAGACGCGCATCGCGCGATCGCTCAACGGGCGAAACTCTTGCGCAACGCTGACAGCGCTAACCAGTAATAAAACTGGTAAAAAAAACACTGTTATAAGACGTCGTGGTCTGGGCATTGGTGAGAAGTTCCGTTAAGATTGAGTTATCAACTCCATAGTATCCGAGAGGGGCATGAAAGACGAGCGCGACCTCAGCGAACTTATCGAAATCATTCCTGACGCAGCTCTTGTTGTCAATAAAGACGGTAAGATAGTGCTAGTGAATCGGTTGGCGACGACTTTATTCGGCTATGAACATGCTGACCTGCATGGCGCGGGCTTAGAGATATTGCTCCCCGAAGATATTCGCAGTCATCACCAGAACCACGTCGCCCACTTTTTCGCTAGCGAGAGAAACCGTCTGATGGGACGCGGATTTCGCTTTCTCGGCGTGCGTAAAAATGGCGAGTCTTTTCACGTTGATATAATGCTGAGTCATGTTCGTGTTAAAGACAAACCTTATGCGATTGCTTTCATCCGCGATGCAACGCAGTTCAAACTGACTGAAGAAAAGATTCGCCGTGAGTTGGAAAGCGAGCGTAAGCAGGCTTTAACGGATTACTTGACCGGCTTGGCAAACCGTCGGGCTTTTTATCAAGAACTCGACGACGATATAGCCGAATTGCGAGCCGGGTTACATACGTTCACAGTGGCTCTTATCGATTTGGATGATTTCAAGTTGGTCAACGACACTTTCGGCCATGACGAGGGTGACCGCGCTCTTCAAGCAATTGCCAACGCGATTAAAGATGCCTGCCGTGGTAGTGACTTTGTCGCACGCATTGGCGGGGATGAGTTTGCCACCATTCACCCGAGCGCGAGCCTAGCTGATGCTGAGATTATTTTGCAACGCGTGCGCGAACGCGTTTTACATGTTACCGAACAGAATGGCTGGCAGGTGTCATTGTCGATAGGTATTTGTCATTGCGACGTCTACTCCGAAAATTGTACAGTCGACCACATCCTACGCTTGGCAGACCAGGCCATGTATATCGGTAAGCGACAGGGGAAAAACCGTATCAACTCTGCGCTTTTGCCGAATGAAGGTTCTTCACAAAGGACTGCAAAGCGTTAAGAATCATCGGCTTCGCATATAAATAACCCTGTACCTCTTCACAGCCAGCCTTTTCAAGATAGCTAGCTTGTTGTTGGCTCTCGACGCCTTCAGCAACAACGCGTAAATGCAAAGCTTGCGCCATGGCCAGAATGGTTTTCACCAAGCGTGCATCCTGTGCGTTTTTGACGATATCACGAACGAAGCTTTGATCAATCTTCAGCTCTTGAATTGGCAGCAGGCGCAGGGTACTCAATGACGAGTAGCCAGTACCAAAGTCATCGAGTGAAACTTGTACCCCGCGCTCGGAGAGTACACTCAAGACATTCTTAACACCTTCAAGATTTAGTAACGCCGAGGTTTCAGTAAGCTCTAATTCAACGACTGACCAGTGTCCTGGTAGTTCAGCTAAATTGTGAAGAAATCGCTCGGAGCCTTGGGAATTATTAAAGTCGGCGGCGGAAACATTAAATGATACCCGTGGAATAGACGTGTAGAGCAAATCGGCGTCGATCAGCTCTCGAATCGCTGTTTGCATGACAAAGTCGGTGATATCACAGATCAAACCATGTTGTTCTGCCAATGGAATAAAGATATCCGGAGGGATCATCCCTTCTTCTGGATGATGCCAGCGCGCAAGTACCTCAACCCCGCTGATTTGTTTGTCATTGAGGCGAAACTGAGGTTGGTAGGCCACACTTAATTGTTTATTCGCTATCGCAGCTTTTAAGTCAAACAGCATTTTCGTTCGTTTCGAGGCGTTTTCGCCATACTCACTTTTGTAAACGCGTAGACGGTTACTACCAAGTGACTTCGCCTCATCCTGCGCCATTAAAGCAGCTTCTATTAGGTCCTCGCTACTTTTCGCATCGTGCGGAAAGCGGGCAATACCAAAGCATGCAGTTAGTGCTGTATCAGGTAATTCTGGAATTATGATGGTACGAATCAGCTGCTGTAGATGCTGCGCTTGTGGTAGAACTTGATCCGGCCAACGTGCAGAGGGAACCGCGATCGCAAACTCGTCACCGGCGAAACGGCTGATCAATACACGCTGCTGAAAATGGTCTCGTAATAGGCTAGCAACATTCTGCAAAAAGCGGTCACCGACTTGACTCCCAGCATTACTGTTGAGTTGTTTAAAGCCATCAAGGTTGAGCACAATCAGTGTGAGTTGTTGTTCATGTTCGGCACAAAAGTCCAATTCGCTTTTGAGCTCACGATTGAACATATGGCGATTCAGAAGGCGAGTCAGTGGGTCACGCTCAGATAGACTGCGCTCACGGACGAGGGCCTGTTTAGCTAAGAAAAATAGGATAAACGCAGTGACAACGACATAAGCCCAGCCTTTAAACGTCTGTAGTTCAGTTAATAAATTTGAGTCAGCCGCAAACGCCAGCAAGAACTGGTCAGAAAAACGTATCCAAACTAAACCGAGAACTAAATAGGCCGCAGCAATTAACCCTGCCGCTCGATTGGGTGACATAAAGCGCGTACTCCTTAGCTAAAGCGCACAATTTTATCATTCGCGCAGTTTTAACCTTAGCAAGGAGTACAAAATTTACCAGTGTTTTAACGAGTTAAATAGGAGTGATGAAAACGTAAGTGGTCCTCAATAAAGCTCGCAATAAAATAATAACTATGGTCGTAGCCTTCTTGCAGGCGCAATTGAGCCAACACATTGCGCTCAGCAACAGTCTCCTCAAGTAAGGAGAAATTAAGTTGCTCAGCTAGAAAATTATCAGCACCGCCTTGGTCGACCAATAGTGGTGGACAGTCATGACCGTTCCGTAAGAGTGCTACAGCATCATATTCTCGCCATGCTGCGCGATCATCACCAAGGTAGCCAGAGAAAGCTTTGAGCCCCCACGGGCATGCGCTCGGGTGGGCGATAGGGGCAAAGGCAGATACGCTAACGAAGCGTTCTTTTTCGCGCAACGCCATAATTAACGCACCGTGTCCGCCCATTGAGTGGCCGCTGATGCTCAAGCGGCCATTGAGCGGCAGCTCACTATGCACAACATCAAGGAGTTCCTTGGTGATGTAATCATACATTTGGTAGTGCTTGGCCCATGGCTGCTCAGTAGCATTCACATAAAAGCCGGCACCCTTGCCAAAATCGTAAGCTTCGTCATCCGCAACGTCATCGCCACGCGGACTGGTATCAGGGATAATAAGGGCAAGTCCTAACTCCGCCGCTATCCGTTGAGCACCTGCTTTACTACTGAAATTCTCGTCGGTACAGGTAAGTCCTGACAACCACAGCACGGCCGGAACGTGATCTCCGTCTAGAGCTTGTGGTGGCAGGAACACACTAAACTGCATTATGCAGTCAAGTGTGTTGGCCTGATGTTCATAGCGACGTTGTTCGCCATCGAAACAACGCACGCTACTGACTTGTTTTAATGTCGTCATAAGCGCCTCTTTACTTGTCGAAGTGAATGACCGAACGAATGGATTTACCTTCGTGCATCAAATCAAACGCTTTATTGATATCTTCTAACCCCATGGTGTGGGTAATAAAGGTACTGAGTGCAAACTCACCATTAAGGTATCGTTGCACGTAGTCAGGCAGTTGTGTACGGCCTTTTACCCCACCAAAAGCGCTGCCGCGCCATACGCGACCGGTAACCAATTGGAATGGACGAGTTGAAATCTCCTCGCCGGCGCCGGCTACACCGATAATCACCGATTCGCCCCAGCCCTTGTGACAGCATTCAAGCGCTGAGCGCATGACTTTGACATTACCAATACACTCGAAGGAGAAATCAACGCCGCCATCGGTCATATCGACGATAACTTCTTGAATGGGTTTGTCATAATCCTTTGGATTAACACAGTCCGTTGCTCCAAGCTTACGTGCGATATCAAATTTACTCTCGTTGATATCAATGGCGATAATGCGGCTGGCTTTGGCCATAACGGCACCAATAATAACGGACAGTCCAATACCACCTAAGCCAAATACGGCTACGGTGTCGCCCTCTTGCACTTTCGCGGTATTTTTGACTGCACCCATACCGGTGGTGACGCCACAACCTAGCAGGCAAACTTCTTCGAGTGGCGCGTCTTTACTAATTTTGGCTAAGGCAATTTCTGGTACCACAGTATGCTCGGCAAATGTTGAGGTGCCCATGTAGTGGTAAATTGGCTTGCCATCTTTCGAAAAACGGGTCGTGCCATCAGGCATCAAGCCTTGCCCTTGGGTACTGCGAATCGCTTGGCATAAGTTAGTTTTACCTGATTTGCAGAATTTACACTCACCGCATTCAGGAGTGTAGAGTGGGATCACATGATCGCCCACTTCGACAGAGGTGACACCTTCGCCAACGGCTTCAACAATACCGCCGCCTTCGTGGCCTAAAATAGCTGGAAAGATGCCTTCAGGATCGGCTCCTGACAAAGTATAAGCATCCGTATGACAGACTCCCGTAGCAACGATGCGAACGAGTACTTCACCTTTTTGCGGTGGCATTAAATCAACTTCTTCAATTGATAATGGCTCGCCTGGGGCCCATGCGACTGCTGCGCGAGTTTTAATCATTTCCATCGTGACTTCCTTCTTTCGTGATGCGAATGGGTAATATGGTACATGCTACGCAGCTAAAGGCCAAAACGACCATAGTCGTAGATAGAAAAAAGCCGCTCACAACGGAGCGGCTTTGTTAGTTCCCGAAGAGGGAAGTGAGCTTAAATTTCGTTACCGTTGCTATCAAGCTTAGTTACGGTACCCAAATCAAGCGCACGTACGTCGTCTTCGATTTGGCTCAAGTCACCAATGATGACCCAAGTAAGCGCGTCTGGACGTAACACATCGTCAGCGGTTTGCTGCACGTTATCGAGTTCCAAGGTCCGCACACGAGAGCCATAGCTTTCCAGCCATTCCATGCCTTTACCTTTCTCTAAGGTATCGACAATTGAGCTTAGTAGTGACGACTTGGTTTCGTAAGCGCCAGGCAACTTCGCAGTTTTGTTAGCAATCACTTTCTCTAACTCTTCTGCTGTTGCTGGATTATCACCCATATAACCGTTGAACTCTTTCAAGATCTCTTGAATCGATTCTTTGGTCTTATCGGTTTGCACCGGTGCAGAAGCAAGGATCATTCCAGCTTCGTCTGCAGCGAACCAGCTTGAACGCGCACCGTATGACCAACCTTTGTCTTCACGCAGGTTCATGTTCAAACGGCTGGTGAAGCTACCACCAAGAATAGTGTTCATGACATCAATGGCGATCTCGTTATCAACACCATCTTGCGGCGCTAAGTGACCCGCAATAATGGTTGATTGAGGAGTACCAGGTTGGTCAATTAAGAACACTCGCGCTTCTTGTTGCGGTTGCACGTCAGTGAATTGCTTCGCTGGCGCGGCGGCCGCAGGCGCTTGCCATTGTCCTAAGTACTCTTCGAGTAACGGCTTGATTTCAGCTTCCGTGGTGGCGCCAACAATTACCAAACGCGAGATGTCAGGACGTAACCAAGTGTCAGCATGGGCAACCAAGTCGTCACGGGTCAGCGACTGAATCGATGCTTCGGTGCCCGAACCTGTCAACGGCACGCTGTAGGCATGATCATCACCAAACACTAGCTTCGGCAACACACGGTAAGCCATTGCAGTTGGTTGTGCTTTTTCTTTTTTGATGTTCTCTAGCCACAAGCCACGCTTGCGCTCAATCTCTTCTTCTGAGAAGGCAGGGTTCATCAAAACGTCAGCCATGATCTCGAGGCTTGGTTCAAGATTGGTTACCAAGCTGTCCATGCTTACCGTTGAGTTATCTAGGCTCGCGCTGGCATATAAGTTGGTACCCAACGACTCGAGCTCTTTGCTTAACTCTAAGCTGTCACGTGAGGTGGTGCCTTCACGTAGCATGCTCATGGTGTAGCTGGCGGTACCTACTTTGTTGCCGAAGTCAGCAGCGTAACCACTGTCGATAACGAGACGCATCTGTACCGTTGGCACGTCATGACGCTCAGCCAGGGCGACTTCGAGACCGTTCGATAGAGTAAAGGTGGTGAGTTCTGGCAGGTCTAACTGCGGCAATTCACCCACTTCAGGTAACTGCGAGCGATCCGCTTGCGGCTCAGCTGTAGTGTATTTCGGTTGTGGAACGACGTTTAGGACAAACGCACCATCGCTTAACCAACGTTCAGCTGCAGCTTGTACGTTTGCAGGTTGAGCGTTTTCGATGATATCCCACGATTTTTTGTAAAAGCCTGGATCGTCATGGTAAACGGTACCAGCGGCGAGAATGTCTGATTTACCACCAAAGCCACCAATCCGCTCAGCGCCGCGAACAAAACCTGCGGCATTACTAAACTTGGTACGCGCGAGTTCTTCTGCGGTAGGACCTTCGGCGATGATTTTCGCTAATTCTTCATCAATGATCGCTTCGATGCGATCCATGTCAACGCCTGGTTTGGCATCGGCAATGATAAAGAATTGACCGGCTAATTGACGTTCGTACTGGAAGCCTGAAACCATGCTCGCAATTTGCTCGTCATAAACTAAACGCTGATATAAACGTGAGTTTTTGCCGCTGGCCAAAATATCCACCAACATGCTCAGATATTCTGAGTCGGCAGTACCCATTTCCGCGGTATTCCAAAGCTTATAAAGGCGAGCTGCTGGAACATTATCTTCCATCGTTGCGCGTTTTTCGCCTTCACGTTTTGCAACCCAGCTCTTCATTTTCTTAAGCGGCTTGCCAGCGTCGATGTGGCCAAAGTATTTGTTCATTTTGGCTTTAGCAGTTTCAACATCAATGTCACCTGCCAATACGACGACAGCGTTGGCGGTCCCGTAGTAGTCGTTAAACCACTGGTGTACGTCTTCCAGTGACGCTGCATTTAAGTCTTCCATTGAGCCAATGACCGACCACGAATAAGGGTGACCTTCTGGGAAGGTTTGTTCGGCTAAATAGCCGAAGACGCGACCATAAGGCTGTGCTTCGCCTTGGCGCTTCTCGTTTTGCACCACGCCACGCTGCTCATCAAGTTTTTCTTGCGTGATGGCGCCTAGCAAGTGACCCATACGGTCTGATTCCATCCACAACGCCATATCAAGTGCTGGGGTAGGAACGTTTTGGAAGTAGTTCGTACGATCACTGTTGGTGGTACCGTTCATGTCGGTCGCACCGGCACGCTCGAAAGGACCGAAGTACTCATCGTCGTAGTTTTCGGTACCGTTGAACATAAGGTGCTCAAACAAATGCGCAAAACCTGATTTACCCTCTGGTTCATCCTTTGAACCAACGCCATACCAGACGTTGACAGCAACGATAGGCGCTTTGCGGTCTTCATGGACAACAACGCGTAAACCGTTATCTAGGGTAAAGCTTTCATAACTGATATTAACTTCAGGTAAGTTCTGTTGAACTACCACCGGATCATTTGCGGCAGACTGCTGCGCTGTGGCTTGGCAACCGCCCAGCAGCACTGAGGCAACAGCCATTGCTGTTAATGTTTTCGATAATCGCATGGTTTTCTTCCGTTTTGTTTTAATTAGCTTTGCCATCATAAAGTAGGGCTAGTTGAGTTGAAATCTTGTTAGCATTAAAAAATGTAACAAGATCAGACAAACTTCGACAACGCTTCCAATTAGCAATTGGATCAAGGATAATTGCGCGTTGTTGTCGGGCAAACGAAGATATTAAGTGTGGGTAAAACAACGATCATAGCTATTGCTGGTGCTTCTGCGTCAGGGAAAAGTTTATTCGCCTCTACGGTTTACCAAGAGTTGGTAGCTGAATTGGGCGGGCAGGGTATTGCGATTCTTAATGAAGACGCTTATTACCGCGACCAAAGCCATTTGACGTTCGAGCAACGGCAACTAACGAACTATGACCATCCATCGGCATTTGAGCATGAGCTGCTCGGTCAACACCTCGAGCAATTAAGTGCTGGCAATGCCATTGCGATGCCCCAGTACAACTACAAAACGCACACCCGCACTGACGAAACAATCAAAGTGCAGCCTGGTAAAGTCATCATGGTTGAAGGGATTTTGTTGCTCCATGACCCACATTTGCGTAAGTTATTCGACATCTCGGTATTTATGGACACGCCGCTTGATGTCTGTTTGCTGCGCCGCATGATTCGAGATGTGGAGGAACGAGGTCGTACGATCCAGTCGGTCGCCGAGCAGTACGAGGAGACCGTGCGTCCTGCGTTCTTCGAGTTTATCTTGCCATCGAAGCAATTTGCTGACTTGGTGGTCACTCGCGGCGGTCAAAATGAGATTGCCATCGACCTAATAAAATCAAAAATCCGTCAGTTATTGGCGGAATAAGAAACAACTAAAAAACGGTCTTTTATATGAATAGTTTTCTCGGCATCGCCATTCTTTTTGCAATTGCCATTTTGTTTTCAAATAATCGCAAAAGCATCCGCTGGCGCACCGTTGGTGGCGCTTTCGCAATTCAAGTTTTGCTCGCCGCATTCGTACTTTATGTGCCCTTCGGTCAAGACGTCCTTTATGCTGTCGCCTCTGGCGTATCGAAAATCATCTCCTTCACGAGCGCCGGTATCGACTTTATGTTCGGTGGTCTGGCATCGGCTGACTTTGGTTTCGTTTTTGCCATTCAAGTATTGAGCGTTATTGTCTTTTTCTCGTCGCTTATCTCAGTCCTTTATTACTTGGGCATCATGAAATGGGTTATCCGCATTTTGGGCGGTGGATTGCAAAAAATCATTGGTAGTAGTCGTCCAGAGTCTATGTCAGCAGCTGCCAACATCTTTGTCGGTCAAACCGAAGCGCCAATGATGGTACGCCCATTTATTCGGAGTATGACGCGCTCGGAACTCTTCGCCGTTATGGTCGGTGGTATGTGTTCAGTGTCGGGTTCAGTGCTAGCGGGTTACGCGGGCGTTGGTGTCGAATTGAAATATCTGATTGCCGCGAGCTTTATGGCCGCGCCTGCAGGCTTAATGATGGCCAAAATCATCATGCCGGAACTCGATAAGCCGCGCGAAGACATCGAAAATATCATTGAGAAAAACAGCACCCAAAAAGCAGGCGATATTGAAGTCGAAGAACGCTCAGTGAACGTCATTGATGCCGCTGCAGCTGGTGCATCGAGCGGGGTACAACTGGCAATTAACGTTGGCGCAATGCTGATTGCCTTCGTTGCCTTAATCGCACTAATCAACGGCATCTTCGGTTGGGTAGGTGGCTGGTTCGGGCATCCTGACTTATCGCTACAGGAGCTTTTTGGCTACGTCTTTCAACCTATCGCCTATGTACTTGGTGTGAGCTGGGACGAAGCGCAGTTAGCGGGGAGCTTTATCGGCCAGAAGCTAGTGATTAATGAATTTGTTGCCTACCTCGATTTCGTTAATTATCGCGAACAGTTGAGCGAGCACAGCGAAGTGATCATCACTTTCGTATTGTGTGGTTTCGCGAACTTTTCTTCGATTGCGATTTTGCTCGGTGGCTTGGGTGGCATGGCGCCGAGTCGACGTCATGATATTGCGCGTCTCGGCTTACGAGCTTTATTGGCGGCAACATTAGCCAACATGATGAGCGCAGCCATCGCCGGCTTCTTTTTCACTATCTCGTAACGGGCAACGCCCGTTACGTTGCTCGATGTTTGCTGTTCGCACGCTCACTGCGCTCGCTTTTTGTTTAAACCAACAACAAACAGCGAATAGCAAACATCGCTTTTTATTTCTCGTGTTTGCGCATGACGCCTTCTTGGGCGGTGGAGGCGACGAGCACACCGTCTCGCGTGAAGAACTGACCCCGCACTAATCCTCGTGCTCCGCACGCCACCGGACTATCAATCGCGTACAAAATCCAGTCATCCATACGGAAATCCTTATGGAACCACATCGAATGGTCGATGGTCGCCATCTGCATGTTTGGTTGTGCAAAGCTTGCCCCGTGAGGCTGCAGAGCGGTCGGCAAGAAATTAAAGTCTGAAGCGTAAGCTAACAAGTACTTATGAATGCGAGGGTCGTCAGGCATCTCGCCGTTAGCTTTGATCCAAACGTAACGCTTGGGCTCATCTACTTTCGGCTTAAACGGATTGTTCGCCGTCACAAAGCGCATCTCAATCGGCTTTTCTGAGATGAATTTATTTCGTATGCGTTCTGGAATTAAGTCCGCGTGCTCGCGGTAGATATCAATATCAGACACTAAACCTTCTGGTCCGGGAACGTCCGGCATGGTGTCTTGGTGTTCAAAACCTGGTTCATCTATTTGAAAGGATGCAGTCATGTAGAAAATGGGCTTACCATACTGCACCGCTTTTACCCGTCGAGTGGAAAAACTTTTGCCATCACGAACGTTTTCTACGTCGTAAACGATAGGCTTTTGCGCGTCGCCGGGGCGCAAAAAATAAGAGTGCAACGAATGGACTTTGCGATCTTCAGGAAGAGTTTCTTTAGCGGCAGATAGCGCTTGACCGATCACCTGACCACCGAATACGGCACCAAAACCTAAATCTTGGCTTTGACCGCGGTAAATTCCTTGCTCAATGGTCTCTAAGCGTAATAAGTCCAACAAATCATGTAATACCTGGCTCATGGTCCTTCCTATTCCGTGTTTTAATTTGCCCATTATAAGCTGCATCGTCGCAGCGACACAATTAAAGCAAGCGTATCAAAGCGCTGGGATGGGCTTTCTGTTTGGCGCGGTACATGAGGGTATCAGCATGTTGCAGCAGGGTCTCGAGTTGAGGATGCGGCGCACGTGATATGACACAGCCGATACTGGCCGTAATGACAAAAGACAACTCGCCAACTTGAATCGGATTAGCGAGCGATTCTTGGAGTTTCTCAACGATAGCCTCGGCACTCACTTCAGTTCCGACATTGGCAAAAAGTGCGACAAACTCATCACCTCCGATGCGGGCAATCGTGTCGTCGCTTCGCGTTTGGCGTTGCATGCGCAAGGCCGCTGCGCGCAAGATATCATCGCCCATAGCGTGACCATGTTGGTCATTCACTTCTTTAAAGTCGTTCAGGTCAATGTAAGCGATCGCTACGGGGGCTTCGGTTTGCAATAACAGTTCAGCTTGTCGATAAAAGTGACCGCGATTGGGTAAGCCAGTGAGTAAATCGTGATGCGCTCGATGCTGTAGCTGTTCAACTAAGCGCTCACGCTCTTGCTCAATTTCACGTTGCGCACTGACATCGCGGGCGACGGCAATACGAATGTTATCGTCGGCCGAGAAGCGGGCAGACCAAACAATGTAGGCGATGGAGCCATCTTTACGTAGGTAACGGTTTTCGAAATCGGTTTTAGCATCGCCTTCCATGATTTCGGTGACGATAGTGCGGGTTTTCGTTTGGTCGTCTGGGTGAACAAATTCGAAAATACTGTGGCCGACCATTTCATGTGGTTTGTAGCCAAAAATACGTTCGCCACCAGCACTGATATAGATAAATTCACTTTCAGCGTTTACTACACAAATAGCGTCCATCAGCAGGTCCATGTAGTGACCAAGCGCTTCGAACATCGGGAGTTGTGGGTGAGGCACGCGGTAGCCTTGTTTTTGCCTAGGTGACGTTAAGTTATAGCACTATCTCGTAGCCCTATGCAAAACCTTGGTTAAAAGCTGAGCAAGCAACGATTTAATAACAGGATCAGCGGTTTACTCAGTTGATCTTTGCTGCTGAAGATCCCATAGTGAACATAGCTATCATTTATGGCTTAGCTGGCAATTTATGGCTAAGCTTAAGGAATCTATCGTTCGTGGAGAAGGAGAGAGCTATGTCGAGCCACGACAGCCTGAAGACCTTAAGTACGTTAGAAGTGAATGGTAAAACCTTTCACTATCATAGTTTGCCGAAAGCCGCCGAAAAGTTAGCGGCAATTGGCGATGTCGACAAACTACCGACATCGATGAAAGTTCTGCTGGAAAACATGTTGCGCAACGAAGACGGTGATACCGTCAAAGAGAGCGATATCGAAGCCATTGCGCAGTGGTTGAGCGAACGCAAATCCGATAAAGAAATCCAATACCGTCCGGCGCGCGTCTTAATGCAAGACTTTACCGGCGTGCCTGCGATTGTTGACTTGGCAGCCATGCGTGATGCAGTAGGTAAAGCGGGTCAAGATCCAGAACAAATCAATCCACTGTCGGCGGTCGATTTGGTCATTGACCACTCGGTCATGGTCGACAAGTTCGCTTCGCCTGAGGCATTTAAAGAAAACGTGCGCATTGAAATGGAACGTAACTTTGAGCGTTACCAGTTTTTGCGTTGGGGCCAAAGCGCCTTCAAAAACTTCCGTGTGGTACCACCCGGTACAGGTATTTGCCACCAGGTGAATCTTGAATATTTAGCAAAAGTAGCCTGGACCAAAGAGCAAGACGGCAAGACTTATGTTATGCCGGATACTCTCGTCGGTACCGACTCGCACACCACCATGATCAATGGTCTCGGTGTATTGGGTTGGGGCGTCGGTGGTATCGAAGCCGAAGCCGCAATGCTTGGTCAGCCGATCTCGATGCTGATCCCAGAAGTTGTTGGCTTCCGTATGACCGGCAAGCTCCCTGAAGGCGTTACCGCCACTGACCTTGTGTTAACGGTTACACAAATGCTGCGCAAACAGGGTGTGGTAGGTAAGTTTGTGGAATTCTATGGCCCTGGTTTAGATAACCTACCGTTGGCTGACCGTGCGACGATTGCCAACATGGCACCAGAGTACGGCGCGACCTGTGGTTTCTTCCCAGTAGACCAAGAAACCTTGCGTTACCTCGAGTTATCGGGTCGTGATCAAGACACCATTGATTTGGTTGAAGCCTACAGCAAAGCACAGGGCATGTGGCGTGAAACCGAGAAAGAGCCGGTGTTTACCGACTCAATGGAACTTGACCTGAGTACGGTGGAAGCCTCGCTTGCAGGACCTAAGCGTCCTCAAGACCGGGTAGCAATGCCGCAGCTTGGCTCGAACTTCGACCTGATTCTCGAGCAAGATGGCAAAGCCAACGAAAAAGACAAGAAAGTACAGGTGCCGGGCAAAGATTATGAGCTGGCGCATGGTGATGTCGTTATTGCCGCGATTACCTCGTGTACTAATACCTCAAACCCAAGCGTACTCATGGCTGCTGGTTTAGTTGCCAAGAAAGCCGTTGAGAAGGGCTTGAATCGCAAGCCATGGGTGAAGTCATCATTGGCGCCAGGCTCGAAAGTTGTGACGGACTACCTAGCTAAGGCAGGATTTACCCCATTCCTTGATAAGCTTGGCTTCAACTTGGTGGGCTATGGCTGTACGACCTGTATCGGTAACTCAGGACCATTACCTGACGAAATCAGTGCCGCCATCAAAGAGGGTGACTTGACGGTATCGTCAGTATTGTCGGGTAACCGTAACTTTGAAGGCCGCGTGCACCCAGAAGTGCAGGCCAACTGGTTAGCGTCTCCGCCACTCGTTGTAGCCTATGCCTTAGCGGGTACGACGCGTATTGACTTGAGTAAAGAGCCGCTTGGTGAAGACCAAGATGGTAACCCTGTTTACCTGAAAGATATCTGGCCAAGCAGCAAAGAAATTGCCGACGCGGTCAGCTTCGTTGACGGGCAGATGTTCCGCAATGAATACGCTGAAGTCTTTGATGGCGATGAAGAATGGCAAAACATTCCAATCGGTGAGGGTAAAACCTACAGTTGGAGCGACGATTCAACCTACGTGAAGAATCCTCCATACTTCACCGAAATTGATCAGCCATTGGCACCAATGAGTGACATCAAAGATGCGCGTGTACTGGCGGTGTTTGCTGACTCAATCACTACCGACCATATTTCGCCGGCTGGCTCAATCAAGCCAGATGCGCCTGCGGGTAAATATTTGCAGGCCAACGGTGTCGAAGTGAAAGACTTCAACTCGTATGGTTCACGTCGTGGTAACCATGAAGTCATGATGCGCGGTACTTTTGCCAACATTCGTATTAAGAACCAAATGCTGGATGATGTCGAAGGTGGGTACACCGTGCATGTTCCATCGGGCGAACAAATGCCGATTTATGATGCCGCGATGAAGTACCAGAAAGACAACACGCCGTTGGTGGTATTGGCAGGTAAAGAGTACGGTACTGGTTCAAGCCGTGACTGGGCTGCCAAAGGTACTATTTTGCTAGGTGTGAAAGCCGTGATTGCTGAGAGTTTCGAGCGTATTCACCGCTCAAACTTAGTTGGCATGGGCGTGTTACCTCTGCAATTTGCTGATGATCAAGGCGTGAAAGCGCATGGTCTGACTGGACACGAGCAGATCTCAATTGAAGGTATCAATGAAGATCTCAAGCCAGGGCAAATGCTCAAGGTAACCGCCAAGAAAGACGACGGTTCAGAAGTCACCTTTGAGGTGAAATGTCGCATCGATACCAACAACGAACTGCAGTACTACAAGAACGGTGGTATTTTGCATTACGTGTTACGTCAGATGTTGGCAGCCTAAGCAGCTAACTTTTGGCTCAAATGAAAACGCCAGGCACTTCTAAATGCCTGGCGTTTTTTATTGTCTGCTCGCTTGCTTGCTAATGAAATTAGTCCCCGAGCTTGGTGGGCAGGGCGGGCGGCTTACGATAATCACGTGGAGGATTTTCGCGTAACTTGCGCAAGGTTTCCGCGACACCGCGTTCCAGTTGTGGGTCGCGGCCAGCATTCACCTCGAGCGGATTAAGAATCACCTCAATGTCCGGCGTGACGCCTTCGTTCTCCACTGCCCATTCACCGTCAGGCGTGAAGAAGCGGAAGTAAGGTACGGTATGGAAGCCACCATCAATTAAGCTTGGATTGGCGCTAATACCGATCAAGCCGCCCCAAGTCCGAGTACCCACCGTCGTGCCCAAATCAAGGTAGGAGAATGACCAAGGCAGGAAGTCACCACCAGAGCCCGCGTCTTGGTCGATGAGCATGGTTTTCGGACCATGGATTGCTGCTCCGGGCGTGGTCCAAACCGCTGCATCACGCTCATACCATCCTGATAAATGAGGTCGCGCGAGGATTTCAGTAATGTAGTTCGCCGCTTGCCCACCACCGTTGCGACGCTCATCAATGAGCAACGCTGGTTTGTCCGCTTGCGGGAAAAACATACGGTTAAAGAAGTAATAGCCAGCGTCAGTAGTGTTCGGCAAATAGACATAAGCGATCTGTCCATCACTTTGTTCATCGACATAGCGTTGGTTCTGCTGAATCCAGTGCCAAACTCGCAGCTGACCCTCGTTCGCAGTCGGCGTCACCGTTACTTCACGGGGGTTAGTGCCACTTGCATCGTCGGCAACGGTCAAAGTTACCGCTTGACCGGCAGTACCGACAAAGTAGGCATAGATCGAACGCTCTGTGGTCACTTGCTTGCCGTTGACAGCCAGAATTACGTCACCTTCAGCAATGGCGAGTCCCGGTGCTGCTAATGGCGCATGTAAATCGGGGCTCCAGCGGTCACCACGATAAATGGTGCTGATTTGGTAGCGATCGGCAACGTGGGCAAAGTCAGCTCCGAGCAAGCCAACGTTGTCGCTTTCACCGCGGAAGACATCACCACCGCCGACATTGTTGTGACCGACTTGTAGTTCACTAATCATTCCCACCAACACAGTATTGAGGTCGGTGCGGCGCTTCACATGCGGTACGAGTGCAGCGTATTTATCGTAAACCGCTTGCCAATCAATGCCGTGCATATTTTCCGCGTAAAAGTACTCTTTTTGCATACGCCAGACATCGTCAAAGATTTGCTGCCACTCGCGGCGTGGGTCGATAAAACTTTTTACTTGATTAAGTGCAAGTGGCTTACCTTCAAATTTCGCTGCAGCAGGCCCCACCGTTAGGGTGCTTGGTGCGCTAAAGGTTAACAGCTGCTTGCCGTCAGCACTTAAGTCGTAGCCCGCGAGATTAGCGCTCACTTGCGCTGCTTCACGGGCGGCAAAGTCATACCGCATCAGGGTCAACTGGTTGGGGCCATTACTCGGTGTTTTGACGCCATCCTGAGGTTGGATCAAGTAAAAAAGGCTGCCATCATCGGCCACCGCAAGTTCCTGATAGTATTGCTCGCCAAGTGGCAGCGCACTGATGCGCTGAGCAAGGCCGGCAAGGTCAATACGGAACTCAGGCTCATCTTGAGCTTCACCGTTCTCTTTTGCGTCAGTGGGCGCGCTCTCATCGCTGAGGCGAGGCGCTACCGGAGAGGGGACGTCATCCCGCAGACTCAACGCATAAATGCCCATCCGTACCGGACGCTCTTGTGCGGATAGGTCGAGCCAGCTAATCGCCGGGCCGGCATTCACAGAAGCAGTGAAGAATAAGTAATCATCACTGAACACCGGATTGCTGGCGAAGCTCATACCCTCGGTGAGTGCATACTTCTCGCCATCGGCGATGTCGAATAAGTAGATTTGGCTAAAGCCGAGCGCATTCAGGGCGTTAAATGCGAGGTAGTTACCATCGGCCGAAAATGACACGTGTTGGTTCCAGCGCCGTTCGCCGGAATGAACTTGGCGGAGTTCACCGGAACTACTGTCTAGCAGGTATAAATTAATATGATTATCGCTTAAGGCCAGATAGCTACCGTCAGGTGACCAAGCTAATAGGCTGTAGTAGCTCGAGCCTGGTAACGCGAGGCGTTGCGATTCACCAATTCCATCTTGTGCAGCAATGACCACCGCTTGTTGCTGGTCATCTTGAATAAAGGCAATACGGTCACCGTCAGGGTGCCACAAGCCGGTGTATTCGCGTTCACCATCGCTACTACTTAGGTTACGCGTAGGACCATGCTCCACCGCGACCGAAAAGATGTCGCCACGCGCGGTCAAAGCAACGCGCTTGCCGGTGCGTGAAAGGTCGAAATGGCTAATCATTTTACTGGCATCAAACCAATCCGGCTCCAGTTGCGGAGCGGGTGCTGCGAGTTTGATTTGTAGACGTTCAGGCTCGCCCTCTTGCGGCTGAAAGCGATAGAGGTAACCACCAGCGGCGAAGACGATAGTGTCAGCGTGACCATTCGCACTACTAATGTCCCAGTCACTAAATTCGGTCAGTTGCTGTAACTTTTGATCGCGATAACGATAGAGGTTAGCAGCAACATTATCGCGGTCCGACAGCAAATAGAGTTCGTTGTCGAGCCAAAACGGATGATGGTGACTGGCATTGGCACGCGGCAGCTCAGTAAACTCGCCTGCCTCTTTATCGATCAGCCACACTGGTGGTGTTGAGCCGCCCCGATGCAGCCGCCAACCGGCAGTTTGGTTATTAGGTAAGCGATTGGGGCGATAGGCGAGGGTTTCGCCATCAGGTGCAAACTTACCCTCTGCGACAACGGCTTCCATATACTTTTCAGCTGCACCGCCAGTTACTGCAATACTAAACAGTTGGCTGCTGCGCGTATTCAGAACTTCGCGATTCGAAGTGAAATAAACTCGCGAGCCGTCTGCGCTCCAGTCGGTGACCAGGTCGTTACTGGGATGATAGGTCAGGCGTTGTGCAGGCCCGCCGGCAATTGAAATAAGGTAGACATCGTCATTGCCATGATAGTCAGCGGAAAACGCCAACCATTGGCCGTCAGGAGAAAATAGCGGCTGACTCTCAGTAGCTGGGTGACTGGTGAGTTGGCGTGGTTCACTACCATCGTGATTGGCTAACCAAATATCACCACCGTGGACAAAGGCAATGTGGGTGGCCGAGATATCCGGCTGTTCTAGGAGTCGTGTCTCGTCAATATCGGCGGCGTTGGCATTAACGCCTACCGCCGCAGCAGCGAGCAAAAAAAGCTTTTTGATTGTCATTATGGAGCCTTTCTCGTGAATATAGGGATTGATCGGACTTCAAGTCATTCATCAATCTAGCACAAGAATTGCCAACATGAGTTAAATTAGCAGAGCGCGACCGCCATCAACTTTGATGAACTCACCCGTCACAAAAGGGTTGTCACGCAAAAAGCGCACAGCTTGCAGCATGGGCTCTAGGCCACCTTCGACATGGAGTGGGGTTTCGGCGAGTACTTTTTGGCGGTGCTCGCTATCGTGTTCAGGCAAAAATAAAATCGGACCGGGTTGAATGCCATTGACGCGAATCGTTGGCGCTAAAGCTTTGGCAAAGCTTTGCGTTAGGTTCGCGAGACCGGCTTTGGCAGCGCAATAAGCGATGTAGTCGGTTGAGGGGCTATCAGTATAGATATCGGTAATATTGATCACCACAGCTGAGCCGGTCTGTTCCAACTGCGGCTGTAAGCCTTTGATCAATAGGTAAGGGGCTTGAACATGGACCTCAAACACCGCAGCTAAGGCGGCCGGATCATCATCGACCACGTCATTGGTGAAAAAACATGAAGCATTGTTAACCAATAAATCGAGGCGTTGCGTTTGCGCTTGTACCTTTTCGATCAAGGCTTGCACCGCAGCGCGCGAGGTGAGGTCGGCCTGCACGCCAATCGCCCCATGTTCTTCAAGTTCAGCAACGCCGTCGCGTGAAGAGTTGTAGTGCGCGAACACCAAATAACCTTCGGCGATGAGAGATTTGGCGAGTTCAAAGCCGAAACGACGGCCAGCGCCGGTGATTAAAGCTACAGGTTGCTGGCTCATGCAATAAGTTCCTCATGGCTTAAGTTGGACTTTAATTCGTGCGCCATCTCGGTCAGGTAGCTTGGCACTTCTTGCCATGCCTGCCGAGCGGTTTCGGGGCTGAGCTCACCAAGGATATCAATATCCATAGGGCGATCTTTCTCGCTGCTAAGCGGGTCAGAGCGGTCACGCCCAAGTTCCTCTTCAATACTGTTGAAACGCTCTTTCAACTGTTCGGCAGAAAGCTCACATTCAATGATAAACAGGGCATTAAGGAAATCGTGTTCGGTAACGATAGCGACCGGTTGAGTGTAACGTGCCGAAGAAAAGTGCACGCAACCCAGCTGCGCCACACGCTGTTGCGCGCGCTCAAAATTTTGTTCCGGGGCGATGTTTGCGCCCATACTACATAGATACCGGTGCGTCATAACCAAATTGCCTTGTGTTTGTGTACGTTAGCATAACCTGATACGCGCCAACTCGAAAGACAGATCCCTCAAGTTGCAATGCTTTTCGCAGCTTGCTAGCCTAGAAACAAAGAGCTACAGGAAGGAAACGTGCCGAAACTCGACGGCTTTAGTATTCACATCGCTCTGTTGTTTCTCATCACGCTGCTGGCGCGACCTGCCGCTGCGCAGTCAACGCCTGATACAGAGCAAGCCCAAACGACCACCGAATATCAACTTTCTTTATCGACCGAGCGCAGCCGCGAAGGCTATTTTGTTGTGTCACTTGACCAACCGCCGCAGGCGCAGCTCACGCTGCAGCAAAGCTCCGATAAAAACTTCAACAAGATTGACGCAGAATTTGTCTGGTTCGGTGATTTTACGGATATGACCTTGACCGGATTCGGTGATGGTGACTACTTCTTCCGCCTTAAGCCTACCGCAGTTACAACCAGCAACGTAGTGCAGTTGCAAGTGCAACACTATCCGAGCTGGCAAGCCTACGGTCTGTTTTTCACTGGCCTATTCTTGTTTAGCATACTTGTCGTCACACTTATTGGACTGCACATGCGCACGCGTCGACAGGAGGTTGCATGAGCGAAGCAAGCGGATTTGCACTATCAAGTTCATTAGGCCTGACTTTAGTGGTGCTATTCGGTATCGCTTGGATCGCCTTCGGCTGGTATTTAGGCCGCGCCAATAAAACCCACGAAGATTTTGCTCTAGCAGGGCGCAACGTAGGTTTTGCGCTAGCGGCGGCGACCGCAATGGCGACCTGGGTAACAAGTAACACCACCTTAGTAGCCCCGCAGCTAACCTATCAATTTGGTATATGGGGTATGGTGGGCTATTCCTTTGCCGCACTAGGCCTGATTCTCTTTGCGCCATTGGCTGCGCGTATCAAACGGCTGATGCCCAACGGCTATACCTCAGGTGACTTCATACGCTTACGTTATGGGCGAACTGCCTGGTGGGTATTTATCATTATTTCGGTAGTCTATGCGTTTGGTTGGTTGATTTCGTTGGGGATGGCGGGTGGTATTCTGCTCGAGGCCTTAAGTGGGCTTGATTACCATATTGGCATGAGCGCCATTTTACTGATTTGCGTCGGCTATACATTATTCGGTGGTTTGCGTGCGGTCATCGCTACTGACTTTATACAAGCGCTGATCATTATCGTTGGCGTGGTGCTGATTGCTTGGTTCCTTATCGACACTGTGAGTCTTGAGTCGATTCACCACGAAGTGCAAAGCAATCATCCGCAGTTACTCGATCTGCTGTTTCCTGCGGCCATCATGTTTCTTTTCAATAATATTTTCTTTGGCCTTGGCGAGATTTTTCACTCCAATGTGTGGTGGTCGCGAGCCCTTGCATTCAAAGGCAAGGTCGCATTTAAAGCGTACCTGTTAGGTGGCTTTCTATGGTTGCCAATCCCCATTGTCACGGGCTTTATCGCCTTGGCGGCACCGCAGCTAGGTATCTTCCCGCCTAGTGCCGATATGGTTGGCCCGATGGTCGCGGCTGAGGTATTGGGCAAAATCGGCGCAGTGGTCGTATTCATAGTGGTATTTTCGGCATTAGCGTCTAGTCTTGATTCACTGCTCGCGGCAACTTCGGACTTAGTGACCCGTGATATTTACCACAAGTTATTAAAGCCGCAGGCCAGCGATACGCATTTATTGCGCTTTAATCGCTACAGTATTCTTGGTCTCGGTATTGTGACCTGGCTATTTTGTTTGCCACAAATTGCGACGCTAGGCGCGCTATTGAATTTTGCCGGAGCCTTTGTGGCAAGTACGATTTTCCCTGTGGTGCTGGGTCTGTATCAACGCAAATTAACCGGTACTTATGCTGCTGCAGCGATGGCGTTAGGTACACTGAGTGGCTTGATTGGCTACTTTGCGATTGGCTTTTATGTTGCGGCATTACTGTCGTGTATTGTCTCAGCAGCGATTTGCGGGCTTGGCTTACTAACCAGCCGAGCGCGCTTCGATTGGCAGCAGTTGAATGAAAAAGAGGAGCCTACCTCATGATCATGAATCTTACTGCGTTTAGTACTCTGGTGTGGGTTTGCCTTGCACTGACTGCCTGCGCGCCACTTATTTTACTAGGGCTGTGGCTAAAAGATTTCCTTTCTAAACAATTATGGTAATCCACTATGAACATGAATGACGTTTCGTTTGAACGCGAACGTCCAGATGTCTATGGGGATGCACATCCCAAGGCATTGTTAAGGGCGATACAAGAAGACGGTGACTTTTTGGTGAAGCTTGCCAATCAGCACATCGTGTCGGGCGATCAATTTGATCAAGACACGATGAAGCAGCTATTTCGTTTAGCTGCAAAGATTGAGAGTAATCCAAAGCGTTTTAGCTCGCCGTTGCAAAATAAGATTCTGATTAGTGCTTTTTATGAGCCGAGCACGCGCACGCGCCTGAGTTTCGAGAGCGCATGGCATCGCCTTGGCGGCGATATTATGTCGATCACCGATCGCTCAACCACTGGCATCGCTAAGGGCGAGTGCCTCGCCGATGTCGCTGAAATGTTTAATAATTATGGCGACTGCGTGGTGCTTCGTGATAACAACGAAAGTTCTTTGTTTGAGATGATGGATGCCTTGCGCATTCCTATTATCAACGCGGGTAATGGTGTTGATGAACATCCGACACAGGCGCTGTCCGACATGTACGCGATTTTTAAATGGCGTCCCACACTGCTCAATGCCGAAGAGAACGACAAGATAAAAATCGGCGTGATTGGTGTGCCTAACAAGATGCGCACGGTTCGGAGCTTTCTCAAATGTTTATCAGTTTTCCCGCATGCGGTGGATGAACTGGTGATTATTCATGATGAGGCGAGTACCGGCGAGCTCTTTGGGCAAGGTCAGCGTGAAGAACTAGAAAGTCGCGGTATCAAAATCCGCACGGTAACTGAGTTAGATCCGGTGTTACCTGAATTAGATGTGGTGTATATCAACGCTATTTCGTGGGAGGGCGATACTTTTAATACCTACGGCAGCGCCTTCCATCTGACTGCCGATTCTCCTCTAAAAGAGGATGCAATTATCTTGCACCCGCTGGCGCGGGGCGACGAGCTTGCGACAGATCTCGACCATACTTCACACAATTGGTATTTCAGCCAAGCGCGTGGGGCGGTATTTCTGCGTATGGCATTGTTAACTTGTATGGTCGAGCGCGCTGAACGCGTGATTGATGTGGTGTAATTAGAAAGCGAGGATTAAGCAAACATGTGTGGTATTGCAGGAATTTTTAATCAGCGTGCAGAGCAAACGCCCGACGCGCAAACGCTTGTAAATATGGCCGCAATTATGCACCACCGCGGTCCCGATGGATTTGGCTATCAAATCATGGACGCCACGGGTGTCGGTTTCAGCCATGCCCGCTTATCGATCATTGACTTGAATGAAGAACGTGCCCGCCAGCCTTTCGTTTCGGCAGATGGCAATTTGTTGTTGGCACACAATGGCGAGTTTTACGATTTTAAACGAATTCGTGCTGATTTGACGGCGCAGGGTGCGCGCTTTCGCACCAAGAGTGATTCAGAAATCGTCATGCACTTGTTTCAACGTGAAGGCTTGGAAGAAACGCTGAAGCATTTGCGCGGTGAATTCGCTTTTGGCTTGTATGACAAAGAAGACGACAGCATGTACTTGGTACGTGACCGCTTTGGTATCAAGCCACTGTATTACACGGAAACCGACGAGGGCGTGGTGTTTGGCTCCGAGCTAAAAGTGCTGTTCGCACACCCTGCGGTGAAACGGGAATTTTCCTCAGAGGGGCTTTATCACCAACTGATCCAAGTGATGGTGCCCGGTTCGACGGCTTTCGAAGGCATTCGCCAGGTGGCGCCTGGGCATGTCGTTAAAGTAAAACGTCGCAATGGCAAGCTGGAGCTTGAAGAGCAGAAATATTGGGATGTTAACTTCCCACAAGAAAACGAGTATCCAGGTGATGATGTAGATGAACAGCCGTACATCGATGGCGTGCGTAAACACCTTTTAGAGGCCGTTCAGCATCGTCTAACCGCAGACGTTCCAGTTGGTTGTTATCTCTCCGGAGGTATCGACTCGTGCGCCATTCTCGGGCTTTCGGCTGCAGCGACACAAACTTCAGTGAAAGCCTTCACCATTGGCTTTGACTCCGATGAATATGATGAGACACCGATTGCGCAAGAAATGGCAGAAGCAACCGGTGCTGATCATCATATTATGCGCCTCAATGCTGACGACTTGTATGACCATTTTGTCAAAACCATTTGGCACACTGAGCGCACCATCTATAACACGCTGGGTGTGGCGAAATACCTGATGAGTCAGCAGGTCAACGAGGTCAATTACAAAGTGGTATTGACCGGCGAAGGCTCAGACGAATTGTTTGCTGGGTATCCAGCATTCCGCAAAGACATGTTCTTACACGGGCTAGACCATTTGCCAGATAGCGAGCGCGCTGCCTGGCAGGAGCTACTTGAGAAAAATAATAAGCTCTTCAAGGGCGCGATGCTCGCTCGCGAAGAGTTTGTCAGCCCGGCATTCAATGCGAAAATGGGTTTCACACCGAGCTGTGTGCAACCTTGGCTATCGTGCGCCAATGTAGCCTTGCCTCTGATTGCTGAACATCGCCGTAATGAAGTCGAAGACTATGATCCAGGCAAAGCAATTGCCGATACACTCGATGCGACGATGTTGAAAGGACGTCATCCACTTGATAGAGCTCAGTATGTGTGGATTAAAACCATGCTTGAAGGGCAAATTTTGACTTGGGGTGGCGATCGTGTGGATATGGCCAACTCGATGGAAGCGCGTCCGGCGTTTCTTGACCATCACTTGGCCGAATATGCCTTCACTGTGCCACCGCATTTACGCATCAAAGGTAACAAAGAGAAGTATGTGTTGCGTGAAGCAATGAAAGGCTTATTGCCAGAAACGCTCTACAAACGTGAAAAGTTTGCCTTTATGGCGCCGCCGGCACATACCGATCCGAAAAAGTGGCAAGCAGTATTGAAGCTAGCCGAGCAGTTCTTGTCGCGTGAAGCGGTTGAAGAGGCGGGACTGTTGGACTTTGCTGAAGTCGAACGTACGTTTGCCAAGCATGAATCAGACGCGGTGAGTATCGACGAGAAGGTACAGCTCGATGCGGTAATCAATCACATGCTTGGAGTACAGATTCTGCATCATCATTTCGTCAAAACCGATGTGCCGGAGATGGCGGCAAAGCGTGCCAAAGAGTTGGGCTGGCACGCTTAACGATAGTTGTTTACCTAGGTCTACTGCAGATCGTGCTTAGCGCACGATTTGCAGCAAGACCTTAGCAATGTCGGTGTTGTCTTTGTAGCCACGCAACTGCTCAGCATACGGACCTGATGCCATAATCGGCACATCGACCGCGGTATGGCCGCTGGTGGTCCAACCGGTTCGCGTTAGCTCACTAATTAGCTTCACCAAAGCTTGCTGAATGCGCTTTTCATGATCACGACGATCTTCACTACCACTCATCTCTAAGCCTAAGAACTTTTGCCATTGCGTTTCACTAAGTGGCAAGTTTAAGCGTGGCTCAAGGTAGTCACGCCACTGGTCACGCGACCTCTCGAGCAGTCCTCCAACCAGAACTTCTAGGGAATTTTCGATTGCCATCACGCGCTCAGAGTACCACGCGTATTCGCCACCTTGGCCAAGCGTTAAGCCACCGGTAGAGTGATCAGCGGTCACCACAATCAGAGTATTTGGATGCTCTGCCTGAAAGTCTTTAGCCACTTGCAGAGCGGCGGCAAAGTCGGCGACTTCATGCACGGCGCAGGCAATATCGTTGGCGTGGCCACACCAATCAATTTTCGAGCCTTCGATCATCAGGGCAAAAGGTTGCTGCGTTTGCGTTTGTTGCGCGCTTAGTAGGCGCAATGCGTTTTCAGTTAACTGCGCGAGGCGTGGCTGATCGTCGATAGCATAGGGCAGAGCTACGGGCGCGAAAAGTCCGAGCACAGGTAGCTGCTGTGTGCTTTCTAAGGTTTGGTAATCATTAACGATGGTCATGCCGTCAGCCTGCAGCTCTGGCAGCCAGTTTTTATCGTCACGTTTGAAGTAGCTCATGCCACCGCCAAGCAATACGTCGAAGCTCCATAGCTCGTTGTCAGCGCCAAATTTGGTGCTGGCAAAAGAGTCGGCAATTTCGTTGTACATGCGACGCGACGGATGATGGGTGAAAAACGACGCTGGCGTGGCATGGGTGACCTGCGATGTTGATACCGCACCGGTTAACCAGCCGTGTTCACGGGCTTTTTCCATCAAGGTTTGTTGTGGATGCTGATTGGCATCAACGCCAATAGCGCCGTTGTAGCTTTTAACTCCGGTCGCCAATGCGGTTGCGCTTGCGGCCGAATCAGTGACCCAGGTGTCATCGTCTGGGTAGGTCGTCGCGGCACCGACGAGCATGTCATCGAATGGCGTTTCAATCGGTTCTTGGCCAAGCGTGCTATGGGCATAGCGATACGCTGAAATGAACTCAAAACCAGTACCGTCCCCGATTAAAAAGATGATGTTAGGCGCACGTTCGCTAGTGACCTGTGTGACTTCTTCGGGATTGCTAGGTGCAGTAGGTGTTTGGCTACAAGCAGCGAGTGCCAAACTTAAGACACTCAGCACAAAAGTACGACGAAACATGGGGGTCTCCATATGCAAAATAAAACGTCCGCATAGTAGCACAGGCCTAGTTACAAGAGTATGAAGCTGCGGCAAACCCTAAAAATTTTTCGACAAAGTCTTGAAATAGTCGTAGCCGCTCCCATTTTATAGGTGTACGCGATGTCTCTGAGAGAGTCGCGACATAAACTAAACATTGCTTCTTAGGAGAATGATATTATGGCTACTATCGATTTATCACCACTTTACCGCAGCAGTATTGGTTTCGACCGCATGGCCCGCTTGCTTGATTCAGCAATGCGTGCAGACGGCAACGCAGCTGGCGGCTACCCCCCGTACAATATTGAAGTCATTGGCGAGAACCGTTATGCAATTACCCTTGCGGTAGCTGGTTTTGCGGATGACGAACTGAGCATTGAAGTTGAAAACGGTATTTTGAAGATTCAAGGGCGGAAAGAAGAAGACACCCAAAAACGTCAGTATCTACACAAAGGGATTGGCTTCCGTAGCTTCGAGCGCAAATTCAACTTGGCTGACCATGTGGAAGTCAAAGGCGCCAAAATGGAAAATGGCCTATTAACGATTGGCTTAGAGAAAATCATTCCAGAAGCCAATAAACCTCGCAAAATTGAAATCGGCAAGTCACTCAACTTGCTCGAGCAAGGCGAGCAAAAATAAGGGGTTTTAGAGCCCAGCGTGAGGGCGACTTAGTCGCCCTCACATTCTTGCTTGATCTCCCGCCACACCACAGGCTCCCAATACTCTTCTTTAAAGGTACTGAGGCGTTTCTCACGGACAAACTTCGCCGCTAGGTAATAGGTCGTGTCGGCTTTGATATCTATTTCAATCGCTTTCGCTTGTTGAATTCCCTTCTTACGACGCACCCACGGATCTGAAATAAGTTCGTGCAGTTCGATCACGTGTGTACCCGGTGAAAGCTTAATAATTGAGCGCCGTGGTGGCGGGTTTTCGCCGTCAATCTCAGCAAAATAGGCAGGATAAAGATCCCGCGTCTGTGGCGGAGTTGCGAAGACACTTATACGGCCACAAGCCTTGCTGTCGGCAATACTGGCCTGCTCATTACCCACGTCAACTTCTAGCCGCCAGCCAGGAATCACCGTTGCGACGACAGTACCGGCAAGCGTTTGCGTTTGTTCGCCACGGGCTACGACCGCAGTAACTTCACTACCATGCTCGAGGCCCTCAAGGTACGCAATAATATCGGTCAAGGCTTGTCCGCTGAACTTAAGTTCATCGACCTGCAACAGTCGATCGCCAGTACGTAGACCCATCGCCGCGGCGACCGAGCCTGAGCGGACCGACATAATCTCGCCGCTTGGGTGAATCACCGCACCCCAGTCAAAATAACTGCGTGCCGGTTCTTCCATACTCACCGTGGTTTCTTTACCTGCGGCTTTAGCTGCAGCTATTGCCGCAGCACGGGCATTCTCGCGCGCTTCGTTTTCTTGTGCCGGAACCGCCACACTCACGAGAGCTAGGGTTAAGCTGAGGGTAGTGAGAACAAATCTCATGATGAAGTCTCCTGGCCGGTCAATGCGGCGCGACGTTGCCATAATGCTTCGATTTCAGCGGCATCAGCGCCATCTATATAGGCCCGCTGCAATTGCCGATCCAGCGTATCCAAGCTGTAATTTCCCGCTAACAGCATCGGGCTAGGCGATGTTTCAGGTTGTAGGGTCGCCTGCGGTTGCACTACCATCAGCCACGCTACCGCAGCTGCGATACCCACCGGAGCTAGCCATAAGGGCCAACGTTTCTTCGGTGCGCCAAGTGCTGGGCCGAGCTGATCGGCGAGTTCGTGCCAGGCCACTGCTTTGTCAGGCTTGGCGGTCGCTCGTAAGCGCTGCTCAAGTACTTGTTCAGTAGGGCTTAATTTATCTTTGGTCGGGTGCTGCTTCATACCTGACTCCTCTCTCTTAACTTCTTTAGCGCACGGTGGTAACGCTGCCGAATCACCACAGCGGTGGTATTAAACATATCGGCTAATTCGTCGTGTTGATAGCCTTCAACCAAGTACAACCAAATGAGCTGATACTCATGATCCTCTAACTGGGCCAATAGCTGTTCAATATTATCTAATTGTGTCAACCAATCGCTTTGGCTCAACCAGTCTTGCGCGTCAAACTCGGCGTGTGTTTCGGTTTCGTTAGCGGTGTATTGCGGTCGACGAAAATGAGATAGCGCTGTATTGACCGCAAGCTGCTTTAACCAGCCACCTAAGGCATTATGTTCCCGCAACTGTTGCAGTTTTTGGAACGCTTGTATGAACACATCTTGGGTCAGATCGCGGGCCAGCTCTTGATCCCGACACATACCAACGAGTAAACGTTGCACTGCTGGCTGATAGGTTTCGAAGAGCACGCGTTGGCTATCACGACGGCCTTGCTTGGCTCCGTCAATGACATCCTTTGCTAATTGTTGTCCGAATCCGTGCCCGCGCATAACGTTCCTGTTGCAACTTGTTCACTACTAAGATGCAACAGGAGGTGCGGGTGTGACAAGGTCTTGTTGATTTTGTCAGGTTAAAATTGCAAGTCGACGATCACTGGATCGTGATCGGAAGAGCGATAGGCGTTAGGCGCATACCAATTTGGCTGCTGTTGGTAACTCTCATAGCCTAAGGCGGTGGGCTCATCGGCATTAATCAGCCAATGTTGTTGCATGAGCACACGGCCATGCAGCGCGTCAGATACGAGGATATGGTCAAGACTGCCAGCCTGCGCATCGTAAACATAGGAGTAGCCTTGCGGCTCGAAATGCTCAATACGGTTGTGGTAGCCAGCCGCAGCGAACAATTGCAGAGGGTCTTCTTTGGCGTAGGCATTAAAGTCACCTAACACCACCTGCGCGGGTGTTTGCGCAAGGCTTGGCTCGTTGTTCATATACTCCACTAAGAGGCGGGCAGACTCCGTACGCACTGGGTTCCAACACGCTTGGCCATCGCCTTGGTTGGCATTGGCGTCGCTAGCATCGCGTGGACAAGAGCCTTTGGATTTAAAGTGGTTCACGGCGACGACAAAACTCTCGGCGCTGTGTGGCGTTTGAAAGCGTTGAATAAGCGGGTAACGACTGCGATTGCTAAACGGTCCCTCGGTCACGGTAAGCGCTGGCCCTACTGGCGTCACGCGGTCGGCACGGTAAATAAGTCCGTTGGTAATCGAAGCCCCACCAAAGGTGCCGTCGGTTGCTTGCACAAAGCGCCAATTGTGGTTGGTGGTGGTACGCAACCGATTCACGAGGCGCACAATTGCACTGGCATCATCGTAGCCGTCGTTCTCAAGCTCCATCAAGCCGACGACATCTGCATCTAGAGCAACTAAGGCAGTAACGATTTTTGCTTCTTGCCGGAGAAAGTCTGCACGTGATTCAGCGCCGCGATCGGTGGGGAATTCTTGACTCGGTCCGTTGCCATTGAAGTAATTTAAAACGTTAAACGTGGCAATACGTACGGTGCGTTCGTCGCTGCTGCGGTCAGGCGCTGCGGGTCGCGGATTACGCTGGTTAAAGGTCAATGCTGTCGTTGGCTGTAAGCGGTAACGGCCGTTGTATTCACTTAAAATACCGGTCATGGGCTGCACGGTGTCACCACTGCGCAAAGTATTGTTAGCGCTAAGCTCCGGTGCTGGGTAGGGCACTTGGGAGGGTTGCGGAGCTTTATTGTCATCAATGACGAGGCGCTGAAGCTCGTAACTTGCCGCAAGTTTTTGCGCTTCGACCCCAGGTGCGACGACCTGCGTCGGAGTGTAAAGTCGCTTAGGCGCAACATCAAAACTACCGTGGCGAGCCAATAAATAAGTACCGTTGACGACTAATTCTTGTGGCAAATGCACGCGCTGGCCTTCGAGTGCTTCAAAGTCGGCAACGCTTGCCACGGGGAGCCGCAACTCTCTGGCAGGGGGTAACTCACTACTGCCGCATTCGACGACTCTGGCCACGACGTCCAGTTGGGTGAGTTGTTGTTCTTCACTGACGACACCTGCGACAGCAACGCGCGTACCCACGGCAACAGCAGGTGACCAGCGCACGAATATACCGGCACTGTCATCTTGTAAGAAAAAGCCACCGAGTTCGTTCTCTGCTTGCCAACTCGCGGTCACGACGCCGGAGATGCTGACCACTTCGCCAAGCAACGGCGATGCCATATCATTACCTTGTACTGCGGCGATACTGTGCTGTGCAGTATCACAAGCGCTAGCAATCGTATTTGAGCTGTTGCCAGAGTTGCTGCAGGCGGCAAGACTTAGGCCAACTAAGCCGGCGAAGATGAGTTTAGGTGTCGTTTTTAAAATGCTGTTGCGCATAGGTTCCTACTTCAAGTACATCGGCTGCATCGAGCCGTTCAGCGTCCATCATTGCCGCAATTCGCTGCATCGATGATAACAATTGTGATTGTTCCCAGTCGGCGAGTGCTTGGAACTTGCGAATAAAATCTTCTTGTAATGGTTTTGGCGCCGCAGCCAAGCGTTCAGCACCTCGCGGAGTCAACGAGAGCACCACACGACGTCGATCTTGAGTGCTGCGCTCACGGTGAATTAGCTCACGATGTTCAAGGCGGTCAATGACATTACTTACCGTGGCCGGACTCAAGGTGATGTTCTGTGCCACGGCACTTGCGGTGATACCATCTGGCGCCGCTGCAACCTCACGCAAAATAAGTAATTGCGGAGCCGTGAGGCCAGTGAGCTTATTGAGCTGCTTGGAGTACAGATCGGTAGCACGGATAACTTTACGCAGTGCTAGTAAAAGTTCTTCGTATTTTTCCATAACTAATAGCGTCTAGCTGACAGATCCGTGCGGCGTATTTGAACAGCAATACCTAGTTTCGGATGGTCAAAATAATGTGTCTCGCTGCTAATAACGCGGCGAAGTTGCTCAAGTTTAAAACTACGCAGAAACTCGCCGTCGGAGCGCGGCTGAAGGGCGCGGTCGGCTTGTGCATCAAGTCCTGCTGGTCGCCAGTTTACGCTATGCGGTTCGCGCAATTCAAGTTCACTGGCGATATGTAAGTAGTTACCAACCAGATAAATATGCACGGTGCCATCAAGCTCCCACACCGCTGGAGCACCTGCCTCACGGACGAGTAAAGGCGGCGGTGCAAGCGGTTCATCTTCAGCGCGTGCGTTGAATTGTAATTGCCCTTGTTGTTGCTGGGTAAGCAGGCGTTCAAGTCGCTCAGCAAGCGGTAATACCTCAGGTTCAGCGATTGATTCGCTATACAAATAGCCAGATGGCGCAAAGCGCTGGCCGAAGTTTTCGCCGCCGAACAAGCGGACCTTAAATTGCTCATCTAGGCCAAACACCGGCTGATACCAACTCATGTGCAACAGTGGTGTGCCTACCCCACGCCGAATGATTTGCTGACGCATCTCGGTGAGTTCTAACTGTTCAGCAGGCGCAATAAACGGTTGGTTTGCCACCGTCACATCACCACCTGAGCCATCGATAACGCGTTCAGGTGCGCGTGAAAACGTGGCCAGCATACGTTCGCGGCGTTGCCAGTTCTGCGGTAACAGCGGATCGAGCTCATAGGTGTTTACGCACCACAAATCGGTAGAAGCAAAGTTTGGCTTTAAGGGGGGCGGCGCACAACGCGGCAGGCCAGCGAGGGCTGCCGTAATGTCAGGTACGTAATAATCAACTAAGGGCTCATAAGCCCCGGTCGCAGCGCTAGGTGCTTGCCAAGGAAACTGTTCGATAGCACTATCGGCATCGTTGTGCTTGAAAACCAACACCTCAATTTCGAACCACCGCCAAAGATCTTGCGGTACATTCGGTAGCTCTGCCGCGGTCGCTGTGGGTACGGTAGCGGTCATCCCGAATGCTGCAAACATAAGGGTTGTTAAACAACGACTGAAAAGTTGAGACTTACCTACTTTACGCATTTTTGTCACTTTTCTCGGCTAACTCATTTACCACAGACTCTACCAGTTTCATCCGCTCTTGAGTATCGCTGATTTTGGCAAGAATACGTAAACGCGTAGGGCCTTCAAGTTTGTAGTCCTGCGGATAAGTTTGAATCAGTTCAATCAAATAGCTCGGGTTGACCTTGGTATCCTCAGCAAATTCGAGGCTAATGCCTTGCGGGCCGCCATCGATTTTGCGGATGCCCAACTGACCGGCGCGATTGCGTAATTCAGTGATGCGCACAAGGTTCTTGGCTGCGTCCGGTAATAAGCCAAAGCGGTCGATCATTTCGACCTGTAAAGCCCGCAGTTCTTCACTGTTATTGGCACTGGCAATACGCTTATACATGCTTAAACGCAAGGTAACGTCGGCGATGTAACTTTCTGGCAAGAGTGCTGGCACGCGCAGGTCAACTTCACTTTGACTCCTTAGCAGAGAATCGAGCGCCGGCTCTTTGCCTTCTTGTAGCGCGGTTACAGCTTGTTCCAGCATATCCATATAGAGCGTGAAGCCGATGGTTTCGATTTGTCCACTTTGCTCGTCACCCAGCAGTTCACCGGCACCCCGGATCTCCAAATCATGAGTGGCCAACATAAAGCCGGCCCCCAAATCTTCCAGTTGGGCGATGGCTTCAAGACGCTTCAAAGCATCTTTGGTCATGCGTTTGGGGTGTGGTGTCAGCAAATATGCGTAAGCCTGATGATGCGAACGCCCAACACGGCCACGTAGCTGGTGCATTTGCGCTAAACCAAGATGGTCAGCGCGGTCCATGATGATGGTATTTGCGGTGGGTACATCAATACCGGTCTCGACGATGGTCGTGCACACCAACACGTTAAAGCGCTGGTGGTAGAAATCTGACATGATGCGCTCGAGCTCCCGCTCACGCATTTGGCCGTGCGCAATCGTAATACGCGCTTCGGGTACTAGCTCGGTTAAATCACGCGCAGTTTTCTCAATGGTTTCGACGTTATTGTGTAGAAAGTACACCTGGCCGCCACGCAGGATCTCACGCAAGATCGCTTCTCGAATCGTCGGCGCGTCGTATTCTCGTACGAAGGTCTTTACGGCGAGGCGCTTCGCTGGCGGCGTGGCGATAATTGATAGATCGCGGACACCGTTCATAGCCATGTTGAGCGTGCGCGGAATGGGCGTCGCCGTTAAGGTCAGGATATCTACGTCGGCGCGTAAGCGTTTAATGGCCTCTTTTTGGCGCACGCCAAAACGATGTTCTTCATCGACAATCAATAGGCCTAAGTCGCTAAATTTGATGCTGCCTTGCAAGAGTTTATGTGTACCGATAACAATATCGACTTTGCCAGCCTCGACGTCGGCAAGGATGGCTTGTGTCTGCTTAGCTGTTTTAAACCGCGATAATACCTCGATACGCACTGGCCAATCGGCAAAGCGGTCTTTGAAGTTCTCAAAGTGTTGTTGAGCGAGCAGGGTGGTCGGTACCAACACGGCGACTTGCTTGTTGTCGTTGACGGCAACAAACGCCGCGCGCATCGCCACTTCCGTTTTACCGAAGCCGACGTCACCGCAGACGAGGCGATCCATGGCTCGGGTTGACTGCATGTCGTCAAGTACAGCGCTGATGGCTTGTTGCTGATCATCGGTTTCTTCGAACGGAAAGCTATTAGCAAAACGCTGATATTCGGCGTGATCAAGCTGATACTGGTAGCCAGGCTTTGCTTCGCGCTGGGCATAAACGTCGAGTAACTCGGCCGCGACATCACGAATTTTCTCGGCTGCTCGGCGTTTGGCTTTCTCCCAGGTATCGCTGCCAAGCTTATGTAGTGGCGCATGCGCTTCTTCGCCGCCACTGTAGCGTTGCAGCACGTGTAAGGACGCAACAGGCACATAGAGTTTGCTGTTATTTGCGTACTCGATGGTGACAAATTCTGTGGTCATGCCGCCGGCTTCGATGGTTTGTAAGCCTTGATAGCGGCCGACGCCATGGTCAATGTGCACGAGCGGTTGGCCAAGGCGAAGTTCGGCCAAATTGCGGACCATTTGTTCGCTGGTGACCGTTATTTTTTGATCGCGGCGGCGGCGTTGCGCAATACGATTGCCGAGTAACTCAGTCTCGGTAATGACTGCGAGTTTTTCATCATCTAGCACAAAGGAATTGACCAACGGCGCCACAGTAATCGCCGAACGCGCTTCATGGTTGTGCATGTCACGCAAATGCTTTAGTTCTGCGAGGTCAAGCTGCAGCGGTGCTAATAGGTCGCGTAGTGACTCGCGGCGACCCGCCGTTTCGGTGGCAAATACCACGCGATAGCCGGCACTGAAGAGTTCGTTAAGCTTTTTCCGCAATGCTTGCAGCGGATCTTTTAGCTGATGATTGAGCGCCACTTCACCAATGGTTTGCGTGGCAAAGGTCTGTAGCCCCGGCTGTGGTTTATCATCGGGTACAAAGGCTCGTATCCGTGGCAGTTGCTTAAATTGGCCATGGAGTTGGTCCACCGCCATAAATACTTGCTGCGGTGGCAGCAACGGTCGTAAGCGATCATAACGACGCTGCTCGTAACGCTGCTCGATGTCGCGCCAGAGCTGGTCAAGACTGCCTTGAATATCACCAAAGGTGACGAGTAAGGCATCTTCGGGCAAATAGTCGAAAAGCGTTGCGGTGGCTTCAAAAAACAGCGGCAGATAGTATTCAACGCCACCGGGTAGCTGACCTTGTGATACCTGATAATAAACCGAGTCACGCTCATTCGAAGCTTCGAATAGATCGCGGTAGCGGGCGCGGAAGCCCTCTATAGCGGTGGGCGTGGTCGGGAATTCATGGGCTGGCAGTAAGTCGATGGCGTCGACTTCTTCAGCGGAAAGTTGCGTGTCTGGATCGAAAGTTCGAATCGAATCCACTTCGTCGTCAAAGAAGTCAATACGAAACGGCGAACTGCTGCCCATCGGGAAGAGATCGAGCAGTGAACCACGCGCACAAAACTCACCGTGCTCCATGACTTGGTTTACATGACGGTAACCAGCACGCTCTAAACGTTGGCGTAATTTATGGCCATCGAGTTGTTGACCCTTGCTTACCTGTAACGCTTGCCCGCTGACATAGTCAACAGGAGCAATGCGTTGAATGAGCGTATTGAGCGACACAATGAGCGCACCGCTTTGCATCGTTGGCAAGGCTGCCAACACACTCAAGCGTTCAGAGATAATATCCTGATGCGGCGAGAAGCTGTCATAGGGCAAGGTTTCCCAGTCGGGAAAAACCATCACCTGATCGCCTTTGCGACTCAGGTATTGCATCTCATGTTCTAAGCGGTGCGCTTGCGGCGCATCAGGCGTCACAATAAGCACCGGCTTATCATGTTGGTCGATAAGTTCAGCAAGTGCGAGCGCTACGCTACTGCCGGCGAGCCCTTGCCAAGTAATATCTGTGCGTGCCGAAGGTGGTTTAGGGGGCGTTAGGATCGATGCCTTGCTCATAGGTCCTGCTTTGGTTACATCTCAAGTGGCTGAAAGTATACCTGAAACTCTCACTTGGATCAGTGCGCAGATTTCTTTATGCTTGCAGCGCTACCTTCACTATCAACTAGAGAACACATGTACCAGCCGTTAACGCTATTTTTAGGCCTTCGCTATAGCCGTGCTCGCCATGGTCAACGCTTTACGCGCTTTATTCAACGAGTATCGCTGGTCGGTATTGTCGTGGGCGTTGCGGCCTTGATCGTAGTGGGCTCAGTAATGAACGGCTTTGAAGGCGAACTAAAACAGCGCATTCTAACCGTGGTCCCGCAACTTGAAATTCGTGACGAGCAAGGCCTCAGTGATTGGCAGCAAGTGGCGGACGCATTGCCGGTGCAGAAGGGGCAGCAGGCACTGCTGCCTGAGGTGACAACTGCAGGTGTGCTGCAAGGGCCGCAGCAACTGCAAGCGGTGCAAGTGCAAGGGATTTTTCCAAATGCAGCGGGTGCGGCAGTGCAGTTAGAACCGCTACAAAAACATTTGAATGCTGGCCAATTAGCGCTGGTAGAAGGCCAGTTCAATGTCGTTCTCGGTTATGCCTTGGCGCAGCAGCTGAATGTATGGCCTGGACAGCAGTTACGCCTGATTGCCGCAGGTGGCGGGATTTATACACCGCTTGGTTTATTGCCAGCGCAGCGCTTAGTCACAGTGAGTGGCATCGTGCGCATGCAATCAGAAGCAGATAAGCATCTACTGGTGATGCATGGCGCCGATCTCGCACGTATTTTGCGGATGGCGCCGGAACAGGTATCTGGGTTACGCTATTACTTTGCTGACCCGTTTCAAGCTCTAGATGCCGCAGCTCAGCTCGAACCAGAGCTTAATGATAACTTGGTGTTGACGAGTTGGCGTGACAGCTATGGTCATTTATTTGATGCCGTGAGCATGGAAAAGCGCATGGTTAACCTAATGCTAGGGCTAATTATTGCCGTAGCGGCGTTTAATATCATTTCGTCGTTAATGATGGTGGTGCAAGACAAACGGTCCGATATCGCAGTATTACAAACCATGGGTTTAGCACCGTTTCGCGTGCGCCGCATGGTGGTGTTGCAAGGCCTCGTTACCGGCACCTTGGGCAGCCTCGTTGGCTTGCTGTTAGGGCTTGTCGTTGCACTGAATATGAATGGGCTGTTACAGGCGTTGGGGCTGGATTTAAGCTTTGCCGGTCCGACCGGCTTGCCTGTCATCGTCGATGCCACACAAGTCGCGGGCACCGTGCTCGCAGCACTATTATTAACTTTTTTGGCAACGCTGTTTCCTGCTTGGCAAGCAAGCCGCATGTTGCCCGCACAAGCATTGCGTTATGAGTGAGGAATGATGGCACAGGAACTTCTTCGTTGTGAGCATGTTAGCAAGAGCTACTGGGACGGCAACCATGATTTAAAGGTGTTGCAAGATGTCAACTTGACCCTCAACGATGGTGAGCTGCTGGCGATTGTGGGTAGTTCAGGATCGGGAAAAAGCACCTTGCTACATTGCATGGGCGGACTCGACCAACCGAGCAGCGGTACCATTCTTTTTCGTGGTCAAGATATAGCCAAGTGGTCGCCGCGCGCGCTCGCCGATTGGCGCAATCAACAGCTCGGTTTTATTTATCAGTTTCATCATTTGCTACCGGAATTTACCGCGCTTGAAAATGTCGCGATGCCGCTCTTGATCCAAGGCCAGTCGGCGCAACAGGCAAGAGCGCGAGCCACCGAGCTATTAGCGCGTGTGGGCCTAGCACAACGCGGTACACATCGTCCCGCGGAACTCTCAGGTGGCGAACGGCAACGGGTCGCTATCGCACGGGCGCTGGCCAATAAACCTGCGTTGATTTTGGCGGATGAGCCGACCGGCAATCTCGATGATGAAAGTGCTCAACAGGTACTGCAATTGATGCGTGAGCTGAATAGCGAAATGCAGACCTGTTTTGTCATCGTCACCCATGATCAACAGCTAGCCGCTAGCCTGCCGCGCCAAGTGGTGTTGCAACAAGGCGAGTTACAGCCACAGCAGGTGGTGAGTTGATGCTGGCACAATGGCGCTTGGCATGGTTGTTAGCACGACGGTTTCGGCGTGGCCGTGAGCGCAGTCGCTTTTTATCGTTTATCTCAGCATCGTCAACCCTCGGGATAGCTCTCGGCTGCATGGTTTTTATTGTCGGCCTTAGCGTCATGAATGGTTTTGGCCAAGTGCTCGAAGAGCGATTTCTTAAACTAGTTCCGCATGTAGAGTTTCGCGCCGTTGAAGGCGCGCTCGAATACCCTGAGATGATTTTTGATTTGGCTGCGCAGCACCCAGAAGTGACTGCTGCACGGGCCAGTATCCGCACCCAGGCTTTAGTGCAGCAGGGGCGTGAATTTGTCGGCGTACAAGTCAATGGTATTGCGCCTGAGCAAACGCAAGCGATTGCTGAGTATATGCCTGCGACAGCATGGCAAGCGTTGCAACAGCCGAAGTCAGTGGTGTTGGGGACAGGCTTGGCGGCAAAGCTAGGTGTGAGCGAGGGTGACAATGTGCGCTTTGTGGTGGCATCAGAACGCGGCTTCCAAGCACCGAAACGAGTGAGTTTAGAAGTAGTGGGACTATTTCGTTTTGGTGGTCAGGTCGACCACCAACTGGCCTACGTAAACTTGGCTACGGCGCGCAGCCTAATAGGTTTAGAGCGTGGCGTTACGGGCGTAGAGCTTGAGGTCACTGATTTATTCGCTGCTGAGCGTATTGCCAATGAAATCGGCTATCAGTTGCGTGATTATGTTTATCTTGATCACTGGATGCGCGCTCAGGGCCACCTTTATCGTGATATTCAAATGGTCCGAGTAGTGATGTACTTGGTGTTGATTTTGGTCTTGGCGGTCGCTTGTTTCAATATTGTCTCTACGCTCGTGATGACGGTACAAGAAAAGCGTCGCCATATCGGTATTCTGCGTACCATGGGTCTACGACGGGGCAGTTTGGTTAAAGTTTTTATGCTGCAGGGTATCCAAAATGGCGCGGTAGGTGTGTGTTTCGGGGTATTGGCCGGGGGTGCCTTGAGTTTAAGCTTGCCGACCTTGCTAGCGGCGCTGGAATCACTCAGTGGTGGTACATTGCTCGCGAGTGATGTTTATTTTGTCGATCGCATCCCGGTTTTAATTCAAACCGTCGATATCGTGTTGGTTGCGGCAGTGGCTTTTATCTTGAGTCTGCTCGCCACGCTCTATCCTGCTTGGCAGGCGGCTCGCATTGAGGTGGTTGACGCTATTTCTTCTTAAAGCGATGGGCGCGTGCTTGCCATGCGCTCACCACCGACTGCCGCCACAGAAGTCGTATAACGAAGTAACCGATAAAACTGGCGAGCGTGCCCAGCACTAAGCAGCCAAGCAAAAACGCGGGTCCTAAGGTGGTAATGCTGTCAGCAAGCCATTGCCAGGAAAGCTCAAAGTGGAACGGTTGCGACGGGGCACCAATAATCCAAGTGCCAACCACATAGCAAAAATAAAATAGTGGCGGCATCGTAATGGGGTTGGAAACCCAGACCAGCGCTACCGATAGCGGTAGATTGACACGAAACGGAATAGCGAGTGCGGCGGCCAGTACCATTTGAAAGGGCACTGGAATAAACGCGCAAAACAGACCAATGGCAAAGGCGCCAGAGGCAGAGCGGCGATTTAAGTGCCAGAGGTTGGCATCGTGCAGCAGTCTGCCAAAGATTTTCAAACTGCGGCTACTTTTGATGGCCTCATGGTTTGGCATGATGCGTTGAAAAAACTTTCTCGGCATAGTTCGCGGGCTCGTTCCTTTAAAGTTTAATTTGCGACAATAAGGTACAACATCCATGGATAGGTGGTTGTGCGCATTTCTCGGCGGTTTCGCCCTAAGTTTCTATTTCCATCACCCAGCCGATGTTGTGCAGCTGACGCTACTTGCGATCTTGGCCAGCTTTTGCATCTTGCTTAGTTATTGTACACGGCTTCCAAGCTTTTTTTTAGGGGGCGTATTGTGCGGTATTCTTTGGGGCGCTGGCAACGCTTATTTGCTGACAAGCCGGCAAGTTGCGGCGGATTGGTTTCAGCAAGATGTCACGCTTACGTTACAAGTGAGTGAAGTGACGGCGACTTCGCCAGCCTCTTGGCGTGTTACCGCAAACGTGCTCATGAGTCCTACCGAACTATCCCAACCAGCCCCTCAGCAGTTGCGTCTGTATTGGTACGAGCCGCATGCCGATGGTCCACAACGCATGCCACGACAAGGTGAACGCTGGCGCATGTTGACGCGCTTGAAAGCGCCACAAGGTACACGGAATCAGGGCAGCATGCGCTATCATCGTCATTTACTTGGGCAGAATATCCAAGCTCTCGGTACCATTCGGCATGGTGAACTGCTAACCGCCACGCCCACCATTCGCCAGCGCTTGGTGAACGAACTACAGCGTGCACTTACCGATGTGCCGTTAGCGGGGGTGTTGTTGGCGCTGCTAGTTGGCGAGCGCTTCGCCTTAAACCACGACGATTGGCAGGTTGTGCAGCGCACGGGGCTCGCACACCTGTTGGCCATTTCAGGCATGCATCTATACTTGGTCACAGGGTTCGCTTTCGCACTGGCTTGGCAACTATTGGCGCGAACTCAGCGCAAGCGTGGGCGCCGTGAACAGTTGAACTTGTGGTCGCTCACCCCTTGGTTTGCGTTGCCATTGGCACTTCTGTACGCATGGTTGGCTGGATTTGCCATTGCCACCTTACGCGCATTATTGATGTTGTCGGTGATTTGGTGGCATAAAGCCTACGCCTGCCGGGTGAGTTCTTGGCGTGTACTGCTAAGAGCTGTGGTGGTGGTTATTTTGCTGCAGCCCATGGCGCCGCTAAGTATGGGGTTTTGGCTTTCAGTGGGCGCAGTTCTGAGTATTTTATGGATGAGCTGGCGCTGGCCAACATATCGAGGACGGTGGGCCAAACTACGTGCGCTTTGGCGTTTTGAATGGCTGATCACCCTGCTGTTTGTGCCTGTCATGGCCGCTAGCTTCGGCGGCGTCGCCAGCGCTGCAGCGTTGACCAATTTGCTCGTGGTGCCCTTGGTAAGTTTTTGGGTAGTGCCGGTAGGCTTGGTAGGGCTCGGTTTTACGGTTCTCGCACAGACCGCTTGGGCGCAGTGGTGGTTTGCCCTCGCCATTTGGCCGTTAGCGCAATTGTGGCCGGCGCTCAGCTCCCTAGCTGCGCAACCGTGGCAATGGCTGCCAGCAGTAAACTTGCCGCCTTGGCCCTGGTTAGCTGTGGGTGTGACACTGCTGGTGTTGCCGCTGCGCTGGCGTTGGCGTTTGCTCGCTTGCACCGCGCTTAGTTTTGCCTTTCTGGTGACTCAGGCAATGCCACCAAGTGCCACCTACCAATTACACGTATTAGACGTCGAACAAGGCAGTGCCATGGTGCTGGAACGGCAAGGGCATGCGCTGCTCATTGATACGGGAGCAAGCTGGGACGGACATGGCTCAATGGCGAAACGCGTGATTGTGCCATTCCTAGATGCGCGTCGCTTGCGTCCTGAAGTCGGTTTCATTACCCATACCGATCGTGACCATGAAGGTGGTTATGCAACTCTAACTTCGGCTTACCCGCAGCTGCGCTGGTATGGCGGGAGCCATGGCGCACCTTGTTTGGCTGGGCAGCAGGGCAGTTGGCGCGGTGTTTCTTGGCAGGTTCTACATCCTCGCCAAGCAAGCCTACGCGGCAACCATAGTAACAACAGCTCCTGTGTGCTGTTACTCAAGCTAGGGCAGGTCAAAGTATTGGTTACCGGTGACATTGAAAAGCGCTCAGAGCGTCAATTGTTAGCTGAACTGGCGCCATTACAGGCTGATATTTTACTGGTGCCGCATCATGGCAGTAAAAGTTCTTCTGAGAGTTATTTTGTCCGGCATGTGCAGCCTGCCGTTGCACTGCTGAGCCGCGGACGCAATTCAGCCTATGGCCACCCACATGAACAGGTTGTGTCCACCTATAAGGATCTAAAAGTTGCCCTCGTCGACACGGCGCGAGGCGGGCAGATAACCCTGTACACCGACGGTGTAACATGGTGGTTAGAGCAGCCATTTTCAGCGGCACTAGGTTATTGGTTTGACGCGGAAACTAGCCAGTAACCGCAGAAAACGGTTAGAATGAACCTATGATTTGCCATTAGAAGCTATTGCATGAGTGCAGAGACAGTAAAACAAAAGACCTTCCGCCGTTTACTTGGCTACATTAAGCCCTATCGTGCGGCGTTTATTTTTTCTATTTTTGGCATGATTGGCTACGCTGCCGTCGACACCTTCTTTCTCTCCCAAATTCAAACGCTTATTGATGACGGTTTAACCCAGAGCGATCCTAAGATTTTGCTCTACGGGGCCATTTTTGTGCCGTTCATTTTTATTCTGCGCGGTCTTTTTAATTTTATCTCGACTTACTTCCTCAATTGGGTTGGCTTTCGAGTTGTGACGTCTTTACGTCAGCAACTCTTTGACCATTTGGTCAAGTTACCAGTTTCGTTTCATGACCGGCATTCGACGGGTGACTTACTTTCTAAATTGACCTACACCACCCAACAAGTAGCCGAGGCCAGCAGCCGTGCGGTGATTGTGTTGATCCGAGAGGGTGCCTATGTAATCGGCCTATTGGCATTAATGTTCTATCATAGCTGGTTGTTGTCACTAGTATTTTTATTGATAGGCCCAATTATTGCCAAAATTGTCTCAGTGGTATCAAAACGCTTCCGTAAAGTCTCCAACCGTATTCAAAACGCTATGGGGGATGTCACCACGACCGCGGAGCAAATGCTCAACGGCCACAAAGTAGTGGTCATGTACGAAGGGCAGAAACGCGAGTCAAAGCGCTTCGAGAAAGTGACCGACTTCACCCGAAATCAGCATATGAAACTGGTTAACGCGCAAACGCTGAGTACCTCTGTGATTCAGTTGATTGCTTCATTCAGTTTGTCGATGGTGCTCGTTCTTGCAAGCTATCCAGAGATGCTCGAGCAACTGACCGCGGGTGCATTTACTACCATGCTGACTGCGATGATCATGCTGTTACGCCCATTGAAGCAGCTGACCACCGTCAACAGCGACTTCCAACGTGGTATCGCCGCGGCGCAGAGCATCTTCAGTATTCTCGACGAGAAAGCAGAAGATGATTCAGGAAAAAAACAGCTCGACCGAGCGCAAGGCGATATTCGCTTTGAGCATGTCACCTTTAGCTATGATGACACCGAGTCGCCGGCATTGAACGATGTCAGCTTCCATGTTGAACCGGGTAAGACACTAGCTCTCGTGGGGCGTTCCGGTAGTGGTAAGTCAACGATCTCGAATCTTCTTGCGCGTTTTTACACGCCGCAGGAGGGCGTCATCAAGCTCGACGGTGTCGACATCTATGACTACAAATTGAAATCGTTGCGCCGCCAGTTTGCCCTTGTGTCGCAACATGTGACGCTGTTCAATGACACGATTGCCAACAATATCGCCTACGGTGCGCGTGGTGAGATTTCGCCTGAGCGGCTACGCGAAGTTGCCGAGTTAGCTTATGTCACTGAGTTTACCGATAACCTTCCGAATGGCCTCGACACCATGGTTGGCGAAAATGGTGTGATGCTGTCAGGCGGTCAACGTCAACGCATCGCGATTGCGCGAGCGCTGCTGCGTGACGCACCCATTTTGATTTTGGATGAAGCCACCTCGGCGCTGGATACCGAATCAGAACGACATATTCAAACTGCGCTGCAAACCTTACAAAAAAATCGCACATCGATCGTGATTGCGCATCGCTTGTCGACGATTGAGAAAGCGGATGAAATTCTCGTCTTGGAAGACGGTGGCGTGGTGGAACGTGGTAGCCATCAAGCACTGTTAGAGCAAGAGGGTGCCTACTACCAGCTGTACAGCCTGCAATTTAGCGGCGAGCTTGGCTAATGGCACTCACCGACGCTTGGTACCGACGGCGCGTTACTTGGTGGTTGTGGCTCTTGTTACCGCTGCACGGGTTGTTCGTGCTGGTCAGTCGATGGCGTCGTAAAGCAGTGCTGGCGAACCCGCCGAAGCCGTTACCGGTGCCGGTCATTGTGGTTGGCAATATTACTGTTGGTGGCACCGGAAAAACCCCTGTCACTCTGGCGTTAGTGCAGCACTTGCAGGCACAAGGCGAAAAACCTGCGATTATCTCGAGGGGCTATGGCGGCAAGGGACCTTTTCCATTGACCGTAACCTCAACGACCGCCGCGCAAGCGTGCGGCGATGAACCCTTACTGCTCGCGCGGCGCGCACAAGTTCCAGTCGTGGTAGCGCCGAATCGCGTTGCTGCGGCACTGCAAATCTTAGCTCAAGCGCCAGAAACCACCGTCATTATTAGTGACGATGGCCTCCAGCATTACCGGTTACCTCGGCAGTTTGAAATTGCCGTCATCGACGCCAAACGCGGGCTCGGTAATGGTTGGTGTTTGCCTATTGGCCCTTTGCGGGAGAACGCTTCACGGCTGCAGAATGTCGACGCAGTGATTGTGAATGGCGAAGCACCACAACTTGACGGATTCACCATGCAGTTACACAGCCAGGGTTGGCGCCGAGTGCATGATGACAGCCGTTGTGAACAGTTACCGGAAGGGCGTACACTCGCACTCGCGGGTATCGGCAATCCGCAACGCTTTTTCGATACCGTGCAAGGGCTAGAAGCGCGCAACATGACCTGCAAGGCCTATCCAGACCACTACGCCTTCACGGCAAACGACGCAAAAGAATTGCGTGACTACGACGTTATTTTAATGACTGAGAAAGATGCGACGAAATGGCGCTCATTTGCTAGCGAACATTGCTATTATTTACCCGTAGCAGCACAGTTGCCAGATACTTTCTGGCAGCAGCTTGATGCTGCGCTTGAGAGGTTTCACCATGGCACTTGATGAACGTACGCTCGCACTCCTTGCCTGCCCGTTATGTAAAGGTAGGCTGGTTTGGAACGCTGCGACCGCAGAGCTAATTTGTCGCGGCGATCGCTTGGCTTATCCGGTGCGAGACGATATTCCTTTTTTACTTCGTAGCGAAGCGCGTGAGCTAAGCGCTGCTGATTTGGAGCAACTGCCGAAATGAGTTTCACCGTAATTATTCCAGCACGATATGCCTCAACCCGATTACCGGGTAAGCCACTCGCCATGATTGGCAATAAATCGATGATCCAGCGGGTTTACGAACGCGCGGCTGCGGCGGGTGCCGCAGAAGTGATTGTCGCCACGGATGATCAGCGCATTGTTGACGCTGTTGAAGCTTTTGGTGGCCGTGCCATGCTGACCGCAAGTCACCATCAATCCGGAACGGAACGTATCGCCGAAGTCATTGATTACTTAGCTATCGCGGACGATCAAGTCGTGGTAAATGTGCAGGGTGATGAGCCCTTTATTCCGCCGGAAATTATTCGCCAAGTTGCCGATAACTTAATGAATCAACGCGCGGCACAAATGGCTACCTTAGCGGTGCCGATTAGCAATTTAGAAGAAGTGAAAAATCCGAATGCGGTGAAAGTTGTTACGGATGCGAACGGCTATGCATTGTATTTTTCGCGGGCGCCTATCCCTTACGAACGAGATGCTTTGAGCCATGACAAAATCGGTGAGCAGGCAGCCTATATGCGCCATATCGGTATTTACGCTTATCGCGCCGGTTTTGTCTGGCGTTATGTGGAGTGGGAGCCGAGCCCGTTAGAAGCCATTGAGTCGCTCGAGCAGTTGCGTGTGTTATGGTACGGCGAACGTATTCACGTCGCCGAGGCGATTGCCAATCCGCCGGCTGGCATTGATACGCCAGCCGACTTAGATCGCGCAAACCGCGAGTTACTTGACTAAACCGATACGGTCGACCATACCTCTGGCGCGTGCTTTCAGCGCGTGCCAGCGCTCACGCCACCAAAGTAAGCGAGCGTACACGTAGGGTACGAGGAACAGACTGGTGAGCGTCGATAGTAGCAAGCCACCAATAATCGAGATCGCCATCGGTGCGTACGGCGGGCCGTCGCCACCGATTTGCGTCGTACCAAAGGCCAACGGCACTAAGCCCAAGACGGTTGTTGCCACGGTCATCAGGATCGGTCGTAAACGACTCACACTGCCTTCAATCACTGCCTCTTCCAAGCTATGACCTGCGGCGAGCATCTGATTGATACGGTCGACCAAGACAATGCCGTTGTTCACCACGATTCCCATTAGGATCAGAATACCTATCATCGCCATCACGTCCATGCTTTGGCCAGTGAGCATCAGTGCCCAGAACACGCCGACGATAGAGAACAGTAACGAGGTGATCACTGAGGTAGGTAACAGCACCGACTCAAACAACGCCGCCATAACAATGTAAATCATCACCACTGCAAGCAACGTGTTGACCAGCATGACGTTCTCGGCTTCTTGCTGACGCTGGAAGCTACCATCAAGCGACCAAGTATAACCATCCGGTAGGGTAACTTGATTGAGCAGCGTGGTGATTTGTTCCCGTGCTTGGTCAAGCGTCAGTTCGTCGCTATTCAAGTTGGCTTGGATAGCCAACGAGGTGCGGCGGTCGAGTCGACGAATAGCGCCCAGGCGCGGCTCAATGCGAAAGTCAGCCACTGCAGCTAATGGCACTGTGCGTCCATCGACTTGGCTAATGGGTAGATTCTGCAAGGCTTCGAGCGATGTTTCCAAGTCTTTGTCAAAGGCAATCCGCAAGGGGACTTCGCCATTCAGGTCACCGCGGAACGAGCGCAACCGATTGCCGCGCAACGCCGTCGCCAATTGCTGCGCCACGGCAGCGGAGCTTAAACCAAGATTGTGTGCACGCTCTCGATCAATGGTCACTAAATACTCAAACTGCCCGGCATCGGTTTCGCTGCGTAGGTCATTCAAGCCTTCAATCGACGCTAACAGCGGAATAAAGCGGGCACTGAGTTCTTGCAGTACTTCGGTCGATTGGCCATTGAGCGTAATGCGCACGCCTTCGCCGCCACCACCCCAGCCAAATTGCGGCTCGCTGCGCAGCATTTTGGGGAATTGCTCACGCATTTGATTCATTAGCTCGCTCATTTTCACCGGACGATCTGGCTTCATCAACAAGGTCGAAATCGCATAGTTCGGCGTGTAGTAGCTGTAGACTGCATCAATGTAGAAAGCGTCTTGATTGGCGTAGAGGAATTCCTCCATGCGCGCGACTTCGGCTTCGACTTCGGCCAAGCTGTATTGCTGATGCAAGTTATAGTTAAGAAACAGTCGGTCATTAAAGCCTTCGTCTTGTTGGTCCCCCGAGACTGCCCCCAAAGGAATGACTATCGTTGCCAAAATTAAGACGGCGAACAAGCCTGTCCAACGCGGATGGCGCCAACTCCATTGCAATGCTTTACGATAGCGAGAAGGGCGATGTTGTGGCTTTTTGCTGCCCATGACTTTGGTCAGTTTGCTAGCTAACAATGGAATCAGCGTTTGCGCAATCAGCAATGATGCAAGGAGCGACAAGCAAATCGCTACTGCCGTGTGCTCTAGGAAGATTGTGATATCGATCTTTTTGCCGAAGATATTCGGCAAGAACACAATGGCGGTGGTTAAAGTACCCGCCAGCACAGCTAGCGAGACGTTGCCAACGCCTTGCAAGGTCGCTTGCTCGCTTTGCAAACCTTGTTCAACTTCATATTGGATACTTTCGGTTATTACCACCGCATTGTCGACCAGCATACCGATGGCTAACATTAACCCCATCAAGCTTAAAACATTGAGTGAATAGCCAAGAAAGTACATGCCGCCCAAAGCGATACAAATAGCGATGGGTACGGATAGCACCACCACCAGCGTGGTCACGATGTTACGTAAGAATAAGAACAGCACGATGAACGACAAACCGGCACCGATCAGGCCCGCAAGCAGTAAGTCATGCAAAGAGGTTTTCACACTTGCGGCGGTGTCGTCCATAACGAACAAATTAATGCCATCAAACTGCGGGTCATTGCGGATCTCATCCACGACGGCCCGCACACGGTCGGAGACTTCGACCAAGTTCTGTGAGGACTCTTTGAATACGTCCATACCAATGGCATAGACTTGGTCGAGGTGACGCCCGTCGGTTTTGCGTGGCATCTCACGTTGTACGGTAGCGATGTCGCCAAGTTTTAACTGTGACGTTATCGGGAACTGGCGAATTTCGTATTCCGATTGGAATTCACCAACCGGATTTACCAAAATACGCTCGTTTTCGTTCTCAATATAACCCGCCGTAAGAGAAAAGTTAGCTGCGCGCAAACGCGCAGTAATATCGGCCGCCGAGAGGCGGTGCTGCAACAGTTTTGCTTGGTCTAAACGAATGACAATTTGCTGTTTTTCAACACCATAAAGTGTCACTTGTGAGACGCCATCCACGCGTTCAATCGGCCGTCTTAGGCTGCGATCGAGCAAGTCATAGGCGTTATTCAAATCACGCTGACTCGAAATCCTCAGTTGGAACACCGGCATGTCTTCAGTATTGAATTGCATGACTTGGATGCGTTCCACGTCGTCTGGCAAGAGATGTTTTATGCCATCGACCTTTTCGCGCGCTTCAATACTTTTTGAATTGATGTCTTCGCCCCACTCAAACTGCAACACGACTTGCGCGTTGTCGCTGGTGGAAAACGAACGCATACGCTTAATGTCGGTAATGGTCGCCAGCGCTTCTTCCAACGGTCGGGTGATTAAACGCTCGACCTCGGCCGGACTGGAATTTGGGTAGGGGACGGTGACTACCATTTCTGGAATTTCGATGCCGGGAAACTTTTCCAGCGGCAATAGGCGCGAACTGATCGCGCCTAACAGCAGCATTGAAATAAACAGCATACAAATGGTAACAGGGCGTTTTAGCGCCAACCGCGCTAAGCTTGCGCCAATTTCTGCCGCGCTCATGCTTGCGTCTCCCCAGTTGCTGCTGTGCTAGCAGGCGTGTGCTCAACTCGTTTACGGTCTACCAGCAAATACAAGCATGGAATAAACAGTAGGGTAAGCAAGGTCGAGAACAGTAGGCCGGCAATGACACTAATCGCCATAGGGGCGCGGATTTCGGCACCTTCGCCGAGACCCAAAGCAAGTGGCAAGAGCCCCAAGACGGTGGTGAACATGGTCATCAGTATCGGCCGTAGGCGCTGCTGCGCAGCTTGGAAAACCGCGTCGTAACGACTGGCGCCTTGCTGCCGTAACTGGTTAATGCGGTCAACCAGAACAATCGCATTATTGACCACGATACCCGCAAGCATAATCAAGCCAATAAACACGATGACGCTTAATTCAGTATTCAGCAGGTAGAGTCCTAGCACCGAACCCGCACCGGCGAGTGGCACGCTGAACAAAATGAAAAACGGATGCAGTAATGATTCAAACTGCGAGGCCATGATTAGATAAACCAAGAATACGGCCAGCGCGAGCGCCATTTGCAGTGATTTAAACGACTGCTGCATTTCTTCGTTTTGCCCGGCAATCTGCGCCTCAACGGTCAGTGGCAACTGCATGTCGGCCAATATTTGTTCAGCCGCTTGTACCGCGGCACCAAGGTCGCCATAGGCCAAGTTGGCGTTGACGATAGCGGTGCGTTCTTGGTCAAGGCGGGTAATTTCACTCGGACCGACGATTTGTTGGATGTCGGCGACCGCTTGCAGCGGAATTTCACGTTCGGCACCAGGGTTCACCACCATCAGTTGTAAGTCACGAAGTGAATCACGGTCTTGCGCTTGGCTGCGCACCAAGATATCGATTTTGCGATCTTCGAGACTAAACTGTGTCGCCACACGACCGCCAATTTTGGTAGCCAATAACTCTGAAACCGTGGCACTGGTTAAGCCATATTGGGCGAGGCGTGCATGGTCAAAAAACACCGCAATTTCAGGTTGACCTTCGGCCATGTTGCTACGGATATCAGTGAAGCGGGCGTCTTCGGCAAGAGCTGCGGCAACTTGGTTGGCTGCTTGCTGCAATAAGTCGAGGTCATAGCCCGTGATTTCAATCGCCATTGGACTGCTAAAACTGAACAGTTCAGGGCGCCCCAGCTTAACGCTCACGCCCGGAATACGCTGCACATAGTTGCGCAAATAGTTTTGTACGCGCTCTTCGGCAAAGACATCACTTGCGTCTTTCATGACCACATTAAAGCGGCCCCATTGGTTGCCATTTTGGCCAGGTGAAGCGTTTAATAAACTGCCGGTACCGGCGATGCTATAGGCTTTTTCAACGTGTTGCGCGAGCTCAGTGTTGGCTTCAAGATGCTGAGCTAAGCCGGTTAAGACCGCGTCGGTCTCCTCAATAGTCGCCCCCGGTTGCAGCTCTACCTCAACGTAGAATTCGCCTTGCGCCATACTCGGTAGAAGGCTGACCGGTAGGTGCGGCAGTAACGCATAGCAAGCTGCGGCAACTACCACAATAACAGCAAGAGTCGCTTTGGCGTTCGCTAATGCTGTGTTGAGTAGGCTCTGGTAGGCGCTTGCTAAGCGTTGATAGCTCCAATCAAAGCCTTTGAGCAGCGGCCCCACCGCATAACCTAAAAGCTTCGCGAAACCGCGCCAGATAAAGACTAGGACGCTGACGATCGCTAGCGGTACCCAACGGAAAATCAGCAGCAGTGGGGCCATTACCCAAAACCGCCAGCCTTTGCGCTGTTGCGCTGGGGCAAAATGTTGCTGTGCAGTAATCGCTGCATCGGCACTTTTTTGCTTGGCGGATAACATCGGAATTAAGGTAAGCGCGACTAACAATGATGCTAAGAGCGAGAAAGTCACGGTAAGCGCTTGGTCCGCAAATAGCTGCCCGGCAAGTCCCTCAACAAAAACTAATGGGAAGAACACCGCCATGGTGGTCAAGGTCGAAGCGATAATTGCTCCGGTAACTTCACTAGTGCCTTGTTCTGCGGCAGTGGCGACGTCAGTTTCCTCGTTGTGTCGCGCAATATTTTCCAATACCACGATGGCGTTATCCACCAACATACCGACCGCGAGCGCAATACCGCCAAGTGACATCATGTTGAGCGAAATTTGATAACCGTGCATCAGGTTAAAGGTAGCAATGATCGAGACCGGAATGGCCATGGAAATAATCACGGTCGGCCACAAGCGCTGCAAGAACAGGTAAATAATCACCATAGCGAGCAAGCCACCGAAAATAGCGGCGTCACGCACTTCAGCAATGGCGGCTTGAATAAACACCGCCTGATCAGAGATGGGTGCTACTTGGTATTGGCTCGGAATAACCTCGCGTTGCTGTAGATAGGCGAGGTGGTTCTGAATTGCTTTAGACACTTGAACGGTATTGGCATCGCCTTCTTTGTAAAGTGAGACTTCAACCGCTTCACGGCCAGCGACGCGGCTGATGGAGTCACGTTCCTTGTAGCTATTTGTTACTTCGGCAACGTCGCGTAAAAGGATAGGGCGGTCGTTACGGGTAGCGATGTAGATACCACGAATATCATCTAGATCTTCAAATTGATTCAGTGTTCGCACGAGGTATTCAGCGCGCTGCGCTTCGAGACGACCACCGGAGAGGTTGATGTTCTCGTCTTTTAAGCGCTGCAAAATCAGGCTCATTGGAATTTGCAATTGTGTCGCTTGTTGCTCATTCACTAAGACTTGAATTTCATCTTCAAGACCACCGCCAAGGCGCACCGAAGCTACGCCCTCGACCGCTTCGAGGTGGCGTTTCAGCTCTTCCTCGGCAAAGGTACGTAAGCGCTTAAGTTCATCGACATTCGGGTCCGCTATCTCGGCATAACCCAAAGCTAAACGAAAGATTGGCTCTTCTGCGGGATTGAAGCGCAGTAGGGTTGGCTTCTCAAGGTCAAGCGGCAAGGGAACTAAGTCCATTTTTTCGCGCACGTCGAGGCTGGCCATATCCATGTCACTGCCCCAAGCAAACTCGAGCAGCACATCACTTTGACCCGCACGAGAAATCGACTCGATACGGCGCACGCCTTTGACTGTACCTAAAGCTTCTTCAATGGGCTTACTGACCAGTTGTTCAACTTCACCTGGCGCGCCGCCGGGGTAGTCAGTGCGCACGGTAAGTGTTGGATAAGATAAATCAGGCAGTAAGGTAACTGGGATGCGGCCTAACGAGACCATGCCAAAAAGCAATACTGCGAGGGTAAACATGGCGACCGTAACCGGCCGCCGTACTGCTAATTTGGCTAGGCTCATGATTGTTGCTCGCTCTCGTTAGTTGCAATAACTTCAACCAAGGCGGCATCTTTTAAATTGGCTTGACCGCTGACCACTAACTGTTCACCAGCGTTTACACCATTGATAATTTCGACGTGGGTTTCGTCTTCAAAGCCAAGTTCAACATCGACTTTGTGCGCTACACCCTCTGCGTCGACCGTGAACACACTGTGCTTGCCATCTAAACTTTGCACGGCATAACGAGGCACGGTAATCGCGTCTTCATGGGTCGCGTAATGTAGTTTTACGTGCGCAAACATACCGGCTTTCAACGCAGTATCTGGGTTGGCAACGCTGAGTACTACTTTGAAGGTACCTGACTGTGTGTCCACGACAGGGCTAATGCGATCAACTTTTGCCATCACAGTTTGTCCAGGCAGGGCGCTGACTTTCAGCTCAGCAGTTTGGCCCACTTGAATGAACTGTAGCTCACGCTCCGGCAAGTGAACGTTACCTTGCAGTTCATCTAAAGCTACAATGTGAAATAGCTTTTGTGGCTGATATTGGCTGATCATGTTGCCAAGTTTGGCATAACGCGTCGCGATGAAGCCTGAAATAGGTGCGCGAATCTCTGTTTCCGCGAGATTAAGCGCAGCCATATCGTAGCGTGCTTGCAAGGTATCGGCTTGAAAGCGGAGCTTATCGTAGGCATCGGCACTGATCATGTCGCGCTCGGCCATGTCTTTGACACGTTTTAGCTCTTGCTGAATGCTATTGAGTTCGGCTTTGGCTTGGGCTACCTGAATGCGATATTCGTCGTCGCGCAGATTTGCCAGCAACTGACCTTTCTCAACCCAGTCACCTTCCTCTACTAAGATTTCTTCAACAATACCGTTGGCTTTGCTGATGATATCGGTTTCTTCACGAGCCTCTAGCGTGGCAGTGGTGCGGAAACTTGAAGTAATGGCTTGGCGTTCAACCACTTCAGTGGCAACTGGAATACGTACCACCACTTCTTCTTTGGTTTCTGCTTGATTTGAGGCGCCGGCCTGACCGCAACCGTTTAGCAACAGACTTGAAGTCAGAATTAAAGCAGTCAAGCCGGCAAAGCTTGCTGTGTTTTTGAGTTTACTGCCGTTAATGGAACTCATGTGAATTACCCCCGTTGTTCGCTATTTGCTGTTCGTTGTTCGTCATAAAACAACGAATGCAGATTAAGACGTTTTTTTCTTTGGTAAGGTTTATGCAGGTTGCGTGCCAAATAGCTACTTGGATTTTAATTTTTATCGCAAACCATTGTTTTTAATGGCCTGTAGGGGATGTGCGTGTTTAGTATTAATTTTCGATTGGTTGAAAAGCAGGCACAAAAAAAGCACGCCGTAGCGTGCTTTTTACTAATCTTTAGCGAAACTCACCAAAGTGGTGAAAAAACTTAACGCTTAATCGGCGTAAAGTCGCGCTTCGCTTCACCAGTGTATAGCTGACGCGGACGACCGATCTTCTGATTCGCTTCACCCATCATTTCATGCCAGTGCGAAATCCAGCCAACTGTACGTGACAGGGCAAAGATAACAGTGAACATGTTAGTTGGGATGCCGATGGCTTTCAGGATGATACCTGAGTAGAAGTCGACGTTCGGATAAAGTTTCTTCTCAACGAAGTACGGGTCTTCAAGCGCAATACGCTCAAGTTCCATAGCAACGTCAAGCAACGGATCGTCGATGTTCAGTTCCTGTAAGACTTCGTGTGCACTCTCACGCATTACCGTAGCGCGTGGGTCGAAGTTCTTATAAACCCGGTGACCGAAGCCCATCAGACGGAACGGGTCGTTCTTGTCTTTGGCTTTCTCGATGTACTTAGGAATGTTGTCGACTGAGCCGATTTCTTTCAGCATGCGCAAGCAGGCTTCGTTCGCGCCGCCGTGTGCAGGTCCCCAAAGTGACGCAACACCCGCCGCAATACATGCGTAAGGGTTCGCGCCTGAAGAGCCTGCCAAACGTACGGTAGAAGTCGATGCGTTTTGCTCATGGTCAGCATGCAAAGTAAAGATACGGTCCATTGCTTTCGCGATAATAGGATTTACTTTGTAATCTTCTGCTGGTACCGAGAACATCATGTTGAGGAAGTTCTCTGAGTACGATAAGTCGTTTTGCGGGTAGACAAACGGCTGACCGATGCTGAATTTATATGCCATCGCAGCGATCGTTGGCATTTTGGCAATCAAACGATACGCGCTACGCAGACGTTGTTTTTCGTCATGGATGTCCAAGTCATCGTGGTAAAACGATGATAAAGCACCGGTTACTGCACACAACATCGCCATTGGATGCGCGTCGCGACGGAAACCGTTGAAGAAGTTGTGTAAACCTTGGTGTACCATCGTGTGCTTGGTGATGGTCGCTTTGAAATTGTCATATTGCTCCGCTGTAGGAGCTTCACCGTGGAGCAGCATGTAACATACTTCGAGATAATCCGCTTGCGTAGCGAGCTGATCAATCGGGTATCCGCGGTGCAGAAGGATGCCGTTTTCACCGTCGATGTAGGTGATTTTTGATTCGCATGAACCGGTGGCTAAGAAGCCAGGGTCAAAAGTGAAAAACCCGTGTTTGCCAAGAGTACGCACGTCAACTACATCATAGCCGGCTGTACCAGATAACACTGGTAATTCAATGGATTGGCCGTCAATCTGCAGGGTGGCTTTACGATCAGCCATAAGGAAATCTCCTTGTTTTAATCTGCTTCATCACTAAAAAAGAGCGCTAGAATTTACTTGATCTTAACCGCCATTGTCAATTCAAACGGCTGTTTAGTTCGGCTTGAAATCCCGATCTGCGTCAAGTAAAAGTGTCATTGTTACGCATGAGTATGGCATTTGGATGACACTCTTGCTCACTTTCGTCAAATCAATCGAAATGGTTATACGTTGATTCGCTGCGGCTGTGTATACGACTAAGGTAGTGTTGCATCGAGGATTGATTTCAAGTCTGTTGATCTAAAGCGAAAAAATTCACGTTTTTCTAGGAAAGTCGCGGTCAGAGAATTGTAATTAGTAGCTCTGGCTTATATACTTTGGCGGCGATCTCACAGGGTCCTCTAATCGATGTTTTCGGACGAGGATGTTTGAAGTTCCGAGCATGTTATCAATGCTTTTCTGAAAGGCACAACAATCGTGAAAAAACAAAGACCTGTAAATTTAGACCTTACAACTATTAGTCTCCCCGCTGCGGGGCTTAGTTCCATCTTGCACCGTGTTTCTGGCGTGATCATGCTGATCTCGATCGGTTTATTGGTGTGGGCGTTGGCAACTTCACTGCAATCAGCCGAGGGCTTTGCAATGGTGCACGACCTGTTCACCAGCTTCATTGCTAAGTTCATCGCCTGGGGCATCCTAACCGCACTTGGTTATCACCTTCTCGCTGGCGTGCGTCACATGTGCATGGACATGGGCTATTTTGAAGAGCTCAATTCCGGCCGTATCAGCGCGCAAATCGTATTTGTACTCGCCATCGTACTATCAGTCTTAGCAGGGGTGTGGTTATGGTAAAAGTAGCTTCAACATTTGGCCGTAGCGGAACCCACGACTTTATTCTGCTACGTGCATCAGCCATCATCATGGCTTTGTACGCCATCTTCATGGTGAGCTTTTTGGTTTCTGCTGAAACCGTTAATTATGCCGTTTGGACGAATCTTTTCGCCAATTTAGGCATGAAGATCTTCACCATGTTGGCGTTAACATCAGTACTTATTCACGGCTGGATTGGTATCTGGCAGGTGTTGACTGATTACGTCAAAAATTCTGGCTTACGAGCTTTCATTCAATTCGTAGTAAGTGTTGCACTTATCGTGTATTGGCTGGCTGGCCTACTCGTAGTGTGGCCTGTGGAGGGTGTGTAAGTGAGCGTACAAACTCTTGAATATGATGCAGTAGTCATTGGTGCCGGCGGCGCAGGTATGCGCGCAGCACTACAAATTTCTCAGTCAGGCATGACCTGTGCACTGATGTCGAAAGTCTTCCCAACGCGTTCGCACACCGTATCTGCGCAAGGTGGTATCACCGTAGCGCTGGGTAACGCGCACGAAGATAACTGGGAATGGCACATGTTCGATACCGTAAAAGGGTCGGACTATATCGGTGACCAAGACGCGATCGAGTACATGTGTAAAACCGGTCCAGAAGCGATTCTGGAGCTCGAAAACATGGGCTTGCCATTCTCACGTTTTGAGAACGGTAAAGTGTACCAGCGTCCATTCGGTGGTCAGTCGAAGTCATTCGGCGGCGAACAAGCCGCGCGTACAGCAGCAGCTGCGGACCGTACCGGTCACGCCTTGTTGCACTTGCTGTACCAACAAAACGTAAAGAACAAAACCACCGTATTTTCTGAGTGGTATGCGCTTGATCTCGTGAAGAACCAAGACGGTGCAGTGGTGGGTGTTACCACTCTAAACATCGAAACCGGTGAAATCTTCTATGTGAAAGCGAAAGCAGTTGTACTTGCTACTGGCGGTGCAGGACGTATCTACGCGTCAACCACCAATGCACACATCAACACTGGTGACGGCGTTGGTATGGCATTGCGTGCCGGTGTGCCAGTGCAAGATATGGAAATGTGGCAATTCCACCCAACCGGTATCGCCGGTGCAGGAACCTTGGTAACCGAAGGTTGCCGTGGTGAAGGTGGTTACCTGTTGAATAAAGACGGTGAACGTTTCATGGAACGTTACGCACCGAACGCCAAAGATTTGGCTTCGCGTGACGTTGTTGCCCGTTCAATGATGACCGAAATCCGCGAAGGCCGCGGTTGTGAAGGTCCATGGGGCACTCACTTGAAACTGAAACTCGACCACTTGGGTCGTGATGTATTGGAAAGCCGCTTACCAGGCGTCTGTGACTTAGCGAAGACCTTCGCGCACGTTGACCCTGCGGAAGAGCCAATTCCAGTCATTCCAACCTGTCACTATATGATGGGCGGTATCCCGACCGATGTGAACGGTCAAGCACTGCAAATCGATGACAGCGGTAACGCAACGCCAATTCAAGGCTTGTTTGCCTGTGGTGAAATCGCCTGTGTATCAGTACATGGCGCGAACCGCCTTGGCGGTAACTCACTGCTCGACTTGGTTGTCTTCGGTCGTGCGACAGGCTTGCATTTGGGCGATGCCTTGGCAGCCAACACCGAAGCGCGTGAAGCAAGTCAAAGCGATATCGATGCAGCATTAGCACGGGTGAATCGCTGGGAAAGCAATAAAGACGGTGAAGACCCAGTACAAATCAAGAAAGATTTGCAGAAGTGCATGCAGTTGAACTTCTCGGTATTCCGTGAAGGCGAAGCGATGAAAGAAGGCTTAGCGGAGCTGAAAGAAATCCGCGAACGCTTGAAGAACGCGCGTCTTGACGACACCAGTGCAGAGTTCAATACCCAGCGTATCGAGTGCTTAGAACTTGATAACTTGATGGAAACTGCTTATTCAACGGCTGTTTCAGCAAACTTCCGTACTGAGAGCCGTGGCGCACATAGCCGTGCTGACTACCCAGATCGTGATGACGAGAACTGGTTGGTACACAGTGTTTACCGTCCAGAGCAAGATGATATGCTCAAGCGCGAAGTAAACATGGCACCGAAGTTACGTGAAGCATTCCCGCCGAAAGCGCGGACTTACTAAGGTTAGGTGACAACGATGAAGAAGTTGAGTATTTCAGTTTATCGTTACAACCCGGATGTTGATAACGCACCCTACATGAAGGATTACACCCTCGAGGTCGAGGAAAATCAGGACATGATGGTGCTGGACTTGCTGCTTAAATTGAAAGAGCAAGATCCAACGTTAGCATTCCGTCGCTCATGCCGTGAGGGTGTGTGTGGTTCTGACGGTTTGAACATGAACGGTAAGAATGGTTTGGCCTGTATCACGCCATTGTCAGCTCTCAAGGGCAGCAAAATTGTGATCCGTCCGCTACCAGGTTTGCCGGTGATTCGTGACTTGATTGTAGACATGACACAGTTCTACAAGCAGTACGAGAAGATCAAGCCGTATTTGATTAACGACGACAAAACGCCACCAGCGCGTGAGCGTCTGCAATCGCCTGAAGAGCGCGCGAAACTGGATGGCCTGTACGAGTGTATTCTTTGTGCATGTTGTTCAACCTCGTGCCCGTCGTTCTGGTGGAACCCAGACAAATTCATCGGCCCTGCGGGCTTGTTGCACGCCTATCGTTTCTTGATCGATAGCCGCGACACGGCGACCGAAGAGCGTCTTGATGATTTAGACGACGCATTCAGTGTATTCCGTTGCCACGGCATCATGAACTGCGTCAACGTGTGCCCGAAAGGTTTGAACCCAACAAAGGCTATTGGACACATCAAATCCATGCTATTGAGTCGCGCGATTTAATACTATCGCGTTGATTTGCTATAGTAATGGCCGAGCTGTATCGAAATAGCCATCCAGCTTGGATGGCTATTTTTTTATAAAACGAGTGTGAAGGAACAGCGATGCAAGATGGCGTAATGCAAGCCTGGCTTGAATCCTCCCACCTAGCTGGTGGTAACATGGCGTACGTTGAGGAACTCTTTGAGTTGTACCTCGACGATCCGACTGCTGTTGGTGATGAATGGCGAAGCTTCTTCGACCAGTTGCCGCGTGAAGGAAGCGGCCATGACACCAAGCACAGTGAAATTCGTGAGCAATTCCGTAACCTTGCTAAGAACAAACTTAAGCAAGCGGGGACGGTAGTTGCGGGTGCCCCTGATCAGAAACAGGTACGTGTACTGCAACTGATCAATGCCTATCGATTCCGTGGTCATCAACACGCGAACCTTGATCCGCTCGATTTATGGAAGCAGGAGCAAGTTCCGGACCTCTCTTTGGAGCATCACGAGCTCTCTAAAGACGATTTCGACAAAGAATTCAATGTGGGTTCGCTAGCTGTAGGTCAAGAGACCATGAAGCTGGGCGAAATCCATCAGCTACTTGAGCAGATTTATTGTGGCTCGATTGGCGCTGAATACATGCACATCGTATCGACTGAAGAGAAACGTTGGATTCAACAACGTCTTGAAGGTGTGCGCGGACGCCCAGAATTTAAGTCTGAGCAGCAGAAAAAAATCCTGAAAGAGCTGATTGCTGCCGACGGCCTAGAAAAGTATTTGGGCTCGAAATTCCCAGGCGCAAAACGCTTCTCATTAGAGGGGGGCGACAGCCTCATCCCAATGCTGAAAGCGTTGATTAGCCGTGCCGGCGAGCAGGGGACGAAAGAAGCCGTTATCGGTATGGCGCACCGGGGTCGTTTGAACGTTTTAGTTAACGTGCTTGGTAAAAAGCCACAAGATTTGTTCGACGAGTTCGCCGGTAAGCACGCAGCCAGCAAAGGCTCAGGCGATGTGAAGTACCACATGGGCTTCTCGTCTGACTTCGCGACCCCAGGTGGTGACGTGCATTTGGCCTTGGCGTTCAACCCGTCACACTTGGAAATCGTGAACCCGGTCGTTATGGGCTCAGTGCGCGCACGTATGGACCGCTTGGGCGACAAAGATGGCTCGAAAGTATTGCCAATCACCATTCACGGTGACTCAGCAATCGCCGGTCAGGGTATCGTGCAAGAAACCTTCAACATGTCACAAACACGGGCATTTCAGTGCGGTGGTTCGATTCGTATCGTGGTCAACAACCAAGTCGGTTTTACCACCTCGAAGCGCGAAGACACGCGTTCAACGCAGTACTGTACTGATATCGCGAAAATGGTGCAGGCACCTATTTTCCACGTTAACGCAGATGACCCAGAAGCAGTTGTATTTGTTACGCAATTGGCGATTGATTTCCGCAATGAATTCAAACGCGATGTGATGATTGACTTGGTGTGTTACCGCCGCCACGGCCATAACGAAGCCGATGAGCCGAGCGCAACACAGCCAGTGATGTACGCCAAAGTGAAGAAGCATCCAGTAGCGCGCAGCATTTACGCGAAACGCCTCGCTGATGCAGGTGTCATAGAAAGTGACGCAGAAGAGAGCTTTGTCAGCGATTACCGTGACCAACTCGACAAGGGCGAAATCGTCGTTGATGAATGGCGTGAAATGAAAGCGCACTCAAGCGACTGGTCACAGTACATCGGTAACGAATGGGATGTTGAGTACGACGCCAAGATCAGTAAAGCACAGCTTGAAGAAATCGGTGTCGCGATGAGCACAGTCCCAGAGGGCTACAAGCTCCATTCACGCGTGAAGAAAGTGTATGACGAACGCATGAAAATGGCGAAAGGTGAGAAGAAAGCCGATTGGGGCTTTGCTGAAACCCTAGCCTACGCGACTCTTGTCGACGAAGGCATTCATATTCGCCTAACAGGTCAAGACAGCGGTCGTGGTACGTTCTTCCACCGTCACGCGGTACTGCATAACCAAAACGATGCATCGACCTACATGCCGTTGAATAATATCCGTGAAGGCCAAGGCCCGATCGAAATTTATGACTCGGTATTGTCTGAAGCGGCGGTGGTCGCATTTGAATACGGTTACGCAACGGCAGAGCCGAAAGCATTGGTAATGTGGGAAGCCCAGTTCGGTGACTTCGTCAACGGTGCGCAAGTGGTGATTGACCAGTTCTTAAGCTCAGGCGAACAAAAGTGGGGCCGTTTATGCGGTCTGACCATGTTGTTGCCACATGGCTATGAAGGACAAGGACCAGAGCACAGCTCTGCACGTTTAGAGCGCTTCTTGCAGCTTTCTGCAGACCATAACTGGTCGGTGTGTGTACCGACGACGCCGGCGCAAGTATTCCACATGCTCCGTCGTCAGCAATTACGCCCGGTGCGTCGTCCACTTATTGTGATGACACCGAAATCGTTGTTACGTCACCCATTAGCCGTTTCAGAACTTGATGAAATGACCGATGGCGTGTTCCAAAATGCGATTGGTGAAATCGATAAATTGGACGCGAAGAAAGTGAAACGCGTGATATTCTGCTCAGGCAAAGTCTACTACGATCTGTTGAAGGAGCGCCGTGAGCGCGAACAAACAGACGTTGCGATTATTCGTATCGAGCAGCTGTATCCGTTCCCAGCCGAAGAAGTGGCTGAGATCTTGAAAGAATACAAACATGTGAAAGATTTTGTTTGGTGCCAAGAAGAACCGCAAAACCAAGGTGCCTGGTACAGCAGCCAGCATCACTTTAGAGCGGCAATTCCAAAAGGCGCAGATTTAACTTACGCAGGTCGTGAAGCTTCGGCCGCACCAGCAGTAGGTTATTTATCTGAACACAACAAACAGCAACAAAAATTAGTCGATGACGCGCTAACCATTAAATAGGTGACAATTGACCATGGCTATTGATATTAAAGTTCCACAACTCCCTGAATCTGTTGCAGATGCAACAGTCGCTACTTGGCACGTGAAGCCAGGTGACAAAGTGTCGCGCGATCAAAATCTGGTCGATATCGAAACCGACAAGGTTGTCCTTGAAGTTGTTGCGCCCGAAGACGGCGTAATTGGCGAAATCATCGCTGAAGAAGGTGCAACTGTTGGCGCGGACGAAGTCATCGGTAAGCTGGAAAAAGGCGATAGCGCCTCAGCCAGTTCTGATGACAAAAAGTCTGATGAGAAGAAATCGGAAGACAAAAAATCTGACGACAAAAAAGAAGACAAGCCAGCAGCCAAATCAGGCAGCGGCGAAAAACTTGAAGTTAAAGTTCCTCAGCTGCCAGAGTCAGTAGCTGACGCTACCATCGCTGCATGGCACGTGAAAGCGGGCGAGAAAGTGACCCGTGACCAGAACTTGGTCGACATCGAGACCGATAAAGTGGTACTTGAAGTTGTAGCCCCTGCTGACGGTGTGCTTGCGGAAATCAAGCAAGAAGAAGGCGCTACCGTAGGTGCTGATGACGTGATTGGTATCGTTGAAGCCGGTGGCGAAGCTGCAGCTTCTTCTGACGACGCCAAAGCAGCGGACAAGTCTGCCGACAGCAACGATTCTGACGACGACAGCGATAGCGAAGTCGCCGGCCCAGCCGTACGTCGTTTGTTGGCTGAGCATGACCTGAAAGCGTCTGACGTAAAAGGCACTGGTAAAGGCGGTCGTGTCACCAAAGAAGACGTTGAGAAGCATGTGAAAGATGGCGGTAAGAAAGAAGCGCCTGCAGCCGCGAAGAGCGAAAGCAGCGCACCAGCAGCAGCTGGCGACCGTGATCAGAAGCGCGTTCCGATGACCCGTCTGCGTAAAACCATCGCCAAGCGTCTGCTTGAAGCGAAGAACGCTACGGCAATGTTGACCACCTTCAACGAAGTCAACATGAAGCCAATCATGGACTTGCGTAAGAAATACAAAGACGAATTCGAGAAGCGTCATGACACGCGTCTCGGCTTCATGGGCTTCTACGTGAAAGCTGTCACCGAAGCGCTGAAACGCTTCCCAGAAGTGAATGCGTCAATCGACGGTGATGACATTGTGTATCACAACTATTTCGACATCAGCATCGCTGTGTCAACACCACGTGGTTTGGTAACTCCAGTTCTGCGCGACACTGACAAGATGAGCATTGCTGAAATCGAGAACGGCATTCGTGACCTCGCTATCAAAGGTCGCGACGGCAAGCTAACTATGGACGACATGCAAGGTGGTAACTTCACTATCACCAACGGTGGTGTGTTTGGTTCACTGTTGTCGACGCCTATCTTGAATCCACCGCAAAGCGCTATCTTGGGTATGCATAAAATCCAAGATCGCCCAATGGCGGTAGACGGAAAAGTCGAAATCTTGCCGATGATGTACTTAGCATTATCGTATGACCATCGCATTATCGACGGTAAAGAGTCGGTAGGCTTCTTGGTCACTATCAAAGAGTTATTAGAAGATCCACAACGTCTGTTGTTGGACATCTAAGCAAAGTAAAGCCGCACGTAGCAGGGTATTTGCACGTGCGGCTGTCTTTTTTGCGCGCAAAACTGTAAAATACGCGCGAAATTTTCGGGTAAGCAGCACTACGCTGCTTTTGTTGTTCAAACGAATCGGAAGATCATCATGAACTTGCATGAGTATCAGGCTAAACAACTCTTCAGAGAGTTCGGATTGCCAGTATCTGAAGGCTTCGCAGTTGACACTGCAGAAGAAGCTGTTGAAGCTGCCAAGAAAATTGGCGGTGAGCGTTGGGTAGTTAAAGCACAAGTACACGCTGGTGGCCGTGGTAAAGCGGGCGGTGTAAAGCTTGTATCTAGCCATGACGAAGTACGTGACTTTGCCAACAACTGGTTAGGCAAAAACTTGGTCACTTACCAAACAGACGCGGACGGTCAGCCGGTTGCGAAAATCTTGGTTGAGAGCCTTACTGATATCGCTTCAGAACTGTACTTAGGCGCAGTTGTTGACCGCGCAACACGTAAAATCGTGTTCATGGCGTCAACCGAAGGTGGTGTTGAAATCGAGAAAGTTGCAGAAGAAACACCTGAAAAAATCTTGAAAGCTGTGATTGACCCAACTGTAGGTGCGCAGCCTTATCAAGGTCGTGAGCTTGGCTTTAAACTGGGCCTTAACCCAGACCAAGTGAAGCAGTTCACCAAAATTTTCTTGGGCCTTGCGAAAATGTTCGAACAGTACGATTTCGCATTGCTTGAAATCAACCCATTGGTAATTACTGACCAAGGCAACTTGCACTGCTTGGACGGTAAGATCAACATCGACAGCAACGCGTTGTACCGTCAGCCGAAGATCCGTGAAATGCACGATCCTTCGCAAGAAGACGAGCGCGAAGCACAAGCTGCGAAGTGGGAACTGAACTACGTTGCACTTGATGGCAACATCGGTTGTATGGTTAACGGTGCTGGCTTGGCGATGGGTACGATGGACATCGTTAAACTTGCCGGTGGTCAACCTGCAAACTTCTTGGACGTTGGTGGCGGCGCAACTAAAGAGCGTGTTACTGAAGCATTCAAAATCATCTTGTCTGATGACGCAGTACAAGCCGTACTGGTTAACATCTTCGGTGGTATCGTACGTTGTGACATGATCGCAGAAGGTATCATGGGCGCAGTTGAAGAAGTTGGCGTTAAAGTTCCTGTAGTTGTTCGTCTTGAAGGTAACAACGCTGAACTAGGTCGTCAGAAATTAGCAGAAAGTGGCCTGAACATCATCGCAGCAGAGAGCTTGTCTGACGCTGCTGATAAAGTGGTTGCTGCGGCAGGAGGTCAATAATGTCTATCTTGATCGATAAAAACACCAAAGTTATCTGCCAGGGTTTCACTGGTGGTCAGGGTACCTTCCACTCTGAGCAAGCAATTGCTTACGGTACGCAAATGGTTGGCGGTGTAACCCCAGGTAAAGGCGGTCAAACGCACCTTGGTTTGCCAGTATTCAACACTGTGCGTGAAGCCGTAGAACAAACTGGCGCAACAGCGTCTGTTATCTACGTACCAGCACCTTTCTGTAAAGACTCGATCATCGAAGCTGCTGACGCAGGTATCGAACTGATCGTTTGTATCACTGAAGGTATCCCGACGTTGGATATGCTTTATGTGAAAGAATACTTAACGCACAAAGGCGTGCGCATGATCGGTCCAAACTGCCCAGGTGTTATCACTCCTGACGAGTGTAAGATCGGTATCATGCCTGGTCACATCCACAAAGCAGGTAAAGTGGGCATCGTTTCACGTTCAGGTACCTTGACCTATGAAGCCGTGAAGCAAACCACAGACGAAGGCTTCGGCCAGTCGACTTGTGTTGGTATCGGTGGTGACCCTATCCCTGGTTCTAACTTCATCGACATTCTCGAAATGTTCGAAAAAGATCCAGCGACCGAAGCTATCGTGATGATCGGTGAGATTGGCGGTACTGCAGAAGAAGAAGCTGCTGAGTACATCAAGCACAACGTGACCAAGCCAGTGGTATCTTACATCGCTGGTGTAACTGCTCCTCCGGGCAAGCGTATGGGTCACGCAGGCGCCATCATCTCTGGTGGTAAAGGTACTGCAGACGAGAAATTCGCAGCACTTGAAGCCGCTGGCGTTAAAACCGTACGCAGCTTGGCTGATATCGGTAAAGCATTGCGCGAGAAAACAGGCTGGTAAGCCACGTTTTTTAGCAACAAGCTAAGCGAAAGGCACCTTCGGCAACGTTGGTGCCTTTTTTGTAACGAAGCTAAAAAGGCAATGCATGAATTTAGCAAGTAAACTTATGCTGACGCTATTAGCGCTCTGCGCTTTTGCCGGTAACTCGGTGTTGTGCCGTTGGGCGCTGGCGGAATTTGCGATGAATCCGGCGCAATTTACCTTGCTGCGGCTCGTTTCTGGTGCCGGGGCGTTAGCGGTTATCGTGTGGATTGCGCAACAAAAAGGTCCGCGTGGCGCTTTTGAGCGCCCCAAAAAAGCCAATTGGTGGGGCGCACTGTGGCTAACGGCTTACGCCTATTGTTTTGCCTATGCTTACATCAGTTTAGCCACGGGAGTTGGCGCTTTAATTCTGTTTACCGCTGTGCAAATGAGCATGCTAGCCATCGGCGCTTGGCGAGGAACACGCTACGGTGCCATCGAGATCATTGGTATTCTGCTTGCTTTGTCAGGCTTTTTTTATTTGGTTTGGCCACAGTTTACTGCACCGTTCACCGCCATAGCAGTTTTATTGATGACGCTTGCCGGTATTGCTTGGGGCGCTTATAGCACGGTAGGTCGCGGCTCAAAAGCGCCACTCAGCGATACGAAAACGCACTTTGTTCGTGCGAGTTTGCTCAGTTCGCCGTTGCTGCTGATGGGGATTCTCTACAGTAACTTGCATTGGCAACCCGTGCTGCTGGCGTTGCTATCGGGTGTAGTGACATCGGCCATCGGTTATGCGTTATGGTTCAAGGTATTGCCGCACTTGCGGGTGACCAGCGCCGCTGTGGGGCAGCTTTCGGTACCATTGATAGCGGCACTGGGCGGTTTTTTATTCGTCGGAGAAGCACTGTCGCTGCGTTTCGTTATTGCGAGTGCGGTGACCTTAGGTGGCATACTGCTTGTCATTACTTACCGTGCTAGCACTGCGAAACAATAATCAAACATCTTAATAAACTAACCTTCATGCTTTTACTATTTTTGATAATAAGCTAGTCTAATTCCTGAGCAGTGACACACCACACTAAAGCTGTCGCGACGGGGACACATCAATGAAAAAGTGGATTTTGCTGGCCATTTTGGCGCTTGCCGCATGGAATTATCATTTAAATAAGCAGGCGGAAGAGCGAGGCGAAGAACGCGGTCTAATCAAAGAAATTGTGCAAGGTGTGCAGGGGGCAGTATTCAAGCGCGACCCACAATTTCGCTGTGATGGACGGCGTTTCTGTCATGAAATGCGCTCGGCAGATGAAGCTCGTTTTTTTCTGACAAATTGCCCTGAAACACAGTTAGATGATGATGCGAATGGCATCCCCTGCGAAGAAGACTTCCCACCCGAGACATCTCCTGATACACAAAACTAACCTCAGCGTTTGCCCATTAGCAGAAAACAGTTGTATGCTTGCCTTATCGAGTCGTAACACAGGTGTGGGTCATGCATAAAAAGTTAGTACTGTTGGTGTTATTGGCTTGCGCAATTGGTATCTGGTTTGCGGCTGAGTGGCTGCGCGAAAATTCGCGTACCGAAGTGCAAGTGCAAATGAGCAAAACCCAGCAAGACGAATGGTTTGTTGCCTACACCTTTGATGAAAGCGTAACCCAAGCGACGTTTGTACGTAATCCAGACCATACCCGCATTGAGCGCTGGCGACCTATTGATAGCGACTACTATATTGGCGTGGATGCTGAGAGTAATCATGAGTATATTGCCCGCGTCGATGGTCAAGCGTTCAACAGCGTTGCCTTTGAACTCGAGCCCACCTATGTAAGCCTGCGCAAAGACTACGCGCCGTTTTCACCCTTCAGCGATGGAGGGATGTCGTGGTATTCAGGTCGCTTCAAAGTTTGTCCACAAAGCTGCAGTAGCGCGTTGTGGTTTGATTACGCCTTTAGCATGGAAGCGCCGCTGAGTGACTTTGTCCGTCTACCTGAGCGCAGTAAACGTGGTGAATTGAATTGGCGCGAGTCGGCAAGTGATGGACAGGTCGTGTATGTAGGCCCGCAGCAACCGGGTGAGCCCGCAGAACACGGGTTTGAAACTATTATTGATCCTATTTTGCCGACTTCGTTAAAACAGCGCTTGCTGCGTGATGTACCGCCGCTTACCGAGTACTTCAACCAACGCATGCCACATTTGGCTGAGCGCCCCATGCTATTAGCCTCGTTTAGTCCCACCGATAATGGTCGCTATGGTTATCAAGGCGGCGTAATTGGTAATCAAATGGTGTTGCATTGGTATGGTCATAGCATGGCTGAGCGTATTACGGCGCCGTATTTCGTTGAAGACACGCTATGGTTTGTGGCCCACGAGTTTGCCCATCTCTATCAGGCAGGGCAGTTTAGTAACGATTCTGCTTGGATCCATGAGGGCGCTGCTGAGTACATGGCGCTGGAATATTTGCGCTCGATTCGTGCCAATTCGGTTTACCTAAACCACCGGGTAAGCAAAGCGAGTGAGCAATGCCTTGCCAGTAACGATAGGTTTGAATTGCATTATGCCTGTGGGTTGCTTTGGGCGGCGGAAATCGATCAGAAGATCAAGCAAGAGTATCCGCACGGGTTGTTCTTCTTATGGTACATGTACGTGCAGGAGCTCAACGATAAGCCGCGCAGCGACCCATTAGAGCTCTATTTTGAACTGATGGCACAGCTTACCGGTGAAGAATTTGCTCAGCAGTTACGCAACCAGGTGGCGCAACGTTTTGCTCAGCTTGCCGCACAACAGACTGCACCCTAAGCAAAAAATTGAACTTTTTGCCGCAAACTGCCATACCTATCAAAGTCTTTTTGCTTTGTTAGGAGCATTCTATGAAGTTAATTCAAAATAGCTTACTGGCGGTTATGGCCGCCAGCGGATTAGCGGTTGCAACGCAAGCCACCGCTGACGACCATCAATTAAGCCAAGCACCTGGTTTTTATCGTATGAACGTTGGCGACTTTGTCGTTACGGCGTTAAACGATGGCACCAGTGATATGGCGGCGCATAAGTTATTGCATTGGGACGAAGATAAAATTCGTGCAGCGCTGGCTGAGCACTTTATGGACTCGCCTGTCGAGGGTTCGATCAATGGCTTCCTGGTTGACACCGGTGCACAGCAAATCCTGATTGATACCGGCATGGGCAAGGGGGTAAGTCCTAGTTTGGGTAAACTTACCACGCATCTTGCCGCGGCAGGGTACACCCTTGAAGACATCGATGCGGTCTACATCACGCACTTTCATGGCGACCATGTTAGCGGTTTGGTCAATAACGGTGAGCGTGTCTTCCCCAACGCCAAAGTCTATGTACACGAGCGTGACGCTGACGCAGAGAGTGCGCAATCCAAATACGCGCCTTACAGAGCAGCCGATGCGTTTGTGACGTTTGCTGATGGCGAGAGTCCGCATGAAGGGATTAAAGTGAATCCAACGCCCGGGCACACACCAGGTCATAGTGTTTACCATGTTGAAAGCGGCGGACAGACCATGGTGATATGGGGCGATACTTTGCATGTCGCCGGTGTGCAGTTTGCGCATCCAGAGGTGACCATTCAGTACGATAGTGACCCAGATAAAGCGCGCGCACAACGCTTGCAGTTATTTGAAATGATTGCGGAGAATGAGTACTGGGTGGCCGGAGCGCATATTGCCTTTCCGGGGATTGGTCGTCTGAAAAAAGAAAATGACGGATACCGTTGGGTACCCGCCAATTATACGACGCGTATTGAACAGCCTAAGTAAAGAGCTTAAGCGAGTTCAGCAATGGCTTCGTCAGCAGCTTTCAAGGCCTGCTGGCGAGGCTCTTCACCAAGGTTAACACCTTCCGCACGAATGACCGTCACGTCAGTGATACCAATAAAGCCCAGGGCATTACGCAAGTAGCTTTCTTGATGGTCCATCGCCGCCGCAGCGCCTTCACTGTAAATGCCACCGCGCCCTGAGGCGATGTACACTTTCTTGCCTTTGAGCAAACCTTCAGCGCCTTGCTCGGTGTACTTAAAGGTCACGCCTGCTTTCAAAACGCGGTCAAACCAAGCTTTCAGTTGCGTTGGAATGGTGAAGTTGTACATTGGTGCGCCAATCACGATGGTATCGGCGGCGAACAACTCAGCCAGTAGCTCTTCAGTCAGCTCATTCTTTTCAGCTAACAACGCCTCGGCATCGAGGTGAGGTACTGGATTCGTGACCAAGTCACGGTACACCACAGTATCGCTCTCGCCTTGTACGCGCTCAACGATTTGCTTGCTGAGTTTACGGCTGACCGATTGGTCGACAAAAAGTCCTGAATCTAAATGTAAAATCGTCATAAAAAGTTCTCCGAATACATGTGCGCTGTAAATTAAGTTGCGCTTAGTTTAACAAGTTCCAAAAATGGTTGTAGATGGCTATAATGGAAACATTCGTTCCATAAATGGAACAATACCAAGGCTATTACAAGGATAACGGCGTCATGTCACTTCCGGATCTCACCAATTACCTCATTTTTGCGCGGGTTGTGCAGGCCGGCAGCATAAGTGCGGGTGCCCGCGACTTAGGCATGCCGAAGTCGACGGTCAGTCGCCGTTTAACCGAACTCGAAGAAGAACAGGGGATTCGCTTGGTGCATCGCACGCGACGTGGCCTTAAGCTGACCGACGTCGGGCAAGCGTTTTTGATTCATTGTGAGGCGCTGGTGAGTGCGGCAGAAGCGGCGCAACAGGTGACCCAGCTGGTGCGCGAAACACCGCGAGGTAGTGTGCACCTGAGTTCGCCTTATGCATTAAGCCAGAGTCTTTTGACCGAACTGCTGCCGCCATTTATGCAGGCTTACCCTGAGGTGGATGTGCACCTGATGGTAACCAATCGCCCAGTGAACTTGATTGACGAGGGCATTGATGTGGCGCTGCGGGTGCGTTCGAGTATTGAAGATTCGTCGTTGATTGCGCGGCCGCTCGCTGATTCACCGCTAACGTTGTATGGCGCGCCAAAACTTTTGCAACGTCGCGGTGTACCGAAACATCCCTTAGATTTAATAAACTTTCCGCATCTTTCACTGCACTACACCAGCGGGCGTTATGTTTACCAACTGAGTGCTGATGATGGCGATCAATTATCGATTACCTTTCAACCACGATTAGTCACCGACGACATGATTGTGTTGCGCGAAGCGGCCATTCAAGGCGAGGGCATTGTGGCATTGCCGAACTATCTTTGCGCCGATGCGGTTGCGGCCGGCCAATTACAGCAAGTCTTGCCACAGTGGCAGTTGCCGGTAGGGATCATGCACTTGGTCTATCCGCATCGTCGCGGCTTATTGCCGGCAGTGCGGGTGCTGATTGATTACTTGGTCGAACATATTCCTGCGATCGCGCAACGTTCGTTATTGATCGGATAGCCGATGCTCTCTACAATCATTTAAACAATCGTTTGAAAAAGAGCAGAACAACAATGGATTTTCAACCCAGTGCCAAGACCTTAGATTATCGCAAACGACTGATTCAATTTATAAAAGAAAACATCGAACCGATTGAATCGAATTATCATAAAGAGTGTCGCAGACTCAATCCTGACGCCGACTGGCGCAGTTGGGAAGTACCACCGGTGGTGGCAGAACTGAAAGCTAAAGCGCGCGAGGCAGGGTTATGGAATCTGTTTTTGCCTGATGCGGAGTTAGGGGCTGGCTTAAGCACTCTCGAATATGCGCCTCTGGCCGAAGTGATGGGCCATAGTTTACTCGCTCCGGAAATCTTTAACTGCAACGCACCCGACACAGGCAACATGGAAGTGCTTTACCATTTTGGTTCTGATCAGCAAAAACAGCAGTGGCTGACGCCGCTGCTCAATGGTGAGATCCGCTCGGTGTTCTGTATGACTGAACCCGACGTGGCTTCATCGGATGCCACCAATATGCAAACCTCAATTGTGGCCGATGGTGACGAGGTCGTGATTTGTGGCCGTAAGTGGTGGTCGACGGGCTTAGGCCATCCAGATGCGAAGTTCGCTATTGTGATGGGGTTAACCGACCCAGATGCGCCAAAACATCAGCGCCACTCGATGGTGTTAGTACCGCTCGACACCCCAGGGGTGACTATCGAGCGTATGTTGCCTGCCTTTGGTGAATATGACGCCCCCTATGGGCATGGCGAGGTTCTCTTTGAGCAGGTGCGCGTACCGAAAGAGAACGTGATTGGTGGCTTGGGCGATGGCTTTAAGATTGCCCAAGGGCGTCTTGGTCCAGGCCGTATCCATCATTGCATGCGTGCTTTAGGCGCAGCCGAGAAAGCCTTGCAGCTATTTATGAAGCGTGGCCAAGACCGCATCGCCTTTGGCAAGCCGCTGTTGCAACTGGGCGGTAATCTCGAACGCGTTGCCGACATGCGCATCGCGATTGACCAAGCGCGCTTACTGACCTTTTTCGCGGCATGGAAAATCGACGAAGTGGGCGCAATGAAAGCGCTCGCTGAAATTTCCGCGATTAAAGTTGTCGCCCCTAATGTGTTGCAGCAGGTGGTGGATGAGGCGATTCAGCTTTATGGCGGCGCTGGGGTAAGCCATGACGTGCCGCTGACGCAACTGTTTGCCGTTGCGCGGGCTTTGCGTATCGCTGACGGTCCTGATGCCGTGCATCGTGCGACCATCGCTAAAGTTGAGTTAGCTAAGTACCGGGAGCGTTAACATGAGCCAGCATGAACTCGAAGATCGTGCTGGCAGAGTCCGCGAGGGTGAGGAAATTCATCGCGACCGCTTAGCCGAGTACCTGAAACAGCAATTCCCACACCTTGAGGGTGATTTACGTATCACCCAATACAGCGGCGGTGCGTCGAACTGGACCTATCGCTTACAGTTTGCCAACGCCGATTGGATACTAAGGCGTCCTCCGGCTGGCACCAAGGCCAAGTCGGCGCATGATATGGGCCGTGAATACCGTTTACAAAAGGCACTGGAGCCGGTGTTTCGCTACGTGCCGAAAATGCTGCACTACACCGACGATGAGAGCATTATTGGTGCCGAGTTTTATATCATGGAGCGGGTGGCTGGCATTATTCCACGTAAGAATATGCCGCGAGGTCTTGAGCTCAATGAAGCACAAACGCGAAAGCTTTGTGAAAACGCACTCGATTGTCTCATTGAACTGCACAGCATTGACATCAAAGAACATGGCCTTGATCAACTTGCCAAGGGCGAGGGCTATACTGAGCGCCAAGTGCTCGGTTGGAATAAGCGCTATCGCCTAGCGAAAACGTGGAATGTACCGAAAAGCGAAAAGATCATGAATTGGCTCGAGCACAACATGCCGCAAAACGAGCGACTGTGCATGACGCATAATGATTTTCGCTTCGATAATCTGGTTCTCGATGTTGACGACCCAACGCATATTATTGGCGTATTGGATTGGGAGCTCGCAACGATCGGTAACCCACTCATGGATGTCGGCAATAGTCTTGCTTATTGGATCCAAGCCGACGATGACGCCATTGCACGTTCGACGCGACGTCAGCCCACACATCTGAAGGGGATGCTCAGCCGCGACGAGGTCATTCGCTATTACTGCGAGCATATGAATGTGGATGTCGCCGACTTTAGTTTCTACGAAGTCTTTGGCTTATTCCGTTTGAGTGTCATCGCTCAGCAAATCTATTACCGCTATCACCATAAGCAAACACGCAACAAAGCCTTCAAGAACTTTTGGTTCTTAGTGCACTACTTGCACTGGCGTTGCCGCAAGATCATGCGCCAAGCCAATAAAAATAAAAAGGAAAAGTCATGACGCATTCGCTAAGAAAAACCATTCTAATCACCGGCGCAAGCTCAGGTTTGGGCGAGGGCATGGCACGTGAATTTGCCGCCAAGGGGCGCAATTTGGCACTTTGCGCGCGGCGCACAGATCGCTTGGAACAACTTAAAAGCGAACTCGAAAGTAAGCACCCTGACTGTCGCATTCGTATCAAGGCACTCGATGTCAACAACCATGACCAAGTCTTCGAGGTGTTTAAGGCATTTAAAACTGAGTTCGGCAGCATCGACCGGGTGATCGTGAATGCCGGTATGGGTAAAGGTGCGTCATTGGGTACCGGTTACTTTTATGCCAATGTGCAAACTGCGCAAACCAACTTTGTGGCGGCGGTGGCGCAATGCGAAGCGGCACTCGAAATTTTCCGCGAACAGAACGACGGGCATCTTGTCACCATTAGCTCGATTAGTGCGTTACGCGGCATGCCACGGGCGATGACGGTCTATGCGGCGACGAAAGCCGGCTTGTCGGCGCTGACGGAAGGGATTCGGGCTGACTTGATTAAGTCGCGCTCGCCGATTAAAACCAGTTGCATTATGCCGGGTTATATCCGGTCTGAAATTAACGAAAAAGTGAAGAACACGCCGTTTATGATCGACAACGAAAGCGGTTGTCGTTTATTGGTGAAGGCTATCGAGAAAGAGCCAGTGAAAGCCTATGTACCGACCTGGCCGTGGGCGCTTATCGGCTTTTTGATGAAGCGCCTCCCCTTAAAGATGGTAATGAAGCTCGGTTAATTTTCTAGCTTTTCGGTCCCACAATCATTGACCCGCTCAGTGGCCACGCTGAGCGTGGTCGCTGCACCCTCTGGCAACTCATAAACGAAGGAACTTGCCGCGACACTGAGGTCACCGCGCGATGCCTCATGTAAAATCAGCAGACGACGATCTTCGAGAGCAATGTCGATACAACCCGCTGCCATTGGCGAAGTCGCCAAGCGTTGCCATTCTTGATTCACGAGTTTTTGTGCCCAGACTTCATAACCTTCCCATTTCGGATTAGCGCCACGCTGACATTGATAAACATAGATCTGCGCGGCGCTGTCGGCGGTCACCAAAGTTTCAATGGACTGGCAGTTCGCCACGGTCGGCGGATCGGGCTCGTAAACCGTCCACTGGTAAAGCAGCACCGCAACAAACAACACTGCGCAGGTGATAATTGCGGCTAAAAACCATAAACCGATGCGTTTCATGGTGAGTCGTCCTATTCGTTTTTGAGTTTGGTGCCGGCTGGCAGCTCTGGCGCTAACAACCGTTCGCCCTTATAGCGCTGCACGTTGCCGAAACGTTCGTGGCCAGCATTCCATTGTTCTTGTGCTTGGCGAATTTGCGCGGCGTTGGCGCTGACGAAATTCCACCACATCAGCACCGGCTGTTCGAAGGCTTCGCCACCTAGCACCAGCACCACCGTATCCGCGGCAAGTTCGAGCGTCACCTCACTGCGGCCCGCCCCGAGAAACAGCAGTTCATGCCGTTCCACAGTTTGATTCAAGGTGTCGAGGCGGCCTTCGACTACATACAAACCATATTCATGTTCGGCGTTGAGCTGTAGCTCGCCGACCGCAACCCGTGGCGATTTCAATTGCATGGCAAAAATCGGATGAAATTGACGCGCGGGCGAAACCTGTCGGCGTTGACCGGCTTGATACTCCCCCATGATAAGGGTTGCTTGGCATTCCCCCACGGCGAACGAGGGGAGGTTTTTATAATGGTCAAAGCAGGCGTTCGTGGTTTCTGCCGCGGGCGGTAGCGCCGCCCACAACTGCAGACCATGGAGCGGGTCGGTAACATGCTGTGCGGCAACTTCGGCATGCGAAATACCCTTACCTGCAGTCATTAAATTAAGCTCATTGGCGCGCAGCGCTTGTTCGTAGCCAAGGCTGTCTTGATGCAGCAACTGACCGGAGAGTAACCAGGTGATGGTTTGTAAGCCAATGTGCGGATGCGGCGGCACATCAAACTGTTGGTAGTCGGCCGGGGCGACAGGGCCAAAATGATCGAGAAAGCACCAAGGGCCAATCATGCGCAAGTCACGTTGGGGAATGCTGCGAAAGACTCGCATTTTGGGCGTGAGCTGCCGTGTCAGAGCAGGCAACACTTTCGCCTCACGGCGTGTGTGCGCAGATTCGCAGGGGGTAGGCTGGCTTTCACTGTCTGCTGGCGTACGTGTCATAGCGTTGCTTCCTGTTGCAAAACCTTCAGCGCAGTATGCCAGCGTTGCTGCGAAAGATCGATATTCGACTATACGCTGACTTTCTTCTTCGACTAAGATTGGTTAAGGTGAATCAATAACCTAGGAGCCACCATGATCTATGCAATCATTTTAATTGTCATCGGTATAGCAGTGGCGCTGAGCGGTGTATGGGAACAGAACTTATTTACCATTATGCTCGGTGCTTTGTTAGAGGTAATCGGTTGGGTTTGGTTTTTTATAAAATGGCGATCCGCTAAAAAACAGGGGCAACTCGATAACAATGAAAAGTAGTATCGTAAAACGAATTCTCGCCATCGCGCTCATTGTAGCCGGTGTGGTGACCGCCGTTCTGGCCTCCAAAGACGCCGGTAGTGTGCGTTGGATGGGCTTGTTCTTGCTGGTTTCAGGGATTTATTTTCTGGTCAGCCAAAAAGCCAGTCCTGAACAACGTGAGCAAGCGGCGCAACAACGCACCAGCACACCACCGATTAAATGGTATCAATCGCCCATCGTTTGGGTTCCGGTAGCTGCCTTAATTATCGCGTTGGTATCTCTTTATGTCGCTAACTAAACGTTTGGTTATTCTGGCCGGCTTAGTCGGCCTGATGTTTTACAATGCCACTGCAGAGCAGTTATGGGCCACTATCGTTGACTATCAGCTAAGCTGGTACAAGTTAGGTGTGCCATTAGCGTGGGGGCTTATTCTTGGCGCTTTGGTGAACTTGATTGGCCTGACAAGCCTGCAGAAATGGCTCGAGCCGCTGACCTTTATCAGTGCATCGTTGACCACGCTCGGACTCACTGGCGCGGCGGCGATTTATGCTGCGCACCAACAAGCAGGCTTGCTATTGCCCGCATTGATGATTAGTGCGGTGGGTATTGGTTTGTACTTATTTGTCTACAGTTTCGCACGCTTCTCAGCGCACAAGAAATCAGCCGCAGAAGGCAACGACAGCGAGTCATAACATGGATTTGAACTGTGATTTAGGTGAAGGCTATGGCGTTTGGCGCATGGGCGACGATGCGGCGGTGATGCCATTCATTGACCGCGCCAATATTGCTTGTGGTTTTCACGCCGGTGACTTTGCGATCATGCAAAGCACCGTGCGTCTTGCCAAAGAACATGGGGTAAAAGTCGGCGCCCATCCGAGTTATCCAGATCGTCACGGTTTCGGGCGTCGTTCAATGAGCTTTAGTGCCGATGACATCCGTGCTCAGTTGCTTTATCAAATTGGCGCACTGCAAGCGGTGTGCCATGCCGAGCAGATCCCGTTGCACTATGTCAAACCCCACGGCGCACTCTATAACGATATGCAAAGCGATGTGGCGTTGTTTACCCAAGTGGTACAAACGCTTGGTGAACTGAATCGTGGCCGTGCGCAGCCGTTGCAGCTGATGACACTTGCCAAGTTACAGCGTGAACGCGAACAAGAGATTGCCGCCAAATATAATGTCGAGCTGCTGTTTGAAGCTTTTGCGGATCGCTGTTATGAAAGTAACGGGCATCTCCGTGCGCGTAGTTTCGAAGGTGCGGTACTGCACGACCAGGACGCCATTGTGGCGCAAGCGCTCGCTTTTGCGCGGGGTAACTCCATTATGACCCATGACGGCAGCGAATTGCTGCTGCAGGCAGACACACTTTGCGTGCATGGGGACAACCCTAAAGCCCTCGCGGTAGTGAAAGCGATCCGCGCAGAAATCCTATGAAGTGGCAGTTTCAAACCGCAGCTCCCGATGCGCTGATGATCGCGCTCGAGGAACGTATCGATTTACGCGTCAATCGCAAAGTACAACGCCTTGCACAAGCATTAGCAACTCATGACGCGGTGCTCGAGGTGGTACCGAGCTACCATACTTTGCTGCTTTACTACGACGTTTTGGAAAGCAACGAAAAGCAACTGCGACACCTGCTTGAGCCCATTATTAAAAGCCTATTAGACGAACCTGATGAGGCGGAAACCTTTGCTGGGCAGCACCATACCATTGAGGTTTGCTACCATCCTGAACTCGCAGCCGATCTCGCTGCGGTAGCCAAGCAAACCCAGTTGTCCGCACAAGAGGTTGCGCAACTGCACAGCGGTGTCACCTACCATGTGTACGCACTTGGATTCGCGCCCGGTTTTGCTTATCTCGGTGATGTTCCCGAACCATTGCGGCTGCCACGTCATGACACGCCGCGGCAGAAGGTCCCCAAAGGCAGTGTCGCGATTGCTGAGCAACAAACCGCAATTTATCCGCGTACCTCACCAGGTGGCTGGCAGTTGATTGGTCGAGCGTTGCATTGGCCAGAGTTACAGGCGGGGGATCAGGTTACTTTCAAGCCTATTTCGTTAGCAGACTTTCGTGCGCAAGAGCAGGGCCAAGAGCAGGGCCAAGAGCGGTCTAAGGATGACGCGCATGGCTGATACGGTATTACGCATTCAACAACCGGGGTTGCTCGCGACCTTGCAAGACTATGGACGTTTCGGGCAAATGGCGCAGGGCATTACCCAAGGCGGTCCCATGGATGAACGCGCCTTCTTGTGGGCCAATCGGCTGCTCGGCAATTCATTCAACGCAGCGCAAATTGAAGTGACCTTAGGTCAGTTTAAAGCGCAGTTTTGTCGCGATTGCTTATTCGCGGTCACGGGCGCTGAGTTTCCGTTGCAACTCAATGGGCGCCCGGTAAAGACCTGGCGGGTGCTGCAGGCGCGTGCGGGCGACACCTTGACCATTGGCGTCAATGAGCGCGGCTTGCGCTGTTATTTAGCCGTAGCTGGCGGGTTTGCGGCGAAAACCGTGTACGGCAGTGTGGCGACTGTAACCCGTGATGGCCTTGGCGGTTTACGCCAAGATGGCACGCGCTTGCAGCAAGGGGATGAGCTTGGGGCTCGTGCACCGCAACAAAAGACGCTGGAAAGTCGTCGGCCAAGTAGTAAACTCAATTTAACGTTGCCGCAGCAGCCGTTGCTGAGTGTGGTACCGACCGCGCAATGGCAAACATTTAGCCGTGACGCGCGCGAGCAATTGGTGCAACAACGTTATGAAGTGACGCCACAGCAAGACCGCATGGGCGTGCGTCTGAAAGGCGAGCAGGGCCTTTCAGACATTCCGCAGTCAATGATTTCCGAGCCGCTACCTTTGGGGAGCATTCAGGTGCCGGCCGACGGCCAACCCATCGTGATGATGAACGACCATCAGACCCTTGGCGGCTACCCGAAAATAGGCGTACTTACCTGGACCGCACGCAGTGTTTTGGCGCAGCTCCCCGCCGGTCGCAAAGTGCAATTTCGCTGGCTGGAGCTGGACGAAGCACAACGCGAATTACGGCAAGTCTATCGGTTTTTTAATATCCGCCGCTGAGCCTTGCCAGCAAGCCAATAAACTGCGATCATAACGCTCTTTTTTAGAACGAGAGTGGAGTAGTAACGTCCATGGCAGCAGATGCGCCTCGCAGTAACTTTATTCGTCAGATCATCGACAAAGATCTTGCCAGCGGCAAGCATTCGTCGGTGCATACCCGGTTCCCACCTGAGCCGAATGGCTTCTTGCACATTGGTCACGCCAAATCCATCGTGCTGAACTTCGGTATTGCTGAAGATTACCAGGGCCAATGCAACCTGCGCTTTGATGACACCAACCCACTGAAAGAAAAAGTCGACTTCGTCAATTCGATTCAAGAAGACGTCAAGTGGCTGGGCTACACGTGGGAAGGCAAACCGCGCTACTCGTCGAACTATTTCGACCAGTTGCACGCCTATGCCGTGGAGCTTATCGAGAAAGGTTTGGCTTACGTTGATTTCTCGAGCCAAGACGAAATGCGTGAAATGCGTGGCACGCTGAAAGAGCCAGGCACGAATAGTCCTTACCGCGATACCTCGGTGGAAGAAAACCTCAAGCACTTTGCCGATATGACTGCGGGTAAGTACGAGGAAGGTAAAGCGGCGCTGCGTGCGAAAATCGACATGAGTTCACCGTTCATGGTGCTGCGTGACCCGGTTATCTACCGTGTGCGCTTTGCTCACCATCACCAAACCGGTGACAAATGGTGCGTGTACCCAATGTACGATTTCACGCACTGCATTTCGGACGCCTTGGAAGGCATCACGCATTCACTGTGTACGCTTGAGTTCCAAGACAACCGTCGCTTGTATGACTGGGTGTTGGATAACATCAGTATTGACTGTCATCCACAGCAGATCGAATTCTCACGCCTGAACCTACAGTACACCGTAATGAGTAAGCGAAAGCTGCACTTGCTAGTGGAAGAAGGCAAGGTCAATGGCTGGGATGACCCACGCATGCCGACGATTGCCGGTATGCGCCGTCGTGGCTATACGCCAAGCTCAGTGCGTGAATTCTGTCACCGTATCGGCGTAACCAAAATGGACAACCAGGTTGAGATGAGCATGCTCGAAGCCTGTATTCGTGACGAGCTTAACCACGGTGCGCCGCGTGCCATGGCTGTCATCGATCCAGTACGCTTGGTAATCGAGAACTACCCAGAAGGTGAAGTAGAGCAACTGCAAGCGCCAAATCATCCAAACGATGAGAGTATGGGCAGTCGTGAAGTACCGTTTGCGCGCGAAATCTTTATTGAGCGTGAAGACTTCCGCGAATCAGCGAACAAAAAGTACAAGCGTTTGGTACTCGATAAAGAAGTACGCCTGCGCAATGCCTATGTGATCAAGGCTGAACGTGTTGAGAAAGACGCTGACGGTAACATCACCACGATTTACTGTACCTATGACGCTGACACTTTGGGCAAAGATCCTGCCGATGGCCGTAAAGTGAAGGGTGTGATTCACTGGGTGGCGGCAGAACATGCCAAGCCGGCAGAGTTTCGTCTGTACGATCGTCTGTTCCAAGTGCCTAATCCAGCGGCAGAAGAAGATTTCTTCAGCACCTTGAATCCGGATTCTTTGGTGATCAAGCAAGGGTACGTTGAGCCAAGCATGGCGGCAGCTGAAGCGGAAAAACCGTTCCAGTTTGAACGTATCGGTTATTTCTGTGCTGACAGTAAGGACAGCTCAGCGGAGCATTTGGTCTTTAATCAGACCGTAGGGTTGCGTGATACCTGGAATGACGAGGCTTAAGCAGACGCTTAAGCCTCGTTTCGTGCTTCTTAATTAAGCGTCGCTAGCTCAATGCGAGCGGCGGCGCCATATAACTCACTTGAGTCACCTTCAACCGTACCTGCAGGGGTAATGGTTGGCCACAACTCAGGTAAGCCAGCCAGAATTTCTTCTACTTCAGCCAGCGCCGCGGCGTTCGCGTCTTTTTGTACTTCAGTGAGTTCACCGATACGCGCTTTGGCAATGGTTGTGAAGCCATAAGCATCCTGAAATTCATGCACGTTCACCACTTCGCCCGACTTAACGCCGATATCGTATTCCGCGGCTGCTGTGAGTAGCATGGTGCTGAGGCTCATAAGGACGTCTTTCACGGCTTTCTCTTGGACTTCTTCAGCGGCGGCAATAGCCACTAACAGGTCGTCATAAGCAGCATTGACCGCGTCATCACCTTGCTCATTGTTGACGGCATTTGCGAGCGCACTTAATTGCGTGCCGAAGCCTTCAACGCCACGGGCGCTAAAGGCCGGTACCAGCGCCGCATAGAGCTCGTCTTCTGGGTGCTTCATATGCGTTTTGGCCATGGCTAGGTGACCTTGATCATAGAGCTTTTTGCCGACATATAAATGCCCCCGGATCAGCCCCAAACGGGCAAGGTAAGCACTGTCATTGACGCGCAGATCAACGACGCCAGAACCTTCTCCCTCACCTTCGCCTTCGCCTTCACCGGCGCCGGCAAAGGGGGCCACGATGGTCATGTTATGCTGCTGCAGCGGTTCTAGATCAGCTTGGGCTGCTTGTGCCGCAGTCGTGCCAAGTACCGCGGCGCCGACGGCCAACCAAACTTTACGTTTCTCGTACATTCTTTACCCCTTTAGTTGCGTGTCTCTGACGGGATTCGTTATACTGCTTATAATTTCACAAATGAGAGTCATTCTCAATAGCAACCCCTATGATCCTACATATTGAAAACGTTATCGACCGCGGCACTTTGTCAGTGATTCGTGACAAATTAGCCCAAGAGCAGTTCACGAGCGGTCTCGAAAGCGCGGGCTGGGCCGCCAAGCAAGTCAAAAACAACCAACAAATTCGTGCGCCGCACCCGCTGATTGAGTTACTCCATAAACGCTTAGAACAACATGAGCTGGTAAAAGTTGCGGCGCGACCGCAGCATTTCGTCAATGTCATGCTGAATCGCTATGATGCAGGGCAGGCTTATGGGACCCACATGGACGATGCTCTTATGGGCGGCACACGTACCGATATGTCGTTTACGCTGGGTCTGACGCCACTTGATGCGTACGAGGGCGGCGAGTTAGTTATTGAAGATAGCTCGGGCGAGCGGGCCTGGCGCTTAAACGAGGGGGATGTGTTACTCTACCCGACACAGTTCTTGCATCGGGTGAACGCAGTCACAAGCGGTTCACGCATCGCGATGGTAGGCTGGATTGAAAGTCTGTTGCGCGAGCCGCAGCAGCGCGAAATGAGCTTTGATCTCTACACCGCAATGCGGCATGAATTTGAACAGCATGGGAAGAGTGAGCAGTTCGACCGGCTCAGCAAAACTTACAACAATCTGTTGCGCCGTTGGGCGAAACGCTAAGGACAGTTATGCAGTGTGTATTTCAAGCCGATAACGTGGTCGAAGCCGAGCTGGTAAAAGGCTTATTCGAAGCGCATGGTATTGCCTGTCACAGTGGCGGCTTTTATTTGCAAGGCGCGGTAGGTGATTTAGCTGCAAGTGGTTTTGCAAAATTATGGGTTGCGGATGAAGACGCTGGGAAAGCGCTCGCTCTGGTTGAGGAATACGAGCGCGGAGCATTTCAAATTGCCGATGATGAACCGGCAGACGACGCTGATTAATCAGCGTCGGCTTGGTTATTTTCGCAGGTATCTGGCGTTTTACACTCGCCGTAAAGATATAAGCTATGATTGGTGAGCTTGATATTGTTGGCTTGTGCTACCTGTAATTGGCGGTCTTCAATCACGTCATCTTCAAATTCAAAAACGTGGCCACAGGTAAGACAGACTAAATGGTCATGATGGTCTTTGGCGCTAAGCTCAAACACTGAACGACCACCCTCGAAGTGATGACGAGTGACAATGCCGGCATCATCAAACTGATTCAGTACACGATAAACAGTCGCTAAACCAATCTCTTCGTTTTTCTCTAGCAGAATTTTATAGACATCTTCCGCGCTAATGTGCTGATTGTCCGGATTCTTCAAAATCTCAAGGATCTTGACGCGAGGAGAGGTGACTTTCAGCCCTGCTTTTTTAAGTTGTTGTTCGCCGTTGCTGCTCATCTATCTTCACTTAGTTTGTCAGTGGTGTCGCCATTATAGGCAAAGTTTCACAAGAAAGGGAATGACCCTTTAACCTAATTGGTCAAGGGCCATTTCTTCGCGTAATTGATCACACCATTGCTTCACGCGATCTTTCGTAAGCTCTGGCTGGCGGTCTTCGTCTATACCGAGGCCAACAAAGTGGTCGTCGTCGGCCATCGCGCGAGAAGCTTCGAAGTGATAGCCTTCAGTTGGCCAGTGACCAATGATGATACCACCACGGGCCTCAACGATGTCACGTATGGTGCCCATCGCATCAAGAAAGTATTCCGCATAGTCTTCTTGGTCGCCACAACCAAAAATCGCGATCAGCTTGTTGTTAAAATCGATTTCTTCGAGTTCTGGGAAGAAGTCATCCCAGTCGCATTGCGCTTCGCCATAATACCAAGTCGGAATACCGAACATGAGCAAATCGTAGCTAGCGATATCTTCTTTACTCGACTTTGCGATATCGAATACGTCGATTAGTTGCTTGCCTAATTCTTTTTGGATCATTTGTGCGACAGCTTCGGTGTTACCGGTATCACTGCCGAAGAAAATTCCAACACTTGCCATAGTCGTGTTACTACCTTAACGAAATGATGAATGGCGCTGGCTTACAAGCCAGACTCCCAGATAACTTGAATGATGCCCTTAGCGATAAAACCTGCACAGCCAAGAAACAACACTAACCAGACGAACCAGCGGCCAAACTTCGGCACGTCGCCTTTCTTTAATACGTCTTGAATCGCCAAACCGATGAGTACAAACAAGATTGCAATGGCAAAGTTTGTACCAAGAATCTCAATGGTTTCAAAATGCTCTGACAACATAACAGCGCTACCAGTTCGACTAAAAATGTGGGCCGATTATAACACGCAAGGCCGCTAGGTGCGAGAATGTTGCTCGAGAAAGCTACGTGCCAGCCGGTTAAAAATCCTTGGTTTTTCGGCATGCAACCAATGTCCAGTACCTTCGATGATTTTGATATCGACATCGCTGAAGCGCGAGCTCACCGCATCACGATGCTCCTCGGTGAGATAGTTGGAGTCACCGCCTTTGATAAAGAGCACGGGGCCGTCGTAACTACCTTCGCGCACGCCGCCCGAGATTTCTTCATAGCAGCTATCAATCACCGGCAAGTTTAACCGCCATTGATACTGTTCGTCTTCGCGCTTGAGGTTTTTTAATAGGAACTGGCGCACGCCACGTTCATCGATGGCTTTGGCTAATAGTTTATCGGCATCCTGTCGCGTTTGTACTTGACTCAAGTCAATATTCTCAAGGGCATCGAGAATATGACGATGGCGAGCATCGTAAGCTGCTGGTGCCACGTCGGCGACAATCAGTGCTTGCACCCGGTTTGGGTGGGTCAGCGCAAACTCCATGGCTAACTTGCCGCCCATCGAATGACCGACAATACTGACTGTATCGATTCCAAGATGATCTAGCAGTGCCTCGACATCGGCGGCCATTGCGGCATAGTTCATACGGTCGCTATGGAATGAATCACCGTGATTACGGCAATCCATGACGATGACTTTATGATCTTCTTCGAGATCGCGTCCGAGGCGCTTGAGGTTATCAAGATCGCCGAAGAGCCCGTGAATAAGCAGTACGGCGGGGCCTTTGTCGCCCATAATTTCGTGATTAACGATGTTTTCTTGCTGATCAGTCATAGTGAATTCCTGTACCCTCGAGGTCGGTTGAGTATAATAGCGTGCATAGTCTTAGCTATAAACCTAAAAAGAAGTGAAGGCGCATGAGCAAACGTATTGAAATTGATGACGACATCTACCGCTATCTGGTAAGTCACACCGAAAACATCGGCGAGAGTGCATCGTCGATCCTCCGTCGCTTATTGGGGCTCGAAGGCACCGCGACGAGTGCAGAGGTTGAACCGCCAGTGGCCGAACAAGCCCATGGCCGAACCATTTTCGACAGCATGACCAGTGCCGACTTGGCCGGTCAACGCAGTGTGGTGGCGCGCTTTTTGTATATTTTAAGCATGCTGCACAAATGCCACCCGCAAACTTTTGCCAAAGTGTTGCAAATCAGTGGCCGCGATCGACAGTATTTTTCGCGTAGTTCTGCTGAGCTCGAAGCCAGTGGTACCAGCACGAACCCGAAACAGATCCCTGACTCCGATTTTTATGTGGTGACCAATAACAACACCACGCGGAAAAAGTCGATGCTGACGCAGGTGGCGCTCGAGTTAGGTTACGATCAAACTCAAGCTGAACAGATAAGGGACTTTCTCTGATGGCCTTGCATGAACGCGCTGGACAGCCAGCTTTACCGGAAGATTTGACTAATATTGCTAAGTTAGTCAGTGCCTATTTTGTTAACGAAGTTGACCCACGCCAGCGTGCGCAACAGGTGCAGTTCGGTACCTCTGGACACCGTGGTTGTGCGTTCGATAGCTCATTTAATGAAGCGCATATATTGGCCATCAGTCAAGCTCTCGTGGCGTATCGGGAAGAGCAGGGCATTACGGGTCCGCTCATGCTTGGGCGCGATACTCATGCGCTCTCTGAAGCAGCCTATATGACAGCGTTGGAAGTGTTTATCGGTAACGGCATTGAAGTGCATGTGCAAGCAGGCGACGAATATACGCCGACGCCGGTGATCAGCCACGCGATTTTGCGCTATAACAAAGGCCGCACCTCTGGCTTGGCCGACGGTGTGGTGATCACGCCTTCGCATAATCCACCCAGCGATGGTGGCTTTAAGTACAATCCGCCGCATGGCGGACCGGCTGATAGCGACGCGACGAAAGTCATTGAAAAATATGCCAATGCGTTGTTGTCGTCTGAACTTATGGGCGTGAATGCCGTAGGTTATGCTGAGGCACGTGCAAGTAAGCTGCTAAAAGAAGTCGATTGGCGCGCGAACTATATCAATGAGTTAGAGCAAGTGATTGATATGGCGGCTATCCGCAAAGCGAATCTGCGCATCGGTGTTGATGCGATGGGTGGTGCGGGTGCCAGTTATTGGCGTTTGATTGCCGAACAGTATGGTATTGATATCGATGTTTACCACGACGAAGTAGATGCCAGCTTCCGCTTTATGCCGTTAGATAAAGACGGCAAGATCCGCATGGATTGTTCCTCGCCCTATGCGATGGCATCGCTGTTGCACATGCGGGGTGAGTATGATGTGGCGGTGGGGAACGATCCAGACTATGACCGTCATGGTATTGTCAGCCCGACCCACGGGCTACTGAATCCGAATCACTACCTCGCAATTGCCATTGATTATCTCTGCAAACACCGCAACTGGCCGGCAACCGCCGCCATTGGCAAAACGCTCGTGTCGAGCGCCTTGATTGATCGTGTGGTAGCGGCACATGAGCGTGAACTAAAAGAGATGCCGGTGGGCTTCAAGTGGTTTGCACAGGCCTTACACGACGGCAGCATAGCCTTTGCTGGTGAAGAAAGCGCAGGTGCGACCTTCCTCGATAAAGAAGGAAAGGCTTGGAGTACTGACAAAGACGGTATCATCTTGGCATTGTTAGCGGCTGAGATTGTCGCGGTGACAGGGCAGGATCTGGGTGACTATTACGAGCATCTTTGCAGTCAACATGGCACTAGTTTTTACCGTCGTGTTGATGCGCCTTCGAGTCCTGAACAAAATAAAGCATTTGGCGCAATTCGTGCTTATAAGCTGAAGCTGACGGAACTAGCGGGTGATGCAGTGACCGACATCATGACCAAAGCGCCTGGCAATGACGCGCTCATAGGGGGCGTTAAAGTGACCACGGCGAACGGTTGGTTCGCCGCACGGCCATCGGGCACCGAGCCGATTTATAAGATCTACTGTGAAAGCTTTGTCAGTGAAGCGCATTTAGATGTCCTTGCCGACGAAGCGCAAGCGCTGGTGACAAGCTGGTTGCAAGCGAAGTAGGTTATTGATTGTAAAGAGCGCTTAGTACAGCTTATGAGCGCTCTTTTATCTCGTCTGAGGCTTCTTTTTCATCGTCTTCATCGCCTTCCTCTTCCGCCTCACGTTCAGCAAGTTCCACTTGATACTCATGCTCATCGACCAAAGTCGTCAGCAGCTCGTCAGAGGTTTGCGATGGACCGAGCATTGCATAGCTGCTGGTGAGCTGGTCGTCGGCTTTTGCGCGGCGCGTCACACGATACAGCGAGTACAAACAAACCACGGCGGTAAGCGCCATGATCAGCAAGAAGAAAAAGTCGACGGCGCCGAATTGCATGAGCGCGGCAACGGCGGGCGCACCGATAATTGAGCCGACCCCACCAATTTTGATGATTGCCCCCGTGGCACCGACCATTTGGTCTTTCTCGAGATAGTCGTTGGTGTGCGCCATGCCAAGCGAATACAGTGGCAATACGCACGCGCCGAACAGACCTACACACAAGTAGATGAGCCAAGCGACTGAAGCACCAAGCTGGGCAAGCACGAGCGCCATCACGGAGCCTAAACCGGCACAAACGGCCATGATGATACGCCGGTCAAAGCGATCAGAGAGTAAACCTATCGGCGCTTGTGCCAACATACCGCCAAGAATAAACGACGCCATGAAGAGTGAGACTTGGGCGACACTCAGGCCGATGTAGGTCGCATACATCGGGCCGATGCCATAAAACATGGCGTAGCAAGCCTGCATAATAAAGGCATTTACGATTCCCAGTGGTACCAGTTTGAAGAGGCTGCGAATAGGTACCTTCTTCGTTTCATGCGTGGTGGGCTCGACGGTGACGCTAATTAGGATTGGTATCAACGCCAAGTTAATGAGCAAGGCGACAATGGCAAACGCCATAAAGCCTGCAGGGTCGGCAACACCGAGAATCAGCTGGCCAGCGACTAAGCCACCGTAAATAAGCACTAGGTAAACAGAGAGTAAAGTGCCTCGGTTTTTGTTGTCAGCCATGGTATTCAACCAACTTTCGACGATCACAAAGATCGCGGAAATGGCGAAGCCGGTGAGAAAGCGCATAACGAACCATACGGTCGGGTCGATCCAAATGGCTTGAATAAGGATAGATGCCGCAGCAAGTGCGGCCAGCCCGCCAAAGGCGCGAATATAGCCCACCCGCCGAATATCTTTCGGGGCTCGTGTGGTGCCAAATAGAAAGCCAATGAAATAGGCGGACATGATGACACCCGTGGTCAGGGTACCAAAGTTTTCAATCGTCGCCCGTAAACTCAGCAAGGTACTGGTCATGCCTACGCAAATGCCGATCATGGTGATACTGGTCAGTAATGAACTTATGGCGCGTAGTTGTTGTTTGAGCATGCCAACAGATCCTTGCGATAACTTGAGCGAGAGGGCGAAAAATCACGGAAAGTGTAACACGGAAGATATTTTTCGGAAACGTCAAGAGGTTATCCACAGCTTGTTACTTGCTCGCGGGTTAGCGGCTGTTTATGATGTGCAAAGAAGAGGTGAATAGGATACGTATGCGACAGATCATTTTGCTCGTTTGGTTAACGTTACTCGGAGTGGCTGGATCGATTACGATCGCGCCAAGCGTGAGTCACGCCGCGGTAGAGTTAAAAGAACTTTATCAATTCCGCGTGCAGGTCAACAGCCAAGCGCCGCGCGAACGCCAGCAGGCTTTGCAGGAGGCGCTGCAAGCAACCTTGCTAAAACTCTCTGGCGACAGCCAATTAGAAGGTCATCCGTTGGTCGAACAGGCGCTGCGCAACGTGCGTGATTTTGTTGTGCAATACGGTTATCAGCAAGACGAACAGCTATGGCTCTGGGTGCAGTTCGATCAGAGCCAAGTAGATCGCTTGATCCAACAGGCTGGCTCAGGTATCTGGAGTAATCTGCGACCACAATTATTGGTTTGGCTGGTCGCGGAAGATGATGACTTGCGCCGCCAGCTATTAGGAGCGGACAGCGAAGCGATTGTGGTGCAACAACTACGCAATGCTGCCAATCGCCGCGGTTTGCCGATCCAATTGCCACTCCTTGATTTAAACGACAGCATGACGGTGTCGGTGATCGATGTGTGGGCACGTTTCATGGACACGATTAATTTTGCTAGTGCACGTTACAGCCCCGATGGCATTGTGGTTGCACGTTTTTATCGCACGGACCCCAGTATGATCACCGAACAGCAGCCGCAGCGCTGGTCGGGCGATTGGACGCTACACATTGGCGAACTACGTTGGAGCGGCACCGTCCGCGCCATGGACCGCAGCGAACTGGGTGCGTTGGTGATTCGCGATGTGACCGATCAACTGGCGGCGCGTTATCGCATCGGCAGCGCGAGTGAAACCTTACAAGAATGGACGGTCACGATTGACCAACTCCTGCGCTTGGAGGCAACCATTGCCGCAGAACAGCTATTAAGCTCTATGCCTGCCGTCATGGACGCGCAACTGGTAAGCTACAATGGCCGTACCGCGCAATATAAATTGCGTTTACAAGCGGATCCCGCCCGTATCCGCCAGGCCATGGACTTGAGTAAACAACTGCAAGCCGTGACCGATGAAACGGAAGATGGAGATGCGGTCTTCAGGTGGGTCGAGCAACCATGACCCTGCAACAACTGCCGCTAAATGTGCAGCTGCCAAGTAATCAAACCTTTGCCACTCTGGTCGCCGGACCGAATACCGAGGCGTTTACTTTGGTGCGCGAAGGGCACGATACTTTGGTGTACCTGTGGGGCGGTGCGGGCGTCGGCAAGAGTCATTTGCTGCATGCCGTTTGCAGTGAGCAGTCCGATCAGGTGATTTATCTGCCCCTTGGCGAGTTAAAGCAGACCATGCAAGCGGGAGTCCTGCGCGGGCTTGAAAGTTACGCATTGATTTGTCTCGATGATATCGATGCAGTGCTGACCGACGAAGAGTGGTGTTTTGAAGTCTTCGCGCTGCTCAATCGCGTGCGCGACGAAGGTCGTTCACGCTTGCTGGTCACCGCCAGTACCTCACCCGCACAGTTGCAGTCTGCCTATCCTGATGTGCAGTCACGCTTGAGTTGGGGGGTGGTCTTGCAGTTACAGCGCCTCGATGACGGCGAAAAAATCCAAGCCCTACAGCAGCGTGCCCACGCGATGGGATTGGAACTTCGCAGTGACACGGCCCAATTTATGGTGCAACGCTTAGGCCGCGATCTCGAAGATTTAATGCAACGCTTGGAACGCCTCGACAAGGCATCGATTGCTGCGCAGCGTAAATTGACGATTCCCTTCGTCAAAGCCGTGTTGGGTATTTAACCCTCTTGCTCATCTTTAAGTTTTTTCAGGCCTAATCCTAAAGCGCGACCTTGGTTGCGGGCGAACAGCGTGCAGCCAGCAAAAGCCAGAGTCGTCAGCAGTAGTTCGATAGCCGCCCACCAACGTTGCTCTGGCGCGATATAGAGCATGGTAAGACTATGCAGAAAGTACCACATCAAAATGAAATTAGCCCAAGCGTGGGTATAAGGTTTACCGCGCACGATGCCCAGCAATGGAAAGAGCAGGGGCAAAACATAGACGAGTACCTTAAATAGTACCGATTGTGTGCTGAAATCCGTGGCGAATTGCCAAATCAGCACCCACAGCAATAGGCCGATGTAACTTGTCAGAGCCAACCAACGATAGCGGGCAATTGTAGGACTCATAGGTCGTTTCCTTTACTTCTTATTACTTTAACTTAAGTGCCGCATTGGCAACGCGCTCACCGAGTTGCTCAGCAAGTCGACTTTCATACTGATTCAATTTGCTACCCGCTGCATGCTCGACATGTGAGGCACCGTAGGGAGAGCCTCCCGCATCGGTTTGTTGCAACTCAGGTGCAGTATAGGGAATGCCCACCAACAACATACCGTGGTGCAGCAAGGGCACCCCCATGGCTAACAGCGTGCTTTCTTGGCCACCGTGCATAGAACTGCTGGAAGTAAAAACCGCTGCCGGCTTGTCGACCAACGCACCCTTTAACCAATCGCGCGAAGTTTGCTCCCAGAATTTTTGTAGGCCGCTGTACATGTGACCAAAACGCGTAGGGCTGCCCATTATCAGACCTGCGCAGTCTGCAAGTTCATCGGTTTCAATCAGCAAATCACGCTGGCACGCGGCATCGCCGTCGCTGGCTACGGTGCGCAATACCGGCTCCGCACCCGCTTTACTCACGCCATTCGCAATTGCATCGGCTAATTGCTGTGTAGCGCCATTACGACTGTAATAGAGAATGATAATGCGTGGCACATCACTCATTTATAGGATCTCCAACACTGCTTCTGGCGGGCGGCCTAAGCGTGCTTGTTCGCCTTTTACCACAATCGGACGCTCAATGAGTTTTGGATGCGCGGCCATTGCTGCGACTAATTTGTCTTCGTCACTTTCGTTTTTTAGTTCAAGCTCTTTAAACACGTCTTCTTTTGAACGCATCAATTCGCGCGCCGAAACGAAGCCAAGTTTGCTTAGCAATTCTTTGATTTCGTCTTCACTTGGTGTGTCTTTAAGGTATTCAATAACGGTCGGTTCGATACCTTGTTCTTGTAATAGGGCCAGGGTTTGGCGACTTTTAGAGCATCGTGGGTTGTGATAAATCGAAACTTGAGACATGCTACCTCCACAAAAAGAAAAACGTTGTTCGTTCTTCGTTCGCTTCGCTGTTCGTCCGTGCTTCGCACTGTTCGGAGAACCCCGAATAGCGAGCGCAGTGAGCGGACGAAGAGTGAGGCAAAGCCGAACGCACGAGCAACGAATAACGATGTTTTCTGAAGCTTACGGGATTTGCTATGTATTGTCGATTACTACGCCTGTTACAACTGACTTTCATCCTCGGTTTGCTCAGTGCTTGCGCACCGGCTGCCGACTTTCACACCAACCAAGGTAAACAACTCACTTGGGACAGCCTCAAAGGCGATTATGTCATTGTGAATTATTTTGCCGAGTGGTGCGCGCCTTGTTTGCGTGAGCTGCCTGAGCTAAATGAGTTTTATCATGCACACAGCGACAAGGCTAAACTGTTCGGGGTCAGCTTTGATGGCCTGAATAACGAGCAGCTCGCGGCATTGCAGGCCGAGCATGGCATTGAGTTTCCGTTGATTTTAAATGAGCCGTTGGCGCAACTCCCGTTTCCAACGCCGAAAATGTTGCCGGCAACTTATGTGATAACGCCTGAGGGTGAGGTAAAAGGACCGTTGCTGGGTGAACAAACAGAGGCGACGCTCCTGCAAGCGATTAACGCTGCTCCTTAATGTTCGCTATCAACGCATCGCTTCGACTTCGCGCTTTTTCGCCATAAGTTGTTCGATGCGCGCTTGAATGCGGCGCTGCTCGAGACGGTTGTCATTGTGGGTATGAGCGTTATGCAGATGGTCAATAGCACGGTCGAACTGGCCGTACAGGGCCATCAATTCGGCGTTTGCTTCGTGCATACCGCTGGTGTTGCCCAAGCCGCGTTGGGCATCGATCATTAAGGAATAGGCGAGGGTGCTGTCGCTGTTACGCACGAGGTAATCGCGTAATAGCTGAATCGCTAATTTAGGTTGTCCTGCCTTAACGGCTGCGTTGGCGTAGTTAAGCGTGACGGTTTGCTCATTCGGCATCCGCTTGTACGCAAATTCCAGCATACTGAGCACTTCGTCGTAGCGCTGTTGCGCCAACAAAATGTCCGTCTGTACATCGAGATAGAAGGTATTCAATGGTTCGCGTTGATACAGCGGCGCGAGCGTGCGTTCGGCGGCATCCGCCTGATCACTGTCAAGTAAGGCGATGGCCAGACCATAGCGTGCGGCATTCGCAATCGCTGGATTATCGCTCGTCATGTCACGCCGCGCAGCTTCCGCGTTGTAGTTTCGCAGGTGGCGAACTTGTACGCGATATTTGGCCAGCCAGAAGGCGCTTTCATCACGATTCAAATTAACGTTCTGACGCAGTTGCTCGGCGCGTAGGCGGGTATCGGCAATCCGCGATTCGCTTAACGGGTGGGTGAGCAGCATTTCGGGTGGTTTGCTCACGTAGCGATATTTTTCGGCGAGACGGCCAAAAAAGTCAGGCGCCCCCATTGGATCAAAGCCGGTGTTGACCAAAATCGATAGACCAATACGGTCGGCTTCTTGTTCAAATAAACGCGTGTAATTGATGCTGCGTTGCTGCATACCAGCAACACTGGCTTGTGCTGCGGCAATCCCCGCTTCAGGATTTGCGATCCCCACCAGAATGGCGCCTAGCAGGCTAACAATGGAGAGCGAGCTACTGCGTTCCATAGCTTCCATATTGCGCACGATGTGGCGTTGTGAAACGTGTGCAATTTCGTGGGCAATGACCGAAGCTAACTCAGATTCGTTGCGGGTTTCGGCAAGCAATCCGGTGTTGATGCCAATATGCCCACCAAAAAAGGCAAAAGCGTTGATTTGGTCTTGGTTGACCCAGAAAAACTTGAACGGAAAGCGTACATCGTTGGCATTACGTACCAAACGCGTGCCTACATCGTGTAAGTAGGCCTCAAGCACAGGGTCGCCAACAATCGGTGCTGAAGCACGGATTTGTCGCATGTACATGTCACCTACGGCTTGTTCGCGTTCGATGGACATGACACTACCACCAGCGGTCCCGATCTCGGGTAAGCGCGTTTGCTGCGCATTGGCACCTGTGCTGCCAAAGGCGAGCAGGAGAGCGAGACTTACGGGCGCTAGACGCGCCTTGATGGTGTACAACATAACGTTTATGAAACCTACTGGGTACGGCGTTGTTATAGAGTCCACTATAGGGAAAAGGTTCCCATTTTTGAATAGTTTAAACTGTATAAAATCAGCAAACAGAGCTATCATGGGCGACAGCACTGCCCAATTCAGGAGACGCTTGCGCTATGTGGGATTACTTAAAAGCTTGGTATCAACGGAAATTCTCTGATCCAGACGCTATCACGCTGTTCCTACTTTTAGCAGTGCTCTTTTTACTGATTATATTCTTCGGTAATCTGCTGGCACCTATTTTGGTGGCGATTGCCTTAGCTTACTTGCTCGATTGGCCTATCCAGCGTCTGCAAGCTATTGGCGCCAGTCGTCTTGCCGCTGTGTTGGTGGTTTTCTCCTTGTTTATTGCACTCAATGTCCTCTTGATCCTGTTTTTCGTGCCGGTCATTTGGCAACAGAGCATCACCTTAGTGAGTGAACTACCGCAGATGTTTACCGAGTTGAAAAACTTGCTGAATCGCTTACCTGAAATGTTCCCTGGCTACGTGAGTGAAACCTATATTCATAATTTTATTGAGAATATTAACCAGCGCGTGCTGTCGCTCGGTGAGCTGATTATTAGTCAGTCGCTGAGTCGTATTGTTGGTTTTATGGCCTTGTTGATTTACCTGATCGTGGTGCCACTGTTGGTGTTCTTTATGCTCAAGGACAAGCGTGAGTTGCTGGGTCATATTAACCGCACGTTACCGGCGAATCGGCGTCTCATCTCACAAGTCAGTGACGAAATGAATCTGCAAATCATGAATTATATCCGCGGTAAAGCTATCGAGGTCGTGATTGTTGGTGGCGTAACCTATATCTGTTTTGCCTTGTTCGATTTGCGCTATGCCGCGCTTTTAGGCGTATTGGTCGGCCTATCGGTACTGATCCCATATATCGGCGCAGCGGTGGTGACCTTACCCGTCGCCTTGGTGGCCTTGTTCCAGTTTGGTTGGACGCCGATGTTCGCCTACGTAATGGTCGCCTACCTGATTATTCAAGCGCTCGACGGTAACTTACTCGTGCCGCTGCTGTTCTCAGAAGCCGTCAGCTTGAATCCGGTCTATATTATCGCAGCAGTGCTGATATTTGGCGGTTTGTGGGGATTCTGGGGCGTGTTCTTTGCGATTCCATTGGCGAGCTTAGTCAAAGCCGTTATTACCGCGCTGTCGAGTGACGTGCCAATTCCTGCAACAGAAGAATCGGCACGTAACTAAGATCCGATTATTTAGGCATCGAGTGCGTCGAGCACAACTTGGTGATGGTCTTTGGTTTTGAACTTATCAAAGACCTGCGCCACTTTGCCGTCCTGGCCAATGAGAAAGCTGATACGGTGGATGCCATCGTATTCTTTGCCCATAAACTTCTTCGGGCCCCACACCCCAAAAGCTTCCGCAATCGCATGGTCCTCGTCGCTGAGCAGCGTGAAGTTGAGTTCATCGCGCTCAGTGAATTTAGCTAAGCGCTTTGGCGCGTCAGGACTAATACCAACGGTGATGACGTTGCGTTTCGCTAATTCAGCTTGATGGTCACGTAACTGCTGGGCTTGCACTGTGCAGCCTGGTGTCATGGCTTTCGGATAGAAATAAACCAAAACTTTGCCATCTTTTAGCAAATCATTGAGGGCAACTTGCTGTTGATTGGCGTCGAGTAGGTTAAACTCAGGTGCTTTATCACCCGCTTGTAAAGTCTTCATAACTCTCCTTACACTTTGCTACAGAGTTGGGTTGGTTAAAATCGTTATAATCGGTGCTTATGATAGGCAAAGGCGTGCACGAACGCAAAGCGACAACCCTTGTGTTTGCCACCATTCGAAAGTACCATTGTCGCCTTAAAAAGGATCAGGAGCAGTAATGTTAACAGGTAGTATCGTCGCCTTAGTGACGCCTTTTACAGAGCAAGGTAATGTCGACTACGCGGCGTTAGAGGACTTGATTAATTGGCACGTTGAGCAGGGCAGTGACGGCCTTGTTATTATGGGCACCACAGGTGAATCAGCGACCATGAGTCATGATGAGCATGTACTGGTTGTGAGTGCCGCCTGCGAACTCGCTGATGGACGTATCAATATCATTGCGGGAAATGGTTCCAACGCTACCTCTGAAGCTGTGCACTTAACCGAGCGCATGGCGCACTTACCACTCGCTGGCTTCCTGAACGTTAATCCTTACTACAATAAACCGTCGCAACGTGGCTTACTTGAACATTATCGCGCGTGCTGTGCGGCGAGTGATTTACCACAATTGCTTTATAATGTGCCGGGACGCACTGGCGCCGATGTATTACCAGAGCAAGTCGCTGAACTTGCCGAAATCCAAAATATTGTCGGCATTAAAGAGGCGACGGGCGACGTTGCACGCGTAGAACAGCTACGTAAGCTTTGTGGTAGTAACTTTATTTTGCTCAGTGGTGATGACCCCACGGGCTGTGATTTTATTTTGCAAGGCGGTGATGGGGTTATTAGCGTAACTGCCAATGTGGTACCGCAGCAAATGAAAGCGATGGTTGACGCAGCGCTGCGTGGCAATGCCGACGAAGCGCATCGTCTTGACCAAAAAATGCAAGCCGTCCATGCCGCGATGTTCGTGCAAGCGAACCCAATTCCAGTAAAATGGGCCTTGGCGTGTATGGAAAAATTAGCACCGAATTACCGGTTACCGATGACGGAGCCGGAACTTCCGCAACAACAACATATCGAACAAACATTAAAACAAGCCGGAATTATAAGCGCGGAGTCCTAATGAAAGTTTCTTCAATTGCAATGATTTGCCTCTCTAGCCTCGCCGTTAGCGCTTGCAGCTTCACACCGCGGGAGCAGGCTGAGGGTGGTTTTGACTATACCGATACGCAACCGGTGCAGGCACTTGAGCCGGCACCAGGTAAACAGCTTCCAGAGCGTTCACGGCGCTACGAAATTCCACCAGTGGATGGTGCGGGAGCCGTGGGTGCGAACATGAATGTGCTTCCACCAGTATTGGTGCGCGGCACTGCAGCTGGCAGCCGTGCCAGTGAGAATGTAGACGTTACCGCGGTTGATTTCTCTGAGCTGGATGGCATGGATGACTTACCTAATTTCACTTGGGAAGGTATCAAAGCAGCATTGCAACGTGAAAATCTAACGATTGTCGCGGAAACGCCTGAGCAATCGTTAACTACCGGCTGGCAACAAGAACAATTGGAAGTTGGTGAAGATGAGCTAGCGGCAACCGTGCAGCGCAAGTATCAAGTGACCATGCAGGTGCCTGATCATCGCCGTACTGCCACAGTTACGGTCGACATGGTCGACAAACAAGTAAGCGGTCCGGGTGCCAGTGAAGTGCCTGGCGGTGTGAGCGACACCAATGCCGAAGCGAATTTATTAAACGCGATGATCAATGAAATCGCTGTGCGTCAGCAAGGGGTTTTCGAGGCTGCTGAGGCAGCTGCAACGGTGACCGTTCAGCCAAGCTTTAATGACGCAGGCTTCCCAGCCTATCAAGTCGATATTGGTTTCGATGTGGCTTGGCCACTGATGGCCGACGTCCTTGAAGGACTTGGCTTTGAAATCGACGACTTGAATCAAAGCGCTGGTATGTACTATTTAGAGTACATGCGCGACCCAGGTTTCAGTCTAGCGTTCTGGAATGAGCAACGTGAAGGCAAACTGGATCTCGCCGATGGCTCTTATCAGTTGAACGTCAAAGGTGATGATTCAACGACCACGCTGACCTTCTATCGTGGCGATACCCCATTAACTGCTGCCGATATTGATCGCCTTTACGGTCCGATTGCGGCAGAAATTCGTCAGCGCAGCGCGCTGTAACTTGTGATTTAGCTGGAGAACCTGCTGCTCATGGAAAAACGTACTGAACTCTATCGTGGTAAAGCCAAAACGGTTTTTACAACCGATGATCCGGAGCGTTTGGTCTTGCACTTTCGTAACGATACCTCGGCTTTTGATGGTGAAAAAGTTGAGCAACTCGAACGTAAGGGCATGATCAATAATAAGTTTAATAACTTTATTATGGCCAAGCTAGAGGCAGCAGGCATTCCAACGCAAATCGATAAAGTGCTGAGCGATACTGACACGCTAGTTAAGCGTCTGGATATGATTCCAGTCGAGTGTGTGGTGCGTAATTACGCAGCGGGCAGCCTCGTACGTCGTTTAGGTGTCGAAGAAGGCCAAGCGTTATCGCCAGCCACCTTCGAACTGTTCCTGAAGAACGATGCGCTGCACGACCCGATGATCAACGAGAGCCATGCCGCGGCGTTTGGCTGGGCAACGGAAGCACAATTGGCCAAAATGAAAGAGCTCACCTTCAAGGTCAATGAAGTGTTGAGCAAACTTTTTGCCGATGCCGGCATGCTGTTGGTAGATTTTAAACTTGAATTCGGTGTGGATGCCGACGGCACCATCGTTTTGGGTGATGAATTCAGTCCAGACGGTTGTCGCTTGTGGGACAGTGAAACCCGCAAGAAACTTGATAAAGACCGTTTCCGCCAAGGCTTAGGTGGTGTGGTTGAAGCCTATGAAGAAGTCGCACAACGTTTAGGTGTCGAGCTTTAAGTATCATCGTCTTCGTCATCCCAACTGTCGTTGGCTTTATCGTCTTCAGAATGCCGTTGCTTGCGCGACGGCATTTTCATATGTGCGGTATGCTTCAGTAGCATAATATTGCCAATCACCACCGCAAATACCACCAGTAAAATCAGCCAAAAAGCCATCCATCTTCTCCTGCGTTGGTTGTCGGTGGGCAAACATTATCGATAAAACGTTCTTTCAGCTCCGTCAGGCGGCTGAGTACGTAGTCTTTGCCAGCCACGTCATGTTGTTCAAGCGCATTACTTAGCACCGCCGTGGTTAATTGTTGATGGGCCTGCTGTGCTTGCGTGTAATGGCTTAAATGCCATGGTTCAGCAGCAACGCCGCCGCGGTACTGGCGATAAGGAAAGTAAAAGCCAAAGTCAGCGGCATGTTGGTAAAGCCATAGCGCGAGCTCATGGCAGGGGCCACCTTCGTCATATTCCTCGGGTAGCAATTGCAGACTGAGGTCGCCACTACTGAAAGGGCGTGGATCAAAGACATCAAGGTCAGTACCCCAATGGTGGCGACTGGCACCGGGTAGGGCAGACCAGGTCATAATCGCTTCAACCTTTTCGCCGACAGCGAGCTGTGCCGGGTCAAGCAGTGCACCATCACTGTCGTAAAGCGGTGCAGCGCCACTAAACTTACGATTCCAAATACTTTGTTGGCGGGCAAAATCACGAAAGCCAGAGGCAATATCAAGCGCTAGACCGGCCTCTTGGGCGGCTGTTTGCATCGCTTTAAACGCGGCGAAAACGCTGGCTTGCAGTCGCACCGTAGGGCGGCAGCAAGGGGCGCTAGTGACATGGCTGTCGACCTGGCCGGTAAGCTCTTCTGCGCTTAGCATAACAATTGCTCCAATAAGCTTTCGTACATATCGGTAAGCTGAATGAGATCGTTCATGCTGACACATTCATCAACTTTGTGAATCGTCGCATTCACTGGACCCAGCTCAATGACTTCGGCACCTGTTGGAGCGATGAAACGGCCGTCTGAGGTGCCACCCGCAGTCGATAGATGCGGAGCGCTGCCACGATGGTGACGCACCGCGGCAACTGTGGCTTGCACCAAGTCACCTTCAGCAGTCAGAAAGGGTTCGCCATTGAGTTTCCAATCAATGGCATAATCCAGTTCATGTGCATCAAGTATGGCACACACGCGCTGTTTCAGATCGTCCGCGCTGGTCTCGGTGCTGTAGCGAAAATTAAAGCTCACATGAAATTCCCCAGGAATCACATTGCCAGCGCCAGTTCCGGCCTGCACATTGGAGATTTGGAAACTGGTCGGTGGAAAAAAATCATTGCCGTGGTCCCACACGGTGTCAGCAAGTACCGCGAGCGCTGGAGCAGCTTGATGGACGGGATTCTTTGCCAAGTGTGGATAGGCGACATGACCTTGGATACCAAACACCCGCAGTTCACCTGAGAGGGAGCCGCGGCGACCATTTTTCACCACGTCGCCCACATGGGTGGTGCTGGAGGGCTCGCCAACTACACACCAAGTAATTTTCTCATTACGCGCTTCGAGTGTCTCAACGACCTTCGGAGTGCCGTTAATGAATGGGCCTTCTTCGTCGCTGGTGATCAAAAACGCGATACTGCCACGGTGTTGTGGAAAGCGTTCGACAAAGCGTTCGGTGGCGACGATCATGGCAGCCAGGCTGCCTTTCATATCGGCGGCTCCGCGTCCATACAGCATGCCTTCATGCAGCGTTGGAGTGAAAGGCGGGAAGCGCCAGGCATGTTCTGAACCTGCGGGGACCACGTCGGTGTGTCCGGCAAAACAGAACACTGGACCGTGGTCGCCACGCCGCGCCCACAAATTGGTGGTATCGGCGAACACCATGGGTTCACAGTCGAAGCCCAACACGCGTAAACGTTCACTTAGCAGTTGTTGACAGCCGGCATCTTCAGGCGTTACTGACATGCGACTGATTAACTCTTGTGCCAGTTCAATGACCGGGTGTTCGGCGACTTTTGGATCCATGCTCATAGGTGCTTAAACCTCAAGCACTTGTTGCCATTGCGCCTCTTTAAAGCCAACAAGAAGTTGCTCTTGGTAAGCGAGAACTGGGCGTTTCATAAGCGTTGGGTAACGTTGTAACAGCTCAATGGCGACGCCGTCATCAGCGAGTTGTTGTTCATCGTCGCTCAGTTCACGCCAACTGGTGCTGCGCTTGTTAATAAGCGTATCGCGATCAACCTGTTGCAACCAGCGGGTGAGGGTTTCAGCATGCAATGGTTGCTCACGCACATCATGAAAGTCATAATCAACACCGTGTTTGTCTAGGAATTTACGCGCTTTGCGGACGGTGTCGCAGTTAGGAATACCATAAATCGTTGCAGTCATTGTCTACTCTTTAATTCGGCTTTGAAGGACATGCCGAGCATTGTGACAAAAGCCATGTGGATTCTCCACAATTTGTGTGGATAAGTCTGTGAGTTAGCTGCTGTGAACTAGATAAGCTATTGATTATTAAGTTTATATTGATGTGGTCAATGCTTGACCATATCGATCAAAAAGCGCGAGCATCGAGCAAAAATGAACCATTCGATTTGGCAAGTGTTTAAAAGCGGACAAGAGTACGCGGCGATTTGGCCACACCATGCAGTGGTCGCAGCCATGACTGAGACGCGGGTGGTGCCTGGGGTGAAGTTTGCCGCCAAGTGGATGCCGGCAGCCGCGGTCATCAATCTATGGGTGCAATATCAATGGTTGGGGAGCGCCTTTTTGCCACAAGCGATGGTCAGCTCACTGTTTTTATTGTCGGTACCGGTGCAAGGTTGGTATTGGTTGGGGCGACGCGCGTTAAGTCAGCTCGATCCACGGCTGAAACATTGGTATTTAGAATTAGCGCAGAAACTGCAAGTGCAGCCGCGCACCAAACCCATTCGTATGGACTTGGCGCGCTTGTTGAATAAGGCGTTACGGGAATTACCGCCGGATGAACATTAACTTCGATTAAAGTTTGAATTCACTCCAAATCGGCGCATGGTCGGAAGGCTTTTCAATTCCGCGTAATTCGTAATCGATACCCGTGTCCACCAGTTTATCGGCCAAGCCCTGGGTGGCGAGGATCAAATCGATACGCAGACCACGATTATCATCGAAGCCGCGTGAGCGATAATCAAACCAGCTAAACTGATCGGTGACGTCTTGGTGTTGTAAGCGATAGGTATCAACTAAGCCCCAGTCGAGTAGGGTGTTCAACCACTCACGCTCTTCTGGCAAGAAGCTACATTTGCCCGTACGCAACCAACGTTTAGCGTTATCCTCGCCGATACCGATGTCGCAATCTTGATGCGAAATATTCATATCACCCATCACCACCACCGGTTGTGAGGCATCGAGTTGGTTGTTCAAGTAGTCCATTAGGTCGGCGTAGAATTTCTCTTTCGCTGGAAACTTCAATGGATGGTCACGACTCTCGCCTTGCGGGAAGTAACCGTTGAGAATGCGTACGCGGGTACCATCGGCTTGCACAAAGTCACCCATTATCATTCGACGCTGGGCTTCTTCACCATCGTTAGGGAAGCCAAGTTGTGGGTTTTCTAGCGGCTGCTTACTCAACAGCGCGACGCCGTAGTGCCCTTTTTGACCATGAAAGAGGACGTGATAACCCAAAGCTTCAACATCGGCCAACGGAAACTGGTCGTCGTGGACCTTGGTTTCTTGCAGGCCAATGACGTCAGGTTGGTGTTTCTCAATCAGCGCCTGCAATTGATGTAAGCGAGCGCGAATACCATTGATATTAAACGAAATCACTTTCATAGAAGTTTACTTCCATTGCTCAAGTTTGAGGTGAAATGCTGCTGCATAGTGAATGCGATTCAGGATACCAGAAGCGTTGGCTTGGTGCGACCTCAAGGCTGTCGCCGCGGCAAAATTTGGGTATACTGGCGGCAGAACGATAACAGCAAAAATGTAAGCGGAGAGAGCAACATGGCAACCCAGTGGTTGCAGTTACGTGCGGGGAAAAGTGCGTGGTTGCAGATTAAGGAACAGGGGCTTTCAGAACGGGACATTCAATTACTGGTGGGAGCCTCTGGCGGACCCAAGTGGTTTGTCTTACAAGGTCTTGATCGCTATTTGTTTGGCGAGTTTTTTGCCCAGCGCGAGGGCCATTTAGATTTGTTGGGCACGTCTGCGGGCGCTTGGCGCTTTGCTGCGCTGGGCCAGCGTGATCCGGTCGCGGCCAGTGAGTTGTTTGCGCGTCTATATAGCACGCAAACTTACAGCGAAAAGCCCGACGTGCGCGAAATCACCGATGAAGCACGGAAATTACTGGCCGAATACATCCCTGACCATGCGGTCGAGGACATCCTCAGCCAAGATCGTTTTCGTCATCATTGGATAGTGGTGCGCTGTCGCGGTTTGACAGCGGCCGAAGGCAAGCGGCAAATGGTCGGCCTATTGGCGTCAGCGGCGGCAAATACTGTCAAGCGCAAATGGTTGGGCAAATTCTATGAACGGGTGATTTTTCATCATCCAGCGTCCGCTGCCACCTTTACCGAACATTGGCAGGACCTCCCCACACGCTTTGCTGCCTTGAGCCGCGATAACTTTAAACAGGCCCTGCTGGCAACGGGTTCGATACCCATGGTACTCGAAGGGGTACGTGATATTCCTGGCGCACCTGCCGGGGTGTATCGTGATGGCGGTGTCACCGATTATCATTTTGACCTCGATTTTAGTGGTGTGAATGGTTTAGTGCTGTACCCACACTTTCATCAAGAAGTGATTCCTGGATGGTTCGACAAAGGCTTAAAGAAGCGCCGCACCACCGGGGCATTGTGGCCCAATGTGATCCTTTTAACGCCAACACAAGAATTCATTGACGCGCTGCCGTATCAAAAGATCCCTGATCGCAACGATTTTGCCAATATGGCTGCTGATGATCGCATTAAATATTGGCAGCAGGCGGTTGATCAAGGCCGGCGGATGGCCGACCAATTACATGAATGGATTGCCACCGACCGCATTCGTGACCACATTGAGCTCTGGAGCTAAGCCAGTTCTCGACCGAGACAGAGGTAGAAAAAATGGACTATCGCGGATACCCCAATTTCGCTCATGGGCAAGCTGATAAGATAGGCGTGTTGATTACCAACCTTGGCACGCCCGATGCCCCAGAGACGTCGTCGTTGCGTCGTTACCTAAAAGAGTTTTTATCTGACCCGCGCGTGGTTGAAGTACCGCGAGCGCTGTGGTGGTTGATTCTCAATGGCGTCATTTTACGCATCCGCCCGAAACGTTCGGCTGCGGCTTACCGCACCGTGTGGACCGAACGTGGCTCACCGTTGTTGTTTCATACCGCTGACCAAGCAGAGCAATTACAGGCGCGCTTAGCGGACCAGTACGGTGATCAGGTGGTGGTGCGTTACGCCATGCGTTATGGCTCTCCCAGTATGTCGCAAGTCATCGACGAAATGCTTGCGAGCGGTGTGCGTAAACTGGTGTTGTTTCCGCTATACCCGCAGTATTCAGCCGCAACCAATGGTTCGACCTTTGATGCTCTAGCAAAAGAGTTTATGCAACGACGTTGGCTGCCTGATTTTCGCTTTATCAGCCATTACCACGATGATGACGGCTATATCCAAGCCTGTGCGGCACAAATTAAGGAGTACTGGGCCGAACATGGGCAAGCAGAAAAGTTGATTTTCTCGTACCACGGCGTGCCGTTGAAATACCTGAAAAAAGGTGACCCATATCATTGTGAATGCCACAAAACCTCGCGTTTAATCGCGGAGGCGCTAGGCTTAAGCAAGGAACAGTACCTGACCACGTTCCAGTCGCGTTTTGGCCGCGAAGAATGGCTCAAACCTTATACCGATGCGACCCTCAAAGCATTACCCGGGCTTGGTATTAAGAACGTCCAAGTCTTCTGTCCTGGCTTTAGCGCGGATTGCTTAGAAACGATTGAAGAAATCGGCGAAGAAAATCGCGAGTATTTCATTGAAGCTGGGGGCGAAGCTTACGCCTATATTCCAGCATTGAATGCCAATGCAGCGCATATTGATGCCTTGCAAGCTATCGTCGAACGCGAACTGCATGGCTGGAGCTTAACCCGCGATACCGAACTGACGGAGAAGCTTGCTAAACAGCGTGAGGAGCATTACGGTACATTGTAGTGAACAGGGGGAGTGCTGTTAAGGGTGGTAACGCAAACAGAACAAGAGCAAGGTCTCGGCGCTGCGATTTCACCGCTGCTGCAAGAGCATGCCGGCGAAAGCGGCGTTATCCCTCTGGTTGATGCGCGTGAAGCCTTTGCCGCACGGGTCTTGCTCGCGCGGCGCGCACAGTACAAGCTCGACGTGCAGTACTACATTTGGCGTCATGACATTACCGGCACCCTGCTATTTGAAGCCTTGCACGAGGCTGCCGAGCGTGGTGTTAAAGTGCGCTTACTGTTGGATGACTATAACACCGTAGGCCTCGACGCCACCCTCAAAGGCCTTCATCAGCACCCAAACATTGACGTGCGCCTGTTCAACCCACTGAAGCTACGCCGCCCACGCTTTCTCAATTACCTGTTCGAAATGCGCCGACTGAATCGCCGTATGCACAACAAAGCCTTTATTGTTGATGAGCAAGTGGTCATCAGCGGCGGTCGAAATATCGGCGATGAATATTTTGGCGCCACCAGTGACATACTTTTCGCCGATCTCGATGCTTTGCTGATTGGTGAAGTCGTCGATGCGGTTCAACAGGACTTCGAGCGTTATTGGACGAGTGAATCGGCGGTACCGTTAGACAAATTATATAGTTTTACTAAGCCACAGAGTCTTTCCACACTCCACAAAATAGCCAAACGCTACGAGCAGGACCCGCGTGCGCAAGCGTATGTGAAAGCGATTGAAGAGTTACCGTTCATCGATAAGTTACGTCACCAAGATATCGATATCTATTGGGCGAAAACGCATTTGGTGAGTGATTCACCAGCGAAAGCCTTGGGCCGTGCACAACCGCAACAAATGCTGCCGCATCAGTTGCAAGAAGCGATAGGTGAACCGCAGTCGCATATCACCTTGGTGTCGCCTTACTTTGTGCCGACGCGCACCGGTGTTAATGAGCTCATTGCCATGGCCAAACGTGGCGTGCAGATCATTATCTTGACCAATTCGTTAGAGGCTACGGATGTTGCAGTGGTGCATGCAGGCTACGCGAAATGGCGGCGAAAATTATTGCGCCACGGGATTCAGCTGTTCGAAATGCAGCGCTTGAGTCCCCTAGCGCGGCGGGAACAGCGCAAAGAGCGACGGCAACGGTTGAAAGGTAAGGAGCGTTTCGGTACCTCAGCCTCAAGCTTGCACGCGAAAACCTTTATGGTAGATATGGCGCGGGTGTTTATCGGTTCGTTGAATTTCGACCCGCGTTCGGCAGCAATTAACACGGAGCTTGGCTTTGTGATGCAAAGTAAAGCGCTCGCCAGTCGTCTTGAGCAAGCCATTATTAGCACCTTGCCGAACTATGCGTATCAACTACGCTTAATTAAGAATAAAGTGGTTTGGGTGGAGCGTTTGGGCCAACATCGGTCATGGTATTACTCAGAACCAAACGCTTCGATTTGGCGACGTATCGCCGTGCGTATACTTGAGCGCTTGCCTATCGAGCGCTTTCTTTAAGGAGAGCATCCATGCGGTTAACCTTTCTTGGCGGTAGTGAAACGGTTACAGGCTCGAAATACTTATTAGAAACAGCAACTACCCGCGTGCTGATCGACTGCGGCTTATTCCAAGGCTACAAATGGCTGCGTGAGCGTAATTGGCAGCCGCTGCCGCTGGGCATTAACGAGGTGGATGCTGTGGTACTTACCCACGCACACTTGGACCATTCAGGCTTTCTACCGGTGCTTTATGAACACGGTTTTCGCGGGCCAGTGTATACGCACTATGGCACAGTGGGCTTGTGTCAGATCTTGTGGCCCGACAGTGGTCGCATACAAGAAGAGGACGCGAAGTTTTTAGTCAAACATAAATTAAGTAAGCACAAAGACCCGCGTCCCTTGTACGACGAAGCAACCGCTGAAGCAGCGTTGAAGCTCCTCCACGGTATCGATTTTGATAAACCATTCCGTATTGGTGATATCGATTTTATCTTACAGCCGGCAGGGCATATTCTCGGGGCCGCCAGCGTCATTGCCGAACATGAGGGGGTACGCATCGGCTTTAGTGGCGATGTGGGTCGTCCTGACGATATTCTGATGAAGCCGCCGCGGCCGCTGCCTGCAGTCGATTATCTGCTGTTGGAGTCGACCTATGGCGACCGTCGCCATCCTGAAACCGATCCTTGGGCTGAGTTCGCCGAGGTGGTCAACGAAACCGCCGCTGCCGGCGGCGTGCTAATGATCCCTAGCTTTGCTGTAGGTCGTGCGCAATTGTTGCAACACATGCTGGTGACCATGATGGCTGACGGACGTATCCCACGATTACCTATCTTTCTTGATAGTCCGATGGCAATTAGCGTCTCTGATGTCTACAGCGAGCAAAATGAATACCACCGTTTGACACAAGCGCAATGTGATGCCGCTGAGCGGGCGGTGATTTATACCCATAGCGTGGAAGAGTCAAAAGCCATTGCGCATCAAGGCGCACCACATATTATTATTGCTGGCAGTGGCATGGCGACCGGTGGACGAATTTTGCATCACTTTAAACATTGGCTTACCGACCATCGCAGCACTGTGCTCTTTAGCGGGCATCAAGCGGGCGGAACGCGTGGGGCGAAAATGGTGCAAGGCAATGAGCGCATTAAGTTGCATGGTGAGTGGTTGCCGGTTAAAGCTAAGATCCGCCAGTTGGAAGGGCTTTCAGGACATGCAGACTATGCGGAAATAGGCGACTGGTTAAAGCAGTCAGAGTTGCCCGATAATACCAAGGTATTTCTTGTGCACGGTGAACCCGACTCGCTCGAAGCAATGTCTGATTACCTTAAGCAAACCACCAGCTATGACGTCCATGTCGCTGCTTATCGGCAGGTGCTGCATTTTAACCAGAGTTAAGCTCGGGCCTAAGCCACAAACAGCATAACAATGGCGGTGGTCACCACCGCCAGAACTAGGTTGAGAACCACGCCTTCGCGCGCCATTTCACGTACCGTCAAGCGTTCGGAAGAAAATACAATCGAGTTCGGCGGTGTTGCCACTGGCATACAAAAGGCCGTGCTGCAGGCAATGGTCGCTGGAATCATCAGTAACGCGGGTGGCAGCTCGAGCGCCACTGCAGCGGCTGCCATGATCGGCATGAGCAGTGTTGCAGTTGCCGTATTTGAGGTGACCTCGGTCAAAAATGATACGCTCAGGGTTAAACAAAAAACGAGTAACCAGACTGGTAAAACACCAAGGCCCGTGAGGGCATCACCAATACGTAAGCTCAAGCCACTGCTTATAAAGCCTTGTGCCAGCGCTATACCGCCGGCAAATAACAACAAAATACCCCACGGAATTGACACTGCAGCTTGCCAGTTGAGCAGCGGTTCACCCTCGCGGTCGCGCCAAATAAACATGGCTAATACGCCCGCAATGGCAACGGTCGCATCACCCACATAGTTGAGCCCAGTCAAGGCGGTCCAACCGCCAAATGGCGTGGTGCGAGTGACCCACAATAAAACCACTAAGCCAAACACAATCAGCACACGCTTTTCGGCGGAACGCATTGCGCCAGGCGCGGCGATTTTTAGCTCAATGTGATCGTTGACACGCCGGCCCAACCACCAAGCCATGAGCGGTATTGCCACAATAACAAAGGGGATGCCGATGGCCATCCAGTCGGTAAAGCTAAAAGCTTGACCGGTACTCGTCTCGTACACCGAGGCAAAAATTAAATTGGGTGGGGTACCCACTAAGGTGGCGATACCGCCAACGGATGCCGAGTAGGCTAAGCCGAGCAACAACGCGCGTTGAAAGGTAGCATCCTCGCAGGCGTCAGCTAAGGCCAACGCAACAGGTAGCAGAGCCAATACTGCAGCGGTGTTCGAGATCCACATCGAAAGTAGCGCCGTAGCCAACATGAAGGCAAACAGCATGCGCTTACCATGGCCATTGCCGATGGTATGTACTAAGCCAAGCGCAAGACGGCGATGAACACCACTCAGCTCCACCGCTTTGGCAAGCATAAAAGCCGCCATGAAAAGCCAAATAATTGGATTGCCAAGCGCCGCTGAAACTTCGTTGAGCGGGGTAATGCCACCTAAAGGCAGTAACAAAAAGGGCAACAGTGACGTGACCGGCAATGGTAACGCTTCGCTAATCCACCACCACGCAATCCACACCGTCGCAGCCAAGGTCCACGCGGCGGGGTGGGCAAAGCCAAAAAGCCATTGGCTAAGAAAATAAACGCTTGCAGCGGCGCTAGGCGCCGCAACTAATTGCCATTTCTGCATGTAACTGTCTTATTTGAAATTTAGTTCTATACAACATAGGGTAAAACAAGAATAAACAAAAGGAGTAGGTTATGACAGAACCTAGGAAGTGGAATTCTGCTATTCTGGTGCCGGTGTTTTTTCCAGCCGTTGCCGTCATTGCGCTACTGGTTATTGGTACTTTAGCCAGTCCTGAACTCGCCGGTGAGGTTTTTAGTGATGTACTGGCTTGGATCACCGCAGACTTTGGCTGGTTTTACATGCTGGCCGTGGCAATTTTCTTGGTCTTTATTGTCGGCGTCGCGGTGTCGAAATGGGGTAGGATCAAGTTAGGCCCCGATCATGCTGAACCGGAATACAGCTTTCCTGCTTGGTTCGCCATGTTGTTCTCGGCAGGCTATGGTATCGCACTATTGTTCTTCGGTGTCGCCGAGCCGGTGTTGCATTACTCAAGTCCACCCGTAGGCGCAGCAGAAACAGTGGACTCGGCCAAACAGGCGATGCAGATTGCCTACTTCCATTGGGGCTTTCACATTTGGGCTATCTATGGTTTAGTTGGCCTGGTTTTAGCCTACTTCTCTTTTCGCCATGGTTTGCCGCTGTCGATGCGCTCGACGCTCTATCCAATTATTGGTGAGAAAATTCATGGCCCTGCAGGCCACGCGGTAGATACCTTTGCCATCTTGGGAACCATGTTCGGTATCGCTACCACCTTGGGTCTATCGGTGATTCAAATCAACGCCGGCCTTAACTATTTGTGGCCAGAGATCCCGGTTGGTACGACGGTGCAAATTATTGCCATCGCGGTCATTACCGTGTTTGCCATTATGTCGGTGGTCGCGGGGCTGGATAAAGGCATCAAGCGCCTGTCGTATGTCAATATGGTGCTGGTCTTGTTTATCTTACTGTTTGTTTTCTTTGCCGGTCCGACCGTGCATATTTTAGAAACCTACCTGCAGAACACCGGTGCTTACTTAAATAATATTGTTGAGCGTACCTTCAATCTGCAAGCGTACTCACGTAGCGATTGGATTGGTAACTGGACCTTGTTTATCTTTGGCTGGACCATTGCATGGGCGCCGTTCGTTGGCCTATTTATCGCAAAAATCAGTCGCGGGCGCACGATTCGACAGTTTGTCTTCGGGGTGATGTTTGTACCGACACTGTTTACCTTTTTCTGGTTTAGTGTGTTCGGTGACACAGCCCTAAACTTGATCATGAATGAGGGCTACACCACCTTGATCAGTGACGTACAAAATGACGAAGCGATTGCCTTGTTCAAGCTTTATGAACGGCTACCACTGACCAGCATTCTGAGTTTTGCCACAGTAGTGTTGATTGTGACCTTCTTTGTAACGTCATCGGACTCCGGTTCGTTAGTGATTGATTCATTGGCCTCGGGTGGCCGCACGGATACGCCAGTATGGCAGCGTATTTTCTGGGCGAGCTCAGAGGGTATTGTCGCCGGTGTGCTATTGCTTGCCGGCGGTCTCGGAGCACTGCAAACCGCCTCAATTACCAGTGCCTTGCCATTTGCGGTGATTATTTTGATTTCCGCCTTTGGAATGTGGCGTGCTTTGGTGATTGAAGGGCATCAATATGCGAGTCTGAAAAGTGCCATGCGCACCCATCGTCGCGGGGTTCATGCTGGCCCTAGTTATTGGAAGAAACGCCTCGCGGGGGTGGTCGAGTTTCCGCAACAGCAAGAAGTGCGGGAATTTATCGAGCATACCGTTATCGACTGCTTGAATGATGTCGCCAAAGAACTCCGCGAACATGATTGGGAGACCGAAACTAACTTCGATAGCGAGCACCTTCGCGCCATCTTAACCGTGCGTAAAGAGGGCGAAGTGGAGTTTAACTACGAAGTACGTTTGCGGGCCTATCAACGTCCGGACTTTGCGGTGGTGAATGCCAAAAACCCCGATAAACAATACTATCGTGCAGAGGTGTTCTTACGCCAAGGCGGGCAAGCGTATGATCTGTATGGTTACGAGCCGGGTGACATTATTAACGATGTCATTAACCAGTTCGAAAATTACCTGCAGTTTATGCATATTTCGCCTGGTAGCCTACCGTGGGATCTTGAGAAGCACGACGACGACCTCAATTAGTCGAGGTCGTTAACTAAGGTCTCTTAGAAGTTCTGCGAGCGGCTTGGGTTTGGCAAAATAATAGCCTTGCCCATAGCCGCATCCTAATTCAGTTAAACGAATCGCTTGTTCCGCACTCTCAATACCTTCCGCTACAACTTCTATATCGAGCTGGCGTGCCATAGCTAAAATACCGCGAACAATGGCCTCATCACTGGTTTTGGCAACGATATCTTGAACAAAGCCGCGATCAATCTTGAGTTTATTAACGGGGAGCTTTTTCAAATAACTCAGACTCGAAAAACCGGTTCCGAAGTCATCGATCGAGGTGGCGATACCCGCCTCACGGAAGCGTTCGATCAACTTTATAGCATGATTACTGTCGTCCATTAAGATACTCTCGGTTAGCTCTAGCTCAATGCAATTGTTAGCTAAACCATGGGCTTCAATGGTGGTTATAATCTGCTCAAAAAAGTTAGCGCGACTGAACTGCAATACCGAAAGGTTCACCGAAACACACAGCTGCTCGCGGATTTCCAGCATCTTTTTCAAATCCAGACAGGCTCGTTCCATAGCCCATTCACTCGCGGGAATAATTTGACCAGTGGCTTCGGCCATTGGAATAAAGGCGTCAGGTGGTACAAAGCTGCCGTCTTCTAACTGCCAACGCATCAGCGCTTCAACGCCTACAATGTTGCCGGTTTGTAGGGCAATAATTGGCTGATAGTGGAGTTCTAACTTCTCTTCATCGATGGCTTGCTGAAAGCGGGTTCGCAGATGAATATCTACTTTTTTACTGTGCTCTTCGGCGCGCTTAAAGAAGTGCAAATGGTTCCGACCTTGGCGTTTGGCGAAGGTCATCGCGGTATCCGCTTGTTGGATCAAGTTGACCGCTGACTGGCCTTTAGCACATTTACAGGCTACACCAATACTTGCGGTCAAATAGAGTTTTTGTTTGCGAACATGATAGGGCTCAGCCAGTTGCGCGAGAAGCTCTTCGCCTTTGTCGGCGATGGATTGCAGCGAAGTATCACAAAGCGCAACGACAAATTCGTCACCACCAAAGCGTGCGACAAAACTCGGCTCTTCGAGTGCTCGCTGTAAACGTTGTGCGACCTGAGTGAGCACCTCGTCGCCAGCAGCGAGTCCCATGGTTTCGTTGATTGGTTTAAAGCCGTCGAGGTCGATGAACAATACGGCCCACTGACATGCCGCTTGGTTGGCGTCGCTTGCTTGCAACTGCGCCGCAAAGTGTTTTTCAAAAGCATGACGATTATAGAGGTGTGTTAGCGCATCGTGCTCCGCTTGGAAGGCGAGTTGCTGCTTATGTTCCATGCGCTCAGTAATATCTTGGTGGATGCCGATAAAATGCGTCACTTTGCCCTCGGCATCAGCAACCGGCGCTAACTGTAGCTCGTCCCAGAAAGGGGTACCATCTTTGCGGTAATGCATGACTTCGACAGTGCACTCGCGGCGTTCTTTGAGTGCCGTACGGACCTTCTCGATGCTGTCTTTTGCGGTATCGGGGCCGACTAAGAAGTCACATGACTTGCCAACAATTTCGTCGGCATTGTAGCCAGACATCGCTTGAAACGCATCGTTGGTGTAGATAATCGGGCTCGTGTCATCGCCGACATCAGAAATCACGATACCGTTGGTGCTGACGTTGATACTGCGTTCAAGAATATGCAATTGCTCGTCTTTTGCACGGGACTTGGTGACGTCTTTGGCAATGCCAAACACCCCTGTTATCTCACCATTAATCATGATTGGCAGATTCGTTACATGAATGAACATCAACTGTGCATGCCGATTGAATACGGTAAGAGGGTATTCGCAGGTTTCACCCGCTAAAGTACGTTGGAAATAGTCTTCCGCTTTGGCGCGCTCAGCAGGATGGATAAAGGCGCTAAAATGTGTCCCGATCACAGCATCAGAATCGACATCGAGAATTTTGAGCACTGCGTCATTGGCGCTGGTGAGCAGACCATCGACATCGAGTGAGTAGACAGCGTCAGGATGATAAGCGAACAGGGAACGATATTGCTGTTCATTCAGCTGCATCTGCCATTGCTGGTCGTGCAAGCGCTGCTGCGTCGTGCGTAAACGCTTACTGTGTTTGCGCAAAATTCGGTTTTGTTGCGCGAGGGCCAGAAAAGCAATGCAAAACATAAAGCCAAGCAAGGCTAAAACCATTCGCAGATTAGAAGCGCTGATTAACTCGTCAAATGAGTACATGCTCACCGACAGTGTTAATGGTACTCCGTTGGGAATCGTAAGCTGAGCCTCAGCGATCGCAAGTTCATTGCGGCTGAAGGGCTTGTTTTGTTCAAAACTTAGAATGCTTTCATCATTGAGAGCGGCATAGATTTTCAGGTGTTCGGGTAACAGGCGGGTTTCAGGGCTTACCAAGCGCATTAAATCGAACACCACGAGCAGATAAAATTGCTGTTCAGTGGTTTGTTCCACGGGCATCAACAACAGCCCGAGGGGCTGTCGGTTGTATTTAAATTCGTCTGCAGGAATCGACATTGTGATGGTATCGGGATCAGAAGCTAGCCAAGCTTGCACAGCGGGGTGGCTGATATGCGCCATGTAGGCTTGATTGCCATCACGATGCTGTTGCCACTGTGGAACGCCGCGTGAATCGATTAAATGAATGCCGAGGTAATGTGGAATGTCACGTAAGTAGGTGGCGGCATCAAAACGCGCAAACTCGGAGGTCGCTGACACCTCCAGTTGCTGCCAACGCTCACGCAAACGATTCAATATTTGCAGGTTCACTTGAATGGTCTGTTGACGAACCTTGGTGACTTTCTCAATGGTGTCGATGGCTTCTGCACGAATGCCTTTTAGTTGGTTAAAACTCAATTGAAACCACATGGCGCAAATGGCGATAACGAATGCGAAAGTGAGCCAGGCTGCTGGATTGCGGTTTAAGTCAAATAACAGAATACGGTGATTACTAGCCAGCAATAACGACACGCCGATGAGCACCAAAATCAACGATGCGAGACTGGTAACCGGTGGATGAGGCCCTAGCAAGGCAAAGCCATCATCGAAAAAGTGCACGCCAATAGCGGCAATGGCTAGCACTATCAAAAAGGCCGCAGACGCTCGCATCCAACGCCGCTGTACTTTTTGTCGAGGATTTAAAAGTAAAGTCACACCCAACAAGATAAAGGTTAGGGCGACCGGCGGATAGAAGTAGGCGTCTATCGAATCAAGGAATTCAAGGTAAAGAATCGAGGTCAGCGATAAATTGACTAACAGGCTATGCAATGCCGCTATGATGACAATAATCGCGAAGGTTACTTGGATCTTGCGCTTTTTTGCGGCGAGTCCGAACAATGAAAAGGCTACCGCAATCGCAACGATGCCAGAAGTATTGGAAATGACGCGCTCGAATGCGCTGGTGGGGGTCGCGTAAATGTTCAGAAGTAGCCCTAAAAGGCCAAACATGAACGTAGCACTTATAGTGACGAACAACGTAACGTTTACCAGCGATAACGCGAGACTACGACGATAGACCATGAGTTTTGTTATTTTTTTTGTATTGCATGAGAAGCTATACTGCAATATGAGCTAAATCAAAGCCTAGGTCAATCCTTAGCTGGTGCATCGTAACGCATAACGTGACGGTCTTCACCAATGCCTAAATAATCCTTCTTGGTCTCCTGAATTACAAAGCCACACGCCTGATACAGCTTATTTGCGGCCTCGTTACTGGGTGCCACGCTTAGCCAGATAGCGCGATAACCACTTTGTGTCACATGTTGTAGCCAATGTTGCAGTAAACGTTTGCCCAAGCCCATGCCGCGTTGTGTTTGATCCACCAGCAGTGACATTAACCACAGTTGCTGCGGCTCTTGCCCCGGCGCGCCCATGCAATAGCCGGCCAGCAAGCTTGATTGGGCGGATTGTACCCGCGCGACTTTCAACAAATCAGGCCATTGATGCAAGGCCTGATAGAATAGCGGGGCCGGGTAGCCGTCGTCAGGATAGTAGCTCGCTTCTAAACGAGAAAGCGCGGCAACATCGTCAAGTGTTGCCGCGCCCAAGGTCAGTTCGCGGGTATTAGATGTCACGGCTGAACTGCACCGTGAAGGTAACCGGAATCACGTGGTCAATGGCCTGCAAACCAGCGATTTCTTGCAGTTTGTTAATGCCTTTAACCAAGCCAAATTCTTTGGCGCTAATCAATACTGGTTGTGAAGTCGTTGCAACCACGTGGTCTGCGTCGAGCTTGGTGACTTGTAAGGCCGCATCAACTTCGACCGCTTCACCCGCAATAAACACCTTCATCGGCACCACGACCGGCAGTGTGCCAGTGGCGGTTTCTAAATTGTAGATCTCTTTCGGAATCGATGCTGTCGCTGTTACCGTCGCGTACTCATCAGCATTGAATAAATGTTCGAGCATACGTTCATTGCGAATGGGAATCGCTGTATCAAGACTCGCGACTGGAATTGTCACCTTGAGCTCGCCATCATTCATTTCACCCGTCAGTTCAGTGAAGCGATGAATTTCGGCGACGTTGTCATTTTTCACTGAAACAAAGTGCAGCGTCGAACGCTCGCTATCGAGGGTCCAATCGTCGGCGTGCGCACCAGTGCTCAGCACTAATGCCGCTGCTGTTGCAGTAAGGAGTGACTTCAACATATAACCTCCAAGGCTGAAAATGTAATTAGTAATACTAGCATATCCCTTTGATTGATCACTCGTATTTATCTGCTCGCATCGCCTTTACATAAAATTATCGTATAAAAATTAATCCTTTTTCGAACACCTCAACGTACAACCCCACGACGCCAAATAATTTCAAACAGCGAACAACGCTTTCCGATTTTTTCATTAGCAAGGAGTATTACCATGTTAAACCTAGCAACAACAATGAAGTGGCTCGCCGGTGCCTTACTCGTCGCTGCAGTATCTACTACCGCAGCCGCGCACAACCACGGCAAGAAAAAAGACATCGTCGACATCGCGGCTAGCGATGGTCAATTCTCTACTTTGGTAACTGCAGTGAAAGCGGCAGGCTTGGTCGAGACATTGAAAGGCGATGGTCCATTTACTGTATTCGCGCCAACCAATGATGCTTTTGCAGCATTACCAGAAGGCACAGTCGAAAGTCTTTTGAAGCCAGAAAACAAAGACCAGTTGGTCGCTGTATTGACCTACCATGTGTTGGGTGACAAAGTGCCGAGCTCAGCAATTGCGGGTAAAGAGTTGTCGACAGCTACCGTGCAAGGTGAAGAAGTAGCCATTAACGCAACCGACGGTGTGAAAGTGGGTGGCGCTAATGTCGTGAAAGCCGACATTATGGCGAGCAATGGTGTGATTCACGTGATTGACGCCGTGATTCTGCCACCGTCAATGCGTTAATCTCTGACGGTAATAGAGTTCTCCCTGAGTAAGTAAGCAGTAGGCCCCGCATTGCGGGGCTTTTTTCTATACAAATGACGATTTGTCGACAATCTATTGGCTTGGATCATTGAAATACGCATAAAAACCCATTAAAATGCGGTTCTCTTTTGGAAACTGTCGACATATTTAGTATGACCGAGCATCCAAGCTTACTACGCCAAGCAATCACCGCCTCCGACCGCGTTCTGTACGAGATTCAACGCGCCATTGTCGAAGGTGCCATTCCTGCGGGCAGTAAAATCAGCGAACCCGAACTTGCGCGACGCTTTGACGTCAGCCGTGCGCCATTGCGTGAAGCGCTGGCGCGTTTAGAGCGCTGTCACTTAATCGAACGTATCCCGAATGCCGGTGCGCGCGTCGTGACACTGAGCCCAGAAGGTCTGGTTGCCCTCTATCAAATTCGCGAAGAACTCGAAGGTTTGGCGTGTCGTCTTGCCGCTGAGCAAATGCCAGCCGCAGAAATTGATGAACTCGCCGCCTTGCTCGATCAACATTTGAGCACGCAACGGGTGCGTGAAGGTGAAAGCTACTACCAAGAAGCCGGTGACCTCGACTTTCATTACCGTGTCATCTTAGGCAGCAAGAATCCTTACCTAATTAATATGCTTTGTGACGAATTGTATTATTTGGTGCGCATGTATCGCGTGCAGATGGGGATGAATGGGCCACGGGTGTCGCGGGCGTTCGACGAACACAAAGCTATATTGAGTGCCATTGCCAATCGCGATGGTGAACTTGCCGATTTATTAATGCGTCGGCACATCGCGGCGTCGCGCCGTAACATTGAAAAGCAATTAAACGAAATGCAACTAGCTGAGAAGGAACACGCATGAGCCAGGTACACAGTGCAGGCGCAAAATTGCGCCAAGCGATTAAAGACGAAAATCCATTGCAAATTGTTGGCACTATCAACGCCTACACCGCAATGATGGCCGAAAAAGTAGGGCACAAAGCACTCTACTTGTCAGGTGCTGGCGTTGCCAATGCCTCGTTTGGCCTGCCCGACCTCGGCATGACCTCATTGAACGATGTCTGTGAAGATATTCGCCGCATTACTGGCGCAACAGATGTACCGCTGCTGGTTGACGCTGACACGGGTTGGGGCGGCGCTTTCAACATTTCGCGCACGGTCAAAGAGATGACCCGCGCTGGCGCAGCTGGTTTTCACATCGAAGACCAAGTCGCACAAAAGCGCTGTGGCCATCGCCCAAATAAAGAAATCGTCACCCAAGGTGAGATGGTGGACCGTGTCAAAGCTGCCGTTGATGCGCGGATTGACGACCAATTCTTGATCATGGCGCGTACCGACGCCCTGCAGCAAGAAGGCTTGGAGGCCGCAATTGAACGCGCACAAGCCTGTGTGGACGCCGGTGCCGATGCGATTTTTGCCGAAGCTGTACACACCCTTGAACAGTACCAGGCCTTCACCAACGCGCTGAACGTGCCAGTTCTTGCTAACATTACCGAATTCGGTGCAACACCATTGTTCAATAAACAAGAACTCGCCGAGGTCGGTGTAGAAATGGTGCTGTATCCATTAAGCGCTTTCCGTGCGATGAACAAGGCTGCGTTGAATGTTTACGAGAGCATTCTTGCCAACGGCGACCAAAAAGCTGTGGTCGATGACATGCAGACCCGCGCGGAGTTATACGATTTTCTGAACTATCACGCATTCGAGCAAAAGCTCGACGAATTATTTAAAAAATAAAAACGCGATGTTTGCTGTTCGCTGTTTGATGTTTGTTTAGGTCTTAAACAAAAAGCGAACGTAGTGAGCGTGCGAACAGCGAATATCGAACAACGAATTTAAGGAGTTTATAATGGTTGATAAGAAATTAGGTGGCGCAGGTTTGCGCGGACAAGTCGCAGGTGAAACTAAACTATGTACCGTTGGTAAAAGCGGTTCAGGTTTGACCTATTCTGGTTATGACATTAAAGAATTAGCAGAGAAAGTAAGCTTTGAGGAAGTTGCTTACTTGTTGGCGCACGGCGAATTGCCAAAAGCTGACGAATTATCAGCATACAAAGGCCGTTTGGCTAAACTGCGTGGCCTGCCACAGTCATTAAAAGACGTGCTTGAACGCATTCCTGCAGATGCGCACCCGATGGACGTGATGCGCACCGGTTGCTCGTTCTTAGGCAATATTGAACCAGAAGAAGATTTTAGCCAAGCAGACGACAAGATCGAGCGTTTGTTGGCAGCGTTCCCAAGCATGTTGTTGTACTGGTACCACTTCAGCCACAACAACAAGCGTATTGAAACTGAAACTGACGCAGATTCAATCGGCGCACATTTCCTCGAATTGTTACACGGTAAGAAACCTTCACAATTGCACGCTGACGTTATGAACACTTCGTTGATTTTGTACGCAGAGCACGAGTTCAACGCGTCGACCTTTACTGCGCGTGTTTGTGCCTCAACCTTGTCTGACATCTTCTCGTGTGTCACCGGCGCTATCGGTTCATTGCGTGGGCCATTGCATGGCGGTGCCAATGAAGCTGCGATGGAATTGATTGAAGACATGAAAGACGCTGATGATGCTGAGAAAACCCTAATGGGCATGCTCGAGCGTAAAGAAAAAATCATGGGCTTCGGTCACGCGGTTTACCGCGAGTTTGATCCGCGCAACGACATTATCAAAGCATGGTCTGAGAAGCTTGCTAAAGAGAACGGTGATACCCGTTTGTATGATGTTTCAGTGCGTTGTGAAGACGTCATGTGGCGCGAGAAGAAATTGTTCCCAAATGCGGACTTCTTCCATGCTTCTGCTTATCACTTCATGGGCATTCCAACCAAACTGTTTACGCCGATCTTCGTGATGTCACGCGTAACGGGTTGGACCGCGCACGTGAAAGAGCAGCGCGCGAACAACCGTATCATTCGCCCAAGCGCTGATTACATTGGTCCAGAGCCACGTCCAGTACCAGCACTGAACGAACGCTAAGGAGCGATTGGATGTTTAACGAAAAGTATCGGGCGCAGTTGCCCGGTACCTCGCTGATGTATTACGACACGCGTAAAGCGGTCAATGACATCGAGCCAGGTGCCTACGACAAACTGCCGTACAGCTCGCGCATTTTTGCCGAGAACTTGGTGCGTCGTTGTGAGCCGAGTGAGCTCACCGATGCACTTAGCCAATTGATTTACCGTAAGCGCGACTTGGATTTTCCATGGTTTCCCGCGCGCGTTGTCTGTCACGACATCCTCGGTCAAACCGCATTAGTCGACTTAGCCGGTTTACGCGACGCCATCGCTGAAAAGGGCGGTGACCCTGCGAAAGTGAACCCTGTGGTACCCACGCAGCTTATCGTTGACCACTCGTTGGCGGTAGAGCACGCAGGTTTTGAAAAAGACGCGTTTGAAAAGAACCGTGCGATTGAAGACCGTCGTAACGATGACCGTTTCCACTTTATCAACTGGACCAAAACGGCATTTAAAAACGTTGATGTGATTCCGCCAGGCAACGGCATCATGCACCAAATCAACTTGGAGAAAATGTCTCCGGTGGTGCAAGTGCGTGACGGTGTGGCCTTTGCCGATACCTGTGTCGGTACCGACAGTCACACACCTATGGTTGATGCTTTAGGTGTCATTTCTGTTGGTGTTGGCGGCCTCGAAGCCGAAAGCGTCATGTTAGGTCGTGCCTCTTATATGCGCTTGCCCGACATCGTCGGTGTGGAGCTGAAAGGTAAGTTGCGTCCGGGCATTACCGGTACCGATTTGGTCTTGGCCCTTACTGAGTTCTTGCGCAAAGAACGCGTGGTAGGTGCGTACTTGGAATTCTATGGTGAGGGCGCTGATGCCTTGACCGTGGGCGACCGCGCGACCATCTCCAACATGACGCCGGAGTACGGTGCAACGGCGGCGATGTTCTATATCGACGACCAAACCATCGACTACTTGAAGCTTACGGGCCGTGATGATGAACAGGTGAAACTAGTTGAACAATTCGCAAAAGAAACCGGTTTGTGGAGCGACAGTTTAAAAACCGCGGAATACGAGCGCGTGCTGACCTTTGACTTGAGCAAAGTTGAACGTAACTTGGCTGGTCCGTCGAACCCGCATGCACTATTACCCGCGAACGAACTGGCACAGCGCGGTATTGCCAAGCACATGGACGCGCCAGAAGATGGCTTGATGCCAGATGGCGCCTGTATTATCGCTGCGATCACCAGCTGTACCAACACCAGTAACCCGCGCAACATGATTGCCGCAGGCTTGATTGCGCGCAACGCCAATAAACTTGGTTTGACGCGTAAGCCATGGGTGAAAAGCTCATTGGCGCCGGGTTCAAAAACCGTAAAAATGTACCTTGAAGAAGCGAACCTATTGCCTGAGCTTGAAGAGCTTGGCTTTGGTGTCGTTGCCTTCGCCTGTACCACCTGTAATGGTATGAGTGGTGCCTTGGATCCGAAGATCCAGAAAGAAATCATCGACCGTGATTTGTATTCAACGGCGGTACTTTCAGGTAACCGTAACTTTGACGGTCGTATTCATCCGTATGCCAAACAGGCGTTCTTAGCGTCACCGCCGTTGGTTGTGGCCTACGCGATCGCTGGTACGATTCGTTTCGACATCGAGAAAGATCCACTTGGTTTTGATGCTGAAGGTAAGCCGATTACCTTGAAAGACATTTGGCCAAGCGATGAAGAAATTGATGAGATTGTGAAGGCTTCAGTGAAGCCAGAGCAGTTCCGCAAGGTTTATGACCCAATGTTTAGCCTTTCGGTTGACTACGGTGAACAGAACAACCCACTTTACGACTGGCGTCCGATGAGTACTTACATTCGCCGTCCACCGTATTGGGAAGGCAAGATGGCGGCCGAGAACAAGCTCAAGGGCCTCCGTCCATTAGCCGTTTTAGGTGACAACATCACCACCGACCATTTGTCACCGTCAAATGCCATTTTGGCTGACAGTGCCGCAGGTGAATACTTAACGAAGATGGGCGTGCCTGAGGAAGACTTTAACTCGTATGCCACGCACCGCGGTGACCACTTGACTGCGCAACGCGCGACCTTTGCCAACCCGAAGCTATTCAACGAAATGGTACGGGATGAGAACGGTGAAGTGGTTCAGGGGTCACTCACTCGCGTTGAGCCGGAAGGCAAAGTCATGCGGATGTGGGAAGCGATTGAGACCTACATGGAACGTAAGCAGCCGTTGATTATCGTCGCCGGCGCTGACTACGGTCAGGGTTCGTCACGGGACTGGGCGGCGAAAGGCGTACGTTTGGCGGGTGTTGAGTGTATCGTTGCCGAAGGCTTCGAGCGCATTCACCGTACCAACTTGATTGGTATGGGCGTACTGCCACTCGAATTTGAAGCTGGCACGACGCGCAAAACACTTAAGCTCGACGGCAGTGAAACCTACGATGTGAAAGGTGAAATTGCACCAGGTGCTGGTATGACACTGACCATTCATCGCGCTGATGGTGAAACGCTTGAAGTGCCAGTGAAATGCCGTTTGGATACCTTCGAAGAAGTATCGATTTACTCGGCAGGTGGTGTATTACAGCGTTTTGCCCAAGACTTCCTCGAAGCAGAAGCGAGCTAAGTTTATGAGCGACAACGTATTTGCACCGCAAATCAAAATCCCCGCCACGTATATGCGTGGCGGGACGTCTAAGGGCGTTTTCTTTCGCCTTGACGATTTGCCTGAAGCAGCACAAGTGCCAGGCCCCGCGCGTGACAATTTGTTGTTACGCGTAATTGGCAGTCCTGATCCTTACGGTAAGCACACCGATGGCATGGGTGGGGCGACCTCAAGCACCAGTAAAACGGTCATCTTGTCGCGCTCAAAAAGCCCAGACCACGACGTCGATTACCTGTTTGGTCAAGTGTCGATTGATAAGCCTTTTATCGATTGGAGCGGCAACTGCGGTAATTTAACTGCGGCGGTTGGCTCGTTTGCCATCAGCAACGGTCTGATTGATCCCGCCCAGGTACCGGGAAACGGCATTTGTACGGTGCGTATTTGGCAGGCCAACATCGAGAAAACCATTGTTGCGCGCGTACCGATGACCAACGGCGAAGTGCAAGAGACTGGTGATTTCGAGCTTGATGGTGTGACGTTCCCAGCGGCTGAAGTACAGGTCGAGTTTATGGACCCCGCGGCCGGTGAAGGGGCGATGTTCCCGACGGGCAATGTGGTCGATAGCTTCGAAGTGCCTGGATTAGGTGAACTGCAAGCCACCTTTATCAACGCCGGTATTCCGACGATTTTCGTCAACGCCGAAGCTATTGGATACAACGGCACGGAGTTGCAAGGAGCGATCAATGAAGATCCGCAAGCCCTGCAGATGTTCGAAAGCCTGCGTGCCCATGGCGCGGTAAAAATGGGCTTGATTGATGACGTAGCAGAAGCGGCCAATCGTCAACACACGCCGAAGATTGCGTTTGTGGCACCACCGCAGGATTACCTGGCTTCAAGTGGCAAGCAAATTCATGCAACGGATATTGATGTACTCGTACGCGCCATGTCGATGGGCAAACTGCATCATGCCATGATGGGGACTGCAGCAGTGGCGATTTCGGCGGCTGCAGCTGTACCTGGCACCTTGGTCAACTTGGCTGCCGGTGGCGGTGATCGCACTTCAATTCGTTTTGGACACCCTTCAGGCACCTTGCAAGTGGGCGCTGAAGCGAAGCAGGTTGACGGTGAGTGGACCGTTAGCAAAGCTATCATGAGTCGCAGCGCGCGCGTGCTGATGGAAGGCTGGGTACGCGTCCCGGGTGATTGCTTCTAATGGCTTTTAAAGCACCCAAGAAGTGTCCGTGCGGTAACGGCCTTTATCGTAAGTGTTGTGGACGTTTTCATCCGCTGTTTGCGGGTGAAAACGTTGCACTGCCGAAAAACGTCGAACTGCTGATGCGCTCGCGTTACAGCGCCTTTGCACTTGGCATGGCCGATTACTTGCTCGACACTTGGCATCCTTCGACCCGCCCCAGCGAGCTCGATTTCAGTGACAGTCCGCAATGGATGCAACTTGATATCTACAACGCTGAACAAAGCGGAGACGAGGGCAGAGTCCATTTTTGTGCCTACTTTCAGTTCGACGGCGAAGTCGGAGAACATGAAGAACTTTCTGAGTTTGTGCGTGAGAACGGCCGTTGGTATTACCTCAAGCCGCTAGAAACAGCAAAATAGGGCCTCATGCGCGCCTTTTTTATATTCACTTTCTAAACGGTTGGCGCTCGCCATAGGTGAGCGTTCGCCACAACCATTCGCAAGGACCGAACCGGTAGCGCTCGAGCCACCACCGACTCAAAGGTAATTGCAACAACCATAGGCCAATCGCCAGTGCTGTTGCAGTACTGCGACTGATCTCGCCATACATGCCGAAGCCATACCCGTAAAATAATGTGGTGAATACGATTGAGTGGGTTAAGTAGTTCGTTAAAGCCATGCGGCCCGCAGGTGCAAGGTGTCGTAGCCAATGCTCGCGTTTCGCGCGTTCAGCGCCACGCAACACCAAGACAATGAGACTCATGTAGGCGAAGCACAGGCCTAAACTTGCCACTGCGGCGATGGTAAAGCCAAGCGCAGATTCCGGGGTTGGCAACAACATATTCGGGTTAGTACTGTAGAAACCGGTATACAGCGCCGCGGGTAAACCGAAGATCAGCCCCCAACGAAGCAAGTGCTTGTATGCGGTAGGGCGCTTATCAAATGAAGTGAATACGCCACTACGAGCAAAACTCGCACCTATAAGAAAGATACCCAATAGCGTCGGCAAAAAGAAAAACATGCCGCCGGTACCATACATTTTACTGAGCTCTTCGACGCGAATGGCAATGATTTGTGACCATGAGCCCTCTGCATAGACGCTATTGGCTTGTACGATGAAGTCTTTGATTGCCGCCTGTGTTGCCGTCATGTCACTAAGTATTTCGTCTGCAGCTGCGGGATCTTGCAGGGCAAAGTGCAAGCCGATGCCGCCCAGCCACACAGCCAAGATTGGCAACAAATAGATACCCACCCCCCATTTCCATAAGCTACGGGCCGATTTATTGATAAATAGCACTAGAAAAAACGCGCAAATGGCGTAGGTGAGTAAGATGTCACCACCCCAGAAAAAGTAAATATGCACCCAGCCAAATAGCGCTAAAACAATGGCACGCCGGACAAATAGTAAACGGGGTCGAGGGTGATCTTTAGCAATCGCACGGTCGCAAAAAATCACAAAACCGATACCAAAGAGCAAGGAGAACATGGTGTAGAACTTGCCTTGCACGAAGGTAAAGACCGTCCAACCGACGGCTTTATCAATGCCGGTTAAAGACTGATCGAGACCAAACAACATCGCTGTCATAGGCCGCTGAAAGTATTCGATGTTCATCAACAGAATGCCAAGCAGGGCAAAACCGCGGATCACATCGAGCATTTGAATGCGTTCGCGTTGGGCGACTGGCGTCGTGGTTGTGGTCATGAAATGTTCTCTTTTTGTTGTTTGCGCTTAAGCTTAGCTGCTTTTAAGAGATTGACAACAAGCGTTAAGTCGATAACTTTGTAAGCAACTTTAAACAACAGGCTGAATCACTTATGACCGAACGTCGCGAGATCTTGCTCGACCTACTTCTTTTTGTAACGGCGCTCTCGCTGGCGCTTTGGCAGCGCGATGACGGTCATAGTATTGTCTGGGGAATGTGGTTGAGTAGCCTGTTGATCGGGTATACCTATATCGTCAGTTCGATTTTACGCTGGGTCGCGGCGATGTATCGAGTGGGCGGCGGCATGTTTTTGTTTGGATTGGTAAATGGCTTGTTTCTACTGGGCTTTTTTACCATTCACTTTGGTGGCTTTCATTTAGGTCATGCTATTTTTCTCAACGAATTTTTTCCTATACCTGTCGCTGCGGAGCGCCAAGGACTCTTCCTGGACCCGCAGCAATACCTGTGGGTAGTGAAAGAGTATTGGTGGTTTTTGCTGATTGTATTGGTCTCGGATCGGCATGATTTACTTGGTCAGCGTGCGCCGTTGCCACAAGAACCGCAGAGCACCAAAACAGCGATGAGTAAGATGAACCTGATGAAGCCTTATGCCAAGGTAGTGCGCTTGCATATCTTGATTTTCGTCTTTGCTGGAGCGCAAGCGCTGCAATGGTCAGAAGCATTGGTGCTGGTCATTATTCATGCAGCATACTTCTTGCCATGGCGGCGTTTTTATCGGTTATTGAAGCCACACAAAGCAGCTACAAGCGCAACTGTCCCGAGTGAATAGCTTGATAAAGCTCATCGCTTAACGGTTGGTAACCTTGCTGACGGTCAACCAGCACGTAGAGCGGATCCCGTACATGGTCAATGGCGAAACTCTCGGACTTCAATTGGCTTTTGCGGATCTTAAAGGTGGTAGTGACTTCGTGCACCTGCTGCAGGCGTACAAACAGTGGCTGTGCATAGTCGGGTAGTGACTGCCGAATGTGCTGATAGAACGCCTGAGCATCGAATCGCGCGCCTTTAGCGAGCACTAACGACACCATACCGGCTCGACCTTCAGTGAAGGGGACTTTGACGCCATAGGCGACGGCGGCCAGAACATCACCAAAGCGACTGACGTGCGCTTCGACCTCGGTGGTGGCGACATTCTCTGACTTCCAACGAAAGGTGTCGCCGACGCGATCAACGAACGCGATGTGTCGATAACCTTGATGCCGCACCAAGTCGCCGGTATTAAACCAGCAATCACCCGGCTTAAAAACATCCCGAAATAACTTGGCGTTGTTGGCTTCGGGGTTGTGCGTATAACCGTCAAACGGTGCTTTGCGCGAAACTTCGGTGAGTAATAGGCCGACTTCGTTCTTGGCAACCTTTTGCAGGCGACCTTGGGCGTCCCGCAACGGCGTTTCCTGTTCATAGTCAAAGCGTACAATGGCATAGGTCATCGGTGAGAAACCGACGGTGCGCTTTAAATTAAAGACATTCACAAAGCCGACATTGCCTTCGCTGGCGCCGTACAGCTCGCAAATACGTGGTACTTCGAAACGTCGTTGAAAGTCGTCCCAAAGCTCGGCGCGCAAGCCATTGCCAATCACCGCACGAATGTTGTTATTGCGCTCTGCGGCTTGTACCGGTTGCTGGAGCAAATAACGGCAAAGTTCGCCCACATAGACAAAGCAGGTCGCGCCAAATTCCCGTACGTCAGACCAAAATTGACTGGCGCTGAACCGTTCGGCTAGCGCCAAAGTGCTGTGGGTCATGACCACGGAACTGACGGCGATTGAGAGCGCAGTGTTGTGGTAGAGCGGCAGGCAGTTGTAGAGGGTATCGCGCTTGCCCATACTCAATGACATGCGGCCAAAGGCAATACCCGCTTTGTACCAACGCAGGTGCGTCATGGCAGCGGCTTTAGGTAAACCTGTGGTACCTGAAGTCATCATATAAAAGCAGGTAGCACCGAGTTTAATGTTGGCTGTTGGGTCAGGGTTTGGTTGCTGACTTTCTTGTGCTTGTCGGTGTAGTTCGTTGTTAGCAATCCATACACTTGGCAGCGCGTCGAGCTCAGCAAGTGTTGGCTCGAAGGCTTCTGTGGCGACCACCAAGCGCGGCTGCATAACCGCAATACTATGTGCCAGGTTGGCACCCGTTTGTTTGGGGTTGAGCATGCCCGCCACGGCGCCGAGTTTGTTGACGGCGAAGGCCCACGCCAGCACTTCTGGACTATTGCGATCGAGCAGCGCGACACAATCACCGGGCTGGATGCCGAATTGCTGCAGTTTGTGCGCTAAGCCGTTGACCCATTGGTTGAATTCGGCATAGCTGTAATTACCGGTTGTGCTTTTGATAAAGGTACGTTGGGGGTGTCGTGTCGCCGCACGTTGCAAAAAATAACCGGTAGAGCCGCGGCGGCCTTTATGAGCCCAGGCAAGTTGCAGCAGCGTCAGGAGAAAACGCGGCAGTCGCGGGATAAAGCGGATGAGAGCGCTAAGTAGTTCGGCGAAAGACATGTTCGTTGTTCGATATTCGCTGTTTGATGTTCGAAGTTCGCTGTTTGTTAATGAAGCATATGTTGAATTCGGGGTGTGTGCAATGGTGAACTTGTTTTCGATGAAGTTCGTAAAGACTGGAAAGTTTACTAGAATTAAGAGTAGGTTAGATAAGTGAAGCAAAAAACCAATCAAGATCGTTGCTGGCGGCCGGATGAGTTGTCGCGGATTATTGAGATGGCGTGGGAAGATCGCACGCCCTTTGAAGCCATCGACTATACTTACGGCTTGTCGGAGCAAGAGGTGATTCAACTGATGCGCCGCGAGTTAAAGCCAAGCTCGTTTCGGCTGTGGCGCAAGCGCGTTACCGCGCGGAAGACCAAGCATGTGCAGTTGCGCGATCCAGGAGTGAGTCGCGGCTATTGTCCGACGCAATACAAACGCTAAAAAGGAAGATTTTATGCCCATTATGAAGCAAATCGGTGGTTTACTGGCATGGTTAGCCTTGTCTTTTGTGGTCGCCGGGATTGGCGGCTGGGGCTCGGCCAATGCACCGGTTTTCTATCGTGAACTGATGTTGCCAGGCTGGGCGCCCCCAGCGTGGCTGTTTGGACCGGTTTGGACCGCGCTCTACACCATGATGGCGATTTCTGCCTGGTTGATTTGGCGTGAATTTGGTTTTAAAGACCAAGCCAAGCGCGCCTTGCAGGTCAACTTCGTACAATTGGGCTTGAACATGTTGTGGAGCTGGTTGTTCTTTGCTTGGTACTTGGGCGCGCTGAGCTTTGTCGAAATCATTCTGCTTTGGGGCACGATCGTGGCAACCATCGTGCTCTATTGGCGTTTAAATAAAGCAGCAGCGATATTACTTTTGCCTTATCTCGCTTGGGTTACCTTTGCCGCCTTCCTTAACTTCAGTATTTGGCAGCTTAACCCGGGCACACTCTAGTCTTTAGCTGCCACAACTTAAGTGCCACAAAAGGTGCGGGTGACCTGTTCACCCGTCGCCGCTGGCAGCATTAAGTCAGCATTCTCTGCTCGCTCAACGAAAGGTTCACGCAAGACTTGATTCAGGCGGTTGAACTTGCTCAGTGAGCCTTCATTGACCGCTTCATCAATCACTTCTTGTACGCGATGATTGCGCGGTATGTAAGCTGGATTTACTTGCGCTAATTGGCTTGGTGAAAAGCCCTCCGGCCAAGCAGCCTGCCAGCGTTGGTACCACGGGCGCCAAGCGTCGTCTTGCTTAAATAGGGCAGCGAGTCGCGTCGGCTCAGCGTCACTTAAGTAACGGAAAGCTAGAGTAAAGTCGATGCTGTGTTGCTCGAGTAGGTCGAGGAAATCTTGGACGAGAATTTGTGCGCTCTGATGCTCTGGCGTGAGCCCAATTTTTGCGGTCATGGCCAACCAATAGTGCTTTTGATAGCGCGCTTCAAAGCTCTCCACAGCGGCGGTCGCCAGCTTTATCGCCGTATCGGCATCTTCGTCGTTGTCGTGTAACAGCGGCAGCAGGGTTTCGGCAAATCGGGCCAGGTTCCACATCGCTATGGGTGGTTGGTTTTGGTACATGTAGCGCCCGCGGCGGTCAATCGAGCTAAACACAGTTGCTGGGTCGTAGGCTTCCATAAATGCGCATGGGCCATAGTCAATGGTTTCGCCTGATAGCGTCATATTATCGGTATTCATAACGCCGTGAATAAAGCCAAGACTCATCCATTTCGCCACCAGTTGCGCTTGGCGTTCGATAACCGCTTCGAGCAAGGCTAGATAGGGTTGCTTTGCGTTGGCGTCGGCGTTGGCGTTGGCACAATCTGGGTAGTGGCGCTCAATCACATAATCAGCAAAGCGCTGCAGCAACGCGCGGTCTTTAAAGGCCAAAACATATTGAGCGGTGCCTACGCGCAAATGGCTGCTGGCTACTCGAGTCAGAATCGCGCCCGGCTCGGCTTGTTGGCGTTGCACGAGTTCGCCGGTTGCGACGGCCGCCAATGCTCGCGTGGTTGGCACGCCGAGGCGGTGCATAGCTTCGCTGACAAGGTATTCGCGCAACACCGGACCGATAGGTGAACGGCCATCACCGCCGCGGGAAAACGGCGTACGACCCGAACCTTTGAGCTGCAGATCGTAGCGTTGACCGTCGCTGGCAATGACTTCTGCGAGTAATACTGCACGACCGTCACCGAGCTGCGGCACATAATTGGCAAATTGATGTCCGGCATAGCCGAGTGCTGCAGGCTGCGCCCAGTCAGGGACTTCGTTGCCAGCAAAGACCTGCGCGCCTTGCTCCGTGCCACATAAGGCTTCAGGAATACCGAGATATTCGGCCAGCTCAGTGTTGACCGCAAGCCATTGCGGTTGCTGTACTGGCGTGGGCTCACAACTGGCGCTCAAGCGCGGATCGAGTTGGGTGTAGCTATGCTCGGTTTGTGGCGTGTTATTGGGCATCGGATTGTTGCTCCGCAGTCGCTTGTTGTATGGCATCGATCATGGGTGATTGTAACAGCTCTGACAACAGCGGATGCTGAAATTTCCGTTGTAGTGTGACGGCATAAAAGTTTTCAAAAGCATTGGGCAGATCAAAGCGTTTACTTAATACGCCGCTTTGCAGCTCGTCGCGCACTACAACTGCTGGCATCGCCGCAAGGGCGCCGCTGTCACGCGCTAACAGCCGCAACATAGCCATGTCATCGACCTCGGCAATTATCTCGGGCTCGAGCTGATGCTGAGTACAAAAACCTTCAAATGCAGCACGCAGCGGCGAGGCACTACCGGGAACCACCCAGCGTTGGTGACGATAGGCGGGGTCAATGTGATTGGGGAGATCAGTTCTGGCGGCAGGAGCAATGACGCTTAGCGCTTGCCGTGACAGTAGTTGCGATTGCCAGGCGATGTCATCGCTCAGTGATACCTCACGGTTGGTCAGCACCACGTCGATTTGATGCTGCGCGAGCAGGTCGAGTAGCTCTGGCTGTGGCCGAGCCAGCAAACGAAAGCTGGCTTGGTTTGCTTGCGCTTTGTCACCGAGAAGCGGCTCAATGAAGCTCTCAATAAAATTACGCGACATGCTTGAGAGCATGCCTATCCGCAACGAGGGTAGGGTAATAACGCCGCGCTTTAAAAGTTGTTGGAGCTCCTCACCGCGTTGGAAAATATCCTCGGCGTAATTGAGGACCGTGTGGCCCAACTCGGTTAGCACCAATTGTCGCCCTTCGCGGGCAAAGAGCGGTTGCCCAATGCTGTGCTCAAGTTGATTGATCTGTGCCGATAGCGCTGATTGCGAAATCGCTAATTTCTCGGCAGTGGCGGTGAGATTGCCCTGTTTGGCCACGCGCCAAAAATAGTACAAATGGTGGTAATTGAGTCGGTTCATAAACAGGTTCCCGCTTATCGTTCTATAAAAGTGAACATAAATAAATAATATATGTATTTTTATAATGCTTCCAGTGATTGCAGAATAGCCGCATGTTCATTTTTGCTAGGGGTAGGGAATTTATGCCGTGGCGTGGTACGCAAACTGTACTGGTAATCCTCATGGGGCTGTTTCTTGCAAGTTGTATTGCTATTGCAAGTGATCTGGTAGCGCCACTTTATGCTTTTGGACTCGGGCTAACGCCCCTAAGTGCCGGTTTTGCGGCGATGATTTGTTTTATCGGTTTTATCGTCACGCGCTATGCGGCATTGCAGTTTCGTGATGAGAGCGATAGTAGCAAGTTCTGGCGCCGTCTGGTCGCTACCATCGCCGCGATTTTATTGACCGCGATTGCCGATCATTTTTTGCTATTTTGGCTCGGTTGGGTGTCGGTAAGCCTGACCTTGCACCGCTTGCTAGTGTTCTACCCCGAGCGACCACGCGCCATGCTGGCAGCGCACAAGAAGTTTATCTTCGCACGCATTGCCGAAACACTGTTGGCCGTGACTCTGGTCAGTCTCTACTTTATTTATGACATTCATTCTATCAGTCAATTGCCGCAAATCAGCGACCCTAGCGTCAGCAACTGGCTGGCCTTCTTGCTGGTGACCGTGGCGGCGATGAAGTGTGCGCAATTACCGGTACATGGCTGGTTGTTGCAGGTGGTCGAGGCTCCCACACCGGTGTCGGCCTTGTTGCACGCGGGCATTATTAACCTTGGTGGCTATCTACTACTGCAATTTGCACCGCTCTTGACGCCTGCGGAAGGGGCGCGCTGGCTGCTCGCGATTGTCGCGGGTCTCAGCATGTTGGTGGCGGCTTCGGTGACCATGACACGGATCAGCGTGAAGGTACGTTTGGCGTGGTCCACGGTGGCGCAGATGGCGTTGATGTTGGTGGAGATAAGTCTCGGTTTCTACGCGTTGGCAGCGCTGCACCTACTCGCACACTCGTGCTACAAAGCTTACTCATTTCTTTCTGCCGGAAGCGTCGTTGAACAGGGCGAGCGGCAACAGTTTGCGCAGCTAAAGTTGCCTCGAGTTAAGGGACTGTTGTTGGCCTCGGTGTTGGCATTGGCACTGGTGGCGCTTGCTGCTTGGTTGTTCGGCGCGCAGCTTTATTTTGCCCCGTGGTTAGCGGTCGGTATGGCGCTCGCACTATGGTTGGCCAGTGAAATCGATTACTTTGGCCGACGCCACGGTCTGCGCACGGCACTCATAGCTGCGTTTTGGCTCGGGCTGTATGTCGCGGGCGCATGGCTATTTACCTTGCTGCTGCCAGCGCCGTACTCGGGCCACTATTTGCTCGGCATTGACCTGTGGGTGTGCTTGGTGTTGCTGGGCATTGCCGCGGTCTATTTGTGGCTGCTGTACCGTCCGCGCCGCGCGCTCGGCCACCGCCTGTTTATCGCCTTAAATGCCGGCTTGTATCTAGATGAATGGGCGACACGGTTTAGCCTGCGGCTATGGCCACTTAGCTTACCTTCGGCGACTGCGCCGGCAAACACGCGTAAAGGAGACCGCGCATGAGCGATGTCGTTTTGTCAGAAGTCAGCTTACAAGAATTAGGGCGGCAGGTTTGTAAACGGGTGGCGCCAGTGTGGCCGCTGCCGCGGAGTATCGCGGTGAACCCATGGTGGCAGCATCGTGCGGCGTCGATACGTGAGGTTGCCGAATACGAGCAAACCCATAAGAACGTGCGCCTGCTGATGCCGGCTAGCTTCTACCAACAACGTTGGTTGCGTGAGATTCAACCGGAGCACCTAGTACAAGCTGCGCAGGAGCAGGGTGTGCAGCAATCGGCGCAGCAATTACTGCAGGCGTTACAAGCAATGGATAGTGCTGCGAGTGCGCTACCGAGCATTGCCGAGGTGATGAACAGTGGCCAGCAGCGCACGCGAACCTTGCCGTGGCGCACGGAAATTGTGCATCAACTGAGTCAATTTTGTGCCTTATGGGTCAATTACCCGGAGCAATTTAATGGCGCGGACAGTGCTGATGCGTTGTATTTGGCGTGGCTTGATATTGTCCGTCACGACCGCGGCATCGAACTGTTGGTCGGCGAGCGACGCGTGGAAGAGGAACTTGCGACATTACCACGCAGTAGTGCTGAGCTGTGGCAGCTGATTGCTGAGGAGATCCCTTTGAGTGCGCCCGAGCAGTTGGAGGCGTGGTTACAGGTAGCCTTACACGATATTTATGGCTGGGCCAGCGTGTTTGCGCAGCGGCGTTGGGCGCGCGAACTTGAAAAGAGTGAGAATGTTTACGATGAGCTCGACCAGTTGCTCGCCATTCGCGTGGCGTGGGAGCTGATCTGTTGGCGCTTGAGTAAGGAGCCGCAGCAACAACGTTTTGTTGATGCTTATCAAGCGCTTGGCGAACGTCGTGCGCAAACCGTACGCGAGCAAGAAGTGTTATGGGTCTGGCAACGTGCGCTCGAGCTGAGCTATCAAAGCTCGTTGGCGCAGCAGTTGGGACAATTGCAACCGGTGGTCGCATCCGGTGCGCCGCAGTTGCAGGCGGTGTTTTGTATCGATGTCCGCTCGGAGCCCATGCGCCGTGCGCTCGAAGCACAAGATAAAGGCATTCAGACCTTTGGTTTTGCTGGCTTCTTTGGCTTACCGGTCGATTATCAGGTCAGCGAGAGCTTAGTGAAGCCGCAATTGCCGGGCTTGCTCGCACCGCAATTTCGCGTGACCCAAAAGCACGACGCGGCAGCGCAGGCCCAACGCACCCACAGCTGGCGAGCCGCAAGCTGGCACCGCTCCTTGGAAAGCCCAGCGGGTGCCTATGGCTGGGTCGAAATGAGCGGCCTCGCCAAAATCTGGAAGCTGCTCGAACGCAGCCTATGGCCCAAACCCCAAGCCCGCATCGGCAGCGAAGTCATCCACCCCCGCGAATGGCAGATAACAAAGAGAGGGCAGCCCTCTCTTTGCGAGAGGGCTGCGGCGGTCGGCGAGCGGGCGGCGACGGAGCCGGCGTCAGATGCGGAGCTGGCGGGGCTTGCGGCGAATGCGTTGCGGGGTATGGGGCTGACGGAGAATTTTGCGCGGCAGGTGCTGATTGTCGGGCACAGTGCCTGCGTGACCAATAATCCACATGCCGCAAGTCTCGATTGTGGCGCCTGTGGCGGGCAATCGGGTGAAGTGAATGCGCGAGTGCTCGTGCAACTATTTAATAGGGCAGAGGTGCGGCGAATTTTGGCTGCCGAACACGGCATTACCATTCCGCAAACAACGCGGTTTTTGCCAGCACTGCATGACACCACACAGCAGGAATTGCGTGTGCTGAGCACAGATTCTGGCAGTGAAAATAGCGCTGGCATAGCGCATGCAGATGACACGAAACAACTCCAGCAATGGCTGGAAAAAGCGAGCACCTCTGCTCAGCAAGAGCAACGGGAACGTCTGGCGGGTAAGCCGCGCGCGGCAAAAGCGCTGCAGCAGCGTGCCGCGAGTTGGGCTGAGTTGCGTCCAGAGTGGGGCCTTGCCCGCAACGCAGCTATTATTTTTGCGCCACGCGAAGCGACGGCGAAAGGGCACTTCGATGCGCGCGCATTCTTGCATACCTATCATGCCGAGCGAGATCCCGAGCAGGCCGTCTTAACCCAGCTGATGACGGCACCGATGGTGGTCGCGCATTGGATAAACATGCAGTACTACGGCTCCATGACGGCCCCACAAACCTTTGGTAGCGGCAACAAAATGCTGCACAACGTGGTGGCCGATGGCGTTGGCGTGTTTGAAGGTAATGGTGGAGATCTGCGCATCGGTTTGGCCCGCCAGTCGCTGCACGATGGTAAAGATTGGTATCACCAGCCGCTGCGTCTAACCGTAGTTATCGCGGCGCCAACCCATGCAATTGATAAGGTGATCAGTGAACAAAAAGTGGTACGCGAATTGATTGAAAATGAATGGCTGTATCTGTGGCAGTGGGAACCAACAACAGGTGACCTGCAGCAGCGTAACGCCGGAGGCTGGCAAGCGATTTCAAAACTACAGGAGACGCAACATGACCTTGCGATTTAATGCGGAGAAGCCAAAAGAGTTGCGCCATATTGGTCGCATCCTCGAGCTCGGCGGAATTGTCGCCTTGCCAACAGATATTGCGTACGGCGTGGCCGCTGATGCCAGCAATGTTGAAGCAGTCAAAAGCGCTTACGCGGTGCTCGAACGGCCGATCGGAGAGCCGTCTATCGTGCATTTAGGCCATCCACGGCAGCTCAAGGATTGGGCGGTGGATATTCCCGCCGTGGCTGAAAAATTGGTCGAGGAGCACTGGCCCGGCGCCTTAACACTGCTATTGCACCGTCATCCCCATGTATCGCCAATGATCACGGGCGGCGGCCACAGCATCGCATTGCGGGTGCCTGCGCAGGAGCAATTGCGTGAACTTCTCAGCAATTTCAACCTGGGTATCATTGTGCCGTCGATCGGCGACGCGTATTGCACGGCTGAGGACGCGCATAAGTTACTTGATGGCAAAATTGACGGTGTGTTGGACAGTGGCGCGTGCAGTGCCAGCGCCAAGTCTACGATTCTCGATTTACGCGGCAAGCAGCCAGTGATAACGCGTGAGGGAAGTGTGCCGGCAGCGGCACTAGCTGCGCTGCTCGGCACGGATCTGCAAACGGCTTAGGCGACCGCTGAACCAAGCAATTTCAGGGTTGCCGCATCGGCGTCAAGTTCAACCACATGGCCGACCGGGAGAATATGGTTGTCGCGAATGTGGCCAAACTGGGCGCCGGTGTAGGTTGGTACGCCAAGTGGCTTGAAGTAGTGCTCAAACACTTCGTGCAGGGTAAAGCTGCCGAAACCACCGCCTGGATCGCACTCGGTGCAATGACCAAAGACAATGCCGGCAACGCCATCTAAATGGCCAGCCAATTGCAATTGCGACAAGAAACGGTCGATACGGTAGATGTTTTCACCAACATCCTCGAGCATTAAAATTTTGCCTTTGAGGTCAGGGAAGTAAGGCGTTCCGCAGAGACTGGTTAACACAGTGAGGTTACCGCCCACCAATACACCTTGTGCCGTGCCGCTATTCACCGTGGTGGTGCGGTTGCTCATCATGGTCAAGGTTTCTTCTTTTTCTTTGTAGTTGCGCATGGTGGTCGATTTGCCGTCCATGATCACGTCGCGGAACTGTTGTGCTTGGAAGTCCGCCCAGTACGAGAAACCGTTCGGCCCGTGGAACGACACTATGCCGGTTTTTACGTACAACGCGTTCATCAGTGAAGTGATGTCGCTGTAGCCCAATAAGACTTTGTTGTTGGCACGAATCATGTTGTAGTCGAGCAGCGGCAGGATGCGGTTGCAACCCCAGCCACCGCGCACGGCAATCACAGCATCAACACTGTCGTCGGCGAAGGCCTTGTTGACGTCTTCGGCACGTTGCTGGTCGGTCCCCGATAAATAGCCGTGGCGGCCAAATACGTGCTCGCCTAGCTCAACGTTAAAGCCTAATGCCTCGAACGATTCTTTTGCAATCAACACATGATGGCGATCAAGCACCGCACTGGCAGGCGCCACCATACGTACCGTGTCACCTTTTTTTAGGCGCTTGGGTAAACGCCCAGCGCCGAGGCCGTTGCCTTGCTGGAACAGTGGCGCATTGGCAAGCGCGCTGGGCGATAAAACAGAGGTTGCTACCGCACCGGCGGCTAGCGTTTTCATAAACGATCTGCGATCCATGACAAGGTCACCTTTTGTTGGTCTTAGTTTTGTGCCTGTTCAACGACTGTCAGTTGACGCCGATTCGACGTAACCGTTACGCTCAATCCTAGTAATAATTTATTAGTAATTGAACCCTAGAGTGCAATAAAAAATGAAAAAAAGCTTTCAAAGCCTTCTCGCAAGTGTAGTTGTCAGCGCCAGTATGACGCTGAGCGTAGCAGCGCAAGCGCACGAAAACCATCAACATAAAGTTGAAATGCTACCAGGCCTCGACCAACAGCAGATTCGCTTAGCAGATATTGAACCCTTGATCCGCCGCGTTAAACGCAGCGAGGTGATCACCACCAAGCAGGTGGGCGAGTCCTATCAAGGCCGGCCGATTTATCGCTTCAGTGTCGGCAACGGCGACACCGTGGTATTCATGTGGTCGCAGATGCACGGCGACGAGTCGACCGCGACACCCGCACTGTTCGATCTGATGCACAAAATTGAAACTGACGCGACCTGGCGTGAGCACTGGGCCGATAAAATCACGCTCCACATGATGCCGATGGTCAATCCTGACGGCGCCGAACTGGCGCAGCGTTATAACGTACAAGGTATCGATGTAAACCGCGATGCGCGCGCGTTGCAAACCCCAGAAGGGCGTGTGTTGATGGCTCAGGGCCGCGAGCTGAAGCCAGACTTTGGCTTTAACTTGCACGATCAAAGCCGTTACTACGAAGTGGGCAACACCGGCAAACCAGCGACTATCTCGTTGCTCGCACCAGCGTTCAATCACGCCAAAGATATCAACGATAAGCGGCACCGTGCGATGCAACTCATCGGTGATTTGAAAGCGGTCGGAGATCGCATCATTCCTGGCCATATGGGTCGCTACAACGATACTTTCGCTCCACGTGCCTTCGGCGATAACTTCTCGGCGATGGGCATCAGCACCATTTTGATCGAATCAGGCGCGTTTCCGAACGATCCAAATCGCCAAAAAGCCCGTGCGGTCAACGTCGCCATGCTGATTGAAGCGATTGATAGCATTGCCGGTAAGCATTACGCCGAGCAAACGCTAGAGCCGTATCACAGCATTCCGATGAACAACTCTAATAGCTTTAAGGATGTGATTTTAGAGCAAGTGTTGGTGCGTGATAGTGGCCATGAGTACCGTATTGATATCGGCATCAATCGCAGCAGTGACGCCCGCCAAAGCGGCCACATTCGCGAAGTCGGCGACTTATCAGTGTTCCCAGCGTTTGCTCGCTACGACACCAACGATTACATTTATCAGGTAGGCAAGGCCTATGAACTTCCAGCGTCAGGTGAGGCTTTAGCGCTGTCGCATCACGAATATCTCGATTTACTCAAGCAGGGCTACACCCATTTTGTCGGTGCTGAAGCTATGCTCAATGTACGCACGCATTTACCGGTGTTGGTAAATCCGCGCGATGTCCCTGGCTCACGCCCCCAACAACGGCAAAACGCTACGTTCTTGTTGAATAAGCAAGGTGAGGTAGCGCTAGCCGTGTTGGCGGGAGTGGTTATTCAACTGCAGTAAAAGCGAAAGGCGATGTTCGCTATTCGCTGTTTGCTGTTTGTTTAAAGCGGGTGCTGTTTTTGCTGCAGACCCGCTTTGATTGTTAGTTATTATCACCTTTCTTTTTGTCAGCTTTTTTCGGTTTCTCATCGGTGTCAGTAGCGTCAGCGGCTTCAGTAGCGCCTTTCTTCAACGTGATGTCACCGTATTTGGCGCGACCAGGGCGTTTGCGCTTAGTGGGGTCGACACCTTGTTCTTGTTGCACGGTGTGACCGAGTTCGTGGGCTTCCTCGCGGGCTAAATCACCAACACCGTCGCCATCGACATCACCAAGGCCGTCACCGTCATCGTCGTCATCTAGATAGTCGGGGTCTTGCGCTTTGGCTTTCACCGTGTCCGCTAGCGCCTTGCCAGCTTTAAATTTACCAGCACGTTGCGTGTCTTTGATTTCTTTGCCAGTTTGTGGATTTCGATCGGTTTCTTTTTTCTCTTGCGCTTGATCCTGCGCGAATGCTGAGCCTGTCAGAGCAAGGCTTAGCGCCATAACTAGAGTTGCGATTTTCATGGAGTACCTCCTGCATAGAGTATCTATAGGTATAAACCATGCTCACAAATTAACCAAATCTTGAAAAAGCAAAACCCCTGCAAAGGCACTTTAAGCCGAAGCTCAGATGACTATAGTGAAGTCGTACCAAGCAATTGGGATCAACAAGGAGGAAATACTATGAAACTTTCAAACGTACTTACATCTGTCGCTTCAGTAATGGCACTTACCTTCGGTACCGTCGCAATGGCGACCACACTGCAAGATCCAGAAACTGCGCAACAGCAGGGCATGGAACGCGCCGGTGACCATATCAGTGACGCTGCTATCACAGCCAACGTGAAAAGCGCGTTGATGTCGCAAGCCAGCGGCATGCAAATCAACGTGACCACTACCGATGGTGAAGTGACACTGACCGGTGAAGTCGAAACCCAAGCTGACATCAGCGCGTTGGAGCGCATCGTACGTAACGTCGAGGGCGTGAAAAACGTACGCAACGAGCTAAAAGTTAAAGCCGAAGCTTAAGTCTAAGCTTCGTCTTAGCAATCTCCCGTAACCCCGCGTGGCCGCGCTTGCCCGTGGGGTTTTTTCTTGGCTGCAATAGGGCTATGCTTAAATGCTCACGACGAAGGAGCAGCGCATGAGCCCAAACGACGTTCTCGATTTCTGGTTTAACGAACTCACACCGCAACAATGGTTTGCCAAAAGCGATACGCTGGATAAGACCATACGCCACCGCTTTGAAAGGCTGCTCGAGTCGTGCGCGGCGGGCGAATGTTGGCAATGGCGAGCGGACGATGCGGCAGGCAGCGGCACTGGCGGGCTAGGGCGCTTGGCCGAAATACTGGTTTTAGACCAATTTTCTCGTAACGTTTACCGCGATGATGCGCGTGCGTTTGCGCAAGACCCAATGGCATTGGCGTTGGCGCAAGAAGCGGTATCGCAAGGCGTTGATCGAAGTATGAACGCCGAGCAACGGGCGTTCTTATATATGCCTTACATGCACAGCGAATCGCTGCTGGTGCATGGCGAAGCCATGCGTTTATTTAATCAGCCCGGCCTTGAGACCAACTACGACTTCGAGATTAAACATCGTGACATCATTGAGCGGTTTGGCCGCTACCCGCACCGAAATAAAGTGCTCGGCCGTAGTTCAACTCCCGCTGAACTGGAGTTCTTAAGCCAACCCGGATCTAGTTTTTGAGTTTCAGGTAGCCCGCAGTTTTACTGCGGGGTAAACTTTCTCGCGCTAGGAATAAACGTGCACTATCCCGTTTTTATTTTTCGCAAAATACCGCGTAAAAACTAACGCAATCAAAATAAATTGACGCAAAAACGCGGCAATAAGCAATTCACGCAGCATCATTTCCACATAACAAAAAACGTGCATCAATTACTTCTCAGTAAATATCCCCGTGATGCAACCCTCTCGGCCAATACCAATATTCATGAATCCGAGCAGAAATATGGCGGTCTAGCTCCTAACGAGGGCAGCATATTTGCGTAAGATTTTTGGGTTTGCATCGAAGTTGCCTCTAAAAACAGCTATTGCAGCATCAACGATTCATAGAATCTGTTCTGAAGTTTATTTTACGCACGAAATCGACCCTTTAATTTTTGGCATAGAGTATGCGTATTAAGCGGCTATAACTCACACAATGTTACGTTTGCACAATGCGCAATCTCACCAAAATTGGTTTAAGCTGAATTAACAGGAAACAACAATCACAGAACAACAAGGACGTTGTCATGAACCGAAAAAGGCAGCATGTTTTCATTACTGAAGAGCGCAAACTTGCACGGGATTTTGCCATCAACGTCGGCTATTTGATTCAGCATGTGCGTGCGTCAAAAAGGCTAGATCAAACAGAGTTAGCGGAGCGCGTAGGCACCAGCAGGGCGACAATATCGCGGTTGGAACGCTTTTACCGACGTAATCCAACGGGGCCGAGCGATGCCGAACGCCAACAGAAATGGCAAGAATTTGAGAGATACTGGTTAGGAGAAACGAATGGATATTAAGCTGTACGAAGGATTGATGTTACTGGCGCTCAACGAAGAGAAGGGCACCATGAGTGGTGCTTACATCGAGTACAGTGTGGCCGCTGCGGTGCTTGCGGAACTTCTACTTCTGCAGCGCATTAACGTCGATCGCGACGACAAGGACAAAGTCGATGTGATCGATGACTCGCCAACCGGCGACAACGTTTTAGATGAAGCGCTCGCAAAGATGTGCAAAGCCAAGCGCCGACGGAAACTAAAAGATTGGGTGTCGAGCATCGGGCATATTAGCAAGCTCAAGCACAAAGTTGCGGAGCAACTGGTAGAAGACGGCATTATCGAGCTTGAAGAGAAAAAAGTTCTTTGGTTGTTTACCCAGAAAGTATACCCCGAAGTGAATCCTGTGCCTGAGCAACACTTACGCCACGAAATGCGGCGCTTGGTACTAGATAAACCATTAGAAATTAACCCGCGTATCGCCCTTATGGTATCGTTCGCACAGAGCGCACGGCTGCTAAATCAGGTTTTCAGCAAGGATGAACTGAAAGCGCATAAAAAGCGCATTGAAAATATCGCCAAAGGTGAAGAGTTGGGCGCTATTGCCAAAGAGGTGGTTGCCGCCGTCGAAGTCGCGGTGATGATAGCTGCCATCATGCCCGCTATCACAGCCGCAACAACCGCATCTTCCGCAAGTACGCCAAGTTGTTAGTTTGCTTTTTGCAGGAACCCATTTATATTAAGATATTGTTATCATCTCTGGGTAAGCGAGTTTGAATGAAAAAGAGGATGTTCCGTAGCCTTGAATGGTATCACTGGTTTGTTGTTTTTCTATCGCTTGCGCTGACTCTGACGGCATGGCACGTGACCCGAACTCAGGCACATGAAAAAGCAGAAGCCTTGTTTAAATTTCAAGCGGGTCAAGTCATCGAGCTTTTGCAAGAACGAATGGCTAAATATGAGGAGGCATTGAAAGCCGGTGTGGCAATGTTACAAGTGTTGCCGGCTGAAATGGAACGTAAAGATTGGCGCATATTCGCAGAGTCTTTGAACATAGAGGCGCGTTTCCCCGGCATCAACGGGATCGGTGTCATCCATTATGTTCCGGCGTTGAAGAAAACCGAGTTTCTTGCCTGGCAGCGCGCGGGCCTCGCTAGTTTTGATATTTTCCCCACTCACCAAGAAGCCAATTTTTGGCCCATATCCTATATTGAACCTCTTGAGTCAAACTTTAAAGCCGTTGGCCTGGACATGGCACATGAGGCGAATCGATTCAATGCTGCAAAGCGAGCTCGAGACGAACGCACTGCACATGTTACTGGGCCTATTATTCTCGTACAAGATGACAAACAAACGCCGGGTTTCCTGTTTTTTGTCCCTTGGTTTAGTAAAAAAATCCCAAATACCTACGGTGATGCTAAAACCGAGTTTGCAGGGCTTGTTTATGCTCCTTTTATTGTGAATAAGTTAATGGGGGGAGCTTTAAGTAATGTGAGTGACTTGATTAACTTTAAAATCTACGACGGCCAAACATTATTATTTGAAGACCAAAAACACAGTGATGCGAGCTTTGAACCGATGTTTAAAGAAGCCAGAAACGTCGAAATATATGGAAGAACTTGGCGATTTGACCTAGAAACATCGGCTGCATTCGCTCAGCAGGTCGAAACGCTTCAGCCCACCATCATACTAGCCACGGGTATACTGATCGATATTTTGCTGATCACGTTATTTATTCTTCTATCGAATACAAAAACGCGAGCGACTGAAATTGCGTATAAGGCTACTGAAGGGCTTACCAAACGTCAGCAGGAGTTAGAATTAATCAAGGACGCGTTAACGAAGCAAAACCAAGAATTACTAGAAGCCAACAAAGAACTTGATAGATTCGCTTTTGTGGCGTCACATGACCTAAAAGCACCACTACGAGGAATCGCACAACTTACGGAATGGATCGAAGATGAAACGCATGGAAAGCTCTCGGTGGATGCGCAGCACTACCTAGCTTTGTTAAAAAGTAGGGTCTTAAGGTTAGAGAAGCTTCTTAATGCGCTATTACAGTATTCGCGTGTTGATAAAAAGGCAAAACCAGAGGAGCTCGTTAACTTCAAAGCTTTCTTACAGGAACTCTTTAGTTTGAATGCGCACCCAGAAGGATTCGAGTTGCGCATTGATGCCAAGAATGTTGAGCAAATATGGACTGATAGAGAAGCGCTAGAGCGTGTAGTGGGGAATATAGTCAATAATTCGGTAAAACATCATAACCGTGGGAATGGTGTCATCAGAGTTACGAGTGTAATGAGCGATAATTGTGTTGAAATCTCGATCGCTGATGATGGGCCCGGGATTGCGGATGAGCACCGAGACAAAGTGTTTGAGCTATTTCATACTCTTAAGCCTCGAGATGAAGTTGAGGGGAGTGGCTTAGGGTTGGCTATTGTAAAGAAAATTCTAGAAAAGAAAGGTGGTGATTATCGCCTCGAATCAAACGAATGGGGCGGTTTAACCTTCGTGGTTCGTTGGCCGGTTAAAGTTAGGGACCACAAAGAGAATCAAAAAAATGGAGCAAACTATGAACGTTCTGATCATAGATGACGACATAGTAGATCGTTTGGCAACTAAAAAAGTCCTCAAGGACTCGGAGCTAAGCGTTAAGTCAGTTACGGAAGCGACGACTGCAACGGAAGGACTTCAGCATGCAAAGCGTGGCAATTACGATCTGGTTCTTTTGGATTATCAATTACCGCCGACCAATGGTATTGAAGTCCTTCGCGAACTAAGGGGAACTTGCGATTTTGGCGCGGCAATGGTGATGATAAGTCACAGTAACGACGAGGAACTCGCAGTAAAATGCATCGAGGCCGGTGCTCAAGATTTTCTAATGAAAGGCGAGGTAACTGCTGCGAGACTAAAACGCTCGGTGCTACTAGCGCGGGAGCGCTTTGAGCTCGAACGTCAAATAAGAGCAAGTCATGATCAGTTAAGGCTACTTGCTGAACAGGACAGTTTGACCGGCCTATCGAATCGTTACTATTTTGATGAAGCCCTTAAACATGCGATTCCGCGTGCGCAACGTGAGAACACAACACTACTCTTATTAATGCTCGATCTGGATCGATTTAAAAAAGTTAACGATACACTAGGTCATCACGCTGGCGATTTGCTGCTAAGAGAGGTCGCACGACGTTTAAGAATGCCGTTGCGCGCCGACGATCGAATTTCGCGCTTAGGTGGCGATGAGTTCGCTATTCTTGTGGAGTCGGTAAGCCATGCGAATGACATTCGAGTATTAGTTGAGCGCTTATTAAAACAATTTGATGAGCCGTTTGTTATAGACGGTGAAACGCTACATATAACGGCGAGTATTGGCGTTGCAACGTATCCTGATTGCGGTGAAAGTGAGATTGAACTCATGAAAAGTGCCGATGTTGCGATGTATCGTGCCAAAGGCGCTGGGCGAGGTCAGGCCCAATATTATTCACGCGATTTTCACGAACAAATAGAAAAAAGAGTGCGACTTGAATCTGATTTGAGCAAAGCGATTGAAAACGAGGAATTTGTCCTTCATTACCAACCTCAAGTTGACCGCAGCGGCGAGCGTTTGTTGGGAATCGAGGCTCTCATTCGTTGGCAACATCCGAACTTAGGACTGATTGCACCCGATGAATTTATCCCAATTGCTGAAGAGTCTAACTTGATTAACCAGTTGGGCCGCTGGGTTATAAAATCAGCGTGCGCACAATTTCGCCAATGGCTCGACAAATACGCCATGGAAAGAGTTCTGTTCTCGATCGCCGTAAACCTCTCAGCGAAACAGTTGAAAGACAAGGGGTTAATCGATTATTGCCGTACTTGCATTGAGTCATTTGAGATCCCCCCTAAACGTTTTGAGTTAGAGCTTACCGAGAGTAACCTTGTAACGAGTCTCGATGCTGTTGATACTCTCAATAAACTTGCTGACTTGGGTGTCGAATTGGCACTCGATGACTTTGGTACAGGTTATTCGTCGTTGTCGCACCTCAAGGACTATCCTTTTACTATTCTGAAAATAGATAAGATGTTCGTGCAATCAGTTGAACAAGGAGCAGATGACAATATGCTTCGTGCAGTTTGCGCTTTTGCAAAATCCCTCGATTACAAAACCGTCGCAGAAGGTATCGAAACAGAGCATCAATTTCATATGTGTGTGGATTTAGAAGTCGATCGGCTACAGGGTTATTATTTTAGTCGCCCACTACCGCCTGCCGAACTTGAGTCACAATGGCTTAGCGGGAAAGCCGACTTATGAGCGACGTGGCAAAGGCAGATTTAAATAATTCAGAGTTTCTTGAACTGGTATTTAACACGATTCCCGCACTAGCATTCGTAAAAAACGAGAATTATGAGATTGTTAAAGCGAATGATGCATTTCTTGACATCTATCCGCCTGAGCTTCGCAATGCAGTCATTGGTTCAACAACAGTAGAATCCTATTCTGAAGAAGATCGAGAAGCGTTTTTAGCGTACGACAAACTCGCGTTTGAGACAGGCTACAGCGAGACAATTGAAACGATTCTTTTTCCTGATGGAAAAATACGAAAGCTTTTGACCAAGAAAAGACGGTTTAAGGCAGAAAGCGGAGAAGCCTATATTCTAGGAATTGCCACAGATATCACCCGCCAAGAGGAGACGTTGCGAAAGTTGGAGGAGTCGAACAAAGATTTAAATAGTTTCATTCACATTGCCTCACATGACTTGAAAGCTCCGCTGCTAAATATCGAACAACTCATATCTTGGATAAATGAGGAGCACCTCCAAGCGCTTACTCCCGAGGTTAGAGGATACTTCGAGCTGATTCGCTCCAGAGCAGTTCGTTTAAAGCAGTTGTTAAATGATCTTTTACTCTTCTCAATGAGCAGTCAGGTCACCGATGATCGCTATGAATGTTTCAATGTAAAATCGATGGCGAGCGATGTGATGTCGATGCTCGATAGTCAGCACAGGTTTGAGCTTGAAGCCGAAGACGTTGATGTGGTTTTACCGCGTAGAGGCTTTGAAATCGTTTTAAGAAATCTATTGTCGAATGCGTTAAAACATCATGATCAAGAAGAGGGAAGAATTACCTTGTCGGTGAGCGACAGCAATCATGTTTATCTGATCGTTGTCGCTGATAATGGCCCCGGAATACCAGCTGAATTTGGTGAACGTATTTTTGAAATGTTTACCCGTTTAAAGTCTCAAGATGAAGTTGAGGGAAGCGGGGTTGGTTTAGCAATTGTAAAGCGAATTATCGAAAAATTTGGCGGCTCTATTCGTTTACGCAATTCTGCACAAGGAGCCATCTTCGAGATTAGTTGGCCCAAGCAACTTGCAGAGAATCAAAACTAGTTTATTGCATAGCCGTTGGCTCAATTCTATTACGACCATTCGCTTTCGCTCGATATAGCTGAGTATCAGCCTCAGCTAGTAAGCTCTCGACACTCGAGTCTTTTGTAGCGATCGCGATACCAATCGAGGTTGTAATATTACCGTGTTGATCAGTCCAGCCGGGAACCTCTAATCGCTCAACCGCCTCCAAAAGATGGCTCGCAACCCGATGTGCTCCGGCAAAATTAGTATCCGGTAAAACAACGACAAATTCCTCACCACCAATACGTGCTACCAAGTCGACATTGCGGACCGAAGACGATAGCAGCTTCGCTAAATAAATCAAAACGCGGTCACCAATTTCGTGTCCTGCCGTATCATTGACTCGTTTAAAGTGGTCGATATCCAACATAAGTAAACAGAGATCTTTGCGTCTTTGTCGATTGAGACGATTGATTTCATGGGTGATAAATTCAACAAAGCGACGACGGTTCGGTAGGTGCGTCAAAGGATCGGTTTCCGCTTGCTGTTCCAGTTGCTGCATCAATTTTTGGGTTTTTTGTTCCGCTGAAGTTTGGAACATGGCTGAAATACTGACCATAAGAATGATGAACCAGCTCATGACTACAACCAATAGACCTACCGCAACGCCATCTATCGATGTGAAAAACTTCAACATTAAATAGCCAATAAAAGCGGGAAAAGCGTAGCCTATGATGACTTGGATTCGTGCAAGACTACCGCCAAAGTAGGGACTTAAGATAGAACGAAAAGGGTTATTATGAGCATTTCTCACGAGTGTGGCAGCGCCAAGCACGAAAGCTAGCGTTGCACTAGTGAGCGACATTTGCCCATAAAACTTGTCAAGGCCGTAGGCGTAGCCGGTAAACGACACTGTTGGAATGGCGATGCTACTAAACGATAAGAGTTGTGCAAGTGTCGGAAAATTAATGTGTTGCGACAGCAGCGAGAGCGAAATCAAAAGTAACGTAAGCGAGGTATTAAATCCCATCGCATTTTTTTTGCCGATCGCCAACTCAGCAGTTACGACTTCAAAAAAAGGCGTCAATAGGTTCGCATTTGTGGTGTCGCTGGTTAAATCGATCAAGTTGACGGTTGTTAAGCAAAAAGCGAATACAAGAACACTTATAAACAGTGCTTCAGCGATCTTACTACTACGCTCAGCAGAGAGGATGGCGAGTGATAATAAAAATATAATTGACGCGGTCAATGGGTGAGTTGCAGGGCCGTTTTCGATAGGGCGGTAGAGCACCTCGATTTCAGCACCATAACCAAATAGAGCTGAGAGTGAAAAAATTAAACACAGAATAGCTAGGGGTGCTGCAAGCACCCTCGTGTTTGCCACTAACGGCCAATGTTTTGGATATGCGCTATTCATGTATCCCTACTTTGCGTCAAAACTTTATTTAACTATATAGCTTCTGTTGAAAACATTCACTTGCGAAAACGTTTCTTTGGTTGCTTTTCACCCTTCTGGCCTGCTTTATCCGCGTTACGGTGGTTGCGGGGCTGACGCTGTTGGCCACCGCGTGGAGGTGGAGGTGTTTTACCGGTCAGTTCAACGTTGCTGAAGCCCTGTAACAGCTTGCGCTCGATCGGTTGACCGATAAGCTTCTCAATGGCTTTCAAAGTTTTGTATTCTTCGTCCATTACCAGCGAGATGGCATGGCCTGTTTGCCCCGCGCGACCGGTACGGCCGATGCGATGCACGTAATCTTCAGCGACTTGCGGCAGGTCGTAGTTAATCACATACGGCAGTTTGTCGATATCGAGGCCACGTGCGGCAATATCGGTCGCGACCAATACGTTCACATCACCTGATTTGAACTCCGCCAGTGCTTTGGTGCGTGCGCCTTGGCTCTTGTTACCGTGAATGGCGGCGGCAAGAAAGCCATCGGCGTTGAGCTGACGCACCAGTTTATTAGCGCCGTGCTTGGTGCGCGAGAACACAATAACTTGTGGCAAACTGAGATCGCGTAACAACTGCATCAACATGCGCGGCTTTTCGTTCTTGGTTGCCGTGTACATGGTTTGCTCGATGCGCTCCGCCGTTGAGTTTGGTGGTGCTACCGATACCTCTACCGGATTGTCCACCAACGTTTTCGCTAGGGCGCGAATGTCCTTCGAGAAGGTCGCTGAAAACATCAGGGTTTGACGCTTCGCTGGCAACAACTTAATGATTTTCTTAATATCGTGGATAAAGCCCATGTCGAGCATGCGATCGGCTTCATCAAGCACCAACACTTCAAGCTTCGGAAACTTCACCGCGTTCTGCTGATACAAATCGAGCAAGCGGCCTGGCGTTGCAACGAGGATATCGACGCCTTTGCGTAGCTTCATCATCTGCGGATTGATCTTCACACCGCCAAAAACGACCGCGTAGTTCAGGTTCAAACCTGCACCATAGGTCGCGACACTCTCACCCACCTGCGCAGCTAGCTCACGCGTTGGCGTCAGGATCAGCACGCGCGCCGTGTTCGGCTTAGCACGCTCACCATCTTTCAACTTCTCCAAAATCGGCAGCGTAAAGCCCGCGGTTTTACCCGTGCCCGTTTGGGCCGCCGCCATGACATCACGACCTTCGAGCACCGGCGGAATCGCTTGCGCTTGGATCGGAGTGGGTTCGGTATAACCTTGGCGGGTGAGGGCGTTGAGGATTTCGGGGCAAAGCTGGAGTTCAGAAAAAGTCATGTATAAAAGTGCAACCTAATTAGGGTAAGGACGCACATTATAGCGCAGAGTGGGTGTTGGTGCAGTGAAAATTATAGGTGGCGGAAGCTTGGCGGGGTGTTGGCGTGCTGTTGACGTGGTTTTCGGAACCGCCTCTGGGTATTATCCAAGCATGTTTCATCTTAGATACATTAAAGCCAATGAAGATTGATCAGGAAAAGATTATTAGCCTACGAAAGGAAAGGGGTTGGTCGCAAAGTCGTCTTGCAACGCTATCAGGCCTGGGAGAGCGAACTATCCAACGCATCGAAAAGGGAGGTGGCTGCTCGCTTGAATGAGCCATGGCCCTAGCTTCGGTTTTCGAGTTAACGCCGAAAAACCTCGAGCGACTGCCTGAGCCAAAAGAACCAACCCTGTTAGAGTCGCAAGCACGAATCAACTGGGCGGGCGTTGTTGGCATGCTCGCACTCATAGTATGCGCTGTCACTGTGATTGATTTGACTGCAAAATACCCCAACTGGGAGCGTATTTCAGTGGGGTTAGTTCTCGGTCTTGCACTTATTTTCTCAGGTGTTTCTTATGGTGCTGGGAAAACCAAAGATTTCTTATTAGCAACCGTCTGGATAGTGCGAGCGCCAAAAGTTGCTTCAGACCTAAACCTTAAAATACGGCAGACGAAATCAATGCTTGAATATATCTATATTATCGGCGTCGCGAGCTCACTGGTGTGCGGACTAACCATTTTAGTGCACTCAACCATCGATCCCAAACACTTAAGTGATTACTTCACCTTTCTGATTCGCCCTTTGGTTTATGCTGTTCTATTGGCGGAGCTTTGGCTTCGTCCGTTAAAGCATCGATTCGAATACCTATTGCAATTGAAGCTTTCGCAAACTAAGGAACATGCTGTATGAACTATTTCAAAATGATTTTTGCTTTAGTGCTGACGTCCAGTGTCAACACGACCGTCAACGCCACACCAGCAAATGCTACAGCGTGGCAAAACAAGGTTGCAGAGACTCTCGAGCGTGCCGCCACGAAAGGCTTCAATGGTGCTATTGCGCTCAAAGTAGCAAATGCACCAATCGAGTTTTACAGTGCGGGCGAGCTCAAGCCATCAGCACCGCTAACATCCGAGAGCCTTTTCAGCAGTGGCTCAGTCGGCAAAGAGTTTACCACTGCCGCAATCTTGCGATTAGTGCAGGCTGGCGACCTCAAGCTTGATGATGCAATTGCAGAGCATTTGCCATCACTGCCCGCATGGGCCGAGAAGGTAACCGTACAACAGTTATTGAACCACTCCTCCGGGTTGCCGCGAGTTCAGTGGCATCGCGGTATTAAAACCGAAGACGTTCTGGCACAGGTTGCGGCACTTGAAGAGCTGGCTTTCGAGCCGGGACAAGGTTATTTGTACGGTAATGTAAATGTGGTGCTGCGCGCGCAACTCGTTGAAAGCATTACAGGCCAGCCATTTGCTAAGTACTACAAACTACTTTCTTTGATCCTTTGCATATGCAAAATACCGTGATGTTTACCGAGGTGGTTGAGCTTGCGACACAAATTAAAGGCGATTATCCGACTGCGATAAATGGCGTTAGCATCTATACTACGCCGGTTGATTTGCTGAAGTGGGAAATCGCATTGCAGCAAGGCAAGGCAATTACCGACACGCCACTATCGGCTTTGCTTGAACAACATCCACTTTTAATAGACGAGGGCCATGCTGAATACGATTTTGGCTCGTTTACGCGCGACAATTCCTCCGTCGTTACCATCATGCATGATGGCAGCAATCCATCACACCACGTAGTAAAATACTCCAATCTTGCAACTGACTTCTCTTTTGTGGCGATGTCGAGCGATGGCAATAAAAGCATGCTTTTCGCTTTGAAAGATGAGATTGAGACGCTTGTTACTACTTACTTAAGTAAATCCAATCCAAACCTTGAATGAGTGGAGTAGGGAACGCGGTGGCGTGTTTGGCTCCGTCGATGATGTTCAATTGAATTTCGACGCTCTCGCTAGCCTCGGCAGGTAGACTTTTATTGGGGCGTCTTTGAGCACGATTCGGGTGCTGCGCAGGATTTCGATGGGCTCGTTCGCTTTGGACATTGGCGCTAGGATGACGAGAGCGAGTAGGGCGAATAACTTCATTTTTGACTTCCATTATGCTGAGCGGTTCTAAATTTACAAGGTTAAATGTTACCGGTTGAGTCCTGTTATGTATTATGAGCACTTATTAAGGGCCGCATCGCAGCTATTTGGTGATAACACTCATCAGGACTGCCAAGCAAATATAGCTTGCGATACGCTTTTTAACTGCGCCTAACGTTAGTAAACGTAACATCTATGACTGACGCCATCCACATTTACTGATAACGACACAACGGTTCATAGTTGAAAATCGGAAAGAAATATTTGTTTACTGTCGTTACGACAAAATTAAGTAGCTTATTAGGTGTTTTTTTCATCCAAAGCTAACCACTGTTGCCAAGTTCCTACAGCAAACAGGCCGCCAATAAGCAAACATATACTAGAACTAGTTAACCAAAACGCTAGACTGTGTTCTGGAAACATTGGAACTAACGCTACGAAGAAAATTCCACGTAGCAAAAATATACTAGTAATGAGAATTAGCGCTAGCTTTGTAAGGGGTAAGCGATTTATTACACGTGCGCCCGACAATCCATAAAGTGCCCAAACTAAAAGCACCAAGACGATAGAAGAGGTAACAATCGTTGGGTACCAAAGACCTTTCTCTGCCATTTGTGCCATCTGCTCGCCTGCACCCAAAAAGCGATACCAATCACCTCCGAAAAAAATACAACCAAGATGAGCAAATGCAGCGGCAAAACAACATATTGCCGCAGCTAGTAGATTTTTATTATAAGCAGTATACATATATTCTCTTTCAATGCTTAAAGTCTGCGCAACAGGCGCTTGTAGCAGTCCTAAATAAAAGTGCTCTCAACACCATACCCCGGCGCAATCGCCAAATTCCCCACATCCATCAAAGTAGCGCGGTTCTGCAGCCACAACTGGTACTCGGGGCCGCGCAGCGCGGCGTCGTCGGTGCAGTCGACGTTCCAGCGGCGGAGGAGGTAGCCGGCCATGGCGGCGCGCACTTCGACGTTGAGTAGGCCATTGCGCATGCCGTAGTCCATTTCGATGGCTTTGGGGTACTGGATGTTGTGTGGGTGCGGTGTCAGTTGCAGCGGGATCATGCGCTGCCATTCGTGGTCGGCTTCGGCTTCTTCGTGCGGGGCGGGCGCTGTGTCGACGAAGTTGACGGCGCGTACACGCGTTAGAACGAAGTCGCGGAAGCTTTCGGATTTGCGGTCGAAGGCGCGTACATGCCAGCGCAGGCCGTTGTCGACGATGGCGTGCGGCACCAGCTCACGGATGACATTGCCGCTGCTTAGTGATGTGTAGCTGACGCTAATGGCTTTGCCATTCAGCATGGCTTGCACGATGCGCGCGACAATAAAGATGTTGGGCACGTTGAGCGTTGAGGGCGCTTCGACAGGGAAGCGCACATCGCCAATGGCGTCGAAGCCATCAGAAATGTCATTCGCCAGCTTAACTAAGGTGCGCTGGGCGTCATGCTCAAAAAGTGGCACGAATTGCTCGGTTTGGAAGTAGCGCTTTTCTTTGGTGTTGTAGGTCAGGTTCTGCGGCGCCAACTCTTTATACAAGGTGAAGTCCCGCGATCCTGCCGACAAACCGACTTCAAAGCGTTGCACCAGATCATTCCGGTGCACCGAGCCACGAAAGAGTAGACAAAAATCGATATAAGCGAGGCGTTGTTTTTGTGCGTAAGAGATTGTGTCGAGCATGGTTTTGTTATTGTTTTTATGAGTTATGGGTTTGAGTGTGGTTTATTTTAGTGCGGATGTAAAGAGCTCGTTAGGTTACTGGAAAAACACACTGTATCAGCTAGGCTTAAAGCATAGGAAAAACGAATTCACCGACTGTCCGTAAGCATGCAAAAGCATGCGCTGAAGGAGGCGTTATGAAGCTCGAAGACATCCTACAAGACCCCGCGGAAGTTTATAACAAGCCGCAGGAAGTGCTAGATGACGGCAATCTGTCAGACGAAGAAAAGTGCAAGGTTCTGGCGCAATGGAAGTATGACGCAGAAGAGCTGCAAACGGCTACGGCTGAGAATATGCCGGGTCCCGACGATAGTCTGTTGGACGATATTCTTGCCGCGCGCAAGAAGCTAAACTGCAAAGACTGAGTATTACCAACGCACTAGGAGTCAATTATGCCAGACGCATGGCGTGAAAAGGACGAACGTCAGTACCAGCACATCAAACAGAGTCTGCTCGATGAGGGAAAAAGCGAAAAGCAGGCGGAAGAAATTGCGGCGCGCACGGTCAACAAGCAGCGCCGCGAAGAGGGCATTACGCCCAACAAAACCAGCCAAGGCACGGGGAACCCTCACTCACGGCTTGAAGATCGCACCAAGCAAGAGCTTTACAATCGTGCCAAAGAACTCGACATCGAACAGCGCAGCGATATGAGCAAAGAAGAGCTTATCGCTGCGATTCGAGAAGCGAACGCCTAAAACTTCAACGTCAGCATACCCCATAGCTTGTTGGTATCGTCCGACAGGCTATCGGCGTTGTAGCTGGCGTATTTCACGAGTAAGCCAACGTTTTTCGCCAGCGGGTACTTGGCAGTAATGTTGAATTCATTGCCGTAATCGATGTCATCGACGTCTGATGTGAAGTCGTGCCAACTGGCGCTTAGTCCTAACTTGCCAAGCGCTGCAGAAGCCTTGAAATAAAAGTCATTCACCCCTTCAGCTGGGGTGCCAAGGAACTTATCGGTAAAGCCCTGGAATTTATGCAGGGTTGCAAGCGGCGTACTAAAGCCGACGCCATTATCGCTTCCCAGTGATTCGTAACCCACACCAAAGTTAACGCCAGCCAGTTGTGTGCTCAGGTCGAGATTAAAGTAATCAGCGCCAAAGTTAGCTGGATTGTCGCCTGTTTCGGTTTGATACGCGTAGGCTGCGTGAATATTAACAGCGCCGACCTTACCGTCGTAGTTAACACCGTAGGTACGGGTCGCGAGCGTAAGTGCCGTGTCAAAGTCGAGCTCATACACAAAGCCGCTTAGTTGGTGAGATTTGCCCAACCGATAGCTACTGTTGAACAGGTGAAGGTTACCGCCAAGGTCGCTATTCGGGCTGTCATTGCCAAAGATGCGATTCACATTATGCACGTAACTGTAATCGATCTTCCATGCGGGGCTCAGCTCATACTGCAGGCGATAGCCGTCGTAGGTCTGTTCGTTCTGCCGCCAACCCACACCGCCGACAAAACGTTGGTCGTTGTGATTGATGCGCTGGCGTCCCGCTGTTACCAGCAAGTTGCCATGGCGATATCCTAAGTAAGCTTGGTTGAAGTCAGAGCCGGTAGGATCAGCAACCACAGGGTACTGCGTTTTGCCATTCACGGTACTGTTGTAGTTGTCATTACCTATTGCCGTTACGTGGTCAAACTCAAGTTGTGTGAAGAAGCCTTGATAGTCAGCGCTCTTGTAGCTTAAGCGCGTGAGTAGGGTAGAGGCATTGGCGTCTTTGGTGTAGCTATCTTGCTCGACGTGCTCATAGCGATAGCGCAGTAAGATGTCAGTAGTTCCATCAGCGAACGCATCTTGTAGCGTTGATATTTCACTGGCATGGCTACTAAAACTGGGGAGTAGAGTGCCTGAGAAGATAGCGGCGAGGGCAAGAGCAATAGGTGTTTTCATAACGGTTTTCCTGCTTGATTGACTCCTACACATGTTAGGGGGCAAAAAACAGAAAACCATTAAATATCATAGAACTACCACGAATAAGATGATGCTGTGCTTATGGGCGTAGAAGGTCTACCCCTATTGGGTAGCAAACGGCTAAACCAATCGAGGGATGAGCTACTTTGCGCAATTCCATGCGTGGATAGGCTATTGTCACACATCAAAATCATTAAGCGTACGCATTGACGTACGCTAATAGTGAGGTAAACTTAATTGATTCGTCTCGGCAGCTGTTTAAGGAGCCTCTATGACAACCATCACAGCCACTGAAGCCCGCAGTAATCTGTATCGCCTGATTGATGAAACGGCTGAGTCACACCAACCTGTTGTTATAAGTGGTAAACGCAATAATGCCGTGCTCGTTGCCGAAGAGGATTGGACGGCAATTCAAGAGACGCTTTACCTACTCTCTATTCCAGGAATGCGCGAATCCATTGTGGAAGGAATGGCAGAGTCAACGGATGAATGTGACAAGGAGCTCGACTGGTGACATGGACGTTATGTTATACGAAACAAGCGCAACGCGACGCAAAGAAGCTGGCCTTTAGTGGCTTAAAAGAGAACGCGCAGGAATTACTGGATTTAATTTCAGGCGACCCATTCAGGCGTCCACCGCCATTTGAAAAGCTCATGGGGGATTTGGCGGGCGCCTATTCGCGGCGTATCAATATTCAGCACCGCTTGGTTTATCAGGTGTTATCCGAAACGCGACAAGTCAAGGTGTTAAGGCTTTGGTCCCACTACGACTGAGCAAATTTGCGCTGCATCAAGCGCTGATAAAGCCTTGGTGCAATGCGATAGAGTAGGCTGGCAAAGTAGGTAAATCTATCGGGAAACAAGCGTTCATGGCCGTTATCGAGCGCAGCTACGATACGTTGTGCCATCCATTGACTTGAGCGCATCTTACCGACCGTAGAACGCGGGTGCTTGGCGATACCTCCAGCGCCATCTAGTGCATGGTTTTCAATGGGTGTATCAAGGAAACTTGGGTACACCTGCAGCACGCGCACTGGTGACGCTGCCGTTGCCAGTTCAGCGCGTAACACTTCAAAGTATTGATGGAGAGCCGACTTCGCTGCGCAATAGCCGGCGCGCTCGATGACTGGTATCCAACCCGCCATTGAACCTATGGTGACAATGCATCCACCGCTTTTGGTTTCGAGTAGCGGCATGAGCGCTTGGGTAAGCTGCACTGGCGCGTGATAGTCGATGGCCATGACCAGCTGCAAGACTTCATTTGCGGTATCTCGTGCCAGTGAGCGGTGGGTAATCCCGGCATTGTTGACCAGTAACGCAAGGCTGGAAAGCTCCTCACGGAGTTGCTCAGTTAACTGGCTTAAGGCGTCGCTGTCGGCTAAATCGACTTGGTAGCAACGCGCGGCTGGGAATTCTTCGGCGCAGGACGCCAGTCCCTCACGATTCACATCAATGAGCACCAACTGGTACTTATGTTGCAACGCGCGGGCAAGCTCGAGCCCAAGCCCCGAGGCTGCGCCGGTTATCAGCGCGGCGGGTTTCATTTCGAGCGCTCCGTGGCATGCAGATTATGCTCAACAAAAAATTCAAATACTTCACGGCTGGTTTTCATGGGCGTGTAGCCGAACTCTTCGCGTAGGGCGGTGTTATCCAGCACGGGGCGATAGCGCAAGAAATCAAGTTGCTCGGCGCTATATTGGGTAAGCCCTAGGGCATGACCGATGCGCAGAGCACCGCCTAGCAGCCACGCTGGTAGTATCATTAAGGGCTTGTCCAATACTTGTGCGATCTCCTGCATAGGCATGGCGCCGGTACCCGCTAAGTTATAGATGCCCGCTTTCGAGTGCAGCACTCCCCGGTAAATAATTTCAATGACGTCTTCATCCCAGATAAACACGAAGGGAGAGGGCGAGCCTTTAATCGCTAACAGCCGCTTGCGTTTAAACAAGTCGGTTATTTGGTTATCTGTCGTGCGACCTAACACAGTGCCTGGGCGTAGTACGAGTTGCTGCAGTTCAGGGTGATCAGCACGGTATTCAGCTAACAGCTCTTCAATGAGGCGCTTGTGATGGCTATAAGCAAAGCTTTCGTTGCCGCGCAATGGGTCGCTTTCACTCAGCCACTCTGGATTGTCGGCATGATAGCCATAAGCTGCGCCGCTACTGGTGACGGTGAAGTGCTGAACACCTGCCGCAATGCAGGCGTTTAACACATTATGGGTGCCATTTACGTCAATATCGTGGTCGCGTTCGCGGTCAGGGCTGGCCTGCATCACACTCGCCAGGTGAACGGCGTGGGTAATGCCGTGCGTTTGCATAAGCTCTGTAAGTTCGCTCGCACGGATATCCATCGCGACAAAGGTATAATTTTCCTGTGCTGGCGCACGCTGGGCTAAATCGATACCCACCACTTCGCAGTTCGGCGTTAGCTTCGCGACCAAGGCTTGGCCGATATAACCTTCACTACCGGTAATTAAGACCTTCATGCGTTGCTACCTCTCACTGCAAGTGCACGGCGGTCACGTGACTGCCAGAATAGGGTCAGGCTAAGCCCTGAAATGAGATGCCAGATCCCCCACGCGGCGGCAATAATTGCCATTTCGGTGAGTGACGAGAAGTAGGTGAATATAATCCCAAGGCCAAGCCCTGAGTTCTGCAGGCCCACTTCTAAAGTAATCGCGCGGCGGTCGGCGACCGGTAAGCCAAGCGCACGGGCTGAGCCCCACCCGATGCTCAGCGCTACGGCATTGTGCACCACGACGGCCAACAAGAAGATGCTGGCGCCGGCAACAAAACGCTCCCAGTTCAGTATGAGGGCGATAGCGACAAAGCCAAACAGTGCCAACAGCGATGCGATACGGAAAAAGCCCTCGCTACGCTGTGCAAACCTCGGGAAGACACGGGCACACCAAAGGCCTAAAGCGAGGGGGATGGCAAGGACGAAAAACACGATTGCTAGCATATCCCAAGTCGAAACGTCGATGGATTTCAGTAGGGCATCGGTATGCGGGTTTAAGCTGGCGTAGAACATGAAGTTAATCGGCGTGAGTAATGACGCGGCGAGGCTGGCAATACCGGTCATGCTGACGGACATTGCGGCGTTGCCATTGGCCAAGTAGGTCATAAGGTTCGAGAAGCTACCACCCGGGCAGCAACTCACCAGCAACAAGCCGAGCGCGATCTCTGCGGGCATTGGCACTACTGAAATCGCGGCAAAGGTAATTAGTGGCAGCAACAGGAATTGCGCTAACAGCCCAACGAGAGGACCTTTGGGTTGTTGTACCACCCGCTTAAAGTCGTCGGCTTTGAGGCTCAGCGCAATACCGAACATCATCATCGCCAGAACGGCATTGAGCACCAGTAACGAGGTTGCGGACATTACGAGGCCTTAAGCTGGCGCATTTCATCGGCCAAGGCTTTTAAATAGGTGTCTTTATGCACGTAGTAGGCCATGCGCTCGACTTGCAGGTAGTTCATGCCGCCATCAACGCGTTCATTGGCATGGGCGCGCACCTTGGCAAAGAACTGACCGTGACGCTGTGGTTCATCGCGTTGCGCCCGGATCACTTCGGCCACCAGTTGTGCTTGCTCGTCGCGACCTTGCCAGCCCAACCCAGACGCTTCAACCATGCCCATGACAAAGAGGTTGTCGTGCAGAGGGTTGAATACGTTCAGATAAAGCTGCGGTGCATGGCCGCGCCAGTTCAGGTGTTCTTGTTCAATAAACGGATAATGCAGCTTATAGCCCGTGGCTTGCAGGATGAGGTCGTACTCGCCGTGCTTGCCATCAACGAAATCGACGCCATCTGCGGTGAGCTGTTTGATATCGGGGCGCACTGTGATATCGCCATGGCCAATGTGATGCAGAAACAAGGTATTAATGACGGGGTGCGACTCATACATTTTGTAGTCAGGGTCGGGCAGGCCAAAGCTGCTTGGCTTTCCTGATAAAAGTCGTACGAGCAAGCCATCGACTTTCTGTTTAAGCTTTAAGGGTAATTTAACTTTGCCACCTAAGGTGTCAATCGGCCGCCCAGCGACAAACTTAGGCAAGAAGTAATAGCCGCGACGCACGGTCATATCGACACTTTTCGCGCGGTGTACGGCATCCACGGCGATATCGCAGCCGCTATTGCCACAACCGATAATCAGCACGCGTTTGTTTTCGAAGATAGCTGGGTCACGATAATCGCAACTATGCAGCATCTCGCCTTTGTATTCGCCGGCAAATTCGACGCGATTTGGGTGGTGCAGGGTACCGTTGGCCAGCAACACGTTGCTCGCCAGAATTTCATGGGTTTCATCGTTTTGGCGATAGGTCACGCGCCATTGTTTGTTTGCTACCGGTTCGACTTTCTCTACCCAGCTACCGAAGCGGTAATGTTTTTTGAGGTCAAAGTGTGCAGCATAATCACGAAAATACTGACGCATCTCATCATGCTTGGGGTAGGTCGCCACATGCTCAGCCATTGGAAAGTCTTTGTACTCGGTCATGCGTTTCGATGAAATTAAGTGCGCCGAGTCGTACATGGTGCTGGTAGGGCTATCGATATCCCACAGTCCACCCACATCGCTATGCGCCTCAAGGCCAATCACCTCGAGGTTCTGCTCAAGCAACCGTCGTACTGTACACAAGCCCATCGGTCCTGCGCCAATGACTACACATGGATTCATTCGTTGTTCCCTAATCAACATCAGATAGCATGATAATAACAATTGATCAGGATCAAACCATGCTTTGTTCGGACAAATAACTGGTTAATTTAGGCCATCCAGCGTAAAGTACGCTTTATGAATAAACAACAGCAACCACTTTGTAAAGCCAGCGTCACCCAAAGCTTCACCCAGGCAATTGTGCAACAGTTGGCACAGTTGGGCGTGCAGCTGCCTTCGGCTCTCGCTCAGCAATTGGCTGCGCAACAAGGCCAACAGCGACTTCCGCTGGCGCTGCAAGATGCGTTATGGCAAGCCCTTGAGCGGCAGCAACAGCCGCAGCTCGGGCTGCAAATAGGTATGGCTTTAAAGCCGCAGCATTTCGATACGATTGGTTTCTTATTGTTGAGCTCCCCCAGCTTGAGTACTGCGGTCGAAAGCTTAGTGAACTATTCGTCGCTCATCGGCGAGGGCGGTACTTTCAGTAAAGCAAAGTCGCAACTAGGCTGGCAGATCAGCTACGAAGATCACTTCAAAATTGCTGTTGCACTGCGTATCGAGGCGATTTTTGCCAGTATTGCCACAGGGGCTCGTTGGGTTGTTGGCAAAGCGATTACGCCACTGCAGGTGCAATTCAAACACGCGCAGCAATCACCCATGGAGCATTACCAGCAAGCGTTTGGTGACGCCGAAATTCGTTTTGAGCAAGCGCAGAATAGTATTACCTATAGTGACGATGATTGGCATTTTCGTCAGCAAGAAGTCAATCCAGCACTGCAGCAACAAATGCTTGAGCTGGCGCAGCAACAATTGCAGCAACTGCAGCCACAGTCCCTGACGGAACGTATCGAGGCGCTGCTGCATCGGCAACCATGGCTCACGCGCCCGCAGCTTGCGGCAAGCCTGGCGGTGAGCGAACGGACCCTCGCGCGCCACCTAGCCGCAGCGAACACCAGCTACAACGCGCTCTCGCAGCAGGTTAAAAAGCATCTAGCCTTGCAGCAACTACAGCAACCCCACGTCACCCAGGCCAGTCTGGCGGATTTTCTTGGCTACAGCGATGAGCAAGCCTTCGCTAAAGCCTTTCGGCGTTGGACTGGAATGACGTTCTCCGACTATCGCCATAACGAACACCGCTAACAAGGAAAGCTGTACGACATCAGTTGTCGCACAGTCGCGCTAACTTGCTTTCAGTTTTTAGCAACGGAGCGAGCCATGATGAAAGGTATGGAAGATTGGACGGATGCGAAACTCGATGCGTTTTGTGAGCGGATTAACCAAGCACTTTATACCACCGACCCGATGCACACCTGCTGTGTCGAAAATGAATGCATAGACGAATACTACGCTATTGCCGAAGCTACCGTTAATTACATGCTCAAAGGTGAAAGCCAGCGCCAAGCACTAACCCACGCACTTGAGGACAGCTTTGGCGATCTTGTAACGGCAGAGAAAGTTTATTTAGTCCTAAATACACTTGCAGAAAAGCATCAACCTAATTGACTTGAGGAAACATAATCAGGCAAAATCACGAAAAATTTTAAAATAATATTAACTTTAAGGACGAAGGAATGAAAAATCTTATTTTAGGTGGTTTGGCTTTAGCGCTCACGGGTTGTACTGCGATCGATGTCAATCAAGTCTCACGGGCTCACCAAGTTGATCATGTTTGTATCGAAAATAATCCCAAAGTGATTGTTGATGGTTTCGTTGATACCGTCACCGATATTTTTCACCAACGTGGAATTTCAAGTGAAGTCTATGCACCTGGGATGCAACCAGAGCATTGCGAAGTTGTGATGATGTACACGGCGCTGCGTTCGTGGGATTTCGCACCCTATTTAAGTTACGCTGAGCTCTCACTGTTTAAAGAAAACACACGTATCGGTTACGCGGAATATCGCTTGCGTGGTAAAGGTGGCTTGGCACTTAATAAATGGGCGAGCGTCGAGAGCAAAATGACGCCAGTGGTAGAGCAGCTCCTTGGTCAGTATCCGATCACAAACTAAAGTGATGCTCAGGTGAGAGTCCTATCTTTTACTCTTTTCGCCGCCGTAATGGCGGCGATTGTTTATGCTGTTGTTGCACGACAGATGCCTGCCTGGGTGCTGTTTTATTTTCCAACCATTAATGTTCTCACGTTTGCCATTTATAGCCACGACAAATCCCACGCCGAGCGTGATCTTAGGCGCGTGTCCGAGCGCACGTTACTTACATTAGGCGCGGCGGGAGGCTGGCTAGGAGGCTTATTAGCACGGCATATGTTTAGGCATAAAACGCGCAAGCAGCCGTTTCGCAATTACTTTTGGGCTACGGTGCTCGTGAACCTCTTTATCTTGCTCTGGCTGAGTGAGTTTGGCTTGGTGATTGAGCATCACGCATATGATCTCATCATGCGAGCGCGCAGCTACACGCGCTAACGCCATCATTAAGCAAATCCTATGGCAATAGCTATATGCGCTTCAGTATATTGTGCAGCCCCGTATGTTGATTAATATTTAGTCATTGCCGAAATAATGTTGTACGGCGGTAGACAACTACTCTATCAACATGTGGATACGACCATGAAAACAATTAAGAAATCTTTGCTGGCCGGCGCTATCTGTGCGTCATTGGGCGTAACAGCACCAGCTCTCGCCGACGTTCGAACCATTATTTTTGAGGGCAACGTCGAATATATCGATTTTTATACCGAGCGCGAAGGCGTCCAGCTCGATAATGAAGAGAGTATTGTGCGGTTCCGTGCGATTGCTACCTACGATGATGATCGCATGTTCTACGACGAATACAGCGGTATGTATTGGCGCGATGTGTATTTCGAAGATATTAGTGATCCAGAGCAAGCCGCTTTGGTGGGGCTAACTTTTCAGTTCTTAGATGCTATGGGCAATGTCGTGCCGCAAAGTAGCATTCCGCTCGAGGTAGACTTGGATGCGCCGCAAGTGGATGAATCAGACTTCGAGTTTTATCAATATTACTACGATGACGGCGAATTCATCGTCTTCGACAATGAACAAGTTGAGCCTCAAGATGTTGGAGAATATGTCAGCGTCGACGAAGGTTACGATGTCGAGTTTGATTACCGAGAAGACCTTGAAGAGGGCGGCTGTACCGCAGAGTTCGAAGAAGATTATAACTGTGGTGAGTACGAATATGACTTCGATGTCTACAACTACAACTACATGATGATGGAGTCTCCACTATTCACTGACACCGGCACGGAGCTTGAACCCGTCGAACATTTTGGTGATGGCGAGTTCTATTTTCAATTCGACCACAGGCAATATGAGTACATAGACGGCGGTGAAACTAGCTATCTAGAATTATATGCAGAAGGCGAAATGGATACGATTTATTTTGGCCTTCCTGATGCCGATGCTGATGGTGTACCGGATGATGTGGATCAATGCAGCGCGTCATTGACTGAAGAAACCGTAATGTTTGGCGAGTATGACTCTTCAGTGACCAACTATGTTGACGAACAAGGCTGTACTATTATGGATCACTACGCTGCGTGCCCAGAGGAAACCACATCGCGTGGTATCCGCTCAGTACGCAGTGGGCCTTCAAATTGCGAAAAAGCGATTTCGTATGAACTGGTAAGCGATGGTGTGATTACCTATAGCGAAGCCCGTTTGTTACGCAGTGCTCTGTATAACTCACAGTAATTTTTTGTTACGCTTTCCAGTTGCTATCTTTGTGCAAAGAAAATAAAATCTTTGCACAAAGTCAACTGGAGAGTCGTAACCGATGAAATTTCCGAGAATCTACTTATTCATTTTCCTTTTGCTGAGTCTAGTCGGCACGCTAACGCCGGCGTTTCCTGCTGCGGCGCAGCAAGAGATACCCACGAAACTAAGTGAGCTGGTGACGGCTTACGAAGATACCTATGGCTTCTCAGGAACCGTCAAAGTTGTTCACGACGATCATCCGCTGTTTGAGCAAAGCTATGGCCTCGCAAACCGCAGTTTTGGCATTAAAAATACGCCCACCACGCGTAACTCAATCAATTCAATTTCGAAGACCTTTACGGCGTTCGGAGTTCTATTGCTTGTAGAGGAAGGCAAGATTGACTTACAGCAAAGCATTGGTGGTTATTTGCCGTACTTAACCGCGGGCTGGAAAGACCAGGTTACGGTGCATCAGCTGCTGACCCATAGTTCTGGCCTGCCACGCGAGTCGGGCGTGCAACCGCATGACGAGCTTTCGCTGAAGCAACAAGCAACGCAGTTGGTAGATAAGCAAGAACTGTTGTTTTCCCCCGGCAGCCAGTACGGCTATTCGAATTCCGGTCTGATTTTGTTGGGCGCCTTGCTGGAAGAGGTTTCGGGACAAAGTTATGGTCGTTTCATCACGCAGCGAGTGCTTGAGCCCATGGGCTTGCAGGACACTGGTTACTATGAGGGCCGCAACGTGGTTGAGAACCAAGCCACGCCATACCGCATGAGTAGTACCGGTCTCGAGTTCGCGCAACGCAGCAAGCACTATGGTGGCAATGCGGGCGGTGGTTTGTACTCCACAGCAAATGACTTGTATCAATATGTACGAGCCATTGAGTCGCACGAGCTGCTGAGTGAGGAAACCACGGCATTGTTGTTTACGCCACATATTAAAAGCGGTGAGACCGATGCCGAAGGGTATGCCTGGAGCATTAAGCAGTTTGGTGACGAAACCTTGTACTTCGCTGCAGGGAGTGGTTATGGCACTAAAAGCGTCATGATCCGTGCGCCGCAGAGTAAGGATTTCATTGCGATCACCTCAAACTGGGGCAACACACCGATTTTGAATATGTTGGCTGATATCTACCTGACGTTAAAAGGGCAAGAAGTTGCGCCGCCCGACGCCAATCGGTTAGCTAAACCTTCAGCTTTTACAGCGCAGTTAGGAACGTATCGCTTCGACGCCGAACAGACCCAAATACATCTCGGTATGGATACTGCAACTATTAAGCTTCATGCGCATGAGAACAAGCTATTTATGAACGACGAATTGATGGCAAACAAGAGCGAGGGCGTGATTGGACTCACGTACACTGACGAGTTAACGATCCGCTTCGATGGCGCCAAAATGATCATCCGTATTAATGGCAATGAATTAGTCGGGGAGCGCGTAACTGACTAGACAATCCTTGTTGTTTCGCTAGTATGGTTGGCTAACTTGGTTAGCGGATATAACAACAAAACAACAAGGAATGCACGATGTCTAAATTCACTGAATACAAGATGATTCATGTGGCCGAAGGTGGCTGCGGCACGCTATTGCTGGGCTCAAGTGGTTTACCGCTGAAGAAAATTGAGGCGACGTTAAATAGCGAGGCAGCCGATGGTTGGCAGGTCGTGTTTCAGGTGTTAGAGCAAAAGCGCTTTTGGTTATTCTGGACGCGTGAAGCGGCCATTATTACCCTCGGTCGTTAAGTTACGATGCTTAAGAGTTCGGTGCTTGGCGCAATTCGTTGGTATCAGCGCCGCGGTGGCTCGCGGCACTTCTTTAATTTGGACTGCAATTTCGAGCCGTCTTGTTCGGAATATACAGCACAAGCTATCGAGCTCCACGGTCTTGGCCAAGGTTTAAAGTTAGGCTTGCAGCGTATTCGGCGCTGCAACGACCCTGATTGCGTTGCAAAGCACCACGATCCCGTACCTCGCTTACCCACGAGTCTAAAATCTCATGAATCTTGAACAACTTCGCGAAGAAGAAGAGCAATTGCGCCAACAGGTCCGAGAGCTTGGCCCTGAGCAACGCAAACTGTTTTACAAGCGGCAAGAGAAGGAAATCAAAGACCCGGACACTTATGCCGTTTTGAATTACTTTTTTGTGGCCGGCTTACATCACTTTTATCTGCGTAAATACCTTTGGGGAAGTATCGATTTAACGCTTATGGTCATCGGTATTTTGACCTTTCCGATTGGCGGATTTGTTTTGTTGATCTTGCTCGTTCTGCTAGAGCTCCCGCAACTATTCATGTCGCAACGCATTGTGCAGCGCTATAACAACCAAGTTATGCGTGATTGTCTGGCACAGGCAAAAAACCAAACGCGGGTTGTGACACATTGATCTTTACAAAACCTTGAGCTTGTAAAAGCTCGGAAAAGCACCTTCAAGGTTAGAATTGGCTCGCTATAGTGAAAGCGTAAGTTAATTTTAACTCGTCACCAACTGGAGGTGTTCTCATGAAAAACTTACGTTTAGCTACTGTGATTTCGTCTGTATTCGCTCTAACTTTTGGTCCGACTGTGTTGGCTATGAACTTGGACGCAATTCAGGATCAGCAAAACAAAGCCGAGCAAGCTGCAGAAGCAACGGGTGAGTACGTGAGTGATGCGGCGCTGACCACTAAGGTTAAAGCGACTATTTTGGCTAGCGACGCCTTGAATGTGCTCGAAATTAACGTTGAAACCAATGAAGGTGTGGTGCAGCTGAGTGGTTTTGTTGAGCAAGAAGAAGACATCGATACAGCTGAGAAAATTGTCCGTGGTATCGAAGGCGTGAAAGACGTTGAGAATGACATCAAAGTAAAGAGCGCCGACGCTTCTTAATCTAGTCTCTGTCTCACTCCATAGTGCCCCCCGGCACGCCCTTTGGCCCCGCATTGCGGGGCTTTTTTATGGCCGCGGCTAAGGGTATAGTTAGCTTATTCTCATGACTAATAATAAGAGCCAAGGATAGCATGGCAAAACTTCTCAAAATCATCATGATTAACGGTCACATGCCCGGAGTGGTAGAGCTCGATCTTGAGGGTCACACCAATATTTGCGGTAGTAATGCCTCAGGTAAAACCACGCTGCAACGGATGGTACCGGTGTTTTACGGTGAATTACCGAACAAAGTCGTGCCACGCACGCGCGATAACTTCGATAAATATTACTTGCCGTATAAAAACAGCTACGTCATTTATACTTACGATCGACCCACGCAAGGGCCAGCCCATGTAGTGCTTACCAAACGCGCCGACGGGGTCGATTATCGCTTTGTCGATGCGGCTTATGAGCCGCGATGGTATCTGCAGCAGAGCAAGCAGGGGACGGTGGCGCGTGACTACAGCGACTGGATGAGTCAGTTGAAGCAAGCGGGTATTGAAACCAGCCACAAGATTAGCGCAGTTAGCGAATACCGCAGCATTATTCTCAATGACATTAAGCTTGAGCGCAGCCAACGTGCCGAGCGTTTGAAAGCGAAAAAGTTGGCGGCGAAGTTTGCGCTCGCACCCGATGGTTTTGCTTTGCGCCATATTGAAAAATTGGTGTCAGCAGTGCATGCCAAAGAGGGCAAGATGGACACGCTGAAAAGTATGCTCGCTGCCATCCTCGAAGAAGACGGTTACGAGCGGCCTGAAAACACCTTTACCCGCGCCAAGATTCAGCATTGGCTGCAGCAGATGCGCCAATACATGAAAGTTGAACAGTTACAGGCGCAACTGCAGAAGCTACAACAATTGAATAGCGAACGTACCCATGCCAATGAGGGGCTGTGGCATCTGAAATCGGTATTGGAAGAAGATTATGCCCAGTTGCAAACGCAACAGGCCGACCTTGAGGCCCAGTTGCAGGAATGGAAGCGCAAACGCGATGTGGCCGAAGATGATTACAATCGTGAATTGCGGGCGTTGCTTGATGCCAAGCAAGAGGCGAGCGCTGAACTTGAGGCGGCCGAGAGTAAACTTGAGCGGGCGCAAGCAAGCTACGATCGCTACCGCGACGACGACATGGAAGCTTGGGGCCGTGCGTTAGAAAAGTTGCCGCAACAACGCCAGGAGCTACAAGAGTTAGACGAGCATTACCGCTTGTTACTTGATAAACACAAAGACGCACAAAGTCAGTTGGACGCCGAAAAACTTAAACTGCAGCAGCGGTTGGATAAAGTGCGTACACAACTACAGGCACAAAAGGACGCGCAGCAAGCGGAGCTTGCGCAACTCAACGAGACCTTCAATGACAGCCTAGAAGCGGGGCGACGCGCATTACAGCAGCAACAAAACGCTTTGCAGCAAAGTTTCACACCACAATTACAAGACACCCGTGAACAGCTTGCGCAGCAGAAAGCCGCAAGCCAGAACAGTGGTTTGAATGAAGCCGAACAGGAGGCAACTCAGTTAGCTGATGCGCGATTCGAGGCCTGCATGGACGCCTTGGAGCTGGCACAAGGTGAAGTGGATCAAGCGCTCAAACAATTGGAACTACGCCGAAAGGAACGTTTGCAGAGCAGTGAGCACGTGAATCAGGCGCGGCGTAGTGAAGCCACGGCCAATGATACGCTGGAAACCTTACGTCAGCGGCTCAAACCTGCGGCGGGTAGCTTGCGCCAGTTTTTGCGCGACAACGTTGAACATTGGCAACATAGCTTTGGCAAGGTAATTGCCGAACCGTTATTGCAACGCACGGATCTGCTACCGCAAAAGTCTAGGGCCGAGACCGAAACGATTTTTGGTGTAAAACTCGATCTGCAGGCACTTGAACTACCTGAGCACGCAGCGACCGAAGAGCGTTTATTGGAGCTACTTGAGCAGGCTGAGGCCGAACTTGCGCAGCGACTCAAAGAGCGCAAGGACAGTGAAGGGCAGTTGCACAAAGCGAATGAAGCGGTCGCAGAAGCTGAACAACTCGAAGCGAAAGCACAGCAAAAGCGCAAAGCCAGCAAAAACGACCTTGATTATGCGCGTGACCACAAAGCGCGACTACAACAGGAACACAAAGCAGTACTGCAACAGCGTAAGCAAGAAGCTGAGCAGCAAGTAGCTAAGCTGCAGCGCCACCTCACCAGTTTAGAGCAGCAATTGCAGCAACAACTGAGCGAATTAGAAAGCGATGCGAAAGCGGCTGAGCTTGAGCGAAAAGCAGAGCACCAAGAGACGCAGCAGCAATTTCTCGATGCGATGGCCGAATGTGATCAAGAGCTGCAACGCAAAACCGCGCAAACCAAAGAACAGATGCATGATCTCGAGCAAGCGTTCAACGACAAGCTTGCTGCAGACGGCGTGGATAAACGTAAACTTGAGCGTACCAAGACGGCAATGCACGCGTTAGAGGAGCAAATCCAACGCACCGAACAACAACGCGAGCCTTATCGCGCCTACCAAGCTTTCATGGCCGATGAGTGGAAGGTGCAACGGCCGAAGTGGCAACAGCAAGAGCAACAAGCACGGCAGGCATTGCGTGAAGGTGAAAACGCGCTAGCCAAACTTAAAACCGACTATCAGCGCGAAACAGAGGACTTGAAGGCGCGGATAAAGGCAGCCGAAGCCCGCCGCGCACAGCAAAAAGAACTATTGGCACAACTGCAAGCGATGGTCGCGCGGATGGCCGCGTTACCGGTCGCCTTGCAGCCCGAGAAGCTGAACCGCCAAGCGGCGGGGGATGTTAACGAGCGACTGGTTCGCGCCCATGATTTGTTTGAGCAGGCGCAAAAAGTTGAGAAAGAGCTTCAGCATCAGCTCACACAGTTTGAAAGTGAGTTGCATAAAGACGTCGATAGCGACTTCTCACGCTTTATCGAGAAATCGCTGGCGGAGTTGGGCGAGTCACCAGAAATGGGAGCGCGCGTCGAGGCCTTGGCAAACTTATTGAGTATTCTTGAGGATCGCCAAGAGCAAACCATTAATAAGGGGATTACCATTGGTAAAGGCCTGGTTGATGTGTTTACCGTCTTTGACGACATCCACAAGCGTGTGAATGACTTTAGTCGTCGTTTGACGCAAGAGGTGAGTGACGATCTGCCCCTTGATGCTATCCAAAAGGCCGAGGTTAAGATTAGCTCCACCATCGATGAGTTAGGTTTTTGGGCACCCTTGAAAGCCATGGCCAAGCATTACAAACAGTGGCGACAGTCCGGTGAGTTGGTACCGTCACAGGCTTACCTCGACGAACTGGCGCAAGTGGCTGAGCTGATTCGTAGTGACCAAGATTACAGTATCGAGTCGTTGCTGCGCCTCGAACTGCATATACAGGAAAAAGGCCAAGCCATGGTGATCCGCAATGATCGACAATTGCTTGAGTCATCGAGCCACGGTATGGCCTACCTGATCTTGGTGAAGTTCCTGCTGGCCTTTACCCGTTTGTTGCGGCCAGCCGATGCTGGAGTAGTGTTGCACTGGCCGGTGGATGAAATCGGTACCTTGGCGTATCACAATGTCGAGAAGCTGTTCGCCGCTTGTGACCATAACGCGATTTACATCGTCGGCGCGTTTCCGAACCCTGAATCAGACGTGTTATTGCTCTTCAATCATCGCTATTTAATCGAGCCGCATCATGAGCAGCCGAACAAAGGTCAGCTGAAACGCATCAAACCGCGGCTGTCGCCGTTAGCGGAGAAGTTAGCACAGTTGAGCGAAACGGAGGTTGAGGTATGAATCCGTTACTCCAACACGGTCCGTTATTAGAGAAGCTATTGGCTGGGCAATTTATTTGTGCAGTGACAGAGCCCGAGCAGTATCAAAAGCTGCAACAAGAAGCCTTGCGTGAGCAGCTCGATGAGTACTTGCAGCCGCTAAATCGGCGGGTGGCACAAAATGACGATACGAGTGTGTTTTTCCTTGCTTACCGGCACATTGATCAAGATGCGCGCGAGCACATGAAGCAGCAGCTGCAGGTGGTGATGGCATCGCTGTTACCGTTGCTTGAATGGCTCACATACGTACAAGAGGCACTGGGGCATGACAGTGTGTTGAGCCCCGGCGATATCGTGAAGTTACAGGAGTTGATCCTAAAAACCGAAGACCACCCGAGTCTACAGCAACGTCTGCAGGCTCTTGCCAAGGACAAATTCTTCAACTCCCAAGCGGATAGTGTTGATGCGCAAGCGAAACAAATCGCCAAGCGCTTGGTCGAACATGGCTACCTACAGCAGCCGCACAAAGAACGCTTATTTTTTACCGTTACCGGGAAAATGGATTACCTGCTAGAGCTGGTGCGCTTTATCAAAGACGAAGAAAACATCCCCCTTGATGAAGCGCCACAACAAGAGGACTTGCTCTAATGGCAGAACCGATAAGCGGTATGCTAAGCCTTGGTGTTGAGCGACTTGCCTTGATCGGTAAGCACGCGCAGACGCTCATGCAAGGCTATCTGCAAGGCGAAATTGACCCTGATGCATTCTCAGAGAGCGCCCGGCGTAAGCTTATTGATGCGCGCGTGCTCTATCATCCCGAAGACAGTTTTGGCCTTAAGTTGCGTCAACCTGTAACGCAACTCATTGCCGCATTGGTGACCGATGAAGCGCGTCGGCAGATTCATGCTGATGTGGCGGAAAAACTTGAAACCATACGGGTGCGTGTTGAGAGTTATCGTGAGGCGCGTCGCCGCGGCGACTATGTGAAAGCAGACCTGCAACTGCAAGTGATTCACGAAACTGTATATGACCTTACAGGGCAGTTTGAAGAGGCAATTCATAGCTTATGGCATCGCTTAAACAGTAACTTCGGTTTTGTCAGTAGCCTCAGTGACAAGATCCGCGAAAATGGTCGTGCGCAAGAGCAAATAAAGCGTTTGCTGGATGGTATCAGTTTGCTCAATTTTGATGAAATGATTGAGCTTGCAGAAGGAAATCCGGTATTACGCAAGGTGTTGGTCACCCGCCTACAGAATCATTTAGACCGCCATTTGGCCAGTTTACTTGAGGTGCAAAAGCGCTTGGTTGAACTAATGGGCCGCTTCCGCGAGCAACAAGCGCGCGGCCTGTTGGTGAGCCAGATGGCGAGCTTTTTGCGGCAACATCCAAGTTTTGTGGTGGGGGATTATGCTTATCGCAGTCAGGTACCGAATCTCGTTAATTGCGCTGCGCCTATTTCGGTCACAGCTGCGGTCGCGCTCGATCGGCGTGCAGACAGCCCAGAGGTCGTCGGCCTCGTGCATCAACTTTATCGAGAGCTTGCATTAAAAACGGCGAAATCAACAGCGAGTGCCAATGACGAGGTGCTTACGACCACAGACAGCGCCCCTGAAGTCGAAGCCCGTCAGCAACAACTTAAAGCCGATGCCGAGCAGTATTTCCTAGCGGTACTCGAGAATAAAGCGGGTGATTCAGCTATCGATTATTTGTTGGCTCAAGAGCTCGAATGGTCTCCGGAAGTGTGGCTATTTCAGATCCTCGCCGAGTTCGCTGGCTTACCGCAGCAACAACAGCGCATGTTTGTGCTCGAACGCAGCGAGTATGAGGAGCAATGGTTCAATCAGGTGCGGGTGATTGACGATGTGACCTTGCGTTTGGGTAGATCATGAGCGAACGCTTAAGCCCACGCCAGCTTGACTACCTGCGCAGTGGCGGAACGCTTAGTCCAGTTGGGCTATGCGGCACTTGATGAAACGCTCGCAAGAACTTCGCTCGAACAAGCACAGCAGGGGCGTCACGAATTCAAATCCAACCGCACAGGGCCACGCGCCGACCGGGTGTTACTGGCGCAACGCACAGGCAGTGACGGCACGTGGCAAATACTTGATGTCGCACAAAGTAAGCTCAACCTTGCAGCTTATGAGCAGTTGGTTGTTGTTGAAAATCTTGATTGCTTTTACCAACTGGACAGCTTCAGCTTACCGCTCGCAGCCCATGCTTTGGTGGTTTACCGAGGTGATCACGTCTATGCCCAAGGCGCACAAACATTACGTCAGCGTTGGTTAGCAACGGACAAAACATTGGATTATTTCGGTGACTTGGATGCGGCCGGCATTGCAATTGCTTGCCAGCTCGGCTGCCACCGTATTGCCTTTACGCCGTTTAAAACCTTCTGCGAAAAAGCACACAACTCTGCGCTTTCCGGAGAGCAGTTTCAGACGTTGCAGTATTTGAAGCGAAACCAAGAGTTTGCGCCGCAGTTGTGGGAATACCTGGAGTATATGGAAAGTCGACAAGTTGGTCTGCTGCAACAATGGTTGCAGCAGCAAGTGCTCGAATGGTTACCCATTCACGAATAAAGCTATTAACAGTCGCGGTCGAATATATCGCGTAGCTTCTTCAGTTGTTCCTCAATCCCATCTTCAATCTCATTGTAGCGCTGCTGTTCAGCCTCGCTGAATAGATTATCGAAGTCTTCTTGATTGCTTGGATTCAGGTGGTCGTACTTATCCATTGTGGCTTCAATTTCTGAAAAGCAGACTTCTGCTTGCTCAGCCAGTTGGCTGATGTCGTTTTCTAACTTTTCAAATTCCGTGAGGTAAGTTTCACCGGGTGATGGCGAACAAGCGCTGAGGGCAACTGCTGCAACTACAGTAAAAATAAACTTTTTCATGATGATTCCTTTTGCTTATTGTTATCTTTCCTGACTTTAACGTTAAGCCGAATCCCGTGCAATGAGTTGCGGTTGGAAGACTGCTTTTAAATCCGGCACTGCTTGTTTATACACATGTTTGAGTACCCACCGAGCAGCCATTTGGCCAATTTCTTCTATGGGATAATCGACGGTCGTGAGCTTCGGGTAAGTGTAGTGCGAGAAGTTGACGTTATCGAAGCCAACCACGGCAAGCTGTTCGGGTATTTCTAGGCCGACTTCATGGGCGACAGTGATGGCACCTGAGGCCATTTCATCGTTGGCGCAGACGAGAGCAGAAAACTCAGACTTGTTATCGAGAAAGTGGTGGAGGGCGTTTACGCCACCGGTTTCTTGGAAGTCTCCTTCAAAAAACAAGCTTTTATCTTCCCCAATTCCGTATTCTTGAAGCGCTCGCAAGTGACCTTTGTAACGTTCGCTGGCGTCGTTCTTCCACATTGGGCCCGAGACATAGGCAATCTGGCGGTGTCCGCTTTCGAGCAAATGGTGGGTTGCTAAATAGCCGCCGAGTTCGTTGTCGAGGGTGATACAGCGATCGGCCACGGCTTCGACGTGGCGGTTAATGACCACAAAAGGCGTGCCACTGTCGGCTAAGCCGCGAAGGTAATCGTCGCTCACCGATTCGACGTGCAAGATCAAAGCGTCGCAATTGCGGCTGCGTAGAAACTCAATACTATCGCGCTCTAGTTCGGCGTCACTATGGCCGGCGGCGACAATAACGTGTTTACCGACGGCACGGAATTCGCTTTCAATACGACTTAAAAGCTCGCCATAAAACGGACCACCAAGCTCAGACACCAAGATGCCGATGCTGTTGGAGCGGTTACTGGCCAATGACTGCGCCACTGAGTTCGGGCGATAGCCAAGCTCCTGCATGGCTGCTTCGACTTTCTCTTTGGTCGCGGCGCGCACCGGGGCGGTGTTGTTGATCACTCGGGAAACAGTGGCTAAAGATACGCCCGCTAATTTTGAAACTTCATAAATGGTCGCCATGCTTTTTTATTCTCGTTATGCACTTTGTTCGAGTTCTCGGGCAATCTGTTGCACCCGGGCACGATTCAAAGTGTACCCGCGCATGACCCAAGCAACAAGCAGTGATGCAATAGCAGGAAGCCAAGTGAAGGCGATTAAAATGCCAAGTTGTGTATGTTCGGTTTGCGCTTGGCCCGCTTGATAGTCATAGACTGCAAGCCACCAGCCGGCGATCGCACCACCTAAAGCAATCCCTATTTTGATGAAAAATACGACTGAGGCATAAACTAAACCGTTGGCGCGTAAACCGGATTCACGTTGGCCGAAGTCCACCACGTCGGCAATTTTGGCCCAGAGCATAGGCGTTGCCATCTGCAAGAAGAAGCTCCAGAAAAAGTACAACACTATGGCCAGCACCAGTTGATTGGCTGGCACGAAAAATGCTGCTGCAGAAAGCACTGCGGCGATTATTTGTAGTGCTTTGTAGGCCTGAACTTTATCCACTCGGCGAGTCAGCGGATTGGCGAGTGCGCAGCCGAGAATATTCCCAACCATACCAATCGATACGAACGTGGTGATGAGATCTTCGCGCAGGAGGTAATACTTCACGTAGTAAATCGCGAGTGTATTTTTTATCGCAATACCAATTAGCAAGAGCACGGCCACGATCGCCAAGGTCCGCAAGGCGTCATTTTGCCACAGTGTTTTCAGCCCCGAGCCGAAATTGAGCTGTTGGTCATGGGGTGGTTGAATGCGCTCTTTGGTACCCGCGAAGCAGAGGAGGAACAACACCACCCCGAGCACGCTCATGGCAGCGATAGTCAACTGATAGCCTAATGCTTTGTCGCCTTGGCCGAACCAGTCCACGAGCGGTAAGGTCAGGAGTGTGACAATAAGCCCACCGAGCATACCAAACACGAAACGATACGATTGTACCGACACGCGTTCTTCTGGGTCTTTGGTTAAGACGCCGCCGAGTGCCGAGTAGGGGATATTGATAGCGGTGTAGGCGAGCATCAGCAGCGAGTAAGTGGCGTAGGCATAAATGACTTTGCCGGTGTCACCAAGATCGGGTGTGGTAAACGCAAGGATGCTGCAAACAGCAAAGGGGATCACCAGCCACAATAGGTAAGGACGGAACTGCCCCCAGCGGGTATTGGTTTTGTCGGCCAAAAGCCCCATCAAGGGATCGGTTACCGCATCGATAAGCCGCACGACCAAGAACATCGTACCGACAGTGCCTGCTGAAATACCGAAAATATCGGTATAAAAGAAGGCTAAAAACAACATCACGGTTTGGAAAATTAAGTTACTGGCGGTGTCACCCAAGCCATACGCTACTTTTTCGCGCCGTGAAATCATACTGCTGGTTCCGTTTGCAGTTGCGCCGCGCGTTCGAGCCACAAGGCCTGTAATGCTTTAGCGCTGTCTTTCAGAGTGCGCTTCTGTGTACTGTAATCGACGTGCACAATACCGAAACGTTGGGTATAACCCTCCGCCCATTCAAAGTTATCGAGTAAGCTCCAAGCAAAATAGCCACGCATGTCGATTCCTGCGTCAATACAATCATTCACTGCCAATAGATGTTGCTGATAGTAATCTATTCTGGCGTCATCGTGTACTGCATTGTCGATTAATTCATCAGGGAAGGCGGCACCGTTTTCGCTAATGTAAATAGGCGGCAGGTTAGCAAAAGTCTCTTTCAGTTGGACCAGAATCTCGGTCAAGCCTTGCGGATAAATCTCCCAACCCATGGTCGTCAGTGGTGGCTTGGTGGGCGGTACGTCAGAGAACCAGCCGTTCTTGTCACGGAAGACGGTACGGGTGTAGTAATTGACCCCGAGAAAATCAATCGGCTGAGAAATGAGCTCCATGTCGCCGGCTTCAATTTGCGGTAGCTCGTCCGCTTTTAGGGCGTCGCCAAGATCTGGATAGCTCCCAGCTAACAGGGGCTGTAAATACCATAAGTTGTGATATGCATGTGCCAATTTAGCTGCGGCAACGTCAGCGGCAGCGGTTGAGGCGGCAAAACACGGACTAAAATTCAGCACGATGCCATGCTCGGCTTGCGGTGCATGCTTACGCAAAATCGGTAACGCAAGGCCATGGGCCAGTAACAAGTTATGGGCAGCTTGGCGGCCGTAGCTGCGATTCTTCATCCCTGGGGCATGTATACCAGCTTCATAACTTAAATAAGCGCTGCAAAAAGGTTCGTTCAAGGTGGCATAACTGGCCACTTTATTGCCCAGGGCGCGCACCATAACTTCAGCATACTCGGCAAAACGGTAGGCGGTATCGCGATTGAGCCAACCGCCTTGGTCTTGCAGATACTGGGGGAGGTCCCAATGATACAAAGTCATGTGCGAAACGATGCCCTTCGCATTAAGGGCGTCGACGAGGCCCACATAAAACTGCAAGCCCGCTTGGTTGATTTCGCCATTGGCTTTAATGACCCGCCCCCAGGCGACGGAGAAGCGGTAAGCGTCTACGCCAAGGCTTGCAATCAGCTCAACGTCCGCACGCCAATGCTGAACATGTTCGCAAGCCACTAAGCCATTTGAACCGTCTTTGATCCGACCCGGTTCAGCACAGAAGGTATCCCAAATACTGAGTTCACGGTCAGCGGCGGCTCCCTCGATCTGAAATGAAGAGGTAGCGACACCAAAGACAAAGTCAGAGGTAAGCATTTTTGATTGCTGTGGTAGGCTTATTTTTTTCATAAGGATTGCGAAACCGTCCAAGTATGCTATAAATGAAAGCGCTTTCATCATAGGCCATAAATCGGCCTAAGGTCAAAAAATTATAACGATTGAGGCGATTATGACCCAACAGAACACGAATTACAGGTTTGCGTTGACTGCGCTGACCACTCTCTTCTTCATGTGGGGCTTTATTACCTGCATGAATGACATACTGATCCCGTACCTACGGTTGTTGTTTGATTTGAACTATGCGCAGTCGATGCTCATCCAGTTCTGTTTCTTTGGTGCTTACTTTATTGTCTCGGTTCCAGCGGGGTATCTGATTGGCAAAATCGGCTACAAGTCGGGAATTGTGACCGGCTTGATGATTGCCGGGGCGGGTTGTGTGCTGTTTTATCCGGCGGCACAAGCTGAGGTTTATGGCTTGTTCTTGTTAGCACTGTTCGTCTTAGCCTCGGGTATTACCATTTTGCAGGTCGCAGCGAACCCGTACGTAACTGTTCTGGGTGACGAGAAAACCGCTTCAAGCCGTCTCACCATGACCCAAGCTTTTAACTCACTGGGAACCACTGTGGCACCGTTCTTCGGCGCCTGGCTGATTTTTGGTGGTGTCGCTGACCCAGAAGTGACGGGGGTATCGAAAGACACCGTAAGCCTGCCATACTTTATTTTGGCCGGCGCCTTGGTCTTGATGGCGGTGATTTTCTTGCGTTTGAAATTACCTGATATGGGCAAGGTAGACCCAGCTTTGGCGCTACCTAAAGAAGGCTCGGCGTGGAAGCAGAAACACCTCGTGCTCGGTGCGCTCGGTATTTTTGTCTACGTTGGCGCTGAAGTAGGTATTGGTAGTTTCTTGGCAATGTACATTGCGATGCCAGAAATTGGTGATATGAGCACCTCAAAGGCCTCACACTATATTTCGTGGTACTTCGGTGGTGCAATGGTTGGGCGCTTCTTAGGTGCAGCAATCATGCAAAAACTCAGCGGTAACCGTGTGTTAGCCTTCAATGCCGTTGCTGCTGTATTGCTGCTGGCAACGACTATGACCAGCTCAGGTACGCTAGCTATGTGGTCACTGTTGTTCGTTGGCTTGTGTAACTCGATTATGTTCCCAACAATTTTCAGTTTGGCGCTGCAAGATCTTGGCCAGAGCCGCGGTCAGGGTTCAGGAATTCTCTGCTTGGCCATCGTCGGTGGTGCAATTGTGCCGCTTGCGCAAGGCTTTTTAGCTGACCAAGTGGGCGTACAAATGTCGTTTATTATTCCGCTGATTTGTTATGTGTACATCGCGTACTACGGTATGCGTGGTTATCAGCCACGTACATTGAAAGTTGCACAGGAGGCAGCGTAATGGCACAAGGTCCGTTCCCAAAGAAGTTACTTGCCGCAGCCATCGTCCTCGCTTTAGGTGGCTGCGCTGAATCGACACAACAAACAACCGCGGCTGCAGATGCAGCCGCTGATGTTGAGGCCATCTGGCCCAAAATAGAGTCGCCGGTGGTACTCGATCAGGCCACCGAGCAGCGCATTACTGAAATGCTTGCGCAAATGACTCTCGAGCAGAAAATTGCGCAAATGATCCAGCCAGAAATTCGCGATATTACCGTCGAAGACATGCGCCGCTACGGCTTTGGTTCTTATTTGAACGGTGGTGGTGCATTCCCGAATAACGACAAGTATGCCACACCGCAAGACTGGATTGACTTAGCTGAGGCCATGTACCAAGCGTCCGTTGACGATAGCTTGGATGGTTCAGCGATTCCAACCATGTGGGGTACCGATGCGGTTCACGGACACAACAACGTGATTGGCGCGACGATTTTTCCGCACAACATTGGCTTGGGTGCAGCGAATAATCCTGAGTTGATTGAGCAAATTGCGCATGTCACCGCACGCGAAGTGATGGCTACCGGCATCGATTGGGTGTTTGCACCGACGGTTGCGGCTGCGCAAGACCTACGTTGGGGTCGCACCTATGAAAGTTACTCTGAGGACCCAAGTATCGTGCGCGATTATGCCGCAGCGATCGTGACGGGCTTGCAGGGTAAGGTTGGCGAGAACTTTCTTGATGACCAACACGTGATTAGCACGGTGAAGCACTTTGTCGGTGACGGCGGTACCACTGCTGGTATCGACCAAGGCAATACCGAAGTTGATGAACAAACATTGTTTGACCTACATGCACAAGGCTATGTGGGTGGTCTTAACGCCGGCGCCCAAACCGTGATGGCAAGTTTTAACAGCTGGAACGGCGATAAATTACACGGCCATGATTACCTCTTAACTGACGTATTAAAAGGCAAGATGGGCTTTGATGGCTTTGTCGTCGGCGACTGGAATGGCCATGGCCAAATCCCGGGCTGCACTAACTATGACTGCCCCCAAGCAGCGAACGCTGGGCTTGATGTCTACATGGTGCCGACCGATGCTTGGAAACCGCTATACGAGAACCTTATTCAGCAAGTGAAAGACGGTGTCATTGCGCAAAGTCGTGTCGACGATGCGGTGCGCCGTATCTTACGGGTAAAAATGCGCGCTGGCTTGTTTAACAAACCGAGCCCCGCGGAGCGTCCACTGGCAGGACGTATGGACTTAATTGGTGCCGACGAACACCGTGCCGTCGCGCGCGAAGCCGTGCGCCAATCGCTGGTACTTTTGAAAAACGAGGGGCAATTATTACCGCTTGATCCTAGCCAACGGATTCTGGTCGCGGGCTCGGGTGCTGACAATATTGGCCAGCAATCGGGTGGCTGGACGATTAGTTGGCAAGGCACCGGCAATACCAACGAGGACTTCCCAGGCGGTACATCGATTTACCAAGGTCTAGCTGAGCAAATTGCTGCCGCTGGCGGCGAAGCGGTGCTCAGTGAGAATGGTGAGTTTAGCGAGAAACCTGATGTTGCCGTTGTGGTGTTTGGTGAGCAGCCTTACGCCGAGGGGAATGGCGACCTCGACAACCTTGACTATCAACGCGGTAACGCGACCGATCTCGCGTTGTTGAAGAAACTGAAAGAGCAGGGCATTCCTGTGGTAACGCTGTTTATTTCCGGCCGTCCACTGTGGACAAACCCTGAGTTTAACGCCTCTGATGCCTTTATGGCGGTCTGGTTGCCGGGCAGTGAAGGGCAAGGTGTTGCCGATGTTGTGTTGCGTAATGCCGACGGTAGTATTCAGTATGACGTGACCGGACGCTTACCATTTGCCTGGCCTGCGGATCCCGATGCTAGCGCCGCGCTGCTCGAAGTCGGTGCTGGCCTAAGCTATGGTGCCAGCGAAGCGATCCTCGCGGACCAACTGAACGAAGAGCTTAGCGAAAGCGGCGCTATTGATCCTCTCGTAGTGTTTGAGCGCGCGGTGAAATCGCCATGGTTGCTTGAGCTCCGCAGCGGCGAGCAGCGGGCTGCTGTCGAAAGCAGTATTCAAGAACTTGGTGCTGTACGTAGCGAGACCTTTGACGACGAAGTGCAAGAAGATGCACGGCAGTTTAACTTCAGCGGCGACAGCTTAGCTGCATTTAACCTCGTCACGCCGTTTCCACGCGATTTACGCGCCTATGCAAGCGCTGACAGCGCGTTGTCGATCACTTTGAGAGTTGATAGTGCTGTACCCAACGATGTCATGCTAAACCTGTATTGTGGTGAACAATGTGGCGCCTCAGCGGCAATGAGTGCACAACTGCAAGGCTTACCGCAAGGTGAGTGGCAAACCCTTGAGCTCAGCCTCGAGTGCTTACAAGAGCAGGGCTTTGATTTAGCAAAAGCCAGCGGTATCTTTGGGCTAAGTACAGCAAGCGAATGGTCGGTCAGCTTTAACGATATTCGTATTGTGCCAACCAGCGAAAACGAAGTGCTCTGTCTGTAGCGCTTCCTTTTTTCTTTTCAATATAAAAAAAGGCCCGCATTTGCGGGCCTTTTTCGTAGTTCCTTTTCCGTTTCGTTTCGTTTGCTCACCGTTAGGTTAGAAGCTGTAACGCGCTCCAAACACATAACGGGGACCGTACTGACGTGCGAAGAGGAACTGTTCTTCGTAGCGTCCGTACCCTTCTTCGGTTTCGTTGGTCAGGTTGATCCCTTCCAAGAAGACCGTAAATTTATCGGTAACGTCATAGTTAATGCTCATGTCCCACTGGCCGTAAGCCTTGGCGAATTGTGGTGGAGCGTCGGCTGAGCCTTGCGCTTGGCCAACACCAATGAGGTAACTATCACGCCACGCGTAAGTGAGCTTCACTGACCAACCATGGTCCTCATAGAAGGCCTGAAGGTTAGCAGAGTCACTTAAACCAGTAAGCGGTGCTTGCTGTGTCAGACTATCGACATCAAACTTCACGTCACCGTCAACCACGGTGGCGTTAACACCTAAACCGAAGCCAGATTCACCAAACAAGTGTTGCACCGCGACCTCGAAGCCATCGACGCTTTTCGCATCGGTGTTCGAAGGCTGGCTCACTTGCCAAACAATTAATGGGTCATCCGCATTAGGTTCAATCACGCCTTCACCGTTGCCGAAGCCAAGGGCCAGCATCTCTTCAAAAATGGCAGTACTGGTGGCTTGTTCTCCACGGCCTTCAAGCGACGCAACGGCTTGCTGGTAACGTGGACCTTCGAAGATATCGCGTAAGCCTTCGACAGTGATCTCGTTGATGGTGTTTTGAATAAAGTTATCAACGTCTTTGCGGAAGTAACCTATCGATGCGTAGCTTCCTGGCGCGTAGTAGTATTCCAACGCCAAATCGATATTCGTCGATTCAAACGGTAACAGGTTAGGGTTACCGGTCGAGCCTGAACGTGAACCAGGCTTAGGGCTACCACTTAATGAACGACCACCGGCAAGGGCACCCAATGGCGCACGAGCAATAGTTTTACCGGTCGAGAAACGACCAATAAGTTCATCGGTGAATTCGACTTTCAAGTCGAGCATCGGTAGCAATACGTCGTGCTCACCGGTCAGGGTGAGGAAGTTCACCTGGTCGGTCGGCTCATACTGCATGATCCACTCAGATGCGCTTACCCAGTTGACTTGGCGCTCGACACGCTGGGCCACGTTACTGGTGACATCCGTCTGTTCATAACGCACGCCGACATTCAATTCAGCAAGGTAGTCACCGAGCATGAATTCCCAATCCGACTGAATGAAAATCGCATCGGTTACTTCACGTAAGCTGTTGTTACTGTCGATACCGTCAAAGAAAGGCGCTGGCATATAAGCATCGCTACCCATTAACTCTTCGGTCAAATAAGCAGTCTGACGCGCGACAGCTTCATCGTAATCAAAGGTGTAGTAATAGTTCGTCATTAAATTACTACCGCCACCGGCAAACTGGTCAAGGAAGTCACCCGTTGAGTTGTAGGTGAACATGCCGTCTGGGAAGATTTGCGTGAACGATGGATTAAAGCCTGGGCCGCCACGTAAACCACTCCACGCAGTGTAGCCAGACAAGTCTTGGTCAGTGCGCGATAAGCCAGCGGTAATTTTAACGAGCGGGGCGTCAAAAGTGTTGTAGTTATACCAATCACCTTTCAATTGGTACTGCTTCACATTTGATTCACCTTCGCGACGGAAGAATTGGCTAAAGTTCGAGTCGATTTCGCTTGGCGCAAGCACGTTAGTGCCGTTGTTCCAGTTCACCAACATTTGCGGAATATCGCCTTGACGGAAGTCGTAGATCTTTGAACGCAGCTGGTCTGAGCCCAAGATCACTTGACCAAACATGCCGCTGCCAGGGTCAGCACCGTCGTCGGTCGCGTTACTCGAATCATGGGCGTCAAACCAGAGCCGCAAACTGTCACTGACATCGTAGGTAATGTTCAGGCCAATTGACTTGGCTTTAACTTCAGTGGTGCCTTTCTCGGCGGTAAACGAGGCATCGTTACCAGCGATATCGGCATAAACTGCAGTACCGTTTTCATCGAGTTCGTAGGCGTTAATGTTGCCGCCGAACTCGTTCCAGATCCCCCAACCAAAGGCTTCACGGCCGGTGAGGGCGCGGCTGGTGGTGTAATCTGTCGTAATAATGAGGTCGTCTACCGGTGCGAACTGCAAAGTAAATTGACCGTTGGTACGTTCAGTCGCTAAATCGGCAAAGCCATAGTTCATGTCTTTCGGGAAGAAATGGTTACCAACGCGGTTACCTTCTTCATCTATAGGGCGTGGGTCGATCACTTTGCTTGGGTCAAGGTCAGTGGGCAGACCGACGTTCGCCTGCCAACCTTGGACGTTGGCCTGCTGCAAGCGAAAATCACGACGCGATTGCGAGACAGTAAAGGCAACACCGACACGGTCGTCAGCAAAAGTATTGCTGTAAATTGCAGCAACTTCAGGCGTGACATCATCACCCGTCTCAACCGAAGTATCGTGAATTCCTTTGCCCATGATCGTGAAGTTCTGACCAGGGCTCGCCAGTGGACGGCGGGTTACAATATTCACTGTAGCACCCAAACCACCACTAGGTGTGGCGGCGCGTGCGGTCTTGTAAACTTCAAGTGAACGTACACCCACTGAAGACAGGTTTTCTAGGTTATACGAGCGGGTATAACCGGTCCCTGGCATTTGGCGCCCGTTGAGGGTCACTAAGTTAAATTCAGGACCGAAACCACGTACGGTAATTTGGCTCCCTTCACCGTTGACACGGCTCACCGATACACCGGTGATACGTTGCAGTGATTCGGCTAAGTTGGTGTCTGGAAACTTACCAATCTCTTCAGCAGAGATGGCGTCAACGACGCCGTCACTGTTGCGTTTAAAGTCCGTTGAGCGAGCAAGGCTGCCGCGAATACCGCGAACCTGAAGAACTTCGACATTTTCTTCTTGTACTTGCTCTTGCTCAGCTTGATTATTTTCAACCTCTTGCGCATAGAGCGGTGTCATCAAACCGGCGGTGAGAACTACTGACACAGCTGCCGCGACAGGGCTTTTCATAAACGTTGTTTTTTTCATTTTAATCATCGTCCGTTTTTGCGCTGTACGCGTTAAAAGTTAGCAATCTGCACGTTATCGATTTGATACACCACGCCTTGCCCAGAGCCCCAAGCAGGGAAGATCATAAGCACGTTGATGTCACTGATATCGAGACCGGCGTCAAATAGCTCTTGTAACGGGAAGTTATAGCGCGCCCATTCGCCTGCTACCGGTGCAGTACCATAATTGCCGTCAGCAAGTGGGAGTTCCACTGCAGTCGCCGCACCCGTTGATTCTACTTTGAAGAACCAATCTGTTGGGCCAGCGCTTGGCTGGTTGACGATGCGCATGTCAAAGCTAATAGCGCCATTGGCAACAAGCGCTGAAGCATCGTAGCTAACACCTTCATCAGCTAAGAAGCCAAGTACAGTCTCTGGCCAGCCAGGAATTTCAAACTGTGCTACTGAACCATAAGGAGCGTCAGCCGAAACAATGGTTGGCTCTGTGCCCGCACAGCAGTCCCATAATGACCAACCGCTGGCGATGTTATTTTCAAATACTGTCAGGCCGCTATTACCGGCACTTGGGTTGTAAATGCGGGCTTCATCGACACGATACACCGCACCATCACCTGTGCCCCAAGCAGGGAAGATCATGACGACATCAATAGCTGAGACGTCAAGGCCAAGGTCCGACAGTTCTTGTAAGCTAAAGGTGTAGGTCTGCCACTCTCCGGTGGTAGGTGAGTTACCAGCGTTGCCGGTAGCGAGGTCAACTTCAACTGCGGTCGATGCGCCATCACTTTCGATTTTAAACTTCCAAACCGCATCGGCACTTGCCGGTGGGTTTACGACTTTCATGTCGAATTGCACCACACCTTCAATCAAAATGTCGCTGGCATCAAACTGAATACCGCTACCATCTGCGGGTTTAAAACCCATAACAGTTGGCGTAGCGCCAATTGCGAACTCGGCAACCGAGCCACGCTCTTCATCCATAACAACTTCTGGAGTGGTACCGCCACAGCAATCCCATAATGGCCAGTCCGCATTTTCTTCATCACCGAAGAGGACGAGTTCTGGCGACGGACCTTCTGGCGCTGAAATTTCAACATTGTTCAGCAAGTACTCAGCACCTTCACCGGTACCCCAAGCTGGAAACACCATAATGACGTCAATTGCTGATACGTCGAGGCCTGCGTCGGCAAGCATTTGCAGCGGGTAGGTGACGGTTTGCCATTCACCAGCTACCGGAGCAACACCTTCAGAGCTCGAACTAATCGGTAGCTCGGCAAAGGTTGCACCTTCGCTACTTTCAACTTTAAATAGCCAAGTTGTTGCCGCAGCTGGCTGCGATACAACTTTCAAGTCAAACGAGATTGAGCCTGTTTCCAATAAAGGACTTGCATCAAAAGGTGAAGCTTGACCGTTCGGATCAGTAATGAATGCTGAACGTGAGATAAAGCCATTCACGGTTGGCGCCGCACCCACAGTAAAGCGGTATGAAGGACCTTTCTCGGCATCATCAACGATTTCTGGTGTTGAACCGCCACAGCAGTCCCACGCTGGCCAGTTTGGGTTCGGTGTACCGTCAAAGATGGTCAAATTACGTGCGATGCCGTCTGAAGGAGGCGATGGAATAGGGGCTTCGCCTTCAACTAACGTTTCTTCGTCAAGGTAGCCTGCACGAATGGTTTCGCAGCCTTTCCCGGTAAGCGGATCGGCAGCGCACTCGTAGACACGAACATAGTCGATTTCGAAAGTCTGACCATTGGCAAAGGCTTCTGCGTCAACGCCAAGCTCATTGACGTTTTCTGGCCAGTCGCCACCAACAGCTAAGTTCATAATAAGGTGGAAACGCTCGTCAAACGGCGCAGCATCGTAAACAGTTTCAAGCTCACCAGTTGCCTGGTTGTAAAACTCTGCAAACCAACCACGGTGACGCAAGCCAACTGCTTCGCCTTTACTGTTAAAGCGAACTTTTGACTCTTGCTGCGTTTGATAAAGGTAGCCATCAACGTACCAGCGAATTTCACCTTCTTGCCATTCGATAGTGTAGGTGTGGAAGTCATCCGCAGGATTTGCTCCATCTGGAAGCTTGTAAGCTTTACCTGACGACGAATCTTGTGGTGCATCACGACCATAGTGCAACGTACCGTAGACATGAGACTCAGGATTGCCCTCAGCGTCGGCCGCTTTGAGGTTAACGGCCTCAACGATATCGATTTCGCCCGACTTTGGCCAACCACCGTAGACGGCATCAGTTGGCATCATCCATACCGCAGGCCATGAGCCCTGACCAAACGGCATTTTCGCGCGCACTTCAATACGGCCGTATTTAAAATCGCCTTTGAATTTGCTGTTGATCCGCGCTGATGTGTAGGGCTTTTCCGCGCCTTCTTCAGCAGGGAGAGCGACGATTTTCAGCGTACTATCTGAAACGAATGCGTTATCTGAGCTGTCGGTGTAACACTGTTGTTCTTGGTTACCGCCACCGGCGCAGTTCACCTCAAAGTTCCATTTGTTGGTGTCGACACTAGTACCGGAGAATTCGTCGCTCCAGACAAGTTGCCAATCATCTACCGGAGCCGTAGTGTCGACGGCGTCAAAATCGGAATTGGTTTTGACATCTCCGCCGCCACAGCCGACAAGGCCGAGCGTCAATAAGAGCGCCGCAATTGGGCTCTTGGTTAAAGTTCTGTTAGACATAACTGAGTTCCTGGTTGATTACTCATGTTGTACTGCTTCTTTTAATTATTAGTTTTGATGCTTTATTAAGCTGCTTTATGTAAGCGCTTTCATAACATAGTGCAAGAAATTTTTTGCGTCAATCACCAATGCAATAATTTCCTTATTTAATTGTTAACGGTGGCTGACGCAAATCAGTTAAATGCTTACTGTGAGTCAGCTAGCCAGGCGAGTGTGGTATCGAGCATACGTTGGCTGAAACCCCATTCGTTGTCGTACCAGGCCATAACTTTGACCAAGCGACCACTGACACGTGTTTGGCTCGCATCGAAAACTGCCGAGGCGGGGTTGTGATTGAAATCGGTTGAGACTAAGGGCAGGGTGTTGATACTCAGCACTGCGCCCAACCGACCTTGACTCGCGTCACGGATGATTTGATTGACTTCTTCTACGCTCGTATCGCGCTGGGCGATGAAGGAAAGATCGACCAGCGAAACGTTCGGTGTGGGCACACGAACAGCGAGACCGTCAACTTTTCCTTGCAGCTCCGGAATAACTAAACCTACTGCAGCGGCTGCGCCCGTTTTTGATGGGATCATCGACAATGCCGCTGCACGCGCGCGCTGCGGGTCACTGTGATAAGCGTCATTAAGGTTTTGATCATTGGTGTAGGCATGTACGGTTGTCATCAAGCCGTTCTCAATACCAAGTGCATCATGTAAAGGTTTCGCAACAGGCGCTAGACAGTTCGTTGTGCAGGAGGCGTTTGAAATCACTTCGAACGAGTCATTCAACAGGTGATCGTTGACGCCGTAGACAATAGTGGCATCCGCGCCTTTGGCAGGTGCAGAAACCAGCACTTTTCTCGCGCCAGCTTGCAAGTGCAGATCTGCTTTGTCACGTTGGGTGAACAAGCCGGTGCATTCGAACACCACATCAATGCCAAGTTGCTGCCAAGGCAGCTTGCTTGGGTCGCGTTCACTGAGCATTTTGATTGAGTGCTCGCCGATCTTGAGCGTATCGTCATCGCTGCTGACATCTGAGCCAAGTGCGCCGTGTACTGAATCGAATTTTAGCAGGTGAGCATGCACCTTGGGGTCACCAAGATCGTTAATGGCAACGATAGCAATTGCATCGTCGAGTTCACGTTCTAACCAAGCGCGAACAATATTCTTACCAATGCGGCCGAACCCATTGATGGCCACGCGAATAGTCATAATTACTCCTTGTTCTCTGTCGTTTTTTGGTAACGCGAATCACGTAAGCTGGCTTTGATGAGCCGCAATTTTTCACGGAACTCGGGCCCTTTATCTAAAGTAAAGCCGGTAACGAGCACATCGATGATGACCAGTTGCGCGATGCGGGACGCCATCGGCATGTAAACGTCTGTATCTTCCGGGACTTGAGTCGATAGCACGATATCGCACTCGGCTGCGAGCGGGCTGTCGGCCGCGGTGAGACCAATGACCGTTGCCGCGCTTGTTTTGGCAATGGCGGCCACTTCGCAGAGCGCTTTGGTGCGCCCGGTGTGGCTGATAAACACCAAGACATCGCCGGCTTTGGCGTTAATCGCCGCCATGCGTTGCATTAACACGTCATCGGAAAACTGCACCGGGGTGTCGAACCGTAAAAATTTATTGTGTGCGTCGTGCGCAACAGAGGCTGAGGCGCCAAGCCCGAAGAAGGCAACTTTTGTCGCTGCATTGAGCGCAGTGATAGCAGCATGTAGAGCGTCGTTGTCAACGTGATTACGCGTGACATTGAGTGCTGCCATGGTCGATTCGAAAATTTTCGCCGTATAGTCAGCAAGGCTATCGTCTTGTTCGACATGGCGGTTGACGTAGGGCGTCCCCTTGACCAAGCTTTGCGCTAGTAACAGTTTAAAATCGGGATAGCCCTTGGCACCCATGGTGCGACAGAAGCGGTTGACTGTCGGTTCACTGACCTCAGCACGCTCAGCCAGACTTGCTATGCTTTGATGTATAGCCGTTTGCGGATCGGCCAAAATGACTTGCGCGACCTTACGCTCAGATTTACTGAGTTCAGGCAAGCGGTGCTGTAACTGTTCGATGAGGTTCATAGCTAGATCCTAGTTCATTTTGTAATTAAATTACATTTTATTGGATTTTATAGCAATAGGTTGCTAGCATCCTAGTCGATTTGTTGGAAAATTACATAAAAAGAAAATATCAACGACCCATAGAAGAGGAAAGTCATGACCACGTCTGCAGCCTGTTGCGATTTGATTTTATTCGGGACTTTGGGCGATCTGGCACGGCGCAAGCTGTTACCAGCGCTGTATCAGTTGGAAAAATCGGGCTTGTTGCACTCCAGTGCACGCGTTGTTGGTGTGGCACGCGATGACCTTGATACCAGCGCCTACCGCGAACAGGTTCTAGCAAGTTTACAAAAATTCATGACGAAAGAAGCAGTTGACGACAAAGTATGGCAACGCTTTGCGGAGAAACTTCATTACTGCAACGTCGACCTAAAAAATATTACTGCCTATCAAGCTATTGCCGATATTGTGAAGCCTGTAGAAGGGCGTACGCCAATTAGTTACTTAGCGACGCCGCCGCAGCTATTTTCGACGATTTGTGATGGACTCAGCAGTATTGGTTTAACCAAGCAGCCTGCGCGGGTGGTGCTAGAGAAGCCGCTCGGCGAAGACCTGCCATCGTCCTGTGCAATCAATAAGCAAGTGGCTGAGTATTTTGATGAGTCACAGGTCTACCGTATCGATCATTACCTGGGTAAAGAAACGGTTCTTAACTTGCTTGCCCTGCGTTTTGCTAACTCGATATTTTCTGATCAATGGAATCACAATACCATTGACCATATTCAAATTACCGCTGCTGAGCAGGTTGGAGTAGAAGGTCGCTGGAGCTATTACGATGACGCCGGTCAACTGCGTGATATGGTACAAAACCACTTACTCCAAGTCTTATCGCTGATTGCAATGGAGCCACCCACGCGCCTCGATACCGAGAATATCCGCGAAGAGAAACTCAAAGTGTTACGTTCATTGCGGCCGGTCACGGCAGACAATGTGCAAGACGATACTGTGCGTGGCCAATACACGGCAGGCTTTGTCGGTGATAGCAAAGTACCTGGCTACTTAGAAGAAGAGGGCGCGCGGAAAGAAAGCTCAACTGAAACCTTTGTTGCCTTGAAGGCCCATATCGATAATTGGCGCTGGTCCGGCGTGCCGTTTTATTTGCGCACGGGTAAACGGATGCCCGAAAAGCGCACCGAAGTCGTCATCACCTTTAAACGTCAGCCGCATAATATTTTCCACGAAAGCTTAAGCCAGCTGCCGCCAAACCGTTTGATTATTCGCTTGCAGCCCGACGAGGGCGTCGAAATTCAAATGATGAATAAGGTGCCTGGACTTGGTAAGAAAATGCAACTTAAACCGACCACTCTCGATTTGAGTTTCTACGAAACCTTTGAAAACAAGCGCATTGCCGACGCTTATGAACGTTTATTGCTGGAAGCCATTCAAGGTAATCAATATCTGTTTGTGTCGCGTGAAGAAGTTGAACACGCTTGGCGCTGGATCGACGGTATTCGTGCCGCGTGGTCGCATTTGGGGGAGCTACCGAAGAGCTACCAGGCTGGGACTTGGGGCCCCGTGGCTTCGGTGACACTCCTTGCGCAAGATGGTCGCGAATGGGACGACGATGCTTAATGTCGGGCAACGCAATTGAAGTAAAAGAGATACAGAATGACTGCTTTAATCAAAGAATTTAATCACGATAGTGACCTCATCGATCAGTTTTCACGGCAACTGTGCCGTGAGCTGGAGCAAGCCGTTGCTGAGCGCGGGCATGCCTACTTGGTGGTGTCCGGAGGACGTACACCCGTGCCACTATTTGAGCGCCTCAGCAAGCAGATGTTGCCGTGGCCAAAGATAACTATTTTACTGGCTGACGAACGTTGGTTGCCTGCAAGCGATGCGCAGAGTAACGAAGGTCTAGTACGTACGCATCTACTACAACATCAAGCTGCAGCCGCCAATTTTATCAGCTTATTGACGGCCGATAGCGATGCCGCGGATGCTGTTGCCGAACTCAATCAGCGCTTAGCCGACGTACCGCGTTTCGATGTGGTTATTTTAGGTATGGGTGAAGACGGGCATACCGCATCACTCTTCCCGTGTAGCGCCGAACTAGAGCATGCGCTCAGCACAGACGACGCTGTCGCAGCGGTGACGCCAACAACAGCACCGCACCAACGCATGTCGTTAAGCTTGTCGCGACTGCTGAACAGTCGCCAAATCTATTTTCATCTCTCGGGGGCGGGCAAAGCGAAAGTGCTTGAACACGCCCTGCAGGCAAACGCTGACTTCCCGGTAAGTCGCGTGTTGCAGCAACAGAACGTTCCCGTTGAGGTCATGCTGGCAGTGCCAGAGGAGTAAATTATGCATCCCGTTATTGAACGTGTTACGCAACGTATTGAAGAGCGGAGCGCCGCCAATCGGCAACAATACCTTGAGCATATGGCTGCGGCACGACGCAAAGGTCCACATCGCGGTGCTTTGTCGTGTGGCAATCTCGCCCATGGTTTTGCCGCCTGTGGCAAAGAAGACAAAGGTGAATTGCGCAGCCTGACGCGGGCGAACATTGGTATTGTGACGGCGTATAACGATATGCTGTCGGCGCACCAGCCTTATCACGACTATCCCGATAAGCTAAAAGCCGCTATCCGTGATGTAGGTAGTGTTGCCCAGGTTGCAGGTGGTGTGCCTGCAATGTGTGATGGCGTAACCCAAGGTCAGCCGGGTATGGAGCTTAGCTTAGTGAGTCGCGACGTCATTGCCATGGCTGCGGCGGTAAGCTTGTCGCACAACATGTTTGATGGCGGCTTAATGCTGGGTATTTGCGACAAAATTGTCCCTGGGTTGCTGCTCGCAGCGTTACGTTTTGGTCATTTACCCTTTGTTTTTGTGCCCGCAGGGCCAATGCCTTCAGGTATCACCAATAAAGAAAAAGCGCGCGTGCGTGAGTTGTATGCGGAAGGCAAAGTAAGCAAAGATGACTTACTTGAGGCCGAAGCTGCGTCTTACCACAGTCCCGGTACCTGCACTTTTTACGGTACCGCGAATTCAAATCAATTGGTTGTTGAGATCATGGGCTTGCAATTGCCTGGCTCGTCTTTCGTTAATCCCGGTAGTGAACTCCGTGAAGCACTGACGCGCGTCGCTGCGCAGCAAGTCACCCGCATCACTGATCTCGGCACCGATTATACGCCGATCAGTGAGATTGTGACTGCGAAAAGTATCGTTAACGGACTCGTGGGCTTGTTAGCAACTGGCGGTTCCACCAACCACACCATGCACTTGATAGCTGTCGCGCGTGCGGCTGGCTATCGCATTGACTGGGACGATTTCGCGGAAATCTCAAGTGTGACGCCGTTGGTGACCCGGATTTACCCGAATGGCGATGCCGATATTAACCACTTCCAACGGGCTGGCGGCATGGCGTTCTTAGTGCGCACTTTACTCGACGCTGGCTTGTTGCATGAAGATGTGAAAACCGTCGCCGGTCAAGGCTTGCGTCGTTACACGCAAAAGCCGGAAATGGAAAATGGCAAAGTGGTGTGGCGCGATGGCCCGGAAAAACCCCTCGACACGGACGTGTTGCGCGGCGCTGATGCACCATTTAGTGACCACGGTGGACTTGCAGTGTTATCCGGTAACTTAGGCCGCGCGGTGATGAAAACTTCCGCCATTCCTGAAGGAACCGAAATCATTACGGCGCCGGCTGTAGTAATGTCAAGCCAACACGAACTTGAAGAGCGCTTTAAAGCGGGTGAGTTAGATCGCGATTGCGTTGTCGTGGTGCGCTTCCAAGGGCCCAAAGCCATTGGTATGCCGGAGTTACATAAGTTAACTCCACCCCTGGGCGTGCTGCAGAAACGCGGTTATAAAGTTGCCTTGGTGACCGATGGCCGCATGTCAGGCGCATCAGGTAAGGTTCCAGCAGCGATTCATGTGACGCCAGAAGCGGTGGACGGCGGTATTATCGGAAAAATTCAAGACGGTGACTTAGTGCGCCTCGATGCGTTAAGCGGGACCTTGGACGTTTTGGTAGAGAGTGATGCGTTGGAGCAACGCGCTCAGGCCACGCTAGAACTTAGCGATAGCCATCAAGGGATGGGGCGTGAGCTATTCGGCGTGTTCCGCGCTAATTACAGCGGTGCAGAAGAGGGCGCCTGTGTCTTATTCTCTGATCAGTAAAGAAAACCAATAACAAAGAAGAACAAAGATGGTAAATGAAACTGAATCGTTAGCGCCGGACACTTGCGCTGTCGTGGCCGATATTGGTGGAACTAATGCACGCTTTTGTCGTATTAACCTAACCACTTTCGAGTTAGACCGTGTGCAGGTGTTTGCCTGCGCCGATTATCCGACCCTTACCGACGTGATGACAGCCTACAGTCGTGAGCAAGATGTACCGCTTGAGCACGTCGCCATTGCCATTGCTTGTCCGGTCGACACTGACGAAATCAATATGACCAACCACCATTGGCAGTTTTCGATTCGCGGTGTGCGTAAATCAATGGGCTTGAAGACCTTTAAAGTTTTGAATGACTTTGCCGCCGCGGCGATGAGCATTGTCACTCTTCAACCGCACGAGTTGAAACAAATTGGGGGTGGCAAGATCACCCCGAAAGCGCCGAAGGCGGTACTCGGTGCAGGTACAGGGTTGGGCGTCGGACACCTCATCACCTTGCCAGACGGCCAAGTCATGCCGCTGCCAGGCGAAGGTGGTCATGTCGATTGGGCGCCTACCAATGAAAAGGAATGGGCAATTCACCGCTTTATTCATAATCGCTTTGGCCGTGTTTCTGCTGAGCGCGTATTGTCAGGCCCCGGTCTTGAAACGCTCTATTTAGCCTTGGCCGATTATCATGGCCGTAACGTCGTGCCCTTGAGTGCGGCAAAAATTGGCCAGCGGGCATTAAGCGGTATCGACACCTTGGCGTTAGAAACCGTCAATCAGTTCTTTGCTAGCTTAGGCAGCTTTGCCGGTAACCTTGCCTTGAATCTGAATACTTACGGTGGCGTTTACATCGCAGGCGGCGTGGTGCCCAAGTTAATGCAACTCATGGCAACCTCGAATTTCCGTGCGCGCTTTGAACACAAAGGCCGATTTTGTCAGGTCGCGGAAGCCATTCCCTGTTTCGTGATCACAGCCGAGCACGCCGGTCTACGAGGCGTAGGTCAGTATCTGAAACAATCATTACAGCACGCAAAATAAGCAGAGGTGAGCATGAGTTTTTCCCATTGGCAGTTGGCACCAGCTGATTTATTCAAACTAAGCCCTGTCGTACCCGTGATGGTTATCGAGCGTTTGGAAGATGCGGTGCCTATGGCGGAAGCGTTGTTGGCAGCTGGCGTACCGATTTTAGAAGTCACTTTGCGTACACCGGTCGCTCTCGCTGCGATTGAGCGTTTGCGCGAAAAACTACCCCGTGCCGTGGTAGGCGCCGGAACGGTGACCACTCCAGAAGAGCTCAACGCCGTTAAAGCCGCGGGTGCGCAATTCGCCATTAGCCCAGGCATCACCTCCAACCTACTGCGTGCAGGAGCGCAAGGTGACGTGCCATTAATTCCAGGTGTTGCTACTATTTCTGAATTGATGACTGCGAAAGAGCTGGGCTACACCCATCTGAAATTCTTCCCCGCAGAAGCCGCGGGTGGCTGCGCCATGTTGAAGTCGATTGCTGGACCTTTCCCAGATATCAGTTTTTGTCCAACAGGTGGTATTCACCAGGGCAATTATCGTGATTATTTGGCGCTGGCAAATGTCCGTTGCGTGGGTGGCTCATGGATATTGCCTAAGCCGGCGATTGATGCACAAAATTGGACAGCAGTGGAAGAGGCAGCTGCGGCCGCGTTGGCCGAGCTTAAGCGCTAAAATTTAGGCAAAAAAAAGAGCGAACCGAAGTTCGCTCTTTTTATTATCTTTCGTTGGCGATTAAACCGCTACGATGTTCTCAGCTTGTGGGCCTTTAGGGCCTTGAGTAATTGAGAACGATACGGCTTGGCCTTCTGCAAGGGTTTTGAAACCGTTGCCAGAGATAGCGCTGAAGTGAGCGAATACGTCCGCGCCACCTTGCTGCTCGATGAAACCAAAACCTTTTGCTTCGTTAAACCATTTAACAACGCCAGTTACTGTATTAGACATAATAGTCATCCTATATATTAATTTGTTGTGCGCAAAGGTTCACGACCTTGACGCGGTCATGCGGGTAAAAAATGGAGATTTAAAGCTACAGGACGAGGACTTACTACTAATAAAGCGTCGTAAAGGAGGTTTAACTTTCAAATTCTTATCCAACGCCGCCCACAATACGCTTATTCCCACCGATGTCAAATTATATCGCTTTTTATTTTTTGAGCGACGGGATAGACCGCTAGTATGTGAATACCAACGCCCGTGTGATAAGACGATTGGGTTTCGCGCTCTTCATTCGGGTTGATAACGTTCCAAAGCATACTGTAGCCGAAGTCCATATAAGCGTTGGTTACCAAGTAAGAGAGCGTGCTTTGCTCTATCCAATCGGCGCTATTAACCGCGCCGCTCCACCAAACCGTGCTAGGTACAAGTGCCAGCTTAGCGCCACGAAAGCTACCCACCACGCCTATCTGACCACACTGATTGCGGGTTGATAATGGCTTTCAAATAACTGAATGCAAACAAATATTTCAATGGCAGGGGAGCTTGCTAAAAAAAGCCGTTGGGCTATCATAGAGCTCTAGTCTGTTGAGGGGCTTATGTTTAAGTCGAGTTACACATTACTGAGTACCGATCTCACCTTTCCAATTTAAGCCGGGCGCAGCTGCTGTGTCCGGCATGCAATTCTTATTGTTCGAAAACACCTAAATCTTAACCATATTAAACATTCGGAGAAGCATCGTGCTTAGGCGCATGTTGAACGTTTGTAGCAGATCGAACTGTACGCGTCAGCCTATCTTCCAAGACGCGAGTCAGCGCATTTTGCTACAGCCTCAAAGATTACAATCGTTGTTGAATAATTTGGATTCGGCTTCGCATCAGCGCTCGCGATTCGATGCCTGTGTAAGAATCGGCAGTACCGTCACGCTGAGACAGCGGGCGAACGGTGAACAGATCACCTTCCAGGTGGTAACACCGCAGCGAGCTGTACCGCTAAACCATAAGATTTCGATACTTTCACCCATCGGTAGCGCCGTGCTCGGATGCCACCGCGGTGCAAGAATTAAGCTCGATTGGCGCGGGCAAGAGAGTTGTTGGGAAGTCATGAAAATTAATAGCAAATGATTGAATCGAAGACTAATAAAGGGCTCTTCGGAGCCTTTTTTCTTGGCAGTAATTAAGGAGAATTAGAATGACCAAGCCAGAAATTATTTTGACGCAACGTGACCTTGACGCCATTGAGATGGGGCTGGTCGACGCGACACTAACACCTGAATTTATTGATGCACTGGAAACCGAGTTGGCGCGCGCAAGAATCGTTAAGCCTGCTGACTTGCCAGACGACTGTGTGGCGCTTAATCAGCAAGTGACCTTTCGCGTGGTCGAGACCGATAAAGTTTTCACTCGCACCTTGGTAGTACCAGGAAATGCGCCTAGCGCCGATGATAACTTATCTGTATTTGCACCCCTAGGCGCGGCTTTGATTGGCTTAAAGGTAGGGCAGAGCATTCAATGGCAAACAAATCGCGGTCAACAAACCGTTGCGGTGTTAGCCGTTGGCGATAACGAATCAACATTAAAACCAACGGCTGAAGCGGGGTAAGAAAACGTAACCAGTAATTACAGTTTTACGATTAATTTACCGCGGTTTTCGCCCGTTAAGAATAGATTTAAACCTTCGATGGCAGACTCGAGCCCTGTTAAGGTGTGAGCACGATATTTGATTTTGCCGGAGGTGACGTAAGGCGTCAGTTTCTGTAGCAAAGCCGGTACTTTGTCAAAGTGATCTGGCATCGTGAATCCTTGGATGCTGAGGCGTTTTTTAATAATAGGAACCCAACTTGGTCCTGGTGCCGGCTCAGCTTTATCGTAATCGGCGATCATGCCACAAACAACGATACGACCATGTGCATTCATGTGTTGCATCACGTGATGTTGAATCGGCCCGCCAGTGTTCTCGAAGTAAAGATCGATCCCCTCGGGAGCAAGCTCATTCAGCTTTTTCTCGAGGTCGTCGGTTTTGTAGTTAATTGCACCGTCAAAGCCTAGTTCGTTTACGATCCAACTTGCTTTTTCGTCACTGCCGACCACACCAATCACTCTTAGGCCATCGGCTTTCGCGAGCTGACCAACAATCGAGCCAACGGACCCTGCGGCACCCGTTACAACAAGTGTCTCACCTGATTGAGGTTTACCGACGTTGAATAATCCTTGTGTAGCAGTGAGTCCAGGTAGCGCAAAGACTGAAAGCACCATTTCATCAGGCACATCAGCTTGGACTTTGTTAATGCCTTGACCATTACTCAGAAAGTATTCTTGCCAACCCATCATACCCATAACCCGATCGCCAACGGCAAAGTCAGGATGTTCACTGGCAACGACTTCGCCGACACCAGAACTGCGCATTACCGTATTAAGTTCAACGGGCGGAATATAACTTTCTTTGTCCGCGTTCATCCAACCAAACATTGCTGGATCAAGTGACATCTGAGTTTGTTTAATAAGGATTTCACCATCCGTCGCTGTGGGTACATCTTTTTCGACTACCGCAAAAATATCACTGGTTATTGGGCCTGGATCTGGGCGTTTGACGAGGTGGATCGCTTTGAAAGTTGTCATTAAATTCCTTATTACTTCTTTAGAGTGTTCGAATAAGGATAACGCTTGTATCTTCCGACGAAAAGACGAAATAAACAGTTGTTTGATTTATTAGCTCTGTTTTACCACATAAGCTTGAAATGGGCTGGGGAGATTGTTTGTGGAGTGCAAGATAATTGGTACGACCGAGTGGATTCGAACCACCGACCTCTACCATGTCAAGGTAGTCTCGGGCACTTGTCATGCTTAGACATAAATGGACGTTAGTCTACATCCCTTGTCAAATAAGGCTTCCGAGTGATCGAGTTCCGATAAGCGATTAGTGTTCATTAAGGTAAATTAGCTTGGTCACGTCACGTTTGGTCACATAGTTTTAGCATGAAATCATGCCAACGAAAGATACTGAAAAGCATGATTTCATGCTTTTGGCTTTGTTAGCAAGTGAATATTTATGCGGCTATTAAAGAACCTAGCGGCGCTCCTGTTGATTGAAGTTAATCTCTGTAAGCGGTCAACTCGACGGGCGAGTAACTAGGTAGTAAATATATATGTAAGGGCGAATGATATCGCCCTTACTAAACCTTCTAAAAAATATCAGCGTTCTACAAATCCAAACACGTTTCGAAGTCGCTTTGTCTCGTCATCGAGTTTGTCTGCGAATAAATCATACAACACACCGTGTTTAATTACGTACATTGGTGGAAAGAAGGCCGCATCGCTTAGTTGTGTGAGAAACGACTCAATTTCTATATCATCTTTTGGTGTCGTAGGGGGAAATACTGCAGCAGGAGATGAGGATTCTGCAAAGTCATCAAATGACATATCCAGAGTTCCGTCATCGTCTAAATCGCATTCTGGCGGATGTCTACAGTAATGCTCGTACATTTGGGGCAATAAGTAATGCCCTAAGTTTTCAGATGCCTGCCACCACGTTTCGTCATACGCTGACTCTTCAAAGCTCATGTAGTCTTTTAAGTCAAAGATGGCTATCACCGGCAAATTGGCAAGCTGCTTTAGCACCGTCAAGTCGTCGGAGTTCTTCTGCAATACCTTCCAATGTGTGAAGCCGTAGCTCTTTGCGATCAGATCGAGTGCTTGGGTATGGGTGAGCTGCGGTTTCTCTCTTTTGAGTTGCTTTGCTTTTCTCTTGAGCTGCTCAAGGTCATGCTCAGAGAAGTAGGGGACTGGTTCAGGAGCCGGAATTCTACGATCGTACATACTAATAGCCTCAAATAGCGCTCAAGCACTGCCTGCGAATACTTTTGCTAATTGAAGTATCAGTAAAATACTTGATTGCATGAAGACGTCTTCCCTTGGGGTTTGCCGAAGCAGGCTGCTGGCGCAGACGAACGCCACACATTTAACATACCCCAAATTCGGGCTGACGTCTAGAGCGAGAGAAGTATTTTAGTGTGAGACCCTTTTAGAGATATTGAAATAATTAACCGATTCTGCAACACTCTGTTTGCACGGTTAAGCACGTTTCTTCCCAGCGACCGTCAATCGCTAGAGTTGCTAATTGCCCCAAATATAGCAGCGGCGGTTTCGCTGAAGCATGTTTTGGGGCGGTTTTCATTATAGGTAATTGCAAAATCGGTCGCTAATTGAAAACACCACGCTCTAATCTTCGAATAAGAGAAAGCACCTGCTGTAACTCAAAGAAAGAGTTTAAGTTTTCGATGGGTGACCGCTGACCGAGCGCTGCGCAAGGCTTTCTCAGCCAGTGAATAGTCTCGTACAGATTTCCTTCAAATAGCTCTTCGGCTTCCGTTATGACCTCTATTAGCGCATAAATGCGATTACTTTCTACGGCGTTGAAACGTTGGTGTTTTCGCCTCTGGACGACTGCACGACGAGGAAGTTTAAGCGCATTCATAATTTCGCTTTCAGTAAGGCCAGTTTCATGTGCGAGCGACGCGACGATATCAAACTTGAAACCTAGTGTGATCGCGAAGTGCATTGTTGGAAAGTCATCAGGCAATCCTAATTCTTGCTTTAACGAGAGTCTTAAAGACTGTTCTAGAGGTTGTGGGATATAGGGTTCGTTATTCATGACATTGGAGTCTCAGTAAACTAAAGCTTAGTCGTATCAACATGATCAGTTTAATCAAAATTTCATTAATGTCATGGTTCATTTTTTTGCGAGCAATAAGAAACCTTTCCTATATTCAAATAATATGGCAGCGCTCTTCTATAGGTGAAGCGTGGGGGGGGAGGAATCTCGATAAACAAATATTGATTTCAATTTTACTCTTATCAGTCTGTGTCGACCTTAATTTAGCAGCTCAATACCAACTAACTTTTTTCGAAGTTAGACGTTTACGGTGATAGGGAGACATTGAAGGACCAGCATTGCTTTGAGCTATATGCATTCAATAGTAGCAATCACGCCCGAATGGTAGAACAAGGTTAGGTCCTTAAACATTCGGCGTTATATTTTTTTTCTCATAAAGTTGGTTGTCAATCTATTATTCTCACGCAAAACAGTAGTTTATGTTTTATTCTCGCTTGATTTGTATGAGATTTACGCTGTAATTATTAGCGTCATATCCGTCGAGAGAGGTGAGGTGGCGTGAAGCAATTTGAGCCAAGAAAAACCATTTTGAATGTATCTAGACGAGGGACGTCTACTGAATGTGAGATGATCGTAGCACCCCGGGCGCAAAAGCAAGCAAGCGAAAGCGATTATAAGAACCTGTCACTTTTCACTGAGGAGTGTTGTCGCAATCTTAAACAATGCGTTGAGCGCCTTTACGCGAAGTTCCCGCGCCTTACGTCATGCATCTTTGAGCTGGAGATTCGCAAAGGGCAACGATTCATCAAAGTGTCGATTGAAATTTCCGACGTTATTGGTTTTAAAAAAGTGGTGAAAGGACGCAAGTCTATAGACTTAGTACAGTCCCTCGTCGACGGATTTTCTGTGAAGGATCTTGACTTCAAGTCGTTATCAACTGGCGGCGGAGTGGAGGACTTTAAGAAAAACTGGATTTGTCCAGCTCTACTCAGATATAAGGATGTATGTGATGTTGAACGAGTGGAGGTAATAACAGCTGATCGCATAGTGTGGCACGCGCGGGAGTTTATGAAACCGCGTTTTACATCAAGACATAGATGCCTTCTTGTGATTGTGCTTGTAAGCGGTGAGCGGATACATACGAATCTGAAACAGCTTAAGAAATCTCAAAAAAAATATTTGCGCCAACTGAACCCGGTCCATCAGCAGTATTGTGACTTGATGAGAACGGATCGTGTATTACTCGCTTATCCGCTATCCAAGCTACAGCTCCAAAGGACTGATACAAAACACGCTCGCAGCCAAGCGCATGCAGTATATACGAACGGTTTCTCTCATCATATTACCACTATTGGGAATCGCCCCAAGTCTGACTATCCGATGTTTGTGTTTGACAAGAGACATAGCGGACCGAATTCGGTGGACAAGGCAACTCACGAGTTTTTTTACTTGTGGTCTGCAAGTTTGCATGATCAGATTAATGAACGTGTCTTCTTGCTTATCTACAAGTTTGGCGTTACATCAATTGCTTGTGACGAAGGAAAATTCGATGTTGCGCTTATGGAAAGTGCAGTAAGAAGTCGTGCGAGAGGATATACCCGTGATCATGATATGCACACAAATGATTTACGAGTTGAACTAATGTCGCGGCCAGAATCAATATGTTTAACTAGTGAGCGGTTGGGCCTTCAATTCGAGACATGGCTAAAAAACAAGGACAATAATAAATTACTGCTAAAGTACATAAACGAATCTAATGACTTGCACGCTACTGAATTGATGATTTCAGATCATTTTAACGACATTGACGCACTGAAATATGTTGTGGCGATGGCGAAAGAACACTTTCCTGCACTCGAGTTTTTCTAATTCCGTGCCCCTATCGAGATTCGCCGTGCAATCCTCAAAGTACACTTGCGATATTTATGAGCGCATTAGTTTGCGAAGAGCGGCTGTAGGCATCGGTGGACTGTCAAGTAAATCCTGAAGTTTTCCCCAAGAGGTATCATCCAAAAAGACAACTTCATTGCTATCGAGTATCTTAAGCGCTGCCTCATACGCTGAGTTAATAATGAAGTCCTCAATCGACACGCCTTGACTCCCGGCCGCGCGTTCGATTACACGCTTGAAAGTAACGTCGAGTTCTATCTCTAAGATTTCCGGATTTGAAGAAATCGTATTGGATGCTCGTTCCACTTTGTGTTCGTCTCCTATCATTGTCTGATTTAACGCTTTCCCAGGTTGGTATTGCAGGCTTAACTTCAGCGGTCCCAACTACTTTTGCTCTAACTGATTAATTCTTGCACGACGATTGAAAACACACAACTCAATTTATTTTTAATCATACGAGAACAGTCACTGAGACCTTTCACTCTCTGTTTGTCCAATCGGTAGCGCAAATTTAAAACTTTGATTTACTGGTGGTGTGACCTGAGCCTAGGTCCGCTCGTACCTCGACAGAAGGATCAAAGTACTATGAATGAAAAAGAGTTTGCATTTGAAGTAAAGCGTTCGTTCCCCGCGCTCCACGGCAGAAAGCGTAATCGCTTCACAAGTCGTCAGTATCACAGCCACCACTTTTCGATAACCAGCGATGACCATTTGGTGACGCTTGATGACTGTGATGATGACGAACTTATACGAGCTTATCGTTCGACGATTTTGGATCTGGAATTCACCCACGATGAAATGTGCGAATATTATAATCTAAAGCCCGGCATCGATAATGCCACTGGGCGGACTATTCCTATAGTTGAGATTGAGATCGCATATTTCATCTATCTCATCAACCCGAGGCGTTTGCGTCGGAAATTTCTCGATCAACTAAAGGAGCGTTCCGTTGCTCAGCTATCGATGTCGTCCTTACTTCAAATGATAAGGCAAGTTCGGTTGGACTATGAAGTTAAATACGGTGGCGTAAACGCATTCTCAAAATCGGAATGGCATAAGCTTTACCTTTTCCACATCGCATGGGAATTGTTGAAAAAAAACGAGAATCAAGATTTGAAAAGGATGCTAACGAAGGCTGTGTTTGACCGTATGTCGGCAGTTATGCAGTTACATTCAAAACAGTTAGGTAAACAGCGTTTTGCAAAGCAATCTGCAATAACTGACTCTGACGGTCGTGTGTTTGCTCGGAAGCTGACGTTGTATCCGCTCACGAATGCCAAGACTGATGAAATCGAAGAAAAACAATTCCGTGATCTTTTACAAGAGTCAGAGTACTACATGGCGACCCATGACGAAGATTACTACACTCAGAGTGAGGAAATTGAATACCTTGAGGATGAATACGATTAAAAAGCTTTTCGAGCGGCTGGCTTTAAAGCTCTTTTGGGTTGGAAGGTGAAGGTGGTTCAATGATAAGACTTGAATCAGGCTTAATAGCTACTGAAATGGTGAGAGTTGCGGAAGGGGTCTCCGCACCTCGACTTACTCTTTCGCCTCGGATAATTAATGAAACGTTGCGGGTCGGGCTGTGCGCTGGCTTTATCAAGGAATTAAGCATGTCGATACCGTTTACTGTGATCGCGCAATCGCTGGACGTAAGTAAGCAAGCATTGAGAAGAAAAGTTACAAGGAACACCTGTCTTACTAAGAGTCAGTCCGATGCTATTTTTCATCTAGTGATCACGTGGCATGAGCTCCTTACCTTCTTCAACAATGATCGTAGCTTGTTGTCGGTGTGGCTCCTCTTCGAACTCCCTGCGCTTGATAATGCCAAACCGGAAGAACTTTTGTCGACCAACTACGGGCGTAAAGTTCTAACGAGCTTTATTGACGAGATGCGTTACGGTGAGTTCGCATAGTTTCGAGTCCTGCAGTAAGGGGGATGTGTACTTGAATATGACTCGTTTCAATGAGATACTTTTGGTGTTGAGGCACGTTATAAACCGAGACGCTTTATCACCGTTTTGGCAAGAAAGCCACTGCATACATACTGTACGCAGTGGCTTTTTTATGTGCGAGTTAGCCGTGAATTAAAGTTTAATAACTCTAGATTTATATTGAAAAAGGCCCGCAATGCGAGCCTTTTTCATATGTCTCCGGAGGGCTCAATTTTCAGTGAGTGATACCCGAAGCGAACAAGTCAAGAATACAGCATCTTTCGCTGAATGCAAAAGTGTGTGTATGATAGAAAAATAAGATCATCGACGGAGAGGTGAGATGAGTACAATGGAAGGAATTATTTTATTGGCTGGACCAGTGTTGGCGTTGATTGTGGGTGGTTTAATAGCCCTTTATTGGAACCCGCATAAAAACGATTAGAGCGAGCTCCGCTCTGAATTAATGAGTTTATTTAACTCCAGCATCTTTTTTCAACTCCCCCTCTATTCGTAGAATAATAAAGCCAAACTTGCCACGCATTTTCAATGCGTGCGTTCCGCACCGCAGCACGCTAAGATAGCCAGCTAAACAGTCCTAACCGCCGCGCGACACAGGCTGTCGCGAGCAGTTGTAATAATCATGCTTTAAGATATTAATATTAGAGTAGGGAAACCAATGAATTCGCCGATTTCGCAAGACGCCATCAACAAAGCTTTATGGAATGCGTGTGACGCGTTCCGTGGCACCGTAAGTGCCGATACCTACAAAGATTTTATCCTCACGACGTTGTTCTTGAAGTACATCTCGGATGTCTGGCAGGACCACTATGATCAGTATCAGGCTGAGCATGGTGACGCGCCAGAGTTGATCGAAGAGTTGATGAAGAATGAGCGCTTTGTGTTGCCGCGCTACGCGAGCTTTTATGCGCTATATGAGCGGCGTTATGAGCCGGGTAACGGCGAGCGCATCGACCAAGCGCTGCATGCCATCGAAGAGGCCAACGGCACCAAGCTCAAAGATGCCGGCAAGAGCGTGTTCCAAGACATCAGTTTTAACACCGACAAACTTGGCGAAGAAAAACAAAAAAACGATATTCTGCGACAGTTGCTCGAAGAATTTGCCAAGCCTGAACTAAATCTTAAGCCCAGTCGTGTAGGCACGCTCGACGTGATTGGCAACGCCTACGAATACCTCATTAAGAACTTCGCCGCGAGTGGCGGACAGAAAGCGGGTGAGTTCTACACGCCGCCTGAAGTGTCCGACCTGATTGCCGAACTCCTCGATCCACAACCGGGCGACAGCATCTGTGATCCAGCTTGCGGCTCCGGCTCATTGCTGATGAAATGTGGCCGCAAAGTACTCGCCAATCACGGCAGCAAACAATACGCGCTGTATGGCCAAGAAGCCATCGGCTCGACTTGGTCACTCGCCAAAATGAACATGTTCCTGCACGGCGAAGACAACCACAAAATCGAGTGGGGCGACACCATCCGCAACCCCAAACTCCTCGATAAAAACGGCGACTTAATGTTGTTCGACATCGTCACCGCGAATCCACCGTTCAGCCTCGACAGGTGGGGGCACGATGATGCCGCCAACGACAAGTTCGGACGCTTCAAGCGCGGACTGCCACCCAAAACCAAAGGCGATTACGCGTTTATCCTGCACATGATAGAGACACTCAAGCCGGGCTGGTCATCAACACACGGCGGACGCATGGGCGTTGTCGTGCCGCATGGCGTGTTATTCCGTGGCTCGTCTGAAGGCAAAATTCGTAAGCAACTGATTGACGAGAACTTACTCGACGCCGTGATTGGCTTACCCGAAAAGTTGTTTTACGGCACCGGTATCCCCGCCGCCGTTTTGGTGTTCAAGAAAAACAAAGATAACGAACGCGTGCTGTTTATTGATGCATCCCGCGAATTCAAATCAGGCAAAAACCAAAACCAACTGAGTGTCGAGAACATCCAAAAAATAGTTGATGTTTATCGCGCTCGCGAAAGCGTCGACAAGTACGCTTATCTCGCGACCCTCGACGAGATTCAAGAGAACGACTACAACCTTAACATTCCGCGCTACGTCGATACTTTTGAAGAAGAGGAAGAGATTGATCTGGTGGCCGTGCGTGTCGAGCGCTTGAAGCTAAAAGCTGAGCTTGATGCGCTTGAAAAGGAGATGGCTGTGTATTTGGAGGAGTTGGGTTATGGTGCCTAATTTTCTCAAATCTGCAAGTCAACATGGTTGGCTGATTTCATCTTTGCAGAGACTTATTAATGATAATTATATTGTTGGCCATCTAGATGGGAATCATGGAAGTCTTTATCCAAAGCAAGAGGAGTTCACGGATTCTGGCGTAAAGTACATCTCCGCTAACGCAATAGTTGGTGGGAGAGTCGACTTTGCAAAAGCAAAATACCTCTCTAAAGAGCGAGCTGACAAGTTTAAAAAAGGCGTTGCTCGAAATGGAGATGTCATATTTGCTCACAACGCGACGGTAGGACCAGTTGCGCTTCTGGAAACAGAGGATGCTAAAGTGATCCTCGGTACTTCACTAACTTATTATCGCGTGAATCCTGATAAGCTTGATGCCCAGTATCTGATTCAGTATATGTCTTCTTCAGCTTTTGTTAGACAATATGAAAGTATCATGAGGCAAACGACAAGGAACCAAATTCCAATCACAACGCAAAAAGGTTTTTTCTTTGCAATTCCAGCACTCCAAGAACAAAAGAAAATCGCGAGAATCCTTTCCTCTTGGGATAAGGCCATAACTTCCACCGAGCAACTACTTGCCAACAGCCAGCAGCAGAAAAAAGCGCTCATGCAACAACTTCTCACCGGCAAAAAGCGGTTGCTTGATGAGAATGGCGTGTGGTTTAGTGGGGAGTGGGAGCTGGGCTGCCTTGGTGATTTGGCTAAGATTAGCAAAGGCAAGGCGCTTAGTAGTAAGGATTTATTTGAGGGCGAATACCCAGTTATTGCCGGCGGTAAAGGCAGTCCTTATAAGCATAATCAGTTCACGCACGAGAACGTTATAACGGTCAGTGCGAGTGGCGCATATGCTGGTTATGTTGCATATCATCCGAATAAAATTTGGGCTTCTGACTGCTCAGTCGTAGTAAATAAGTCTACTGCGGATATTGGATTCATTTATCATCTGATGTCCTTCATGCAAAAGAAAATATATTCTCGGCAAAGTGGTGGTGCGCAGCCCCATGTGTACCCGAGAGACCTTGCATGCTTGAAGGTTAAAATACCTGAGCTGGGAGAACAGCAGGAAATTTCCCGTGTTCTGTCGCTCACTGATCGCGGTATTGAATCAATAAAACAAAAACTCGAAGCCCTAAAACAAGAAAAAAAAGCCCTAATGCAACAACTCCTGACCGGCAAACGCCGCGTTAAAGTTGATGACGAGGAAGCCGCATGAGTTCAGATAAGCAGCCCAGAACCATCCAAATATTTCTGCCAAGCGGTGACCCATCGGGGATTCGTGTAGCGGAGATCACCACGTCTATCGTGCGTGTCATCGAGGTGCCGCGCAATCAGATGGCTGAGTTTTTGAAAATGCCTGAAGCCCATCAGGTGGGGTTGTACTTTCTGGTTGGGCGTGAGAATCAGGATGAGGTTTATATTGGGCAGTCGGGAGATGTCGGCCATCGGTTGGGTCAGCACTTAAAGAACGAGAAGAAGGATTGGGAGCGGGCTTTAGTGCTTATCTCGCTGACCAATAACCTGACGCAAACCCATGCGCTGTATCTTGAATTCAGTAGCATCGAAAAGGCCAAACAATGCGGTCGCTATGAGTTGGTGAATGGCAACAATGGCCAGCGTCCACACACGCCGATTCCATTGAAAGCCGATTGCGATGAGATCCACCGTGTCGGTGCTTTGTTACTGGCCACGCTTGGCTATCCGATTTTTGAAGCGCTGGTCGACCCAAGCGAGGGCGATACGCGGGAAATGTTCTTCTGTAAGCGTGGTGGTGTTGATGGCAAAGCCTATTACACCAACGAGGGCATGGTCGTGCTCAAAGGTTCGTCCGCGCCGTATAAACCATCGATCAAAAAGACAAAGCCCCGTATTGTGGCGCAACGTGACGCCCTTCTCGAAAAGGGGACGTTGGTAATCGAAAACGACCGCGTGGTATTTACGAAAGATTGTTTATTCAATTCACCGAGTGGCGCATCTTGCTTATTAGTCTTGGGTTCTTCGAATGGCTGGCGCGAATGGAAAACTGCCGCCGGCCAAACTCTCGATGATTACGTTGGCCGCGACAAAGACGGCATCGGTATGGAAGGCGACAGCAATGGCTGAATGGGCAGTTGTCAACTCTAGGTTTACACCTGCGATCGATGGAGAATAGCTATGCAAACTGTCGACGATTACAAGCAGTGTTGCCTGCAATGATCGTTTATTGACTTAGTGCGAATGTTTTACCATAATTACCGTACGACTCACCCCTTACAGCTATCGGACAATCGGTCGCGGTTTGGGGCGGAAAAACCGCCAAATAAGGCGGTTTTTTCATTTCTAGCATAGGGAAAATGCATGAAAACAATTATCTACGTTGACGGATACAACCTTTTCTATGGCTGTCTAAAGCATACCCAGTATAAATGGCTAGACTTGCACAAGCTATTTGTTGAACACATCGTTCATGTTCAAGATCCGGCGTCAAATGTTACGCAAATAAAATTTTTTACAGCAGATATCAAGGCCAAGATCGCAAGTAATGGTCAAGCAGCGACGCAAGCACAGCAATCGTATCATCGTGCGCTTGTGCAAAAATACCCAACCCATATTGAGATCATCAAGGGCTTTTATTCTTTAGAAAAAGCAACACTACCGCTCTTCAAACATCCGCCAAATAAACGTGATAGTGCCGATGTTTGGCGTCTAGAAGAGAAAGAGACTGATGTAAATATAGCCTTGACCGCCTATCGGGATGTTGCGAAAAATGCTGCTGAGCACATCGTATTTGTGTCAAACGACACTGATTTGTCACCGGCATTGAAAGCTATTCGAGAGGATTTCGGGAATGCAGTAAAAATTGGGGTAATCATTCCAATTCGCAAGCAAACAACAGGTCGACCGCCGAATGCTAAGCTTAGTAACTATGCAGATTGGACAAGAAAGTATATAACTAGTGATGAGCTGGAGGCGAGCCAATTAGCTGAGCTCGTTCCGACACGGAAGAAACCAATAAAAAAGCCGGAGTACTGGTGATGGAACGTAACACCCCAAAATTTCAGGAAGAATACGCCGCGAAGATCCCCGCGATGGCGCTGCTGGCGAATTTGGGGTGGACGTTTCTGCCTCCCGCAGAGGCATTGGCGCTGCGCGGTAACAAGCAAGACCAAGTGGTGCTGCGCCAGGTGTTACGCGATGTTCTTGCCAAACGTACTTTCACTTTCGCCGGCGAAAGCCATCCGTTGTCGCACAATTCTATCGATAACCTCATTTCGCACATCTGCTCGCCCGCGCTCAATGAAGGCTTACGCCACGCCAATGAGCAGATTTACAATCATTTGATGTACGGCATTCCGGTAACGGAGTTTGTTGACGGTAAAAAGGTCTCGCCAACGATCCAGTTGATAGACTGGCAGAACTTAGAGAATAACGTCTTTCACTTCACCGAAGAGTACTCGGTGACACGAGCTAATGGCTTAGATTCGCGTCGACCTGACATTGTCTGTTTTGTGAACGGGCTGCCGCTGGTGGTGATCGAAGCCAAGCGCCCCGACGGCAATGCACAAAAAGGGCCGACTGTACTCGAAGGTATCTCGCAAAGCTTGCGCAACCAACGCCCAGACGAAGTCCCGCATTTATTCGCATACACGCAACTCTTGTTGTCGATTAACGGCAGTGAAGGGCGGTATGGCACGGTCGAAACACCCGAAAAGTTTTGGGCGGCGTGGCGTGAAGAAGACATTAACGATGCCGAGATGCTGGCGCTGAAAAACCAAAAGCGCAGCAACGCGCAAATCAACGAATTGTTTGCCCACCGTCATCCCCGTGATCTCGCGTGGTATCAAAACCTGCTGGCTGGCGGTGAATTAATGCTGAGCGGGCAAGACCGTTTGCTCATCAGTTTGCTCTCGCGCGAACGCTTGTTCGACATGGTGCGCTACTTCACTATTTTCGATAAGAAAATCGGCAAAATCGTCGGGCGTTATCAGCAAGTGTTTGGCATTAAGCGTCTTATTGAGCGTATTCAACAACGTGGCCATGACGGCAGCCGTGAGGGTGGGGTGATCTGGCACACCACTGGCTCGGGCAAGTCATTTACCATGGTGTTTTTGTCGAAAACGCTCATTCTCAATGACGCACTGAAGCAGTGCCGCGTGATTGTGGTCACCGACCGCGTTGACCTCGAAGATCAGCTTGCCAAAACCTTTGCCTCTGGTGGTGAGCTCTCGACCAAGAAAGATCGTGAAGCGGCCATGGCCACATCGGGCAAGCGTCTAGCGCAGCAAATTGGCAGTGGTAACGAACGCATCGTGTTCACGCTCATTCAGAAGTTCAACTCGGCGACCAAGCTCAAGGAATGCTACAACCCAAGCTCCGATATTATTGTGCTGATTGACGAAGGGCACCGCAGCCAAGGTGGCGAGAACAGCATTCGCATGGAGCAGGCGCTGCCGAAAGCTGCGTTTGTGGCCTTTACCGGCACGCCGTTGCTAAAAGACGACAAGACCACCAATAAATTTGGTCCGATTGTGCATGCCTACACCATGCAGCGTGCAGTCGAAGACAAAACCGTGACGCCGTTGTTGTATGAAGAGCGAGTGCCAGACCTCGATGTGAACGAGCGCGCCATTGATGCTTGGTTTGACCGCATCACTGAGGGTCTAAGTGACGAGCAGAAAACCGATCTCAAGAAAAAATTCGGCAAGCGCGGGCAAGTTTACGGTGCCGATGACCGTATTCGTTTGATTGCCTACGATATTGCACACCACTTTGATAAAAACATCACCGAAGGCCTCAAAGGCCAGTTGTGCTGCGACAGCAAAGCCTCAGCAATTAAATACAAACGCTTTTTAGATGAAATTGGTTTGTTTGAGTCGGCGGTGGTCATGAGCTCGCCCGATACCCGCGAGGGGAATACCGCAGTTGACGAAGCGAGCATGCCTGAAGTCACTAAATGGTGGAAAGAAACTGTCGGTAGCGGTGATGAAAAGAAATATACACAGCATCTTGTTGAAAGGTTTGAAAACGACCCACAACTGAAACTGCTGATTGTCGTCGACAAACTCCTCACCGGCTTTGACGAGCCGCAAAATACCGTGCTGTACATCGATAAGCCATTGAAAGGGCATAACCTGATCCAAGCCATCGCCCGTGTGAATCGACTACATCCCGACAAACAATTTGGTTTGCTGATCGACTACCGCGGCATTCTTGCCGAGCTCGATACCACCATTAAAGACTATCAAGACCTCGCATCGCGCACCCAAGGCGGGTACGACATTAATGACATCGAGGGGCTCTATCAGCAGATGAGCACCGAATACAAGCGCTTACCGCAGCTTTACAAACAATTGTGGGCGATCTTCGATGGCGTAAAGAATAAATCGGATACCGAAGCGCTGAAGCATGTTTTATTGCCGCGGTTAGAAGAGCGCGGCGACGAGTTCGTTGACGTGAACCTCAAGCGCCGCGAGGACTTTTACGAAGCGTTGACCGCGTTTGCCAGTTGCTTAAAGGTTGCGCTGCAATCGAAGACCTTTTTTGACGACACCAGCTTTACCAACCAAGATCGTGCACTCTATAAAGAAACCGTGACGCAACTCTCAAGTTTGCGCCAAGTGGTGCAAGAGCAGTCGGGCGAGCGCGTGAGTTACGACAGTTACGCCGCTGATGTGAAGAAGCTGCTCGATAAGCACGTGGTCGGCGTTGACGTGCGTGAAGCTGAGGGCGCTTACGAAGTGGGTAAAATGGGTCAACAGCAAAAGCCGGAAGACTGGAGCGACGAGAAAACCCGTAACGAAACCGATATTATTCGCACCCGCGTTACCCGCATGATCGAGCAAGAGCTACGCGATGACCCCTACGCGCAAGAGGCATTCTCGAAACTGTTACGTCAAGCTATCGAAGAAGCCGAAAAGCTGTTCGACCATCCGTTGAAGCAATACATGCTGTTCCGAGAGTTTGAAGAGCAGGTGTTAGCGCGTCATCTCGATGAGTTGCCTGATGCATTTGCCAGTAATAAACACGCGCAAGGTTATTACGGCGTGTTTAAACAGAATTTACCTGAAGCCTTTGCCATGCTCGATGAGCAAAGCCAGGAGAAATGGGTGAAGTTAGCGTTTGCGGTCGACGAGGTCGTAAGTCAATCGGTGGCCGAGAATTCGATCAACCCGCAAAACATTGAAGCCGATATTCGCAAAAAGCTACTGCCGCTAATTTTTGCGGAGTGCAAAGCCTTCGGTGCGGGTATGGAGCATGTGAAACGTATTGTCGAATCGGTGGTGCAAATTGTGCGTGTCGGTCGCTTGGATAGCTAACCATGAACGTTGCCATTCAAGGCTTTTACTACGGCGACGAGTGGATACCCTTTAGTCGTCGCGAAAGTAAAAGCGTAGCCGCTAAAGTGACGATTAAGGTTAAGCCTGACTGCACAGTACACGTGCTAGCGCCGAACAGCGCTACAGATAAGGAAGTGCTGACTGCAGTGCGTAAGCGTGGCCGCTGGATTTATCAGCAACGACGTGACTTCCGAGAGCAGCAAGCCCACATTACCCCGCGCAAATTCGTTAGCGGCGAAAGTCACTACTATCTTGGCAAGCAATACTTGCTAAAAGTCGCCGTTGATGCGGCCGCGCCACGCAGCGTGAAATTATTGCGCGGCCAGTTGCACGTCAGCGTGCGGGCTAAAGACCCCGAACGCGTGCGCTTAGCTTTAGACGAGTGGTACAAAACTCGCGCCAAGGACGTCTTCCACAAGCGCCTTGCTGCAGTGCTCGAACAAGCTTTGTGGGTGGCCGAGCGACCACCGCTACGTGTTCTCACCATGCAAACCCAATGGGGCAGTTGCTCGCCCAAGGGGCGCATCACCCTCAACCCATTGCTCGTCAAAGCTCCGCGTGATTGCATCGACTACGTAATCCTGCATGAGCTTTGTCATATTGCCGAACACAACCACAGTGAGCGATTCTATCGCCTGATGGGTCAGGTCATGCCCGACTGGGCGAAAGTGAAGCAGCGACTGGATGCCATGGCTGGGAGATTGTTTAGTGGGTGATGAACAAATTCAATTAAAGCGTTCTGACTTCGAAGATCAATTGAGGCCTAATCTTCCAGAAGATATTAGGGCTAAGGCGGATGTTGCCTTCTCTAGCCTTAGCCGTCAGGATGATTATATTCGCTTCCATTTCGAAGAGTTCCGAAAGTCACATTCTATGTTTGTCGATCGTGCATATGGGCGTTGTATTTGGGAATCTACTAGCGCAAACCCAAATAATTTGAGAACTTCTTTCGAAGCACATGCATTTGCATTTTTGAGAGCGTTACATGCGTTCGTTGAATCGGTGCCGTACTTACTAAATTTATTTTTAGAAGTGAAAAATGATACTGAGGATAGACATTTGAACTGGAACTCTATCCGCGAATTTTGTGAAAAGTCAGATATGTATGCTCTAGGCACAGATTCAATCATTCGGTTAAGAAAATCTACTGCTTATATTGAGCTCGAATATTTAGTCAACGTGTCCAAGCACAGGCGCTTAATTAGGCTCGATAGCGGTATAATTCCACGTAAAAAAAAGCAAGGCTTTGTCGTCAAGATATTGATATAGAACTGAGAACTTATGTCGTTGAGGATTTAATGGAGTCTTTTTATGACGAACTTCACGCTGAATCTTTGAAGCTTATCAAGACCTTTGTCACGAAATAGGATGTGTCGTTGTCGTGGCGCACAGTTAAAAAATTTAGGAGGAGCGCATGAATAACCCTCAAAGATTGATTTTGATACTTTACGTTCTTTTAATTTCATCAATGGTGTTATACCCGCCATTTAATTTGGCAATACAAGGGAATTTGGTCCGCAGCGAGTACTCTTGGCTCTGGGAGCCGATAATGTATGGAACAGAATATGGCAACACGCCACTTGGTACTATTGATGCATTACGTCTTTCTATGCAAATGCTTGGCGCGTCTCTAGTTGCAATTGCACTCATACTTTCCTTTATGAGTAAAAATAGAGGAGAGTAATGGCCAGTTTAAGGACCTAAACCTTAGGCTGCACATCGGAGGTTTTAGGCGCTCCCCAAAAGGTAAGGAAAGCCTTTATGCTAGATCAAAAGGTCGAACATGTCCGACGCTTGCTTTGTTTCAGTAACTAATTCTAAAAATTTTATACATCAGTAATGTATGGCTCACTCAATAACTTTTTCGGAATTCGATAGGTGGCATTTGACTCATGATAGAACGGACTTTTATTGATATTCCTGATGGAAAGGTCACCGAAGCTGACGATCAATCTTTTTTAATTGGGTTAGGCTGGTCTCGTGGAGACACTTGGGATGATCTGCTTCAGTCAAAACGGGTTCTGATTATTTCAGAGGCAGGAGCAGGAAAAACCCATGAATGCCGAAAACAGTCACAACGACTTTGGTCTTCCGGTGGTGCTGCATTCTTCATTGAATTATCTGCCCTAGCAACAGAAGATCTTTGTAGTCTATTAGAGCCGGAAGAAGAAGACCGTCTAAATACTTGGTGTGTTTCGCAGTCGGAAATTGCGACATTCTTTTTGGATTCGTTTGACGAACTACAGTTGACAATGGGCTCATTTGAACGCGCGCTAAAACGATTGAAAAGGTCTCTGAAAGGGCAACTTCATCGGGCTCGTATCGTTATAACTACTCGACCCATCCCCCTCGACGAACAACTAGTTCGAAATATATTACCCATTCCCAAGGCCCCATCTGCGGAATCTCATGAAGAAGAATTTGCGAAGCTCGCAATGGGAGAAAGCCGAGAGCAACTCGATAATACCGGCCAAAATAATATACCTGACTGGAGAACTGTGGCCCTAATGCCACTTTCAGATGTTCAGATCGTCGACTTTTGTAAAGCCCAAGACGTGAGAGATCCTGAGCGGCTTTTCGAAGATTTAACGCGGCGCAATGCTCTTGAGTTTGCACGCAGGCCCCAGGACTTAATTGAATTGTGTGCGGATTGGCGTGAACACAAGCGTATCAGAACACATCAGGAGCAAGTTGCCACTAATGTTCGTGTTAAATTGTCACCTCGAGAAGAAAGATCTGAACCTTCGGATTTATCGGTTGACAAGGCGATTGAAGGAGCGAGTCGGCTAGCGCTGGCGCTTCTGATGACTCGTCGCCTGACTATCCGTCATAGTGCAGCATCAGACACCGTAAACGGAGAGGCGGCGCTCGACCCGGCAGTTATTCTCTCTGATTGGCATGTTAACGAAAGAAAAGCACTATTGGAACGTGCTCTTTTTGGTTTCGCGTCATATGGACGAGTGCGTTTTCACCACCGTTCGGTTGCCGAGTATCTTGCAGCCATGCGGCTTATAACGCTTAGAAAACAAGGGATGTCGTTTAAGGCCCTGAAGCGACTTATCTTTGCGGAGACCAAAGGCAAAATGATTGTTCGTCCTTCTAAGCGTGGCATGGCTGGGTGGTTAGCCTTGCAAGAAAATGGGGTATTTGAGCTCTTGCGGGACAATGAGCCAGCTGTACTTTTGAATGAAGGCGACCCAGAGTCTTTAACCCAAGCACAGCGGAACCAAGCGCTTAATGCCTATGTTGCACGCTTCGGGTTAGGAGGTTGGAGGGGCCTTCATGTACCTCTTATTCAGGCTCACCGATTTGCATCGGTTGAATTGGCAGTAGAAATCGAAAGGAGTTGGCGTAAAGGAGTAGAAAATCCAGATGTTCGAGCAGTCCTAATCAGACTCATCGAGGTCGGCAAAATCAAGGCTTGTGCAGATATTGTGTTCGACATTACTCAGAATGCTAAAGCGAATATTGTAGAGCGATTAATGGCGATTGAGGCATTAATTGCACTGGCTGACGAGCGGCTAGAGATAATTTCTTCCGATATTGCAGATGCGGACGACCGCTGGCCTGACAGGTTATCACGAGGAGCGCTAATACGCCTTTTTCCTCAATATATGTCAGTTGAAAAGCTTTGTAAGGCTCTTGGTTGGCTAAAAAGTGATGAACGAATTGGTGGTGATCTTAATTGGCAACTTCCACGCATAATTGCGGCATCGGAACTCGATCGCGCTTCCCTGGAGGAGCTTCGAGATGGTCTACTAACGTTAATTTCAGAGGATTTGAAATGGCAAGAAAAATGGCCCCACATTGTTTGTGAGAGAGCCTACCTAAGTGGAGCGCTCGCTGCAACGAGCGAACTTGGTCTTAATGTAGAGATAAACGAATATTGGCTGCGAAGCTGTGTAATTAGTCTGCGTGTACACCAGCGTGAGCATAGCAGCGATGAACCGATAAAGTCACTTCGTAAACGTCTGAATGATTTAGCAGCACCAGATAATGCGCGTCTTTTTTGGGTCGAAGATAGCCTAATGCAATCGCTTCGTGAAGTTTCGGATCCTTGGAGACGCTTCGCTGAAGTTACTCTTCACGATGGAGTGGTGCAGTTGAAGCCAGAGCGCGATTTAGCTTGGATCAATCAAGCTATCGGCGACACAAGGCGGTTAACGAGCGAGCGTACGATGCTCTTAGAGGCGGCTTTATATCTGGGTCCTTACAAGGAGTCAAAGGAGGAGTATATTGAAAGACTTTGCTGCCTAATCGAGGGTGAACCATTGTTGATTGAGAGATTTAATAATTGGCTCAAACCTTCTAAGCAAAGTAAAACTTTGCGCCGTTGGCAGAAAGAACAAGCTAAGCGAAATCAGCAAGAAGAGCGAAGAAGAGCTAAGTATCATGCCAGTTGGATTCAGTTTCGGCGCGAGGTGGCCACACGGGCTGATAAAATGTTTTCTGCTGACCAGAGCTGGAGCACCGCCTGGAACCTCTGGTGTGTAATGCGTCACGATAATGATAACAGCCATTCAGCTGGTTGGAACCGCAGACTTATTGAAAAGCAATTTGATAAGAAAACTGCAGATCGGCTTCAACGCACAATGATGAAAATATGGCGTGATGAATATCCAACTTTTCCTAGTGAAAGGCACGAAAATGATCGCCAAACTTATCTCGTGCGATGGCAGCTTGGTTTGGCCGCTGTTTACGCTGAAGCAGAAGAGCGTAATTGGGCAGAAAAACTTAGCAATGACGAAGCGCAATTAGCCTTAAGATTCTCACTAATTGAACTTAACGGCCTTCCTTATTGGATTGAAGATCTAAGTGTCATTCATCCTAATGCAGTGGATAAAACTCTAGGAAATGAGTTGTCTTGGGAGCTGAGCCAGCCAGCAGGTAACCATGGGTATTCGAACGTGCTTAGCCGAATTGCACATATGTCGGAACATGTTGCAAGGTTATTCTTACCGCGCCTTGAGTCTTGGTTGGATAATGGTGGAGATCATGTTAATGACCCCAATAATTTAATGGGGATGACTGAAAGGGCTCGTCTCGTTACTAAGGCTATTTTGAAGTATGGCGATGTTGCAAGTCTAGGGAGTCTTCGATTATGGGCTAACAAAAGGTTGAGTCAAAAATTACCGTTGGACCTACGTCTAGTCTGGCTATCAATATTGTTGCAGGTAGAGCCCGCAGAGGGAGTTGAGACGTTAACAAACGAGCTGGCAACTATTGAGCCGTCTGAGCGATCAGAAGCTGTAACAGTGCTAGCAAATCTCTTTGGAGATCGCAGTGATGGAGTTCGATTGGATAACGAGCATTTTTCTCCGCAATTATTAGTCCGATTAACTCGCCTAGTCTATCGTCACGTTCGAATTGAAGATGATGCTTACCATGAAGGAGCCTATACACCAGATATTCGAGACGGTGCGGAACATGCACGTAATAACATTGTGACGGCTCTGCTTAATGCAAAAGGAGAGGAGGGACTAGCTGCCAAGCTCGAGATAGCGGAAGATGAATCGTGTACTCATTTTAACGATCGCATTGTGGCCGTAGCAGAAGAACGTTGGGCACATGAGATTGATGCTGAATTATTTGATGATACTCAAGCATCGAAGCTTGATAGGTGTGGTGAAGCACCGGCCTCAACCAATGAGGCTATGTTCGCGCTATTGAAAGACCGATTATTTGATCTTGATGAACTTTTATTACTCGACGAATCACCTAGAGAGGCTTGGGCGTTAATATCAGAAGAGAGGGTGATGCGCCGAGTAATTGCACGAGAATTAAGAATAGCTGCAAATTCTCTTTACACTGTCGATCAGGAGGCGGTAACGGCGGATGAAAAGGAAACAGACATACGCCTTCGTTCCGCTCTTTCGATGCATGAAGCTGTAGTTGAATTGAAATTGGGAAATGCAAATCGCTCTGCCAAGGAACTACTCGATACAATTGAAAGCCAATTAGCTAGGAAATACTTGGCAGCCGAAAACTGTAGAGCAGGAGCTTTACTTATAACTCTGACGAAAGATCGCAAATGGAAACATCCCGAAGAGAAGCGCATGATCAATGCGGAAGAGTTATTGTCGTTGTTGAAGGCTGAGGCTACCAGGGTTCAAGAGGCTTTGGGAGGTAACACGTACATACATGTTCATCTTCTCGATTTACGTCCCAGATTACCTACAGAGGCACAGGTCAATTGAGTTTTCATTTGTGAGATCTAAACGAGAAAATGTAGGGATTGAAATTTGAGTAAAAAGATATCCACTGAATCTAGGTAATGTGCAGTGAGTTCATAATAGAAAAGCTTTCTCATAAAGCTTAGAGGCCACCAAAAACGGCTGTCTGTACTCTGGCAGTTAATCCCACATCTAGAATAATAGTCTTCGTTGAACAAATAATACGAACGGAGACTAGACACGTGTTTAAAGCCCCAGCGCGGCCATACAAAGCTATTGAGCTTCGCAAAACAAATGCTTCCGAGACCATTCTGGGAATGCTGCAAGGCATCGAACTAAATCTACCTCAAGGCTCCACACTTAGTGACGGTTTCCGTGATTCCCTGATCTACGCGAGCCCAGTAATAGTGCATGAACCGCTTATCATAGAAGAAGATAAGCGTAACTATAAGCCGGCGCGTCTTGTGAGTGGTTTTGTCAGCTATAAAATCATGCTGCAGTCTAGTTCGGCGTACAACGTTGTTGCGATTTCAAACCGTGATGTTAGCGATGATTTTCTTTCGTCTCTGGCGTGGTGCGATTTGGTTCGTTCACTCGCTTACTTTAAAAACCAATCGTACGGAGTGCTGTTCAAGCGCCTTCAAAGCGATTGCCCGATTGAAATACAACAGGCGTTGTTTGGCGGAAAGCTCACTCAAGAAAGGTTCCTAAAGCATATCAACATATCAAAGCACACGCTGCAGCTATCAATTAAAAGCCACACCCAAAAATCAATACCTGTGAGACCTTCAATGCCCACTCTGGCGGAATTGTTAACTGGGGAGGGTGAGCATGAATAACGGTTTAGGTGACAAGCTAAACGAGTTAGCGGGTGCGGCAACCGAGCAAGGCAAAGAATCAAGAGAGGTACGGTTAACCGAATATCAAATCGGTCGGGTTCTCAAAAAGTTAGGTCTATTCCAACTAAGCGATCGTAGCGCAAACATTGTTATTTCATATCTAGCGCAGCTTCACGTTGAATTTAAGCATCGTTTAGTCGCAAATGTTGCGGAGCATAGGCTTGTATTTAAGTACCTCGATCATTTCCTAATGAAACACAAGACGTGCTACCCGGAGGCAAAGTCGCCATGCGAGTTTGAACCGGTGCATAAAGAACTGGTTGGTAATCTTGATAAGAGCCCATTAGCTGCGATGCTTGCTGTATCAAACAGTAGAAATGACTTTTCTGACGAGAACTGGCGACTCTTTCAATATTATGGAGCGGTAGCAAGTATTTCGCTTCTCGCAAACTACATCAAGTTCGTCACTGTGAAAAATGAGAGCATATTGATGCCGGCGGTTGCCGCGGGTTTGCGAAGAATACGGCTCTCTCAGTCAAGGACAGATTATGCTTTGATGCTACCTGACCTCGAACTGGAGGGTAATTTAAAGAGTTTCGTAACGAGCTGGGAGAGTTTCAATGAAAAGGTTAACGCTCGTGAGAAATCGCCTGTAAAGAAAGCTTTATCTGAAACGATCGCCTACCAACGTTCGGGACCGGTCCAAGCATTATTTATAAAGTTCTGGAGTAACACTTCAAGTCAGCCGAATCGAGATAGAGTCGTTGGGGGTGTTCGTACCTCTGCTATGCGCTATTCACACAACGACGAGCGTCCCGCCAGACTGCGGCCCCCGATATCAAGAAAGAAATCATCTAAGCGCGACGGCGAAGAGGTGGCAGTTGAAGAGAAACTGAATACTGAGATTATCCAATCTAAACCGAAGCTTTCTGGTACTCTTAAAGCGAATAATTTCGCACGTAAGAAGCGCGCTGGTGCAGTCATTTCACGAATTATTCGTGCAGAGTTGGGCCTGGCCACAGTTCCGCAATTGCTCTCGTTTCAGCATATGAAGTTGTTAATAGGTGCACTCGAACTACATGATGAATCGTCGAAACATTTTCACGTGGATGCATGGATATTTTTAATTATTTATCTCTCACAAACTCGCGATACCCTCGCAAAAGCATTAATAATTAGAAAGCATGAGGTCGATGATTTACAGGTATCGCTGTCCTCTGTAGCTTTAATATACAAACTTCAACGAAACCTCGCGAGTCATCTAAAAGTGCAGCGGCTCGGACTCCTCGAGGAACGTATGAATGAAATAAGAATATTGTTGCCCTCGTTGTTCTGGCGTAATGATGTTCTCAAGCACACTATTAATTCTATTCCTTCAGAGAAGCGTATAAGCGCTCGGCTACAGGATATTTGTGCCGCTTGTAAAATTTCACGTGTCTCGATCAATCAATTGGCATCGTGGCAGTTCTTACATTTGAGTCGCGTCTGGAAGGAACGATGCGAAGCCGCCGCAGTTACAGGTTTACAACCGGACAATTGGACGCCTTTGTATTACTGCACAATAAATACAGCGCGTGCTCAACAGCGGCATTTACAATTCTGGAGTGAGGTATCACAAGAATGTGAACAATGGCGGTTATCACAAGACTTTGAGTCGCTGTATCGCCATGTGGGAGAGGGTGACTGCTACGGCTCAACTTTACGCCTGAAAACTCAGAAGCTTACTCTTTTCCTTCAGTACTTTTATAACTTCATTGAAGAGTTGGCGCAAACGATAGAAGGCATGTCGAGCAGTTCTCAAACGTCTGCTGAAGATCTAAATCAGCATTACAAAGAGCTTCACAACGCTTACACAGTTTATGTTGTGCTTGTGGTTAAACTGGCGACGGGTATACGACCGGTGCGCGATTTATTCTCGTCGTTAGCAGATTTCGACTTTGTAAATTGCCGCATTTACATCAACGATAAGCAGCGAAGAGAAGGGATGGCGCGAATTGTTCCCATGTGCCCACTGCTGAAAGAACAGTTGATTGAGTACACAAAATACCTTACCGCGATCCTCGTTGAGCCCGCCGGCCACCCCGAAATATTACGTCATCGAATTGAACTGATAGTTCGAAGCGAAGCTCAACCTTTCCAGATTTTTAGCGACTCCGGACTGGAACCGATCACACCAAGTTTTTTAGAAGACTTTTTAAGTAATTCGTTTCCGGTACCTTTAAATTTTTCGCGTCATCTAATACGAACTTGGATGTACCAAGACGAGACTTTGAACTCGGTGATTATCGATGACTTCATGGCGCACGATATTGAAGGACAGATGAGCCAAGGCCTTTATTCTACGTACACTTATCGGGATGAAAAACAACTTAACCAGACAATTCAACGCTTTTTAGAAGCAATGAAGACCAAGGTCTCAAATTGTCCGTTACCATTACCAGATCACATCAGGTTTAATGCATATACTTCGTTGCCAGATTATATAAAGCAGCGAGTCGTCACAGAATTCGAGAAAACTACCGAGCGAGCAAAACGGCTTAAAAAGATCGAGCAACGAAGGGAGCAAATCGAGAGAAATGTTCAAAGGTTCATTTCAAGCTCTTACCCAGATTTGTTGTCAGGCTCGGGCTCCGAACAACAGTTAAACGTATACGTTCAAAAAGTATCTGAACACCTAAGGGGGAAATACCAGTCTCCTGATGATTATTACGTAGCCGTAAAGTATTTTGAAAACGTCTGCGATCACGTTAACAGTACTTATTCCAAATCGATCACATTGCCCACGGTCACGGTTAAAGTAACGCGTGAACCGGCCACTCGAAATGCCCTGTCCGTTAATTTAGCACAACGAGCGGCAATTCTGATGCGCCTGATAGACGAGTTAAACTGTTCTCTCGAAGAAATGACGGACATCGATTTACGCTGCCTTTTAGTATTTTCAATTGCTCTTCACTCGGGGCAGAATTCTGGGCATTGGCTGCAATTTCTCTTTTCACAGAGTTATGAACATGCGCAAATAAAGTCTGCGGCCTTAGATAACACGCCTTTACTCTGGGTATGTCTATCCAATTCTGAGTCTTCAGTGGTAAATAGCTATGATAAACATGGTAGAGCAGTGCATGCAGAATATATTTTTCTAAATGGCTTACAGACTGGTTTGGTGTTGGAGTTGAAGAAGCGCAAATCCATAGCATGTGAAAAAACATTAGCTGATATTCCCAAGTTACTTAAAAAAAGTAACGTGCTGCAGAGTCTCTCGGAAGTTTTCGTTGCAGAAGAGCAAAAGTTCGTTGGCGTAACATCATTATTGAAATTCGCCGTCGATGCAGCTGCTACAAGTTGTCGTGATTACTCGTTTGCGCTGCGACATACAGCGAACTCGACGGTCGAAACATACTCTCTACCGAGTCAAAGCTTTGAGTACATGGTTAACCCAACTTTAAATCAGGTTGTAGTGCCTCCCTCAATAGAACGCCTTGATGTTAAGGGGGACAGCAGAGTGCACGTGAATAAGTCAGAAAAGAGTAGCCGAACGAGGATAAAAAAGGCTTTAGGGCTAGATTCATTAAATCTGTATAACCGACTAAGCAAGGTCCTATCGAAAAAGGAGAATTTGAGTAGGCCGCGCGTCCTAAAAGAACTGAGACAAATTGCAGATGAGTATTCGCACTACGATGCCATTGTGTACCTAGTTAATTGGTTTATCTCGCACATAAAATTTCGCAACAATAGTATTTCTACGTGCCGACGTTACCACTCTGCGATCAGCCTCAATTGGTTGATGGCTACTGTGACGATTGATGATCTCAGCGAGCTGACCGCCGGTGACTTACAAGAACTGTATAGGCAAGCTATTGAATACACTCAAAGTGAGTCAGAAGATGATACCGAGCTGTCTGTTGGGGCGCAGGAACTTCCCGGTAAGCCGAGAATTCCCAAAGGACTAACACAAGAAGCGCGAGCAAAAGAAAGGGAACGTCATCAAGAGCGTTATTTTGAACAAATTGAGCGTGAGAAGAGTTATAAGTCGTATCACTACTTATGCGACTGTTTCGAACGCTTCCACGAATTTCTTGTTATCAATTATCAGCTACCGCGTCTTGAGCAGCCAATCAAATCACGTATTTCGCATCGTAAGGAATACGTCCGAACAGGTTATATACCAAATAAACTTTATCAAGCAGTTCTTGCCAAACTGCCAGATACAAAAGGCTGTGATGATGACACAAAATTTGCAATACAAATTATCACGATTCTGGCCTATCGAACGGGAATGCGAATGAATGAAATTTTGACACTAACCCTTAGAGATGTAACCACTGCTCACGAATGGTGGCTGAGAGTCCGCAATAATCCATTCGGTCGATTAAAATCGCTTAGCTCGAGCCGAGATATTCCATTGTTTGCGCTGCTGGATAATGACGAGATATCACTTTTTAATCAGTGGTATCAGAGACGTCTTGCAAGATCTAAAAAGGTAACTGAGCTCTTATTTTGTGATGCAGATTCACCTCGTCAAGTCTGGCCAGAATGGTTAATTAGGCAGTCAGTGGTTGCATGGTTAAGGGCACTTTCAGGGCAAAATAAACTGACATTTCATGACTTTCGACACACCGCTCTGAGCAACTTACAGATCTTGATTGAGGGCGAGGAAGACTTGTTCTGCTATTTGTCAGGGCATGAACGATCAACCGCTGAGCGTATTATCGAGCATGTTTTTGGTGGTTCGATGGTCCGTATCGATCATTATTATGCGCTGGCAATACTCGCTGGACATACTTCCCCAAGCGTGACTTTTAAAAACTATTTGCACTTTTCATCGTTGCTGCGGCATATCAAACTATCGACTTCCGATTGGCACTTCTCGCGTGCTCAAGTAAGGATGTATACGCGTCTTGCGGAAGCTCAGCTTGCTCGTTTATGCTTGCCAAATCCCAAACCTTTATCCTCGGTGCGAGAACGTCCACGCAGTAACTCCGATTTTGTCGATGGACAGAGTTTGTTGCGGCACCTAGCTAGGGCGAATAAGAAAGATATTGTGGCTGTGAAGCAAAGGCAAACTCGTGTTATCGAGTTTGCCTCCGAAACTCTTTTACTTCGACCTAGCGCAAGTGATGTCCACGATATTTTGCAAGCGGTGGTTGCGGGTAAAAGCAATCATGAGATCAGCGAGTTATATCAAGTTAATTCAAATATTATCCAGTGCTACCGAGACCAAGCTCGCGCGCTTCTTAAGTATCGTACGCGTGTGAAGAATCGTCGACTGATAAGTCAACTAGATGAGAAAAACGATGTTTATCTTCCGCGAAAACCGTTCACTATTGCAGAGCGCGATCTAGCGCGCCGCATCATCAATAAAATGCTCGATTTTAAAGACGAGCAGCAGCGAAAGGTCATCTTGGAAATAGCCGAGTTTTTTATTGAAAATATTCACCCAGGTGAAGCTGGTATTCGCTTCCGCAACGGTGACCGTCTAAATTGGTTTGTCGAATCATTGCGCCCTTTTATCAGCCTAAAGAGCTGGTACATCTACTTGGTAACCCAGCGAGCTCAAAGAAAAGAGGCGCTATCATTCATGGAGGAGCTATGTATTACGACAAAACGTCCAGTCGTAAAGATTAAGCAGCGCGGTAGGGCGGAGTATTACTTACGACTAAAACATCCGTCTAGCGATGATCGTAAGCAAAATGCGCTGTACCAAGCTACGTCATTATTGAAGTATGTATTCTCAATGGTATCAATCATGATTCGAGCAGAAGCCGAAGCTTACAGCGAAACTCATGGCTCAAAATAGCAACCGCTATGAGATGAGGGGGCCTGTGTTTGTATTTTAGTAGCCCAAATCCATTTCCTGATCTAAGGCTGATAATTCAGATATAACCTCTAATCTTTTTCGTTCTAAGAGCTTCTTGAAATGCAGTAGATCGGCATAGGCGACTTTTCTTCTATTTCCCGAGCGAGAGTAGGGGATTTCCTTCGATTCAAGAAGCTTGATAAATGTTGGTCTCGACATATTTAGCATGTCGGCAGCCTCTTGAGTTGTAAGCTCTGTTTGAGTAGGGATTACGCTGACCGAATTCCCTTTTCCGAGTTCAGCAAGCATTTTAATCATTGGCTCAAGCGCGGTGGTTGGAATCACAACTTCATGATTTTTATCATCGGTATCCGTGTAATAGATCCTTGCGTTTTTACCACTCGTTTCTAATAGTGTTGAGAGATGTTGACTCGCAAGTTTTGCCAGTTCAACTTCTCTTGCTGTTTTAAGTTTTGTTGTGTTGGTCATTGAGGTTCCTCGAATTCGGTTTTAAGCACAAAAACTATAGCCCCCCCCTTTTCATTATTCGAAATATTCGAAAAGGTGTCAATTATTCGATTTATTCCAACGGTGCTTTGCATTATAAAAGATGGCTTTAGTAGTATTTCTCGCTCTACCTAGGTTGTTGAGTGCGAGAGGTGCACAACGGCCAGCGAATACTCTTCAGCGTTACCCAATTTAACGCCATCGCTGAGTAACCGGTCTACTAGTCTTAGCTCTTCGTCAGTTGGCTTTCGGAATAGCTCAATGCTATCGACCACGCATGCGACTTCGACCGAATATGAATGGAGAGGAGGTCTCAATTGTGTGTCTGTAATGGTGGTGCCGCGTTTTAATGGGCGGCAGATGAATCGTTGAACACCTGATTTACCGCCTTTTGGGAACGCAAGAATTAGGCGCTCAAAGATTGCTACATTGGGGCACCAAAGACGGGGGACATCCTTGGAACTGCTAACGTAAATCAAAGTAGGGTTGGTAAACATATCAAACATCCTCCTTGTCCACGTCGTTTATCATCTTATCTTCCAAAATTTTGTCGAATAGCGAACCATCTTTACGCGTTAAATTAGGCACATAGCGAGAATAAATCTTGAATAACATAGTTGTGTTTGAATGGCCAAGTTGGCGCGCAATCCACTCAGCATTTTCGCCTGCGGAAAGCCATAAGGAGGCCGCTGTATGTCGGGTCTGGTAGGGATTACGCTTGCGTATGTTCAGGTATTCTAGGGTAGGGTACCAAATACGCTTCGTAACATTGCCATGGCGGAGATTCGAGCCATCCGGTGAGCAGAATACAAAGTTTGTTTTGCCCCGGGTTACCTCTTTTTGAGCGAGCAAAGCGTCGTAGACCATTTGACTCATTGAGATTTCGCGAAATGAGCCATCTGTTTTGGTTGGAACAATCTCGTTGTCAACGATTGCCTGTCGAACAAGAATAAGTCGATTTTTAAAGTCGACATGCTCCCAAAATAAACCGTCTATTTCCCCAGTGCGCATTCCGGTAAAAAATCGTACCGTGTAGTAATTACGGAAGTCCGGACGAACGCCATTAAGAAACTTTTTAATTTCTTCTAGCGTGAAAGGTTCAATGTCACTACGACCGATTTTTAGTTGTTTAATGTTCATCCAAGGATTTGTGAATTCATAGCGATCTGCCGCCTCATTAATGATCATTCGAAGTACACCCATGATTCTATTTATACGGTCATTACCGAGCTGTTTGTTTGAGCTCGTTTTCGTTACCAATAGTTTCGAACGAAACTCCATGATGTCAGTTTTGGAAAGCTCATTGGTTTTGTAATCACCAAGAAGAGGCAGTACATACTTATCTAGCGTTTGACGGACATTCTTTCGATAAGTATTACGCCATTCTCCTTCACGCTCACGAAACCAAAGCTCAGAAAAGTCCTCCAGGCTAGGAGCATCGCTAGTGTTAGCAGCCGCTCGAAGTTTTGCGTTATACGATAGCTGTTTGCCTCGCGCTGAGTTGGGAAAATACTCCTCGTATTTAAAAGTACCTAGGGTAATTTCCGCTTCTAAACGCTCTACTATTGCCGCTAGCTTGCGGCGATTAGCTGCATTATCTTTAAAGGCTGTGGTCTCACGACAACGCTTTCCTTGATAGCGAAAGTCAACGACCAACTTTCCCGAACGAGAGTTAATTGAAGCCACTAATACCTCTCCTTAGCCGATGGCCTTATTGCCCATAAACACAGAAGCCAGCATCTCCGCTTCAACTTTTTCCCAGATGTACAATATCTTGCGACCACCGAAGGGGCGGAAGTAGTGTATGCCCTCAAGCAAAACTGAGTCTTTTAGATAGTTTCGTATGGTTCGCGGTTCATACTTGATGCGCTCAGATAGCTCTTCAGTTGTCAGGTAGGTTCGACTCATAGTAATATCTCCTAATTGCAAAATAAAACTATATAGACACGAATTGTATCTATATAGTCACAATATACACTCAAAATATAATCGCGCAACCGTTTTGTGTGACTGTTTAGGTTCGATATGTACCTATTTGGTTTCGCAGCGTGACTGGAGAGCCTATGACTGAACTACGACTTCATGTCGTCATGGCGGAAAAACGTATTAACATGACGGACTTGGAAAAGGTCTCTGGTGTGAACCGGAATACACTTCACCGGATGTATCATGGTAAAGCAGCAAGGGTGGACCTTGAGGTGCTCGATAGGTTGTGTCGCGCTCTGAATTGTGAGCCAGGGGATTTATTTCATTATGAAAGGTAACAAATCCGAATAAACTCGAAAGTTGGGCTAATCGGGCGGCGATATAAGTTTTGCAGTTGAATTATAGCTATTATCGCCGCATGAATTAGTTTGTATGGGTGTACTCGTATTGCTGCAAGGTGGATAGCTACAAAAGTGGTAATTGAGTTTAGGTTCTGCCGATACTGGCATTCAAACTCATCAAAATAAATATCAACAATCTAAAAATTATTAACAACCTTAAGAGATAGATAGTGCCGGCTAATCAATTTAGAATAAGCGGAGACCGAGTAAACTCACAGGAGCAATTTTTTGCTTGTGAAAAAAATGGCACTTGGAAAAACCTGCTTTACTATCCTGATAAGTTTGAAAGTGAGTCGAGAACACCAATAACCATTAAAGATAAAGTTTTTGATGAAGTGTCTTTCAAAGACACTGATATAAGCAATATTCGCTTTATAAATTGCAAGTTCATTCGGTGTTTGTTTATTGGTGCTTCATTAAGTGACTGTGAGTTTACGGACTGCAACTTTTTTCATACGAACACTTCGAAAATAAAAATTCGTAGGTGTTTACTAGACCCGCTTTGCTTCGAAGAAAACTTTGATCTCATCAGTGATACAAATATTGCAATTGGGCTATACCACGCCCTTTACCGCAACGCATCAGACGAACATCAACCCGAGCACGCTGTGATGAGCATATATCGAATGAAGAGAGCCGAGAGTGCTCATCTTGATTCTAAAAGAAAACGAAAGAAAATCGGGAAATGGGAATATATTAAGAAAAAAGCGGGACACCTTACTTATGACTTTGTATCCGGTTATGGGTTAAAGACTTCAAATGTTCTACGTTTGCTATTGATAGTTATCAGTCTGTTTAGCGTTTTGAATTACAGCTTAAGCTCTTTTATCTTTTCAGAAGCTGAGAGTTTATCAGTTGTCGATACCATCTACTTCACTTGCGTAACAATTTCCACACTCGGTTACGGTGACATCACTCCAATAACATCTTTTGGCCGGATATGGGTAACCGTTCAAGCTCTTTGTGGATTTGTCGTTTTATCAATTTTTCTTGCCGCTGTGGCTAATACAGCAATTCGATCGAGGTAACTATGTTTGCTATAGCTGAATTCGGTTCTAGCACGCGAGGCACTCGAGACCAACTCAGTGATCGTGATCTATTGATTGTTTCTGAGCGAGGAACTGGACGCAAGATTTCTAATAGGTATCGTAGTCTAGGTTATAGCGTAACCTTACTGAGCCCCAAACAGCTCTATTTCATGCAAAGCCGCGGCTCTCTTTTCGTTCAGCATTTGAAGCACGAATCTCATATTTTGGTAGATTTTAATTCTGAATTTCGGAGTTGGCTTGATCGAAGTCAGCTAGTCTCACCATCTCCAGGTGAGATTCAAAGGTGTATTTCGACCGTTGAATATATCGGTACTTGGCCAAATGATTCACGTCTCACTGGTTGGCGAGCAGATTTTCTTTACTGTGTTTCTAGGGATCTACTTATAAAGTACCTAGCAACTCAGGGGCATTTGGCTTTTGGTATTGACGATTTAGAGTCTGAACTGACACAACAATTCAGCAATCAGTTTAAAGATCTTAGACAGTTACGCCGGCTCAGAGAGTCAAAAGCCTCGTATCGCAGTGGCCTAACTGTACCAGAATATTCACATAGCGCTGTTGAAGCATGGTTAGAGCAGATTGCGCCCGTGTTTAATCTCAATTTACCCCGCAATAAATTGATTACAGCAGAAGAGCTTATTAGTTGTCTAAAAAATAGGAGTTTTGTTTCGTCTTATGAGTTACTTAGAAGTGTAGAAGCGTCCTACCATATATTACGCTCATACGATTATTTTCATCCTGATCATGAACTATTGGTAAACTATATTAAAAACCCCAATGGCTACGGTTCGTCACAATCTAGGAACGCCTCTATTATGCTAAGCTACCTAGAGGATATGAGTCGAGTAATTACCACTAATGGTCTCCATAAGGGACTGAAGCTTTTCGGAGATAAAGCCTTAGTTGAGCTCAATTAAGCGCTAAAGTATCGAGAGCTCGAAATGGTTGAAGGTAGGACAGACTATCTCAGTGTGGAAAGAGCTGCTGAGCTTGAATTGCAGTATGTCGAGACCTATACCAAGAGGGGATATATTGTCTTGAATGATAGGAGTCGCACCGGTGGATTAGGAGGGTCTCGCCTTAAGTGGACTAAGGAATTGTTGTTAGCAGAGGCATTGAAATATAGTACCAAAAGTGACTTTGAGGCGAAGAATCGTAAAGCTTATGCTGCTGCTCAACGACAAGGGTTAATCGGTGAAATTTGCGGTCATATGCAGAAAGCCCCGAAAAAACTTAAATGGACAAAAGATCGTCTGATGGAAGAAGCACGAAAATACAAGTATAGAGTTGCTTTCTCCAAAGGTAGCGGCGGGGCTTATAACTCGGCTCGAAAACGGGGCTTATTAGATGAAGTTTGTGCCCACATGTTTCCGGGAAAAACATCGTAAAAATACTATTTCAAAGACTTAAATTGATAAAATGCTACACTGACAGCGATTCTTTAACACAAGGACGGTATTATGAGTACAACACAAGCAACCCTCCTGCTAATAGCCCCAATTATCATGATAATTGGCGGTTTGGCGCTGTTTTATTGGTCGCACAAAAATGAGAATAAGGACGTGTAGATGCGAAAACATCATTAAAATGCACAACTGAAGACTTAGATGAATTGTTTGCCTATTTGGTCGTCGCCATCAAAGTAATGGCATCGTGTCCGTAATGTATCGAGTTGTTTATAACCCTAGCGCCAAGTGTGGTCTAGATGTCATTGTGAGTATAGAGGGCGCGGACTCCTCAACGCGATAAAGTAAGCCCGTTTAACGCGAGCTATAGTGGCTCGAGCCTTTGAAGGCGTTAGATAGATTGGACTTCATCTACTACATTTCGAGCAACACGCTCGGGATCAAAATCGGTTCCCCTGATATGCGCGATCTCCAATCTATTGGCGTCAATACCGATACAGCCGGGGTGGCCGTTCGGCTGAAGAATGGTCCTATGCCGTGCCTGGCTATATTGGCGGCAAGTTTATTTGACGGTGCTATTTTCAGGCAAAAAAAGTTGTTGAGATTGAGTCGCGTTAGGCACGGCGTTAGCGTCTACTTTGAGCGAACAGCGGACCTTTGAGTTTTTTGCGTAGTTCAACTAGTGACTCGCATCCTGTTACAAGTAAGAGTGTATGACACCTATCATTCAGTTCACGCTTAACTCAGTACTATGGCTCGTTTCGTTATTGTGTTGTGAATTTAAGTTGCTTACTGTTAATCGAGCGAATTAAAAATATGCGCGCTGGACTTCCCAGCTTTTCAAGGATAATACTCTCAACACCTTTTATAAAAGTTCCTAACAATGTATTTGAATCGCAGTCCGCTAACGCGTTCTGCTGGGACACAAAAACGTGGAGCGCTTCGCTCGCTGTAATGCCGCGTTAATACTTTAAAAGGAAATAATATGGCTTATAACTCCGATACCTATTGCATCTATTGACGATGATGACGCTCAAGAGTTAAAAACATAAAAAGTTCACCAACTAAGTGCTTTAGACTTCGGTTGCAGCAAAGCTGATCGTTTATTGAAGCGATTAGTAAATCTAAGGAAAGGAATACATTTTGTTACGAAGCATTAAAATTGAAAAATTCAAGAATATCGATGAAATTGAAGTTCCTTTAGAGGGAATTAATTTGCTAATAGGATCAAACAATTCGGGAAAAAGTAGCATTCAACAAGCTATTCAGTTTTCAGTTTCAATCGCCCAATCGACGGCGCAGCAAAATGCTCGTTGGAAAGGGGACCGTTGTCCATCGTCTCTTTCCAGCGAATCCCTAATATATTCTCCTCTCAGGGATATAGAAGCACTCGCCCCTTCAGGGCACCTTCAGACTAGACTTGAGAATGCAATTAGGGTGACCTTCAATGATGAAACAAGTTCTACGGTTACGATAAGAAAAGGAAAAAATAGAAATATAGCCACTGCAATAGAAGGCAAGGAGCTAGGGGAGAAACTACAGAGTATCGAAAATCCGTATTCTATTATTGTACCGGGTTTAGCAGGAATACCAGCTACAGAGGAGTATAGGCCGCCATCTGTTGTTCGAAAGGCAGCAGCTAAAGGCGATTCTAATAGCGTATTCCGAAATATTCTTTTATTGCTATCAAGAGATCAGGAATCGTGGCATAGCTTTAAGAAAAAGTTTCAAACTGTATTTCCTGATTATGAAATAGATGTGGCGTTTGATCCTAATTTAGATGAGCACATTGAAGCTAGAGTAACTAACAACGAAGTCTCTTTACCTATAGATTCATGCGGGACAGGAATTCTTCAGGCCATCCAAATATTGGCTTATTACTATCTATATAAGCCATCACTACTAATTTTGGATGAACCTGATTCCCACTTGCATCCGAACAACCAACGGGTTCTCGCTAGACTGTTAAAAGAGTTACACGATGAAACTGGTTGCCAACTATTAATCTCAACACATTCTAGGCATTTCTTTGAGGCGATAAAAATCGATTCAAATGTTCATTGGATTAACAACTGTTGTTTAGTGGAAGATGCCGAGGATGTTGAGCGAAGTATTTTGCTAGAAATAGGAGCGCTCGATAGAGGTGATCAGCTTAGAAACGGTAAGATACCGTGTGTAATCCTAACAGAGGATACCGATACTGATTATATTGAGTTGCTTGCAGAAGCTTCTGGATTTGTACCTGAAGAATTCCAAACATGGTCGTATAATGGATGTTCAAATGTGCACGTCGCTTTAGCCTTGAATTCATTTATCACTGACCATGCCCCAGGAACGAAGGTCGTCGTGCACCGAGACAGAGACTATATGTCAGAACAAGAGATTACGAGATATAGGCAAACTCTTGAACATGTAGGAATTCGTGTTTTTATAACTGAAGGAAATGACGCAGAGAGTCACTTTATTAATGAAAATCACATTGTGCATTTATACCCACAAACTAATCAAGAAAGGGTACAGGAACTAATTAACGAATGCCTGGATGAATGCAGAGACAAGATCTTGGAAAAGTATATAAATACTATTCACAATCGAAAACTTCAAGAATCATACAGAGGTGGAGATAAGCCAAACGCCGGCACTATATCTTTGGAGTGCGCTCGAAACTATGATGGCGACCGTCGAAGGTATATGCATGGAAAAACAGTGGAAAGAGCACTAAGAGGCAAGTTGCAAGCAGAGGTTGGACAAAATATCAATTTGTGTAAACTCTCTGAACACATATCTAATGAAATCCTTCATCGCGTTGCTCAGCAAGTTTGGGATGATGATGAATAACAAATGTTTGTTATCGGGCTGGTTTTCCGCTGCGCTCCAGACTAGCCGACCGCGGGCGTTACGTCCGCTAATGGCACACAGCGGACGCCAATGTTCTCGTTGCCTCTGCCATATTGGGCTAGGCGTGCTGAATAACTATTCAAAAACGGAGAGGTAGCTAATTCCGCTTGCTGCAAGACGTTCAATCGAGCAAACAGCGGAGTGGTAAACAAGATGGTCACGATATGGTCACAGTTTGGTCACACTCAAAATTTTCAGAGTTAACTTTATTGAGAACTCAAAGGTAATAAGCCGCTGGGAGCTATATAATTAAAGGGCTGGAGCATTCTTAGGAGTTGGTACGACCGAGTGGATTCGAACCACCGACCTCTACCATGTCAAGGTAGCGCTCTAACCAACTGAGCTACGGTCGTACATTTTGAGAAGCTTGCTCACGTTGCGTGAACGGCCGCTATATTATTCATTCTACGGTAGAGGTGCAAGCCATTTTTGCTAAAAATCGCGGGTTGGAGAACTGTTTGTCTAACATTTCAGCAGATCGCGGTATATCCTGATTAACACAGCAAACTTGCACCACTTGATGAGCCAACCGATGCAGCATGTCATTCAAATTAAGCTAGAACGAATTGAACAGCTCTTTAACTCTTTAGACCCCACACCATTTGTGGGGCGTGACCTTGATCCGGCTGCAGATGATTTTATTGAGGGCTGGGCAGATGAGTTACCGCGTGAGGGAACGTTTAAAATAGCGCTACAGATTTTAGAGGCTGGCGACTTAGCCAAGGCACAGAGTAGGGCGCACGATGCGGTGCGAAACTATTATTCGGCGCGTGCAACGGTTCAACAACACAAGCTTCATCGACTCTTTCGTAATGGTCGTATGAGCCTTGTGGTAGGTCTTACATTTCTTATCGCCTGCCATATTTTGAGTGAGTTTTTAGAAACACGGTTCGCGGCGGAAACTTTGCCGAGTTTGATTGCGCACGGTCTGATCATTGCGGGGTGGGTGGCGATGTGGCGCCCCCTCGAAATCTTTCTTTACGACTGGTGGCCATTGCGGCGTCGACTGAATTTACTCAAACGTCTCGCCTCAGCCGATGTTACGGTCGTTAGCGCAGCGCCAAGCCCAATTGATTCTGAGCGATCAAGCGCACCACGTAGGAGACTTTAAAAAGTCCGGCCAGCAGTATTTGTAGGAAGTGCAAGACTGCAATCAACATAAGCGGGAGTTGTGATTCCATACCCCAAGCTACATAAGCGACAAGACAGAAAAGGGCGAGAAAAGTCACCATCGCGGTGTTAGCGTAGCGTAATAACGTTTGAGCTGTCATAACCCACATCCTTAATGCATGTTTTATAATATGCATTATTCATGTATCTTTGACTGAAATCAAGTTTACGAGTGTAAATCTCTGCAAAGGGTAGGCTGAGCGAATGCAATTAAAAAAATACACTGATTATGGTTTACGGATCTTGATGTACCTGGGCGCCAAGGAGAGCTCGAATAAAGCCGCAGGTGAAGGTTCCACAGCACCCGAGCGCTTAACCACGATCAAAGACATTTGTGAAACCTTCAGTTTGTCGAGTAATCACGTCAACAAAGTGGTCCATCATTTGGGCCGTTTGCAGTTGATTGAAACACGTCGCGGCAAAAATGGCGGCTTTTTCTTGGCTAAAGCACCGAATGAAATCCGTTTGGACTATGTGATACGTCAGCTTGAGGGCGATGAGCCGTGGATTGAGTGCCACAACCCTTATTGTGTGGCACTACCAGCGTGTGAACTTAATGGCATTGTGGCGCGCGGCAAAGAGCTCTTTTACGACTATTTACGAGAGTTCACCCTCGCCGACTTGCTTAAGAAACGGGGGCAGTTGTTGCAGATTTTCTCAACAGCGTCGTAATGGCTTCGCTGATACCATCAAGCGTCATGGGGTACATGCGGCCCCCCATGAGCTCGTGCATCATGTCGATCGAATGATGCCACTTCCAGTGTTCCAGCGGTTGCGGGTTGAGCCACACCGCGTTATCGAAATGGTTTAACAAGCGGCGCATCCACACTTGTCCGGGCTCCTCATTCCAATGCTCAACACTGCCGCCAGGATAGGCTATTTCGTAGGGACCCATCGTCGCATCACCGACAAAAATGAGCTTGTAATCGCGCCCATACTTATTGATGAGCTCACGAGTTGATGTTTTTTCGCTAAAACGGCGTTCGTTCGATTGCCACACCTCTTCATAAACACAGTTATGAAAGTAATAAAACTCTAGGTGCTTGAATTCACTACGGGCTGCAGCAAAGAGCTGCTGACACTCATAAATGAAATCATCCATCGAGCCACCCACGTCAAACAATAACAAGACTTTGACCGCATTATGGCGTTCAGGGCGCCATTTTAAGTCAAGCAAACCTGCCTTTTGTGAAGTAGCGCGAATGGTTTCATCTAGGTCGAGCTCTTCGGCGCTGCCGGTGCGGGCGAATTTACGTAGCTTACGTAATGCAAGTTGCATGGTGCGGTTGTTCAGCTCGCCTTCGGTGTCGAGGTCACGAAACTCACGCTTGTCCCAGACTTTGACAGCGCGGCGCGCATTCGAACCTTCTTGGCCGATACGAATTCCCTCAGGGTTGTAACCATAGGCTCCAAATGGGGATGTACCACCGGTACCAATCCATTTGTTACCGCCAGCGTGACGTTCTTGCTGCTCTTTCATGCGCTCTTGAAAGGCTTTCAATAGCTCGTCTAAGCCACCCATGCTTTGCAGCTTGGCTTTGTCCTCTTCGGTAAGCTGGCGTTGCAGCGAGCGGCGCAGCCAGTCTTCTGGAATGGCACTGGCAAGATCAACTTGTTCGACGCCCTCGAAGTATTCCGCGAACGCACGGTCAAAGCGGTCGAACTGACTTTCGTCTTTGACCAAAGTTAAGCGCGCCAGATAATAAAAGGCTTCAACATCGGCAAACACCACTTGCTTTTCAAGCGCTGAAAGCAGGTCCATCAACTCAGTAATACTGGTTTTTAGGCCGTGCTTGCGTAGCGAGAAGAAAAACTCAATGAGCATTAGCTTTCTCGGCGGCGCGTCATAAACGCTAGTTTTTCAACCAATTGCACGTCTTGCTCGTTTTTCAGTAATGCACCAAACATCGGCATGAGGCCGTTGCTATCTTTCAGTTCACGCACGCCGATGTCTTCAACCAATAGCAGCTTGAGCCAATCAATGAGCTCCGAAGTTGAAGGCTTCTTCTTCAAATTCGGTAATTTGCGGACATCAAAAAAGACTTCCAATGCGGTTTGCAGCAAATCACGCTGAATATCGGGGTGATGCACACGGACTATCTGTGCCAAGGTATCGGCATCAGGGAAGTTGATGTAATGGAAGAAACAGCGACGCAAAAAGGCGTCGGGCAACTCTTTCTCATTATTCGAAGTGATCACCACGATAGGGCGGTGCTTGGCAGAGATTTGTTCGCCAGTTTCGTAGACATGGAATTCCATCTGATCTAGCTCGTGCAGCAAATCATTGGGAAACTCAATGTCGGCTTTATCGATCTCATCGATCAATAACACCGGGCGCTCTGGGGCGGTGAAGGCCTGCCAAAGCTTGCCCGGTTTAATATAGTTGGCAATATCATGCACTTTATCGCTACCGAGCTGACTATCGCGCAGACGTGACACCGCGTCGTACTCATAAAGTCCTTGTTGTGCCTTGGTGGTTGATTTGATCTGCCACCGTAGCAACGGTACGCCTAAACTCGCGGCCAGTTCTTCGGCCAAGCGTGTTTTGCCAGTACCTGGCTCACCTTTCAACAACAACGGCTTTTCAAGCGTTACTGCGGCGTTCACCGCCAATGCCAATTCGTCCGCAACGATATAACTCGAGGTACTGCTAAAGTGCATACGATTCCTTATTTTTTCACGATTTTACCGGTCGATTCGAGGTAAACTTTACCTTGTTTCTTCACCGTTTCATAATCCATGCTTTCCGAAGCAAGATGCACTTCTTCCAGCACTTCTTGCATGGTGTCCACTTCTTCATCGAGGCGCTGTAACGCGTTTTCAAGGGTGTAGCTCAATTGATGAATGGTGGCCATGTCATTCGCCGTTAACTCGTCTTTGGCCATGATCTCTTCTAACTTTGCGTTGAAATTAGCCAAGTTAAACAGTGCTTGATTGAGATTCTTTGCTGGTTGACCTTTAAAGTGTTCATAACGCTGGTCCTCATCGGCGTGTGCAATGCCAAGACCAAGAGTAGCAGACATTAATGCGGTGAACGTTAAAGTAGCAAGCGTACGTTTCATAGATAAGTCCTCTAAAAGTAAATTGGATTCTTAATGAGAATTATTATCAATAATACCTGAACATTGTCGATACACCAAGAGAGGTAGTTAGCCTGGTTTAAAGCCGCAAGCGGTAAAGAAATCTTGCCAAGGTTGCACATGCGCACGACTGCGTTGATTTAAGCGTTGGGTCAATGTCTGTAATTGTTGTAAGTAATCTTGCAATGCCGCTTGTTCCGTAACTTTTGTGAGTTGCTGTAAGCGCTCGTTGACCTCATAGCCTTGCCGTGTAAAGCCAGCAAGTTGCGGCTGCACTCGTTGAATAAAGAACTTCAAGAAAACCGTATGCAGCACTTCAGCACGCTCCGGTCGCCCAGCGCTAGTGCAGCCTGCAGCTGTAGGAAGGTCGTTTAGCAAAGGCTCTAGCTGAATTAGGTAGGTGTCTAGCTCATGCAGCGTACGCCATAACTTGGGCAGATAATCGGTCTGGTGCAGGTGTTCGAGCGCTTGTTCAAGTTGCTGCTCATCTATCGCCGTGGCGTCCGTCGCGGAAGCTGTTAACACCGCCAACAGCGGATCAAACGCGGCGAGTGCCGCAGCAAAAGCATCATCATCCGCTGTTTTGTGACTTGTTGCCGCAACACGCAGAGTATGGCGCAGGGCATCGTCCGTTGCTATCGCCAACTGTTTACTTGCGGGTAAGGTTGCTAATTTTTCAGTATAGGCTTTCTGTAACCGTGACGCTAACGCCGCTTCTCCGCTGAGCTCTAGGTCTTCAATACAGCTCGCAATAGCCTGAGTAAGCCTGCGGTCAAAAAAATAACGAGTGAGTCCGCCTTCGAGCTTACCGAGGGCGCTGTTGCGCTGGGCAATTAACTGACCCGCCGCACATTGGTCAAGGCGCCATGAATCTAACAGTGAAACGCTTACGCGTGGCACCTCAACGCGAAGTTCGCGCACATCTGGTAGTTGCGGCACTGATACCGATTGATACTCAATCGTCTCGCGTGCCAACGTGTTGGCGATCCGAGTTTGGTAGTCGTGCAAGGGTGCAAGAGCGGTCGGGACATCACTGCACGCCATGAGCACAAACGCTACAGAAGCATAGCCAAGCCCGCGCAGAGACCGTACAATAGTGTTCATTCTTTGTCGTTGGAGCCATTCACGCATCATGTTTACCGGTATCGTACAAACCCAAGCTGAAATTACTGCGATTGATCAACGTGAACAATTTCGTCAGTTGACCCTAAAAGTTGCACCCCAGTTCCTTACGAATCTCGAAATCGGTGCCAGTATAGCTATTAACGGTTGTTGCTTAACAGTGGTTCAATTTAGCACAGATACCGTGCGTTTTGATGTGATCGACGAAACCCTCAAACTGACTAACTTGGGGGCGTTGGCGGTCGGCAGCAAAGTTAACCTAGAGCGCTCGTTAAAGGTGGGTGATGAAATAGGCGGGCATCATGTCTCAGGCCATATTCATACCACCGGCACTCTTGAGACCATTACCGAAAGCGCTGATAACGTTGCGATGTGGATTGCGTTTCCGCCCGAATTTAGTCCTTACGTATTTGCAAAGGGCTTTATTAGCGTTAACGGGGCAAGCCTCACCATCGGTCAGGTACACGACAGTCAATTCTCACTGCATTTGATTCCAGAAACGCTGCGTTTAACAAATCTGGCCGGTATGAAACCGGGCGATAAGGTGAATCTAGAGTTTGATCAACAAACCATCACGATCGTCGACACAGTAAACCGCTACCTAGAGCAAAAGCGCTAAAAGCGATGTTCGCTATTCGCTGTTCGTTGTTTGTTTAAACAAAGAGCGAGCCTAAGCGAGCGTGCGAACAGCGAACATCAAACAACGCTTTTTATTCTTCTAGTACTTTGACGATGATTTTGTCTTGCGCGTCGTCGACGTGTACATCTAAATGCACATCACTGCCGCAGGCTGGGCACTCGTCTTGATAATCTTGATCGCCTTGTGACACGTCGATGCTGACGTGAATCTGATGGCCGCAATGAGGACAGCGCACTGCGGCATCGTGAAGTTTTTCAACATTCATGGTATGCCTCTCGCTTACGTTTCTAGTTAAGCTGAGTATGGTGCAAAGAAAGCGTTCGCGCCATGTGACACGGTATCAAATTAACGTAAAACATCAGCGCAAGAACAATGCGGCAATGCCGATAGCGGCGATGAGTGCGCCAAGGATGCTGCGTACAGTAGGTGGCTCGCCGCGCCACCATTGAATTGGAATAAGCCATAATGGTGCGGTAGCGAGCAGAGTTTGCGCTAGTCCAGGGTGCATGTAGGCAATCGCGGTTTGTTGTAGCCAGATGGCCAAGAAGGTGCCCATAAAAATGGCAACGAGTAGCCACGGCAGTGAGGTATGACGAAGGGCTGCTTTGGTTTGCAAGAACATTTTCGGCTTAAGCAGCACTAATGCGATGGTGAGGGCCGCGGTGCCGGCGGCAAGGCGTACGAAAGCAGCTTGTAACGGATTGACCTCAAAACTTGCGAGGGCTTCGAAGGCCATGACCAGTCCAAGCGCTTGGCACAACGCCGCACCGGTGGCGGCGCTCATACCGGCTAAATTCAGTGCAGTTTGTGGACGCTGCGGATTGCGCTCGGTGGTAATGATAATGATGCCCAGCAGGACTACTAAAGCCGCCAGCACCTCGTTTGTACTCATTGCTTCGCGTAGCCAAAGCCAGGCGATGATGGCAGCAAAGGGAGGAGCAAGGTACTCGAACAACATGGTGTACCAAGGACCAATGCGACGGAGTGCGGTGAAATACAACGTATCGCCAAGCGTGATACCAATGACGCCACTAGCTAGTAGCAGCCAAGCGGCGGTGCTGCCGTCGAAGTGCACGAGTTGCTGGGTGATGAGACCGACTATGAACAGCAGGGGCACGGCGACAAAGCCTTTGACCAAGTTCAACTGACTGGCGGACAAATAGCTACCGGCCTGACTGTAAAGCAGGGTAGCAAGGGCCCAAAAGAGCGCAGCGAAAAGGGCGGCCAATGGGCCAAGTATAGATTCCATAGCGGGCTATCTTACCTGTTGCGTAAATCGAGGCCAAGCGTTGCATTGCGTGCGTTGCAGCCATCGGGTATAGTGTCCGCTTATCGTTGAATCACAAGTGACACTTGGTAGGTGCCACCACTGTTAAAGGAACAAAAGAATGCCTGTAGTAACGCTGCCTGATGGAAGTCAACGCGCTTTCGATAAACCTGTCTCAATCCTCGAAGTAGCCCAAGACATCGGCCCTGGCCTCGCAAAAGCGACCGTGGCGGGAAAAATTAATGGTGAATTGGCGGATGCCTGTGACCTTATCACCGAAGATTCGACGGTTCATATTATTACCCCGAAAGACGAGGAAGGCGTTGAGATTATCCGCCACTCGTGCGCGCACCTTTTAGGTCATGCGTTAAAACAGTTATTCCCGCAAGTCAAAATGGCGATTGGCCCAGTTATCGATAACGGCTTTTATTATGACGTTGATCTTGATAAAGCTCTGACCCAAGACGACCTTGATGCGCTCGAAAAGCGCATGAAAGAGCTTGCGAAGACCGAATATGAAGTGGTGAAGAATAAGGTGAGCTGGCAAGAAGCGCGCGAAGCTTTTGTTGGCCGTCACGAACCGTACAAGATTGAAATTCTTGATGAAAATATTAGCCAAGACGACCGTCCTGCGCTCTATCATCACGAAGAATACGTCGACATGTGCCGAGGACCGCACGTGCCGAACATGAAGTTCTGTCAACACTTCAAGATTATGAAAGTGGCGGGCGCTTACTGGCGCGGCAACTCAGACAATAAGATGTTGCAGCGTATCTACGGCACCGCATGGTCAGACAAGAAACAGTTAAAAGCTTATTTGCAGCGTCTTGAAGAAGCTGAAAAGCGTGATCACCGTAAAATCGGTAAGTCGCAAGATTTATTCCACTGGCAAGAAGAAGCACCTGGTATGGTGTTCTGGCACCACAACGGTTGGACCATTTTCCAAGAGTTGGAAAACTATGTTCGCGAAAAACTGCGCGAGTACGACTATCAGGAAGTGAAAGGCCCGTTCATGATGGACCGCGTACTGTGGGAAAAGTCAGGACACTGGGAGAAGTTCTCTGAGCTGATGTTTACCACCGCCTCGGAAAGTCGTGAATACGCGATTAAGCCGATGAACTGTCCAGGCCACGTGCAGATCTTTAACCAAGGTTTAAAATCCTATCGTGACTTACCGTTGCGTATGGCTGAGTTTGGTTGCTGCCACCGTAATGAACCGTCGGGCGCTTTGCATGGCTTGATGCGCGTACGTGGTTTTACCCAGGATGATGCACACATCTTCTGTACTCCAGAGCAAGTACAAGAAGAAGTCAGTGGCTGCATCCAAATGGTGTATGAAACCTACAAGACGTTTGGTTTTGAAGACATTGTGGTGAAGCTATCGACCCGTCCGGAGAAGCGTTTAGGTGACGATGCAACTTGGGACCACGCTGAACAAGCACTTGCGGAAGCATTGAAGAACAATGGCATTGAGTTTGAGTATTTGCCAGGTGAGGGCGCATTTTATGGTCCTAAAATTGAATTCACTTTACATGACTGTTTGGGCCGTGCATGGCAGTGTGGTACTGTGCAGCTCGATTTCGCATTACCAGGTCGTTTAGGCGCAACCTATGTAGGTGAAGATAACGAGCGTCACACGCCGGTAATGATTCACCGCGCTATTTTGGGCTCGCTCGAACGTTTCATGGGTATTCTCATTGAAGAATACGCGGGTTATTTCCCACTTTGGCTTGCGCCAACGCAGATTGTGGTGATGAATATCACCGATAATCAGGCTGATTACGTCAAAAATACCGTAAAAGAGTTGAATAAACTCGGATTTAGGGCGACAGCCGACTTGAGAAATGAGAAAATAGGCTTTAAAATTCGCGAGCACACATTAAAACGTGTTCCTTATATGTTGGTTGTCGGCGACAAAGAAGTCGAAAACCAAGCGGTTGCGGTACGTACCCGTCGCGGCGAAGACCAAGGCGTAAAAGGCCTGGAGCAATTTATTGCTGAGCTGCAAGACGAAGTAGGTAGTCGCAAAATTAGTTAATTGATTGGAGGAATGACCCATTAAAGGCGGAAAAAGAACTCAGAAAGCTGCTGACAAAAATCGTATCAATGACGAAATTCGCGTTAACGAAGTGCGCTTGATCGGCGTTGAAGGTGAACAGATTGGTGTCGTAAGTATTCAAGAAGCTCTTGAAAAGGCCGAAGAGGCCGGTGTTGATCTGGTGGAAATTAGCCCAAATGCGGAGCCACCAGTGTGTCGTCTGATGGATTATGGTAAGTTCCTCTACGAAAAAGCTAAGAACGCTAAAGAGCAAAAGAAAAATCAGAAGCAAATTCAGGTCAAGGAAGTAAAATTCCGTCCTGGCACTGATGAGGGCGATTACCAGGTAAAACTACGCAACCTGACTCGCTTCCTCGAGGGAGGTGACAAAACAAAAGTCACCGTTCGTTTCCGTGGCCGTGAAATGGCGCACCAAGAGCTTGGTATCGAATTGTTGAATCGTATCAAAGACGATTTGCAAGAGATCTCAACTGTTGAGTCGTTCCCAAGACGGGCTGAGGGTCGCCAGATGATTATGGTTCTGGCCCCTGCTAAGAAGTAACTGTGGTCCACAAGTAGGAAGGCATTGGCCGACCTCACCCTGTTACACTTGTAATTAACAATGCGGAGTAGTTTTCATGCCGAAAATGAAATCGAAAAAGGGCGCTTCTAAGCGCTTCAAAAAAACCGCTTCAGGCGGCTTTAAATGTAAACAGTCTCATTTGCGTCACATCCTGACCAAAAAGAGCTCAAAGCGGAAGCGTCACCTGCGTGCTAAAAGCATGGTGCACGAAGCCGATGTTGGCTTAGTTCAGCGTATGTTACCGTTCGCGTAAGGAAAGGAGATAGCAAATGGCACGAGTAAAACGTGGTGTGATCGCGCGAGCGCGTCACAAGAAAGTCCTGAAGCAGGCGAAAGGTTATTATGGTGCTCGTTCACGCGTTTATCGCGTAGCGAAGCAAGCAGTTATCAAAGCAGGTCAATATGCATACCGTGACCGTCGCAACAAGAAACGTCAATTCCGTCAATTGTGGATTGTGCGTATCAACGCTGCGGCACGTCAAAACGGTTTGTCTTACAGCCGCTTTATCAACGGTTTGAAAAAAGCATCTGTTGAAATCGATCGTAAAATTCTGGCCGACATCGCAGTACACGACCAAAATGGTTTTGCTGCGCTAGTAGAGAAAGCTAAAAGCTCTCTGTAAGCCATGAATAAAGTTGAAAAAGGGAGCATGATTGCTCCCTTTTTTTATGGTTTTTCGCTATCATAAGCGCTTTCTAAAAAACACATCACCGAGGAAGGTCATGGAGTTAAATGACATTGTTGCGAAGGCCGAAGCTGCCATCGCTGCCGCGACTAGTCCGCAAGAGCTTGACGCCGTGCGGGTTGAGTACATGGGCAAAAAAGGATTGTTGACTGAGCAGTTAAAAAGCTTAGGTAAGTTGTCGGCGGAAGAGCGCCCTGCAGCCGGTCAAGCGATCAACCAAGCGAAACAAGAAGTTCAGCAAGCGATTAATGCGCGAAATGAAGAACTTAAGCAAGCGCAGTTAGCTGAGAAACTTGCCGCAGAGCGTATCGACGTGACCTTGCCAGGTCGCCGTGCGGCGGTTGGTGGCTTTCACCCAGTGACGCAAACGATCCAGCGTATCGAACAATTTTTCGGTGATTTAGGCTTCCGTGTCGAAGAAGGCCCTGAAGTCGAAGACGATTTTCATAATTTTGATGCGCTTAATATTCCAGCAAATCATCCAGCACGGGCGGATCACGACACTTTCTATTTTACGCCGAAAACTATGTTGCGTACGCAAACCTCGGGCGTACAAATTCGGACGATGGAAAAAGAACAGCCGCCGCTTCGTATCATTTCGCCTGGCCGCGTTTACCGCAACGATTACGATCAAACCCATACGCCAATGTTCCATCAGGTCGAAGGCTTGATGGTGGATACCGATGTTAGCTTCACGCAACTCAAAGGTATCTTGGAAGACTTCTTGGTTAACTTTTTCGAAGAGTCGCTAGAAGTGCGCTTCCGTCCATCTTACTTCCCGTTTACGGAACCTTCAGCTGAAGTGGATGTGCGTCGCAAAGATGGCCAGTGGCTCGAAGTATTGGGCTGCGGCATGGTGCACCCCAAAGTATTGCAAGCGGTGGGTATCGATAGTGAAAAGTACACCGGCTTTGCCTTCGGTATGGGCGTTGAGCGACTTACCATGTTGCGTTATGGCGTCAACGACCTACGTGCGTTCTTCGAAAATGATGTACGTTTCTTGAAACAGTTTAATTAAGTTCGGGTGCAGTGATGAAATTTAGTGAAAAGTGGTTACGTAGTTGGGTAAATCCGGCACTTGATCAAGTCGCGCTAGCCGAGCAATTGAGCATGGCCGGGCTTGAAGTTGATGATGTAACGCCTGTCGCAGAAGCGTTTAGCAAAGTTGTGGTCGGTGAGGTGACAAAATGCTGGCAGCATCCAGACGCTGATAAGCTGCAGGTGACTGAGGTCAATATTGGTGAAGACGAGCCAGCGACGATTGTTTGTGGCGCACCGAACTGCCGCTTGGGTTTGAAGGTTGCGGTCGCAACCATAGGCGCAGTACTTCCAGGCGACTTCAAAATCAAAAAGGCCAAGTTACGTGGTCAACCATCACACGGTATGTTGTGTTCGAGCTCAGAGTTGGGTTTGAACGACGATCACGATGGTATTATCGAATTGCCACAGGACGCACCTGTGGGTATGGATTACCGTGAGTATCTAGAGCTAAACGATGTGACCTTCGACGTAGATTTAACGCCTAATCGCGCCGATTGTCTAGGTGTGCGTGGTATTGCTCGTGAAGTAGGGGTTCTGAACCGACTGGCGGTGACAGAACCTGAGATTGCGGCAGTTGCGGCTGCGCACCAAGAAGAACGTGCGATTGTACTAGACGCTCCTGAAGCATGTCCGCGTTACTTAGGCCGTATCGTTCATAACGTAAATGTGAAAGCAGCTTCACCGTTGTGGTTAACAGAGCGCCTGCGTCGTAGTGGTATTCGAAGTATTGACCCAGTGGTCGATGTCACCAACTATGTGCTCATCGAACTCGGACACCCAATGCACGCGTTTGATAACGATAAATTAAGCGGTGCTGTGCATGTTCGTATGGCCAATGCCGATGAAAAACTGACACTGTTAGATGGTAATGAAGTCACCTTGCAAGACGACGTATTGGTGATTGCTGATGAGGAAAAACTGCTCGCTATGGCCGGTATTTTTGGGGGTGAAGGCAGTGGTGTCACTGAAGAAAGTACCTCCATCTTCCTTGAGAGTGCCTTCTTTGCGCCCAACGCAATTGCTGGACGTGCGCGCCGCTTTGGTTTGCATACTGATGCATCGCATCGCTATGAACGTGGCGTAGATCCTGAGCTACAACGCATCGCGATGGAGCGTGCGACGCAGCTCATCATCGATATCTGTGGTGGTGAGCCAGGCCCGATCGTCGAAGCTAAAGACGACCGCTTCATTCCGCAAGCACAACAAGTAACATTGCGCCAAGAGCGCCTGAACAAAGTTTTAGGTATTGCGCTCGACGCTAATGAAGTGACCGAAATCCTTGAACGTCTTGGTTTTGGCGTAAGCTTTGCCGATGACGTTTGGCAAGTTACGGTACCGACGTTCCGCTTTGATATTAGTATCGAAGAAGATTTAATCGAAGAAGTTGCGCGGATCTATGGATATCACCGTATCCAAGCGGCAGCTCCTGCGGCGCAATTACGCATGGTACCGCGTCAAGAAGCGCAAGTGAGCACGAATAAGTTAAAACGCTTGCTTATCGACCGGGGGTATCAGGAGGCGATTACCTATAGTTTTGTCGATCCTAAGCACCAAGCTTTATTGTTTGATGAAACCGCAGCCTTGACGTTGCCATTCCCAATCAGCGTCGAAATGTCGTCGATGCGCGTGAGTTTGTGGCCTGGTCTGTTAGGCGCAGTCGCCCATAACCAAAAGCGTCAGCAACAAAGTTTAGCGTTCTGCGAGACAGGCCTGCGCTTTGTACCGGATGAAGATGCAGAGAATGGTGTTCGTCAGCAAGCGATGATTGGCGGTGTGCGTGCAGGTAAAGCTTTTGCTGAACATTGGCAAGAGGGTGAACGTGCCGTCGATTTCTTTGATGTTAAAGGCGACGTTGAAGCTTTGCTTGCGTTAACCGGCGAAGCTGCAAGCTATACCTTTGTTGCAGATTCTCATCCGGCTTTGCATCCGGGGCAGACAGCAGCGATCTTTAAGAATGGTAGATGCGTAGGTTATGTTGGCGCAGTTCACCCTCAGTTTGAGAAAAAGCTAGGCTTAAACGGTCGAACCTATGTTTTTGAGCTGGAGTTAGCGGCGATTCAGCAACGAGCGTTGCCACAGGCGAGCCCAGTATCGAAGTACCCATCCATTCGACGTGACCTTGCAATTGTTGTCCCAACGCAATTAGCTGCCGGAGAAGTCCTAAAGGCTATTGAAAATATTGGCGTAAATCATTTAGTTGGCCTAAACTTATTTGACGTTTACGAGGGTTCTGGAGTTGCTGACGGTTATCGTAGTTTAGCTTTGTCGTTAACCCTCCAGCATCCAGAGCGAACGTTAGAAGACCAAGAAATCAATACTGCGGTGAAAGCAGTCGTTGATATGCTGACCAACGAATTTGGGGCAACCCTTAGGGAGTAAGCTATGGCGCTGACCAAAGCAGATATGGCTGAACATTTGTTTGATAAATTTGGTATCAATAAGCGTGATGCTAAAGATCTGGTTGAGAACTTTTTTGAAGAAATTCGACGCACTTTAGAGCAGGGCGAAGAAGTTAAGCTCTCAGGTTTTGGTAATTTTGAACTTCGGACTAAGAACGAGCGACCCGGTCGCAATCCGAAAACGGGCGAAGATATCCCGATTTCGGCGCGTCGTGTGGTAACGTTTCGACCTGGTCAAAAGTTGAAGCAGCGCGTTAGTAATGCGAAACCTAAATAGTTTTTTGGCATAATAACGCACAAAAAAGAAAGGCCCCAACGCCTAAAGCGCTGGGGCTTTTTGATATCTAGAAGCACACGTCATCGGATTAAATGTAACATAAAAAAAACATTAAAATGTTTAACTGTTATATATAAAACAAAATTAACAATAGTGTATTCTCTGTACGTCTGTTCGTTTGTCGACCAGTGAACTAAACAAAACAGGGAAGCCCATGAAAAACTTTATTGCATACTCAATTTTAGCTTTAGGTGCACTTACCGCCAGTGCTGCAAGTAGCGCACAAGTCACCGAAACCTTAACGTTCCGTGCTGATATCGATTACGTTTGGTGGACCGGTACATCATCTACAAACACAGATACGCTTGATGTCATCGATGTTGAGATTATTTACAGTGTTGACACGGTACCAGACGCGACCACGCCGACGGGCGTACGTTACGTCAATAATATCCAATTCATTGACTTTTTAATGACCGACTTAGATAGCGGTGCTTATTCGTTGACGGGCACATGGAATTATTCCAGCAATAATCAGACGAGCCTGACTTTTGAAAGTTCAGAAGGTCAATCGATTACGTTTTTCGGTGACACAGGTTATCCTGACCCCCTTACAATCTCCATTCGCGAATTAGAACAACAAATTTTTGTGGAGAATCTCGGCTATCCAATGATCGTTGATGGTGACATCGCCGCAGCATTGTTTATTACCTATTTTGTCGGCGAGCCACAAACTTTTGAGCTGTCAGGGGTTACGCAATCGTTAAATATCGAATCTAACGATACCGATCGCGATGGTATCACTGATGCGCTCGACCAATGTGACGCTTCTATCATAGATCCAACAGTGGTTTTCAAAGGATGGTATGATTCTGGCGTAACTAACTATCGTGATAGCTCGGGCTGTACCGTGATGGATCATTACGCTGCTTGCCCAACTGAAGAAGAAGCGCCTCGGCGTGGTATCCGCTCTGTACGTTCGGGCCCATCAAGTTGCGAGAAAGCTGTATCCTACGATTTAGTCGGTGAGGGTATGATTGATTACAGCGAAGCGCGCCGTTTGCGCGATGCTTTGTATCAGTCTTATCAGCAACAGGAATTCTGATTGAGGCATTGATCGAATAAAAAAAAGCTGGTCAGATTCCCTCTGACCAGCTTTTCTATTTGAGAGTCTAGCTACTAGCGATTGCAGTCAGCTGATACGCAAACTATTTGAAAAATAGACTACTAAACGGATTCAGCAAACGGCTTAAACCTGACGTGAATTGCATTGGTGCGTCTAGTGCAGCCAAAGTTAAGCAATCTTCATCACGGGTCTCCGGCGTATGTTTTACTGTACCGTCAAGGAATACAAAGTCACCATCACGGTACTCCGAGCTCTCATCGTTAAACACACCATTAACTACCAGCGTTGCTTCACGACCTTTGTGTGTATGCTCTGGTACTTTGGTGCCTTTATCCATGTAGATAAAGGTCAAAACATCTTCGCCACCAATTTGAATTGGCGCACGCCACATTTGCCCGATTAGTTTTTGCCACTCACCCACACGGTGCTGACTACGAACTAATGTCGCTGGAAGTTTAAAGCGTTTCCCTTCCAGCACCAACTCGTCGGTGAGCAGGGGGCTTTCAGCTTGAGGCTCGCGCACAGGTTTTTGTGACATGATTTGTTGCAACATCGCACCGCCATTAAAGTCATCGTTAGCGGCAACAAATTCTTGTGGTGCTTGCGCTTGGCCAAATAGTTTACTGGCAACCAGCTCTTCCATGTCTCGCACTTGCTCTTGGCAATGTGGACACATGTCGACGTGGGTGCCGACCATCATTAGCATCGCCGGGCTTAGGTCGCCGGTGACGTAATGAAACAAATGTTCTTCGTTAGGGTGAAACTTAATCATCGCTATTAATCAACTCTCTCAGCTTTTGAAGTGCTAACCGCGTACGCGACTTTACGGTACCTAGCGGAATACCAAGTGCGTCAGCGACCTCTTGTTGTGACTTCCCTTCCACATAAATCAACTCAATCACGATACGTTGGGCTTTCGGCAATAGCTCGCAGTAACCCGCTAGCTGCTGCATCAACAAACCGTCATCGAGTGCGTAATCATCATCTAAGCTATCATTCTGCTCAGCTAGCACCGGCCATAACTCATCGGCGCTTAAATCATGTTGGCGGTATTTATTTTTCCGCAAAAAGTCAAACCGGATATTACGTGCGATGGTAAATATCCACGTTGAGGCTGAGCCTCGATCAGGCTTGAATAAGTGTGCTTTGTTCCAGACATTAGTCATGGTTTCTTGGACGAGATCCATCGCCGTCTGTTCGTTGCCGAACTGGCGAGTAGCGTAGGCTTTTAAGCGCGGAGCGAAGTAACTAAACAATTCGCTAAATGCTTTGCGAGATTGCTCCGTTGCAACAAGGGCGAGTAAAGCCGCAGCATGGTCTGGATCATCAGGCTGCGCAGAGGACATAGATTTCCGTTTTTGTTGTGTTTCAGTCGCTATCTGCATAGTAATACCTGTCCGAGATTTCCTCAAGTTACTTTCCTTTACGTAGGTTGTATAACTACGGATCACTTTTGTGTTCACTTTCGTGAATCAATCCGGCGAGATAATCAAGCGTTCGGGAACAACAAGGTTCGCGTAAGAGTTCTTGCTTTACTTTTGCGTCAACGGGGAGCAACTCTAACCAGCGTTGGCAAACCCAGTCAGCACGCGCTAGACGATCGTCGCTGGGGCATTCGCCAAGCTCAGGGTATTCGCCGTAAACTTGACACAAGCGTTCAGCCAAATGCGTATGGCTAGCAGGTAAAGGAGTTTCATGCCAGGGTTCGCGTAGTGTCACCTCACCGCGCCGCAAGCCATCGGAATCAACAGTGATGGCGGTGATTTCGCAAGGCTCAACACCCTCTACAGTGATACCTAGTAAGCCGTCGTCGCGATGTTCAAAATCGATCACGCGCGCGAGCGTCGCCACCGAATGGATATGGGTATTTTTCTCAACTGAGCCTGTGTCATCGAACATACACATGCCGATGCGACCGTCGTCGCCTTGAGCGCAGACTTCACGTACCATGCGTAAGTAGCGTGGTTCGAAGATCCGTAAGCGCATAATGCCGCCAGGCAAAACGTGGCCTGAAAGCGGAAACAATGGAACGTTAGTTAGTGCACGGTTCATATTTTATGCCTCATCGGAAACATCACTTGTTTCACTCATTGTTCTGTGGTTACGTAAACTCTACTTATCGAGATCTTTTTTTTGTGAACTTTTTTTTATTTGCAGCGTAATCGTCTGCAGGGTTTTTCACCGACTGTTTGAGAGTAGTTATGCAAACCATAAAAGTTGGGATCAGTGCTTGTTTATTGGGGGACGAGGTCCGTTTCGATGGCGGTCACAAACGTTCCGCGTTTTGTACCGACGAATTGGGTCGTCACGTCGAGTTTGTAAAGTTGTGTCCGGAGGTTGGCATTGGTATGCCGGTACCGCGCCCGACCATCCGCCTCGAGCAGCGTGAGAACGGCGTACGCGCTATTGTACCGAAGACCGGTGAAGACGTTACGCAACGGTTAGAAGATTTTGCCGCCCGTGCGCAGGGGCATTTAACGCAAATTAGCGGCTACGTCCTGTGTGCTAAATCACCGAGTTGCGGCATGGAAAGAGTCAAGTTGTATAACCCGGAAAACGGCCATGCACGCAAAGAAGCGACTGGCATTTTCGCGGCACAATTACAACAGCGTTATCCGGCTTTACCATTGGAAGAAGACGGGCGCCTAAACGATCCTATGTTGCGTGAAAACTTTGTCATGCGGGTGTTTGTTTACGCCGCGTGGCAGGGATTACCAGAGCGCATAAGTAAAGCCGATCTGTTGGCGTTTCATACCAGCCTAAAGCTGCTCTTACTGGCACATAATCAGCAAGTGTATCGCGATTTGGGGCGTCAGGTTGCGCAACAGCTAGAAATGACCGACGAATTTCTCAAGAGCTACATTGAAACAGTGATGGACGCGCTGGCAGAACCGGCGACACGTGCCAATCACACTAACGTGTTGCAACATATTCAGGGCTACTTCAAAGCGACGCTAAGCGAAGACCAACGGGCGGAATTGACCGAGGCCATTCTGTCGTATCGACAAGGCATCGAGCCGTTACTGGTGCCATTAACTTTGTTGCGACACTACCTACGCGAGTTTCCAAATGACTACTTGGCAGGGCAACGCTACCTAAACCCTTATCCTAAAGATCTTAAATTACGGTATGGACTCTAAATGGCGCAGTTGATTTGGTTTCGAAATGATTTACGCTTGCGGGATAATCCTGCGGTGGTAAACGCCCTGCAACGAGCTGGCAAAAGTGGCAAAGTCTACGGTTTGTTTCTGTACAGCGAAGAGCAGTGGCGCCGGCACGACTGGGCGCCGATAAAGGTTGATTTGCTCTGGCGGCATTTGCAACTGTTGCAACAAGAAGCTGCGGAGTGGGGCATCGAACTTCACATTAAGGGCTGCCGCGATTGGCAAACTGTGCCGCGCGTAGTGCGTGATTTTTGTAGTGAGTACGACATCAGTGAAGTAAGCTTTAACCGTGAATACCCAGTACATGAACAACGCCGTGACCGCGCGACACATAGCTGGCTCGCGGAACAATCAATTGCCGTGAACAGCTTTCATGGCATGGTCATTGTACCTCCGGTATTGCGTACCCAAGCGGGTGATTACTATAAAAAGTTCACACCGTATTACAAATCATGGTTAGCGCATATACAGCAAAGCGGATTGCCACAACCTTATGAGAAACCTGAACGCAGCGCTTTAAAGCCTCTCGGATTGCCAGCGGCGCCTGATTATCCACGCCGAGATAGCGGCGCTTATGTTGTCGGCGAAGAAGCAGCCTACCAGCAGCTCCAACAATTCCTTCATGAGCGGGTCGCTGATTATGACGGTGACCGCGACTTGCCGGCGGTACACGGTACTTCGAGGCTCTCACCTTATTGGGAGTTTGGCATCCTCTCACCGGTGACGGCTGCGCGTTTATTACAACAACAAGCACCCGAATTTCCCCATGGTTTAGCTGAGGGCGCCGCAACTTGGTTAAGTGAACTTGCGTGGCGTGAGTTTTACCAGCACTTAATGGATGCTGAGCCACGACTTAGTTATGGTAAAGCTTTTCAAGCTCATACCGATGCTTTTGCTTGGAGCGACAACGATGTCCACTTCAAAGCGTGGTGCGAAGGCCGTACGGGCTACCCGATTGTCGATGCCGGTATGCGGCAGTTGCAACAAGAAGGCTGGATGCACAATCGTGTACGAATGATTGTGGCGAACTTTTTGGTGAAGGATTTGCACATCGATTGGCGTCGCGGCGAGAAATTCTTCATGCAAAACCTCATCGATGGCAGTTTTCCAGCCAACAATGGTGGCTGGCAATGGAGCGCGTCGACCGGCACTGACGCGGTGCCTTATTTTCGCGTGTTTAATCCTACATCACAGAGTAAGAAAGTTGATCCTGACGGTAGCTATATCCGTAAATTCGTTGAGGAATTGGTCAACTGTCCAACACAGGAGATCCATGCTCCCGCAAAATGGGCTCGAGCAGCACAAGTCGACTACCCAGAGCCAATTGTTGACCACGCGCAAGCGCGGGAAACTTTTTTAAGGAAATTCAAGGCGCTTTAGCTTTAACGACTATACTTGACCGTAAATCAGACGAGTAAAGCATGGGGAAAGGCTAAACGGAGGTAAATACTATGTCGAAACAAGATTCTAATAGTGACAATCAACAACAGCCCAAAGACCGCACAGAAGAACTCGAAGCTGAACAAGACCAGCCCGAGGTCATTCAACGTCTACTGAAATACTATGACGAATTCAGTGACGTGAACATTGACAAGCTCGGTGACCTATACCATGACGAGGTGACCTTTATTGACCCGATACACCAGTTGCATGGGCTTGAGGACTTGAAGCATTACTTCAAGCACACCATGGAAAACGTTGAAGAATGTCACTTCGCTTTTACCGATTACGCGCAAAACGACGACCATCTATTTGTCAATTGGCAGATGCGCTTGCGCCACCCGAAGCTCGCCGATGGGCAAGAAATCGTGGTTCCCGGGGTCAGTCATATGGAATTCAAAGACGATAAGATCATGATGCAGCGCGACTACTACGATTTAGGTGCGATGATATACGAACACGTAAGCCTGCTTGGCTACGTGATAGGCAAAGTGAAAGCGCGTATGGTGCCATCATGAATGTATTAATTACTGGAGCAACGTCAGGTATCGGCAAGCAATTAGCACTGGACTATGCTGCCGCTGGGCATCATGTCATTGCTTGCGGGCGTAATGAGCAGGCGCTTGCCGAGCTAGAGAATAGGGACAGTGCTCATATTGCTGGACAAAAACTTGATATCTCGAATGCCGAACAAACGCTGCAAGCATTGCGTGCATATACTGACATTGACGTTGTTATCCTTGCGGCAGGTGTCTGTGAATATCTCGACATTGAGGCATTTGAGGCGGACCTTTTTGCGCGCGTATTTGAGGTGAATGTGGTCGGCACCATGCGTTGCGTTGAGGCCCTATTACCCAATCTAAACACCGGCTCAAAATTGGTGATTGTTGGCAGCACCGCGCGTTTGCTCCCGTTCACGCGCGCTGAGGCTTATGGCGGTTCAAAAGCGGCGATTCATTATATTACTCGGAGTTTACAGGTGGACTTGGCACCGCGTGGCATCAAAGTTTTGCATGTGTCACCGGGTTTTGTTGAAACGCCAATGACCGCGCAAAACGATTTTGAAATGCCGATGCAGGTGAGTGTTGAGTTCGCCTCAAAAGCAATTCGCAAGGGCATCGATAAAAATAAAATCGATATTACCTTTCCACGTGTGTTCGGCTGGTTTCTTAAGTTCGCATCGCGTTTACCACAAAGTTGGCAAGTGGCGTTGTCACACCGTATGACTTAATTAATCTTTACTCGGCTTGGTCAAAAGGAAAATAAATGAAGATAGCAGTAATTGGCAGCGGTATTGCAGGGATGACGTGCGCGCATCTGTTGAGCGAAGAGCATCAGATTGAGTTATTTGAAAGCAATGATTATGTCGGAGGCCATACACACACCGTGAATGTCGAAATTCAGGGGCGAGAGTACGCGGTTGATACTGGCTTTATCGTGTTTAATGACCGTACCTACCCGCATTTTCGCGCGCTGATGCGTAAGATAGGGGTTGCATGGCGAGATACGGAAATGAGCTTCAGCGTACGCGATCCGCTGTCTGGGTTAGAGTACAACGGCCATTCATTGAATACACTGTTCGCGCAACGGAAGAATCTATTTAAACCGTCATTCTATAAGTTGCTGAACGGCATCCTGAAGTTTAACAAACAAGCTAAGGCTGCACATGCTGATCTCACCGCGGCCAAGCAACAAACATTAGGAGAGTTTCTAGCTGCACAGAATCTCCCGCAAGAGGTTGCCGATTACTATTTGTTACCTATGGTTGCGGCCATTTGGTCAGCAAGTATTGATGACGCTGCCGACTTCCCGTTAGATTTCTTTTTACGCTTCTTCGAAAACCATGGACTACTGAATGTGGCCGATAGACCGCAGTGGGCGACGATTAACGGTGGTTCTTCGGCTTACATTGAACCGCTGGTGGGGCACTTGCAAGATCATATCCATTTACAGACAAGAATAAAGGCCGTGCATCGACAGTTGCCCGATCGTAAAGCGGCGGTAACGCTAGAGTTTAGTGATGGTCGCTTGCAAGATTTTGATGAGGTAATTCTCGCCTGTCATAGCGACCAAGCGCTGAAGCTGTTGGCTGAACCCACTGCCGAAGAAACCGCCGTACTTGGCGCTATCCCTTATCAAGACAACGATGTGGTATTACACACGGATATTCGTCTACTGCCACGTGAGAAACGTGCTTGGGCGAGTTGGAATTACCTGTTACATCATGGTGAGGACGCTCGCACTCGGCCTAGCTCAGTCACTTATAACATGAATATCTTACAGGGCATCGAAGCGCCAGAGACCTTTTGTGTGACTCTGAATAATACCGATGCGATTCAGCCAGAGCGTATTTTACGTCGTTTCACCTACGCTCATCCGGTTTACAGTCTGGAATCGATGCGCGCCCGCGAGCGCCGCGCTGAAATCTGTGGGCAGCGCCATACACACTTCTGTGGAGCGTATTGGTACAACGGTTTTCATGAAGACGGTGTGCGCAGTGCACTTGACGTAACCCAACGACTCGGAGTGGCCTGGCATGGCGGCTCATGAGCTGAGAAGTGCGATTCTCAAAGGCCGTGTATTTCATCGTCGCTATCGGCCGACACAGCATGCGTTTGATTATCCGACCGCGCAGTGGTGGATCGCCTTAGATGAATTGCCGAAGTTGCAGAAAATGAGTCGTTTACTGTCGACGGATAAATTTGCGCCATTATGGTTTCGCCGCCAAGACTACCTCCGTGGGAGTGAGGGGAACCTTGCTGACGCCGTGCGCGAGAAAATGAGTGAGTTGGCGGGTGAAAAGCTAAGCGGCCGAGTTTATTTTCTCGGTAATTTAAGAACCTTCGGGCTCTATTTCAGTCCAATCAACTGTTATTTCCTGGAACAGGATGACAGTGGTGAGTACAGCTATATGTTGGCTGAGGTGAGCAATACGCCGTGGAATGAGCGGCATTATTATTTGCTGGATTTACGTCAGCCTCTTGCTCATGACAAAGCATTTCATGTGTCGCCATTTAACCCGATCGATATGCGCTATGAATGGCAGATTCGCGCGCCTCGAAATGAAATCGAGCACAGCAGCACGATTCACCTCGCTGCGGTGAAAGGCGAGCGCCATTTTTCTGCGACGATGCGCTTGCAGCGACAAAAAATGAACCGGAAAACGATCCGCAACGTATTCTTAAGGTATCCGATAAATACATTAACCACAGTGTTTGCGATTTATTGGCAAGCACTGCGGTTGTGGTTAAAGAAAACGCCCATCTATGATCATCCATAAGGGCGATAATAACAAAACAGCGCGTACGAATTTTGAAGAAAACTGGGGAAACCATGAATACAGAATCTGCACTGATGACAATGCAGCAGGCAAGTACCACAGATAAGTGGGCCCGCCGTGCAGTGCTTCGTTTATTGCAAGAATTGCAAGACGGCTATGTGACGTTGCGCGAGCAAGGCGAAGTGATAGGCCATTTCGGTCGCGAACAAAGCGACTTGAAAGCCGAAATTAACGTTTTAAAGCCAAGTTTTTACCGTCGTTTGTTATTTGGTGGCAGCATTGCTTCTGGTGAGACCTATATCGATCAGTCATGGGAAACCTCCGATCTAACTAAGGTCATCCAACTATTTGCCCGTAACTTGCCTGCGCTTGACGCATTCGAAGCACGTTTTAGCTGGATCCTGATGCCGTGGCAAAAATTCCAGCATTGGCGTCGTCGCAACAACAAGCAAAAAGCGAAAGAAAACATTTCTGCGCATTACGATTTGGGTAACGACCTGTATGAAGCGTTTTTAGATCCAGCGATGCAGTATTCGAGTGCGGTCTATCCGAGCGCTGAAACTGACTTAGCTGCCGCCCAGCAACATAAGCTCAAACGGCTGTGTGATAGCTTAGAACTGAATGAACAAGACCATTTGCTCGAGATCGGTACCGGCTGGGGCGGCTTGGCCCTTTTTGCTGCACAACATTATGGTTGTAAAGTGACCACCACGACGATCTCCAACGAGCAATTCCGTCATGCCAAGGCACAAGTTGAGGCAGCGGGTTTAAGTGACCGTATCACGGTACTGAAGCAGGACTATCGTGACCTTGAAGGACAATACGACAAACTGGTATCTGTGGAAATGATTGAGGCGGTTGGCCGGCAGTTTATGGCGACTTATTTTAAAACCTGTAGTCGTTTGCTTAAACCGAACGGTAAGTTTGCACTGCAGGCGATTACGATCGCCGACCAACGTATGAAGAGCTATGCCAATTCGGTAGATTTCATCCAGCAGCATGTGTTCCCAGGTGGCTTCTTGCCATCGTTAACCATGATCACGGAAATGTTCACGAAGCATACTGACATGGTGGTGCGTCACGTGGATGATATCGGCTTTGACTATGCAAGGACGTTACGTGACTGGCGTGAGAAGTTTAATGCGGCCCACCCGCAGTTGAAAGAACATGGTTACGATGAACGTTTTGGTCGACTGTGGAATTTCTATCTGAGTTATTGTGAGGGCGGCTTTTTAGAGCGTAGTGTGTCGGCGCTGCAATTGGTCGCCACGAAGCCAGCATGTCGCTAAACATTAAAGCTTGGCTAGCCAAGGACAACCTGCGCCGCGTTGCCGGTCTATTGTGGTTTGACTTGGTTTGGTTTAGCACGGTAGCAGGACGCAACGATTGGCTGTGGATAGCGGTGCCCGTCGTTGCCGTGCAGATCTTTTTGAGTAGCACGCGCCGAGGCTTTAATTGGTTGCTGTACGTAAAATTATTGGTTCTCGGACTATTGCTCGAAGCCACGGTGGTGGGCCTAGGTATTCTTGACTTTACCGGTGGCTGGCTACCGTTTTGGTTAATCGCGCTTTGGTGCGGTTTCGCAGCGATGGTAACAACGACACTTGACTGGCTCTCCGGCCGCTACTTTTTGGCTGCAGTGATTGGTGTAGCTTCCGGCCCCTTAACCTATGCTATCGGCAGCCGTCTTGGTGCTGCAGAGTTGCTGGTCGAAGAGTGGGGCATGTGGCTTGCCTACGGTGTACTTTGGGGGGCCTATATGGCGGTGTTTGCATGGTTGATGAAAGCGAGTGAGGTGAATGATGCGAAAACGTCAGAGTAGTAAACGTATAAAGCGCTGGGTGACGGGGCTTGCCTTGTGCTGTGTCATTGCACCGACAATGGCTTTAGCCTGTGAACCTGATGCCGCACAAGATCTTCAAGCGGTAGGCAAAACGCGCCTGAGTGTTTGGTTTTGGGACGTCTATGACGCACAGCTGCTGACCGATAGCGGCAATTACGATGATTATGAGCGTCGTGCCTTGCGCTTGAGTTACCTGCGGGACATTAAGGCCAAAGATTTAGTAGAAACCACTAAGGAAGAATGGCAACGCATGGATATTTCGGTAAGCGCCGAGCATGAGCAGTGGCTTGGAAAGCTGCAAGAAATGTGGCCTGATGTAAGTAATGGCGACTGTTTAATGCTGGTTGAGACAGAGCAAGGGCACAGTACCTTTTACAACGCAGAAGGGCGTTTGGGGGGCATTGACTCAGCACAATTTACCGATGATTTTCTAGCCATTTGGTTGAGTCCTAATTCACGGTTCAAAGAAGAACGTAATGAATTAATAGGAGCTAAATAATGAAACGCATACAACTCTTAGTGATAAGTGCGATGGCTTTTATCGTGCTGGGTTGTTCAACATCCTTAGATACCTACAAGACTGTTGAGCCTCATCTAAAACTCGAAGAATTTTTTAGTGGTGAGCTGGAAGCTTACGGCATGGTGCAAGACTATAGCGGAGAGGTGATTCAACGTTTCAAAGTCGACTTAGTTGGCACTTGGGAAGGTAATGAGGGGGTGCTTGATGAGACCTTCTATTATGCCGATGGCTCAACGCAGAAGCGTATTTGGTATCTGACGAAAACAGCCCCAGACCGTTATGAAGGTCGTGCCAGTGATGTCGAAGGGGTAGCTGAAGGTAAAGTCGCGGGTAATACCCTCAATTGGACGTATGTATTAAATATTGAGCTTGATGGCGAACCTTTCTCGGTAAAGCTCGACGACTGGCTTTATTTGGTAGATAAGGACAACATGATAAACCGCACTCAGATGTACAAGTTTGGTATTAATGTGGGTGAAATCACCCTCTATATTGGCAAGAAGTAGGGTAGAGATAGCAACAAAAAAGCAGCTCAATGAGCTGCTTTTTTTATGTCATTACATAAGGCCGTATAACTTAGTAGCCGCGTGGCAGACGCGACAGGCTTGAACCGGCTTCTAGTTTTTGACGCCACAGTTCGCGAGCCGTTAGGCCGTTCCCTGAGCTGGTGGTTTTACTTGCTGCTTTTTTCTTCGCCGCAGGTTTTTTAGCTGCTGCTTTAGCAGGCTTTTCAGCTTTTTTCGCCGCAGGCTTCTCAGCCTTAGCTGCCGGCTTTTTACTAGCGCCAGACAAAGCTTCTGCTTCTTCGGCGAGTTGTGCCAAGCGCATATTTTTGCCACCATCTATACTGTACCAACCGCTTTTGGCCTCGATAGTAGGTTTTTTACCGTGAGCCTTTTCGTAGGCTGCGGTAAAATCGGCGATGACTTGGTCTTTATCAAGTTTGCTCATGGAAAAACCCTTTGCATATTGAGTAAAAGTTCTCCATTTTTATACCGTTTTTTGCGCAATATGTCTAATTTTGTCTTATTTTCGACGATAATGCGTAACAAAAGAGGAGCCAAGGACGTGAAACGAGCAGAGTTACAGGCTTACTTAAATCAATTTTTAGCTGTCGACCGCGTGAAAGATTATTGCCCGAACGGTCTGCAAGTGGAAGGGCGTGACGAAGTTAATAAGATTATTACCGGGGTGACGGCCTGTCAGGCGCTCATTGAACATGCAGTTGCTGAAGATGCTGACGCAATCTTGGTGCATCATGGTTATTTCTGGAAAGGTGAACCTGCAGAGATTCAAGGTATGAAAAAGCGTCGTCTGCAGCTGTTATTGCGCAATGATATCAATTTGTTTGCCTACCATTTGCCGCTCGATGTGCATGCACGACTGGGCAATAACGCGCAATTGGCAAGACTCATGGGTTGGCCGGATCCATCACCGTTAACCACTGTAGAACCTGAAGGCGTGGTAATGTGCACCGAGTTGTCGCATGATGAGGACGCCGGCGCACTGGCGCTTCAACTAGAAGAAAAGCTCCAGCGTCGCCTCTTCTGTGCCGTTCACGCAGCACAACCCATTCGGCGCATTGCCTGGTGTACGGGGGGTGGTCAAGGTTTTATTGATGCCGCCGCGCAAGCTGGTTGTGATGCTTTTGTTACCGGCGAGGTATCAGAACAGACGATTCACAGCGCGCGTGAACAAGGAATTGCCTTTTATGCAGCTGGGCATCACGCTACGGAGCGTTATGGTATTCGTGCCCTAGGCGAACACCTCGAAGAACAATTCGGTCTTTCACACCGTTTTATCGATATCGATAGTCCAGCCTAAGTAGCTGGCTTCTACAAGAAAGAGTAGTTTTGTGGCCAAAAGCAAAAAAGATCAAAGCTTTGCCGGACTGACCGAAAAATTTGCTAAGAATATTTATGCGACCGCAAAAGGGCAGATCCGGTTAGCTGTTTTAGCGCGCGACCTTGCACCACTTTACGAACAGCAGCAGCCATTAAGGGTTTTAGATGTTGGCGGCGGTATTGGGCAATTTTCCGAATATTTTGCTCGCCATGGCCATCATGTGACCCATACTGACATTGCCGAAGACATGGTCACAGCCGCGCGTCAGCGCCATCAAGAGGCTGAACTTAGTGACCGTTATACCTATCATTGTGCCAGCCTCCAAGACTTGCCCGAATTACTTAAAGGGCAGACATTCGACGTCGTCTTGTGCCACGCAGTGTTGGAATGGCTCGCCACCCCTGCTGATGCGTTGCCGCTATTAAAGCAGTTGCTAGAACCTCAAGGATTGTTATCCCTGATGTTTTATAACCGCGACGCCAAGCTGATGGCCAACATGGTGTTTGGCAATTTTGACTACGTTGAGGCCGATCTGCAGGTAAAAAAGCGGGTGCGTATGAGTCCGCAGCAGCCTATTTCTCCGGCGGCTATGGACACCTGGCTGGCTGAGCACCAATTTACCGTGCAACAGCGCACTGGCGTACGCTGCTTTCATGACTATCTGCGCGACCGCGAGGCGGCGAAGGAACACTTTGAGCAATTGTTACGCTTAGAACTTCGTTATAACCAACAGCAGCCGTTCGCTGCACTTGGGCGTTACCAGCATTGGCAAATTACCCATGCAGACGACTAAAGTACTTATTTATGTAAAGTCGTCGACACCCGCTAACTTGTGTAAGGCCGCGGCATATCAAGAATTTTTTCAATCGCAACAAACTGCGATTGAGGTTTTTACACTGCCAAGCAGTGCTGAGCGTAGCAACGATATTGCTCAATTAAAGCAATGGGTTGCGCAACTTGCGGTTGCTGAGTCTGCAGAGCTAGTAGTGATTGGTGGTGACGGTAGCGTTAATATTGCTGCTCAGGCGTGTGTCGCCAGTGCAGTGCGTTTGACGGTAATACCAGCGGGAACCGGTAATGATTTTGCGTCAGCGCTTGGTATCGAGGATTGGCGCTGGCGGATGTCGAGCACTCTACAGTTGCGTCAGCGTTCGGTAGGTTGTATTGGCGAGCATATTTTTATCAACCATGCGGGTGCTGGCATTAGTGTCGCTTTGCGCGATTTACAGGGAGCATGGAGTAAGCGTTGGTTAAAGCGTTACTCCTATTTATGGGCGCTTTTACGCTATCTATTTGTGCCAGCAAAGCGCCGTTGCTCTATTACCGATAACCAAGGTCAACATTGGGAATTCCAGGTGGCAGCGGTGAACCGAGCCATCGGCGGTGGCATTATCGTCTACCCACAAGCGCAGCTCACAACTGCTGTGTTAGGTGTGCTTCAGGTACCAAGGGTCTCGCGTTGGCGTCAGCTTAGCGCATTGTATTGGATCTTGCGTAAGCAGCCGGCAAAAAGTCAGCTGTTAGATTGGCGTGAAACTGCTACCTTTACCGTAGCCGATGCGAATAACATCATCGAATTAGATGGCGACGCGATTGAACTGCAGGGGCCGGCAACGGCAACCGTAAAGGTTAATGCGTTAAATGTTTACACACAGGGGAACAAATAATGAAATGTGCATTTATTGGGTTAGGTGTTATGGGCTATCCCATGGCTGGACATCTACAGCGCAATGGTTTTCACACCACCGTCTATAACCGCACCAGTGCGAAAGCAAAAGAATGGGTTGAGGAATATGGTGGTGACGCGGCAGCAACACCACGAGAGGCCGCGGTAGGCGCAGATGTGGTGTTGGTGTGTGTCGGTAACGATGACGACGTGCGCAGCGTGTTTTATGGTGATGATGGCTTGCTAGCAAGTATCGCTGAAAACACTATTGTAATTGATCATACGACCGCTTCGGCGGAGCTTGCGCGCGAACTTTCTGACGAAGTCCACAATCGTGTCGCTTTCTTTCTTGATGCTCCTGTTTCAGGAGGCCAACAGGGCGCAGAAAATGGCGTTTTAACGGCCATGATTGGTGGCGATCGTGATGCCTTTGATGACGCTCAAGCGGCGTTGAAATGTTACTGTAAAACGCGTGAGTACATGGGCCCAGCAGGGCACGGACAGTTGGCAAAAATGGTCAACCAGATATGTATTGCCGGCGTTGTGCAGGGACTCGCAGAGGGGCTCCAATTAGCTCGGAAGGTAGGGCTAGACGCTGATACGCTTATTCGGGCCATTAGCCAAGGTGCGGCCGGTTCATGGCAAATGCAAAACCGTTATCAAACCATGTGGAAAGGTCAGTACGAACATGGTTTTGCCGTCGATTGGATGCGCAAAGATTTGAAAATTGCCTTAGAAGAAGCCGACCGTAACGGTCTGAGCATGCCGCTCACCGCTCTTGTCGATCAGTTTTATGCCGAGGTACAACAAATGGGCGGCAATCGTTGGGACACTTCGAGTCTCTTAGCTCGCCTAGAGAAACACACCTAACTCTTTTCTTATCAAAAAAAAGCCCCTAAGTAGGGGCTTTTTGGGTTCTTTGTTTTATGTTATCTGTTTCATCGAACAACAAACAGCGAACATCGAGCAACGTTCTTAACGAATACCCATACGACGTAGGGCAGAAGTACTGAAGTCACTGCGCTCTGGCTCAATATCAAAGTCCATATACGAAGACTCTTCATTCGCCAAGCCAAGCAATACATAACGACCTGAGTTCAAGTCATACAACGCTTCAGCAGCCATCCACGGGGTATCGTGATAGTAGAATTGCGTATTGTATGCTTCACCTACGCGCCATAGTTCACCACGGTTGTCGTAGTGATCGATAACGCTGGCAGTCCAGGTATCTTCGTCAATGAACATGTGACGCGTTTGATAGATATGGCGCTCACCATCTTTAAGGGTTGCTTTCACTTCCCAAACACGGTGTTTCTCATAACGCACCAAGTCTTGATCCATGTGACCCGCATTGATGATGTCATCATAGCTTAGGCTCGTATCCATCAACTTGTAGTTGTTGTATGGAATGTACATCTCACGTTTGCCGACAAGTTCCCAGTTGTACTTGTTTGGCGCACCGTTAAACATGTCGAGACCGTCTGAGGTACGCAAGCCGTCAGAAGCTGTACCTGGACCGTCATAGGATACGTTTGGTGCGCGACGCACGCGACGTTGGCCAGCATTGTAGAGCCACGCACGGCGACCTTCTTTGACCTGGTTAATAGTTTCATGAACCAGCAACACAGTACCGGTTTGACGTGCAGGAGCTAAAACTTCTTGTAAGAAGTAGAACAAGATGTTGTCGTCCGCTTCTTCACGACCGCTTTCCATGTATTCAGGGAAAACCAGTGATTCACGCAACAATACAGGTACGAAGTTACCATCTTCCAAAACTGGGAACTGGTTGACTAAGCGCTGCACGGCACCACCGCGGTAGCGAGTGATGTGATTCCAAATCACCTCCAAGCCATTTTCTGGGATAGGGAACGGCACGTGCATTTTAAAGTTTTCTAGACCGTTACCACCGGCAACCATTTCTGCATTAGTTGCGTTCTCTTTAATAACGTCATAAACCTCTTGCGGATAAGCCGCACTTCGGTGAGTAGGGTAGATGTTCATTTTGTAATCTGGATACTTCTCGAACATCGCTACTTGGCCTGCTGAGAGCATATCTTTATGCTCATCGAGGTTGGCGCTGGTGATGGTGAATAAAATTTCATCATCTGCATAAGGGTCAGCTGGGCGCGACGGAATTTCGCCGTCAGCTTTAACACTGTAGCCGCCGGTCCAAGCAGGAATAGAGCCGTCAGCGTTACCCGCCATTTCGGCACCAACTGGGGTTAAATCATTACCTAAGCGCGCCGCTTCTTCAGGCGTGACTTTGGCCATAACGCTGGCTGAAATTACCGATAGAGCGAATACTCCAGCCTTCAGCATCGTTTTATTCATGGTTTTTTCCTTGTTTGTTCTATGTACCTAGCTAAAGCTACATTAAAAAATAGAAAAATTAAATGCCCAGCTAATACTAGCCTTTAAACCCATCTCACGGTAAGGTATCAGCTGGTTTGACCTGTCTTATTTTATCCATAGCATGTACGGCTTACGAAAAATTTGCAACAGTAAACATAACAATTCTAAGACACAGAAAGAGCAAGAGGGTTCCATGATAAGAACTAAGGTCTGTGCCGCTGCGATTTCACTGACTTTCAGTGTTGGCTTAATCGCCCCTATGAACGCCGCGACCGCAGTGCAAGAAGCACCGCAAGCGGAGGTCGAAACGACCGAAGCGGTCACCGATTATGATGTGATCTACGCGCCGGCAATGCGTGCGCCAGAAGCAACAAGTGCAGTGCTTACCGAGATTGCTGCGACCAATGAACGACAAGTTGCGGTGGGTGACTACGGTGTCATTGTGACCAGAGAACTCGGCACAGATGAATGGCAGCAGGCAGAAGTACCTAGTAGTATTTTCTTAACCAGCGTTGATTTCGCGGATGCGCAATTGGGTTGGGCGGTAGGCCATCACGGCGTCATCCTACACACCACTGATGGCGGTCAGACGTGGCAGCCACAACTGAACGGTTTCGAATATATCGATTTGCAAGTGTCGCACTACGAGAAACGCGTTTCAGAACTCGAGGAGCAGCTCGCCAATGCCGAAGACATGGACTTTGATGAACGCGACAACCTCGAATTTGCGCTAGACGATGCGCTGTTTAAATATGACAGTGCGCAGATTGCACTCGAAGAAGGCCCAACCAAGCCATTTCTTGATGTGTTGGCATTGTCGCCGCAAGAGATCTTTGTAACGGGTGCCTATGGTGCATTTTTGCATTCGACGGACGGTGGCGAAAGCTGGTCAATCATTGACCATTTAGTCGATAATATGGATGGTTTCCATCTCAATGCAATCCAAGCTCACGGCGACAATGTATACATGGTCGGTGAGTCGGGCTTGCTGTACCGCAGTGTCGATCGAGGAGCGAGCTGGGAAACCCTCGACTCACCTTATTACGGCTCTTTCTTTGGCGTCCACATTGACCAACAAGAACGCCTCTGGATTTATGGTTTACGCGGCAACATTTTTGTTAGCGAAGACCAAGGCGACAGCTTTACTCAATTGTCATTAGCAGATCCCGTTAATATCAACAACGCAATTGATGCACCAAATGGCGGTTTGTATTTCGTTGGCAATGCAGGGGTCGTCGCCTATCTGAGTGAGTCAGGTGAGCTGACGGAGAAAACCCATGACAGTGGCGCTGTGCTCACCGATTTAGTTATTAATGCCGATGGAAGTCTTACTTTGGTCGGCCAGCGCGGCGTTTTATCAATGCCGAGCAGTGCGCTAGCTGAGAAGGAGTAAAAACCGCAATGTCTGAACAACAATCACAAGCAAAAGACAAAAGCGTGTTTCTAGAGCGCGTTATCTTTAACTTCCGTCCGTTTTGGATGGTGCTTTTCGCCTTATTAACGGTCTTTTTGGGCTGGCATGCAAGTCAGGTGCGTCCAGAGGCCAGTCTTACCAAAATGATCCCGACTAATCATCCGTTTATTCAGAATTATTTTGAGTACCGAGATGATCTTGCCAGTTTAGGTAATGTGGTGCGGATCGCAGTCGAAACCACGGACGGAACGATTTTTACCCCAGAGTTCCAAAAAACCTTACAAGAAATCACCGACGAAGTGTTCTTTATTCCTGGCGTTGACCGCGCGGGTCTGAAAAGTATTTGGACACCGAACGTACGCTGGAGCGAGGTGACGGAAGAAGGTTTCGTTGGCGGCCCTGTTATTCCTGATAATTGGGATGCTTCTGAACGGTCACTGGAACAGTTGCGAACCAACGTGTTGCGCTCGGGTGAAGTGGGCAACTTAGTTGCCAATAACTTTAAGTCAGCACTTATTTATGTGCCGTTAAATGAAGTAAATCCTGATACCGGGGAAGCACTTGACTACCAAGCGTTCTCCGAGCAATTAGAAGAAAAAATTCGCGATAAGTATCAAACGGACACGGTCAAAATTCACATTACCGGTTTTGCCAAAATCATTGGTGATCTGATTGAAGGTGCAATGCAGGTTGGCTTGTTCTTCTTGCTTGCTATTGTGATTACGTTGGTGATGTTGTTTGCCTACAGTCGCTGTTGGCGTAGCTCTTTTACCGTGCTCGGTTGCTCGATTATCGCAGTTATTTGGCAACTCGGTATTATTAAGCTGATTGGCAGTGGTATTAACCCTTACTCGATGCTGGTACCGTTTTTGGTGTTCGCCATTGGGGTGAGCCACGGCGTGCAAATCATTAACGCCATGAGTGCCAATCGGGTGGATGGTCATGATCGCGAAATGTCAGCGCGTCTCGCATTCCGAGCGCTGTATATTGCCGGTTTAACTGCATTGATTTCTGATGCCATTGGTTTTACCACCCTCATGGTAATTGATATTGCCGTTATCCAAGAGTTGGCAATTGCAGCCAGTATCGGCGTTGCGGTTGTGGTTCTAACGAACCTTGGCTTATTGCCTATTATCATGTCCTACGGTGGCATTTCGGAGCGTGGTCGCGCTTACAGCGAACGAGTGCGTAACGAAAACCACCCTGTTTTGACGATGTTTGAGCGTTTCTCTGAGCCCAAGTGGGCGTATAGCGCTCTCGTGGTAGCTTTAGTCGGTCTGTCATGGGGCCTGGTTCAGGGTCAGAATATGAAGATCGGTGACCTCGACGCAGGTGCACCTGAATTACGCCCGGATAGTCGCTACAACCTCGACAACCAATTCATCGTCGACAACTACAGCTCAAGTACCGATATCTTTGTGGTCATGGCGGCTACCGAGCCGTCGCAATGTATCGCCTATGATAATCTTGAGGTGATGGATCGCTTTAGTTGGCATATGGAAAACACGCCAGGCGTGCAAGATGTCAAATCAGTGGTCTATGTCGCCAAAATGGGTGGTTATGCGCTCAACGAAGGTAACTTGAAGTGGTTCAGTCTGAATCGTAACCAGTATGTATTGAACGCCAACACTGGGCGTACACCACCAGGTTTGATTAACCCAGACTGTTCGATGGCGCCGATTATTATCTACTTGAACGACCATAAAGCTGAGACCTTGAAGACGGTGGTCGCGGCGGTTGATAACTTCAATGCTCAGTACCAACAAGAAGGCCTTGAGTTATTGATGGCGGCGGGTAACTCAGGTATTGAGGCGGCGACCAACTCGGTTATTGAAACTGCGCAGTACAAGATGCTGTTGTGGGTTTACGGTGTTGTCATTGTGCTGGTATTTATTACCTTCCGTAGCCTACGTACAGTTGCCTGTATCGTCTTGCCATTGGCACTCACAACCATTATGAGTCAAGGTCTAATGGCTGTATTGGGTATCGGCGTTAAGGTCGCGACTTTGCCTGTTATCGCGCTCGGTGTGGGTATCGGTGTGGACTACGGTATCTATATCTACGCGAAGATCAAAGAAGGTCTCGAACGCGGCATGCATTTGAATGAATGCTATAAATACGCGCTGGATAATACGGGTAAAGCGGTCGGCTTTACTGGCTTAACCCTAGCGATCGGCGTGGCGACTTGGATCTTCTCACCGATTAAATTCCAAGCAGACATGGGTATTTTGCTGACCTTTATGTTCTTGTGGAATATGCTCGGTGCGTTGATTCTGATCCCAGCCTTAGCGCGCTTATTTGCGCGCTTTGGCAAGCGGATTCATTAAGATCTTAAAGTAGTAATTAAGCGGTGCCGGCGTTGGCGTCAGCCAAAATAAAGTCGGCACCGATATCTGCAATAACCATGGTCGGTGCATTGGTGTTGCCACTAATGACCGTTGGCATAATCGAGGCGTCGACCACGCGTAAGCCTTGAACACCTCTCACACGCAATTGGGCATCTACCACTGCATCCTGATCATTACCCATGCGACAGGTAGAGGTTGGATGATAAATCAGTCCACAATGTCGGTAGACACGCTCGAGTAACTCTTCCTGACTCTCTGTTGCGCCAGGTAAGACTTCGCCGCCATTATGCTCAGCCATAGCTGGTTGTGCCATGATTTCGCGTATTTGTTCGACGCCTGAAAGCAGCGCCTGACGATCACTCTCGTTCTTAAGAAAGTCATAGGTAAAACCGGGGGCTTTGCGAATGTCATTGCTGTGTAAATATAAGCGGCCACGCGCTTCCGGGCGCAGCACGCATACATGGCAGGCGAAACCATGCTGGAAGGCGGCGGTTAAGTCATAGCCGCTATCATCAAAACGCGTGGGCACCAAGTGTAATTGTAGATCGGGCGTCGCAACCTTCGGGTCGCTGCGTAAGAAGCCGCCGACTTCCGCTGGCGGATGAGCGAGCGCACCATCCCGTGTGCGCCAATACTTGAGTGTTTGCCCAGCGAGTTTCCCTAAGCCGATAGGGCCCAAGCTTAAGCTGTCTTTTTGGGCGTTGCGATAGTGAACCAACACATCGACGTGCTCCTGCAGGTTGGCGCCCACCGCAGGTCGCTCGACAATGTTGATAATACCGTGACGGCGCAGCTCCTCTGGGCAGCCAATACCGGAGAGCATTAACAGCTGAGGCGAGTGAAAAGCGCCAGCGCTTAAAATAACTTCTTGCTTAGCGGTCAAATGTTCGACCTGTCGACCTTTGCGCAGCAACACGCCATCGGCGCGTTGCTGTTTAAAACTAACGCGCTCTACTTGGGCGTTGGTGAAGACCGTCAAATTAGGCCGTGCTTGTGCAGGTTCTAAAAAAGCCCGACGCGTGCCAAATCGCTCGCCTTTATAGATAGTAAACTGAAAGGCCCCCACACCATAAAGCTCTGCACCATTAAAATCACGATTATGTGGGATCCCGGCTTGCTCAGCTGCTTTGATGAACTGTTTTGAGACTTTGTAGTAGGGCGCAACATCACTGACGTGGAGTGGACCTTGATCGCCGTGAAAGTCATCAGCACCGCGCGCATTGTTTTCGATGGATTTGAAGCGCTCCAGCACTGCGGACCATGCCCATTCGTCACTACTCACGCTCGCCCAATGGTCGTAATCACTCGGAGCGCCACGTGTATAAATCATCGCATTAATTGCGCTACTGCCTCCTAAACCTTTGCCTCGGGGCGTGTACAGCCCTTTGCCTTGGCGTAGGTGTTGATCTTCACTACGGAGCATCCAGTTAACGCGTTTGTTATGCATCATCGCTGCCACACCACCGGGCATCGTGATAAACGGTGACTTACCATTCCCGCCAGCTTCGAGTAGCGCCACTTTGTACTTACCACAGCGTGATAAGCGTTCCGCCAACACGCAACCAGCGCTCCCGCCGCCGACAATGATAAAGTCAAAAGTGGTGCTGTTCATATCTATAGGCTCTCCACATAACGATAGAGATCTTTCAGTAAGGCTTGCTTACGTGGGTCATTATTGACAGTTTCGGCACATTGCTCGAGTTCAAATAAGAATGCTTCAGCTGACAGTGCTTTCGGCAAAGGTTCGACCATGCGCTGTTGGCAAAACAGGCGCCAACGTTGCAACTCTTGATCGGTCAATGTGGCAGGATAATTGCGCCCCCGATAACGGAACAACATTTCCGGTAAACGGTCATCACTAAAATTAAGCTGCAGGGCGGCCAATTGTTGTGGTTCAGTGTTGCGAATGATCGCCATAGTGGAACGATCTTGCTCGCTGAAAAAAGCCCCGCTGTAGAGTTGCAGCTCAGGATCGCTAGGTCCCTCTGAATTGCTCTCAAAGCGCAGACTTTCGATCAGGCGTTCTCGTAACTCAGGTTGTCCGGCAAGCCATTGCGCCCGTTCGTGCATTTCGGTTAAAGGTAACTGCCAGCGCTCTTGCACCGCTGGGGTAAGAACTTTTTCTGGGGCCAGGAAGGGGCAGCGATTTAACATGAGTTGCTGCGCACCATAGATGCCCCAATGCTCGCTTTGGCGTTGTTCGCGTTTGGCAAAACGACGTTCCTGCAATTGTTCGACGCTTAGCCCAACCAGTTCACGCGGATCTTCACGCAGGTTCCAGTACACCAAGGCATTCGGGTTATCTTCTTGGAACGCAAGCGGCATGATAAGTGACAGGCAACCATTGTTGGTGCCATAAAAGCCTGCAACATGCACCAGTGGCGTGAAGTTAACTAAGTCGACAAGAGGTTTCAACGCCTGCTTGCGTCGAATACCATAGGCATAATCAAATAGCTTGGGTTGCGCCTGCTTCAACAACTTGGCGATCGCAATGGTCGCATAAACATCGGCCATCGCATCATGAGCTTGGCCATGGTCGATGCCATTGGCTTTCGTCAAATGTTCTAAACGCATGCTGACCTGGCCAGCTTCGTTGGTGGGCCACTCGATGCCGTCGGGGCGCAATGCATAGCAGGCGCGGACCACATCAATCAGATCCCAACGAGAATTGTTCTGTTGCCAAGTGTGGGCATAAGGATCAATAAAATTACGATAAAACAAGTGACGGGTGACTTCGTCGTCAAAGCTCACCGAGTTATAACCGACAATGGTGGTGTGCGGGACATTGAATTCGGCCGCAATTTTGCCAGCAAATGAGGTTTCATTCATGCCCTGTTTCAGCGCATGTTGCGGCGTAATGCCAGTGATCAATACGGCCTGCGGGTGGGGCAGGAAGTCCGGTGTCGGTTGACTGTAGATTGTAAGGGGCCGTCCACTGGGTTCAAGTGCAAGGTTAGTTCGCAATCCAGCGAACTGCGCGGGTCGATCGACTTGCGGATTTGCGCCCCAAGTTTCATAGTCGTGCCAATAAAAAGTTTCTTCTGTCATATCAGGCGTTTCAAGGCTCGCTGTGGTTTTTAAGCAGACTACCTGAATGCGGTCATTGCCGCAATTACTGCGCTTAATGTCCGTGTTAACTGTGGCGGGACAATCGCAAGCGTGGCAGGATAGATGACCTATCGTTAGAAACCTTTGGGACTTTTATAATGACAAAGTTATCAACGCTTTTACCTGCTCTACTGCTGGCTACCGGGCTGAATGGCGCGGCTATTGGCGCCGAAGATGCACCTTTCTCAATTGCGATTCATGGTGGTGCCGGCACCATCACTCGAGCTGACCTTTCGGCTGAACAAGAAGCCGCTTATCAAGCGAAATTAACCGAAGCGTTGAACGCCGGACATGCGATTTTAGCGGATGGCGGAACAAGTATGGATGCCGTGGTGGCGGCCATTCAAATCATGGAAGAATCGCCATTATTTAATTCGGGACGGGGCGCCGTCTACACCTTTGACGGTGAGCACGAATTAGACGCTTCGATTATGGATGGCGCAAGCCTCGAGGCAGGTGCCGTTGCCGGCGTGAAAACGGTAAAAAGCCCGATTGAATTGGCGCGCGCGGTGATGGAAAAATCGGTTCACGTAATGCTTTCCGGCGCGGGCGCAGAGCAATTTGCCGAAGAGCAGGGCTTAGAGCTGGTCGACAATAGCTACTTTAATACTGAGCGTCGCTTCGAGCAGCTCGAGCGTGCTCGCGAGAAACTGGGCCTAGCTGACAAGCAAGCTTACTTAGCGTTAGATGATAAGTATAAAATGGGAACGGTTGGTGCAGTTGCGCTCGACCAACATGGCAACCTTGCTGCGGCAACCTCGACCGGAGGCATGACTGCAAAACGGTATGGCCGTATCGGTGATTCACCGATCATTGGCGCTGGCACTTGGGCCGACAATGCGAGTTGTGCGGTTTCGGCGACGGGGCACGGCGAGTACTTTATTCGCTATCACGTGGCGGCTGATATTTGTAGCCGAGTGAAATACCTAAAGCAGTCTGTTGTGCAAGCAGGCGATGCAGTCATTCATGACGTACTGTTGCCAGCCGGTGGCACGGGCGGGGTCATTATTGTCGATGCCGAAGGCAACGTTCATATGCCATTCAATACTGAAGGCATGTACCGTGCAAGTCGCGTCGGTAATGGTGAGATTAACGTTGCGATCTACAAAGATTGACTATACTTAACTGTAGGTTTCTCAAGATCTTGAGGTAAGTATCATGCAGTCAATGAAAGTTGAAGATTTTATGCATCGTCGTCCTGTTGTGTTTACCGAGGACTTGCCTATCGAGGCAGCAGTAGAGCGTTTACTGCAATCGCGACAACGCGGCGGTCCAGTGGTGAACACCGAGCAAAAGGTCATCGGCTTTTTATCTGAGCAAGACTGCTTAGCGGCGATGCTGCGTGATACTTATCACAAAGAACTCTCAGCGAATGTCAGTGATTGTATGTACCGCGGTGAAGTATTGAGTGTCTTCGCCGATGAATCGATCACTGACGTTGCGCAGCGCATGGATGCGAAGAAGCCTAAAGTCTATCCAGTGCTTGACGGTGATACCAAGCAACTGGTCGGTGTGATAACGCGTACGGATGTTTTAGCGGCAATCGACCAATACTATCAAGATTCCTATCGGCGCCGTTAACAAGCGGCGCTCACACTGCTAAACTAGCGGCTTCCTAGAAGTAACTTCTGCCAAGAGTCGGGATTCCGCGTGCACACGAGCATTTCATTTCCTAACGACTTACCGGTCGTTCAAGCAAAAACTGAGATTCAAAACGCGATTCGTGATCACCAGGTGGTGATTGTGGCGGGGGAGACGGGCTCCGGTAAAACGACCCAGCTACCTAAAATGTTGCTCGAGCTTGGCTATGGGCGGGCTACAGAGGGTACGGTTATTGGTCATACCCAGCCACGGCGTTTGGCTGCGCGAAGTGTCGCACAACGTATTGCTGATGAATTACAAACGCCACTCGGCGATAAAGTCGGTTATAAAGTTCGCTTTCAAGATCAAACCGCGGCGACGACGGCAATCAAACTTGTTACTGACGGTATGTTGTTGGCCGAACTACAAAACGATCAGTTACTGAAAAAATATGATGCGTTAATTATCGATGAGGCCCATGAACGGAGCCTAAATATTGATTTTCTTTTGGGGGTCGTGGCAAAGATTTTACCGCAGCGCCCTGACCTTAAGCTGATTATTACTTCGGCAACCATCGAAACCGAGCGCTTTGCCAAACATTTCGGCAATGCTCCTGTTATTTCGGTGAGCGGGCGCACCTATCCAGTTGAGGTGCGTTACCGCCCCCTTGAAGGCGAGGACGATAGCGGTGATGTGGTGCAGGGGGTGTGTGATGCAGCACAAGAGCTCTACCGCGAAGCCAGTGGTGATATTCTGGTTTTCGCGTCAGGCGAGCGCGAAATTCGCGATTTTGCCGAGGCGCTGGCCGAGTTAGATTTACCGAACACTGAACTGCTCCCGCTGTTTGCGCGGCTCTCATCTGCGGAGCAAAATCGCGTCTTTCAAAGTCACAGCACGCGGCGTATTGTCATTGCGACGAACGTTGCCGAGACATCACTTACTGTGCCAGGCATTCGATATGTGATTGACCCAGGTACCGCGCGGATCAGTCGCTACAGCTACCGCACCAAGGTGCAACGCTTGCCAATTGAAAAGATATCGCAAGCCAGTGCCAACCAGCGTATGGGGCGCTGTGGTCGGGTGGCTCCTGGTATCTGCATCCGCCTCTATAGTGAGGAGGACTTTTTACAACGTGCAGAATACACCGAGCCGGAAATCCTCCGAACGAATTTAGCTGCGGTTATCTTACAGATGACGGCGGCTAAATTAGGCGATATACGTAAGTTCCCGTTTATTGACCGTCCTGATGAACGTTTCGTTAAAGACGGTATGAATCTACTGCAAGAGCTGCATGCTTTGAAAGCGGGCAGAGCCCGCGGCAAAAAGCGTGGTCGGCGTCAGAGCGGTCACGGGCCACAATTGACGGCCCTCGGTCGTCAATTAGCACAATTGCCGATTGACCCACGTTTAGGGCGTATGGTTCTTGCCGCCCGTGAGTTTGGTTGTGTGCGTGAAGTAATGGTCATCACCGCGGCATTGAGTATTCAAGATCCGCGTGAGCGTCCGCAGCAGGCGCAACAAAAGGCGGATGAATTCCATCAACGCTTCCATGACAAAGATTCTGATTTCATGAGTTACCTCAAGTTATGGGAGTATTTACGCGAGAAGCAACGGGAGCTCTCCAAGTCACAGTTTCGTAAGCAACTCAAAAGTGAGTTTTTGCACTTCTTACGTGTGCGTGAGTGGCAAGACGTCTACAGTCAGATTCGCCAAACTGTGCGCGGCTTGGGCTTTAGCATAAACGAAGAACCAGCAAGCTATGAAGCGGTGCATAGGGCGCTGCTGAGTGGGTTGCTTTCACACCTTGGTAATAAGCAAGAAGGCCATGAGTTCTTAGGAGCTCGGAATCGCAAGTTTTATGTCTTCCCGGGCTCGGGGCTATTCAAGAAGCCACCTAAATGGGTGATGGCGGCGGAATTGGTCGAAACCAGTCGATTATTTGCGCGGGTCAACGCGCGTCTCGAACCTGAGTGGATCGAGCCTGCTGCCCAACACCTAGTGAAACGTAATTATTTTGAGCCGCACTTTGCCAAAAAGTCTGGTTCCGTGGTTGCCGATGAACAAGTGACCCTATACGGCCTGATTATTGTGCCACGGCGCCGTGTTCAGTACGGTCCTGTAAACCCTGTTGAGGCGCGCGAGATTTTTATTCGTGAAGCGTTGGTCAACGGTGAATTACGACGTCAGTTGCCGTTTATCAAGCACAATCAGCGTTTGATAACGGAAATTCGTGATTTGGAAGACAAGTCGCGACGCCGCGACATATTGATAGATGACGAAGCGCTATTTCAAGCGTATGACCAGCATATTCCTGCTGGGATCTATAACGAGCAGCTGTTGGCGGGTTGGTGGCACAAAGCGGTGAAAGAGCGGGAAGGTCTACTGTACTTTCAGCGTGACGACCTGATGGCGCAGAGCGCCGAGCATATTACTGAGTTGGATTATCCCGATACGTGGCAGCAGGGTGATTTTACCTTGCCGCTGAGCTATCACTTTGAACCGAATGACCCGCAAGATGGTGTAGCTGTGCATCTACCGCTTACACTGGTGAATCAAATTCAAGCGGAAGGCTTTGATTGGCAGGTGCCAGCATTACGCGAGCCGTTGGTTGTGGCATGGATAAAGTCGCTACCTAAAACGCTGCGTCGTCACTTTGTACCAGCGCCTAACTACGCGCAAGCCTTTCTGCAAGACACCGGCGCCAAAGAAGCTCTGCAGCGGCCCTTGCTCGCCTCATTGAGTGACAAGCTGCGCCGTATGTCGGGGGTGACCGTGCCGGAAGATGCGTGGGATGCTACGCAAATACCTGCGCATCTGCGCATGCGTTTTGTCATCGAAGACGAAAATGGCAAGGCTGTGGCCGATGGTCGTGACCTAACCGAGTTACAGCAGCAATTACAAGGGCGCGTGCAGCACGCGTTACGTAAGGCTGTAGCAGAACAACCACAGGCAAAAGTGGCGACTGACTGGGCTTTTGGTAGCCTACCAGAGATCCGCGAGCGTCAGCAGCGGGGCTATGCGGTAAAAGCTTATCCAGCGCTTGAGGTGAGTGATAATGGTGTGCGTGAAACACTGTTCGACAAACCTGAGCAGGCTGCGCAAGCGCATCAACAAGCATTACGCAAATTGCTGCAATTACAGTTGCCATCGCCGATGCGTTACTTGCAACAACACTTGTCAAATAAAGCGAAGCTGGCGATGTACTACAATCCGTGGGGCAAAGTCGACGCGCTTATTGCGGATTGTATTCAGGCTGCCTTGGATGAGCTTATTAGTGCGCAAGAGATACGCGATGAGGCGAGTTTTCGACGCTTGGTTGAAACCGCGCGAGGCGAGTTAAATGAGCGTGTGACGGCGATTGCTGAGCAGGTTGAGCCGTGCCTGCTGTTGACGCAAAAGATTCGCAAGCAACTTAAGGGGTCGGTGCCACTCGACCAAATTCAAGCTCATGGCGATATTAAAGCTCAGCTCGAACACCTGGTCTATCCAGGTTTCGTCAGTGCCGCGGGGACAGCGCGTTTGGCAGATATCGAACGTTACTTAAAAGCCATCGAACGGCGGCTCGAGAAGCTGCCTGTGGATCCGAATCGCGACCGGCTGCATACCATGACGCTCGAGAAGCTTGAACGCAGTTATCAAGAAGTGCTTGGGAAGTGGCCGAAGAACTTGCCACTGAGTGATGATCTGGTAGAGATACGCTGGATGTTAGAAGAATTGCGAGTCAGCTTTTTTGCCCAACAATTAGGAACCCGCTATCCGATTTCGGAAAAGCGGGTTCAGCAAGCATTAAGCGGCATAAAGCCCTAAGTTTTCGCGCGCATAGGCTTCGAATTCGGTACAACCGCCAATGTGTTGCTCATCCACAAAGATTTGCGGAACTGTTTGCACTGGCGCACCAACGGTTTTCTCTAAATCTGCCTTGGTGATGCCTTCTTCGTGCATATCGATATAACGAAACTCGAAGTCATCGCGATCTTCGGTTAGTTTCTCAGCGATTTGTACAGCACGAACGCAAAAAGGGCAGCCAGGACGCCCGAAAATTACTGTGAACATAGTTACTCCCACATTTGATAAATATTTACAACGTTATGTATCTATTTTGCCTGAAATAGAGCAAAGGTGCTAATGAGCTGTATCTATTGAGGTAATCGTCTACCTCGATTAGTGGTCGATGTCTAAATCGGATGCTGGGATGCAACAACAGGCCAAACACTCGCCGGGCCGAACAATGGCAAGGGGTTCATTGATATAGTCGATGTCACCGCTGGTTACTTTGGTGCGACAGGCGCCACAAAAACCATCACGACAGTGAAAGCGTGTTTCGATGCCTGCTGCTTCCATAGCTTCTAAAAGTGACCCTGCGGATGGATCAACGGTCAGCTCATGCTGACCGTTGACGCGAACTTTAAAAGTTTTGCTCATTAGCGTTACAGCTCGAAGTCTCCTAGGTCAGAGGCACTCACAGAACTATCTATTTGCCCCACCAAATAAGAGGTGATTTCAGCTTCTTGCGGTGCAACTTGAACATTGTCAGAAACGAGGTATTTATTCATCCATGGCAAAGGATTACTACGCTGTTTGAAAGGGGCGTCAAAGCCGATGGCTTCCATACGCATATTAGCGATGTACTCAACGTATTGACAGAGAATATCTTCATTCAAGCCGATCATTGAACCATGTTGGAACAAATAGTGCGCCCACTCTTTTTCTTGTTCAACAGCCTTCATGAAAATAGCCAAGGCTTCTTCGCGTAGCTCTTCGGCAATCTCTTTCATTTCTGGGTCGTCTTTACCGTATTGCCACAAGTTAAGAATGTTCTGCGTTGAGACGAGGTGTAGGTTTTCGTCGCGGGCAATCAAGCGAATGATTTTAGAGTTACCTTCCATCAAATCGCGCTCAGCAAAGGCAAACGTACACGCGAAACTAACATAGAAGCGAATCGCTTCTAGCGCATTCACCGAGTTGATGCACAAAAACAGTTTTTTCTTGAGATTGCGCATAGTGACGTTATGCACTTCGCCATCAACCTCGATTTCACCTTCACCGTGGGTTTGCCATAGTTGTGTGTAGAAAATCAGGTCATCGTAATACTGCGAAATATCATTCGCACGCTTTTGAATCTCTTCGTTAATGACGATGTCTTCAAACACTTGGCTCGGATCGGTAAAAAGATTCCGCAGAATGTGCGTGTACGAGCGCGAATGAATGGTTTCGAAAAACGACCAGGTTTCAATCCAAGTTTCGAGTTCTGGAATAGAAACGATAGGTAATAACGCGATGTTAGGACTGCGTCCTTGCACCGAATCGAGTAGCGTTTGGTATTTAAGATTGGAAATAAAAATATGCTTTTCGCTGTCGGTTAACCCTTGGAAGTCGACACGGTCACGACTCACATCGACTTCTTCAGGACGCCAGAAAAAGCTAATTTGTTTCTCGATGAGCTTTTCAAAAACATTGTGTTTTTGCTGATCATACCGCGCTACGTTTACCGAGTTACCAAAGAACATCGGCTCCTGTAGTGGATTGATCTGATTTTTATTAAACGTTGAATAACTCATGCTGTTAGCGCCTTATTGTTAGATTTTACATGCGCCGCCGGCACAATCGTCATCTTCTTCAGTGACGGCCACGGTCGCTTGTTGGTTCTCTTGTTCACGCTGTTTGGCGTCGACTTTGTCGCGTAAGTCGACTTGGTTGTCCGATGCACCATCGCGGGTGTTGTGGTAGTACAGCGTTTTCACCCCAAGCTTGTATGCGTAGAGCAGATCTTGCAGCAACTGCTTCATGGAAACCTTGCCACCCTCAAACTTACTTGGGTCATAGTTAGTATTGGCGGAAATCGTTTGGTCAACGAATTTCTGCATGATACCTACGAGCTCTAAGTAGCCCTTGTTATTTGGGATTGTCCACAGCAACTCATACGCGTCTTTTAAGTTCTCATAGTCAGGTACAACCTGCTTGGTTACACCATCTTTTGAAGCTTTAATACTGATATGACCGCGCGGTGGTTCAATACCGTTGGTGGCATTCGAAATTTGCGAAGAAGTTTCCGACGGCATCAGCGCCGACAGGGTAGAGTTACGCATACCGTATTTTTTAACGTCGGCACGTAATTGGTCCCAATCGAGTTGGTACGGTTCGTCACACACCGCATCAAGATCTTTCTTGTAGGTATCGATTGGCATAATACCTTGGGCGTAGGTGGTCTCGTTGAACTTAGGACATGCGCCCATTTCTTTGGCCAAATTCATCGAAGCCTTCATCAAGTAATATTGAATCGCTTCAAAGGTGCGGTGTACCAAACCGTTGGCTGAACCATCAGAATAACGCACACCGTTTTTTGCTAAGTAGTACGCAAAGTTAATGACGCCAATACCGAGGGTACGCCGTCCCATGGTCGCATTACGCGCCGCTGGCACTGGGTATTCTTGATAGTCGAGTAGGCTGTCGAGCGCACGTACCGCTAATTCTGCCATTTCTTCTAAGTCTTCCAGTGACTTGATAGCACCTAAGTTGAAGGCAGAAAGCGTACAGAGTGCGATTTCACCTTCCTCGTCGTTAACGTGCGCCAGAGGCTTCGTTGGCAAGGCAATTTCCAAGCACAAATTACTCTGACGAATTGGCGCGACCTTCGGATCAAATGGGCTATGCGTGTTGCAGTGATCAACGTTCTGCAAGTAGATACGGCCGGTACTCGCCCGCTCTTGCATGAACAAGCTGAACAATTCGATCGCTTTAATACGCTTCTTACGAATCGAGTCATCATTTTCATACTGTAGGTAGAGGCGCTCAAATTCATTTTGATCAGCGAAGAATGCATCGTAAAGTCCAGGGCAGTCCGACGGGCTGAACAAGGTGATGTAGTCATCTTTTACCAGACGCTGATACATCAAGCGGTTGAACTGCACGCCGTAGTCAAGGTGACGTACGCGGTTTTCTTCAACCCCACGGTTATTTTTCAATACCAATAAGCTCTCAACTTCTAGGTGCCACACTGGGTAGAAGAGGGTGGCTGCACCACCACGGACGCCACCTTGCGAGCAGCTCTTAACAGCTGTTTGAAAATATTTATAGAACGGAATACAGCCAGTGTGAAAAGCTTCACCGCCACGAATCGGACTACCGAGTGCGCGAATACGACCCGCATTGATACCGATACCAGCGCGCTGGGACACGTATTTAACGATGGCGCTTGCAGTCGCATTGATAGAATCGAGACTATCACCTGCTTCAATCAATACGCACGAACTAAACTGCCGTGTCGGCGTACGCACACCCGACATGATAGGCGTTGGCAGCGATATCTTGAACATTGAGGTGGCGTCGTAGAAGCGTTTAACGTAGTCCAGACGTGTGTCGCGCGGATAGTTTGCAAACAAGCAAGCCGCCACGAGAACATAGAGGAATTGAGCGCTCTCAAAGATTTCGCCAGTAACTCGGTTTTGTACTAGATACTTACCCTCGAGCTGCTTCACCGCTGCATACGAGAAATTGAGGTCGCGTGAATGGTCAATGAAACCGTTCATTTGCTCAAACTCTTCGGCGCTGTAGTCATCGAGTAGATGTTTATCGTAACGACCGCTGGCGACCATCGATTTAACTTGGTCATAGAGGTGTGGCGGTTCGAATTCACCGTATGCAAGTTTACGCAAATGGAAAATAGCTAAGCGCGCAGCGAGGTACTGATAGTCTGGCGCATCTTCTGAGATAAGATCGGCCGCCGCTTTAATGATGGTTTCATGAATGTCTTCAGTTTTGATGCCGTCGTAAAACTGAATACGCGATTTGATTTCAACCTCTGAAACCGAGACATTGTCGAGCCCTTCGGCTGCCCAACTAATGACGCGATGGATTTTGTCGAGGTCAAGAGGTTCACGTTCACCACTGCGTTTAGTAACAAAAAGCTTTTGATTCATGCGGCGCACCCACCAATTTATCGTTATGTTTCTTTGTTGGCACCACAAGATATGGGTATGGAATAGGCATTCCGTGTGAAAAATACACAATATCTTGGGTTGGATAGATGCTATGTATGCTAGCACTTATCGCATGGGGATCAAGCGCGAATTTAGTAAAGAACGGTCGTCGATGTCGCCATTTTTATGGTGGCTTATCGCAAGGTCTTGTGTCTCAAGACTTTCCGCAAAAGCAAGCGCTTAAAAATTTTTATAAATAACTTTTTGCTCTTACAAATGCGTTACTAATAGATCAAAGCTCTAAGCTAGGTGAATCAACGCCTGCACAAGATATAGTGACGAAAACGGCGATAGCGTCTAAATATGGTGTTTCTTTAATATATCGAGGAGTTCGAGAGGTTGCTGAATTTCCATATCAGCACCCCATAACTCGGGAGTGTCAGTCTCGATAAAATACCCGTAGCGCGCTAACACGGTTTGCATCCCGGCCGCACGACCAGCAATGATGTCACGTTCGGCATCGCCCACATACCAACAACGTGTTGGTTCGACGTTAAGCAGCGCGGCAGCGTGCAGAATAGGTGCTGGATCCGGTTTGGCGACAGGAAGCGTGTCACCGCCAACGCGTACCTTAATTGCCTGCAACTCTGGAAAATAAGGCATGAGCTGTTCGGTGAGTCCCGCCGGCTTATTGGTCACGATTGCGGTGTGCAGACCGTGCTGACGGAGTGCAGCGAGAACATCTGCGACCCCTTCGTAAAGCTTTGTCTGGGCGACAATAGCGGCGCTGTAGTGGCGCAAAAAGCGCTCGCGTAAATAGCTTTTACGGGCTTGGAAATCTGCCCCGTAAGCGAACTCGAGCAGTCCACGCGAACCGTGCGATGCCAAGGCTTGCGCTACCTCCGGCCCGACCGGTTGGCGGCCTTCTTCGACCAGCACGGCATTAAGCGCTGCGCCCATATCTGCCGCTGTGTCGAGCAAGGTACCGTCGAGGTCAAATAGAACTGCTTCTAGTTTATTGCTCATGCGGCAGAGGTTTCATTCGTTGGCATTCGGAGCGCGACAATGTAATTAACGTCCACATTGGTGGGGTCAAGATAAAAGCCGCGCCAAGGTAAATAGTGCATACCCGTCATCGCAAGAGGTTTGGCACCCACGGCGTCGGTCATCCGCAACAATTCTGCCGGTTGAATAAATTTAGCGTGTTCGTGCGTACCTTTAGGCACCCAGCCCAGCACATATTCAGCGGCGACAATTCCTAGTAGCCAAGACTTTACATTGCGATTAAGCGTTGAAAATACCAAGGTGCCACCAGGTTTCAACAGCTTAGCGGCGGCCTGCACGATACTCTCAGGGTTCGGTACGTGCTCCAACATCTCGAGACAGGTGACGAGGTCAAAACTACCGGCATGTTGTTCGGCAAAAATCTCGGCCGCAACGCAGTGGTAGTCAATGCTGAGTTGGCTTTCTAAGGAATGCAAACGGGCTACCTGCAGCGATTGTTCGGCGAGGTCAATACCAGTTACTTGTGCGCCTTCTCGCGCTAGGGCTTCGGTCACCAGCCCTCCACCGCAGCCGATATCGAGTACGCGCTTACCAAATACGCCGTCACTCTGCTGTTGGATAAAGTCCACACGCAACGGATTAATCAGATGTAACGGTTTGAATTCGCCCTCTGGATCCCACCAACGTGAGGCGAGGGCACTAAATTTTTCAATTTCTTTCGGGTCAACGTTATTCGATTGCACCATAGTACTTCTGCTTAGTGAAAAAACTCGGTACAGTGTACTCAAGCTAGCGACGCAAAAAAAGCACAACTCAAAATGCGTCGGAAAAAAGGATGCGAGGGCGCAGCGCTAAGGGTACAATGATGCGCCTAAGACAATTATAAGAAAGACAGATCGTTTAGGGATATAACTATGAGTGATCTCGCCAGAGAAGTCGTTCCGGTCAATATTGAAGATGAGCTGAAAAGCTCCTATCTCGACTATGCCATGAGTGTCATTGTCGGCCGGGCCTTGCCAGATGTGCGTGATGGTTTGAAACCTGTGCACCGCCGCGTTTTGTTCGCCATGAACGAGTTACGCAATGACTACAACAAACCTTATAAAAAGTCTGCCCGTATCGTCGGTGACGTGATCGGTAAATATCACCCGCACGGTGATAGTGCGGTCTATGACACCATCGTTCGTATGGCGCAGCCTTTCTCATTACGCTATATGCTGGTCGATGGCCAAGGTAACTTCGGTTCAGTCGATGGCGATTCGGCTGCAGCAATGCGTTACACCGAAATCCGCATGGCGAAAATCGCCGCCGAATTACTTTCAGATCTCGACAAGGAAACCGTGGATTTCGTGCCTAACTATGATGGCACTGAGCAAATTCCAGATGTGTTACCGACGCGCGTACCTAATCTACTTGTCAATGGTTCGTCCGGTATTGCTGTTGGTATGGCGACCAATATTCCGCCGCATAACTTAACTGAAGTTATTGATGGCTGTTTAGCCATGATCGACAACAATGACATCACTGTTGAAGAACTCATGGAGTATATCCCCGGTCCAGACTTCCCGACCGCAGCAACCATTTCTGGTCGCGCCGGTATCGTTGAAGCCTATAAAACCGGTCGCGGCCGCATTCACTTGCGTGCCAAAGCGGAAATTGAGACCGACGCCAATGGTCGCGAAGCGATTATCGTTAATGAGATCCCATACCAGGTCAACAAAGCAAAACTTATCGAAAAAATTGCCGAACTGGTAAAAGAAAAGCGCCTTGAAGGTATCAGTGGTCTGCGGGATGAGTCAGACAAAGACGGTATGCGTATCGTTATTGAGCTGAAGCGCGGTGAGGTCGGCGAAGTTATTTTGAACCACCTTTATGCCAACACCCAAATGCAGGTGGTGTTCGGTATCAATATGGTTGCGCTGGATAAAAACCAGCCGCGCCTCTTCAACTTACGCGACATGCTCAATTGCTTCATCTTGCACCGTCGTGAAGTGGTTACCCGTCGCTCTGTGTACGAGTTACGCAAAGCCCGCGAGCGTGCTCACATCCTCGAGGGTCTTGCCATTGCGCTGGCAAATATTGATGAGGTGATTGAACTCATTCGACACTCGCAAACCGCTGCTGAAGCAAAAGCGGGTCTTATCGGTCGCTCGTGGGTGCTTGGCGATGTAGCAAGCATGCTGGAGCGTGCCGGTGTTGATGCGGCGCGTCCTGATCACCTTGATCCGCAGTTTGGTATCCGTGACGGCCAGTATTTCCTTACTGAAGAACAAGCCCAAGCCATTCTTGATTTACGTTTACACAAGCTGACAGGTCTCGAACACGAGAAAATCCTTGATGAGTACAAAGGCTTGTTGCAACAAATCGAAGAGTTACTGCATATCTTGAATAGTTCTGAGCGTTTGATGGAAGTGATTCGCGAAGAACTCGAGAAGGTCAAAGCGGAGTACGGCGATGCCCGTCGTACGGAAATTACAGCCGCCGCACATGACATCTCGATGGAAGACTTGATTAACGAAGAAGACGTGGTGGTGACCTTGTCGCACCATGGCTACGTGAAATATCAACCACTCACCGAATATGAAGCGCAACGACGTGGTGGTAAAGGTAAAGCGGCAACCAAGATGAAAGATGAAGACTTCATCGAACGTTTATGGGTTGCCAATACACACGATACGATTTTGTGTTTCTCAACCCGCGGCCGCATCTATTGGATGAAAGTCTACCAGTTACCACTGGCGACCCGCACCTCGCGCGGGCGTCCAATCGTTAACTTATTGCCGTTGGAAGCAGATGAACGCATTACTGCTATCTTGCCGACCCGCGACTATCCAGAAGATAAATTTATCTTGATGGCAACGCGCAACGGTACCGTGAAGAAAACGCCAATGATTGACTACTCGCGTCCGCGCAGTGGTGGCATTATCGCGCTTAACCTGAACGAGGGCGATGAGTTAATCGGTGTCGATGTGACCTCAGCCGGTGACGAAGTAATGTTGTTCTCTGACGCTGGTAAAGTCGTGCGCTTTAGCGAAGAACAAGTACGCTCAATGGGACGCACTGCGACTGGTGTTCGGGGGATTCGACTCGAAGAAGGCCAGCGTGTGGTGTCGCTGATTGTTCCGCGCACCATTGAAGATGAAGTTCCGACTATTCTGACAGTGACTGAAAATGGCTACGGTAAACGTACACCAATTACCGATTACCCAGCGAAGAGTCGTGCCACGAAGGGTGTCGTCTCGATTAAAGTGAGCGAACGAAATGGCGCAGTGGTAGGCGCGATGGAAGTCGTCGACACCAATCAAATCATGTTGATTAGCAATAAAGGGACCTTGGTTCGCACCCGTGTCAATGAGGTCTCAATTGTTGGCCGGAACACACAAGGTGTGCGTTTGATTCGCACCGGTGGTGACGAGAAGGTGGTCGGCATGCAACGGATTGACGACATCGATGAAGATGAAATTCTCGACGGCGAATTGCCAGAAGGCGAACTACCAGAAGAAGGTGCTGAAGCGAGCGCAAATGACGACGCGGACGCAACCGACGACAACACGAATACTGAGGAGTAATGAAGGTCTTATGTCAGCCCCGTTTAATTTTTCTGCTGGTCCGGCGATGTTGCCAGCTGCTGTATTGCAACGCGCGCAAGAAGAACTAAGAAGTTGGCGGGGCTCAGGGATCTCGGTGATGGAAATCAGTCACCGTGATCCAGCCTTTATGGAAATGGCCTTCAAAGCAGAGCAGGACCTGCGCGATTTGATGGCCATTCCAGATAACTACCAAGTGTTGTTCATGCACGGTGGTGGGCGCGGTCAGTTTACCGCTGTCCCGCAAAATATCGCCGGCCCTAACGACACCGTAGATTACCTTAATGGCGGCATTTGGTCCGATTTTGCGATCCGTGAAGCGAACAAGTTTGTAGCTAAAGTAAATATTGTCGGCGGGGTCATCGATACCGATTTAGGACGAGCCCTTACGCCAGTATCTCAATGGCAGCTGAGTGAAGATGCGGCTTACGTTCATTATTGTCCGAATGAGACCGTCGACGGCCTTGCGTTGCACACCATCCCAGACACCTCAGCGCCTTTAGTCGTTGATATGTCTTCGAATATCCTCTCGGAACCGTTACCGGTTGATAAATTTGGCATTATTTATGCGGGAGCCCAGAAGAATATTGGTCCTTCCGGTTTCGCTATCGCTATCGTCCGCGACGATTTGCTAGGCCGTTCGCAAGGCACTACATCGACGATTATGGACTACACAGTTCAGGCCAAAGAGCGTTCAATGTATAACACCCCGAATACTTGGGCTTGGTATCTTTCCGGGCTGGTATTTGAGTGGCTCAAAGAGCAGGGCGGTGTTGCGGCGATGGGGGAATTGAACCAGCGTAAAGCCAACCTATTGTATCAATATATTGACAGTTCTGACTTCTATTCGAATCCAGTGCACCCTGACTTCCGTTCAAAAATGAACGTACCCTTCTTACTTGCTGATGCGCAGCTCGATGGCGAGTTTCTTGCGCAAGCTGAGAAGCAAGGAATGCTCGGGCTTAAAGGGCACCGTTATGTCGGGGGGATGCGCGCCAGTATTTACAATGCGATGCCGCTCGAGGGTGTCGAGACACTCGTTAGTTTCATGCGTGAATTTGAACAAAAGCATAGCTAACGACGACTTCTTATTCTTAGATTTAACTATAAAAGAACAACGCTATGACGACTTTTGATGCGAAACAACTTGCCAATGTTGGCGTACGAAACCTGCAACCGTATCAAGCGGGTAAACCGATTGAAGAACTCGAGCGTGAGCTTGGGATCAGTGACATTGTGAAACTTGCTTCGAATGAAAACCCTCTGGGATTGAGTTCAAAAGTGCGGACTGCATTGCAAGAGACCTTATCTGGCTTAGCGCGTTACCCTGATGCCAACGGTTTTTATTTAAAAACCAAGCTGGCGAAAAAATTCGGTATTGCGGTTAACCAGATTACTTTAGGTAACGGTTCGAATGACTGTCTTGAATTGGTGGCACGGACCTTTGTTAACGACAGCCATGAGGTCATCTTTTCGCAGCATGCTTTTGTCGTGTACCCGCTTGTCACGCAAGCCATTGGCGCGAAAGGGATTGCCGTGCCGGCTAAAGATTATGGGCATGACCTTGACGCAATGTTAGCGGCGATAACCGAAAAAACGCGCATGATTTTTATCGCGAATCCGAACAATCCGACAGGAACCTTCTTAACCAGTGATGAGCTCTCCGCTTTTCTCGCTAAGGTGCCAGCAAATGTCTTAGTCGTGTTGGATGAAGCGTATTACGAGTATGTTAGCGAAGCCGAGCGTGCACCGTCGTTCGAATGGCTTGCCCAGTATCCGAATTTATTAGTTAGCCGTACCTTTTCTAAAGCCTATGGTCTCGCTGGGCTCCGTGCCGGCTATATGGTATCGCACCCAGAAGTGGCAGATTTAATGAATCGTGCGCGTCAGCCATTCAATATGAATAGTTTAAGCCTGCGTGCGGCTGAAGTCGCACTTGATGATGAAGACTACTTGCAACAGTCGGTGGCGGTTAACGCGGCAGGTATGGAACAGTTGGTGGCTTTTTGTGAAAAGCATGGTTTGGCCTATATTCCGTCACACGGCAATTTCTTAACGATTGAAGTTGGCGATAACGCGGGTGAAATTTACCAGCAGTTATTACAGGCTGGGGTCATCGTGCGCCCGGTAGCGGGCTATGAATTGCCGCGACACTTGCGCGTAAGCATTGGCCTGCCAGAAGAAAACGAAGCCTTTATTCGTGCTATGGAACAGTTGCTGTAACGTGGAAACACTTGTCTTAAAGGGTTTATCGCGCTGCACCGGTGAAGTTGATCTGCCTGGCTCAAAGAGTATCGCCAATCGTGCTTTATTAATGGCGGCACTCTGTAAGCCGGGGCAAGTCACTGAACTGCGCCACATGCTACGCAGTGATGATACCGCACGTATGCTGGAAGCTTTACGTGCTCTCGGTGTCGTAATTGAAGAAGTGACCGAGACCACCCTGCGGGTCCACGGTTCTGGTGGACGCTGGACACAACAGCCGCAGCAGCTCTATTTGGGTAATGCTGGAACTGCCATGCGACCGCTGACCGCGGTGCTGGCGGCTACTATTTCACAGCCCATCGAATTAACTGGCGATGCACGGATGCAAGAGCGTCCCATCGTCGATCTTACCGACGCGCTACTGCAAGGTGGTGCTGGTGTTCGCTTCCTGAAAACCGACGGTTATCCGCCACTTGTTTTAACGCAAACCATGCGCGGTGGGACTATTCAGGTGAATGGTAGTGCTTCGAGTCAATATATCTCTGCGCTCTTAATGGCATTGCCGTTATTAGCTGAAGACAGTGTATTGGAGCTTACCGGCACGGTAGTTTCTTGGCCTTACATCAAGCTAACGCTGGCAATGTTGGAAAGCTTTGGCATTAGCATCGAGCAAACATCAACACAGCAGTTCGTAATTGCGGGGGGGCAAACCTACCAGAGCCCAGGACACTACTGGATTGAAGGTGACGCGAGTGCAGCAAGTTATTGGCTCGCGGCCGGTGTGTTAGGTGGCGGTCCGCTTACCCTACACGGGGTAGGCCGCAAGAGTATTCAGGGCGACATTGCTTTTGTCGAGTATTTGCGCGAAATGGGCGGTAACGTTGCGTTGTATGATGAGTATGCGGTCGTTACTGGCGGGAAGTTAAGAGGGCTCGATGCCGATCTTAATGCCATACCCGATGCGGCAATGACCTTTGCTACCTTAGCTCTATTTGCAGAAGGTGAAACCTGCATCCGAAACATTGCCAATTGGCGAATCAAAGAAACAGATCGTCTACGCGCAATGGCAACCGAGTTGCGTAAGTGCGGCGCCGAGGTCGAGGAAGGCGAAGATTTTATCCGTATTCAACCACCCGCGGTGATTCAACACGCGCAAATCGCAACCTACGATGATCACCGGATGGCCATGTGTTTCTCACTATTAGGATTTAGCGGTGCGGGGGTCACCATTGAAGACCCTCAATGTTGTGCCAAAACCTACCCCAATTACTTTACCGAATTTGCTCGTTTGTGCAGCTAAAACCAAGCTTTTGCGTAAACTGTCATTAACTATTCTGTAAAGCTTCATCTAATAGAGATGCAATTTTCTGGCAAATCCGTATAATTGCGGCGCTTTTAGTTGCTAGAGGATGCTATGACCGATTCGATTCCAGTCATTACGATTGACGGCCCAGGTGGGGCCGGAAAGGGCACAGTCAGCCGCATTTTAGCGGAAAATTTGGGCTGGCATTTGCTGGATAGTGGCGCAATCTATCGTGTTTTAGCGTTAGCTGCATTGCATCATGACTTTGCCCCAGAAGACGAAGAAAGCTTGGTTGCTTTAGCTAGCAATCTCGACGTGAAGTTCGAGGTTGAGAATGATGAAGCGTTAACGCACATCATCCTTGAGGGTGAAGATGTCACCATGTCGATTCGCACTGAAGCGGTGGGAAATATGGCCTCTAAGATTGCGGCCTTACCGCGTGTACGCGAAGCGTTATTACGCCGCCAACGGGCATTCAAGGAGCTTCCAGGGCTCATTGCTGATGGCCGCGATATGGGCACAGTTGTGTTCCCGATGGCTGCCGCGAAAGTTTTTCTTACCGCAAGCGCCGAAGAACGCGCGCAACGCCGCTACAAACAATTGCTCGAGAAAGGTTTTACTGCTAAAATCGACCAATTAATCGCCGAAATCGAAGAACGTGATGAACGCGATGCAAATCGTTCGGTAGCGCCTATGAAAGCAGCCGACGATGCGCTTTTTATTGATTCAACAGATTTGAGCATCGATGAAGTGGTGGATCAAATCTTACGCTTTGCCCATGGCAAGCTAACAAATACTGAGAAGGCAAGCTCGTAAACTTGCCAACTTAGGGGTCTGTAGCAAGGAAGCCAACAGATTGATTCTAACAACCCCATCTCACAGGACTGTTTGGTGGATGTACTTAACTGAAGTAAGTTAACTCATATGACCGAAAATTTTGCACAACTGTTTGAAGAAAGCCTCAAAGAGGTAGAAACCCGCCCAGGTTCAATCGTTAAAGGTACTGTCGTAGCTATCAACCGCGACGTTGTATTAGTAGACGCAGGCCTGAAGTCTGAAAGTGCTATCCCTGTAGAGCAATTCCGTAACTCTGACGGCGAAGTTGAAATCAACATCGGCGATCAAGTTGACGTTGCTTTGGACGCTGTAGAAGACGGTTTCGGCGAGACAATCTTGTCACGCGAAAAAGCCAAGCGTCACGAAGCATGGTTGCAGTTGGAAAAAGCCTACGAAGACCAAGAAACTGTTACCGGTATCATTAGCGGTAAAGTTAAAGGTGGTTTCACAGTTGATTTAGGTGGCGTACGTGCGTTCTTGCCAGGTTCTTTGGTAGACGTTCGTCCAGTTCGCGAAACTGCGCACCTAGAAAACAAAGATTTAGAATTCAAAGTGATCAAGCTTGACCAGAAGCGCAACAACGTTGTTGTTTCACGTCGTGCTGTTATCGAAACTGAAAACAGTGCTGAGCGCGAAGAATTGCTTGAAAGCTTGCAAGAAGGCCAAGAAGTTAAAGGTATCGTTAAGAACCTTACTGACTACGGTGCGTTCGTTGATTTGGGCGGCGTCGATGGCTTGTTGCACATCACTGATATGGCTTGGAAACGCGTTAAGCACCCAAGTGAAGTTGTTAATGTTGGTGACGAAATCAACGTTAAAGTACTTAAGTTTGACCGTGAGCGCACGCGCGTATCACTTGGCCTTAAGCAATTGGGCGAAGATCCATGGTCAGATATCGCAGCACGTTACCCAGAAGGGCACCGTCTGCAAGGTCGCGTAACCAACTTAACTGACTACGGCTGCTTCGTAGAAATCGAAGAAGGCGTTGAAGGTTTGGTACACGTGTCTGAAATGGATTGGACCAACAAGAACGTTCACCCATCTAAAGTTGTAAACTTGGATGACGTTGTTGAAGTGATGGTTCTTGAAATCGACGAAGAACGTCGACGTATTTCTCTTGGCCTGAAACAGTGCAAGCCTAACCCTTGGGAAGAGTTCGCGAAGAACTTCAACAAAGGTGAAAAAGTTAGCGGTAAGATCAAGTCAATCACTGACTTCGGTATCTTCATCGGCCTTGACGGCGGCATCGACGGTCTTGTTCACTTGTCAGACCTTAGCTGGAACACCGCAGCTGAAGAAGCTGTACGTGAATTCAAGAAAGGCGACGAAGTCACTGCAGTCGTTCTACAAGTTGACGCAGAGCGTGAGCGTATCTCTCTAGGTATCAAGCAATTAGAAGAAGATCCGTTCAACAATTATCTGGCGGCCAACAAAAAAGGTGCTATTGTTACTGGTAAGGTCATCGAAGTTGATGCCAAGGGCGCTAAAGTTGAATTAGCTGAAAGCGTTGAAGGTTATATCCGCGTAGCAGACATCTCGCGTGATCGCGTTGAAGACGCAACAACTGAGTTGAAAGTAGGTGACGAAGTTGAAGCTCGCTTCATGGGCGTTGATCGCAAAAACCGCACTCTGAGCTTATCAATCAAAGCGAAAGATGAAGCGGAAGAGAAAGAAGCTCTTGACTCAGTGAACAAGCAGCAAGACGAAGGCGACTTCACTAACGCAATGGCGGAAGCTTTCAAAGCAGCGAAAAGCGACGACTAAGAACGTGAGCGTGCTCGGTATTGGCGCATAACAGAGGAGCTTAAGATGACAAAATCCGAACTGATTCAACAGTTAACGGCATTGTATCCAGAGCTTTCTCCGCGTCAGGTAGAAGATGCGGTGAAAGAGCTTATCGAACAAATGGCCCAACAGCTTGCTGGTGGGGATCGAATTGAGATTCGAGGGTTTGGAAGTTTTTCGCTGCATTACCGAGCACCACGCGTTGGACGTAACCCGAAAACTGGTGAGAAAGTTGAGCTTGATGGCAAATATGTGCCACATTTCAAGCCTGGCAAAGAGCTACGTGAACGCGTAGATAACATCAGTTAGACGGACGTTAATTTCGCGTCGAGTTCAGCAAAACGGCATGCTATAGTTAGGCATGCCGTTTTTTTATGAGTTGCGCTCACACTAAGCACTAGGACTTGTAATGCTGCGTTTTATATTCATAGGTATTCCCTTACTTCTCATGTTCTTGTTAGCTGTTGCCTTTGGTGCGCTAAACAAACATGCGATTCCTTTTAATTTCATCATTGGTGAAATCACCTTACCTGTTGCCGTTTTGACTGGGCTTTTTATTGGTCTGGGCTTTCTCTTAGGTCTTGCGGCTATGGCCGCGAAACAGGTATCGCTGCGTAACGAAAACCGCAAATTGCGCAAACAGGTCACTCAACGCGAGCAGCCGAATGCTTGAGTTGTTGTTCCTGCTCTTACCGGTTGCAGCCGCCTATGGCTGGTTTATGGGACGCAATAGCGTTCGTAACGAAGACCGACGTGAGCAAGAAGAATTTTCTAAACAATATGTTACTGGTTTAAATTTACTGCTATCAGATCAGCCTGATAAGGCAGTTGATCTCTTCATTCAACTGCTTGATGTGGATACTGATACGCTGGAAACCCATTGGACGCTTGGCAAGCTCTTTCGTAGAAGAGGTGAGGTGGATCGTGCCATTAAAATCCATCAAAACCTGACCTCACGCCCGACCATCAGTGAACGCCAACGCCGCTTAGCTATGTTTGAGCTAGGACTGGATTACCTTGCCGCCGGTATATTTGACCGTGCTGAAGAAATGCTCCTGGCCATGCAGAATGACAAGGAATTTGCCGAGCCCTGTCAGCGTTATCTCCTTGAGCTCTATGAATCCACCCATGAATGGGATAAAGCAATTAAAGTGGCTCTTAAACTCGCGCGCCGTGACGCCAATGCGGAGCCGTTAGTGGCTCAGCTCTACTGTGAACTTGCGAGTTTGCAGGATGATCCAGAACTAAGCGAAAAGTATTATCAAAAAGCTCGCAAGCATGAACCGGACAATGTTCGTGCAGCGCTTGCGCTGGGGCGTATGTGGTATGAGCAGGGCGCTCACGGCAAAGCGCAAAAGATTTTGATGGGTATTTTGGATGCCGATCCGGCGTTCATTTCCGAAGCTTTACCAATACTGCGTGCCTGCTTCGAGAGTCAACACGACGAAGCTGGCTTCATTCAGTTTCTCCATAAATGCGTGAGTGAAGCTAACTCCACGACTGCAGCGATGCTACTTTCCGAGGCCATCGCGAAAAATAGCTCAATCGAAGAAGCTGAGCAGTTCATGCAAGCGGCGTTATTACGGAATCCGACCATGAAAGGCTTTCATCAGTTGATGGATTTCCATATTCGCGCAGCCGATGTAGGGCGCGCTCGTGACAGTTTGCAGATATTACAAAAATTGGTTCAACAACAGCTACAACAACGACCGAAATACCGGTGTCGCCATTGTGGCTTTGCTGGTAGTACCCTGTACTGGCACTGTCCGTCGTGCCGCGTTTGGGGTGAAATTAAACCTATTACTGGATTAGATGGAGATTAAATGACCACTCAGCCGTTTGTATTCGTGGCCCTTGATTATCCTAATGCTGACGACGCTTGGCCGCTGGTTGCGCAACTTGACCCGACGCAATGTGGGGTAAAGGTCGGTAAAGAGCTTTTTACCGCAGCAGGACCCGATTTTGTGCGCAAGCTAGTGGCACAAGGCTTTAAAGTGTTTCTTGACCTTAAGTTTCATGACATCCCGAATACCGTTGCTAAAGCGGTACGCGCCGCCGCGGAGCTGGGGGTCTATATGGTTAACGTGCATGCAGCTGGTGGCGAGCGCATGCTCCGTGCAGCGCGTGAGGCACTGCAGGACCTGCAGCACCCCCCAGTACTTATAGCGGTTACCGTTTTAACCAGCATGACCGATGAAGATCTGCGCGGTATTGGGCTCAACGTCAGCGTGACAGAGCAGGTGGTGCGCTTGGCAAAGCTCACCCAAGCCAGTGGGCTTGACGGAGTTGTTTGTTCTGCGCAAGAAGCGGCGATGCTGCAGGAACAGTGTGGTAAGGACTTTGTTCTGGTAACCCCAGGAATCCGGCCGGTAGGGAGTGAACAGGGCGATCAGCGCCGTATTATGACGCCTACAGAGGCGGCATCACAAGGAATCCAATATTTAGTGATTGGGCGGCCTATTACTCAAGCTGATGATCCTGCTTTCGCAGTGACACAAATACTGAGTTCTCTCACAGCTTAATCCGTTATCACAACTCGCATCTTTAGCGTGCCTTAACTAAGCTTCTTGTACTGCTTATGCAGTGTGTTTCTGGGCAGTTACCTACAAGGAGCTAAGTTATGTTACGGAAAACTCTATGGACCGCAGTGCTCGTCGGTGCGGTCACCTCAACTACGGTCAACGCCGCACCTTTGTTGACTACTGTAAAACCCACCCAACCGATGCAAGCAGTTCAGCAGCAACTGACAAAAGTTAATATCAATACGGCAAGCGCTGCGGAACTCGCAATGTCACTTACCGGAGTTGGCCAGCGCCGAGCTGAGGCAATTATCGCCTTGCGCGAACAATTAGGTGGCTTTACCGACGCCAATCAATTGATGCAAGTGAAAGGCATCGGTCCGCGTTTAATTGAACTTAATAAAGAACGTATCGAGCTTTAGGTTAATCGCTTTCCAGTTGGGCAAGTTTGGCGAGACGGCGGTTATGTAGCCACCAGGCAAGGACGCCAGAAAGGATTCCCAGGCCATGTAGCAGCCAAATATGCTGAACTTGTCCGACTGCTAAAAAGCTTTGCCAGATACCGAAAAATTCCGCGAGCCATTTGGCGGCCAGAAAAACGAGTACAAAAAACATGAGTTTGCGTTGGTTTGATGAACTCGCAGCTTGGATTTCAAGCAAGACGCCCATGACTAATAAGCCGTGATTTACAATCGAAAGGCCAACAAAGCGCTGTTCAAAGCCAAGTAAACTTAGGGTGACGGAGCTACCTATAGTGATGACGATAAGCGCATTAAGGTAAGTTCGCACGGTGAAATAACGAGCGAACAAGCCGGTCAGAAGAACTAAACCCAAGCCATTAAGTAACCAGTGCATGGTCGTTAAGTGTAGAAAGTGCGCAGTCAAGAGGCGCCATGGTTCTTGCCAGACAAGTTCGGCCGAGAAATCAAACTCTTCGAGTAAGTTTGTATATTCAAATTGAAAGTAGTAAGCCCACACCGCAATAGCGGCGAGCACCAAAGCACAAATAATAACTTGGATAGGATCCGATGGGCGCGCAGACATCGAGTCAGACATAGGTCGTAGATACACCTTTCAGCGTTGAGATAACCAGTTAAGCCCTTTATGATAGAAGCGAGCTCACCCCCTGTAAACTGTTATCAACAGCAAAGGAAGGATTATGAAACCTAAGATGTTAGCGGTCTTGCTGTTTTCTTCGGCATTTGCGCTAAGTGCTTGCACGGATACAACGGAGCAGCAAGCCCAGCGTGATAAACGCGAACCAGAAGCTGCAACTGGTATTATTGCTAAAGATGCCATCATCGGCAGTGAATACATGGTGGCTGCTGCAACGACACAAGCTGCTGCGGCAGGACGAGAAATTCTCGCGCAGGGGGGCAGTGCTATTGACGCAGCTGTAGCCGTCCAAGCGATGCTGACATTGACCGAGCCACAATCGTCGGGAATTGGTGGTGGTGCGTTTATTTTGTATTGGGATAATGAGCACAAGCAGCTTTACACCATTGATGCCCGTGAGAAAGCCCCCGCAACAGCGGGACCTGAGCTATTTTTAGATGCCAATGGACAGCCCCCTGAGAATTTCTGGGATGCGGTGATAGGCGGACGTTCGGTAGGGACTCCCGGCGTACTGAAAGGGCTGGAACTTGCTCATCAACGCTGGGGTAAGACTGCATGGTCGAAGTTATTTGCCAGCACGATTACCGCTGCGGAAGAGGGCTTTACAGTTTCCCCGCGTCTTGAGCTGCTGTTAGAAATGGAGTTAAATCCGGGCTTACCTAACATGAAAGCAGGTGCCGACTATTTTTATCCTGACGGAGAAGCCTTACAAGCTGGCACAATCAAGCAGAACCCTGAGCTTGCTTGGGCCTTAAAGCTCGTTGCTGAGCAAGGTGCTGATGCTTTCTACAAGGGGCCGATTGCGGAGAAAATAGTCAATGCGGTGAACTCTAGTGAGGTTTCGCCGGGTTTGCTGACTCTTGATGATTTAGCAAACTATGAAGCGATTGTGCGTGAGCCAGTGTGTAATGGCTATCGCGTCTATACAGTCTGCGGGATGGGGCCACCTAGTTCCGGCGGGCTAACAGTACTGCAAATTCTAGGTATACTCGAGAATTTCCCAGTAGCAAATTGGCAGCCCAACAGCGTTGAGTTCGCCCATCACTTTACCCAAGCTTCGCGTTTAGCATTCGCCGACCGTAACCGCTATATCGCGGACGAAGACTTTGTCGATGTGCCAATGACGCACATGCTACAAAAAAGCTATTTGGCCGAGCGTTCACGTCGTATTGGTACTAGTGATTTGAGGAAAGCAGTGCCAGGTGAATTTAAGTCGATTGTCCGCGCCGATGATCAGTCTCCAGAATTTCCGAATACCAGCCATATTTCGATTGTGGATGCGCAAGGAAACGCAGTGTCAATGACGACCAGTATCGAGATGGGGTTTGGTTCGGCGGTCATGGCAAGTGGCTTTTTATTAAATAACCAACTAACGGACTTTTCTCTCGTGCCAAGTGTCGATGGCAAACTTGTTGCGAATCGCGTACAGGGTAGCAAACGCCCGCGCAGTTCTATGTCACCGACCATGGTATTTGATGCTGAGGGAGATGATTTAATTCACGTGGTAGGTTCGCCAGGCGGCGCGCGGATTATTAACTATGTTGCTCAGACGGTTGTTGGTTTGCTTGATTGGCAATTAAACATGCAGCAAGCAATTGATTTGCCAAATATAACCAATCTCAACAATTACACCGCGCTAGAGAAAGGTACGCCAATGGCGGAGTTACAGCGCAAACTGGAAAGAAAGGGCCACAAGGCCCGCGTAACGGACCTTAATAGTGGCCTGCATGGTATCACTATTTTGTCGGATGGCCGTTTACTCGGTGGTGCGGATCCAAGGCGCGAAGGGGTTGCACTCAGCGCTCAAGATTAATCCTTTTTAACCAGCGGAATATAGTCCGCGTACCCTTCAGCTGCCATGTCTTCTAACGGAACGAAGCGCATGGCGGCTGAATTCATACAGTAGCGCAGACCTGTAGGAGCGGGACCATCTTCAAACACATGTCCTAGATGAGAGTCACCATAACGACTACGAACTTCAATTCGGGTCATGAACCATGAACGATCTTTCTTGGTTACGACGAAGTCGTCATCAATGGGCTTGGTAAAACTTGGCCAGCCAGTACCGGACTCAAATTTGTCAGCTGATGAAAAGAGTGGCTCACCGCTGACAATATCAACATATATCCCAGCGCGTTCCTCGTCCCAATATTCATTCTGAAAGGCGCGTTCGGTCTTGTTCTCTTGCGAGACAGCATATTGCATGGGTGTCAGTTGTTCTTTAAGTTCTTCAGCGCTTGGCTTGGTGAAGTTTTCAAAGTTCATAGCTGACCTCTTTTCATTGTTTGTTTCCTCGCCCTCAGGCTCATTTTTGAATTTTGTAAAATCAACCTGATAGTTACTGCCCCAAGCCTCTTCGGTAAACTGAAAACGACCTGAGTTATTGGTGTAAACCCAATAGCGAACGGGATTCTTTTTATAGTAATCTTGATGATAGGCTTCCGCTTCGTAAAAGGTGGTGAAAGGTTCGATTGGAATCACCACGGGCTCTTCGTACAAGCGCATTGCTTCGAGCTGAAGGCGCTCGCGCTGTGCAATACGTTGTTGCTGTTCATTATGATAAAAAATCGCAGGGCGATATTGCTTTCCGCGATCAACAAACTGACCGTCAACATCGGTCGGGTCCATCATCCGCCAAAAAGCTTGAATAAGACCCGTATAGCTGACAACCGCAGGATCGTAGAATACTTGCACAGCTTCTGTGTGTCCGGTTAGGCCACGTGAAACCTGTTCATAGGTGGGATTCTTTTCTTCGCCTCCGGCATAACCAGAAACGGCCTCACGCACCCCAGGTACTTCTTCAAAAGCTTTCTCAACACACCAGAAGCAGCCGCCGGCAAACGTTGCAACGCGTTCTTCGGCAGCATTAACAGGCAGGGCAGCAAACAGCATAAAGCCACTTGCTGCCAACCACATGACGTTAAAACCACGCTTTGTCATACAACCTCCACAATAGCGGTGTTATTGCGCAGCGAGTTGCTCCCGAAGTTGTTGCATGAATTGCATGATGCGATCGGCATTTTTACCAACGTCGCTGCGTCCGACTCTTGATTTACTACGTACATCTACCTGGACTTGATCAGCGCTACTATCGATTCGAATTACAACATCATCTTTAAATCCGAACCAAAACGTAGTGTCAGTAGCCTCGATACGGCCCTCGGTTAAGTCGCTGGCAACCAACTGCCAGCCGAGATCATTGACGACTGTTAAGGCGGCAGAAAAGACTCTTTCGTAATCGCTCTCAAGTATTAGCGGTTGAACATTAGGGTAAGCTTTACGTTGCTGATTAGCGGTTTCCTCGCCGGCATATTCAACAGGGTTTGGCGCATCGGCGCGCTCCTTTGCAACGGCTACAAACACGGGTGGATTCTCAAGGTCGGTTGAGATATCGTGAATCGGTGGCACTGAGCGCGCGGTTTGCAGTTGCTGATAGGGTAGGTAAAAGCTGACAAACCCGACAATTGCGGCAAAAGTCAGAGCGGCGAGTTGTAAGCCGCGAGGACGTTGCCAAATCAAATAGATAATAATTAAAACGGTTGCGGCAACTCCAATATACGCCGCCCAGCGTAAGAGTAGAAAGGCTGTTCCTAAGTCCAACCACTGCCAACGGTACAATGGACCTGAAACCAGCAAGAGAAAGCCGGCAAGAATGCCAACAATAACTAGCAAAGTACCCAATTTACGAATCATGATGCGCTCCAGTTAGTCTAATTTTTAGCGTTTACGTTCATGACTATACTCTAGATCAGAAGCAAGGGAAGTCCCAATCAAGTGCAACAATTAAAACGAGTTTCGCTATTATTGTCCATGCTAGTGGGCTTATGCGCGTTGCTGCAGCCGCACGTACATGCCGAAACTAAGGACGAACAACCGCAGCCTGTGCGCTTTTACGCATGGGGCGGCTCAGCCGAAGTGAATGCGTATATTGAATGGGCGAAAAACGAACTTGCTCAGTCCCATAATATTGACTTGCAACACGTGAAAGTAGCTGACATTAGCGAGGCGGTGGCTCTATTGCTAGCACCAGCAGATACTCAAACCAGTGCTATCGACTTGTTATGGATCAATGGCGAAAATTTTGCTGCACTGAAAAACGCCAACAAACTGGTCGGAGATATGCCAGAGAAAGTGCCAAATGCGAAGCATCTGCGGCAGGATTTACAGTGGCAAATTGATTTTGGCACGGCGGTGGAAGGTTATGAATTGCCGTGGGGGATTGCGCAACTTCAACTCATCGTCCGCAATGACTTGCTAGGTGAACAACAAACAGTCTTGCGTCCGCAAGATTTTTACCAGCTTGCCAAAGAGCAGCCAGGCCGTTTTTCGTATCCCAAACCACCTTCATTTCACGGTACAAGTTGGTTGAAAGCTCTAGCTTTCCAGCTTATCGATGACACCGACCCCTTATTGCAACCTGTGGATCTCGACACCGCTTCACGTTTACTTGCTCCGTTATGGCGTTACCTTGATCAACTCCACCCCCACTTGTGGCGTGCGGGCGAGGAGTTTCCTATCAGCGCAGGGCGGCAACGCCAACTTTATAATCAAGGTGTGCTCGACAACAGCATTACCTTTAATCCCAATGAGGTGCGTGCGTTACAGTTGCAACAAAAACTTGCGCCTGACGCAAGGAGTATAAGTCTCGGTAGTAGTGCATTGACCAACTTTCACTATCTGGCCATACCGACTGCAAGTCGACGTCAAGAGGCTGCACTTAAGGTTATTGATTTTTTTCTTAGCCCCTATGCACAAGGTGTGAAGGCTCAACCTCAGGGCTGGGCAGACCCGAGTGTTGTGCGCCTGGCAAATACAACCAGCCTCCTGGTCGCGAGCCACCCTGAACCACATGTGTCATGGAATGAAGTTTTCGAGCAAGAGTGGCTTGCAAGGTATCAACGATGAAGTATCGTAACTATGCATTTCCTTCCCTGCTCGCAGTCCTGCTATTGCTCCCTTGGCTCGTGGGGCTGAGCGGATTTAGTGCCAAGCTACCGCTTCCAGGTGCTGATTTATGGGCTTACCCTGGTATCTTAAAAGCCAGCCTGCAAACACTTGCTGTGGGTTTAATCGCAACACTGCTAAGTACGGTGCTGGCGAGTCTTATATTATTCGCTGAACAGCGCAAGCCCAGTAAGTTATGGGCCTTAACTTTTACTGCACCGCATTTAGCTTTCGCAGTGGCATTTTTGTGGTTGTTTACCCCGTTTGGCTGGTTCGATCGCTTGCTTCCGGGTCATTGGGCCTGGTTTGAGCAGCAGTCGCTGCTAACGCTTACACTGATTTTAATTATTAAAGAAACGCCGTTCTTGGTGGTACTTGGGCGACAGCAATTGCTGCAACTCCCTTACCAGCAGTGGTTAATGCAAGGCCGCAGTCTCGCTTCCTCGCATTGGCACAGTTGGTGGTTGCTGGTGTTCCCTCCTTGGTTACGTTCGATGCGCCTGTTGCTGATTGCCGTTGCCGTTTATAGCGTTGGGGTGGTCGATGTTGCAACACTAGCCGGGCCGTTAAATCCGCCATTGTTGGGTCCGTTGCTGGTAACTTGGCAACAGCAATTTGACCCACTAAGTAACGTACTGGCCGCGCAAGGCCTATGGTTACTAATAGCCCTTACGCTGATCACGGTAGGATGGCTGTATTTACAAGAAGCGCTGCTATGGGCCCTGGCAAAATGGCGCTTAGGTCGAGTGCGTAGCAGCCGCGTAAAGTGGCGGCTTGCCGGGGTTGTACGCCTTGTGGCTGGGATACGTTGGGTGTTATTCATAGCCGGTATGGCCAGTGGCTTGGCCTTAGTTGCTCTCAGTTTGGGTAAGGGTTGGTTCTATCCGGCATTAGTCCCTCAGGAATGGTCATGGCAAGCAGCTCTAGCCACCCTCGAGCGCCTAGTCCCACAACTACTGACCACCTTAGGGTTAGCATTGTTGACGGCGCTGGTGGTAAGCATCGTTTTGATTACCTGCCGGGAATGGCAACGGGCCACGGGGCGCGAATACCCTGATTTAGTTTTCATCGCTGCCTTGCTGGTCCCGCAAACGGCGCTAGTACTCGCTTGGCTGCAAACTGATTGGATCAATTTAGTAGCGCTCTCAGCAGACAGCGCATGGTGGCTTACCTTTTACGCCCACGCATGGTTCGCGTTTGCTTATGCGTATTTGAGCTATGCGCCAGCCGAGCGGTCGGTAACGCAAGCGCATTTAACCACGGGGCGCAGTCTAGGCTATGGTTATTGGCAAAGTTGGTGGTATTTCAAGCGCCCAGATCTCATTGCGGCAATAGGCTACGCGTTCTTAGTGAGTTTTTTAGTAAGTATCGCCCAGTACGTGCCGACCCTATTGTTAGGGCAAGGCTATTTGAGCACATTAACCACAGAGTTAGTTGTGCTCAGTTCCGGTGCAGAATTACAAGCACCGGCGGTCGCGGCTTTGTTGTTATGGTTACTGGCACTCGGCGCGATTCTACTGTTCGGAAATCTAGCCGTAGGGTTGTTTTACCGGCGTTTTAAACAGAGACAAAAAACATGAACAACGAGCAAATTCCTACTCCCCCCGACGTAGCGCTGAGTGCATGTCAGTTACAATGGTCGAACGGCCGCGTGATCAGCCTACCGCCAGTACATTTGGCGCGTGGTGAAAGCTTAGGCGTGATGGGCCCCAGCGGTTGTGGGAAATCGACCTGGCTGCGCTGGTTGTTAGGGGTTAAACAACCTTATGTTGCGGTCACTGGCGACATTGTGGTCGCGGGAAAATCACTCACACAACAACCGATTGAACAGCGTGGTATCGGTCTTGTCATGCAGGAACAAGCGTTGTTCCCCCATTATGATGTCGCAGATAACTTGATGTTTGCGCTGGCTCAACAACGCATACCAAGGCATGCGCAGCGCGAGTTAATTGCAGAGAAATTAGCGTCGATTGGTTTGCCTGACTATCAGCAACGTATGCCCAATCAATTAAGCGGCGGCGAGCGAGCACGCATCGCATTGCTTCGGGCCGTGCTGGCAAAACCCGAGCTTATCTTGTTAGACGAGCCGTTCAATGGCTTGGATCAAGCCAGACGGCAGCAGATTTGCCAATGGACCTATCAATTTTTGCGTGAACAAGGCGTTGCTGCCATTGTGGTTAGCCATGATGAAAATGACCTGGCACTAGCCCACCATCGATTGCAGTGGCCGCAAGCAGAGTACGTGCAAGGAAATGAGGCCTTATCATGATTGACGCATTACTTTACCGGCACCTGCAACCCAGCTTAAACAAAGTCGCGAAACCTTTGGTGAAACTTGGCATGACAGCCAATCAAATGACCTTATTAGGCTTTGCTATTGGACTATGTGCGCTCCCCGCGTTAGCTTTCGCTCGCTATGATCTCGCATTACTGTGTATCTTGCTCAACCGCTTAAGTGACGGACTTGACGGTGCCATGGCGCGGCAGACGCAGCGGACGGACGCCGGTGGCTACCTTGATAGTGTTTGTGACTTTATCTTTTACATGAGCATTCCGTTAGGCTTTTTAATTGCCGACCCCAATGGTCACGGTATTGCCTCCGGTTTCCTAATGCTAAGTTTTATGGGTACCGGCTCCACCTTTTTGGCATTCGCCGTATTGGCTGGAAAGCATGGTATTGAAAACCCTGACTATCCGAATAAATCGTTACATTACATGGGAGGATTGACGGAGGGCTTTGAAACCATCGTGGCATTCTGTGTGTTCTGCCTGTGGCCACAGTGGTTTGTCTACACCGCGAGTGTGTTCGCCGCGATGTGCGGTTTTACCGCGCTCACGCGTCTTTATCTTGGCTATCAGACTTTGACACGTCTTGCGCCTGCGGCTGCCGAAAAGGAATCGCCAACAGATAGCTAAGTTTGGTGCTGTCATGGCTCGCCGGATATTCTTGCAAGCCAATGTCAATGCCATCTGAACCTTTGCGAGGTTGGGCTGTGTAGCTACCAAACAGCCGATCCCATAGCGACAGGTTAAAGCTAAAATTGCTGTCGGTTTCACGTTGGAGCTGACTGTGGTGAATTCGATGCATTTCTTGTGTGACAATAAGCGCACGTATTGGCTTTTCTAGCCGGCCCGGCAATGCCACATTGCCGTGATTGAACAAAGACGTTGCATTTAGCACGATTTCGAAAACAAGCACGGTCGTGGGCGCAATGCCGAAAATAACCACAACGCCAATCTTGATTAACATGCTCAGCACTATTTCGATGGGGTGAAAACGCAGCCCGGTGGTCGTATCAAAGTCCGTGTCGGCGTGATGCATGCGGTGGATACGCCAAAGTAGGGGGATGCGGTGAAACAGACGGTGTTGCCAGTAAATGGCACAATCGAGCAGCAGAAACCCGATGATCCCGGTCAGCCACAAAGGCCAAGCTACTTGCTGCAAAGCGCCATAACTACTGCTTTGCGCCCAGACTGCCGCGCCAATCGCGCCCGCTGGGATAAGTAAGCGCAGCGCGATGGTGTTGATGACCACAATACCAAGGTTGGCAGGCCAACGTTTGCGCGCGGGAAGCAGGGCTTGGCGTTTAGGCTGGGCCCGCTCCCAGAGCAGCATCAAGGTCAACACACCAACGAAACAACCTAACCGCCACCAGATTTCCGCCGCCATGGCAGTTGACCTTAATCTACGCGTTTCGGTTCGTGGTTCGCATACGGTGGCCAACCCAACGTTTTGCCGGCTAAAAGGTGTAAGTGAATATGGTAGACCGATTGGCCGCCATCCTCATTACAATTCATTACCACGCGGTAACCGTCTTTGGCGAAACCGTGTTGAATAGCGATTTTGCGCGCTACGGTGAACAAATGCCCAACCAGCTCACGATCATCTTCTTCGATGTCATTAATGGTAGCGATAGGTTTCTTCGGAATAATCAATAAGTGAACAGGTGCTTGCGGATTTATATCTTTGAAAGCAAGACTCAGGTCATCTTCATAAACGATATCAGCATTGATCTCGCGGTTGATGATTTTGTCGAAAATCGTTGTGCTACTCATAACTTACCTCGTTTTGACGAACCTAGCTGCGGTCCATAGTAGTCAACTCAGCCCCTAAGTACTAGCCCTTTCAAATAGAGCGACTCGGGGAAATTGGTGCGTACTGGATGATCAGCGCCTTGGAATAACCGCTCGATAATATGTAGCGGACGTTTTGCGTCGAGTGCAGCGTCCGCCACTACTTTCTGGAAAAGCTCGTTACTGAGCAAACCAGAACAAGAGAAGGTGAGTAGGGTGCCGCCAGGATTGAGTAGTTTGCACGCCATGCGGTTAATATCTTTGTAACCTCGACAGGCGCTGACTAAATTCGCCTTACTGTCAACGAACTTAGGCGGATCAAGCACAATGGTATCGAAGCGTTCACCACGGTGATGAAAATCGCGCAAGGCTTGAAACACGTCTTGTTGTAAGTTCGTGAGCTGGTCGCCTGGTAGCTGGTTACGTTGATGGTTGTGCTCAGCTTGGGCAAGAGCCGGAGCCGAAACGTCAAGATTCACCACCTCGCTAGCACCAGCATGGGCGGCGAATAGGCCAAAGCCGCCGGTATAACTGAACGCATTCAATACGCGTTTACTAGCACTGTATTTTTGTATCGCAAGACGACTATCGCGCTGATCGAGATAATAGCCCGTCTTGTGACCCTGGATAATATCAATGCCAAGCTCTAAACCGTTTTCTTCGATCCAAATCAACTCACTTGGGTTTGCACCCTCGTGTTGAAATAGCACACCGGTACGCGGCTCTAGGCCTTCCTTACTGCGTACGTCGACGTCTGAACGTTCATAAATATTGCAGTCAGGAAAGGTAGCACGCAAGGCAGCGACGATACTGTCGCGCCAAAGGTCTGCACCCGCACTTAGCAACTGGCAAACCAGCCAATTGTCATATTTATCAATCGTTATCCCTGGCAACTCATCGGCTTCAGCAGCAACCACACGATATGCATTGCTGTGGAGCGCAAGCCCCTCGCGTAGGTGCTGGGCTGCTTGAATTCGACGCTGGAAAAAGTCTGGGTCAATACTATCGTGTTGTTGGAAGCTCCAGACTCGCACGCGAATTTGCGATTGTGGAGACCAAGCACCATAGCCAAGCCAATCGCCTTCAGCGCTGTGAATACTGACTGTTTCACCACTGGTTGGCTTGCCTTTGACCTTTTCAATTGCACCGCTAAACACCCAGGGGTGTAAGCGGCGCAGTGATTTACACTTTTGTGGTTTTAGATGTACCGTTGCGACCATTAGGCTGATAACTCGGCTTAACTTACGCGCATGCCAGGCTGAGCGCCATCGTGCGGGTTAAGTATAAAGATATCCTTGCCACCTGGACCTGCTGCAAGCACCATGCCTTCCGACATACCAAAGCGCATCTTCCGTGGCGCTAAGTTCGCTACCATGACAGTGTGTTGACCAATCAGGGTCGCTGGATCGTAAGCTGACTTTATTCCGGCAAAAACTTGACGTGTCTCACCACCAAGATCGAGGGTCAATTTCAATAATTTGTCAGCGCCTTCAACATGCTCTGCGTTAGCGATGAGGGCTACGCGGAGATCCACTTTGGCGAAATCATCAAAGTTAATTTCCGCAGCAATAGGCTCTTTTTTTAGCTCGTCATTGGCAGTCGTCGGTGCGGCAGTAGCTTGGGTCGCAGCGTTGGCTTCTTTCGAGGCATCAATCATCTTGTTTACCTGGTCCATGTCAATACGTTGGAGGAGGGCTTTAAACGGTTCAATCGCATGATTTTTCAATAACGTGCGATGACTATCCCAGTTGAATTCTTCTTGTAAAAACGCTTGTACACGCTGTGCCAAGTCCGGCACCACGGGCGTTAGATAAATCATCAATAGACGGAACAGGTTGATACCGATAGAACAAATTTCATGTACTCGCTCGGCGTTGTTCGGGTCTTTGATTAGCTGCCACGGCTCTTCTTCAGCGATGTAAAAGTTCGCCTTGTCAGCCAGCGCCATTATGTCGCGCATCGCTCGTGAGAATTCGCGCTTCTCAAAAGCTTCCGCGATACTGTCGCCAGCCGCTTGGAATTCTTCGAGGAGGGCCGTTTCGTGCAACTCAGCCTTTAATTTGCCATCAAATTTCTTTTGGATGAAACCAGCACAACGGCTGGCAATGTTCACCACTTTACCTACCAGATCACTGTTCACGCGCTGCGCAAAGTCTGTAAGGTTGAGGTCGAGATCATCAATGCGGCTGGTCAGTTTTGCGGCAAAATAATAGCGCAAGTAGTCTGGGTCGAGATGGTCCAAGTAGGTACGGGCCATAATGAAGGTACCCTTGGACTTCGACATTTTCGTGCCGTTCACAGTAATGAAGCCGTGCGCCCATACGTTGGTTGGCTGGCGGAAGTTAGCGCCTTGTAGCATCGCTGGCCAGAACAAACTATGGAAATAGATAATGTCTTTACCAATAAAATGATAGACCTCAGCGTCGCTACCAGGCTGCCAATAGCTTTCGAAATCTGCATTGCCAGTGGTCTCGCAGTAGTTTTTAAAGCTACTCATGTAGCCAATGGGCGCATCGAGCCAAACATAAAAATATTTACCCGGCGCATCAGGAATTTCAAAGCCGAAATAGGGCGCATCACGGCTAATGTCCCAACGCTGCAGGCCAGCCTCAAACCATTCGTTGAGTTTATTTGCCATTTCTTCTTGTAATGAGCCTGAACGCGTCCATGCTTTGAGCATATCTTCGAAGGCCGGTAAATCGAAGAAGTAGTGCTCAGAATCACGTAGCTCAGGCGTGGCTCCGGAGACAGCCGAAGTCGGGTTCTTTAGCTCGGTGGGAGCGTAGGTTGCACCGCACACATCGCAGTTATCACCATATTGATCAGCTGCGCCGCATTTCGGGCATTCACCTTTGACAAAACGATCCGGTAAGAACATTTTCTTGTCTGGATCGTAAAGTTGCGAAATGGTTTTAGTTTTAATGTGCCCCGCGTCACGCAAACGGGTGTAGATCAGCTCCGCTAGCTCACGGTTTTCTGGGCTATGGGTTGAGTAGTAGTGATCAAATGCAACATTGAAATCGCTAAAGTCAGCTTGATGCGCACGATTCATGTCAGCAATCATTTGCTCAGGCTTGATACCCAACTGTTGTGCTTTCAACATGATCGGAGTGCCATGTGCATCATCGGCACAAACGTAATGGCACTCATGGCCTCGCATTTTTTGAAAGCGAACCCAAATATCCGCTTGGATATAGCCAAGCATGTGGCCGATATGGATTGGGCCATTGGCATAAGGAAGCGCATTCGTAACCAAAATCTTACGCGGTGTTGTTGTCATCGAAATCGTCCGTCTAACTACCCATTGGAAAGTTGTAAAAGTGTACCTGAAACAGTGCTGGCATTCCACCAACAGTCACCGTATCATGCGGCCATAAGACGGGATAAACAGCGTGTTTGGAGAAGTTATGTTCTGGAAAAAATCAGGGTCGCGAAAGCCAGCGCCTGCTGATGGACCCTTTACCGAGCAACAAGCCGCAGCTTTACAAGCGTTCCGTTTGCCAAGCTGGCAACAGCCGGTACCGCAGGAGTGGTGGCAAAAAGATGACGATAGGATCACCTTGAACCTGCCATTCGCCGCGCATTCATCCTTGTTAAGCGAGCTAGAAAGCTTAGATTGTTTCGCTGGCATGCGATTCAGAATCAACTGTCGCATCGAGAAGCTGGCAAACTCACAGCCAGAACTGCCCTTAGTTTACGGCAATGTAATTGTTGTCTCGTCGGGCAAAGGCGGAGTGGGAAAGTCCTCGGTGGCGGTGCAGTTAGCGTTAGCGCTCGCCGAAACGGGTGCTACGACAGGGCTATTGGATGCCGACGTCTATGGTCCTTCGTTGCCAACGATGCTTGGTGGTGCGCACGAAAAGCAAGCGATGTCACCACAAAATAAGCTTATTCCGCATCTACGGCACGGTGTTCATGTCAGTTCGATGGGGTATTTGGCCGATGCCAAAGAAGCTGCGATCTGGCGTGGTCCTATGGCGAGCGCTGCGTTGCAGCAACTGTTTCGTGACAGCCAGTGGCCACGGCTCGATTACTTAGTCATTGACATGCCACCCGGAACCGGCGATATCCAACTTACCTTGGCGCAGAAAATGCCAGTAACCGGTGCCGTGGTCGTAACTACGCCACAAAACGTCGCCTTAGCTGATGCTGAGAAGGGCATTGCGATGTTTCGTAAGGTGGGAATTCCACTGATCGGTTTAGTCGAAAATATGAGTTTCTATCATTGCCCAAACTGTGGTTTTGAAGAAGCTATTTTTGGACGCTCAGGTGGCGAGCGCGTCGCGCGCGATTACGATGTCCCGCTTCTAGCTCAATTGCCACTCGCAAGCGCTTTGCGCGAAGCTTTGGATGCAGGTGCTCCGCTACTTGCAACCGATCCAGAACATGAACTCAACCAGCCGCTTCGCGCGATGGCCGCAGCGATAGCAGGACAGCTTTATTTGCAGGAGAAAGCAAAATGCGCTTAACCGATCGACAGATTGTGAGCTATTTAGATGCGCAACGTATTGGCATTGAACCACGACCGAAAACCGAAGACATCAGTGGAGTCACCGTTGATATCCATTTAGGTAATGAGTTTCGGGTACTTGAAGACCATGCCGCTCCCTATATCGACATTAGTGGTCCACGTGAAGCGATCGAAAGTGCCATTCATCAAATCATGAGCGATCCGATTGTCTTGCAGCCTGAGCAGGCTTTTTTTATTCATCCTGGCGAGTTCGCCTTGGCCGTTACCCATGAAAGCGTGACGTTACCTGCAGATATGGTGGGTTGGCTTGATGGTCGCTCATCGCTGGCTCGACTAGGCCTTATGGTGCACGTGACAGCGCACCGCATTGATCCGGGTTGGTCAGGACAGATTGTTTTAGAGTTCTTCAATAGTGGCAAGTTACCGTTGGCGCTGCGTCCAAATATGAAGATCGGTGCGTTAAGCTTTGAATTACTGGATGAGCCTTGTGAGCATCCCTACAGTAAACGTAAGGATGCGAAATATAAGGACCAACGCGGCGCTGTTGCATCACGCATCAGCGCCGACGATAAAGACTAACGCAAGGGCCGGGCGTGTGATGCGCCCGCAAAGATGGCATTACTGAGAATGATGTTTAAGCCGTCGAGGTAAGCCCGATAAGTTGGCTCTTGAGCGAAGCTAATCACCATCCCACGGCCTCGCGGTTGCCACATCAAGTAGGGCTTATGCGCCAACTGCTGCTTGTTCTCGGCCCACAAATAGCCGCTTGCCAACACTTCGTCCGCAGCTGCATAAGTTAACAGATTACGCCCATTGGTTATGGTTAACGGACGGAAAATCTGATTGCCCACGGTAATGCTATTGACGCTCTCCGGTACGCCCGCGGTTAACCAGTGCTCCTGGTCAACATCAAGCTTGGTGATAACACCAGAGGTCCAGTAGGGGTCACTCGTTGCGCCGTTAACATAGTCATGCAAATGGGCGGTCGACTCTAACAGCAAGCCTTCGACTTTCGCTTCCTTGTGCACGTTTACTTGTTGGTCTTTTGCGGCACTCTCGAGCGCGCTGGCAAGCAGATCGTTTTGCACCACCCATGCGGAACTGGTACCCATAGTGATTAACACGCCACCACGTTCAACCCAATGCTTCAGGTTAGTGGCGCCGTCTTCACCGAACGCGCCAGCTAAATTGCCATAACTATTGGGCAGAATGAGTACCTGGTAATGGCTTAAATCGGCACGTCGTAGTTGCTCTGCACGAATAGCGGTCACGGGGTAACCTAATTGACGTTCAATAACAAAGCGCGTGTGACCCGCGTTCAAACTACTAAAAGGTTCATCCCACGCGAGAGCGACATTGGGTGCATGCACTTGTTGTACGTTATTAGAGCCAAAGTTCGGCCCGTCAACAATCCAACTTGAATCAATTCCGTTGAGTGTTGCACCTGTTTGCTGGGCGAGTTGGGTGAGGCGGTCCACTAAGTCATCATCATTGTCAGCGCGGGTAAAGATCAATGAACCGGCCGGATAGCGTTCACCGGATTTAAGCGTAAAGGCGAGGTCACTTTGTTTGACACTAAGCCCTTCGCGTAATGCCGCAGTGAGTAAACGTGCGCCATTCATGTCGCCCCAAGCCGAGAGGAACGCCACTTTCGCGTCTGGGTTGGTGACTTCGCCAGCGGCAACGGTCGCTTTACCTGCCGTTTGCAGCTCCGCACGCGGTGCGCGTTGGCAACGCTGCTGCTCAAGGTTAAACATTAAAGGTAATGACCACGCCGTGACATCGTAAATCTGATCTGGCAAATTGTTGGCTCGCAAGCGCTCTTGTTCGTCCAAAAAGTCCTGTGCCATATCGACTTGTTCGTCAAGTAAGGTACGGATCATGTAGTGGGCGGGTTGGGCGCTATCAATCACCAAGCTCCCGGCAGCAAAATCGCTGCCGCAAGCAGAGAAAGCTGCATTACTTTGTTGCACTGAAACGCCATGTTGGGTGAGTAAGCCGGCGAGACGTTGCGCTCCAGCTTTATCTTCTGCCGCATTGATATAAATATAGCGTTCGTCACTTTCGCGACCATCGGCGATCGCTTGCTTACGATAGTTCCAGAAGTTCTTCAATAGCCGTTCGCGTTCACGACTGGCGGTTTCAATCGTCGCTAATGACGCAACGAAGTGGCGCTGCACCCCGTCAGCATAGGTAAGGATATCGCCATCTTTGGTGCGGAATTTGTGTCCACGTGCCGACGCCATCTCGTAGGTCATTGCTAGAGTGCCGTGGTACAGCGGCCAGCTTGCGCCATAACCTGGATAGAATGCGTCAAAAATCTCGCGGGTAAAATAATCGTAACCCTGTTCGTCGAACCAGCGCCCATTGTTTTCGCCAATGAGCCAAAGCGACTCGCGCTGACTTTTGGCAATGAGTGGGTTGTAAGGACGCGCTTCCGGCGTGAAGTAATAACTTTGATCACCGCCCATTTCATGCAGATCCACAAATATTAGCGGGTAGGTGTCCAGTAGCGCGTCGACCTGCCCGGCAACTTCAGGCTGGGTCAATGCGAGCCAGTCACGATTAAGGTCAAACAAGTAATGGTTGCTACGGCCACTCGGCCATGGTTCGTTGTGTTCTGCTGAAATACGGTCACTGCTATGTTCAAGTCCAGCCGTCATGTAATAGCGGCTGACGAAGCGCGCGCGACCATCAGGGTTTTGCACCGGGTCGATGAACACCATGGTGTTGTCGAGCCATTGTCGGGTATCGGCATCGTCGGCTGCCAACAAGTGCCACGCAGTCAGTAAGGCTGCTTCAGGTGATGAGATTTCGTTGCCATGAACACCATAAGATAACCAAATACTACTCGGCAGCTCAGCAATGAGTTCTTTTGCGTCACTTTCTTTGATGTTTTGAGGGTTGGCGAGAGCCGTCATCCCAGCACGATAGTCGGCAAGCTTGCTGGTATTCTCGGCGCTGCTAAGCGCGACATAATAAAGCGGGCGGCCTTCCCAAGTTTCGCCGTAATGGATAATTTCCACTTGCTGAGGGTAGGCTTTTTCAAGTTCTACAAATGCTTCATAGATTGCGGCAGGGCTAGAAATCTTGCTGCCCACTGGATAGCCCAATAGAGTGTCTAAGTCGACTTTGGCAGTTTGATAATTCACGTTTAAACCAAGTGATTCTGTTGTGGAATCAACATTGACTGGATTTGCCGCAGCGAGCGGTGCGCTTAGGCACAGCAGTAGCGCAGCAGATAAATGTTTCAACTTCATGATGAGAGCCTTTTTATGCTGTTGTTAGTATTGTAATGGCGCGATTCAATGCCTGGCGCAAACTCGCTTGGTCATGTCGTTGCGGCGCATTACTATCCGCATGAACACTATTAATATGTGGCAAGTTGAGGCGCGTGTCAGCATGGTTGGTAATGACAAAGTCAATGATTTGCCGCCCCAGTCGCTGTTCCAACCATAGCAACCTTTCGCTTAACGGCAAAATCCCCGCAGGACTGTGTTCAGGTAAAAGATTATCAATAAAAATAACCGGCGCAGGACTGCTTTCGATAGCTTCCACAATCCCCTCGACGAGTAGCGGCGGCATAATAGAGGTAAGAAAGCTTCCCGGGCCAATTATAATTAAATCACTTCGGCGTAGGTGCTGTATAACTTCTGGCGTTGCCGTTACGGCTTTAGAGAGCCGCAGATCACTCGGCATGTGATGGAGTTGGTCAACGAGCAGCTCACCAAAACACTCGAAGCCTTCGTGGGTATCAGCCACTAGATCGACTGACGACTCAGACATCGGTAGCAAGCGAGTATTTACGTTTAATAGCCGGCTTAACAGCTGAATGCCATCAAGCGGGCGTGCGCTGACTTGGTTTAAAGTGTGGAGGAGGAGGTTACCAAAGTTGTGTCCAGCAAGCTGTGGGTCGTCATTAAAACGGTAATTAAGTACATCGGCGGCCAGTGGTTGGTCGACAAGCTGCGACAAGCAATTACGAATATCACCCCAAGCAATAGTTTGATGAGAACGACGTAGCAAGCCACTGGCGCCACCATTATCGGTGGTCGCAACGATTCCTACTAAGCGTCGTTCAAGAAACCGCAAACTGGCAAGTACACGACCTAAGCCGTGACCACCACCAATGGCAGTCACGCGTTTCATGCTATCTAATTGGGTTCCAGTGTGCTGGTTTTCAGAGCTTGGCATTCGCGCTATTCCTAAGCGTTCACGGTTGAACATTGTAAATTCCTCACTACTTTATGCGCGGAAGCGCTAATTCGCAATTCTAAACGCCATCTATAGAAAAGTTCTGCCTAGAATTTTGTAAGTTCTATGCAAAAGCAAAACCACCTCATGCATCGAGAGACTAACCTTAAGGGCAAACAACCATTGTTTTGGTTGATAAATAAGCAAACGAACTTATTTGCACTGTAAATGCCGTGTAAAGGGGGTTACCCCCATTGCATTTACCTAGTAGGTTCATATAACATTCATCACATATTACATGAGGTATACAATCATGTTAACGAAATGTCTAGTTCGTAGTGTAATTGTTACGAGTGTTGCTGTTGGTTTGACTGCGTGTGGCGGTTCGTCTGACAGCAACGATGAAGCACAAATGGCACGTTTCACGCTAGGTGTGAGTGATGCACCCGTTGATAACGCAGATGCTGTGGTTGCATGCTTTAACGCTGTGGAACTGGTGGGCAATGGTCAAGGTACACAAACCTTCACTGTGGGTGATACCGAGAACACCGTTGCTAGCAATGATATTTGTAAAGACGAGAACGGCGATACGATTCCGAATACCTTCGGGGTGGATTTGCTGAGCTACACCGGCTCGGATTCAGCAAACCTAATTGAAGGAATCGAGGTTGAGCCAGGTAGTTATGGTCAGTTACGTCTTGTTATGAGTGAAGGTTCTTATGTGCAGGTTGGCGAAGAGCAATTGCCACTGCAAGTACCTTCGAATGAGCTTAAATTTGACAGCTTAACGCTTGATATTAACGGTAATGCTTCATACACCGTTGAATTTGATTTGCGTCAGGCGATGGTTGACCCAGTAGGTATTGCTGGTTATTTCCTCAAGCCACGTGGTGTGCGGTTGGTGAATAACCTTGAAATTGGTCATATCGAAGGGACGCTCGCTGAAGAGCTGTTAATCAATAATTCATGCACGGTCGCACCAAGCGACGTGTCTGAGCCAGTGGCTGTGGTGTATCTCTATGAAGGAAGTGACTTAGAGATCACCACCCTGGCAGATGTGGGTGGGGCAGAGACCCATCAACCGTATGCCGTTGCAGCGGTGTACTTTGATGGCGTTTCTGCCTACACCTTTTCTGTCGGTTACGTAGCGGCAGCTGATTACTCCGCTGCGTGGAGCTGCCAGACGGATGACGATCCTGAGGCAGACGATGACCTAACATTTAATGGAATTGTAAATGTTAGCGTTGATGGGGATGGTGCAGTGACGGCTGTAGACATCTCTGGATAAACACGCTGACACTAAGTTAGTGCATGTTTATCACTTTGTTCTCCAATTAAAAGCCCCGCAAGGGGCTTTTTTGGTTTTCTGCGGCAATGGCTTTTTTTTCCCTGCTATTCAGGCCATACTTAGCCTCATCTTATTCAAATCAAGCGATGCAGTATGAAACTGAAATTGACTCTGTGTGCTACGGTTGTGTTGGCTTTTTCAGGTTTTAGCGCTGATGTTCGGGCGCAGCAAACGCAACAAGAGTGTGGTACTGACGCGCAACAGACATGCCGCTATGAAGTTACGCAACTCTGTGTTGTCGACCAACAACAGCCGCTCATGCACGTTGAGATAGCCGATACCTTTGGTAAACGCGCCAGAGGCTTAATGCACCGTGAGCAGCTTGCGCAAGATCACGGTATGTGGTTCGTGTATTCTAGCGAGCGCCCGGGTTATTCGGGCTTTTGGATGCACAACACTCTGATCCCGCTCGATATTGCCTATCTCGATAAAGATTTACGCGTTGTGAAAACCTTCACAATGCAACCATGTACCAGTAAGAATCCACGAAATTGCCCGTCATATCGGCCTGATGCAAGTTATTGGTCAGCGCTTGAAATGCCTGCTGGATATTTTGCTACGCATGACATTAAGGTCGGAATCCAACTACAACAATGCCAACAACAGGAGAGTAACCGATGAAGAAGCTTTCGGTACTGGCTGCGAGTCTGCTCGTGATTGCGTGCAGTCCTGCCAGTGAACCTGAATCGACAACGTCACCACAGGTGGATGTTGATCCTTATAGTTTCAATGAAAACTACCGCGACTATCTCGCCACGCTGAGTTCTGACGAATTTGAGGGCAGAGCGCCGGCAAGTAAAGGCGAACAATTGACCGTCGCTTTTGTTGAAGAAAAATTCCGCAGTTGGGGCCTTAAGCCATACAACCAAGCAGACAATAATTATCAACAGCAGGTGCCGCTGGTCAAAATGACGCCTTACAGCGTTTCTAACATGACCTTTTCAAACAATGACTTGGGTGAGTTCGCTTACAAGCAAGACATGATGGCCTGGTCGCCACGCGTGCAAGAAAGTGTCGAGTTAACCGATAGTGAGATGGTATTTGCTGGTTACGGTATCGTCGCTCCAGAATATGGCTGGAATGACTACGAGGAACTCGATGTCGAGGGTAAAACCGTCGTGGTTTTGGTAAACGATCCAGGCTATGACTCAGGCGATCCGGAAGTTTTCAATGGTAAAGCAATGACCTATTACGGCCGCTGGACCTATAAATTCGAAGAAGCTTCACGCCAGGGCGCAGCCGGTATTATTGTTGTTCATGAAACTGGGCCTGCAGGCTATGGTTGGGGCGTGATTGCCGGTGGTTCTCCGGTGCGCTTTGATTTGGCGCGCGAAAACAAAAACATGGACCGCACCGAGATCGAAGGTTGGATTACGACTGAAGCAGCCGATAAGTTATTTGCTCGGGTTGGCTCATCGTATGCCGAAATGCGGGCCCGCGCTCAACAAGCAGACTTTACACCTGTGCCTTTAGAAACGGCGATGTCTGTCAGCGTGCAAACAGACTTTGAGTACCTCGACTCGCCAAATTTGATTGGCTATATCGAGGGTAAAACCAATCCAGAAGAGCATGTTATCTACATGGCGCACTGGGATCACATGGGGATGAACCCGATTGCCAGTGATGATCAGATTTACAATGGTGCACAAGATAACGCTTCGGGTACCGCTGGCGTCATGGCGATTGCAGAGTTCTTTGCGAGTCAGCCACAGCCGGATCGTTCAGTAGTGTTCATCTTAGTGACGGCAGAAGAACGTGGTCTATTAGGCTCACAATGGTACGCGAATAATCCAATGTTGCCGCTTGGCAAAGCCGTTGCTGGGGTTAATATGGATGTCTTGAACGTCTATGGCCCAATGCGTGACATGGTTGTCGTTGGACACGGTAATTCTGAACTTGAGGAATATCTGGCCAAGTATGTCGAACAACAGGATCGTTACGTAGCGCCAGAACCTACGCCTGAAGCGGGTTCATTCTATCGCTCAGATCACTTCAATTTAGCGAAGAAGGGCGTGCCGATGTTGTACGCGAAAGGTGGCAACGATCACATCGAACATGGTGAAGCATATGGTAAAGAGAAACGTGCCGAATACGTGCAAGTTGCTTACCACAAGCCGGCTGACGAGTATGATCCAGAATGGGATCTGCGTGGCATCCAGCAAGACCTTTGGCTGTACTACTGGATTGGTGATGAGCTAGCCAACTCCGACGCTTGGCCGAACTGGTATGCAGGAAATGAGTTCCGTGCAATTCGGGATGAAACTGCGAGCGAACGCCAGTAAACTGGCGGTTCTAGGTGAATTACGGCGGCGACTTAAAGCAGTTGCCGCCGTTTTTTATGGTCACGAAGCAGGGTGAGGGATAACCTTAAGGAACCAATGTTTTGAGTTATACGGCAGAGATTTTTGGTGTCATTGCGTTAATTACGAACTTCATTGCTTACCGGCAACCAACAGCAGATCGCTACCGCATTGTTTCTGCCGTGGCCCTTGGTGCCTTGTCGATACATTTCTTTATGTTAGACGCCATCGCCGGCGGGGTTGTTACCGCTATTGCGGTGTTACGTAACTTCATTGCCTTGCGCTGGCAGGGCGCCGTCGTGTTATGGAGCTTCGTCGCAATCCATGTCATTTTTCTTTTTATTGAATGGCAATATCCAATCACAGCGTTGCACTTTAGTAACGGTTTTAGCATTGAGTTTTCCGATCAGCCAAGTCACTGGTCGATATGGATTGCCTATGCATCATCGATTATTTTCACTGTGGGTTCGATAAAGCTGAATGATCCAGACTTGATTCGGCGCTGGTTTATTTTAGCGGAGTTGCTCGGGCTCGCGTACGCCATCATCGTTGGTAGTGTTTCAGGTACGGTCTTTAACATCGTGAACTTGTCGAGCATTATTCTTAAATTGTTACAGGATAGGCGTCCGCAACGCTTGTAATTTGCACTATTCGCCACAATAGTAAGAGTAAGTTCCGAAGTAGAAGATGTGAGACCTATGCTTATTTACATTCGCCAATGGCAAGAAAAAATGAAACCCCAACCCGGCGCAAACCCGCTTGTTGTGCTTTTCAGCTGGTTGGTTTTCGGTTTCTTCTTACTTTTGGCTTTAGGGTTGGGCCTGTTATTTTTGCTGGTTGGCTGGATTCTTTTGCTACCCGTTATGTGGCGCAAACGCCGTGAACTAAAGCAAATGTGGCAGTTTAAAAAAGCGGCTCAGCAAGCGCAACGCGATGCCCAACAACGCTATCAACAGCAGCGCCAACAAACACAAGATCGCAATGATGACTCCGTTATCGACGGCGAATATACCGTTAAGGACGACGACCGCTCACGTTAGTGATAGTGCGGCGGCGAGTGAAGAGTCGTTTACTTGCCGCCCAAACCAAATCAATAAATACTGCTACGGCGAGTGCAAATAAGGCGCCGGTTGCCAACGCCCGTTGGTTAAGTGGCACATTAAAACTGTACTCCGTAAGCGTACCTTGTAGTAATTCCTCATTATTTTGCCAAGCGAGTGCCCAAAGCTGTGCTGGATAGCTTTGTTGGTGCAGTTGAAGTTGTTGCTCGAATAAGGATACTCGCGTAACGAGCTTTTCTATAATCGCTGCTTCTTCCTGAAACGCTGGTTCGTTACTTTGCCTATGTGCCTCGATGAGGCGCTGAAGGTCGCCTTGGTAGTGGCGGTCGGCAAGCGTTTGATAGTCCTGATAGTAGACCATAGCCTCGGCGTATTGTGCCGCGAGACGTTGCTGATATTGCGTCAAGAGGTTAGGAGCTTGAATGCCCACAAGTAGGGCGGTAGCGGCAATGAGTAGAATAAAGTAGCGGTAAATCATGACTAAGGTTACCTCAATGGCTCGAGGTAACCTTAGCATGATGATGTGGCAATAGCCTAGTCTTCTTCGCGGACCTTCGGTGGGAAGGTACGGCGTACGATATAGAATAGTAGCGGTACAAAGAAAATAGCTAATAGCGTGCCGCCGATCATACCACCGATAACACCGGTACCGATCGCCTGACGACTCACTGCACCCGCTCCAGTGGAAAGAGCCAGCGGCAATACGCCGAAAGTAAAGGCTAATGAGGTCATCAAAATCGGTCGCAAACGCAGACGTACAGCTTCCAAGGTTGCAGCCAAGAGTTCTTTTCCTTGCGCCTGTAGGTCTTTGGCGAATTCAACAATTAGAATCGCATTTCGGGCCGAAACACCAACGGTAGTCAATAGGCCTACTTGGAAGTAAACGTCGTTTTCTAGACCACGCATGGTTGCCGCGATGACAGCACCAAGGACGCCCAACGGCACCACAAGCATGACCGAGAAGGGAATCGACCAGCTCTCATAGAGTGCCGAAAGACACAAAAAGACGATCAATAACGACAGCGCATAAAGTAGCGGCGCTTGATTTCCAGAGACCTTTTCTTCCAGGGAAATGCCGCTCCACTCGTAGCCGACGCCACTTGGTAACTGCTCAATCATGGCCTCCATAGCCATCATCGCGTCACCAGAGGATTTACCTGGTGCGGCCTCACCTTGAATATTCATGGCGGGTACGCCGTTGTAACGCTCCAGACGCTGTGGACCGAAGGTCCAGCTCGACGTTGCGAAGGCTGAAAATGGCACCATTTCGCCTTGGTCATTGCGCACGTACCATTGTTCTAGGTCTTCAGGGGTCATACGACTCTCGGCAACGCCTTGTACATAGACTTTTTTCACCCGACCGCGGTCGATAAAGTCATTAACGTATGTTGAGCCGAAGCCATTGGCCAATGTCGCATTGATCTGATCAATAGACAGTCCAAGTGCTTTCGCTTTCTGGAAGTCGACATTAATCTTAAACTGCGAGGTATCTTCTAAGCCATTCGGGCGCACACCTACCACGTCAGAATTTTGCGCAGCCATACCGAGTAGTTGGTTTCGCGCTTGTAACAATCCCTCGTGACCTAATCCACCACGGTCCTGCAAATACAGGTTGAAGCCACTTGCGTTACCCAATGATGGAATTGAAGGCAAGTTAAAAGCAAAGATCATAGCTTCGCGTACCTGACTGAAATAGCCCATTGCTTGACCAATGATGGCTTCGATTTGCAGCTCAGGAGTGGTTCGCTCAGACCAATCGGTCATGCGCACGAAGGCGAGGCCGGCGTTCTGGCCTTGGCCACTAAAACTAAAACCAACTACCGAGAAAACCGAACGAATTCCCGCCGCTTGATCGAGGTAATAGTCCTCGATCTTCTTCATGGTTTGCATGGATTGGTCTTGCGTGGCGCCTGCCGGTAACTGCATTTGCGTTAGGAATACACCGCGGTCCTCGTTTGGGATAAACGAGCTCGGCATTCGCATGAACATAAACATAAGCACTGCAACCAAGGCGAGGTAGATTGCCACGAAGCGCAGGCTACGTTTAATGATGCTTCCTACACCGCTCGTATACTTTTCGGTGAGTCGGTTGAGACCACGGTTAAAGCCACCAAGGAGACCCTTAGCTTTCTTTTCTTCGTCAATTGGCTTCAGCAATGTCGCGCATAGTGCGGGGCTGAAGATAATCGCCACCATCACCGAGAGGCCCATGGCTGAGATGATGGTCACCGAGAACTGCCGATAGACCGCACCGGTGGAGCCACCAAAAAATGCCATTGGCACAAATACTGCTGCCATTACCAAACCAATCGCTATTAGGGCACCGGTAATTTGCCCCATCGATTTGATAGTGGCTTTACGCGGTGAAAGTCCTTCGTCATGCATCAAGCGCTCGACGTTCTCAACGACAACGATAGCGTCATCCACTAGCAAGCCAATGGCGAGCACCAAGCCAAACATGGTCAGCGTGTTAATACTGAAACCGAACGCTGACATGATGCCGAACGTTCCTAAAACGACCACTGGAATAGCGAGGGTAGGGATCAGGGTGGCGCGTAAATTCTGCAGGAATAGCAGCATCAGCAAGAACACCAAGACAAATGCCTCGAAAAGGATCTTGACCACTTCGGTAATCGAGGTCTCAACGAAAGGCGTGGTGTCATAAGGGATCACCAATTCGACTCCTGGCGGGAAGAATTGCTCAAGTTCAGCAACACGCTCTTTAACCGCTGCTGCAGTATCTAGGGCATTCGCACCGGTTGCCAAGTTAATCGCTAAGCCGGTTGCAGCTTGACGGTTGTAGCGGGCGATCGTGGTGTAGTTCTCGCCACCTAGTTCGACTTTCGCGACGTCTTTGACCTTAACCGCTGAGCCATCGTTATTTACCCGCAAAAGAATGTCTTCGAATTCTTCAACGGTTTCCAAACGGGTTTGGGCAATGATAGAGGAGGTTAAGCGTTGACCTTCCACAGCAGGCGTTCCACCAAGTTGCCCGGCGGCGACTTGGTTATTTTGCTCGCGCAATGCGAGTACCACATCGGTAGTTGTGAGGTTGTAACGCGTCAATTTTTGCGGATCGAGCCAAATACGCATGGCATAAGGTGAGCCGAAAAGTTGAACGTTACCGACCCCTGGAGTACGCGCAATCGGGTCTTTAATGTTGCTTGAAATATAATCGCCAAGGTCGATTTGGTTGATTTCGGGATTGCTCGAAATCAGCGCAAGTACCATCAGGAATGAGTTATTTGACTTGGCAACCACCAAGCCTTGGTCTTGCACCGCTTGAGGTAGTAGCGGCACTACTAACTGCAACTTGTTCTGCACCTGGACTTGCGCTATGTCTGGGTCCGTGCCGGCAGCAAAGGTAAGCGTAATACTTGCATTGCCCGCGGAATCACTCGCAGAAGAGAAGTACATCAGGTTATCTATGCCGTTTAGGTTTTGTTCGATGACCTGAGTCACGCTTTCTTCGAGAGTTTCGGCGGTAGCGCCCGGATAAGTTGCATTAATTTGCACCGACGGCGGGGCAATCTCTGGGTATTGCTCTACCGGCAGTTGAGTGACGGCAAGGCCACCACCTAGCATTATAACTATTGCAATCACCCATGCGAAGATAGGGCGATCGATGAAAAATTTAGCCATAGGTTACTTCACTTCTTCCGTTTGCACTGGCGCACCAGGTTGAATTTTCTGTAGACCTTCAACAATGATTTGGTCTCCTGCCGCAAGGCCGCTGCGAACAATCCATGAGTTGCCGCTAGTGCCATCGAGCTCGAGATAGCGTTGTTCAACTTTGCCTTCTTGGTTGACCACCATTGCCACAGCACGTCCACGCGGGTCGCGTGAGATACCGGTTTGCGGTGCTAGTAGCGCGTTTTGCAGTGATCCCGAGGCTACTTCGGCGGTTACGTACATACCTGGCAGAATGCGGCGATCGGGGTTGGCAAACTGTGCCCGTAACGTGATCGAACTTGTAGTTGGGTCAACCGTAACTTCGTTAAAAAGAAGCGTGCCTTCGGCAAGAACTTCATTACTTCCATTGGCGAACAAACGCACTTTAGGTTGGTTGTCCGCACCCATAGTGATGCGCCCCGCGTCAATTGCTTGCTGAAGTTGCAAGTACGCTTCACTACCTTGCTGAATATCAACATAAATCGGGTCGAGTTGGTGTATCGTGGTAAGCGCTTGTGCTTGTCCCACGCTCACTAGCGCACCTTCGGTCAGCAACGAACGCCCAATACGACCATCAATCGGTGCTTTTACTTTGGTGTACTCTAAATTAAGTTCGGCACGCTCAAGCTCTGCCTGCGCGACTTTAAGTGCCGCCTCTGCTTGTAAATAGGCTGCTTCGGCTTCGTCAAATTCTTGTTGGCTAACTGCTTTTTGGGCTAGTAGGTCTTCAAAACGTTCAAAGCGGGCGCTACTTGCAGCAAGCGTTGCTTCGGCTTGCGCAACGGCGGCTTCGGCAGTGCGTAAATCAGCATTATAAGTTGCAGGGTCAATCTGATACAGCGATTGCCCAGCGGTCACCGTACTACCTTCTGTAAACAGCTGTTGTTGCAAGATCCCACTTACTTGCGGGCGAACTTCAGCGGTACGAAATGCGGTAGCGCGCCCAGGCAGGGTGACCTGCAGGTCAACATTTTGCGGTTGCAGCGTGACGACTCCAACGGTCTGTTGTTGTTGCGCTTGCTGGTTTTGTGCAGCACCTTCGCTACTATCGCTACAGCCGCTAATAAAGAGCGCGCTAGCCAAGACAGCTGCGGCGATTGGTGATAGGTTACGTTGACGCATTAAAATCTACCTCATACATTTAGGGTGCGTTTTTTTTAGGTGCTCAATTATACATACATACATGAATGTTTGTAAGTGTGAATCGCATTTTTATTAGTGTTACGTCGACTTATTGGTAAAAGTTTATGTCATTGACCTTTCGCAAGAGTTTAATTGTTGGAGTTGTGGTTCTCGTCGTTGGCTTGATTGCTATTTGGTGGTGGCATAGTGCAATTGACAGCCAAGGCTCGCGCCAGCGGAATGCACAATACACCGAACTGCTGGAGCTATCCGGTCAGTTGAATCGCGACTTACCGCGTCTTTTGGATAGTCAAACGCGTTTCGAGCGCGCCGAGGTCGTGAATTATGGTATGCGTTTCTATTACAGCCTCGTGAGCGTAGACCGCTTTACCCACGATGAAGCAGCGTTGGCGGACCAAGTAGAGCCGCAATTACGCGAGGCCTACTGTAACGATGACAACCTCGCTTTTTATCGAGAGCGAGCGGATTTCATTGAATTTCAGTATTTAGATCAAAACGAATTAAAGATTTTTCATTTCCGTTTTAGTCCAGATGACTGTCGGACAGACTAAAGGTAGATAGAATGAAATTAAGCACTCCACTGACGCTCCTGTGCGTACTTGCTACGTCGAGCGTACTGGCCAGCACGCCGAGTTATCAGGAGCAGGAAAAGCTGCATGATATTGCCGCGGCTGTCTCCGCAGACCGTATTGAACAAGACATCACGAAACTGGTTAGCTTCGGTACGCGTCACACCCTTTCCGAAACGGAGTCAGATAAGCGTGGCATTGGCGCTGCGAGACGCTGGATAAAGGCCGAATTTGAGAAGATATCAGCGGCCTGTGGCGGCTGCTTAGAGGTGTACTACCAAAGCGACGTGATTAGCGGCGAAACCCGTATTCCTGACGCAACCGAAGTGGTGAGCGTGATCGCTGTGCAACGCGGCTCAGTCGACCCGAGTCGCTATGTCATTATGTCGGGCGATATCGATTCACGTGTTTCTGATGTGATGGATGCCGTTTCGGATGCGCCGGGAGCGAACGATAATGCGTCGGGGGTGGCGGGAACGCTTGAAGCTGCGCGCGTGCTAAGCCAATACGAGTTCGCTGGCAGCATCGTTTATGCAGCGTTAGCGGGCGAAGAGCAAGGTTTGTTCGGCGGTAGAATCATGGCTGAACAAGCACAAAAAGATGGCTGGCGAATCAAAGCTGTGCTGAATAACGATATGATCGGTAATATTGAAGGCATCAATGGCGTGATCAATAACACCACGGCGCGTATTTTCGCTGAGGGCACGCGCATGGATGAAACTGATGCCGATGAACGTCGGCGCCGCTTCACCGGCGGCGAGGTGGATTCACCTAGTCGCAACGTAGCGCGTTATATTGATTGGATGGCCGATCGCTACATTCCGAATCTCGATACCATGGTCATTTACCGCTTAGACCGTTTTGGTCGTGGCGGCCATCATCGGCCGTTTAACGACTTGGGCTATCCGGGGGTGCGGATCATGGAAACCAACGAAAACTACTACCGCCAGCATCAAGATTTACGCGTTGAAGACGGTATTCGTTACGGCGATACGTTGGATGGTGTTGATTTCGACTATGCGGCGAAATTGACCGCCTTAAACGCGGTTTCGTTGGCCAGTATGGCATGGGCACCCAGTCCACCTGCCAAGGTACAAATCCGCGGCGCGGTAAGCCCAGACACGACCTTGTCGTGGCAAGCGGCTAGCGCGGCTGAGCAAGACCTGATAGCAGGGTACCGAATTTACTGGCGCCACACCGACGCACCCAACTGGGAGTTCAGTCGTGACGTGGGTAAAGTAAACGAGTACACCCTCGAGAACATCGTTATCGATAATTACTTTTTCGGTGTTGCGAGTGTCAGTAAGGATGGCTTCGAAAGCCCTGTGGTATTTCCCGGTCCTGCCGGAGCTTTTGGTGAATGAGCCAAAAACCGCCTAAAAGTGACAATGCTCAAGCCAATAAATGGCTTGAGCGTATTTTAGATTCCAACCATGTCCTCTGGATGATCTTCGTCTTGTCGATGCTTGAAGCGACGATTATTCCTGTTCCACTTGAGCTTGTACTTATTCCTCTCCTATTGCACGAGCGTGAACGCTGGTTTGCGATTGCCACCGCAACACTTGCGGGGTGTTTAGTTGGCGCAGCAATTGGTTATGGTACTGGCTATTTCTTGTTTGATAGTGTCGGGCAGTGGGCACTCAATATCCTGGGTTACGAACAAGCATTTGCAGAATTTACCAGTGAGTTCAAAGACGACGGCTTTTTGACGTTACTTTTAGTGGGGATCACGCCAATACCGTTTCAAGTCGGTATGTTAACCGCGGGGAGTACGGGCTATTCATTCGTGTTGTTTATGTTGGCCGCATTACTGGCTCGCGGTATTCGCTACTATGGTCTCGCCTTGCTCGTCAATTGGTTGGGGGAGCGTGTTTTATCATGGTGGCAAGAACAACAAAAGCAATTAGGTTGGGGGGTGCTGGTGGTTGGCCTGCTGATTTATCTTTTAGTTATCTTTGTTTAAAGGGCAGTTCATAGAACTTCTAAAGGGTGTTCGGCGAGCGCCTGAACTAATTGTTGTAGCCCATTAATTCCATCTAAGTCACGTTCAAATAGCGGTAAGAAGGCTACCGGTAAGCCGGCGAACAAGGTGCGGATCTGAGCTCGATAGAGCTCTTCTTGGTGCCGCCGCTGGGCCATAAATTCACCATCGGCGTGCGCTGGTATGTTGCGATTCACCCACAATGCCGCAAGAGGGAGCTGTTGTTCCTGTAATTGCCGTACCGCACGCTCAGTTTCGAGCACCGGTAACTTCTCTGGCGTTAGCACTAACGCAATAGCTGTTTGTTGCGCATCCTTGATGACATCGCGTGTGCGTTGAAAGAGTTGTTGTCGCCGCCGCAAACGCTCAGCAATACGTTGATTACGTTCTGACAGGTCGGCACCATCGTGCTGCTTGGGCTCTGCAAGAGGGTGTTGCGGGGCGCGTTGCCGTGAAGAAGATAAATGATCGACCACACCTTGCAGTTGCTGTGCTTTTTGCGATGTCTGCAACATACCTTGCGTCCACGCCGACATAGCCTCAGGCAGCGTTAATAAGCGCAGCGTATGACCGGTGGGCGCAGTGTCAAAGATGATCAAGTCATAGCCAAGCTGTTCACGTTCATCGATGAGGCGCGCAATACTCTCCAGCAGGGCCGCTTCTTGCGTCCCTGGTGACTGTGCGGTGAGCTTCAATTGCTTCTCAATCTGCGGGTACAGTGTTGGCTTCACCATACTTTTCATGCTGGCGAGGACTTCAGCGATATGTTCGTCGACTTGTGCATCAGGGTCGATTTCCAAGCCATCTAAACGCGCCTTAACCGCAGTGATTTTGCCACCGACAGGTAGCGCAAAAGCATCACTCAAACTATGTGCTGGATCGGTGGAAACCACCAATGTTTTTCGACCTAGCGCTGCGTGATGGAGCGCTAGAGCCGCAGCAATGGAGGTTTTACCAACACCGCCTTTGCCGCCAACGAAGATGATTTTGGGCGGGTGGTTTAATAGATCTTGGCGCATTAGCAGCAACGAAACTCATCAAAGGGTGAATGCTCCATACCCATGCGCAAATGCCACTCATGAAATTGCTCTAACAACAGCGGTTGCAGCTCGAGCGTGTAGTAGCTTGCAGGATTGGGTATACCCATCATCTCGGAATAAACATAAAGCATAAACAAATCTTCTTGTTCACGCTTGGCCCGCGCAACCGCCGCGCGGTAGGGAGCGTTGTAGTACTCATTGGCGAATTGGCCAGCTTTCGCTAGCCAACCTTTAATCGCTCGAATTCGCATTTTCTTTCCGTAGGCGTGTGAGCGTTGAAGCTGCTTCCAAAGCGATCCAAATTGCAGCGATAAGTACGAGCAGATCGAGACTGAAAAGGAACCAATCAGACGCGTCATAGAAGCCTTTCAACTGAATGAGTAGGGCAAAAATGGTCATCACCAAGAGGAATAGTAATGGCAACAAAGTGACATACATAGGTCGCTTGAGTTTTACCAACATGGTTGTGATAACCAGCAAGGTAAGTCCCGCTAAAAGTTGGTTTGTGGTGCCAAAGAGTGGCCAGATAGCTAAGCCACCTGAGCCATCAGCGCCGCCAGCACCGAAGGCCAATAGCAAACAAGAGCCGACTGCGAGTAAGGTCGCAGGGGCGGCTTTTTCCATCCATTTGATATTATAGATTGACCCCCATTCTTGAAAGATATAACGCTGCAAACGTAAGCCCGTATCCATGGTGGTACCGGCAAACAACACTGCCATTACGGTCAGCAACGTCTCTGCAATACCGACATTAAAACCGAGACCTTCTTGTAAGATCCGTGCGCCACCGGATACGAACGCGGTGACGCCACCTTGGCCAAAACTGTGATAAACCGCTTGCCAATCTGCCAGTGTCGCGAAACCCGCTGTGACGGCGATGATGGTCGCTAATGACAATGATCCCTCACCAATGGCACCGAAATAGCCGACAAATCGGGCATCAGTTTCTTTGTCGAGCTGTTTTGACGTAGTACCCGAGGCGACAAGCCCATGGAAGCCAGAGATGGCGCCGCAGGCAATGGTCACAAACAATAACGGGATCAACGAAGGTGTCCCTTCAGGTGTTGCAGTGTTAAACGCCGGCGCAACGAGTTCTGGGCCGCTGACGAGTACCGCACCATAAATCAGGATCAGACCAATGAAGAGTTGTAAGCCGTTGATGTAATCGCGCGGTTGCAGAAGCATCCAAACTGGCAGCAGTGAGGCAATGGCCGCATAAAGGAACAGAATGATAATCCACGTGGCGTTATCGGATAGCCCCATAACTGTCTCTGGTAGCGCTAAAGGTGCTTCTGGTCCAGCAACAATGAGGGCATAAAGCGCGACGACACCAAGTACTGAGACCGTGCCTAAGTTGAGCCATTTACGGAAGATAAACTGACCGATGATAAGCGCCACAAAAATAGCTCCCCATACCGGCACAACCGAACTAGGGAAATTGATTAACAGGCCGGAAATCGCCGTGGCGAAGACGGCATTCACCATCAGCAGCACTAAAAAGATGACAATCATGAATAGAGATTGTGAGCGACGACCGACGACATCGCCCGTGAGCGCGCCAATCGAGCGTGCGCGATTACGGTTCGATGCCCAGATAGCGCCTGCATCATGGACGCCAGCGAAGAAAATGGTCCCAAAAATCACCCATAAAAAGGCCGGAACCCAGCCCCAAATAACTGCTATTGCTGGACCGATAATAGGCGCAGCTCCGGCAACAGACGTGAAGTGGTGCCCCCAAAGTACGTACTTATTGGTCGGCACAAAGTCGATGCCGTCTTCAAATTCATGCGCTGGAGTTCGAAAGTTTGGGTCGAGCTTATAAATCTTCTCAGCGACATATTTTGAATAGAAAACATAGCCGAGAAACATTCCGCCTAAACCGAGCAACATCAGTAAAATAGCGTTCATGTGGCACCTTTTTAGTTTATGATGAGCAACATAAAGTCTCATTAAAGTGCGCCAGATTCTAAGCTCAAAGGCGCGGTCAAAACATTCGACAAAGGTCTAGCTTTAGCCGTTACGTTAATAAATCAAAGGATAGTTATGTTTCGTTGGTTTGAAAACCGTTTAAATCCTTTTCCGCCGATAACCGGTGAACAACCGCCGACAGGATTGGTCGCTTTTTGTCGTTATTTTACCCGTGGTGCTTGGCCCTATATTTTCGCCACTGGCTTCCTAATGACACTGATCGCTCTTACTGAAGTCTGGCTGTTCAGCTTTATCGGTAATATCGTCGACTGGTTGAGCGTGCAGTCCCGTGAAACTTTCGTAGCTGAGCAGAAATGGTGGCTCATCGGCATGGCCGCGATTGTCCTGATTGGGCTACCGCTGCTGGTGGTGTTGCACTCCCTAGTCACGTATCAATCGCTGCTAGGCAATTACCCTATGCGCATTCGCTGGTTAGTGCACAACTATCTGCTTCGCCAATCGCTAACCTTTTATCAAGACGAATTTGCTGGGCGTATCGCTACTAAAGTAATGCAGACTGCGTTGGCGGTCCGTGAGAGTGTAATCAAGTTATTTGATGTTCTGAACTACGTCAGCGTCTATTTCATCGGTACCGTGGTTATTGTAGCAAGTGCGGACTGGCGCCTGGCGATGCCGCTACTGGCTTGGTTGCTGTGTTACATAGTGTTATTACGCTATTTTGTTCCGCGTTTGGGTCAAGTGGCTGCGCAACAAGCCGATGCGCGCTCCGTGATGACCGGGCGCGTGGTTGATAGTTACACCAATATCCAAACAGTTAAATTGTTTTCGCACGCCCAGCGCGAAAGTGCCTTTGCCCGCGAGGGGATGGAACAGTTTCTCGGGACGGTGCATCAGCAAATGCGCTTAGTCACCAAGCTCTATACCTGCTTATACTTGCTCAATTCATTGCTGTTATTTTCTGTCGCAGCGCTGGCTATTTGGCTCTGGCTCGGCAGCCTTATAACGGTTGGTGCAATAGCGGTTGCACTGAGTTTGGTGCTGCGCTTGTGGGGGATGAGCCAATGGATCATGTGGGAGGTTTCAGCCCTGTTTGAAAATCTCGGTACCGTCCAAGATGGGATCAAGACTATCGCGGTACCACAGCATATTAAAGACCATGCGGATGCTAAAGCACTTGATGTTCCACGAGGCAAAGTGGAGTTTCAGCACGTAGATTTCGACTACACCGATGACAAAGCGGTTTTACGTGACCTCAATCTGAGCATTAAAGCGGGAGAAAAGATAGGTCTTGTGGGCCGCTCCGGTGCGGGTAAGTCAACCTTAGTGAATTTGCTGTTGCGCTTCTATGAAGTCAATAACGGACAGATTCTGATCGACGGGCAAGATATAGCCTCGGTGACGCAAGACAGTCTGCGCGAGCACATTGGCATGGTTACCCAAGATACCTCACTTTTACATCGCTCGGTACGTGGCAATATTGCCTATGGTCGACCTAATGCCACGGACGCCGAAATCGAACAGGCAGCGGCACGGGCAGAAGCGACGCAATTCATCGCTGAATTAGAAGACTCCCAAGGGCGGCGTGGCTATGACGCACATGTCGGGGAGCGTGGTGTGAAACTTTCCGGTGGCCAACGTCAGCGCATAGCAATTGCGCGAGTCATGCTTAAGGATGCGCCGATTTTAATTCTTGATGAGGCGACTTCTGCGTTGGACTCCGAAGTTGAAGCCGCGATTCAAGAAAACTTCTACCGACTTATGGAAGGAAAGACAGTCATCGCTATTGCGCATCGGTTATCAACCATAGCAGCGATGGATCGGCTGGTGGTCATGGATGAAGGCCGTATTATTGAAGAGGGCACCCACCAACAGTTGCTGGCCAAGAATGGCTTATACGCAAGTCTTTGGGCACGCCAATCAGGAGGCTTTATTGCTGACTAATAATGCTGACTAATAATGCTGACTAAAAATAAATTGGAATAAAACAAAAGCGTGCTGCGTCTTACCTATGAAGACCTAGCAACAGCTAATGAGCACAACTATGACGCAACTTGACTCCATGCCAGCCAGCAGTGCTGACGCACAACAACGTTATCGTGTTATCGCACCTTACGTTGCCGGTGCCCAAGTACTCGCAGCGCAGTTTATGCGCTGTCCGCAACGCGGGAAGGACATGGTGCAAGATGCCTTGGAAAAGGCGTTACAAACGACACATTTTCCCGTGCCTCAAAAAGCCAAGCCATGGTTTTTACAGGTAGTACGCCATCGATGTCTTGATGAGCTAAGGCTTTTGCAGCGTCATAGTGACGACGCCGCACTAGCTGAACTCATTGCGCCACAGCCAGACCCTTTGCAGGCGCACCGTCAAACGGTGGTTCAGCAAGCATTGGCGTTGCTTCCGCAAGAACAGCGTGACTTGTTGGTACTGCGTGAATTCAATGATTGTAGTTATGCGGATATTGCCATGATCGTCGGGATTCCAGAAGGTACTGTTATGTCGCGTCTACACCGAGCACGAATGGCAATGCGTACAGCGTTGCAACAACTAGGAGAGCGTTGATGACACAGCGAGATCCAGCGTGTCGAGCCATTGAGCCGCTTATTAGCGGTGCGCTTGATAACGAATTGACCCAACAGCAAAGACAGCAGCTGCATCTACACCTTGGTAGCTGTGAGGGATGCGCTAATCTGTATCGCGAGCTCGCGGAACAGCGGGGCGCCGTAAAACACGGCGTGCAACCGCCTGAGAACGTTGCCGAGCCGCCGAGTGTACGGCTTTGGAATCGCATTGGCGGTGGTTTAATTATATTAGGTCTGATTCCGTTAGTGCTGTATGCGATTTATCAGTTCAGCCAAGACGCGACGATTCCATGGTGGGTAGAACTTACTACAGCAGCGACGATTCTTGGGCTGTTGCTATTATTTATTAACGTTTTACGTCAGCGGCTAAAAGCAGCGAAAAATGACCCATATAAAAAGGTAAAACTATGAAACATATTCCTGTAGTAACCACTGAAACCATTGCTGGTGCAACAATAACGGCGCATCTAGGTATCGTAAGAGGTAATACTATTCGTGCTCGACACGTAGGTCGCGACATTCTGGCAGCGTTTAGGAATCTTGTCGGTGGAGAAATCACCGATTACACCAAGCTAATGGCAGAAAGCCGCGAGCAAGCACTGGATCGGCTGCAGGCTGAGGCCGTAGGGCTGGGTGCCGATGCCATTGTGAGTGTACGTTTTACCACTTCAATGCTCGCCCATGGCGCTGCTGAGCTATTGGTGTACGGAACTGCAGTAAAATTAAGCGCTGATAACTCAGATAATTAGCAACTACGGCAGCAATCTTTACCTTAACTTTACGGACAGATTTGCACTTTTTGCTTACTCTGCTAATAATTGAACAGTTGTCGTTGTGCTGCGAAGGGCGCGGCACAGCGGCAAAGTTAAAGAACGTGGAGTAAACTCATGATGCGTAAATTGCTTATTTTAGCTATTTTCGCGGCTGCCTTTTATCAGTATTACTACGGCTTTGGCGCGCATATGATGCCTGACATCGACCTCGGTGAAGTAGCCGGTGACTTGAAGCGAAAAGCTGTAGAAAAGCGCGATCCGACCTTGTTAAAGCTTGAATGTCCGGCAGGAACCTATGTAGCGGTCGATGAAACCCTGCAAACGGCCAATTGCCAGCCTCGCACACGATTGTAAGTAGCTATTAACGGCACTTTACCTTCATCAAGCTCTCCAGTAATCTAAGCCTCTCAATGTCTGAGTTTACCAGCGGATAGGCTACCTTTGAATTTAACTCGTTTTGAACAGTTTTGGCTTGCCGAGCATCAGCGTTTGCGAGATGCGACTGACCCTAAGTTACAGCAACAACAGTTCAAGTTTAGTGAAGTTACCGCCAACACAACGCAAGCACAGATCTTGCAGCGCGCCGCACGACTGAGCGAGCGGCAAGGGGTTTTGACCCAGTTACATCACTGGCAGCAACTCAGGCGCCTACTCACCCTTGTTTTCGCCGCCTTAGCAGTCCTTGCTGGTATAGGCTCAAGCCAGGCAATATTAAGTCAGCCGCAACCCATCTCGTTGTTGTTTGCGTTGAGTTTGCTATTGTTGCCAAACCTCTTACTCTTCGTTTTCTGGCTTGTTTTTGCGCTACGTCGTCCGCGACCGAGTGGCGTCACCGGCGTTGCCTATGCACTTTTAACGTTATTACAACGCAAACGTGGTGAAGGGGCGCTAGAGCATAGTTGGTTAAATCACGTGCAACAACAGCGTCTATTACAGCCGTTAATGGCGCTTACCACCCATGGTTTCTGGTTGCTACTGTCTAGCGCCGCGTGGCTCACCTTGTTAATCTACTTAAGTTTTAATGACTACAGCTTTCAATGGGCGACGACCATTTTAGCGAGCCACCAGGTGCAAAGCATTGCCCAGGCGATCAATAGTCTGCCGCATGTGTTGTTTGCCGCAGAACTGCCGCTGGTAACGAATTCTGCTGCGGCACTCACCGATGCCAATGCCGCCGGGCGTTGGTTGACCTTGTGTCTAATGACCTATGGAATTCTGCCAAGAGCGCTAGCAGCGCTTGGTGCACTGCTGTTGTTTTTCTGGCGAAGCCAACACATGCGCTTGGAGCTGCAAGCTGAAGGTTATGCTGCCGTTGTGCAGGGCATTGCTCGGGTTCAGCAGCGCGCCACTACCGTTGACGCCGATAACGGTGATGCGAGCGAACAGCTGCGGTTTCAGTATGCATCACATGGCAGCGGTCATTACACCGTGAGTATCGATTACGAAGCCGCGGCTGATTTTACCGCAAGCGACGACTATCTGGGCGTTGTCGCAACTTACGCCGATAAACAAGCACTGGTTGCACGATTTAAGGATACCCCGAGTGCGCAGTTACAAGTGCGTGTTGCCACTCGCCTTACCCCTGATCGTAGTAGCTTACGCTATTTGGCGGAACTCGCAGCGACAACACAGCAACTTACAGTGATCTTGGTACGTGGCCAACAGGCGACGTATTTAACTCCTTGGCAACAACAACTTGAGCAATACGGAGTAGACTATGTCGTCGCTTAAAATCGCTGTTGTTGGCCACACCAATGCGGGCAAAACCTCGTTACTGCGCACGCTCTTGCATGCACGGGAGTTCGGTGAAGTAGACCAACGCCCAAGCACGACCCGCAGTGTGCTAGAGCAGGGCGTTTGGCTTGACGGCCAACAACTGATGACGTTCTACGATACGCCGGGGCTGGAGTCGGGGTCTGAACTCTTCGTTGAAGTCGAGTCCTACGTAGAGCAGCATCGACATGATGGACCAGGACAAATTAAAAGGTTCCTGGACAGCTCAGCAAGCGAAGAGGAATTTGCGCAAGAGGCCAAGGTGTTACGGCAGCTACTGCAGTCGGATGCAGCTTTTTACGTGATTGATTGTCGCGATCCGGTCTTGCCAAAATATCAAGATGAATTGCATTTGTTGACACGTTGCGGAAAGCCTCTGATCCCAGTGTTAAATTACACTGCGGCACCGGAGCAGCAGGAGCAAGCTTGGCGTGATGCGCTCGCAAAGCTGAGCTTACATGCGGTGGTAGCCTTTGATACCGTTGCTCCGCCTGAAGGGGGTGAGGCTTATTTACTCGAAAGCCTAGCGACCGTGGTACCCGCCGCAGCGGCCTCACTTAAACAACTGGTTACGTCTCGTAAACAAGAGCGGGAACAACGCGTAAAAGGTGCCCTAAGCGCTATAGGGGCGCTGCTCGTTGAGGTCGCGAGCTATCATGAGGTCGTTGCGCAGACAGCCACAGAATCCGAAGTCAGTACGGCGGTGGCGCGCTTACAACAACGCATTCGTGAGCGTGAACAGGAAACCGTGCGCAGTCTACTTAGTCGATTCGCATTTTTGCCCGATGATGCGGTTGCAGAACAGCTCGATAGTAAAACCGGCCAATGGCAGGACGACCTTTTCGCACCCGAGGTCTTGAAGGCGTGGAGCAAGGACGCCGGTTTTGGTATTGGCGCCGGAGCCGCAGCGGGAGCCGGTATCGATCTCATGGTCGGTGGTTTGAGTCTGGGCGCAGCGACTGCACTCGGTGCAGCAGCGGGTGGGTTGTATCAGAGTTGGCGTCATCTTGGCGATAAACTGAAACAACGCTGGCGTGGCCAGCGTGAATTAACAGTGGACCAAGCAACGCTCGCGACCTTGGCTGGCCGGCAATTGTATTTATTACAGCAATTGGCACGACGCGGTCACGCCGCAACCGAGACCCTGACGATAGCGAAGCATCATCGTTTAAGCCGCACGCAATTTAAAGATATTGAGAAAGCTTTGGCGCCCATCAGCAGCCATTCGCCTGACGTAGATAAACAGAAGGTTATTAAGGAAGTAACCGCAAAACTAGAAGAGAATTGGTCGGCGTGACTGGATTTGAACCAGCGACCCCTGACACCCCATGACAGTGCGCTACCAAGCTGCGCTACACGCCGACCGAGCTGGATATATTACTGTTTTTTTCTAATTTAACAAGCCAAGAACAGCCGCTTGGGGTCTAAGTGGCGATTTATTCGTCGCTTTGCTGGCTGAAGCGCTGTAGATGCTTAATGCCGTCGACTAAGACTGGCGTCGCCGGCGCTACATTAGGCATGGCTTCGAGCGTGTCATTCGCAAAACTGCGGACGCGGCCATCGGTACTTATAACCGTTGTCGCGTCAACATCATACACCACAAGGTCACGCCCAAAACTGGTCATCACCGGAAACTCACGTTCTTGCGTGAGGAAAATGTTTCGTCCGGTCGCAAAGCTCTCAACACCCCCAGCACAGCTCATGTAACGCTGCGTAAGAGTAGGGGTCAGATCAGTCAGTAATGCCAAGTCCTGTTGTGCGAATGGTAGGTTAGAGGTGTAGAGGAGGGGAACCTGCACTGCCGCCAAACTGTAGCTCTCTGTATTTGCCCCCGCCGTATCTGCGTTGTTTAACGCTGTCACCACAACCTGGTGACCCGCAACAATTTCGGTTGCCAAGCGCTCGAGTACGGCGTTCGACATTTCCGTGTGCAAAGAAAATGTCAGATTGTCGCGATAGCTCTCCGCTGCCGGAGTGCGTAAATAATCACCGACCGCAAAAGCCTCAAGATCGCCCGTAACAGTGACACTCACTTGGTAATCTTTGAGTTGTTGCCAAAAAGCGGGCACTTGCTGCTGAGTCGCAATCGGCTCGCGATAAATATCTGCCAAGCCATAGAGGAGTTCAAACAGGCCACCGGCTACGGTGGTATGGCCAACCAACGGCGAGTTAAAACGCTCTAATTGTGGCAGTACCCCCATAAGACGTTGCTGTTCGGCGGCGGTTAAGGCGTCAAACACCACGACATAAGTGTTGTTCGTGGCGCCTTGGCGCGCGCACATCAGATTTTGTGGCGGGTATTTCAGTTGAATTTGTTCTGTGCCTTTAAGCAAACGATCGGTCGCTTGTGAACGCTCCTCGGCAAGCCAACCATGCTTGCTCATAAGCGTTTGTGCGGTGGTTGGATACGACAATGGGAATAAGTCGTCTTGTTTGGTGATCGGCGTATAGAATACCGCATCAGCCCAAATATGAATGCTATGGCTAGCCAAAAAGCACAAGACAAACACGGCACTAAATGAAGCCCCCCAATGCTTTTCACGCAGACGATCCAAACGCTTCCAGGCAATGTTTGCCAGTGCCAACTCAAATACCAACAGCACTACGAATACTAGTAACATACCTAGTAAGAGGACGAAGCTGGCACCGGCAAAGGCGGTTTCCGCATCCAGTGCCAACTGTGATAACGAGTAGGTGTTTAAATGATAGCCGTATTGGCGGAAGAATAGCGCGTCAGCCACCAACGCGATGAGGCCGAAAGCGGCGACGAGGGTTGCGACCCCTTTGAGAAAACGCGAAAACGGAATAATTAGACAAAACGGAAAAATAAGAATAATGAAGGTCACGAATGGCAAGAACGCAAAATGTCCCAACCAACTGATCAGCATGTAGAAGCCACCGAGGAAAGTCGCCGGTGTATCCGCGGCCTCGATATAGAGTGTGCCAATGGCAAGCGCCAACAGTATATTAAAGAAGGTGAACCAATGTCCCCAACTGATCAAGCGAGCAATTTTATCTCGGCGCTGTTTGCGTTGTCTCATGCGTGGCCTAAAAAATCTTATTTAGTCAACGATTGTAGCAGGACTTTACCAAATTGTTCAGCTACTTGCTGCGCTTGTTGTGGTGCGTAGTGTTGCGAAAGGATATGCGTAACCGCATTGCCAAGGGTCATGAGCGCGAGATCTACCGGCACGTTTTCTTTGTGTAACGTGTCGAGCACATCATTGAGAAGTTTTTCCTGCTGGGCAGCATCATATTTTGACACGATTGGCATCGATTTTTTTCCTTACATGTTAGAATGCCCGCAATCTTATCACAGGCGTAACCATTTGCAGTAAGAAAGGAATGTAGCACCATGCAAGCAGACGTTCAGCACAGCATCATTCATCAATTTTATACCAATGACGGCCAAGTCGGTTTGCGCGTTGCGCCGGCTACGCTGGCGATTAACGATGAGGTGGGGCTGTTACTTGATGAGTTAACTGAGGTTTATCAAGCCAAGCCAAGTAAAGGTTACGCACGCTTTTTGCGGCCAGAAGACGACCACGAACGCAGCGTGGAAAGTAACTTTCCTGAGTTGCTAGAAAAATGGCTACAGGGCAGTGAGGAGTTCGTGAACTTTTCGCAAGAAAGCGCCAAGCTTTTGCACCAGCAATTACAGCATTATGGGATTTTAGAAGCCGGCTTCTTGTTGGTAGCCAGCTATCGCGAGCGTGGCCAAGATTTCCTTGTGGTCGCCTTCTTGCCGAGCCAAGACGGCGTTACCATTGCGGCGGATTTGAGTGTCGACAAATCCTCGCAACTGGCGATCAGCAAGGTACAGCTGGCGGCAACGATTAATTTGAGTGAATGGCAAGACGAACCTGAATCGACAACTTATATTTCCTTTATTAAAGGTCGTGCGGGACGCAAAGTTTCCGACTTCTTTCTTGATTTTCTTGGTTGTGCCGAGGGCTTAAATGCTAAGAAGCAGTCGCAGCAGCTTATCGAGAGTGTTAGTCGCTATGCGCAAGAAGAACAACTTGAGAGCGAGCAGGCACGGCAGTTACGGAAATCCGTGTACGACATCTGTGACAATCAATGGCAGCAGGGCGAGCCGGTCCGTATCAAAGATTTGTCAGAGCAGTTACGTGACGCGGTGCCGGTCGAGCGGAGTTTTGCCGACTTTAACCAAAGCCAAGAAGAACGAGCTTTAGTTGCTGAATTTCCGACGGATCGTTCGACGCTGAAAAAGCTGGTGAAGTTTCAAGGTCAAGGCGGCGGTTTAAGTGTCGGCTTTGACCAAGAATTATTAGGAGAGCGTGTCGAGTATGATCCGCACAGCGATAAATTAACGATTCATGGTACGCCACCCAATCTGCGTGACCAGTTGCGCCGTTACTTTGGCATTGATAGTTGATTGGCCGCGAAAGAGGTAATAAAAAACGCCAGCTCAGAAGCCTGAACTGGCGTTTTAGCATTAAAGCTATTATTTCTGCACGGGTTATTTCTGCACAGGAGTTATGTTCGTGGCGTGAAGACCCTTAGGCCCTTCTTCGAGTTGAAACTCGACATCTTGACCTGCTTTGAGGGTGCGATAACCTTCCATCTCAATCGTTGAATAATGTGCGAAGATATCACCTTCACGGTCTTCTGCTTCAATGAATCCAAAACCTTTTGAGTTATTGAACCATTTCACTTTACCGGTTGCCATACTTCTACTTCCTTTAATTCTGCAGTTACTATTTAATTATTGTTAGAATGACGTCGAGGCCTTTAAAAAGCCATTTGTTAACGCCATGTTTTACTCTAGGTGAGTTCTGTGAAGTGTCAAGCCAAATTTGGCGGTTTTATAAGCGACCTGCATAAATAATGCGCGCCTGAAGAGTAAAATTAATCGGAAAGTGAGCGAAATTCTCGTTTTCTAGCTATAAATAGGTTAAGCATAGTTATGAGTAGTATGGACCAACAGCAGCACGGAGCGGTGCATGACCGACAGAGTGAAAAGGAAAAACTCGCGCCACCGCCCATGTATAAGGTGATTTTGAACAACGATGATTACACGCCCATGGACTTTGTGGTCGAAGTACTTATCAAATTTTTTCGGATGGATCAGGAACGTGCCACCGACACCATGTTGACCATTCATTATAAAGGCCGTGCTGTATGCGGGGTCTACTCGGCGGAAATCGCCGAAACTAAAGTAGTACAAGTGAACCAGTATGCGCGTGAGCATGAACACCCATTGTTGTGTTCGATGGAGAAGGCTTAGGTTTCTGCCCCTTGCGTCGTGGTGGTCTGGTCCAAATGAGGAGTGCGTATGTTAAATAAAGCTCTAGAAATTACCCTAAACGATGCGTTTCGTATCGCCCGTGATCGCCGTCACGAGCTGATGACAGTTGAGCATCTCCTGTTAGCACTCCTTGATAATCCTGAAGCGTCAAAAGCGCTGCGTGCGTGCGGGCTTGAGTTTACCAAACTTAAGCAAGAGCTACTGGCATATATCGATCGCAGCACACCGAGTTTCGATAACGAAACTGCCGAAAGTGAAACCCAACCGACGCTCGGATTTCAACGCGTATTGCAACGCGCTGTTTTTCATGTGCAGTCATCGGGTAACAGCGAAGTCACGGGTGCTAATGTGTTGGTGGCGATTTTCAGCGAACAAGAATCGCATGCCGTTTATTTGCTCAACAAACACGATATTACCCGTTTGGACGTAGTGCATTTTCTTTCCCACGGCTTATCTAAAGTCGATGACCCCATTATTCGCCAAGACGAAGAAGAGGTTGAGCAGCAAGAGGGTGGTAAAGACGAACAAGAAAGCTATCTCAAGCGTTTTTGTACCAATTTAAATGCGCGAGCTAAAGAAGGTAAGATTGATCCGCTAATTGGCCGCGACGTGGAACTAGAACGCTGCGTGCAAGTGCTGTGCCGCCGCCGTAAAAATAATCCACTGTTGGTGGGTGAGGCCGGTGTAGGTAAAACCGCTATAGCGGAAGGGTTGGCTTACCGTATCGTCAACAATGACGTACCCGAAGTGATGGCTGATGCGACGATTTACTCGTTGGATATGGGGGGCTTGCTGGCGGGTACAAAATACCGGGGTGATTTTGAAAAGCGTTTCAAAGCACTCTTGAAAGAAGTCAAAGCCAAGACGCATGCCATTTTATTTATCGATGAGATTCATACCATCGTGGGTGCTGGGGCGGCGAGTGGAGGAGTGCTGGATGCTTCGAACTTACTCAAACCATTGCTCAGTAGCGGTGAATTAAAGTGTATTGGCTCCACCACATACAGTGAGTTCAAAAACATCTTTGAGAAAGACCGTGCACTCGTACGTCGTTTTCAAAAAATTGATATCACTGAGCCTTCAGTCGATGACACCACCAAGATTCTAATGGGCCTAAAAGAACGTTACGAAGCGCATCATGGCATCCGCTATACCCAGCCAGCGATCCGTGCTGCAGCGGAGCTGTCAGCGCGTTACATCAACGAGCGTCACTTGCCGGACAAAGCGATCGACGTGATTGACGAGGCGGGCGCCAGTCAGCGTTTAGTAGCGCCGTCGAAACGTAAGAAAACAATCAACGTTGGTGATATTGAGCAGATCATCGCGAAGATTGCGCGCATCCCAGAGCAAAGTGTCTCGCGCTCTGATCAACAATTACTGAAGCAACTCGACCGCAATTTGAAATTGGTTGTTTTTGGTCAAGATCAAGCCATCGATCAGCTGAGTGCGGCTATTCGGCTCTCACGCTCTGGCTTGGGCGCCGAGAACAAACCTATCGGTTCTTTCTTATTCGCGGGCCCAACTGGGGTAGGTAAAACGGAAATTACCCAGCAGCTTGCCAAAGCGCTAGGTATCGAATTCCTGCGTTTTGATATGTCGGAATATATGGAGCGACATGCGGTCAGCCGGTTAATTGGTGCACCTCCTGGTTACGTTGGCTTTGACCAAGGTGGATTGTTAACCGAAGGGGTAATCAAACACCCGCATGCCGTTGTCTTGTTGGATGAGATCGAAAAGGCGCACAGCGATATCTACAATATTCTGTTGCAAGTGATGGATCACGGTACTCTGACCGATAACAACGGCCGCAAAGCGGATTTCCGCAATGTTATTTTGGTTATGACTACTAATGCTGGGGTACAAGAAACGGTACGCCAGTCGATTGGCTTTAAGCAGCAAGATCACGCGCCTGACGCTATGTTGGAAATTAATCGGACCTTTAGTCCTGAATTCCGTAACCGACTCGATGGCATCGTGTGGTTTAATCACTTGAGTCCTGAGGTCATCGCGCAAGTCGTTGATAAGTTTGTGACCGAGCTGCAAGCGCAACTGGATCGCAAGCAAGTTAACCTAGAACTCGATGACGCTGCGCGTAAATGGCTTGCGACAAAAGGCTACGACAAAGCTATGGGCGCGCGCCCAATGGCTAGGGTGATACAGGAACACCTGAAAAAGCCGCTCGCCAATGAAATTTTATTTGGCAAACTGACGCATGGGGGCGATGTGTTGGTAAGTGTCGCGGGAGATGAACTGACACTTGAGATTGAAGAGCGCGAAGCCCGTAGTTCAACTACGGGCTAACGGCAGGCGCAATTTAGCGCGCGCGGAAGACAATGCGGCCTTTGGTCAAGTCGTAAGGCGTCAGTTGCACGGTCACAGTGTCACCGGTCAGAATACGGATGTAGTGCTTACGCATCTTACCTGAGATGTGCGCAGTGACCACGTGGCCGTTCTCTAATTCAACGCGGAACATCGTGTTAGGTAAGGTATCAAGAACCGTACCCTGCATTTCAATACTGTCTTCTTTTGCCATTCAAATCCTCGATTTTTTGCTAAGCTCGGAAAAAGTGGTCAGAATTCTAGCTGTTTTTAAGCTAAATTACCACTCGATTTATGGTTTAGCTCTCTCGGGAGCCAGAAATCAGGGACTACGCATTGCTTTTTTGCTGCATAACGCCGTATTAGGTGGAGAAACTGACTACGCGGTAGGTCGATTTGCCCAAGTGACGCTAAGTGGTCGTTCGGTACTTGAGCATCCAGGAGTTGACCGCCAGCCGCAAAAAACGCTTCGCTAAAGGTTAAAAAGGCCAGTTTCGAGGCATTTGTCATATGGTGAAACATACTTTCGCCACAGAACACTCCCGCGATAGCCACGCCGTACATGCCTCCCACGAGTTGCTCCTCATTCCACACTTCGATGGAGTGGGCATGACCCAATCGATGGAGCTCGCAATACGCGGCTTGCATTTCGGCAGTGATCCAAGTGCCTTCGCGGCTGTCGTGGGTTGCGGCACAGTGCGCTATGACCTCGGCAAACGCCTGATTGAGGGTGACACGAAGTGAGGTACGGCGGCGAAAGCGACGCATCGAGCGACTTTCGTGGAGACTCTCTGGCGAAAACACTGCGCGTGGGTCAGGACTCCACCATAAGGGTGGGTCATCCTCAGTAAACCATGGGAAAATACCATTACGGTAAGCGTTGAGCAGGCGCTCAACGCTTAAGTCACCGCCAACGGCAAGCAGACCATTTGGTTCTTGCAGCGCAAGTTCCGGCCGTGGAAAGCCAATCCCTTGCGCAGCAAGTCGATAGACCATTAGGCCTTGGTCAACGCGTCAAGATAACGTTCGGCATCGAGTGCGGCCATGCAACCGGTGCCCGCTGAGGTAATAGCTTGACGATAGGTGTGGTCCATGACGTCGCCCGCGGCAAACACACCCGGAACGCTAGTGGCCGTAGCATTTCCTTGCAAGCCTGACTGCACAATAATGTAGCCGTCTTGCATCTCGAGCTCACCATCAAAAATACCGGTGTTTGGCTGGTGACCAATAGCGATAAAGCAGCCCATCACTTCGAGTTCAGACAAGCTACCGTCTTGGGTATCTTTGATACGCACACCGTTAACACCCATGTCGTCACCTAACACCTCATCCAAGGTTTTATTTAAGTGCAAGGTCACGTTGCCGTTTTCAGCTTTTTCCATGAGACGATCAACGAGGATTTTTTCTGCACGGAACTGCTCGCGACGATGAATTACATGCACTTCACTGGCGATGTTGGCAAGGTAGAGCGCTTCTTCGACAGCCGTGTTACCGCCACCAACGACGCAGACCTTTTGGTTGCGATAGAAAAAACCATCGCAGGTAGCGCACGCGGAAACGCCTTTGCCCATGAAGGCTTCTTCAGAATCAAGGCCGAGGTATTTCGCCGATGCACCCGTCGAAATAATGACCGCGTCAGCGGTGAACTCTTGGCTATCACCGAACAGACGGAAAGGGCGTTGGCTGAAGTCAACTTTGTTGATGTGGTCGAAAACGATTTCGGTATCGAATTTTTCGGCATGCTGTTGCATCCGCACCATTAAATCTGGCCCCGTAAGGCCTTCAGCGTCACCTGGCCAGTTTTCAACGTCAGTGGTGGTGGTCAGTTGACCGCCTTGTTGCATGCCGGTAACCAAAACTGGATTCAAATTAGCGCGTGCTGCGTAAACAGCTGCAGTGTAGCCCGCAGGACCTGAACCTAAAATCAAAAGTCGGCAATGTTTGGCTTCAGCCATTGTTCCTGTACTCCATTCTTAACTATTAAATTCGTTGATTGATTCATTACATTGGGATCGATTGTATGGATTACAACGGCCACAAACAAGAGACCCGCAACAAATGTGCGGGCCTCAAAACGGGGATTAACTGTAAACTTAGCTTAGCTACGAATTGCTTCGAGCGGATCTTGATAATCCAGGCCAAGTTTCTCACCTAAGTCATCGTGTACCGCTTTATAGGTGATTTTACCTTTGTGCATGTTTAGGCCATTACGCAAGTGCTCGTTGTCTTCCATTGCCTTCAAGCCGTGATTTGCTAATGCCAAGCCAAACGGCAGGGTAGCGTTGTTCAAAGCGATGGTGGAAGTACGTGCCACGCCACCTGGCATGTTGGCAACACAGTAATGCACGATATCATCGACCACATAAGTAGGTTCTTGATGGGTGGTTGCTTTAGAGGTTTCGAAACAGCCGCCTTGGTCGATGGCTACGTCAACTACCACTGAGCCCGGCTTCATGTTTTTCAGGTGTTCGCGAGTTAACAGCTTCGGCGCTGCTGCACCAGGAATGAGTACGGCACCTACGACAAGGTCAGCTTCACGCGAGAATTTATCAACCGCATCTACAGTCGAATAGATGGTTTTCACGCGACCACCGAAGATATCGTCGAGTTGACGTAAGCGCGGTAATGAACGGTCCAAAATAGTAACGTCAGCGCCCATGCCAACCGCCATTTTCGCTGCTTGAGTACCGACCACGCCGCCACCAATAACCAGCACTTTACCTGGCTCTACGCCTGGTACGCCACCGAGCAATACGCCGCTGCCGCCGTTTGCTTTCTCAAGATTGTGCGCACCAGCTTGAATCGACATACGACCGGCCACTTCACTCATAGGAGCTAACAATGGCAAACCGCCGTTACGGTCAGTCACAGTTTCATAAGCGATAGCCGTCACGCCAGCTTTACCTAACAAGTCTGTTTGCGTTGGGTCAGGGGCAAGGTGAAGATAGGTATAAAGGATTTGCCCTTCACGCAATTGCACACATTCGTTTGGCTGCGGTTCTTTAACCTTGATGATCATTTCTGCTTTAGCAAAAATTTCAGCTGGATCATCAACAATCGTTGCACCGGCGAGTTCGTAATCTTCGTTGGTAAAACCGATGGCCGCACCACCGTTGTTTTCCACTAAAACATCGTGACCATGCGCAACGTATTCACGCACTGCAGCAGGGGTAAGGCCGATACGATATTCGTGGTTTTTAATTTCTTTAGGTACACCAATTAGCATGCTTTCATTCCCGTTAAGGTTGGCGGTTTCACATAAGGATTTACGGCGAGCATTATAGGCGAAACCGCAGCCGTGTTTCGTACTTTTTTTTAATCATTTTACCGTATATACTACGGTCAAATACGAAATAAAACGTGAAAATATATGTTCAACGCTGAAGAACCCGTACGAATCACTATTGACAGAATTGACCGAAAAATACTAAGGCTTTTACAGGATGATGGGCGCCTGTCGAACGTTGCATTAGCGCAGCGTGTCGGGCTCAGTGCATCGGCTTGTAACGAGCGCGTGCGTAAGCTCGAACAAGAAGGTGTGATTGAAAGCTATCATGCTCGTATCAACCCGAGTAAACTCGGTGCTAACCTGATGGTTTTTGTCGAGATCACGCTCACACGCACCTCTTCAGATTCGTTCGCAGAATTCAGTGATGCAGTGCGTAAAACGCCAGAAATACTCGAGTGCCACTTAGTAGCAGGGGACTTTGATTTTCTAATCAAAGCACGGGTCCCCGATATGCCGTCCTATCGTAAGCTGTTGGGGGAAACCTTGTTGACCATGCCAGGGGTGAATGAATCACGGACCTACGTGGTCATGGAAGAAGTTAAGAACGATAACAAAGTTCTGATAAAAGGTTAGCAAAGGCTGGGTAAAACAGCTGAATATCGTGCGCTGACACGCTACACTAGTAATCATTAAAACAAAGATATAAGAATAAGAACGACGCTAACAGGGAAATGACATGTACAAGACTCGTGGTTACATAACGCAAGTGCAGGGTGGCTTATGAGCGGTGCGCAACGCGTTTTAGAAGTCGGCCTCATCCTTTGTGGGGCGTTTGCCATTTTCCTATTTTTGGCGTTGGTCAGCTTTAATCCTGCTGACCCGAGCTGGTCGCAAACGGGTTATCAAGGCACCATTGAAAATGCCGCCGGTGCAATAGGCGCTTGGTTTGCAGACGCACTGTTATTTGCCTTTGGTTTCGTTGCCTACGCGATACCGTTTGGCTTAGCTGGCCTCGGTTATGTCATGTTTCGCCAGCCACATCGCTTACTTGAACTCGATTACCTCGCTTTAGGCCTGCGCTTGATTGGCTTACTTCTCACCTTGGTTGGTGCCTCAGCGTTGGCATCGTTAAACTTTGCTGCTTTATATTCGTTTTCCGCTGGCGGCGTCGTGGGTGATGTCATTAGTAGCTCTTTATTGCCATATTTCAATCTCATTGGTACCACACTATTGTTACTGACGTTTTTGTGTACCGGACTGACGTTAGTAACTGGCATCTCTTGGGTATGGTTGGCCGATAAACTTGGTGAATGGACCATTCAGGGGACATCGTGGTTATATGCAAAGGTCCGAACGCAGGTGAGTCAGTGGCGCGCAGATGCGACGAACGCAGACAGCGCTAGCGAGCCGACGGCAACTATCGAAAGTCGCAAGGAGAGCCGCAAAGAACGTCGTAAAGAGCGAAAAAAACTTAAAGCATTTACCGCGAGCGAGAATGCTGAGCGACAGGAGCCTGATTTAGATCTTGATTTGACTATCAACACCGACGATGAACCTGAACCCGATTTAGGTATTTTCGCCGAAGTCGAGAACAAATCACCAGCACCGTCGGCGAAGAAAGCGCCAGATCGGCCAGCGCCTGACGCTAGTGATGATGAAGAACAGGACAATGAAGAAGCAGTAAAGCCAATGCTCGACCCGTTGCCGTCGATTGCTTTGCTCGATAAACCGGCGCAAACCGGTAATCCATTAACGCCGGCCGAGCTTGATCAAATTAGCCAAACCGTCGAAGCGGTGCTGCAAGATTTTGGAGTCGAAGTTAAAGTCGCCAACGTACAGCCAGGCCCTGTGATCACGCGCTTTGAATTGGATTTAGCGCCAGGTGTTAAGGTCTCAAAAATTTCCAACTTAGATAAGGATATTGCCCGTTCGCTTTCGGCTATCTCTGTCCGCGTCGTCGAAGTGATTCCTGGCAAATCTTACGTTGGCCTAGAATTACCGAATAAGAGTCGTGAGACTGTGTTCTTCAGCGACGTTATCGCCTGTGACGCCTTCCAGCAAAGTCAATCACCGCTGACCATGGTGCTCGGTAAAGGTATTTCCGGGCAACCTGTCATTGTCGACCTCGCCAAAATGCCGCATTTGTTGGTTGCCGGTACCACGGGCTCTGGTAAGTCGGTAGGGGTCAACGTGATGATTCTGAGCTTGCTGTATAAGAGCACGCCAGAAGAAGTTCGTCTGATCATGATCGATCCGAAGATGCTCGAGCTTTCAGTGTACGAAGGCATTCCGCATCTACTGACCGAAGTTGTTACCGATATGAAAGATGCTGCCAACGCGTTGCGTTGGTGTGTCGGCGAGATGGAACGGCGTTATAAGCTGATGTCAGCCCTCGGCGTGCGCAACTTAAAAGGCTACAACGCCAAGGTTGCAGAAGCGCGTGACCGTGGTGAGCCTTTGCGTGATCCGCTCTGGAAACCAGGTGATTCGATGGATGAGTTACCGCCGTATTTAGAGACTTTACCGAGCATCGTGGTGGTCATCGACGAATTTGCCGACATGATGATGATAGTCGGTAAGAAAGTTGAAGAATTAATCGCTCGTATCGCGCAAAAAGCCCGTGCGGCAGGAATTCACTTAGTTCTTGCCACGCAGCGGCCATCGGTGGATGTCATCACCGGCCTGATCAAAGCGAATATTCCGACGCGAATTGCCTTCCAGGTGCAATCGAAAATTGATTCCCGCACTATCTTAGACCAACCCGGTGCTGACCAACTCTTGGGGCAGGGCGATATGCTCTACTTACCACCTGGTAGTGGTGTACCAACGCGTGTGCATGGGGCTTTTGTTGACGATCACGAAGTCCACGCTGTGGTCGCTGATTGGAAGAAACGCGGTAAGCCGAATTACCTTGAGGAAATTCTTAACGGTGATCCTTCCGAAGACGCTCTATTGCCGGGCGAGAGCCTTGATGATGATGATGGCGAGAGCGATCCACTTTATGATGAAGCCGTCGCTTTCGTGACAGAAACCCAGCGTGTTTCAGTGTCGAGCGTGCAGCGTAAGTTCAGAATTGGTTACAATCGCGCGGCGCGTATTGTTGAACAAATGGAACACAGCGGTGTCGTTAGTAGTGCAGCTAGTAACGGCCAACGCGATGTCTTAGCACCGCGACCGCCACGCGATTAATTTAGGAAAAGGGTTTACCTATGAAGTTACCACGTACAGCTATCGCCATTGCCTTATTTGCCTCAAGTGGCAATGTGTTTGCCCTCGATGCAAAGACTGATTTGCAAGAATTGTTGGCGCCTATCAGCACATTAAAGGCGGAGTTTCAGCAACATGTGTTGGATGCTGACGGCGAACTGGTGCAAGAACTTCAAGGGGAGCTTGCCCTTGCGCGGCCGAACAAGTTTTATTGGCACAGCGACGCGCCCGATGAATTAGTTCTTGTGGCCGATGGCCAAGCGGTGTATTACTTTGACCCGTTTGTAGAGCAGGTGACCATTAGTGCGCAAAGTGAAGCCGCGAATCAAAGCCCGTTCTTACTATTGCTCGATGCCGAAGCCTCTGCTTGGGCCGACTATGAGGTCAGCAACGAAGGGCTCAGCTTCCAACTTGTACCACTAACGACAGCGGAGCAACAACAAAGTCTACAGGTTAACTTTGTTGCCCAAGAAGGTGCACCCGCTCAGCTCAATGAGTTGGTGTTAGACGATGGCCAAGGGCAAATCACCCGTATTCAACTGCGTGACGTTAAAGCCAACGTTGCCTTACCCTATACCACTTTTAGTTTTCAGATCCCGGAAAACGCTGTGGTCGATGATCAACGTCCAACACAGTAAGAGGGGCGTGTGGCTAACCAAAGTTTTGATTTCGCTCCCGACTTTCGCCCCTTAGCCGCACGCATGCGGCCGCTGACGCTCGACGACTACGTGGGGCAAGAGCAATTGCTAGATCCCGGGAAACCGCTGCGCGACGCCATTGAGCGTGGCCAATTACATTCAATGATTCTTTGGGGCCCGCCCGGCACCGGCAAAACCACACTTGCAGAGATTATTGCCCAATCAGGCGCAGCCGCAATTGAACGCGTGAGTGCGGTTACCTCTGGCGTAAAAGAAATTCGTGCAGCTATCACCAAAGCTAAAGAAAACCAGCAACAGGGGCGTCGTACTTTACTGTTTGTTGATGAGGTGCATCGTTTCAATAAAAGCCAACAAGATGCCTTTCTTCCTCATATTGAAGACGGGACCGTGGTTTTTATTGGCGCAACGACCGAGAACCCAGCGTTTGAACTCAATGGCGCCTTGCTTTCTCGCGCCCGCGTTTACCGCCTCAAAGCGCTTGATGACGCTGCCATTCGGCAATTATTAGAGCTTGCTCTCGCGGATAGTGAACGTGGCCTTGGCGGCCGAGCTGTGCAGTTAACCGATGAAGCGCTGGAGTATCTTGTGCATGCGGCCGGTGGTGATGCACGACGCGCACTCAACTACCTAGAAATTAGTGCGGATACCATCGCCGACGGCGAAACCCTCGAACGCGCTACGGTGGTTGAAGCGATAGGCGGCCGGCAAGCGGGCTTCGATAAACAAGGCGATGTTTATTACGATTTGCTCTCGGCACTGCATAAGTCCGTCCGCGGCTCCTCGGCCGATGGCGCGCTTTATTGGTATGCACGGATATTGCAGGGCGGTGGCGACCCTTTAATTGTCGCACGACGGTTGCTCGCCATTGCCTCAGAGGACATTGGTAACGCCGACCCACGTGCGATTCAATTAGCTTTAAACGCCTGGGATACCTTTCATCGGGTGGGCCCTGCAGAAGGCGAACGTGCCATCGCCCAAGCCCTGGTCTATTGTGCTTTAGCGGCAAAAAGCAACGCCGTTTATCGCGCCTTCAGTGCAGCGAAAAAACTCGCTGCTGAATACCCAGATGCGCCCGTACCGCACCACCTCCGCAACGCTCCGACCAAGGTTCACAAACAAGAAGGCTTTGGCGATGATTACCGTTACGCCCATGACTTCCCTAATGCCATTGTCGCCGGAGAACGTTATTTGCCCTCGGCGGTTGGCACAGTGAATCTTTATCAACCGAGCGAGCGTGGTCTAGAAAAGCAGCTCAAAGCGAAGTTAGATTGGCTGCAGCAACATGACCAACAAAGTAGTTGGCAGCGTGGAGATGACCATGATTAATCTGCTTTGGGTCGCATTAGGTGGCGCACTAGGGGCTTTAGCGCGTTATGGCACGGCACTTTTAGCCTTAGGAATCTTTGGTAAATCATTCCCTTTCGGCACACTAATCGTTAACATAGTGGGCTCATTTTTACTGGCTATTTTGTTCCTTGGGCAACAACAAGGCGTGGTGCAGGAAAATACCTGGCTTTTTGTTGGCGTCGGAGTACTTGGCGCATTTACCACGTTTTCAACGTTCTCGCTGGAAACAGTACTGCTGTTGCAAAATGGTGAAGTGCTGAAAGCAAGTCTGTATGCCGGTTTAAACTTTATCTGTTGTATTGCTGCAGTGGCCTTGGCACTGGGGCTTAAAACTTATTTTTTATCGATGTGGAATTAACATGTTAGACGCTAAGTTATTTCGTAGTGAACTCGCTGAAACAGCTGCACGGCTTTTAGAGACGCGCGGTTATCAACTTGATGTGGCTAAGCTTGAGTCGCTTGAGCAACGCCGCAAAGAATTGCAAGTCCGTACTGAATCATTACAAGCTGAGCGAAACTCCAGTTCCAAAGCCATCGGTAAGGCCAAAGCTCAAGGTGAAGATATCCAGCCACTGCTGGCAGCAGTGGATAGCCTTGGCGCAGAACTCGATAAAGCCAAACACGAATTGCATGACATTCAGACCGAGCTGCAGGACCTCATTTCGGGTGTACCTAATTTACCGGCAGAAGAAGTACCGCTCGGTGCCGACGAAGATGACAACCAAGAGATCAGTCGTTGGGGTGAGCCGCAAAGCTTTGACTTCGAACCCAAAGACCATGTTGATGTGGCAGCACAGTTGGCACAAGGGATGGACTTTGAGAAAGGTGCAAAACTTGCCGGCGCTCGTTTTGTCGTGCTGCAAGGCGCAATTGCGCAGTTGCATCGAGCCTTGGCTCAGTTCATGTTGAACCTCCACGTAAATGAACACGGCTATACCGAGGCGTATGTGCCTTACCTAGTTAACCACGATACGCTGTTTGGTACTGGGCAATTGCCGAAATTTGGTGAAGACCTGTTCCACGTGCAAGGTGCGACCGAAAAGCAGGTGCCATTATCGTTAATTCCAACGGCTGAAGTGCCGCTAACAAATCTGTGGCGGGACGAAATTGCCGATGAAGAACAGCTACCTTTGCAGTACGCTGCACACACGCCATGCTTCCGTAGTGAAGCAGGTTCTCACGGACGTGACACGCGCGGCCTGATCCGTCAGCATCAGTTCGATAAAGTCGAGTTGGTTTGGTTGGTGAAGCCAGAAGAGTCAATGGCAACACTTGAGCGTCTAACTGAGCATGCAGAACGTGTGCTGCAGTTACTAGAATTACCGTATCGCAAAGTGCTCTTGTGTACTGGCGACATGGGCTTTGGTGCTTGCAAGACCTACGACTTGGAAGTTTGGTTGCCAACGCAAGAAACTTACCGCGAGATCAGCTCTTGTTCAAATATGGGTGATTTCCAAGCCCGTCGTATGCAAGCGCGTTTCCGTCGTAAGGGAGCCAAGAAGCCAGAACTCATGCATACCCTGAATGGCTCGGGTTTAGCAGTGGGTCGAGCGTTAGTAGCAATTCTCGAGAATTATCAGCAGGCAGACGGCTCAGTGAAGATCCCAACCGTTCTGCAACCGTACATGGGTGGTAAAACGGTTATTCAACCGTAAACAACCGTCAGCTTAGATACATTTCGCCGGTTTAGGCAGGCCCGCAATGCGCGTGGCTTGCTTAGCCGGTCCTTTCGGAAACAAACGATACAAGTAACGGCTATTGGCTTTATCTGGGCCGAGGCGTTGCCCAATGGCTTTCACTAAAACACGCATCGCTGGGCTGGTGTCGAATTCCTGATAGAAGTCGCGCACAAAATGAACCACCTCCCAATGGGCGTCCGTCAACTGAATACCTTCTAACTCGGCGATGTAAGCGGCCAGCTCTGGACTCCATTCCTCAAAGTTGGCTAGGTATTCGTGTTTATCAGTAGCGTAACTGCGGCCATTTAATTCAAACATAGTTGCTTCAACCTAGAAAGGTCACCGGTTGTGCATCGAGTGTCATGGTCACCCAACTGGCATCATTCAACTGTAACACGAAGGCGGGCAACTGCTCAGCTTGCTCACCGTGTAACTCGAGTTCCGTCTGCAAGACATAGGCAGGATAGGGGAAGTCATCAAGTAAACTCGAATCTTCGAGTAGCTTGACGAGAGCTTGCTCTGTGAAGATAGCCGTTAAGTCTTGCGTTTGTGCCGAACTCACCAAGCAGGCCTGATCACTCGCTTGCAGTGGCCAACTGCGTATATAGTACAGCGCACGTGTGGCTGGGCTAGGTTCGGTCAATAAGGTCTCGGCGTCGCTCATAACTTACCCTTAAAAACGCAATACTTTGCCGGCACAAGCGAGACGCGCGGCAAGTTCAGTATGATTTAACTGTGCAACTGGCACTACCCACTCGCTGGGTGCAGGCTCATGCGCTTCTGTTACCACCAAAGGTGTAGGACATTCATACAAGTCGAGCAGCGCATAGCGCTTTTGTAACGAACGTTCATTGTGCAGAGCATCATGGCCTTGCTGCAAATGTGTTAAGCCGTCACCCATGAGCACGAGCTGTGGATTCAGCTCCATCGTTGCAAGCGCTAAATACATCGCTTGGCCATGCCAGCTTGCAGGACTTTCTGCTGCTTGCGTTTGGATTACATAGATAGTCATTAGAACTGCATTACTCGTTCTGCTTGTGCGGCTGCCATACTAAATTCAGTCAGACCGCCTAAGGCGAAGTCCTGGTGTAGCTCGCTTTCACTCAATTGATAATCTTGCTCAACTACCGTCGCACAGAGGACCAAAGAGAGGTTGTGTAGTTTCGCTAGGCGTTGCCATTCAGCGGCGATCGGAGCTAGCTGTTGGCCGGCCAAGCGGCCGTGCAAAACGCCAGCCTCGTAAAAGAAAACTTGCTGTATACGATGCCCTAAAGCAAGCGCAGCCTGCGCGTAATGGAACGCTAACAGGCTGCGGGGTTCGTCAGGTGCACTGTGCACCGATAGAACTATATCAGTCACAGTATTATTCGTCGCCGCCGAATGCCATTAGGAGATTCAACAAGCTAACGAAAATGTTGTAGATCGAAACGTACAAGGTCACGGTTGCAAGTACATAGTTGCGTTCACCACCATGGATGATCGCACTGGTTTGCATCAAGATCGCGCCGGCCGAGAACAAGATGAACAGACCCGACAAGGCAAGGCCGATTGCAGGCATATTCAAGAACAAGTTGGCAATAAACAGAGCGATTAGAACAAAGAAACCAGCAACCATCATACCACCCAAGAACGACATGTCTTTCTTAGTGGTTAGGACGTAGGCGGACAGGGCAAAGAAAATCAATGCGGTACCACCTAATGCGGTCATGATGATTTCGGCACCTTGCGGGCCAATCGCATTAATCATGCCGAGTATTGGACCCAAGGTGTAGCCCATGAAGCCGGTCAAGGCGAATACCGAAAGTAAGCCCATAGCGCTATTGGCAGTTTTATGCACCAAGAACAGCAGGCCATAAAAACCAACCAAGGTAATGATCAAACCTGGATGAGGCAGATTCATACTTGCGGCAATAAATGCGGTAAAGGCACTAAAGGCCAACGTTAAACCAAGCAACATATAGGTGTTGCGTAAAACTTTGTTGGTCTGTAGAACTGATTCGCCACGTTGAGTAGACGAAACGTGAACTTGATTGTTCATGGACTTCTCCGTTGATTAACAAACTGCAAGCAGTGTATCCCAAAAGTGGGGGTAACAAGCAATGCTTTCAAGCTAATTTTGTTGCTAATTGTATAAAATGACAGCAAACGAACCAAATGATTCAAATTTTTGCTTTACAAGCCGATTCAGGCTCTTTATCATTCGCTTCGTCTTGAGGCACACAGCCAAAGACAACGGAGAGATGGCAGAGTCCGGTTGAATGCACCTGACTTGAAATCAGGCGTGGGTTCACACCCACCGGGGGTTCGAATCCCTCTCTCTCCGCCAAATTCCGGAAAGCCCGCTAGTTCGCTAGCGGGCTTTTTTGTTGGCGCTTTATCATCTGGTCGTACCTGTTTATACTAAGTCCTTCAATTTACCCTTGCTTATACGAAGAAACCTCTAGGTAGGTTTAATTAAAGAGGATGGTATGGAAGCTTTCGATCAGGTACTCCAACGCATTACCCCAGCAGCCGAACAACAACTCGAGCTACCCGAAGGCTGGGGACAGGGGCGTGCACTCTTCGGTGGGTTAACCGCCGCCATCGCCTGGCAACACGGACAGGCAGGTGCGGCAACTGGGCAACAGCTGCGCGCCATGACGGTATCATTCGTTGCGCCGGTACTGGCAGGGCAAGCTACCTTGCAGCGCCGTATACTGCGACAAGGCAAAAACGTCACCCAGATTGCGGTTGATATTTTGCAGGACGACGAAGTGGTACTTGCGGCGTTATTAACCTATGGCTCCGCTCGCGCCTCACAAGTGAGTGTGACCGATACCCCAGAGCCGCGTAGCGTGGCGCCTGAGGCCGGTGCACCTTTTCCACCCGTTAAGTTGCTACCGGAGTTCGCCCGTGCATTTGACTACAGCGTTACCGTCGGTGGTTTGCCATTCAGTGGCAATAAGAGTCGTGAGTTCGGCGGTTTTATGCGCTTCCGTGACTTGTCTCAGCCGATTTCTATCGGTACTTTTTTAGGCTTAGTTGATGCTTGGCCACCTGCAGTGCTTCCACACCTGACCGAATTGGCCCCGGCGAGCTCGTTAACCTGGACCATCGAGTTTCCGTGTGAATTACCTCAACAGCTCACCAATGAGTGGTGGCACTATGTCGCGACGATTGATTATGCCGCAGAGGGTTATGGCCACACGCATGCACACATTTGGGATAAGCACGGCCAACTTGTGGCGATTAGCCGACAGACCGTCACCGTGTTTGCTTAGCCCAAATGATGCCAAGCAGTTGATTATGAAACTATAAAGGTCTTTTCTTGATTACCCTAGCATAAGAAAATACTGACTTATGTCATTATTGTTGAATTTCTGCTTGCGTTCATAACTTTACTGGTGCATATCTTGAAGCACACCGACATGGGGTTGGTGTGCTTACACCGAAATTTTTCGGTATCTTCATAAGGAAGCGAAGATGACGGAGTTCATCATAGCTGTACCCTCACAACTTGTGGGGCTAGGCATGGAAACACTCATAAACCAAGAGCCTAACTTTTCCGTAGTGGCTAGCGTGAATAATCAACAACAATTGCGCGACGCCATAGCCCGCTATCCATTTGCGACAGTCATTTTAGGTAGTCAATTTTGTAATGATGGTACGATTGAAATCTGGCGCAGGATTCAACGCCGTCAGCCCGACGTGCATATGCTACTCTGGGCTGCAAAGTTCCAAGACGTTTTGGACTTTCAGTGTAATCTGGAGCGGGTAGAAGGCTACTTATTGGCGAACGCGCACAAGGAAGAGCTGCTCAACGCTTGCCATATGCTTAGCAAAGGTCGAATGTACGTGGCCGCAAGCGTCGCTGAGTATTTAGCGAAGAATCCAGCGCGGCAAAGGCAAGGGGAGTTACTCGCTAAATTAAGTAAACGGGAAATTCAGGTCGCACAGATGATCGCGCAGGGGCGACGTTCAGCGGTGATCGCTCGGTTACTTAATATCAGTAGTAAAACCGTAAATACCTTTCGCTACCGAATTTTTGATAAACTCGGAATTAGTGGTGATGTCGAACTGACGCATTTAGCGTTACAAATGAAACTAGTAGATCTTGCAGAAGAGGTAATAGTACAAGACGATGACGAAAGCAGCGAAGGAGGCGTTCGACGCTAAGCAATTCCTAAAAAGTCTGACGCATCAGCCCGGTGTGTATCGGATGTATGATGCGTCAGGCGACATTATCTATGTCGGCAAGGCGAAAGACCTACGCAAGCGTGTCGGCAGCTACTTCCGCAGCCAAGTGGATAGCCCGAAAACCCAAACCCTGGTCAAACAGATCTGCAATATTGAAGTGACGGTCACCAACACCGAAGCGGAAGCACTGATCCTCGAAAATAACTTCATCAAAAAGTATCGACCGCGCTACAACGTATTGTTACGCGATGACAAGTCGTACCCGTATATTTTAGTGAGTGATCATCAGCACCCACGTTTGGCTTTTCATCGCGGCACCCGCCGTGAAAAAGGTCGCTATTTTGGTCCGTTCCCGAATGGGGTCGCTGTACGAAACAGCTTACGTCTTCTGCAAAAACTTTTCCCTATTCGTCAGTGTGAAGATTCCTACTACCGAGCGCGCAGCCGTCCTTGTCTGCAGTATCAACTCAAACGCTGTCTGGCACCCTGTGTGGAGGGCTATTGTAGCGATGACGAATACAACGACCAGGTAGAGTTAGCGAAACGTTTTCTGGAAGGCAAGAATCAAGAGGTTATCGACCAATTGGTGAGCAAAATGGAAGCGGCAAGCACGACACTTGATTTTGAACGTGCCGCCCGCTTTCGCGATCAAATCGCGGCCCTGCGTCAAGTACAAGAGCGCAACGCCGTCACCGGTAATCAGCAAGAGCTCGACGTCATAGGCTACGCCCGTCAAGGAGGTATCGCAGCAGTCCATTTGCTGTTTGTACGCGATGGTGCGGTGCAGGGCAGTCGGAGCTACTTCCCGAAAGTCCCTGCGAACACTGAGGACGCAGAAGTTTTGTTGGCGTTTTTACTGCAATTTTATTTGAACGACCAAGTGGAACGGCGGTTACCCCGCGAAATCATTTTGCCCGAGCAGAATGCTGCGAATGTGCTCGACCCTGAACAAGAATTAAAAACTCTCGAGCAGGCCCTGGCGCAGAAAATACGCATGACCCATAACGTTCGTGGCGAACGCAAGCAATACCAAGTACTCGCGCAAAAAAACGCTATGAACGCGCTCGATAGCAAAGCGAATCAAGCCAGCACGATGATGATGCGCGTCCGCGCATTGGAACAAGAACTGGACTTCGGCCGGCCGATCACCCGCATGGAATGCTTTGATATCAGTCATACCATGGGACAAGAGACAGTTGCGTCTTGCGTGGTATTCGATCAACAAGGCCCCAAAAAGAGCGACTACCGCCGTTACAACATTAAAGGCATCACGCCAGGCGATGATTACGCGGCAATGGCACAGGCCCTACAGCGGCGTTTTGATCCTTTGAAACATGGCAAAGTCGACGCCGCACCTATGCCGGATATTTTATTTATCGACGGCGGGAAAGGGCAGTTGAGTCAAGCTGAGAGTTACTTCGCCGACTGGCCCACGGAAGCAGCCAAGTCAGCACCGCTTTTAGTAGGTGTTGCTAAAGGGGAGTCACGTAAGCCGGGCTTAGAAACACTCATACTTGCCGGTAGCCATGCCACCATCCCGCTGGCAGCCGACGCACCAGCATTGCATTTAGTGCAGCACATTCGCGATGAATCGCACCGTTTTGCCATTACCGGTCACCGTCAACGCCGCGCTAAAGTGCGGCGGACATCCAGATTAGAAGACATTCCGGGCATCGGCGCTAAGCGTCGGCAACGTTTATTGCAAAATCTAGGTGGATTACAACAGGTGAAACAGGCTAGTATTGAGCAACTCGCAGCGGTACCTGGCGTCAGCCATGATCTAGCTGAAACCATCTATCACGCGTTTCGTGACGAATAAAAGGAACTCTCTGTCGCATGTGGAATATTCCGAACCTGCTGACCAGCTTTCGTATTCTGTTAATTCCCGTATTTTTAGGGATATATTATGTGCCGGACAGTGACGCGCATTTTTGGGCGGCATTTGTATTTGCTTTAGCCGCAATTACTGACGGATTAGACGGTTATATTGCGCGACGTTTCAACCAATTTACTAAGTTCGGTGCGTTTTTAGACCCAGTGGCCGATAAAGTCATGGTTGCCGCGTCACTGATTGTCGTCGTCGAAAACTACGCGGTCTGGTGGATTAGCGTACCCGCGTTAGCGATTGTTAGCCGTGAACTCGTGGTCTCTGCGCTACGGGAGTGGATGGCACAAATTGGCTCGCAAGCCAAAGTGCAAGTGTCAAACCTCGGCAAAATGAAAACGACCGCGCAGATGGTGGCGATAGGGGGCCTCATTTGGGAAGCCAATACCTTCGTTATCGTGACCGCCACTATTTTACTCTATGTCGCGTTCGTGCTGACGTTGTGGTCGATGTGGGAATATTTGCGCGCCGCTTGGTCAGATTTAAGCCAAGTGGATTAAAAATAAGCAAACAAACGGTTTCACGGCAAAAAATCGTTGACCTTGCCGAAATAGACAGTAGAATGCCTCGGCATTGGATGCGGGAATAGCTCAGCTGGTAGAGCACAACCTTGCCAAGGTTGGGGTCGCGAGTTCGAATCTCGTTTCCCGCTCCAAACTCAATGGCGGGATGGCAGAATGGCTATGCAGCGGATTGCAAATCCGTGGATCTCGGTTCGACTCCGGGTCCCGCCTCCATTGAGTTCTCAGGTTTTACATCTATGATGTGCCCGGGTGGTGAAATTGGTAGACACAAGGGATTTAAAATCCCTCGCTGGTAACAGCGTGCCGGTTCAAGTCCGGCCCCGGGCACCATTCCTCCTATAGATTTTATCTACTCCTCAAGTACTAACGAATCAGCATCTATCCCAAGAGATTTTAGCGCGTCAGTGATATCATCGTTGAATGCCTCTGGCCCGCAAATATAAAAGGCGTCGCCGCTATCGCTGAGGTGAGCAGCCAGAAAATCCTTATCGATATGCCCCTCTAAAAAGAGACTGTCACCCGAAGGTTTCTTTCGCGTCACCACGTGAATAAAGTTGTCGCCAAGTATTTGTTCAAACTCTTCTTTTAAAATAATGTCCTGCTCGGTTTTATTGGAGAAGATGAGACGGTTGTTGCCGGTCTTACCTTGCGCCTGCAAGTCGCGAAATATTGCAATAAAGGGTGTAACACCCGCACCACCGGCAATAAATGTACCTTCGCCTTTGTATTCGATGGCTCCCCAAGGCTCATCGAGTATTAATTGATCACCTTGACGAAGTTTTCCAATTTGCTCAGTCACACCGTCATGGTCGGGATAAATCTTGATGATGAATTCAAGCCACGGGTCACTGTTGAGCGAGGTAAAGGTAAAGGGGCGTTTCTCATCACGCCACCCATCGCGATCGATTGCGACCTCGGTCGCTTGTCCCGGGGTAAATTCATAACCATCGGGCTTTGTTAAACGGATTTTCTTGACGTCATGCGTTACGTCATCGATAGCTTGAATCTCAAGTTTATAACTCATACCTAGCCTCCTGTTCGTAACACTCTACTTTTTAGACGGGTTAACTTAGAGAATAGATCACTCATGTACTTGCGCTAGTAGAGTCGCTAATATAAATCGATGCGGTTCATGTAAGGTGCTAAATAATGGGCTTATTAGCTTGGTTCGGCGACAAAATCGCTGGCTATCTGCAAAAACCTGGAAATGCGAATCCGAATCCTCCAACGTCTGACTTTACGGCGCTTGAGCATGCTATCGAGGTGGGTGACGTGTTGCTGATAGATGGGAATAGTCGCATCGCGACAGCGATCAAATACCTTACGCAGTCAACTTGGTCGCATGCTGCTCTGTGCGTGGAAAAAGATGATGCGAAAGGGGTGATGCTGTTAGAGGCGGATGTTGTTGAAGGGGTGCGTTTGGTGCCGCTCTCATACTATCAATCGGCACATACGCGGATTTGCCGGCCCATAGGGATTCGCGCCGAGGATATGGCAAAGGCAGTAGATTATGCTAAGAATCGGTTGGGTCATCAGTACGATACAGGGCATATCTTAGATTTAGCTCGTTATTTAATCAGTACGCCACCGGTGCCCGTCGAATGGCGCCGTAGCTTGCTCACTTTCGGTAGCGGCGATCCCACGAAAGCCATTTGCTCATCGTTGATTGCACAGGCCTTTCAATCGATTCATTACCCGATTTTACCGGAGCGATTAAGACAAAAGTTTATCAAGCGCCATCACAGTCAATACGTGCCGGGTGATTTCGATATATCGCCGTATTTCGCCATCATTAAACCGAACCTACACGAGCAATTTGACCCGTATCAACTGCAGTGGCATGAACCGAGCGCGGACCCGGAGGAGGGTGACCGCGCTCATTAACATTGAGGTTACTCCATCCGCAAACTTTCAGGTAATAGTTCCTCGTTCACCTGGCCGTCTTGCTTATACACCACGCCTTTGCGCATGACGAAATCAACGTCTTGCAGCAAGTTGATGTATTTCAGCACGTCACCGTTTACCGCAATGATGTCGGCAACTTTGCCTGGTGTGACCGAACCATATTGGTCTTGTACGCCCATCATGACGGCTGGCCAATAGGTAGCGGCACGGATGGTTTCCATCGGTGAAAAGTCCATTTCGTAGACCCACGTCGCCATTTCGCGCCAGGTGGTTTGGCAATGGAATTTCATGGGAATACCAACGTCGGTGCCAACCAGCATCACGACACCTGTTTCTTTTAGCTGGGCAATTTTGTTCTTCAGGGTTGGTTTACGCAATGGCACGAGTTGCGAGTAACTTAAATGCCCTGGCTTTTCGATGGACTGTTTAATGTCGGCAATGGTGTCTTCTTTCAAACCACGATGCCAACAACTGTTATCGAAATGCTCGTGGTTTTGCACAGTGGTTTCGTAGTTATACAAACCTTCAACGGTAGGCGTCCAGAACACAAGACCATCGAAGATACCAGTAGCGGTGCGCTCTTTGAGTGCATTCAGCACGTCGTCAGGATAACCTGGCGCGGTGGTTAAGCCGGTATGCTCAAAGTTATCAACGCCGACTTCAACGCCTAAGCGAATTTCATCAGGTTTGTGCGCATGGGCAACCACTTTCATGCCGCGCTTATGGGCCTGCTGCACGATGGTTTCCATCACCTCACGAGGCATGTCGTCTTGGTCAATAAGCTTCACGATTTCCATGCCTGCATCGGCGAGTTGATTGACTTTCTCAATAGCTTGCGCAGGTGTTTTTATTGGCCAACGGTAATGGCTTTGCCACTCGTCAGTTTCCCACTGTAGAAAGGGGCCTGAGGTATAGAGGTTAGGGCTTGGAATTTCGCCTGCGGCCACGGCTTCTTTGATCTCGACTGTGTCGTCTAGAGGAGCACCAAGGTCACGAACCGAGGTAACACCTGACAGTAGCAACTGAACGAGTGCCGCAGGCATCACTTCATCAACGAAACGATCGGCATATTCGGCTTGCCAATGCGGATAATCCGCGTGGCCAGTCAGTTGGATATGTGCGTGGTTTTCCCATAAGCCGGGTAGCACGTCATGGCCTTCAGTTGAAATAACGCGATAGCCATTGGGCACCTCAAGCGTGCCAACGCTGCCGACTTTTTCAATGACACCATCTTTAATGAGGATCACGCTATCGGCAATTGGCTGCTCTGCGGTACCGTCGATCAAGCGACCACCAACCAGAGCAATAGATTCAGCATAGACCGCCTGACTAACGCCCAAAGCGAGGGCACTTGAGACGAAAAGCCTTGTTATCGTTTTCATTGGCGCTTCCTTTTGTTTTGTCTTGTTTTGTGTAAGTTTCAAGCTACGCCTCTCAATTTTTTCTTGCAAGGCAAGACGCGCGATTTCCGTCCAAGTTGCAAAAAATTACGGCTAATCACCTTGAGAACCAAAACTTTGCACACCATAGTAGTTGATATAGGTCAAGAATAGGTTGTAACTACTGTGTCAATTCGTCTGTTATTAACGTTGCTAGTGTTCGGCTTAGGTGGCTCTGAATGCCAATCTAGCAGCACTCCTGCGTGGGCAAAACAGACCGATACGGTGATCAGCCAGGTATTGGCTGCGGAGGTTTCCTGTAGCGAAAGTACCGAACATCACGATTTTGATGATGATGTGCTGCCACCACAGGCAACGTCCCTCTCTTCCACTGGTGTCGTCGAGCTTCTATCAACGGCGGCGCAACCCGCGTTTCATTGTTCCATTAGCCCACAAGCACGGGCGCCACCTTCTCTCGCATAGAAAATAGTTCGTCATAACCATTATTTTCCATATAAGAGAGAGGCCCACATGGCTACTTTTCATGCTTTAGACTGGCATCGTGCACAAGCGGGCGCACGTTTACCTGAAAATCCTTTAAAACCGCTACAACGCTTGAGTTGGCACCATGCTGCGACAGCAGTATTGGAACAGTTTCAACAGCAAAATCTCGTGTTAAACGAGTCGACACGTTTACCCGATGCCGAAGCCCGCATCGACCAAACCGGCAACCGCTACGTCTGTATACTAGATGCGCAACGTAACCTAAGTGGTTTACTTCTGGCGCGTGAACTTCACAGTCGTCACACCGGTGCCTTGAGTAGCGCCTTGCAGTTACCGTGGAGTCAACTAGAAGTTCGGCATGTGATGGCACCCATCACGCAGTTGCCAGTCATTGAACGGCAGCAGCTTGAGCATGCGCGGATAGGAGATATAGCCGCTACCATGCAGGCCGCCGGCAAAGACTTCGTGTTAGTCGAAGAAGAAGGGCGGTTGCTTGGCTTTATTGCTAGTTTACGGATCCTTGAGCTCACCGGTGAATCGGTGCGCTTATATCCTCGCGCAACCACCTTTGCGGAAGTCTTTTCAGCGCTAAAACATCCCGAAATTACTGATAGTTAGGCTTGTCGCTAAGACTATGGCACGCTACATTAGGATCAGCTTATTTTTCTAAGGTGCGTGCTATGGTCGAGAATGCTTGGATGAACAGTGGAACCCTACTAGTCGTTGCTCAATGGCTGCTCGGTTTATTTGTGTTATTGCTGATTGTCGGGCTGATCAGCATTATCGTGATGTACGTTGTCGATAAAACTCAAACGAAACACACCATCCGTCGCAACTTCCCTGTTATTGGTAGGTTCCGCTACGTATTTGAAAATCTGGGTGAATTCTTTCGACAGTATTTCTTTGCCATGGATCGCGAAGAAATGCCGTTCAATCGAGCCCAGCGCAGCTGGGTCTATCGAGCGGCCAAAAATGCGGATCGTACACTGGCCTTTGGCTCGACGCGCGATCTAACCAAAAACGGTACGATTATTTTTGCTAACGCGCCATATCCGCGACAAACCGAAGAGAAAACCCATCCAGAAGCTGTTGAAATTGGTCCCTATTGTGACAATCCCTACAAGCCAGTTTCCTACTTTCATATTTCCGGTATGAGCTACGGAGCTTTATCACCGGTCGCCGTGCGCGCTTTGTCAAAAGGCGCGAAATTAGCGGGCTGCTGGATGAATACGGGCGAGGGCGGTTTGAGTCCCTACCATCTTGAGGGCGAATGCGATGTCGTCTTCCAAATCGGTACCGCCAAATATGGTGTGCGCAATAAAGACGGAAGTTTGAATGAACTGCGTTTAAAAGAGCTTGGCGAGCATAAGTTAATCAAGATGTTTGAGCTCAAACTGAGTCAGGGCGCGAAGCCAGGCAAAGGCGGTATTTTGCCAGGTATTAAGGTGAATAAAGAAATTGCCGAGATTCGCGGCATCCCAGAGGGCGAGGATTCCATTAGTCCGAACCGTCATCCAGAGATCAAGAACGATGACGAATTACTCGATTTTATCGGCAAAATTCGCACCATTACTAACAAACCCGTGGGAATTAAATTCGTGATGGGGGACCCGGGGTGGATCGACCAACTTATCGATACTATTTTACGTCGCGGAATTGAGTCAGCACCCGATTTTATCACCTTAGACAGTGCCGATGGCGGTACCGGTTCTGCACCGCAACCATTAATGGATTACGTGGGTTTAAAGCTTTCTGAAAGCCTCCCCATTTTGGTTGATAAACTGATTGCCGCGGGTCTGAAAGATCGTGTGCGGGTGATTGCCTCAGGAAAAATGATATCTCCGGCAGATGTCGCTTGGGCATTAGCAATGGGCGCAGACTTTATCGTTTCGGCCCGTGGTTTTATGTTCTCGTTGGGTTGTATTCAAGCAATGCAATGCAACAAAAACACCTGTCCCACAGGCGTCACGACCCATGACAAAGACCTACAAAAAGGCTTAGACCCGGCAGATAAGTCGGTGCGCGTCGCGAATTATCACAAGTATCTGGAATATGGTGTAAATATCATTGCTCACTCCTGTGGTGTTTCCGACCCGCGTCAGTTGAATCGCCGCCATGCGCGCGTGGTCACACATACTGGCGACAGTATCAGCCTGGCCGAGCGTTATCCACCACAGGCACCGCGACAATCATAACGACTGCTGTACGCGGTTTTGCAGCCACTTGCTAAAGGCCACGACCGCGACCGGAAGCCGTGCTGCTTGTTTGGTGACGTAATACACATCCTGCTTATCGGTGATGCTTAGTTCTTCATCGGCGTGCAGGTTTTGTAGGCTACCATGTTGTAAATAAAGCATGTCGACGAGCGTCGCACCCGTGCCATTACTCACCAGTTCAAGACCAATACTGGATTTTGCTACTGCTTGCACCGGTAAGCGTTGCGCTTGCTCGGGATAGGTTCCGCGAAACGCCTGCCAGACCGCGCTTTGTGGTTGCACCCACCAGTTGCCGCTGGCATTGTCTGTGTGCGCGGCTTGCACCGGTGCGTAGCGCGGCGTATACAAACATTGCTGTTTTAGGTTTCGATCTTTGATGCGACCATGCACTAATGCGAGGTCAAACGCTCCTTGCTGCACGCCCTGGGCAATCGCGGCATGTTGCTGTTCGGCGAGGGTCTCATCATAAGTATCGAGTTGCAGGCGAATATGCGGGTAAATTGCGGTAAAATCGGCGAGTCGACCGGCTAACCACCAACGTAAAAAACTATTCGGCACATAAATACGCAAAGTCGTTAGCGCTTCATCGCCACTGACTCGTGCGCGTTCAACACTTTGCTCGAGCTGTTGAAACAATGCTAATAACTGGCCACCAAGAAGCTCTCCGGCTGGGGTGAGGGCGTGCACTCGGTTGTCGCGGTGAAAAAGTTGCGTACCGAGTTGTTCCTCGAGGGTTTGGATATGCCGCGTTACTGCTGACTGTGACAGCCCCAGTTGCTGGGCCGCATGTTTAAATGAGTTGGTATTGGCGGCCACCGCGAACACGCGTAAAGCATTGAGTGAGTAGTTTTTTAATAACACAATAACAGACCTCAGCAGTTCAGGGGTTGCGTAAACTTAAACTTGGTTTGCAGAAACAAGAATAGATTATCGACGAACGAGAACCAATAGCAATGTATTTACGTGAATTTATCGAAATCGCGATTTTGCACTTTTTAGCGGTTGCCTCGCCGGGGCCGGATTTTGCCGTGACCGCGCGTTATAGTTTGGCCTATGGTCGGCGGATGGGACGCTACGTCGCCTTAGGTATTGGTACGGGCATCCTAATTCATGTGGCTTATTCGTTACTTGGCGTGACCCTGATCATCCACCGCTATCAATGGGTCTACGCTGCTTTGCTGTTGCTTGGCGCGCTGTACCTTGGTTGGATTGGTTGGCAGGCGATTCAAGCAAAGCCCGCGCAACAGGCTCCAGCAGCGGCTGCCGCAGCAGGTAAGTTAAGTCGTGGCAAAGCATTTCGCGTCGGCTTTATTACCAACGGCCTTAACGTCAAAGCGACCTTGTTTTTTATGGCGCTATTCACAGCTGTTATCGAACCGTCCACACCTACCTGGGTTAAAAGCAGTTATGGCTTATACATGGCCGTCGCTACCGCAGCGTGGTTTATGTTATTAGCCACGGCGCTCACGATTGATCCTATTTACCAACGCATTTGGCGCTTTGGCCATTGGCTCGATCGACTGATGGGCGCCATTTTGCTGTTACTTTGTGGCAAGCTTGTCGTGGACTGGTGGCAGGTAATTCGAGTTCTCGTCAGCGGTGAATAATGCTATGATCCCGAAGGTTAATTTGGAGTGGGTAAAGAGACACTTATGCAGTTATTTGTAAACGATCTTACGGTCATCGATTTTTCGTATTTGTGCCCAGAACGCGGCATCGTCGGTGAAAGTTGGATCGTCGATATCATCCTAGATGGCAGCCTCAATGAGCAGTCGATGGTGCTCGATTTTGGTAAAGTCAAAAAGCAAATTAAACGCATTATTGATGATGCCGTTGATCACAAGCTTGCAGTGCCTGCCGACCATGCCTACACGCGTGTGACCCACACCGATGATGACAGCAGCTATTGGGTGGACTTTTTACGCCCAGAGGGTCGCTCGATCCATCTTTTCTGTCCAGCCGATGCGTTTGCCTTTATCGATGCCGAAAACGTCTCGATGGAAAGTGTCAATGCCTATCTGCGTGCAGTAATAAAACGCGAATTGCCCGGCAACGTAGCTGGGCTTGAAGTGATTCTGCGCGAAGAGGCGATACCAGGCGCGTACTACCACTACACCCACGGTTTGAAAAAACATGATGGCAACTGTCAGCGCATTGCGCATGGTCATCGCTCGCAACTGCAAGTTTTTATAGATAACAGCCGTGCTCCGCAAGTGGAGCAGCGTTGGGCGAAGCGTTGGCAAGATATCTATTTAGGTTCGCAGGAAGATACTTGCGATGTGAACGCCCTAAACCTCTCAGCACCGGCGCAAGCTATTAACGATACCTCTCACCAGGGTTATCGTTACACCGCGGATCAGGGGCTGTTTGAGTTAGCTGTACCGCACAGTGAGAATGACATTATTGCCAGCGACTCGACGGTTGAATGTATCGCTGACTACCTAGCGCAAACGATTGCCCGCGAAGAGCAAGCTTCAGGCCGTGTGAAAGTCATGGCTTACGAAGGGGTGGGTAAGGGAGCCATCGGTTATGCGTAAGTTACTCGCGGCAGCACTCATCTTAGCTTTCAGTCTGAATATGGCCAACCTTCATGCAGAGCCGGCGAACCTCATTGAGTTGCGCGGCGCAAAAACCGCTGGTGGTCTATTGATTGGTAAAACCGCACCCTCCAATCAAGTTAAACTCAATGACCAAACTCTCAAGGTGTCCGCCGAAGGTATTGTGGTCTTTGGCTTCGAACGTGACGCCCAAGGTGTGCAGACCTTAACCATCGAGCTCGCTGACGGGACGCAGTATCAACAGCTCATCGAATTAACTCCGCGTGAATACCAAATCGATCGTGTAGAGGGCGTTCCCCAACGTACCGTCACACCTGACCCTGAGCAGGTGGCTCGGGCGCGTAAAGAGGCTGCAGCGGTTTGGCAAGCAAGACAAACACAAACTGACGACCTACATTTCTTAACTCCTGTGGTGGCACCAGCAGAAGGACGTATTAGTGGTGTTTATGGTAGCCAACGCATCTTTAACGGTGAGCCGCGCAATCCGCACTTCGGCTTGGATGTTGCAGCGCCAACCGGTACTCCGGTAAAAGTTGTTTGGCCGGGTGAAGTAGTGTTCGCCGACCCTGATTTATTCTATTCAGGCGGTACCATCATTGTGAACCATGGCTTCGGAGTGACCACTACCTACATCCATTTAAGTGCTGTCGATGTGGAAGTAGGCCAGCAGTTGGAACAAGGCGACGTCATCGGTGCGATCGGCGCAACGGGTCGTGCGACTGGACCGCACCTCGATTGGCGGGTGAACTGGGGGAATGTAAGGCTCGATCCAGCTTTGGTGCTCGAGCACTTCGAGCAACCCATCTTTTAAAGCAGCGTCTACACCTGCAGCCACTGCTTTGCTTGCTTAGGCTCGACAACCTTAAGTAAATAATTGTTGAGTTTGGGCTCTTGCCAAATCAGTTCGAGCTGCAAGAGCTCATCACGGCGAAATGCGTGCACTGCAACAACATCGCCGGGTTGGTAGCGCTCGAAAATCTCGCGCATATTGCCGTCGGTGACTTGTAGATGGTCGATGGCAATAATCCTATCTTGCGCACTCAAGCCCGCCGTTTGCGCCGCTTCATCGGCAAAAACCACCTGCAACTCCAAGCCTTGGTTGGAAGCTTTAAATTTGGCACCTAGAGCGACAGGTAAGGGCGCTGTCGCAGGGCGGCCCCCAATACCATTGTCGTCCTGCGCCGCTTTACGCTCAGCATTCACTCCAAACTGCTCAAGTAACTCGATAACCGGCAACGGTTCGGTGGTATTTACTGCGCGCTCAATAAAGGCGTGCAGGTGCATACCGAACTGCTCTTGCATAAACTCAGCAAACGAGGTGTCCTCGGTACCGATTTGTTCAGCGCCATAATGCCGCCAAAACTTCGCCATACAATTACCAAGCGTTAATTCGCCGCGGCTTTCGGAACGAATCAGCAAATCCAGACAAAGTGCAATCAATGCTCCCTTAGCGTAGTAGCTCACAATCGCATTCGGTGCATTCTCGTCTTGTTTATAAAAACGGTTCCATGCCTGTAAACTGGAATCTCCGACGGTATGACGATCAACACCCACACCACGATGCACGCGCGCTAGCGTATCACCCAGCAGACTTAAGTAGGTGGAAGCGTCAATCAGCCCAGCTTCGTGTAAGACAAAGTCATCAAAATAAGAAGTTATCCCCTCATAAAACCATAACTGCCGTGTGTACTGTTCAGCTTCGAGCTCGTAAGGGATAAAATCTTTTGGCTTCAGCGTTTTGATGTTCCAACTATGAAAGTATTCGTGGCTGCAAAGACTTAAAAAGGTGCGGTAATCACTGTCAATGGCAGCACGGGTACCTGGACTTACGAGGTCTTTGCGTGAGCACATCAGTGCCGTTGAATTACGGTGCTCAAGGCCGCCAAAACCCTTTCCAACCACCATGGTCAAAAACAGATACTCTTTAAACGGCACTTGCTTTTCAAACATCGAAATTTGGTGTTCACAGATACGTGCTAGGTCGCCGCAGATACGCTCGACATCGGCGAAGTTACGTCCGGCGGTCACGAAAGCATGTTTGATACCACCGGCAATGAACTCATGAATACCAAGCTCACCCAAGAGGAAAGGGTAGTCGATCAGTTCTTCGTAACTCTCAGCGCGGAATCGACCCGCGCTAAAACTTTCGCCCGCCACCCGCGGCATACCGGTTGCGACCCGCCAATGCTGAACGGTGTCAGGTAATTCTAGAGTTATCTCTATCGCCTCGTTGGTGCGACCCGCAACCGCTAAACACAAACTACTGTTGTTGAAAAAGCCCCAGAGCTGATCAAGGTAAGCGCTGCGCACCGATAAATCGAACGCATACACTTGATAGTGAACGGTTATCGCTGTCGCCTCGGCACAGTCAATTCGCCACGTCTGTTTATCACGCGCCGTGATGGCTAATGCCTTACCGTTGGCTTCCGCGCGCAAGTCAAGAATGTTACGGGCAAAGTCACGGATCATATAACTCCCAGGGATCCAAGCGGGAAGCTTAAGATCAATTTGGTCAGCGCCGTTAACCTCAAGCTCTAAACGCACTGCAAATTGATGGCCATGGGGATCGAGCGGAGAAATATGAAAATGCATAATCACAACCTTGTCGTTGAAAATACCAGCGGACCAATGGCGTCATGTTAGCACGCAGCGATTTCGCTATGTAGCGTTTTGCGTGCGATAAATGAACCGACAGCATAGCTTCGAAAGGGTATAATCGAAGCTAATGAGTCGTTAAATCAGGTGAGAAATGCCGGTCGTGGGACGTTGGAAAGCTTTATTAGATGATCGCAACCGTTTCTTCTGGGTGCTACAAGCAGCTGGATGGTTGGGCTATGCGCTCGTGCAATACATTGGTTCATTGATGCACGAGATGCGCGATATTTACATCTTAATTATTCTGCTCGGCGCCTATGCCGGCTTTCTGCTCACTGTGCCGCTACGTTATCTGTATCGCCGGATTTGGGACAGTCCACCGTGGTTACTGGTTCTCATTGTACTCGCAGCCGCCTATTTTTCTGCGAGTATTTGGGCGGTTATTGATAACGCGACCTATTGGGAAATATATAAGTTCGGTTTTCGTCCGGAAAACAATTGGTTTTATTTTAAAAATACCTTAGCTAAGTTCTACATTATGCTGAGCTGGAGCGGCCTTTATTTCGGTATTAAATATTACCAGATGCTGCAAGACGAAAAGCAGAAAGCCTTGATGGCGACCTCAATGGCGCATCAAGCGCAGCTCAAAATGCTTCGCTACCAATTGAATCCGCACTTTTTGTTTAATACCTTGAATGCTATTTCAACACTTATTCTTATTAAGGAGAATGACTTAGCGAACAAGATGATGAGTAAGTTAAGCTCGTTTTTGCGCTTCTCACTTGATAACGAGCCGATTAAGAAAATACCTTTAGCACGCGAGATTGAAGCATTAATGCTTTATCTTGATATCGAGAAGGTCCGTTTCGACGATCGTTTAAGTGTCAATATTAAGATTAGCGATGAGGCCCAACACGCATTGGTGCCGAGCCTTATTTTACAACCCTTGATTGAAAACTCGATCAAGTATGCCATCGCTAAGCTTGAAGAGGGCGGTGAAATCAATATTCAAGCTGAACGCCAGGCAGATGAGCTCGTCGTAGTGGTTTCCGATAACGGACCGGGCACAAAAAAACCGACGCAAGACCTTATTCGTAGCGGTGGGGTCGGCCTCGCAAACACTCGTGACCGTTTACAGGCCTTGTATGGAAAGAGCTACTCATTTACATTATCCTCTAATGGTCCTTCTGGCATGCGTGTCGAAATACGCATCCCCTTCGAACAGGTTGAGGTTTCATGACAAGCAAAATTCGCACTTTAGTTGTTGATGATGAGTCATTAGCTCGTCGTGGTCTCATCGTGCGTTTGCAAGATTTTCCGCAGGTTGAGCTACTGGATGAGTGCCAAAGTGCACGACAAGCGCTTGAAAAAATTGTCGAACTGCAACCTGATCTTATCTTCCTTGATATTCAAATGCCCGGCATGAATGGCTTTGAATTGTTACGCGAAGTGAAAGCGAAAGGTATTACATTGCCGATCGTCGTCTTCGTCACCGCCTACGATCAATACGCGATTAAGGCCTTCGAAGTCCGCGCCATCGATTATTTATTGAAGCCGGTCGATCACGAACGCCTGGCTCTCGCACTAGACAGAGTGAGTAAGAATCTCGCCCAACGTGAACGAAATGCGCAACAAGAGCGTATGTTAAATTTACTTGCCGATGCCACGGGCGAAGACTGCGAAGCCATACTGCGTAAACTGGCTGAAAATGAAAATGTCGGAGCCTCGCGGTACCCCGAGCATATTGCGATTAAAGAAAGTGGTGAAATTACTCGGGTAGCCATTAACTCGATTGAATGGGTCGATGCAGCGGGTGATTACATGTGCATTCATGCGGCCAATGAAACGCATATTTTGCGACGCACTATGAAAGAACTGGAAGAAGAGCTGAATCCAAATAGGTTTCAGCGCATCCATCGCTCAGCAATCGTTAACTTAGAGCAGATTGAAAAGTTGTGTAGCCGGCAAAACGGTGAGTACCACATCGTCTTGAAAAATGGTAAAGAGCTAAAAGTGAGTCGCAGCTACAAAGAACGGATCAAAAAGCTTATTCTAAGTACCTAACGCCCGAAAAGGAGCACATTAAATAATGACGACACAACAACGCTTCATCATTATTGTGCTCACCCTAAGTGTTCTACTAACGGGCTGTTCTAAGCAATTTGGTTACCGTTTCGCCGACATCTACCTAGAGTGGCAACTGGGCAAATATGTCGACATTTCCGGTCAACTCGAGACGGACGTTGATGCCGCTATCGATGAGCTCCATATGTGGCACGCGCGCTCAGAGTTACCGCGCTACCGCGACCTTCTCGATCAGCTCTTATACGATTTAGATCACGGTTCGATTGACGCCCAACAGCTATTTGACTACACCGATGAGATGTACGGCTTGTGGCAAGACATTCGTCTACGAGTTACACCTTACGCACAAGAGTTTTTACCGCGCCTATCTACACAACAACGCACTCAGCTTATTACTAATTTGCGTGAAAGGCTGGATGAGGAGCGCGAAGAAGCTCAAGAGATGACTGCTGAAGAGCGCTTTGAGAGAAGTTTCGACCGCGCACTTGAACGCGCGGATGACTGGCTTGGTCGCGTACATCAAGAACAGCGCCGCATGATTCGTCGTTGGCTACAAGAGCGTGATGATAGCGAGGCACTGTGGTTAGAGTATCAGGAGATGTGGCTTGCGCGTTTTGCCGAAGTTCTAGCTGAGCCTGAAGCAGCAAATTTCTCCGAGCAAATTGACGCATTATTCACTCATCCCGAGCAGTTCCGCTCAGTGGAATTGCAAGCGCAAAACCAAGCAAACAGAGAACTCGCTGTCGCGGTATTGATTGTTATTTACCAAAGTCTCAGCCCGCAACAAGAACAACACTTGAAGAATAAACTTCGTGAGTACCGCGCGACGTTAACCGATTTGATTAACGTCTACGCGATTCCGACAGAATAACTTATTTCACTTCGATGATTTTACAAGTATTGGTAGAGCCAACTGTTTCCATAACATCACCGTAGGTCAGAACAACAATATCTCCGGTGACCACGTGACCACGTGCTTTAACTTCAGCGATAGCGTCTTGAACCAAGTTCTCAGCCTTACTTTGGGTTGAGTCAAAAGCTATAGGGTAGACGCCACGATAGAGTGCACAGCGGTTACGGCTTGCAGTATGGCGAGAAAGCGAGAAGATTGGCAGAATGGTGTGAATGCGCGACATTAATTTCGCGGTTGAACCGGATTCGGTTAAAGCAATAATGGCTTTCACGCCAGCCAAGTGGGTTGCCGCATACATTGCGGTAATTGCTGTCGCTTCTTGAGTATTGGTAAAGGTCTCTTCCAAATCTTTACGATCTAAACGTGCCGAAGGATGCTCTTCCGCTCCTAAACAAATCTCCGCCATGGCTTTCACGGTAGCGATAGGGTGTTTACCCGCTGCAGTCTCAGCAGAAAGCATTACTGCATCGGTACCGTCGAGTACCGCATTGGCAACATCCATGACTTCCGCACGGGTAGGCATGGAGTTTTCAATCATTGACTCCATCATCTGGGTTGCGGTAATCACAACCTTATTGAGTTGGCGAGCGCGCTCAATAATACGCTTCTGTTTACCGACCAACTGCGCATCACCAATCTCGACGCCCAGGTCGCCACGTGCAACCATCACCGCCTCTGAGGCGCGAATAATATCATCAAGTGCGGCATCGTTTGCGACCGCTTCAGCGCGCTCAATTTTGGCACAGAGCATGCCGGTACCATTTGCTGCGCGCAACAGACGACGAGCTTCATTCATGTCCGCACCTGAACGTGGGAATGATACCGCAAGGTAATCAACGCCAATCTCTGCCGCCAATTTAATATCCTCGAGATCCTTCTCGGTGAGTGCCGCCGCAGAAAGACCGCCACCTAAGCGGTTGATGCCTTTGTTGTTGGAAAGTTTTCCGCCCACTAGAACGCTGGTGATGACTTTCGCACCCTCAACTTTGTCGACTTTTAAACGTAAACGACCATCATCCAACAGCAAGATGTCACCAGGCTCGACGTCTTGGGGGAGTTCTTTGTAATCAATACCCACCGCTTGGCCGGTGCCTGCATCGCGTGCTAGCTCACCATCAAGAACAAAGGTATCGCCTTCATCGAGCGTGACCGCATCGTGGACAAACTTAGCGATGCGAATTTTCGGCCCTTGTAAGTCACCAAGAATAGCTACATGAGTACCAACGTCAGCACAAATATCACGCACCAGTTGCGCTCGCTGTTTATGGTCTTCAGCAGTACCGTGGGAAAAGTTGAGTCGTACCACGTTGGCACCGGCCTTGATGAGCGCTTCAAGGGTAGTGCGGTCATCGGTTGCGGGCCCAAGTGTGGTTACAATTTTGGTACGGCGTAACATGTAAGACTCCTTGCTGCAGATATTTTTGTGGTGGCGAAAGTTCTTGGTATTCATTCGGGGCCAGATTATAGCATGGGCAGCAAAGCGAAACAGACCTTCTGGCACTTAACGGTGCTTTTAAGTACAATAGCGCGCACTTTTTTCTGTTTCGTTTCTTTTTCACCGTAACGCAAGGGTAATCGCATGAGTGACCAACAGCAGGATATGACCTTACAAAGCTGGCAGGAGCGCCAGGAATACGCCGAAATGATGCAACCACTAATTGGCCGTTTGTATCGTAACTACGGCGTAGAAATTTTGGTCTATGGCCGTTCTCTGTTAAATGTTGATACGATCAACATCATCAAAGCACACCGTCTGATCCGTCGTCACGAGGGCATTAAATTACGTCTACGTGAAAGTTTCCCGTTTATCGAAGCACTCAGCAAAATGCGTCTGGCACCTGCACGTGTCGACCTCGGCAAATTGGCTTTTAATTACTTGCATAATGATGCAGGTAAAGGTGCTTCAGTTGAGGAATATTTGCATACTGAACTCGCCGATATCGTCGATAAAGCCGACGAAATTCCAGCACAAGACGTGGTTCTTTATGGCTTCGGGCGTATCGGTCGTCTGCTTGCCCGCTTGCTGATTGAGCGCAATGGTAGCAACAATAAAATGCGTTTGCGCGCTATCGTAGTGCGTGGCGGTCGTGACGGCGATCTTGAAAAACGTGCTAGCTTGTTGCGCCGTGACTCTGTGCATGGGCCGTTCAATGGTTCTATCACAGTTGATCACGAAAACTGTGCCATCCGTGCCAACGGTACCAGCATCAAAGTGATTTACTCTGATGGCCCAGATCAAGTCGATTACACCCAGTACGGCATCGACGATGCAATCGTTATTGATAACACCGGCATTTGGAAAGATGAAGCTGGCTTGGGACTGCACTTGAAGTCAAAAGGCGTCAAGAAAGTACTTTTGACCGCTCCTTCAAAAGGCGATATCAAGAACATCGTTTATGGTGTCAATCACGATATGGTACAACCTGAAGACCTTATCGTTAGCGCCGCTAGCTGTACGACGAATGCGATTACGCCGGTACTTAAGGCAGTGCACGATCATTACACCATTCGCAATGGCCACGTCGAAACGGTGCACTCTTACACCAATGATCAAAACTTGATTGATAACTACCACAAAGCTGAGCGTCGTGGCCGTTCTGCACCGTTGAACATGGTTCTTACCTCAACAGGTGCCGCGAAAGCTGTCGCTAAAGCCTTACCTGAGTTAGCCGGTAAGTTGACCGGTAACGCCATTCGCGTACCAACGCCGAATGTTTCAATGGCGATCATGAACCTGAATCTTGGTCAAGCGACCAGTAAAGATGAGCTCAATGCCTTCTTGCGTGACCAAGCGTTGCACTCAGACCTGCAAGCGCAAATCGACTACACTGCGTCAACTGAAATCGTCTCGACAGACTTAGTCGGCTCACGTTACGCGGGTGTTGTTGATTCACAGGCCACCATTGTCGATGGTGACCGTGCCGTGCTGTATGTATGGTACGACAATGAATTTGGCTACAGCTGCCAGGTGATTCGTGTTGCTGAACAAATGGCTGGTCAACAACTTATGAATCTGCCGAAGTAATCTTAGACAATGACAAAAGCGCCAAATGGCGCTTTTGTTTTGCCAACTCGAAAAAAAACAATAGGGAAACACAATGTTCATTACAGCTAATTTTGATAGCGGCAACATTGACGTCATCCGCGCCGAAGACGCAACTGATATTGAATTGCAAATTCGCCGTGACAACCAATCTGACTTTTATCAATGGTTCCACTTCAAGCTTTATGGCGAAGTAGGAACCGAACATGTGATGCGTATCACAAATGCCGGTGAATCCGCCTATCCTGACGGTTGGAAAGAGTATTCGGCGCTTGCGTCTTATGACCGCGAAACTTGGTTCCGCGTGCCAACTCAATTCGATGGCAAAACATTGACCATTGCGCACACTTTGGAACAGGAAAGTGTTTATTTTGCTTACTTCGTACCTTACTCCTACGAGCGTCATCAAGATTTGATCCAGTGGGCTCAACAATCAAGCTTAGTGGAGCATGTCTTCTTAGGTCCGACGCTTGATGGTCGTGATATGAACTTATTGGTGATTGGCGAGCCGAGCGATAACAAACAGAAGATTTGGGTAACTGCTCGCCAACACCCTGGTGAAAGTATGGCTGAGTGGTTTATCGAGGGTATGCTCGGACGTTTACTCGATGATGAAGATGGCGCGGCACGTAAATTACTACAAAACAACGTGTTTTATGTTGTGCCCAATATGAACCCAGATGGCAGCGTGCGCGGTCACCTGCGTACAAATGCTGTGGGCACCAACCTCAACCGCGAGTGGGCTGAACCAACATTAGAGAAAAGCCCAGAAGTCTATTACGTACTCAAGGCGATGGACGAGACCGGTGTTGATCTTTATTTAGATATCCATGGCGACGAAAACTTGCCTTACAACTTCCTCGCCGGCTGCGAGGGGGTACCATGCTATAACGAACGCCACGACAAACTTGCGCAGCAATTTAAAGATACGCTGCTAGCGATCACGCCAGAGTTTCAAACCGAATTCGGCTACGATGTGGATAAGCCAGGTGAAGCGAACCTTACCGTTGCGAGCAACGCAGTTTCCGAGCGTTTCAACTGTTTGGCCTTTACCTTAGAAATGCCATTTAAAGATAATGCGAACCTGCCTGATGAAGATTTTGGCTGGTCGGCGAATCGCAGCGCTCAATTAGGAGCAGATGTCCTGAGTGCGGTTTACGCGGTAGCAAATAACTTGCGCGATTAATGCGCGCAAGTTAGTTTTAAATAACCATAATCACAATAAATAACGATAACAATTCGCAAGGGGGACACCTTGGAAGCGATTAACAACTTTCTCTTGCTGCTTGATAGCTATCTTGGCTCGGCAGCTTACTTTCCCTACATCCTGCTGGGTGTAGGTATATTTTTCACTTTATACCTCGGCTTTCCGCAGATCCGCTTCTTCGGACATGCTTGGAAAGTTGTCACGGGTAAATTTGACAAGAAGGGCGCGCAGGGCGATACCAGTCACTTCCAAGCTCTTTCAACGGCACTTTCGGGCACCGTAGGTACCGGTAATATCGGTGGTGTAGCGTTAGCTATCTTCCTAGGTGGTCCTGCGGCGTTGTTTTGGATGTGGGTGACGGCATTTTTGGGTATGACAACCAAATTTGTTGAGGTTACACTTTCACATAAATACCGTGTTAAAACCGAAGACGGAACGATGGCGGGCGGCCCGATGTACTACATGGACCGTCGTTTGAACATGAAATGGCTGGCAGTGATTTTTGCGATCGCCACTATTATCAGTTCATTCGGTACCGGTAATATGCCGCAAATTAACAACATCGCACAAAGTATGGAAATGAGCTTCGGCTTTGACCCAATGCTTACGGGTGGTGTGCTAGCGATTCTTCTCGCGATGGTCATTATCGGTGGTATCAAGCGGATTGCGGCAGTCACGTCGAAAATTGTCCCAATCATGGGTGTGCTTTACGTTATCGGTGCATTGAGCGTTATTTTCTATAACGTTGACCAAATCGGTCCATCGTTCGCTGCTATCTTCACTGACGCCTTTACTGGCTCAGCAGCAACCGGCGGCTTCTTGGGCGCAACTTTTGCCTATGCCTTCAACCGTGGGGTTAACCGTGGTCTGTTTTCGAACGAAGCGGGTCAAGGTTCGGCGCCAATTGCGCACGCTTCTGCGCGTGCTGACGAACCGGTTTCTGAAGGTCTAGTTTCGATTCTTGAACCGTTTATTGACACCATCATCGTCTGTACCCTAACAGGTCTGGTGATCTTGTCTTCAGGTGTATGGAATCAGAAACATGAGAACACCTTCTCGCGTACTGATTTGGAAATCGTTGCCGGTAATTACAATGACAGTGTTGACGCTGATCGGACCGCTTTGTATCACTACTTAAACGATACCGATGAAAACACTATCGAGAAATTTACCGGTACCATTCAAGTACAAGACGGTGCCGCAGTGTCAAACGGCTATACCTTGTTGCATGCGCGCTCGGTCGCCGAAAATGTGCGCTTCATCGTTGCTGGTGAAGACCCCTATACCGGCACACTACGTATCGACAATGGCCGCTTGATGAAAGAAGACATCGTCATTGTGGGCGAAAGTCTAGTGCATTCTGCAGCACTTACCTCGATAGCCTTTAGTAACGGCTTCCTTGGTAGTGCAGGGGAGTACATTGTCCCGATTAGCTTAATGCTCTTCGCATTTTCGACGGCAATTGCTTGGTCTTACTATGGTGACCGTGCAGTGGTTTACCTGTTCGGCCAAAAAGGCGTGATGCCGTATCGCATTATCTATGTTGCCGGTTTCTTCGTTGCTTCTTTTGCCGATACCACGCTGGTTTGGACCTTGTCCTATGTGGCAATTGTGCTCATGACCTTGCCTAACTTACTTGGTATATTCCTATTACGGCGCGAGATGAAGGACACCGTGAAGGCGTATTGGCAAGATTTCGACGCCGAGCAAGCGAAAAAGAAAGAGCAAGAATAACTGCTGAGAAGCAAAAATCAGCCACTTAACTCGGAGCCCGCATTTGGCGGGCTCTTTTTTTAGCATTGCCAGTCTGAACGCTTGAATTTAGCGCTGAAACCCTTATATTGCTTAGTCAGATGTAAAAAGAGAGAGGACCTGATGGCGCTAATTCGTTGCCCCTCCTGTAACAAACGCACTTCCGATAAAGCCAAACAATGTTCGCATTGCGATTATGTTCTCGCTGGCCGCAGTAAAGAGGACCTAAGTCGTGAAAAAGAGCGTGCGCAACAGCGGAAAAAAGAAAAGTTATTGAGCCAATCGATGCTTGCTTTGTTGATTGCGATCGCCGCGTTTGCTTATATCTTTCTCGAGCAACCGCATGAAGATTCGTGGTACGCAAAAATCAGCTATAGTTTGCTGTTCCTTGGTTTACTGTGGTTCTTAGTGAATCGTGTCCGTCTATTAATGAACAAGCGAGAGCGTTAATGCAGTTTGAAGATCTGCTGGCCAGTATTACGCCAGAAACTTTTGAGCGCCTTGTTGCCGCAGTGGAGACCGGACGTTGGCCAGACGGCGTGGCTCTAACCGAAGCGCAAAAGGAAAACACCATTCAACTGGTAATGGCATACCAAGCTAAGTATTGCCCATCCGATGAGCCTTTTCGCGTTGGAGCTGATGGCTTGCTCGTGACACGCAGTAAGCGTGAAATGAAGGCATCATTCAACCCCAATGAACAGACCATAGCGTCTTTTTCTCTGCACAATGAAGAGTCGTAAATAATGAGCCGTACCGATTATTCCCTATTGCTTGCGCAAGCGCAGGCAATTACTGCTGGTGAAGAAGATCTCATCGCCAACTTAAGTAATATTTCAGCTTTAGTTTTCGATACTCTCGAAAATGTCAATTGGGTTGGCTTTTATCTTACTAGAGCCCCTGGAACACTTGTGTTGGGGCCTTTTCAAGGCAAAGTTGCATGTTTGCGTATAGACTTTGGCAAAGGGGTTTGCGGTGCTGCTGCGAGCACTCGAGTAACGCAACGTATACATGATGTCCATGAATTTCCTGGGCATATCGCTTGCGATAGCGCGTCAAACTCAGAAGTAGTGGTACCGCTGATCGTTAACGACAAAGTCGTTGGCGTGTTCGATCTCGATAGTCCGAGCGTCGGCCGCTTTAGTGAGGAGGATGCTGCAGGTCTAACCGAGCTGGGACGATTTATTGAAACCTTAAACTGGGCGTCGCTTGCTGATGTATAGTGATTTCGATATTTATGCATATCTTGTGAGCCATAGCGATATGGCCTTTTTTGAAGACGACACGGATGAAGCCGTCGATCAGATGAATGAGATGTTGCATTATATTCACGCATATAGTGAAGAAAGTGATACCCTCGACAAGTTAGAAGAAGTAGTACGCCGCACCCTATTTGATTGGATTGAAAACCCTGACCTTCTAGGCCTCGACAGCGATGAAATGCAAGCGTACATAACGGAGCAATTAGCTGACGTTCGTCAGCAGGAAAGCGATGATGATGACTGAAGTAAAGAAATTAACGAATAATAAAGAAGTTTTAGCGTATCTTGCAGCCAAATTCCCTGCCTGCTTTTCGCTTGAAGGCGATGCGAAACCATTAAAAATTGGTATTTTTGAAGAACTTGCGCAACGCCTAGAAGACGATGAAAGTGTAAGTAAAACACGCTTGCGTACTGCGTTACGTCATTATACAAACTCTTGGCGCTATCTTCGCGCGATGAAAGCGGGCGGCGAACGTATCGATCTTGATGGTAAAGCTGTAGGTACTGTCGAAGAAGAACACCAGACTCACGCAGCAGAAGCTCTGGCTGAATCACAAGCCGCTGCCGCTGAACGTAAGAAGAAAGCGCAAGCCGAACAACGCGCGGCAGCACCAAAGCGCAACAAAGCGCCGAAACAAAAACTCTCAGCTAAACCAAAAGTCACCCATAAGCGTAAACCAAAACAAGCACCGCAGCCGAAACTACAAGCTGCGCAAGACGATGATCTTAAGGTAGGACAGAAGGTTCAGGTTAAAGCTGGTAAACAACCCGTCGCTGGAGAGATTATCGAGCGCGATCGTAATGATGTGGTGGTGCAACTTCACAATGGTTTGACGGTCAAAGTTGCAACGGACGCCATCTTTGTCGCACAGCAGGAGTAGTCATATGGCACAATTAGCGCTTAAGAAGTTAGCCCTTTCGATCACCCTCGGTTTAAGCTTGACCGGGACTGCACTCGCGGTTCCACCGGCACACGACATCAGTGAATTGCCAGAGCTTAAGCAGGAAGATCAGCACAGTGTCGTGAGTCAACGCGTAACAACGTACTTTACCCGTTACCATTTCAAAAATATGGAACTCGACAACGACCTGTCAGAGCGCATTCTTGATCGCTATTTGGAAATGCTTGATTACAACAAAATGATTTTACTGCGTGAAGATGTTGAACAGGCGGCTGAATACAAGCATCTGTTCGATGACATGATTCATTCAGGCAAATTGAGTCCTGCGTATAGTTTGTTCGACACAGCATTGCAACGTAATTACCAACGTTATGAATATGCGTTAAGCCTGCTAGATAAAGAGCAACCTTTTGATTTTACCGTGGCCGACGACCGTTATCATTATGACCGCGAAGACGCTGACTGGGCGGGCTCTAAAGAAGAGCTCAATGAGTTGTGGCGGCAGCGGGTAAAATACGATGCGCTTAACCTTACCATGACGGGGAAAGAGTGGCCTGATGTCGTGGAAACACTTGAAAAGCGTTACAACAATGCGCTGAAACGGCTTACCCAAACCAATAGCGAAGATGTGTTCCAAACCGTCATGAATGCCTTTGCACGCAGTGTTGAAGCGCATACCAGTTATCTGTCACCAGCTAACTCTGAACGTTTCGAACAAAACATGAATCTTTCGTTAGAGGGCATTGGTGCGGTATTGCAGTCAGACTATGACTACACTGTGATTCGTAGCTTAGTTCCAGGTGGACCCGCGGATAAAAACGGCAACATCGCACCCGATGATCGTGTCGTCGGGGTAGCACAGGGCGATGAAGAGAACGCTGAATTCGTTGATATTATCGGCTGGCGACTCGATGAAGTCGTCGAGCTAATCAAGGGACCTAAAGGTTCCACGGTGCAGCTACAGGTATTAAAAGCTGATCAATCTGCCAGTGCCACACCGAAAGTGGTAAAAATTGTTCGTGATGAAGTAAAACTTGAAGACCGCGCGGCAAAAATTGACATTAAAACGATGGAAGAGGGGCCATACAAAGGTCGCACCTTGGGTGTGATTACCGTGCCTAGCTTCTATCATAATGTCAGCGAAGACGTGAAACGACTGATCGCCGAATCTGAAGAAGCCGGCGCTGAGGGCGTCATCATGGACCTACGTACCAATGGTGGCGGTAGCCTACAAGAAGCTATTCGCTTAACCGGTTTGTTTATTGATTCTGGGCCAGTGGTGCAGGTTGCTGATGGTAGTGGCCGCCGAGAAGTGAATGGTGACCGTGACGATACGACCTATTACAACGGACCGTTGGTCGTCATGATCGATCGCTATAGCGCGTCGGCGTCAGAGATTTTTGCTGCCGCCATGCAAGATTATGAGCGGGCACTTATCGTTGGAGAGAATACCTATGGTAAAGGCACCGTGCAGCAACATCGCGGCTTACAGCGTCGTTTTGACTTCTTTGACGAGCCGTTGGGTAGTGTCCAGTACACCATTGCCAAGTTTTATCGCATCAACGGTGGCAGTACGCAGTTGAAAGGTGTTGCTCCAGATATCACTTTCCCAACCGTGACCGATGTTGAAGAGTTTGGTGAGAGTAGTTTGGAAAATGCCTTACCGTGGGACAAGTTAGACACCGCGAATTATGAAACGGTTAACCTTCTTGCCGAAGAGAAACTACAACAGTTACGCCAGCTAAGTCAGCAAAATATTGCGGCTAATCCTGAGTTTAATTACGTTATGGAAGATGCTGCCGAGTACCAACGCGAAAAAGCGAAGACTTGGGTCAGTCTCGTTCTAGCGGAACGTGAAGCAGAGCAAAAAGCGGACGAAGCGAAACGTTTAGCTCGCATGAATGAGCGTCTTGCGCGCGCTGGCTATGAGCCTGTCGAGAAACTCGAGGATGTGCCAGAGGACTATGAAGCACCGGATCCGTACCTGAACGAAACTCTAGTACTGAGTTTCGAGCTTATCGACACGATGAAGATTGCCATGCAGTAAAATGCAGCACTTAGCCCAAAAAGCCGCCCATGGCGGCTTTTTTGTGGCATCCTATATGACTTTAGAAAAACCCAAGCAACAATAATAATAACACTACGGAACACTTGGTTATGACAGTTCAAAAAGCTATTGCCAGCCGCTGGTCAAGCCGCATGGCGTTTATTTTGGCATCTACTGCAGCAGCGGTTGGTCTCGGCAATATTTGGAAGTTCCCTTATATCACCGGTGAGAATGGCGGTGGCGCCTTTGTCCTTGTCTATTTGCTCTGTATTGCAGCAATTGGCATTCCAATCATGATGGCTGAAATCATTATTGGTCGTCGTGGCCGTCACAGTCCCGGTATTGCCGCGCGCGAAGTCGCAAAAGAATCCGGTCGTAGTTCAGCATGGCAAATTACCGGCTGGGTCGGTATGGCAACAGGTTTCTTAGTTCTGAGTTTCTATGCGGTAATTGCCGGCTGGGCCGCTGCCTATGTTTATGAAGCGGCAAGTGGCCATTTTGTTGGGCAAGATGTCGCAGCGATAAAGGGCATGTTTGGTGAGCTGGTGAGCTCGCCGCAAAGGCTTACCTTTTGGCATGCTGCCGTTTTAATTGGCGTCGCACTCGTTGTGGGTAAAGGCTTAAAAGATGGCCTTGAGCGCACGGTCCGCTGGATGCTGCCAATCATGGTTGCATTGCTCATTGCTATAGCGGTTTATGCCGCCATGATTGGCGATTTTTCCGCCGCGTTGAGCTTCATGTTCGCGCCCAACTTTGGCGACTTAACCCTAAACGGTGTGCTGTTAGCCTTGGGACATGCGTTCTTCTCGCTTGGCCTAGCTTCGGGCGTCGTTATCATGTATGGCGCCTATTTGCCGCGTGAGACCTCAGTCGTACAGACCACGCTCTGGGTAGCTATGGCCGACACCGTGGTCGCCTTACTTGCCGGCTTCGCAATTTTCCCTATCGTTTTTGGTAGCCAATTAACACCAGAGGCGGGCCCGGGGCTCATTTTCCAGACTCTTCCAGTTGCGTTTAGCAGTATGCCGGGAGGCGTTTTCGTTGGCACCTTATTTTTTGTGATGCTAGTTATTGCGGCCTTTACTTCAGCGATCGCCATGATTGAGTCGGCGGTGGCATTTTTACAGGAAAAGTTCGATTGGGGACGCTGGCGTGCTACTATCACCGCCGTTTTGACGCTTTGGCTGCTTGGTCAGCTCACGATATATTCATTTGCTGGAGCCAGCTGGACCCAGTTAGACTGGAGCGTCCCAGGTAAAACGCTGGCATCATGGTTTGACGTCATCGATTACGCGACAGGTTCAATATTGTTGCCATTGGGTGGCTTATTGCTCGCTATCTTTAGTGGCTGGGTCATGACCCGTCCCGCCAGCCAAGACGAACTCGATACGCACCCAGTGGTATTCCGACTTTGGCGTTGGATGGTTCGCTGGTTCGCGCCAGTCGTTATCGTGATTATCTTTTTGCAACTCATCGGTGTGTTCTAAGATACGTCAACGCGGACTATTTCACGGAATTAATTTGCTGATTTAATTTGAGAAACTAACTATGCGAAACCAATCTTATTCAGCCTTTAAAGAGCCGAGTTTATTGCAGGCAGCGCTACCTTTAGTAGTGTTGATCATTGCGCTGGCTAGCTCGGTCTACCTATTCGGCGAAGATTCATCTTATGGCCCGAACCAAATTGCCTTATGGGTTGCGGGGGGTGTTGCCGTCATTATCGGTTTTGTAAACAACTATCGTTGGGAAGACATCGAAGAGGGTATTAAAGAGGGGATCTCGGTTGCGTTGGGCGCCTTGCTCATCATTCTTGCTGTCGGCTCTTTGATCGGTACTTGGTTGTTGTCAGGTACCGTACCGACAATGATTTATTATGGTTTGGAACTGTTAAATCCGAGCTGGTTCTACGCGGCGAGTGCGCTTATTTGCGGCATCATTGCCTTAGCGATTGGTAGTTCATGGACCACAGCAGCAACCATCGGTGTTGCACTTATGGGGGTTGCCGCCGGGATGGGGCTGTCGCCAGCAATCACTGCGGGTGCGGTCGTTTCAGGCGCTTACTTTGGTGACAAAATGTCGCCACTCTCTGACACCACTAACCTTGCGCCTGCGGTTGCCGGTACGGAGTTATTCGCGCATATCCGCTACATGTTTTATACCGCGGGACCTGCTTACCTCATCGCTCTAGTTCTGTTTGCCATTCTAGGTCTTAACACCGATGTGAATGCGAGCGTTGTGCAATTGGAGCGGATGCAGCTCGAGATTTCGAATGCTTACAACATTGGTTGGGAAATGCTAGTGCCGCTCGTGGTACTGCTCGCTCTAGCCGCGACCCGTAAACCTGCTTTGCCAACCGTATTTTTCGGTGCCTTGCTCGGTGGTCTCTGGGCAGTTTTGTTCCAAGGCGATGTCATTACCCGTCTTGCCGGCGAAGATTCTGCTGTAGCTAGCTTAAAAATGGTTTGGTTGGCGCTGACCGATGGGATTACCGTCGAGACCGGTAACGCAGAACTTGACTCACTATTAAGCGGTGGTGGTATGTCAAGCATGCTCAACACGGTTTGGCTGATCTTGAGTGCCATGGCGTTTGGTGCCGTTGTTGAAAAAATAGGCCTGCTGCAGCGCCTTATCTCCGGGGTACTGGGCTTTGCAAAATCAACCGGTAACCTGATTACTGCAACATTGTTTACCTGTTTCGGCGCAAACTTGCTGACCGCCGACCAATACATGGCCATTGTTATCCCAGGGCGTATGTTCCGCGAAGAATATGAAAAACGTGGACTTGATGCCCGCGTCTTGTCACGTACCCTAGAGGATAGTGGCACGCTAACTTCCGCGCTTATTCCGTGGAACACCTGTGGTGCCTTTATGATGGGTACTTTGGCTATTAGTCCACTTGAATATGCGCCGTTCGCATTCTTCAACTGGCTCACTCCGTTCATTGCAATGTTCTACGGTTATACCGGCATTCGCATCTTGCGCCGCGAGCGCAGCACTGTTTCGGAACCCGTACACAGCAATTAAAGTCATTAAGAAGTAGGGGCTTTATGACCGCAGTAACAACTCAGAAAACCGCCAAATACCGGAGTGATTACCACACTCCGGTCTTCACTATCGATAGTATTGATCTCGATTTTCATTTACATGACACCGCCACCAGCGTGGTTGCGGTCATGCAGGTGCGACGGCTCAGCGCCGGTGCGCTTGAGCTGGATGGTGAGCAACTTAAGTTAAAACGTGTCGCAATCGACGGAAAACCTCTGGCAAGTTCAGATTATGAAGTCAGCGCTACGCAACTTCGTATTGCTGAGGTGCCGGACCATTTCGAGCTCACCATTGAAACCGAAGTGAATCCAAGTGCAAATAGTGCGTTAGAAGGTTTATATAAATCTGGTGGTGCTTATTGCACCCAGTGCGAAGCAGAAGGCTTCCGCCGCATTACCTACTATCTTGATCGTCCAGACGTTCTGGCTGTTTTCACCACCACGGTGCGGGCCGATGCGAAAACTTATCCATACCTTCTGAGTAACGGTAATTTGCAAAGCAAAGGACAACTCGAGAATGGCGAACATTTCGCAACTTGGCATGACCCGCATCCTAAGCCAGCTTATTTGTTTGCCTTGGTCGCCGGTGACTTCGATCGTTTAACCGATCATTACACCACGATAGAAGGCCGCGAAGTCCTGCTGGAGCTCTTTGTTGATAAGGGAAACCTGCACCGTGCCGATTACGCAATGGCGTCGCTCAAGAAAGCGATGAAATGGGACGAAGATCGCTTCGGTTTGGCTTATGACCTCGAACGCTACATGATTGTCGCCGTAGACTTTTTCAATATGGGGGCGATGGAGAATAAAGGCCTCAATATTTTTAACTCGAAATACGTCTTAGCAGACAATGCCACCGCGACCGATTGGGACTTTATTCATGTCGAGTCGGTGATAGGGCATGAGTATTTCCATAATTGGACCGGCAATCGAATTACCTGCCGCGATTGGTTTCAGTTGAGTTTGAAAGAAGGGCTTACTGTTTTCCGTGATCAAGAATTCAGTTCCGATCTTGGTTCACGGGCGGTTCATCGAATCGATGCGATTCGCGTCATGCGAAGTCATCAGTTCAATGAAGATGCGAGTCCGATGGCGCACCCGATTCGGCCCGATAAAGTTGTCGAAATGAATAACTTTTACACCGTTACGGTCTATAACAAGGGTGCTGAAGTTATCCGCATGCTTCATACCTTGTTAGGCGAGAGTGGGTTCCAAGAGGGCATGCAGCTCTATCGTCAACGCCATGATGGCCAAGCTGTTACATGCGAAGACTTCGTTGCTGCAATGGAAGCGGCGAACGCGACAGATCTAACGCAATTCCGCCGCTGGTATAGCCAAGCGGGTACTCCGACGGTATCGGTGCGTGAAACTTATGACCCTGCACAGCAAACGCTCGAGTTGACTGTTGAACAGCACACTCCCGCGACGCCAGGTCAAAAAGATAAGCAACCGGTGGTTATCCCATTGCTTCTAAGCTTATACTCGCCGCACGGCGAGCGTTTAGCAGTTCAACACGAACAACTGCGCAGGCACGAGTCAGGCAGTGAACTGTGGATATGCAATGAACAATCAGCAACGCTTAAGCTCACTGGTATTGCGCAACAACCCGTCATTGCCTGGTTAGAGAATTTTAGTGCACCAGTGAAGCTCGAACGCGATGTTGAGTTAGAAGCCTATACGACTTTATTAGCTCATGCTGAACAGGAAGTGACACGCTGGGAAGCCGCACAACAAATGTATCTGCACGTGTTGCTGGCAGCCGTGCGTGAGCAGGCGCAGCTGCGTTTGCCGGCTAAGTTAGCTGAAGCCTTACGCAAAGTGCTTCACGCACCGTTAGATAATGCCTTGAAGGCGCTTATTTTCACCCCACCGAGTGCCGAAGAGCTCATCGAATACTTTAGCGAAGACGTACCTTTAGAGGCAATTTTTGCTGCAGTTGATGGCTTACGGACAGAAATAGCCGTGGCGCTTAGCTCTGACTTTGCTAAGGTCTACGATGCGCTCTCGGCCGATGAAAACGATTTGAGTGCTACAGCTATGGCGGCCCGAGCTATGCAAAATCGCTGCCTGTATTACTTGGCAATGGCGAAGCCTGAAAGTTATGGCAGCAAAGTTGTTACACAAGCGGTAAGCGGACAGAGTATGACGCTGCAACAGGCAGCGCTTGAGTTCGCAGTGCACTTACGGTTACCCGATTACGAACAGGCGTTGGCGAAGTTCTCGGAACAATGGCAAGCAACACCTCTGGTAATGGATAAGTGGTTTGCCGCACAGGCGAGTGCACCACATACCGCGTCCGTTGAGTCGGTAGAACAACTGCTAGCACATCCTAAGTTCACGTTACGCAATCCTAATCGCGTTTATGCGCTGGTGGCCACCTTCTGTCGGAATAGCGTCGGTTTTCACCGCGCAGACGGGCAGGGCTATCAGTTCGTGCTTGGCATAATTAAGCAATTGAACACATTGAACCCACAAGTAGCGTCGCGTCTTATCACGCCGTTTTTACAATGGCGACGTTTCGATACTAAGCGGCAACAAATGCTTAAAGACTGCCTTATCGAGCTACAAAAGTTAGATAACCTAGCCAGCGATCTTGCCGAAAAAGTTGAGAGTGCCTTAGCTCCATAAGTCAACGAACTTCAATATTCATGCACAAAGCTGTCATATTCATGTTCAGGCCACGTAAACCGTGGTCTGAACACTGATTTTTCGTGTTTATTAGCATTGAATAGCGCGGCTAAATGTCCGACAATAAAGGCTATCGGAAAAATCTGTGACAGTTCACAGTATTGTTCTTACTCATTCACAGTATTGTTCTACCTCAATAGGTTACAAGGATACTTAGCATGAACTCCGTTGGCGACAGCCAGACTCCCGTAATTCTGCAGAAAGTGGCCGCGCTTATTAAGCAACGTGCGACCGATCGCGCTGATATTATCCAAGATTTTGCCCTTCGCATGTTCCGCAACGTCGCATCTGACGAACTCGCACAGCGAAATGATAGTGATCTTTATGGTGCCATTATGGGGCTGTGGCACAGTTTCAACGACTACCGTCCAGGCGAAAAAGCACTCATTAAGGTTTATAACCCAGAAGTTGCACGCCATGGTTGGGAGTCTGCACACACCATTATTGAGATCATCCAGAGTGATATGCCGTTTATGGTGGATTCTATCCGTATGGCACTCTCACGTCTGGGCATCAATTCGCATCTATTGTTGCACCTACCGCTGAGCCATGAGCGCGATAGTGAGCAACGCATATCGAATTTACTCAAGCCGGGTACTCGGGGTGATAACGAGGTCGATACGGTTTTCCTGATCGAAATCGATCGACAAACAAGTAAAGACGCCATTGCCCAGCTTAAACGCGAACTTGCTTCGGTGATGGATGATGTAACCTACTCAGTAACCGACTGGCAGGCCATGCGCGAACGTATGGAACAAGTCGCTGATGAATTGAGTTCAATTAACTATCCAGGTGACGCGAAAGAGCTAAAAGAAGCGCAACGTTTTTTGAAATGGTTAGCGAAAGATAACTTTACCTTGATGGGCTATCGCCGCTACGACCTTAAAGCGGTAGAAGGCGACTATGTGATCCGCCAACAAGCTGACTCAAGCCTCGGCTTAATGCGTAAGTCAGCAACGAATAAAGAACGTCTGGTCTCTTCTTTGCCGGAAGTTGCGCGTGAACTTACCTTTGACAATCGACTCTTGCTAGTTACCAAAACTAATTCAAAATCACGCGTACATCGTCCGGCCTATAGTGACTATATCGGTGTGAAGCGTTTTGATAAAAACGGTAAAGTCATCGGTGAAGATCGTTTTATTGGTCTGTATTCAAGTAGCTTCTACAACAACAGCGCGCGTGACGTACCGTTAGTCGGTGAAAAAATTAAGCGCGTGATGGATGCTTCTGGTTTTGCGCCCAACTCGCACGCCGCCAAAGCACTATTGAATATTTTAGAAACGTATCCGCGTGATGAAGTCGTACAAGCCAGCGAGAGCGACCTCCTTGATGTCGGCGTGGGCGTTTTACAAATGCAAGAACGGGATATGACCCGCTTATTCGTGCGCCGCGATATATTCGGCCGCTTTGCATCTTGCATGGTTTACGTGCCGAAAGAGCGTTACAACACTTTATTGCGCCAGAAAACACAGAGCATTTTAGCTACTACTCTTAACAGTAAGTACGATGTTGAATTCACCACTTACTTTTCGGAATCCTCACTTGCCCGTACGCATTACACTGTGCGCATCGGCGAGAATGTACAGGACATCGACGTGAAAGAACTCGAACAGAATTTAGTTGAAGCAGCCCGCACTTGGGAAGATAACTTCGAACGTATTTTGCGCAGCACCTTTGGTGAATCAAAAGCGAATGCGCTAAATAAAAAATATGCCAATGCCTTCCCACGCGCTTATAAAGAAGAGGTATTGCCTTCAGTAGCTATTGCTGACATTCAACAACTCGAAGCACTCGATAAAGACCATAAGCTGGGCATGCTGTTTTATCGCTCGCGCGAAGAGAATGAGCAGAGTAAACGTATTCGCTTGAAGCTCTTCCATAAAGACGAACCTATTCATTTGTCAGATGTGCTACCAATGTTAGAAAACTTTGGTTTGCGTATCATTGGTGAAAGCCCATACCAAATCAAAGCTACCAACGGCGATGTGTTCTGGGTGCTCGACTTCCAAATGTTGCATAGCAACGCAACGCTTGACCTTGAAGCAAGCCGCGATTTATTCCAAGACGCATTTGCAAAAGTGTGGTCAGGGCATTACGAAGATGACGGCTTCAACCGTTTAGTGCTAAGTGCTGGCTTAACCGGTCGTCAAGTGATTATTTTGCGCATGTTCGCAAAATACATGCGCCAAATCGGTACGACTTTCAGTCAAAGCTACATCGAAAGTACCTTTAGCAAGTATCCGGTTATCGCAACTCTTATCGTGAAGCTCTTCTTCAGTAAGTTTGAGCCAGGTACGAAAAGCCGCAGCAAGAAAATCGAAGCACTGGAAACACGTATTACCAGCGAGCTTGATAACGTAGCCAACCTTGATGACGATCGCATCATTCGTCGTTACGTCGAACTTATTTTGGCCGCGTTACGCACCAACTTCTTCCAAAAAGATGCCAGCGGTGAAGACAAGCCGTACATTTCGGTTAAATTTATGCCGGAAAAAGTACCTGAAATGCCGTTGCCATTGCCTAAATATGAAATCTTTGTTTACTCACCGCGCGTCGAGGGTGTGCATTTACGTGGCGGTAAAGTAGCGCGTGGCGGTTTGCGTTGGTCTGATCGTCGCGAAGACTTCCGTACTGAAGTTTTAGGCTTGGTAAAAGCACAGCAAGTCAAAAATACCGTCATCGTGCCTGTCGGCGCGAAGGGTGGCTTCTTCTGTAAACAGTTACCCGAAGAACGCGAAGCCTTTTTCGAAGAAGGCAAAGAGTGTTACCGGACTTTTATTCGTGCGCTATTGGACATCACCGATAACATTATTGAGGGCGAAGTGGTGCCACCCGTTGATGTTGTGCGTCACGACGAAGATGATACCTACCTTGTGGTAGCGGCCGATAAAGGTACTGCGACATTCTCAGATATCGCCAATGGCATCTCACAGGACTACAACTTCTGGTTAGGTGATGCCTTCGCCTCGGGCGGCTCAGTCGGTTATGACCACAAGAAAATGGGGATTACCGCGCGCGGGGCCTGGGAATCGGTTAAACGCCACTTCCGCGAAATTGGTATCGACTGTCAGAACACTGAGTTTACCGCTGTAGGTATTGGTGACATGGCCGGTGATGTTTTCGGTAACGGTATGCTGTTGTCGAAACATACACGACTTGTTGCAGCATTTAACCACATGCACATTTTCATCGACCCAGAACCGAATGCGAAGAAGAGTTACGCTGAGCGCGAACGACTGTTCAAACTGCCGCGTTCATCTTGGGAAGATTACGATAGCTCATTGATTTCAAGTGGTGGCGGGATTTTCTCGCGTAGCTCGAAAGCCATCGAATTGACGCCAGAGATGAAAAAGCTATTTGGTACGCAAAAGAAATCGATGACACCGACCGACATGATCCGCGCAATTTTAATGCTACCAGTGGATCTTCTTTGGAACGGTGGTATCGGCACTTACGTCAAGTCAGCCAAAGAAAGCGACAGTGATGTTGGTGACCGCGCTAACGATGCGTTGCGCGTGAATGGTAAAGAATTGCGTGCGAAGATTGTCGGTGAGGGCGGTAACTTGGGTCTGACCCAACTGGGCCGTATTGAATATGCTCGCAACGGCGGTCGTATCAACACTGACGCGATTGACAACGTGGGTGGGGTTGACTGTTCGGATAATGAAGTCAACATCAAGATCTTGCTTAACGGCCTAGTCGCCCAAGGCGAGCTCACCCGTAAGCAACGCGATCAGTTGCTTTATGATATGACTGATGAAGTTTCACAAATCGTGCTTAAAGACTGTCATCGTCAGTCACAGTCGATTTCCGTAACGGCCTTACGCGGTGCTGATCAGGTGAAAGAACTGCAACGGTTTATTCATCACCTTGAGCGTGAAGGGCAGCTTAACCGTGCCTTAGAGTTCCTGCCAGACGATGACGAGTTGGCGGAACGTCAAGCAAGCGGTAAAGGCTTCACACGTCCGGAATTGGCGGTGATAACAGCCTACGGTAAGATGGTCTTGAAGGAAGAGCTGCTGGATGATGCCGTAATGGCCGACCCGTTCCATGCTCGCTCGCTAATCAACGCGTTTCCGAAGCCGTTGCAAGAACCGTACGCCGATGCCATGCAAGCGCACCCGCTGCGGGCGCAAATCATTGCCACACGCCTGGCAAATAACATCGTGAACGACATGGGGCCGAACTTTGTCTTCCGTAAAATGGACGCGACCGGTGCTACCGCCGCAGAAGTTGCTTCAGCCTACGTAGTTGCCCGTGAATGTTTCAATTTACGTGGTTTGATGGAGCAAATCGAAGCTGGCAACAACAAGATTCCTGCGGATGTGCAAAATCAAATGTTGTTCCAGTTGCGTCGGGTGGTCCGTCGTTCGACTCGTTGGTTCTTGCGTCATCGTCGCCCAGAATTAGTGACGATCCAAGATCAGTTGGATTTCTATCAAGGTGCATTTAACGACCTACGCAAGAATGTTCTTACTTACTTGGTGGACGATGAACGTGCGGGAATTGAAAAGGAAATTGAGCGTTTAACCAACACTGGCGTGCCGGCTAAATTAGCGGAACAAATTGCGATTCTATCGACCTTATTCTCGGCGCTAGATGTCGCTGATATTGTCCACGAGACTAAGCGCAAAGTTGGCAGTGTGGCGAATGCCTATTTCCATCTAGGGGCAGAAGTCTCCTTGCATTGGTTCCTTGAGCAGATCAACTCACAACCGGTCGATAACCATTGGCAGGCGTTGGCTCGTGCGGCCTTCCGCGAAGAGCTCGACTGGCAACAGCGTTCATTAACCTTAAGTATGTTGAAGGGCGGCGATACTAAGACCGACGGCCTGGAAGTGCTGGCCGCTTGGTTAGATGAAAACCGTGTCTACGTTGATCGCTGGTTGCACATGTTGTCAGACTTCCGTACGACGAAAACACATGAGTTTGCGAAGTTCTCAGTGGCTTTGCGTGAATTGATGTTGTTAAACCATAATTGTACGGCGGTAAGCGTGTGAGCCTGTACAGTGCAGCAAGATGGTGCTTGTTCCGTTTAGATGCGGAACAGGCACATGATCATTCAATGCGCATACTCCACAAGTATGCGCATACTCCATTGGCGGCGTTCTGGCGCCAAAAGGTAGCAACGAAACCCGTGAGAGTCATGGGTATCGACTTCCCAAACCCTGTGGGCTTGGCTGCCGGTTTAGACAAAAACGCGGAATGCATTGATGCCTTTGCGCAAATGGGCTTCGGTTTTATTGAAGTGGGTACGGTGACGCCGCGTCCACAGCCAGGAAACCCCAAACCAAGATTGTTCCGATTGCCTGAAAAAGAAGCCATTATCAACCGCATGGGCTTCAATAATCACGGTGTGGATTACCTCGTAGAACAGGTAAAAAAAGCACGTTTTAAGGGTGTGCTTGGTATCAATATTGGCAAGAACAAAGATACTCCAGAAGACCAGGCGGCTAACGATTATATTGCTTGCATGCGTAAAGTTTATCCGTATGCGAGCTATATCACCGTAAATATCTCATCGCCGAATACACCGGGTTTACGCGCATTTCAACACGGCGAAGCGTTAAACGCATTGTTATCCGCATTGAAGAAGGAACAGGCAGCGTTGACCACGAAGCACGAAAAATACGTGCCGCTAGCAGTTAAAATAGCACCAGATGTTAGCTCAGAAGAGTTACAAGCAATGGCGCAGGCTTTTCTGAAGCATCAGATTGACGCGGTTATTGCAACCAATACCACCCTCAAACGTGAAGCCGTAAAGGGATTACCACATGCCGATGAAGCCGGTGGGTTGAGTGGGGCGGTACTGTTTGACGACAGTACGCGTGTGGTACGCGAGCTCTCAGGTTTACTGCAAAATAAACTACCCATTATTGCGGTCGGCGGGATTGATTCCTATGCTGCAGCACGCGCAAAATTGGCCGCAGGCGCGAGTCTAGTGCAGGTATATACAGGCTTTATTTACCATGGTCCAAAACTTGTTACGGATATCGTGAATAACTTGTAATCCACGAAGTTTTTCGCTATGTTAATTCGCAGTTAAGCATTATAAAAATATAAATAAGCGTTAACAGAAGGGGCAATTTGTGCACGCATCGCAGCATTGGCGCTGGATCTTTGATCCTGAGACGCAACAGCTATCGGTAGAGCTCGACCACGGGCTGGTGCATAAATGTCCCTACAAAACCTCTCGTCTGATCCCCATGAACCCACTCCATGCAGCTTTTACCATGGAAGATGCCGAGTGTTTTCAGGAGTTTTACGATGTCCTGAGTGCCTACGAATTGTGGGATCCCATGTTGCTAACGCAGGCGGCACTCAATCGCACCATTCTTGAACGTTTTGGCCGTCCGCAAATGCCACAGAGTTGGTACTTTCAAAGCTGCACCACAACACCTAACTATGAACTCGATATAGGTGCACTGGTGGAGTTGAATTCGGGGATCGAAAACGCATTGTTTGCCATTATCGACATCGATGATGAATTTGCAGAGTGCATGTGTTTAGCAAGTTCAATGACGCTCTCTGAGGTGAAAGAAATGCAGCAGTTCGATTCGGTCAAAGTCCTACGGAATCGGCTGCAACCAAGCCATTATCTGCAACTTCACCTTGATGACGAGCACTTACGCCACGCCTGATTTGAGGCCGCTATGCCGCCAAGTTTTTCTTATCAACTGCTAGCCAGTACACTCATATTTTTTCTATCTATCACTAACGTAGCTCACTCTATGTCCAAAGTTGAAGATTACCGCACCACATTGCGGGTCATGAGCACCAGCGATGTTCATGGACAAATGCTCAATTACGATTATTTTAGCGGCGAAGAAGTCGAGGAACAGGGACTCGTTAAGACCGCTGCGTTAATTGCCCAAGCACGTGCGGAACAACCGCTGGCTATTTTGGTAGAAAACGGCGATTTGATTCAAGGTTCAGCGCTCGCCGACTATGTGGTTGCGGACTTCCCTATTGCGGCTAAAACGCACCCAATTATTCAAGCGTTGAATCAACTCAAATACGATGTCGCAAACCTTGGCAATCACGAATTTAATTTTGGTCTCGATTACTTGGCTGCAACCTACCGCGACGCATCTTTCCCAGTTCTCGCCAGTAATCTTGAGTTAACCTCCGAAACAGCGGCAACGCTCAAGCAAGAGTGGGTATCTATTGCCTGGCTTGAACGCCAAGTGAAGCTCCCCCAAACAGCACAACCCATACCGCTAAAAATTGCCGTAATCGGCGTCGCTCCACCACAAATAATGCAGTGGGATCAACATCACTTAAAAGGTAAAGCGACCGTTTTACCTATGGTTTCGACCACACAATCTAAGGTTACTGAAGCACGTGAGAAGGGCGCTGACGTGATTATTTTAGCGGCTCATACTGGCATGCCAAAACACACCAACGAACCGCAAGACAACGAACAAACTGGATGGCTATTAGCGGGTATTGACGGGATCGATGCCATGTTGCTCGGCCATCAACATGAAGTATTCCCGGGTTCCAATGTCTATGACCAATTACCCGATGTTGATAGTTCTGCAGGAGTCGTACGCGGTGTCGCCACCGTGCAACCGGGCATTTATGGGAGTCACCTAGGCATTATCGACCTCGAACTCGATTACTCCGAAAAGACGGGATGGCAGGTCGTGGCCGCAACGAGTTCAGCCCGTGCGGTAACGGCAGCGACCAAGGTGGATGAGCGGCTCGCAGCGCATTTACAGTCAGCGCACAAAGCGACACTTAGTTTTATGCAGCAACCCATCGGTGCGACAGCACACCCACTGAGTTACAAAACAGCCCGTTGGCAACCCAGTTCGGCAGTGCAGTTTGTCCAACGCGCACAGCTCTGGCAGGCGCAGCAGCTTATCGCTGCTAATCAACTTGAACAACTTCCGATTTTAAGTGCAGCAGCGCCGTTTGATGCGGCTTTTAGCGCAACTGAAGCAGCAACCATCATTCCAGCCGGGCCGCTCACTCGGGGCGCAATTGGCGATCTTTATCGGTATCCCAACACACTCGACATCGTCAAACTTAACGGTGCACAAGTTAAAGACTGGCTAGAGCAAAGCGCAACTGCTTTTATTCAAGCTTCTGCAAAGGATACCAATCGCGATTGTTGGCAATCGTTAAACGAAGGGTTTCCACATTATAATTTTGATACCTTGCTGGGCTTGGAGTACACCATTGATAGTACTGCACCCGCAGGGCAACGTATTAAAGAGCTGCGGTTTGCCGGTCAAGAGGTCACGGCTAAGCAACTATTTTACGTGGCAACAAACAATTATCGTGCGAATGGTGGTGGTGACTTCCCACATCTGGATGGTACGAACACCGTCATTCGCGGCGCCGATATGCTCGCAGATGTTTTGCTAAAATATATTGGAAATTTGCCGCAAGGGCAGTATACAGAGGAACTTGAAAATCACTGGCAAGTAATTGGTTGCGGGGGCAGGATTTGAACCTACGACCTTCGGGTTATGAGCCCGACGAGCTACCAGACTGCTCCACCCCGCGTCCGATGCTGCGCATGTTACCAAGCTTTTCGTAGAACGCAAGCATGTATTGCATTAACTGCTGCTTATTTCAGCATATTCCGTTTGATTGCTGTTTTTTCCTACAATTCCAACAATACAGCGCTTCTTGCATGCCGTATAATGGCGCCACATTTAGCTAAGGATATGCCAAACCTATGACTGCAACTTCTCACTATTTTGCCACCTGTGCCAAAGGACTCGAGCCATTACTCTTTGACGAGCTACAACAGCTTGGGCTCACCGAGGTTCAACAAACGGTCGCAGGTTGCCGCTTTGAAAGCGATATAGAAGGTGCTTACCGTGCGTGTCTGTGGAGTCGACTTGCCAGTCGCGTACTCTTAAAGCTCGGCACATGTGAAGTGGGTCACGACCTAGGCCGTGTAACAAAGGCCATTAGCGAAACTTTGTGGCATGAACATTTTAACGTAGAGCAAAGCTTTGTGGTCAGCTTCACAGGGCAAAATCAGCAAGTACGCCACACCCAATTTGGCGCCCAATTGGTCAAAGACGGTATTGTCGATCATTTTCGTGAACAAGGACTTGGTCGACCAAATGTCGACCGTGAATCCCCTGATATCCGTATCCATGCTCACCTGCACAAGGATCAACTGACTTGGTACTTAGATCTGGTAGGCGAACCGCTCCATCGCCGTGGCTACCGACTGGAGCAGGGCGCAGCACCGCTGCGTGAAACGCTAGCCGCGGCCATTGCGCTGCGCGCTGGCGTTAATACTGCCACTGAGGTTTTAGCAGACCCTTTCTGCGGTTCAGGTACGTTACTGCTAGAGGCTGCGATGGTTGTGCTTGATCACGCACCAGGTCTGCGGCGCACGTCATGGGGCATGCAGTCCTGGCGGCAGTTCCAGCCGCAGCTTTGGCAGCAACTCATAAATGAAGCTGAACAACGGTTTGAACAGGCGCAAAGCCAGTCCGAATTGCGTATCTATGGCTCGGATAATGATCCACGTATGCTTGGCATTGCCGACCAAAACGCCACACGCTTAGGTATTGCGTCGCGCTGTCAGTGGCAAGCGCAAGACGCAACGAAAGTGCAAGCGCCGGTAATCAGTGAAGGCCAAAGTATCATGCTGTGTAATCCGCCGTACGGTGAACGGCTTGGTGAAGAAGTCGAAACACTGCTATTGTACCGCCGTCTTGGGCACCAACTACGGCAACAATTCAGTGACTGGCAAGTGGCGATTCTTGCCGGTGATGAGAGCCTGTTAAAACGTTTAAAATTGCGTAGTCATAAGAAATATAAACTGTATAACGGTGCCCTAGAGGTTATTTTAGCTCTTTATGACATGCAAAAAGAGCAAACAGAGTTTACCAAAGAGCAATCAAGTGACCTCGCTAATCGACTTAAGAAGAATTATCAAAAACTCGAAAAATGGGCAGCAAAAGAGGGGCTTACCGCCTGGCGTCTGTATGATGCTGACCTCCCTGAATACAATGCTGCGGTCGACGTTTACAACGAACACTTAGTGATCCAAGAGTACGCGGCACCCAAAGACATTCCACCAGCCGTTGCGAAAGAACGCCTATGGTATTTGCTCGATACCTTAGCAGAGGAGCTTCCGTTCGCAGCTGCCAACATGCATTTAAAGGTCCGCCAAAAGCAAAGTGGCAAGCAACAATATCAACGTCAGCAACTACGTCAGATTGTCACCACGGTGCATGAGTATGGTGCGCAGTTCGAGGTCAACCTAAGTGATTACCTAGACACTGGGCTGTTCCTTGATCATCGTTGGGCTCGGCGTGAACTGGCTCGCTTAAGCCAGCATAAAAACGTACTTAACCTGTTTGCCTACACCTGCACAGCGTCGGTACAAGCAGCCTTAGGCGGTGCCCGTGAAGTGACCTCAGTCGATCTATCCAAGACCTATTTAGCTTGGGGCGAAGATAACTTCCGCCTGAACGGACTTGCGGTACGCCAACATAAATTCATTCAAGACGACTGTTTACAGTGGTTGCAGCGCCAGCCACCACAGCAGCGGTTTGACGTCATCTTTTTAGATCCGCCAACATTCTCGAACTCGAAGCGTATGCAAGATGTGCTTGATGTTCAGCGTGATCACGTCATGCTACTCAAGCTCGCTGCGCGCTTACTTAAAGACGATGGTGTGATCCTATTTTCAAATAACAAGCGCAAATTCAAACTCGATGAAGAAGGCTTGAACGAAGCTTTCTTAGTCGCCGAAGATTGGACGCAACGCTCTATCAGTCAAGATTTTGCGCGACGTAAAGGTATTCATCATCTCTTCAAGGTCGAGCATCGTCATGAGTGAGTTTTACTTGCTGACCAAGCCGAATTGTCCACTTTGCGATAAGGCTCTTGCACAGTTGCATGGCTTGGCACTTGAGCAGCCGATTCGTTTGCACTGGGTCGACATCACGCAACAAGAAGAACTCCTTGACGAATATGCGCTGCTGGTTCCGGTATTGGTGCGTGGCAAAGACGATGCAGAGCTGCGCTGGCCTTTTAATGATGATTTGATGGAATTTGTAACTGCATGACAGTATTACGCATACAACAAGCACAACTCGCTTTTGGCCGTGAGCCTATTCTTGACCATGTCGACTTAGTCATTGAAGAGGGCGAACGTCTCTGTCTTGTCGGTCGTAACGGCGCCGGTAAGTCAACTTTATTGAAAGCGATTGCCGGCGACATTCAACTTGATGACGGCGTGATTCAACGCGTCGGCGATACCGTGGTTGCGCGCCTGCCACAAGACCCACCCGCTAACTCAGAGCAAAGTGTCTATGACTATGTCGCTGAAGCGCTGGCTGAGGTTGGCGATGTGCTTAAACGCTACCATGACGTTTCGCAACAACTAACCCAGCAACCCGACGATGATAGCCTCATGCGCACCTTGGCACAGCTGCAAACGCAACTTGAAGCGGCCAATGGTTGGCAATTACAGACCCGTATCGAGCAAACACTCACGCGTCTAGGGCTCGATGAAGATATGTCGATGGCGGCGCTTTCAGGTGGCTGGCTTCGACGGGTTGCGCTCGCGCGCGCCTTGGTCGTAGCTCCCGATTTACTCTTACTGGACGAACCGACCAACCATCTTGATATCGATATGGTGCAATGGCTTGAGTCAGTGTTACTCGATTTTCGCGGAGCAGTGCTGTTTATCAGTCACGACCGTATGTTTATCCGTCGCCTCGCGACGCGAATTATCGACCTCGACCGCGGTCAATTGAGTTCTTTCCCAGGCAACTATGATTCTTATCTTGAGAAAAAGCAGGAACTGCTCGAAGTTGAAGCTAATCAAAATGCCGAATTCGACAAGAAGCTTGCCCAAGAAGAAGTTTGGATCCGGCAGGGAATTAAGGCGCGTCGCACGCGTAATGAAGGTCGCGTGCGCGCCTTACAAGCACTGCGTAAAGAGCGGCAGCAACGCCGTGAGCAACAAGGCTCCGCGCGTTTAGCGGTGCAGGAATCACAACGCTCGGGCAAATTGGTCTTCGAAGGCGAGCACCTTGATCTTGCTTTTGGTGACAAACCTATTTTAAGGGACTTTAGTTTAACCCTTCAACGCGGTGACAAAATTGCTCTTGTTGGCCCTAATGGTTGTGGTAAGAGTACGCTTATTCGTTTGATTTTAGGCGAGCAGAGCGTCGATGGCGGTCGCTTGAAGTTAGGCACAAATCTTGAAGTTGCCTATTTTGACCAACACCGAGCCAAGCTTGATCCAGAAAAATCCGTAGCTGAGAACGTTGGTGACGGTAAGCAAGATATAACCTTTAATGGTCGCACGCGTCATATTTTAAGTTACCTGCAAGACTTTTTGTTTGCCCCACAACAAGCTCGTACCCCAGTACATGCATTGTCCGGTGGCGAACGCAACCGGGCTTTACTGGCAAAGTTATTTCTCCAACCCAGTAATTTGTTAGTGCTCGATGAGCCAACCAACGATCTTGACATCGATACCCTTGAGCTCCTTGAACAGATCATTGCTGATTATCAAGGCACGGTCATTCTCGTGAGCCACGATCGTGAATTTGTGAATAACACGGCTACCAGTATTCTGCTCTTTGAAGGGGCCGGCAAAGTGACCGAAATTGTTGGCGACTTTCAAGACGTTGAACATTATCTGAAACAACAAGCCAGCGCTGCACAAATTTCCGCAAAAGACATGGGAACTAAAGTCGGTGTTAAGCAGTCAGAAAACGCGAAAGATAAGGGTTCAGCGCAGCCCAAGAAAAAGTTATCCTATAAGCTTCAACGTGAACTTGATATGCTACCCGAACGCATTGAAGCAATAGAAAACGAACAACAGGAACTGCAGGCGCAGGCCAACGACCCAAGTTTCTATACCCGTCCGCACGCCGAAACCGGACCGGTGCTAGAGCGCCTTGCAGCACTAGAAGAAGAGCTTTTGCTAGCACTTGAGCGCTGGGATGAGCTTGAAAACTTACAAAAAGAGAGTAGTTAGATTACCTATGAAAAAGTTTACTTTAGGGGCCCTTAGCGTCGCCGTTGCCGCATCTCTCATGTCTGTAGCGCAGGCTGACACTTACACTATTCAGCAAGTTGAGACGCCAGAAAAAGTTCGTGATCTCTTTCCAATTGCGATAAACGATAACCGTCATAGCGTTGTGTTGGGCCAACTCCCACAAGACATCGTGTTTGACCTTACGGAATTATCCGAAACAACTTTAGCCAGTATTGGTATCGATCCTGAAGTGGATGATCTCGAAACCTACGAATTATCTGTATTCCAATACGAAAGGCTCGTACGAAGCTTACGCGATAGCGCCAATACTGTTATCAGCAACCCTCGTGTTTCTTTTTACGATGCTGGTTTCTTTAACGGTCAATCAGTCACTTTTAACGAGTTTTTTGAAGACACTGACGATTCGACCCCAGAGCAAGAAAATTCAACGGACCACATCTATAACGGATTGAATAATAATGATATCCGCGTAGGTTGGGGGAGTGCTCCTTATCGCTTTAATGAGTTTACCTACACTACTGGCGAAGGCGATGATGAACAGGAAGTTACAGCTACCTATACCTCTCGCGCATTTACTCGCCAAGCGATTTGGTCAAATGGTTCGGTAACAAAAACCTATCCAGCGCCTGAGCAAGCTTATCTTGGCGGTGAGTCGGTGATGATGGACATCAACGACCACAACCTTGCAGTAGGTTACGCCAGTGTCGCGGTTTCACCTGCATCACAAGCATTTGCTGATGATTGCCAAGCACGTTTAGATGATGGGACAGCGACACGCTCGCTTTACACCTGTCTGTGGCAACGTTGGATCAACTTAAGCAATGCGACCGCAAGTAACTTGCAAAGCTTTTACAGCCGCGCAACGATCAACTCGAATCAGTCTATTTATGATATGAACGCTATGCTTTGGCAACTCGATGCGGATGGTAACGTCATCTCTACCGAGCAACTAGGTACCTTGCTGGATCGCGCTGAAGGCGATGAAGGTGATTTTTCGAGCTATGCTATCGCGGTTAACAACAATGGCATCGCTGTAGGTCAGAGTTGGACTTACTTCGATGGTATCGAAGAGACCAATCGTCGTATCAAAATGCCTGCCATTTTTATCGACGGTGAAGTCAAACCGGTAACTGAAAATACCGATTACCTTTGGGGTTCCGCTACTGACATTAATGATGAAGACCAAGTGGTGGGCTTTGTCATTCGCCGCGTGCAAGGTATCAACCGCTATATCGGCTTTATTTATGACATTCAGTCGGAAACCTTTAGCGAGTTACCATCGTTCTTCAACGGCTCAAGCACCATTCCTACAGCGATTAATAACGATGGTTTGATCGTTGGTACCGCTGAAATTGATGCAGATTTATCTGCTCAGCGTCGTCGCGTTGCATTTAGCTACGAAAGTAGTCTTGAAGGGGCTCGTTTCGTCAACTTAAACGACGCCATAGACTGCGATTCTGGGTACTATCTGGTAAGTGCTGATGGCATCAACAATAATGGCGAAGTCGTTGCCACAGGTATCCGTGCTGAAGAAGTAACCGACGATGACGGTGAAACAGTTACTGAACAGTTTGCGAAAACGCTGATTCTAGATCCAACATCTGGTGAGTTGAATAACTGTTCACAAGAAGAAAATAGAATCGAGCGCCAGGGCGCTAGTACCAGTCTTTTCGGTTTCGTTTCTATGTTATTGATTGGTGGCCTTATAACAGTTCGCCGCAAGTTTAGCCGCTAACGAGAAAACTTGTTCTAAAAAAAGTCTTCTTCAGATCTAGCGCCTTTTCAGTAGCTTATAGCTAAAATTGAAAAGGCGCTTTTTTTTACTATTGAACTACCCGACACAGTTGCTATCTATTATTACAAGAGTGAAATAATTTTCGCTCTTACCAAAACGTAAAAAAGAACAACTGGACGAGGTAGTGAATGATGAAAAGACAGAAACGCGATCGCCTAGAACGGGCACATGCACAAGGTTTTAAAGCTGGTGTATCGGGTCGTTCAAAAGAACTATGTCCGTATCAGAATCAGGAAATTCGTTCCCAGTGGTTAGGCGGTTGGCGCGATGCGCAAGAAGCGCGAAGTGTAGGGTTATATCGTTAAAATAATCTGTCCAGCGCACTAAAAATTTAAAAATCTTCTCTTGAAAGTAGTAAGCCCACCAACTAAACGTCTAGGTGGGCTTTTTCTTTGCTTTATTTGCTACTGAACAGCTTAAAAGTTTGAAGTATCAGTAAACAGTCCGACTTTGAGATCTTTCGCGGTATAGATAGTTTTGCCGTCCACTTCAACGCGGCCATCGGCCATACCCATGAAAAGCTTACGCTTAATCACGCGTTTCATATCAATGAAATAGCTAACTTTTTTTGCAGTCGGCAAGATCTGCCCAGTGAACTTAACGTCACCGACGCCGAGTGCGCGTCCGCGACCTGGACCGCCAGCCCAAGCTAGGAAGAAACCGGTAAGTTGCCACATGGCATCCAAACCGAGACAACCTGGCATCACAGGATCACCTTTAAAGTGACAGTCAAAAAACCATAAATCAGGACTGATATCCAGCTCTGCGTGAATATAGCCTTTGCCGTATTCACCGCCTTCATCGCTGATGGTAACGATGCGATCCATCATTAACATATTAGGAGCGGGGAGTTGGCTATTACCAGGGCCAAACATTTCGCCTTCAGCGCAGGCGAGAAGGTCTTCGCGTGTAAAACTAGATTGAGTCATAACTACCTTGCCTTTAATTCAAGTGCTCGCTAGCTTAGCGAACACTTGTACGCTTAACAAGTCCGATTAGTTATTTTACCAAATACGCTTATACCACGGCTGCTCAGGTTCACAGTGTTGCAGTTCTTCGAGCCGCTTTTCGATACGAGCGTACAACTGTTTCTGGTTTTCGCCAGTCAAGAGGGCGAGCGCATCCGCAACGTCTTCAATGGCATAGATATGGTATTTATTAGCTTCGACGGCAGCGATAATATCGGGCTCTAGGTTAAGCTGACTCATATTCGCTTGCGGGATGATCACGCCTTGCTTACCATCCAAACCGCGCGCTTGGCAAAGCGCGAAGTGCCCAGTGATTTTTTCGTTGACCGAGCCGATCGCTTGCACCGCACCGAACTGGTCGACAGCGCCGGTGATTGCGATACCTTGAGCGATAGGGGATTCGGCAAGTGCTGACAACAGACAGCATAATTCAGCTAACGATGCGCTATCACCATCCACCTCATAATAAGACTGCTCAAAAACAATCGTGGCTGAGAGGCGCATTTCTTCGCTCTTGGCGAAGACATTGGCAATATAAGCCGAGAGGATCATCACGCCTTTAGTGTGAATGCTGCCACTTAATTCAGATTTGCGATCAATATCGATAATGTCACCATCGCCATAATGAACCGTAGCTGTAATCCGTGAGGGCTCGCCAAATTCGCTCCCGCCGATCGTCACCACCGTCAATCCGTTGACTTGACCAACCACATCACCTTCGGTGGCGATAAACACCTGTCCTTCGAGGATCTGGCGTCGACTTAATTCAGCGATGTAGCCTTCGCGTTGTTGGCGTTGCTTAAGCACTTGCAATACGGCTTCGTGATCAATGGTAGCTTGTTCTTTTGCTTTAGCGACGGCTCCAGCTTCGCGTAACAGCTGCATAAGCGCGATGGTGTCCAAAGAGAGCTCTGTCTGATAATCGCTTAATCTGGACGCTTCCTTGAGTATTAGCGGCAACGCTTCATCGGTAATTGGGAAGGTGGCGGATTCACGTTCTACATAAGCGAGATAGTCAAAGTAGGGCACCAGTTCATCTTGACTCAAAGAGTAGTGCGCCGAGAAATCCGCTAGATAAGGAAATAAGTTATCGAAGTCGCGATCAAGCTCGCGTAATTGCCCGTAAATAGAACGGTCACCTAGTAACAAAACTTTAAGATGAATCGGTACCGGTTCAGGCTGATAATATGCTGCGATGTTTGCTTCACCCGGTTGCGGCCAATGAAACAAGCTGGTCCGCAAGATATACTTCAGCTTGCGCCATAATCCTGGTTGCGTGAGTAACTCTTCAGCATCGATCGCAAGCACACCACCGTTGGCTTTTAACAAAGCGCCAGGCTGAATAAGATGTAGTTCCGAACTGATAGTACCCGCCACCGACTGTAAACGAATACTGCCAAATAAGCTGGTATCCGTCACACGGTCACAGAGCACGAAATCATCGGTTTGTTGATCCGACTCAACAATAATGGTTGCCAGCTCATTCCCCGGTAAATCATCAAATGTCTTGTCACTCACACGCTCCAGATAAGCGATAAAACGTTCACTTGGGAAGGTAGCATGCAATTCTTTGAGCAAGCTCTCTCGCTCGTTAACCGGTTGTTCAAATAGTTTCATCAGGCCGGCTAGAACTTCTCGTGCCGTACCAGCAGGAACATTGACGCAAAGAGGTTCACTGGCGGAATCTGGATTCGCTAAATAAAGCCAATCATGACGCTCAAAATGCATCCACTGGTAGCGCTGTTGCAGCTCTTTTAACACATCTACTACGCGCAATCCTGGCGTCGTCACCATGAAGCCATGGGCATATCTGCCACCAATACGCATGGTTTGCTCAATCGCCGCTAAGGCTCGATTTTGGCCAACTAATGGATTCGCTGAGGGAGAAGCAGGGCGCTGCTGCGCCCATGCGTAGATAGGAGGTTGTAATTGTTCTGCTGCAACGCGCATGTGGTTACCTTCAATACCTTAGTTTGAAACCGGCTCCACCGTGTAGCCACGTTCCCGTAAAAGGTTGATCATACCAGCTTTTCCACCTAAATGACCTGCACCAACCGCAATAAATTCACTGCCTTCAGCTTGCAGTTCTTTATCAAGGGTCTCTTGCCATGCAAAGTTACGTTGGTCGAGTAAAACCTCTTTATATTCAGCGTATTCGTCCATCTCTGTGAACATGCCGTACATGCCGTCAATATCTTCAGCCTGGTAGAGATCTATCATGCGCTGTAATTCGGCTTTGGCACCGGCTTCATCTTCCAAAGCATCAGCCAACCATTGAACTTGCTCGGCATGAGGGATTTGCTCAAATACACCAAATTGGAAGTCGACAGTTTCCAAACCTTCAACTGGTTTCTGTTGCATCATTGCTTGCTGCGTGAAATAGCCTTCAAACGATGCCGGCTGACCACAATCAAGCTGCGCAGACATCAGCATACCGCTAACCACAAAAGGGCGCATACCGTCGAATGCAGATAAGCCAACGCCCATGTTCGCTTTAAAGAACGCATCCAACTTTTCTGCTTGCGCTTCAGTCAATCCACTCGAAATTTTAAGACCTTCAGGCTGAAAGATTTTCGCTTGCATGCTTTGCATCATGTTCGGGTCATCCATGTCCAATTCCATGATCAGTTTATCTGCTTCATCAAAAGCGGTTTTAGTTGCGTCCGCGACGTTAAAGTCAGCCTCACAAATCAAATGAATGGTGCCGTACAAATACGAAGGTTCGGCCATATCCTTGCCAGTGATTTTGTAGAGGAGTGCCGCATTAGCCGAGCTCACCGATAAACCGAGAGCTAATGAGGTTGCCATTGCTAAACCTGAAAATTTACTACGCATTGTTCCGTTTCCTTTTTGTAAATAGTAATACTCCACGAAAGCGTAGCGATACTGCTTAAAAATTGCTACTAACAAAATGTCACAAATCATCAACCGCAAAGGCGACGCAACCCGGAGCCGAACACGCCAAAGCTGGCTGAAATACCTCTCACATTAATTGCGCATAATGTATATTATGTTAAATCTTATATTGATAAGTATTATTAGCATAAGTAGGCATTCACATTTATGCGTTGCTACGTGAAATTTTGGGGACAACACCCCTGCTTTTTTAAAAGTAAGCGCGTAGCGCACGATTGTAAAAATCATGCGCAGCTGGGTTAGATTTTGCAGATAAATGCAGAATTACTGGTTCATGTAGGTTTGGAAGGATGTCATTTGCTGCAGCAGAACATTCTCGACTGCAACAGCCCACGCTGACAAATCATTCGGTGAATACCCTGATACGCGATATCGAACAGTTAAAGTCGTGGTTTGCTCGTCGGCGCTATTCTTTAAGCTCCAGTCCATCACACCCGTCACGCCTTCACCTTGTAATGGTCCGAGGCCACCAGTAAATCGAATCAAGCTATAAGGTTCAACTTTAACGACGCGTAAATGCTCGGTAAACCGCGATTCACTGTCAATTTCGCATAGACAGCCACCCGGTCTAAGCTGTAGCGTCATATTTTCACTTTTACCGTACCAGGTATGGTCAGCCAGCCACCATTCGCCAATATCTTCGGTAAGTCCTTCAAACACATGCTTTAAATGACCGTCCACAGGAAGCGAAAAGGCAAAAGTGAAGCCTGTAGCGGAACTGTCTAAAGTTTCTGCTTTGCTGGTAGCTGGTGGTAATAGCAAGCATGCTATTACCGTCGCTAGAGAAGATATACGGGCTGATTTCATACTCATCATTGTTGCTCCGCCTGCTCCATTTCTCGCTCAAGTCGCTGCGTTTCATCGGCACGTGGCTTAGTGAAACGCGCAAGCGCTAAATAAATAACCGGAGTTAAGTAAAGCGTAAAGAGTACAGCAAAAGCAAGGCCGCCAAATACCACCCAACCGATCGAGTTGCGTGCTTCGGCCCCCGCACCAACTGACAGGATAAGCGGCAACGCACCCAACAAGGTCGAAACCAACGTCATCATGATAGGACGGAGACGAATACTAGCAGCATGCTCTACCGCATCCCTTACAGACTGGCCCTTGTCGCGAAGTTGGTCTGCAAATTCAACAAGTAAGATTGAGTTTTTAGCAATCAACCCAATCAGCATTACCAAGCCTATTTGAGAGAATACGTTGATAGAAGTGCCCGTTATAAACAACGCAAAGAAGGCTGCGGCGATGCCAAAGGGTACGGTAGCCATGACCACCACAGCACTATTGACACTCTCAAACTGCGCAGCAAGCACGAGCAATACGATGATAAATGCCAAGATATAGGTCATCATCACTTCTCGTTCGGTTTCTTCGTAGGCTTCGGCCTCACCTAAGAGCACCATGCCTATGTTCTCGGGTAAAGTCTCATTGGCGATGCGACGGAGGTTTTCCACCACTTGTTCGATCGGAATTGAGGTCGGCATTTGCATGTCAACTTCAATAGCACGCCGTTGTGCTCGTCGTTCTAATTCAGCAGCAACGCCCTCTTCGCTGATACTGGCAACCGCTGATAAGGGGACTACTTGGCCATCGGCGGTGCCGACATAAAGATTTGCTAGATCTGTCGGCGACTTAATCAGGCTACGGTTGGCTTGCAACATTATTGGCACCGCTTGTTCACCGATATTTAAGTCGACTAAGTCATCGCCATTAATCGCCACACGCAAGGTGGTTGATATATCACTTAATGACACGCCTAAGTCCGCGGCACGACGGCGATCGATATTGACGCGCAGTTGCGGCTGCGTCGGCTGGTAACCCACTCGCGGGAAGCCAACCTCGGGCATTTCAGACTGTACCGCTTCACCGAATGCCAGCGCAGCATTGTAGATGTCGAGGTATTCATCGCCAGTTAAGGCAACCTCTAAGCCACCGCCCTGGCCCCGCAGATTCAAACTATTCGAACCAAAGGCACGCGCAGGTGCTCCAGGAATACGACTTAATGGGTCACTGATCTCGTCGATGATTTCTTGTTGCGAGCGGTCGCGTTCTTCCCAGTCAGTCAACCGTACCGTGATGAATACGAGGTTCGGATCCCATTGACCTACGCGTGTATTGATACTTTTCACTGCGCCGCCGTTAACATAAGGCAAGAGAATCTCTTCCATACGTTGGGCTTGGCGGTCCATAAAGTTCAAGCCAACCCCGTCAGGACCACGGGCAAAGATACGGATCTGACCGCGATCTTCTTGTGGCATGAGTTCATTGTCTACCTGCAAATAGAACCACACCGCACTACCTGCAACCAATGTACAGCCAACAAACACTAACAATGCATGATCGAGTACCCAGTGAAGTGTTTTGCTATAGACGTTGGAGAACCGAGTGCCGATACGCGACAACAACGTTTCTTTGTGTTCCTTTAACGGCAAACGTGCTGTTAATGCTGGAACTAACGATAGCGCGACGAACGAAGAAATAATAACTGCTGCGGCAAGCACGCCGCCAAATTCCCGGAAGAGACGCCCCGCCGTTGAAGGCAAAAATGCAATAGGTACGAACACCGCTACCAAAACAGCGGTGGTAGCGACTACCGCAAAGAAGACCTCGCGTGTACCAATAACAGCAGCTGCCCGCGCACCCAGCCCCATGGTGCGGCGGCGCTGAATGTTCTCAGATACCACGATTGCATCATCGACAATCAAGCCGGTAGCTAAAACCAATGCCAATAACGTCAGAATGTTAATCGAAAAACCGAGCAGCCAAATGACCGCGACCGCACCAATGAGCGCGACAGGTATGGATGCTGCCGGAATGATCGTAGCACGCCCAGAGCCAATAAAGAGCCACAGGGTTGCGACCACCAGTAAGATCGTCAAGCCAAGAGAGGTGATCACCTCCTCTACTGAACTGCGAATAAACTCAGCATCATCGTCAGTAACCTGAATACTTAGGTCCGGATACTGTTTACGCAAGTCATCAACCAGACGTAGTACTTCATCAGAGATTTCGATGGTGTTCGACCGGGCTTGACGGATGATGCCTAAGCCCAAAACTTGTTTACCATCCAAGCGCGTGATGCTGCTGGCATCCGCAGGCCCAAAATAGACGGTCGCCACGTCACCCACCCGTGTCGTACCCGAGATAACGATGTTCTCTACATCTTCCGGTGATACTGAGCTAGCGTCGGCGCGCACGATCAGCTGTTGATCAGTCGACTTCAAGCTACCGGCAGGAACATCAAAGGGCGCTTGGCGCAACGCCGCAGCGACCTGTGTGACCGTCAAATTATAACTAGATAAACGCAGAGGCTCGATCACAACGCGCATGACCCGGCGCCGATCACCCGTCAGGCGCACATCGGCCACACCAGGGATGTTCAAAAAGTTTGGCGCTAGATCGGTTTCAACGCGCTCAGTTAAGGCGGGCAAATCCAACGCGTCACTTGAAATAGCTAACGCGACAACGGATTCAGCGTCATTATCGGCCTTTATAATAGAGACGTTTTCAACTTGTTCGGGTAAGCCACGTTGTACCCGACTCACCGACTCTCGGGTTTCGTTCGCCGCGTTATCTAAATCAATACCGGGACGAAATTCGATAACGATCCGTGAGCTACCCTCTTCGCTCGAGGCGCGAATGGACTTCACGCCACTCACGCGTGCCGCTGCCCCCTCGAGACGACTCGTTACTTCGGTATCAACAGTTTCAGGTGCGGCACCTGGATAACTTGCAGTGACCGAAATAACCGGCCGATCAACGTCCGGTAATTCGCGCACTTCGACGCCCTGAATCGCAGCAATACCCGCAATGATGATAAGTAAATTGAGAACAACGATAAGTACCGGTCGACGAATCGACATCGATGGCAAATCATTTAATTGGGGGGCCCACTTCATTAGTTCAGGTCTCCGTTATCAGCCAATCGCTCGATCGCCTGACCGCGACGCAAGGTCTGCACTCCCTCGACGATCAGTTCGTCGCCCAACTGCAAATTGCCGTCAACCAAGACTCGCCCAGGTAAACGTTGCGCAATGGACACATCGACGCGTGTCGCTTTGCCATCTTTTACAACCCAAACATACGCGCCCTCCGGCCCCCACATCAATCCTGCTTCCGGAACAGACGGATAGCTATCGCCCTGCAAGGTAAGCGCGACACGAAAACTCATACCCGGGCGATAACGGTCTTCTGAGTTGTCGAGAAGTGCGCGGATGCGCAAGGTACGATTGGTGGCGTCAATGCGCGAGCCAATTTCGGCAATTTCCGCTTGAATGCGGTTTTCGGCACGCAACCACGAATAAACTTCCAGCGTCGCCCCCTCGTTAAGCATGTCAGCGGCTTGTTCTGGTGCTTGGAAATCAAGGTACAATTGGCTGCGTTTGTCTAACGTAGTTATTAATGTTTGCGCAGTGATGCGGTCGCCCACTTCAACATCGGTAATCCCTACCACACCAGCGAAAGGCGCTGTAACGCGGCGATCATCTACTTCCGTTTGTGCTTCAGCAACGGCAACTTCTAGGAGATCTCTAGCGATAATCGCTTCATCCAGCTGACTCTGCGGTATTGCCCCGCTTGTGCGACTGGTGCGTAACCTTTCTACTGTTCGTTCCGCATCGGCTAATTGCAGTTTAGCGCGTTGCAAAGCAATCTGTTGGCGCCGATCATCAAGCTGCACCAACACATCGCCGGCGGCAACGTTATCACCTGGTTCAAAGTTGACCTCAGTCACTTCGTCACCCACCGCAGCATAAATATCTACCGAACGTAATGCTTCGGCATAGGCAACGGCTTCAACTTGTTCTTGCTTACGCTCAAAGCCTAAAGGCTGCGTAACAACAAGTGCTGCTTGCTCGCGATTACCCCATTGTTGTGCAGCCGCTGACCCCATCAATAAATTAGCCAACAACAACACCGAAACTGTAGCGAATGCGCTCATGCCCTGAGACAACTTCATTAAGTAGAATCCTTTTAAAAAACTTTGATACCGCGTGTATATAGTCATATTTGAACAAATATGATCAAAAAAGACCGTTCATCCTCGATGAACGGCCTTTTAGATACGCCAGTTTAAATTTACTGCTGCGGCTTTGCTTTCAGCACTTCGGTTAGGCCTGCCACAGCGCCGCCGATATCAGCCAACTGCGCTGGTAAAATCAGTGTATTGGTTTCTTTCGCCAAGTTACCAAACTCTTTAACGTATTGCTCAGCAACACGCAAACTCACAGCATCTTGGCCACCTGGTTGCTGAATCGATGCCGCGATTTTGCGTAAGCCTTCTGCGGTTGCTTCGGCAATCAGCTCGATTTCACGCGCACGCCCTTCAGCTTCGTTAATTTGCTTTTGTTTTTCAGCTTCAGACAAGTTGATAACTTCTTGTTTGTGACCTTCCGAAACGTTAATCATCGACTGGCGCTCACCCTCAGACTTGGCAATCGCGGCACGACGTTCACGTTCAGCGCGCATTTGTTGTTCCAGGGCATCCTTAATGCTCATCGGCAGCTCAATATCAGAAATTTCATAGCGCAGTACTTTAATACCCCAAGGTGCTGCAGCTTCATCCAGCGCCTGCACCACAATTTCGTTGATTCGTGCACGTTCTTCGAAGGTTTTATCAAGGTCCGTTTGACCGATCACCGAACGCATGGTCGTTTGCGCCAATTGTGATGCGGCATAGCGGTAATCGTTAATACCATAACTTGCCTTGTGCGCATCAACCACTTGGATATAGAGCACCCCATTAATGCCGACTTGGATGTTGTCACGCGTCACACAGGCCTGGCGTTCAACATCAATCACCTCTTCTTTTAAAGTGTGTTGATAAGCGACTTTATCGATAAAGGGGATCAATAAATGAAAGCCTGAATCCAGCGTGCGGTTGTAACGCCCAAGGCGCTCTACTACAAAGTTCGTTCGTTGCGGGACGATACGAGCTGTTTTTAAAATGACGATAATGACTGCAACGGCAAAGCCTATTGCGAGCACCGTGCCCACGTCTAATGGAAACATTGCAACTACTCCTCGTTGTTATTCTTTTTAAGCCTTTGTTGCCACACTTGGTTTTTGTTTGGCGACAGTCAGTTGAATACCTTCATTGGCGATAACCCAAGCGGTATCGCCTGCTTTTAACTCATCATCCGAAAATGCATCCCATTGCACACCATTTAAGACCACACGTCCGGCACCATGATTAAAATCGCGAATCACTTTTACACGCGCACCGATGTCGCGTTGAAAATTTGGCTTTGCCTCATCTTCATCTGCGGTGTAGCCCATAAACCAACGTTTAAAATGACCGCGAGCAACAACCAACAGCACTAAGCTTACAGCTCCAAAAACCGCAAACTGACTTGCGCTTTGCTCAATTATGTTCCAGTGCAACAGTAGCCCGGTAACAATTGCGCCTATTCCTAAGAATACCGCAATGACGCTGGTTAACAGCAGTTCGGAAAGTATTAATACAATGCCAATGATGATCCAAATTAAAGCAACGGACATGGCAGCTCCTTAACAGCTAAAGCAACGCACCTAATGTGACGTTAAAAAATGGCGTTAAAAATATGTTTCGTGGACTATAGCATGAGGTAATCCGAAAGTGGCACGGCAATTTGTTTCAAGTTGCTTCGAATTCACCCGCTCTATCCTTTAGCGCTGACTGATAAAAGTAAACGTGACGCTTTGCGGCAGTGCAACCTGTTGGTGTTCCAACGGAATCCTCATCCGCCACACCATTTGTTCCTCTGTACATGCACCGAGGTATAAAATCGCTTGCCACTCGTTGGCATCAAGCTGTTGCCATTGCAGAGGAATTTGCCCCATCGACATCGACTCGCCCTCGACCCGTGAAAGCTGCGGCACGACTCCGTCAGGAAGCTGCAAACGCAGTTGCAAACCTTGTTCAACAGGTACCGGCTGGCGTGGCATTAATAAAATTATTTTTTCTTGATACAGATCAAGTTTTGTCGTCGGTAACTGTTGCGTTACATCAAAGCTACAAGAGATACTACTCAACGCCAACAAAAGTAGCATAAAGACCCTACTTTTAGTGCGGAAATAAGAGAAATAAGGTAAAGACTGATTAGTTATATTCATGGCTTGCCCAAAATTTCCTCAAGTTGGCGTTGCGCTTGGATTTTTCATAGATTCTTCCTGTATTTTTATGGCTATCCGTCATAAAATGAGGAGGTGTTTGTCAAAGTATCCGACAAGCGATCATCATTGTCACGTTACTCTGTTCTGAAGTCAGAGAATCAACGCGGAAAATAAAAATGAGTCAAACAAGTCCACAACAGATCGAATACAACCTCAAGGTCGTGCGCCAATTCGCGATTATGACCGTCATATGGGGCATTATCGGTATGGCTTTGGGTGTTTGGATTGCAGCTCAGCTAATTTGGCCGGAGCTCAATTTTGATACCCCATGGCTAACCTACTCTCGCTTACGTCCGTTACATACCAATGCGGTTATCTTCGCGTTTGGTACCTCGGCACTTATGGGAACCTCGTTCTATATTGTTCAAAAGACGTGCCGTACAGCACTATTTTCGAACAAGTTAGCATCCTTTGTCTTTTGGTCCTGGCAGACCGTCATTGTACTTGCGGTCATTACCCTACCGCTTGGCTATACGACCTCAAAAGAGTATGCCGAACTGGAGTGGCCGATTGACGTGTTGATCGCCTTATCTTGGATTGCCTACGTTATTGTGTTCTTTGGCACCTTGGTTAAGCGTCGTACCTCGCACATTTATGTTGCGAACTGGTTCTACGGCGGCTTTATCGTAACCATCGCAGTTCTGCATATTGTTAATAGTATGGCGATGCCAGTGTCCTTTACCAAGTCATACAGTGTCTACGCAGGCGCTGTCGATGCCATGGTTCAGTGGTGGTACGGTCACAACGCGGTTGGCTTCCTGCTGACGGCTGGCTTCCTCGGTATGATGTATTACTTCGTACCAAAACAAGCTGAACGTCCGGTTTACTCCTATCGTCTCTCGGTTGTGCACTTTTGGGCACTGATCGGTCTTTACATCTGGGCCGGCCCGCACCACTTGCACTACACCGCTTTGCCAGACTGGACTCAGTCACTTGGTATGGTGATGTCAGTGATCCTATTCGTCCCATCATGGGGTGGTATGATCAACGGTATCATGACCCTATCAGGCGCATGGCATAAGCTAAAAACCGACCCAATTTTACGCTTCTTGATCGTTTCATTGTCGTTCTACGGCATGTCAACGTTCGAAGGCCCAATGATGTCTATCAAGTCAGTAAACGCGCTCTCGCACTACACTGACTGGACCATCGGCCACGTACACTCAGGTGCGCTAGGTTGGGTTGCGATGATTACCATCGGCTCACTTTACTACCTGATCCCGCGTCTTTGGGGCCAAACGCAAATGCACAGCGTACGTTGGATTAACATCCACTTCTGGCTCCATACCATTGGTGTTGTGCTCTACATCGTTGCATTGTGGATCTCTGGTGTAATGCAGGGCCTAATGTGGCGCGCAGTAAATGCCGAAGACGGTACTCTTACCTACAGCTTTGTAGAGAGTGTTGAAGCGTCGTATCCATTCTGGTTCATCCGCTTTGTCGGTGGCTTGTTCATCGTCGCAGGTATGATCCTTATGGCAGTCAACTGCTACCGCACTATTAAAGCCGGTAAGCCTACTGTCGAAACCATCGATGCTGCTCCTCGTGAAGCGGCCGCGCAATCAGCTTAAGGAGTCGTAGGAATGAAAAACATTAAGCACGATTTCGTCGAAAAACGCGTGGGCTGGTTGGCCATTTTTGCCACCCTCACCATTTCGATCGGTGGTTTAGTCGAAATCACACCGTTATTGTTCCAAAAGCAAACCAATGAACCTGTGGTTGGCTTAGAACCGTATACAGCGTTAGAGCTGGAAGGTCGTGATATCTATATTCGCGAAGGTTGTAATAACTGTCACAGCCAAATGATTCGTCCATTCCGTGCAGAAACGGAGCGTTATGGTCACTACTCACTTGCCGGTGAGCACGTTTGGGAACGTCCGTTTTTGTGGGGCTCCAAGCGTACAGGCCCAGACCTTGCGCGGGTTGGCGGACGCTACAGTGATGAGTGGCATTACGTCCACCTCATGGATCCGCGAGATGTTGTGCCTGAATCAAACATGCCTGGTTTTCCATGGTTAGCTGAGAACAAGCTCGACGGCGAGTACACTGCGAAGAAAATGGAAGTTTATCGTCAATTCGGTGTGCCCTACACCGATGAAGACATCGCAGGTGCTCAAGCTGCCGTTGTTGGCAAAACCGAAATGGAAGCGTTAATTGCATACCTGCAAGCGTTAGGAACCGGGTTACAACAACAGGCTAATTAAGATGGATTACATCACCTGGCGTAGTATTTACACAGTTATCGTTTTCGTATTGTTTGTTGGCATCGGGCTGTGGGCCTACAGCAAAGGTCGTAAAAAAGACTTTGATGAGGCCGCTAACTCAATTTTTGAAGAAGATGAGTTAGATAACAGCAAGCAAAACAATACTAAACAGGAGTCGAAGAACAATGAGTAGCTTCTGGAGTGCATGGATTATCGTCCTGACCCTAGCGTTTTTAGTCTTTATCATTTGGCTATTACGCTGGAACATGAGCAACTATACCGGAATTAAAGAAGGTGAACTCATGGACCATGAGTTCGACGGTATCGTTGAAATTAATAACCCCCTGCCACGTTGGTGGATGATTCTGTTTTGGGTCACCATCGTATGGGGCTTCATCTACCTTGCCCTTTTCCCTGGCTTAGGTAATTTCAAAGGCTTGCTTGGTTGGAGTAGTTCAAACCAAGAGGTTCGCTCACTTGAAGAGTCACGAGCAGCTACTGAAGCGCATCGTGAAGCGGGTCTGATTGTCCAGTATGACCGCGAGATGAAGTCGGCAGAGGAAGAGTTTGGCCCGATCTTTGCGGCTTTGTCGGAGCGTCCAATTCCTGAATTGGCAAAAGATGAAGATGCGGTCGAGATTGGCCAGCGCCTGTTTCTACAAAACTGCGCGCAGTGTCATGGCTCAAACGCAATGGGTGGTAAAGGCTTCCCTAACCTTACCGATGACGACTGGCTATACGGCGGTTCACCAGAAGCCATCAAGACTTCTTTGATCCAAGGTCGTCAAGGTCAAATGCCAGCATTTGACGGACAGTTCAATGATCAACAAATTACCGAGCTCGCGACTTACGTGTTGAGTTTGAGTGGTCGCAAGGTTGATCCTGAGCTTGCCAGCGCAGGTAAGCAAAACTTCGCAGTCTGCGCGGCCTGTCACGGTATGGATGGTAAAGGTAACCAACAACTGGGTGCCCCTAACCTAACCGACAACATTTGGTTATATGGTGGCTCACAAGCCGCGATTGAAGAAACCCTACACAACGGCCGTAACGGTGTCATGCCAGCCTGGATTGATATTCTAGGCGAAGACAAGATACACGTTATCAGCGCCTACGTTTACGGGCTTTCAAACGACTAAAGTGAAAACCCCGCAAACGCGGGGTTTTTTCTAACAGCTATACAATTTGAGGTAATGCGTAATGGAAAAGCCGTGGTATAAGCAGTTTTGGCCTTGGTTTTTGATGTGTATTCCGTTTTCCGTGGTTATCGCAATGGTGATCACCCTATCTGTCGCCTCAAGTTACGGCGATAATCCGATGGTCGTTGACGATTACTACAAAAAGGGCCGTGGTATTAATGCCCAAGTTGAAAAGGTGCAAGAAGCCCAACGCCGTGGCATTACCTTTAGTTTTCAGCAAGATGGACAGAAATTGGCACTTGCCTATCAAACCGGTGCACCTGCTGAACTCACCGCCTTGAATATTCGCTTTTATCACACCACTCTTGCCGACAAAGATTTTTCGTTAGTACTGACCGCTGACGCACAAGGTGTTTTTCGTGGTGAGTTGCCAGCCGATGTTATCGAGCACAAAGGCAAATGGACCGTAACCATCACTCCCTTCGATGGTAGTTGGCGTTTGAGCCAACAATTACAATTACCAGCCTATCGCGAGCTCATTTTAGAGCCTCTCACTTACGGCGTTTAATCAATGACTAAAGCGTTGCCGCAGCCACCTGAGGGACACTGTTTCCATTGTTTACAGCCATTACCAAAGGATGGCGGCTACAAGGTGACCGTTGCCGGTCAATCGCAAGCAGTGTGCTGTTATGGCTGCCAAGCGGTTGCGCAAACCATTGAAGAGCAAGGCCTGCTGCACTTTTACCAGTTTCGAGATACGAGCAACCCCCTGCAGGTCCCACTTTTGCCGGAAGAGTTACAACAGCTCGAGGCCTACGATCAAGAAGACCTTCAAGACCAATTTACCCAAGTAGATGAAGTCGGTATTCGTTCAACCACCCTCTCCGTTGAGGGAATGACTTGCGCTGCTTGTGCCTGGCTGATTGAACAGCAGTTGATGCGCGTGCCCGGCGTTCGCAGCGCACAGGTTAATGCGACCACCGAGCGGGTCAGCATTCGTTGGGATGAAAAACACGTCAAATTAAGTGCTTTGCTGCAAGAAATAGCAGGTCTTGGTTACCGCGCCTTACCATTTCAAGCCGCCACCCAGGAACAAGACTTTAAACGGCGGCGACGTTACTTTGTGCGTCGTATCGGCATTGCAGGTTTAGCGACGATGCAAGTCATGATGATTGCCGTGGCACTCTACTTTGGCATGGTCGATGAACTTGACGACAATCTACGCCAATTTTTTTGGTGGATAAGTCTCCTATTCGCCACGCCAGTCCTACTTTATAGCGCGCAACCTTTCTACCTTTCAGCGTTGCGAAGTATTCAAGCCAGACAGCTCAATATGGACGTTCCGGTCAGTCTAGCGTTGCTAAGTGCCTATGGTGCGAGCGCTTACGCCACTATTGTTAATGCGGGCGAAGTCTATTTTGAGTCAGTCAGCATGTTTACCTTTCTGTTGTTGGTGGGCCGTTATCTTGAATTACTCGCCAAGCAAAAAGCGATCGCGACTGCAGCAAACTTAGTCAAGCTGCTCCCCGCTACTGCGCAACGTGAGGTTGCCCCAGGTGAATTCGAATCTGTTGCAGTGAGTAAATTAAAAGCAGGGGATATCGTGCAAGTGCTGGCTGGGCAGACCCTACCTGCTGACGGCGAACTACTGAGCCGCGCAACAGAAATTAATGAGAGCATGCTCACCGGCGAAAGTATTCCAGTACTTCACCAACAAGGTAGCCAGGTGCTAGCCGGTACATTAAACCAAACCCAGCCCATTCGCGTGCGCGTATCCGCCACGCAACAAGGCACCGTGATGGCTAAAATTGCTGCGCTACAGGACCAGGCCCTCGCTAACAAGCCGCGACTTGCTGAACGAGCGGAACGTTTAGCAAATCAATTCGTAAAACAGCTTTTAATCCTTGCGGCGTTAACTTTCTTGGTTTGGAGTTTTATTGATCCAGCCGAAGCTTTTTGGGTCACGCTTGCGGTGCTGGTTGCAACCTGCCCTTGTGCGTTGGCCTTAGCGGCACCGACGGCTGTCACCGGCGTCATCCATCGCCTCAACCGTTATGGCATCATCCTGCGAAATACCGATGTAATCGAAACGATGCGCGACGTTAAAACCGTCGTCTTAGACAAAACTGGAACCTTAACCTCCGGGCAATTTGCCCTGACGGACCGCCACTACCCCAACGGTCAAGCACAACTCGCGGATGGGCTTGCCAAGGTTTTAGAAAACTATTCTGAACATCCACTAGCGGAACCGTTTAAGACACTCGACCTCGACTCTGCCGAGATCCAAGTGAGTGAGGTTGAGGTGCATTTGGGAGCTGGTATCAGTGCTACTTGGTATGCTTCACCATCAGCACGCCCCGCTAAGGTTCGTATCGGCGCGCCACGGTTTATCGCTGACTGGCATCCAGAAGTTGCAGACCCTATCGTGAACAAAAATGCAGCGAACGTGGTATTAGCTACCGAAAACCAAGTGTTGGCCTTTTATAAGGTTGAAGATCACCTTCGCGACGATGCTCTCAGTACTTTAAACCAGCTGCGTAAACAAGGCTTTGAGTTGATCATGCTGACCGGCGATAAACATGCCAATGCCAAGCGTGTTGCCGAACAGTTAAATATTTCCACCTTCAAAGCAGAGTGTCTGCCTGCAGACAAGCTGGCCTACGTTCGACAACAACAACATCATGGCCCTGTCCTAATGATCGGTGACGGCATCAACGATGGCCCGGTTCTGGCTCAAGCCGATGTGTCGATGACCTTTGGCCAAGCTGCAGACCTGGCCCGCCAGGCAGCTGACGTGGTAGCGATGCGTAATGATTTTGCTGCCGTTGGTCAGTTCATTACGCACACCGCGAAAAGTCGGCGCATTTTACGGCAAAATATCAGCTGGGCATTAGTGTATAATCTAGGCATTATTCCGGTTGCGGTGCTGGGCTTCGTCACGCCTTATATCGCAGCAATTGGTATGTCGATCAGTTCGTTATTGGTTTTAGCTAACTCGCTAAGGCTGTATCGAGCGCCAAAAGACGCGAGGTAGTTTTGGAAAGTCTCTATATCTTGATTCCTATCGCCATCCTCTTTGTCATTATTGCCGTGGTCATTTTCTTCTGGGCGGTACGCAGTGATCAATTTGAAGACCTTGAACGTCAAGGTATGAATGTGCTGCTCGACGATGATGACCCCAAGACCGATAAAGCCCCCAAATCGCAACCGAAGCAAAAACATGACGCTTGATTTGCTGGCAGCATTATTGATGGGTCTAGCGGGTGCCGGACATTGTTTGATGATGTGTGGTGGCCTTGCCGGCGCCATCAATCGCCCTGGAGCCCCTTCACCAAGCCTCGCGGCTTTGGTGAGTTACAACGCCGGACGGATCAGTTCCTATGCACTCGCCGGCGCGCTCGTCGGGCTACTGAGTCAAGCGGCGCTCAGCGGTATTGGCCCAGGTTTTCTTATTTTGCGATTTGTCGCCGCAGTTTTTCTTATTGCACTTGGCTGTTATTTAGGTGGCTGGTGGTTTGGCCTGCAAAGGCTTGAACGGCTGGGCCGGCCTCTGTGGCAGCGCCTTGCGCCTAGCGCCGCGAGATTGCGCCAAGGCAATGGTCTCCTCACCCGTTACTTAGCCGGGACGCTGTGGGGCTGGTTGCCTTGCGGATTGGTCTACAGTGCCTTGAGCTGGGCTGCGCTCAGTGGCTCCCCTACTACCGGCGCTGTGTATATGCTGGCATTTGGCCTTGGCACCTTACCCGCTATGTTGGCTTTTGGCTGGTTTAGTGGTGCCTTACAAAGTATTCTTAAAGCACAAGGTTTTCGCCAGGCGATGGGCGTTCTCATGATCGTTTATGGCTTGTGGGTAGCGGTTATTGCGTTGCGTCAAGCCTTAGTATTCAACTAGTTGGCTTACCCTCGATTTTCTGACTAAACTGAGATTATTAGTATGATTCAATTGAGGTGTGATATGTCTTGCGTCAAAAATATTCTCGTCGTTCTCGACCCCGACAAGCAGCAACAAAAAGCGCTCAATCGCGCCTTGCACTTAGCCCGTATCAGTCAGGCTCGCGTTACCTTGATGCTCTCGATTTATGACTTTTCGTATGAAATGACCACCATGTTAGCGGCCGAAGAACGCAACACCATGCGCGACAGCCTCATCAATGATCGTAAAGTCTGGATCACCGATCTTTTGGAAGACTACAACACCCGTGACTTACAAATTGATATCAAAGTGCTCTGGCACAATCGGCCTTACGAAGCCATTATCGAGACCGCAATAAAGGGCGAGCACGATATTATCGTCAAAGCCACTCACCCTCACGAGGGCTTGGCCCACATTATCTTTACCCCAACGGACTGGCACCTTTTACGTAAGGCCCCGTGTCTTGTGTTGCTGGTCAAAGAACATGAATGGCCCGAACATGGCAAGGTACTCGCTGCTATCCACACAACTGGGGAAAGTGAGCATCACGACAGCTTGAATGTGCGTATCACCGAAGCTGCCAAAGGCTTTGCAAAATGCTTGCATAGCGAAGTTCACCTAGTGAACGCCTACCCAGGCGCCCCCGTGACCATTGCGGCAGAAATCCCCGAGTTCGATACGGCAAATTACCGCGAAGTGATTGCTGAGAACCATCAACAAGCGCTCGCTGAGCATGCCAAGAATTTCGACATTGAAGCGACTCAACAACATGTGCGTGAGGGCCTGCCGGAACAAGTGATACCCGAACTTGCAGAAGAGCTTGACGCAGAACTGGTGGTACTTGGCACCATTGGCCGCACCGGCTTTAGCGCGGCGCTATTAGGCAACACCGCAGAACATGTAATTGAACAAATAAACTGTGATTTATTAGCAGTAAAACCTGCGGGATTTGAGACGCCAGTTAAGGTATAATCCGCCCACTTTTTAGCGCGCATCGCGCATTATTTGTTCGATTAAGTGGGAAGGTTTATGAGTTCTGCAGCTTTAAGCGACAGCGACAAAAAACAACGTTACAACTTCAACAAGCTTGAAAAACGCTTGCGGCGCCATGTCGGTCGGGCAATCGAAGACTTCAACATGATTGAAGATGGTGACAAAGTCATGGTGTGCTTATCTGGCGGCAAAGATAGCTATACCCTGCTCGCGATTTTGCGTTTCCTGCAGAAAATTGCCCCAATTCAATTTTCTATCGTGGCGGTGAATCTTGACCAGAAGCAGCCCGGCTTCCCAGAACATATTCTTCCAGCTTACCTCGAGCAAGAAGGTGTCGACTACCGCATCATTGAAGAAGACACCTATAGTATCGTCAAAGAAAAGATCCCTGCAGGTAAAACCACCTGCTCACTCTGTTCGCGTTTACGCCGCGGTATTCTTTATCGTGTGGCGAAAGAACTTGGTGCAACTAAAATCGCCTTAGGACATCATCGTGACGATATGGTTGAGACCTTGATGCTGAATATGTTCTACGGGGGCAAAATGAAATCGATGCCAGCCAAGCTGGTCAGCGATAATGGCGAGCACGTCGTCATTCGACCGCTCGCCTATGTGCGAGAGAAGGATATCGAGCGTTACGCACAGTACCAACAATTCCCTATCATTCCGTGTAACCTTTGTGGTTCGCAAGAAAACTTACAACGTAAAGTCATCAAAGAGATGTTGCGTCAATGGGATCGACAGTATCCGGGGCGCATTGAGAGCATGTTCACCGCAATGCAAAACGTTGTGCCTTCGCACCTTGCTGACAATCAATTGTTTGACTTCAAAACAATTGCGGCTGATGGCGTCACCAATGAACTCGGCGACACTGCTTTTGACCACAGTGTACCGAGTGATTTTCTAAATTATCGTGACGAAGAAGACGACGAAGCGGCACAGAACGACCGCCTCGGTGTTATTCAGGTGCGGAATTTGAACGCGTAGCTTGCTCTTCGCTGTCACCACTAAAGCCGGGCTCGGCAACGGGCCCTTCTTCATTCATTGGGTCCGCAAGGGCACTTAAAATCAGTGGACGATTCACCCGAATCATCGCATTGAGTTCTTCTACATAGGCCTCGCCGCGTTCCGAGTAACTTAGCAAGCCAGGCGTTAAATCAAGTGCGCGTATGTCACGCCCCTGGCGACGCTGCTCAATGCGTAAACTGCGTAACTCAAAATAAGCTGGATGGGTATTCAAGTTCCGCATGTAGCTTGCAATCGACTCATTCACCGAGGCGAATTTCCGCACTTCATGGGTGGCTTCAGCGCCCCGCGCTTCGGGTACTAGACCACAGCCTTCGGTGAAGCACCATTGACCGAATAGATTCAATGCATCCAAGGCAAAGCGTGAGGTGCCCCAGGCCGATTCATTGGCCGCCTGCACTAACACGAGGGTCTCTGGTACCACATCAACACGACGCTTGAGCAAAGCAAAGGTTTCTTGCGCTTCCTTTTCGCTCGCTAGGCTAAAATCCACCCGATATTGCTTTGCTAAATACGCAAGCCAGCTGTGTTGTTCACGGGTCAATGAGTCCGGATTAAAACGCCACTTTGTATATAATGATTGTAATCCTTTACGTTGTTCCTCAATCCGAGCATTTTCCGCTGTTACTAACGGTGCAAGGAACCCAAAGAACGCCTGTTTTTTATCTGCGGTTTGTTGATACTGCGAAAAATCAGGCAATGCGGTGATACGCGGAGCTTCCACCGCAATATCTCGCGCCGGAACCACGTTGTCATACAGACGATACGGGTTTGCAAGGTGCAGTGCTGTAGGTGCCACAACTGCTGCGGCAACAGCCAATAATGCAAGCATAAATAATCCAAAGCGTAACATTTAGTCTCCTAAAGCTGAGCCTCGTCAGGCTGGTTCTCAATTTCAATGCTGTGATTAGGTACGCCGATAAGACGATTATAGATGACCCCTACCACGTTAAAGCTCATTGGAAAGGTAAAAATCAAACCTAAAAAGAGTGGCAGTGCACTGATAAAGATAATCACAAAAAGCACAACATAGATGCCTAGCACGGTGAACATTTTCTTATTCATGACGAGGAACGAGGCCAGGATTGCCCGCGTTACTTTTAGTCCACGCTCTAGGACCAATGGAATGGCCAGTAAAAATGCAAACTGGAAATAAATCGCGGTAACCACCACCAGCGCTTCAGCCACAGCTCCTTCGCCAAAAATCAAAGAGAACAGCGCCGCCAACAGCATGACCGCAAGGCTCATAATAAACGTAATCGCGAGTACTTGTGGTAAATGGCGTAAAACTTCGGCAAAACACTCAAGGCCAGGCTTGGTATCGCGCGCATTCTTTAAGCCCATGAGCGTCACCACGGCGGTAAAGGGCGCAACGAAGAAGACACTTAATATCGACTGCAACATCGAATTTCGCGGGTCTGACTGCTTTGGACCAACCGGAAAAACAGACTCAGCGATGCCGGTAACAACGCCACTCATAATGATTACCACCGCGACACCAAGCAACATCATTGGTAGCGCTCGTAAGGTGATATCCCAGCTACGCTGAATCACATCACCAACAGCCAAAGGAACTTCTCCGCGTAATGCGGCAGCAAAATTGTCGGTTTGCGTTGACTGTTTTTGCGGTTCGTTCGGTTTAGAGTCCTGCATGCGCACTTTTTCCTTTATACTTATCATTTGCGACCTAATTCGTATTCTACCATTATTCTAAGCGACACTGATAAGTCTATGCCAAAGAAAAGCACTCCCGGGGCACGCCCCTTTCGTCGGAAAAGTCGCCGTAGCACTGCTACAGTGCAGTCAGGACAGCCACGGCCAGCGAACCCTAAATTAGTTTTGTTCAACAAACCCTACGGGGTTTTGACGCAATTTTCGGGGTCGGACGACGAAGCCACATTAAAACCTTACATTCCATTTAACGATGTTTATCCTGCGGGACGACTCGATAAAGACAGTGAGGGCCTGCTGTTGTTGACCAATGATGGTTCGTTGCAACACAAAATTAGTCATCCAAAACATAAACTTCCGAAAACGTATTGGGTGCAAGTCGAAGGCATCCCTAGCGATGAAGTTTTGCAGCAGCTCGCCAATGGCGTTGAGTTGAACGATGGTATGACCTTGCCGGCTGAAGTGATACGTATGGAAGAGCCGGCTAACCTATGGCCACGTAACCCGCCTATTCGAGAGCGAAAATCGGTGCCAGATCAATGGCTATGCCTCACCATACGCGAAGGCCGTAACCGCCAAGTACGGCGGATGACAGCAGCAATTGGCCACCCTACCTTGCGCTTAATTCGCGCGGCAATAGGCCCGTGGCGCTTGGCAGGTTTACAGCCTGGTCAGTGGCGCGAAGTACCGCCAGTGTGGTAGAATTCGCGCGAATTTTTTGGAGTAAAGGCAGTTATGGCGAACGCAGATAAAAAAGTTATTGTCGGTATGTCGGGCGGTGTTGATTCTTCGGTATCAGCCTACTTGTTACTACAGCAAGGTTATCAAGTTGAAGGCCTGTTCATGAAGAACTGGGAAGAAGATGATACTGACGAATACTGCGCCGCTGCGACGGACCTTGCCGATGCCGAGGCCGTCTGCGAGAAATTAGGTATCGAACTACATACCGTTAACTTTGCCGCCGAGTATTGGGACAATGTGTTCGAGTATTTCCTTGAGGAATATCGGGCTGGGCGAACGCCAAATCCCGATATCATGTGCAATAAAGAAATTAAATTTAAAGCCTTTCTTGAGTTCGCAGCTGAGGCCCTAGGTGCAGACTATATTGCCACCGGCCATTATGTGCGTCGCCGCGAACACAACGGCAAGTTCCAACTCTTGCGTGGTCTCGATAACAATAAAGACCAAAGCTACTTTCTTTATACTTTGTCCCATGAGCACGTGGCACAAACGCTCTTTCCTGTGGGCGAACTAGAGAAGCCTGAAGTACGTAGAATCGCTGAAGAACAAGGCTTAGTCACCGCAGATAAAAAGGACTCTACAGGGATCTGTTTTATTGGCGAGCGCAAGTTTAAAGACTTCTTACAAACTTACTTACCCGCGCGTCCAGGTGCCATCGAGAGCGTCGACGGCGACGTCTTGGGTGAGCATGAAGGCTTGATGTACCACACCCTTGGACAACGCAAGGGCTTACACATCGGTGGGCTGGCTAATGCTGGCGACGAGCCGTGGTATGTCGTAGATAAAGATGTTGAGCGTAACGTACTGGTGGTGGCGCAAGGTAAGCATCATCCACGTCTATTCTCGAAGGGATTGATCGCCGGACAACTGCACTGGGTCGACCGTGTAGGCCCGCAAGATAAACTTTCCTGCGTGGTGAAAACACGCTATCGCCAACAAGATATTCCATGTGAGTTAAAAGTGCTCGCTGACGGTAAGGTTCAAGTAGAATTCGCTGAGCCGGTTGCCGCGGTAACTCCTGGGCAATCAGCCGTATTCTATGTCGGCGAGGTTTGCCTTGGTGGCGGCATTATTGAGTCGCGTCTTGCGGATCACGAGGTTTTATTGTGAACGATTGGCAACAACGCGTGCTCGCCTTAGCCGCAATTGCGCAAGCCTGTGCGGCGGTAAAGCAGCTAGCGCGGCATGGTCAACTGACGGAAGAATTCGAACGTGATGCACTGCTACAAAGTGTCCTGGAACAAGAACCAGAGAGCTTTGCCGCAATTTATGGTGATGCGGGCAATTTAAACTTTGGCCTTAAGGTATTGCTCGCGCAGATTGGCGCCACACGAAATAAAGACGTCGAAATCACCCGTTATATGGTCGGTGTACTTGCCCTCGCCCGTCGTTTCGAGCGCAGCACTAAAGCTGTTGCCGACCTTGGCCAACGCATTCAACAACTGCAACGGCAACAACAGCAATTCCAGTTTGAACAAGAGACGATCATCACCGGCATGGCTGGAGCCTATAGTGACTTTATTTCGCCTTTGGGGCGGCCACTTCAAATCCATGGCAAACCTGCGTTGCTGCAGCAAAACAATGTGCAGAACCAAATTCGCGCATTGCTACTAGCGGCCATTCGCAGCGCTATCTTGTGGCACCAAGTGGGCGGTAAACGCCGCCACTTTATTTTTTCGCGGCGGCGCATGGTGGCGACCGCACTTGATCTGATTCGTATTGATAATCCAAATCGACCTAACTCGGAGTCTTCGAAATGACCCAATTATCTGCTTTGACAGCACTTTCTCCCGTTGATGGCCGTTATGGCGCTAAAGCTGCCGCCCTGCGCCCGATGTTTAGTGAGTATGGCCTGATCCGCCAACGTGTCATCGTCGAAGTACGTTGGTTGCAACAACTTGCACAAGTGAATGAAATCAGCGAAGTCCCTGCATTTTCGGCGCAAGCGAATGAATTTCTCGAAGCGCTTATTGCGAACTTTAACGAGGCGGACGCCGAGCGCGTCAAAGCGATTGAAGCGACTACCAATCACGATGTTAAAGCGGTCGAATATTTCCTCAAAGAGCGTGTTGCCGAAGTTCCTGAGTTACACGCAGTCACCGAATTTATTCACTTTGCCTGTACGTCAGAAGACATTAATAACCTCTCACATGCATTGATGCTTCGTGAAGCATTAAAAGAAGTGATGTTACCGACCATGCAACAGCTCAGCGCTGCAATTAAACAGTTGGCCATAGCCAACAAAGCAGTACCAATGATGGCGCGTACCCACGGCCAACCGGCGACGCCAACCACACTTGGTAAAGAGATGGCCAATGTTTACGTGCGTCTAGAGCGTCAGCTAGAGCAAATCAGTGCTGTTCCGTTATTGGGTAAAATTAACGGTGCGGTGGGTAACTACAACGCTCATTTAGCAGCCTATCCAAACGTCGATTGGCACCAAGTGGCCGAAGCGTTTGTTACCTCTCTAGGTTTGAGCTGGAATGCCTACACTACGCAGATTGAACCGCACGATTATATTGCTGAGCTTTATGATGCCGTCGCCCGCTTCAACACCATCGTGATCGATTTTAACCGTGACGTTTGGGGTTATATTGCTTTAAACCACTTCAAACAGCGCACCATCGAAGGTGAGGTCGGTTCGTCGACCATGCCACACAAGGTTAACCCAATTGACTTCGAAAACTCGGAAGGCAACCTTGGTATCGCCAACGCCATCATGCAACATTTGGCCAGTAAACTGCCGATTAGCCGTTGGCAGCGCGACTTAACAGATTCAACCGTGCTACGTAACCTTGGTGTAGGTTTTGCTTATGCCCTCATCGCTTATCAAGCAACTTTAAAAGGTATCAGCAAACTCGAAGTGAACGCCGACAATCTCATGCGCGAACTCGATCAAAATTGGGAGTTGTTAGCTGAGCCGATCCAAACGGTGATGCGCCGTTACGGTATTGAAAAGCCATACGAGAAATTGAAAGAACTCACTCGCGGTAAGCGTGTTAATCAAGCGGCGATGGCTGACTTCATCGATAGCTTAGAACTACCTGAAACCGTTAAAGCTGAATTGAAGCTACTGACGCCAGCGTCGTACATTGGTCGCGCTGTACAATTTGTCGATGACCTCGCTTAAGCTGATGCAATTACAATTCAACTCTAGTGCTTTCCTCGCCGATTATTGGCAGAAAAAACCGTTACTTATTCGTAACGGTTTTGCCCAGTTTGCCGACTTAATCGAACCTGAGTTACTCGCCGGCTTAGCCATGGAAGAAGCGGTCGATGCGCGAATCATTCGGCAGGTTGGCGAACAATGGGATGTCGAACATGGCCCATTTGAGGACTATGAACGCTTCGGCGAAAGCGATTGGACGCTGCTAGTACAGGCCGTGAACGAATGGTTTCCTGAAGTCCAAGAGCTGCTAAGTGCGTTTCGCTTTTTACCGGACTGGCGTGTCGACGACATCATGGTCAGTTTTGCCACTGAAAATGGTAGTGTAGGCGCCCATCTCGACCAGTATGATGTGTTTATCATCCAAGGGGGGGGACGCCGTCACTGGCGCGTGGGTGAGCGTAAAGCAAACCTCGCGGAACATTGTCCGCATCCTGATCTCAAACAACTCGAAAAGAGCCAATTCGACGCGGTGATTGATGCTGTTCTCGAGGCGGGCGATGTGCTCTATATTCCGGCCGGATGTCCGCACCATGGCGTGGCGCTCGAGCCAAGTATCAATTATTCAGTGGGTTTTCGTGCACCCAACAGTGCTGAATGGCTGGCGCAAATTGCTGACCAATTACTCGCCTCAGAGCTCACTTTTCCGCGCTACCAAGATCCGCAATTAAGCGCTCAAGCTCCTTCGTATCAACTACAGGAAGCCGAGCTTGAACAAATACGCCGCCTACTCGTCCAACAATTGCAAACACCCGAAGGTGCGGACGCTATGGCGCGCGTGATGTCGCAATCGAAGCGCCCTCTCGCTGGTGCCGAAGACACCCTTAGCGTGGCAGAATTATTGAGCTACGCAGCGACGGATATGCTGATTGGCCGCACTCCTGGGGCCCGAGTTTTACTTAGCCCAAGTGGTGCGCTTTACGCAAACGGTGAAATGTTACCTAAGTTGCATACTGCCGCCGCGAAGCAGTTGCTTGAATTGCGCAGTGAACAACCTTTAGCAGAGCAAACAGAGTTGCTGGCCGACACCCAAGCGTGTGAATGCTTAGTCGATCTCATTCAACAGGGTGTGTTGTATTTAGTTCAAGAGATTACGGAAGAAGATGACAGCTAACCCCAAGGGTTAGCTGTCTGTGGGCGAGCATTTTGCCACTATAGACTTACTGCTTCCACAAATGCTCAGTTTGCACGGCGTCGTGAATTCCTTCGGCACGGCTAACGAGATATTGTGCGTACTTGACTTGCTCTTCATCTTGCTGTGCTTTCGGGTCGTCAATAATCGATTGTGCTTTGAGTTGCCATTGCAGGGCAATATGACGCAGTGCTTCACGCGCGTCTTTCGCTGCTTTCGCCCCCACTACATCCGTCGGCACATCACCATTTACGAGCCATAGTTCTTTTTTGTCTTGCGTGGTGAATTTCCACACCGCAACGTAAGGAACCAGGTAACGTGACTCTTTGGTTAACACACGATCGGTAATAATACCGTTTTCCGCAAGGTACTTATTCGCCGCTTGAAATTGCTCGCGCACCCACGCAGATGCTTCTTCATCGGTCATTTGAGGCTGTTGTTGTTCCGCCATTGGTGTACTACTTCCTTTCTTAATTACAGTGCCACAATACTAACTCGAAAGTGCAGACGGGCAAAGAGCGAATTACTGTAAACTTAGCTTGCAATGGTTTACGTTAACGTAAACGTATTATTTTCTCGGATTCACTAGCGCCGACAAATTGAAAATGCTAATGTGCGCGCAATTTTGGGATGAACGAGGAAACATCACTCATGTCTCTATTTGAGCATCAAGAGTTCGACCAACACGAGCAAGTCGTGTTTTGTCACGATAAGGAAACCGGTCTTAAGGCCATTATTGCGATTCACGATACAACCTTAGGTCCATCGTTGGGTGGTACCCGTTTATGGAACTACGCCAATTCAAGTGAAGCACTGACCGATGTGTTACGTTTATCACGCGGTATGACCTACAAAAGCGCCCTCGCCGGCCTCCCCCTTGGTGGCGGTAAGGCGGTGATCATTGGTGATGCCAAGACGATCAAATCGCCAGAATTATTCCGTGCTTATGGTCGTTTCGTTGAGTCATTAAGCGGCCGTTACATCACCGCTGAAGACGTAAATATCCGCACCAGTGATATTGCCATCGTTGCCGAAGAAACCTCGCACGTAGCCGGTACTGAAGGTAAAGCGGGTGATCCATCACCACACACAGCCCTCGGCACCTACTTAGGTCTAAAAGCTGCGGCGAAGCATAAGTTTGGCTCTGACGACCTTAACGGCATCAAAATTGCGGTTCAAGGTTTAGGCGCGGTTGGTTACGACTTTGCCGAGTATTGTGCTAAAGAAGGTGCGCAACTTTGGGTGACCGATATCAACGAAGAAGCCTGCAAGCGTGCTGAACAGGAACTTGGCGCAACTGTAGTCGGCCTTGATGATATCTATGGGCTTGACGTTGATGTGTACGCACCTTGTGCACTAGGCGCCACGGTCAATGATACGACCTTGCAGCAAATCAAAGCGAAGATTATTGCGGGTAGCGCTAACAACCAGCTCGCGACACCAGCCCATGACAAGAAGGTTATGGAGATGGGCATCCTCTACGCACCTGATTACGTTATTAATGCAGGTGGCGTGATTCACGTATGTAGTGAAGCTGCGCAAATGAGCCGTGAAGAAACCGACAAGCGTGTACGTGATATCTACGACACCTTAGACACTATCTTTACCCGTTCAACAGCCGAACAGCGCCCTACTGGTGAAATTGCTGACGAACTGGCCCGTGAAGTTATTGCTAAGGCAAAAGCGGCAAAACAAAGCGCTTAAGTTTAACTTAAGCGCTCCGCCAAAAGCTGTAGTGGGTGTCGCACCTGCTGCAGCTTTTTCGTATCTGAACCCACTTGATTACTAAATCTTCCCGCCTGACAGCGGCACGAGAAGCCTGTTAGTAAAGGTTGCTGACTTGCAGTAAGTGGTTGTTGCCAACTCAACTCAAATAGTTTTCGACTCGACGCCTGTTGCTCGGCCTCGTGACCATAGGTACCCGCCATACCACAGCAGCCAGTGGCAACGGCTTGGGCTTTAATACCTACGCCCTGCAACACCTGCTGCCAGAGCTTAGCGCTCTGCGGAACAGCCGTTTGCTCTGTACAGTGTAAGAACAATTCCGCTGACTCGCCATGCGCTTCAGATTCAGCTTTAGGCATCACCTTCGCCAACCACTCCTGTGGTAGTTCTACTTCGAAGTTGACGGGCACATCTGCATAATCATGATATTCATCGCGTAGGCACAGGACTGTTGAAGCATCAACGCCAACCAATTGAAAATCGGCTTGTGCTAACTTATTTAGTTCGTGCGTTACCCGCGTTGCAGTGCGTTTAAACTGCGCTAAAAACCCTTTCACATGCTGCGCCTTACCATTACCGATAAAGTCCAACAGATACGGTTGATAGCCAAGCTTATCGATAACCTCGGCGAGCGCCTCAACAACTTCGGCTTGATAAAAACTAGTGAATGGATCTTGGACGATCACAACTATCTTCTGGCGCGCTTCGCTCGTTAAGCCTAACAGTTTTTCACTATTGCCCTGAGCCCAATGCTTGTGAGTGCGCCAACGCTGCTTGAGGCTCGGAACCGATAGCTTCGGCGTATCCACATAGCCAAGCGTCTTAGTCATGAGCCATTGACTCAGGGAATTATGCGTTAGGCTATTAAATAAGCGTGGTAGTTTGGCCATCAACGGTGCGGTACGCTCAATGCTTGCCACCAAATAGTCACGTTGCGGCCGGCGATACAATTGATAATACCAGGCTAAGAATTTCGACCTGAACGACGGCACGTCAACTTTTACCGGACACTGGCTCGCACACGCCTTACACGCAAGGCAGGCATCCATCGAAGCCTTCACCTGATGATTAAAATCGCGCGAAAAGCGTGGTTTTTTCTCTTTGAAAAGTTCCCATCGAGGCGCCGGTTTTTGGCTAACATCAAGACCCTGCTCACTGTTCAAACGCAGCCACTCGCGGATCAACGTAGCACGACCTTTGGGCGACATACGGCGGTCACCGGTCGCTTTGAATGAAGGGCACATGGGCGATTCAGGCGCATAGTTGAAGCACAAACCATTGCCATTACAGTTCATCGCCGCTTCATATTCTTCACGCACATTAAGCGGAATCTGCCGATCAAAAAAACCACGCTTACGGGCATCGACGGAGACCAATGTTGCCGTTGGGTGACCGTAAGGTGTCGCCAACTTGCCCGGATTGAGACGGTTATCGGGGTCAAATGCGGCTTTAATTTTTTGTATCTCAGGATAAAGCGCGTCACCAAAAAACTGCGGTGCGTATTCCGAACGGTAACCTTTACCATGCTCGCCCCACATCAAGCCACCGTATTTTGCCGTCAAAGCTGCAACTTGGTCGCTAATTTTACGTAATAAGACTTCATCTTCCGGCTGTTTCATGTCGAGTGCTGGGCGTACATGAAGGACGCCAGCGTCGACATGACCAAACATGCCGTAATGGAGGTTGTGAGCATCTAGTAATTGCCTAAATTCGAGAATAAAGTCAGCGAGCGAATCCGGCGGTACCGCTGTATCCTCGGCAAAGGCAATAGGCTTGCGTTCGCCTTTTACTGCGCCAAGCAGTCCCACTGACTTTTTACGCATAGCATAGACTGTTTGAATGCTTGCACTATCGCGGCAAACCTTATAGCCCACAACACCATGTGTCGCAGGACCACCGCTTAGCTCGTTATCCAGAGTGGTCAATAATGCGGCAAGTTTTGCTTCTAATTCAGCAGCATCAACGGCGGTATACTCCACCATGTTGATACCCGCCATCGTTTCGCCAGTTTCACCTTCAGCGACAAACTCCGCTACTTGATGCCAAATGATGTCGTTACGGGCAAGATCTAGCACCGTACTGTCAATGGTTTCTACTGATGTTGCTTGGGCCTTGACCAATACCGGTGCATGACGCAGCGCGGCATCAAAATCGCGATAGGAGATATTTACTAGAACCTTGCAGCGCGGAATCGGCGTTAGATTGAGTTTCGCTTCAGTAATAAAAGCAAGCGTGCCTTCCGAGCCAGCAAGCAAACGCGAAAGATCGATCGTTTGCTGCTCGGGATCGTAGCAATGCTTGAGGTCATACCCTGTCAGAAATCGATTCAACGGTGGGAACTTGGCCTCAATTGCGTCACGCATACCAACACAGCTAGCGAGCGCTTGGCGATAAAGCCCTGCTTCTAAACTGTCGCCTGCAGCAATTTCTTCAGCTTCGGAGATCGTTAGCGGCTGGGTTTTGATCACTTCACCATTAATCAATACAGCTTCAAGTTCCAGTAGATGGTCACTGGTTTTACCATAAACCAGTGAACCCTGGCCTGAAGCATCGGTGTTAATCATGCCGCCAATAGTGGCACGGTTACTGGTCGATAGATCGGGAGAGAAAAACCAGCCATGCTCGCGCACAGCGTCGTTGAGTGCATCCTTCACTACGCCAGTTTGGCAACGTACCCAGCCCTGCTCGGCACTGCTGTCCTGAATACCCGTGAAGTAACGACTCAAGTCGACAATGATGCCTTCGCTAAGGCTCTGACCGTTCGTCCCAGTGCCGCCGCCACGAGGACTAAAGCTTAGGGATTGATAGTCGGTTTCTTGGCCAAGTTGCAATGCCAGTTGTAGGTCACTGCGGTTACGCGGATAGATAACAACCTGCGGCAGTTGCTGATAAACACTGTTATCGGTAGCCGCAATCAAACGTCCGGCATAACTATCATCGATATCACCGGCAAATCCTGCTTGCTCTAAAGCAAATACGTAGCGACGGTACAGAGGCTCGGTGGCCGGATAACTATCAAGTGCCGTCAATTCGCGTACTTCAGGATTTGCCAAGTGAATCACCTCTTTCGTTGTTCGTTGTTCGTTGTTCGTTGTTTGCTGTTCGAGCCAAGCCTAGCCTTGTTTTGCGAGGTAGAGCCAAGTGTCAACGACGGTGTCTGGATTCAACGAGACGGAGTCGATACCTTGTTCTACGAGCCACTGGGCGAAGTCTGCATGGTCTGACGGCCCTTGGCCGCAAATGCCAACATACTTACCTTTTTTCTTAGCCGCTTGAATTGCCATGGCGAGTAATGCTTTGACTGCTTCATTACGTTCGTCAAACAGGTGTGCGATCACCCCAGAATCACGATCGAGGCCTAAGGTAAGCTGGGTCAAATCGTTAGAACCAATCGAGAAACCGTCAAAAATGTCTAAGAACTGCTCTGCTAGCAGCGCATTCGATGGTAGCTCACACATCATAATGACACGCAGGCCATTTTCTCCTTGAACGAGACCTTGTTCAGCCAGCAATTCAATCACTTTGCGACCTTCTTCAAGAGTACGTACGAAAGGAATCATGATTTCGACATTGGTCAAGCCCATATCGTTACGGACACGCTTGATGGCTTCACATTCCATTGCAAAACAGTCACGGAATTCTTCAGAGATGTAACGCGAAGCACCGCGGAAGCCAAGCATTGGATTTTCTTCGTGCGGTTCATACTGACGGCCACCGAGCAAATTGGCATATTCGTTCGATTTAAAGTCTGACATCCGCACAATCACGCGCTCCGGAGAGAACGCCGCACCCAGCGTCGCGATACCTTCGGTAAGTTTAGTGACGTAATATTCGCGCGGCGATTCATAACCGGCGATGAAGGCGCGGATTTGCTCCTGCAATTCATCGCTTTGTTGGTCGAAGTTCAACAATGCTTTTGGATGCACGCCAATCATGCGGTTAATGATGAACTCGAGCCGCGCTAAGCCAACGCCTGCGTGTGGCAGACCAGCAAAATCAAAAGCGCGATCTGGATTACCAACATTCATCATAATTTTGAGTGGTAAATTCGGCATATCGCCGATATCTGAACGGCTCACGTCAAATGCTAGCTCGCCATCATAGATATAACCGGTATCGCCTTCAGCACAAGATACCGTGACGGCTTGACCGTCTTTGATCAGGTCGGTAGCGTCGCCACAACCTACCACCGCAGGAATTCCCAATTCACGCGCTATGATTGCAGCATGGCAGGTACGGCCACCGCGGTTAGTAACGATCGCGGCGGCACGTTTCATAATTGGTTCCCAATCCGGATCGGTCATGTCCGTAACCAGTACATCACCCGGCTGTACCTGATCCATTTCAGAAATATCATTCAATACCCGTGCTACCCCAGCACCGATACGTTGACCGATGGCGCGACCACTGGCCACCAGCTCGCTCTTTTGAGCGAGGCTAAAGCGCTCTACCGATTGGCTGTTCTTGTTTGACTGAACGGTTTCAGGGCGTGCTTGCACGATGTAGAGCTTACCGTCGATACCATCTTTGGCCCACTCGATATCCATCGGACGGCCATAATGCTGTTCGATAATCACTGCTTGGCGCGCTAATGCTTCGACCTCGGCGTCCGTAATTGAGAACGTTGCACCTTGCGCTGCAGGAATATCGATAATTGCGGTTTGCTTGCCATGCTCAGGGCTATCTGAATACACCATCTGGATTTTCTTGCTACCTAGATTACGGCGTAAAACCGCTGGTTTGTCGGCTTTCAACGTTGGCTTATGAACGTAAAACTCGTCAGGGTTAACGGCACCCTGAACAACCATTTCGCCCAAACCAAAGCTCGAGGTGATGAAAACCACATCATTAAAGCCTGATTCAGTATCAATGGTGAACATGACGCCCGAGGCCGCAATGTCACTGCGGACCATGCGTTGAATACCGGCAGACAAAGCGACACCGCGATGATCATAGCCTTGATGCACACGATACGAGATAGCTCGATCATTAAATAACGAAGCAAATACGTGTTTGATCGCTTCCATGATGGCATCGATACCACGCACGTTGAGGAAGGTTTCTTGTTGCCCGGCAAAGGAAGCATCAGGCATGTCTTCAGCGGTTGCTGAGCTGCGTACTGCAAAACTAATTTCCTCGTTGCCGCCGCTCAAGGCTTCATAGGATTCACGAATGGCTTTGTCCAAAGCTGGCTGAAACGGCGTGTCAATAATCCATTGCCGGATCTGCTGCCCTGCCTGCGCAAGCGCTTTGACGTCATCGGTATCAAGCTCATCGAGTAAGCTGTGAATACGCTCATTCACCCCAGATTGCTCAAGGAACTCGTTGAAAGCTTCGGCCGTGGTAGCGAAACCATTGGGGACATCGACCCCAACACCCGCAAGATTGCTAATCATCTCGCCAAGCGACGCGTTTTTACCTCCCACGCGCCCTACATCATTCATCCCTAAGTGATCATACCAAAGTACGTAGTCGGTTACGGTTTGTTGCACGTCAAGTTCCTCGTCGTTGGGGGGGCTTAAGCATGGCTCACCATTTTACACATATGCGCCGAAAAGGTTAAGATTCATCAAGCATTTCTACCCTGAGAAACCATTCATGCGAACTATTTTCTATATATCCGACGGTACCGCGCTGACTGCAGAGGCGTTCGGACGTGCGATGTTGTCGATGTTCCCGCTCAAAGTGGAACACAAAACGCTCGCTTTTATCGATTCCGAAGCAAAAGCCGAACAAGCTGTAGCCAAAATCAGCGCGGCCCATGAGGCCAGTGGCGAACGCCCTATTATTTTCCATACTTTTGTAAGTTTGGATCTGAAACGCATCATTACCGGTTCGACCGGGAGTTGTTTTGATTTTCTAGATTACTTTGTCGAGCCGCTGAGTCGCGAACTAAATATTAGCGCACAGCCGAAAACCAATAGAACCCATGGCATCCAAGATAATGGTTCAATTCGTGATAGCTACGACAGTCGGATTGAGGCCGTCAATTACTCATTGGCCAATGATGATGGCAGCAATATCGCAGATTATGACCAAGCTGATATTATTCTTTTGGGAGTTTCACGTACCGGTAAAACGCCGACAAGTCTCTACTTGGCGCTCCATTACGGCATCAAAGCGGCGAATTACCCGCTGACTGAAGATGACGACATGGAAAACTTACAGCTGCCAAAAGCCCTAAAACTGCATCGCCATAAGATATTTGGTTTAACGCTAGAGCCACAACGTTTGCACGAAATTCGCAGTAAACGGCGTGAAGGCTCGCGGTATGCCTCGATGCAGCAATGTCGTTTTGAATTACAAGAAGTGGAAAAGATGTACCGTCGTGAAGCGATTCCGTTCTTGGATTCTACGCGCTTCTCGGTTGAGGAGATTGCCGCCAAGATCCTCGCTGAGACGAACCTTGAGCGGCATCATTACTAATTACCAGAGGGTAAATTAGCTATCTTGCTCCGCACTGGCGCGCGCGTCAGTGCTTTCAAAGATTTTGTCTGCCGAAGCAGCGACAAAGCCAGTGTAGAGTTTGTTGGGTGCTATTTCATAGCGTTTGGCAAACTCATAGAAACAGCTAGGGATCACCTTCTCCATATCGCTAAAGCGCACTGGAGCGTGGTCCGCCATCGTTGACGACTGCTCAAGGTACACTTCTGGTGAACCTTTAATTTCGCCACCTGATGAATTCAAACGGAATCCAGCTGTTTTCAGCGTTTCATTCACCTGTTCCAACGACTCGTAATCCGGCAAGTGATTCACATTCACGGTAAAGTGGTTGGCACGGAAGCCAAAGGCTGCCATCCACGCCGCATACTCACTTTCTTCCAGCAAACGCTCATAGTCGTTACTGCTGATTTGCCAATGCTTACCTGAATATAAAAACTCAGGCTGCGCAACGGCTGCCGGGTCAATCTGTGCGACCAATTCTTTAACAATGCTTTGCAGCTCTGGCGAGAACTCTTCCACCAATAGCTCACTGATAAAGATTTTAGGTAAGGTCGGATCGTCATGCTCAAAGTGTTTCGCTACTAAGCGTTTCGCTTCAAAATGATAATCGCCGCACGCCTTGTAGCCCATTGCTTCAAAGTGCTTAGCCAAGGTTGCGAGACGCACAGGAGCCTGATTAAAGGTACGAAAAGCAACGTGATCATTGATGATATCGCGCCCTTGCCCTAAGACTTCATGCACTTTTGCTGCTGACGGCGTAAGTTTGATGTAATCGTTCCAAAGGTTCTCGAAAAACTGCTCAACCTGTTGTGACATATACTACTAAAACCTCGAAAATGTCAGTTAACCGCGGCCTTGACGTGCCTCACGGAGAGAATCTGCCACCAAGAATGCAAGTTCTAAAACTTGGTCGGCATTCAAACGCGGATCGCATTGAGTGCGATAGCGTTGCGTCAAATCTTGTTCACTAATCTGATATGCACCACCGGTACACTCAGTCACGTCTTCGCCCGTCATCTCAAGATGTACACCACCTGGATAGGTGCCTTCCGCTTGATGAACAGCGAAGAACTGGCGTAACTCCTGATGTATGGCGTCGAAATTACGAGTTTTCAAGCCATTTTCAGCTTTTACCGTATTGCCATGCATCGGGTCGCTCGACCACACCACGTGACGACCTTCGCTTTTCACTTTACGCACAATCGCAGGCAAAGCAGCAGCTAGATTATCGGCACCCATACGCGTAATAAAGGTCATACGACCTGGCTCGTTTTCTGGGTTCAACGCATCTAATAGCGCGATGACGTCATCAGGTTTAGTGGTCGGACCTATTTTAACACCAATTGGGTTGTGAATGCCACGCATAAACTCAATATGCGCATGATCCAACTGGCGTGTACGTTCGCCAATCCACACCATATGCGCCGAACAATCGTACGGTAGTCCGGTCAATGTGTCGGTGCGGGTTAAGGCTTCTTCATAGGGCAGCAGTAAGGCCTCGTGTGAGGTAAATAACTGCGTTTCATGAATCGTCGCGTTGGTATCTGCAGTGATGCCCACAACTTCCATAAATTTTAACGCTGACTGAATCTGCTCTGCCACCTGCAGGTACTTGTCTTTCAGCGGGTTTGCGGCGACGAAACTCATATTCCACTTGTGCACTTTATGCAAATCGGCAAGACCACCCTGCGCGAATGCGCGCAACAAGTTCAAGGTCGCCGCTGAGTGGTGATAAGCTTGAATCATCCGTTGCGCGTCTGGCACGCGTGCCGCTTCAGTAAATTCAGGACCGTTAATTATATCACCACGGTAACTCGGCAAAGCTACCCCATCGATCGTTTCAAGATCGCTTGAACGAGGTTTTGCGTACTGCCCAGCCATACGCGCTACTTTCGTAACCGGACACGAACCGGCGAAAGTTAACACAATCGCCATTTGCAAAATAACTTTAAAAGTGTCGCGAATTTTTGGCGCATTAAAATCAGCGAATGACTCAGCACAGTCACCGCCTTGTAGCAAGAAGCCCTGCCCTTGACTGACTTGGCCTAACTGCCGTCTAAGCGCACGAATCTCTTCGGCAAATACCAACGGCGGGAACATTTTCAGTTGCTGTTCAACGTTGCTTAGTTGCGCGGGGTCTGGGTAATTCGGCTGTTGTTGGATCGGTCTATCGCGCCAACTACGCGCACTCCAGTTTGTCATGATGTTCCTTTCTACTTCATTTAATAATTAACGTTGCGATAGTTGCTCAAGCGCAGCGATGCGTTTAGCTAACGGAGGATGACTCATAAAGAGCTCACTCATGCTACGCTTGCTTTGAATGCCAAAGGCAACCATGCTGCCATCAAGTTGTGACTCGTGGGCATTTTGCAGGCGCTTAAGAGCGGCAATCATTTTATGCTTGCCAACCAGCTGTGCTGAGCCAAAGTCGGCTCGGTATTCACGCTGACGCGAGAACCACATAACGATAATACTTGCGAGAATTCCAAACACAACCTCTAAAACGATGACAATGCCAAAATAGGCAAGGCCGCCAAGCCCGCGACCGTCCGAGGAGTTACTTCGGGTGGCATTATCGATAACCCCCGCAATGACCCGCGCAAAGAAAATGACAAAGGTATTTACCACGCCCTGTATCAACGTCAAGGTCACCATATCGCCATTGGCAATGTGGCTCACTTCGTGCGCTAGCACCGCTTCAACTTCATCTTGATTCATGTTTTGCAACAGTCCAGTACTTACTGCCACCAAGGAGCTTTTCTTACTCGCACCGGTAGCAAAAGCATTGGGTTCTGGTGAGTTATAAATCGCAACTTCCGGCATGGGAATTCCGGCTTGTTGCGCCTGCCGGGCAACAGTTTGTAGCAACCATTGTTCGCTGCCATTGCGCGGACGAGTAATCGTTTGGGCCCCGACACTACGTTTCGCTAGCCACTTCGACATTGCTAACGAAATAAACGCGCCACCAAAGCCAAACACCGCCGCAAAAACCAATAAACCAGCGTAGCTCGACGGGTCGACACCTAAAGCTGGCAACACTAAGCTCATGACCACACTCAGTACGAGTAAAATTGCTAAATTCGTAGCTAAGAACAGAACGATGCGTTTCATTTGTTTTTCCTCTAGGGCTTCCCCTGACAACCGTAATAACACCTTTGTATATGGTGCTTATTGTACCCCAGTTCAATCGCATACGCGGTGAAATTTTGCTATTCTTGCGGTCTTTATTTTACTGCTCAGAAGGTTTTAAAATGTCTCGACAACTGCTGCTTTGTTCAAGTTCAAAAGCTGGCGACAGTGCTTATCTCGAACCCGTTATCCCGCATCTGCAAGAGCGTCTCAAGACCGCCGATTCGCTCTTATTCGTACCTTATGCAGGCGTTGGGATGAGTTATGATGAATACACAGCTAGGGTCGCCGAGGCGCTGCTCCCGCATGGCTATCACGTCAAAGGCTTGCACAACGAGGCCGACCCAGAGGCCGCTATTGCTAATGCGGAAGCGATTTTGGTAGGTGGCGGCAATACCTTTCACTTATTAGCGCAACTTCAGCAACTTGAATTCATTGAGCCCATTCGCGCTGCTGTCGCTGCAGGAGTGCCCTACATCGGCTGGAGTGCTGGCTCGAATATCGCCGGACTGACGATTCGCACCACTAACGACATGCCGATTGTACAACCGCCATCATTCGATGCACTCGCGCTCGTTCCGTTCCAGCTCAATCCGCATTACAGCGATTATCAGCCACCGGGGTTTCATGGTGAAACCCGTGACCAACGTCTAGCTGAATTCATGGCGGTTGAGCCAAACACAGCTATTCTGGCGATTCGCGAAGGCACGGCATTGAAGATTGATGGCGATGACATGACCTTGCTCGGTGCTAGCGACGGTTGTGTATTCAAAGCCGGTCAGAAATCAGTGTTGCCTTGTAATACTGATATCAGTGCTTGGCTTGCGGGCAAATAACTCGCCACGCGCAGAGCATCTACTGTCTGTTGAAATGGAATGCTAGCTAACAACGGAGCACCATGCTCTCTAGCAAAGTACTTCGTTAACCACGCTTGATTCTCCTCAGCCAGCGCCATCGTCGTGGGTTGCGCTTGGTTGGCCACCCAGCCGACCAGCTTAAGCCCGCGGCGTTGGATGTCAGCGGCGGTCAATAAGGCGTGGTTTAGACAGCCTAGTTTCATATTCACAACTAAGACCACATGAGCATTCACTTTTGTCGCAAAGTCCGCCAAAGTTTCCTCATCATTGAGCGGTACTAGCCAACCACCAGCTCCTTCGATCAAGATGACGTCATGGTCATGCTCACACAGTCTTAAATAATCGCCGTGCAACCCTTCTACCGCTAGCTTTCTACCTTCTGTAACTGCGGCTAAATGAGGCGCTACGGGAGCTTCGAGGCAGACCGGATTGATTTGCTCATAGCTGACACCACGACAGCTCATCGCTCGCTCGAGTTGTAACGCGTCACTGTTACGCATGCCAACAGCTGTTTTTACCGCTCCGGCGGCGACCGGTTTGAACGCGAGCGTGCGTAAACCGCCTTCGCCAAGCCGTTCCAGTAACGCACTACTCACCAATGTCTTGCCAGCATCGGTATCTGTACCAGTTACAAAAACGCAATTCATGTTTAACTTTCCTCAACCTGCTTAAGACCGTAGAAAGTCCCAATTTCCCAATGCAGTTCGAGCATGCCATTGGCATTTCGGTACCCTTCCAACGCTTCTTGTAACTTTCTATAACGCGCTCGACTGAACAGCCCTGAACTTTCTCGCACCGTGTAGTTAGCTCCAACCCCCTTTAGCTCACGCAGCATGGCTTCAACCGTCGGAAACTCCTGAACCACATGATGTTGCTGACAATGAACTTGCCAAGGTAAGGACCGTACGTGTTTGGCGAAGCAAGCAAAACTGAGCCATTGATTGGTATGAGGCCTGCCGTCAAGTGCGGCAAAGCAGTCACCAAGCGGCTGCAGAGAACCCGCTAGCACTGTCGACGCGGCAACTTGCCCACCGGGCGCCAGCACGCGGTACCAATCGCACAGCAATGCAGCGATATCATTACCCCATTGCATCGCCAAGTTACTAAATAAGATGCCGATGCTTGACCGTGCCAGCGGTAAGTGTTCCATGTCAGCAACAATTAGACTCTGATGCGGATCGCTATTCGACTGCGCCTTTGCCAGCATTTGGGGGGCCAAATCAATACCAATATAGTGCTGACCTAACTGTTTTAAGGCGCTCTGATGATGCGCCGGGCCACAGCCCACATCCAGCACGCTTTGCGTTCCGCCAGTAATTTGTCTGAGATGTTGTAATAAATGCTCGGCAATACCACGTTGCAGCCGATCATTGTCTATGTAAGAGTCAGCTGCACGACCAAAATACTGAGCAACTCTTCGTTTATCGTAATGAATCACAAATTAGATTCCTCAAAACCCGCTTCTAGAGCGGTGACCAGCTGCCGTATATCATTAGGTTCGTGTGCTGCAGTCAGGGTAATGCGCAAGCGCGCGGTGTTTTCAGGCACCGTTGGGGGACGTATGGCACTGCACCAAATACCGGCCTTTCGCAACGATTCGCTTAACTGCAGTGCCGTATGATCCGCACCGACCTGCAATGTTTGAATAGCATGTTCTGAAAGTGTCACTGGGAGCTGTGCAGTGCGGCAAAGTTCATGGAAATAAGCGACGTTTGCGGCAAGTCTATCGCGTAGTTGCTGACCTTCAGCTGAAATAATGACCTCAACCGCGGCCTGAATTGCGGCAGCTTGCGCAGGGGGCATTGCGGTTGAATAGATCAGTTCAGGACAAAAATTGATGAGATAGTCAGCGCTACATTCATCCGTAGCAATTGCCCCCCCAGCGACGCCGCAAGCCTTGCCAAAGGCTAAGCTCAACAAACCCACTTCAGCTACCGAGAACTGCCCAGCAACACTGCGCCCGTCACGCCCACAAACACCGAAACCATGCGCGTCGTCGAGCATCACCTCAGTATTTTTGGTTTGACTTATTAGATCTTTCAGCAGGCCAGCAGGAAGCGCGTCACCATCCATGCTAAAAACCGACTCACTGACCACCAAGCAACTACTCTCCTGAGCCGCAGCCCAACCTTGCGCAGTAGCTAGATGGTTATGTTGAAAGCGGCGCCAGCGTTGCCCACACTGCCGCGCCCCTTGCAGCAATGACGCATGCGCTAGTCGATCGAGATAGAGTTGACCGTACAGTGGACCCAATGTACCCAGTGCTCCCACGTTAGCGGCAAACGCCGAGCTGAATAGCAAAACCCGTGGGCGCTCCAGTACCTCGGCCAATAACGTACAAAGATTGGCATGGGTGTCACTGTAGCCTGTCACCAAGGTTGAGGCACGAGCCCCTACCGAGAGCGTCTCTGCGTATCTACGCACCACTTGAGGGTGTTGGCTTAACCCTAAGTAGTCATTACTGGAAAAATATAGGTAACGCTGACCAGCTACGGCGATTTCGCGGCCAGATAACGGCACAACAGCTTGTAAGCTACGTTTACGCTGCTGCGCGCCACGTTGCTCGAGCTGCCGTGCCATCGTCATTCTCACAGACTCTAATGGCATCGACTTGGGCTACTAACTAACTTCGTAATAACGCACAGGCTGCGCTTGTTCGTGCAGCGCATCTTCAATGACAGCTTCATGCACATCGTCACTGTAACCGTCATGCTGCAGCGGCTCGATACCTAAACGTTGAAACAGTAATTGATCTTTGTCAGCTTCTGGATTCGGCGTGGTTAAGAGTCGCTCGCCATAAAAAATCGAATTGGCGCCAGCAAAGAAGCACATCGCCTGTAACTCGTCACTCATGGTCTCGCGGCCTGCGCTCAGACGTACAAAAGAGGTCGGCATCAAGATCCGTGCGACGGCGATGGTGCGGACGAATTCGAAAGGATCAAGATCGTCGAGCTCGGCGAACGGCGTTCCCTTTACTTTTACCAACATGTTGACAGGGACACTTTCAGGGTGTTTTGGTAAGTTTGCGAGCTGTTGTAGCAGGCCTGCCCGGTCGGCGCGGCTCTCGCCCATCCCCACAATACCGCCAGCACAAACCTTCATTCCAGCATCACGCACATTACTTAGGGTCTGCAGACGATCATGATAGGTTCGCGTGCTAATAATCTCACCATAAAATTCGGGTGAGGTATCAAGGTTATGGTTGTAATAGTCCAACCCTGCTTGCTTTAACGCTTGGGCTTGTTCTGCTGACAGCATTCCCAAGGTCATACAGGTTTCAAGACCTAATTCTTTCACGCCTTTGATCATCTCGATAACGTAAGGCATATCGCGATCTTTCGGGTTACGCCAAGCTGCGCCCATACAAAAACGACTTGCGCCTTGAGCCTTTGCAGCCTCGGCTTCACGCAACACTTTCTCGACAGCCATCAAGCGCTCACGATCAACGCCAGTGTGATAATGCGCACTTTGCGGACAATATTTACAATCTTCTGGACAAGCACCCGTCTTAATCGACAATAAGGTACTGACTTGGACTTTGTTACTGTCAAAATGTTGGCGATGGATTTGTTGTGCTTTGAATAACAAATCATTCATTGGTAGCGCAAACAGCGCTTGAATTTCTTCCCGTTGCCAGTCATGGCGTAAGTTAGCGGTTGTCATCGATCTATCCCAGTTATTCGGTCGAGCTTTCGCGGCAAATGAATTCTGCTCGAAGAGCATACCTTGATAAGGTAGACTGTCAACTTATTACAATCCAATAAATTGACGTTTGATTAATGTTTATGCAATTGAATGATCTTGAATTTGACCGCAAGCATATTTGGCACCCGTATACTTCACTCAACGAACCGTTACCGGTCTATCCCGTTGCGCGTGCCTCTGGTTGTGAGATTGAGCTAAGCGACGGTAAACGCCTCGTCGACGGCATGTCGTCCTGGTGGGCTGCCATTCATGGTTATAACCACCCTCGCCTGAATGCCGCACTCAACGAACAAGTCGCACAAATGAGTCATGTGATGTTTGGTGGCCTCACCCATCAGCCGGCGGTCGACCTTTGCCGCCGCCTTTTAAACCACGCCCCTGACTCACTACAACATGTCTTTTTGGCAGACTCAGGCTCTGTAGCTGTTGAAGTCGCGATCAAGATGGCAGTGCAATATTGGGCCGCACAAGACCGTCCGGCCAAGAACCGCATGGCGACCATTCGCGGTGGTTACCACGGCGATACTTTTGCAGCCATGTCGGTTTGCGACCCAGTAAATGGCATGCATACGCTATTTCGTGGCAGTTTACGCGAGCAGCTATTTGCGCCGATTCCTACCATCACGCCGAACCAAGCATGGCAACCCGAAGCTTTGTTACCGTTGCGTGAGCTGTTTGAACGTCACCATCATGAGCTCGCCGCTTTTATTGTTGAACCCATTGTGCAGGGAGCCGGTGGTATGCGTTTCTATCACCCAGAATTCTTACGTGGGGCAAAGGCTTTATGTGAAGAATATGGGTTATTGTTAATTGCCGACGAGATTGCGACCGGTTTTGGCCGCACGGGTCGTTGGTTTGCTTGCGAGCACGCAACCATCGAACCCGACATTATGTGCCTCGGTAAAGCGCTTACCGGTGGCTATATGACGCAAGCAGCTGTGCTCGCTAGCGCTCAAGTCGGTAGCGCTATCAGTGCTGGGCCTGCCGGCGGTACTTTTATGCATGGCCCGACGTTTATGGGTAACCCCCTCGCCTGTGCAGTCGCTAACGCTAGCCTGTCTTTGCTTGAGGAAGGCAACTGGCAGCAACAAGTTAACGCCATTCACACACAGCTCGAGCGCGAACTTCGTCCCCTTGCTGACTTAGCCAGTGTTGCTGATGTTCGATGTTTTGGCGCCATTGGCGTCGTAGAAATGCAGCAGCCGGTCGACGTAGCACGTGCGCAACAGGCATTTGTTGATGCGGGAGTGTGGATCCGCCCGTTTGGCAAGCTGGTCTATTTAATGCCGCCCTTCATTATCGAACCTGAGCAACTGACCAAACTGACCCAAGCCATTCGCAATCTGGCTCAGCAGGCCGCGAAACGTTGATTTTCACTTGAGTCTTGGGCAAAGCAAGGTAACATAGACGCTCTTTTTTTTAATTGGTGTCTACACGGAGTTTAAGACGTATGTCCTTCGCAACAGTTGTCGATGTATTAGCGGGTAAAATCGCTGTTGGTGAGCAAACCACGGTCCGTGGCTGGGTACGCACCCGCCGTGACTCAAAAGCAGGTATTTCGTTCATCAATATTCATGACGGTTCATGCTTTGATCCTATTCAAGCAGTGGTACCTAATGAACTCGACAATTATGACAGTGAAGTCTTAAAGCTTACCACCGGTGCCAGCGTTGCCATCACCGGTACCGTGGCGGAATCCGCCGGCAAAGGTCAAGCCTATGAGTTGCAGGCCACTAAGGTAGAAGTGTACGGCTTCGTTGAAGATCCTGACACCTATCCTATGTCACCTAAACCGCACTCAATGGAGTATCTGCGTGAGTATGCTCACCTGCGTCCGCGTACGAATGTTACCGGTGCGGTGATGCGCGTGCGTAACTGCCTCTCACAGGCGTTACACCGCTTTTTCCATGAACGCGGCTATATGTGGGTGGCGACGCCGATCCTCACCGCCTCAGACGCTGAAGGTGCCGGCGAAATGTTCCGCGTCTCGACCTTGGATATGATGAACTTACCACGTGATGAGCAAGGTAGTATCGATTACAGCAAAGACTTCTTTGGTAAGGAATCCTTCCTGACCGTTTCAGGTCAGCTGAACGTCGAAACCTATGCCTGTGCACTGTCCAAAGTCTATACCTTTGGACCCACCTTCCGTGCCGAAAATTCAAACACGAGTCGTCACTTGGCGGAGTTCTGGATGGTTGAACCGGAATTGGCCTTCGCGGACTTAAATGATATTGCCTATCTTGCCGAAGACATGCTCAAGTACTGCATCAATGCTGTGTTAACTGAACGTGCTGACGATATGGCGTTCTTCCAGCAGCGGATTGATAAAAATGTTTTGGAGCGCCTGAACCATGTGGTCAGCAACAAGTTTGTCCATATGGATTACACTGATGCCGTTGAGATCCTGCAAAACTGCGGGAAGAAGTTTGAGTATCCTGTCGAATGGGGTACTGACTTACAATCAGAGCATGAGCGTTACCTCGCTGAAGAACACGTGGGTGCGCCGATTGTCTTGAAGAACTACCCGAAAGACATCAAGGCCTTCTATATGCGCCAAAATGACGACGGTAAAACCGTCGCAGCAATGGATATTCTCGCCCCTGGCATCGGTGAAATCATCGGCGGCAGCGCGCGCGAGGAGCGCTTAGATAAGCTTGATACGCGTATGGAAGAAATGGGCTTACCGGTTGAGCATTACGGCTGGTACCGCGACCTCCGTCGCTACGGTACCGTTCCGCACGCTGGGTTTGGTTTAGGCTTTGAGCGCTTGGTGACCTATGTGACCGGCATGACCAACATCCGCGATGTGATTCCGTTCCCGCGGGCGCCGAAAAACCTCGAATTTTAAGCAACCATTAGCCATCGCTGAACTTATCAGCGATGGCTTTCTCTGGTTTGACAGGCGTTGGTACTGCAGGCGTACCAACATATAAAAAGCCTACGACGGTGTCTTCCGATTTTGCACCCAACGCCGCCTGTACCGAAGCATCCTCTGCAAACCAACCCGTCCGCCATATAGCACCTAACCCCTGCGCAAATGCCGCTTGTTGTAGCAACAACGTCGCACAGGCAGCACTGGCAAACTGCTCGTCTCGTGGCACCTTCTCATGAGCTTGATAGTCAAGCAAACAGGCAATCACCATGGGCGCCCGCAAGGGCATTTGACTCGCGCGAATGCAAGCTTCTTCACTCAGTCCTTTCGCTTGCGCAGCAGCGTGAAACATGGCTCCCAAGCGTTGCCGCTGCTCCCCCTGAAAAACCACGAATCGATACGGCATTAACGCCATGTGATCAGGTGCACGCCCTGCCGCTTTCTGCATAACGTTGAATTGCGCTGCATTTGGGCCTGGTTCGATAAGGCGTGGCATCGAAGAGCGGGTGGTTAAGAGTTCCAAAGCCTGCATAGCTATCATTCGTTTCCTGTAAAAGTAAGTCTGGCTTTAGCTTATCAAAGGATCATGCTCTGTTACATTGTCAGGCTAGTTTATTTCGTTAATGTTCAGTATTCTTCATTATTAACTAAACTAAGTGAAAGCAAAGGTGCTGAACACATGAGTGGTATCGCTAACGTCTTTAAGAAGCTATTGGGACTCATTAATGGGATCCGTAAAGTTCTTTTAAATGTCATCTTTTTCCTTCTTTTGTTCTTCGTGGTGGCGATTTTAATCGTCGATGACGAACCTATCATGGTTCCAGAAAACGGCGTTCTCGTCGTCAAATTAAACGGTACCTTAGTCGAGGAAGAAACCTGGGTCGATCCCATGGACCGTTTTTTCAATGACGCCCTAGGCTCGCCAAGCGCACCACCAGAAACACTGCTCAGTTCAGTGGTCGAAAGCATTGACCGTGCAGCAGATGATCAACGTATTAGCGGTATCTATCTTGACCTAGGCAGCTTCGCTGGCGGCGGCTTGAATAAAATGGAACAAGTCGCCGAAGCCTTACTGCGCTTCCGTCAGTCGGGTAAGCCGGTCTATAGCTACGCCGACTATTATACCCAGTCCCAATATTATCTCGCCGCACACGGTGATGGCGTCTACCTTAATCCGCTAGGAGCTATGATGTTTGAAGGCATGGGCGGCTACCGCTTGTACTTCAAAGATCTCCTCGAGAAACTCAAAGTCAGCACCCATGTATTCAAAGTTGGTGCCTACAAATCAGCGGTCGAGCCATACACCCGCAACGATATGTCTGAACAAGCACGTGAAGCAAATGCCGAGTTTTACGATGCCCTATGGCAGACCTTTGTTGGCCGTATAGAACAGCAGCGCACAATTGATCCGCGCTTGCTCAGTGGCACCATTGACGATTTCCAAGCAATGCTCGCCGAGCATAACGAAGACATGGCGCAAGTTGCGCTCGCCGGCGGTCTTGTGGATGAGTTGCTCACCCGCGAAGCGTTTCGCACGCAAATGATCAATCTCACAGGTTTGGATGACGATGAAAAGAGCTGGCGCCGTATCAACCATGAAAATTATCTCCAGGCCAAAGCAATGCAACTTGAGTTGGCCAGTGAACAAGAGTCAAGCGCCAACGAGATCGCAGTTGTTGTGGCCCGTGGTGTAATTGTTGATGGCTATCAGAAGCCGGGCAGTGTCGGTGGCGATTCGACTGCTGAACTACTTCGCCGCGCCCGTTTGAATGACAATACTAAAGCGGTGGTACTGCGTATCGATAGCCCTGGTGGTAGTGGTTTTGCTTCTGAAGTAATTCGTCAAGAGGTCCTCGAGTTACAAGAAGCTGGCATTCCAGTGATTGCCTCGATGTCATCGGTCGCTGCTTCGGGCGGTTATTGGATTGCCGCGAGTGCAGATCAAATCTGGGCGACCCCCACCACCATTACAGGTTCTATCGGTGTCTTTGGCATGTTCTTTACGATTGAAGACTCGCTTGCCCATATTGGTGTCTATAACGACGGTTACCACACTACCGAAATGCCAGTCATGGATATTACCCGTCCGCTGCCTGAAGAAGCTAAAGTGGTTGTACAGAGCTCGATTGAAAAATTCTACCGTGACTTCGTAAGTATGGTCGCCGACAGTCGTGGCATGACCTACGAGCAAGTCCATGAAGTTGCGCAAGGTCGCGTGTGGACCGGTACTAAGGCACAAGAGCTAGGTTTGGTTGACTATCTTGGTGATCTTGATGCTGCCATCGACGCTGCGGCGCAAGTCGCCAACCTTAGCGACTATCAGGTGGTAGATGTCGTACCTGAATTGAGCGCACGTGAGCGCTTCTTACGCGACTTCTTTGGTCAGGCCGAAGTTTTCTTGCCTGTCACAACGAGTCCACGTACCATCGACCCGATAAAACAACAGCTTCAAGGTGTGTGGCGTGAAGTGCAGATGGTCTCCAAGTTTAACGATCCGCAAGGCGTTTACTTGTTATGTGAGCTCTGTCCACTGCCCTAATCTTGTCATAATCGGGTTTGAATGAGACATGACACAACAACGTAAGCGCATTTATGTGGCCTACACTGGCGGTACTATAGGAATGCAAAAATCGGCGCAGGGCTACGTTCCTGCGCCGGGTTTTTTAACTGCGTGCGTAAATAAGATGCCGGAATTTTTCCGCGCTGAAATGCCGCTGTTCGATATCCACGAATATCAGCCGCTGATGGATTCTTCCGACATGTCACCGGAAGACTGGCAGCGCATCGCCGATGATATTCAGGCTAATTACGCCGACTATGATGGCTTCGTGATTTTGCACGGAACCGACACCATGGCCTACACTGCGTCAGCGCTTTCGTTCATGTTTGAGAACCTTGGCAAACCGGTGATCATCACCGGGTCACAGATCCCGCTGGCAGAGTTACGTTCCGATGGCCAGACCAACCTACTAAATGCACTTTATATTGCGGCAAACTACCCGATTCATGAAGTTGGATTGTTCTTTAACAACCGTTTGTATCGAGGTAATCGCGCCACCAAAGCTGATGCCAACGGTTTTAATGCCTTTGAGTCGCCCAATTTCCGTCCGCTGTTAGAAGCTGGTATTCAAATCAGCGTCAAAGCAGGCACGGTGAAGCCACTCGACACCGCACCGTTGCGTGTCGCTCCGGTAACACCACAAGCCATTGGCGTACTGACGCTTTACCCGGGCATATCCCCCGTACTGTTTGATCATTTGCTACAACAACCCGTGAAAGCCTTGATCATGCAAAGTTATGGCGTCGGTAATGCGCCCCAAAGTCGCGAGCTGTTAGCCAGCCTTGAACGTGGCGTTAAGGCTGGGGTTACAGTGCTTAACTGTACGCAATGCTTTAAAGGTAAAGTCAACATGGAAGGCTATGCAACGGGCAACGCCTTGGCTGAAATCGGCGTGATTAGCGGTTACGATATGACCATTGAAGCGGCGTTAACCAAGCTGCATTACTTGCTCTCGCAGAACCTCCCGCAAGCAGAGCTTGAACGCTGCTTGCAGACTGATCTACGCGGTGAACTTTCCGCGTAAGTCAGTTATGCTATCTGCTTAAAACTTAAACCAACAACGATAAGAATAAACTATGGCTGCAACCTCTCCTGCATTCTCTTCACGTATTGGCTTCATTCTTGCGGCGGCGGGTTCCGCCGTTGGCGTAGGCAATATCTGGGGCTTTCCTACGCAAGCCGCAAGCAATGGCGGTGGCGCGTTTTTATTGGTCTATTTAGTGATGATCCTCGCCCTAGCCTACCCTATGCTGGTGGCAGAGCTCACCATTGGCCGATTACGTCAGCAAAACCCAATTGAGGCGCTACGCAATCTAAGTGAACGCCGCGGTTGGCGTTTTTTTGGGGCCTTTACCGGTATCGTTGCGCTCATCGTCCTGTCTCTCATTTTGAGTTTTTACGCTATCGTGTCAGGTTGGCTACTCGCCTTTATGTTTGCTCCTGCCGCTGAACTAGCAGGTTTTCCTGCCGCAGCGGAATGGTTAACCGCCTTTAGTGTAGAGCGCAACCTCATCATGATGGCGCTGTTTTTGTTGCTTACCATCCATGTGGTGCGTTCTGGTGTGACTGAAGGTATCGAGCGCTGGTCGAGCCGTCTCATGCCGCTACTGTTCGTTCTGTTGGTGGCGATGGTTATTTATATCCTTACCCTGCCAGGTGCGACCGACGGTTTAAAAATGTATCTTACACCGGACTTTTCGAGGGTATTTGACCCTAACCTGATTATACGCGCCATGGGCCAAGCCTTCTTCTCGCTTTCTATTGGTGCTGCTTGCATGATGACTTATGGCGCCTACTTGTCCAAACAAGAGAATCTGCCTCGGACCGCTGGCTGGGTCGCTGGCCTCGATACCTCTGTCGCATTCTTGGCAGGCTTGCTGATTTTACCCGCGATGTTCGCTGCACAAGAGCTGGGCGTGGTTATCTATGACGATGCAGGTGCGTTATTGTCTTCAGATACACTCGTGTTCGCAGTTTTACCGGCAATGTTTGATTCGATGGGCAGCGCGGGTCTTTGGGTTGCGTTTGCCTTTTTCGCCTTAATGGTCATCGCGGCGATTACCTCGTCAATCTCAATGCTGGAAGCCCCAGTCAACGCCTTGCGCGAAGAAACCGGCCAGCCCCGGTCGCAAATGGCATGGCTCGTAGGCCTCACGATTGGTGCAATCTCTGCGTTGATTATTCTTAACTTTAATACCCTGTTTGGCTTGGTGATAACGGTAACGACCGTCTATATGCAACCGCTATTAGGCCTCACCTTTGGCGTCATGCTGACCTGGGTATTACGCCAAAACTATTTACTTAAAGCCCTACAAGAAGGCGCGCCAGACATCCAGAAGTCTTGGTTCTGGAAGATCTGGCCATGGTACGTAAAATTTGTTTGCCCAGTACTTATTCTACTGGTGATTTGGCGCGGCTAAATTACTAATAATTGCATCAGTTCGGTCACGGACGTTTTACAGAAGCGTTCGTGATCGGCACACAGCTCCTCTATTTGCGCCACTCGCGCTGCAGGAAAACGCGTCGCTAGATTCGCGCTAAACTTCTTCTCTAATACCGGAATCCCCTCCTCGCGACGCTGACGATGGCCAATCGGATAATGAACTTCAACTTGTTCCGTATGCGTCCCGTCTTTAAAAAACACTTGCAGTGCATTGGCGATCGAGCGCTTATCACGATTAAGGTAGTCTTCGCTATACGAGGTGTCTTCGACCACTTCCATACGTTCTCGTAACGCATCAATTTCTGGATGAGCCTGATGAAAGCTATCTTCGTAATGGTCGGCAGTTAATGAGCCAAACAATAATGGCACCGCAACCATGTATTGTAAGCAATGGTCACGATCGGCCGGATTCGCGAGCTGCCCTTGTTTGGAAATGATACGAATTGCCGACTCATGTGTGGTGATCACAATTTTATCGATCGCGTCGATACGCTCTTTAACCTCCGGGTGAAGTGTCATCGCCGCTTCACAGGCCGTCTGCGCGTGAAACTCAGCTGGGAATGAGAGCTTGAAGAGAATGTTTTCCATGACGTAACTGCTATAGTCTTGCGGCAAACTAAAACGCCATTTGTCCTGCGGCTTTACTTGCTGGTCTTTATTGGTTTTATTAAATGAGACTTCATAAAAGCCCCATTGCTTTGCTGATAACGCACCAGGGATCCCCATTTCGTCACGCATGGCAATATCTGCAAGGCGCACCGCGCGACTGGTCGCATCGCCCGCCGCCCACGATTTACGCGAACCAGCATTTGGCGCATGGCGATAGGTACGTAATGCTTGTCCATCGACCCAAGCATGGGATATGGCTGCTAATAGCTGCTCACGATTACCACCCATCAGCCAAGTAGCCACAGCTGTGGAAGCAACTTTCACCAGCACGACATGGTCAAGACCGACACGGTTAAAGCTATTCTCAAGCGCAAGGACGCCTTGTATTTCATGCGCCTTAATCATTGCTTCAAGCACCGTTTCCATGCGCAACGGTGGCTTGCCTACGGACTCTCGCTGCTGCGAAATAAAGTCGCAAAGCGCCAAAATCGCCCCTAAATTATCAGACGGGTGCCCCCACTCAGCCGCTAGCCAAGTGTCATTATAATCGAGCCAACGCACGCAGCAGCCAATATCCCAAGCCGCTTTTACCGGATCAAGCACATGCGAAGTGCCGGGCACACGGGCGCCATGGGGCACTTGTGTCCCTGTAACGAGGGGCCCTAAATGTTTGGTACATTCTGGATAACGGAGCGCAAGCAAACCACAACCAATGGTATCCATAAAACAATAACGAGCCGTTTGCCACGCGGTCTCACTATCGATCTCGGCATACAATACATAGTCGGCGATAGCTTGGATTTCGGCATCATAGTCAGGACGATCTGTTCGATCAAAAGTGGAGCCCATAGCGTTCCTCCTGCTCTTTGCGGTGCGATGTGTCATGGTAGATAAAAAAACGCTCGGGACCAATTAAGAGTCCCGAGCCTAGGGGAATGGCTCAAGGGATTGAGCCGTGCGCTAACTCGATAAAATTCGAAGGTAAGATTCAGTGTAGACAACAAAAAAAACTTTGCTAAATTTTTTTGCGATCTTTGCACTATTTTTTGAAATTAAATCGATTGCGGCTTAACTCGCTTAAATAATTTAAAGAAGTTTTGCGTGGTTTGTTCAGCGACCTCAGCTAAGGTAAGCCCTTTAATGTCCGCAACGCACTTCGCTACATCTGCCACAAAAGCCGGTTGGTTTTGTTTACCACGATGCGGGACTGGTGCTAGCCAAGGACTATCTGTTTCGATTAGTAATTTGTCTAATGGTAGTTTTTTAACGACATCACGTAGCTCACTGGCATTGCGGAAACTGGCAATACCAGAGATCGAAATAAAGAAATCAAGATCATCAATGGCCTGCCGTGCCATTTCATAAGATTCAGTAAAGCAATGCAGCACCCCACCACAACGCTCTGCGTGTCCATCGCGTAATAAACCTAGCGTGTCTTCACGGGCATCGCGGGTATGGATAATAAGTGGCTTATCGACTTCGTTCGCCAGCTCAATGTGATAGGCGAAGCTCTCTTGCTGAACCTGTTTACTCTCGGGATCGTAAAAATAATCTAAACCGGTCTCACCAACCGCAACCACCTCTGCGTCACGAACGTATTCAGCTAACTGATCTTTGATCAATGCATGTTTGGCGATATAAAGGGGATGTACCCCGCATGAAATGGCGACTTGTGGAAAACGTGCAACGAGCTCACGCATGCTTGGAAAATCTTCGAGCGTTACACCAATACAGAGCATTTGTTGCACGCCTGCTTGCTTAGCGTTACTTAAAACCTGCTCAATAGAACCGTCAAATTCATCGAGTTTCAATTTATCGAGATGACAGTGAGAATCAATAAACACAGCGACTCCTTAACGTTGTGTTGGATTTACATGGTCGCGGTTGGTGCGCTCGACTCCCCTAGATGCCCTAGAAGGGTCTCAATACGGTTACGTAAGTGCGATTTGTCTTCGCGAAACTGCACACCAACCCCGCGTTGATCCGCACGACCTGGACGCAACGGTGCTAACCAAACGACTTTACCTTTCACCAGAGTTTCCTCTGAATCGCCGGGCAATTGTACCAACAACGCCATCTCGTCACCAATGGCATAGGGTTCGTCGGTAGCTACAAAAAGCGCCCCACCTTTGATGAAGGGCATGTACAAGCGACGTAATTGTTCTTCTGATTTTAAGTGAATTCGCTTTGCAGCCATGGCTAGAGCCACCTCATCCAGAGTTCTTGTAATAATAATGGGCCATTTAGGCCGCTCTGTTCATTGGTTTGCTGTCGGATACCATAACATAATTGTAACCAAGAACTTAAATCTGTCACGTTATAATTCTTATTACGTAGAAATTGTTGCTGCGCACTACGTTGCTCTGCCATTAGCAGATCATGACCAGCCAGCCCTTGCTGTACACGAACCAGCTCCTGTAACCATTGTTCCGTCGCCAATAACCAGTCCTGAAAATCGCTTTTGCTGACACTGGGCAAGGGAGCATTAGTAAGTACCGCAGTACTTAATTCTGCAACATAATCGCGCGGGTAATCACCACTTTTCGCCCACTCTAATAGCGCTAAGGGGCGTTGTCGATAGCGTTGACAAGCTTGCAACTCTGCGTCACTGAGTACACGCGCTAGCTTTTGCGCTAACCATCGTTCAATTTCAGCAACCGTTGGAATATTTATACGTAACAGCTGCATGCGACTGCGTAAGGTTGGCAGCAACCGCTCAGTGCGCTCTGGTGTGACGATAAAGTAAGTATCTCGAGTGGGCTCTTCAAGGGTTTTCAATAACGCATTGGCGGCCGTTACGCTGAGCTTTTCGGCATCTTGAAGCCATACCACTTTCGCCCCTGCCTGATTGGGAGTGTGTTGTAACTTGCCCAGTAACTCGCGAATTTGATCAACACTAATCACCCGCCCTTCATTACTGCCCACCGCATAAAAGTCAGGATGATTGCCCGCTTTATGCAACAAGCAACTCTTACACTGTCCGCAAGCGCGTTTCTGTGGCTGCGTGCAGAGTAATAGCTTAATCCATTCTTCGACAAAAGCAGCACTACCCAAATCAACTTGCCAAGGCACGCAATACGCGTGCGCGAGCTTGCCTTGTTGTTGCTCGCGCACCACTTGTTGCCAGTTTTCTCTCAACCACGGCAGGCTCACGATTTAATTCCTTCCATAAGCGAATAATTCGGCTTCCAAGGCATTGATCAGCGCTTGGTGCACATCTGCCATGGGTTGATCAGCGGCAATGACCTTAATCCCACGCTCTTTTTCCGCGATTTCAAGGTAGCGTGCGCGCGTGCGTTGAAAAAACGCCATAGCTTCTTGTTCAATACGGTCCAATTCACCTCGCGCGCGAGCACGCTCCAGTCCAACTTCTGGGTCAAGATCTAGTAACAAAGTCAGATCGGGTACAAAATCGCCCAAAACCAATTGCTTCAACGCTTGCAGCTTCTTGTCACCGAGTTGACGTCCCCCGCCCTGATACGCGCGTGAAGATAAATCATGACGATCGGCAATCACCCACTTTCCAGTTGCCAACGCTGGACGAATAACATTGTGCACAAGTTGGGCGCGACTGGCGTACATCAACAACAGCTCAGTTTCTGCCGTGATCTCTTCTTGCCATTGCTTTTTAACCAAATCACGTAAAGCTTCTGCCAACGGGGTACCGCCGGGCTCCCGCACCGTCAAGGTCGGTATACTTTTTGCCTGTAAATGGCTTACCAAGCTTGCGATCGCCGAGCTTTTACCGGCGCCTTCTAGGCCTTCCACTACAATAAACTTGCCCTGCATGGATTAATTTATCCCTCGTTGATAGCGATTCACGGCTCGATTATGTTCTTCGAGCGTGCGCGAGAAAACGTGTCCACCCGTACCATCGGCCACGAAATAAAAATACTCTGTCGTGGCCGGATGCGCTGCCGCCCTTAGACTTGCCAAGCTCGGCATAGCGATAGGTGTAGGCGGCAAGCCATCAATGCGGTAGGTGTTGAACGGCGTACTTTCACGCAAATGTGCGCGCGTTAAATTGCCGTCAAAGTCTTTAATCCCGTAGATGGTGGTTGGATCTGATTGTAAGCGCATCCCAGTGCGCAGTCGATTAACAAAGACGGAGCTTACCACGTCACGCTCGCCACTCAGACCCGTTTCTTTTTCAATGATAGAGGCCATGATAAGCAACTCATAGGGCTCTGTATAGGGCAAGTCAGATGCACGGTTTTGCCAAACACTGTGTAAGCGTTCTTGCTGAGTTACGTAGGCCTTACGGAGGATTTCAAGAACCGAGGTGGCGGCGAAAAAATGATAGGTATCAGGTGCGAGCAGTCCTTCTAGACTCACATGATCGCTGTCACTCGCGATGGCTTGGACTAATTCCTCGGCAGATACGTCGGATGTTTTAAGATAGTCGTGAGATCGTAACAGATCCAGCCACTGCGATAAGGTCTGCCCTTCTACCAAGGTGACCGTGAATTGATGTTGCCGCCCCGTCGCTAACTGCTGCCAGAACTGCGCCAACGTCTGTCCTTGTTGCAATTGATAAACCCCAGCTTGCAGGCGCTCAGGGTTCGCCCATAAGCGGCTCGCAAAATAGCTCAGTTCACTAGAATGAGTCCAGATGCCCTGTTGTTCTAGCTTCTGCAACACGCTTTTGGCGTGCATCCCACTGGCCACCTCAAATAGCACAGGTTGTTCACCCACCTGCAACGGCGTGTCAACCAGGCGTTGGCCCCAATAGGCACCAATAAGAGCAAGTACACTGGCCAGAATAACAATGGTTATGCAGCCGATGAGTAAAAATCGTTTTAGCTTTCCCACCAAGATGTTAGCGCCTTAGGAAGTTGTTGCTCGGGTAACTTATGGTCGCCGATTTGCGCTAGTGGACGCAAGCCTAAAACACTATTAGTTAAGAAGGCTTGTTCAATCGCTGTGATACGTGACTGCGGGAGATCGGATTCTTGTACGCTGCCAAGCGGCTGACTTGCGATGATTTGTTGGCGAACCACACCTGCTACTCCTGCTTGCGCAAGCGAAGGTGTATGCCATTCGTCATTGATGCGGAGAAAGACATTGCTTGAAGTGGCCTCGATAAGATTGCCTAAACTATCGCACACCAGCAGCTCATCTACCCCACGTTGCTGACGCTCGTGGCTTAACATCACTTGTTCCAGGCGGTTCAAGGTTTTCAATCCGGCAAAGACGGGCGAACGCGCAAGGGTCAGTTCAGCAATGCCACAATTCAATGACTGCTGCTTGCGTTCTGGTAAATCAGCAACAGTTACATACCAATTTGCTTTTATGTCGTCAGGAAAACCGTAGCCGCGACCACCATCACCACGGGTGATAATGATTTTGATAACGCTATCAGGCGCATCAATTTGTGCGAGACAAGCGAGCACTTCACTTTCGCTTGGCAACTGCATTGCCAAACGCCGACTTGCCTCTTGCAAGCGTTGCCAATGCGCTGGCCACCAGCGCAACTGACCCTGTTCGCGTGTTAACGTGGTGAAGTGACCATCGCCAAATTGGAGTCCGCGATCAAGTTGCGCACAAGTGAGTCTGTTTCCGTTGCACCACATCAAGGTCTGCATTTCTCTCGTCCAGATACAAAAAAGGCGGAATTTTCATTCCGCCCTTTGCAACCGGTTGGCTTAGTCGTTTGCGTGATTCGTCACGTAATCGATAGCCGATTGAACCGTTTTGATTTTCTCAGCTTCTTCATCTGGAATTTCAGTTTCAAATTCTTCTTCCAGCGCCATCACCAGCTCAACAGTATCAAGTGAGTCTGCACCCAAGTCGTTTTCAAAAGAAGCTTCAGGTTTCACTTCTTCTTCTTTAACACCCAGTTGTTCGATGATGATTTTCTTTACGCGTTCTTCAATAGTACTCATTGTTACAATGTCCCTTCATTAGGTATCGAGTTCAAATTTGCGCTTAGTGTAGTGAATGCGGCAGCATTAATAAAGGAAAAAATACCCAAATACCGAGAGGTCATACCCCTTGCCGCGCTCTTCACTTACACCATTGCAAGACCACCATTCACATGGATAGTTTCGCCAGTAATGTATGCTGCTCCAGCCGACGCCAAAAACAACACCGTGGCGGCAATTTCGTCTGGCTGCCCTAAACGAGCTGCTGGAATATTAGCAAAGATTGCTTGTTTTTGTTCTTCGGTCAAGGCCTTGGTCATATCTGTATCGATAAAACCTGGTGCGACACAATTAACCGTGATGCCCCGACCCGCAACTTCTTGCGCCAAGGCTTTACTGAAACCAACAAGGCCAGCTTTGGCTGCACAATAGTTAGTCTGTCCAGGATTACCGGTAGTTCCCACCACCGACGAAATATTTATGATGCGACCAAAACGACGTTTCATCATGCCACGTAACACGGCCTTGCTCAAACGATAGACAGACTTAAGGTTGGTGTCTAATACAGCATCCCAATCGTCGTCTTTCAGACGCATCAATAGATTGTCTTTGGTGATTCCGGCGTTGTTTACCAGAATATCGAGTTGACCGTAATTTTCATCAATCGCTTTCAATGTATCGGCAATGCTATCCGCGTCCGTCACATCGAGACGTCGACCTTCACCATGTTCGCCCAAATAGGCGGAAATTGCCGCGGCACCTGAATCACTTGTGGCGGTGCCGATTACTTTAACTCCTTGGGCTGCGAGCTGTTCAGCGATAGCTTTACCGATGCCACGGCTCGCACCCGTGACAAGTGCGACTTGTCCTTGCATTGTCGTTGTCATTCTTGCACCTTTTGAATACTTTCAACTGTATTGATCGCATCGCTTTGCAGGGCTTTATCGATGCGTTTGGTAAGGCCACTGAGCACTTTGCCTGGACCAATTTCATAGAGTTCCGTTACACCTTGTTCGGCTAAATGCTGAACCGTTTCAGTCCAACGTACCGGCGAGTATAGCTGGCGTACTAATGCATCGCGAATCGCATCCGCCTCACGTTCGACCTTCACGTCGACGTTGTTCACTACTGGCACATTCGGCGTGCGCAGGGTGATTTTACCTAGTTCAACCGCTAGTTGTTCTGCCGCGGGTTGCATCAGCGCACAGTGCGACGGCACGCTTACCGGTAGTGGTAACGCGCGCTTCGCGCCTGCTTCTTTGCAAGCCTCACCGGCCCGCTCAACCGCTTCCGCGTGGCCAGCAATCACCACCTGCCCCGGTGAGTTAAAGTTCACAGCGCTTACCACTTGGTCACCCGCTGCTGCTGCACATGCTTCTTCGACGCGAGCATCATCCAAGCCAATAATAGCGGCCATGGCGCCTACACCCGCGGGCACGGCTTCTTGCATCAACTCACCGCGCTTAGCAACCAATTGAATCGCATCAGCAAAATCCATTGCACCACTACACACCAGCGCAGAATACTCACCTAAACTGTGTCCCGCCATCCATTCTGGAGCAGGTACGCCTTGCGCTTCAAGCACACGGTAAATCGCAACACTCGCAGCAAGTAGCGCTGGCTGGGTACGCTGTGTTTCATTTAGCTTTTCTACAGGCCCATCTTGCACGAGTTGCCATAAGTCATACCCAAGGGCTTCGCTCGCTTGTGCAAACGTCTCTTCTATTAAAGGATACTCAGCCGCTAAATCAGCCAGCATTCCCACACTCTGAGAACCTTGCCCAGGGAAAATAAATGCGCGCATAGTTAGTTCCTTGCTAATAATTGATAAGTGCAGACCCCCAAGCGAATCCTCCGCCGAAGGCCTCCAATAATAAATTCTGTCCGCGTTTGATACGGCCATCGCGTATGGCAACATCAAGCGCAATAGGCACTGACGCTGCCGAAGTATTGCCCGTGTCTTCCAGCGTCGTGATGACTTGCGACATCGGCATTTTTAATTTCTTTGCAGTGGCTTTGATGATGCGTAAATTCGCCTGATGCGGCACCAACCAATCTAAATCTTCGGCCGACATGGCGTTCGCAGCCAAGGTCTCACTTACGAGTTCACTCAGCTTACTTACGGCAACTTTAAAGACTTCATTGCCTTTCATATACATCCAAGCTTCACTGAGCGCTTCGGCACTTTCGTCGCTATGACGCTGTACGTGATTGACACCGAGTAGATCCGCAAACTCACCTGCACTGTAGAGGTGGGTTGATAAAATACCTGGTTGTGGACTGGCTTGTAGTACCGCCGCTCCGGCACCATCACCAAACAAAATAATGGTATTGCGGTCATCAGGTCGACACAAGCGTGAAAGCACGTCGGTACCAATGACTAGTACATTTTTATAGGTACCGCTGCGAATATACTGGTCCGCAACACTCATTGCGAATAAAAAGCCTGAACATGCTGCAGCAACATCAAATGCTGGAATATTTTGTTCAGTAAGTGCAGCTTGAATCTCACAGGCAACGCTGGGAAAAGCGCGATCATTCGAGGTGGTCGCCACCACAATGAGGTCAACTGCATCAATCGCTAAATCCGCGGCTTCGAGAGCCCTGCGCGCGGCAACCACGCCCATGGTTACAGCATTTTCACTCGCACTCGCAATATGACGTTGATGAATACCTGTGCGTTCCACAATCCATTCATGACTGGTTTCGACACGTTGCTCAAGCATAGCATTGGTCAGACACTGTGCCGGTAAGTAATGGCCAGTCCCTGCAATTCTTGCAAACATAAGAACCTTATTCTTGCTCTAGGAGAACTTTTTCCACCTGATCACGAATACGCGTCGGGAGGTCCTGTTGCGTCTCTTCCACGGCTTGCTTGATGGCACTTAAAAATGCCTTAGCATTCGCATCACCGTGGCTTTTAATAACAACGCCTCGCAATCCTATCAAACTTGCACCGTTGTAGTGGTCGGGCTTCAACCAGTCCCACGAACGTTGCAGGCGATGATAAAATAATTTTACAAACCAACGGGTAAGCCAATGAGCATTGATATTGGCACGAATATTATTGAGTAGCAGTTCAGCAAGTCCTTCGCAGCTTTTCAGTGCAATGTTGCCAACAAAACCGTCACAGACAATGACATCGGCTTTGTCGGCGAATAAGTCATCACCCTCAATAAAACCGATATAATTGATCGCACGTGATTGTTGAAAAAGCTGCGCGGTCGACTTCACGACGTCGTTGCCTTTGATATCTTCTTCGCCCATGTTCAAAAGCGCAACACGGGGGTTTTCGATACCTAAAACCTCACGCGCCGCAACAGCACCCATGATGCCAAATTGAAACAGGGTATCAGAGTCACACACAGGATTAGCACCCAGATCGAGAAGAAACGCACTTTTGCCCGATGCTTGTGGAAGTGCCGACATCAATGCAGGACGCAGGACTCCAGGCAACGTTTTCAAAGAGAAATACGCTTTCGTCATCAACGCACCGGTATTCCCTGCACTAATACAGGCGGCAGCTTGCTCATCGGCAATAAGTTCGAGCGCCACTCGCATCGAAGAGTCAGGCTTTGCGCGTAACGAGTAACCAGGTTTATCCGACATGGTGACGGTTTGACTCGCATGTTGCAGTCTTACGCGATCGTGTTCGAGAAGTCGTTTTGCTTGTAAGAGAGGTTTGAGCTCGGCTTCATCGCCGACCACAATAAAGTGATGTTGAGGGAATAGTTGTAACGCATCGTGCAATGCGTCTATAACAATAGAGGGGCCATGATCGCCCCCCATTGCATCAAGTACCAGTGTCAGTGCGGCCATTGCCTCACTTCCGATTCTGGATTACTTGTTTACGACTTTACGGCCTTTATAGAAACCGTCAGCTGTTACGTGGTGACGACGATGCGTTTCACCAGAGGTAGAGTCAACCGACAGTGTAGGGCCGCTCAGTGCATCGTGAGAACGACGCATGTCGCGCTTCGAACGACTTTTCCGATTCTGTTGTACAGCCATTTACGCTATCTCCTAAGTTTATTTACGCTTTAATTCTTGCAATACAGCGAAAGGGTTTTCCTTATCACTTGGAGCGTCATCAATCTCACCCCATTGCATTGCATTACTATCTACCCGACATTCGCGCTCGTCGTGTTTGACCACTACCGGCATCGCCAATATCAGCTCATCTTCAATAATTCGATGCAGTTGGATCTCACCAAGCTCATCTAACTCTATGGCTTCGTAATCACTCGGCATATCGGTGGCCGTTTGGCGTTTGGTAACTGGTGCATAAACAAAGTTACTTACCAGAGCTACGTCCATTGGCTCACCACAGCGCTCGCAAGCGACCGTAACTGAGACCGTAGCGTGCCCTTTCATGTGCTTGATGTTTTGCGCATCTTGATCAAACTCAAGTTCAGCATCGACATCTGCACAGGGCTCTACCAAAAGCTCTTGTAAACGTGTCATCGACTTACCTGGGACTAAGCCCACGTAACTCAATTGTTTACCGGCACTTTTGACCGGATCGACCGAAATAGGAATACGAACCTTCTGCATAGGGCGCGAATGTTAAAGGATTCAGCGCCCGAAAACAAGTGATTTTCAGCTTTTTATCAAGGGATTCACGCCCCATTTGCGCAGCATTCCGAGCAGTCGTATTAGCGGTAAGCCAATCAGTGTATTGGGGTCATCACCCGCTAGCCGCTCAAACAGACTGATGCCGAGTCCCTCACTTTTAAAGCTTCCTGCGCAGTTGAGCGGTTGTTCCAGTGCCACATACCCTTCGATCTCGGCATCGGTTAAGTCGCGAAAATGCACTTCAAACGGCTCCACACAACTTTGCAGTTGTCGTTGTTTACTATCGAACACAGCGAGCCCAGTATAGAAGGTAACGACCTTGCCGCGCGCTGCTTGCAGTTGTTTGACCGCGTTTTCCATAGTCCCAGGCTTACCGAGAATCACATCATCAACGACCGCGACCTGATCAGAGCCTATAAGGAAGTGTGCCGGATACTCGGCAGCCAACGCTTTGGCTTTGGCTATTGCTAAACGCTCGACCAAGGCCGGCGCTGTTTCGTTGGTTTGCGCCGTCTCGTCGGTATGCGGAGCGGCACAAACAAAGTCTGGTAGTACTTTTTCAAGTAGCATCCGTCGATAAGGCGAAGTCGACGCGAGTACGATTTTACTCAAACCCTGCTCCTTTGTTTGCCGTGCTGTAAAAATGCAGCGAGTTGTGACCAATCACTAATAATGCCGCGTGGCTCACAGGTTAATAATAGCTCAGCAGAATGCGCACCAAAATCAACACCCAAGGCGTCAACACCTGCAGCTTGCGCCATTCTAAGATCATGAATCGAGTCACCAATCATCAGTGTGGCGCTTTGCTCTATGCCAGTATAGGCCATGATTTCATGCAACATGTGCGGATCAGGCTTCGAACGACTTTCGTCTGCACAGCGGGTTATTGTAAACGCACTCTCTAATCCACACTCGCGCAATACGCGATCGAGACCTCTGCGGGCTTTACCTGTGGCAACGGCGAGCTGGTAGCCTTGGCCACCTAGTTCTGCGAGCATCGCCGGCACTCCAGAGAATAGCGGCGTTGGTGTCGTATCAAGCTCCACATATTGGGCACGGTACACCGCTAAGAATTGAGCGTATTGCGTGCTAGATAATTGTCCAAACAGGCGACCGATCGCAGGTTCTAAACTTAAACCGATAATATCTCGCACCGAGCCAGCCTTTGGAACCGGTAGTTCTAATGCTGCTGCTGTCGCTTGCATCGATGAGACAATACGACCGATGGAGTCCATCAAGGTACCGTCCCAATCAAAAATGAGCAGTTGATAGGGTTTTGTCACCATTAAGCTCCAATTTTACGCAGTGCTTTGTCAGCGCCACCAAGACCTTGCAAGGTCTTTTGCAATACTGCATCTAGCGGTGCATTGACGGTAATGGTCTTGCCTGTCTGCGGATGTTGAAAACTCAACTGGTGGGCATGCAAAAACAACCGATTTAAGCCAAGCTCTTGCATCACGCTATCAAACACGCGGTCACCGTATTTATCATCACAGGCAATAGGATGTCCCGCATGCAACGCATGCACTCGGATTTGGTGGGTTCGCCCGGTAATCGGTGAGGCTTCGACGAGACTGCATTGAGGGAACGACTGCACCATGCGAAAGCGCGTTTCGGAAGCTTTGCCGGTGGCATCGACGCGCACCACCCGCTCACCTGATTTCAACGTGTTCTTCTGTAATGGCGCAGCGATGAGTTTCACATGCGGCTGCCACTGCCCACGAACCAACGCCAAGTAACGCTTATCCATGGTCTTTGAGCGGAGTTGTTCATGCAAAGAGCGCAGCGCCGAACGGCGTTTTGACACGAGAATACAACCGCTGGTCTCGCGGTCGAGCCGATGCACCAACTCGAGATGTTTCGCTTGCGGGCGCAGCGCGCGTAAACTCTCGATAAGACCAAATTGCAAACCTGAGCCGCCATGCACAGCAAGGCCAGCGGGCTTATTTAGCACCATCAGCAAGTCATCTTCATAGAGTACCTGGTGGTTTAACGCTTGCACTTGTTCTAGGTTGGCTGAAGGCAAAGGATTACGTTCCGCGACACGCACCGGCGGAATACGTACCTCGTCACCAGCACGTAAGCGATAATCGGGCTTCGCTCGTTTCTTATTTACGCGTACTTCACCCTTACGCAAAATGCGGTACACCAATGACTTCGGCACACCCTTCAATTGCGCGAGCAAAAAGTTATCAATGCGCTGCTCGGCATAATCAGCTTCGATCGTCACCAAGCGCACTTTGTGTTGAATTGTATTATCAGAGGTCTCTTTCATAGGGGCTATATTAACATTTTGATTTTCGCCTGACTGCTCTTTTTGCTTACTTTAATTTAGCTTGTACTACAGTTGCTTTTCGTGGGATAATCAGGCTTCCGGTAAAAGCCGCATCGGAGCAGAACTGAAATTGAAGGCGGTTCGCGAGCTGATAACAGCCTAGTACGCGAGAGAACAAACAAAAATTAGTTGTGGCTTGGCGCAAAGCTATTCATAGCGACACAACCTCCACTTCACGATACAAAGGGTGCAAGACACTGCTTTGAGATCCTGATGGCATGGAATTTAATGAGACCAAGCCACGTCATGTTAACGCATAATTTGCGACAACACGGTACGAACACAAGCGTATTTCGGCTTGGTAACCAATTGCGTACCTCACGTGAGAGCTAAAGAGCACCACGGGAGGTGTCATTCTACGCTGCGATAGCGCGATGGCAGTCTACAATTCAATCTCGAAATAGCGATGGCGAAGGCGCCCTCGTACCCTGTTGTGGCACGAAAAGAAGAGTCACAACCATGAAAAGAATGTTGATCAACGCAACACAGCAAGAAGAGCTTCGTGTTGCCTTGGTGGACGGACAACGCTTATACGATCTTGATATCGAAAGTCCGGGCCACGAACAAAAAAAAGCAAATATCTACAAGGGTAAAATTACCCGCATCGAACCAAGTCTTGAAGCTGCATTTGTCGATTATGGCGCCGAGCGTCACGGTTTCTTACCTCTCAAAGAAATCGCCAAAACCTACTTCCCCAAAGGCTACACTTTCTCAGGCCGACCTAACATCAAAGACGTTGTTTCTGAAGGCCAAGAAGTCATTGTACAAATCGATAAAGAAGAACGTGGGCAAAAAGGCGCAGCCCTGACCACTTTCATCTCGCTGGCAGGCAGTTATTTGGTATTAATGCCAAATAACCCTCGCGCCGGTGGTATCTCACGCCGCATTGAAGGCGACGAGCGCACCGAGCTTAAAGAAGCAATGAAAAACCTACAGTTGCCCGATGGTATGGGGTTAATCGTACGTACCGCTGGTGTAGGCAAATCAGCTGAAGAACTTGAGTGGGACCTGAACGTCCTAGTGCATCATTGGAGCGCTATCGAGAAAGCAGCAGGCGAACGCCCTGCTCCATTTTTAATTCACCAGGAAAGTAACGTTGTCTTCCGTGCGATCCGTGATTACTTACGTCGCGATATTGGTGAAGTACTGATTGATAACCCGAAAGTCTTCGCCCAAGTGCGTGACCACGTTACCTTGATCCGTCCTGACTTTGTGAACCGTGTCAAAACCTATCAAGGTGATGTGCCACTGTTTAACCACTATCAAGTGGAAAGTCAGATTGAATCAGCGTTCCAACGTGAAGTTCGCTTACCTTCAGGTGGCTCAATTGTCATTGACCCAACCGAAGCATTAACCTCTATCGATATTAACTCAGCGCGCGCTACCAAAGGCGGCGACATCGAAGAAACAGCGTTTCAGACTAACTTAGAAGCTGCTGAAGAAATCGCTCGCCAGCTACGCTTACGTGACGTTGGTGGCTTAGTCGTTATCGACTTTATCGATATGACGCCAGTGAAGCATCAGCGTGAAGTTGAGAACCGCTTACGAGATAGTTTGAAGCAAGACCGTGCCCGTATCCAAGTGGCGCGCATCTCACGCTTCGGGCTATTGGAAATGTCGCGTCAACGTCTGCGTCCATCGTTAGGTGAGTCGTCAAATCACGTTTGTCCGCGCTGTAATGGTCACGGCACGATTCGTTCAGCTGAGTCACTGGCACTGTCAATCCTGCGTTTGATTGAAGAAGAAGCGCTCAAAGACAATACTATTCAGGTACAAGCACAAGTCCCAGTGACCGTTGCGACTTACTTGCTCAATGAAAAGCGCAGTTCGATCAACGAAGTCGAAAAACGCCATTCAGTGTCGGTTTTGGTGATTCCGAACCCACATTTAGAAACCCCGCATTTCGACGTAAAACGCTTGCGCAATGATGAAGTTGACGAAGCAAATAGCTTTACCTTGATCGAAAAACCTGAAGACACCTCAACTGAGGTCGTCTTGAATAAAGATAAGCCAAGCTTCGAAGAGCCAGCATTGAAAGGCTTACAAGCACCTGCTGCGCCTGCACCAACTCCTGCTCCTGCAGCAGCGAAAAAAGCTACGGGTCCATCACTCTTGCAGCGTTTAGGCAAATGGCTCAGTTCACTGTTTAGCAGTGAAGATGACGGACAAGAGAAGAAAAAGCAGCAAGGTTCTTCGCGTCAACGCCCGAATAACCGTCGTGGCGGCCGTAATAACCAGCGCGGAAACAATCGTCGTCGCGGTAATAATCGTCAACGCAATCGTGACGATGAGAAGAAAACCGATGACAAAGCTGAAACCGCGAAGTCATCAGCCAATGACGCAACGAATGAGCAGAAGCAAGATCGCGGCCAGCGCCGTGGTGGACGCGGCCGTGGTCGTGGCCGTCAAAATGCCAATGCGAACAGTCAGGATCAAGCGGCTGCAGCGAACACGCAAGATGCGAAGAACGATAGCAGTAACGCAGCTCCAGAAAAGGAAAACACGCCTAAACCTCGCCGTCAGCGTCGTAAACTCGAGAAATCGGTTCGCATGAGCAAAACCGAGCAAACTTCTACGTCAGAAGTTGAGGCGCAAACTGCAGCGGCAAGTAAACCTGAAGCAAAAGCCGAAGTTAAAACTGATACGAAAGCAGAAACCAAAGCGAAGCCTAAGGCGGAAGCGAAAGCACAAGCTGAAGTGAAGGCGAAAGAACCTGCAGAGGAGCAAGTTCCGGAGCTTAACTTGGACGAGCAAACTGATGCTGAAGGAACAAAGCGTGAAGGCCGTAACCGTTCACGTCGTAGCCCTCGTCATCAACGTGCTGCAGGTCAGCGACGCAAAGAAGAGAAAGCTGCAGAAGCAGAGAATACGGATGCGAATGCTGATGCGATGCAAACTGAACTTTCGCTGTCTGAGCCAAGTGCGACAGAAAGCGCAACGGAGAGCGCAAAAGAAAGTGCTAAGGAAACTGGCGACGCTGCAACTGACAACGTAGAGAAGGACGTTGCGACGCAGAAAAAACCTCATGCAGAAGCTGAAACGCCTAAAGCCAAGCCTGCAAACAAGGATAAAGCAGAAGCTAAGGTAGAGGCCGCAGAAGTTGCAACTAAAGAAGTTGAAGCTAAAGAATCTGAAACCGAGGAAGTCACAACTGACAAAGTTGAGAGCCCTCAAGTAGAAGCTTCGGCCCCTGAGACTTCTGATCCTGAGACTTCTGCTGCTGAAAGTTCGACTCCAGAGCAGGATCAAACACCAAGCGAAGCGAAAGCTGCTAAAGCTGATGTCGAGACTCCTGCAACTCCTGCAACTCCTGCAGAGCCCGCAGCGACAGAAGCTGCCAGTCAACCGCGCGGCAAAGCCAAAGGCAAAGTGATTTCAGCACCAATGGCAAAAGCAACCCCAGTTGCGCGAACCGATGCTTATGCCCCGCTCGCCATCGCTGACGATAGTAAGCGTGCGACCATTGCCAAAGCTGCATCGGTTGCGAGCTTAGCGCAAGCAAGGTCAGTGGCACAGTCAGAAATGACCAAATGCTCGCCTAGCGCCTAAGCATTTAGCACTAGCGCAAAAGAAAAGCCGGACAGTGTCACCACTGCCCGGCTTTTTTATTTCTTATCGCTTGTTACTTCAAGTTTTCATCGAACAACTTAAAGATACGACGGTATTCATCTAACCAACTCGACGGCTGACGGAAACCATGCGGCTCAACTGGGAAGATTGCTGTCTCAAAATCTTCTTTTTCGTGTTCAATCAATCGTTGTACCAAACGCACACTATCTTGGAAGAACACGTTATTATCCACCATTGGTGAGTTGATCAACAGCGCATCTTCGAGACCTTCAGTAAAGTAGATAGGTGAACTGCGGCGATAGGCAATCGGATCATCACTCGGTAAGTTGAGGATGTTCGACGTATAACCAGTGTTGTAATGCGCCCAATCAGACACTGGGCGTAAAGCTGCCCCTGCTTTGAACAAGCCTGGCTCTTTGAACAACGCCATAAAGGTCAAGAAGCCACCATAGGAACCGCCATAGGTGCCCATGCGCTCGGTATCAACATTGGTATTCTCACCTGCCCATTTGACAACATCCACAAGGTCTTCGACTTCCGGCGTACCCATTTGACGATAAACAGCCGTGCGCCAGTCACGCCCATAACCTTTCGAGCCGCGATAATCCAAATCGAACACCACATAGCCCTGCTGATTCAGGAAGGTGTGGAACATGAATTCGCGCTGATAACCTGACCAACCGGCATGCGCATTTTGCAAATAACCGGCGCCGTGAATAAAGACGACTGCTGGATATTGCTCCGCGCGCTCGGCATCGTATCCCTCTGGATAGTAAACGCGGGTATAAATAGGGTCGTCAACATGACTGGAAGGGACAGGGACGATTTCTGGTACTGTCCAAGCATAACTCTGGAAGGTATCGGTGACCGTCTCAGTTAAGCGTTCAGCAGCGGCGTTTTCACCTAAAGTAACGCTGTACAGTTCGCTCGGCTGTAATGCACTCGAATAATTGAACAACACCCGTTCACGGTCAGGACTCAGATTGAACGACTCCACCATTCCATCAAGGTCGGTTAGCGTTTCCATGTCACCGCCAGCGAAGTTCACTCGGTACAGCTCATAAATACCAGGGTGTTCTTGGTTAGCAGTAAAATACAAGCTTTGCGTTACTGGATCAGCAATAGGATTCTCAGTCACGAATTTACCCGAGGTCAGTTGTTGTTGCGCGCCACCGAGTTGCTTGGTGTAAAGATGCGCATAACCATCCTCCTCACTCTGGAACCAAATGGTATTCGAGCTTCCTGGCACGAAACCAAATTCGTTGTGGGTATAGTTAATCCAAGCGTCATCGTGCAAGCGATGCTCACTCACCAGTTGCTTGCCAGCGAAGTCGACTGAAGCAATCCAGCGATCTTTGTTATCCCATGCCTCGAGCATCACCACGGCGTTTTCGCCTTGCTCCGACCAACGGATGGCACCGCTGCTCCAGCCCCAATCTTGCATCATGGTGATCGCACGCGGTGCTTGCTTACTCTCGTAAGTTTTACCCTCAGCCGCATAGTTTTCCGCTTTCACCTCGGCTAAAACATCTTCATTCCAGCCTGGCAACGTATTGTAGGTCACCTGCGTTTGCTCACCGCTCGTGAGATCAAGTAACAGTACCTGATGTTCAACTGGCTGAGCATCCGCTACGCGGCGACGCACCGACTCGGCCTTCACGCGACCATCTTCCGCCACATAATTCGGCATAATATCGCCGTCATCTCGCCAGCTTTGTGGCGTGGTAATAGCAACAATCATTTTGTCGCCTGCAGGCGATAGGCTCGCCGCCACGATTTGTTTATTGTCACCTAAGTAAAACGGTTCTGGTGCTAAAGACTCATTCGCAGCCGCTAATTCGGCGTCATGATCGGCACGCGCTTGACGATCACGGCGTTCTTTTTGAACGAATTCAATCAGTTCAACTTGTTCTTTCGCAATAAAATCTTTCGGCTCATTAACCGCTTGCGGCTTACTGCGCGTCGCCAACGTAGCGAGTTGCACTGTTAACCCCGTAGCAACATCGACAGCAAAGAACTCGTTTCCTTCACGGTACGCCAAGCGACCGTCGGTTAGAAAGATTAATTGCGATTGACGCGCATCATCACGGGTCAATTGGCGTGTTTCACCCGCAGCCAAATCGCGCACAAAAACATTGCCTTCGAAGGTATACGCCAACAGGCTGCGGTCAGCATTATAAACACCGTCGTTGTAGGCATAATTGTGCAGCTTCTCAAGTGGTACTTTATGCGCTTCTTCGCCACCTAAGGGTAAATGATACCAGTCGCTTACCACGCTGCCCGCACGTTTTTGCTGATAGAGTACACCACTACCATCCGCCATCCAGTAGGCAGAGTTCGGCGAACGTGCAACCCAGTCCTGATCAGCCATGATTTGCTTAATGGTAAGCTCGCCGGCGGCGGTTTGTGCTTGCGTGGCGGGGCTCTGTAACTCAAGCGTCGTTGGTGCTTGCTGCGCGGCGGCGCTACTCGAGCTCGGTTGGGTCGCTGCACAGGAAGCTGCAACAAATGCAGCTAGCAGCGAAACGGCAAATTTTGTTTTCATTCGATGGTTCCCTGTAGTTAATTCTGAGTCATTAAAGCAAAATGCCCAGCAACTTACGAGCTGGGCATTCATGGCGTGCGATGAAATTCTAATTTCTTGCGATCAGCCTTCAGCATCAGGCTGCTTGCTAGGATGCGCGGCGGCAACAAAAGGTAACTCGACTAATCGTTCATAGACCCCCATCAAGATCGGGTAGTCATCAAGCTTAATACCGAAACGTTGTGCGCTGAAAACCTGGGGAACCAAACACACGTCCGCCAAGCTAAAAGTATCGCCAACGCAATAAGTACCAGCCACTTCCTCAAGGTTTTTCTCGAAAGCCCGAAAGCTTTCGGCAAACCAATGATCGAGCCAAGCCTGTTTCTGTGTGTCAGTTACTTCGAGCTCTTTCTTCAAGTACTGCTGCACCCGTAAATTAATGAGCGGCTGCAACTCACTCGCTAAATCAAGCGCGAGCGCTCGAATCGCGCCACGCTGACGCGGTGAGCCAGGCAGTAAGCTGGGTTCCGGATACTTATCTTCAAGATACTCAATAATCGCCAGTGACTGATGCAAAATAACTTGGCCATCAACCAATGTCGGTACCAAGCCATTGGGATTAAGCTGACGGTACGCGCGTTGATGCTGCTGCCCGCCATCCTTCAACAAATGCACCGGCAAATAATTATAATCGAGCTCTTTAAAATTTAACGCGATGCGCGTGCGATAACTGGCGCTTGAGCGCCAGTAACCATAGAGTTCCATAGTACAGACTCCAATTAAAAAACGTTATTCAGGCTTATACTGTACGACCTTTTGGTCAATACTGCCAAAAATACTCTTTCCATCGGCGTCTTTCATTTCCATTTTAATGGTATCGCCAAACTGCATAAATCCTGTTGCTGGCTTACCATCACGGATCGTCTCGATCATCCGCACTTCGGCAATACAGCTATAGCCAACGCCGCCTTCGCTTATCGCACTGCCGTGATCGGTGCCCTGCTTGTTGGATACCGTTCCTGAGCCGATAATAGCGCCGGCACTTAAGTGACGGGTTTTCGCCGCATGAGCGACCAGTTGTGCGAAATCAAACGTCATGTCTTCGCCGGCATTAGGTTTTCCGAAATCGTTGCCGTTGTAAACACTCAGCAGTGGTAAATGCACTTTGTTATCACGCCACGCATCGCCTAGCTCGTCTGGCGTCACTGCAACCGGCGAGAACGCTGAGGATGGCTTCGATTGGAAAAAGCCAAACCCTTTGCCCAATTCATTCGGAATCAAGCCACGCAATGACACATCGTTCACCAACATTAAGAGCCGTATGTATTGCCCTGCATCGTCGGCGCTAACGCCCATGGGTACGTCATCAGTGATGACCGCAACTTCGCCTTCAAAGTCGATACCCCATGAAGTGTCGGCCATTTCGATATCATCCTTCGGCCCAAGAAAATCGTCCGAGCCACCTTGATACATAAGTGGATCGGTCCAAAAGCTCGGTGGCATTTCAGCATTCCGCGCACGGCGCACGAGCTCAACGTGGTTCACATAAGCACTGCCATCAGCCCATTGATACGCACGCGGTAAAGGTGACTCACACAGACTCTCGTCAAATGCGACAGCATCGCTAAGCTCGCCGCTATTGAGTGCGGCGTAAGCCTTTTCTAATTCTGGCGCGAGGCCTTCCCAGTCATCAAGAACTTCCTGTAAGGTCGCAGCCAACGCTGGAACCGCAACAGCTTTCGTAAGATCACGACTGACCAACATGAGTTGACCATCGCGTGTACCATTTCGATAGGTTGCAAATTTCATAAATTATTTAGCCTTTTCGTCTTTTGCTTGCCAACTGTATACATAGTCCGGATTTTCTACTCCGGCACAAACCTCACCCATTTCAAGTGGGTTGCGGGTATCGAGCATCACCGCAACTTCATCGGTGAACTTTTTGCGATACTCTAGGCCAGCTTGGAATGCTTTTGGATGCGGGCCATGGGTAAAGCCTGCCGGGTGGAAGGTTACCATGCCTTTATCAATGTTATCACGGCTGAAAAAGTCGCCTTCGTGATAGAACAACACTTCATCGTAATCGTCGTTGTTATGATAGAACGGCACTTTCAACGCACCCGGGTCAGATTCGATCGGGCGCGGTACAAAAGTGCAGACCACAAAGCCATCGGCTACAAAAGTTGTATGGGCCGAAGGCGGAAGATGATAACGATGGCTCATTAAAGGACGGATGTCGCGCCAATTGATGCGTACCGGCGCTAAATCACCATGCCAACCCACGGCATCGAGCGGGTTAAATGGATACGTAATGCGCGACACTTTACCATGACGCTTCACTTCAACACGCCACTCATCTTCGCTGTATTGAGCTTTGAAAGCCTCGTCTATGTCCGGCGTGTCCAAACACGCAGGGTCGAAAATTGCGTGATTCCCAACTAAACCTTTTTCCGGCAATTGGAAAGCGCTGTTGGTGGCCTCTATCATCACAATCTGTAGCGGCTCAAGGGGCTCTAAACGCCATGAAGTCGAGCGCGGAATACTGAAGTAATCACCTTTTTCTAAGGTAATGTGGCCGTAGTCACAAAACAGCTCAGTACGCCCCTCGTGTATGAACAGAAGTTCATCACCATCGGCATTGCGGACCAAGAAGTCCATCTTTTCGTGACAATGCCAAATGCGGAACTTGCACTGCGCATTGTGTAACAATAATGGCACTTGCCACGGTGACGCCGTCGTAACGTTGTCGAGCTTATTAAAATCGAAATTACGCGGACGCAGTTCGCCTTCCCATTCGCTCCACCCCGTCGGGGCGTGACGATGATGAAAATGCGTAGCCGGGCCGAAAAAACCACTACGCCCGACTTCACGTTCATAGATCGCCTGCTCCGGGAAGTCTGCGTGCGCCTGTTTCGAGCTCACACCTACTTGTTTCGGAAAGCTGATCCATTTACGCATCGCTTAATACTCCTCGACGGATTTGATCTTCTTCAATCGACTCAAATAACGCCTTAAAGTTACCTTCACCGAAACCTTCGTTGCCTTTGCGCTGAATAATTTCAAAGAACACTGGGCCAATCACGGTTTGCGTAAAGATTTGCAGCAAAATACCATCTTTCATCGGCGCGCCATCAATAAGGATCTGCAACTCGCGTAGCTCATCCACATTCTCTTCGTGTCCTTCAACACGTTCGTCGATTTTCTCGTAATAAGTATCAGGCGTTGGCATGAAGTCCATACCAATTTTGCGCAAGTCGCGCACGGTTTGATAGATATTGTCAGAGGTTAACGCGATATGCTGAATGCCCTCACCTTTGTATTCACGCAAGTATTCTTCAATTTGTGATTTGTCGTCGTGAGATTCATTAATTGGAATACGGATTTTGCCGCATGGCGCTGTCATCGCTCGGCTAAGTAAGCCAGTCAGCTTACCTTCGATATCGAAATAACGAATTTCACGGAAGTTACCAATACGCTCATAAAAGCCCGCCCAAGTATCCATGTTGCCACGGAATACGTTATGAGTTAGGTGATCAACTTCGTACAGACCGGCAGCGTGCTCACGCATTTTCTCTTCCCAGTTGTCGTAGAAGTCGAAGTCATCAGCGTAAACGCCTTGGCCTGCGTAGTTATCGATAAAGTAAAGTACGCTTTCACCGATACCATAGACAGCTGGGAAGTCCGCTTCATTGGCGCCTAACTGGCGTTGGAATGGCTTCGCGCCATTTTTCACCGCATGCTCAAAGGCATGTTTGGCGTCTTTTACCCGCCACGCCATGCCACAAACACTTGGGCCATGATCCTTAGCAAAAGCTTCTGCCTGACCGCCGCTCTCAGCATTGATGATAAAGTTAATGTCATTCTGCTTGTATAACCAAGCTTCTTTGCTTTTGTGTTTCGCCACTTCGGTGAAGCCAAGCTTATCGAACAGGTCTTTAAGTGCAGCAATACCCTCAGCATTTGGAGCTGTGTACTCAACGAACTCAAAGCCGTCGGTTTGCAGTGGGTTATAGTTTATATCAGTCATTCTGTAGTCCTCGTTCTTGCTGCGCCAATACGACACATGACCGCAGCGAATGGGTTTGTAATACCCTAAGTTCTACTATGGGACTGTAAGAAGCGCCAGTAACGCGATGGAGATAGTGCTCCACCGCAATGACTGGATAAATGTAAAGCTTTTGATACAGATCAATCAATCTGCAGAAACCTTGAGCAGATCGACGATCACAGTGTAGCTAAACAGTTACATTCGTCGTTCCGGTTCGTCAAGATATCTTTACTTCGTGGCAGCCTTACTGGTTTTTCGGCGCTGTTTGCCGATACCATAATCACGTAATTTATTTGCCACGGCTGTATGTGACAGCCCTAATTTTTTCGCTAATTGGCGGGTACTTGGATAGCTTGGGTACAAACGACGCAAAATCGTCGCTTCAAACTTCTTCACCGCTTCATCCAAGCTACCTTCTTCTAGATCTACGGCAACATTTTCTTGCAGCGCGCCCGCTTCAGGTAGGTGTAGGTCGTCCGCAGTCAGGCGCTCCCCTTCAAGCATCGAAACCGAACGGAAAAGCACATTTTCTAATTGGCGCACATTGCCGGGCCACTGATAGCGTTGCAGTAGTTCGCGGCAATCAGCAGTCAACAGCACCAAACTGCGCCCCAGCCGCTGGCACGCCTGTAGGGTGAAATGATCTGCTAACAAGGGGATATCGCTCTTGCGCTCGCGTAATGGCGGCAACAGCAGGGTAAGTACGTTCAAGCGATAGTAAAGGTCCTCACGGAAGCTTCCTGCTTCAACCCGCTCCAAAAGGTCATCCCGCGCAGAGCAAATAATCCGCACATCAACCGTAACCTCAGCCTCTTCACCGATACGGCGGAATTTACCATCTTGAATAAAACGCAAAAGCTTTGCTTGCAAACCATTGGACATCTCCCCAACCGCATCAAGCAACACGGTACCGCCATTGGCTTGTTCAAAGATGCCCTTTTTGGCTTCGGTATGAGGACCTAAACTGCCTTTGCCGTGACCAAACAGTTCACTTTCCGCGACGTTATCGGGTAGCGCTGCACAATTGACCGCAAGGAACGGTTGCTCAGCACGCGGACTCGCCTGGTGACAGGCGCGGGCTAATAGTTCTTTACCTACCCCCGTCTCACCTTGAATAAGTAATGGCACATTCAGCTCCGCCATGCGTCGCGCTTCTTTAATCAATTTGCGCATACTGGCATGTTCACCAAGCAGTTGATAAAAGGCGTCGTGCTGCCCGGTGCGCTGCCACTGCTGACTCAATGGTTGTGGTTTACACGTCAATACAGCGCCTGCAAAACTGGTGGCTTCATGCTCGTCTTTAACCCAAATGGGCATCAGTTCAGCAAAATACTTCGCGCCATTAATCGTGACTTGCGTCGTATGTGGCTCGGTCGGCTCGCGCTCTAACCAGCGTTGTACGTTAAAGCCACTTAACCACTGGGCAATAGCAGTGCCTGGTAGATGTTGACGGGTATCGGAAAGCAGCAATACAGCGGCATCGTTGGCGATATCTATCGAGCCTTTGGCATCGACTGATAAAACCGGATCAGGAAGCTTATTGAGGAGCAAACTAAACTCAAAATGTTCCCGTTCAGAAGGCATAAAAGCGACTGTTTTGACGTCTTTTACATTCGGAATACGGCGTATTTCGGGCATTAAATGCTGAAAATCTTTGAATTCTAACTCAGGAAAATTGAGAAAGATTTTGCCTTTCGGATCCACTTCGATACCGCGAAGATCAATTTCACGGTCCCGCAAAATCTGCAAAACATCTTGGCATAAGCCTAAACGGTCATCACAAGTAATCTCGAGACGCATCGCTACTTCTTCATGAAACGGAAAATGTAAACAATAGTATACACAAAAAAGCCTCTACCCGTCACTAGGTAGAGGCTTTTTAATGCACGTTTTGCGGCTAATGCACTTTATTCTGCGTCTAGTACTGCGTCGGTACGCGCCGCCATAATGAAATCATTTTTATGAAGGCCATTGATGGCGTGCGTCCACCAAGTGACGGTCACTTTACCCCACTCTGTGACTAACGTTGGATGGTGAAATTCATCTTCTGCAATTTCACCTACGCGATTCGTGAACGCCAATGCTTTTTTGAAATTTTTGAACTTAAACTCGCGTTCAAGTTGCATCACTCCATCACGCGTAACCGGCGTCCAATCAGGGATTTCGCGCATCAACTCAGCAAGCTCCTCATCGCTTACTTTCGGCGCTTCTGCATTACAAGCTTCACATTTTTGCTGTTTTAAATCAGACATTTCTGACTCCAAATTGTCTTTACTGAAAAGTGTTTACTCAAGCGGCGTCTTTGGGGGGGAACTTCGGCTCAAACAAACCGAGCTCCATCGCTTCGTGAACCAGCGCCATAATGTCGAGATCGGCAATATCAAATAATTGCTCGGTTGACTCGATAGTATAGTAGATAGGTTGCATGATATCGATGCGGTACGGCGTGCGCAGGGCATCGAGTGGTACCAGCGGTTTACGCTCAGGCTTGTCGCTATGAATCGCGTATTCTGTTTCACCTGGCGATGAGAGAATGCCACCGCCGTAAATGCGCAGACCCTCTGCGGTATTCAACAAACCAAACTCGACGGTAAACCAATATAAGCGCGCCAAATAAACACGCTCTTTCGGCGTCGCGTTTAAACCTAACTTGCCGTATTGGTGGGTAAAGTGCGCGAATGCGGGATTCGTTAATAGAGGGCAGTGGCCAAAGATTTCATGAAAAATATCTGGCTCTTGCAAATAATCGAATTCCTCGCGTGTCCGAATGAATGTCGCCACAGGAAATTGCTTGTTGGCGAGTAAACGGAAAAATTCATCAAACGGGATCAACGCCGGTACCTGAGCGACTTGCCATCCTGTCGTCGCTTCTAGGACCTGATTGATTTCCTGCAGCTGCGGAATACGATCTTGCGGTAAATCGAGTAACTCGAGGCCATGCATATACTCATCACAGGCCTTACCTGGAATATGTTTTAACTGGCGAGCAACCAAATCGCGCCATACCGCGTTCTCTTCGTCACTCCAGTCGATAATACCGTTTTCGTCTGGCTGGCGTGAAACGTATTGGCTTTGTTTACCCATAAGTCAAAGGTTCCCCTTGCTGTTCTGTATGTTGTATCGTTTTTAATTGTTCTGCTTTTATAAATGCTTGTTCTAAATCGGCAATAACATCCTCTACGGCCTCTAAACCCACCGAAATGCGCACTAAAGTGTCGCTAATACCCGCTTTGGCTCGGGCTTCTGGTGTATAAGGCGAATGCGTCATCGAGGCCGGATGCTGAATTAAGGTTTCGGCATCACCAAGACTGACCGCGATGGTAATGAGTTCTAAACTGTCGAGTACCTGTCGCGCAGTCGCGATATCACCATCCAATTCAAAAGCTATAACGGCGCCGGGTCCATGCATCTGAGTTCCCATGAGGCGCTGCGCTGGATGATCGGCGAACCCTGGATAGTAAACACTGCGAACCATCTTATGCTGCTGCAAATAGTCAGCCACGCGCACGGCATTCTTACAATGTCGTTCCATACGCACATCAAGTGTTTTTAGACCACGCAAGATCAACCAAGCATCGTGCGGGCTCATCGTCGCCCCCATATCTTTAAGCGTCGTCATCTTGATTAATTCGATATCTTCAGCGCTACCACAGATCAGGCCTGCGACAACGTCACCGTGTCCATTCAAATACTTCGTCGCACTATGGATGACGATGTCTGCGCCCTGCTCGCGTGGACGCTGCAATAGGGGGGTCATAAAGGTATTGTCGACAATCACTCGCGCTTGCTGGCGGTGGGCAATTTCACTTACCGCAGCAATATCAATAATTTTCAGATGCGGATTCGCTGGCGTTTCAACAAAGACCATTTTGGTGTTACTGCGCATCGCAGCAGCAACATTGTCGGCATGGGTCATGTCAACAAAGTCGACGCTAATACCAAACTTGGCGAATAGGTGCGAGAATAAGGCAAAGCTACAGCCGTAGATTGCATCCGCAACGACCACATGGTCGCCCTGCTCTAAAAACGCCAGCATCGCAGCCGAAACTGCACCCATACCTGTTGCACAGGCTGCACCTGCTGGATAGCCCTCGAGCTGCGCTATACGCGCTTCTAACTCGTCGGTGGTTGGATTACCTAAGCGTGAATAGATGTAGCCAGCTTCCTCGCCAGCAAAACGTGCAGAGCCCTGCGCCGTGTTTGCAAAGGCAAACGTCGCAGTCTGATAGAGCGGTGCAACCAATGCGCCATGTTCATCACGGTGCTTACCACCATGAATCGTCATAGTCGCTGGCTGCCATTGCGGTTTGTCGTTATGGTTATTGCGCATTGGCAGTTTATCCTCCTTGCGTCGAGCACTTTGTCGACATTACAAAGAGTGCATGCTGGCCATGCGCAACGCAACTTGTCAGACTGACGAAGTTGCGCTGCGGGTGTAACGCAAATTTTCCACTTGCGTATTGAGCCTGATCAACTTAGAGGTTTTTAAGCTCGCGATCGACCTTATAGGCATTTGAGGTGATATAGCGTTCCATAGCTTGTAAGCGTCCTTCTAGTTCACGATACTCTTCATCAATGTCGTGAAATGCCGCACGCGGAGGCTCGCCCGCCTGGTAGACTTTGGTTTTCACCCCTACCGTCTTATGTCCATTGTTCGCTTGCGGAGCTGGCGCTTCGTCTAAAATCATCCACGCGGCAATATAAAGTATGACGACAAATCCGTGACCAAAGATCACTGCAGTTACGACAATTATCCGCACTAACCATGCTTCAATATTGAAGTAGTTTGCGATACCGGCACAGACGCCGGCAACTTTGGCATTTGCTTTGTCGCGCAACAATTGCTTGCGCGGTTTCTTGTCGTTGTCATAACTCATTTGCGTTCTCTCCAAGTTGGAGCGTCGGCATCAAGAATAGCTTCAAGGGTCTTGATGCGCTCACGCATCTGTTCTGCTTTTTGGGCTAATTGCTGCAAGTCATGAATTTCTTCTTGCGACAGTCCCTGGCTAATTTTTTTCTTACTGCGGTAGTGCATGATGACCCAGATAGGTGCCACGAAAATCATGAACAAAATCAGGGGCACTGCAATCATCGGTACAAGTACATCGGCCATAATAAGGGTTCCCTATACTCACTTCTGGTCACTTCGCTGCTGGCGTACACCCGCTGTGTGCGGGTGATGCCATGCCTGCGAATCAATTACTCAGCTTTTTTATCTTTTTTCACACGAGCTTTCATTGCTTCTAACTCGTCAGAGATTTGGTCTTCGCCTTCAAGCTCTGCGAACTCGTCGCGTAAGGTCTTTTTACCCATGTCATAGGCTTCAACCTGCGACTCTAAGTCATCAATTTTAGACTCGTAGCGTTCGAAACGTAGCATTGCATCATCAATTTTTCCGCTATCGATGCGTTTTTTCACTTCGAGACGGCTGCTGACAGCGCGTTGACGCATAATAATGGTTTTTTGACGTGCTTTGGCATCCGCTAGTTTTTCTTGCAGCTGGCCAACTTCTTCGTTGAGCTTATTCAAATGCTCGTTGATACGCTCGATATCACTCTCTAAGCTCGTGACAGCGTCATTTGCTTTGCGTTTTTCAACTAGAGCTAAGCGTGCCAGGTCGTCACGGTCTTTGCTCAATGCAAGTTCCGCTTTCTTTTCCCACTCACTCTGCTCAGTTTGGAAGCGTGCCATTTGGCGTTCAGTGTCTTTCTTCTCAGCGATTAAGCGCGCTGAAGTAGAACGAACTTCCACCAAGGTGTCTTCCATTTCTTGAATAATCAAACGTACCATTTTTTCTGGATCTTCTGCTTTGTCCAAAATGGCGTTGATGTTCGAATTTACGATATCAGTAAAACGTGAAAAGATACCCATGTTCGTGTCCTCATCTTGTGATTCGAAACTGTTACTTTACGGTCGCTAATAACAATGCAGGTACCGTGCCAACTTTTTCAAATCGCATTAATTGACTGATTTTTAGCTATTTATCCGTACAAAGCAAATTTTTGTTTGACCCACCAGCGTTATCAAATACACTAATAATTAGTCAAATTAACCACCATACGCAGTTGCCAGCACACAACAACTATAAAGGGGCTCTTCATGCGTCGCTCAAGAGAAGCGGATAACCTAATCGGTGAGGCCAATAGTTTTCTTGCCGTTCTAGAGCAAGTCTCGCAAATTGCACCGCTGACCAAGCCTGTTTTGATCATTGGCGAGCGCGGTACGGGTAAAGAACTTATAGCTGCCCGCCTGCACTTTCTTTCCGAACGCTGGGAACAGAGCTACGTAAAGCTCAACTGTGCGGCACTTAGTGAAAGCTTGCTAGAAAGTGAACTCTTCGGCCACGAAGCTGGCGCTTTTACCGGCGCGCAAAAACGCCACGAAGGACGGTTCGAACGCGCCGACCAAGGCACACTGTTTCTCGATGAATTAGCCAACACCTCTGCCCTGGTACAGGAAAAGATTCTACGAGTTATTGAATACGGTGAGTTTGAGCGTGTCGGCGGCAGCAAAACCGTCTGCACAGACGTGCGCTTAATTGCGGCAACCAATGAAGATTTGCCCAGCCTCGCCGAACACGGCGAGTTTCGTGCCGACCTACTCGACCGTCTTGCCTTTGACGTTATTACCCTGCCACCGTTACGTGAGCGCCGCGAAGACATTATGGTTCTCGCCGAGCACTTCGCAATACAAATGGCGCGCGAACTGCAATTCGAACTCTTCAGTGGCTTCACCGAACGCGCGAAAAACGCACTGCTAGACTATCACTGGCCGGGCAATATTCGAGAGCTGAAGAATGTCATAGAGCGTTCGGTGTATCGATTAGGTAGTGGTGCAATACCGCTCGACCAAATCATCATTGACCCTTTCGCTAGCCCTTGGCGTCCTCAAGTTGCGGCTCACCGCAGTAAACCTGCAGCGCCTATAGAACAAAAGTCACCAAATGAAGCGCCCCAGAGTGCTGCTGACAACGCAACGTCGACCGTTGATTTCAGCAAAGGACCGATTGAGTTTAAAGACGCTGTAGCCAACTTCGAAACTGAAGTTTTACAACAGGCCCTAAGCCATGCACAATTCAATCAAAAGAAAACTGCGGAAATGCTAGGGCTCACCTATCATCAATTACGTGGTTATCTTAAAAAATACTCATTATTGGACGGGTCAACGAGCTAAATGCGCTTCGCTAAACTTGGAATTGTGGTCCCCCTCGCAACGGTATCGGCTTTACTCGGTGGCTGTAGCCCTGCTGCGCATGAGGTTGCGCCCCTGCAAGAAGGAATTGTGTACTGCTCAGAAGGGAATCCGGAGAGCTTTAATCCACAACTCGGCACCTCCGGTACCACCATCGATGCAAGTTCTGCACAACTTTATGACCGCCTTATTGACTACGACGAAGAACAACAAAGCTTTGTGCCGGCGTTGGCAACCTCATGGCAGGCGCTTGATAACGGTCAACGTTACCGCTTCACTTTGCGCCAGGGCGTTGAGTTTCATGCGACACCTTGGTTTACTCCGAGTCGCACATTCAATGCCGAAGATGTTGTTTTCAGCTTTCACCGTTGGCTCAATGAAGACCATCCATACCACGAAGTGAATGGTGGTAGTTATCCATTTTTCACCGCCAGCGGACTCAATAAACTGATAACTGATATTCGGGCGGTCGACGCGCACACCGTTGAATTTTCGCTGATGCGTAGCGATAGTTCGTTTCTTGCGAATCTCGCCACTGATTTTGCGATTATTCTATCAGCTGAGTATGGCGCAGAACTGTTAGCCCGCGGCACCCCAGAACAGCTCGACAAACGCCCCATCGGTACTGGGCCTTTCGTCTTCGAGGATTTTCGTAAAGACTTGATTATTCGTTATACGCGGCATGATAACTACTGGCGTGAACCGGCAGCGATCAAGCAATTAGTCTACTCGATTACGCAAAACGCAAACAAACGCATGCTAAAACTTCTCACCGGCGAATGTGATGTGATTCCCTACCCACTCGTGGAAGAACTTGCGCTCCTTGATACCGGTGACGAAATTAAAATCACCAGCACGGTAAACCCAAATATCGCCTTCTGGGCTTTCAACACCGAGCACCCTCCTTTCGATAATGAAAAAGTGCGGCGCGCCTTAGCGCATGCCATCAATCGGCAAGCAATTATTCAAACCGTCTACAATGGTAATGCTCGCCTTGCCACCGGTATTCTGCCCGAGACATCATGGGCCTATAGTCCAGTAGACTTAACTTATGGCTACAACCCTGAGCGCGCGCGAGAACTACTTGATGAGGCAGGCTATACCGACGGTTTTAGTTTTGATATCTGGGCCATGCCGGTGCAACGCGCATACAACCCTAATGCGCAGAAAATGGCAGAGCTAATTCAAGCGGATCTCGCACAAGTGGGTGTCCAAGCAAACATCGTGTCTTACGAATGGAATGCCTTCCGTCGTCGCCTTGCTCGCGACGAACACGACAGTGTGCTGATTGGCTGGATTGCTGACAACGGCGACCCTGATAACTTCTTCCGCCCGTTACTGAGTTGCGCTGCACTCAATGTCGGCACCAACCGCGCCAATTGGTGCGATCCAAAGTTTGATGATTTATTACTACGCGCTATCACCGTCGATAGCCTCGAAGAGCGCAAGAATCTTTATCACGAGGCAGAAAACTGGGTCTATCGTGATGTGCCCTTAGTGCCGATTGCCAACTCGATGCGTTTTCAGGCCTTCCGTAGCGATATTCGCGGGGTTGAAGTGCCTGCCTATGGCGGTCTAAATTTCCGCCATGCCTACCGAGAAAACCAACAAGACAATGCTCAAGCCGGAGACAAACGATGATTCGTTATACCTTACGGCGTTTAGTCTTGCTTTTTGTCACCTTGTGGCTACTGACCTTGTTTTTATTCGCACTTAATTATTTTTTCCCCGGCGATGCCTTAACCAACATGACAGGTGTGCGCGCGAGTGACACCCTGGTGTACCAACGCTTGGTTAGCGAACGTGGTTTTGATGCTTCTCTTTTGTCGCAGTACCTTGCTTTTCTTGGCCATTTTATCAGCGGTGACTGGGGCCAATCTCTATCCACCCAACGCGACGTATTTCAGGACCTGCTGCCACTTCTGGGTGCCACGCTGGAGTTAAGTGTATTAGCGATGGTATTAGCTATGCTGATCGGCGCTCCACTGGGGTTATATGCCGCAGGTCAGCAGCGCGGGAGCATGGACCGGGTGGTAATGGGGGTATCGCTAAGTGCCTATTCAGTACCGGTTTTCTGGCTGGCGCAGCTCTTCATTCTTTTTTTTGCGATCAAACTCGGATGGACGCCGATTTCTGGGCAAGTGAATCCACTTTTTAATATCGACGTGCAAAGCGGTGCCATCTTGCTCGATATTCTGCTAAGTGATTCACCCTATAAAGGTGCTGCTATGGTCGATGCTATTCAGCATCTATGGCTACCGGTTATCGTGCTCGCTATCATGCCAGCAACCATGTTGATGCGTATCACCCGCAATAGCATGCTGGAAGTCTTGCAACAAAACTTTATTCGTGCAGCGCGCGCCCGAGGCCTGACTGAAACGCGCATTTTGTTGCGCCATGCACTGCCCAATGCCATGCAGCCGGTCGTACGCCAGCTAGGTCTGATGTTTAGTATCCTCATGAGCAATATCATTGTGACTGAAGTTATTTTCAATTGGCCTGGCGTGGGAAGTTGGTTGGTGAAAAGTATTTATGAACGCGATTATCCCGTCATGCAAGGCGGTTTATTTACGATTGCGGCGCTTATTTTGTTGGTAAATGTGGCCGTCGAACTGTTTCACGCGTGGCGCTACCCGCAAGTGCGTAAGGAACTCTATGCCGAACGCTAATATCTACTTTCAACAGCGCGAGCCTTCGCCATTACGCCAACTGTGGTTGCACGTAAACGGCAACCCCTTTGCGGTAGCCGCATTTTATATTATCGCCATCACCTTACTTGTGATGCTATTTTCGCCCTGGCTAACGCCCTTTAGTCCAGATGCACAGTTTGCTGACGCGATTTTGCAACCCCCGAGCTGGGATGATGCAGGTGAAATCCGCTACTTATTCGGTACTGATGATTTGGGCCGAGATATTCTGTCACGGATTATTGCCGGATCTGTTTATAGCTTGGGATACCCGCTGATTGCCGTACTTGTCGCAGCAGTTATCGGTATCAGCATTGGTGCCTGGGCCGGCATGTCACGAGGTGTGCAGTCATCGACGTTGAATCATCTACTTGACGTGATTCTCTCGATTCCGTCATTGCTGTTAGCTTTGGTGATTATTGCAATGCTCGGTCCTTCGTTAGTCAACGTAATGTTTGCCATCACTTTGGTCTTAATTCCGCAATTCATTCACGTCGTACACAACGCAATTTACGATGAGCGTTACAAAGAATATGTTACGGCCTCGCGTCTGAATGGGGTAACGCGCTGGTATATGCTGACGCGTGTTATTTTTCCTAATATCACGAGTGTATTGGTAATGCAGACATCCTTTGCGCTGTCGACAGCGATTCTGGACATCGCTGCATTGGGCTTTCTTGGGCTTGGGGTACAAGCGCCGGCTCCCGAATGGGGGACGATGCTGGCGCGTAGCCTCGACCAAGTTTACGTTTCGCCGTGGATGATGGTCTTACCAGGACTCGCCCTGTTCTTGACGATTTTATCTATTAACGTGCTTGGCGATAGTATCCGCGCAGCCATTGCTGAGCGAGTGAGAAATTCATGAGTGCTATCTTAGACGTTCGCAATTTATCGATTGAAATCGAAACCGACAATGGTCCTGTGCGCGTCCTCGATCGCTTCAATTTGCAACTCGCTGAGGGCGAAATTCATACCCTAGTTGGTGAATCAGGTTCGGGCAAAAGCTTACTCGCAAAGGCTATTTTAGGCTTTATTAATCCACGCTGGAAAATTACTGCCGATCGCCTATGGTGGCGTCATTATGATTTGCTCGCTCTCAATGCCGCGCAACGTCGTATTGTGACCGGACGCGATATGGCGATGATTTTTCAGGATCCCAGTAGTTACCTCGACCCTAACGACAAAGTCGGAGCTCAGTTGCGCGAGAGTATCCCGAGCGGCGAACTCAGTGGTGTTTATTTGAAACGCCGTGCAGACCGACAAACGCGTGCGGAACGGTTGCTTCACCGCGTCGGTATTAAAGATACTGCAGACGTCATGGAACGCTATCCACACGAACTCTCAGAGGGCTTAGCGCAAAAAGTTAGTATCGCCATGGCAATTGCCCACAATCCGAAATTATTGATTGCCGATGAGCCGACCACCGCGATGGAACCCAGTACCCGTGGGCAAATCTATCGTTTACTGGCGAAGTTGAGTGCGGGTCAAGGGATGTCTATTTTGATGATTACACAAGACTTGACCGCGGTGATTCCCGAAAGTCAGCGCATTAGCTTAATCTACTGTGGTCAGTTAATGGAGACAGGGCCTACCGAAGAAGTCATGCAGGCGCCCTATCATCCTTATACTGACGCTATGTTGAGTATGAGTCTGTCCGGGCAAGACATTGCGCCGAAAACCCGCTTACCTACACTTTCCGGAGCGATTCCCACGCTACAACACATGCCCATCGGTTGCCGCCTTGGTCCCCGCTGTCCCTACGCACGACGCGCCTGTATCGACCAGCCGCCCTTGAGCAAAAAACAGCAGGTGCAATTTGCGTGTCATTATCCGCTGCATGATGGTGATGAAAATGACTAAGCTACTCGACGTACAAGATATCTGTAAATATTACGTGCATAAGGACGGTTGGATGCCGGGTAAACGCGTAGTTGCTCTCGAACCTTTAAGCTTTAGCCTAAAACGCGGAGAGACACTCGCAATCATGGGCGAAACAGGCTCTGGGAAGTCGACCATTGCAAAACTCATCGCTGGCGCTGAGCGACCCTCAGGGGGCAATATTTTTTTGAATGGCCAAGCGATGTCTAGTATGAGCGACCAACAACGCTGTCGTCATGTGCGTATGATTTTTCAAGACAGCTTGCGCTCGCTAAACCCGCAGATTACCGTGGGTAAACAACTGTGTGAACCACTTATTTTTAATAGCCAGCTAAGCCACGAAGAGCAAAAGCAACGGGTCCATGAAGTATTACGTAAAGTCGGCTTATTACCTGATCATTACCACTTTTACCCGCACATGCTCGCGAGTGGGCAACAACAACGTGTTTGTATAGCTCGCGCAATTGTTTTAGAACCGCAAATCATCGTCGCAGATGAAGCCTTCGTCGCACTCGATCCATCGATTAGAGCTCAAATCATTAATCTCATCCTCGATCTTCAGGAAGATATGGGCATTTCGTTCATTTTCGTCTCACATTCAGCGGAGATCGTGAAACATGTTTCAGACAAGATCTTAATAATGCATCGTGGTAAAATGATCGAGTTTGGAACTACCAAGGCACTGATAAATCATCCGGAAGAGCAACTAACCAAAACACTGTTGCATTCGGAACACAAATATAAAGTGCCGTTACATTCAACAACGAAGGAGTAAAGCTTTGGAAACAGGTACGCTTATATCATTAGCGCTCTATTTCATAGCAATGCTGGGGATTGGTCTGTACGCTTATAAAAAATCGACCGATGATGTTTCAGGTTACATGCTTGGGGGCCGACGCTTGGGCCCTGGTGTAACAGCCCTCTCAGCGGGCGCATCAGACATGAGCGGTTGGATGCTTATGGGCTTACCCGGTGCGATTTATGTTTCTGGTGTATCCCAGCTTTGGATCGCAGTGGGTTTGGTCGTAGGTGCCTACCTCAACTACATTATCGTAGCGCCACGCTTACGGATGTATACAGAGGTCGCGAACGACTCAATTACTATCCCCGATTACTTTGCTAACCGTTTTGACGACAAAGCACGTCTGCTACGTGTCTTCTCGTCAGTGGTTATCATTATTTTCTTTACCCTTTACACATCAGCCAGTTTGGTTGCAGGTGGTAAGCTTTTCGCCAGCTCTGCCTTTGGTTTGGAATACAGTTTAGGGCTGTGGGTGACCGCCGGTGTCGTCTGTGCATATACACTCTTCGGTGGATTCCTAGCCGTGAGTATGACCGACTTCGTGCAAGGTTGTATTATGTTTGTCGCCTTGGTTTTAGTACCCATTGTGGCAATTTTCGATCTAGGCGGTATGGCTTCGGTGACCGATCAGGTCCGCTCTATCAACCCAGATTTTCTGGACTATCTCCGCGACGGTTCAATTGCCGATTCAACCATGAATCAATTGTCCTTCTTGGGGATTATCTCGCTACTGGCGTGGGGGCTTGGCTATTTCGGACAACCACATATTATCGTGCGTTTCATGGCGATTCGTTCGGTAAAAGATATTAAGGCCGCACGTCGTATTGGTATTTCATGGATGACGGTTTCTATCATTGGCGCCATGGTTACCGGTTTTGTCGGTATCGCTTATGTCGCAGAAACTAAAATGACCTTGAAAGATCCAGAGACGATTTTCATTATCTTCTCGCAGTTCTTGTTCCATCCACTGATTGCCGGCTTCCTCCTTGCCGCTATCCTAGCAGCGATCATGAGTACTATTTCATCACAGCTGTTAGTGACCTCTAGCTCACTGACTGAAGACTTCTATAAAGCCTTCTTGCGTCGTGACGCTAGCGATAAAGAACTAGTACTTGTAGGACGGATTTCGGTCTTGATCGTATCGCTTGTGGCAATCGCTCTCGCTTGGAACCCCGAGAATACCATTCTGGGTCTCGTAGCGAATGCGTGGGCAGGCTTTGGTGCCGCATTTGGTCCAGTGATTATTCTTAGCTTGTTCTGGAAACGTATGAACCGTCATGGTGCCCTCGCCGGCATGGTGGTAGGTGCAGCGACTGTCCTTTTCTGGATTTACGCGCCAGTCATAGACGGTGAAGCTCTTAGCTCTTACGTCTATGAAATCATTCCAGGCTTTATTCTTTGTACGCTCGCTGTCATTGTTGTGAGCTTAGCAACAGCTAAACCAGCGAAAGAACTAGAAGACACCTTTGATGAGATGGAACGTCAACTCGAGCAAAACTAATGCTCTGATTTGATCTCCTAAGAAACTAAAAAGCCGCATTCGTTGAATGCGGCTTTTTTTATCTGGACAAAATACTCTTTAGCTATCAACCACGGCGCTCAGCGTACAGCTCCAACTCACTCAAAATATAATCTTTCATACGCATGGTAGTTTCATAACCAATATCAATGGCTTCATTCCCACGCTCGAATTCTAACAGGCCAACGTGACCAAGCTTTGGTTGTACTAAAATATCTGGCGGATCGCCTGCAATCCTCGCTTTGGTAATACGCTCTTGCATGATATCGATGGCGCCTGCCATCACTCCAAACATACCTGGCGCTTTATTCGAGGGACCGCTAAATTTGTCGACGACGTTTTCCCAATATTGCCCACTGGCTGACATGAAGCTTTTAAAGAACCCCTCATCATCTTGCGCTTCGTTTTGTTTAACCAACTCAGATTTTTCATTGGCCTCACCGGTATCGACGGCTGTGGTTTGCACTTTCGTCGAAGCATCGTGAATATCCGCTTGCGGTTCAGGTTTAGGTGGCGAGTGCTTACCTCTGGCTTCAATGGCTGCGGCATTAAGCTGCGAGTTGAGATGAACCGCAATGACAAAGTCGGCGCCAAGTGCTCTGCACAATGACACAGGTACAGGATTGACTAATCCACCATCAACCAACCAGCGGCCATTGTGTGCTGCTGGGGCAAGTAACCCTGGCATTGCACACGAAGAGCGCGCAGCGTGATAGATATCACCTTCACGTAACCAGACTTCACGCCCCGTATAAAGGTCAGTCGCTACCGCGCCATAGACAATATCGAGGTCTTCAATCTTGACTGAGCCGAAGCGTTCTCGTGCATGACTAAAGACCTTTTCTCCCTGAATAATACCGCCATGGCTGAAGCCAAAATCCAGTAAGTTAAAGACCTGCCACCGCCCCATATCTCGCACCCACTCTTCGAGTTCATCGATACGGCCAGAAGCAAAACCGGCCCCCACAAGGGAGCCGATTGATGTTCCTGCAACCATATTGACCTCAATACCCATTTCTTGCAGCGCTTTGATAACGCCTATATGGGACCAGCCTCGTGCTGCACCAGAGCCTAGTGCGAGAGCAACTTTCACATAACTCATCGCAAAACCATTCCTTTTACTTAAACTAAATCATCATCCGCTAATTCAGCATCTTTACTATTGCTCTTAGCTGCCTCGCCACCTTTAACAGGTTTTGCCAGCAGTTGTTCGCGTAAACGCTTTTCAATATCTTCGGCAATTGCTTTGTGCTCGATTAAGAATTTCATTGCATTAGCTTTACCTTGGCCAATCTTATCACCATTGTAGCTGTACCAGGCACCCGCTTTATCGACAATTTTCTGTTTCACGCCGAGGTCGATAAGTTCACCTTCTTTGGAGATACCTGCGCCGTACATAATTTGGAATTCAGCCTGTTTAAACGGTGGAGCAACTTTATTCTTAACCACTTTCACACGCGTTTCGTTACCAACAACTTCATCACCCTCTTTCACCGCACCAGTACGACGGATATCTAAACGCACAGATGAGTAGAATTTGAGCGCATTACCACCCGTAGTGGTTTCTGGATTACCAAACATCACACCAATCTTCATTCGGATTTGGTTGATGAAGATACACAGGCTGTTTGATTTCTTGATATTTGCAGTCAACTTACGTAGTGCTTGTGACATCAGGCGGGCTTGAAGACCAACGTGACTGTCGCCCATCTCACCTTCTATTTCTGCTTTCGGCGTAAGTGCTGCAACAGAGTCGACAATCACCACATCAACAGCTGCCGAACGAACCAGCATGTCACAAATCTCAAGAGCTTGCTCACCCGTATCTGGCTGTGAAACGAGTAGCTCATCTACGTTTACACCAAGCTTCTCGGCGTAGACAGGATCAAGTGCGTGCTCAGCATCAACGAACGCACAGGTTTTACCCATTTTTTGTGCTTCAGCAATAACTTGCAATGTCAGCGTTGTCTTACCACTCGATTCAGGCCCATAAATCTCAACCACACGACCGAAAGGCAAACCACCGATACCTAAAGCGATATCGAGACTTAACGAGCCGGTAGGAACTGACTCAATATCCATCGCTTGGTTGTCGCCCAAGCGCATAATCGAGCCTTTACCGAATTGACGTTCGATTTGGCTAAGCGCAGCGTCAAGTGCTTTCTGTTTATCATTGCTCATGGTAATGTCCGTTCTATTGAATGCGTTAAAATTGAGTATACTGTATTTTTATACAGTATCAAGAAATTTTTTCATAGCAGCGTAATGCTTCGCTGATCGTTGCCTCTCTCACGGCCGCTCGATCGCCGTTGAAATGACACTTCCAGCTGAGTTGACCGTCGGGCCAAGCAAGCCCAAACCAGACCAATCCTACAGGCTTCTCCGCCGTGCCACCGCTGGGCCCAGCTACGCCAGTAACCGCGATCGCTAGTTCTGTACTCGCATGCTTGCGCGCCCCTACCGCCATGGCCTCTGCTGTCGCCGCTGAAACTGCACCACGTTCAGCTAATACCGCACTTGGAACACCCAACACTTTTTCTTTCAGGGCATTGCTGTAGGTGATAAAACCACCTTCGAGCCAGGCTGAACTACCGGAAACAGCACTTAAAGCATACCCGATTCCACCAGCAGTACATGATTCTGCAGTCGCAATACGCCAGTTTTGCTGTTGTAACCAAGCGCCGATTTCTACTGCCAGATCATAATGTAATTGTGTTACCATTTTGCCATTGGCACCTTCTAAAAAATAACGCTACTACGGATAATAACAGGCATGCCGAAAGCGACAACTCCTAGCACTGATTTTTCTGCGCATACACCCATGATGCAACAATACCTGCGGATTAAGGCGGAGCACGCCGACACGCTTTTATTCTATCGTATGGGTGACTTTTACGAATTGTTCTACCAAGATGCGCAAAAAGCAGCCGAACTCCTTGATATATCGCTAACACAACGTGGCGCCAGTAACGGCAAACCAATCCCCATGGCAGGTGTGCCCTATCATGCGGCAGAAAACTATCTCGCCCGTTTATTACAATTAGGTGAGTCGGTCGCTATTTGCGAACAAGTCGGTGACCCAGCCACCAGCAAAGGGCCCGTCGAACGTAAAGTGGTAAGGGTGTTGACCCCGGGCACTGTGACCGATGAGGCGCTACTCAATGAGAGTAGCGAGAATTTACTTGTTGCGGTATACCCGCAACAAACGCATGAGCAAACTCATTTTGGTATCGCCTGTCTGGACCTCGCCAGCGGCCGTTTTAGTGTCAGTGAAGTGACTAACGAAGCCAGTCTACAAGCAGAATTACAGCGTTTAAATCCGGCTGAACTACTCTATCCTGATACAGTTTCCTGGCAAACCGCATGGCATCCCTGTGAAGCACGCCGTGCTCGCCCTGATTGGGAATTCGCTAGTGATAGCGCCCGCGCACTGCTATGTCGCCAGTTCAACGTGCAACATTTAGACGGCTTCGGAGTAAGTCATTTGAATCTGGCTTTGGGTGCAGCTGGAGCGCTATTAAATTACGTCAAGCTAACGCAACGTGCCGCCCTTCCGCATATCCAAGCCATTCACGCCGAGCAAAGCTCCGACGCCGTGCAGATGGATGCCGCGACCCAGCGTAACTTAGAACTTGTTGGCGCGCTCAGTGGCGGTACGGTATCACTATTCAGTACCATTAATTGTACTGCAACGGCAATGGGGGCACGGTTATTACGCCGCTGGTTGCAACGCCCTATCCGTAATCATAGCGAGCTTGAGCGTCGCTATGATGCCGTTGCTGCGCTACAGCAACATGACTTAGATACACTACGGAAACAATTGCGTGAGATCGGTGACCTGGAGCGGATTCTTTCGCGCATCGCCTTGCGCAGCGCACGTCCGCGTGACCTTACCCGCTTACGTAGCGCCTTGCAGGCCATTCCAGATTTAAAACAACAGCTCGGCAAACTTGCTGCGTTAAGCAATTGGCATGCGCAACTTGCTGAACTCCCAGAACTTAGAGAGACCCTTGAAGCGGCTTTGGTAGACGCCCCGCCCCAGCTCATTCGCGATGGTGGCGTGCTGGCCGATGGTTTTGATGAGGAATTAGATGATCAGCGTGCCCTCGCCGCCGGTGCAACAGATTTTTTGAAGCAAATTGAGCGTCGCGAGCGTGAGCGTACTGGCATTCAGACGCTAAAAGTAGGTTATAACAAGGTGCATGGGTATTACCTTGAAGCAAGCCGAGCAGCCGCGACGCAAATTCCAGCGGAATACCAACGCCGGCAAACACTAAAAAATGCCGAGCGCTATATTATTCCAGAGCTGAAAACCTACGAAGACAAGGTGCTGCAAGCACAATCGCGTGCCTTAGCGCGGGAAAAGTGGCTTTATGAAGCCTTGCTAAACGAAGCCGCGGAACATTTACAAACGCTGCAAACCAACGCCCGTACGGTGGCCGAGATTGACGTATTACACAGCTTCGCCAAGCAAGCATTACGGCAGAACTATTGCCGTCCCAGCTTAACCTCTGCACGCGGCTTACATTTACAAGCAGCGCGTCACCCCGTTATTGAAGCACAACTGGAAGCCCCCTTTATTGCCAATGATGTCGCGCTGAACGAAGCGCATTTTATGTTGCTTATCACAGGCCCTAATATGGGCGGTAAATCGACCTATATGCGACAAACCGCGCTGATTGCTATCTTGGCCTACTGTGGCAGCTTTGTCCCTGCTGCGACAGCGGAACTGGGTCCCATCGACCGTATCTTTACTCGGATTGGCGCCTCTGATGATCTCGCTTCAGGCCGTTCTACCTTTATGGTTGAGATGACTGAAGCGGCAACCATCTTACATAACGCGACGCCGCAAAGTCTGGTACTGATGGACGAAATTGGCCGTGGCACATCTACTTATGACGGTTTAGCGTTGGCATGGGCCTGTGCCGAGGCATTATTGCAACAGAACCAAGCATTAACGCTCTTTGCAACGCACTATTTTGAACTTACGCAGAGTATCGCCCAGTTACCAGGTTGCAAGAATGTGCATGTTGAAGCCAGTGAGCATGATGACACGATTGTTTTTGAACATCGCGTTAGTGAGGGGGCGGCCAATCGTAGTTTCGGCGTGCAAGTGGCGCAACTCGCAGGGCTTCCGCGCTCGGTCTTACAGCGGGCAAAACACGTTTTACAGGAACTTGAGCAAGCACCTGAGCACGCACAGCCGCAGCAACAAGCGTTGTCATTAGAAAGACCGGCAGCGCCAACGGCGCCGCTCGAACACCCTTTAGTAAAAGAGCTAGAAACGTTAGAGGTCAACGGCATGACGCCCCTTGAGGCGTTACAATGGCTCGCGCGCTGGCAGCAACAACTTACTCGTACTGAAACAAAGCGTCGAGACTAAGCCCTTGTTGGCGTAACATATCCCGCAAGCGACGCAGGGCCTCAACTTGGATTTGTCTCACCCGCTCTCGGGTGAGGCCAATCTCCCGCCCAACATCTTCCAGCGTAGCAGGTTCATAACCCATTAAGCCAAAGCGACGCGCCAAAACTTCGCGTTGTTTGGTATTTAAACTCGCTAACCATTCAACGATATGTTCTTTGAGATCATCGTCCTGCATGACACCTTCAGGACCGTGATCGTTTTCGTCGGTTAACAAGTCCACCAAGGATTTATCATTATCACCACCCAGTGGCGTGTCGACAGAAGCGATACGCTCATTAAGGCGCAGCATACGACTTACATCAGCCACCGAGACATCTAGCTGTTCAGCGATATCTTCCGCGGTAGGTTCATGGTCGAGTTTGTGCGCTAGTTCACGTGAAGCGCGCAAATAGCTATTTAGCTCTTTCACCACATGAATAGGTAAGCGTATGGTGCGGGTCTGATTCATGATTGCGCGTTCAATTGTTTGCCTAATCCACCATGTCGCGTAAGTAGAAAAGCGAAAGCCACGTTCAGGATCAAACTTTTCCACGGCACGAATCAGGCCTAGGTTGCCCTCTTCGACGAGATCTAGCAATGGTAAGCCACGATTCGTGTAACGCCGCGCAATTTTCACTACCAAGCGCAGATTACTCTCGATCATACGGCAACGAGCAGCCTTGTCGCCTTTGCGCGCGAGACGGGAAAAGTAAACTTCTTCCTCAGCAGTCAACAACGGCGAAAAACCTATTTCGCCAAGATAGAGCTGCGTGGCATCCATTTTCTTTTGATAGGTCGCACGATTGGCAATGATTTCTTCAAAATCACCATCATCTTTACTACTATCCGTAGCCGCAGATTTTTCCATTTCCGACATCACTTCTTGCTCATCGATGTCATCCACCTCATCTCGTCGACTCATTGTGACCCCCGTGGTAAATAATGCCGCGGATTGACTGACTTACCACGGTAACGCACTTCAAAATGCAGTTTGACCCGTTCGGCGTCAGAGTTACCCATTTCGGCAATGGCATCTCCCGCGCTGACCCACTGTTGTTCTTTTATTAAGAGCTTATCGTTGTGGGCGTACGCAGTTATATAATCATCGTTATGTTTCAGGATAATTAAATTCCCATATCCCTTTAGCGCATTACCAGCATAAACCACTTTTCCGGCCGCAGCGGCCCTTACGATGTCACCTTTCTTACCGGCAAAGTCGATTCCCTTAGGGCCTGTTACTGCTGCGGTGAACTCTCTAATTACCGAGTTTCCTGTCGGCCAACGCCACGCGATGTCATTACTACTTGGAAAGACCTCACGTTTTATTGCTGGCCTTGGTTGAGCTGGCGAATTCGTAACCTTTTCTTTACTTTTGTCTTCAACATACTCCTTCTTTGGAGTCTTATCAACGCTTTGTGGTGGTTCTATTCGTTTTGACGTAGTTGTAGGTTGTGTTTTTTGCGATGTGCGCATTGCTGCGCGTAAGACGAGGCGTTGACCAGGAAAAATCGTGTAGGGCTCACCGAGGTCATTCAAGCGCGCCAACGAGCGTACGTCGATATTCGCACGGAAAGCAATGGAATAAAGCGTGTCGCCTTTTTGAACTTGGTATGTGCTACCCGCTAAGCTATTGGCTTCATAGTCGTAGATGCTGCGACCTTGGTAGACTTTTTCGACAGGCGCAGGCTGTTGCCGCTGGGCACAACCTGCGATCAGCAGCACACAAAAGAGGCTAAAAACTAAGCTAACGCGTCCATACATAGGTAATACCGGCAACAATGACCATCGCCCAGCCGATACGGTCCACGTAGGTTCTCAGCTTTAGGGCCATGGTTGGGCCTCCTGTTTTTAATAGCCACGCGACCAAATAAAACCGCAGGCCACGACTTATCAACGAGCCTAACACAAATGGAATAAACATCACCTGCAGCATGCCACCACTCACGGTAAAAAGTTTGTAAGGCAATGGCGAAAAACCAGCAATGAAAATAATCCAAAAACCATAATCTTGGAACCAAGTGGTAACCGTGGCCAGCTTATCTTGATAGCCCGCCCACTCGACCAACGGCAAGACCAAAGGTTCGAACGCAAAGTATCCCAACCAATAGCCAGCAATACCACCCAACACCGAAGCGATGGTGGTTAAAAATGCGAAAAACCAGGCCCGCTGTGGCTGTGTCATCGCCATCGGCGCTAACATTACATCAGGTGGGATCGGGAAAATCACCGACTCAGAGAAACTCAAACCGGCGAGGATTGCGGGTGCACGGCGGTGCTGCGACCATTGCAGTACGCGGTCGTAAAGACTGCTAAATAACTTCATGCAAGACTTCCTGGTACTAAAGGTACAAACTTAACGTCACCCAACTGCTTATGCTCATAATCATCGCCAAAACGGCGAATCACGACTAAACGCTGTTTGATCCCGCCAACTGGAATAATCATCACCCCGCCGTCCGCGAGCTGTTCCATCAAAGCATGCGGAATATCACTTGCGGCAGCTGTAACGATAATGCCATCAAAGGGAGCTTTACTTTGCCAACCTTGCCAGCCATCACCGTGGCGCATACTCACATTATGCAAATCAAGCTTCTTCAAACGGCGTTTCGCTTGATACTGCAATTCCGCAATGCGTTCAACGGAAAATACTTTATCTACCAGCTGCGCCAAAATTGCCGTTTGGTAGCCGCTACCGGTACCAATCTCTAACACATTATGACAATGGTGCTGCATCAAAAGTTGTGTCATTGACGCGACCATCAGCGGCTGCGAAATAGTTTGCCCTTTACCAATTGGCAATGCCGTATTCTCGTAAGCCTTATGCGCGAGTGATTCGGGCATAAAAAGGTGGCGAGGGGTGTCGGCAATGACCTGCAACACGCGCTCATTACTAATCCCCTGCTCGCGCAGCAAAGCGACGAGACGCTTTGCCATTCCCTGAAAATTTTGAATCATCGTTGTGAGTTCTTGTTGTTATAATGAGTCGTTCGTTTCTTCCAGCCAACTTGCAAGGGTATCTTGATGAACTCTTGCAGTCATATCAAGGCTTATCGGCGTAATCGAAACATAGCCTTCACGCACCGCATAAAAATCAGTATCTTCACCGTCGTCTTGATGCCCACCAATAGGTCCATACCAATAAATTTTCCGGCCAAATGGATCGCTCGACTCAACCATGGTCTCGGCGCGGTGACGGCGACCTAGGCGCGTTATCTTAATCCCTTTCAGCTCTTCGTAGGGAACCGCTGGCACATTAATATTTAGAATAGTGTCGAGGCGCAGCGGCTTATCGGCCATTTTACTAACGATATCAGCAACTACGCGGGCTGCCGTTTCGTAGTAGTCATGCGTCCGATCGCCCATTGATACAGCAATCGAGGGCAAGCCCATATAACGCCCTTCCATGGCCGCGGCGACAGTCCCTGAATAGAGCACATCATCGCCCATATTCGGACCATCATTGATACCGGACACCACTAAATCGACATCGTCGGCAAGCGGCGAATTCGTACCTAAATGAACGCAATCTGTTGGTGTTCCATTTAACGAGAAAAAGCCATTATCTAACTTTTGCACACGTAATGGATTGTGCAGCGTCAACGAGTTACTTGCACCACTACAGTTGCGATCCGGCGCGATCACTCGAACTTGCGCTATTTCATTCAACGCATCGTAAAGTGCCGCAATACCCGGTGCGTGAACACCATCATCATTGCTCACTAATAATTTCATCATTCGGCTGGTTCCTCTGTTACATCTTGCATTAACTCGCGTAGCACACTGGTAGCAAAGCTACCTTTCGGCAGACTAAAACTGACATCAACGGTCGCTGCGTCGACAATTTCCAAATGCGCATCTTCAAGCTCAAGCAGCAACGCACGCCGGGCAAGGTCAACACGCTTTTGCCGTAACCCGTCAATCAGTGGCGCATAGTTTTGCAGCACCTCATGCTCAAATGGACTCAAATGCTCCTGCCAAGGCTCGGGATGCCCGCCAGGTAGCGGCCCGGACAACTTGATATCACCACTCTGCCAACGCTCCAGCAGTGTAGCATCGAGTGCTTCGACTTGGAAAAATGAACGACTGCCGCTGAGCAGCATAAAATCACCTATCTCAGGCTGTAGGCGTTGCTCATTAATACGTTGACTGAGTAATTCATTAAACACGTAAGAGCGCACGCTCGATAGCAACATACCTTGTTGCTGTCGGCTCCATTTTTTGGCTTTTTTATTACTTATTTCACCACTTAGCCAAGCGCTCGCTTTCGTTAAGTTCTGCCCCTCACGACCAAAACGCTGCTCACCAAAATAGTTAGGCACGCCGTTTTCCAGCGCCTGCTGCCAGCGTTCAACCAGCGCATCGACATTATTTACTTGCCGTAAGCGCAAACGAAACGCATTACCGCTGTGCAGGCCCATTTTAAGTTTTTTCGCACGGCGAATGGCGCGTTCAATACGAAACTCTGGATGCTCAAGCTGTTGCCAATCAAGCATCTCTTTACCTGGTAGCTGTACTGAAAACCACTGCCAAGTTTCCGCGTGACGGTCTTTAAGTCCTGCGTAGCTCACGTTACGTTCACTTACCCCCGCAAACTCGGCCAGCTGCCGTGCTACGAAAGTGGTATTCGCACCTTTTTTATAAACCCAAAGCCACTGATGTTCGCCCTGCTCGTCCGCATCCACCTCTAGCAACTCGGTCACTTGAAAGTCACTTGGTTGTTGCTTGTAACTGCCTTTAACCTGGGGACAGCCATGAAGGTAGTGCAATGCATCTAAATCTACCTTAATCAAGAGGCATCTCCTGCATCAGCACCACTGCATGACATGCAATACCTTCTTTACGTCCGACAAAGCCTAACTTTTCAGTGGTCGTTGCTTTGACATTGACACGGTTCGCATCAGCTCGCAGCACTGCAGCAATACGCTCGCGCATGCTGCTTATGTAGGGCGCCAACTTAGGCGCTTGGGCAATAACTGTGACGTCGATGTTACCTAATCGATAGCCCTCTTGTGCCGCCAGCTGCACAACGTGTGCTAACAGCTCTGAGCTATCAGCCCCAGCATAGCGATCGTCGGTATCAGGGAAATGATATCCGATATCACCTTTGCCTAAAGCACCAAGCAACGCATCGGTAACGGCATGTAGTACTACATCGCCATCGGAATGGGCCAGCAGCCCTTGCTCGTATGGCACTTCAATACCGCCAAGTCGTAACGGTTTATTGCTTCCAAATTTATGAACATCGTAGCCATGCCCAATTCGCATGTCTTCTCCTTTCTATGATTTTGCTGTTAGCCACAACTGCGCGAGCTGCTCATCACCCGGTAGGGTTATTTTTATATTACTGCGTTTGCCTTGCACTAGCTTTGGCTGCTGCCCCAGCGCTTCAATAACCGATGCTTCATCGGTAAGCTGCGGATTGTCGACGCCAAGTTGAGCGAAGCCATTTAACAACGCTTCACTACGGAATACTTGCGGCGTCAGCGCTTGCCACAATTGCTCGCGCGCGACCGTGGCCTGTACTCTTAAGTTATCGCCCTCACGTTTAAGCGTATCAGCAACTGGCAACGCCAATAGAGCACCAACATCGTCAGCAAGGGCTTCGTCAAGCACGGTCGTTAATTCTTGCGCGGTAAGACAGGGGCGCGCCGCATCATGTACCGCAACCCAAGTAAATCCAGCTGCATGTGCTGCGGCAACGCCGCTCTGCACAGAAGCAGCTCGCGTTGCCCCACCATCTACCCGAGTGATCGGGCGATCACTGGCAAAACTTAGCTTCGGGAAAAAAGGGTCAGTGGCGCTTGTCGCAATATAAATATGCGCAATGCGAGGGTCTTGCAGCAACGCTTTTACGGTCTGTTCGAGCACTGTGGCACCCGCTAACCTTAAATACTGCTTCGGTTGCGTACTTTGCATGCGTTGCCCTACGCCGGCGGCAGGAACAACTGCTGCAACGCTATTATTCTGGCTCATAAGTCGTAGATTGTTTATTGGGTACCAGTCGGAAAAAGGTTTCGTCTTGTTTAATCAGACCTAACTCATTACGGGCGCGTTCTTCCAGCGCTACTTCACCTTCGCGCAAGTCCTCTATATCGGCAATAAGAACTTGATTGCGCTGGCGTAGCTTTTGGTTCGTCTGCTCTTGTCGGGCTACGTCTTCTTGCAAATGCCAATACTCCGGCAGGCTATTCTTGCCAAACCAGAGTCGGTATTGCAGTGCGACCAGTAGCACTAAGAGAAAGACTTTTAACAGACGCATCGCCACCCTCGCATGGTATGATTGTGCTAAGTATACCTTTCTTTAGCGTTGAACCAAGTATAAACAGGCTAACATGGACTATTACCTTATCGCATTGATTATGTTTGCGGGAGCCTTTTTACAAGGAATTACCGGTTTTGGTTCTGGCCTGGTTGCCGTTCCACTCCTAAGCCTGCTCCTACCTATTACGATGCTGACCCCAATGCTGTCTCTCATTAATGTTGCCTTGGCAGTCTATTTAGCTTGGCTTCTGCGCCATTATTTAGCAGTTAGGCGCTGGGTTCCGCTCTTTACTGCCGGGGTATTGGGGACACTCGCGGGGAACTACGCCCTTGCTCATTTGCCACTTACCACCTTACAACTCGGCATGGCCGTATTTGTCATTAGTGCCGGATTATTATTTTGGTTTGGCGTGCAACTCAAACTCGCGGCAGGAACGCCACAACAAAGCGGGGTCGGTCTACTTTCCGGCTTTGCTAACGGCGCATTGACGCTCGGCGGGCCACCTGTCGTGCTATTTTTGACCGCCAATCGTTTAGGACGAAGCGAATTCCGCGCGACTTTGGCCGTGTTTTTTCTGGCTCTTGGCCTGACCAATGTGATTTCTTTCGGTCTGCAGGGGCGCTATGCATCTATCGATACGATAGCTCTGGCGGTGCTCACGCTAGGAGCGTTACTCGGCGCCTATGGTGGGCACCAGCTCAGCGGTAAGCTCTCGGAGCGGGCATTTCGGCGTTTAACACTGATACTCGTGATCGGCGCGGGGGTGATGGTTATCGCAAACGTTGCCAGTCAATAGCTGTCGCCAGTAACAATTCACGAAGGGATAAGGTGCGCGGGTCGGTGCGACCTTTGTGAGACCACTGGTGGCCACACACTGCGGGTTTTAGCCAAGCCAGCTCGGGCTTTGCTAGGAGCAAATGGTCACCATCACTTTCGCAGCTCTCGCCAGTAAACAAAAACCAGCCAAACTCGTTGCAATGCACACGACCTTGCTCGCGATCGATACGGTCGATCGAGTCGAGTCGCACTTGTTGCAAATGAGGGTTTAAATTAAGGATCGGAACGGTCGTTCCCAGCTGTACGTCTTTTCCCTGCAACCACTTCTCGAGTTTGGCGCCGCGTGTCGCAGTACTTTTTAACTTGGTTTTCTGCGGCGCTTGCCAACTGGCGTTTTGCACGTCTAGGTCACACGGGCAACCACAACTCAGCATGGCGCGTCCGGCATTACGGACATAGTAGCTTAAACTCCGTAAACGTCGTTGCAGACCGTTTGCCGAGTGAACCTGGAGTTGCGATAAAACGACTAACTCGCGTTCATAAAGTGCCGTGCAGAGCTCAGGGAAAGCGACCGGATCATAACCCGGTCGCTGTTCAACAACTTCGAATATATCGCGTTGTTCGCTCACAGTGTCAGCACCAGTCGGTTACTCAGCCGCTCGCACTTCCGCACGACCACGGTACGGCGCCTTGCCATCCAGCTCTTGCTCAATGCGCAATAGCTGGTTGTACTTAGCGACGCGATCTGAACGACAGAGCGAACCCGTCTTGATTTGGCCAGCTGCAGTGCCGACAGCTAAATCAGCGATGGTCGCATCTTCCGTTTCACCCGAGCGGTGTGAAATAACGGCGGTAAAACCGGCTTCATTCGCCATACGAATGGCTGCTAAGGTCTCACTGAGGCTGCCGATTTGATTAAACTTAATCAAAATCGAGTTGCCAATACCTTCATCAATACCGCGCTTCAAAATCTTGGTATTGGTTACGAACAAGTCATCACCAACCAATTGAACTTTATCACCCAAGCGATCGGTCAATACCTTCCAGCCTTCCCAGTCACTTTCATCAAGTCCATCTTCGATCGAGATGATCGGATAACGCTCACACAAGCCTGCGAGATACTCTGCAAACTCAGCTGCAGTGAATGATTTACCTTCACCGGCTAAATGATATTTGCCGTCGCGATAAAATTCAGAGGCCGCGCAATCAAGGGCAAGGGTAATATCATCCCCCATGCGATAACCGGCTTTCTCGACCGCCTCAACAATCACCGCTAAAGCTTCTTCGTTAGAGCTTAGGTTCGGAGCAAATCCACCTTCATCACCCACCGCAGTGCTGAGTCCGCGCTCTTGCAAAACTTTTTTCAGAGCGTGGAAGACTTCAGCCCCCATGCGCAGACCTTCACGGAAGTTAGGTGCACCCACAGGCTGGATCATAAACTCTTGAATATCGACGTTGTTATCAGCGTGTTCACCGCCGTTCAAGATATTCATCATTGGCAATGGCATGCTAAATTGACCGGCAGTACCATTTAGCTCAGCAATGTGAGCATAAAGCGGCACGCCAGCACTTGCTGCAGCGGCTTTTGCGTTAGCGAGTGAAACCGCTAAGATCGCATTCGCACCCAAGCTCGCTTTATTCTCGGTTGCATCAAGCTCAAGCATGATGTCATCAACCTTGCTTTGCTCTGCCGCAACAACGCCCCGCAACTGTGGCGCAATGCGTTCATTGACGTTCGCAACCGCCTGTAAAACACCTTTGCCTAAGTAGCGATTTTTATCACCATCTCGTAATTCAAGGGCTTCACGTGAACCCGTCGACGCGCCGCTTGGTGCTGCGGCGCGACCCCAATGGCCGTCGCTCAAATGAACGTCAACTTCGATGGTTGGGTTACCGCGCGAATCCATAATTTCGCGAGCGACAATAGATTGAATCGTTGCCATGCTAAAACTTCTCTCCTGTTTCGGCGACCATTAGCCGCGACGTTGCTTTTGATACTTGCCAGCAGCTTCAATGAAACCACGGAACAGCGGATGTCCATCACGCGGAGTCGAGGTGAACTCTGGGTGGAACTGTGCTGCCACAAACCAAGGGTGCTCTGGGATCTCGATGATTTCGACCAAGCGATTATCATGCGACCAACCGGAAATTTTTAAGCCAGCGGCTTCAAGTTTCTCGATATAGGTACCGTTTACTTCGTAACGATGACGATGACGCTCTTGAATGACGTCTTCGCCATAGAGATCACGTGCTTTCGTTCCCGCGACTAAGTTACAAGGTTGTGCACCTAGTCGCATGGTACCGCCAAGATCAGAATGCTGGTCACGTAATTCTTTTTGCCCTTGCGCGTCCATCCATTCGGTAATCAAACCCACCACCGGATGCTTGGCATTTGCATCAAATTCAGTGCTGTTTGCGCCTTCCATACCGGCCACATGACGAGCGTATTCAATCAACGCAATTTGCATACCCAAGCAAATACCCAAGTAAGGGATTTTTTGCTCACGGGCATACTGTGCAGCCATGATCTTGCCCTGGATACCGCGTTCACCAAAACCACCTGGTACGATAATCGCGTCGACGTCAGCTAACTTCGCCACACCTTTGGTTTCAACATCTTGCGCATCGATGTAGCGAATATTGACGGTCAAACGATTTTTCAAGCCTGCATGTGCCAAGGCTTCGTTGACCGATTTATACGCATCAGGAAGCTCGATGTATTTACCGACAAAACCGACCGTCACTTCACCACTTGGGTTAGATTCTTGATAGAGGACTTGCTCCCATTCTGACAAGTCTGCTTCAGGACGATCTAAACGGAAACGATTCACCACCAACTCATCAAGCCCTTGTGACTTAAGTATCGCCGGGATTTTGTAAATGCTATCTACGTCTTTCAAGCCAATAACAGCCCGCTCTTCGACATTGGTGAACAGCGCAATTTTGCCTCGCTCATTGGCCGGCAAGGCTCGATCAGAACGACAAACTAGGATATCAGGTTGGATACCAATCGAGCGAAGTTCTTTCACCGAGTGCTGGGTTGGTTTGGTTTTAACTTCGCCCGCAGCGCCAAGGAATGGCACCAAGGTTAGGTGCATGAACATGGTATGGTCACGCCCTACTTCCGTCGCCAATTGACGTATCGCTTCGAGGAACGGCTGTGACTCAATGTCACCAACGGTGCCACCGATTTCGATGATGGCAATATCGTAGCCCTCACCACCTTCAACGATGCGGCGCTTAATTTCATTGGTAATGTGCGGAATAACTTGAATCGTCGCACCGAGGAATTCACCACGACGTTCGCGACGAATGATGTCTTCGTACACGCGTCCGGCGGTGAAGTTATTCTTTTTGGTCATGCGCGTGCGGATAAAACGCTCGTAATGACCTAAATCGAGATCGGTTTCAGCTCCGTCTTCTGTGACGAAAACCTCACCGTGTTGGATTGGGCTCATAGTCCCTGGATCGACGTTAATATACGGATCCAGTTTGAGAATAGTGACCTGTAGGCCACGTGCTTCAAGAATTGCCGCCAAAGAAGCTGCAGCAATACCTTTACCCAGCGAAGATACAACACCGCCGGTGACGAAAATATAATTAGTTGTCATGCGAAACCTAAGTCGTCAGGTTAAATGGGAATTGCTTCAAGACGGGAAAACAGTATACCTTAACGACTTAATTCCGACAATTTAAAATTACGCTAATCTGTCCCGTTTTACTTCTTGCCAATAGGCCTCAAGTTCATCTAAATCCAGTTCTTCTGCACTTTTACCTGCTTCAGCAAGACGTTTTTCAATGGCTTGAAAGCGCTGCTTAAATTTCAAATTGGTACGCCGCAACGCATGCTCAGGGTTTACTTGCGCATGTCGAGCGAGGTTGACCACCGCGAATAACACATCACCAATTTCACTTTCAAGAGCCTGTTGGTCAATTGTTTCCGCAGCAAGTTCGGCTTTGACCTCACTAATCTCTTCTTGAATTTTATCGAGCACCGGACCGATCGTGGCCCAATCAAAACCCACATTGGCGGCACGTTTTTGCAGTTTTTGCGCCTGCAGTATTGCTGGTAAATTATCTGGAACACCTTGAAAAACCGAGTGCGTCTCACCTTTTTCTAGACGTTCTTGCTGTTTAATCGCTTCCCATTGGGCTTTGATTTCGGCATCGGTTTGCGCAGTATTATCACCAAACACATGGGGGTGACGACGAATAAGTTTATCGGCCGTCTGTGCCGCCACTTGGTCAAAACTGAACAAGCCTTCTTCACTGGTGAGTTGGGTGTAGAAGACCACCTGAAACAGTAAATCACCGAGTTCATCTTTGATTGCGCTCATATCGCCTTCAGTCAGCGCTGCGGCAACTTCATAGGCTTCTTCAATGGTGTAAGGAATCAAACTGGTCAAGGTTTGCTTTAAATCCCACGGACAGCCTGTTTCAGGGTCGCGGAGGCAGCGCATGACTTCCAGCAAAGCTGCAACGCCGGGGAATTCTGTTGAATCTATCTTGAGCTCATTAACCTTAGTGACTGCCACTGCGTTCTACCTTGTGTATGCCTTTAACCTGTAATAACCGATCAATAATTCGTTGCAAATTCGCTTGGCCTTCGATGAAGACACCCAACGAAATACGCGCCTGCTGAGATTGCGTGTCGAGTTGTGAGTCCAACTGCGCGACACTGGTTTTCTCATTTGCCAAAATAGCAGTGATGTCATGGAGCAAGCCGTTGCGATCATCGGCATCGATGCGCAAGTCCGCGCGATAACGGCCCTGCTCTTGGCGACTCCAATGAACCTGAAGACCGCGTTCGGGATGCACTTCCAATAAATGCTTGAGCTGTTCGCAGTCGCGGTGATGAACACTCACGCCGCGGCCTTGCGTGACAAACCCCATAATCGGCTCACCCGGTAACGGCTGGCAACATTTGGCAAACTGCACCATCAAGTTACCAATACCTTGCACGCTAACATCGCTATGTTTACCCGGTTTGCGCTGATTTTTGCGCTGTAACCGCTCGAGTCGTTCGGTGGTCGCATCGGGTGTAGGCCGCAGCTGATTCACCACTTGATTCAAACGTACATCACCCGCACCAATTGCGGCCAGTAGGTCGTCCAATTGGTTGAAATTAAAACGCTCAAGAATGGTATTTGCTTGGCTTAGCGGAATTTCAAGCTTTTGCAATTCCGCTTCTAATAACTCTCGCCCAGCTTTCAAATTCTTATCGCGATCAAGTTTCTTGAAATAGGTAACAACTTTGCTGCGCGCCCGTGATGTCCGCAAGTAGCCAAGCGCCGGATTTAACCAGTCGCGTCGCGGCTTACTGTTTTTCTGCGTTAAAATCTCCACCCGCTCGCCATTTTTTAGCGAGTAAGTGAAAGGCACGATGTGACCATCGACTTTCGCGCCAACACAGCGATGCCCTACTTGCGAATGGATATAGTAGGCGAAATCGAGTGGCGTGGCGCCCTGTGGTAAGTCGATCACTTCGCCCTTAGGAGTAAACACATAAACGCGATCTTCGAAAACTTGTGAGCGAATTTCCGCAACCAAGTCATCATTTTCCGCCATGTCCTCATGCCAAGCTAACAATTTCCGTAACCAAGCAATCTTTTCTTCAAAGCCACCCTGTTTGCTCGCCGCGCCCTCTTTGTAAAGCCAATGTGCAGCAACGCCCAACTCCGCATCGTCATGCATATCAGCTGTACGGATTTGAATCTCAACGTGCTTTTCTTCGGGGCCAATGACCACTGTATGGATGGATTGATAGCCGTTAGCTTTGGGAGTGGCGATGTAATCATCGAATTCCGACTGAATGTGACGCCATTGACTATGCACCACGCCCAATGCCGCATAGCAGTCTTTCAGCGAATGCGTAATGATGCGTACCGCGCGAATATCGTAAAGCTGTTCAAAGTTAAGATGCTTTTTCTGCATCTTACGCCAGATCGAATAAATGTGTTTCGGACGTCCGTATACATCAGCCTGCACGCCCTCAGCAAGTAAGCCCTGCTGCAGCTTATCAACAAAGTCAGTGATGTAATTTTCACGATCGACACGACGCTCGAGTAGCTGCTTGGCGATAGTTTTATAGGTGGTCGGATGCAGATAGCGAAACGCCAAGTCTTCAAGTTCCCACTTGAGTTGGCCAATCCCAAGTCGATTTGCTAAAGGTGCGTAAATGTCTTGGCACTCTTTCGCGACCAATACGCGCGTTTCTTCGTCCGCACTTTTGATTTCGCGTAACGCACAAACGCGCTCGGCCAATTTGATCAAGACGGCGCGCACATCTGCCACCATCGACAGCAACATGCGTCTTACGTTATCAATCTGTTCAACATTGGGTTTGCCATGTTGGAAGTGCTGCAAGTCGCTGATCATCTGCATTTGTTGCACAGCATCAAGCAATGCGGCGAGCGCTTCGCCATGTTCGGCAACAATCTTTTCGCGAGAAATGGCCTGCGCTTGATAGGCTGGGCTGTAAAGCGCGGCACTTAAAGAGTCAGGATCGAGATTAAGAGCAGCCAGTATTTCGACCATCTCTTGCCCTTTAAGCAGTAACTCTGGATGCTGTTTCGCTTGCAAGTGTTCCTGCAACTGCTGAAAGTGTTGTTGCAACTGCGTTTTTGTTGCCTCAGCTGTCACATGCTGTAACCAGTCACCGTGTTGTTCCGGTTTATCAACATGGGTACTGCGCACATACACCACGACTATGCCTCCCGTTCAAACCACATCAAACACTCAATGTGATGGGTTTGCGGGAACATGTCAATAATTTGTGCTTGCCGCAACTGGTAACCTGCTGCCACAAGCACCTTAGTGTCGCGGGCCAACGTATCAGGCGCACACGAAATATAAATGACCCGTTGTGGCTGACGTCGTGCAATTTCGCTAATGGCATGCGGGGCACCTGCCCGCGCGGGATCAAGTAGCACCTTGTTAAAGGGCTGATGTGCCCAAAGGTATTCCTGCCAATCCTGCTCTAGGTCAGCGTGGGCAGCGGTGAGCGCGACGCCATAACGCTCTGCATTCTGTTGCAGCCGTTGAACCATCGAGGGTACGCCCTCGATAGCCGTTACTTGGGCACCTTTCAACGCCATCGGAACGGTAAAGTTACCACTCCCTGCATAGAGTTCGAGAACGGTATCGCCGGGCTCTGGAGCGAGCCAAGATAGTGCTTGCGCGACCATCTGCACATTCAATTGCGCGTGGGCTTGTAAAAAGTCGCCTGGCTGAAAATCAAGCTCAGCCTCTAACGTTGCATAGCGCGGAGGCTCGAGTCCTTGAATGAGAGCTTCAGGCTTAGATTCAGGGCCACCACAATGCAACCACACACCGATGTCTTGCTCTTTAGCAAACTGCATGAGGGCATCACGATCAGCCGCCGAGGGCTGGCTCTTTAGACGCAAGATGACCATCAGTTGATTGGTTTGCAACAGCTCAATATGGCCCAAAGTACTGACCAAGGCCAATTGCGGCAAAAATGCGCGTAAGGCCGGCAAGAGTCGATTCAATTCACCTTGCGCAATAGCGCACTCACTAATTTCCACAATCTCTTTACTTGCTCTAGCACGCAAACCAATGCGCAAGCGCTGACGCTTTGCGTCCCAATGCGTGGCTAAACGCAGGCGGCGACGGTAAGCCCAAGCATCGGCGGTTAATGGTTCCAGCCAGCGTAGCGGGGAGATTCCGGCAAACTTCTTTAGCAGTTCAGTGACCACTTGTTGTTTGTGGCGTCGTTGTGCGGGCAAGGCCAAGTGTTGTAGGTCGCAGCCGCCACAGTTGTCATAATAAGGACATGGCGGGCTCACGCGATCTTCAGCGGCTTGATGCAGGGTGAGTAATTTAGCTTCGTATTTACCCTGTGGCTGGAGGTCAATCAACTCGCCCGGCAACGCGCCGTGGACAAAGCGTACCCCACGCTCGCCACGAACTACGCCGCGACCTTGATGATCCAAGCCGACGACTTTTTGTTGCTTTTGTGGCACCGCTAGACGCGAAGCTTTGCGCTGCTGCGCTTTACGCGTGGAATAGAATTGCGCCATGAAGCTAGTTGGGCCCGGCCGTGCGAGCTTGTAGCATAATCGCTTTCATATCGCGTACGGCTTGATCGAGGCCAACCAACACCGCGCGAGCAATAATCGCGTGGCCAATATTCAACTCAACCAATTCTGGCAATGCAGCCACGGCCGCGGTGTTGTGGTAGTGCAAGCCATGACCAGCGTTGACTTGGAGGTCCTTCGCTTGAGCGTATTTGGCCGCATCATGCAATAACAACAAACTACGTTGTTGTTCGCTGACCTCTGCCTGCTCTGCGTAGTGCCCCGTGTGCAACTCAATAATGCTCGCCCCGGTGGCAACTGCCGCATCAATTTGTTTCTCATCGGCATCAATAAACAGAGATGTTTGAATACCTTGCTCACCAAGACGCTCGACTGCAGCTTTAATTTTATCTTGCTGGCCGGCAACATCGAGGCCACCTTCAGTGGTGAGCTCTTCGCGTTTTTCCGGCACCAAACACACGTAAGCAGGTTTAATCCGACAAGCGATATTGAGCATTTCTTCGGTCACCGCCATTTCTAGGTTCATGCGCGTTTGTAATGTCTGTGCCAAGAGCTCAACATCGCGATCCGTGATGTGACGACGGTCTTCTCGCAAATGAATGGTGATACCATCTGCCCCGGCCTGCTCAGCAATCGCTGCCGCAGCTACCGGATCGGGATAACTGACACCGCGCGCGTTGCGAACGGTCGCCACATGGTCAATGTTGACCCCCAATAAGATAGAGTTTCCTAAAGGCGCATGATGCATCAGTCTTTCCTTTTCAATTGTGCGAAGAGTTCGCGGCTACGCAGTGGTTTATCACCCAAATAAGGCGCAAGTGCATGCCGCATGATCTGTTTCATAGAGTTTAGCAGGTGCGGATCATTCAGCTCAAAACGACCCAGGGCGTTTAAGGTACGGCCCGAGTAACAGCCCGGTAATGCGTCACCTACTGGCATAAAGCCTTGCTCAGCCATAAAACGATAGTGTTGTTCAGCCGCAATCGGATCACCCTCGCTGTCAGCAAACCAATCGAAGGCATGACCCAAATGACACAAAAGACGCCATTCAAACTCTCTCAATACCGGCTCAATCGGTTGCCGAGCGGCGAGCGCTGACAGCGCATTCTGGTAATCGTCGAACAGGCCTTCGACCGGCTGGTAATTAGAGGTTAACCTTTGAACCAGTTCGTTTACATAAAAACCGCTGTACAGGGCATTTCCCTGCAAAGGGAAGGCACTTGCCCTGCCCTCTGCATGTTTTAAGGTTTGCAGTTCGTGACGGCCTTGCGTGGCCACATAAAGCGGAGTAAATGGCTGTAGAATTGCGCGCCACTGACTTTTCGGTCGACGGGCGCCCTTTGCTACCACGCGGAAGCGCCCGTGCTCTTTGGTCAATAACTCAACCAACAAACTCGAATCTTGGAAAGGCCAGCGATGCAAGACAAAGGCCGGTTCCACGCTGCTTAGTCCTCGTTATAGCCAAGGCTTCGCAGAGCGCGTTCGTCATCGGCCCAACCGCTTTTAACCTTCACCCACAATTCTAGGTGTACTTTACCGTCAATTAAGCGTTCAATATCGCGCCTTGCTTCGCTGCCTACAGTTTTTAACTTGCTGCCGCCGGCACCAATGACCATACGTTTTTGCCCTTCACGTTCTACCAATATCAATGCATTGATATGCGTGGTACCCGTCGGTGCAGTTTGAAAACGCTCGATTTCTACCGTCGTGCTATAGGGCAGCTCATCACCGGTAAAACGCATGAGCTTTTCACGAATGATTTCTGCGGTCATAAAGCGCAACGAACGGTCGGTAACATAGTCTTCAGGATAGTGGTGCACGCCAGGTTTTGCATAAGCTTGCACCAGCGCACGCAGGGCATCGACTTGCGCCCCAGTTTTCGCCGATAACGGAATAATTTCGGCAAAGTCATGGCGCGCTGAAAGATCTTGCAATAGCGGCAACAACGCTGCTTTATCTTTGATTTGATCAACTTTATTGACGACTAAAATGACCGGACGCTGCGATTTTTTGAGCTTCGCTAACACTAAGTCATCTTCCTGCGTCCAGCGCTCAGCCTCGACCACAAACAACACCACTTCGACGCCGCTCATTGAGCTCGTCGCGGCACGGTTCATCATGCGGTTGATCGCTTTCTTTTCATCTTTATGAAGCCCCGGCGTATCGACATAAACGATTTGTCGCTCGCCCTCGGTTTCAATTCCCAGAATGCGGTGTCGTGTGGTTTGCGGCTTACTCGAGGTAATACTAATCTTTTGCCCGAGAATTCGATTCATTAACGTTGACTTACCAACGTTCGGACGCCCGACAATGGCGACAAACGCCGACGCCGAGGTCATGTCGTCATTCTGCTCTGGCAACCTGTCAGACATTTTTTGTCTCCTGTTGCGCTTGCAACATTGCTAAAGTTTGCGTCGCAGCCTGCTGCTCCGCCTTGCGTCGACTCGTCCCTGAACCCAAGATAGGCTCTGGCAACGGCTCAACAGTACAGCTCACGGTGAAGCGCTGGTTATGCGCTTGCCCTTGGATGGTCACCACATCATAGACGGGTAACTGCAATTGCTGCGCTTGCAGATATTCCTGCAAACGTGTCTTCGGATCTTTATGGCCAGCGCCAGGTTGAATTGTTTTAAGTTGCTCAGCGAACCAATTCAGGACCACTTTACGGCAAGTATCAAGATCACTTTCCAAGTACATTGCGCCAAGCAAGGCTTCCATAGCGTCGGCTAAAATAGATTCGCGACGGTGGCCACCACTTTTCATCTCGCCGGGACCTAAGACCAGAAATTTTCCCACTTCAAAGCGCTGCGCGATCTTGGCCAAATTGCGTCCGCAGACAAGCGTTGCACGCATACGACTCAAGTCTCCCTCGTCAATTTGTGGAAACTTTTCAAATAACGCTTCGCTGACAATAATGCCCAATACCGAATCACCTAAGAATTCCAGGCGCTCGTTATGCTGCGCGGCCGCACTTCGATGTGTGAGCGCCTGTTCAGCACGCTCACTATCGCGAAAGGTATAACCAAATACTTTTTCTAACTCACGTAAGGGTGGCTTTGGTAAGCTCACGATTACTCCACTCCTCCAAGTCGCTCCCAGCGAATACCGGTCGGAATCCACTGTGGCAATGCACTTGATGATTGACGATCCATTTCAAAACTCATCCAAATGAAGACGGCACGACCGACCAAGTTCTCTTCAGGTACAAAGCCCCAATACCGGCTGTCTTCTGAATTATCACGGTTATCACCCATGGCGAAATAAGCGCCCTCGGGGACGATCCATTCATCACGCGCAGTTCCGGCTTGCTGAAAGTAGTACTTCGAGCGATTGCCCACACTTGGGTCGACCAAAGTAGCGTGCGAAACGGCACCAAGTTGCTCGCGAAATTGCTGCAGCGGTGTCGCACCGTTAAAGAAGATACCGTCGGTACGTTCTAGATTGCGCTCAATCACCTCTAACTCAGGGCATTGCGTCATGCTTTCCGCACATGCTGGCTGAATATAGAGGGTTTTATTACGATAGATAATACGATCGCCAGGCAAGCCAACAATGCGCTTAATAAAGTCGAGACTGGGCTCTGGTGGAAACTTAAATACTGCTACATCACCTCGCTCTGGCGTGTCGATTTCCACGAGTTTATTACGCCAAATTGGGTCACGTAGGCTGTAACTAAACTTCTCAACTAAAATGAAGTCACCTTCCAGTAAAGTCGGCATCATTGACGCTGACGGTATCCGAAAAGGTTCATAAACGAATGAACGCAATATAAGGATAACGAACAGGATCGGAAATACCGACTGGGCAAACTCAGCAATGCTGCCTTGCGGTGCGATACGTTCTTGTGCTTCATCAGAAAGCGTCTGTTGTAGACGTTTCTCTTCCGCTTCGACCCGCGCGCGACGCTTCGGCTTTTGCACCTTCGCGTCGTACAACCAAATCAATCCCGCCGCGATGGTAATCGCGGTTAGCAGCACTGAGTAAAAGTTTGCCATGTTTTACCTTGTTGTTATTTCCCTACTTTGAGCACCGCGAGGAAAGCCTCTTGCGGTACCTCAACATTACCCAGCTGCTTCATCCGCTTCTTACCTTCTTTCTGCTTCTGCAACAGCTTTTTCTTACGACTTACGTCACCACCGTAGCATTTGGCGGTTACGTTTTTACGTAATTGTTTTACCGTAGAACGTGCAATAACATGGTTGCCAATGGTGGCCTGTATTGCAATATCAAACATTTGTCGCGGAATCAATTCACGCATTTTATCGACTAACTCACGACCACGCCCTTGAGCATGGTCACGGTGTGTAATCATCGCTAGTGCGTCAACACGATCGCCGTTGATGAGGACATCGACGCGCACCATGTCAGCTTCTTGGAAACGCTTAAATGAATAGTCAAGCGACGCATAACCGCGCGAGGTTGACTTCAAACGGTCAAAGAAGTCCATCACTACTTCGGCCATCGGCAACTCGTAAGTGACCGCCACTTGCTTACCATGGTAGGCCATCTTCGTTTGCACACCGCGCTTGTCGACACACAGCGTAATGACGTTACCTAGGTAGTCTTGCGGCACCAGAATATTTGCCTCAACAATCGGTTCATATATTTCTTCGATATCATTGATAGGCGGCAAGTTAGACGGATTATCGACACTTACTTCGGTACCGTCGGTTTTCACGACTTTGTAAACCACCGTCGGTGCTGTGGTGATCAGGTCAATGTCATACTCGCGTTCAAGTCGCTCTTGAATGATCTCCATGTGTAGCATGCCTAAGAAGCCACAACGGAAACCAAAACCAAGTGCCGCGGAGTTTTCTGGTTCATAGAACAACGACGCATCGTTAAGCGACAGTTTGCCTAGCGCATCGCGGAAGTTTTCATAATCATCGGACGAAATCGGGAACATGCCCGCATACACTTGCGGTTTGACCTTTTTAAAGCCTGGTAGTGGCTTCTCCGCTGGCGTTTTCGCTAAGGTCAGAGTATCGCCCACTGGCGCCCCGAGAATATCTTTGATACCGGCAATGACAAAACCTACTTCGCCACAACGCAAAATACCCGTTTCAGTTGGTTTCGGTGAGAAAAAGCCAACTTTATCTATTTGATGCGTCTGGCCAGTCGACATGACTTTCATCTTGTCGCCGGCGCGCAACGTCCCGTTCTTAACCCGTACCAACGACACGACACCTTGGTAGTTATCGAACCAAGAGTCGATAATAAGTGCCTGCAAAGGCTCCTCAGGGTCACCTTGCGGTGCTGGAATCTGCTTAACAATGCGTTCCAGAACTTCATCAATACCGATGCCGGTTTTCGCCGAACATTGCACCGCATCGATGGCTTCAATACCGACAATATCTTCAATTTCTTCGGCAATCCGCATCGGATCCGCTTGCGGCAAATCGATTTTGTTCAGGACCGGGACAACTTCGAGGTCCATTTCAATGGCGGTGTAGCAGTTAGCTAGCGTTTGCGCTTCAACACCTTGTGCTGCGTCAACTACTAGCAATGCGCCTTCACAACCTGCAAGACTACGTGAAACTTCGTAAGAGAAGTCAACGTGACCTGGCGTGTCGATGAAGTTCAACTGGTAGGTTTCACCGTCTGCTGCGGTGTAGTGAAGTGTGACACTCTGTGCCTTGATGGTAATCCCACGCTCACGCTCGAGATCCATTGAATCAAGAACTTGCTCAGCCATCTCGCGATCGGTCAAGCCGCCGCAATGCTGAATGAGTCGGTCTGAAAGTGTCGATTTGCCATGATCTATGTGCGCGATAATCGAGAAGTTTCGAATATTCGCTTGCTTAAACGCCTTATCTGGCATTCATGCCCCCGCAACTGCTAAAAGAAATACGTGAATAACCGCTGATCATACTGATAATACGACTCAGAACAAAGGATTTTCGGAGGATTTCAGTGCAATTGACGGACTTCGAGTAACTGGGTAACCTGCAAGTCACGCATTTGATACCAACGCTTAAGTGCCACAAAACTGCTTGCGAAGGCAATTAGCGCGGCCACAATGCTTACGCCCTCAGTCCAACCGAAGATACTCTGCGCAATGACTGCCATACCCAACAAGGCCAACAAAGGAATCCCGTAAATTAGCAATGAAGCTTGGGTTAGCGCCTGTTCCGGCATTAAAAGCTCAACTGTTTCGCCGACTGCAAAAGATCCCTCAGGCCGTGCGACACGAAATGTCGCACGACGATCAGAAAAGGCTTTCGAGATAATCCCAGCACCGCAGGTTGATTGCTGGGCACAGCCGCCACAACCGGTTTTCAAGTCGGTCGAGACTTCTAAATGATCAGCTTCAATAGCTTGAATTACTGCGACTTCACGAATCATCTTCGCTCCTACTACTCAGCGCTCTCATTCAGTGCTTTCAGTGCTCAAAACGACACTATCAGCAATACGCTGCAAGGTGCTTAACGGCAACTTACCCACTGCAGTTACCGCCAAACCTTGCAATTGCACATTATAAATTGATTCTGGCCCTTGCACGCCAAGGTTAGGCAAAGATTGCACGTCGCCTTCTGCCACGTATAAAGAAAATTCGGTCAACCCGTCACTATAGAGAAAATGATCTGTGGCCAACCGTGTTTGCGCTAACAAGCGGTGATTAGAACGTTGTAAGGTAAACCCGTCGGGCAGCCACTGCGGTTGGGCACCGAATTGCGGCGCTTGCCGGTTGCGACTGTCGAGCAACCGTGGCGGTCGTTGCACACCGCGGACATCACTTAAACTGATAGGTACTGTTTCGGTTTCGTAAAAATGCGTAACTTGCAGTTGCTCAAGAATTTCCCCTTGCGGCGTGGTCATCTGCATTTTCAGCAGCATACCCGAGTCATTATCGATCCACAGACCATAGTGATAACGATCGTTGTCGCGACTCAACACTCGGACAAATTTGGTTTCACGCCCTACCACCCGCACTCCGCGGTCGGCTGCACTGACCTGGTAATGTGGCTTAAGCGCTGCAAAGTCTTGATAAAAAGCTGCTGGCAATAAGCCGTAGGTGACATCAGTGGTAAGCGAATAAGATTGCTCGACCAACTGTGAATAATAAGAGGTTTCCTGTCCCAACCGCACAATGCGGCGGTCAGGCCCATTCAACATCACGATAAGCTCCGCTTCCAAACCATCAGCAAAGGTACCGTGTAACCATTGCATCGGCTCCAAACGGTCGCCGGAAACACGCACTAAGGTTGCTTCAAAGTTCAACTCACGCAGAGCTTGTGACATTTCGTTAAAACGCTGTTCGGCGGCCGAGACGGTTGTCGGTGCTGCGGGTAAGTTAGCAGGGCTGGTTTGTTGGGCGAAAATCGGAGTTGAGAGGGTAAGCAGCAGTCCAATCAGACTGCCGCTCCAAAAGTTAGTTGTCATTCGACAGACGCTGTTCCTGAGTTGCTTCGGCTTCTGTATCTGTTGCTTGCTGTTGCGCTTGTTCATTCAGTTGCTGGGCCTGCAGTGAGAGCTGACGTTGGCTGTTGTGGTCGAGCAGATAGAACTGTAACAAGCGACGCTGTTGCGCAATTTCTGCTTGGGTCGGTTCATTGCTCTGTAAAACTGTATTGTAGCTAACTGGGCTACGGCCGCCAAGCGGGTTGGTGACAAACGCTGGTTCAACACTTTCTTCAGGCATCACCGGTTGCGTTTGTTGCACGGTTAGCACAGCCACCAGCGCTACACTCGCGGCAATCGCTACGCTGCCAGCAGGACGTAACCAACGCTGAACTAGCTCGCGGCCTTTACCGAAGCGCCCTTGAACCACATTACTAGGTTGTGGCTCTTGCGCAATTTGCGCTGCTACTGAGGCGCTGATATCGATTGGCGTTGCCGCAGCCGCATCATTTTTCATAATGCGACCAATCAACGCATAACGCCCCCAAGCGTCCTGCGCTTCAGTGTCGCTTAACAGACTATCAAGGTGCTGTTCACGCTCACGAGCGTCAAGCACTGCATCGTCAAGCAACGCTGATAGTTGTTCATAGCTACGGTCTGTCATGTGCTTTCCTCAAAACTTAGTTAGCGCTCTAATAAGGGTCTTAGTTGCGCATCGATTGCTTCTCGAGCTCGGAAAATTCGAGACCTTACGGTTCCGATAGGACAGTCCATCTCAATTGCAATTTCTTCGTACCCCAATCCTTCAATCTCTCGCAATGTAATTGCCCGGCGAAGGTCTTCCGGTAAACTTTCAATCGTTGTCATCACCACGTTACGAATCTCGTCAGTTAATAACAAGCTCTCTGGTGATGCACCATCGCGCAGTGCCCCTGCGCTCTCTAAATAATCGGCCTCTTCGGCATCCACATCCGTCGCCGGTGGCTTCCGCCCTTGTGACACCAAGTAATTTTTTGCCGTATTCACCGCGATGCGATAAAGCCAGGTATAGAAGGCACTATCGCCGCGAAAACTTCCTATGGCACGGTAAGCCTTAACAAAAGCCTCCTGTGCGACATCAGGCACGTCGGCTGCCTGTTTTACATAACGCGAAATCAGGCTCATTACCTTGTGCTGATATTTCTGCACCAACAAATTAAATGCTTGTTGGTCGCCCTGCTGCACTCTTAGCACCAGCGCCTTATCAGTTTCTTGTTCGCTCATTTGAGCCTGTTCTCCTTAACCCACATCTTTGTACTGCGAACCAGGCCCAACTATCTCTATTAGTGCGTGCTGGTGGTTCAGACAGGGCTATTCCCAAAAAGTTCGCAAAAATTTTCTAAACGAGTAAAATCGCTGCTATTCCGTTGGCAATAAAGCGCATCGCGCTCTACAAAATCCCTACTCTATGGAACAAGTCATCGATTATCAATGCGACGTGCTGATTATCGGCAGCGGCGCTGCAGGTTTAACCCTTGCTTTACATCTTGCTGATCACGCCAAGGTGCTAGTGCTGTCCAAAGGACCGTTAACCGAAGGTTCAACATACTACGCCCAAGGCGGTATCGCCGCAGTGTTTGACGAGAATGATAGCATCGAAAGCCACATTCAGGATACGTTAATTGCCGGCGCTGGCCTTTGTGACCCAGATGCTGTGGCTTTCACCACGCAAAACGCCAAGAAAAGTTTGCAGTGGTTGATTGAACTGGGCGTGGGTTTTGATCGCGTTGACAGCGCTGACGGTGAAAGCAAGTTTCACCTTAATCAAGAAGGTGGCCATAGTCATCGTCGTATTCTGCATGCCGCTGATGCTACTGGCCGCGCGGTACAAACCACGCTCGTGCAACAGGTTAAAGAGCACCCCAATATTCAGGTGCTCGAACGCTACAATGCGGTCGATCTGATCACCGCAAAGCACGCAACCAAAGGCCAACAGCAAGTCAATCCGCGCGTCTACGGCGCCTACATTTGGAACCGCGCAGCAGAACGCGTAGAGACGGTCGCCGCGCGTTTCGTCGCCCTTGCGACCGGCGGTGCAAGTAAAGTATATCAATATACCTCGAATCCCGATGTTGCCAGCGGCGATGGCATAGCCATGGCATGGCGTGCCGGGTGCCGTGTCGCCAATATGGAGTTTAATCAATTCCACCCGACCTGTCTGTTTCACCCTAATGCGCATTCATTTTTGCTAACTGAGGCGTTGCGTGGCGAAGGAGCGGTCTTGAAGCGTCCTGATGGCACACGCTTTATGCCTGACTTTCATGAAGATGCAGAACTGGCGCCGCGTGATGTCGTAGCCCGTGCCATCGATTACGAAATGAAACGCCTCGGCGCGGATTGCATGTACTTGGATATTTCCCATCAACCGGCAGAATTCATAAAGGAACACTTTCCAACAATTTATGAAAAATGCCTCACTTTAGGCATCGATATTACCCAACAAGCGATGCCAGTGGTGCCCGCCGCTCACTACACTTGTGGCGGCGTGATGACCAATCTGCAAGCGCAAACCGACATCCCCCACCTGTATGCCATTGGCGAAGTCGCCTATACCGGGCTGCACGGTGCAAACCGCATGGCCAGTAACTCGTTACTTGAGTGTTTGGTGTTTGCCCAAGCCGCAGCTGCCGATATTTTGCAGCATTTAGATGCGGTGGAGTTACAAGCTGAATTACCACGTTGGGACGAGAGCAAAGTCACAAACTCTGACGAAGAAGTGATTATCCAGCATAACTGGCATGAACTGCGGTTATTTATGTGGGACTACGTCGGCATCGTGCGCACCACCAAGCGCCTCGAGCGAGCACTGCGACGTATCGAGTTATTGCAGCAAGAAATTCATGAGTACTATAGTAACTTCCGCGTTAGCAATAATTTGCTGGAGCTACGTAACCTAGTTCAAGTTGCTGAGTTAATTGTGCATTGTGCGATGCAACGCAAAGAAAGTCGTGGCCTACATTACACCCTCGACTATCCCGAACTGCTTAGCAAACCGTCACCAACGGTGCTCTCGCCAAAACAAAGCTAAACGCCGACACCGAGCAAACGCGGCAGCATCAGTCCAGCTGCCGCAGCACAACCACCAACGCGATGCTAAACGCTGCTCCCCTAACTGCACACGCGTGAAATAAAACGCTACTAGCCAAGGGGTAACAAAGACCCAGCGCGGCTCAGATAACGTCAATAACCGATGCCGGCCAAGTAGATTTATGCTTTTGTCACGTTCATCTACTGCCCATACCTGCGCTGGCTTTCGCAGCCAGCGCCACGGCTGTTGGCAGCAGAGCCACACTCAGACTTTGACCCGACTCAAAATGTAGTCGACCATACCTTTGAGTTCAGCATCTTCACACTGCTGATGTCCCATAAACCAAGCAAAAAGATCTGGGTCATCACACGTCAATAGACGCCGAAACGCTTCTTGCTGCTCAGCATTCAAGTCATCGTAGGCTTCTTCAACGAACGGCATAAACAGCACATCAAGCTCGAGCATGCCCCGTCGGCAAGCCCAACGCAGACGGTTTTTGTCGCGTAATGAATCAGCGTTCTGTTGTAATTTTTCCATAGGTTCCGACTTCGCCCCTTGTATATTAAAAAACAGTCCCCACCTATCTGTCATAGACGTTTTGACATCAACGAAAGATAACGAGGTTGATTGTGCTAACAACAGAGTTTACCAAAGCTCCACCGGAATACGTAACAGTTTCCCTGACTGATCATGGCGTACTACAAGTTTCCGGCCCAGATACCGAGAGTTTTTTGCAAGGCCAGTTTACCTGTGACCTCAAGCAACTCGACAGCGAACGCTGGATCTACGGAGCACATTGCGACAATAAAGGTAAAACACTGAGTAACTTCTTCCTTGTGCGTGAGGGCGATGGCGTACTGCTAATTACGTCAAAGCCTGCAATGGAAGCAACAATGGCGCAATTACAGAAGTTTGGCGTCTTTAATAAGGTTGAAATCCGCGATGCCAGCGAAGATTTCCAGTTGTATGGTGTGTTTGGCACGGCCGCTCCAGCGCGCTTAGCGGAGTTGCTCGATGCCTCGTTGGCCAGCGCTGAGGTCCCAACTGTCAGTCGCACCGAGCAGGCCTTGGTATTGAGCCTTGGCACGCAACCTGATCAATATTTGTGCTTGCAACGCGGTGAGGCGCTGCCGACCAACTCTGAGCCAGCTTATTGGCAGGCGTTGGAAATCGAGCGTGGCCGACCGACCCTATTTTCAGGTACAATACAAGAGTTCGTACCCCAAATGCTGAACCTACAAGCCTTAGATGGCATCAGCTTTAGTAAGGGGTGTTATATCGGCCAAGAGACGGTCGCCCGAATGAAATATTTGGGTAAACAAAAGCGTGCACTTTTCCGCTTAAGTGGTCACGGAAAGCCAGTCTCAGCAGGTGCAACTGTTGAGCAGCAGCTTGGTGAAAATTGGCGGCGTGCAGGTACGGTAATTAATGCAGTGAGCCGTGCCGACCAGCATCTTGACGTGTTAGCGGTGTTACCGAGTGATCTCGATAGTGACATCAAATTACGCATCAAAGATGATGACGCGAGTCTCTTGGAAATTTACCCACTGCCCTATAAATTGGATGAATCATGACTCAAACCATTAGCCAAGACAAAGTTGTCGGTATTCACTACACCGTGAAAACCGCCGAAGGCCAAGTGCTCGACCAATCAAAAGAAGGTCAGCCTTTGCAGTTTATCTTTGGTCGCGGCATGTTAATCAAAGGCCTTGAAGACGCGTTATCTGGTAAAGCAGAAGGCGACAAGTTTACTGCAGATATCGACCCAGAAAATGCTTATGGCGAACGCCACGACGGCCTTATTCAGAGCGTGCCACGCAGCTTGTTTGGTGACAACCCAGTTGAGCCAGGCATGCAATTCCGTGCCAGCACTGACCACGGTGAACAGTCAGTAGTTATCGTTGAAGTTAACGATGACCAAGTAACGGTTGATGGCAACCACCCACTTGCTGGTGTTGCACTTAACTTTGACGTTGAAGTTGTAGAAGTTCGTGACGCGGATCCAAGCGAATTGGACCACGGCCACGTACACGCTGATGGCAATCACGACCACGAATAATTCGTGCGTGTTAAGCCTAACGAAAGTATAAAAAACGCACCTTCGGGTGCGTTTTTTTGTGCTTTGCAAATAGCCGCGAAAGCTATACTCTAGGCCGATAAATTTGCCGCGAGAGAGCCAGCTGGTTATGTCGAAATCGAATAAGAATTACCCCTACTCTTCTGCCACTGCACTAGCACAATCGCTTGGTGCCATTGATCAGGAGACCCAGGCAGTCGTGCCGCCTATTCACGTCGCAACGACTTACTTACGCGGCAAGGATAATAGTTACCCCACCGGAAATATCTATTCGCGAGCAGACAACCCGACATACAAGCCTGTAGAGGCTCTTTTATGTCAATTAGAGGCAGGCCATGAGGCCCTGCTTTTTGGCTCTGGCATGGCTGCCGCAACAGCGGTTTTTCAAGGCTTACGCCCCGGTGATCACGTACTCGCACCGCGCGTGATGTATTGGGCCCTCCGCAACTGGCTACTCCATTTTGCCACTGACTGGGGGCTCGTCATCGAGTTTATTGATATGACAGAGGTCGAGCAGGTCGAACGACATCTACAGCCAGGCAAGACTAAATTGGTGTGGCTAGAGACGCCAGGGAATCCCTTATGGTGTATTTCAGACATCGAGGCCATTGCCCGTCACGCCCACGCGGCCGGTGCACAAGTGGCAGTAGATTCTACCTGCGCCACGTCACTCTTGACCCAACCATTGCAATTGGGCGCCGACATCGTCATGCATTCTGCAACCAAATACCTCAATGGACACTCGGATGTGATTGCCGGCGCTTTGATTGGCGCCCGTGACGATACCTACTGGCAACGCATTCGTGCCGTGCGGGCACAGAATGGTGCAGTGCCAAGTCCACATGACGCTGCGCAGCTGTTACGTGGCATGCGTACCATGCACTTGCGCGTGCGCGAAGCATGCCGTAACGCGCAGTTTATTGCTGAACAACTTGAACAACATCCCGCAGTAGCCGAAGTGCTCTACCCTGGCCTGCCTAGCTTTGCTGGCCACGAAATTGCTAAGCAACAGATGATTGGCGGTTTTGGCGGTATGCTCTCGGTACGCCTGAAAGGCGGAGCTACTGCGGCCATTCATGTCGCAGCAAACACCAAATTATGGAAACGCGCAACCTCACTAGGCGGCGTCGAGAGTTTGATTGAACACCGCGCCAGTATTGAAGGTGAAGGTACGCCCTGTCCAGATGATTTGCTACGGATGTCGTGCGGGATTGAAGATCAACAAGAGTTACTCAACGACTTTCTACAAGCATTGCCGTAATAGCTTGCTAGGGCAAAAAAAAGCCCCGCAACTATACAGTTGCGAGGCGCTTTTCTAACAAGCCGTTTAATCTTTCCGAGGACGCATGTGCGGGAACAACAGCACATCGCGAATCGACGGTGAGTCGGTCAATAACATTACCAAACGGTCGATACCGATACCTTCACCAGCGGTTGGTGGCAGGCCGTGTTCTAATGCGGTGATGTAATCTTCGTCAAAGAACATTGCCTCATCATCGCCGGCTTCTTTTTGCTGCACTTGATGTTGGAAACGCTCGGCTTGGTCTTCAGCGTCATTCAACTCTGAGAAACCATTCGCCAGCTCACGACCACCGACGAAGAACTCAAACCGATCCGTAATGTGTGGATCTTCATCGTTACGACGCGCCAACGGTGATACTTCTGCTGGGTAAGCAGTGATAAAAGTCGGCTGAATCAATTTATGCTCGGCAACTTCTTCGAAAATCTCGATTTGTACCTTACCTAGTCCCCAGTTGGGTTTGACTTGAATGCCAATACTTTCTGCCAACTTCGTTGCTGCTTCAAGGGTACTCAACTGTTGTTCAGTCGCAGAAGGAAGGTGCTGCAAAATCGCTTCATTTACCGTCATGCGCGCAAACGGCTGACTGAAGTCGTACTCAACGTCTTCGCTCACGAAGGTGCTAGAGCCGAGAATTTCTTCGGTCATGCCACGTAGCATGTCTTCGGTTAGATCCATCAAGTCACGGTAATCCGCATACGCCCAATAGAACTCAAGCATGGTGAATTCTGGATTATGGCGAGTCGAGAGACCTTCGTTACGGAAGTTACGGTTGATCTCAAACACCTTCTCAAAGCCGCCAACTACCAAACGCTTTAGATAAAGCTCTGGTGCAATGCGTAAATATAATTCCATATCCAGCGCATTGTGATGGGTGACAAACGGGCGCGCCGCAGCACCGCCTGGAATGGTTTGCATCATCGGCGTTTCAACTTCGAGGAATTGCTTTGCCGCAAGGTAGCGACGGATGTAGTCGACAACTTTCGAACGGACGATGAAGGTACGACGTGAGTCATCGTTGGTAATGAGATCAAGATAGCGCTGACGGTAACGGGTTTCTTGATCGGCCAAACCATGGAATTTATCCGGTAACGGACGTAATGCTTTGGTTAACAAGCGTACATCATCCACCTGCACACTCAATTCGCCTGTGCCGGTAATAAATAACGTGCCGGTAGCACCGACGATGTCACCTAAGTCCCATTTTTTAAATTCTTGGTTGTAGAAACCTTCAGGCAGATTGTCACGGGCAACATAAAGCTGAATGCTACCACTCATGTCTTTAATCGTCGCAAAGCTCGCCTTCCCCATAATGCGGCGGGTCATCATACGGCCCGCGACTGAAACGCGAATGCCCTTCTCTGCCAAGGCTTCTTTTTCGACATCATCATACTCAGCGTGCAAATCAGCCGCCAAATCTTCCCGACGAAAATCATTAGGGAACGCTACACCGCGCTCACGCAAGGCCTTTAATTTTGCCTTTCGTTGTGCAATTTGTTCATTTACATCAACGACTTCGGTGTTTTGCGTGTTTTCTGCCATGGTTGGTTCCTATTTACAGTCCAGATTTCAAACTTGCTTCAATAAACGGGTCTAACGCGCCGTCAAGGACCGCTTGGGTATTACGGTTCTCAACGCCGGTACGTAAATCTTTAATACGGGCATCATCAAGCACATAAGAACGGATCTGGCTGCCCCAACCAATATCCGACTTACTGTCTTCGAGTGCTTGTTTTTCTGCTAGTTGCTTCTGCAATTCCATTTCGTAAAGCTTGGCACGCAACTGTTTCATCGCTGCATCGCGGTTCTTGTGTTGCGAACGGTCGCTTTGACACTGCACCACGATACCACTCGGTTCGTGGGTAATACGAATTGCTGAATCAGTACGGTTAACGTGCTGACCACCTGCGCCCGAAGCACGGTAGGTGTCCACACGTAAGTCAGCCGGATTAATTTCAATTTCAATTGAATCATCAATCTCTGGGTAAACAAACACCGAAGCAAAGGACGTATGTCGACGGTTACCAGAATCAAATGGCGACTTTCTTACTAAGCGATGCACACCGGTTTCAGTGCGCAACCAACCGTAAGCATACTCACCTTGAATACGCACGGTAGCTGACTTAATGCCGGCAACTTCACCCTCAGATAACTCAGTGATTTCAGCCTTAAAGTCATGGCTTTCCGCCCAACGCAAATACATACGCAACAACATGTTAGACCAGTCTTGCGCTTCCGTCCCGCCCGAGCCAGCTTGGATATCTAAATAGCAATCAGAACCATCTTGTGGACCTGAGAACATCCGGCGAAACTCTAGAGTTGCCAATTGCTGCTCTAAATCATCTAGTTCAGCGACAGCTTCGTTGTAGGTGTCTTCGTCTTCTGCTTCAACTGCTAAATCGACCAGACCTTCAACATCTTCAAGGCCCTGTGCTAACGTTTGCAGCGTTTCCACCACTTGTTCGAGGCTCGCTCGTTCTTTCCCCAATGCTTGTGCACGCTCTTGATCATCCCATACACTTGGGTCTTCAAGTTCACGTGTAACTTCTTCTAATCGCTCAACTTTTTGAGCATAGTCAAAGATACCCCCGAAGCGCTTCACTGCGCTCGCGCATTTCTTTTATAGCTACATAGGTGGCATTGGTTTCGAACATAAAACGAGCTTTCATCCAAGGTTGATTACAAAAGGGACGGCATTTTACCGTAAAGGCAGCAAATGCTCCACCAACAGTTGCACTTTCGTTTGCCCGCGGAAATGATTCAACTGGAGCTTGTAAACAAGCTGCGCTTCACGCAGGGCCAGATCAGGCCAAGCATTGGTATCGACATTGAATGCAATCGCATCAAGGACAACACCATCGGCGCTTCGCACAACCATTTTTAAATGATTCTTGCCAACGATGCGTTGGTTTATGAGTTCGAAAGTGTCATCAAAAAGCGGTTCAGGGAAGCCCTGCCCCCAAGGACCAAGGCGTTGTAGTTGCTCGACAAATCCTTGGGTAAAACAGGAAGCATCGAGACTACCGTCGGTCACAATCATGCGTTCGAGAGCATCTGCCTCAAGCCAGTCCTCGGCAACCGCTACCGCAGCTTGTTTAAATGCTTCAAGATTTTCTGGCGCAAGCGACAAACCGGCCGCCATGGCGTGACCACCAAAGCGCTCAATCAGGTGTGGGTGCAAGGTGTGGATACGTTCAAGTAAATCACGCATGTGCAGACCAGGTATCGAGCGCGCAGAGCCTTTCAGCAAGCCATCATCACCGGCAGCAAAAGTGATCGTCGGGCGGTGAAACTGTTCTTTTACCCGACCGGCGACTATTCCTACTACGCCTTGATGCCAACCTGCTTCGTGAAGCACCAATAACGGTGGTAATTGCGTTTCGTTCAATTGCAGCTCGGCAACATAGTTCGCAGCGCTTTCGCGCATCTCACTTTCGATCGAACGACGCTCAGCATTCAGGTTATTGAGTTGCGCCGCGAGTTCAGTGGCAGTAATGAGATCTTGACTCAGCAGGCACTCAATACCAATCGCCATATCGTCGAGGCGGCCGGCAGCATTAATCCGAGGAGCCAACGCAAAACCTAAATCCGTCGCCTGCAAACGTTCGGGCTCGCGCTCGGTAACCTGCAATAATGCTTGAATTCCCGGCCGGCAATGGCCCGCGCGAATACGCTGTAATCCCTGTTGCACGAGGACACGATTGGTGCCATCAAGCTTCACCACGTCCGCAACGGTACCCAGGGCTACGAGGTCGAGCCACTCAGCGAGATTCAGTTGCGCCGCCTGGTGTTGTTTCTCACGAGCTTGCGCGCGTAATGCGAGCAGCACATAAAAAGCGACGCCGACGCCAGCTATCGATTTACTGGGAAAGCTACAGGCAGGTTGATTGGGATTTACGATGGCATAAGCCTTAGGTAACTCTGCGCCGGCGAGGTGATGATCGGTAATGATCACATCCAGACCTGCAGCGTTTGCCGCATCCACCCCTGCATGGCAAGAAATACCGCTATCAACAGTCAGGAGCAATTGCGCGCCCTGTTGTTGCGCATAGTTCACAACATTCGGTGAAAGACCGTAACCATCGGTAAAGCGATTGGGTACGCAATAGCTTACCTGTTGCGCTCCCATAGCGCGCAATACGGAAACCATCAACGCTGTGGAGGTTGCACCATCGGCGTCAAAGTCACCACAAATACAAATATGTTCCTGGCGCTCAATGGCCTGCCATAAACGCGCTGCGGCGCGCTCAGCATCATGCAATTGTGCAAAGTGCGGTAAACGTTGCAAACGCAGATCAAGTTGTTCAGCTGTGGTTACCCCGCGACGAGCCAAAAGCTGTCGCAAGATCCACGGCATCTCTGCAGGTAGATCACTTACGTCAACTTCCGGCCGACGTTGAAGCGTCAGCGCATCCGTCATCGTTTATTCCTGTTCAAGCTGAGCCGCTAGGCGTCGTGCATCAACCAGACCAGGTATCATCTCGCCCGAGGGCAGTATCATCGACGGCGTACCGCGCACACCAAATTTATTACCTAAAGCAAAGTGTTCATCGATAGGGTCATCGCAACTTGCAGCGGGCAAGCGCTTATCATTTTTCGCGGCGTCCAACGCAGCTTTCTGATCAGCCGAACACCATATTGTTTTAAGTTGCTGGTAAGCACTACCCTGCAAACCACTGCGTGGCCACGCCAGGTAGCGAATAGTGATGCCTCGCTCAAGGTAGCTTTCAAGATTGTTCTGAAGTTGGCGGCAATAACCACAAGTTGGATCGGTAAAAACCGTTACCACATACTTTTCATTTTCAGCTTTATAAGTAATCGTTTCGTCGGCAACTGCGGCAATGTCATCTTGACGCATCTTGCGGATCACATTTTCACTCAGGTTCACCGGTTCGCCGCCAGTAATGTCGTAAATACGACCGCCAATCAGCTTCTTGCCGTCGTCGGCTACATAAATCAAGCCTTGATCGGTTATCACTTCGAATACACCCGGGATACTCGATTCCTGAGCCGATTCAATTGTGAAGCCCATTTGCTGCAAGTAGCTTTGATTAAAGCTTGCACCACTCTCGGCAGTAGTATTAGCGTTTGCCTGCGCCGCTTGTTGTGGCGAACATGCTAAAAGGCCCAAGATACTCGCGGCCAGAAATAACTGTTTCATAGAATTCTCGTTTACTTCGTTGTTGTTAATAATGTTTAGCGCGTCATGTTGTTCAGTGTACCCTTATTTATCGGCCAACGCAGCCATTTTACTAGGCTCGCGGATGATGCGTTGCATGCAATTGCTGTAAGCGTTCACGTGCCACATGGGTATAAATCTGCGTGGTCGATAGGTCACTGTGGCCAAGTAACATTTGTAAGACACGTAAGTCTGCACCATGGTTCAACAAATGGGTCGCGAACGCGTGTCGCAGGGTATGGGGCGATAAGTGAGAACGAATATCGGCCTGCTGTGCATAGAACTTAATCCGATGCCAAAATGCTTGCCGGGTCAGTGGGCCACCGCGGCGGGTAATGAATACGTAATCACTTGGAGCTCTACTCAATTGTGCACGCGCCTCTTTGCTATAGCGCTGTAGCCACTCCAATGCTGTTTCGCCAAGGGGGACTAAACGCTCTTTGTTACCTTTACCGACCACACGCACCAACTCTTGTTGCAGCGACACTTGGCTATAGGTGAGTTGCGTCAACTCGGTGACCCGTAATCCCGTGGCATAAAGGACCTCAAGCATGGCGCGATCACGTAATTGCACAGGATCGTCCTCTTGCGGTGCATTTAACAGTGCTTCGACCTCGCTCTCCGCCAAACTATGGGGGAGTGCTTGGGGTTGTTTCGGCTGCCGTAAGCGTGCGGTTGGGTCGTCTACACAAAGGCGCTCTTGCACCGCATAAGTATAAAATTTCTTCAGTGCGCTCAACGCACGCGCAGTGCTTCGTGGCGACAGTCCCTGCTGCCTGCGCCAGAGCAAATAGTCCTCAATATCGGCACTCTGTACCTCCAGCAATGCAGCATGTTCACCACGATGGGCAAGCAAAAACTGTAGAAATTTTTTCAAATCAGTTGCGTAGGCAGAACTAGTATGGGGGCTTACGCCTTGTTTTAACCAGAGGCGATCAAGAAATGTGGCGATAATTTCAGCATGCTTTGTCGACAAAATAGACAACCTGTTCAAAAGGACTAGAAATACTAATGGCTTTTATCATAGCGGGGTTTACAGACAGCCTCAATCTGCTACTATGCCTGCCTTCGTGGAGGGGTTCCCGAGTGGCCAAAGGGATCAGACTGTAAATCTGACGGCTCAGCCTTCGCAGGTTCGAATCCTGCCCCCTCCACCATTTTTCCTTCTGCAAATTACCAAGCCAAGACTAGTTTTCCACGTGTCTCATTACGACGCATCTGCTCCAATGCTTGCGTCATTTCGGCGAGCGGATACACCTGTTCGATCATAACTTGGCAGCTACCATTGACCAATAATGGCCATAGATGTTGTTCAAGGGCGCGCATGATTCTTGCTTTCACAGGTAGTGGCTGGTTACGTAAGGTACTTCCTTGGATACGTTGACGTTTCATTAGTAGACGCCCAGCATCTATCGTGGCCTCACGCCCTCCCATAAGCCCTAACACCACAATGCGTCCATCTTGCTTTAACACTTCTTGGTCCTGAGCGAGATAATCGCCCGCGACCGGGTCAATGATGACATCGGCACCACCCCACGCTTTCACCGCATCAACAAAACTACCCTGCTGTCGATTCCAACCCTGCTCCGCTCCAAGCTCTTGGCAAAAAGCAATTTTGTCATCACTACCGGCTGTTACGAATACGGGGTTTTGATTGTGCTTTGCCAACTGCAAAGCTGCTAAGGCAACACTACTTGCCCCAGCATGCAGCAGCAGGCGTTCATGAGGCTGTATTGCTGCCACCTCATACAGGTTAAACCAAGCCGTCGCAAAGGCTTCACAAATGGCCGCTCCTTGCGCCAGTGACAGGCCTTTCGGTAACGTTGCCACTTGCTGCTCACTGACCACGACGTGATCGGCATAGCCGCCAGCCGCAAGTAACGCGCACACCTCGTCACCGGGGCGCAATCGGCTCACCGCAGGTCCTGTTGCAACCACGGTGCCACTTGCTTCAAGGCCCAAAATATCAGACGCACCCGGTGGTGGTGGATAATGCCCTGCTAGCTGCATTAAATCTGCACGATTTAAACCACTGTGTGAGATCGCAATGACCACTTCATCAGCCTCGGGTGCTGCACACTCGAAGCTCACTTGCAGGGGACGTCCCGCCTCGGCGCGAAAACCTATTGCAGTGCGTTTGCTCATAGTTGTCCTGTAATTCGCTTAATCAGTACCTGTCAGACGACCTCGTTGATAATCGTTAATCGCCTGTTCGATCTCAGCTTGGGTATTCATCACGAACGGCCCATATTGCGCGATTGGCTCACCAATCGGTTCAGCTGCCAACAGCAGCATGCCAGCCTCACCTTGCGAGCGCAATGAAAGCTCTGCGTCCGGCGCCAAACGAACCAGTTCACCGCGCTGCAATAAAGTACCATTAAGCTCAACTTCACCCTGATAGACGTACGCTAAGCGCGTCTTTTGCTGGATTTTGCCTTGCTGCCATGTTGCGGTCTGGCTAAAGCGCAAATCGTACATTTCGAACAGTTGCTCTTTTTGTTGGATCGGGCCGTTTTGGCCTTGATAGCTTCCGGCGACCACACGCAACGTGAGCCCATCGAGAGCCACTTCAGGGATCTTGGCTGCTGGATAATCGGCCCACTCTGCAGCGCTCATCTTATCTTTTGCGGGCAGATTCAACCACAGTTGGAAGCCCCACATGAGGCCTTCTTCTTGTTTTGGCATCTCCGCATGAATAATACCTCGTGCAGCTTTCATCCATTGCGCACCGCCACTTTCTACCATGCCCGTATTACCGACCGAGTCTTTGTGCTCCATGCGACCGGCAAGCATATACGTCAAGGTCACAAAGCCACGATGAGGATGCGGTGGGAAACCAGCAATATAGTCGTTCGGGTCATCAGAACGAAACTCGTCCAACATCAAAAACGGATCTTGGTAACGTAAGCTTGGTTGATTAATAATCCGCGTAAGCTTCACGCCGGCGCCGTCTTGCGCCGGCATGCCACGATGCCGCGTTAAAATAGCTTTCATAACACCTCTCCTCGCTGATGCGGCGCAGTAAAGTCAAGCGCTGGTCCTTTGGGCACGATCTGGGTCGGATTAATCATGGTATGACTACCATAATAGTGCGTTTTAATATGGTCCATTACCACTGTTTCCGCGACACCTGGCACCTGATAAAGAGCACGGACGTAGTCCCAAAGCGCCGGATAGTCAACGATGCGACGCTGGTTGGTCTTAAAGTGACCATGATAAACGGCATCGAATCGCACTAAAGTGGTAAACAAGCGCCAGTCTGCTTCGGTCACTTGCTCACCCGCGAGAAAGCGCTGTTGTTGTAGTCGCTCTTCTAGCCCATCCAGCGTCGCGAACAACGCGGTAAAGGCTTCTTCATAAGCGTCTTGTTGCGTCGCAAAACCACACTTATAGACACCGTTGTTGACGTTGTCATAAACTTCTTCGTTGACGCTATCAATCGCTTCGCGCAGGTGGTCCGGATAAAAGTCCAAGCGGTTTCCGGTTAAGTCATCAAAAGCGCTATTAAACATACGAATGATATCGGCCGATTCATTGCTAACAATCGTTTGCTTTTGCTTATCCCAAAGGACCGGCACGGTTACACGACCGCTGTAATTCGGGTCCGCTTTGAGATAAAGCTGATAAAGAAAATCGAAGCCGTAGAGCGGATCATGTAACGCATGCTGCTTGTCGGCAGCAAATTCCCAGCCATTTTCTAACATCAATGGCTCGACTGCCGATACACTTATATGGTCTTCAAGACCTTTCAGTTTGCGAAAAATGAGCGTCCGATGCGCCCACGGGCAAGCATAAGATACGTACAAATGATAACGCCCACTTTCAGCTGGAAAATCGGCATCAGCATCCTTGCTTAACCAGTTCCGAAACTGCGCGGCACTGCGTTCAAAGCGACCGCCGTGCTGTTCGGTGTCGTACCATTTATCATGCCACTTACCATCTATTAATAACCCCATGTTCACCTCAACATTGTGAATGATGCTACAAGTATAGGCTTAATCAAATCGGATGATTAGTGGTATTTTAAGGGCATATCTTTCGATATTTTAGAATGGTTAACGTGTCGCGAGTTCAAGGGCTACCTTGGCACTCACCACATCCGCATCGCGTTGGAGCGCGCGATGTAAACTACGAAAACGCTCGATCAAGTTACCATCATCGGCAGCTGCGAGTTGCGCCTCCAATGCACTTACTAAAGCCTCAGGGGTCACTTCATGCTGAACTAATTCGGGAACGAGTTCTGCATCAGCAAGTAAATTCGGCAAACTAAAGTACTTCGCCTTAAACATGCGCTTAATAAGTTGATAGCTCAACCAATTAAAACGATAGGCAACCACCATCGGCCGTTTAATCAACATCGCTTCAAGCGTCACCGTGCCTGAAGTTAACAACAATGCATCGGCTGCAGCCATGGCGCTACGCGAGTTGCCATCAATTAAGGTTAATGGCAGTTGCGGTGCATGCTCAAGCTGCAAGGCGCGAAATTGCTCGGCGCGGGCAGCTGAAATCATCGGGCTGATAAACTTTGCCTGCGGATGACGTTGATGAAATTTTTGCGCCGCAGCTAGAAACACCGGGCCAAGCCGCGCAATCTCACCACTACGGCTACCCGGCAACAGTGCGACCATAAAATCGTCTGCGAGTCCGAGTTCAGCCCGTGCTTCACTTTTACTCCACTGCATGGGGATGGTGTCTGCTAATGGATGACCGACAAATGTCGCCGGCAGATGGTGCTGATCATAGAAGCTTTTCTCAAACGGCAGCAGGCAGAGAACGTGATCGACGCTGGCTTTGATGCCCTTAATCCGGCCTTGACGCCACGCCCAAACACTTGGACTGACATAATGCATGGTAGGAATACCTTGCGCTTTGAGGCGTTTGGCAATCGGTAAATTAAAGTCAGGCGCGTCAATCCCGATAAACACTGCTGGACGCTTGGCCAAAAGGGTCTCGACGATATGTTTACGATGACGCAATAACGTTGGCAAGCGCCCTACTACTTCAGCGATGCCCATCACCGCGAGGTCTTCCATCGGCACCAAACTGGTTAGCCCTTCAGCAGCCATCAGCGGGCCGCCAACGCCGATAAATTCGACCTCGCCGTGCTGCTCGCGCAAAGCTCGCATCAAGCCAGAGCCAAGCAAATCACCGGAGTGTTCACCTGCCAATAAAGCGACCGTCATAGGCTTGGATGCATGCATAGTTGTTGCGTCGTAATTTAATCAGGTGTTAGCGAATAATACCGCGCGAACTGTTTTGCACAAAGTGAATCAGTTCGTCGAGTTCAGGAGCTTGCCAACTCTCCATCTCAGTCACGGCTTCGTCTATGGTTAAACCTTTTCGATACAAAGTCTTGAAGGCACGCTTAACATTCATAATGGCGTCTTTACTGAAACCGCGACGCTTCAACCCTTCACTGTTAATGGTACGCGGCACCGCGTTATGTCCTTGCGCCATGATGTAAGGCGGGATGTCTTGCACCACCACCGAATTCACTGCGGTGAATGCGTGGGCGCCAATGTGACAGAATTGATGGACGCCGGTGAAACCACCGAGAATAGCCCAGTCACCGACATGCACGTGACCCGCCAATGTGGTGTTGTTCGCCAGAATGATGTTGTCACCCATCATGCAGTCATGTGCCACATGCACATAAGCCATCAACAGGTTATTACTGCCGAGCTTGGTAAGCCCCTGATCTTGCACTGTACCTCGATGGATGGTCACGCATTCGCGGATGATGTTGTTATCACCAATCTCCAAGCGCGTGGGCTCGCCATTGTACTTTTTATCTTGGCAATCCTCACCCACCGAAGCAAATTGGTAGATTTTATTTGCTTTACCTAAAACCGTTGGACCTTTAAGAACCACATGTGGACCGATCCAACAATCATCACCGATCACCACGTCAGGCCCCACGATACTGTAAGGGCCAATCTTGACGTTGTTACCAATTACTGCTTTATCATCAATAATCGCTGTAGGATGAATCACTTAAGTTTCTCTTCTTGCGCAAATGATATCGGCACTGCAGGCGAGTTCACCCGCTACTTCGGCACGCCCTTTAAACACCCAAATTCCACGGCGTTCTTTTTCAAAGCTGACATGTAAATCAAGCTGATCACCGGGAATAACTTGACGCTTAAAGCGTGCATTATCGATGCCTGCGAACAAGTATAGGTCATTGCTGCCTGGCTTGCTTTCAGTGATTTTAAAACCAAGCAGCCCCGCCGCTTGAGCGAGGGCTTCAAGGATTAAAACACCTGGAAAGATTGGATTGCCGGGGAAGTGCCCATTAAACAGGTCTTCGTTGACACTGATGTTCTTAACCGCATGGATATGCTTTTCAGCGTCACAACTTACCACTTTGTCTACCAATAAAAATGGGTAGCGATGGGGTAACAAACGCATAATTTCATGAATATTGAAGGCGGAGTCAGATGCTGACAAAATTTCATCTCCGTAGCTGTTGCGGTCGCTCAACACGACCGCCGAAAAGCTTAATCGCTAAGTTTTTTCTCGATTTTCTTCACTCGTTGGAAGAGATCGTCAAGCTGGCGATAGCGTGCGCCATTGCGCCGCCATTCTCGATGGGGTGCAGCAGGAATTCCTGACGCGTAAACGCCTGGCTCACTGATCGCTTTTATCACCATCGAGAAGCCACTTATCTGCACATCATCGCAGATCTCGATGTGGCCATTAATTGCCGTCGCACCGCCGATAAGACAGCGTTTACCGATACGACAACTACCCGCAAGTACCGTACAACCGGCAATGGCGGTGTCTTCATCAATGAAAACATTGTGCGCGATTTGACATTGATTATCGATGATACAGCCACTGGAAATCACTGTGTCATCCAGCGCGCCGCGGTCGACGGTCGTATTGGCACCAATCTCTACACGGTCATGAATCACCACACGACCCAGCTGTGGAATTTTAATCCACTTGCCTTGTTCGTTGGCCCAACCAAAACCATCAGCGCCAATCACGGCCCCGCTATGCAACAAGCAGTCTACGCCAATGACGCAGTCATGATAGATAACAACCTGCTGCCAAACTTTAGTATTCGCACCTATACGAACGCCAGGCCCAATATAACAACCCGCGCCGATTTGCACATTATCACCCAGTTCAACATTCTCGCTGATGACCGCTAACGGACCCACCGCGACATTTTTCCCAAGCTGTGCCGACGATGCTATTTTTGCTGAAGCATCGATTTCAGTTGCCGCTGCTGGTGTGGTGTCGAGTTGCTGCGCAACTTTGGCGAAGCCTGCATAAGGGTTAGGCGTAACTAACGCAGCCAAGCCTTGCGGCAATTCCACATTGGGTGCGACGATCACTGCACTAGCTTGAGTGCTATCCAACTGCGCACGATATTTTTCGTTGGCTAAAAACGCAATTTGCCCCGACTGAGCCGAGGCAAGCGTTGCAACGCCGGTGATCGGTAGTTGTCCATCACCGACAACTTCGGCGTCAATAACTGACGCCAGTTGTTGCAATGTCATGGTTTGCATTCGACTTAGTTTCCACCTGTCATTTTTGCAACCACTTCGTCAGTCAGGTTCAGGCTCTCACCTGCGTACAATACTGACTGGCTATTAAGCACTAGGTCGAAACCTTCCGCTTGCGCAACTTGCTGTGAAATTTGGAAAACTTCACGCATTAATTTGTTGCGTTCTTCATTACCACGACGCTCGTTGTCTTCTTGGAAGGCACGCGCTTTCATCTGGTATTGGGTTTCCAACATTTCCATTTCACGTTGTAAATCACGACGCTCTGATGGAGACATGATTTGCGCATCACGCTCAGCTTTCTCGCTTAACGCTTGCATATCGCTACGCATTTTCTCTAATTCGCTGATGCGGCCAGAAAACTCTTCTTGCAAACGGTTAGAAAGTTCCTGTACCTGTGGCAACTGTTGCAAGACAGTTTGCATGTCCACAAAACCAACTTTCTGTTGAGCTTCAGCTGCATTCGCAAACATTGAGGTAGCAAGCACTGCCGCTGCTACTGTGGTTTTCATTAATGCTTTCACGTAACTACTCCTGTTATTCATAAATTCGGGCACGACTATTGATTTTAGAATGTCGTACCAAAGTTGAAACTAAAGGTTTTCGCTCTATCACCCTCATAATCCTTGATCGGACGACCAAAGGCAAATGTCAGAGGTCCCATAGGCGATAGCCACTGCACTGCGATACCCGCCGAGGCGCGATAAAGGTCAGGTGAACTGAAGTCTTCCAAACGATAGTTTAGGTTGCCCACCTGCTGCAGTTGACGGTATTCGTCATACTGGAACTCAGTATCCCATACACTACCTATATCTAAGTAAATGCTGGTACGAACTGTGTTTTTGTTTTCTTCTTTGATTAGTGGCGTCGGTACGATCAACTCGATACCAGCGGCATACATGGCGTTACCACCGACGGAGTACTGGCTTACAGCAACCGTATCAGCACCTGGCCCAACCGGTAAGTCCGTTGGTACGCCACCAAAGCCCGGAGGACCGAGGATGCTATCAGGATAGCGATACACCGCACGTGGACCAATGGTATTCGGTTCAAAACCACGCAGGTCATCATTCCCGCCGATACGGAAGTTCTCGTAGAACGGGAAGATATAGTCGTTGCCGTTGTCGTCGGTACCATAACCGTTACCATAACCTACATTTAAGCGGGTCAAGAGCACGAAGCTATGGTCGTCGGTAATTGGCCAGTAATGTTTAAAGTCATAGTTGACCCGGAAGTAACGAACATCACTTCCCGGCACCGTGATTTCTGCATTGACACGATTCATGGTACCCGCTGTAGGGAAGGTACCACGGTTAAGGGTTACCCGTGTCCAACCGGCTTCCAGAGATAGCATATCGAAGGCGACCCCTGAGTTCGGATCTTGGCTGTCAATGTAAGGCTGATAAAAGCGTTTCACCTGCTCATAGCCTTCAACATTGGTCACCTCTTCGCGTCGTAACATTGCACCGAAGTTAAAGCTACTCACTTCACTAATCGGGAAGCTGATGCTCGAGCCCACGCCAACACGCTTAGTGTTGTAGCGGATTAAGTTTTCTTGCTGACCAGCATCGAACTCGCTGAGGAATACTTGTCCGGAAAGGTTTACGCCATCCGTAGTAAAGTAGCGATCCATGTAAGACAAGCTCAAAGTACGATTGAAACGGTTGGTATTGATATTAATCGCCGCACGGTTACCCGTACCGAGGAAGTTGTCTTGCGATACCCCCACCCCGATCTGAAGCTTAGAGTAGTCGCCGTAACCCAACATAAAGTTGAATGAGCCGGACGGTTGTTCTTTGACCAAATACTCAATATCGACCAAATCGTTGCGACCGTTGACCCGTGTTGTCGAGTTCTCAACGGTTTCAAAGAAGCCAAGTCGTTCCAAACGAATTTTACCTTGCTCAACCGATTCATCGTTAAGCGGCGCGCCTTCAAATTGGCGCATTTCACGGCGTAAAACTTCGTCTTCAGTGACCGTGTTACCACGGAATTTAATGCGGTTCACATAAACACGTTTGCCCGGATTGATAGAGAACACCAAATCAACTTGGTTGTTTTCTTCATCAATTTCTGGAATCGCGCGGACTTCTGGATATGCGTAGCCGTAGCGTCCGTATAGCTTCGCAACGAGCTCTTCAATATAGGTTACCTGTGCAGCGCTGTACTGTCTGCCAGCATCAATACGGGTCAAACGCTCTACCACCTCACGTTGACCACGCAGGTCACCGATGACGCGAGTCTCGTTTACGGTAAAGATTTCACCTTCATTGATGTGAATCGAAATGTAAACGCCAGAGCGGTCAGGTGTCATACTCACCTGCACTGACTCAATTGCGAAAGTTAAATAACCACGATCTTTATAGAATGACTCTAAGGTCTCTAAGTCACCGCTTAATTGCTGCTTCTGATACGTGCGCGCACCAAGGAAGTTCCACCACGGCAACTTATCTTTCAGTTCGAAGTTAGCTAGTAGTTCAGCGTCGCTGAATACCGAGTTGCCAACAATATTAATTTGCTGGATTTCGGCTGAATCACCCTCTTCGAAATCGATTTCGAGACGCACACGATTACGTGGCAAGCGGATAATATTGACCGCTACTTCGGCGTTATATTTACCGATAGAGTGATAGAAGTCTTCAAGCCCAGTTTCGATACTTGAGATGGTCGTTAAATCGAGTGGTTCGCCCTCGATAATTCCTTGATCGGTCAGGCTTTGCGTCAACTGTTCATCTTTGATGTCGTTGTTGCCTTCAAACTCGATCTCACTAATGGTAGGCCGTTCAGTGACTTCGAATATAAGTGTGTCGCCAACGCGGCGCACGACAATATTATTGAAGTGCGTAGAGGAGTACAGCGAGCGAATTGAAGTTTGAATATTTTCACTATCAACCGAGTCGCCAACGCGAATCGGGATATAGGTTAATGCGGCACCAAGCGCAACCCTCTGTAGGCCACGTACACGAATATCTTCAACGACAAATTCTTCGGCCCCATCGGCGCCTGTCTCAGCGCTGTAGGCTGGAAGTGCGGCACTCGCCATGAGGGCACTTAAAAATAGCTTTTTCAACGTCATTCTGTGCTACTTATTTGTTTATTGTAAATTTAATCTCACCTGAACAGCCGCAATAAATCGTTGCTAATTGCGATTGCCATCAGTGCGAATATCAGTGCTCCACCTATCCGGTAGCTAATCTCTTGCACACGCTCTGATACTGCTTTTTTGCGCACTCCCTCGATACCGAGAAAGAGCAAGTGCCCACCATCTAACATGGGCAATGGTAACAGATTAATGATGCCGAGATTAACACTGATGAGCGCGAGAAACCCTAAAAAGTAAACCAATCCATAGCTTGCTGAAACCCCAGCGCCCTCAGCAATTGCTACAGGCCCACTAAGGTTGGTCACCGAAACCGTGCCGGTGAGCAGCTTACCTATCATTTGTACGCTCAAAACCATCAGGTTCCACGTACGTTCTGTACCTTTAACGAGGCTATCGACTATACCGTATTGCTGAACGAATCGATAGGCCTCTGGGTAGCTATCTCGTGCAGGTTCAACCCCCAGATAACCATATGTCTTATCTTCGAACTCCCGTGAGCCCATGGTCACCGGTAACTCGAGTTCTTGGCCATTACGCAGAATGGTCAACGAAACCCGCTCAGCCGGTGCTGCCATGATAGCGTCTCGTATTTGAGACCATTCTTCATAGAGAGTTCCATCGAGCGCCAAAATTTTATCGCCGACTTGTAAGCCTGCCCGCGCAGCCGGAGAGTCTTCCTGCACATAGGCCAACTCGGTATAAATTGCCGGCTGAAAAGGTTGAAAGCCTAAGGCACTAAAAGTTGGAATTTGTTCATCGCCTAAACGCCAATTACCTATATCGAGCTCAAAGGTCCGCTCGCGTTGTCGTTCATCAACAACGGTAATGGTCGCGCGCTGGTTCCCAAGCGCTGCGGCGAAGCCTAAGTTAACTTGTTGCCAATCCTCTGTGCGGCGGCCATTTACGCTTATAATTTCACTTGGTGTAGGCAGTTCAACCTGCGCTGCAACTGAATTAGGCGTAACCGCCCCTACCACAGGTTTCACCGACGGCACACCGATGAGGAACATTCCCCAAAGCACCACTATCGCTAACAAAAAGTTTGCTATGGGTCCTGCCGCAACAATGGCCGCGCGCTGCCAGACTGACTTACTATTGAAACTCAAGTGGCGCTCGTCTGGCGCTACCTCATCAACGCGTTCATCGAGCATGCGCACATAGCCGCCTAACGGAATGCGACTCACTTGATAGCAAGTTCCATCTTTACCTTGGCGTTGCCAAATCGCTTTACCGAAGCCTACAGAGAAAGTTAAAACCTTCACCCCACATTTGCGCGCCACCCAAAAATGGCCAAACTCATGAAAGGTAACCAGTACTCCCAACGTGACGATAAAGGCGCCTAATGACCATAGAATGTCTAGCATGAATAACTCTTCTCAATAAATTCTGATGCACTTGTGCGCGCTTGCTCATCAACAGACAAAACCGCTGCTAAAGAGTTCACATCTTGCTCGGCGTAAGTTGTTTCGAGCTGTTTCACGACCGCTGCACACACCTCCGCAATGGCGGTAAAGCCGATTGTTCCATCAAGGAAACGCGCAACCGCAACTTCGTTTGCAGCATTCAGCGCAGTGGTTGCCCATTGGCCTTGCCAACACGCTTTGATGGCAAGTGCAAGGCACGGGTAGCGGTCTGCTTCGGCAGCAGCAAAAGTAAGGTTTTGTAGGGCCATAAAGTCCAACGGTGCGACCCCACTATCAATTCGTTCAGGGAAACTTAAACAGTGGGCTATTGGCGTTCGCATATCCGGCCGTCCCATTTGCGCCAAGACAGAGCCATCGGCATAACTCACCATCGAGTGGATAACGCTCTGCGGATGCAATACCACTTCGATTTGTTCGGCACTGCAGTTAAACAACCAGCGCGCCTCGATATATTCGAGGCCCTTATTCATCATGGTTGCCGAATCCACAGAGATTTTTTGTCCCATATCCCAGTTAGGGTGAGCACAAGCGGCTGCCGGCGTTTGTGCGGCAAGCTCAGCGAGTGGCAACTCGCGAAACGGCCCGCCCGATCCGGTCAAAATAATTTTATTAATACCGGCCGCAGCTAACTCACAACCACCGAGCTGTTGTGCTTCACGAGGTAAACACTGAAAAATAGCATTATGTTCACTGTCCACTGGGAGGATCTGCGCTCCGCTCTTCTGCGTCGCGTCCATGAACAATTGCCCAGACATCACTAGGGCTTCTTTATTGGCTAACAGCACTCGCTTGCCGGCCTCAACTGCTGCCAGCGTTGGTGCTAATCCTGCGCCGCCGACAATAGCGGCCATAACGGTATCGTTACTTGGGCTACTTGCCGCGGCGCTGAGAGCCGCCATTCCACTCAGTACCTCAATCGCCGTACCCGCTTTATGCTTGGCAAGCTGTTGCTTGAGCTCATCTGCTGCGGCGGCGTCGACCATGATCGCTTGCCGCGGCTGAAACTCAGTGCAGAGCGCTAACATTTGCTCCACATTGGTACTCGCAGTTAACACATCAACGCTGAATCGTTGTGGATGCTCTCTCACAACCGCAAGAGTATTTAATCCTATCGAGCCTGTGGCACCGAGAATACAGAGGCGCTGCTGACTCATAGTAACAACCACACATAGGCTAAGGTAAAGACGGGCAGCGCTGCGGTTAAGCTATCAATTCGGTCAAGTAAGCCGCCATGTCCCGGTAATAAAGCACCACTGTCTTTCACTCCGGCACAGCGTTTGAACATACTCTCGGTGAGGTCGCCGAACACCGACACGACAACCGTTAATAAGCCAGTAAAATAGAAGCCGCTATATTGCTCAGCTGGAACTTGCACCCATTGGGCAACCACCATCATCACCACAAAGGCTAAGGCGATCCCACCCAATAGGCCTTCCATGGTCTTCCCCGGGCTTACGGCTGGCATGAGCTTGTTGCGGCCATAGCGCACACCGGCGAAGTAGGCGCCGACGTCTGCAGCCCATACTAAGAGCAAGATAAAGAGTAAGACAAAACCACCGAACAGGGGGTCGTTTGCATAATTCAGTGAACGTACGGCAAACATTCCCGCCGCCGCCGGAACCAAGGTCAGATAACCAAAGACGCCTACGATCGAGCGTGTACGAGACCACAATCGCCGGCTATTCGGGTAATTCAATACTAATAGCGTGGCTATCACCCACCAGACAGCACCTGCGAGCAACAACCAAAAGTACACTGGATGAAGTTCTTTCTGTTGCCAGATTTCACTTACTGGCAGGTACCACTGCAAACCAATGAGAAGAGCCCCCACCGAAGCAGTATACAGTGCTCGGCTAATGCCACGGCGCAACCCCATAATAGGCGACCATTCCCAAGCTGCACCCAACATGACTACGGTGATGACAGCGGCGAACCATTCCAGCGCCAAGGCAAATACACAATAGAGCGCCAGGGGCAGTAAAATAAGTGCTGTTATTAGACGTTGTTTTAACACGTTACTCCCCAGAAGTTACGTCAGTATCGAGGATCGCTTGTTGCACTTGTTCACTGGTGAGGCCATATCGGCGCTCACGGCAACTAAAATCAGCAATCGCTTGAGCAAAAGCCTGATCATCGAAATCCGGCCACAGTACATCAGCGAAATAAAACTCTGCGTAAGCTAATTGCCACAGTAAGAAGTTGCTGATTCGATGCTCGCCACCGGTCCGGATCAACAAGTCGGGCACCGGTTGTTCAGCTAAGGTTAAATGCGCAGCAAGCTTTTCCTCGTTTATATCAGAAGGATTAAGCTTACCTTCTTGTACACGTTTCGCCAACTGTTGCGCGGCTTGAGCAATATCCCAACGACCACCATAATTCGCTGCAATATTAAGCGTTAATGACGTATTGTTGGCGGTCAATGCTTCAGCTTCTTTAATGCGTTGCTGTAGCTTTGCTGAGAAGCCCTCAGTGTCACCGATGATTTTTAATTTCACATTATGCTTATGGAGTTTCTTCACTTCACGCTTAAGGACCGTAAAAAAAAGGTCCATCAGCACAGAAACTTCCTCTTCAGGGCGTTTCCAATTTTCACTACTAAACGCAAATAAGGTAAGCGATTGAATCCCCTTTTTGCGCGCAAAGGCCACCGCACGACGCACTGACTCGGCCCCTGCTTTGTGACCAAAGGTGCGATGCTTACCGCGTAGCTGAGCCCAACGACCATTACCATCCATAATAATGGCGACATGTTTGGGTAACTTTAATTGTTCAACCGAAATACTTTCCATGCACGCTGCCGTAAAATGAAAAACGCCGTGCGAGTGTAACCGAACACGGCGCTTAGAACCAATGACCTCAAGCGTAACCGCTTAAACTTCCATCAAGTCTTTTTCTTTTTCAGCCAAGGCTTGGTCAATCTTAGCAACGTAAGTATCGGTCAGCTTTTGGATTTCTTCTGCAGCACGACGCTCTTCGTCTTCGGTAATTTCTTTCTCTTTCAATAACTCTTTCAAGTCACTGTTGGCGTCGCGACGAATATTACGCACCGCTACACGGCCCTGTTCGGCTTCAGCGCGCACAATTTTGACCAAGTCACGACGACGTTCTTCAGTCAAAGGTGGCAATGGAATGCGAATGACGGTACCCGCAGCGGCAGGGTTTAAGCCCAAATCAGAGGTCATAATTGCTTTTTCGACCGCTTGGCTTGCGGACTTATCAAAAACTGTCAACGCTAAGGTGCGTGAATCTTCAGTGGTGATATTGGCAAGTTGCTTTAACGGCGTGTCAACCCCATAGTAATTGACCATCACACCGTCGAGCAGGCTTGGGTGAGCACGACCGGTGCGTACTTTTGAAATTTGTGAGCGCAACGCGTCGACTGACTTTTCCATACGTTGCTTGGCATCTTGTTTGATTTCGTTAATCACAGTGCTTTCCCTTATCAAATTCTTTAATTAAATCTTCTCAAGCATTTCTTCACTGGCAATTAGGGTCCCCTCTTCGGTGCCCATAATAACCGACCGCAAAGCGCCTGGTTTATTCATATTAAACACACGAATCGGTAACTTGTGGTCGCGTGCCAGCGTAAAAGCGGCTAAGTCCATCACTTTGAGTTGCTGTTGCAGAACGTCATTATAACTTATTTGTGAGTAGAGTTGTGCATTTGGATCTTTGTTCGGATCGGCTGAATAAACGCCATCGACCTTGGTTCCCTTGAGAACCAGTTCTGCTTCAATCTCAATACCACGCAAGCAAGCGGCTGAATCGGTGGTAAAGAATGGGTTTCCTGTACCGGCGCAGAAAATAACCACACGACCTGACTTGAGCAAACTAATCGCATCTGCCCAGTTATAGCTATCACACACACCGTTCAATTCGATTGCAGACATCAGACGCGCATTTACAAACGCACGATGCAATGCATCACGCATGGCGAGACCGTTCATCACTGTGGCTAACATGCCCATGTGATCGCCGACCACACGATTCATACCTGCTTTGGCGAGTCCTTCGCCTCGAAATAGGTTGCCACCACCGATAACAAGGCCAACTTGCACACCTAATTCGACTAATTCTTTAATTTCATGAGCCATGCGATCGAGCACTTTGGCATCGATGCCAAATGGCTCATCGCCCATTAATGCTTCACCACTTAATTTCAATAAAATGCGCCGATAGGCTGGCTTGGTCATTGCGGTCATTGTGGGTGCTCCTTTGTTAGCATCATGTGCAGCATGAAGGGTAAAAACAACTTGTTTCACTTTACGCGAAAAAAAACCGCATCCCAACCGAGTGGGATGCGGTTTTTTAATTCTGACTGTACGTCGTCGTTCGCGACATTGGCATTAAGCCTTTTTCGCAGCAGCCATTTGTGCTTGTACTTCAGCAGCGAAATCTTCAGATTTCTTCTCGATACCTTCACCAACTTCGAAACGTACGAAAGTCAGCACATCGGCATTTTTCTGCTTCAGCAAATCACCAACAGTCATTGACGGGTCTTTCACGAATGCTTGACCAGTTAAGCTGATCTCGCCAGTGAATTTACGCATACGACCTTCAACCATTTTCTCAGCGATTTCTTGTGGCTTGCCACTTTGCATCGCGATATCAAGCTGAATTTGACGCTCACGGTCAACAACTTCTGCATCAACGTCTTCTGGCTTAACGAACTGAGGTGCACTTGCAGCAACATGCATTGCTAAGTCTTTCGCTAAGTCCTCGTCGCCACCAGTGATAGCAACCAATACGCCGATACGACCGCCGTGCACGTATGCTTCAACCAAGTCGCCGCCTTCAACAGTGATAACACGACGTACGTTCATGTTTTCACCGATTTTAGCAACCAAAGTCTCGCGTACTTCTTCAACAGTTCCACCGTCGATTGCAGTTGCTTTCAACTTCTCAACGTCGGTTTCTTTGTTTGCGAACGCTGCGTTGATAACTTTGTCGCCGAATGACAAGAAGTTCTCGTCACGTGCAACGAAGTCAGTTTCACAGTTTAACTCAACCAAAGTACCTACGTTGCCTTCAGTTTTAGTCAAAATCACGCCTTCGGCAGCTACACGACCAGCTTTCTTAGCTGCTTTCGCTTGACCGCTCTTACGCATGTTCTCGATTGCCGCTTCGATGTCACCGTTGGTTTCTTCCAAAGCTTTTTTGCAATCCATCATGCCAGCGCCAGTGCGCTCGCGCAGTTCTTTTACCAGAGCTGCTGTAATAGCCATGTGTCAGTATCCTCTATTTGAGTATCTTATTCAGTTTCGTCTGCTGCAACGAAGTCGTCTGCGCTACCTTCAGCAGGTACTGCGCCACGTGCGTCGTTCACTGCTGCTGCAGCGGCATTCAAATACAACTGTACCGCACGGATTGCGTCGTCGTTACCAGGGATAACATAGTCAACGCCATCTGGGTTCGAGTTGGTATCAACCACTGAAATGACAGGGATGCCAAGGTTGTTCGCTTCTTTAATCGCGATGTGCTCGTGGTCAGCGTCGATCACAAACAATACGTCTGGCAAGCCAGCCATATCTTTGATACCGCCTAAGCTCTTTTCAAGCTTTTCCATTTCGCGAGTGTTTACCAAAGCTTCTTTCTTGGTCAACTTCTCGAAAGTACCGTCTTGGCTCATCGTTTCAAGCTCTTTCAAACGCTTGATAGACTGACGAACGGTCTTCCAGTTGGTCAACATACCACCCAACCAACGATGGTTTACATAAAACTGGTTACAGCTTACTGCAGCTTCTTTTACTGATTCTGCAGCGGCACGCTTGGTACCAACAAACAAGATTTTACCTTTGTTCGAAGCAACGTGCTGCAAGTAGTTCAACGCGTCGTTGAACATTGGCACGGTTTTTTCCAAGTTGATGATGTGGATTTTGTTGCGAGCGCCGAAAATAAAAGGCTTCATTTTCGGGTTCCAGAAGCGGGTTTGGTGGCCGAAGTGCACACCAGCTTTAAGCATATCACGCATTGATACGTTTGCCATGATTCTCTTTCCTTTTTAAGGGGTTATGCCTCCATACATCCCATAGTTCGACCCTTGGTTTTAGACCTTGAGCACCCCGACCTATGTGTCGATGTATGTGTGTGGTTTAGTTAATTTCATCGTTTAGTGTAACGACGGCAATCGAAATTGCGGGCGCTTTATACCATGAAAAGCCTTGCTCACGCAAGTTTTTACGCGTCTTTTTGACTTCCCCGTAGCGCCCCTAAATGCTATGCTTTGCGCCATTCAATGACGAAGAACTTTGTGTTCCAACGAGTAGATAGGAAGAGGCATGAGTATCAGCATTAAAACGCCTGATGAAATCGAAAAAATGCGTGCAGCCGGCAAACTTGCTGCCAGCGTACTAGAAATGATCGAACCGCATATCAAAGCGGGGGTAACGACCGAAGAAATCGATAAGATTTGCCACGATTACATCATCGCGCACAATGCCTACCCTGCGCCCCTGAACTATCATGGTTTTCCGAAGTCCGTTTGCACTTCATTAAACCACGTCGTCTGCCACGGTATTCCGAATGAAAAGCCATTGAAAGATGGCGATATTCTGAACCTTGATGTCACGGTCAAATTAGATGGTTACCACGGCGATACCTCGAAAATGTTCGTGGTTGGTAAACCAAGTATCCTTGCTGAACGTCTGATTCGCGTTACCCAAGAGTCACTCTACAAAGCGATTAAAATGGTACGCCCTGGCTTGCGAACCGGTGATTTCGCTGCCGTGATCCAGCAGCATGCTGAGCAGCATGGCTATTCGATCGTGCGTGAATATTGCGGTCACGGAATTGGTGCTGTTTTCCACGAAGAGCCGCAAATCTTGCATTACGGTACTGCGGGTACCGGTGATGTGCTGGAAGCAGGTATGTGTTTTACCATCGAACCTATGGTCAATGCTGGCAAACGCCACACCAAACTGTTGCGGGACGGTTGGACGGTGTTAACCAAAGATCGCAGTCTTAGCGCCCAATGGGAACACACGCTTTTGGTAACAGAAACGGGCGTTGAAGTCCTGACTCTGCGCAGTGATGAAGACTTGCCGCGTGTTATTGAGCACGCCCAAGGCGCTTAATGACCACCTCAGTCGCTGATATCTCTTGGCCCAGTCCCATAACGGTGGCGGCTGGGCGTGACTGCCTCGCGCGTTATCAAGAATGGTCAGCAGAAGCCTTTGTCACCGCAGACATTGAAAGCCTCCTCACCGATCGCGCAGCGTTTATTGATGAACTGCTACGCCGCCTGTGGCAGCAACTCGAATTGCCGCAACATGGGATAGCACTTATAGCGGTCGGCGGCTATGGTCGCGGAACCTTGCACCCACACTCCGACATTGACCTACTATTCCTATTTGCCGGCAAGCTCATCTCCAGTACTGAAGAGAAGATCCGCCAGTACATTCAGTTACTCTGGGACTTGCGTTTGGATGTTGGCCACAGTGTGCGCACCATCAGTGATTGCGCCCGCGAAGCGAAAGCAGATGCTAGCGTGGCTACGAGCCTTTTGGAACAACGTTTTATTGTCGGTGACGCCGACCAAGAACAGCTCTTACGGCAATTTTTGCATACCGAGTTTCCATGGAGCAGTGATCAATTTTATCAAGCCAAATTAGCCGAACAGAACGAGCGCCATCAGCACTTTCATGGCACCGGTTACAACCTTGAGCCTAATATTAAAAGCAGTCCCGGTGGGCTGCGCGACATTCAAACCATTGGTTGGATCGCCAAACGCCACTTTCATACGCAAAGCGACGAAAGCTTGGTGCAGTACAACTTCATCAGTGCGGCGGAGCTGCTCGAATTGCGCGAACACCAAGAGTTTCTTTGGCGTATTCGCTTTGCCCTTCACCTTGAAGCGGACAAGAAAGAAGATCGTTTGTTGTTTGATTACCAACCCGCTGTTGCGGCGCGCTTAGGCTATCGCGAATCGGGTAAAGCCGCAGTCGAAGCCATGATGAAAGACTTCTTCAATGCCATGGTGGGGGTCAGCGAGCTCAATGACATGCTGCTGCAGTTTTTCGCGCAAACCATTCTAAGCGATGCCAAAGAACTTAAGCGTTACCCGATTAACGACCAGTTCAAAGTCCTTGGCGAGAGCATTGCTGCCCAGCACGACGACGTGTTTCGCGAACCGCGCGCCCTACTCGACTTTTTCTTAGCTATCGCGGAACACCCAGAAATCCGCTACGTACGCGCGCACACCATACGATTATTGCGTAATGCGCGCCGCGAACTGACGCACCCATTGAGCGATATTCCTGAATGTCGTGACTTGTTTATGCAGTTACTGCGCCACCCTCGTGGTTGCGGACTGGCATTTAAGCTCATGCACAAGCATAAAATAATGGCGCATTACCTGCCCCAATGGGCACAAATCGTCGGACAAATGCAGTTTGATTTGTTCCACGCCTATACGGTCGATGAACATACCTATCGTTTGGTCCGTAATTTGTATCGCTACAACAGCCCCGAAGCGGAAGAAGAATTCCCGCTCTGTGCCAAAATTATTGCCAATATGGCTAAACCTGAACTGCTCTATCTCGCCGGCATCTTTCACGATATCGCCAAAGGCCGTGGCGGTGACCACTCCGAACTGGGCGAGCACGATGCACGCAATTTTGGTTTGCAACATGGTTTGGACGACGACGATACCGACCTTGTTGCTTGGCTCGTGCGCCAGCATCTTTTCATGTCGGTCACCGCACAGAAGCGTGACATTCATGATCCTGAGGTGATTGAAGAATTTGCCACCAAGATGGGTAGTCAGCAACGCCTCGATTACCTTTACTGTTTAACCGTTGCCGATATTCGCGCCACCAATAGTAGTTTGTGGAACAACTGGAAGGCAACGCTGCTTGAGAATCTCTATTTGGCGACGCAACGTTATTTAGAGCAACAGCAACCTTCACCGCAACGGGAAATGCGCCAACGCATTCATCAGCACCAGCAGCACGCTATGGCGTTGTTGTTAAGTGCAGGATTTGAAGTGCAAGAAATCCAAGAGCTCTGGTCACGGTTTACTGCCGACTACTTTTTGCGGCACCAACCTGAGCAAATCGCATGGCACTCGCAATATATTATCAATGTCACCGACGACGACCTGTTACCACTTATCTTGGTAGGCGATGAGAACCGCCAAGGTACCACTGAGCTGTTTATCTACCATCTAGAGCACGAACATTTGTTTGCCGAAGTCGCGGCGGTGCTGGATCATCAGAATTTAAGTATTCATGATGCGCAAATCTTGGCGACGCGTGATGGCTTCGTTATGGATACCTTTGTAGTGCTGCAAGAAGACGGCGAACCACTTACCGACGCACGGCGGATCGAGGCTTTGAAACAAGAACTCCATGACGTCTTACGTGGCCGTTCCCCTGCTCCGAATACGCAACGGCGTTTACCGCGACGCTTACGCAGTTTCCAAGTACAAACAAAAGTGGAGTTTGTACCCGCAAAGAATGCTCGTCGCACCGCCTTTGAATTAACTGCTCTCGACCGCCCCGGCTTGGTTGCCCAAGTCGCCAAGGTTCTGCAAGCGCTTGACCTCAACATTTTGACGGCGAAAATAACCACCGTCGGTGAACAAGCAGAGGATTTATTTATCGTCGCTACCGAGAGCAACACAGCACTTGATGAGCAACAGCGGACAGAGCTGCGTGAACAAATTATTGCCACCCTAGATCATAATTGAGGAACTCCCATGAATGAAGTAAAGGCCCGTATCGAAAGTGCCTTTGAGAACCGTAATGAACTCTCACCAAAACAAGTACCCGCTCAGCTTCGCAAAGATCTAGAGTTGGTTATTGAGGGGATTGACCGAGGTGAGCTGCGTGTAGCAGAACCCCAAGACGGCCAATGGGTGGTCAATGAATGGGTAAAGAAAGCGGTACTCCTATCATTTCGCATCAACGATAACCACCTGATGAACGGCGGCGAAACGCGCTTTTTTGATAAGGTCGACAGTAAATTTATTGGCTATGACGACGCGCGCTTCCGCGCCGAAGGCATGCGTGTTGTGCCACCTGCGATGGTGCGTAAAGGCGCCTTCATTGGCCGCAACGTTGTACTCATGCCGTCCTATGTCAATATCGGCGCCTTTGTCGACGAAGGCACCATGGTTGATACTTGGGCAACGGTCGGCTCTTGTGCTCAGATTGGTAAAAACGTGCACTTGTCTGGGGGCGTTGGGATTGGTGGCGTGCTAGAGCCACTGCAAGCAAACCCGACTATTATCGAAGATAACTGCTTTATCGGTGCCCGCTCAGAAATCGTCGAGGGCGTTATTGTCGAACGTGGCGCGGTGATCTCAATGGGCGTTTATATCGGTCAAAGTACCCGTATTTATGATCGTGAGACCGGCGAAATTCACTATGGCCGCGTGCCAGCAGGTGCCGTAGTCGTGCCAGGCTCACTGCCAAGTGAAGATGGTAAGTACAGTCTTTATGCTGCGATTATCGTGAAAAAAGTAGATGAAAAGACCCGCGCAAAAGTCGGTATTAACGCTTTGCTACGCGCCGCTGATTAAACGCCTATCAACAGCGTCAGCGCTATTGAACGCTGCAAGGAATACATCGGGCACAGGCAGTTGCAACGCAACTGCCTGTTTTGTATGCGGGTGTTGAAAACGCAATCCAGTTGCCGCTAGCAATAAGCGGTGACAGTTAAAGTGCTCACGAAAGAAGGCATTGTGGCGTCCATCACCGTGATGCGTATCACCGACAATGGGATGGCGTAGATGCGCCATGTGACGACGCAATTGATGTTTACGCCCTGTCTTTGGTGACAGTTCTAACAGCGAATAACGCGTTGTAGCGTGTTTCTTACTCACTGCATGAGGCAGCTCGACTTGCTGTAAGCAGCGATAACCCGTTACCGCCGGCTGTGGCGCTTTGTCCTGATCAGCAAATTTGTCAGCGATTTTGTCGAGTTCTTCGCGTAACGGATAGTCTAATTCACCGTCATCCAGATAGCCTCGCACCACCGCATGATAACGTTTTACAACCCGACGTTCGGTAAACTCTGTGGTTAGCGCACGAGCGGTGTCAGCGTCTTTGGCAAATAACAGTAGGCCTGAGGTAGGACGATCAAGTCGGTGCGCAGGAAACACATGTTGGCCAATTTGATCGCGAAGTTTCTGCAAGGCAAATTCACGCGCATCTTTGGCCAACCAACTGCGATGTACCAATAAGCCACTTGGCTTATCTATGGCAATAAGACGCTCGTCTTCATAGACGATGGCGAGATCAGACATCTTCCGCGAGAGGGTCTGCACCACTCAATAGCACATCAAACTCACGTAAAATCGTGATAAGCCCTTCGTGGTTTTCGAGTTCATGGCGATAGACATGCGCTGCCATAGGGCTCACCGCAATATTTTGTGGTAATGGATGTTCGCCATCAATCATGTCCCACATCCGCGGTAGCATTATAAACTGCAGCCACTGATGAAAGTCGAGTTTATCTACCGCAAAGGGTTCACTACTCTGTAATTCATGAGCAGCTGGGCAATCAGCTTGCCACAAGCCTAAACAATTCAACTCTGCTTCAAGACGCTCAAGTAGACGCGCCGCACGTTGTCGTTGGTCCATCACTACCTCCACGACCATTTAATCGTTATAATGGCGCACATCTTTCAGCAAAATGTCCCGTGATGCAAGTCTAATGAGCATTTCTACCCTCTCGCAATTATTGCGCGAAAGCCAAAGCGACTACTTATGTTACGACCTTGGCCGCCGTGTGCAAGCTATCAATACCACAGAATTCAATGCTATAGAGCAACAACAAGCACCCTACCCTTACCCGGTTCAAGGGCAGGCCTGTTTTGCTATGGTGTTTTGGCCACAACTCACTCGCAGCGAACGTGAGCCCTTTTTATGGTTTCTTAAATTCCCGTTAGATGAGCGAGGTCTATTAGAGCAAGCGGCAGTACAAGAATTTTTAACTTCGGTGATCACCTTGCTCGGCCAACAAGTAACCCACGCCCTCAGCGAGGAACAAGAGCAACAACTGCAACAAAGCCCGTACCTGTTTACCCCGCCCGAGGAAAAACGCGCCGCATTACATGCGCAGCTCGGTCTACTTTGGCAGCGGCAGCCTTCCGTGCACTTTGAGTTTGCCCAAACCACCCTCGCCGCACCTGAACATTGGCAACACGTCGGCGTCCAAGGCTTGCATGACGTCGCTGCACGTTTGTCGGACCTCCCAGCAACTCAACAGGCGTTAGCCGAGCAACTTATCGACTACCCTGCACCGTTGCGTCAAGCCACTGCCATCGCGCTCGAACATCAACAATTACCAGCAAAGCTCGGTGACGCCTTGGCGCTCCAGATCCTGCAGCTGGACGCCGGTGATACAAGAGCGGACTTACTCCGCAGCCTTGCGGGTAGCGTCACCAGCGAGGCTATCACAGAGGCGGTTCGTCATGTGCTAAAAGAGCCGAATGTGGATGAATGTGTTATTTGCTGTGCCCGTTTATGGCAAACCTTCGATCCACTGTGCACACCGCACGTGCAACTGGAGCTGCTTCTGCTGGCACTTGCTCAGCAAGACCCTAAGATCTTTGCGGCATTAATTACCGACTTATTGCGGATGCCAATGTTACGCCCGCATATTCTGGTGACGCTACAACGCGACGATTTGCCGCAGCCAATCCGGCAAGCCTGGCAGGCCTTCGTGGGTGGAGCAGCGCATGCTAAGTGATGCGTTACTACTTATCGCTCTAGGCTTCATTGGTCTATTGTTTTGGCAAGGCCGACGGCAGGCGGAGTTGGCACGCGTGCATGCTCAACGGTACTGCCAGCAGCACCAATTACAATTTCTCGATATTGCCTGGCAAGGCGGAAAGTTTAGCAAGGCGGGACGCCACTTTGGTTGGTTAAGTCGCTATCAATTCGCCTTTAGTAGCGACCGCGAGCATCGTTACGAAGGCGAAATAACGATGCTCAATTTACGTTTACAACAGGTCGATACGCCGGTTTATCGTTTGCCTGAAGACTGAGACTTTCCAGCGCCGAATAAACGGGCCCAGAATTCGGCGTACATAACCCAATCGCCTAATAACGAGTACCAAGGATGCTTAAAGGTCGCCGGTTTATTATGCTCGAAAAAAAAGTGACCGATCCAAGCAAAACCATAGCCTGCCACAGGGACCCACAAGAGCCAAAGCCACTGCTGAAACACCGCAGCAGCAATAATAATCAATACGACCAAGGTACTGCCGATATAGTGCGTCGCACGACAGCGCGGATCGCTGTGTTCGGCAAGATAGTAGGGATAAAATTCTCGAAACGAATTAAAACGTTTAGCCATTGACGACCTCTGCCGCTGTTGCCGGCGCAAAAAATAACTCGCCACCGATCTCCCCGATTTGTAACTCGGTCACCGAGCGAAAGCCGTGGGTCGCAAAAAGGTTTTTATGCTGCGGCTGGGTAATCAGCACCGCGATGCCCTCTGATTGCGGCGCATCTTCCAGTGCTTGTTGCGCGGCACGGACCAACATATCGCCCCAGCCTTGCTGCTGATAACGCGGATTCACGGCAATGAAGGCCAGCATGTGGTAATTACCCAAACCTAACTCTTTGCTGATAGCCGCTTGGATGATTTCTTCCTTTTCGACCAACTGCTTGGTGCTGACGTAGCCGGCTGTCAGCAACATTTTTAAACGCCAGTGCCAATAACGGCCAGGACCAAAGCTCTTGCCTGGTTCGGTTAAGCACACCACGCCAAGCAGGCTATCGCCATCGAATAGGCCAATCATCGGTTGATCGGCCTCCCAAAAGGCATGTAATTCTTCACGAATTGCAGCCCGTAAACGCTTTTCATAATCCGTTTTATCAGACTGAAACAGTGACATCAGCAATGCATCATCGTGATAGGCCTGAAATAATAGCGATGCGGCATATTTGAGGTCTTCTGCAACCAAATAGCGCAGTTCACCTTGGAGTTTTACGTCGGTAGCCGTTGTTGTTGTCATTTTTTGCACCCTAGATCCAAGTCGTATTAAATATAGTGTGCTTACAAATTAGCCTATTGCTGCGGGGTTTTCTACCACTCTAGGAGTAGATTCTGTTAAAAATTCAGCCAAACTTGCCGCCAGGGTTTCATGTTGCGGCTTACCCACAAACTCTAAACCGACTGCTCCGGTTGCATTATCCAACGTAATAAGCAGATCCTCAGACTCTTCCGCTAACCCTAGAAAGAGAGTCATTGGCTGCTTCAGGCGGCGTTTCATTAATACATGACCGGCCTGATTAGCCAGCATGCGCTCAGCATCTTCATGGCAATGCATATGCAATAACCAAAGCGGATGCTGTTGCCATAAAACTGCAAGATCGGCGCTGTACCAGCGTGAAAAATAAGCTTTAAAGTCCTCATGAAATGGTTCTTCTAGGGCATTCATTAAGTCTGTGAAGTCCAACGCTTCGGCTTGGCGCACCGGTTGCCAGCGCACAGTATCGTCGCTATGCACCGCGCCAAGATAAATTGGCGCCTGCCACTCATCATTGGCTTCGGTAATTAGGGCGGTGTTGGCATCTTGATAAGCTTGTTGATAGCGCTGGATGAGGTCATCTAAAGCTGCGGTGATCGTCATGAATAGCTCTCACGTAAAGAGTCAGCACACAAACTAGCATCTGTTGTGTGCTGGCGGTACAATGGCCGACTGGCTTAAGTTTAAGTCGGAAACGAAACACGCAGTTTAACAAGGTATACGATAGCAATGAAGCACAGTTCTGCTGAACACCCTCTTGCCCATCTTAATTTGGGTCAAGCCACCACTTATCCAGAGCAGTACGACGCCGGTCTTTTACAGCCAGTACCGCGGCAACTTAATCGCACTCCGATCGGTATCGATGAGGGCCAGGAACTGCCGTTTCACGGCACGGATTATTGGACTGGTTACGAGCTCTCGTGGCTACAAGAGAATGGACTGCCGCAAGTTGCGATTGGCTATTTTGAGGTGCCGGCAGAGAGTCCACATTTGATTGAGTCGAAATCATTTAAACTCTATCTCAATAGTTTCAATGCCAGCCGTTGGGCGAGCTGGCAACAAGTAGAACTGGCACTAACACGCGATTTAACGCGCTGTGCAGGCGCACCAGTGCAGGTAAAACTGCAACCGCTACACGCGCAACAACATCAAATAGCGGATTGGCAAGCCACCTCAATAGACGATACTTCAGTCGCTATTGAGAGCTATGATTACAACCCTGAGCTACTGCGAGCAGCGGGTCATGAAACGGTCACAGAAACGCTTTACACTGACCTCCTGAAATCAAACTGTTTGATCACCAACCAACCGGACTGGGGTTCGCTTTTTATACATTATCAGGGACAGGCCATCGACCACGCCAGTTTGCTGCGCTATATTGTTTCGTTTCGCAACCATAATGAGTTCCATGAGCAATGCGTCGAACGCATCTTCATGGATCTAAGCCAACGCTTGGCTCTGGAAAAGCTAAGCGTTTATGCGCGCTATACGCGCCGCGGCGGATTGGACATTAATCCCTTCCGCTCGAACTTTGAGGCGGCTCCCAACATGAACAGATTGAGTCGTCAGTAAGCAAGATAAGAAAAAGAAGGAACGATAAACGAATGAGAATTACTATTTCTCCACGGGGCAGCATGAGCCTGCTCTCACAATTAGAAATTGACCGACTCCAACAATCAAGTGACGAACAACTCTATCGACTTTTCCGCAATTGCTGCTTAGCGGTCTTGAATGCTGGCAGTAACACCGACAGTAGTGAAGAGATTTTTAATAAATACGAAGACTTCGACGTCAACGTCATTAAATGTGAACGCGGGGTACAACTCGAACTCGTCAATCCCCCCGAAGAAGCCTTTGTCGACGGCAAGCTGATTGCGGGTATGCAGGAGTTAGTTGAAGCCGTGTTGCGTGACATCCTCTTTACTGGTGAACGTTACAACGCACATACGCTTGATAGTGCGGATACGCACACCCTCACCCATGTGGTCTTCGATATTCTGCGTAACGCTCAAGTGGTACAGCCGAATTTAGAACCGAACATGATTGTTTGTTGGGGTGGCCACTCGATCAACGAAATTGAGTACAAATACACCAAAGAGGTCGGCTATCACTTAGGTCTCCGCGCCTTGAACATCTGTACCGGTTGCGGCCCAGGCGCCATGAAAGGCCCGATGAAAGGCGCGACCATCGGACACGCGAAACAACGTATCGCTGACGGTCGATATTTAGGTTTTACCGAGCCAGGTATTATCGCAGCCGAGCCACCTAACCCAATCGTTAACGAATTGATCATCATGCCGGACATCGAGAAACGTCTCGAGGCCTTCGTCCGCTGTGCGCACGGGATTGTAATTTTCCCAGGTGGTGCCGGTACTGCCGAAGAATTGCTCTATATTCTTGGCATCCTGATGCATCCAGCTAATGAAAAGCAAGTGTATCCACTGGTTCTGACCGGACCTGCGAGCAGTAAAGGCTATTTCGAAGCCATTGATGACTTTATCGTTGCGACCTTAGGTGAAGAAGCGCGTAAGCTGTACACCATCATTATCGACGATCCAGTCGCGGTCGCTCGCCACATGTGCAAAGGCACGCACGAAGTCAAAGAGTACCGCCGCGAAACCGGTGACTCGTACTGCTTCAATTGGACCTTGCACATCGATGAGCCATTCCAACGTCCGTTTGCACCGACTCACGACAATGTTGCGAACCTCAACTTACATCGCGAGCAACAGCCTCAGCTACTTGCCGCCGACTTACGTCGTGCGTTCTCAGCGATCGTTGCTGGCAACGTGAAAGACGAAGGTATACGCGCTATTCGTGCCAAAGGTGTGTTCGAAATTCACGGTGAAAAAGAGATGATGCGGAAGCTCGACGTATTGTTGCAGGCATTCGTCGAACAAGGGCGGATGAAACTGCCTGGTTCGGTCTATCATCCATGTTATCGAGTGATTACCGACTAAAAGTAAGCGAGGCGCAGTTATGTCAAAAATGATGAAAATCATTTTAATTGGGTTTGTTATTTACCTTGGAATAACTGCGCTTATTCTCGCTGTTTACCAAGCGGATCCTGACAATATGAGTTGGCAGGAACGCGAAACCTTCAATTTAAAGCAAATCGGCCGGCTCGATCTTGGCATTCCCAAAGAGGATGTGATTCGCTTACTCGGCTCACCCGACATCAGCGAAGCCAAAGCCATCAACAGTGGAGAAGAGCTGCTGATCTTGTTCTACCGCACGCACCATGTAAAGTCAGACGGCATCACCACCCGCGACGAATGTACACCGCTGCTATTCAAAAACGGTTCACTCATCGCTTGGGGCGCTGATGCGTACGAAGATTATCAAGAATTTTAATGAGGTGCCTAGTCTTACAACCAGCGAATATGCACGGTGATTTCTTCACGATCGTGATAAAGCTGTTTGGCTTGTAGTTCAAACTTACCACGGCCGTATTCTTGCAGGGTTTCTTTGATGTGCTGTAAATACTCTGCCACCGCAGCATAGCGCCGTTTCATTGGCAGTTTGAGATTAAAAATCGCTTCTTTACAGTCTTCTTGTAGTAACCAATCAGTCATCAACTCGCCCACCCGCGCAGGCTTTTCGACCATGTCACAGACCAGCCAAGTGACATTCTTCTTTTTCGGTCGATATTTGAAACCGTCTTCCTTAATGTGCTTCACCTGCCCAGTTTCCATCAAGGCTTCTGCCATCGGTCCATTATCGACGGCCTGTACCATCATCCCTCGACGGACCAGCTGGTAGGTCCAACCGCCTGGCGCAGCTCCCAGATCAACTGCGTTCATGCCTGAGGAGATCCGTTCTTCACGCTCATGAGCTGGCACAAACACTTGAAAAGCTTCATCCAACTTTAAGGTGGAACGGCTTGGCGCATCACTCGGCATACGCAAGCGTGGAATGCCCATCAACCATGGCGACTGGTTAAAGCTGTAGGAAAAGCCAATTACCACTTCACTATTACTGATAAAAAACGCATGCAAGGTAGGACGACGGTCGCTTTCTTTTGCGGTCATCCAGCCAATTTGGCGCAAGCCCTGACGCAAAGGTACCGTGAATTTCCGACAGAATTTAGAAAGTTCTTTACCCACATTCGTATCTGGGGTTTCGACGCGTAACGAGCCAGCCGGTTTTATACCAGCAAAGTTTTCTTCGATCGCTAAATCCAACAACGCAAGTTGCAATGCAGACACGCGATCTTGACTCGGTAAGTCTTTAACTTCGGCGAGAATAGCAATCAATTGACGCGTGAAAATCAACTCATTGAGGAGTAACTTTTTGGCCAAATGCTCTGCTTCTTCAGCGGCACAGCGGTAGACCACATAGCCTTGTTGCGGCTGCGTCTGACAATAGCCATAACTCCCTAAATGGGCCGCTTTATCCTGTAATTCCGCCGCACAATCGCTCTCAAAGCCAGGACGGCAATAAGCAATAATTCCAGTCATCAAGTTGTTCGTCCTTTGCTTGCTCTTTAGCTGTTCTGCGCATTGTTTTTAGAAATAAAAGCGCAGACCCGATCAATTGCTGTTTGCCAAACTTCACGGCGTTCAACGCCGCTCCGCTTGGTCGGCTCAAAGCTGTGATCACCATGCGCTAACCACTGTACTTCAACGTTCTTTGGCAGGCTGTAAGTTGCAACTTCAGCAGGCTTGCCAAAACCGTCGCGTTCTCCTTGGAGAATAAGATTATGCGTACACTGATTGTGTAAGTCATCGACGCGCAGTTTATCGGGCTTACCTAACGGGTGAAACGGATAGCCCAGACCAATAGCACCCTGTGCTTGCACCTTATCAGCGATCCGAAAAGCCACGCGAGCTCCCATAGACTTGCCCATGACAAACAACGGCTTAGTGTCGTTAAATTGGTCTGCTACCGTCTGCATGCAGTGCTCTAATTGCGCCATTGGATTCGGCGGACGTCGTACTCCGGTGTCCATAAACTTCTGCCAATAGGGAAAATTAAAGCGCACAACATCAATGTCGTGCAAAGCTAATCCTAAGGCAAAGTACTGCATAAAGTCACTTTGTAAGCCCGCGCCCGCGCCATGGGCAAACAAGATCCGCACGTTTCCATCAGGGTTATCGCGGTGTACCGCAACCCGTTGTGCATCACTCATAGGCGTCCTCTTCCTCTTCGACTACTTGCAACAGCCAGTTGCGAAAGGTGGCGATTTTACCGATTTCTGACTGAGAGTCACGACAAACCAGATAAAAAGATTTTTCTCGAGGCAGCACTTCAGGGAAAAGTTGAATCAAATGCCCGGCATCGATTTCGGGTTTCACCAGTACATTATTTGCCAAGGCAATGCCCTGCCCGTGCACTGCGGCTTTAAGAGCCAAGTTCGAGTGACTGAAAACAGGACCGTTATCGCCTTTATTTTTATCAATGCCAACGAGTTTAAACCAGTCTTTCCAAGCGTTACGTGTTTCATCGTGCAACAGCGTGTGATTCAGCAGATCTTTCGGCTCACGTAATGGCTTCGTACCATTGAGTAGCAAGGGTGAGCAAACCGGTAATAGATATTCGTTATGCAGTTTGTAGGCTTTAAGTCCGGGCCACTTACCGGCGCCGTAATAGATAGCGACGTCGACGTCATCCGTCAATGAACCATCCACTTCGTCGACTGCGCGAATGCGCACATCAATTTCTGGGTAGGCTTCGCGGAAGCGACTGAGGCGTGGCACAAACCATAAAATAGCAAAGCTTGGGGGTAGACTGATAGTTAATGAGCCACGCTCTGATGCGCTTTTCAGGCGCTCAGTGGCTTGTACCAAGTGGTCAAAAATTTCTTTGAGTTCGAGGTAGTACGTTTGCCCTTCTGGGGTCAACAATAGCGAGCGGTTCCGCCGGATAAAAAGTTTTACCCCCAAAAACTCCTCAAGCGCCTTCACCTGATGGCTGACTGCTGCCTGCGTGACAAAGAGTTCATCGGCAGCGCGGGTAAAACTCAGATGCCGCGCCGCAGCTTCAAAGGCCTTAAGTGCATTAAGTGGGGGTAATTTTCTCATTATCTTCCGGTTAGAGTCGAACGCCTCCGTCTATTTCTATCACACGACCACTGAAAAAGTCATTTTCAATGATGTAACGCGCACTGTGGGCAATCTCATCCGGCTGACCCCAACGACGCAACGGCACCATGCTGAGCGCACGTTCAATCGCTTCTGGCTTCATTGCAGCAGTCATCGGTGTCTCGATAAAGCCAGGAGCAATCGCACCACAGCGAATACCGAAACGGCCAAGCTCACGAGCCCAGGTTACCGTCATAGCAACGACACCCGCTTTTGTCGCAGCATAGTTAGTTTGGCCAATATTACCTGCGCGCGCCACGCTCGAAATATTAATAATGACGCCGCCGTTACCGGCTTTCGCCATATGTGCTGACGCTTCACGACCACATAAGAAACTGCCGGTCAGGTTCACATCGAGTACTGACTGGAATTGCTGCAAAGGCATTTTATGGGTGATTTCGCCATCTTTGCATTTGATCAACATACCATCGCGTAAGATGCCGGCGTTATTGATGAGTACGTTGATGGCACCAAAATCTGCAACAATGCTCTCAAATACAGCTTCAACAGCAGCTTCATCGGTCACATTCGCGACATAGCCTTTGACTTGCTTGGCACCTTTCGCCTGACAAACTTGCTCGGCTTCGCTCAAGGTTTCTTGATTCATATCGATCAAGGCCAACGCTGCGCCTGCAGCGGCAAAATGCTCGGCCATCGCACGGCCTAAGCCTTGTGCGCCACCCGTAATGACGATTGTGCTATTTGCTACTTCCATTGCCTGCTCCTACTTCTTGGTTTGTGGCGTAACATACTTGAAAATGCTCGAGAAGTCTTCTCGACCATGACCCAGTTGCGACCAACTACGATACAAATTCAGCGTCAACGACCCCATCGGTGTGCTCGCACCACAACGTAACGCAGCTTGTTGGGCTAAACCTAAGTCTTTCGCCATGAGGTCCACTAGAAAACCACCTTGGTAATCGTTGCTCGATGGCACACCTTCCATAACGTCCGGACACGGGTTATAGACTTCTAACGTCCAGTTACGGCCTGAGCTTTGCAGCATAATTTCTGACAGTACTTTTGGATCAAGACCATGGGCGATACCCAATTGTAATGCTTCTGACGTGCCCGCCATCAACACGGACAGCAGCATGTTGTTACAGATTTTGGCCACTTGCCCAGCACCCGCGTCACCGGCACGAAAGACATTCTTACCCATACCGTTGAGCACCTGACGTGCTTCGTCGACTGCAGTTTCGTCGCCGCCACAGATGAAAGTTAATGTGCCTGCCTTAGCACCACCGACACCGCCTGAAACCGGCGCATCGATGAAACGGATACCGTGGCTGGCAAGCTCCGCACTTAGTTTGCGCGCGGTCTCGGCACTGATAGTACTACAGTCAATCACTAAGGTGTCTTTGCTTAGTTTGTGTTGTAGGCCTTGTTCGCCTAAGTACACACCTTCTACATGATGATCAGCCGGCAACATCGAGACCACAAAGTCTGCGCCTTTGGTTACGTCAACGAGCTGGCTGGCGGTTGCACATCCAGCTTCACGCGCTTGCGCCAACGCCGCCTCAGATAAATCAAACACCGTGACTTCATGACCCGCTTTGACCAAGTTAGCGGCCATTGGGCCACCCATGTTACCAAGACCAATAAAACCTACTTTTGCCATTATGATTCCCCTTTTGCTTTAGCTACCAAGGTCAGCTAATGGGTGTTCTTGTTGTTCCCACGGCGATGTAAAAAAGGCATCAACCTCTTCTGCATCAACCTCGCCCACATTGGCATGTTGCCATTGCGGCTGCTTGTCTTTGTCGATCAAAAGTGCCCGAATACCTTCAGCAAAATCGCCACGGGTAGCACACTTCACTGACAACGTAAGCTCCAAACGGAAGCAGTCAGCCAGTTGCAAGTCTTTACCAAAGTGCAATTGGTTCCAGACAATGTGCGCTGTCATCGGGCAGCCATGCGCAAGGGTTTTCGCTGCTCGACTCAACCACTTGTCATCAGTTTCAAGCTTGGTAATCGCCGCGACCACCGTTTCAATATCAGCGCCAGAGGTAAGCTTCTTGATCAATTCATGCTGCGGCTCAACCTGTGCGGCAGGACGTAACTTACTGTCCTGTTCCCCCATTTGGCTCAGTACATCAGTGACCTTTTGCTGATTTAGGCTTTGTGTTTCGCCCCACTGAATCGCCGCGAGACCATCGAGCACTTGGTCTTTGTGCGCACGACCGACAAAATGATCGGCCAATTTCAAAAACAAGGCATCGCTAGCATTCATGTGTGCGCCGGTTAAGCCGAGGAACAAGCCACAGCCTTCTGGCATAGTATTCAAAAAGTGCGTCGCACCCACATCAGGATACAAACCGATCGTGATTTCTGGCATCGCCAGCAATGAGGTTTCCGTCACAATACGGTGACTCGCGCCGTTCATAAGGCCCATACCGCCGCCCATTACAATGCCGTCTGCCCAAACGATGAAAGGCTTAGGAAAACTATGGATGGTGTAATCGAGACGGTATTCTTGGCCAAAAAAGTCAGCGACTTCATCAACTAACTCGCCTGGCTGTTCTTTCATTGCTTTGTACATCGCAACGATATCGCCACCGGCGCAAAAAGCTTTTTCACCAGCACCTTCGAGCCAAACGCAAGCGATGTCGTCATCACCGGCCCAAGCATCCAACTGCGGTTGCAGCAGTTGGATCATATCGAGACTCAAGGCGTTCAGTGACTTCTCTGAGTTAAGTCGGGCGATACCGATGCGTTTACCACAATCGGTTGCGCGTTCTTCAAATTGCACTACGCTCATGCGAACTCCCTCGCTAGTTGGCTTGCTTAAAGAATGGCGCGATCGATGTCGGCTAGTAAGCGACGACCGATGATCACACGCATAATTTCGTTGGTGCCTTCGAGAATTTGGTGCACACGTACGTCACGCACATGGCGCTCGAGCGGATACTCTTTGATATAGCCGTAACCGCCATGAATTTGCAGTGCTTCGTTACACACTTGGAAGCCCACGTCAGTAGCAAAGCGTTTGGCCATCGCACAATAAGTCGTTTTATCGGCGTCGTTATGATCGACTTTAAAAGCCGCTAAACGCACCATTTGACGGGCAGCAACAAGTTCGGTGGCCATATCGGCAAGCTTAAACTCCAACGCTTGGAATTGACCGATGGCTTTACCAAATTGAGTCCGCTCTAACATGTAGTTACGTGCGGTCTCCAGTGCAGCTTGCGCAGTACCGACTGAACAAACGGCAATATTAATACGTCCGCCGTCGAGGCCCATCATGGCAAATTTAAAGCCTTCGCCTTCTTCACCAAGTAGGTTCGCGGCAGGAATACGAACGTCTTCAAAAGTAACCAAGCGTGTCGGTTGCGCATTCCAACCCATCTTCGCTTCTTTCTTACCGTAGCTAATACCCGCAGCATCGGCAGGTACAACAAAAGCAGAAATACCTTTCGGGCCGGCTTCGCCGGTACGCGCCATAACCACCAATACATCGGTGCTACCGGCACCTGAAATAAACATTTTTGAGCCATTCAATACGTACTCGTCACCGTCCTTTTTCGCGGTTGTACGCAAACTGGCCGCATCTGAACCTGAACCTGGCTCGGTTAGGCAGTACGAGCCCAGCTTCTCGCCAGTGACCAGTTCCGGAACCCACTGTTCAATGACTTCTGGCTTGGCAAAAGAGCCGATCATCCAGCTCACCATGTTGTGAATGGTCATCATGGCGGTGGTGGCGGTACAGCCCATCGCTAACTGTTCAAAAATAAGCGCCGAATCGAGACGGCTCATACCAAAGCCGCCCGCTTCTTCTGGGGTATACATACCCATAAAGCCCATTTCACCGGCTTTCTTGAACACTTCAACTGGGAAGTGGGAGGTTTCATCCCACTCGGCAGCGAAAGGTGCTAACTCTTTTTCCGCAAAGGCTTTCGCCGTATCGACAAAAGCTTGTTGATCATCAGTTAAATTAAAATCCATGCCTCACCTCTTACTTCAAGTGGATGGTCATATTAGGGCCACTGGCATCGGCGATATCGCTCTCGAACCAACGCGCAGTAATGGTTTTAGTTTCGCTGTAGAAACGCACCGCTTGCTTACCGTAGGCATGCAAATCACCAAAGAACGAACCTTTCCAGCCGGTGAACGAGAAGAACGGCAGTGGTACCGGAATTGGAATGTTGATGCCCACTTGACCGACTTCAACTTCGTGCTGGTATTTACGCCCCGCCGCACCACTCGCGGTAAAGATTGAGGTGCCGTTACCGTACGGGTTGGCATTTACCAACTCAATTGCTTCTTCAAGGGTCTCTGTACTGGTCGCACACAATACCGGTCCAAAGATCTCATTCTTATAGATCTCCATGTCGGTAGTGACATCACTGAACATCGTTGGACCGACCCAGTTACCGTTCGGGAAGCCGTCGACTTGGCAGTCACGGCCATCGACCAGCAAGTTAGCGCCTTCAGCTTGGCCTTGTTTGATATAGTTTTCGACACGTTGTTTCGCTTGTGGACTGATGAGTGGCCCGTATGCCGCGTCTTTATCATTCCACGCGCCTGGGCGAACTTTCTTAAGCTCTGCCGCTACTTCAGGGATCCAGTCTTTCGCAGCGCCGACGAACACAGCAACTGAAATCGCCATACAACGCTGGCCTGCAGCACCCACAGAAGCGCCAACTAAGTTGCTAATCACTTGGCTCTTGTTTGCGTCTGGCATGATCACACAGTGGTTTTTCGCACCCGCAAACGCTTGCACACGCTTCATGTTCTCGGTACCACGGCGGTAAATGTACTGACCTACTGGCACTGACCCTACGAACGAAATCGCACGAATCGCTGGCTCATCAAGAATAAAATCAACCTGATCTTTGGCGCCATGAATCACCTGCAAGACGCCTTTTGGTGCGCCTGCTTGTTCGAACAATTCAACCAAACGGGTCGGCGTCAGCGGATCTTGCTCAGATGGCTTCAAGATGAAGGTGTTACCGCAAGCAATCGCAAGTGGGAACATCCATAGTGGAATCATCGCTGGGAAGTTAAACGGGGTGATACCTGCACACACACCAAGCGGTTGCGTGTAGCTGTAGGTATCGATACCACGGGCAACGTTTTCAACGGTTTCGCCCATGACCAACGATGGTATGTTCGCCGCATGCTCAACTACCTCGATACCGCGCCAAACATCGCCCTTCGCGTCATCAAAAGTCTTGCCGGTTTCACTGGCTAGAATTTCAGCGATTTCGTCATGGTGCTCTTTCAGCAAGGCTTGATAGCGCATCATCACGCGCGCGCGCTCAGATACTGGAGTTTCTTTCCACGTCAGGAAAGCTTTCTTTGCGCTAGCAACCGCAGCTGCCATTTCCTCTGCTGTTGCACAAGGTGTTTTAGCAATAACTTCTTGGGTGGCTGGATTGGTGACATCAATCCATTTGTCAGTTTTCGATTGCACAAATTCGCCATCGATATAAAGGGGGACCTGTTGCGTCATGGAAATAACCTCATGTTCTGTTTTTAATGACCCGTATTTAAGCATTGAATGGGTCGCTTTAACATTGACGATTTTGCCCCTATAATGGACAAAATTGTTGTTCATCGTATTTTTAACCTATTTGCCGGTAGAAAGCTTATGAGCCAACCTTCAGCGTGGCCCTTACCCTCTGGTAGTTCGCGGGTGGTGATGCCGCTCGAACTTATTGAATTCCTCGCGCAACACCCACTTACTCGGCATCTTTATCCGCTTGCTTATGGCCATTATTTGGCCGCCCAAGATCATCAAGTCGAGCGCTCGCAACATACCGACCATTTGCTCATTTTTTGCCATCAAGGGCGCGGCAGTTACCGCATTTTTACGCCTCAAGGCCCGATTACGGGCGTGCTTGAAGCGGGTCAATTACTGCTTTTGCCTGCAGGTTTTCCGCATAGTTATCAAGCCAGTGAAGCTGACCCTTGGAGCATCTACTGGGTTCACTATAGCGGCAGTGTCGCAGCAAGTAGCATGGACTTCCTTGGTCTTTCTGCAACCACAGAAGCACCGCGTTTTGTGCTTACTCTACAAGCGTGGCAAAGCCTATTACCTAGTGTCACTACGTTGCTCAATTTACAACATCAACGTTGGCAGCGGCACAATGCTGTCATTGCGGCCACCCTACTACAGCAACTCCTCGCCCAATTACCACAGCTCGCGGAGCAAGCGCAGCAACATCATGGTTTTGACCTGCTTGCGCTCGAACGGTTCATGCAAGACAATAGCCACCGCGATCTCGACTTACAGGACCTTGCCCAAGTCGCCGGTTTGTCGCGCTATCACTTCGCGAAGAAGTTCAAAACGGTTACAGGTACCTCACCAATGCGCTATTTTAACGAATTAAAAGTCAAACTTGCCTGTCGGCAATTAGACACCAGTACCGCAACCGTGCGAGCTATCGCGCAAAACCTTGGCTTCGATGACCCCTATTACTTCTCGCGTTTGTTCAAGAAAGTTATGGGCGTCGCCCCCAGTGATTATCGCGATAGCCATCAACCGCATCCCCCTTACTCACAACTTCATCAGTCGCAAACCTAGGAGCAGCAAGCCATGTGGATTCTTTGGGCCGTCACCTTACTATGGGCCGCCAGCTTCTCGCTTATTGGCGAATTTCTAGCCGGTCATGTTGACGGTTATATCGCCGTATTTATCCGTATGGCCTTAGCACTATTGCTGTTTCTACCCTTGTGGCGTCCACGCCGTTTGCCAGTTGCGAAACAAGCGGCGCTCGCCGCTATTGGTGCCGTACAAATTGGCGTCATGTATTTGTTGCTGTATCACGCTTTCTTGTATCTGAGCGTCGCTGAAGTATTGCTGTTCACGATTTTCACACCGCTCTACGTAACCCTTATCGACGACGTCATTTTTCAGCGTAAACATTTACCCTTACGTTGGTGGCTCGCTGCCGGATTAGCCGTACTCGGTGCTGCGGTGATCCGCTTTAACACTCTAAGTGACGACTATCTCATCGGCTTTCTACTCATCCAAGGAGCGAACCTGTGCTTTGCCGCTGGGCAGGTCTGCTACAAGCGCTTACCGCTTGGCAACGCACGCAATCAGATGCATGTTTTCGCCCTATTTTTCATCGGCGCGACCATTGTCACCGGCGCAGCCATGCTCAGCTTTGCCAACTTCGACTTACAACCGAGTACGTCACTGCAATGGACAATTCTGCTCTGGTTAGGCTTAGTTGCGTCAGGTGTTGGCTACCTTGCTTGGAACCTTGGTGCCAAGCGCGTCAATACCGCACAACTGGCCACCATGAACAACATGCTGATCCCAGCCGGCCTGCTGGTTAACTTCGCTTTCTGGGGGCAAGACGTCAACTGGCTGCGTCTTGCAATTGGAGCCGCTATTTTAGCCGGCTCCGTTTATCTCGCGTCACGAAAGCCTGCGGCTTAGAGCATTTCAACCGCGACGGCGACGGCTTCACCACCACCGATACACAATGACGTAACACCACGCTGCTTGCCTTGACGTTTCAGGGCATGCAGCAAAGTTACCAACAAACGCGCACCACTGGCACCGATAGGATGGCCCAAAGCGCAAGCGCCACCGTGTACATTCACCTTCGCGTGATCAAGCTGCATTTCTTGAATGGCGAGCATGGTCACCATGGCAAAGGCTTCATTGATTTCCCACAAATCAACATCGTCTTTCTGCCAACCGACCCGTTCTAACAATTTGGTCATCGCGCCGATAGGCGCCACAGTAAACTCGGCCGGTGCTTGCGAATGGGTTGCATGGCCCAGTACCCGAGCGAGCGGCTGTAAACCACGCGCCTTGGCGTCGCTTTCACGCATCAACACAAGTGCTGCCGCACCATCCGAAATCGAACTCGAGTTGGCCGCAGTAATGGTCCCGTCTTTCGCAAATGCCGGACGTAAACCAGGAATTTTCTCTGGCATCGCTTTACCAGGTTGCTCATCGATACTGACCGTCACCTCGCCTTTACGGGTGCTGTAGGTCACGTCGACGATTTCATTTGCAAACGCACCGTCGGCAATTGCCTTTTGAGCGCGATTTAACGATTCAATCGCAAACGCATCCATTGCTTCGCGATCAAGTTTGTATTCGTCTGCAGTACCCTGCGCATAACACCCCATGGCCTTGCCTTCGTAGGCGTCTTCTAGGCCGTCGAGCATCATATGATCGTAGATAGCGTCATGCCCCATGCGGTAGCCCGCACGCGCCTTTTTCAGCAAATAAGGTGCGTTCGACATACTTTCCATACCGCCCGCAACAACCACGTCAGCCGAACCGACGTGCAGTAGGTCATGTGCAAACATCACGGCTTTCAAGCCCGAGCCACACACCTTATTGATCGTGGTCGCTCCCGCACTCTGCGGCAACTCAGCATATAAGCTGGCTTGGCGAGCAGGCGCTTGACCAAGCCCAGCCGGCAGCACGTTACCCATGATGACTTCACTCACATCACTGGCCTGTAAACCACTCTCAGCCAAAGCTGCGCGAATCGCTGTCGCACCCAAGTTTGGTGCATCTACGGCACTCAAGCTACCTTGAAAACCACCCATTGGCGTACGTTTCGCCGCCACAATCACCACAGAATCAGACATAAATACTCCTAAACATAAAAGCGTTGTTTGATGTTCGCTATTTGCACGCTCACTGCGTTCGCTTTTCGTTGAAACAAAAATCAAAAAACGCTCTAGGTTTAAACAAACAGCGAACAGCGAATAGCAAACAACGCTTTTCGCTTTTCGCGTTTCGCTTTTAACCTTTACGTTAACGTCAACTTGATTTAAGCTTAACGCTCTACCACTACCGAATGCAAGCAAAAATGAACGATACCACCACTTACAGCATCGGCGAATTGGCACGGGAATTTGACATTACCACCCGCAGTATTCGCTTTTACGAAGATCAAGGTCTGTTGACGCCAAGTCGGCAGGGACAAACACGCCTCTATACCAACAAAGACCGCGTGCGCCTGAAACTTATCTTACGTGGCAAACGCCTCGGGTTTTCGCTTGCCGAAACCAAGCGTTTGTTTGATCTGTATGACATGGAAAACAGTAGTGCTCGACAGTTACAAACCATCTTTGAGCTGATTGATGAAAAGCGCGCTTCGCTGCATCAACAGCTGGAAGACATCAAAGTTATTTTAGTGGAGCTGGGCAACCTCGAAGAGCGTTGTCGCGATGAGTTAAACGAGTTGCAAAACGCCACAGCCCAACCAGCCAAAGTTAGCCAGGAGTAGTTATGATAAGCCAATTCAGTAGTTTAAATTTCGGTCTCGGTGAAACCGCAGATATGATTCGCGAGTCGGTGAACGCCTTTGCGCGCGATGAAATCGCCCCGCGCGCCGCAGAAATTGATGAGAAGAATGAATTCCCTGCGGACCTATGGCAGAAATTTGGTGAGTTAGGGCTCTTGGGTATGACCGTGCCGGAAGAATACGGTGGTTCAGGTCTGGGTTATCTCGAACACGTGATAGCGATGGAAGAAATTAGCCGTGCCTCAGCCTCAGTAGGCTTAAGCTACGGTGCCCACTCAAATTTATGCGTCAACCAAATTGCCCGTAACGGTAACGAAGAACAAAAACAAAAGTACTTGCCAAAACTTTGCTCTGGCGAGCACGTTGGTGCATTGGCGATGAGTGAACCCAATGCCGGATCGGATGTTGTCAGCATGAAATTACGTGCTGAGCTGAAAGGCGACCATTACGTTCTCAACGGCAACAAAATGTGGATCACTAATGGTCCTGACGCTGACGTGTTAGTTGTCTATGCGAAGACCAATCCTGAAAAGAACTCGCGCGGCATTACCGCTTTTATTATCGAAAAAGGTTTCCCGGGTTTCCGCACAGCTCAAAAGCTCGACAAATTAGGGATGCGCGGTTCCAACACGTGTGAATTGGTATTTGAAGATTGCAAAGTACCTGCTGAAAATATCCTTGGTGAACTTGATGGCGGTGTTGAAGTCCTGATGAGTGGCTTAGACTATGAACGTGCCGTATTAGCCTCAGGTCCTTTAGGCATCATGCAAGCTTGCTTAGATGTAGTCGTGCCGTATATCCATGACCGTAAGCAATTTGGCCAAAGCATTGGTCAGTTCCAATTAATTCAAGGTAAAGTGGCAGACATGTACACGCGCACCAACGCTGCGCGCGCCTACGTTTATGCAGTAGCGCAAAGTTGTGACCGTGGTGAGACCACACGTAAAGATGCTGCGGGTGCCATTTTATACGCAGCAGAACTGGCGACACAGTTGGCGCTCGACGCCATTCAGTTGCTCGGCGGTAACGGTTACATCAACGAATACCCAACCGGACGCTTACTGCGTGATGCTAAGCTCTACGAAATCGGTGCCGGCACCTCAGAAATCCGCCGTATGCTGATTGGTCGTGAACTTTTTAGCGAATCCGCTTAAGCAGGAGCTTTATTGTGACGGTATTAACCAGTTCGATTAATCCGAAGGACGAGACGTTTCTTGCCAACGTAAAAGCGATGCAAGAAGTCGTCGATGACCTTTACCAGAAGGTCGACGTGATCAAGCAAGGTGGCGGACCGAAATATCAAGAACGCCACCTCGCCCGCGGCAAGCTGCTCGCACGCCAGCGCATCGAAAAGCTACTCGATAGCGGTTCACCCTTTCTCGAAGTCGGTCAGTTTGCTGCGTGGGAATGCTACGACGATAGCGTCCCTGCTGCAGGCGTTGTGGCTGGTATCGGTACCGTGGAAGGCGTGCAGTGCATGATCGTCGCCAATGATGCAACGGTCAAAGGCGGCACCTACTACCCGCTGACCGTGAAAAAACACTTGCGCGCCCAAGAGATTGCCGAGCGTTGTCATCTGCCATGCATCTATTTGGTTGACTCAGGCGGTGCATTTTTGCCGCGCCAAGACGAAGTTTTTCCTGACCGCGACCATTTCGGCCGGATCTTCTTCAATCAAGCCAACATGTCTGCCAAAGGGATTCCGCAGATTGCCGTGGTAATGGGACTCTGTACCGCAGGCGGTGCCTATGTACCGGCCATGGCCGATGAAAGTATTATCGTCAAGGAACAAGGTACGATTTTCCTTGCGGGACCACCGTTAGTAAAAGCTGCCACGGGCGAAGAAGTGAGTGCCGAAGAACTCGGTGGTGCCGACGTGCACACGCGCGTCTCTGGCGTTGCCGACCACTATGCAATGAACGACGAGCATGCTTTAGCCTTAGCCCGTCGCTCTGTTGCCCGCTTAAATTATCAAGCCGCCAAACCGCTGACGCCTACCGAAGTCAAGCCACCGCGCTTTGACGCGCAGGAGCTCTATGGCATCGTCGGTACTGACTTGCGCAAGCCTTATGATGTGCATGAAGTGATTGCCCGTATTGTCGATGACTCGGACTTCGATGAGTTTAAGCAAAACTACGGCAACACCTTGGTCACCGGCTTCGCCCGTATTCACGGCTACCCTGTGGGGATCGTTGCGAATAACGGGATCCTCTTTTCGGAATCAGCGCAAAAAGGCGCCCATTTTATTGAGCTCTGCGCGCAACGTAATATTCCGTTGGTATTCTTACAGAACATCACTGGGTTCATGGTCGGTAAAAAGTATGAAGCCGAAGGCATCGCCAAGCACGGCGCTAAGATGGTAACTGCCGTTAGTTGTGCTCAGGTACCCAAATTTACCGTTTTGATTGGCGGTAGTTACGGTGCAGGTAACTACGGTATGTGCGGTCGCGCTTACGACCCTACCCTCATGTTTATGTGGCCCAATGCCCGTATTTCGGTGATGGGCGGCGAACAAGCTGCCGGCGTTATGGCACAAGTGACCAAAGACAACCTCGCGCGTAAAGGCGAAAAAATGTCTGCGGCAGACGAGAAAAAACTGAAGCAGCCGATTGTTGAGCAGTACGAGAAGCAAGGGCATCCCTACTATGCTTCGGCACGGCTCTGGGACGACGGCATTATTGATCCGGCACAAACCCGTACCGTGCTGGGCTTGAGTCTCGCCGCAGCGAACAATGCACCGATCGCCGAAACCAAATTCGGCGTGTTCCGCATGTAATGGGAGGCCTTATGAATTATCAGTACATTACGCTTACTATTACCGACGGCGTTGCAACCCTTACGTTGAATCGACCTGAGGTACATAACGCCTTTGACGATGTGATGATTGCCGAGCTTATCGATGCCTTGCAACAGGTTGAACAAGATGAGCAGGCGCGGCTATTAGTGTTGCGCTCAAACGGACGCAATTTCTCCGCAGGTGCCGATTTGGCTTGGATGCGTTCCATGGCCGATAAAAATTATAATGAAAACATCGCTGACGCGAGCGAACTCGCACGCCTGATGGCCAAGCTCGACGAGCTAAGCAAACCCACTATCGCGGTCGTACAAGGCGCTGCCTTTGGTGGTGCCGTGGGTCTCGCTGCTTGTAGCGATATCGTGCTAGCTGAAGAGCGCAGCAGCTTCTGCTTGAGTGAAGTCAAAATTGGACTTATTCCAGCCGTCATTAGCCCCTACGTAATGCGCGCCATTGGTACGCGTCAAGCGCGCCGCTATATGCTGACGGCCGAGCGTTTCAGTGCCGTACAAGCGCAACAAATGGGTCTCGTCCACAGCATTGTCGATGATTTCGACAGTGCCTTGACTGAACTCACCGAAACTTTTCTTGCCAACAGCCCAGCCGCTGTTAGCGCCTGCAAAAAGCTGATTGCCGACATCGATCAACAGCCGATTGGCGCCGAAAGCCAGCGCTTAACGATTGAGCGCATTGCTGAGATCCGCGTCTCAGCAGAGGGCCAAGAAGGCTTAACGGCCTTTCTTGAAAAACGCAGTCCGAACTGGAAAAAGGATCCGCAATGATCAACAAATTGCTAATCGCCAATCGTGGTGAAATTGCTTGTCGTATCATCCGTACCGCACGCGCAATGGGCATCACTACCGTCGCTGTCTACTCAGCAGCGGACCGTCATGCACAGCATGTGCAACAGGCCGACGAGAGTATTTTTATAGGCCCGGCCGCAAGCGCCGAAAGCTATTTGGTGATTGATAAGATCATAAATGCTGCCAAACAAACCGGTGCTGACGCCATCCACCCTGGTTATGGCTTTTTGTCGGAAAACGAGACCTTCGCTGATGCTTGCGCCGCCAACAACATTATCTTTGTTGGCCCGCCGACCAGTGCGATTGCGGCAATGGGCTCAAAGAGTGCCGCTAAATCCATCATGAGTGAGGCCGACGTGCCACTGGTACCTGGTTATCATGGCAATGAGCAAAGCGTCAAAAAGCTCAAAGACGAAGCTGATGCGATTGGTTATCCAGTGCTACTCAAAGCTGCCTACGGTGGTGGTGGTAAAGGTATGCGTGTCGTCGAAAAAGCGAAAGATTTCGATGAAGCATTGCAATCAGCTAAACGTGAAGCCAAGGCCTCCTTTAGCAACGATAAAATGTTGGTGGAAAAATTCATTACCCGTCCGCGTCACGTTGAAATCCAAGTGTTCTGTGACGAGCACGGTAATGCTGTCTACCTTGCCGAACGTGATTGCTCGGTTCAGCGTCGTCACCAAAAAGTGATCGAAGAAGCGCCCGCCCCTGCCCTGAGTGAGCGTACGCGCAAAGCCATGGGTGAAGCCGCTGTGCGCGCTGCCCAAGCGATTGATTACGTGGGTGCCGGCACGGTTGAGTTCTTGCTCGACACCGACAACAGTTTCTACTTTATGGAAATGAACACGCGACTTCAGGTTGAACACCCAGTCACTGAGATGGTGACAGGTCAAGATCTCGTCGAATGGCAATTACGGGTGGCCAGCGGCGAGACCTTGCCACTGGCACAAGACCAGATCACCCTGCACGGACATGCCTTCGAGGCGCGTATTTATGCCGAAGACCCAGCGAATGACTTTCTCCCGAGTACCGGCGTCTTGAACCATCTGCGAACACCCGTAAATTCTGAATTTGTCCGCATTGACAGCGGCGTAGTCGAAGGCGATGAAGTCAGTGCCTTCTACGACCCGATGATCGCCAAACTTGTGGTGTGGGGTGAAGATCGTACCATCGCGTTACGGCGCTTACTGCAAGCACTCGACGACTACCGTATTGCCGGTGTTCGTACCAATATCGATTTTCTCCGCGCCATTGCCCGTCACAAGGATTTCCAACGTGCCGAGTTGACCACACGCTTTATCGAGAAGCATCATGATGCCCTCTTCCAACAACCGACAGCTTCGGTGATTGAGGACTATGCGGTGTTGGCCACGCTCGCAGAAAATTTAATTGAACAAAGTTCAAGCGCCGATGTTTGGCGCCATGCGCGTAACTTCCGTCTCAATCAACCGGCGCAATTCGGTTTGCAGCTCCAGCATAGTGACGAAGATTATGCGGTTACGCTTACTGCCACGGCGAACGGTTGGCAAAGCAACTACAATGACAGTATTTGGCAGGCCGAACTAGATGGCGATAAACTGCGAGTCAGCAAAGATGGCCACAGCTTTAGCGTTTACGTAATGCATACTGAACAGGACATCACTGTTTTCTCCAGTGCACTCAGCGTGCGTTTTGCGCGACATTTGGTCGCGGACACGCTAATGCAAGATAGCGCTGCCGGCTCGATGAATGCGCCAATGAATGGCACTATTGTTGAAGTATTGGTGCAGCCAGGCGATACCGTTGAAGCCGAGCAGGCGGTAGTCATCATGGAAGCAATGAAAATGGAATACACCATCCGCGCCAGTCATGCCGGCGAAGTCGAGCAAGTGTTCTACGCTGCCGGTGATCTGGTAAGCGATGGTGCCGAGTTAGTGAGTATCAAAGCAGACGAGTCCGCAGCATGAGCCAAGATCTAACAGTTCCAGACATTAAAATTGTCGAAGTGGGACCACGCGATGGTCTGCAAAATGAGCAAGCTGTAACCACTGCGGCCAAAATCCAGTTGGTCGACAGCCTCGCACGCGCAGGTGTCGGCTACATCGAAACCGGATCTTTTGTCAGCCCGAAGTGGGTACCGCAAATGGCCGACAGCAGTGAGGTGTTTGCTGGAATCCAGCGTCAAGCGGGAGTGACTTATGCGGCACTCACACCGAATTTAAAAGGTTTCGAAGCAGCACTTAACGCTGGTGCTGACGAAGTCGCTATTTTCGGTGCTGCCTCAGAAGGCTTCAGCCAGAAAAACATCAATTGCAGTATTGCCGAGAGCCTGGAGCGCTTCGCTCCCGTACTCGAAGCAGCAAGCCAAGGCAACCTCAAGGTTCGTGGCTATGTCAGTTGCGTCTTAGGCTGTCCATATGACGGTGAAATCGCGCCTGAGCAAGTCGCTTGGGTGGCCGAAAAGCTTTATCAGATGGGCTGCTACGAAGTGTCCCTAGGCGACACTATTGGCGTGGGTACGCCCATCAAAGCTCAGCGGATGCTTGAGGCAGTCGCCAGCAAAGTACCGATGGAGAAGCTCGCTCTGCATTTCCACAACACCTATGGCCAAGCACTCGCCAATATTGCCAGTTGCTTACCATTAGGCGTGCGCACTATCGATAGTGCCGTTGCCGGTTTAGGCGGCTGTCCTTACGCGAAAGGCGCAAGTGGTAACGTGGCCAGTGAAGATGTCGTCTATATGCTCCATGGCATGGGGTTCACTACCGGTATCGACTTAGCAAAACTCATCGCCGCCGGACAGGACATCTGCAGCGCATTAGGACAGCAACCACGTTCTAATGTCGCCTTAGCGGAAATCGCAAAACATTCAAATTAATTATTGGGGGCCAGATAATGACAACGAAAATGCTGTGGCAACCTTCAGCGGATACCATTGCCAATGCCCGCATGACGCACTTTATGCAGTGCCTGAATCAAGATCACGACTTAGCACTCGCCAACTATCACGACCTGCATGCATGGTCAGTACAACACAGTGCTGACTTTTGGCGTTATGCTTGGGACTATCTCGACGTCATCGGCGAGCCCGGCTCGCAGGTGGTTGCCGACCAAGACAAGCTACCAGGCGCCCGTTGGTTTCCTGACGCCAAACTCAATTTTGCGGAAAATCTCATGCGTTACAACGACGCGCGCATTGCGTTGGTGTTCCGCGGAGAAAATGGTGCGCGACAAGCATTGAGTTATCAAGAGTTACACCGCCAAGTCGCTCTCGTGGCGGCGCATCTGCGTAAATTAGGCGTAACCAAAGGTGACCGAGTTGCTGCGATGATGCCGAATTGCTGCGAGACCATTATCGCGATGCTTGCCACCACCAGCCTTGGCGCCATTTGGTCATCGTGTTCGCCTGATTTTGGCGTGCAAGGTGTACTCGACCGCTTCGGGCAGATCGAACCCAAGATTTTGCTCACCGTTGACGGCTATTTTTATAACGGCAAAACGCTCGATATTAGTGATAAGACCGCCGCCATCAGGACGGAGTTACCAACACTCGAACACACGATCTTCGTCGCTTTTGCGGAACTTGATCACGAGCTCCCGGCGGCAAGTACCGATTGGCATTCGATTGTTGCTGCGCAAAACAAGGTTCCTGAATTAACTTTTGTACAGACGGAGTTCAATCATCCCCTGTATATTATGTTCAGTTCTGGCACCACCGGTGTCCCCAAATGTATCGTCCATGGTGCTGGTGGAACCTTGCTCCAACACCTAAAGGAACATGCCTTACACACCGACTTAAAACGTGACGATGTGTTCTTTTACTTCACGACCTGCGGGTGGATGATGTGGAACTGGCTTGTTTCCGGTCTGGCGCAAGGTGCGACTTTGGCACTCTTTGATGGCTCACCGTTTTATCCGGCACCCAGTGTACTTTGGGATATTGCCGATCAAGAAGCAATCAGTGTGTTCGGCACCAGTGCGAAATACCTATCAGCACTTGAAAAGGCTGAGTGCAAACCACGCGCAAGTCATCAACTCGACGAGCTTCGCGCTATCTTAACCACAGGCTCTGTGCTGGCACCCGAAAGTTTCGACTATGTCTATCGCGATATTAAAACAGATCTGTGCCTGTCATCGATTTCTGGTGGTACCGATATCGTATCCTGCTTCGCGCTAGGCTGCCCTATCCTGCCGGTTTATCGCGGCGAGCTTCAATGCCGTGGTCTAGGCCTTGATGTGCAAATCTTCAATGAAGCCGGTGAAGCTGTGCGTAACGAAAAAGGCGAACTCGTCTGCTGCAATAGTTTTCCATGTATGCCTATTGGCTTTTGGCATGATGACAGCGGTGAGCGCTATTTTAACGCCTATTTTGCCCGTTTCGACAACACCTGGGCACATGGTGATTACGCCGAGCTCACCGACCATGATGGAGTGATCATTTATGGGCGTTCAGATGCCGTACTCAACCCAGGCGGGGTGCGTATCGGTACTGCGGAAATCTATCGTCAAGTGGAAAAGATTGATGAGGTACTGGAGAGCATTGCAGTCGGTCAGCGCTGGCATGACGACGAACGCGTAGTGCTGTTTGTGCGCTTACGCGAAGGGCTCGCGCTCGATCAAGAACTGCAGCAGCAGATTCGCTCTATTATCCGAGCCAATGCTACACCGCGACATGTCCCAGCAGTGATCGCTCAAGTACAGGACATTCCACGCACCATCAGTGGCAAGATCGTCGAACTCGCAGTACGGCAGGTGATTCATGGTGAACAGGTGAAAAATACCGATGCCTTGGCGAATCCTGAAGCACTCAATGAGTTCGCGGATCGCGCTGAGCTGCAGGAGTAACGAAGACCATGCACGCGCGTTGGCGGTTAGTACGTCGATTATTACTGATTCTCTTGCTCGGCTGTGTGCTGACGCTGGTGTCAACGCGTTTCATTTTATTAGCCGAAGACCAAACCATTCGCCAACGCTTGCAGGACGACAGTCGTCAACTCGAGTATCAACTGCGTCATGTCATGTTGAACTACACCTTTGCCACCGAGTGGACTGCACGACGTTTAGCAGCGGACGATCAGAACTACGCCGAGCAACTTAGTAGCGAAGCAGAATCACTGTTTCTTTTTTATCCATCGTTGCAGCGTATTATTGTGTTGGATAATGATTTCAATAAGCGCTTTGAACGTTTCCGCAATGGTGAACAAGCGCTTGCGAAGGATAAATTTCCGACCAGCGCACTTGCTCAAGCTGCGGCAAGCGTGCCGCAGATACCTCATGCGAAAAGTATTCTAGACGAGCAATTTGCCAACAATGCGAGCGATATTGTTGTATCGCTGCCGTTTGAGAGTCTAAACACGACGCACTACCTGGTCATCGTCGTCGATATACATAAATTGATCGACCAACTGGTCCGCCAGCAAATAACCGAAGGCTACCAAGTCGCAGTTAAATTGGATGAGCAAAGTATTTACCGATTCGCGGGCAACGACGAATTACGCGATGAATGGCTGGTTGAACGTCCACTTTCATTCACCACTAACCAATGGACGCTTGAGCTGTGGCCTACCCCCGAAAAACTCAACCAAATGTATTCAGCCAGTGCCCAACTCGTGTTTTTCGGCGGCCTCATCTTGACGGCTGGCGGTCTTGTTCTAGGGTGGCGCTCACAACGTCTGCACAGGACTGTGAATGAGCACAAGGGCGAAGTTAAACAGTTACGCAAACGCCTGAAAAATACACACGCAACTGAAGCAAAACTGGTATTTTTAGCTGATCATGACGCACAAACAGAGTTACCCAATAAAAATGGCTTAAAGAATTACCTACTTAAACAACTTGAGACCATTGCTGACGAGCAGCAAGACTTACATTTACTGGTCATCAGTATTGATTCGTTGCGCGAACTTAATCACGCTCTCGGTCACCCAGTGGGTGACGAAATTATCCAACGCATCGCACTGCGAATTAACAAAGTGGTGCCCGATGCAGTCTATTTAGCCCGCACCACAATTGATACTTTCGTCGCCGTGCAGAATTCCAACGAGTCTGGTAGCTCGGTCGAGACATTGGCCCGCACCATTCGCGAAGCTATTAGTCCACAGTTGTTTATTGATGATCACGAGATCTACTGCTCTGCGTCAATTGGCATCGCTTCTGCTAAAGACGCCAATTATCAGTTGGAAACCTTATTTCACAACGCCGATGCCGCGCTTTATAAAGCTAAGCGGCAAGGATATTTTGGTATCGAGCGTTACCAGCCTGAAGAAAGGTTTGAGTTAAGCGAACGTCGTGAACGTCTACATGCACTGCGTATCGCCCTAGAAAAGCAGGAGCTAGAACTCAATTATCAACCTATTATTCAGCTCCGTAGTCATCGCGCTGAAAGTGTTGAAGGTTTATTGCGCTGGCGAACCGCACAAGGCCAAGTGATTGAGCCCCGTCAATTTCTCAATCTGATGGAGCAGACAGGGCTTATTTTTTCTCTGACCGAATTTGTGATTCGCAGTGCCTGCCAACAACTTAAGCGCTGGCACGAAGCAGGTATCGAGCCGCTCAGCATTGGGCTTAACTTATCGTTGCGCCAGCTCACTATGCCCGAACTACCAAAGTTATTAGAACAACACATCAAGCGCGCGCAAGTCGCTCCTGACGATATTCAACTCGACATTGATGAAGCCTCTTTCTTGCAGCTTTGTGATCATCATCACGCCACTCTTGAACAGTTTAAAAAACTCGGAGTACGCCTTTGTGTTAACCTCCTTGGCGTGAGTCATCAACTGCTACAAGCGATGAACTTTTGTAGTCCTCACGCGATTAAAATTGCGCCTGAACTGGTTGCCGACATCCCTAACGAGCCCGTACAAACGGAGCTTGTTGAAAGCATTATTCGTCTCGCGCAAAATTCACATTGTCAGGTCATTGCTGTGGCCGTCGAAAACCATCAGCAAATCGACTTTTTGAAACAACGAAACTGTTACTTAGCGCAGGGCAATTTACTTGCTACAGTGCTTACAGCAGAACAATTAGGCCCGTTATTGCAGAGCCCTTTCACAGGTTCGCAACCGCCATTAGCGTCTTTATAGGAGTCCATTATGCAACGCGAAAGTATGGAATTTGATGTCGTCATCGTCGGAGCTGGTCCTGCGGGGCTCTCCACCGCTATCCGGCTTGCTCAACTTGCCCAAGAGCAAGAGCAGGAGCGCATGATTTGCGTTGTTGAAAAAGGCTCTGAGGTCGGCGCTCATATCCTTTCAGGCGCAGTTTTTGAAACGCGTGCATTGGACGAACTCTTGCCGAATTGGAAAGAGTTAGGCGCGCCGCTATCAACACCCGTCACCGAAGACCACATTTTTTATTTTAATAACGCAGAATCGGCACGTCGTTTGCCTAATTTCATGGTACCTAAAACGTTCCATAACAAAGGTAACTACATCACCAGTATGGGGAATGTTTGCCGCTGGTTAGCTGAACAAGCCGAAGCCTTAAGTGTAGAAATATTTCCTGGCTTTCCGGCTGCCGACGTGATTATCGAAGAAGGCAAAGTCGCTGGCGTGATTACCGGTGACATGGGCGTTTCCGCAAAAGGTGAAGAAAAAGATAGTTTTGAGCCAGGCATGGAATTGCGGGCCAAATACACCGTCTTTGCGGAAGGCTGTCGAGGCCATTTAGGTAAGCGCCTGCAAGAGGAATTTAAGCTTGACCAAGACGCTTCACCACAACACTACGCTATTGGCTTTAAAGAAATTTGGGATGTGCCGGCGGAGCAACATCAACCCGGTTTGGTGGTGCACAGCACTGGCTGGCCGCTGAACAATGACGCAACAGGTGGCGGCTACTTGTACCATGCCGAAGATGGTCAGGTGTATGTAGGTCTGATTGTAGACCTCAACTACGCCAACCCTTACTTGAATCCATTCCAGGAGTTCCAGCGCTTTAAAACGCACCCTGAAATCGCCAAAGTATTAAAAGATGCGAAGCGGGTAACCTATGGTGCCCGAGCGATTGCTAAAGGTGGCTTCTATTCGTTACCGAAAATGAGCATGCCCGGTGGCGTGCTGGTTGGCTGTAATGCCGGCACCTTAAACTTCGCAAAAATTAAAGGCAACCATACCGCAATGAAATCGGGTATGTTGGCGGCGGAATCCATCCATGAAGCGTTGACTGCTGAACAAGCTCAAACGGAACTCAATAGCTTCGCCGATAAATTTAAAGAGTCATGGCTTTACGATGAACTTTATCGTTCACGTAACTTTGGCCCCGCGATTCATAAATTCGGTACGTGGATGGGCGGAGCCTATAACACCGTCGATCAGAACTTTTTCGGCGGTAAATTACCTTTCACGATTAAAGATGAAACCGCTGATTATGCGAGCCTCGGTAAAGCAAGTTCTTATTCACCGATTGATTACCCGAAGCCAGATAATAAATTAACTTTTGACCGTCTCTCTTCGGTGTATTTATCAAATACAAACCATGAAGAAGATCAGCCATGTCATTTAAAACTTGAAGACGCAGATATTCCTCTCACGGTTAACTTGCCAGATTATGCAGAGCCAGCGCAGCGCTATTGTCCAGCAGGCGTATATGAAGTTGTTGAAGAAGATGGCCAAGCGGTTTTTAAAATAAATGCGCAAAACTGTATTCATTGCAAAACCTGCGATATCAAAGACCCAAGTCAAAACATTACTTGGGTAACCCCTGAAGGTACAGGCGGGCCGAATTATCCAAATATGTAAATACGGTTAATCTATCGTCCTAATAGTTGTAAGATATCGCCGACGACAAAATAAGATTGTCGTCGGCGTTTATTTTTTATTTAATAGAAATCCTTTTAATAACTTTGGACTAAAAACAATGAGTGACTTTTTAGATATCCTGACGCACGGACGTCGTCTTAAAGCTGCGGTAAAGGAACTATCTATTCAAGAATTAGAAGAAGTCGAACAAAAGTTAGCGAAGGTTATTGCTGACCGCCGTGAAGAAGAAGCTGAATTACAGAAACTTGAGGCAGAAAAGCAACGTAAAATAAAAGAACTTCGTGAAGCAATGGCGGCTGCCGGAATCGATGCTGCCGAACTATTGGAAGGCGAAGTCAAGAGCACGGCAAAACCGAAACGCAAACGCGCACCGAAGCCTGCAAAATATGCCATTGTTGATGCAAATGGTGAGCGTAAAACGTGGACCGGACAAGGCCGTATGCCGAATGCTTTAAAAGAAGCATTAGCCAAAGGCAAAAGCCTAGATGACTACCTGATTTAAATTAAAAAAAAGCCCCTTAATTAAGGGGCTTTTACTTTCTTCTCTTCGTCAATTTATTCTTAATCAATCATGCAAAGTTATTTTCACTTCACCAATACCCGCATCAATATTAATACGTGCTTCGCCTTTACCTGAGGCACGACCTGAGGCGCTAATAAAGTGGCGCTCGTTATTACTGTGGTCTCCGCCGCGTATATCTACTTCACCAATGCCGACATCCGTTTTAACATCCGCGATGTCACCGAAAATATCTAAATCCACCGCGCCAACGCCAAGATCAACTTGTAAATCTGCCGCGTACATTTCGCCACTCACTTCGCCGACACCTAAATCGAGGTCAACTTCCGCAACTCGAGGCATGTAAAGTACCCAGTTGAGTTCGATATCGTCTTGCTCAGGCACACGAAGGCGCAGTGTGTCACCATTTTGTTCCGCGGTTAACTCAACCGCATCTAGATCACCACCACTAAAGAAACCGGAGTCGCCCTCTTCGGCCACTAGTTTCACTTCCAGTTCGTTGCCTTCGGCACGTTCAAAACGCACCGTGCCCACACCCGTTTCTAAATCGACGCGCGTGTCTGACGTCACTTGGTAAGTTGCGTTGAAGGTTCGCTCATTCGCATTCGCGGTGCTCGCAAAAGGCAAGCTCAAGGCTGTTACCGACGCAATTAGGAATAAAGCGGAAAACCAAACTGTTTGTTGGCGTGTCATTGTTATTCTCCCACATTTAGCAATTTGCATTGCTCGCTACGAATCTTAAGACGCTGTAGATGTTGTAATAGTTGACAGCATCAAGAAAATTAAACTTCAACGGTTAGAATGCAGATACTGTGCCAACTTTATTTTATTGATATTTATCAGTGACTTATAGAGTTGAGAGTATGCATTTCAGTCGCATCGACAACTACATAATTCGCTAAACTGACAAAAATGTGATGAAATTCACCAACCTTTTCAGCAACCGTTACGCCAGCCTAACGACCATGAGCCACAGCATTGAAAGCATCGGGATCATTCACTCGCCGTTCGCACAAAAGTTTGCGATACCGCGCCAACCAGGACTGGTGACCGCTGCACAAGCGCAAATTCAATTAAATAAAGGCTATGACGCGAACACGGTTCGTGGGCTGAGTGGGTTTAGTCATATTTGGGTACTGTTCTTATTCCATGAAAACCTTGCTCAGGGCTGGCAACCTCTTGTGCGTCCACCGCGTTTGGGTGGCAACAGCAAGGTTGGCGTTTTTGCCAGTCGTTCAACCTTTCGCCCGAATGGCATCGGTATGTCAGTGGTTGAGCTAATTGAGGTGCGTGAGCAAAACGGCAGCGCCACGTTGGTGGTCCGTGGTGGCGATTGGGTCAATGGCACACCCGTCGTTGATATCAAGCCGTACCTACCCTATGCCGATGCGATTCCCCAGGCTCAAGGCGGTTACGCCACAGCGGCCCCCATTGAGACACTACGTGTAACTTTCGCTGCTGAAGCTGAACAGCAATTACAGCAATTGGCCCCTTCCTACCCTGAGTTGGAGCTATTAATTCGGCAGGTACTCGCGCAAGATCCGCGGCCCGCTTACAAACGCGATAAGCCATCTGATCAAGTCTTCGGCATGCAACTTTATGACCTCAATATTCAATGGCGCGTTGCAGATCAGCAAAACATCGTTTTAAACATCACGAAAGACTTTTGACCAAGCCCAGCTACTGGTAGAATTCTCAACAATTAAACGAATCGAAAAGGGATATCATGCGCACCAGTCATTACCTTCTTGGCACACTCAAAGAGACGCCTGCCGACGCCGAAGTTATCAGCCATCAACTTATGTTGCGGGCGGGAATGATCCGCAAAGTTGCAGCAGGTCTATACACATGGACCCCGACCGGCTTGCGCGTTTTGCGCAAGGTCGAAGCTGTTGTTCGCGAAGAAATGGAACGTGCCGGTGCGCTCGAAGTGCTCATGCCAATGGTGCAGCCTGCTGACCTATGGGAAGAGTCAGGGCGTTGGGAAGATTACGGCCCAGAATTATTGCGTCTCAAAGATCGTAACCAACGTGACTTCGTCTTAGGCCCGACACACGAAGAAGTTATCTCAGAGTTAGTTCGCAAAGAAGTGAATAGCTACAAACAGCTACCATTGAATTTGTTCCAGATTCAAACAAAATTCCGTGACGAGATTCGCCCACGCTTTGGGGTGATGCGTGCCCGTGAATTCATCATGAAAGATGCGTACTCGTTCCACCTCGATCAAGCCAGCCTGCAAGAGTCTTATGATGCTATGCATGCCGCATACTGCCGCATCTTTGAGCGCTTAGGCTTGGATTATCGCCCGGTCATTGCTGACACAGGTTCAATTGGCGGTAGCTCGTCACACGAGTTCCATGTCTTAGCTGATTCAGGCGAAGATGACATCGCCTTTTCAGATAGCTCTGATTATGCCGCTAACGTTGAATTAGCCGAAGCAGTTGCACCTGTCACTGAACGCCCTGCGCCAAGCGCGGCGATGGAGAAAATTGCCACGCCGAATGCAAAAACCATCGAAGCTTTAGTAGAGCAATTCAAGCTACCGATCACGCAAACGGTCAAGACGCTGATCGTGCACGGAGCTGAAGAAGGTAAACTGGTGGCGCTGATGGTCCGTGGTGACCACAGCTTGAACGAGATCAAGGCGGCGAAACTCGAGCAAGTTGCCAGCCCACTCGAATTCGCCAGTGAAGAGGAAATCCGGGCAGCTATCGGTGCGGGTCCAGGCTCACTCGGTCCGGTCGACATGCCGCTCGAACTGATTATCGACCGCAGTGTGGCTGTCATGGCGGACTTCGGTGCGGGAGCTAACGAAGATGGCTTCCACTTCTTCAATATTAATTGGGAGCGAGATGTCGCACTGCCAGCCGTCGCTGACTTACGTAACGTCGTGGAAGGTGATGCCAGCCCTTGCGGTCAAGGTACCCTGCAAATTAAACGGGGTATCGAAGTTGGGCATATTTTCCAACTCGGTAAAAAGTATTCAGACGCCATGAAAGTCGGTGTTCTTACTGAGAGCGGTAAGCACGAAAACTTAATGATGGGCTGCTATGGGATCGGCGTTTCACGAATTGTCGCAGCTGCGATTGAGCAAAATCACGACAAATTCGGCATCACTTGGCCAGCAGCTTTGGCGCCGTTCCAAGTCGCTATTGTGCCCATGAACATGCATAAATCAGTGCGCGTGCAGGAAACCGCTGAACAGCTATACCGCGAACTGAAAGCCGCCGGTGTGGATGTCTTGTTCGATGACCGCAAAGAACGCCCTGGCGTTATGTTTGCAGATATGGAATTGATCGGTGTGCCACATCAAATCGTGGTTGGTGAACGTAATCTCGATGAGCAAGCGGTCGAGTACAAAAACCGCCGTTCAGGCGAAAAAACCAAAATCGCCATCAGCGAAGCTGTCGCCACAGTCCAAAAGGCCCTTAAAGACTAAACGCGCTATTCGCTATTCGCTGTTTGATGTTTGTTTCAACAAAGAACAAACAGCGAACATCAAACAACAAAAAAGCCTCGCCGAGCGAATGCTCGGCTTTTTTTAGCTTTCTTGACCCGCTAGCGGCTCAACATAGTGTAAATGCATATCCCAAGGGAAGTGGATCCACGTCTCCTGCTCAAGATCTGCCACATAGTCGTCAACCAAGTCCATGCCAGCCGGCTTCGCATAAACGGTAATGAACTTCGCTTTCGGTAAGCGCTCGCGCAGAAACTTAAGCGTATTACCGGTATCAACTAAGTCATCGATAACCAAAAAGCCTTCACCGTCTTCAGTACAACTTACATCTTTTAATAAGGTTACGCTGTCGCGTTGACTATCGTGGTCGTATGAACTTACACACACGCTCTCTACCAAGCGCACATTTAATTCACGTGCAACGATAGCCGCAGGCACCAAGCCACCGCGACTTACGGCGATAATACCGCGCCACTGCTCAGCTGGCAGTTGACGTCGTGCGAGCTCTTTGGTCGCCCGATGTAGTTCTTCCCAAGATACAAAAAATTCGCGATTTGTATGCCATCCCATGATGTCTTACCCCAACCAAATGAATTTTGCGACAAACAATGCTGCTAATACAGCAACACTCCAATTTAATTCTTTATAACGTCCGCCCAGCGCTTTCACTACCACATAACTAATGAAGCCAAGCGCGATACCATCGGCAATTGAATACGTTAGCGGCGTCATGAGTAATACCACTGCAACCGGAGCTGCCTCGGTTACGTCATCCCAATCTACTGAGCGCAAAGTAAAGAGCATCAGCACTGAGACATAAATAATCGCACCTGCGGTCGCATAGGCCGGTACCATGCCAGCTAACGGGGCAAAGAAGATCGCCAAAATAAATAGCACGCCAACCACAACTGCGGTGAGGCCAGTCTTGCCCCCTGAAGCGACCCCTGATGCCGACTCGATATAACTTGTGGTCGTCGAAGTACCCAGCATTGAGCCGGCCACGGATGCCGTTGAATCAGCCATAAGCGCCTTTTCTAACCGCGGCAGCTTGCCATTTTTGTCCGTCATTCCGGCGCGTTGAGCAACAGCCATCAAGGTGCCCGACGTATCAAACAAATCGACAAACAAGAACGCAAAAATGACACTCAACATAGCGACGTCAAACGCCCCAGCGATATCAAGTTGCATGAATGTCGGTGCTAAGCTAGGAGGTGTCGCGACAATTCCAGTATAGGTGACGTCACCGAGTAACCAACCGATAAAGGTGATTAGCAAAATACTGATTAGCGCGGCGCCTTGTATTTGACGTGCTACCAAGCCAATAATCAAAAAGAACCCTAGGCCCGCAAGCAACACTGACAGCTGCGACATATCGCCCAGCGTCACCAACGTTGCCTCATGTGCAACGATTATATTCGCGTTTTGTAGGCCGATAAGCGCCAGAAAAGCACCAATACCAGCAGCGATCGCAAGTCGTAAGGTCGCTGGAATCGAGTTGATGATCCACGAGCGGACACGCAACGCTGACAGTAAAAAGAATAAAATACCGGAGAAGAACACAGCGCCGAGCGCCGCCTGCCACGTGTAGCCCATACCGAGCACAACGCTGTAAGTGAAGAAGGCATTAAGTCCCATACCTGGCGCTAAAGCCACCGGGTAATTGGCCCACAGCCCCATGATTAAGCAACCAATCGCAGCGGCAAGGCAGGTTGCGACAAAGACCGCCCCTTGATCCATACCTGCTTGGCTTAAAATAGAAGGGTTTACGAAAATGATGTAAGCCATGGTTAGAAAGGTCGTAATACCACCTATCACCTCAGCCTTAACTGAACTACCTTGAGCCCTAATCTTGAAAAGCTTTTCCAATACAGATTGGAATCCACTCACACGTCATTCCCCCACTCTTTTGCAGTAATCAAGCACGTTAAAAAATTGCGCTAGTGTACCTGAAAGCACGCAAAATTGCTCGGTCAATATGCGCTAGAATTGTGATAGAATCGCCGCAAAATGATCGGCAGCAAGGAGTTTTCATGCCTAAAGTAATCTATATCGATGCCAATGGTGGCGAATTTGAAGCAGATGTTCCTGTAGGTCAAAACCTTATGGAAGGTGCGGTAGATAATATGATTGATGGCATTCTTGGCGAGTGTGGCGGCGTTATGTCATGTGCCACTTGCCACGTTTACGTGCCGAAAGAGTGGGAAGACAAACTTCCGCCTGCTTCTGAACGCGAGGAAGATATGCTCGACATGGCGGTCGACCCACAAGACAACAGTCGCTTGAGCTGTCAAATCGAAATGACCGAAGAGCTCGACGGCATCGTGGTGCACATGCCGCGCTCGCAGTTTTAAGGCGCGTCTACCTGCATAAAGACTTCGTCATGGTAACCGGTGGTGACACGCATCAGGCCACACAGCTGGTCATCGACTTCCGCATCACCGGTATCGACTAACAAGGGTTTTCCGTCAAGCTGTTGTAATTTGGCTTTGGTCGCCACCACCCAAATCGCCTCTTTTCCTTTTGTCTCGAGCATGTGCGCCAATAAGGCGGCGCTGAGCTGTTGATTACCGCGCCCGAAAATATGGCCCTGACCACCAATCACGGTGACGATTAAATGCGCTGGCTGATTTTCGCTGATCACCAACTGCTCCAATTGCCGCGCAGTAACATCACTGGCTACGAGCTCGCCATTTTTAACCACGTCAACGCCAAGTAAGGTATTTTCAAGCCCAAGTTCCTCCATTACCGCCGCAACCGTTGAGCCCGATCCCATAATGTAAAGCTGTTCATCTTCCATACGCTCGACAATATCTGCGGCAATATCGGCAAGCACGAGTTCATTACTCTCTTTACCGCCCATTTTTACTGCTTGGACGTAACGCAGCTCAGCCGGAACGAGCATTTCACCATAGCGCTTTGCTCGCACAGTCCCCGCGCGAAATGCAGTTTCATCAATATCCATGACATCTGCGTGGGTCACCGTGGTCAACTGACCTTGGAGCATTTGCACGACTACTTTACCCGCCGCGCGTGGACTTACTGCGTAAACGCCAGAATGGATTTTCACTCCTGCGGGGATGCCCAGTACTGGTTGCTCTTCAGGAACGACAGAGAAAACATCCCGCGCGGTACCATCACCGCCGGCGAACAGCAATAAATCTACCCCAGCAGCGACCAGTGCTTGCACGGTTGCTTTGGTGTCCTCGGCAGTGCTTGGCGTATTACCCCTGTAGATCACCTCGCATGGCAGCCCCGCTTGCGCACAACTTTCTTCACCTAAGCCATCAGCGCCAGTGAGGATCTTACAAGCAAGCTGCTGCTTACTCAGCTCAGCCAGTGCTTGCGCGGCACGTTTGGGCGCTTTCGGTTCCGCCCCTAGTTCGCGCGCTTTGTTGGCAGTGTCCACGCCATCGCTCCCTTTAAGCGCCACACTGCCGCCTAAACCAGCAGCTGGATTCACCACCAAACCTAAGCGAAACTCTGTCATGCAACCCCCTGCAATTGACCTGCTCGTTGCCCTAACCGCGAGCGTTCTGCGCGAACCTCGTCGATCTGTGGCCATGGTTGTTGATAATGTGCAGCCAACGCGCGTGCAAAACGTTCAGCCCGCGCTGGTATGCCGTTGGCTAAGTAATCACACAGTTGCTGGTGTACGGCCTCAGTAAAGGCCTCACGATCGACTTCAATACCGCCAAGGTTATCGACACTCACTTGGAAAGGTAAGCCAGCGCAGCGCGCGAATAGCCACTCTAGCGCTTGGGGCTTGCGTTCAACACGCTCAAACTGTGCCTGCTGCTCGGCATTACGGCCATCGGGTTCGTACCAATAACCATAATCTTCTAACTGCCGCCGTTGTGCCCCGGCAATACACCAATGTGCGATTTCATGCAGCGCGGAAGCGAAAAAGCCGTGAGCGAAGATAATCTGATGCGTACCCGTCGCGTCCGAGGCCGGTCGATAGAGCGGCTCATCATCGCCGGCAACCAGCTCAGTACGGAACTCGCGGTAAAAACATTGGTGAAATAGCTCAATAAGCGTCGAATAATGGTGACTGCACATACGCTTGTAACTTGTTATGAACCGTTTTGTGCGCGCTGCCGCAGCCAGTGGTCGACAATAACTAAAGCTGCCATCGCTTCCACAATCGGCACGCCTCGAATTCCCACACATGGGTCATGCCGACCACGGGTCACGACTGTTTGCGACTGATTGAAACGGTCAACGGTCTGCCCCGGTTTGGTAATGCTCGAAGTCGGTTTAAATGCCACTTCAGCGACCACCGTCTGACCACTGCTAATGCCGCCTAACACGCCACCCGCGTGATTACTTAAAAAGCCTTCCGGGCGTATCTCATCGCGGTGTTCACTACCGAGCTGCCCAGCGACCGCGAAACCATCACCGATACTCACTGCTTTGACCGCATTGATGCTCATTAAGGCTTTCGCCAGATCAGCATCGAAACGATCGAATACTGGTTCGCCTAGGCCGGCCGGCACACCCGTTACTTCGAGTCGCACCCGCGCGCCTACCGAGTCACCTTGTTTGAGCAGCGCTTTTAGGTATTCACCAGTGGCTTCCGCCACACTTGCGCTTGGCATAAACAGTGGGTTTTGGTGAACCTCTTCCCAAGCAAAATCGACGCTATCTCGCGCAATGCTATGGGGCCCGATTTGCGTCACACCCGCATAAAACTCTATACCCAGCTCTTGTTTCAGTAGCTTACGCGCAACCGCACCGGCTGCAACACGCATCGCGGTCTCGCGAGCCGATGAACGACCGCCGCCGCGGTAATCACGGAAGCCATATTTTTTGTCATAGGTAAAATCAGCGTGCCCAGGACGGTACAAGTCTTTGATTGCTGAATAGTCTTTACTGCGTTGATCGGTATTCTCGATAAGTAAGCCAATAGGAGTGCCGGTGGTACGCCCTTCGAAGACCCCAGACAATATTTTCACTTCATCAGCTTCGCGGCGTGCGGTGGTATAGCGACTCTGTCCTGGCTTTCGACGGTCCAGCTCATGCTGCAAGTCAGCTTCGCTTAATTCCAGGCCCGGAGGGCAACCATCGATGATAGCGCCAATCGCAGCACCATGGCTTTCGCCAAAAGTTGTTACACGAAAAAGTTCGCCAAAACTGTTACCGGGCATAGTAAGTCCTAAATTCTGTAGGTTAAAAGCTAGCTTGATGTTCCAGTAATTCTTGTCGGGTTAGCAAAAATACGCCATCCCCGCCCCGCTCAAATGACAACCAAGTGAATGGCACATCCGGATACAGCTCCATCATATGCACCATCGAATTACCCACTTCGCAAATCAAGATACCATGTTCGGTTAGATGTTGTGGCGCTTCACGCAAAATGGTTCGCACTAAATCGAGGCCATCCTCGCCGGCGGCAAGGCCCAACTCAGGTTCATGATGAAATTCCGCGGGCAAATCGGCCATATCTTCCGCATCCACGTACGGAGGATTGGTAACAATCAAGTCATAGCGCTGCTCTGGCACGGCACTGTAGAGATCTGAAACCATCGGAAATACACGGTGCTCAAGCTGGTGGGCGGCAATGTTTTCTTCTGCCACGGCAAGTGCGTCTGGCGAAATATCAAGGGCATCGATTTCTGCCTCAGGGAACGCATAGGCACAGGCGATAGCAATACAGGCACTGCCCGTGCACAAATCTAGAATATGCTGCGGCGGCTGGGTGAGCCACGGCTGAAATTCGTTTTCGATGAGCTCAGCAATCGGTGAACGCGGAATCAGAACACGCTCGTCAACTTTAAAGGGTAAGCCTGCGAACCATGCTTCACCGGTCAAATAAGCCGCTGGCTTGCGTGCTTCGATGCGCTCTTGTAAGAGTTGCAAAAATTGCTCGCGCTCGGCATCTGTCATGACTGCCGTGCGGAAACGCTCCAATTGCGTCAAGTCGAGGTGCAGCACATGAGCTAACAAGACTTGCGTTTCAGAGTCCGCGTTATCAGTCCCATGACCAAAAAACACTTCAGCGCCATGCAAGCGACTTATGCCCCAGCGCCAATGATCTTCAATCGTTGTTAGCTGTTGAGTCACGCTTTCAGAATTGTGCGTCAACGTTGTTCTCCGCTCATCAAATTAAGTTAATTAGTTAGTTCTGCAACGGCCATTCGCTCGAAACAGCCGTTGAGGCTGTCCACCTTGAGGGTGATTTCAGCGATACCCGCAGTGGGGAATAAAATAGGCTCCATGCGCGCATCCAGTTCCGCCACAAGATAACTCACGAATGGCATATGCGATACGATTGCCACCTGTTGCATACCGCGACCGCGCTGTTGCAGTTGTGCAAACAACCAGTCGGCAAAATGCTGCGCATTGCCCTCTGGAGTAATATCGTCGCACTCAGATAGCTCGGTTACCTTGACCTGTTGCGCAAGAATTGCAGCGGTTTGCCGCGCACGTACGTAGGGACTGACTAGTAACCAGTCAAGCTGCGTAGCCCCCTGCTCTGCCAGGTAGTGCTGAAGCCATTGTGCGTTCATGATGACCTCTTGCTCGCCATAGGCGCTCAAAGGACGAATCGCATCACCTTGTAAGGCCTGCGCTGGCATCGCTTCACCATGACGCATAATGTAAAACTTCACTTCTTTCGTGCTGTGATGTTTCACTCGTCTTCACCATCGGCATTGTTGGCGCGACGACGACGGCCTCCGGTCACCGGATCGGCACGACCATCATCTTTTGCTTGTTCGGCTCGCTTGCGTCGAATCGCTTTCGGGTCGGCAATCAATGGTCGGTAAATTTCAATACGATCGCCATCGCGCGGTTCATGATCTAATTTCACCGCTTTACTCCAAATACCGACTTTTTGTTCGTTCAGATCGATTTCGGGGAAGTAACGCGTGATTTGGGATTGCTGGATACAATCGGCAACTGACGTGCCTTTAGGCACACGCAACGGAACGATCTGCTGACGCTCAGGCGTCGCGTAGGCAACTTCGATCTGGATCTGGTCTTGGCTCATTTAGGAGGTTCCGTACACCTGTTCGGCGCGCTTCACAAAAGCATCTACCATGCGGCTTTGCAATTCATTGAAGATATTACCAAAAGCCAAGCCGAGCAAGCGATTCGCAAACTCAAACTCAAGCTCAAGAATAATCTTACAAGCGTTTTCGTCTAAGCGCTGAAAGCGCCAGCCACCGCGCAAGTAACGAAACGGTCCATCGACCAGCTCCATACCTATGCGACTCGAAGGCTCAAGGGTGTTACGCGTGGTAAATGATTTACCGACGCCCGCCTTACTGATGTCTAAGCGCGCAACTTTCATCTGTTCTGTTTGCTCTAGCACTTGCGCTGAGCGACAACCCGGAACAAATTGCGGATAACTTTCAATATCATTGACCAACGCATACATCTGCGCATCGCTATACGGCACTAATGCGCTTCGTTCAATGCTGGGCATACCGATTCCTTGCCTTGCGTTAAAATGCTCGCATGATACCGTAAATTCAGGGTGTGATCACCCATTCTCAATTGTCCTTGAAGTTTCTCTGCAGAAACGAATTTTCTTTTAATAATGGATGCGTATAATAGCCGCCATGAGCAAAGCAAAATCCCCCGCAAATTCAGGAACTATCGCGCTAAACAAAAAAGCGCGTCATGAGTATTTCCTGGAAGACAAATTCGAAGCTGGTATTGCCCTGCAAGGCTGGGAAGTGAAAAGCATCCGCGCCGGTAAGGTCAATATTGCAGATACCTATGTCATCGTCAAAGACGGTGAGGCTTATTTATTGGGCGCGCAAATTCAACCGCTGTTGTCAGCCTCGTCTCATGTCGTGTGCGATCCAGAGCGTACGCGCAAATTACTGCTAAAAAAACGCGAGTTAGACAAGTTGATTGGTGCGAGTGAGCGTGAAGGTTATGCCATCGTTGCAACCGCCATGTACTGGAAGCGCCATTTGGTCAAACTCGAAATTTATTTGGCCAAAGGTAAGAAGTCCCATGACAAGCGTGACACGATAAAAGAGCGCGATTGGCAACGTCAGAAGTCGCGTATTCTGAAACACAGCATTCGCTAATTTTTTTTGAATTTCCGGGTTGACACTTAACCAGTGGCACCGTAAATTAACACTCAAACGTAGTTAGACAAGTTAATTGAGAATCGTGATGAACACACTAAAACTCGCGCAAGCGATCAAATCAGCACAGTGGTGGTGGCATTTCCCGAACTAGCGGGCGATGCATCTGTGCGTGTTTACACGTCGATTCATGAGAAACCCGCTGCATCAGCGGGTTTTTTATTGCCCGCGCACTAACTAGCAGAATAACGAGTTAAAAAAGGGCAACAACGTGCATTTTGAAAATCAATTAGGCTATTACCAGACGTTGCACATGCAACTCCCCTACAGCGCGACGACCCAGCAATTGTTCGCGACGCTATGCGGTGACAAGCCACACACACTCCTGCTTGATTCGGCTGAAATCCAGTCTCGACAGCACCTGAAAAGTTTATTGATGACGCAAGCCTCATTGCAAGTCACTTGTCACGGACACGAAGTTAAGGTGCAGGCGCTAACCGATAATGGAGCGCAATTACTGCCATTCTTGGAGCAACAACTCACACCTTACGCACAATGCCAGCGCGAAGCGACGACGCTACAGTGTCAATTCCACACCTCTGATTCGGGTGAACTCGAGGAAGTTGAACGCTTACGTCAAGCCAGCACCGAACAGGTACTACGCATCTTGCAACAGCAACTTAAGCCGCTGGCTGCAAGCCACAAACATGATTTCGCTTTATTTGTCGGCGGCGTGTTTGGTTACGACTACATCGCTAGTATGGAAGAGTTACCTGACGTACCCATGGCGGCAAATAGTTGCCCCGATTACCAATTCTATCTAGCTGAAAGTTTGGTCATTATTGACCATCAAGCGCAAACCACAGAGTTACTCGCCACCTTGCTCAGCGGTCCTGCATCCGCAGACTACTATCCGCGAATTGCCGCGCAATTAGGTGAGATTGCCGCGCACTGTCAGATGCCGGCGATTCCTTCTGCCGTGACTCCAGAGACCCCGACCGATAAGAGTGTCGCTGCGACGCCGAATCGGGAGACTTATGCCCGCTGGGTCGCTGAGTTACAAGAACATATTGCTGATGGCGATATTTTTCAGGTAGTACCTTCACGCCAGTTTAGCCTTGCTTGCCCCGACAGCTTGGCCGCATATCAACAATTAAAGGCAAATAATCCTTCGCCTTATATGTTTTATCTGCGTAGTGACGACTTTGTTTTGTTTGGCGCGTCTCCCGAGTCTGCCTTGAAGTATACCGCGGGCACTAACCAAGTTGAGCTTTACCCTATTGCCGGCACACGTCCACGGGGCAAAAACAATGACGGCAGCATTAATTCAGATCTCGACAGCCGTCTAGAGCTTGAGTTGCGCTGCGATCAAAAAGAACTGGCAGAGCACCTGATGTTGGTTGATCTCGCACGCAACGACTTAGCGCGTATTGCCCAGCCAGGCACACGGTATGTTGCCGATTTGCTACAAGTCGATCGCTATTCTCATGTGATGCATTTGGTCTCTCGCGTGGTTGCTCAACTCGACGAAAACTTTGATGCCTTACATGCCTACCGTGCCTGCATGAATATGGGTACCTTAGTCGGCGCACCGAAAGTGAGTGCGGCGCGCTTGATCCGCGCGTATGAACAACAGCGCCGTGGGAGTTATGGTGGCGCCGTCGGCTACCTCAATGGCCGTGGCGATATGGACACCTGTATCGTGATCCGTTCCGCGTTCGTCAAAGATGGTATCGCCTATGTGCAAGCCGGGGCAGGCGTCGTCGCCGACTCAGTGGCGGCAGCTGAAATTGCCGAAACCGAAAATAAAGCGCGCGCTGTGATCGCCGCTATCCAAGCAACGTACTCAAGTGAAACGGAGACGCAGGCATGAGCATGGCACGCATTATACTGATCGATAATATCGACTCATTTAGCTACAACTTAGTCGATGAATTACGACAACTTGGTTACCCATTGAAGGTCTATCGTAATACCGTTTCACTGCAAACAATTCAAACTGAACTGGAAAACTATCGTGGGCCCCAGTTAATTTGCTTATCTCCTGGGCCTGGTCATCCGCGTCAAGCGGGCAATTTGATGGAAGTGATTGCGTATGCCAAAGGGCGTTACCCTCTGCTTGGCATCTGCTTAGGCTTTCAGGCGCTACTTGAAACCTATGGCGCCAGCGTGAAGCGCTGCGGTGAAACCTTGCACGGTAAAAGCTCTGCAATCCGCTGCCAGTCGCATGCTATTTTTGAAGAACTCCCGAATCCACTGGTGGTAGCGCGCTATCATAGCCTTGCTGGCTATGATTTACCGGCTGAAGTCCAAGTGCTAGCCGACACTGATGCAGCGGGGCAAGCCATTCCAATGGCTGCCTACTTCCCAGCCCACCATGCCTTGGGTTTCCAGTTCCATCCAGAATCTATTTTAACCGGGCGCGGCACGCAGTTGCTGACGCAAACCGTCAACTTTTTACTTTCCACGGAGCCGCAGTAATGGAAGTTATCAAACAACTACTCGCTGGTGAAAACCTCTCGCTTGAGGCCACAGAAAAGCTATTTGACCGCTTAGTAAAAGGCGAGCTGAATGAGATCCAAATTACCGCTCTGCTGACCGCGATGAAAATGCGGGGCGAGCAGCCTGAAGAAATGGCCGGTGCGGCGCTTGCTCTACGCCGTGCGGCAAAACCATTTCAGCGCCCAAACCGCCTGATCGTCGACAGTTGTGGTACCGGCGGCGATGGTAGCAATACCATTAATATTTCCACCACTGCCGCACTGGTTGCGGCGAGTATGGGCCTGACCGTTGCTAAGCATGGCAACCGGAGTGTTTCTTCACGCTCAGGCTCTGCAGACGTGTTGGAGAGCCTTGGACTATCGGTCACGCAAGACCCGGAAGTCGCCGCTAAGCAACTTGAGCAATACAACTTCTGCTTTTTGTTCGCACCGCACTACCACCCTGGTATTCGTTATGCCATGCCGGTACGCCAGACGCTGAAAACCCGTACTCTGTTCAATCTACTCGGGCCTCTCGTTAACCCCGCTAGCCCCGACGTACAGCAGCTTGGTGTGTATGACCCTGCTTGGTTGCGCCCATTGGCAGAAACCCTGCGACTCTTGGGTTGTAAGCGCGCGATGGTGGTACATGGTTCAGGCCTTGACGAAATCGCCTTACATGGCACCACACAAGTAGTCGAATTACGCGACAACGAATTATTTGAGTATGAGCTAAGCCCTGCTGACTTTGGCGTAGAGCAAGCGCCGGTAAGTGCCTTACGTGGCGGTGATGCGGAGTTTAATGCCGCCGCGCTGATCAAAGTTTTAATGGGCCAAGCGCCTGCCGCGCAACGCGACGCGGTTGCGATTAGCACTGCTGGTTTGCTTTACTTAGCTGGCCAGTATGAGACTCTAAAAGCAGCCACTGAAGCCGTTCGCGCGCATCTCGACAGTGGCCGTGCCATGCAACACTTGCAGCAGTTACAGGAGTTTAATCGTGGCTGATAGTATTCTTGACACCATCGTCGCTAAGCGTCGCGAGCGCCTAGCAGAGCTCGCCCACCAATATAGTGAAGCGACCCTACGTTCGCGCCTGACACCAAGCACACGCAGTCTCGCCGCGGCGCTGGCAAAACCGCGGAGTAGCTTTATTCTCGAATGTAAAAAAGCGTCACCATCAAAAGGTTTGATACGCGAAGACTTCCATCCGGTGCAGATCGCGCAAACCTATGCGCGTTACGCAGATGCGATTTCAGTTTTGACCGAACCCGACTTTTTCCAGGGTGATTTTGCCTACTTAAGTGCAGTCAGTGCGAGCGTGGATGTGCCAGTCTTGTGTAAAGACTTCATTGTCGACCCCCTGCAAGTACTGCTCGCAAGGCACTTTGGTGCGGACGCCATTCTACTGATGCTATCCATCTTGGATAACAAGCAATATCAAGCGTTAGCCGCGGTCGCTGACGAACTCCAACTTGATGTCTTGACCGAAGTCAGTACCGAAGAAGAAATGGCCCGCGCCAAACAGTTGGGTGCTAGAATCATCGGTATTAACAACCGTAACTTACATGATCTTAGTGTTGACCCAGAGCGTAGCAAAACACTAAGCAAGCTCGCACCGAGCGGAGCGTTACTAGTTGCCGAGTCGGGCTATAGCAGCAATGAACAAGTACGCGGCAGTGCGCCATTTGTCGACGGTTTTTTGGTTGGCAGTGCGCTGACCGCACAGGCCAACATCGACCAAGCTTGCCGTGAATTAATCTATGGTAAGCACAAGGTCTGTGGCCTGAACAAAATGCAAGAGGCCATGGTTGTCCGTGCTGCAGGCGCCGCCTATGGTGGGCTAATCTTCGTACCTTCATCGCCGCGCGCTGTGAACACGGCAACAGCGGCGCAACTGGTCGCCGCGGAACCTAATTTGGCGTGGGTCGGCGTATTTGCTGATCAGCCCTTAGCAAATATAGTTGCTAGCGCTACCGAACTGGGTTTACACGCCGTGCAACTGCATGGCCATGAAGATGCTGATTACCTTGCACAGTTGCGGAAAGAACTACCGGCGAGCACCGAAATCTGGCGCGCACTCGCAGTAGAGCAACCGTTTCAGCTGCCAGCACTCGGGGCTGACTACTATTTGCTCGACAACGTGCGCGGCGGCAGCGGCAAACAATTTGCTTGGGAGCTCCTCAGTGAACTGACGGCAGAACAGCGCCAGCGTTGCATTCTTGCCGGCGGTTTAGGGCTGAATAATCTCACCGCAGCGCAGGCCACAGGATTAACTCGTTTTGACTTTAATTCACGTCTTGAACGTAGCAAAGGCGACAAAGATGCAGGTTTGATTCTGCAGCTTTTTCAACACATTCGACAGTATGGGAAAACAAACCATGAGTGATAACCCAGCCTATTTTGGTGAATTTGGTGGGCAATTTGTGCCAGAAATCCTCTTGCCTGCGCTTGATCAACTTGAGCAGGCTTTTAATGATGCGCAAAAAGATCCTGAGTTTCAGAAAGAATTCGGTGATTTATTAAAAAATTACTTAGGCCGCCCGACCCCTGTTTCGCTGTGTCGAAACCTACCGGTGAACAGCCCAAATGGCACTAAAATCTATCTAAAACGCGAAGATTTACTGCATGGTGGCGCGCACAAAACCAACCAAGTCCTTGGCCAAGCTTTGCTCGCAAAACGCATGGGTAAACAACGCATTATTGCGGAAACCGGAGCTGGTCAGCACGGTACCGCAACTGCCCTAGCCTGTGCTCTACTCGACCTCGATTGCACCATTTATATGGGCAAAAAGGACGTTGAACGCCAGCAGCCGAACGTTTTCCGGATGGAGCTCATGGGCGCTAAGGTGGTGCCGGTCGATACCGGTAGCGGCACTCTAAAGGATGCTGTTAACGAGGCGCTGCGTGATTGGACTGCAAGCTATCATGACACTCATTACTTGCTCGGTACGGCGGCCGGTCCGCATCCCTTCCCGACTATCGTGCGCGAGTTCCACCGCATGATTGGCGCGGAAGCAAAACGCCAAATTCTTGAACAAGCTGGCCGCCTGCCTGACGAAGTAATTGCCTGTGTTGGCGGCGGCTCCAATGCTATCGGCATGTTTGCAGACTTTATTGACGAAAAAGACGTGGCCCTAGTAGGCGTTGAGCCCGCTGGGAAAGGCGTGAAAACAGCGCATCATGGTGCGACTTTGAGCGCAGGTAAACCGGGGATCCTCCATGGCTGTAAATCGTTTCTCATGCAAACTGACGAAGGGCAGATTGAAGAAAGTTATTCGGTGTCGGCCGGTCTCGACTATCCTGGCGTTGGCCCGCAGCACGCTCATCTACTAAGCATTGGCCGCGCGCGCTATGAATCTGTGACCGACGATGAGGCATTAGATGCTTTTAAACTACTGGCCGAAAAAGAAGGTATTATTCCGGCGCTCGAGTCGGCACATGCCCTCGCTTACGCTATCCGTCGTGCGCAAGAACCAGACGCACCAGAAATTCTTTTACTGAATTTATCTGGCCGTGGTGATAAAGATATTGATCACGTACGCCGCATATTTGCTGCTCAAGCTGAAGCTGAAACGGAGGACCGCTCATGAGCCGCTATCAAGCCATGTTCAATAGACTCGATGCTGCAGACCAAGGGGCTTTCGTGCCGTTTGTTACGCTTGGTGACCCAAACGCAGAGCAAAGCCTCGCCATCATCGATGCCTTAGTTGCGGGCGGTGCCGATGCCCTCGAGTTAGGCTTTCCCTTTTCCGACCCTGTCGCTGATGGCCCAACTATCCAAAAAGCTGCCATCCGCTCGCTGAGTTCCGGAACAAAAATTGCGGACTGTTTTACCATGCTCAGCGAAATACGCAGCCGTCATCCAGACATCCCGGTCGGTTTGCTGGTGTATGCGAATCTAGTAGCGAGTTCGGGGGTTGAACGTTTTTATCAACGTTGCGCTGAAGCGGGTGTCGATTCAGTCTTGATTGCTGACGTTCCAGCACGCGAGAGCGGTAACTTTATCGCAGCGGCAAAAGCCAACGGCATTGAACCTATTTTCATTGCCCCACCTGACGCTAATGCCGAACGCTTGCAACGCATTGCGGAGCTCAGTGAAGGGTATGTCTACCTATTGAGCCGAGCTGGTGTCACTGGGGCAGAAACGGGTATGCAACGTCCTGCCACCGCCGTAATTGATGCGCTGAAAGCCGCCAATAGTGCACCGCCACTCCTCGGCTTCGGTATTGGCAAGCCTGAGCATGTTAAAGCAGCCCTCGCTGCGGGCGCAGCGGGCGCTATTAGTGGCTCGGCAGTGGTTAATATTATTGCCGAGCACCTTGATAACCCAAGCCAGATGACTGCGGAACTTACTCGTTTTGTTGCTTCGATGAAGGCGGCAACAAACAATCGCGCAGCGCTGTTACAGGGCTCGGATAATTAAATTCAAACCCTTCTTGCTGTAATCTGGCCGGCACCACTCGCTGGCCAGTCAGCAGCATTTGCGACATTTCACCCAGCATCAATTTGAGTACCCAAGCTGGCACGCGCATAAAGTGCGACTTGCGTAACACTTTAGCGATGGTCGCACTGAATTCCTCTTGGCGGACCGGCTCTGGCGCCGTCGCATTATAGACGCCGCGGCAGCTGTCTTGCTCAAGCAAAAACTCGAGCAAGCGCGCCATATCTTCGAGGTGTACCCAAGAAAAATATTGCTGCCCTGAACCAAGTGGCCCACCGAGCCCCAGTAAGTAAGGCGGTAGCATTTTCTGTAAGGCGCTGCCATCGCGCGCCAATACAACGCCGGTCCGCACAATACAGACGCGGGTCTGTTCAGATTGCGCGGCAAGCGCCAGACGCTCCCATTCCGCACAAAGCTGATGAGCAAAATCATTTGGTCGCTCTACGACCTGCTCTTCAGTCATGACTTTGTCACCCTGAGCACCGTAATAGCCAATCGCCGAGCCACTAATAAATACTTGCGGTGGCGTCTCGCTCTGCTGGATACGTTCAGTCAGTTCACGCGTAATTCCCCAACGGCTTTGCTGAATACGAAGTTTTTGCTTGTCACTCCAACGTTTGTCGGCAATACCTTCGCCTTGCAGATTGATCACAGCGTAGAAATCACCGATATTTTTCACTTCATCGAGGCTGGAGAGCGCATGCACACCTTTACCGAACCGCTCAATCGCGCGCTTCGGATGACGACTCAATACCGTAATACTGTAACGTTCGCGCAGGCGCATAATAAGCTCGGTACCAATTAAACCCGTACCACCGGTGATTAAAAGTTTCATGCAATCTTTCCTCAGTCAGCTACCTTTCCTATTGGTAAGTGTAGACATTGCTGGTAGTCGTCAACAAACTTTTCTGGCAAACTCGACACATAAAATGTGAACGGAAACCACCATGCTGTTTGTACTTGAATATTTACCTATTGCGCTGTTTTTTATCTTTTACTTGCTGGGCGATATCTTCCTCGCTACCGGCGTGCTTATGCTCGGTACGGTGTTACAAATCGTTGCCCTTAAGTTTATGCGCGAAGTTATCACCCCACGCCACTGGATCATCCTATGGATGGTGCTGATTTTCGGCTCCATCACCTTATTCTTACACGATGAATGGTTTATTAAGATCAAAGTCAGCGTCATCTATGTCGCTATCGCGCTCTTTTTGCTCATCGGTTTATGGTGGAAAAAGCGCAGTCCGCTGCAGCAGTTTCTCGGTGAAGAAATCAATCTCCCTGATTTCGCTTGGCGACGTCTTACCTACGCATGGGTCGTTTTTACACTCTCTTTGGCCGCCGTTAACCTCTATATCGCTGAACGCATGAGTCTAGATGTCTGGGTTAACTTCAAAGTGTTCGGTACGCTGGGCGCTACCCTAATCTTCACCATATTTACCGGCGCCTATATGTTTAAGCATCATACTGACCGCGACAAGGACAGCGAAGAAATTGAGTAATTCCTTTAGCCTCGAAAGCGCACCAGGAAGGACGATCCGAGTACATCAGTTCTCTTCGGATAACGCTAAAAAAGTGGTGATTATGGCGCCGGCGATGGCAGTCCCGCAACGCTACTATCATGAGTTTTGTCAATGGTTGGCCCAGCAAGGCTACCATGTGCTCAGTTTTGACTACTTTGGTATTGGCGACAGTCACGGCAGTAATTTACGCCAAGTGGACAGCAGCATCACTGATTGGGCTCGTTATGACGCGCAAACGGTACTTAATTACGCCTTAGATAACTTTAAGGCGCCCGTAGTGTGGTTTGCTCACAGTATTGGTGGGCAACTGTTCGGTATGCTCGATCGCCATGATGAAGTAGAACGGATGGTTACTGTCGCCACCGGAACCGGATTCTGGCGTGATACCAAACCCAGCCTGAAATACAAATCATGGGTATTGTGGCGCGGTATTGTACCTTGGCTGTTGCCCTTAGTTGGCTATTTTCCGGGTGAGCGCTTAGGCATTGTCGGTAACGTACCTCGAAGCGCCATGGCACAGTGGCGCACATGGTGTCTCCATCCCGACTACCTCGTCGGCGCTGAGGACCTCTACAATCGCTATGCGCAAGTAGCGACGCCAATCATTAGCTTAGCCTTCAGTGATGACGAATTGCTTACGCCGCGGAACATTACTGCCATGCATGACTTTTATGCATCGGCACCACAACGGCGCCATTTCATCACGCCCGAAGATATTGAGGTAGACGCGATTCGTCATTTCTCATTATTCCGGCCGCGCAGTCAGCAGGTGTGGGAGAAACTACTAGCGCCGCAACTATCTGCGGCGCTACCTAAAACAACGCCATCCGCCTAAGTTAGGCGACGAATCAGTTGGGCCGTATTGCGACGAATCAGTCGAGCACACGCGAGGCGACCCATCAGGCCAACAATCACTGCCCCAGCAACGGGACCCACCAACCAAAAACGCCAATGGAATGTGGCACCAAGCTCAAACACTTGGGTTTGCAAAATATACAGCGATAGCTCCATGGCCAATGTCGCAATCAAGCCACTTATCGCCCCCAAAATGACAAACTCGTAGGTCACTGCCCGACTTAAGAGTTTCGCCGGAGCACCCAAAGTGCGTAGGATAACTAGCTCCTTCTCACGTTCCTCCAAAGATGCCTGTACTTGGGCCAGCAACACCAAAATGCCGGCGACAATGACCAAGATCAGCACGAAGAGAATCGCCACACTCACTTGTTCAATCACTTCACGCAACTGGTCCATGATGGCATCAAGATCAATCAATGATACCTGTGGGAAGGGTTTAAACAGCTCATACAACTCTGACTTACGGTCTTGCGGTAAGTTAAAGCTCGAAATATAGGTCGCCGGAAACTCTTCTAAGGTCGAGGTATTGAAGATCATGAAGAAGTTCGGCTGTAGCGAGCCCCAGTTCACTTCGCGGATACTGGTAATGGGCACCGTAAAGACTTCACCGCCAATATTGAACTCCAGCTCATCACCAAGACCGACACGCATACGTTCGGCGACTTCACTTTCAATCGAGACTTGTGGTTCTGCGTTGTCGCCCCACCACTCGCCTGCAGTGATTTCGTTATTCGGTGGCAAGGTGTCGCGCCAAGTTAGCGACAGCTCACGGCCAAAGCCTTCCCGCTGCTCTCCTTGAACTTCGGCATCACTTTCACGCTCCTCTTTGGACACCTCATCCACAACCGGCACGCCATTCACCGCAGTCATGCGGCCTGGGACTATCGGGTACATATCGTCGGCGGCAATATCCCGCTCGGCGAAACGCTGTTGCAGTTGCTCGACATCACCCTCGGCCACGTTGACCAAGAAGTAATTCGGCGCATCATCAGGAAGCTGACGTTGCCAATCAGCCAACAGCTCGTGACGCAAGGCAAGAACTAACAACAACAACATAATCGCGGTCGAGAAGCTCAGCATTTGTACGCTATTGGCCTGCGCACGACGCTGCAAGCCAGCCATAGCTAAACGCCACGCACTGCCTGCCTGCATGCCCGCCTGACGACTGGCGCGAATAAATAAACGCCCGACTAACAACAGCAACACGGCTGCCAAAGCGCCGCCAACGAACAATGCGGTTGAGAGTAGCCACTGCTGGCTGTACAACCATAGCAACAGATAAATCGTCCCACCGGATGCCACCCAGTGTAGCCAGCGTAGACGGTCAGTACCGGTAAGCTGACGATTCAACACGCGTAACGGCGGAATCCCGACCAAGCGCAGGAGCGGATATAAGGTAAACATCACCGCACTGACCAAGCCGGTACCGATGGCCAGCAAATAGCCACGGCCACTACCAGGCGGGAGATTCACGTCAAAGTACTGCGCTACCAGATCGACCACTTGGCTTTGTATGAACCAGCCGAGCGCAACCCCAATACCGATGCTAAAAGTGGTCAACAACAGCAGGTGCAAAATAAAGATTTTCTGGATCTGGCTGCGCTGCGCGCCCATGGTTTTGAAAATAGCCACTACGTCATAGTTTCGCTGACAATAGCGCTGTGCCGCGACTGCGACCGCCGTTGCTGCTAAGACCACACCAAGCAAACTTGCCAATAGCATAAAGCGCTCGGCACGACGGAGACTGCGCGCTAACGGTGAATCACCGTCCTCCACACTCCGCCAATTGTGGGTGTCGTCGTTTAATTGTGGCCGTAACCACTCTTCGTACGCATCAAGCGCCGCTGGCTCGCCTGCATACAGCACGTTAAAACGCACTCGACTCCCGGGTTGTATCAAACCGGTTGCCGCTAGCTCAGAGTAATTAATCAAGACATTAGGGCTATCCGTAAAGACCGAAAAACCGACATCCGGCTCATAGGTCAGCACTTTCGTCACCTCAAAGCCGCTATCGCCGATTTCAATGGTATCGCCGACCTCTAATTGCAGCTCCTGAAACAACGCAGCGGCAACCCACGCCTCGCCAGCAGCGGGTAGCCCCTCAGCTAACACATCTTGCGCATAAGGTTGCTCAGCGACACGCAGTTCACCTCGTAATGGGTAACCATCACTAACGGCTTTGACATCGACCAGCGCTAATTGCTCACCAGCAAACGCCATCGAATTAAACACCACCCGCTGCGCCGTCTGTAAACCTTCCGCTTGGGCGCGTGCAATCCAGTCTTCACTCACGTCGCGGCGCGAACTGAGCACACGATCGGCAGCGAGGAACTCGGCACTACGCTCGGTAAGGCCCGCTTGTAACCGATCGGTAAATAGTGCCAACGACAGCACAGCGGTCACCGATAACACGATAGCCGCGGCCATAATGGTCAGTTCACCGCGGCGTAGCTCATGCTTTAATAAACGCCACGAGATTTTATGCCACATCGCGCACCACCTCTGACAACTGCCCTGCATCCATACGCAACACGCGCTGGCAACGCTTAGCTAATTCACTGTCGTGCGTTACCATCACCAAGGTGGTGCCAGATTCTTCATTCATCTGGAACAATAGATCCTCGACTTTTTGCCCGGTGGCAGCATCAAGGTTGCCGGTAGGTTCATCGGCAAATAAAATTTTTGGTGTGCCTACGAAGGCCCGCGCAATCGCTACACGCTGCTGCTCACCACCTGATAGCTGATTCGGGTAATGGGTCAAGCGGTCTTGTAGACCTACCTTACTTAGTAGTTCACGCGCCTGCTTCTCCGCATCTCGATTGCCAGCGAGTTCAGCTGGCAGCATCACGTTCTCCAGCGCGGTAAGACTTGGAATTAACAAAAACGACTGAAATATAAAGCCGATCTTGTCAGCGCGGACTTTTGCACGTTGCTCTTCATCCAAATCGCCCAAATTTACGTTATCTATAGAAACATTTCCGGCACTAGCGAGGTCCAAGCCTGCAAGTAAACTTAACAGTGTGGACTTACCCGAACCCGACGCACCAACAATGGCAACGGTTTCGCCAGCAGTAATTTGCAGGTCAGTGGGTTGTAAAATGTGTAAAATACCCTCACTAGTTTCTACATCTTTCTTTAATTGAGTGGTTTGAATAAGCATCTATGAAAAACTTCCTAGTTAAATTGGGTTTAATTTTGTTCGTCGTTGTCCTTATACGTCCAGTTTCGGCAAATGTCTCACTGGTCGTGCTCGGCGATAGCCTAAGTGCCGGTTACGGCATGTCACAAAAAGAGTCATGGGTAGGCATCCTACAGCAACGTTGGCAGCAGACCTACCCCTCTATCAAACTCGTCAACGCGAGTATTAGTGGCGATACCACCCAAGGTGCACTCAACCGTCTCAATGGCGTCATCAAAACCCATCAACCCGATGCGGTTTTCGTTGAATTAGGTGGTAATGATGGCTTACGTGGCTTCACGCCGATGGCGATTAAATCTAATTTGTTACAAATCGTTGAGCGCTTGCAAGAGGAAGGCATTAAAGTTGCGGTGAGTCAGGTGCGAATTCCGCCGAACTACGGCCGTCGCTACAGCGATATGTTCGCTGACATTTTCCCTGATGTAACGGAGAGCACCGATACTCTGCTGATCCCATTTTTTATGGAGCAGATTGCGGTCAAGCCTGAGTTAATGCAAAACGACGGTATTCATCCGAATCGTGAAGCGCAAGACGATATCGCGGACATCATGGAACCGCATCTACTGGAATTACTAGGGAAAGGCTAAAAATAGCGATGTTTGCTATTTGCTGAAGTGTGGCGTCCCCTAGGGGATTCGAACCCCTGTTACCGCCGTGAAAGGGCGGTGTCCTAGGCCTCTAGACGAAGGGGACCCCGGACTTTTTGAAGTGCGATAACTGAATGTGGCGTCCCCTAGGGGATTCGAACCCCTGTTACCGCCGTGAAAGGGCGGTGTCCTAGGCCTCTAGACGAAGGGGACGCAGTCTTCCAAACCTGCCAGTGTATGTGGTGGAGCTAAGCGGGATCGAACCGCTGACCTCTTGCATGCCATGCAAGCGCTCTCCCAGCTGAGCTATAGCCCCAGTACCCTGACAGCGGGGCGAATTCTATGGTAAATCGTTGCTTACCGTCAACCCTTTTTTTCGGCAATTTGAATCGTTTGCTAAAATTTTAGGCAGTTCGCACAAATGCTCGCCAATGATTGGGTAATAACTACGACAAAAGCGCCCTACTCGGCAAAATGATAGATGCGCTCGAGTGATTCGCGATCTTGTACGGTAACTTCCATATCTCGTACCAAGCCGTCTTCTAAGCTATACACCCAACCATGAATGGCTAACTCTTGTCCTCGCTCCCATGCATTCTGAATGATGGTCGTTTTGGCCAAATTGCGCACCTGCTCAATCACGTTCAATTCACACAAACGATCAATGCGCGCATGCTCATCAAGGGCTTCAAGTTCAAGATGATGATCGCGATAGATATCCTTGATTGGATACAGCCAATGGTCAACCAAGCCATGTGTGCAGTTTTCTGTAGCTGCACGCACGCCCCCGCAACCATAGTGCCCAACCACTAGGATGTGCTTCACTTGCAACGCATCAACTGCGTATTGCACTACTGATAGACAATTAAAGTCGGTTTGAATGACTTGGTTAGCCACATTGCGGTGCACAAATAGCTCACCGGGCGCCATGCCAACAACTTGGTTTGCCGGAACACGACTATCAGAGCAACCGATCCATAAATATTCTGGGCTCTGCTGCGCAACAAGATCCGCAAAAAACTGCGGATCTTCTTCAATCATCAATTTTGCCCATTCTTTGTTATTGGCAATCAGTTGCCGAACTTTTGGCATTGCGTCTTTCCTATTATTGCGCTTGTTCGCGCTCCATAATAAACGAAATCGCGCGCGCAATGCGTCCGACCACTTGCTCTTGATCAAGAAATTCTAAAGTAACATCGAGTGAAGGCGAATTACCTGAACCGGTGGCAGCAACACGTAAAGGCATCCCTACTTTACCCATACCTACGCCAAGGTCATCGGCAGTCGCTTGAATCGCCGCTTGAATGTTTGCGGCATTCCACTCACTCACACTGGCGAGACGATCTTGCACCGCTTCTAGCGCTTCACGGGCAACTGGGCGCAAATGCTTCTTAGCCGCAGCCTCATCAAAGTTCTCATATTCTTCATAAAAATAGCGTGCTGAACTTGCCATTTCTTTTAAAGTTTTTACGCGGTCCGCTAACAACGGAATGATTTTTTCTAGAGCAGGACCTTTACTCACGTCGATTGCTTGGTCGGTGAAGTGCCACTGTAAATATTCGGCAACCTCGCTCACCGGCAACGCTTTCATATAATGTTGGTTAAGCCAGTTGAGTTTCTCAGTATTAAACGCCGATGCGGCTTTGTTAACGTCATCAAGCTTAAACAAACGAATCATTTCATCAACGCTGAAGATCTCTTGATCGCCGTGCGACCAGCCCAGGCGTACCAAATAATTCAGTACAGCTTGCGGCAAATAACCGTCATCACGATACTGCATAACACTCACGGCGCCATGACGCTTGGAGAGTTTCTTACCATCATCGCCCAAAATCATCGAGACATGCGCGTACTCTGGCACCGGTGCACCAAGCGCTTGCAGAATATTGATTTGACGCGGCGTATTGTTGATGTGATCTTCACCACGCACCACATGAGTGATGTTCATTTCCCAATCGTCAATCACAACACAGAAATTGTAGGTCGGCGTACCATCACTACGGGCAATAATTAAGTCATCAAGCTCAGTGTTGGCAAATTCAATCGGACCACGAATATGATCGTTAAACTTAACCGAACCTTCTTGCGGGTTACGGAAACGAATCACGTAGCGGTCACCACTTACGTTCGGATTATCACGGCAATGACCGTCATAACGCGGCTTCTCACCGCGAGCCATTTGTTCGTCACGCATTTTTTCTAAGCGCTCCGTCGAACAATAGCACTTATAGGCCTTATCTTCTTCGAGCAACTTATCTATGTAGTGCTGATAACGATCAAAACGTTTGGTCTGATAGAACGGCCCCTCGTCCCAATTCAGTCCCAACCACTCCATGCCCTCTAAAATGGCATCAATCGCGGGCTGTGTGGAGCGTTCGCGATCCGTATCTTCAATTCGTAGAACAAACTTTCCGCCAGCAGCCTTCGCTACCAACCATGAATAAAGCGCTGTGCGCGCGCCACCAACGTGAAGATAACCAGTTGGGCTTGGGGCAAATCGAGTTACGACCGTCATATTAGTTGCATTCTCCGCATCATTCGGGTTATTTTGCTGCGTAGTTTAGCAATAACTAGGGGTGGTCGCATCACTGGTTTTGCGAAAACCTGTGGAGTTTTCGTCTGAATTGCTCGAAACGCGAGCGAATCGGTGAAAAAGCCAGCAAACGATACTTTGGGGTATTATTTTTTGTTGACAGACTTGCGCAGCGCCCTATAATACCGCCCCGCAACGCAGAGAAAACGGATGGTTAGCTCAGTTGGGAGAGCACCGCCCTTACAAGGCGGGGGTCACTGGTTCGAGCCCAGTACCATCCACCACTCTTTAATTTTCTGCAGACCGATCCCAGGATGGTTAGCTCAGCTGGGAGAGCACCGCCCTTACAAGGCGGGGGTCACTGGTTCGAGCCCAGTACCATCCACCACTTCCTTGCAAGTCAAAAGCGATGTTTGCTATTCGCTGTTCGTTGTTTGTTTAAAACCAAAACAAAACACACGTAGCCCGTAGTTCTACTACGGGGAAATTATCCCTTTACGTTATGCCTGTCGCTAGCTAGCAGCTGGAAGAATCGGCGCAAATGCCGCGAATAAAGCAGTAGCCAGAACGCCACTAACCAAGCAAAAATAATAAACGCCTTGGCAAAGGCAAAATGTGGCCAATTACTGGCAACTAAGCTTGCTAACAAAACACCATCGGCAATCCAGCTCGCCCATAATAACCATGGTGCGATTCGCGCGAACTTAGGTACCCACTTGGGCAATTTGGCTTTCATTTGGGTAAGCATGACTAACACAGCCAGTGCCGGCAAACCAACACTCAGCGTCAGCACGAACTGTTCAGTGTTGCTATAGAAAAACTGCAACAGGCGACTACGGTCCTCTCTGAACGTCAACGAAATAATCCACGCTAAGTAACCACGTAAGAACAATGCCAATACGAACACCAACGCTAGCGGTGTCCGTAACTGTCCATCATTCGTTAGATAGCGCTCATCGCCGAACTGAAGTTGCATCCCTACCCCAACAACTTGATGCGTTCACGTAATTTGGACACATCGTCACGAAGTTGTGCAGCCTTCTCGAACTCCAAGTCTTTGGCCGCTTGGTACATTTCTTTTTCTTTCTTCTCAAGGACCTTCATGATGGCAATTGGGTCATTAAGGTCGACGTCGTACTTCGCTTCTGCTTCCGCAATCGCTTTACGCTCATCGTAGTTGCGGCGACGCTGACGTGCGCCACCCAAGTCCATTACATCAGTGATACGCTTATTCAGACCCTGTGGAGTGATGCCATGCTCTTCGTTATAGGCTATCTGTTTGGCCCGGCGACGCTCGGTCTCATCCATCGCGCGTTGCATCGAACCAGTTATTTTGTCGGCGTACAGAATAGCTTTACCATTTACATTACGTGCAGCACGCCCCATGGTCTGAATCAACGAGCGATCAGAGCGAAGGAAGCCCTCTTTGTCGGCATCTAAAATCGCGACCAAGCTGACCTCAGGCATATCTAGGCCTTCACGCAATAGGTTGATCCCGACCAATACATCGAACTCACCTAAGCGCAAATCACGAATGATTTCCATGCGTTCGACGGTGTCGATATCGGAGTGCAAGTAACGTACTTTAATACCATGCTCATCAAGGTAATCGCTGAGATCTTCTGCCATCTTCTTCGTCAGCGTGGTTGCTAGTACGCGTTCATTGCGCTCGACACGCTCGCGGACCTCCGACATTAAGTCATCGACCTGCGTTGCAACTGGCCGCACTTCGATGGTTGGATCGACCAAGCCTGTGGGTCGCACAACTTGTTCTATGACCTCGCCTGCTGACTTTTCTAGCTCATAAGGTCCCGGAGTTGCAGTCACATAAACGCGCTGTGGCGCAATGGCTTCAAACTCTTCAAATTTTAGCGGGCGGTTATCGAGTGCCGATGGCAAACGAAAGCCGTAGTTAACTAGATTTTCCTTGCGTGAACGGTCGCCTTTATACATGGCACCTATCTGTGACACCGTGACGTGTGACTCATCGATGATCATCAAAGCATCGTCCGGCAAATAATCTAACAACGTCGGCGGTGGCTCGCCCGGTGCGCGGCCAGAAAGGTAACGTGAGTAGTTTTCGATACCCGAGCAATAGCCGAGCTCAAGCATCATTTCGATATCGTATTGCGTACGTTGGGTAATGCGTTGTTCTTCAATCAGCTTATTGGCATCGAGTAGCTGTTGACGACGCTCTTTCAATTCTTCTTTGATCTGTTCAATGGCCTTTAATAGCGTCTCGCGTGGCGTCACATAGTGCGTTTTCGGATAAATCGTTGCTCGCGCAACGTCCGCCTGCATCACTTGCCCTGTCAACGGCTCGAAAAAGCTAATCCGATCGATTTCGTCGTCGAACAACTCTACCCGCACCGCCATCTCATCCGATTCGGCAGGGAAGATATCAATTACCTCGCCACGCACCCGATAGGTACCACGCTCAAAAGCCGCGTCATTGCGCTTATACTGCAACTGCGCCAAGCGACGTAAAATATCGCGCTGATCAATGATGTCGCCACGGCGCAAATGCAACATCATTTTCATGTAGGATTCAGGGTCACCCAAACCATAAATACACGATACTGACGCAACCAATACGACATCACGGCGTTCCATTAAAGCCTTGGTCGCCGACAAACGCATTTGCTCAATGTGGTCGTTAATTGAGGCATCTTTCTCGATAAAAGTATCAGTGGTCGGCACATAGGCTTCGGGCTGATAGTAATCGTAGTAAGAGACAAAGTATTCTACGGCGTTATTCGGAAAGAACTCTTTCATCTCGCCATATAACTGCGCCGCCAGCGTTTTATTGTGCGCCAGGATCAACGTCGGCCGTTGGATTTTTTGAATGACATTGGCCATGGTAAAAGTCTTACCCGAGCCAGTGACCCCTAGCAGGGTTTGATGTGCCAAACCAGCATCGAGGTTATCGACCAGTTTCTCAATAGCTTGAGGTTGGTCCCCTGCGGGTTGGTAGTCGGAAACGAGCTCAAAAGCACGTGCCATTAAACAGCCTCCTCTTGCGGTTCTTGCGCCCACTCTTTCTGCAAGAAACGTTTAAACCATTGCCAAGCGATCAACGCTGTAATGAAATTGGCGATGACACCCCCAATAAACAGGCCGGTCATATCGGCAATGAGTGAGCCAATGTAACTCAGTGGGACGAACATCACGAACAAACGCACGATACTCAACCATAGCGCCGACATCGGTGCGTGCATGGCATTAAAACTGGAGTTGGTAAGAATAATCACGCCTTGCATGCCATACCCTAGGGGCATGATGTAAATAAACAAGCGTATGAGTCGAGCCACTTCAGGATCATCGGTGAACACCATCGCAATATAAGGTGCCGTCACCAGCAACAACAGATAGATAGCAAACTGCAAGACAATAACTGCCCGCAAGGCAGTAAAGTAAGCATCTTTCACACGTTGAAACTGCATGGCGCCGAAATTCTGACTGATTAACGGCGGCAAACTCATCGACAGCGCCAAAATAATGACGCTGGCAAGTGACTCTAATCGAGTACCTACCCCGAATGCCGCAACCGCAGGTGCGCCGTAGCCGGCAATGATTGCCGTCAATACCGCCATAGCGGCTGGTGTAAGCATATTTGCGCCCGCCGCAGGTAAGCCTATCGACAGTATTTGTCGTGCTGAACGCAATGGATGCGCATCTTCTGGCACTTTTAAGCTGATCAGGTCTTTGTACTTGAGGTACCAGAGCACCAATAACGTGCCAATGGTCCAACTGATGAGACTCGCTAACGCGGCCCCTTGCACTCCCAAAGCCGGAATAGGGCCAAGACCAAAAATCAAAATAGGGTCAAAAATGGCATTTAATAAGCCGCCGGATGCCATGATCAGCGAAGGCGTTCGCGTGTCACCGGAAGAGCGCAACACAGCGTTGCCTACCATCGGTATGACAAGCAAGGTCGCCCCAGCGAACCAAATGTACATGTACTCGTGAATAAGTGGTAGCAGGCGTTCTTGTGCCTGTAATGCTGCAAAGATCGGGTTCATCAGTAACAAACCGACAACCGAGAGCGCCGCAACTAAAAGCGCGGAAGCCACAAGCGCGATCGTGCCGTCAAAGCGCGCATGCTCTTGACGTCCCGCGCCGCGCTTGCGCGCGAGCACAGCGGAGGTGCCTATCCCCAAACCAATCGCAAGACTCACCACAGTAAAGGTAACCGGGAAGGTAAAGCTCACCGCGGCCAACGGATCCGTACCTAGCATACCGACAAAGAAGGTATCGACCACGTTAAAGCTGATCAGCGTCAGCACCCCAATGATCACCGGCCACGTCATTTGCCATAACGTACGCGGGATTGGGTCATTTACCAAAGATCGTGCCGATACTGCTGAGGCCATTAAGCTTCCTAAGGTGTTTTTGCGGGTGAAATCTAAAGTCGCCTAGTGTAACGGAAATCGGTTTTTGCCGCTATCTTGGTGCCAAAAAAGCACAGAAATTTGCGCGATGATCTTATTCCGATCATGGACAACAATAAGCGAGGATCATATAGTACATACCTTCTTACGAACCACCTGCTTATGTTAGATCCACAGGAAATCGCCGTGAACTACACATTGTCTGATCGTGTTAATGCAATTCAACCCTCTCCAACACTTGCTGTTTCACAAAAGGCAGCCGAACTCAAAGCTGCAGGCCATGACGTTATCGGTCTTGGCGTCGGCGAGCCGGATTTTGATACACCTGACTTCATTAAAGAAGCAGCCAAGCAAGCGATCGATGCCGGCCATACCAAATATACCGCGGTAGATGGTATCGTCGAGTTGAAACAAGCGGTCATTGACAAGTTCAAGCGTGACAATGACTTGAGTTACGAGAAAAACGAGATCCTCATCTCAGCCGGTGGTAAGCACAGTATCTTTAACTTGCTGAGCGCGTGGCTTAATCCTGGCGATGAAGTACTGGTGCCAGCGCCTTATTGGGTTTCATACCCAGATATGGCGAAACTTGTTGGCGCTGAGCCAAAGTTTATTCAAGCGGGTATTGAACAGCGCTACAAAATCACCCCAGAACAACTTGCTGCGGCGATTACTCCTAAAACGCGCTTACTATTTCTGAATAGCCCGTCGAATCCTACGGGGACTGCGTACAGCAAAGAAGAACTCGCTGCACTCGCTGAAGTCCTGCGTCAACATCCGCAAGTGTTAATCGCCAGCGATGACATGTACGAGCATATTCTCTGGGCCGATTTCCCATTCGCAAACATCGCCATGGCAGCACCAGATCTTAAAGACCGCATCGTATTGCTCTCTGGCGTCTCAAAGGCCTACGCGATGACCGGTTGGCGTATCGGTTATGCCGCCGGCCCTGCGCCGCTTATCGCGGCAATGAAGAAAATCCAATCACAAAGCACGTCAAATCCAGCAAGTATTAGTCAGTATGCAGCGCTAGCAGCACTCACCGGCGACCAAAGCTGCATCGATACCATGATCAAAGCCTTTAAAGAACGTCATGATTACTTGGTAAAAGCTTTGAACGATATTCCAGGTGTTCGCTGTATAGAGGGTGACGGTACCTTTTACACTTTCGCCAATATCGAAGAAATGATGCAAAGCAAGGCCTTGGCGACCGATGTTGAATGGTGCGAAGCGTTGTTGAATGAAAACAAAGTCGCCTTAGTACCAGGTTCAGCATTCGGGGCACCGGGTCATTGCCGATTATCCTTCGCAACTGACTTAGAAACGCTAAAAGAAGCTGTTGCGCGCATTAAAGACTTCGCCAGCAGCGGTCGTTAACAAATACGACACCCCTGTCATATGAACTTTTTATAACAAAGCCCGAAATTACCTTGTTTCGGGCTTTGTTAGCTGTCAAAAATTCACCAAAGTTATGAAGAAATACACAACCTCTGTTGTTTTGCTATACAGTTTTTAGATTGTGTAAATGCATTTGAGCGCAAATCAATGACTTATTTTAACTCATTGTTTTTAAAAGAAATATAAATAGACAGTCACTTTTTAAGCAACCTACGAATTCGCCCCTACCGCACGATTTTTAAGGCTTCTCACACATTTGCCCACAAGGTTATCCACAGATTTAGTGGATAAGATCGGCAACCCCACGAATGACGTGAGCTTGCCCCTACTGTGGATAACCGAGCGCTATTGCGCATTATGAGTTATGTTATAGATACAACTAATTTTGCGACTTGACAAAACGAATTCTCAGAAGCCCTGCGCAGAAAACGTGCAAACGCGCATTTTTGCTTGTTTTTACTATTGACAGCCTGCGCGGGCACCTTTAACATTCGCATCCGTTGTTTGATGTGTTCCCCAGTAGCTCAGTTGGTTAGAGCGGTGGACTGTTAATCCATGTGTCGTTGGTTCGAATCCAACCTGGGGAGCCAACATCATCAAATAACCAATTCCCTTTCGATTCCCCAGTAGCTCAGTTGGTTAGAGCGGTGGACTGTTAATCCATGTGTCGTTGGTTCGAATCCAACCTGGGGAGCCAAGCTTCAAGCAAGCAACTCCGAACGCAATAACGCCCTGTAATTATCGACCTCTGCCCGCTTCCATAACCGCCGACTTAGGTCCGCAACGCTTTCGTGTGCACCACTGGTTAGCCATTGTGATAGCGCTTCTGCAACATTCGGCCAATAGCACTGTTGCGCATCAGCGTTGGCAAACCAATCCGCAAGTCCTTGTTCCGATAAATGGGATAATTGCGATGCTAAACCAAGTTCAGCTAAGCAGCGCGCATTAGCGATTTGCTCAAATTGGCCAGCTAACGGACGTACCAACAACTTTTTGCCGTAACTCAGCGCCTCGCAACTGGTCTCAAAGCCGGCATTGCTGATAACCCCTTCGGCACGCACAAATTGCTCCGCAAAACGCATACGTGAAGGTGGATAATACTCGATACCGGCGATCCGCTGCCGCTTAGCTTCGGGATGAAATACGCTGAAGCTGTACTGGGGGAACTTGACCAAAAGTCGATGTACGCTTAGCAAGGATTCGAACGGTAGATAGACAAGATAGTGACCTTGAACCGCCTGCTGTGCAGGAACGCGCTGATGTACAATCGGTGGCACAATGTGCGCTCCATCATTCACCCAGTGCATACCAACGGTATCAGTAGCCGGTGCAAACCAGCTTAGCATCTGCTTGTACAGCCAGGGCAGACGTAACGACTTGGTCTTCCCCATAAATGCATACTGTCGCCCCATGCCAATACAGCGCTTACCTTGACGCTTCGCGGCCCAAGCCACGACAGGTTCATAATCTGTTACCACCAAGTCGTAATTACTCAGGTCTAACGCCCGCACATCACGCCAAAATTGCCGCCAGTCATTTTGTTGCAGCGTGGCGGCTAAATCGATGCGGCCGTCTTTCACTGCGAACGACAATCCTTTGCGCCATTGCCACGTGCCAAAAGCATCCATATCAAAAAAGTGCTCTGGGGCACGACCTGAAACTAAATAGTCGACTTGTAGCGGCTTGTTGGCTAAGGCTTCTGCTAACGCACTGCAGCGGCTTAAATGACCATTACCGGTACCCTGCACTCCAATAAGAATTCGCATGCACTACTCCTTACAAATTGCGCCAGTGCGGTTCCTAGCAATGCACCAGCAACGATATCGCCGGGGTAATGCACCCCAAGCAATAAGCGAGATAAACCAACGGCGGTCGCCCAACTGAACCACAACAAAGAAAGTTGTGGAAAATAACCAGCGGCTAGCCCGGCAAATAAGAAGGCTGCCGTCGTATGACCTGACGGGAAGCTAAATTGATCGTGCGCTTGAATAACGGCTTGAATAGAGAGTTGCTGATAAGGGCGAGGACGCTTCAGTACACGTTTAATAAATATAAAAAGAGGTACTTCAATGGCAAAACCAAGCGCTAAAAGCTGTAGTAACACACTGCCATCTTGCCGATGATTAAGGTAAAGTAGGACTGCAACAATCGCATACACGTAGCCATCACCGCTACGCGAGATCCAGCGGATCCACGACTGCTGCTGGAAGCTTTGTGAGCGCTGTGAACACCAACAAAACCATTGCTGGTCGTAACGGCTTAACGTAGCTAGCCACCGCACCATAACAGGCTCCTTTGTTCCTGTAACTGCAGCTAAAGTACGTGGCAAACATGGCGTTTATGCGACAGTCATATGAAAATTCGATGACAATCGTCGAAAAATTCCGCAAAAGTCGAATAACACTACAGTCTGTCGGTTGTTTCAAAGCGGCAAACATTCGATAATACGCAAGTTATTAGCGCTAATTTGGACGGGAAACATGGGTGAATACCTGCTGTTGCTGGTGGCAACGGTATTAGTGAACAATTTCGTGCTGGTTAAGTTTCTTGGTTTATGCCCATTTATGGGGGTATCCAACAAGCTTGAAACCGCTGTGGGCATGTCGGCTGCGACCACTTTTGTGTTAACCCTTGCGTCGGTCTGTTCATATCTGGTGAACCATTATTTGCTACTACCGCTCGACTTAATGGCCTTGCAAACGCTCAGCTTTATTTTGGTTATTGCGGTTGTGGTGCAATTTACCGAAATGGTGGTTCACAAAACCAGTCCAACCCTCTATCGCCTGCTAGGGATCTTCCTGCCGTTGATTACGACCAATTGCGCGGTTTTAGGTGTTGCTCTGTTAAACATCAATGAGCAGCACAATTTTATTGAATCGATTATTTACGGTCTTGGCGCCGCACTGGGCTTCTCACTGGTGCTTATTCTGTTTTCTGCATTGCGCGAGCGCTTAGCCGCTGCTGATGTGCCTTTACCATTCAAGGGCGCGGCAGTGGGCATGATCACAGCCGGTCTAATGTCGCTTGCGTTCATGGGCTTTAGCGGTTTGGTGACCTTGTCATGAGTTTAGTCTCAGCCCTCATTGCAATCGGTGTGCTAGCCCTCGTCTTCGGCCTTGTGCTGGGCTTTGCGGCGGTGCGCTTTAAAGTCGAAAGCGATCCAATTGTTGACCAAATCGATGCCATTCTTCCGCAAACACAATGTGGCCAGTGCGGCTATCCAGGCTGTCGTCCGTATGCCGAAGCCATTGCCAATGGCGACGACATCAACAAGTGCCCGCCAGGCGGTGAAGCGACCATTAAAGCGCTGGCCGATTTAATGGGCGTCGAAGCGAAACCGCTGGATGCGGCACACGGTGAAGAAGATGTTAAAAAGGTCGCGGTCATTCGTGAAGATGAATGTATTGGCTGTACCAAATGCATTCAAGCCTGCCCTGTCGACGCTATTTTAGGTGCAGCAAAGCAAATGCATACGGTCATTGCCCATGAATGTACTGGCTGTGACCTATGTGTTGAACCCTGCCCCGTCGACTGTATTGATATGGTGCCGGTACCCACGCGCCCGGAAAACTGGCAATGGGATTTAGAGCAGATCCCTGTGCAAATTGTGGAGGCAAAGTAGTATGTCCTCGAGCGCAAATATCAAAGCTATTGAAGCAGGCCAGATCTGGTCGTTTCCCGGCGGCATTCATCCGCCAGAGCGCAAAGAATTATCAAATCAAACGGCGATTGCTGACATGCCGTTGGCAGACAACTATGTGATACCGATTAAACAGCATTCCGGTGCTGCCGGTGAAATTTGTGTCGCAGTCGGCGAACGCGTATTACGCGGCCAGCAGCTAACTAAAAGCGGTGTCAGTATGGGGCTCCCAGTACATGCGCCCACCTCAGGAACGGTCACCGCCATTGGTCCCGGACGCATCGCGCATCCTTCAGGTATGTCTGACATTGTGATTCGCATCGCCGCTGATGGCCAAGATGAAGCTTTAATGCACACCGGCCTAACCGATTATGAGCAAGTAGCTCGTGCGGATCTCCTTGAACGCATCCGCGTTGCAGGGATTGCCGGTTTAGGCGGAGCCGGTTTTCCTACCGCGCAAAAACTGGCGCTACAACGTCCAATTGATTATTTGATCATCAACGGAGTCGAGTGCGAGCCCTATATCAGCGCCGACGACCGCTTAATGCGCGAGCATGCACAGACCATTTTAGACGGCGCAAAGATCTTACTGCACTTGGCTGATGCCAAAAAAGGTCTAGTCGCGGTTGAAGACAATAAGCCCGAGGCTATTGCGGCACTTAAAGAAGCCCTACAAGATTATCCACAATTCAGTTTACGAGTAGTACCGACCAAGTATCCATCAGGTGGTGAGAAGCAACTTATCCAGCTGTTGACGGGACGTCAGGTGCCGAGCCGCGGGTTGCCAATTGATATCGGTCTGCTCATGCAAAATGTAGGAACGGCCTATGCGGTAAGTCGCGCCATTCGTGACGGCGAGCCACTGACCCAACGCGTGGTCACGGTCACCGGTGAAGCGGTGCGTCGACCGGGTAACTATTGGGTCCGGATTGGCACTCCGGTCAGCGAAGTCTTGCGCGAAGCCGGCTTTGAAAAGCAAACCGAAGATCAGCGTATCATTATGGGCGGTCCAATGATGGGCTTCACCCTACCTGACACCGATGTACCCGTAGTAAAGATTACGAACTGTCTGTTGTTGCCGAGCGTGAGCGAGCTTGCCCCCGCACAGCAGGAGATGCCCTGTATTCGTTGTGGTGCTTGTGCCGACGTATGTCCAGCACAGCTATTGCCGCAACAACTACAGTGGCTTGCAAAAGCCAAAGATTATGACGGGCTAGAGCAACAAAATCTGTTTGATTGCATCGAATGTGGTGCCTGTGCGTACGTTTGCCCAAGCGAAATTCCGCTGGTGCACTACTATCGTAAGGCGAAAGCCGAAGTGCGCAATATGGCGCGCGAAAAAGCCAAAGCTGAAATTGCTCGCGAGCGGTTCGAAGCACGTCAGGAACGCCTCGAACGTGAGAAAGAAGAACGTCTTGAACGTCACCGTAAAGCCGCTGAAGCGCGCAAGAAAGCACAAGCCGAACAGGTGAAAGCTGGCGGTGAGAATCCGCAAGATGCCGTTCAGGCTGCTATCGCCCGCGCCAAAGCACGCAAAGCAGCGCAGCAAAAAGCTGCAGCAGAGCAATCCAAAAACGCGAGCGAAAATGGAGAGAACAACGCATGACCTTTAAGCTAGCAGCCTCTCCGCATAGCCATCAACGTCGCACCACGCAGCAAGTCATGCGTTGGGTTTACCTAGCGCTTATTCCGGGTGTGGTGGCATTGATTTACTTTTTCGGCTGGGGCGTATTGTGGCAACTCGGCTTAGCCATCATCACCGCTTGGGTGGCTGAGGCGGCCTGCATGAGCTTGCGCGGACGTCCGATTGGCTTTGCTTGGCGCGACCATACCGCACTGGTGACTGCGATATTATTGGCCATCAGTATCCCAGGCTTGGCGCCATGGTGGTTGATCGTTATCGGTACCGCTTTTTCAATTGTGGTGGTGAAGCATGTGTATGGCGGCGTTGGGCAAAATATCTTTAATCCTGCAATGGCCGGTTATGTGCTACTGCTGATCAGCTTTCCAGTGCAGATGACCAGTTGGCCGTTACCGCAAGAAATCAGTCAATTCGATCTTAGTTTTATGGACAGTGCATCGGTGATCTTCACTGGTTTCACTCCAGCAGGTTACAACCTCGAGCAATTACGTATGGGTGCCGACGGCCTGACGATGGCTACCCCACTCGACAGCCTGCGCACCGCGTTGAATCATCAATTAACCATGAGCGAAGCACTGCAGCAGCCTATTTTTGGTAACCTTGCCGGACTTGGCTGGCAATGGGTCAACATTGCCTTCTTGCTTGGTGGTTTAGTGCTGTTGAAACAACGTATTATTAGCTGGCACATCCCTGGCGGCATGCTGCTAGGCCTCTTGATTCCCGCCACCCTCGCATGGATGTTTGCGCCAGATCAGAGTGTGTCACCACTCATGCATTTATTGAGCGGCGCGACCATGCTCGGCGCATTCTTTATCGCCACCGATCCTGTCACAGCAGCAACATCAAATCGTGGGCGCTTATACTTTGGCTTACTCATTGGTTTTATCGTATTCGCGATTCGTACTTGGGGCGGCTACCCAGACGCAGTCGCTTTCGCCGTGCTGTTGGCGAATATGACAGTGCCAGTTATCGATAAATACACACAGCCAGTCGCCTATGGTCACGGAGGTCGCTCATGATTGCGAAGAGTATGCAACGCAACGGTTTGATCCTCGCCGCCTTTGCAATCGTCGCAACACTACTGGTGATGCTGACGGCACGCCTCACTGCAGAACCCATTGCGCGTGAAGAGCAACGTGAGTTGTTGCAAGTATTGAATCAACTATTGCCGGCAGAACTGCATGATAATGATCTCTACGCTTCGTGCCGTTTGATAGAACACGACGCTCTGGCTAGCGAAGCGACGCCTATGTACCTTGCGACACTCAATGGCGAGCCGACCGCTGCAGGCGTTGAAGTGGTTGCCCCTAATGGGTACTCGGGTAACATCCGCCTGCTCGTTGCCATTCGTTGGGATGGCAGTGTTGCCGGTGTTCGCACGTTGAAACACCAAGAAACACCAGGGCTTGGTGACAAAATCGAGATTCGTAAAAGTGACTGGATCACGAGCTTTAACGGCATGACCGTGCAAGGCAGCGACGACTCACGCTGGGCTGTCAAACGTGACGGCGGCGTCTTTGACCAATTTACCGGTGCCACGATTACCCCGCGCGCGGTGGTGCAAGCGGTCGCACGCGCTGTTCAAACCTTCAAAGCAAACAAGCAAGAGTGGGCGCAACAACCTACCAATTGTGGAGGTGCCGCATGAATTATAAAGAAATCACCTGGAACGGTCTGTGGGAGAACAACCCCGCCCTCGTTCAGCTTTTAGGCCTGTGTCCGCTGCTCGCGGTAACCGCGACCGTCACCAACGCACTGGGGCTAGGTCTTGCGACTCTATTAGTATTGATCGGCTCTAACATCACCGTCTCTTTGGTGAGAGAATGGGTACCCAAAGAAATTCGGATTCCGGTATTCGTGATGGTCATCGCGACCTTTGTCACCGTGATCCAACTGTTGATGAATGCCTACGTGTACGGCCTCTATCAGTCACTCGGTATCTTTATTCCGTTGATTGTCACCAACTGCGCCATCATTGGCCGCGCCGAAGCCTTTGCCTCGAAAAACCCATGGCAACGTGCCGCATACGACGGCTTGATGATGGGAGTTGGTTTTACTCTGGTGTTGGTTGTTCTGGGCGGCATTCGTGAAGTTATCGGTAACGGAACCCTGTTCGATGGTGCCGACTTACTGCTCGGTGACTGGGCAGCTGCTTTGCGAATTGAAATTTTCTCGGTCGATTACCCGTTATTGCTAGCGATTTTGCCACCGGGTGCTTTTATTGCCATGGGCTTTATTATTGCCGGTAAAAACTGGATTGATCATTACCGCGAACAACGCGCGGCTAAACCCGTCAAGGAAGTCACACGCGCGCGAGTCACTTCTCAATAAGAGCGCTCATGAAGGACGCCGATAGATAGACCTATGAACAAACAAAAACGTATCGAGATACTCACGCGCTTGCGCGACAACAATCCGAACCCCACCACAGAGCTCGAGTACAACTCGAGCTTTGAACTTTTAATTGCCGTATTGCTCTCGGCCCAAGCAACCGATGTTGGCGTCAACAAAGCCACGCGTAAACTATTCCCTGCAGCCAACACCCCTGCGGCAATGCTTGCGCTTGGCGTGGATGGCGTAAAGGAATACATTAAAACGATTGGTTTATTTAATTCGAAAGCCGAAAACGTTATCAAAACCTGTGAGATTTTAGTCAATCAATACGACGGCGAAGTGCCAGAGAACCGTGAAGCACTCGAAGCGCTGCCGGGCGTGGGCCGTAAGACCGCCAACGTGGTCCTCAATACTGCCTTCGGTTGGCCTACCATCGCCGTCGACACGCATATTTTCCGCGTGTCGAACCGCACTAAGTTCGCTCCTGGCAAGACCGTGCGCGCCGTCGAAGACAAGCTTGAGAAAGTGATTCCTGCTGAGTTTAAAGTTGACGCCCATCACTGGTTTATTTTACACGGCCGTTATACCTGTATTGCGCGTAAACCACGTTGCGGCAGTTGCATTATTGAAGATTTGTGCGAATTTAAAGAAAAGACCTCAGACGAGTAAGGAGTACGACCATGAGAATGTTACACACCATGCTACGCGTTGGCGATTTAGAGCGCTCCATCAAGTTCTACACCGAACTAATGGGGATGAAGTTGCTGCGCCAAGCCGACAACGAAGAATACAAGTATACCCTTGCCTTTGTCGGTTACGGCGATGAGAAAGATCACACCGTACTTGAACTCACTTACAATTGGGGCAAAAGCGAGTACGACATGGGCGAAGCCTACGGTCACATTGCCATTGGTGTTGAAGATATTTACGGTTTGTGTGAACAGCTCGAAGCTAAAGGTGCCGATGTGTACCGCAAGCCTGGTCCAGTTAAGGGCGGTAAAACTGTCATTGCCTTCGTCCGCGACCCTGACGGCTACGCAATCGAACTTATTGAACGCAAAGCAAGCGACGATTTATGAATGAATCAGAAGCAAGCCTAATGAAGCAACGTTTTCGTGGCTATTTGCCAGTGGTTATCGACGTAGAAACCGCTGGCTTCAACTCGAAAACCGACGCTTTGTTAGAAATCGCTGCAGTCACCTTAAAATTTGACGACGAAGGCTGGTTGCATCCTGACCAGACCTTCCACTATCACGTGGATCCGTTTGAAGGTGCCAACATTGAGCAAGCAGCATTGGATTTTAATGGCATTGACCCAGACTCACCGCTACGCGGCGCCGTGCCTGAAGAAGAAGCGATGAAAGAGATCTTCAAACCGATTCGCAAAGCACAGAAAGAAGCCGGCTGTCAGCGCTCTGTTCTCGTTGGTCACAATGCTACCTTTGACCATGGTTTTGTCATGGCTGCCGCTGAACGCGCAAATCTAAAACGCAATCCGTTTCATCCGTTTGTCACCTTTGATACCGCTGCCCTCGCTGCCTTGACCCTCGGCCAAACAGTGCTTATCAAAGCCTGCCAAGCAGCTGGCATTGCTTTTGACAGTAAAGAAGCTCATTCAGCCGTGTATGACACTGAACGCACGGCAGAATTGTTTTGTTGGATGGTCAACCGCTATAAAAACCTCGGTGGCTGGCCGCTCGCTCGCTCATCGATTGAAACATCTCTAAAGGAAGACTAAGTTGAAATACCCTGTAAGCCTTGCTGCCGCGATGGCAGTTGTTGTTGGTTTTGTACCAAGCGCACACGCTGAAATCCTCTGGCAAGACGTTAGCCTAACCTATTTGAATGGTAGCAATTACGAAGTCGGCGACAGCGACCGTCAGGTTCTCACTTTTGAGCATGCAGCCGGTCATAGCTGGGGCGACTCATTTTTGTTTGTCGATCGTTTGGATTCCGATGACGGTTTCACTGAAACCTATGCTGAGCTGTCGCCACGCTTTAAGGTCATGAACTTTAACGAAGATAACTTCTTCAGTGGTGTTTACGTTGCCACAACCTGGGAAATTGGCGATGGCTTTGACAACTATTTAGTCGGCCTCGGCACTGACTTACGCTTACCTGGTTTCGACTTCTTTCAGTTGAACGGTTACCGCCGTAGCAACGAGTTTTATGAGAGCAACTATCAGCTAACCGCAGCATGGGGCTTGCCATTGGGCGGTGATTTTTATTACGACGGTTTTCTGGACTGGTCTTCTGCAAGTACCGGCCATGCAACTGAAATGAACTTCACCTCGCAGTTAAAATACAACTTAGGACCTACCCTTGGTTACAGCAACCGTTTTTACGTGGGAGTTGAGTATGCCCACTGGAACAATAAATTTGGCATTGACGGCGTTGATGAACGTAATTTAAATTTGTTGCTGAAGGTTCATTTCTAATAACAAAATAAGGACAAACCATGGACGCAACGGCGCCGGTATACTCAGGTTGGCAAGCACGCGTACCGCAATTTCTTGCCATTATTATCGTTGCCACCATGGTGTGGTCCTATATCAACCCGGCAGATGTCACCGTTTGGTGGGCCGAAATGATTCCTATCATGGCCATATTTGCCGGGCTAATCGCAACCTACCGCGCTTTTCGTTTCAGCAATACCGCTTATGTTCTGATGAGCGTCTTGCTGATCATGCACACCATCGGCGCCCACTACACCTTTGCCAATGTGCCCTTTGATTGGGTCACCAACACCTTCGACTTCGAGCGCAATCACTACGACCGTATCGCCCATTTCAGCGTCGGTTTTTACGCTTACGCTGCCGCCGAACTGCTCGTACGCAAGCAGTGGGCGCGCCCCGTCACCGCAATGTTTTTCGGCCTGTTCTTTATCATGGCCGTGGCAGCTGCTTACGAAATCATTGAGTGGCAGTTTGCAGTCATCGAGGGTGGTGATGCCGGTATTGAGTTCCTAGGCTCCCAAGGCGACGTCTGGGATGCCCAGAAAGACATGCTTGCTGATACATTAGGTGCCGTTGTCGCCTTGGTATTGTTCGCGTTCTCACGCTGGTATCGACGCAGCTATTGACTTCCCGCTCGTCCGAGTTTTGCCTAATAACCCGTGCAATCATGACATTATAGCTTTTATTTACTCCAAGCCATAAATTGTCGACACATAAAGAGAATAAAAGCTCTTTATGCGACTTTAATCCGTTTGATATGTATTATTGTCGACAATTTAACGCGGCTGGGCTTTCTATGAACACTTATAATGCTTTGGGCACGATCAATACTCTATTTATTATTTTTAGTCTTGTGGGGGTCTACTCCCAATTGAGAAAGGTTAAGGTTAGGAAGCTTTTTCTTGATGGACAACAAGGTGCAACAGAGCTGCTGTCTCTTAATCAATTTTCAGTCAGCTTCTTGGCTTACTTATCCTTTTTCGTATATGGCTATTCGATTGAACCATTCAATCACTACATCGTTTGGCCACGTTTTCTCGCCTCGATACTTGTGTTCTTTATTTTATTTGAGATCTGGTTGGATCGCCGCTCTAAGGGAGCTTTAATTTGTGTGAGTATCGCGACATTATGCTTAATCGCCGCAAGTTTAGGGCTACTCTTAGGCTCAAAGATAGTCGACCAAGGTAAGTTACTTGCCACGTCATTAATTGTTGCCGTGACGATCATGATTGCTCAAGGGTATTTTCATCAAATAAGGCTCATCATCACCGCCAAACAAACAGGGGCCGTCGATATCCGAATGAGTCAATTTATCTTGATGATGGATATTTCTACCATCGCTTTCGCTTTGAGTATGGGACTTGCGAACGGCTGGCCCCTGCTTATGCTTGCAACCATAAGCGCCATAACCAAACTGATTATTATGTATCTATTTAGATGGGTGAGAATCCAGCCTAGTAACGTAAGCTAGTTCATCACCCACTGCAGTAACAATCGGTCGCAGAATAGCTTTTAGTTTTTCTCTGCGGCCTCAATTTCCTGAATTTTCTTCCATAGCTCATCGGCTTCTTGGCTAATATGTGAGCTGCCACGAATATCGCCATTACGCTGCATTTCCATGGCTTTTTTCTGCAACTGCTCTAGCTCTTTACGCATCTTTTTGGTCGGGCTCGACTTAAATAATCCAAACATCTCGGTCACTCATTTTTAGGGTTTGAGTGTGATACGGCTCTGTAGCTAGAAAGGTTTTCAATTTCTGCGCGATGAATCTATTTCAACTGTAAACCTTCGTATAGCGAAATGCGTCAAACTCTCAAACTAACAATAAAATAGGCACCATTATGAAGCTTCGTTTCGCCCTCGTTGCCCTGCCCTTACTTGCGCTGATGTATACTGCGCAGGCAACCAGCACACCTGATGCCCATAAGCTCAAGGCCGACCGAATCGAGCAGGGATTAACTCCGATCTATTCAATTGCTGGCGAAACACCACAGCACAGCATCCAAGATTTTATGGAACGGGATAACATTCCGGGTTTGAGCATTACGTTTATTGATCAAGGCCAAATTGCTTGGTCACGTACCTATGGCTACGCCGACCTAGCAGCGCAAATGCCGGTAACCACAAACACCGTTTTCACCGCTGCTTCGGTCAGCAAGCCGGTTTCGGCTACCGCAGCCCTTGCTTTAGTCGACCAAGGTGTTATCGATTTGGATACGGACGTTAATGCCTATTTAGAAGGATGGAAAGTGCCAGAGAATGAGTACACGCAAGAAGAAAAAGTTACCTTGCGGCGCCTACTAAGTCACACTTCCGGCTTTAATCGCTATTTCCACTCGCGTTATGCGCCGGGTGTACAGCGCCCCACCGTCGAGCAGATGCTCAGCGGCGAGGCACCATCAAAAGATCGCGCCGCAAAAATGATTTACGAGCCTGGTTCAGGTTACAAATATTCAAATCCAGGCTACTTAGTGGTTGAGGAGCTCATTACCGATGTCACCGACCAACCCTTTGAAAACGTCTTAGATCATCTGGTGTTGCAACCTGCTGGGATGCAAAGCAGCTCTTTCGCTCAGCCTATCACTGGTGAACTAGCGGCGCGCAAAGCCACGGGCTACTCCGCCAATGGTAAACCCTACCCGTATGCTGCGTATGCCTTTAAAGCACTTGGCGGCTTGTGGACCACGCCAAACGACCTCGGTCGCTGGCTCATTACCTTGCTTAATGACCATCACACTGGCGAGGCGACCTTGCTGTCTCAAGACATCACTCAGCATGTATTCAATGAACAAGGCGAGCGCTTTATTTTCTCGCTATGGGCATGGAAAGACGACGTTGTATTCCGTCACACCGGTCATAACCCTGGTTTTACCTCTTTTGTCTTCGGTTCGGTCGACAAACAACAAGCCCTGGTAGTGATGTCCAATAGCGACAACACCCAAGACCTTTTTGATCATCTGCAGCGCGCGGTCGCCGACACTTACCAATGGGACTATTTCCGCTCTGAAGTATTCGACGTGTATGAAGGTGAAACCATCGACCGCCGCAAAGCCTCGCTGCAATACGATTGGAACGGCCAGTACCTAAACTTCAGTGAAGAAGCGACCGGCTTCTACATGCAGATCAACAATGAACGGTTTTTACTCACGCCTATCGCAGCCAATGAGTTTCTTGCAGAAGAAAAGTCCATCAAAGTCGTTTTTGACGAGGACAACCTTAGCGAAGTCGTTATTTGGAAAGCCAATGGTGACAGAACCTCTGCACAGCGCATGTAATCGACGACGCTTAGGGGCTCGTTGCAGTGAGCCTCTTCACTAAACGATGAACCTCAGCGACCACCAGCTCAGGTTCATCACGCTGCGGAAAGTGGTAGCTCTTATCGGTGAGCACAGCGCGCCCTTGCGGAAAGGATTCGGCCCAGTCCTTATGGAGCTGCCCCCACATTGTGCGGGCCTCGTCGGTGAAAAATAACAGCGGCGGGTCGTCGTAGGTTTTCACTGAAGCAATGACCGTTACTGGGATGTCGCCAAGTTGCGGATAATCCGGTAACGGGCGTTTTGCCCAAAAGTCGAGGTACTGATTCGACATGCCATTTTCCATGTCATCAAGCTTCACTTGCGCAATTTCTTTTTCCGCTTGCTTAAGATTGATCGCGCGCATGATAGCCACGTCATGCTCAGATGCCGGTTCAATCAACATCAGCGCCGCGACGCGCTGCGGATAGCGTGCGGCGAAGACGCGAGCTATATAGGCACCATAGGAATGCGCCACGTACACTACCGGCCCTTCGACCTTTAACGCTTCCAGCAGCGCTAAAGCCTCATCAGCGTACTCTTCTGAACTGTAGTTCTTGCGAATAGGTGCCGAATTGCCGTTCCCCAAGCGCGAGTAACGAATCGTGCGATAAGTCTTGGCAAGCTCGTTATAAACCGGCTCCCAGTCAGCCAACCCTGCCGAACCACCTGCCTCGAGCAATAGCGTAACTTTACCCTCACCTTGGTCTTGATACTCCATGGCATGGCCATTGATGGTGACGAATTGAGGCTCGCTTGCAGAGACCGTAAATGAGAGCAATGACAGACAGAGAAACGTGATAGTTTTCATGGTGTTTAGCGCTTGTGAACGACATGGCTTACGTGTAGCTTCATGATAACGGATTCACCGCAACAAACCCAGAGAGGACGTTTAAATGCCAGTCTACGCGCTCAACCTTTTCGACATCGCCGACAAAGACGAATACCTTGCGTACGCACGCCGATCAGTCAAAGAAGTGACCGCCCATGGCGGCAAAGTCATTTCACTTGGTAAGTTCAAAGAAGCCGCACAGGGAGATATTACCCCACGTACCGTGATGATCTTGGTCGAGTGGGAGTCTAAACAGGCATTTGACAGCTACTGCAATGACCCTGCCCTCGCCGATTTGCACCCACACCGCGAAAACGGCACCCAAAATTACATCTGGCACCTGTTTGATAAACTGGATGATTTGCGACCGTTGTTGAAGTGACGGTTGCTGAAATAAACCTATTCAGGCAAACCAGTAAATTCCGGCGCAGTCGCCATTGCATCTTCCCACTCAGCCCTGCTCTTGGTAAAAATGTGCGCGCTTGGCGCTACGTCAACGGGCGTATCTAAACAGCCAGCAGGAACCACACACAGTCCTTGAATCTGCGTGTTCGGCAAAGCTGATCCACAATGTTTGCAAAAGCTCTTGCTATGCCGCGAATCAGGCAGTGTAAAGGACGTCACCGCCTCTTCACCAGCTTGCCAATTCAATTTTGCTGACCGTGAAAATAAGTTGGCCGCATGCGCCGAGCCAGTATCTTTTTGACAGTGCTTGCAATGGCACAAAAAGAAACTGTCAAAGTCGCCTTCAATTTCAAATTTTACGGTGCCGCAGAGGCATGAACCGCGATGCGTCGTCATTGGTTTTCCTTATTCGATTTATCTGGGAGTTTGAGCTCGTCCTGCTCCACTTCTTCCGGGGTATTCATTTCCAACGGTTCACCTTCTTCATTCTGCAACTGATAGTCGTATGCAGCTTGGAGGCCGGTCTCGTCTTCGAATACCTCGGCTTCTTCTTCAGTTCGGCCGGGATACAGCGGTGATAGCAGCGAAATAAAGATACCCGCTGCGGCAAATATTGAAAAGCTATCGGCATAACCAAATTGTCCGACAAATAAACCGATAATTGGCGAACCTACAGCTTGCCCGAGCGCACACGCCACGAAGGCTAACACCGGCCCCACCGACAAGTGTCCCGGCAACAAACGAATGGCGGTCATCAAATAAAGCCCCGTAAGACTCATGTACGCCAAGCCGAAAATCATCGCTGAAAAAATCGCGAGATAAATTTGACCAGGACTCGCCGCCAATAAGGTTAAACTCGTCGTTAGCATCATCAGCATGAGAGCGTGCGTGATCGCGGGATTATTTCGATCTGCCAAGTCACTGATAATCGCTCCACCCAGTCCGGCGACACCTAGCGCTAACCAGAGCCAACCACTTTGCTGTGACGAGAGAGCCCCCAAGTTGATGGCCAAATCTGGTCCAAAAGTCCAATATGCTGATGCAATAAAGCCCATGGCAAAGGCAAACAGGAATAAGCTGAACAAGCGCCAACTTTGTCTTACCGTGATCTTAGGTGGCGGTGCGGCATTTGAGGGGCGAACTCGTGAAACCGAAGGTATGAGATACCACGCAAGAAACACACCGACAATGGCAAACAGCGTGAACGAGAAGTAGGCGTAGCGCCAAGCACCAACAAGCACTACCACCGCAGGAACAGAGAGTGCGACGCCAATACTGGTGCCCGCATTCATCACGGAGCTCACACGCCCGTGGATGGAGCGATCAACCAACGCCTGCATGGCAGCGGTGAGCGCCGGCATCATCAAGCCCGTGCAGATACCGCATGCGGCCACACCGATACCAAGTAAAATGGGGCCTCGGGCTTGACTCACCAGCGCCAATCCAAGCACCGCAAATGAGGCCGACAATACAGTCGTATTACGCGCACCAACATACTTGGTAACGAGCGGCGCAACTAAACTAATAAGGACAAAACTGATAAGCGGAAGCGCCGCGATGGTACCAATCGTGTTCGCACTAAGTTCAAGATCAGCACGTATTTGCGGCACAAATAGACCAAAAGCAAATCGAGCCAGGCCAAAGCTTATCGCAATGAGAATGGCGCCAACCAGCGCAAAACGCATTCCTGAAACCTGTTGCATCGTGTCGTCTCCCGTCAATGGGCGGCGGATTTAGCCTCGCTTCATTCTCGCGAGTCGTATTACAAGTCTAGGAGGCATTGGCGGGTTTCGAAAGCTTTGGGCTGGAATCGGAAAAGAGATAAGGCGATTGGCGTGGATTGTAAACATAATGAACAGTCTTGAACAATCAAAATGACTCGACTACTATTTTCCATGCGGGCAAGCCAAAGGCTGCTCATGTTTTTGGACCCAGCTCGAGGCTGTGTCTACCGCCTCTAGTTTGAGACTAATGCGGGTTTTCCTTAAATACGTATAAAGGAGAGCTCGATATGTGCTCAAAGACCATCCAGAAAAACCGTTTGCAATCTGCTCAAAAGCAACACTTCCGCTGCTATTACTGCGGACACCCCATGTGGCACCCAAACGACAAAAACTTCGCCCGCAAACACCACCTATCGCCTAAGCAAGCTCGATGGTTTCGGTGCACTGCCGAACACGTTCACGCAAAATGCGATGGTGGAAGTAATGAGGCATCCAATATTGTTGCCGCATGCTGGCTTTGCAACCAACGGCGTCATCAACGGCCTGCACCTCTTGCATCCGACGACTACCGCGCGCTCGTGGTAAAGCGAGTTTCCATGGGTAAATGGTTTCCGCATGGGTTGGGATCGTCCGCTTAGTGCCAATTGCTGCCGCCTCTAATTTATTTCGCGAGGGGCAGCTTAGTACGTATTGCTGACATTGAAGCTTTAAATGTGCACAACTGCTAGAGAAGAGCTTAAAGCAGACGTTCAGTAGTTAGTGGAATTTGACGCAATAGGTGTTCGAAGTCTTCGTGATAATACCGTCCACCATAATATGAGTTGATAATCCAACTGAACACTATTTGGTATTTATCTTTACATCATGAGTCTCAGACCAAACCCTTAGTTCATCTAATATGTGTAAAGCTGTTCGCCCGAACTCTGTAAGCTCATAGGTAACTGCAACTGGCCTGTCGCTGACCACCTTACGTAAAACCATTCCTTCGTCTTCAAGCTCTTTGAGACGCTGATCAACCATTTTTTTACTCGCCCCACCAAGCATTCGTGCAAGATCGTTAAATCTGACAGGCTCATCTTTCAAGTGGTAAATAATCGATCCCTTCCATTTTCCGCCTATTAATCGCATGCCTTTTTCGATAGCACAGGGCTCCATGCAAGCGTTATAAACTTTTTTTCGTCCTTTACTGTCTGTTTTTATTGAACTTTCCAAATGACATTCTCTCATTTAAAGCAGGTTACTAAAAGTATACTAATTGATTACCGTTTCAAGGTAACTAAAATATACCACAAGTTGTTAAGCGAGAAAACACACTTGCTTTCATTAACCTGTATATAAGTACCTTAGGAGTTTTTCAATGAGCACCACAAGTTCAGGCAATGTACTAATTATTAATGCCCACCAATATTATCCCTTCTCAGAGGGCAAGTTAAATGCTGCCTTAGTTGATAAAGCTATCACACTGCTTGAAGGCAAAGGCTATAACACACGCGTCGTGACGATGGCAGAAGAATACGATGTGGATGAGCAGCTTGCACATCACCAGTGGGCAGACTATGTCCTTCTTCAATCGCCTGTTAATTGGATGGGTGTGCCCTGGTCATTCAAAAAATATATGGATGAAGTTTATACCGCGGGTATGGGCGGCGCTTTGTGTGCAGGTGATGGCCGAACTGAGGATGCGCCAAAAGAAAACTATGGCAGGGGTGGCACCTTAACAGACGTTAAATACATGATGTCTTTGACCTTTAATGCACCGGAAGAAGCATTCAACGATAGTGATGAGTTTTTTGAGGGCAAATCAGTAGACGATTTGATGTTCCCAATGCATATGAACTTCAAGTTTTTTGGCATGACACCAATGGAAACCTTTGCCAGCTTCGACGTGATGAAAAACGCAGACGTTGAGAACGACTTTAAACGCTTTGAAGCCCACATCAACAAACATTTTTAACCAAGTTTTAAAGCGGCGTATTTGAAAAGCGTCTGAGGAGTTTTTATGTCTTTTTTACGTCCCGTATTGAAATCCGGTCTTTGCTTATTATTGGCAGCGACTACCAACACTCATGCTCACGAGCAGCATGAGCCAGGACACATTGCTTCACCGGAAAAGTATGAATTGTTGCTCGAAAACGAACGTGCCCGTGTTTTAAAAATGGTGTTAAAGCCGGGCGAAAGCGATTCGTATCATCGTCACAACAACGAAACGGTTTATTTTGAAAAAGGCAGCAAGTTAAAAATTGAAACACTTGGCGGCGAGCCGATTGTTGCTGATGTTCCCGACGGGCATGTCATGTGGCATGAGGCGTGGACCCACAGAGTGACAAATCTCGGTGAGCAGACGGCTATCGCAATCATTGTAGAAGAAAAATAGGAGAGGTTTTCAATGTTATTTACTGATCATTCTGAAGCTCTACTTTGGCACGTTATTGCTTACTGATATGCGAAGGAGAATACGACAATGAGTTCACAAAAAGATATACACCTATACACAGCATCTACCATGAATGGCTGGAAACCTGTTGTTTTTCTTGAAGAAGCGGGTATCGAATACGATTTAACACATATCGATTTTTCAAAGAACGAGCAAAAAGAGCCGGACTACGTGAAGCTCAATCCAAATGGCCGCATCCCCACCATAGTAGATCGCTCCAACAACGACTTTGTTGTTTTCGAATCAGGTGCCATTCTTTGGTACCTAGCTGAGAAGTACGGAAAATTTCTTCCATCCGCCCCTGATGAGAAATCAAGAACACTACAGTGGCTTATGTTCCAAATGGGCGGTGTCGGACCAATGATGGGCCAGGCAATGTATTTCCAGCGTATTGCGGCTAAAAACGGCAACGAAGATCCTTTCGCTATTAAACGTTACGTTGACGAAAGTCGCCGACTAATGGAAGTCCTGAATACACATTTGGAAGGTAAAGACTTTCTCGTAAACAACGAGTACACCATCGCAGATATGGCTACCTACACGTGGGCACGTGCCTATTATTGGGCGAATGTCAGCGTTGATGGCCTGCCTCACTTACAAGCCTGGTTCGATAAAATTGACGAAAGGCCCGCCACGCAACGTGCTCTTGAAATTCCAAAACCGTTCTGGGCTTTCTTTGGTAAAGGCGATGTTGAAGCTCAAGAACGTGAAAACGCTGAACGCTTCAAGAATGATGTGACGAAATAACGATGAAACCTATCGTTAATGTAGATATCGTCTCTGATGTTGTCTGTCCCTGGTGTGTTATCGGTTACGGCCGGTTAAAGAAGGCGATAGCCAACAATGCACCTCAGCTTGACGTAAACATCACATGGCACCCATTTGAGTTGAACCCCGACATGCCTGTGGAAGGGGAAAACCTGAGAACACATCTGGCCGAAAAATATGGGACATCGCTAGAAGACAGTATTCGAGCGAGAACCATGCTAACTGAAGAAGGCAGGAAGGTTGGCTTCACCTTTCATTACTTCGATGAAATGAAGATGCTTAACACGCACCAGTGCCATCAGCTACTACATTGGGCAAAGGCTAGCGGGTTGCAAAACCAACTAGCTGAAGCACTTTTCGAGCATTTCTTTAGTAACCGTGGAACATTTTCCAAAGAAGAGCTTGTCAACGTTGTAGAAAAAGTAGGGTTAAACGCGCATCAAGCACGGTCGATCTTAAACAATGATGCATTCAGTGAAGCGGTCAGGTTATCCGAGCAGCAATGGCACCAACAGGGCATTCACGGTGTACCACTCTTCGTCTTTAACGGTGAACAAGCGTTATCTGGCGCACATAATGTCGAAACATTCGATCACCTTTTAACCCAGTTTTCAAATTAGAGAGTTTATTATGTTTACATATTACGAGCCTGATACTGCTCCTGAAGAATCGAAACCATTAATGGAGCAGTCATTAGCTGGCTTTGGGATGATTCCCAACCTGCATAAAATTTTGGCTGAAGCACCGGCAACCTATAAAGCGTACAACGATACCTTTACAGCCTTTATGAAGGACACAACGCTGAGTCCAATTGAGCAGCAAGTTGTGTTTATGACATCAAATTTCGAGAATAACTGTCACTATTGTGTCCCTGGCCATACCTGGATGATGAAGTCATCAAAAATGCCTGATGACGTGATTGAAGCATTAAGAAATGGCACTGCACTACCTGATGCTAAACTTCAGGCGCTTCACGATTTCACCAAAGCTCTTCTAGACAACCGAGGGCATATCGGTGACGACAGATTAAATGAGTTTCTAAGTGCTGGCTACACCAAGCGCCAGGCATTAGAAGTCCTCACAGGGTTAGCATCAAAACTCATCTCTAATTTCACTAATGCGTTAACTCATACAGAGGTAGATGATGCCATGAAGCCTTACACCTGGGAAAAACCGGAGAACTAGTATGTCATTAGAAAATCATCCAATGTGGCGACTGCCGAGGCACCATTTAGATCATGAAGATGCACATGACCATGTGCACTGGGTAGAGTTATTCTATGATTTGATTCATGTGGTCATAATTTTCTTACTTGGTAACTTCTTAAGTGACCATCTGACCATGGGTGGTTTTCTATCTTTTTCCGGTTTGTTTATAGCAGTATGGTTCGCATGGGCTGATTCCAGCGTATTTAATTCACTTTACGTTAGCACTGACGTTAAGCATCGACTGATCATGTCCGGTCAGATCGTAACTGCGATGGTGATGGCGGCATCAATACCTCACGTTTTAGATAAAGGGTGGATGTATTTCGCGCTTGCCTATGCAGCCAACAGGATGATAACCGCATACTTATATCATCGAACAAATAGGTTGGGAATTGAAGCGACTGTGCTATCACGCACCGTAAGTAGAAATTTCTTTATTCTTGCTATTTTATTCGCAATCAGTGCTTTTTTACCTGCACCATACAATTTTGCTTTATTCGCTCTTACCGTGCTTTCAATTCAACTGCTATATATGCTTCCTAAAATTGGCGTCCTGGAGTGTAGGCGCTTTTTACCAAGATTGGGACATATGTCAGAGCGATTCGCTTTGCTTTTATTAATTGTCGTAGGTGAAGGCTTTTTTAAGCTGGTAATAACACTTTCAGAAAAGGGCGTTTACAAAGTTACACCAGAAGTGCTGTTTAACTTTATGTTTGGTGGCGTCGCAGTATTTGTTCAGTGCTGGATATACTTCGATTTTGTAGGCAATGGTAAACCTAAAAATCAAAATAAGATGACATTAGTTAATTGGTGGTTAGCACATTTGCTCCTTATGTTGTCTGCCGTAATGGTAGGCGTCGCACTAGCAGGTGAAGTAAAAGTTGGGTTTTGGGACCCGTATCCTCTTAAATACGGTGCGATAGGCTGTATTGGGCTTGCAACTTATTTACTCAGTTTACTCTGGATTCAATACAACATTGAGCAACGTATCGCTCATCGATTCGCAACAGCTAAAGTTCGAATGTTTGGTGTTGCACTTGCTCTATTTACGTTGCTGATTTTACCTTACGTTCCAGCTTTAGTGGGCAATTTGTTGTGGGGTACAGCGTTAATCTCGCAAATAGCGATTCCAGTGACCAGAGCCTACCTTACATTCTCTAAAGAAGAACAAGTGCAATCTTAAGCAGTGCTTAAAGGCCTTAGGTTAAGTGTGAATAACAGAGTCAATTATGAGAGAGCAAACTATCAGAAAGAAAATATACAGATTGTTAGAGTACGGCTTTGATGGCCCAAAGCCAGGTAGATTGCTCAGCGGTTTTATTGTACTGCTAATCATTCTAAATGTGATCGCGATTATTCTTGAATCCTACAAACTTATCGGTGAAAAATATCACCGTGAATTTTTCTTATTTAACACCTTTTCGGTCGTTATTTTTACACTGGAATATGTTGCACGAATCTGGGTTTCGATTGAATCCCCCAACCAGAATAAAGCAGCCCCCATAAAATCAAGAATTAAGTATATTCTTAGCCCCGTTTCTCTTATCGACTTTTTAGCAATCGCGCCCTTTTACTTGTCATTTATCTTTGCCATAGATTTGCGATACCTAAGAATGTTACGAATGCTCAGGTTATTAAAACTTACACACTATTTTAAAGGACTCAGACTATTTATAGATGTTTTAAGAAAGGAGTTACCCAGTATAGGCGCGGCAGTAATTATAATGAGCGTACTTGTTATTCTTTCTGCAAGTGTTATGTACAGTGTTGAAAATGACGCTCAACCCGATGTTTTTGATAGCATACCGAGTGCCATTTGGTGGTCGGTAGTGACCATGACAACCGTGGGTTATGGCGACGTAACACCTGTAACCTTTTTGGGGAAATTTATATCTATTTTTATCATGCTACTAGGAGTTGGGATCGTAGCCTTGCCAGCTGCCACGCTTGCAGCAAAGTTCGGTGATGAACTCCGCACAAGACGAAAACTGCTCACTAGAGAAATTGATACAGCATTACAGGACGGCATTATTAGTCTAGATGAACGAGTCGCTATTGAGAAAATATCCGATTCCATGGGTATTTCTTCTCAAGAGCTCGACGACGTTATTTCAAGTTACCGAAAATTAAAATCTCGTCATACTTTCTGCGATAGATGTGGCCAGATCGTTCAAATTTCCAGGAAGTAAAAAGTAGCAACTTTAAGTTTTTTTATGCGAGCAAGTGAATTATTTTAGAATGGCTACTGCTGAGACGCATAACCAGCAATTCAAAACGTACATTCTCATTGTGCGCTCAATGTCGTCTTTTATAGGTTGAATGTCTGCTTCTTGAAAACTGTGATCATTCGTTGCCTCTATTTTGCTCAAGATCGAACGACCGGTAATTGTCTTTAACAGACCATCGCTTTATTAAAGATGACAGTCTGCAGCTCGCTCATAGCAGACTTCCCCGATTCATGGAGATACCAACTTACCTTCGGCATTCAAAGTGTTTCTTGGACCAAGCTCCGCCGCTATCAAGGCAGGAATCGATTAGCACTTGCTCCTTCGCATATGGATAAATGAGTCCGAGAAGAACAATAATAGCAATGGCTCCAATTCCCCACTTTGAACGAAGCCACTGCGCAAACAATAAAAGACATCTAAATGGGTTCATTGTTTTATCTGCGCGCCTGTCTCGACTCAATATCAACGACTTTATTTCCAGAGAACATGACCGTTAGATAATATTGACCGCCTATGTCTCCGCGAACGATGTACGACCAAGCTTCAACGCTGCGCCCACCTCTTCCGAAGCCGTCGTTAACACCGATAGACTGACGATCGCGCATATCGGGTTGGCCGACTTTATCCATCACTTCCATTTTTGTCATACCACAGCGCACGAGATCGCCTCCTTTAATTCTAAAGGAACAGCTCTCAGCTGATGCTGAATAGAATGAGGAGACAAGTAAAAATGCGAGAACTATAGGCTTCATTTGCGACATTCCTTGTAAGTTTCATCCTCTGAAAATGTAATTATTTATAGAATAAATAGCAACTTTATGTTTACAACAAAACTTTCAATAGTTAATCTCAACCGCGGTCAAGGACGTTATAAAACCAATAAGGCGCTACCATGATTGCTACCCCCCGCACCATCCTTCGCGTGTTTGCGATTTCTTTAGTCCTCATTGCCTCCGGCTGTGCCAGCGCACCCGAAGCGCCAGCCCCACAAGCCGAATCTGCGACGCTGAATTATGCCCGTTTCGGTCACACCGCAGTGGCAGATGACGAAGCCATTTATGTATTTGGTGGCGCCAACGAGCGTGGATTTATTGGTAACATCGAGCGCATCGATCCAGTAACCAAGACTTCGACGGTACTGCCAGTGCGCATTCTGCCGCGACGCTATGGGTCGGCCGTTTGGGATGGTAACGAGCTGATCTATATCTTTGGTGGTGTTGGCGTTCATGAAGGGCGCTATCGGATCGAGCCAACGATTGAGATTTTTAATACCCGCACGCGCAAAGTCAGCCGTACGAGGATGCATCTGCCGCGCCGTCTCAACAGCGCTGCGCGTTTAGGTGAACAAATTTACGTGGTCGGCGGCTCAACATTTGATGCCGAAGCCAGTGAAAACGGCGAATTTCGTGCAACTGCGTTAGTGACTGCTTATGACTTCACCAATGAACAAATGAATCGCATGGCCGACTTGCCAGACGCACGCGACACCAAGACTTTTAGTCACGATGGCAAGCTATGTGCAGTCGGCGGTTATAACCATAACGACACCTTCGCTCGCTTTGATTGCTATAACCCTACCACTGATACCTGGCAAGCAATGCCTGACATGCCATCCGCAACCAGCGCACATTCTGTTGCAGTGCATGATGACAAACTTTACGTGTTCGGCAATTACAGTAGGCTCGACCAAGCGCTGGTGTTTGATTTCAACACTCAGCAATGGTCAAACGCTGATATGCCCTACCAAGGCAGTCGCCATAATGCAGCGGTCATCTTCGGCGACGAAATCTTTGTGATTGGCGGTACTACTGACACTAAAGGGCCAGTACTCGATATTATTCAGGTTTTCGCTGTGAAAGATTAAGCAACATCAGACTTCAATAGGTCAGCAACGACATCGAGTACACGGACCGACTTTGGCTTACCCGCAACTAGGGTACTACGCATTTCAGCTCGCACAGCCGCGTCAGCCTCAGACCAGATGTGTTCGGCTTGATACTGCTCTTTGTTGGGCCATTGTGCATAAGCGACATAAAGCCCCGAAGTTTCTTTGTGTAAACGCGAGCCGAGGCTGCCGAAGCGTTGATAAATAATCTCTGTGGTACGCTCCCAAGCGTCGATAAACGCCTGTTCTTTACCTTCCAGAACATCAAATTCGATCAAAACACCAATCATCGTTATTCCTTTGTCATATGAATGTTTGATATGACATTAGATTACGACGTTTTAGCTAAGCACTACAATTTTAAAACCGCTGACACGTCAAATCGACCGAAGCACATCACCTCCGGTCGACCTAAACCTTTAGGCTGCGGATTAAGCGGTCTCTGCAGTGACTTTCTGTTTCTCGAGTCGGCCAGAGAGCCTTGTTAAGACCAGCGCCATTAAGACTATCAATGCGCCTATCCATGCTGTATCCATCAGTGCAAGGCCAGCCACAATATGGCCCCCGAGCCAAGCACCAATTGCAATTCCGACATTGAATGCAGCTATATTTAGCCCGGACGCCACATCAACTGCTTTCGGCGTGTACTTCTCAGCCAGTTGCACTACATAAACTTGCAAGCCGGGTACGTTACCGAAGGCAAAACCACCCCACACCAATATCGTTAGTAACGCTGTCCACGAGTTATGCGCAGAAAAATAAAATACTGCCAAGATTAGCGCCAAACCGCCAAAGATAATCGTCAGTGCTTTAACCGGCCCCAACTTGTCAGCAAGTTTGCCGCCGTAGATATTGCCGATGGCGACCGACAGACCGTAAGCGAGAATAAGAAGGCTTACCGCACCCGCGCTGAAGCCTGAAACATCTTCTAAAATTGACGCTAAATAAGTAAAGGTCGTGAATGTTCCGCCATAACCTAACGCAGTAATCACGTAGACCAACAATAACCGGGGATGAGTTAAAACTTTAAACTGATCACGCAGTTTCGCCGTTTGGGCTTGTTTGAGGTTGTTTGGTATCAGCAAGGCACTCCCAAGCCAAGCAACAATTCCGAGTAAACTAACCACCAAGAACGTGGTCCGCCACTCAAAAGTCTGGCCAATCCAAGTTCCTAAAGGAACGCCTGTTACCAGTGCAACAGTTAGACCGGTAAACATAATTGCAATCGCACTAGCTTCCTTCTCTTTCGCGACGAGACTAGTTGCGATTGTGGAGCCGATTGAAAAGAATACCCCGTGAGCAAGTCCGGTCAACAATCGAGCAACGATTAATGTTTCATACGATGGCGCTTGCCAAGCAAGTAAGTTGCCGCCAATAAACAATGCCATTAACCATAGTAATACTGCTTTACGATTCCATTTCCCAGTAAGTGCAGTTAAAACTGGTGCCCCGACAGCAACACCGACAGCATAGAGACTCACCAAGAGTCCTGCGGATGGCAACGAAACACCGAGACTCTCGGCAATAGTTGGGACGAGTCCTACGATTACAAACTCTGTTGTGCCAATAGCAAAGGCACTCAGCGTTAATGCTAATAATGCAATAGGCATAAATATTCCTCCTGTGTTAGTGGAGGCTATTTTGCGTTTTGTTTTTAATGCGAAAAACGCTATTATTTAAAAATTACTTTTGCATATTTAACAAAAATAGGGCGAGCCATGCGCGCAAAGTCGAGTGACATTGAAATCTTTCTTGCCGTAGCCGATGCGGGAAGTTTCACGGAAGCTGCACGACTCCTTGATATCGAAATCGCACAATGTTCGCGTGCTATCAAGCGATTGGAAAAAAGTTTGGGCGAGGATCTTTTTACGCGTACCACACGCCGGATCGAACTGACCAATGAGGGACAAACCTATCTATCGATGGTTCGTCCTGCTCTTGAACAGCTTGAATTCGCTGAACATAAGCTGATAGAGGGAAAACACAAACCGCAAGGATTATTGCGTATCGATGCAGCAACGCCATTCTTGATCCATCAGGTAGCCCCGCACGTGCGGGAATTCCGTGCAATATATCCGGATATAAAGCTCGAACTTGCTGCGTCTGAAGGTTTTATCGATCTGATTCAGCGTAAAGTCGATGTTGCAATTCGAATTGGTGCTCTTGAAGACTCCTCGTTACACGCCACTCCGCTGGGCCGCTCTTCATTACACATTGTCGCAAGCCCAACCTACTTAAGTAAAAATGGACGACCACAATCAAGTAACGAACTCAGAACACATACTAAAATCGGTTTCATGCACAATGAACAACTCAATACGTGGCCCATCGATGGAGGTTTGTACCTATCGCCCGATATCGCTGTAAGTAGCGGTGAGTTGATGCGCCGGTTGGCAATTGAAGGTACTGGGATAGCGTGCCTATCTAACTTTATGATCGCTGACGACATCCGTGCCGGTAAGCTAACTCCCTTGCTCACCGACACCAATCGCCTAATGAATAACCCTCGCGAGCAGGTAAACGCGGTTTACTATCGAAATACAGCACTTTCATCACGCATTAGCGCTTTTATCGATTTTTTTAAACCACGTTTTACACTCTAGTTCAATCGCGATTAACATCCACCACAGTACGACCGCGAACTTGGCCAGCAAGAAGCTGTTGAGCTGTTTCCTCTACGTCGCTCATGCCAACAATATGCGTCATTTCTTTGAGCAATGACAGATCCAGATCTTGGGCTAAACGTTGCCATGCTTCTATACGTTTGCTCATTGGAGCCATTACGCTATCAATTCCGATGAGTTTTACTCCACGTAAGATAAACGGTGCAACGGAAGTAGGCAGATCCATTCCAGCGGCGAGACCACAGGCTGTCACCACGCCACCATACTCGGTTTGAGCAATAGCGTTTGCTAACACGGTGGAGCCAGCAACATCAACGACACCAGCAAAGCGTGCTTTGTCGAGGGGTTTCACTTTTCCTTCGAAATCACTACGCGGTAAGATCGTTTTAGCACCCAGTTCGTGCAAATAATCTTGTAATTCTTGGCGTCCTGAAACTGCGGTCACTAAGTAGCCAAGTTTCGCCAGTAATGCAATGGCAACGGAACCTACTCCACCAGCAGCGCCGGTTACTAAGATATCTCCACTTGTGGGCATAACGCCCTGCTCTTCCAGCGCCAACACACATAGCATTGCTGTATAGCCAGCAGTACCAATCGCCATGGCCTGTTCTGCGCTTATGCCATCAGGTAAAGGCACTAACCAGTCACTTTTCACGCGCGCTTGTTGTGCCAACCCACCGGTATGGACTTCGCCTACGCCAAAGCCATTGAGCAGCACCTTATCACCCGGCTTAAAAGCACTGTTATCAGAACTTTTTACGGTACCAGCGAAATCAATACCAGGAATCATCGGCCACTTACGTATAACGCCCGGCTTGTGACAAATCGCCAAGGCATCTTTGTAATTTAAGCCTGAGAACTCTACATCAATGAGCGTATCACCAGCACTAAGTAGTTCGTCATTAGTATCTTGCAAGGTAGTGGTTTGTTGATCGTCGTTTTTCTCAATAACGATGGCTTTCATGGTTAAACCTCCTTTATTAGACCGGTCGTCTAATTTAATTCAAATAAAAATCAGTTTTGTAATATAGCGGCAAAATAATCACTAAATTGTCTTACGGGTTCTGCGCTTTGCTGAAGCTTTGCGTGAAGCACTGCACCTTCCCACCCCGTCCAAAACAGAGCTGCTTGTTGCTGGCAATCACACTTGTCGGAAATATGCCCGAGCTTTTGCTCAGCTGCTAGGTAGTCCGCAACGAGTTTTTGCCACTCACTAAACACATCATTGAGCAGCTGCCGATAGTGCGCCGGTAACGTATAGAGCTCTTGGCCTAAATTGCCGACCAGGCAGCCGCGGCGAAAGTTGTACTTTTCTAGACCCGCTATCGCATCGTCAACAAAATTGTAGAAGCCTTGAAGTGGCTGCTGCGGGAGCACCTGTAAATTCTTGGAGAGTTTCGCTTTAAAGAAACTGTTGTAATTCTCGATCAGCGCCTCGCCAAAGGCTTCTTTACTTTTGAAGTAGTGATAAAAAGAGCCTTTGGGAATTTGCACGCGTTTTAGAATGGCATCTAACCCCGTACTCGAATAGCCGGCTTCTGTCAGCAGCTCAACGCCCGCGCGAACAAGCTGTTGTCGAGTTTCATTGTGCCCGCTTGCATCTTTGGGCGGACGTCCGCGACGTCTTTTTATGAGCTGAATAGAAGTCATACAGATAAATTAGACTACCCGTCTACAAAAATCAAGATACTTTAGAGTCCCAATAGGGCGTCTCACCAAAATAGTGCAACAAATAGTCGATCAGCACCCGTACTTTAGGCGCCAATTGTCGCGAACTAGGGTACACCGCCCAAATTGCGGTTTTACTCGCCAAAGGAGTGTCATGCAGTAACTCGACCAAAGCACCACTGGCGAGATCTTGATAGGCACTCCAGCGGGAATTGATGGTGAGCCCGATGCCTCTCTTGCAAGCATCGCGCAAAGCCTCGCCATTATCGGTACTGAGATTGCCGTGAACCTTGACGGTCGTCACTTTGCCTTGCTCGTTGAAGTTCCAATGGTCAAGTCCGCCCAACGTGATGCAATTATGTTCAGCGAGATCACTTGGCTGCTTTGGTGTCCCAAAGCGCTCAAGGTACGCAGGTGCAGCACATACGACACGCCTATCAGTGGCGATTTTGCGCGCCACAAAACTCGAATCAGGTAATTCCGCATTGCGAATCGCAAGATCAAAACCGCCTTCGACCAAGTCGACCATGGTGTCGGACAATTTTAAATCAATCGAGATATCAGGATACTGAGCTAGAAAATCCGGCAGCGCTGGTACAATATGCATCCGCCCAAACGAGGCTGGTGTCGCTAACCTAATGCGACCGCTCGGCAGTAAATTTCCAATTCCCACCGCGGCTTTAGCCGCATTAATACTGGCAATTATTTGCTCGGCATACTGAAGAAATGCTGCTCCATCTTGCGTTAAAGCAACCTTTCGTGTTGTTCGATGCAAGAGTCGGACACCAAGATTCTTCTCCAAACGTGCGATATGAGCGCTCGCAACCGCTGGTGAGAGGCCCAGCTCGGCACCGGCTTGACTGATATTGTGAGTGCTCGCGATGCGAACGAATAGCTCAAGGTGTTCGATATTCATTATCAATAAAATCTAAAAAGTAATTCCATAATGATAGCAATTATCATCACAAATGATAGCTCTTATACTTTCCCTCGACTGAACAAAGATTCATTTTGAGGAGAACCTTATGAAAGCAATGGTTGTTAAAGATTATAGCAATGGTGCAAAAATGGTATTGGCTGAGCTCGACATGCCACAACCAAAACCTGGGCATGTGCTGGTAAAGATCGAAGCTTCGAGCGTAAACACGGTCGATTTAAAAATTCGTGAAGCTGGTCCGGACTTACCTTTTGCGCCTAATACGCCCGCCCTGCTAGGCATGGATTTTGCGGGCGTGGTCGAAGCGGTAGGAAACGATGTTGAGGGCTACCAAGTCGGTGATGAAGTTTACGGCTGTGCCGGTGGCTTAGGCGATTTACCAGGTACTCTTGCCGAATACATTGTCGCTGATGTAAATCTAATTGCGCACAAACCGCGTTCACTATCGATGCGTGAAGCAGCAGCATTACCACTTGTTGGTATTACCGCTTACGAAGGACTTATCCGCGCAGGCGTCACTGCCGGCCAAAAAGTCTTGGTGCACGGTGGCTCTGGCGGTGTGGGACATATCGCCCTGCAACTAGCTAAACATTTTGGAGCGGAAGTTTTTTCAACAGGTCACGGTAGCCAAAAACTCGATCTGATCCAAAACCTTGGCGCAACAGCCATTGACTATAAAACAGAGCATGTTGATGACTATGTCGCAGCACATACCGGCGGCTCTGGCTTCGATGTTATTTTTGACTCTGTGGGTGGTGCTAATATGGCGAACTCCTTTGCCGCTGCAAAGCTCAATGGCCAAATAGCCTCAACCGTTTCAATGGTGGAACTCGATCTAACCTTAGCACACGTTAAAGGCCTGTCATTACACGTAGTCTTCATGCTGATACCAATGATTCACAATATCGGCCGTGAAGCACATACCGAAATTCTACAGAAGCTCGCTACTTTGGTTGATAACGGTGAATTGAAACCAGTGCTGGATAGTACTTCGTATACGCTCGAGCAAGCGAACGAAGCACATCAACGACTCGCAAGTGGCGATGCGATGGGCAAAATTGTGATTTCGGTCTAACAACACATTAGAGCCTAGCCAAAGCTAGGCTCATCAAACTGCCAACTTTAGAAGAGGAATGCCATTATGTGCAGTAAGAAACTCTTGCAATGCTTCACATTAGCTATCGTAGTAGCTAGCTCGTTCGAGGTTAGTGCCGCTGAAGTCGATACCGATCAGGTCATCACATCGGAACAAGTTCAATGGGGTTACTTAAATCCTTTGCGTGGCGATGCCAGCCCTGCAGCCGCAGATTTGTGGGGCGATCGAACACGTGATCGAGCTAGTGGCGTATTAGTGAAATTCAAAGATGGCTTTTCGTCACCACCTCATATTCACAATATCACCTACCGCGGTATCGTGATAAAAGGCCAGGTACATAACGATGACCCCGATGCGGCGATGTTTTGGCTTCCGTCAGGATCTTTTTGGACGCAACCAGCTGGAAAAAACCACATCACTGCGGCACAAGGCGAAGAAAATCTTATCTATCTTGAAATCGAGCGAGGTCCGTATTTGGTAAAACCGGCCGAGCAAGGATTCGACAATGGTGAACAACCTCTCAACTTGCATGCTGCCAATCGAATCTGGTTATCATCAGAACAAACCAATTTGTTGACTGGCGAGGCTCTCGAAATTAGCTACCTATGGCAGAATACCACAACGGGTGAGCATGGCCTGTTGGTCAAGATTCCGGCGCGCACAACAGTGGCGATAGAAAGCGCTAAGATACTTTCAAGAGCCGTGGTTATTAGCGGTAAAATTGAACTCATCGACCCAAAAGCCACACAAGAGCTTAATCCAGGTAGCTACTTCTCCACAACAGACAATCATAAAAAGCTCACGGCCAAGACTGACGTGACGCTTTATATTCGTTCAACGCCGGAACTGCGCATGCGGGCCTTAAAGTAGTACTCAACTAAAATGATTGTCAGCCGGCAATGCGATTAAAATGAATACTTCTGGCATGGCTCTGTTATACTCCGCGCTCATTTTTAGCAAGAGTTGCTTCGCCATGTCGACCACCAAACCTTTTACCGAACTCAGCCTCATGGCAGCCCTTCAAGCTGGCGTTGCCGAGGCTGGCCTTACCGAAATGACGCAGGTACAGGCGTACAGTTTGCCGCATATTTTGAAAGGCGACGACGTGGTGGTTCAGGCTGAAACCGGCTCAGGTAAAACCGTGGCATTCGCACTCGGCTTATTGAGTAAGCTCAACATCGACTCTTTTGCTCCGCAAGCGCTCGTGCTCTGCCCCACGCGCGAGCTCGCCGAGCAAGTCGCTGAGGCAATTCGTAAGTTGGCGAAAGTAATGGGCAACGTTAAGGTCTTAACCTTGTGCGGCGGTGCGCCGTCCAAAATACAAGCAGCGTCACTCGAACATGGGGCGCATGTGTTAGTTGGGACGCCGGGCCGAGTGCTTGATCATTTACAAGCGAACCGCCTTGACCTCGCGCAGCTGCAAACGCTGGTGTTAGACGAAGCCGATCGCATGCTCGAAATGGGCTTTCAGGACGAGCTCGCGGGTATCATCGCGAAGACGCCGAAAGAGCGCCAGACCTTACTGTTTAGTGCGACCTATCCGCAAGGTATTCGCCAGCTCACCAAGCAGATATGCAACGATGCTGAGATTATAAAAGTTGCGGCGAGCCAAACGCACATTTCGATTCAACAGCGCTTTTATGAACTTGGTGATACTGCACCATCGCAAGCAGTGCGCGCACTATTGCTTGAACTGCAACCTGGCAACTGCATGGTGTTCTGTACCACCAAAGTTGAGACGCAAAACATTGCCGATGCACTAAAAAGCAAAGGCTTTAGCACGCTTGCTTTGCACGGTGACATGGAGCAGAAAGACCGCGACCAGACCATGGTGCAATTTGCCAACGGTAGTGGTCGTGTGCTGGTCGCCACCGATGTAGCGGCGCGCGGTTTGGATATTGCTGAACTCGACTTGGTGATTAACGTAGGGATGGCGCACGATATCGCCACCCATACACACCGCATCGGCCGGACTGGTCGTGCGGGTGCCGAAGGACTTGCGGTCACGCTTATCGGTGCGAAAGACGATTACAAGATGCGTTTGCTCGAAGATACGCTATCAGCGCCTATTAAACTACTCGAGCTACCGGCACTCAACACGACGGTGCCGCCATTGACCGCTGACTTTGTGACCTTGCAACTGAATGGCGGCAAAAAGCATAAGCTCCGGCCAGGCGACATCGTGGGTGCGTTAACGCGTGATAAGAAGCTGAACGTCGATGACATTGGCAAGATCAAAGTGCAAGCGCAGTGGGCTTATGTCGCGGTAAAAGCGAACAAAGTGAATCATGCACTTGCTCTGATCAACAACGACAAGATCAAAGCCAAACGTTTCCGCGCCTGGGCGTTGTAAAACGCCCTTCACTTTAATCGTCGGCGGGTTTGTTCAGCTTTAGCTTGCGGCGGCTAGCACCGGTCTCTTGCGGCTTTTTTGCATGGCGCGATTGCGCCCATGGTGACTCATCGTCTTTGGCTGAAGCTCGCTTACCCCGTGGCGCAGGCTTCAGGCCACCCTGACCCACCTTCTCTTTAATTTTTTGTGGCGGCTTGCGGCGTCGATGCCCTTCGGGCGCTTCCGACGACGAGTGCTCAATTGACTTCATTAGCTCCGCCAGCTCTTTCTCGGTGAGATTTCGCCATTGTCCGACCTGCAGGCGGCCGAGGCTGACGTTCATAATGCGCACGCGCTCGAGCTTACGCACTTCATAGCCAAAGTATTCACACATGCGACGGATCTGACGATTCATGCCTTCAATAAGCGTCAAGCGGAAGGTAAACTGTGATTCTTGGCGCACCTTACATTTTTTCGTCACCGTACCGAGAATCGGCACACCACCAGCCATACCTTTAATAAAATCAGGTGTGATCGGCCGATCAACCGTCACCACATACTCTTTTTCGTGTTTATTGCCCGCACGTAGAATTTTATTAACGAGGTCTCCGTTACTGGTTAGAAAAATCAACCCTGATGAATCTTTATCTAACCGTCCGATCGGAAAAATTCGGCTCTTATGGCCGATAAAATCAATCATGTTTTTCGGCTCAGATGAGTCGGTGGTACTGACAATACCCACAGGTTTATTCAGTGCAATAAAGACAAACTTCTCTTTATCCGTGGGTTTGATATTTCGACCGTTGACCGTCACCTCATCGCCGGGCATGACTTGATCGCCGAGTACAGCCGGTTTGCCATTAATTTTAACGACGCCCTGCTCAATAAAACGATCGGCTTCACGCCGCGAGCAAAAACCACTTTCGCTAATAAACTTATTTAATCGTTTTCCTGCCGACTCAGGCATAAAACCTCTGTATGTGCTGCAATTAATAGAAGACCACGGCTATACTCAATCCATTAACGGACATCAAAAGGAATATAACCGGATGGCTAGTGTATCAATTAATTACGTTGAGCTACCAGCATCAAAAATCGAAGCCACGAAAAAGTTCTTCGCTGACGCCTTTGGTTGGAGCTTTGTGGATTACGGTCCAGACTACGCGGCGATTCAAGGTGCAGGTCTTGATGGTGGCTTTTATCGCTCTGACCTCAAAGCCACGACAGCCAATGGCAGTGCACTGGTGGTGCTTTATAGCGCAGAACTCGAGCAAGCTCAGCAAAATGTAGAAAACGCCGGCGGCACCGTGATCAAACCTATATTCGAATTCCCCGGAGGCCGCCGTTTTCATTTCACTTGTCCTAGTGGCAACGAATATGCGATTTGGTCGGAATAACCCTATCTATCGCTAAATATCGCGCTGGCTTTTTGAAACACAACTGACTTTTCAATTGCGGGGCGATCAAGCGGGTTGCCCCACCATAAGCCTTCGTTGTTGGCTAAAACGACTACCGTGATACCACGCTCAGGAAACTTAATATATGCAGCGGTAAAACCGATTTCTTCGTCCCAGCCTGAATGCCAAATGATTTTCTCTCCCTCGATCCACTGAATGTAACGACCATAAGCGTAAGGAATTTTCTTACCCTCTTCGGTCGTGTATTCAGTGGTAGTGTGTGCCATAAATTCCGGCGACAGAATTTTGCCGGCGTCGAGGGCAATATCAAACCGCGCAATATCCCCTGCGGTCGAGCTTACACCCGCGCCGCCAGCCATGTGTCGCTCTGGATCGCGACGGTAAACGTAATGGTTGTCTTCTATATCGTAGCCACGTGAGCGACGAAAGAAAACGTCCATGCGGCTCTCATCCCACAAACCGGCGATTGAATCATTCATACCCGCCGGCTCAAAAATCGCTGTGGTGATCACCTGTGCAAGCTCATTGTGACGACCTTCGGCCATGGCAATGGGATTGCCACGTTTGGCCTCGAGAAAACGCGACAGGCGCGAATAAAAGATAGAATTGTAGAAGAACGCACTATCTACTTTACCGTTTACCGAGTGATTTAAGGCATGTTTTAACTTAAACGTCTGGTCACACTTGAGGTTTCTGCCAAACACAATGCCCGAACCCGCCAACCATTTGCAGTAGTCGGCGAAACCAGGCGTGGAATTCAAGGTATCTTCAAAACTAAGCTCACCACTTTCGATCAGTTTCAAGAACGCGGTTCCAACAAAAAACTTGCTCACCGACGCAATCCAAAACGGCGTCTCAGTGGTCACTGGTACCTGTCCCTCTAGATGCGAAATGCCATGGGCTTTTTCGTAAACAATTTCACCATCTTTTACGACAGCAACCGATAGGCCAGGAATACGTTTTTCTTTTTTATAGTCGAGTAAAAACGACTCGAAAGCCTGAGTCTGTGCTTCTACCGTGGTTGGGGTCTTTTCAGTAGTGGATTCCGCAGCAATCAAAACGGGGCTCAGTAAGATTGCCAAGCTCGCAACGGTCGCTTTGAACATAGATGATTCTCTTTTCGTCACTCAATTCGTGCCATTAAAGTCGTGCCAGTGACAAAAAAAGTTCTTTAGTTCTCGTAATTTAATTTTTCCATGAGATAGTTGGTTAAGGTTTCACCACGAATCGGAACTTGCTGTTCCCGCACTAAGCGAAAGCCGAAACGCTCAAAGAAAGGCCGTGCGGTGATGCTTACGTTGGCATAAAAACGTGGATACTCATGGGCGAGTAGATGTTCCATCAGCGCGCGTCCAACGCCTTGACCTTGTCTGGCTGCGCTACAAAAAAAGTGGTCGATATAGCCGTCAGCTTGCACATCGGCAAAGCCAACAATCGTACCGTCGATTTCGGCGACTATGGGCTGATTCTGCTGCAAGCGTTTAAGCCATGCTTGGCGGTCATAGTCGTCCGGGGCCCACGCAGCAATTTGCGCCGCTGTGTAATCACGCTGATTTATCTGTCGCACGGTTTCGGTTAATAGTCTGCGCAATGCGTCGGCATCAGTATCGCGAAATCTACGCAGACTTACATCCGTCATTATCGAGCGTCCCATTCAGGCTTAAGTAGGCTCAGGGTATACCAGCCCTGGTACTCGCCATCCTTTTTGATGGTGTCGCGCGCAAGACCCTCGACCTGAAAACCAAAGGTCTCACGATAGAACTTTAGTGCTCGCTCATTTGACTCAAATACATTTAAGTCGATGCGATGAAAATTCAGCTCTTCAAAACCGAGTTTGAGTATGGCACTAAACATCGCTTTTCCATGCCCTGCCGAGCGTAGCTGAGGGTTCACCATCGCCACGCCGATATGACCAAAGTCGTTTTTGCGATCAATGCGCGTGAAATGCACCATTCCCACCGCCTTGCCATCGACACAAAATTTGAAACACAAGCGCACATCAGGATCGCCCGCACTTTCGACAAAAAAGAGCTCAAACACCTCACGTTTCAGTGGGTAACTAAAAGCATTACCACACACCTTGAAGTGATCTTCAGGGTCCGCTAACCAGCCTGACACCAACGCGTAGTCGTCTTTTTGCAATGGAACTAACAATGAACTCTCCTTATTTTGATGGCGATTGCAATCGCAACAAGTGCGCCCTAAGCTGAGGCAATGTAACCAGAACAAGGTATTTGAGCAAGATGAAAACAATCGGTTTAATCGGTGGTATGAGTTGGGAGTCCACACAAACTTACTATCGACTTCTCAATGAGGGGGTTCGTGAACGTTTGGGAGGCTTACACTCCGCAAAGGTTCTTCTCAACAGTGTCGACTTCGCTGAAATCGAACCGCTTCAACATCAGGCCGATTGGCAAGGCACGGCAGATATCCTGGTGAAAGCAGCCCAATCAATCGAGGCAGCAGGCGCCGACTTTTTGCTTATTTGTACCAATACCATGCACAAAGTCGCACCCGAGGTACAGAAAGCTGTAACTATTCCGCTATTACATATCGTTGATGCAGCCACTGAAGCATTAAAAGCCGACGGCATTACCACCGTTGGCCTACTCGGCACTAAATTCACCATGGAACAAGCCTTCTACCGCGAACGCATCGAAGCACAAGGCGTGAGCGTGCTCGTGCCCAACGAAAGCCAAAGAAATACAATACATGAAGTGATTTTCAAAGAATTATGCTTGGGCGTGACCAAACAAGCGTCAAAGCAAGCCTATCTCGACATCATCAACGATTTGCATCAACAAGGTGCACAAGCAGTCATTCTTGGCTGCACCGAAATCGGCATGCTCATCAAGCCCACAGATACAACAGTGCCACTCTACGACACCACCGAACTGCACGCCAACGCCGCCGTCACCTACGCTTTATCCAATGATTGCTGAGCTAACGCGTGATAAAGAATAGGCTCCTCCTCGATAGTCAAAAGTACCTTAGCGGCAAGCCCTGTGGGATTACGCCGCTTCGACTCCCAACTTTTAACGGTATCAACACTCATTCCCAGTGCATGCGCAAAATCAACTTGCGAAACCTGTAATTGACTGCGGATCGCTTTTACATCAGCTATTTTATAGTTCGCCTGACGCGAAGCCTCAACGTCACCTTTGCTTATTTCGACAGCCTCTTCCAACGAAGATTTTAAATCATCAAACATATTCACCGATGGGCCTCCTTCAATTGTTTTGCCAGCGACTGGAGGACGGATTTCTCCGCTTCGCTTAAGTTTTCTTTCACACTTTTCGCATACGCTAAAAGCAGATAAACAAAGTCGCGGTCCGCGAGGTAATAGATAACTCTAACGCCTCCGCGCTTACCTCGAGCGCCTAACGCCACTCTAATTTTCCGAAGCCCACCCGTACCCGGGATTACAGCCCCAGCAGTTGGCAAAGCAATAAGCACTTCTTGTAACCGCCTGAGATCATCATCCGATGCTAGTTCTTTGTTCTGCCTCGTAAACACCGAAGTCTCAATAAATGTCATTCCGTGACACATAACCATTTCCCTTTAATAGATGATGTACAATGTACACTACTGTTTTGTTTTAGCCAACAAAAAAGGCCGCCCATCTGGGCGGCCCTTCATTATTAAAACAAACAGCGAATAGCAAACAGCTATCAGCGCTCTTCGTCTTTACAGCTTACCTGCGTTTTTAGAAAGATAGTCAGCTACGCCTTTAGCGTCAGCTTTCATACCTTCGTCGCCTTCTTTCCAGCCAGCTGGGCATACATCGCCGTGCTTCTGGTGGAAGTTCAACGCGTCAACCAAACGAATCATTTCGTCGATGTTACGGCCTAATGGAAGGTCGTTAACGATTTGGTGACGAACAACGCCGTCTTCGTCGATCAAGAATGACGCACGGAAAGCAACGCCCGCTTCTGGGTGCTCAACATCGTAAGACTTACAGATAGTGTGCTTCACGTCAGCAACTAGTGGGTATTTAACTTCACCGATACCGCCGTCTGCTTCAGCAGTGTTACGCCATGCGTTGTGCGTGAATTGTGAATCGATAGAAACACCGATAACTTCTACGCCACGCTTTTTGAACTCTTCTAAGCGGTGATCAAATGCGATCAACTCAGATGGGCACACGAAAGTGAAATCAAGTGGGTAAAAGAAAACAACAGCTTTCTTGCCTTTGATCTGCTCATGCAAGTTGAAGTCTTCAACGATTTCACCAGTTCCCAATACTGCCGCTGCAGTGAAATTAGGAGCTTTACGGCCTACTAATACACCCATGTTAACTCTCCATTTTTGTTGCTTTAACTAAAAGAATTTAACGTTAAAAGTTTTACTCTTCAGAAGGTGCAGGATGACGCTCTGCAACTTCATTAATAAGTTCTTGCAGTTCACCTTTCTGGAACATTTCCAGAATGATATCACAACCACCAACAAGCTCACCCTCTACCCACAACTGCGGGAATGTCGGCCAGTCTGCATAATTTGGCAGTTCTGCGCGGATATCAGGATTCTGTAGAATATCGACATAGGCAAACGCCTGGCCACAGCTCATCAATGCTTGTGAAGCTTGTGATGAAAAACCACAACTTGGTAGTTTTGGTGAGCCTTTCATGTACAACAGAATCGGGTTTTCAGCGATCTGCTGCTTAATTTTCTCTACAGTTTCCATGCTTTCATCCTCACTTCAATCGGCATTCTCGGCAATTCGAGCCACGAATTTCAAGACAGCAAGTTTAACATAGCCAGCGACGCAAATGCAGTACATGGCTACGTCAATTGGTTGGTGTAATGACAATTAAATAATTGCCTACTACCCTTGAAATAATCTTTTCTGCCTCAATCTGAGTATATTGAGTCTGCAAGATTCGTTTTCAATGGTAAAATGGGAACGAATTCAACAAATTCACAAGAAAAATGAATGGAGAGTCTAGACATGGCATTCGAACTACCAGCATTACCTTATGAAAAAAATGCATTAGAACCGCACATTTCTGCAGAGACGCTTGAATACCATTACGGTAAGCATCACAACGCTTACGTAACCAAGCTTAACGATGCTGTGAAAGGCACCGACATGGAAAGCAAATCACTTGAAGAAATCATCAAATCTTCTTCAGGTGGCGTATTTAATAACGCTGCGCAAGTATGGAACCATACGTTCTACTGGCACTGCCTGAGCCCAAATGGCGGCGGCGAGCCAACTGGCGCATTAGCTGACGCTATCAACTCTGCGTTCGGTTCTTTCGACAAATTCAAAGAAGAGTTCAACGCACAAGCAGCCGGTAACTTCGGTTCAGGTTGGACTTGGTTAGTGAAAAAAGCTGACGGCTCTGTTGCTATCGTTAACACCAGCAACGCTGAAACTCCACTGACTGATGAATCAGTAACACCAATCATGACTGTAGATGTGTGGGAACACGCTTACTACATCGATTACCGCAATGCGCGCCCTAACTACTTGAGCGCATTCTGGAACTTGGTGAACTGGGACTTCGTAGCGAAAAACTTCGCTTAAGCCCCACGCTTGATACGAAAAAGCCCCGCTTCGTGCGGGGCTTTTTTATAACTACTCTATATTATTCCACAAGATTGGCTGGAATGTCCCCACGCATGCTATGCCAGATGCGGCCTGAAGCGTAACCATAATCACGCACGAGCAGCGCTGCTTCGTCGCGTTTTTCTTCAGTCGCAACAGCTTTCAAGTCAGCGTAGTATTTGCGTGCAAGCTTGCGTGCTTCGTGGTTTGAGAAGTAGAAGTTACCGATACGTGAATACAAACCTTTGAAGCCATTCAGCACCAATACGTAAATCGGATTTCCAGAGGCCATTGCAAGGTCATGGTTCAAGCGGTAATCGTAATCAGCGAACGCATCAGCCGAGTCCTCTAACCCTTCAGCTTCCTCTAACAATTCAGCGACGCGATCGGGGGCATTGCGCACAGCGCCGCGAATATAGATAGCACTGATGTTGGTGCGTGCTGACAATAGCTGGTCCACGAGCTGTGGCATACCGTCTTCGTCAAGCCGTGCCAATGTCTCTAGAATATTGAGGCCAGAGGTTTCCCAGAAGTTATTTACCCGCGTAGGTTTGCCATGCTGAATAGTCAACCAACCGTCGCGCGCTAAGCGTTGCAAGACTTCACGTAAGGTCGTTCGGGTCACGCCAATAAGTTCTGATAATTCGCGCTCTGCAGGCAAAATCGTGCCAGGGGCGAAATGCCCATTCCAAATCGATTTAACGATATATTCTTCTGCAAACCCAGCTGGGCTTTGTGCCTTAATGATCATTCATTGGCCTATTCTTGTCCGTACGCTGCCGAAATGGCCACGTTACTCACACTGCTTTGATGTCAAAATAAGCTTGGATTTTATCAGGCTTTCCAATGGTCGGACAAGTTTTGTCGCACTCTGTTTACAGAAATCTATCGACTTCTGGCCTCAGCTTAGCTATTTTGACGCAACCCTTTGTTTGCAGCCTGAAAAAGAACGAGTCAAAACATGCGCTTTCTAGCTAAGTTACCGGAACAACGTGCAGCTTGGGCATTGCTTGCCGCCACCGCGTTCGGTTTATTTGCCACCGCCCTCTACATGCAATACGAAATGGGCCTCGAGCCCTGTGTGAAATGTATTTATCAGCGTTTTGCCATCTTGATGATAGGTGTTGCCGCTATTTTACCGCTGATCGCGCCAAAGTTAGGCCTCGTTCGTTTAGTTGGCTTTGCCGGCTGGCTGACCGCAGCGATTTGGGGCTTTTTAATTGCCAATGAACATGTGATGACACAACAGTCGGCCAATGCCTTTTTTGCGGTCTGTGACACCTTCCCCAACTTTCCAAAATGGCTAGCCCTACACCGTTGGTTCCCTGAAGTCTTCAGTGCGACCGGCTTGTGTGGCGATATTAGCTGGCAGTTTGCTGGATTGAGTATGCCTGAGTGGATGCGGATTATTTTCGCAAGCTACGCCGGCGTTGGAATTATCGTTCTCTTCAGCCGCTTACTAAAATTCCGTTCGATTTAATCGCTGTCGTTTAACGGCCAAGTGACGATACGTAATTCGAGGTCCTCATGGACCTCGTCTTCGTTTTGCACACACTGTGCCGCACTTATTCCTGCTGCGATCATTGCCGCTTGCGAACCACCATTACGTAGCGGGTGCCAGCTCGCCAAACCACGTCCCTCGGCCAGGCGTCGGTAAGCACACGAGGGCGGCATATAACCTAAGTCATGCACATTTTCCGGGGTAATCACCACACAATCCGGAACATGTTGAGTGCGTTCTGCATAGTTGCTACAACGTGCAGTTTCGGTATCGAGAAGAACACAACTGACATCGGTGTAATGAATGGTCTCGTCGGCATCATCCGCATCAATAAGCTTGTGCAAACAGCATTTACCACAGCCATCACACAATGATTCCCATTCTTCGTGAGTCATCTCATCGAAGCTTTTGCGCTCCCAAAATGGTGTTTCAGTCATTTTTAATAACCTGTCCTGACCACTTTGCGGCGTGCGAACCCAGTTGCCATTCTAGCTCAAGCGTATCTCCTGGAATAAGTGGGCCCACGCCCGCAGGGGTTCCAGTCAAAACCACATCGCCGACTTCCAGACTGAACACATGACTTATGTGTGCTACTAACTCGGCAATCGGCATCAGCATCTGACGTGCATCGCCACGTTGCTGCTCAACACCATTGCGACGCAACATGAACGTGCTCTGCTGTACTTGCTCGAGTTCCACGCCAGTCGCCGCGAATTCGACCCAAGGTGCCATGACACAGGCGCCATCAAAAGCTTTCGCCCGCTCCCACGGCTGACCTTGTTGCTTCAGCTTTTCTTGCACGTCACGTAAGGTTAGGTCGAGCGCCAATGCTACGGCATCGATAGCTTCAGAGGCCTCCGTCACATTCGCACGAGATAATGGCTTAGCGATGCGCACCGCTATTTCGAGCTCATGGTGACAGGCTCCTTGTCGCGTAGGGATTGCAACCTTTGGCAAGGTCGTCCAACTACTCGGGGGCTTAATAAATAATAGCGGTTCGCTAGGAATGGAGTTGTTAAGCTCGGCTGCATGAGCCGCATAATTGCGGCCCACACAAACGATTTTCGACGGATGCTGAAGCATCATTCAAGGCAAGATTAACGCGGGAAGCGAATGCGGTCAGACAAGTAACCTACTGCCGCAACAAAATAATGCGAACGGTTCCAACGCATCAACGCATCGTAATTCGCATAAGCTAAATACACGCGACCTTCCTTATCGTCTGGAATCACCAAGCCAGCTTTAATGTCAGCACGGCTAGGAAGATCTTCCCCTTCCATCGTACGTATACCCAGAGCTTGCCATTCAGCCAAGGTCTTTTTGTTCTTCAGTTCCGCCAACGAGGTGTCGAAGTCTGCAGGTAACTGCACCTGGCGGCCCCAAGTTACATCGTCACGCCAGCCGGCATTTTTCAGATAGTTTGCTGCAGATGCGAATACGTCGCCCATTGAGTTCCAAATGTCTTTACGGCCATCACCATCGTAGTCCACTGCGTAGGCCATAAATGAACTTGGCATAAACTGGGTCTGCCCCATTGCGCCAGCCCAAGAGCCTTTCATTTGGTCAACATCAATGTGGCCTTCCTCAATGATCGTCAGGGCTTGCCATAATTGGTTCTTGAAGAACTCTTCACGGCGGCCTTCGTAAGCCATGGTGGTTAGCGCCGACACTACGTCAAAACCGCCGGTGTAGCCGCCAAAGTTCGTCTCAATTCCCCACAGCGCTACGATGAAGCGTGGCTGCACGCCGTACTTGGCACCTACTTCTTCAAGTAGCTCTTTGTGTTCGTTATATTTCTCAACGGCTTGCTTGGCTTTCCATTCGGGTACAGCGCGCGGCAAATAAGTATCGAGCGTAAGCTTGAATTCAGGCTGATTTTTGTCGGCACTCACCGAGCGCTCGTAAAACTTAGCGTTCGCAAAAGCTTTGGCTAATGTTTCCTCGCTGTAGCCCTTTTCAATAGCTTCAACTTTGATTTTCTCCACATAGTCGGCAAAACCCGCTGCATCTGCCGCGAGTACGGTTTTAGGTGCAACTACAAAGGCCGTCATTAGGACCACTACACTGATGAGCTTTCTCATTTTGCCAACTCCTTTTTTAATAGATTTTCTGGCGGTGGTGGGATCTGTAGGTAAAAGCCCGGATCGTTAAGGTGTTCTTTTAGCTCTGACACACTCAAACGTGCCAAAGTTCGCTGTTCTGTCAGCGCAATGGTCATCACATGTTGCGGTTTACCAAAGCTTTTCGCCAAAGTTTCAGGCAACACGGAAAAGTCGGCAGGATGAGCCATATACAAATAAGTGTCCGCACGTTTGGGACTGCGATAGACCGCACACAACATGTGTTAATCGCTCTCTTTCATCAGGGCTTCAATAGGTGCCTTTAGCTTAGCGCCACGCCAGCTTGCAAACAAGTCAGGTAGCGGTAATTCGTGTTGTGCTTGCGGTGGAATATGCACACACCAGTGCAGTACGTCATTGATCTGTCGGCGTGACGCCACCAATGCCGGTGGAATATCGAGTGCTTCTGCCGTTTCCTGCGCCAGCGCCTTTACCTTATTAAACAGAATCTTGTAACCACGGATGTCGTTAATCCGTTGTAGTTTCAGATGTAACGGACCGTTGTCCTGTCCACGACGAATGGCGGCTAGCATTTGCTCGCCGGCATAACGAACCGTCACTGACGACAATTCTTTGATGCTATGCAACTGGCCTTTGCTACTTGGCATGCGGCGCGCGATATCAAGCAGCACGTGATCTTTGGCGATAAAACCTAGAGGTAGATCAGCATCTCGCGCACGCTGAACCCGCCACGCAACCAGTTCACGTAACACGCTAAGCTGCTCAGGGTCGCATTGCCAAGCATTGCCAAAATAGAGAAACAACCAGGTGTCAGGGATCTGCTGGGCACGCTTTTCTGCTTGCCATGCGCTCTCTTGCAGAATTAATTCAAGCTTACCCTGCTCCTGAGCCCGTTTGAGCAAGCGTGGATAGACTTGCGACAAATGCAGGACATCGGCGGCAGCATAATCGAGCTGTTCTGGTGCTAACGGACGCTGCATCCAATCGGTGCGCGATTGCGACTTGTCGAGTTCAATACCGAGGTGTTGCTCGATCATGGCCGCGTAACCAAGCGCATCACCATCACCCAACATAGCTGACGCGATCTGCGTATCAAAAATAGCGTTCGGTAAAGTTCCCATGTGGAGGTTCAGGATCTCGTAATCCTCTCCTCCTGCATGAATGACCAGGGTTTTCTTTGCATCTGCAAAAAGCTGCCAAAGAGGAGCTAGGCCGTCTTGCTCACTGTCGGCATGCAGCGCCACCGGATCAATCAACGCTATTTGCGCGTCTGCCTGGACCTGCACTAAGCCTAACTTGGCATAATAGGTACGAGTGCGAACAAACTCAGTATCAACAGCGAGGAATTCGGCCTGCTGCGCTTGTTGGCAAAACGCCAACAAGGCAGCGGGTTCGGTAATTAACTGGTACGACTGACTCACGCGTCTTTGCTCGCCCCAGCTTTGGCTTCTTCTTCGTCACGCAGTTCGCGACGCAAGATTTTACCAACATTTGTTTTTGGTAGTTCGTCACGGAATTCAACGAACTTCGGTACTTTATATCCCGTCATGTTTTCACGTGCAAAATCAATCAGTTCACGCTCAGTCAGTGAGTCGTCTTTTCGCACGATGAAGACTTTCACGGCTTCACCTGAAGAATCATGTGGCACGCCTACCGCGGCTGCCTCTAGCACTTTCGGGTGATCAACCATGACGTCTTCAATTTCGTTCGGGTAAACATTGAAGCCCGAGACCAAAATCATATCTTTCTTACGGTCAACAATTTTAAAGAAGCCGTTTTCGTCCATTTTGCCAATATCGCCAGTCATGAACCAACCGTCTTTCATTACTTTTTCGGTCTCATCGGGGCGGTTTAAATAACCAACCATGACTTGCGGGCCTTGCACCTGCAACTCACCCTCTTCACCTTGTGCGACTTCTTCGCCAGTGTCGACATCGACCACGCGCACTAACGTTGAGGGTAAAGGAACACCGATACTACCGTTGTAATGCTCGATATCCGTAGGGTTTACCGTAACCACTGGCGAGCACTCGGTCAGGCCATAACCTTCCAACAGGCGTGACTTGGTAACGCGTTCCCAATGTTCGGCAACTGCGCGTTGCACCGCCATTCCGCCGCCCAAAGCGATCTTGAGATTGGAGAAATCCAAATCTTTAAAACCGGAAGTATTCAACAAGCCGTTAAACAGCGTATTGACGCCACAAATGATCGAAAATGGATGCTTACCAAGTTCTTTGACAAAGCCAGCCATATCACGCGGATTAGTGATGAGAATGTTTTTACCACCATGCTTCATGAACGTCAGGCAATTCGCCGTCAACGCAAAGATATGATAAAGCGGCAGCGCAGTGATAATCGTTTCTTCGCCGTCATTGACGAGTGGCGCAACAACCGCTGAAACCTGTTCGAGGTTGGCTACCATGTTGCGATGCGAAAGCATTGCCCCTTTCGCGAGCCCGGTGGTTCCCCCCGTGTACTGCAAAAAGGCCAAATCATCGCCCGTCATACTCGGCCGTTCATACTTGGCTTTCGCGCCTTTTGCTAGGACGTCATTAAACGCTACCGTACCTTTCAGCGAATAGCTCGGCACCATGCGTTTTACATACTTCACGACGAAATTAACGATCCAGCGTTTCGGCGCCGGCAATAAATCGCCGATTCCGGTCAAGATGATGTGTTTGAGTTCGTTAAGATCCGCTGTGACCTTTTCCAGTGTATGAGCGAAGTTCTCTAAAATCACAATGCCTTTAACTTTGGCATCGCTTAATTGATGCTTTAATTCGCGCGGTGTATAGAGTGGGTTGACATTCACAACTGTCATACCAGCGCGCAAAATCCCAAATAAAGCCACTGGATACTGCAATAGATTCGGCATCATTACAGCAACTGCGTCGCCTTTCTTCAGGCCTTTCGCCTGCAAGTAAGCAGCAAACTTTTTCGACTCTTCATCCAATTCGTGAAAGGACATTTCATGGTCCATGTTCACGTATGCGGGACGATCACCATAAGCTGTAACACTCTGCTCAAAAATGTCGACCAGCGAATTAAAATGATTTGGGTCTATTTCTTCAGGGACCCCTGCCGGATAGCGTTTTAACCAAATTTTTTCCACGCGCTTGTGCTCCTGACTCATTCTAGTTTTTGCCAATCATCGCATATCCGACCAGTTTAGACTAGCCGTTTTGCCCTGCCAACAACGCAGTAAACTGGCGCCACACCGCATCGGGCTGCTCCATGTGAACATGATGCCCGCCATCAACCTCCACCACTTTGAGGTGCGGTACAGCGTGCTGCCATTCATTCAGTGCGATCTGGAGTCGGTCTTTATGTCCTTGCGCACCAAGAACCAATGTGAATGGGCAACGAATCGCTTCAAGTACCGTACGAATTTGCAGAGGCGTCAGTCGCAGCGCCGACTTTGTCCGCAGTTGACCATCAGCGCGGAAGCGAAAGTCGGCTTCTGCAAGTTGTTCGATCCCGCGTTCAACCAGCACACTGGCAAGTTCGACAGAAAAGTCACCAGCTTGCGCACGCGCCGCTACAGCAGACGAGAAATCAGGATAATGTGGACGCCGTTTGCCCTGTTGCTTGAGGCGACTACGAAACCCCTGCCGAATATCTTCAAGAATAGCGCTTTCTGGGCTACTTAACAGACCAAAGGCCTCAATACTTAATAAATGGGTAATACGTTCTGGTTCGATACCGGCCCAAAGATTACCTACAAAAGCGCCCATCGAATGCGCTAATAAGGCAACTTGCTGCCAGCTCTGTTGTTCACAGATTTGGATTACATCGTAAACGTAATCAAGAAACGGATAATAGTTACCCGCGGGTCGGTGATCCGAGTGGCCATGCCCTGGCCAGTCGAGGGCAACCAATTGATAGTCTTGCGCCAAATCGCTAGCAACAAAGGCTTCGGCAATGGGTAAAAAACTGTGTGCGTTATCAAGCCAGCCGTGTAATGCAAGAATCACTTTGCCATTCGCTGCGCCCCAACGCAGCCCCGACACTTGCCCCCAGTTTAGCTGAAATGAAACAGGCTCAGCAGAGTGCCGAGCCTGTGCAAAATGTTCCGTCATTTTTAGTTACTTCCGTCGTTATCCGTCTGGGGTTGTGTCCGCACGGGTACAGGGTAGTAGACGCGATACGGCGGTGAATACCAGTAGTGACGATACCAAAGCGAACTGTAATCTACCTCGGCAGTATTTTTCTCAATTTCCTTCCACAAATACTTGCCACTTACGTTCAGGGTCGGAAACAAATAGGGGAACTCATCGATTTTATCTTCGATGGGTGCGCCCACGGTTCCAGTAAAAGTCACACTGCGACCTTTTTCATAAACCATTGGGTCAATGAAGCCGTCAATCAGCGCGCGAAAACGACCATCACTACTATCTGACGGGATTGGACGACCGTAAGAGTTTAGTTCGTAGTTCACCACTTCAATGATGGTGCCGCGATCATTGTTACGTACCTCGGCAATAACACCGCCCCAACGCGCTGTTTGCCCTTCCGTCATTTCTGGGTTCTCGAGCGCGGTGGTGTAATTCACCAAATTCGTATTTTCAGCAACTGCCAACTCATCAGGCACTGCCGAACATGCACTTAGGGTTAACGCTGCAAGTGCTGTCAGCCAATACTTCAACATCATTCGTACTCCTTTTAGCTACGCCCGGGTAACTTTTGCCAGGTAACTTCATTACGCACATATAATGGCTCGAGTTGTTCTGCTGCTAGCGGCTGAACGCTTTGTGCAAGGGTCAACATATCTACCGCCAATGGTAAGGTGACATCATCTAATACATGCACCTGTTGGTTCGGGTTTAATGCCTCACCGTAAGCTTGCCAACCTGTTCCGGCCCCTGTTACTTCGATAGTCTGTTTATAACTAAGTTCAGCAGCATCATCTCCGCCGGCCGTAAGCGTTTGCCACCAAGACTGTTCAGACACTGCAGCTAACGGCGCCATTTGCGGCGCGACGGTCTCCAGCAATTTCTCATCCTGCACTGTGTAAGCTGCGAGATAAACTTCGTTCATACGTGCATCAATTGCACTTAGCACGCATTGCGCACCATGGATACGCACCGCCTGTTGTGCCAACGCTGCTAAAGTAGAGACGGGATAAACTGGTAATGTGTGACTGAAAGCCAAGCCTTGGCAAATTGCCACGCCGATCCGCACACCGGTAAAACTGCCTGGCCCATAGCCACACACAATGCCTTCAACTTCTGCTAAGGTCACGCCGCCTTCGGCAAGCACTTCGTCGACAAACCCCAGCACCCGCTGCGAGTGTTCGCGCGGGGTAATTGCTGCACGTTGATAGATTTTGTCGCCTACTTTTAAGGCAACTGAGCACTGCTCAGTCGCGGTATCGATAGCCAGCAAGACAGCAGTCATGCAGATGTTTCTCCGTTTATTTCTAATAAAAAATCAAGCGCCTGCGACAAGTCTCGCGTGCGCTTCAAAGGTGGCAAGCTCGCCACAAAGAGTTGCCCATATGGCTTGGTAACGAGGCGTTGGTCACAAACAATCAGCACCCCACGGTCACCGCGGTCACGAATCAAGCGCCCAGCACCCTGTTTCAGGGCAATCACCGCAGGCGGTAATTGTACCTGAGTGAACGGCTCTGCTCCACGCATGCGGCAATCTTCAATACGCGCTTGTAACAATGGGTCATCCGGCGAGCCAAACGGCAACTTATCTATGATCACACAGGTGAGTGCTGAGCCACGCACATCGACGCCTTCCCAAAACGAAGAGGTGCCGAGCAACACGCCATTACCGGCGGCAATAAAGTCCGCAAGCAATTCACGTTTATTGGTCGTACCTTGCACAAATAGGGGTCGCTCAGTGAGGTTTTCCAGTTGTCGTGCCACGAGTTGCAACATGCGGTGGCTGGTAAAAAGGACAAAGGTACCGCCGCGAGGATTGGCATCCAAGACCTGCGTGGTTATTTGCAGCAGGGTATCAAGCATTTCGCGTTGCTGTGGCTGCGGTAAAAAGCGTGGAACGCACAAGATCCCTTGTTCACTAAAGGCAAAAGGACTCGGTAAACACAACGTCTCCGCACTCTCCAAGCCAAGCAGTCGGGTGAAGTGGCCAAAATCATCACCGATCGCCAGCGTCGCCGAAGTAAACACCCACGCGGCCTCTGACGCACGAACATAACTACCAAACTTGTCAGCGACTTGCAGCGGTGTTTGGTGCAATACCACATGCCGCGGCGTCGTCTCAAACCAGAAGCTATAACCGGTGCGTTGGGTGTCTTGTAGCAACTGCCAAATATGGATGAACTGCACGCAGCGCTCATAAAGAGTATCCAGATCTTGGCTCCGCCCTAATGCTCCTTTGACGACCTCGCGAAAAAACTCGAGACTCTCACTAAGCTGCCCTGCTGCTGCTTGGATCTTGTCATCCTGTGCCAACTGACGCCAATTACCACGTTGCGGATCCAGTGGAAACGCCAATCGCCAGTCGCGCAAACTACCTAGGAGTTTATCTGCTGCTTTATCGAGTTGCCGCAGATCTTTAAGCTCGGTGAGATAAATCGTCTTCGCGTCTTGCGCCATCTCACTCAATTGGCGACTACCGAGGGCCTCACCAAAATACTGACTGGCAATATCCGGCAGCTGATGAGCCTCATCGAAAACCAAGGCGTCGGCGTGGGGTATCAACTCGCCAAAGCCGACGTCCTTGAGCGCCATATCGGCAAAAAATAGATGATGATTTACCACCACAATATCCGCCTCAAGGGCTCTCTTGCGTGCCTTTACCAGGTAACAATCGTCGTAACTGGGACAGTCACGCCCGAGGCAATTATCAACCGTACTGGTTACATGAGGTAGCACTTCAGCATCCTCAGGCAAGCTGCTGAGCCCGCCGACGTCGCCATCTTCGGTGCGCAGTGCCCAACGCTTTACTTCGATGACTTGTTTCTGCACTACCAGAGACAAATCATTGCCTTGCGCTTGGGCTTGCTCGAGACGATGGATGCACAGATAGTTACTGCGACCTTTAAGCAAGCTCACTTGCTTACTTGGCGCAATCGCATCACGCAGGGCTGGTAAATCGCGATGAAAAAGTTGCTCCTGCAGTGCCTTGGTTCCCGTCGAGATCATCGCTCGGCCAGAACTCTTCAATATTGGCACCAGGTAAGCGTAGGTTTTACCCGTTCCGGTTTCCGCCTCAACCACCAACTGCCCTTTACTCTTCAAGGTTTTGGCAATCGCGGCCGCCATCTCGGTTTGCGCGGGTCGCGGGGCAAACCCAGGTAGTGCCTTGGCGAGCGCACTATCAGGCTTAAAATAGGAAGTCACTTGGGTCATGAGGGTGTGTCTACAGCACTGATGAACTTTACCGGCTAGATTAGCGTAATAAGGGCTGAATGGCTATGTAACCGTCGGGAAAAATGGCATCAACAAAGTTATACAAGTTGCCATACAAGAAATAGCAAAAACCTTCAAAAGCAAGGTTGAAACGACCAAACCATATCTATACAATTGGTCCCAACATTGAATATTGCAAAGCAAGTGGGAAATTATTATGCGTTATACAACTTGGCACCACCATCATTTCGGACATTTGAGTTAGCCTCGTTGTAAACGCGGAAGGCTAACACGTTGGTGGTTGCCTTCATCACTTTGAAACCCCGAAAGGCAACCTTTCGGGGTTTTTTTATAGGAGATTTATTCATGGTTGTAGATACCAACTCAAAACGTTTAACGATAGCGATTCAAAAGTCAGGTCGACTCAGCAAAGAGTCAATCAAGTTACTGGAAGCCTGCGGAGTCAAGTTTACCCTGCACGAGTCACGTTTATTAGCGCACAGCAACAACCAACCTATCGATCTATTACGCGTTCGTGATGACGACATTCCTGGCTTGGTAATGGATGGCGTTGTTGATTTGGGTTTGGTCGGTGAGAATGTACTGGAAGAAGTGCGTCTCGAACGTCTCGCAACCTCATTACCCGCTGAAGTAAAGCGCCTGCGTGCTTTGGAGTTCGGCCAATGTCGTCTGTCACTCGCGGTACCGAAAGAAGACGCTTATCAAGGCGTGCAAGATCTCGCCGGTAAGCGTATTGCTACGACCTACCCCTACCTTTTGCAAGATTACCTGAAGAAACAAGGGGTCAATGCCTCAACTGCAATTCTGACCGGCAGCGTTGAAGTTGCGCCACGTCTTGGTCTAGCCGACGCTATTTGTGACCTCGTCTCAACAGGAGCCACGCTCGAAGCGAATGGCTTGGTCGAAAAAGATGTGATCTTTACCAGTCAGGCGCAATTGATCCAGCGCCCTGAGTCGCTGAATGCAGCCAAACAAGCCATGATTGATCAATTGTTGCCGCGTTTGGATGGTGTGCAGATGGCGCGCGAGAGCAAGTACATCATGCTCCACGCACCACGCAAGGCACTCGAACAAGTTGCAGCGTTGCTCCCGGGAGCAGAAGATCCAACCATTTTGCCGCTGAGCCACACCGATGAGCTGGTTGCTGTGCACATGGTTAGCACCGAAACCTTGTTCTGGGAAACCATGGAAGAACTTAAAGCTATTGGTTGTAGCTCGATTCTCGTGCTACCGATCGAAAAAATGATGGGGTAATCACCATGTCAGCGACCGATGTTCGTTTACAAGAGCGTTGCTTCAATTGGGCTGAGCTAAGCAGTGCTGAACAAACGCAGTTATTGCAGCGCCCGACGCAGAGGGTGTCGAACGAATTGAATGCGACTGTAGCCGGTATTATTACTGCTGTGCGCACTGAAGGTGATGCCGCCGTAGTGCGCTACACCCAGCAGTTTGATTGTGCCGATTTAACCGAGTTGCGTTACCCTCGCGAGTGCATCGAGGCACAACTCACCAAACTAGATGCCCGCACGAAAAGTGCCATCGACACGGCTTACAGCACCATTCAGAAATTTCACGCGGCACAGCAACCGCAAAACATTCGCTTAGAAACGGCACCAGGAATTGAGTGTCAGCTTCGTTATACACCAATGAGTGCGGTAGGTTTGTACATTCCGGGAGGCACTGCGGTATTGCCTTCAACGGCGCTGATGCTGGGTGTGCCCGCACAATTGGCTGGCTGCCCGCGCGTGGTGTTGGTTAGCCCGCCGAATCAGCAAGGTGAACTGGCGCCGGCGTTGCTTTACGCGGCACAAAAATGTGGAATCACCGAAATCTATCGCTGTGGTGGCGCACAAGCCATTGCCGCCCTCGCTTACGGTACCGAAAGTATCGCCAAAGTGAATAAAATCTTCGGCCCCGGCAACAGCTTCGTCACCGCAGCTAAGCAGGCGGTATCACAAGATCCTGCGGGGGCAGCGATTGACATGCCTGCAGGCCCTTCAGAGTTAATGGTGATTGCTGACGCCGATGCGAATCCAGCCTATGTTGCCGCTGATTTACTCTCACAAGCTGAACACGGCGCTGATTCACAGGTGGTTCTGTTAACCGATTCTGCCGCACAGCTCACAGCGGTCCAGCAGCAATTAGAGCAGCAACTGGCGCAGCTTTCACGCGCCACTACAGCCGCACAGGCACTTTCTAACAGTGCACTAATTCAAGTACGCGACCTCACAGAAGCAGTGGCCATCAGTCAAGCTTATGCGCCCGAGCACTTATCAGTGCAAACTGCAGATGCAGAACAACTGGCCGAGCAACTGACCAATGCAGGTTCGCTATTTATTGGTGCCTTCACTCCTGAATCAGGCGGTGATTACGCCACCGGCACCAATCACGTCTTGCCTACCTATGGTTTTGCTGACACCGTCAGCAGCCTTGGCTTGCTCGATTTTTACCGTCGCTACACCAGTCAAAAAGCCACGCGCGAAGGCCTAGAGGGCCTTGCCGATGCCATCGTCGCATTGGCCGAAGCTGAGGGTCTCGATGCACACGCACGAGCGGTCACTGTGCGCTTACAGGAGTCGAACTCATGAGCACGCAAAACAGCTTTATTAGTCAACTGCAGCGCGCGCACTTAGCGGATATCACGCCTTATCAGTCGGCGCGGCGCAGCATGAGTGGCGGCTCCGTCTGGCTTAATGCCAACGAAGCGCCACAAACGCCGGCCTTTCCGCAACAAAATGACTGGAATCGCTATCCCAGCTTTCAAAGCAATGCATTGAATCAGGCGTACGCTGATTATGCGGGCGTAGCACTCGAGCAAGTGGTGAGTTGCCGGGGCAGCGACGAGGCCATCGAGTTGTTGATTCGTAGCTTCTGTGAACCGCGTGAAGATGCGGTGATGATCACCCCCCCCACCTATGGCATGTATGCTATTAGTGCAGCAACCCACGGTGCAGATGTCGTGGACTGCCCATTACAACAGGCCAATGACGGTAGTTTACAACTCGACGTCGAAGCCATGGTGGCACGGGTCCGCGATACCAGCCAAACGCGCGTTAAGCTTATCTTCGTTTGCAGCCCATCAAACCCACTCGGCAATGAAGTCGACGCGAAGCGAATAGAACAACTGCTTGAAGCTGTGGGTGAAGACGCTTTAGTAGTGCTTGATCAAGCCTATATTGAGTTTGTCGCTGCCAACTCGAGTCAGCGTCGGATCGCCGAATGGCTCGCACGCTACCCACAACTGGTCGTGCTACGAACCTTATCGAAAGCCTTTGGCTTAGCAGCTCTGCGTTGTGGTTTCGCGCTGGCACAACCTGAATTAATTGAAATACTGCGCAAAGTTATTGCCCCCTATCCATTACCAGAGCCAACCATCTCAGGCGCAACGCAAGCGTTAACCGAGCCAGCGGTAGCTGAGATGCAAGCGCAACTTGCCCAAACACTGAAGCAACGCGAGCGTTTGCTGGCTGACTTACCCAACCGTAGTTGGGCAAAAGCGATTTGGCCGAGCGTCACCAATTTTGTCTTGGTTAATGTGCCCGATGCAGCTGCGCTAGTCACCCATTGTCAACAAGCAGGTGTCTTGATCCGTAATCAATCAAGTCAACGTGGCCTTGGCCAATGTATTCGTATTAGTATCGGTAATGCTGCCGAAATGGACCGTTTATTGGAGGTACTCCCCGCATGAGTGCACAACGTATTTTATTTATCGACCGCGACGGCACGTTGGTTGAAGAGCCACCGGTGGATAAGCAGCTCGACAGCATCAGTAAGCTCGTCTTTGAGCCTGGTGTGATCCCTGCCTTATTGGCTTTGCAAGGCAAAGGCTACCGCTTAGTTATGGTCTCCAATCAAGATGGCTTAGGCACGGACAGTTTCCCACAGGCCGACTTTGACGCGCCGCACGATCTGATGATGGCGATATTCGAATCTCAGGGCGTTCGCTTCGATGAAGTGTTGATTTGTCCGCACTTTCCGGAAGACAACTGTAGCTGCCGCAAACCGAATTTAGGCCTCGTCAAAGATTACCTGCAACAAGGAAAAATCGACTTTACCGACTCCTATGTCATTGGCGATCGCCAGACCGATATTCAACTCGCCGAAAACATGGGAATCCGAGGTTTACGCTACGACCGTGAGCAATTGAATTGGCAAGCCATTCAACACCAACTATTGGATCGTCCACGTACCGCGAGTGTAAACCGTACCACCAAAGAAACTGCAATTCAGATCGATGTCGATCTCGATGCCCAAGGCCCTATTGCTATTAGCACCGGCGTTGGCTTTTTCGACCACATGTTAGAACAAATCGCTACACACGCCGGCATTAGCATGAAAATTGCGGTAAAAGGTGACTTACATATCGACGAACACCACACCGTCGAAGACACTGCCTTAGCACTCGGTCAAGCGCTGCGCCATGCCTTGGGGGATAAGCGAGGGATTGGCCGGTTTGGTTTTGCACTGCCGATGGATGAGTGTCGTGCGGAGTGTTTGATCGACCTGTCAGGTCGCCCGTATCTGCAATTCTCTGCGGATTTTAGCCGTCCACAAGTCGGTGAGCTATCAACCGAGATGGTTGAACACTTTTTCCGCTCGATTGCCGATGCGATGGCCGTTTCGCTGCACGTCAGCACCACCGAGGGCAACAGTCACCACCAAGTGGAAAGCCTGTTTAAAGTCTTTGGTCGCGCACTACGTCAAGCTGTGGCACGCACGGGCGATGGCGCACTGCCATCAAGTAAAGGAATGCTGGCATGAGTGTCGTGATCGTTGATACTTCTTGTGCCAACCTGTCTTCGGTAAAGTTTGCCTTTGAACGGCTGGGTGTGAAGCCGCTTATTACCGCAGATGCAGCCCAGATCCGCAGTGCAGAACGCGTGGTATTGCCCGGCGTTGGCACGGCCAAAGCCGCGATGCGCAACCTACAAGCTTTAGACTTGGTCGGTACCTTGCGCGAGCTGCAGCAACCGGTCTTAGGTATCTGCCTTGGCATGCAGCTTATGACAGAGTGGTCAGCCGAGGGCGATGTGGATTGTTTAGGTCTGATCCCTGCCCGCACCGTAGCACTGGAGAATACCGGGCAACCGCTACCGCACATGGGCTGGAACACCGTCTCTGAAGTCGGCGAAAACCCACTTTTGCGTGGTGTTTCGGCGCCAGCCTATTGCTATTTTGTGCACAGTTTTGCGGTTGCTCCCGACGCCTCAACCATTGCGAGTACCGACTACGGACAACGCTTCGCCTCGATGATTCGCTCGAACAATTACTTTGGTGCGCAGTTCCATCCAGAACGCTCAGGCGCAGTCGGAGCACAAATTTTGAAAAACTTTATGGAGTTGAGCGATGCTGATACCCGCGCTTGATCTGATTAACGGCGAAGTCGTACGTTTGCAGCAAGGCGATTTTGCTCGCCAAACAACCTTTGCCAGCGACCCTCTGCCGATCGCCCAAAAATATGCAGAGGCTCGAGCCGAGTGGTTACATGTCGTCGATTTAGATGGCGCCCGCGACCCCTCACAGCGTCAAGTGGCCACGCTACAGCGCCTCGCTGAACAACTGCCCATGAAGCTACAAGTAGGCGGCGGTATCCGCCAGCGCCAGGACCTCGAACAGCTTTTTGCCTGCGGTATCCAGCGCGTCGTTATCGGCTCATTAGCGGTCAAACAACCTGAGCTGGTGGCTGCTTGGCTTGAGGAGTTTGGCAGTGACGCCATTGTGCTGTCACTTGACGTCAGCATTGCTGACGATGGCAATGCCTATGTGGCAACGCACGGCTGGCAGGAAACCTCGGAGCTAACCCTCGAGCAAGCGATTGAACGCTTTTTGCCGTACGGATTGCGTCACGTCTTATGCACCGATATTGCCAAAGACGGTATGCTCGGCGGCTACAATCTTGAGCTGTATCAAAACCTCAAACAACGCTATCCGCAACTGGTTATTCAAGCCTCTGGTGGCGCCGCGCAGCTTGAAGACCTCAAGCACTTGCGCGCTTTTGGTTGTGACAGTGCAATTTTGGGGAAAGCATTATTGACGGGTAAATTCACCTTAGAGGAGGCTTTCGCATGCTGGCAAAACGCATAATTCCTTGCCTCGATGTGCGCGATGGCCAAGTCGTCAAAGGTGTGCAATTTCGCAACCATGAGATCATCGGTGACATCGAGCCCCTAGCTGAGCGCTACGCAGCGGCCGGTGCCGACGAACTGGTATTTTACGACATCACCGCGTCGTCAGATGCGCGCGTTGTCGACAAATCTTGGGTTGAACGCATCGCGCGTCGTATTGATATTCCTTTTACTGTGGCCGGTGGTATTAGCTCCATTGATCAAGCACGCGAGCTGTTGGCCATGGGGGCTGATAAGATATCCGTCAATTCACCAGCGTTGCGCGAACCTGAATTAATTAATCGTTTGGTCGATGAGTTCGGTCAACAGTGCATTGTTATTGGTATCGACAGTTTCTTTGACGCCGAAAGTGGCCGTTATTTGGTGTATCAGTTCACTGGCGATGAAAGTAAAAGCCAGCGCACCCGTTGGCAAACCGCCGAATGGCTGCAAGAAGTCGTAGCTCGCGGAGCGGGCGAAATCGTTTTGAACTGCATGAATCAGGACGGTGTCCGCAAAGGTTATGATATTGCCCAACTGCAGACCATGCGTAAGATCTGCCCAGTGCCTCTGATTGCCTCAGGTGGTGCCGGTCATGCCGACCATTTCCAGCAGGTTTTCGAGCAAGCCAACGTCGATGGAGCCTTGGCGGCCTCGGTTTTTCATAAAAACACCGTGGTGATTGCGGAGTTAAAGCAACAGCTACAAGCTGCTGGCATTCCAATGCGTTACTGAGAAGGACAACATAATGCGAGTCACACTAGAAAACCTAAGCCAACTCGATTTTGCTAAGCAAAATGATTTGCTGCCGGCCATTGTTCAGCATGCACACAATGGCACGGTGCTCATGCAGGGCTATATGAATCCTGCGGCACTTGAACAAACGTTAATGAGTGAGTTGGTCACTTTTTATAGCCGTAGCAAAGAACGCTTATGGTGCAAAGGTGAAAGCTCTGGAAATACTTTACAGTTAGTCAGCGTACATACTGACTGTGACGCGGATAGCTTGCTGATTCGTGCTCTGCCCGCTGGCCCCACCTGCCACTTAGGTAGCGAGAGTTGTTTCAGCAGCGAACAGTTTACCGAGCAACCGACCTTGGCCCAGCTGATGCGCGTCGTCCAACAGCGCGTTGCCAACGCTGACAGCAAAAGCTATACCGAACAGTTACTCGCCGCAGGTACCAAGCGTGCAGCGCAGAAAGTTGGTGAAGAAGGTGTAGAAGTCGCTTTGGCTGCCGCCACTCATGACCGTGAGGAACTACTCAACGAAAGTGCTGATCTGCTGTACCACCTACTTGTGGTGCTGCACAGTGAAGGGCTCGACTTAAACGATGTGCTTGCGGTCTTAGAACAGCGCCGCCGTTAATCGGCAGCGCTTTCTTTAAGTTTTCCAGCTAAAAGATTGCGATCGTAGCGCTGACTGACTTTGCGTAAACGCCAAGTGAGCAGCACTGCGGCAATCGACAAACCGATAATAAAGCCAATCCACATCCCCGCGGCGCCCATAGCCGGCACGATGATATCTGTCCGCGACAGTAAAATACCTATGGTTAAACCAAACGGCCAATACGACACAAAAGTGATAAACATTACCGCTTTGGTGTCTTTGTAACCGCGCAAGGTCCCCATGGCCACGGCCTGGAAGGTGTCGGAAAGGGTAAAGATTGCAGCCAAGCCCATTAATGTTGCGGCTAAGTTTATAACCCCCTGATCTGGCGTATACAAACTGGCCAACCAGCCGCCGGCCAACCACATGATCAAACCGTTGACCGCAGCAAAGGTCATTCCATAAATTGTTGCTAACTTATGGCTGAGCATAGCATTGGCAGGATTGCCGGCACCAAGTGCAAAACCGACGCGCAGCGTAACCGCCATCGAAAGGCTTAATGGCACCATATAAACTAACGACGAAATATTCAGCGCTATTTGGTGGCTGGCAACCATCGTCGCACCTAGAGGGGCGATGACGAGCGCGGCGGCGGCAAATAAACTGACTTCAAAGAACATTGCGGTGGCAATTGGAAAGCCAAGACGCACGATGTACCAGATATCATCCCAGTCAGGCTTAAACCATTGTTGAAATATTCCAATCGCTTTAAAACGTTTGGCCCACAATACATAAACCAGCAGACCTAAGGCCATCACCCACAATACGATGGCGGTGGCTAACCCACAACCGGCGCCCCCCATTGCTGGCATGCCAAACTTGCCATAAATAAGGATGTAGTTGGCCGGAATATTGACTAATAAGCCGATGATGCCAATCACCAGCGACGGCACCGTGTGCGACAAACCTTCACAAAAGTTGCGCAAGACCATGTACAAAACTAACGCCGGTACGGCCCAAATCAGATAGCTCAAGTAATCAAGCGTGATAGTACGGAAATTATCCTCGACCGCCATGGCGTTGAGAATAAGCGGCGCTGAGAAAATCACCGCGACACACAGCAAGCTACCAATCAGCGCAGCGTAGAAGCCTTGTTGCACCATATTCGCGACTTTATGGCGCTTGTTGGCACCATCGAAATGCGAAATTATCGGTGCTAAGGCGAGCCCCATACCAAACACCAGCAGCGTCGATGGAAACCAAATACTGCCGCCTACCGAGACCGCTGCAAGATCGGTTGCACTGACTCGCCCCGCCATCACGGTATCAACTACCCCCATCAACATTTGGGTCAGCTGCGCAACCAAAATCGGGCCAGTTAAACGGGCAAGCTTTTTCGATTCGCGCCACCAATGATCGGGGCGAGGTAATTGCGCAGTACGACTCATGACAACTTACTCATGGAAAATTTCTCTTCGGTAGGTTTTTAATCTGCTTCGGTAAAAAGCCGATAGGCTTCATCTAGTACGGCGCACAAGCGCTCACAATCAGCGGCGGTATTATAGGCCGCGAGCGACACTCTGACCACCGCTGTGTGCTGCCAAAAACGTAATAATGGCTGTGCACAATGGCTACCGGCCCGCACGGCAATCGAATGCTCAGCAAGATAGCTAGCCAAGTCAAAAGCATGTACTTCAGGACTAAAAAAACTTATCAGTGGTAAGCCAGCGCTAACCGGCTGTGGTGGCACTAACTGCAACCATGGGCGTTGGGATAACTGCTCACGTAGGTTATGCGTGAGCGCCTGTAGATAATCACTCAGGCCCGCCTCGCGTTGCGTGCTGAGCCAACGTGCCGCTGCGGCACAGGCGACAATCGCGGCGGTATTCGGCGTCCCCGCTTCGAATTGCTGCACACCGCTTACCCATTGCGAGCTGGCTTCAGTAACCTCCGTCACCATACCACCGCCGACCAGCCATGGCTCAAGCTGCGCCTGGAGTTGGGTGTTCAAATACAACACGCCGCAACCGGTAACACCGTACATTTTGTGCGCTGAAAAGGTCAGTGCATCGCAACCTAACGCGGCGACATCGAGTGCCAGAGAACCAACCGCTTGCGCCGCATCAACAATGGTCAACGCACCCTGCCCTCGGGCTTGTTTGGCTATCTCAGCGACCGGTAGCACTTGTCCTGTGACATTACTTGCCAAGGTGACTGCGACGAGCTTGCAACGCGCTGTAATGGTGGCGCGCCAGTTGGCGGCGAGAGCACCAGTATGAGGATCAAGATCCAGCCAACGAATCTTGAGTTGATGTTTTTGCGCTAAACGCTGCCACGGCAAAAAATTGGCATGGTGCTCAGCTCGCGACAGCACAATTTCGTCGCCGGCTTGCCAGTCGAGCTGGAGCCCTTGCGCAAGCATGTTCAAGCTGTGGGTCGCGCCCGCAGTAAATGCGACATTGTTGGCCTCGGCGCCAATCCAAGTTGCTAACTCTTGGCGCGCTTGCTCGAGTTGTGCGGTCGCCTGTTGCGCCAGTGGGTAGCTGCCGCGATGGGCATTCGCATGGCCGTGCTGATAATAGTCCAAATACGCTTGCAACACCGTCTCAGGTACTTGACAGCTCGCGGCACTATCGAAATAGACCAATTGCGGTTGCGCACGCCATAAAGCGAATTGTTCCCGCGCGGTATTGCCGCCGGCAACGTAGGCATCAGTCACGCACCGCCTCCGCCGTACTCGCATACTTGGTAATAAAGCCAAACAACTCTGGATTGACTAGCTGTGGATGCGTCAATGGCCCCATATGGCCACAATCAAGCTGCTTGATACGGACATCAGGCAAGACCCGTTGCAATTGCTCTGCCACGCGTTTAGCGCTGTGCTGAGTTTTGCTTCCAGTTAACAACAACACCGGTTGTGTCAGCTTACTGTAATCGACTAATTTGTGCGGTTCGCCCATTAAGGCGGCAAAGTCCATCGCTACTTTTTGCGCTTGGCTAGCCATTAACTGTTGTACTTTTACAGGTAAGGCCGCAAAAAAACCTGGTTGGTTCCAATAGTCAACGAAGGTTGCAGTACTACCTACCGGATCATTTGCGTCCATTTGCGTTGCAATCGCTTCAATTTCCTGTCGCGCCGGTTCATTCGCTTCGAGGACGTGAAAAGCAACCGGTTCAAACACCGCTACCGCTTGCACATTTAGCAGGTTTTCCAGCGCTAACTTCAATACTAAGGCGCCACCATAGGAATGGCCGATAAGGGTAACGGGTTTGCTCCCAATCAGCTCTGTCACACCGTTCACAATGCGCGGAACTTCATCGCTAAAGCGAAACGCTTCAACTTGTTCCACCTCGGCTTTCGGTGCTTGGCCATAGCCAATTAAATCAACACCAATGATGTCGTAGTCGGCTTGCAATTGCTGGATCAAAGCACGCCACTGGCTGGTATTGCTTTGCGAGCTATGCAACAACACCAAGCTGGGGCCGTTACTGTTACCGAAACGCTGGATCCCCTGCGTTGAATCCGTGGTCATACTGCCATCCCAAACGCGTAGCCCAACAAATAGCCCGCTTGCAACAGCAAGACAATAAAGGTACCCAGTACCCCAACGGTACGCGCCCATGATGGACCGATGCTCATGCGCAAGCCTAAGGCATGACAGATCCGCGCAACGAATAACAAACCGCCCATTGCGTGCAGCAACATCACAGGTGCACCGCTTAACTCCATGAGCACCAATAGCAATAACATCAGAGGTACATACTCAGCGAAATTAGCATGAATACGAGTTGCAACTTCGAGGTCTTTCGAATCGCCGGTACCGATGCCCACTCGATCACGCCAGCGCAAACGTATCACCGCTACTGACAATGCAAAATAGAGCAGCGTCAGAAGACCTGCATAAATCATACTAATTTGTAATTCGACAGCCATTCTTATTCTCCTTTTAAGTCGACTACAAAAAAGCCCACACAAGGTGGGCTTCGAAACATACTTTGCTGATGCGTTGCTTAACCCAGCAACTCACCTAGCTCTTTACTGATCGTTTCAACATTACGGGTGCCATCAACTTTGTGGAACGCCGTTTTGCCCTGCTCTGCTAGTGTACGATAATACGCCACTAATGGCTCGGTTTGTTCATGATAAATAGCTAAGCGCTTTCGCACTGTTGCTTCTTTATCATCATCACGAATAATCAAGTCTTCGCCCGTAACGTCGTCTTTACCTTCCTGCTTCGGTGGGTTGTGCTCCACGTGGTAAACACGACCTGAACCTGGGTGCACGCGACGACCGCTCATACGATCGACAATCACGTCATCAGGAACAGCAAATTCCAGCACTACATCAACATCGATGCCGGCTTCTTGCATCGCATCCGCTTGCGGGATGGTGCGCGGAAAGCCATCAAGAAGGAAGCCGTTTTGGCAATCAGGTTGCGCAATACGCTCTTTCACTAGGCCAATCATAATATCATCAGACACTAGCTTACCCGCGTCCATGACAGCTTTTGCTTGTTGCCCTAACTCAGTACCGGCCTTAATTGCAGCTCGTAACATGTCACCCGTTGAGATTTGCGGAATCCCAAAAGTTTTCATCAAGAACTGCGCTTGAGTACCTTTCCCGGCGCCAGGTGCGCCCAACAGGATAATGCGCATTTACAACCCTCTTTCCTAGTTTTGTTGGTGTGCGTTGGATTAAGGTCGAACTTTACCGCCTAGCGGCGTGCAATACAAGTCCGAGCATTGCCGACTTTCGTCGACAATGCTCAATGTTTTAGCTTAATTTGCCGGCGCTTAATTCCATCATTAATCGATTTAAACGCGTCACAAACTGGGCTGGGTCTTTTAAGCTGCCACGTTCGGCAAGCGTCGCTTGGTCAAGCAAGAGATTCGCCCACTCGGCAAACTTCTCGTCATTATCCAAAGCCGCCACCTGCTGCACCAAGCTATGCTCAGGGTTCAGCTCAAAGATATACTTGGTTTCTGGCACTTTCTGACCCGCTGCTTCCATCAGCTTAGCCATTTGCGTGCTCATGTCATTCTCGTCCGTGACAATACAGGCCGGCGATTGCGTTAAGCGATGCGTCACACGCACTGACTTAACTTTGTCGCCAAGCGCTTTTTCAAAACGCTCTACCTGCTCTTCAAACGATTTTTCTAGCTCTTCTTGCTGCTTTTTGTCTTCAGCATCATCAAGATCGCCCAAATCGAGATCACCGCGAGTAACGCTTTGGAACTGCTTCTCTTTGTATTCACTCAAGTGGCTCATCAACCACTCGTCAATACGTTCTGACAGGAGCAAGACCTCGATACCCTTTTTCCGGAAGATCTCGAGTGCTGGGTTATCACGCGCGGCTTCATAGCTATCAGCGACGATGTAATAAATCTTATCTTGCTTCTCAGCCATACGCTCAAGGTAAGCATCCAAGCTTACCGTCGCTTCCGCGTTGTCTTCATGCGTTGAGGTAAAACGCAGCAAAGCAGCAATTTTCTCTTGGTTCGCGTGATCCTCGGCTGGGCCTTCTTTCAGCACCGTACCGAAAGTATTCCAAAATTCTTGATACTGCTCAGGATCATCTTTTGCGAGCTTGCTCAGCATACCCAAGACTTTCTTGGTGCTGCCGCTACGCATCGCACGCGTGATCTTATTGTCTTGCAAGATTTCGCGTGACACGTTGAGTGGCAGGTCATTCGAGTCCATCAAACCACGCACGAAGCGCAAATACGTCGGCATCAACTGCTGTGCATCGTCCATGATAAACACGCGCTTCACATAAAGTTTAATGCCGTGTTGTTGTTCGCGATTCCATAAATCCCACGGTGCGCGCTTCGGAATGTAAAGTAGGCTGGTATATTCCTGCGTCCCTTCAACTTTATTGTGACTCCACAGCAGTGGGTCTTCAAAGTCGTGGGCAATGGTTTTGTAGAACTCTTGGTATTCTTCATCGCTAATCTCAGCTTTTTCACGCGTCCATAACGCTTGGCCTGAGTTTACCGCTTTCCATTCGGTTAGCTTACCGTCGTCATCACGCTCAGGCATTTCCACTGGAATGCTGAGATGGTCTGAATACTTGGTAATAATTCCACGCAGACGGAATTCGTCGATGAATTCGTTAGCGTCTTCACGGACATGCAAGATAATATCGGTGCCGCGCTGCGCTTTCTCAATCGCGCGAATATCAAACTCACCTTCGCCTTTTGAATGCCATTCTACGGCTTCGTTGGCTGCGGCTCCAGCAACGCGGGTGCGCACCGTCACGCTATCGGCAACGATGAACGCAGAATAGAATCCTACGCCGAACTGGCCGATCAAACGACTATCTTTAGCTTGATCACCTGACAACTGGCTAAAGAACTCAGCGGTGCCGGATTTGGCGATGGTGCCGAGATTACTCATAACGTCATCACGCGTCATGCCGATACCGTTGTCACTAATCGTAATGGTGCCGGCGTCTTTATCGGCACTCACGCGGACACGCAGTTCAGCATCATCAGCTAATAAATTGCTGTCGCTCAGCGCCTTAAAACGCAATTTATCAGCGGCATCTGAGGCATTTGATACCAACTCGCGTAGGAAGATTTCCTTATTCGAATAAAGCGAATGAATCATCAAATGAAGCAATTGCTTCACTTCGGTCTGAAAGCCATGGGTTTCGGCTTGACGGGTCTCCGCCATAGTGATCTCTCCTGCACTATTGTTGCTAACACTCAGACAGAGATGGGGACACCTGGCGGGTTTTCAAGGAAAAATTTAATCAAATTCGACGCGTTTACGTCCACTGAAGGCATGTCCAAGGGTTGCTTGATCGACATATTCTAGTTCTCCACCCACCGGTACTCCGTGTGCGATACGTGAAGTGGAAACATTGTGCTGGCGGGCTAATTCAGCTATGTAGTGCGCGGTTGCCTCACCCTCAATGGTTGGATTGGTTGCTAAGATAATCTCACTAATCGTGTCTGCAGCGAGACGTTCCGCTAAACGATCGAGACCAATGTCTTCGGGCCCAATGCCGTCAAGCGGCGAAAGATGCCCCATTAGCACAAAGTAGCAGCCAGCATATTGACCGGTTTGCTCTATCGCCAATACATCGGCAGGCGTCTCAACGATACACAACAGGCCGCTATTACGTCGCGCATCGTCGCTGCATAGCTCACATATTTGAGCTTCGGTAAGCGTGCGGCACACCTCACAATGCCCCACCCGTTCTACGGCTTGAGCCAAGGCTTGAGACAGTTGCATACCTCCCTCACGTTGGCGCTCCAGTATTTGGAACGCCATCCGTTGCGCTGATTTAGGTCCAACGCCGGGTAACATGCGCAATGCTCTGATAAGTTCACTGATTGCGGGACTAAGTCGCATTGCTCTTGCCTTTAAAACGGTAACTTCATACCTGGTGGCAAGTTCATACCGCCAGTCACTTCGGCCATACGTTCTTTGGTTGTCTGCTCGACGCGACGCACGGCATCGTTAATCGCTGCCGCGATTAGATCTTCCAACATCTCTTGATCGTCATCTTCCATTAAGCTCGGATCGATGTGCACACGACGTACGTTATGGTTACCGAGCATGGTTACTTTCACCATACCAGCACCCGCTTCGCCGGTGACTTCAAGGTTCGCAATTTCTTCTTGGGCCTTTTGCATGCGCTCTTGCATTTGCTGCGCCTGCTTCATCATATTACCCATTCCACCTTTAAACATATCTACCTCGTCTGGTTTCTTATAGCGGTTGTACTGAGTCATCTAACAGCTCAGCACCAAAGTTCTGTTGCAGCGCTTGGGCTAGCGGGTCCGCTGCCAGCTTTTGCTTGGCATCTGCGAGTCGCTTGGCGTCAATTGCTTGCTGGATCTCAAAAGGTGTGGGCTGCGGCCTATTTTTCAAGGCAATTTCAGCTAACTTCAGGTCTAAATTATCCTGCAGTGCTTGGGTAATTGCTTGCGCTACCGATTCGTTAAGTAAATGCTGCCATTCCTCACGCACCCACAGTACATAATTTTCGCTTTGTTTCTCTAGTACGCTATTGCGCGCCAACTGCCGTGCTAAGCCAGTCAATTCAAGATTATCAATGAGCGCGGACCAACGGTCGATTTCTGCCGCACTGCGTGTGTCATCGGGTATGGCTATGGATTCCAGCGCTGCCGGTTCGGCTTGAGGCGCCTGCACTGAACCTGACTCCGCACTCGCTTCAATCGGCGCTTCGGCTGCAGGTTCTGGTTCTGGTTTTGCTTCTGGCGCAGGTTCTACCTGCGGTTCAGGCTGCGCGGCGGCAGGCATTTGCTTAGCAACTGGCGCGGCGGCATCGTTGCGCTTCAGCTTCTCAGAATTTTTTTTTTGCTGCAGCATCGCCCGCGTCTCCAGCAACGAGGCTAGGCTATCCTGCGAGTTTTCGGTTGTTTCAGCTGGCTCTGATTGTGGCTGCGGCTCTGGCTCCGCTGTAAGCTCTGGCTCAGGTGCATGCTGCTCCGGCTCAGGTATCAGCTCCGGTTCGGACAGTTGTTCCTGCGGTTCTTCCGGCTCCGTTACGGGAGCGGCTGCGGGTGCAGGTTCCGTTACCTGTGCCGATTCGGGGGCCGCTTGAGTTGCAACCCTAGGTGCGGCCTTCGCGGTCGTAACCGTTGTAGAATCAGTAGGCGAGCGTTCCATCAGCTCAATACGCTCGGGACGAAACGCCATCATCCGTAACAAGGTCATCTCAACACCGCTGCGAACCTCAGCAGCGTAGTCTAAATCACGTCGACCTTGAATGAGAATATCGTAATACACTTGCAGTAGCTCGGCGGGCAGCTGTTGCGCTAAATGCTGGTCTTCAACCGCTAACCCGAGGGTCTCAGCCACCTCAGGAACAGCCTGGTACAAGGCCAGTTGATGCACGTAGTTCTGCATTTCGCCCAAGAGGTTACTCAGATCAGGAACTTGGCCGGCAATCCGTGCTAGCGTATTCAGCAAATCAGCGCCCTGCCCAGCTAATATTTGCTCGAGCAGTGTCGCCAACTCAAAGCTTGGGACGGCGCCAAGCATTTGCTGCACGCCCGCCATAGTGACCTGTTGTTCACCCTGTGCAATCGCTTGGTCGGTGAGACTCAAGGCGTCACGCATACTGCCACGCGCGGCGCGAGCAATCGCAACCAGAGCCGCCTCATCGAAAGGTATGCCCTCTTGCTGTAACACATAACCAAGGTGATCGGCTATTTCTTGGCGATCTAAGGCCTTCAAGTTGAACTGCAAGCAACGCGATAATACTGTGATTGGCAGTTTCTGCGGATCCGTCGTCGCCAGCAGAAACTTCACATGTTCCGGCGGCTCTTCTAAGGTTTTCAGCAACGCATTAAAACTATGCCGTGACAACATGTGAACTTCGTCAATGAGGTAAACTTTGTAGCGCCCATGAGTAGGCTTGTATTGCACGTTATCGAGGAGCTCGCGGGTATCTTCTACTTTGGTACGTGATGCAGCATCGATTTCTAACAGGTCGACAAAACGCCCTTCGTCAATTGCCGTGCAAGCGCCACATTGACCACAAGGTTCAGCGGTAATGCCCTGCTCACAGTTAAGACTTTTGGCGAGAATTCGGGCAATGGTTGTCTTGCCGACACCCCGCGTTCCGGTAAGCAGCCAAGCATGGTGCAATCGACCAGAGGTTAGCGCGTTCATGACGGGTTTCAGAACATGCTGTTGGCCAACGACTTCTTTAAAAGTATGCGGGCGCCACTTTCTGGCGAGCACCTGATAACTCATGCTTGGATTCCTTGTCGAACTCGGGTAATCGGTGACATTAAGATGCCCTTACGTTACCTCAAAATTCACACAGGGTATAGTACGGAATCGACGCTTGTTGCAGGCGTTGTGCACCTGGCAAGTCTTTCAAGGTGATAACAAACGCGCATTCTTCAACGCTTGCGTCGGTCTGTTTAATGAGTTCAATTGCTGCCAACACGGTTCCCCCTGTCGCCAGCAGATCATCAATGACCAACACATGATCATCCGCGCTTAATGCGTCGACATGCATTTCTAAAGCGTCTTCGCCGTATTCAAGTGCGTAGCTTTGTGAAAGGGTTTTGGCTGGTAACTTGCCGGGTTTGCGTAAAGGCACAAAACCAATACCGAGGGCATACGCCAGTGCGGTACCAAAAATAAAGCCACGAGCTTCCATGCCGACAATTTTGGTAAGTTGCTTGTCGCTATACCGTTGCACGAACGCGTCTATTGTTGCCTTAAACGCGGCGCCATCGGCAAGAAGCGGCGTTATGTCGCGAAAAACAATACCGGCTTTCGGATAGTCGTTAATCGCCCTGATTGAACTTTTAATCAAATCACTCATGAGGCCGCTGAACGTTGATCTGGATGAGCCTGCGGGTGCATGGTTTGCCACAGATCGGCGAGCAGCTCTAACAAACGCTGTCTTTCAATCGGCTTTGGCAGACACAAGTCAGCACCACTGCGGCGGGCACTGTCCTCAATATGCTTCACATCTTGCGTGGACATTAACAGCAATGGCGTTTGCTTGTAGGCATCTAAACTACGCAAGTTGCGCAACAGATTCATCCCGTCCAATAACGGCATCTTGTGATCTGCTAAGACGACATCAAAAGTGTCCGCTTTAGCGCGGTTGAGTCCATCTAAACCGTCTTCAGCGCAGGTCACCACAAACGGTGTTTCCGCTAATATATCGAGAAGTTGTGCGCGTGTAGCTGGTTTGTCTTCGACCAACAAAAGTTTGCGAGACATAAGTTGCCTTATTGAGATGAATGTTTAAGCAGACAGGTGTTTAAACCACTGCAAAACTGCTGGTAAACACGGTACACCTACAACAACTAGGACCGCCAACCAGCCAATCCACGGTTTACATGATGGATCGTGGAATCTTTCATTGTTAGCCATATGGGAATTCCTCATAACTGCAGCTAATTTTAGCGGGGCGGATCATACTCGATTATGGTCGCGTGAACAACACAAAGCGCTCACAAAAATCCTGAACCAGTTGCAAGAGCCCCGCCGCCAATGCTTGTGGTTCTTGCTCTGGGTATTGGACCAAAAGAACTTCGAAGAGTTGCGAAAAAGTAAGCGGATTGGCCTGTAATTCAGCGAGTACACCTGCAGTCATGCTATTCAGTTGCATAAACCTTACCTGCTCTGCGCCAGGTTCTCGATAAACCAAAATGCAATAAGGTTCAGCCAGCTCTTGCGTTGGCAGTTCTGTGCGACTAATGCTAGCAACGGGATAATTATAGATAGCTACTTGTGCGGTACTATTCAGGTGAAGAACCGTGGATTCCGTCACCGTTTCCACTGCTTGAAGACTATCATCGAAATTTGCATGCAAAACGTCAACCTCCAGCCGCTCATAATGAGCAAGCTCAAATAACCAAGGCGGAAGCTCGTCTTGAACACGTTGAGGCGCGTTGATAGTAGCGATAAAATCCACAAACTCGGCGCCAATCTCCGAAAAGAGCGGTGAGTGAGCTTGATGATGGGCAATGAAATTAGCGCTCAAACGCTGCCACTGTGCAGCGCTCAGAACCTCTTGCAAGACAGGAAATCCTGCCCGTAAGAACTGCTGAATATTATTATGAATGAGACGTTTATAAATAGCTAAGCGCCGAGGTTCGACGTTATCGAATGGCTGACTTGAGCTGTCTTGCCCGCGCAACCAGGCGCCCAAGTCATGCTGAATGCTTTTGAAATCTTTGTTCACGTGCGCCTACGACTCGTTGTTGATGAGTGGTAATTTTGTTCATCTCTGCCAGCAACGTTGGTAGCGGTGGAATATTAAAATCACGTTCAAGTACTGTAGGAAATAGACCGTGCTGTTGATACGCGAAATCGAGTAAATCCCACACTTCTTGTTTTACATCTGCACCATGGGTATCGACGAACAGGTCATCATACTCTTCTGCATGCCCAGCAATATGGCCATAGATGATTCGCTTGCTTGGTAAACCTGCAATAAAGTCATAGGGATCGTAACGATGATTGACGCTATTTACGAAAACATTATTTACATCGAGTAGCAATTTACAGTCCGCTTGCTCTAACACAGCATTGATGAATTCCAGCTCACTCAGCTCACTGGCAAAACTTGCATAGTAAGAAACGTTTTCCAGTACTAATGGCCGTTCGATAATGTCCTGCACCTGACGAATGCGACCTACCACGTGCTCGACTGCATCATACGTAAAGGGTATCGGTAACAGATCGTAAAGGTGCCCACCAGCCGAGCAATAGCTCAAATGCTCGCTGTAAATGGCAATATCAAAGCGATCGAGAAAGGTTTTGACCTGTTTTATGAACTCAATATCAAGCGCATCTGGGCTACCAATTGACAACGACAACCCATGGCTTGTTAAAGGCGCTTGTTCACGAATGCGATCAAGCGTTTGGTAAGCTTCATTGCCCCGCGGGAACCAGTTTTCTGGCGCAAGCTCCCAAAAACCAACATTGGGAGCTTGCGTTAGGACTTCTTCCAGAAATTCACGACGTAATCCAAGTCCTACGGTGTTTTGCATTACTTATGCACCACCGCATTTACCTTCGCCGCATTTTCCTTCGCCACACTTACCTTCTTTGGCTTTTTCCTTGGCTTTTTCTTTCATTTTGGCATGTTCTTCCATTTTGGCTTTTTGCTCTTCACCGCATTTGCCTTCGCCACACTTGCCTTCACCACATTTGCCTTCTTTGGCTTTTTCTTTCATCTGCTCTTTTTGCTTCTCACCACATTTACCTTCGCCGCATTTCGCTTCACGCTCTTTGCTTTGCTCTTGCTGATAGCCTGAAGGCATGTCTGAATAGCTAAAAGGATTCGCAGCAGCTTGAACGGAAAGACCGCCTGCTAATAATGCACCCACGGTAACTGCCATTGATTTCTTCATGTTGCTCATACTGTTGTCCTCTATTGTTTCATGTCATACGACATAGCTTAACTATAGCTGTTATACAAAAAAAAGCCCCGCTTGACGAGCGGGGCTTTACAACTTTTTTGCGTAACTAAGCTATAAATCGCTTACAGCGACACGCCTAAGTTGCTCGCTTTGCTGCGAATATAAGATTCCCAGCTACGCGCGTTACGGCGTTGGCTTTCAAACTTCTGCGCTTCTTTAACATATCTCAGCGCTTCGCTGAATTTGTTCTGATAGAAATACGCTTCAGTGAGTGACATATACACCGGACCTGGTTCGTCATAACCTTGTTCAATCGCATTTAAGTATGCCTGAGCTGCTTGCGGGTATTCTTCCGCTCGCAAGTGGGCAGTACCTTTTTTACGATAAAGGTCAGCGCGGTCTTCACGTTCTTCAGCAAGCTCTGCAGCTAATGCATAGACTTCCGCTGCACGGCTATATTCACGTGCCATCTCGAAGTTATTTGCCGCGTTTTGGTAGTTACGCGACGTCTTCTCGATGTCACCGGCGTTCAAATGTTTCACCATCAAGCGTGCTGAATCATAAGGAATGCCGTTGTTTGAATACAACTGTACAAGTGCTTTGAACTGGCTTTCTTTGTCGAAGTACCCAGCCAAGTATGCGATTTCCAATGTTTGAAGTGCTTTATCAAGCTTCTCTTCTAACATGTAAATCATACCGAGTTGGTTCCACCAGTTTTTCTCACCTGGAATGACTTCTAAGCCAGCTTCAAGTACATCGATCGCATCACTATACATTTTGCGTTCGTAGTACGAAGCAACTTTCAAGACGTAAGGGTTCTTGTTTGGCTCTTCGTAGTATTGAATCGCCATATCCGCTGGGCGAATGACTTTGTCGAATTGCTTCAACTCATAGTATGAGTTCGCGATTCGCAAAAATACGTCAGCATTATACTCGCCAGTGAACTGCAACCACTTACCGTAGTACTTAAGTGCTGCTTCATAGTTCTCGACCTGCAGGCTCAAGTCCGCCGCTAATTTAAGCGCCGAGGCTTGGTCTGACCAACCGAGTACGTCTGCATCCGCTGCACGCGTTACACGAGTGTAAGCGTCTTCAATGCGGTCGTCAGCTGCATAAAGGTTGCCAAGAAAACGATCTACGTATGCTTGGTCAAATGCTTCGCGTGGCTCGGTATCTTCGAGTTCTGCGATAGCGCCTTTAATGTCTTCCTGCTCGCTGTAGAGTTCAAAAGCACTCATGATACGACGCCCAACACGCTCAGATACCGTTAAGTTACGACGATTATCTTTACGCTGTTGGATTTCTTCTGCCGATGGCAAGTTGTAATTGATGTCTTGTGCGTTAGCGACAGGCATGCCCGCCGCTAAAGCACCACACAATACACTCGCGCTAAGCAGCATAGAGAGTTTTTTGTGCATCATAGTCATTTACTCCTGATCCAGGCTGAAGTCGAGCTGGACTGTCTGGCCAGGCTGCTCTACAGGCTTGCCATCAACCATCTTCGGATTGTACTTCCAACGCAAGAGTGCACGACGTGCTTCTTGGTCGAATACCCGACGAGGGTTTGAGTCGATAACTTCGACGTCAGTCACACCACCGGTTTTATCGATGGTAAAGCGCAACATTACCCAACCTTCAACGCCATCTCGAGCTGCAGCAGGCGGATAACGCGGGTTAATACGTACCACAGGTACGGCTTCACCGTCTCGCATCATTGCACCGCTGGCATCAAAGCCTGTGTCGGTACCACCTACATCCACATCAAAGCCAAGGTCGAGATTCATACCATCAGCATCTGATGTATCAGGCTCGTTTGGCGGCGTTTCTGGCGGCTGAGCCGGCGGCGGCGGCGGTGGCGGTGGCGTACGACGACGCTGATCCACTTCCGAATCCGGCGGCTGAGTCACAATCTCAATGACTGATGACGGTGGAGGCGGTGCATTTCGCCCTTCGCCCCCGCTGATCAAGAACGCCATGAACGCGAACAGAAGGAACGTAGCTGCAGCACCTAATAGTATTGATACTATAAAGCGCACCATATTAATCGTCCTCTGCGGCTATGGATATCTTGTCAATACCCGCTTCCTTGATTTGATCCATGACTTCAACGACAACACCATGTTTGGCTTCTTTGTCCGCCTGAATCACTACGATATCAGTTGGCTGTTCTGCCAATAGACGTTCAATGTTCGCGCCTACACGCTCAACATCAACCATCCGCTTATCCATCCATACTTCGCCATTCGCGCGAATAGCGATAAAGATGTTGGCAGAAGGTTTCTTCTGCGCCTGATTAGCTTCTGGCTTGTTCACGTCAATACCAGCTTCTTTAACGAAAGAGGTGGTTACGATGAAGAAGATCAACATGATGAATACGATGTCAAGCATCGGCGTCATGTCGATCGCTGCATCTTCCTCTTCACGAATACGTTTACGTGCCATAATTCTTCTCTCTTAATGATGTGGCAAACTGTCGACCAACTTGTCACGAGCACGTTTCACTTTTGACTCTAAACGAGTCGCAAAGAACATGCCGGACAGTGCTGCAACCATTCCAGCCATTGTCGGGATCGTCGCCATCGAGATACCGTCGGCCATCAAACGCGGGTTACCAGTACCCTGCGTTGCCATAGTTTCGAATACGGTAATCATACCGGTTACCGTACCCAAAAGTCCGATAAGAGGACACATGGCAATGGTTGTTTTGATCAACAACATACGTGCATTCAGTTTATCAGCTGCTTCGGAAATCCATGCTTCACGGATCCTGTGAGCGTACCAAGAGGTGGTGTCCTTCCGCGCGTCCCATTTAGCGATGATGTCTTTCTTCATCTTCGGGAACACAGCGGTAAGGAACCAGAAGCGCTCAATCATGAGTACCCACATGAGAAAGAGCGCTCCCATGACGAAATATAAAACGTCGCCACCGGTGCTCAGAAAATCCCTGATAGTTTCCCAAAGGCCCATCAGGTAAAGCATAGGATTACTCCTTCTCCGCGTGCGCGGCTACAATACCGGCAGCTTGTTCGTCCAACGTGTGAACGATCTTCTTAGCACGACCCGCAACAACTGCGTGGATCAGAATTAATGGCAATGCTGCGATTAGACCCATAGCCGTTGTTACCAACGCCATTGAGATATCGCCTGCCATGATTTTCGGGTCACCCGTACCGTACAAGGTAATTGATTGGAAGGTACCGATCATACCGATTACCGTACCCAATAGACCAAGTAGTGGTGCGATGGCCGCGAAGATCTTGATGATGTTTACACCAGAATCGATACGTGGAGTTTCACGCATGATGGCTTCATCAAGTTTCAATTCTAGGTTCTCAACGTCGTCATTCTTGTTGTCATGGTAGACTTTCAAGATACGACCCAGAGAGTTCTTCTCTGAAGGATTACCAGTGTTCTTCAGCTGAGCACGGATTTTCGCGCCTTCTGAACCCAAGGTAACGATTTTCCAGATGGCAATCAGGATACCGAGGATAAGAACTACAGTGATAACGTAACCTACTGTGCCACCTTGATGATACTGCTCTTCAAGCGTTGCTTTCTGAGTAGCAAGGTTCAAGATTTGGCCACGTGCAGGGTCAATGTAAACGCCTTCGTAACCTGATTCGTTGCTTAAGAACGATTCAGCAGCAGAAAGGATGTAACCTTCAGGCTGTTTACCCAGCGGCTGGATTTCTTCAGCTTGGTCGTTGTATACGAAGTATTCGCCATCAGACAAAAGGTTGAATACGCCGATACGCGTTACGTCACGCTGTTCAGTAGAACCGTCTAACAAAGTAACTTCAGTTGGGAAAGTAACTACTTTGCCCGACTCTTTCATTTCGGTTAACCAAGCTAACCAAAGTTCTTCAAGTTCTTTGATAGTAGGTACTTCACGCGCTTCCGCAATACTTTCCAGTACGTCTTCACGACCTGGGTATTGTGAGCTTACGATTGAAGTAGCGATACGACCGATTGTGTCACTCGCTGCACCACGCGCAACACCAACGATCTCACCAAGAGTACCTAATTGGTTCTGCAATTCAGTTTCTTTGTTCGCAAGCGCAATCTCATTTTCAGAGAATTGTGTTTGCAAACGCTCACCGCGTGCACGCTCATCAGCAAGTTGCTTCTCTGCACGATTCAACAAAGCTTGTTTGTCGGCACGCTCAGAAGTGAACTCGGCTTCACGTTCAGCGTTGATGCGCTGCGACGCAGCACGGTTTTCTTTAACCAACTCGAGCAATTGCTCAAGTGATTTTGCTTCGGAGACTTCTTGCTCTTGCGCATATGCAGAGCTCGCGCCTACCGTTAGAGAGAATGCTGTAGCTACCAGCAAAGATTTCACTAGTTTGTTCATTCTGCACGCTCCGCTGCATAGATTGGCAATTGAAGAAGATCTGGAGCGCTTTGCTTACGCGCCATACGGATAGCTTTAGTCAAGGCGCCAAGGTAAGCGTCATCCAACACTTCCCATGAACCGGCGTCTTGGTTGTAAATCCAGCCGTTTTTCAGATCCAGCGATTGCGCCATCAGCGCGGCACGACCGAGGTGGAAGAAGTCAACAGAGATTTCTTCACCATCGAAGTTCAACTTACCTTCGTAAGCGATCAAGCCTGAACCGTAGTCCATTTCAGCTTGATAAGCTTCGGTAATTTGACGGAACTGCTCAGAGGTCGTTACGTTCGGGTTTTCCATTACATCACGAAGACGTTGAACGCGGTCAAGACGACGGTCACGATGAATTGGAATATCCAACTTAACAAACTGCTCCAAAGCGTCGATCATTTTGTACATCAAAGGAACAACACCTTGCTTGGTGTCTTCGATGCCATCGATCTGGCGCTGTAGAGAAGCCAGTTGCTCGTTCTGACCATCAACCAAACGTTGTACGTGATCGTTGTAGACTTTCAGTTGTTCGTACTGATCTACAATTCCACGGTATTCGTAAAGCAATTCGTTTGATTGCTCGAACAACGAGTTGATTTTTTCTTGTGAACGTACATCAGCTTGATGCGTTTTCGCTTCTTCGCTTTGTAGCGTAGATACAGATTGTGCAGCAGCGATAGAGCTGCCTGCCATTGCGAGCGCACCAACGAGGGCCGCTGCAACTTTGCTTTTATTGATTACTTTGGTCATAGTTCCCAACCAATTTGATTTAACTTTCTGCTGACAACACTAAGGCCGTCAACTTCCCAGTTATTTGAGTGACGAAAAGAGTTTAATCAACACTTGCAGCTATTGCTCACGATATTGAGAGCAATAATCTGCTCAATACTCCCACGATCCGGCAAAGCCTGTCAACCTGTGAAATGAGATTATTCCTAGCCTAAAGCTGCATAAAAATGCAATTACAGGTTCTTAACAAAGCTTCATTTAATTTCCGAAATCCTTGCGCGTTTATCCTTCAAGTTTGACGAAATTGGTGAAAAAAAGTTCACTCACGTCAAACTGCGTTCTTTCTGTTGTGATGGGCCTCGCTCTGGGCTACGCTTAGCGCGCATTACAACCAAGGTGTCCTATGACAAAAGAACTGACAGTATTCCAAAGATTGGAACAGCAAATCGAGCAACTTCGCCAACAAATAGTGAGGTTAAACGTTAGCGAGGAGCAGTTTCAGGACTGGTTTGACGGGCAGCTGTTCAAGACGACTCACAGCGCGCCGGAGCAGTATTGCGATGAGCTGGCGTACAATTTACGCCAGCTAGAGCGTGGACAAAGTAACGCACAGCAGGAATGGCTGGCGCTACGTATCGAACAACAAATGCTAGCGTTAAGTCGCGCCGTGGCCTTTTTCCAGCGTGGACAAGGACGAAAAGCCTAGCGCCTCCCGCACTCGCTCTGGTAGTACCGGCAACGCACTTTTCGGTAATAGATACGTCGACATCGCAAAGAAGTCTTTAAAGACTCTGTTTTGCTCAGTTGTGCGACGCAAGTAGTCATGACCTGAACTGCCACCGGTACCAATTTTAGTACCTAACATGCGCTGCACCATCATGGCGTGTTTATAGCGCCAAATCGTCAGTTTCTCATCAACTTCAGCAAGTGAGGTAATCACCTGCCAGGCTAGATTAAATGCTGGTTCTTCACGGTACTGAGTTATAAATAATGCGCTCAACATGGCGCGTTGAGATAAGCGCACTGCATCGTTTTCTTGCAACACTTTATAACGTTCGTTATCGAATAGCGCGGCAAAATTATCGCGGTTAGCTTGAATGCCCTTGAGCTCGGTAGCGAGTTGGTCGTCATCTACCGCATTCTCACGAATGATCGCTTCATCATGGTCCAACGCCTCATTTACCGCTTTCTGATACATGTCCCAAAATTTAAAGTCTTTAAACTCGAGAAATGGCATGCGTGCCAACCAAGCATCCACGCAATCAAACAAGGTGGGTTGTTGCTCAAGCTCTTCTAAATAGTTGCGATCGTGGTCATTGAGACGGTTGTAAAACGACTGCTGATCAAAAGCGATGCGCGTCTTGCGCGTGAGGCCTAAGCGAATTTCGAGTTCTTTAAATTGAATGCTTTGAAAGCCGGATGCCGGCACTAAATAGTCACGGAACTCGAGAAACTCCTGCGGCGTCATGGTCTCAATAACGGCCACTTGATCATTCATCAAATCCTGAATGGTAAGGACTCGGCGCAAACGATGCGCAACCAGATAGAGTGCTTTATCATCTAGCTGCGGTTTGCTGAAATCGGCATGAATCGCACGCAGCTCGTGCAGTACTTGCTTGAACCACAATTCATAAACTTGATGCACAATGATAAAAAGCATTTCATCGTGTGCTTCGGCACCGTATTTGGGGCTGTGCGGCTGTTGCGCGGCAAGTAAGGTATCGAGTTTGAGATAGTCGCTGTAGTACACAGCATCTTTATTCTTAGGCATGGTTCCCTTCGCTGTTCGCTGTTCGCTGTTCGCTGTTCGCTGTTCGCTGTTCGCTAGTGATTTAAAACGATCTAGTCTCGGCTTTCAACAAACATCGAATAGCAAATAGCAAACATCGCTCTTGAGCTTAAGAAGGGTGGCGGCCCTGCCAGCCACACCCCGGCACCCACATCCCTAACTACGGCTGCTCCCTTCCGGGCCTGACCGGGTTCGCCAGTTCGTGTTGCGGGGGGACCAACAGGGCCACCATAACGGCGCGCATTATCCACTATCCTTATGCGCCTCGCAAGTAAAGTGGGTGCGCTTGCTTAGAAAACAACCGTTTTACGGAAATTATTTCTTTTTGTGCAAACGTTGCGCAATAGCTTCACGTGCACCATCAGAGTGTAACGCCTTGATAAACACCTTCGCTTCGCGCGAAATCCGATCTGCTACCGCTTCCGTTGGTTGCTTCAACAGATTCTTGGTTGCCCGCAGCCCGCTCACCGGTTTTTGTGCAAGTTGCTCAGCTAGAGCTTGAGTCGTTGCAGACAACTGGTCTTGGGCAACCACTTTATTAAGCAAGCCATAGGTGAGCGCTGTGGTCGCATCAATAGTGTCGCCGAGAAGAAGCATTTCAGCGGCACGTAAGTGGCCGCAAAGTAGCGGCAATAACTGACTTGAAGCGGCTTCAGGTACGAGGCCCAGATGAATAAACGGCAGCGCAAATTGCGCGTTCTCACTGGCGAGCACTAAATCACAATGCAGTAAGATGGTAGTGCCGATACCGATGGCTACACCCTCGACACTAGCGATGACCGGAACACTCAAGCGACTCAGGGTAAACAAGAACTCAAACGCTGGTGAATTTTCATCCAGCTCGTCCGCAGCTAAAAAGTCATGCAAATCATTACCCGCAGAAAAGTTACCACCCGCTCCTTGAAGCACTACTGCAGCGACACTGCTATCACGCTCGGCACGCTCAAGTGCAGCACTTAAGTCGAGGTACATCTGTTGGGTAAGCGCATTTTTCTTTTCAGGTCGATTTAGAGTGACCCAAACAATGCCTTCTCGCTGTTCAACTAAAATGTGTTCACTCATGTTCGCGGCGCTCCCAAGCAGCTTTGGTTTTCTGATGCATAGGTAAAATCAGATCAAGCGCAGTCTGACCATCACTTGGGAGTTGCTCGTCATTCGGTTGCAATGGCGTCACGCGCTGGCCCCATTTAATAATTCCGGCACCACATGTGAGTCCACCACCAAAGACCGCTGAAACTATGGTATCGCCGGGCTTAACAATCCCCTGCTCTACCGCTTCGCAAAACGCGATTGGCAAGGTTGCCGACGAGGTGTTGCCATATTTCTGAATATTGATAACGGTTTTTTCTTCGGGCACCTTACACATTTTCGCTAGATAATCGATGAGACGTTTATTGGCTTGGTGTGGAATCAACGAGTCGATATCAGCAGTGGTGAGCCCTGTTTCGGCAAATACTTTCTCGACCGCTAAATTCATACCTTTCACGGCGCGTTTAAAGATTTCTTGGCCGACGAAATTGAACGGCATAATGCCATCAAAACCAAAACGGTCGAAGCTCATACCAAACTCAAGTGCCAGCACGTCACGAGCATCCGCGTCACAGGTCACATGCGAAGCAAGCAAACCACACTCTTCGTCAGACGCCTCCAACACCATGGCGCCAGCGCCGTCACCAAACAACACCGCACTTTCGCGCTTAGTCCAGTCGAGGATTCGGGTTAAACGTTCAGCACCAATAATGAGCACTTTTTTGTGCACACCGGTTTTGATTGCTTGGGTCGCATAGTGCATACCGTAAAGAAAGCTACTACAGGCTGCGTTTAAGTCAAAAGCAGCAGCATACTTGGCACCAAGATCGCGTTGTACTGCCGAAGCAACGTTCGGAATAATTTCGTCAGGTGTGCAGGTGCCAACCAAAATAAGATCGAGGTCATTAGCATCGAGGCCGGCTGCAGCTAAGGCATTACGGCCAGCCACCGTCGCGAGCTTTGAGGTACCGACCGAGCTAACGCGGCGTTCTTCAATACCCGTACGGGTGCGAATCCACTCATCCGAAGTGTCTAAAAAGGTTGCCAAGTCTTCGTTGGTCATAACGGCAGGCGGCAAGCATTTACCCCAGCCTGTAATTTCTGCGTATTTTTTCACTGTTTAAAACCTATAGTCACTGCACGTTTTTCGCTATCATAGCACGAATGTTTACAAGAGAAATGTCCGACCAATGGCTAATTCAACAACCCCTACCAGTGCCCCGACGTTACTTATGAGCCCAGCTGGGCGTTGGCAGTTGCGGCGCTTTCCTCTGCGTAGCAACGATCCACTCCGAGCGTGGGATGCAGCTGATGAGCTCCTGCACATTGCTATCGCCGAACAGGACGCTACGGTGGCGAGTTCCTATCAGCCATTAGTGCTCAATGATCAATGGGGCGCGTTGTTAATGCCCTTTGCGCACTGCCAGGTCACCACCATGAATGACTCGTTTGTGAGCCAACAAGGCCAGCTTGCCAATCTAAAGTTAAATCAGTTGGACTCTGCATTAAAGCAAATAAGTCCGCTTGCGCCACTTTCAGCAAACATTGACAGTGTGTGGCTCAAGCTACCCAAGAGTCAAAGTTTATTAAAGTATCAATTAGCCAAGATAAGCGGTGAGCTTAAACCCGGAACTCCGATCGTTGCGGCGGCCAAGAGCAAGCTTTTTACCCCAGCGGTTCGTGAACTCTTTTCCCGCTATTGCGAAGACGTCGACATTTCGTTAATTCAACGCAAGTGTCGAGTACTGAAGGCCCGTATTCGCCATGTACCGTTCGCGCCTGAGAAATATATCAGCGAATGGCAACTTGCCGAACATGGGCTTACCCTGCAACACCACGTCGGAGTGTTCGCACGTAATCAACTTGATATCGGTGCTCGCATACTCCTTGCGCATTTGCCGGCAGCCGGCGCGCAAAATGTTATCGATCTTGGCTGCGGTAACGGTGTCCTCGGGCTGGTTTATGCCAAGCAATCGCCATCGAGTGCGATCACTTGGGTTGATGAGTCCCATTTAGCGGTCGCTTCATGCGCCTCGAACATCGAACTAAATCTTGGCGTTAAAGAGCAGTACCAAACGCGTGTGGATGATTGCTTAAGCCAGTTTGCCAGTGCTAGCGTTGACCTCGTCCTGTGTAATCCACCGTTCCATCAAGAACACGCCATTACCGAACATATCGCTCGGCAGATGTTTCGTGATGCCAAACGGGTATTGCGTAAAGGCGGCGAAATGCGACTGGTAGCGAACCGCCATCTACCGTATTATCACCCTTTAAAACGCCTCTTTAAACAAGTCAATCAGGTAGCCAGTAACGCTAAATTTGTGGTCTACAGCTGCTTGAACTAACTCAAAAACAGTAAGGTGAATTATGAAAGCGTTGTTCAGCTCATTGCTGCTCGTGTTGACAACTTTGACATTCAGCACTGACGCACATGCCGATGTGCAGCCCGACAACCCATTTCCGCGCGTAAAACTGGTCACCAGTCATGGCGACATTATTGTTGAACTCAATCGTCACCGCGCCCCTTTAACCGTTGAGAATTTCCTAAAGTATGTCGATATCGGCAGCTACAACGGCACTATTTTCCATCGCATCGTGCCTGGTTTTGTGGTGCAAGGCGGCGGCTATGACGAAGAGCTCGTGGCGAAAAAAGCCGGCGCGCCCATTCCGAACGAATCGGGCAACGGCTTAAAGAACAAATACGCTAGCATTGCCATGGCCCGCGAAAATGACCCACATACAGCGACGCGCCAATTCTTCTTCAATGTGGCCGACAATCCATCCCTCGACCCAGAAGATGGTTGGGGCTATGCGGTATTCGGTACCATCGCCGAGGGCTATGAAGTACTCGATAAGCTGGCAGAAGTGAAGTCTATGCCATTTCATGCCGAAACCGGCTGGCGTGACTTCCCTGAAGAGCCGCCGATGCTCATCCGCGCTGAAGTATTACCACAACAATGAGTGCTGATAACGCACAACAACCTTGGTACAAAGACTTTCGCGTCTACCTAGAGCCGCGCATTTGGGTGATTTTCCTCTTTGGCATCATGAGTGGCTTTCCGTGGGTACTCATCGGTTCAATGTTATCAGCCTGGTTGCAAGAAGCTGGCGTCTCACGCAGCGAAATTGGTCTGTTTGGCATGGTATTCGTCGCCTACTCGGTCAACGCCCTTTGGTCACCGCTGGTCGACCGCGTCAAATTACCGTTACTGCAAACCTGGCTTGGTCAACGGCGAAGCTGGCTGGCCTTATGCTTGTTAGTGCTGATGGCCGCAACTCTCGGGCTGAGTGGTATCAACCTTGCGGAGCACGCTTTCTGGGTTGCTCTTGGCGCACTGGTCATTGCGATTGCGTCCGCGACACAAGACATCGCCATCGACGCTTTCCGTATCGAAACCTTTAGCCAAGATGAGAGCCATTTACAATCCGCCGGTGCCGCCATGGCAACTGCCGGCTGGTGGACGGGCTACAGCGGTTTAGGGGCATTGCCATTTTTCTTAGTGGATGGCGCAACCTGGGATTGGCAGGCCGCCTATAAAGTCATGGCGGGTGTACTTGCCGCGCAACTCATCATTGTCCTAGCGGTGCGTGAGTCCACCCGTTATCGGGCCCAACTCAAACCGTTCACGCGCTGGCAAGATTGGTTCCGCACCACCCTTGTGGATCCAGTTGCAGAGTTTTTTAAACGCGCCGGTTGGCGCTTGGCAGTGGCCATCTTAAGCTTCATTTTCTTGTTCAAAATCGGCGAAGCGTTTTTGGGCCGAATGAGTATCGTTTTCTATAAAGAAGTGGGCTTTACCAACGACGACATAGCCGTCTATTCAAAGATGGTCACCTGGTGGGTCACGATTGTCTTTGCCATTATCGGTAGTATGGTCAATGTGCGCCTCGGCACCATGCGCGGTCTGTTTATTGGTGGTATCGCTATGGCCGCAAGTAACCTGATGTTTGCATGGATTGCGGTGGTTGGCCCTGATACTAACTTGCTGCTTGCTGCGGTGATCATCGATGGTTTCACCGGTGCTTGGTCGACGGTCGCCTTTGTCGCGTTTATTAGCCTGCTTTGCAACCGTGCTTTTACCGCAACTCAATATGCTCTGTTGGCGTCGCTTGGCAATCTCGGGCGGACGTTGCTGTCGTCCTACAGCGGCTTCGTCGTCGATTGGCTGAATGGCGATTGGTCCTTGTTCTTTATCCTTACAGCAGTGATGGTCACCCCAGGCTTGTTGCTACTGGTCGTGTTGCGCAAGGCCTTGCATCGTATTCAGGCGCCTGCAGCCGATACGGAGATGGCACGTGACAACTAAGCTGCCTTGGTGTGTGGTTGGGCAAGGTGCGCTCGGCAGCCTTATGGCAGTGCACCTTGCTAAACAGCGCCAGCAGGTCAGCTTGAAGTTGCGTCACGCAGGTCATTGCGATATTCGTTTTGCTGGCCATACTTGGTCTTTCAAAGCCGTCCAACAGCTTGAGCAGCCAAGTGTTATCTTCGCTGCGGTTAAAGCCTACCAAGTCGCTCCGCTCCTTGCCGAGTTGCAGTCGCAAGCGGTATTCGACCAATCAACGCTGATTTTAAGCTATAACGGCATGCTCACTAACGAAACGGAACTGCTACGCCCCAACGATTGGCATTGGGTGACCACTCACGGTGCCTACCGCGAGGGAAACGAAGTCATACATGGTGGCCATGGACAAAGCTGGCTCGGTCGTCTGCAAGGACAAACAGCGAAGCCCGATTTTTTTGCTGACTTGGAGCAAGCCCTTCCCCCACTTCATTGGCAGGCCGATATTCGCCAGCGCCGCTGGCAAAAACTCGCAATTAATTGCCTGATCAATCCCTACACCGTGATTCATCAATGTCGTAATGGCGAACTCGCACATCTCGTAACACAACAACAATGGCAAGATGTTGCGCAAGAAATCACGCGACTTGCCGCGCATCATGGCGCCGAATTAAAGGCTGATGATTTACTTCAGCAAGCACAGCAGGTCGTAAAGCAAACCGCGCGCAACCGCTCATCGATGCTGCAGGATTACCTACATCAACGCCCACTAGAAATTGACTATCTGAATGGTTTTGTTGCTGCGGCTAGCACCGCAGCAGGATGGTCAGCGCCCGCTAACGAGCGCTTGTGCGAACAGGTTCAGTCGTTGTCTTCGATGAAATCGATGACTTCCAAGCCAAAGCCAGATAACGCCGAATAACGTTTCGGTGAACTCATCAAATGCATCTTATGCACACCTAGGTCTGCCAAGATTTGCGATCCAATTCCCACGTTTCGTGACGCATTTGATGCTGCGGCACTCGGCTTTTTCTCACCGCGATCTTCGGCTGCGAAGCTTTGTACTTGCTCAAGAATGTCGGCCGTGGTTTGCGTGCGTCCAATCACGACCAACACGCCACCATGACTCCCAATGTATTCCATCGCATGACCCAATGGCCAACTACGCTGACTTGCGCGGTCCGTCGAGAACAGGTCATTGAAAGTGTCCTGCAAATGCACGCGCACATTCACAGCTTCATCTTCTTTAATTTCACCACTAATAAGTGCGTAGTGTACTTGCTTATCAATGGTATCTTGGAAGGTAATTAGTTCAAATTCGCCATAGCGGGTCGGCAAACTACACTGCGCTTTACGCTCAACTGTCTTTTCTGTCATCGAGCGGTACTCGATGAGATCAGCAATCGTACCGATCTTCAAATCGTGCTCGGCAGCAAATTTTTCTAAATCCGGACGACGGGCCATGGTGCCATCTTCATTCAACACTTCAACAATAACGGCCGCCGGCTCAAAGCCAGCTAGGCGGGCCAAGTCACAACCTGCTTCGGTATGGCCTGCACGGTTAAGGACACCGCCCTCTTTCGCTTTCAACGGGAAAATATGGCCTGGCATCACTAAGTCATCAGGTTTTGCGTCTTTGGCTACGGCAGCTTGCACGGTACGCGCGCGATCCGCCGCAGAAATACCGGTGGTGACGCCTTCGGCAGCTTCGATCGAAACTGTGAAGTTGGTGGCATAAGGCGCATTGTTTTGATTAACCATCAACGGTAAGCGCAATTGCGCACAACGCTCTTCGGTTAAGGTTAAACAAATCAAGCCGCGACCATAACGGGCCATAAAGTTAATCGCTTCAGGAGTGATACAATCGGCCGCAATAATCAGGTCTCCCTCGTTCTCGCGGTCTTCGTCATCCATCAAAATGACCATTTTTCCTTGGCGAATATCTTCAATAATTTCAGCCGCACTATGAAGTTGACTCACGACGTTAGTTCTCCTCTGCTTGCCCCGTCGCTGTTTTGCGGACGTGCAATAATTCGTAGATCAGTGTCAAGCATAGTGACACTCTCAAAAATTAATTCGGGTGCCTGCGCTATACGTTCAAAAACAGGCAGTTGCAATAAGCCGCGACCACTCGCGCCAAACAGTTTTGGCGCCATGTAAATCACATATTCATCGACTAAATCGGCCGCAACTAAAGCCCCTGCTAATTCGGCACCGCATTCTGTCCAAACTTCATTAATCTGCAATTCACCGAGCTTGTCGAATAAGCTACGTAAGGGTAGACGTTCATTACTTACGGGCAATGCTAATGTCGTAACATGTGCCGGCCATTGCTGCACTTCATCAAGCGTATGATGAGCAGCATCGACAACTCGCAACACGGGGCTTTCCAGCGCAAAAAAATCTGCGCTCGGTAGCAGTTGCGCGTTTCTATCTAACACCACGCGCAGCGGCTGTTTTTCGGTATTGGGGTGCCTTGCCGTCATTTGCGCTTGGTCCATCATTACGGTCCGCGCACTCGTTAAGATCGCACCACTCTGTGCTCGGTAGCGGTGCACATCCTGACGCGCTGCTGTCCCCGTAATCCACTGGCTTTGACCGTTAGCTAAGGCGGTCCGTCCATCAAGCGTCATGGCCATTTTTAAACGTAACCATGGGCGTTGGCGTTCCATCCGTGAGATAAAACCCCGATTCAGCGCGCGCGCTTGGGTTTCCATCACCCCCACATCAACTTGGATCCCAGCCTCACGCAAACGTGCGATGCCCTCGCCGGCAACCAATGGATTGGGATCTTGCATGGCAACCACCACACGCGCCACGTTCGCCTTCACCAGCGCATCTGCACAGGGTGGTGTGCGGCCATGATGGCTACACGGTTCAAGCGTCACATAGGCAGTCGCGCCTGCGGCGGCGGTGCCTGCCTCACGCAATGCGTACACTTCCGCGTGCGGCTCGCCCGGACGTTCATGCCAGCCCTGCCCAACAATTTCGCCGCTTGCGGTCACGATCACACAACCCACCTGAGGATTGGGCGTAGCCCCAAACGCACCCCGCGCCGCAAGCTCAATCGCCAGTTGCATGAAGTGTTCATCTTGTTGTTGAGTTGGCTTGTTAAGCTGGGCCATAGGTGGCTCCTCGCTTAGTCATTTAGACGGGCGATTTCTTCACCGAATTCGCGAATATCGTCAAACGCTCGATAGACCGACGCAAAACGAATATACGCAACTTTATCCAGCGCTTTTAAATTATCCATCACCAGCCCACCAATGACTTGGCTCGTGATTTCGCGTTCGCCGGTAGCGCGCAGCGCCGACTTCACATTCTGAATCGCTTGCTCCATGGCCTCGAGGCTCACCGGACGCTTTTCAAGTGCGCGCAGTAAACCTGCACGCAGCTTGTCTTCATTGAAAGGTTCACGCGAGCCATCGGATTTAATCACCCGCGGCATAATCAGTTCTGCGGTCTCAAAGGTCGTAAAGCGTTCTTTGCAGTCAGTGCACTCACGACGGCGACGCACGGACGCGCCATCGGCCACTAATCGTGAATCGATTACTTTCGTATCTTGAGTACCGCAAAACGGACAATGCATAACAGTTCCTTTGGCTACTTATGTTGCGTGACTTAGCCGTAAACTGGGAAACGCTTGCACAGCGCTTTCACTTCGTCACGAACACGGGCAATAGTGTCTTCGTTGCTAATATCATCCAACACATCACACATCCAGTTGGCTACTTGCTCAGCCTCAGTCACCTTGAAACCGCGACGCGTGATCGCTGGCGTGCCTAAGCGTAAACCTGAGGTTACAAACGGTGAGCGTGGGTCATTCGGCACAGAGTTTTTGTTGACCGTGATGAAAGCACGACCCAGTGCTGCGTCAGCGTCTTTACCGGTGATATCTTTGTCGATTAAGTCGACTAAGAACAAATGGTTCTGCGTACCGCCAGAGACGATTTTGTAACCACGCTCTTGCATCACTTTCACCATCGCATTGGCGTTATCCAGTACTTGTTGCTGATAGGCTTTAAATTCAGGTTCCATGGCTTCTTTGAACGCCACTGCTTTCGCTGCAATAACGTGGCACAAAGGACCGCCTTGGCTGCCAGGGAAAACACCGCTGTTGAGCTTCTTATGCAAAGCTTCGTCGTCTTTACCCGACAAGATCAAACCGCTGCGTGGACCCGCAAGGGTCTTGTGTGTTGTCGTGGTGACCACGTCAGCATGTGGAATCGGGCTTGGGTATAAGCCAGCTGCAACCAAGCCAGCAACGTGGGCCATATCGACGAGCAGGTATGCACCTACTTCATCAGCGATTTCACGGAACTTGGCCCAGTCGACGATACCTGAATAGGCCGAGAAACCGGCAACGATCAATTTCGGCTTGTGCTCATGTGCCAGCTCACGTACTTCTGCGTAGTTAATTTCGCCAGTGCTTTCATCAAGACCGTACTGTACCGCGTTGTACAATTTACCTGAGAAGTTAACCCCCGAACCATGGGTCAAGTGACCACCATGCGCGAGGCTCATGCCTAATACTGTGTCACCCGCTTCCAACAAGGCCAAGAAAACTGCCGAGTTCGCTTGTGAACCAGAGTGCGGTTGAACGTTCGCATACTTCGCACCGAACAGTTGTTTAGCACGCTCGATAGCTAAATCTTCAACCACATCAACGTATTCACAACCACCGTAGTAGCGCTTATGTGGGTAGCCTTCGGCATATTTATTTGTCAGCTGCGAGCCCTGAGCTTGCAACACCCGTGGACTGGTGTAGTTTTCTGAAGCGATAAGTTCAATGTGCTGCTCTTGGCGTTCAACTTCACCAGTCATCGCTTGCCAAAGATCTGCATCATAATCGGCAATATTCATGCTGTTTTTTAACATCGGGGCTCCTGACTTCTAACGGGACAACAATTGTGGCGGTAGTTTACCAATATACTTGGGTTCACGCCAACTTAAGGGTTAAAATAGCGACCATTGTCTTACCCTTAAAAAGGAACCGTTGCTGTTATGGCACAATATATCTATTCCATGTCGCGGGTTAGTAAAGTGGTCCCGCCGAAAAAGACTATTCTAAAAGACATCTCACTGTCCTTTTTCCCTGGCGCAAAAATTGGCGTCTTGGGCTTAAACGGTGCAGGTAAGTCGACCCTGTTACGCATCATGGCGGGCATCGACAAAGAGATCGATGGTGAAGCCCGTCCGTTAGCAGGGATTGAAATTGGCTATTTGCCACAAGAACCACAGCTCGATGAAGAGAAGACGGTACGTGAAACCGTTGAAGAAGCCGTTGCCGAAGTGAAAGATGCTTTGGCCGAAATCGACCAAGTCTATGCCGCTTACGCTGATGAAAACGCTGACTTTGACGCCTTAGCCAAACGCCAAGGTGAACTCGAAGCTATCATCCAAGCAAAAGATGGCCATAATCTCGAAAATATTCTCGAGCGTGCCGCTGACTCACTACGTCTGCCACCATGGGATGCCAAAATTGGCGTGCTCTCGGGTGGTGAGCGTCGTCGTGTTGCGATTTGCCGCCTACTCCTGAGTAAGCCTGATATGTTGCTTCTCGACGAACCGACCAACCATTTGGATGCGGAGTCTGTTGCTTGGCTTGAACGCTTCTTGCACGACTACGATGGCACCGTGGTTGCGATTACCCACGACCGCTACTTCCTCGATAATGTTGCCGGCTGGATTCTTGAACTCGACCGTGGTTACGGCATTCCATGGGAAGGCAACTACTCATCTTGGTTGGAGCAGAAAGAGAAGCGCCTTGAGCAAGAAGAGAAGTCTGAAAAAGCGCGTCAGAAAACAATTAAACAAGAGCTTGAGTGGGTACGCCAGAATCCGAAAGGTCGTCAGGCCAAAAGCAAAGCACGTATGTCGCGCTTTGAAGAGTTGCAAAGCGGTGATTACCAGAAGCGTAATGAAACCAATGAGCTCTTCATTCCACCAGGTCCGCGCTTAGGTGACAAAGTGGTCGAAGTGAATGGCTTGAAAAAGTCTTACGATGATCGTCTTTTGATTGATGACTTAAGCTTCAGTATTCCAAAAGGTGCCATTGTTGGCATCATCGGTCCAAACGGCGCAGGTAAATCGACCCTCTTCCGCATGCTGACAGGTAAAGAACAACCAGACGCCGGTACGATTGAGCTTGGCGAGACCGTGCAGCTTGCGAGCGTTGACCAGTTCCGTGATGATATGGACGATAGCAACACCGTATGGCAAGAGATTTCTGATGGTCAAGACGTACTGCGGATTGGCACTTTTGAAATTAACAGCCGCGCTTATGTGGGCCGCTTTAATTTCCGTGGTAACGACCAGCAAAAACGCATCGGTGAGTTATCAGGTGGTGAGCGCAACCGTGTTCATTTGGCCAAGCTTCTCAAAGCGGGTGGTAACCTGTTGCTGCTCGATGAGCCAACCAACGACCTTGACGTCGAAACCTTACGAGCGCTAGAAGAAGCGTTGCTCGAGTTCCCAGGCTCAGCCATGGTGATCTCGCACGACCGTTGGTTCTTAGACCGCGTTGCAACGCACATTCTTGACTACCGTGACGAAGGCCAAGTGAATTTCTACGAAGGTAACTACACTGACTACGAAGCTTACATGAAGCAAACCCACGGCGAGCAAGCGATGGAACCCCATCGCATGCGTTATAAGCCGATTGGTTAAAAGCATACTGAAGTGAACTCAAAGTTCGCCTGCTCTTACGAGGAGGCGAACTTTTTCTTTTCTAGGCTACCAGGGGCAAATTGATCAACCGCGATCGCAGTCAAACGTAATTGCTCCACTTTCTTCAAGCTTTTCGCTTCATCTGCAGTAATCACGTCCGCTTTACGCGCCGCCTTAATTAACTCATCGCCAGCGAGATCAGGCGGAATTTCGCCTCGTTTTTCGGCTTTTTGCAGGCGCTTATAGACGTCTTCATGCTGCTTCATACCCACAAACGCGAGCTCCATATGCCCTGTCATGTCTTTAGGATCGTCTTTCCAATAGCACAAGAAGGTATGTCGATCACGGGTCACTCCTGGCACCATCATATCGTCAGCGATGTCTTGCAGCAGCTCATCGTTAGGTGCTTCGTAGTGAATACCCAGTGGGAAGATTGCCAAACGTAATGTCCAGGCAATAAAGCGATTCGGGAAGTTGGCGAAGAAACCACGGAAGGCCTCACCAATTTCAAATAGATGGCGTTGCACCGCATAGTCGACGTAAGCCATATCACCATTTTGGCGGCCATCGTCTTCATAACGCTTCAATACGGCCGAGGCCATATATAAGTGACTTAGAACGTCACCTAAGCGCGCCGACAGCATCTCTTTGCGTTTCAAATCACCGCCAAGGATCAACATGGCAACGTCTGCGGTAAGTGCTAGAGCCCGACTCATGCGCGTCAAATGTTGATAGTAACGCGCCGTCGGTCCACTTATCGGGCTTGCGTTGAAGCGTGCGCCGGTTAAGCCCATCCATAAGCTGCCGAAGAAGTTACTTGCGGCGAAACCAATGTGCTTAATCAACAGTTCGTCGAAGTCACGCAAACCTTGTTCTTCGTCTGGATTCGCGGCGGCGTCCATTTCTTTCAGAACATAAGGGTGGCAACGGGTCGCACCTTGCCCGAAAATCATGAGATTCCGAGTAAGAATATTCGCGCCCTCCACGGTAATCGATACCGGCGTCGCCATGTAGCCGTGGCCTAAATAGTTTTTCGGGCCCAACTGAATGCCTTTACCGGCATGGATGTCCATTGCATCCTCGATCACCTGACGCCCCATTTCCGTCATGTGGTACTTGGTCATCGCAGTGATCACCGATGGGCTCTTACCCTCACACAAAGCTGCTACGGTTAAACGCCGCATCGACTCGATGCTGTAGTTATAGCCACCGATGCGTCCCATCGCCTCTTGCACGCCTTCAAACTTACCGATTGGCAAGCCGAACTGCTGGCGTACGTAAGCGTAGGCACCAGTCATACGCTGTGCGACATGGCCGGTCGCTGTAGCCAGTGCAGGCAAGGAAATGCCGCGCCCAGCTGACAAGCACTCCATGAGCATACGCCAGCCTTTACCTGCGTAATCTTGCCCGCCGATGATCCAGTCTAGGGGAATGAAAACGTCTTTACCGTAGGTAGTGCCGTTCATAAAGGCTTGGTTCAACGGGAAATGACGTTCGCCAGTTTCCACGCCCGGATGATCCGTTGGAATCAACGCACAGGTAATGCCGAGGTCTTCTTTGTCACCCATCAATCCTTCTGGGTCATAAAGCTTAAACGCTAAGCCCAGTACGGTCGCAACCGGTGCCAAGGTGATATAGCGCTTGTCCCAGTTTAAACGGATACCTACGACCTCCTTGCCGTCGTGCTCTCCCTTACAAACGATACCGGTATCAGGAATCGCACCTGCGTCAGAACCAGCTTCCGGTGCGGTAAGTGCAAAACAAGGAATATCGGTGCCATCAGCTAAGCGGGGTAACCAATAGTTTTTCTGTTCGTCGGTACCATAATGCGTTAAGAGTTCACCAGGACCGAGTGAATTCGGTACCATTACCGTCACCGCTGCACTGATCGAGCGCGTAGCGATACGCGAAACGATATAGGAGTTGGCGGCAGGCGAGAAATCCAAACCACCGAACTCTTTACCAATAATCATGGCAAAGAACTTCTCTTTACGAATAAAGTCCCACACCTTTTTCGGCAGGTCGCGATCTTGTTGGACAATTTTAAAGTCATCCAACATGGCCAACAGCTGCTCGAGCTGGTTGTCGATGAACGCTTGTTCATCTTCGCTAAACTGTGGCGGCTTGGTTTTATGAAAATTATGCCAGTCGGGACGCCCACTAAATAACTCAGCGTCCCACCAAACGTCACCAGCGGTCATCGCTTCACGTTCAGTATTCGACAACGGCGGTAACACCCGCTTAAAAAAGCTAAACATCGGCCGGCTTATCAGGCTGCGACGGATTTCTTTCACCGCAAACAACAACACCACGGCGACAATCAGAAGAATCAGGATTTCCATAGCTTTGTTTACTCCACAGTTGACGAATGACTTGCAGCGTCGACACCGCCAGCAAGAAATGGAATGAGACGATCGATCACTTGATCGGCAGCAACGGCTTCACCAAAATCTGCTGCGGCAATTTCTCGTAGCGCCGGTCCAGATACCTGCGCAAAAACGGTTGCACCTAAGACAAAGTGCAAGCGCCAGAACATATCGACAGGGCTTAATTGCGGATTCGCTTGATGCAAGGTATCCAGCAATAACGCCATGACATCACCGAAGTGGTCCATTGTGTAACGGCGTAAATGCCCTTGTATTTCAGCATAGGCGAAACCGAGCAAACTGAGAAATAAAGTTGGCCCATGCTTACGCACCTGCTGAAGCTCAGATAACGGCTCGCGGAAGCAGTCAAAAACGTCTCGCGTCGTGAAGTTGCCTCGCTCGGCTAGCTGCACGAGCTGCTCTGCTAGCTTGGGCATAAAGACTTCAAGGTAACGCGCCATGACCGCTTGAATCAGTGCTTTTTTTGAGCCGAAATGATAATTCACCGAAGCTAAATTGACATCGGCTTCAGTGGTAATTTGGCGCAGGGAGGTCTGCTCGAAGCCTTGTTCCGCGAACAAGGCTTCGGCAGCATTAAGAATTTTTTCTTGGGTTGTGATGCGCTTAGCCATCTTCACCACCGTTTGGAACATCCATTTTAAACATGCGTTTTAATTTAAAGCATGTTGGCAATGGGTGCAAGGTGGTGCTAGCAGCTTTTGCCTCAGATATTAGCCGTATCGAGTGGCGCAAAACCTTTGACGAGGTTATCAACCGCCTGCATTTGCTGCAAATACGGCTCAAGTTTACTCAGTGGAAGCGCACACGGACCATCGCATTTTGCTTGATCTGGGTCAGGATGAGCTTCGATGAACAGGCCCGCGAGTCCTAACGCCATACCCGAACGCGCCAAAACTGCCGCTTGTGCGCGACGGCCATCCGCTGAATCGGCTCGGCCACCTGGACGCTGCAGTGCATGGGTCGCATCAAACATGACCGGAGCCATTTGCCGCATTTCGTCCATGCCGAGCATGTCGACGATCAAGTTGTTGTAACCAAAGCAACTGCCACGTTCGCATAGAATCACTTGATGATTATTCGCCTCAGCGAATTTCTTCAAAATGTGACGCATTTCGTGTGGCGCCAAAAACTGTGGCTTCTTCACGTTGATCACCGCGCCGGTTTCTGCCATCGCTACGACTAAGTCGGTCTGACGTGCCAAGAATGCTGGTAACTGCAAAATATCAGCCACTTCTGCGACCGGCGCAGCTTGGTGTGGTTCATGCACGTCGGTGATCACCGGCACATTGAAGGTACGCTTGATTTCAGCAAAGATTTCTAAGCCTTTATCAAGGCCTGGGCCGCGATAGGAATGAATCGATGAACGGTTGGCTTTATCAAAAGACGCTTTGAATACGTAAGGAATACCTAATCGCTGGGTCACTTCGACATAATGTTCTGCAACTCGCATCGCCATATCGCGCGACTCAAGCACATTCATGCCACCAAACAAAACGAACGGCAAGTGGTTTCCCACTTGCACGTCACCTACTTTAATCACTTCAGTATTAAACACGTTGTATCCTTATCCGGTTGCGATAACGCGTAGAATTTGTCCACAAATATAGGCCATATAGGTACCAAGTGCATAACCGAGCACGGCCAGCAACACACCTACCGGCGCCAGCGACGGATGGAACGCCGATGCCACTACAGGCGCTGATGCAGCACCACCTACGTTGGCTTGGCTACCCACGGCCATGTAGAACACCGGCGCTTTCAATAGACGCGCAACCAACAACATCAGACCGGCGTGAATAAGCATCCAAATACCGCCAATCAAGAAGTACTTAGGTACTTCCATAATGGCGCTTACATCCATATGTAGGCCGATGGTCGCAACCAAAATGTAGACAAACAAAGAACCGATTTTCGAGGCACCAACGCCTTCAAGTTTACGCGCTTTAGTGAACGATAAGGCCACCCCAAGCGTGGTCGCAATAACAATGAGCCAGAAGAATTTCTTGTCGAGACTGAAATCTTTCAGTACTGGCATATTCTCGCTAATGTAAGGTGCAATAAAGTCAGCGCCTAAGTGGCCAAGCCCCGCAACACCAAAACCTACCGCAAGAATAAACACTAAATCAGGTAACTTCGCTTCACGGCGATGCTCGGCTTCGTATTTTTCGACACGCTCTTTAATCGCTTCAATACCGCTGGTGTCCGCACCAATGCGCGCATCGATTTTTTTACTATTCGCGGCCATGTAGAGCAACACCGCCATCCAAAGGTTGGCGACGATGATATCGACGGTAACCATGGCAGAGAAGATCTCACCACCAACTTCATAAACTTCTTTCATCGCGGCTTGGTTTGCACCACCGCCGATCCAGCTACCGGCAATTGTGGTCATCCCGCGCCATACAGCATCAGGACCTGCGCCACCGAGCATTTCAGGGAAGATCGCAGAGACAATCAGCAAAGCGATTGGACCGCCGATGACAATACCCAAGGTACCCGTAAGGAAGAGAATTAACAGCTTAGGACCTAGGCGGAAAATAGCTTTCAAATCGAGGCTCAAAGTGAGCAAAACCAAACAGGTCGGCAATAGATAATCCATTACGAGTGGATAGATAGCAGTCTCACTACCGTTGACGACACCGAAAGTATTTAGCAGCGATGGCACGAAGTAACACAGCAACAGGGCTGGCACCCACTGATAAAACTTTTGCCAAAACGAATTCGTGCTTTGTTGGGTATAAAAAATGGCACCTAGAATAACGGCCAATAGGCCAAAAATGATGCCATCATTCGTAATCAAGGGAGCAGCTTCCACGTTCACCTCTTATCGTTATTATAATTAATGCAAAACGGTTTGCGGGGTTGTCCAATTCTCTAATTGCAAGCGCAATAGCTGAGCGCTTGGGTCATCGGGGCATTGTTCGACAAAGTACTGATAATCGTCAACCGCCACGTGATTACAATCAAGCTCTTCTAAAATGTAGCCACGATCACGAATTTCATACGGATCGTCAGGCAAAATCGCTAACAGCATATGCACCGTGGTGAGTGCATCAGCAAAACGCCGATCGCTGATAAATGCGTGTTTTAACTCACTCAAATAGCGCACCAGAACATGTTTTTGTTCCGCCGCCTCAAGTTTATCCCAACTGAAGTCTTCGCTGCCCTCAGTGGCATCTTCGAAGCGCTCTTGCACTTGCTCACCGAGCAACAAATCACCGCTGCTCGGGTCCACAAAGTAACTATGCTGGTCATGATCAAAACGCAGCAACGGGTAATCTGGGAAATCTATCAGTTCGAGTTCCAAGCTAAAGTAGCTTGCTGCCTCTTGCAGCAGCAGAGCCAGCGTGAACGGTTCGCCGGTACGCAGTCGAATGGCACGATCGACCAGCACACGCTTGTTAGTTAGCAACTGTTCGGGCGCTTTACTAAAGCCGAGCTGCCAATAAAACACCCGACATAACTCGCGCAAACGCTCGACACCCTCAAGTTCACTCAGCTCTGAGTGCTCTTTCAAACCACTCAATTGCTGGTAAAAAGAACTGACATAATGGTCGCTATCGGCATGGAACACACGACTCACCTCCCATAAAATTTCAATGGTTGGCAAAAGTTCATGGTCAACATGTTCTAAGTACGAAAACTGCATAGTACTTTGCATAGCATCCTTTAAAAAATAATTAGCCAATTAGCGCTTGTTTACTAAACGCGACATGGAACAAGAAACCTATCCAGCCCAAGGCAATAATAAAGCCACCGAAGCGGAAGGCTGCCGTTTGTGCTTTCATGGCAACAATTCCAAAAGCAATATAACCAACGAGGCCAAGTAGTTTATTCAGCAGCCAAGGCGTTTCCCATGGCCATTGTCCCCAGTGCAGCAATAAGCCGACAATGGTCAACAGCAAAAACGTATCAATCACATGGGGGACGATCTTCACCCACTTCTGTTGAGCTACTTTGGCATCGATACTGCGCCAAAAAAAACGAAGCACAAATAATAACACACTTATGGCTACGAACGTGACATGCAGATGTTTTAACGCTATGAATGGGATCACTTTGAGTCCTCTTGTTCTAATTGTTGTTGTACCGCTGTAGCGGCCGCTGGAAAGTCACTTTCCAGCAATGCTAGCACTTTTTCTAAACGCGCTTCGAGTCGTTGCCGTTGCTGTTCAACCTGCATAATATCGCGATACGAACGCAGTGCTGACATTACACTAGTGAAAAGCTTTTGCGAGGTCAGTTCGGTTTTAGCTTTATAGTCATTAATATCGTAATTCAGTACAACAGCGCGCTCGGGAGCCTGTCCTGGTTGCCCGGTACGAAGGATAATTCGTACCTGCTGGTTACCTTTTTGCTGGCGAATATAATTGGCAACCTGTAAACCCGCGTCATCCGTTTCCATCACCACATCGAGCAAGACTAAAGCCAAGTTGTCATGGCTATCAATCTGCGCTTTTGCTTCTGCTACCGAATGCGCACTCAGAAACTCAAGCCCTGCACCTTCAAAGGTAACGTCCATGAGCGCCAGTCGCGTGACAGCGTGAACTTCCTTCTCGTCATCAACGATCAAAATCTTCCATTTCGGGCGCTGCTCACTGGTTGCAGAACTTTTCTCTTGCGGCTTTTCATGGGCAAATAGAAACTCATTCGACATCCGTCTCGCTCCTCTTCTCGCTTGCAGGGGGCCATCGGCCAATTGTCATGCGCTCCAGATTAGCATAATCAGGCAGGCTTTGAACCTGTACATACCCCGCGGCTTGCAGCGCTTGACGGCACTGTGCGCCCTGCTCCCAGCCATGTTCTAGCAGCAGCCACCCCTCAGATTCTAAGTAAGCAGGTGCGCGGTTAATAATGTGCACGAGATCGGCAAAGCCCTCCGCGCTGGCCACCAAGGCTGTGTGCGGCTCAAAACGCACATCACCTTGCTGTAAATGCGGATCGTCGGCGGCAATATAAGGTGGATTGCTGACGATTAAGTCAAAACGCTCTCCGCTAACTGCCTGAAACCAATCGCTTTGCTTTACTTCGATCGGCAAGTTTAAGTTGTTGGCGTTGCGCTGGGCTAACGCAACCGCATCAGCAGCGCGATCAACCGCGACCACTTGCCACTGCGGACGCTCACTCTTTAGTGCTAAAGCTATGGCGCCGGTACCCGTGCCGAGATCTAAAATCCGCGCCTGCGGCGATAGCGGAAGCGTCAGCGCTTGTTCGACGAGGCACTCGGTATCAGGGCGTGGAATAAGCGTACTGGTATTTACTTGCAGCGGTAACGACCAAAACTCGCGTTCGCCCAGCAAATGCGCTACTGGCACACCTCGTTCGCGCTGCGCAAGTAATTGCTCGGCAACGTTTAGTTTTTCGGGCGTAAGCTCTTTATCGGGCCAGGTATGCAAATAGGTGCGAGAACAGGCAAGCACGTGCGCCAAAAGAACTTCGGCATCTAACTGCGGCGTTTCACTTGCCTGCAAGCGTTCACGCGCAGCGCGTAACCACACCTGTAGTTGCACGTTTAACCCTGCTGCTCGGCCAAGGCGGCAAGCTGATCAGCTTGGTGCTCTTGCACGATAGCGTCGAGAATCAAATCAAGGGCACCATTCAACACTTCATCTAAACGATAAAGTGTAAGGTTAATACGGTGGTCGCTGACACGCCCCTGCGGGTAGTTATAGGTACGAATACGCTCAGAACGGTCGCCACTTGCAACCAAGCTACGGCGCGTCGCTTGCTCTTCTGCTAAGCGCTTGTCATCGGCAGCCTGCTGCAAGCGCGCCTGCAACACCGACATCGCCTTAGCGCGGTTTTTATGCTGTGAACGTTCGTCCTGACATTCCACTACAATCCCCGAGGGCAAGTGCGTAATACGAATGGCAGAATCCGTCCGGTTAACGTGCTGACCACCCGCGCCTGAAGCACGGAACGTATCGACACGTAAATCCGCTGGATTAATTTCAATCGCTTCGGCTTCCGGCACTTCCGGCAACACAGCCACGGTGCAGGCAGAGGTATGCACACGTCCCTGCGACTCGGTTTCCGGTACGCGTTGCACGCGGTGCCCGCCCGATTCAAATTTCATACGGCCGTAGGCGCCATCGCCCGAAACATGCGCGATAACTTCTTTGTAGCCACCATGCTCACCTTCGTTGGCGTTGACAATGCTCACGCGCCAGCCGTGCTGCTCAGCATATTTGCTGTACATGCGGAATAAGTCACCAGCAAAAATGGCGGCTTCATCACCACCAGCGCCGGCACGGATCTCAAGATAGCAAGGCCGATCGTCGTTAGGGTCACGCGGTAACAGTAAAATTTGCAGTTCTTGGGCGAGCGTTTCTTGCTTTTCTTGTGCAGTTTCCAGTTCCAGCTGACCCATTTCGCGCATTTCGGCGTCATCTTCAGCCAGCATTTCTTCCGCCGCTGCAGCGTCTTCTTGCGCTTGCTGATACTCCCGGAAACATTTCACCAATTCTTCCAACTGCGCGTACTCACGCGACAACGCTCGGAAACGCTCTTGGTCCGCAATAATGCCGGCATCGCTGAGCAGATGCTGCACTTCTTCGTAGCGCTCGAGTAAAGCTTCGAGCTTGCGGGTAATCGAAGGATTCATCATAGCTTAAGAAACCTTAATCGTTATCGTTATAGAGTTGCTGAAATACCGCGAGGGTCTGGTAATCACCCTTGGCGCCGGCTTCACGCAATGTTCTTGTTGGGGCGTGTAAAAATTGTTTGGTCAAACGTTGGGTGAGTTCGGCCATGACTTCATCGGCAGGCTTACCCGCCGCGAGTTGATTGCGCGCGCGCTGGAGTTGGTCTTGCGCAAGTTGCTCCGTATGCTGACGGTACTCGCGCAATACATCCACATGATCGAGGCCCCGCAACCAGGTCATGAATTGCTCTGTTTGCTCCAAGATCATCGCTTGCGCTTGTGCCGCGGCTTCTTCACGGTTACGCATATTTTCCTGAATAATGCCCTGCAAGTCATCGACGCTGTACAGGTAGGCATCGCTGAGCTCGTCGACTTGCGCCTCGATGTCACGTGGCACCGCCAAATCAATCAGCAGCATTGGCTTGCGTTTGCGCTGCTTTAACGCGCTTTCAATTAAACCCTTACCAATAATCGGCAAGGTACTTGCCGTCGAAGAAATGACAATATCAGCTTGGGGCAGCAATTCAGGCAATTCGCCAAGGGTGTGTGCTTGCCCCTTAAATTTGGTGGCGACTGTTTCCGCACGCATTAAGGTACGATTCGCAACCATCAACTTTTGCACACCAATTTCAGTCAAATGCTGAGCGACTAATTCTGCCGTATCACCGGCGCCGACCAACAACACTGAAGCTTGCTCTAAGTCAGCAAAAATATGCCGCGCCAAATTTACTGCAGCGAAAGCCACCGAGACGGCATTCTCGCCGACCGCCGTTTCACTACGCACGCGTTTCGCAATATGAAAGGTTTGCTGAAATAAGCGTTCCAGGATGCCACCAACACTGGCTTGGTTTTTGGCAAACTGATAAGCCTGTTTCACTTGCCCAAGAATCTGTGGCTCCCCCAAGATAAGCGAATCAAGACCGCTGGCTACGCGCATCAGATGGTCAATTGCTGCGGCATCGGTATGGCAGTAGCTGTGACTTTGCAGGGTGGTTGCTGGAATGCCGTGATAGCCCGCCAGCCAGCCTAACAAGAGATCGCTTGAGGGACCGCTTACGCCATCGGCATGACAGTAGATCTCGGTGCGATTACAAGTCGAAACTATCACAGCTTCGCGCACACCCGTCTGCTCGCGGAGCGCAGGCAACGCACTATGGAGTTGCTCAGGCGAGAAAGCGATCTGCTCGCGCAAGTCAACGGAAGCGGTTTTATGGTTAACACCGAGTGCAAAAATAGTCATAATGGAAAAAAGCGAGCCTCTGGCACAGCAAAACGCCGCTAATTGTACGTTAAAGGCCGCATGATGAAAAGCACACCAGACCTTGGACAAGTCCATGAAACTTAGCTTATTGCTGTTGTTTTCCCTTATTTTAGTGGGCTGCGCAACACCCCCCGAAGAAATTCCGATGAGCGCAATCGATAGTAATGCGGTTGCACGGCACCAACAACAAGTGGGTGCCCTTGAGCAATGGCAGCTACGTGGCCAACTCGCCATCTTCAATCTCAATGCCGATGAACGTGACTCGGTTTACCTTGAGTGGCGCCAGAGCCCGAACACGTTGCAATTGCGCTTTTATCACCCGTTAAAAGGTACCCTCGCCCGCTTAGAGCAAGACGCGCAGGGCGCAACCTACTACGATGAGGACGAGCAAGCCTATTATGGTTATGACGCCGAGTCACTGGTCGCACGCTTGTTCAATTTTGAGCTACCGATTAACTTATTGCAGCAAGTGGTCACCGGCAAATTACCGCAAGGCGCACAACAGCAACGCTACCAACTGCTCGAACAACCAGAACTGCCATTGGCGCCGTTACTCAGTTATCGCGTCACTCGCAACGAACAACTGTGGCACGTGCAACTCCACGATTACGAGCAAAATCAAGGAACGGTTTTCCTGCCTCATAATGTTGAACTACGCAGCACCGATTGGCGGATCAAATTACGGGTGAGAGAATGGAAACTTTAGTTTTACCGGCGCCAGCAAAACTCAACCTGTTTTTGCATATTACTGGACGGCGCGCTGACGGCTATCATGAGTTACAAAGCGTTTTTCAATTTCTCGACTTACATGACGTGTTGAGTTTCACCCGCCTCAGCTCTACTGCAATTGAATTTCAGTGTTCGGATGCGCAACTGGATACGCCAGACAACCTCGTTGTGCGCGCGGCACAGTTATTGCAGAGCTACCAGCGGGTTGCGCAAGGCGCTCGAATCATTTTGGATAAGCGTTTACCCTATGGCGGAGGGCTCGGCGGTGGCTCATCGGATGCTGCCACCACCCTCCTCGCTCTCAACCAACTGTGGGAACTCAACCTAACGATCGACCAACTGGCCGAACTCGGCCTGCAACTCGGTGCCGATGTGCCGGTCTTTGTGCGCTGCCATGCGGCCTTTGCCGAGGGTGTTGGCGAACGGCTATATCCAGTACAGCCCACCAGCCCTTGGTATTTGGTTGTAGACCCACGCGTACACATCAGTACCGCGGAGCTCTTTCAACACCCAGAATTAAAACGTGACTGCGCCCCCCTCGCTCGCGAGAGCTGGCAGCAACAAACAACGCAAAATGTGTTCGAGCCACTGGTCCGCCAACTATATCCCGAAGTTGCCAAGGCCCTCGACTGGTTGGTAGAATACGCGCCAACTCGGCTTACCGGTACCGGCGCCTGTCTTTTCGGCGCGTTCGAGAGCCAAGAATTAGCGCGTGCAGCGCTCGCAAGGATGCCCGCTCAATGGAATGGATTTGTCGCGCGCGGTTTAAATGAATCCCCGGTCTGCCAGCAACTGCGGCAGGCTTCAACTGACAACCTGACCAACCAAGATTGAGGTTTAGTGTGCCTGACATGAAGCTCTTTGCTGGCAACGCCACGCCAGAACTCGCCCAAAAGATTGCTGACCGACTCTATATCAAACTCGGCGACGCCGAAGTTGGCCGTTTTAGTGACGGTGAAATCAGCGTTAAAATCAACGAAAATGTCCGTGGTTCTGACGTTTTTATCATCCAGTCGACCTGTGCACCGACCAACGACAACCTTATGGAGTTGATCGTTATGGTTGACGCCTTACGTCGCGCTTCAGCGGGCCGTATTACCGCCGTAATGCCTTACTTCGGTTACGCTCGCCAAGACCGTCGCGTGCGTTCTGCGCGAGTACCTATTACTTCTAAAGTAGTGGCCGACTTCTTATCAAGCGTGGGTGTGGATCGCGTTCTCACGGTCGACTTGCACGCAGAACAAATCCAAGGCTTCTTCGACGTACCGGTCGACAACGTGTTTGGTAGCCCAGTGTTACTAGAGCACTTACGCAAGCAAGATTTCAACAACCCAGTTGTTGTCTCACCTGACATTGGTGGTGTCGTACGTGCACGCGCCGTTGCAAAGTTACTTAATGACATCGATTTGGCCATCATCGACAAACGTCGTCCACGCGCCAACGAGTCACAAGTCATGCACATCATCGGTGACGTTCAGGATCGTGACTGCATCATTGTTGATGACATGATCGACACCGGTGGCACACTCTGTAAGGCGGCTGATGCACTGAAGCAAAATGGCGCAAAACGCGTGTTCGCTTATGCGACTCACCCAGTCTTCTCGGGTAACGCGGTTGCCAACATCCGCGAATCGAACATCGACCAAGTGGTCGTAACCGATAGCATTCCGTTGAGCCCCGACATGAAAGCGCTAGACAAGGTTCACCAGTTAACGCTGAGTGGCATGTTGTCAGAAGCTCTGCGTCGCGTGAGCAACGAAGAATCTATCTCGGCAATGTTCGAGTATTGATTGAATTTTGTGGGCGCGGGTGGTACTATTCCGCGCCCTCGAAAATGAGCGAGGAAAAGTGTCGGGATTTGGTCGCGAATCGCCGACTTATTTTTATTTAACGGAGAAAATCCACTATGTCGGATATCGATTATACTATTCAAGCAGAACTGCGTACTGATACAGGGAAAGGTGCGAGCCGCCGCCTGCGTCGCGCAGACAAAGTGCCTGCAATCTTGTACGGTGCGAACAAAGAAGCTGTGTCATTGACCCTTGATCACAACAAAGTGAACAACATGGCCGATTACGAAGGCTTCTACTCGCACATTTTGACTTTGGTCATCGACGGCAAGAAACACCAGGCGATCTTGAAAGACATTCAACGTCACCCATACAAGCCTAAGCTAACTCACCTTGACTTCCAACGCGTAGAAAAAGGTCAGAAGTTACACACGCACATTCCATTGCACTTCTTGAACGAAGCAACTGCGAAAGGCGTGAAAGACGAAGGCGGTGTTATTGTTCACCACGTGAATGACGTAGAAATCACCTGTTTACCGAAAGACTTACCAGAATACTTGGAAGTTGACGTAGCAAACATGGCGATTGGTGACACCTTGCACTTAACTGACCTAGCATTGCCAAACGGCATTGAGCTGGTTGAGTTAACCAAAGGTGAAGACCATGACCAAGCGGTCGTTTCTATCACTGCACCACGTGTAGAGAAAGAAGAAACTGAAGAAACTGAAGAAGTTTCTCCAGAAGTACCAACCGCTAAAGAAAGCGAAGAAGACAAAAAAGACGAAGAATAAGGCATTATGTCGACAATTCGTCTACTCGTGGGCCTGGGAAATCCAGGCCCCGAATATTCCCAAACCCGCCACAATGCAGGCTTTTGGTTGGTCGAAGAATTCGCCCGCCGCTATAACCTGAGCATGCAACCCGAAACAAAATTCTATGGTCATACCGCGCGCTTACAAAAAGGTGCATGGGACCTACGTCTGCTCGAACCGATGACGTTTATGAACAAGAGTGGTAAAGCGGTTGGCGCTTTGGCGAATTTCTTCAAAATCAAACCAGAAGAGATTCTGGTGGCGTATGACGAATTAGATCTACCTCCTGGTGTTGCCAAGTTTAAAACTGGCGGCGGTAGTGGTGGTCATAATGGCATCAAGGACATGATAGCAGCCCTTGGCAGCCCCGATTTTCATCGCTTACGTATTGGTATCGGTCATCCCGGTCACAAAAGTAAAGTGACCGGCTACGTGCTCGGCAAAGCGCCTGCACAAGACCAACGCTTGATGGACGATACCATTGCGCAAGCTTGCAACAGTATTGAATTGTTGCTCGATCAAGATATGCGTGCTGCACAACAACAGCTGCATAGTTTTAAAGCACAGAGCGAGAGTTAATATGGGATTCAAATGCGGTATCGTTGGTTTACCTAACGTTGGTAAATCTACCTTGTTTAACGCCTTAACCAAAGCTGGCATTGAAGCTGCCAACTTCCCTTTCTGTACCATTGAGCCGAATACTGGCGTGGTCGCAGTACCAGATCCGCGTTTGGATAAGCTCGCAGAAATCGTCAATCCACAACGCACGTTACCGACGACAATGGAATTCGTTGATATCGCTGGCCTTGTTAAAGGTGCCTCAAAAGGCGAAGGCTTAGGTAACCAGTTCTTGGCGAACATCCGTGAAACCGATGCCATTGGTCACGTTGTGCGTTGCTTCGAAAACGACAACATCGTGCACGTTGCCGGTCAGGTCAATCCGCAAGAAGATATCGAAGTCATTAACACTGAACTGGCACTTGCCGATCTTGATAGCGTAGAAAAAGCGATTCATCGTTTAGGCAAAAAGGCCAAAGGTGGCGACAAACAAGCTGTTGCTGAAATCGCCGTGCTTGAGAAGTTATTGCCAGCGCTAGAAAACGGCGACATGGCACGCTCAGTTGAGCTCAGCAAAGACGAACGTGCAACCATTCGTTCGTACAACCTGTTGACCTTAAAGCCCACCATGTACATCGCTAACGTCAACGATGACGGCTTTGAAAACAACCCGTATCTGGACAAAGTGCGCGAAATCGCTTCGAAAGAAGACGCTATCGTGGTTCCTGTTTGCGCGGAAATTGAAAGCGAGATCGCCGAACTTGATGACGACGAAAAAGCTGAGTTCATGGCTGATTTAGGCATCGAAGAGCCGGGTTTGAATCGTGTCATCCGTGGCGGCTACGAACTACTAAACCTGCAAACCTACTTCACCGCAGGCCCGAAAGAAGTACGTGCCTGGACGATTCCTGTCGGCTCTACTGCACCGCAGGCCGCAGGTAAAATCCACACCGACTTTGAGAAAGGCTTCATCCGTGCTGTTGTGGTCGCATATGACGATTACATCACCTACAAGGGTGAGCAAGGCGCGAAAGAGGCAGGTAAGCGTCGTGAAGAAGGTAAAGATTACATCGTAAAAGACGGTGATGTGATTTTGTTCCGCTTTAACGTTTAAGCTCCAAACGCAAAGAGTCTACAGAAAAGCCCACTTCGGTGGGCTTTTTAGTGCTCGCCTGTCTCGACAGGTAGATCGTCTCGACTCCCCCACTCCGACCATGAGCCATCATAGAGCTTCACCTGCTGATAGCCAGCAAGTCGTGCCGCCACTAGCAAAATACAAGCGGTGATACCGGAGCCACAGGTGGTAATCAGAGGCTGCTGCTCGCTGAGCTCGGCGAAGGTCCGCTGAAGCTGTTGAACATCGGCATAGCCGTCTCCCTGCAGCACCTCAGCAAAGGGCAAATTTTTTGCATTGGGCATGTGTCCCGCACGCATTCCCGCTCGCGGCTCTTCTTTCTTGCCGGCGAATCGTTCTGCTGAGCGTGCGTCCACAATAACAGCCTCACTACTTGTCGAGGCTTGCAACACTTCCCGCCAATCTACCAGCCACTCACTCTGCAGTTGTGCAGTTACCGTTCCAGTGCCCCGTGCGGCTTGGTAGTCATTGGCAACTGGACGCTGCTCCGCCAACCATTTGGGCAAACCACCGTCCAAAATCACAGCGTTCGAGAGGCCCATGGCCTGCAATACCACCCATGCTCGAGGCGCGGAGTAAATGCCTTGATTGTCGTACAAAACGAGAGTGTCGTCTGGATGGACGTCATTATGGCGCAACCATTGTGTGACTTGCTCGGCCGAAGGAAACGCATTGGGTAGCGATGCGGTTGTGTCCGTCAGTTCTTGCTCCAACGCAAGATCGCGCGCGCCAGGAATCACTTGCAAATGATCGTATTCAATCGGCGTGCGACCCACGATCTTATTCATGCTAGCGTCAAAAACTTTGACCTTTGGATCTCCTAGATGTGCCGCGAGCCATTCGGTTGAAACCAGCGTCATCACTAGCGACCTACAATTTCGCCATGGAAGTCGGCCAGGATATCAAGCAATTGGTTTTGCGCAGAAACAGGAACCTCCTGCTGTTCCATGGCACTAATCAAATTTTCCACAATCGCATTAAATTCAGTACGGGTAATCCCCATGCCCGTATGCACTTCGATCATGTTCGCGCCGTCATAAGTACAGGGCCCGCCCACTAATTCGCAAACATGCAGGCTAATCATGCGGTGGAAGCGATCAATATCGGCATTTTCAAAATGCTCAATCACCCGATCGTCTTTTGCAATTTCCAGTACAAAGGCCGCCATGAGGTCGTCGATACCCTCTTTCTCACCAAGTTCTTGATAAAGGGAGCTCGCATGAACGCTCGCACTGGCAAGCAGGAGAACGAAGCTCATCAAAGTGATTTGTAGTAATTTCATCGCCGCTACTCCTTAAAAGCTCACCTGTAATGACGCATACGCACCGGTTTGATCAGGTAAGCCGGCAATCGATTTGAGATCAACATAAGCAACCACCAAGGCAACAGACTTTGTCGGGAACCAGCCAACAAACACATCACGCCAATCGTACTCTTTGGCGAAACCTAAATTATCGGGCTTCTGGCGGTATTCAACACCGACCAACCAATGGCGATTGACGAACATGCCCAGACTGGCTTCGCTCACGTAGTCATAACTGTCATTCTTATCGCCGCCAAAACCTAACAAACCTAGTTGATTCGCTTTGGTTGCGCGTAACGTGTAGTTGGCCACCCAGGTTCTATCCAAAGGGCCTGCAAGCCAGGCTTTCGCGGCACTAAAGTAAAAATCCGTGCCGCTGTCGTCTTGTGCGCCAACCGCAGCGGGCAAGTCGAACGTTTGATTACGCTTGTGCTGTAAGCCAACGCTTAACTGTGGCATGTCGCCATAAACGAGGTCGCCGGCCACTCGGACTTTCACACCGAAGATATCCTGTTTTAAATCGCCTCCGATGGTATTCAAGCCTAAACGTTGCTGGGCAAAACTCACTTCAACACGATTATCGTAGGTGAAGTTAAGGCTCTGCACACCTAGCTGAAAATCTTCAACATCAGCAAAATTCGCATTCACAGTCACGCCCCACTCACCTTCCTCAGCGTAACTCGCGGTGGTTGCCCAGGGCACGATACCACCGCCGCCGCTCCCCTCAATCGAGGTCGCCGCGCCAGTTGCGAGCAATTTACCGCCGTCGGCAAATGCCGTTGGCGCTGCCAGCCCAGCGCCAGCCAGCAGGATAAAACTCATGCTTTGTACGAATCTTTTACTCATTCGTTAATGCCTTCTTATTCTGGTTCGTAAAACGCGGAGCCTCATTTTTGAGCCACTGCTCAAACTCAACCGCTGCCAAAGGTCGGCTAAAGTAATAGCCTTGCAGAGTATCGCAGCCCATTTGCTGCAAAAGCCGCCATGCAGCTTGTTCTTCGACGCCCTCGGCAACTGTTTGCAGTTTCAGCTCATGTGCAAGTGATAACGTTGACTGCACGATAATTCGATCATTTGCATCGCTATCAAGACCGCGAATGAAACTTTGGTCGAGTTTTAGTTTATCGAGTGGCAAATGCTTAAGTTGCGCCAAGGACGCATAGCCTGTGCCATAGTCATCAAGCGCTATCTTGCAACCGAGCTCGCGTAATTCTTTGAGTCGCTGCTGTGCCTTCTCTAGATCGGCCATTACCGCGCTTTCGGTTACTTCGAGCGTTAATTTCGTGGGTGACAAGTGGCGTGCGCGCAATTCGGTGGCGATGAATTCCGCAAAGTCGTCCGCTTGCAGATCAAGCGCGGAAAGGTTCACAGCCATTTGCACATCAATGCCTTGTTCCAACCAGTACTGCTGCTGGTCAAGTGCAGCTTGGCAGACCCAGCGTGTCACCCGCAGGATATCACCCGACTGTTCAGCAAGCGGAATAAACTCATCGGGGCGGATCACGCCTAACTGATCATGTTGCCAGCGTATCAGTGCCTCGGCACCATTCACTTCTCCAGTCGTACAGTTGATTTTTGGCTGATAGTGAAGCTGTAGCTTACGATTGACGATGGCATCAGGCAACGCTTGCAAGATCTGCAGACGACGTAGATAACTCTCGTCACTGCCCTGTTGATAATCAGCCAAGAGTTGCTTCTCAGAGCGAGCAAGCTGTGCAGCGAGCTGCCCACGACGCAAGAGCACATCAACCTCAGCACCAAACTCAGGAAAGCGTACGGCGCCGCTACGAAACTCAATCCGATAGCTGGCTTCACCAATGTGCCATTGTGTGCTTTGCAATGAACTCAATGCCGACTCCATCCCTTTCGAGTCGTCGTTGTCACAAAGCACCACGAATTCATCGCTCGCAAGGCGTGCGATAAAGCAGCTTTCGGCAAAACTATCGCGTAAGCGCTGTGCCACCTGCTGCAAAACTTGATCACCAAAACTTTGTCCGAGGCGGTCGTTCAACGAGCGAAACCGCATAATATTTAGCACGACTACGACGCCACTTTGCTTTTGAGCTAAGCGTTCATTGAGTTGCTTATAAAAGGATTCTCGATTCGGTAATCCTGTGAGGAGATCATGCTCAAGCTGATAGACAATGCGTTGTTCGCGCTCGGAAATTGCCTCGCGCATAGTGTCAAATGTGGCACCCAACTGCCCAAATTCATCTTTTCGTTGCAAGTTCAGCGGCGCGTCATAACGTCCGCGGCGCAGCGCATCCGCTGCTTGCGTCAGACGCGCCAGAGGCTGACTAAAGTAACGCGCAGTTGCGATGGCCAACATCAACGCTACCAGTAAAGTTGCCAAGCCAAATCCCAAGTATTGGGCGCGCAGCGCCTGAAACGCTTGCGTAGCATCACTGCGTGACGTACTCACCAATAGCTCTACCGTATTAAAACGTGATAGGTGGCCTGCCAGCTGATTTTCGGTCAGCCACAGACTAACTTGTTCTTGCGTAACCGCCTCAAGGAGTTTCCGCTGCATAGATTCCGCGAGACTAGAAGCGAGCGCGCGCTGCCCCTGGCTGTCAAAAAACGTGAGGTCGGTATTAGTAAGCTGTTTTAAACCATCCGCAAGTTGGTCATCAATAATGAACCCAAGCGTCGCATACGCAATCACATCCGGAGCGCGCACCGGAACCGTGACCAATTGGAATAATTCGCCATCAATTAAACGCACACCCCGTAAAGTCGTAAAATCTGTACCGGGTGAAAGCTGATGGGTACTTGCCAGCTCTTCGCCATCAACACCATAAAGCGCCATCAGTTGCGTACCGATGCGGTCGCCATGATTTACCATCGCCGATACGAGAGTCGCTTGGTCACCGCTTGCCACCGCCTCACGAAAGCCAAAGTCATCGGCTAACACCTGCGCGGCTTGCTCTAACTGCTCGCCGCGACGCTTAAGTAGCTCGCCTAAAACACGCTCACTCACCGCCAACTCACGCTCAACAGTGAGTTCAGCTTGTTTATCAGTGGCAAAGGTCACCGCGACCAAAGTGACCAAGAGCACACCTCCAGCCAAACCGATAAACAGGAGCAATAAGCGTGCGCGAAAACTAATTCGAATCATTTTTTAACTTATTAAAACGTTGCTGCAAAGGTGACGGCGGCGGTGGCGTTTGCTGTTGAGCGGTCACCGGTAGCGACACCCTTAATTGTTGCTGAGATGCCTCAATAGCAAACTGACGCTCAGCAGTGGCCTCATCTCCGAGACCTGGATACCAAACATGCACTGTGGTTGCTTCACTGGGAGCTTCTAGCACAACACTACCCTCGCCATCCGTCAATAGTGACTGCGCATGCGGACTCACGTAAAGGTACGCTCGCATGTGATCATGAATATTGCAGCCAAGCACAACAATACCGGCTTCCGGAAAAGTGATCGCAGGTGCTTCGCGATTACTATAAAGAGGCAGTTCAAAAGTTTTGGCCGGAGAAAATGAATATACCTGATGACGAATATTGTCGCTATTCGGGAAGTTCACCGTTGCTCCGGGCCGAACAGTCGAAATGAATGGGGTGAACAGGCGATCAACTTGGTCAATGACCGTTTGATTTGCCAAGGCTTGACGCCCAGGAAAGTCGATCGAAACGACAGCTTGCGGCAGTCCTTTTCCATTGGCGTCGGTCACAACGACTTCTACTTCTCGCGCCTGGCCTACCAGTGTGGTAAGACCCACGACGACCAGAAGAATGTGGAGAAAAAGCCGCTGGGCGATTTGAAAGTTTAGCATTTGCACCCCATGCTTATGAGAACCAATGTGAATCCTGACCAAGAGGAAACAGGTATGTCGAAGAAAGCTCGTATCGAAAAAGATAGCATGGGAGAAATAGAGGTACCAGCAGAAGCGCTATGGCGAGCGCAGACCGAACGTGCACGACAAAACTTTCACATCAGTAACTTACGTTTTCCAGCAAGCACCGTGGGCGCTCTCGCACACATCAAAGCAGCTGCCGCACAGGCGAATGCCGATTTGGATTTACTTACTGAAGAGCAGGCTGCTGCGATTATCGATGCAGCCGATCGCATCGCTCAGAATCCAGATCTTGACCACTTCCCCCTTGATATCTTTCAAACTGGTTCAGGAACCAGTACCAACATGAACATGAACGAAGTATTGGCGGAAACGGTTCACCGTGCCAATGGGCCGAAAGTGCACCCGAATGATCACGTCAACTGCAGTCAAAGTAGCAATGACGTGATTCCTACCAGTATCCAAGTCAGTTGTGTCCTGGCTCTGCATGACGAATGGTTGCCTGCCATTGTGCATTTGCAGCGTACCATTGAAGAGAAAGCGCAGAGTTTAGAGGATGTCGTCAAAACCGGACGCACGCACTTAATGGACGCAATGCCGATCACTATGGCGCAGGAGCTGCGCGCTTGGAGTACCCAATTGCATCACTGCCAGCTCAACATCAATGAAGTGTGCGAGCGCTTACGAGCCCTGCCCCAAGGCGGCACCGCGGTGGGGAGCGGTATTAATGCACCGCAAGCTTTTCGCCAACAGTTCTGTCAGCACTTAAGCGAACGTACCGAGCAGTATTTTCACCCTGCAACCAACGCTTTCGCCGGTATTTCCGGGCAAGAATTAAGCTTGCAACTTGCGGGTGCTTTAAATGCCTGTGGCGCCGTGTTACTGAAAATCAGCAACGATTTACGCTGGATGAACAGCGGACCGTTGGCTGGCCTCGGTGAAATCGAACTAAAACCGTTGCAACCCGGCAGTAGCATCATGCCGGGTAAGGTCAATCCGGTTATCCCAGAGGCCGTGGCCATGGTTGCTGCCCACCTTGCCGGCAGTTATCAAACGGTCGCAACAGCGGCTCAACAGGGTAACTTTCAACTCAACGTAATGTTGCCATTAATTGCGTACCACCTGATTGAAAGTATTGAAATCAGCGCCAAAGCCATGCGCAGCCTTGCCGATAACGCGATTGCCGACTTCAACGTCAAACATGAACGTCTTGAAGAGGCGCTCGCGCGTAACCCAATCTTGGTGACCGCATTAAACTCTGTGATTGGCTACAACGAAGCGGCAAAAATTGCCAAGCGAGCGTATCAAGAGCAGCGCCCTGTCATCGACGTCGCTGAAGAAATGACCGACCTCTCACGGGCCGAACTTGAAACCTTACTCGATCCCAAAAAACTGACCCACGGGGGCGTTCCCGGGGGCGACTAATTTAAACTCAGCAAAGGAGTAACTATGAGTGAACATGTGGTGATTACAGGAGCTAACCGCGGCATTGGCTTAGCGCTAGCGACGCAATTCAAACAACGCGGCGCAGACGTTACGGCGGTGTGCCGCAAGCCCTCAGTCGAACTCGAAAAGCTCGGCGTCGCTATTATTGATGGTATTGACGTCACCGACGCTAAAGCACGCGAATTACTCGCCGAACGCCTTGCCGACGAGCCGATTGATATTCTGATCAACAACGCTGGAATTCTCGAAGGCGACAACTTCGACAGCTTCGCCACCGACAGCATACAACGCCAGTTCACCGTGAATGCCGTGGCACCGCTTGAGCTGAGCCGCACGCTGCGCCCGTTATTGAAAAAAGACAGCAAGTTGATTCTCATCACCTCGCGCATGGGCTCCATGGCCGACAACGGCTCTGGCGGACAATACGGCTACCGTATGAGCAAGGCCGCACTCAACGCCGCGGGTGTCTCACTGGCCAATGACCTCAAAGATGCGGGAATCGCGGTCGCGATGCTGCATCCAGGCTACGTTCAAACTGACATGGTTAACAATCGAGGTGACATCAGCGCCGAAGAAGCCGCCTCGCGCTTGGTCAAACGCATCGACGAGCTCACCCTCGCCACTACTGGCTGCTTCCGCCACAGTAACGGCGACGAGCTGCCGTGGTAAAGTCGCTAGCGTTGATTAAATAACCAAACGAATGGTTTTTTGAGCAATCGCGCCAGCAATCGCGTTTTTTTGCGAAAAAGAGGTTGACGCTTGAGTCCCTGATTTGCATAATACGCGCCGCACTCACCGAGCGCAGTTTGAAAAATTTTGGTATGGCTACGTAGCTCAGCTGGTTAGAGCACAGCACTCATAATGCTGGGGTCGCAAGTTCGAATCTCGCCGTAGCCACCAACCAAATTGCAATGGGCGGACGTGGTGGAATTGGTAGACACGCTGGATTTAGGTTCCAGTGCCTCACGGCGTGAGAGTTCAAGTCTCTCCGTCCGCACCAACCTTTCACGGTGAGCGCAAGTTTTTAAGCCTAAGTTGGGGTATAGCCAAGCGGTAAGGCAGCGGGTTTTGATCCCGCCATTCCCAGGTTCAAATCCTGGTACCCCAGCCACTTAAAAGCTGTTTTCCGAGAGTTGGGGTATAGCCAAGCGGTAAGGCAGCGGGTTTTGATCCCGCCATTCCCAGGTTCAAATCCTGGTACCCCAGCCATCTCACTGCTTGTTGCGGTGGTGGCGGAATTGGTAGACGCGCTAGCTTCAGGTGCTAGTGTCCGAAAGGACGTGAGGGTTCAAGTCCCTCCCTCCGCACCATCTCATACATGGTGGCCGCAACGATGCAAAGAAACCGCCCTTCGGCGGTTTTTTTATGTCTTATTTTCGGTCTCTTTCAGCGCTTGTTCACGCTCACGCTTGTATTCTTGATAACTCTTCGTTGCCTCTAATTCACACTCACGACGCTCTGCACTGCTTTTCGCGTATTGGCATTGCTCGAGACGCTCATCTTCCCAGCTGTGATACCAGCCCTCAGCAGCGCAACCGCTGAGTAACAACATCAAACCGAAGACACTCATGAATTTTCGCATCATTACTTCCATCCCATCGCGGCTTTAATAATGTGTTGCTTCAAGGGCTTGAATTGCCCTACTGCACCTAAACCGATTGCCACCGCAGCACGCGGTAGAAAATGCTCGCTCCGGAAGCCCCAATGAATGGCATCCATGGCGCGCATCATTTGCTGGTTTACGCGCACTTGTTGGCGTTCATAGTTGGCTAGAGCTGTGGCCAGTGGTTCTTTTGCAAGTTGCTCAAAAAGCACCTGCACATCGGTGAAACCCAAGTTTACGCCCTGCCCCGCTAACGGATGAATACTGTGTGCGGCATCGCCAATCAGCGCAACACCACGCGAGTCAAAATAACGTAATGCGCGTTGGCGACGCAGCGGAAAGCTTGCATGTTTCTGCAGTTTGTAGGGACCGATAACATCGGTGAAGGTTGCCCGCAGTTTTTGTTCAACTTCAGCAGTTGCGGCGTTGCGCCATTCTTCTTCAGCTCGGTAATCAATTAAACAGGCCAGATGTTCACCTAACGGCAAAAGTGCATAAGGCCCGTCAGCACGGAAGACTTCCCATGTTGCGGTGGGTAACGGTTGCTCTACTTCAGCAATCGCCAAGAGGCAACGCATGCCATAATCCCAGCCGCGCATACCGATGCCCGCAGCTTTGGCTACGGCAGAATTGGCGCCATCAGCACCGATGAGCAGATCGTAATTCAGTGTCTGACCATCGCTAAGTGTTATCGCTCGTTGCTCTAACCCGTAGCCCTTTACTTCAGTTTCAGGTAGCAACGTAGCGGAATCATGTGTGCGTAAAACTTGCCAGCAAGCACGCACCAGAGCGTCGTTCTCGACCATCACGCCTAACCGCTCGGCGGCAACTTCTTGGGCAGAAAAGTTCAACGTTTGACGATCGCGAGTGGTCACGCTCAGTCCGTCATAACTTAGAAACTTAGTCGGTTCCACCTGTGCCCAGACGCCTAATTCTTCAAGCCAAGCGACATTGGTTTGGTGCACCGACGAAATACGCAAATCCCAGTCGTTGTTCGCAGCGTCAGCATCAGGGGCTGCACCGCGTTCCAATAGGGTTACCTGATGACCCGCACGCACCGCAGCAACCGCTGCGCTAGCGCCAACTAATCCACCACCTACTATAACAATCTGCATCGTTAGCTCTTACCCAGTTAACTTAGCTCGCATAATAAAAAAGACTGCACCAAGTATACATAGCCCGCGCCACAAAGACACCGAGCATGGTAGACTATCTTCTCACTTTATTTTCCCTGCTTCGGCCAAGCATAAGGCGGTTATGGACACTCCTCAACGCACCGTAGTCATTGCTTCTTTACTGGTGATTACAGCTGAGCTCTGCTTTGCTGGCGTGAGCGCGCTGGTCAAGTATTTGAGCACCGACGTGCCTTCTGAGCAATTGGTGTTTTTCCGCAATTTAATGGCGTTTGTAGTGTTGCTGCCTTGGCTGTGGCGCAAAGGCCCGAGTGCCTTTAAAACTAAAGCTTGGAAGTTTCACTTAAGTCGCGGTATCGCAGGTTTAGCCGCGATGTACCTGTTTTTCTACGCTATCGCGACCATTCCACTAGCCCAAGCAACATTGGTGCTGTTATTGTCGCCGTTTTTAATTCCGATTATCGGCCGTGTTTGGTTAAAAGAAAGAGTGCTACCACAAACTTGGCTCGCAATCGCTATCGGCTTTGTCGGTGTATTTGTCTTCTTGAATCCAGCGGCCGCAGAACTCTCCCCGGTTATTGCAGTGGCATTTGTCGCAGCTTGTTTAGCAGCATTCACGAAAACCCTTATTCGACAAATGTCGGCGACGGAATCCTCGAGCAAGATTGTCTTTTATTTTTCTGCGCTATCGACCTTACTCTCCGCCATTCCCTTAATTTGGCTCGGCAGTCCCATTGCGGCTGAACATTGGTTCGGCATTTTAGCCATGGGGTTACTTGCCGTCGGTGGCCAGCTAGGCATGACCAAAGCCTTCTCTCTCGCCCCCGCAGCAAGGGTCGGCGTGTTTACCTACAGCTCAGTGATTTTCGCGGCCTTGATGGGCTACTGGTTCTGGGATGAAGCGATTACCTGGTACATGCTGATTGGCGCTGCAATCATTACCGTGGCAGGTTATCTTGCCATTCGCACCCGACGGAAAGCAGAAAGCAGCGGCAAAGTTGGCAGTTGAGTCCAGAACAGGCTAAAATAACGACCCTTTTGACATACACCAACGCAAGTGAGCGCAACAATTTTATGAGCAAGAAGTTATACATCAAAACTTGGGGCTGCCAGATGAACGAGTACGACTCTGCAAAAATGGCAGATCTACTGAAGGCAACCCACGGCTATGAAGTCGCAGCCGAAGCAGAAGATGCTGATTTGATCCTGCTCAATACCTGCTCGATTCGTGAAAAAGCCCAAGAAAAAGTGTTCCATCAGCTCGGTCGCTGGAAAACACTGAAAGACAGTAAACCTGACCTAGTGATCGGTGTCGGTGGCTGTGTGGCCTCACAAGAAGGCGAGCATATTCGCAGCCGTGCGCCATTTGTCGATATCGTGTTTGGTCCGCAAACCCTGCACCGCCTGCCAGAAATGGTCAAGCAAGTGCAAAGCGACCACACCCCGATGGTGGATATCTCATTCCCAGAAATTGAAAAGTTCGACCGTTTGCCAGAACCAACGTCAGATGGCCCTTCGGCTTTTGTTTCGATCATGGAAGGTTGCAGCAAGTATTGTACGTTCTGTGTGGTGCCTTACACCCGTGGCGAAGAAGTGAGCCGCCCAGTCGATGACGTTCTGTACGAAATCGCGCAATTGGCCGAGCAAGGCGTGCGTGAAGTGAACTTGCTTGGACAAAACGTCAATGCATTCCGCGGTGAACACTTTGACGGTTCAGTCTGCCGTTTCTCTGAGTTACTGCATTTGGTAGCGGCGATCGACGGTATTGACCGTATTCGTTACACCACCTCACATCCGGTGGAGTTCACTGATGACATTATCGAAGCTTACGCGACCATTCCAGAGCTGGTGAACCACTTACACTTGCCGGTACAAAGTGGCGCCGACCGCGTTCTCACGTTGATGAAGCGCGGCCACACGGCATTGGAATACAAAGCGCAAATCCGTAAGTTGAAAAAGATTCGCCCTGAGATGGCCATGTCATCTGACTTTATCATTGGTTTCCCGGGTGAAACTGATGCTGACTTTGAAGCCACGATGGACCTTATTCAGGCTGTCGACTTCGATTTAAGCTTCAGCTTTATTTACAGCGCACGTCCAGGCACGCCTGCTGCTGACTTGCCTGATGATGTCACTGAAGAGACCAAAAAACAGCGTCTTCACCTATTGCAGCAGCGCTTAAACCAACAAGCACATGCCCATGCACGCCGTATGGTTGGCACTGAGCAGCGCATCTTGGTAACCGGCCCATCGAAAAAAGATCCGATGGAATTGAGTGGGCGTACCGAGAACAACCGCGTGGTCAACTTCGTCGGTGACCCACGCATGGTGGGCAAATTCGTTGATGTGAAAATCACCGACGTGTTCGCCAACTCGCTGCGTGGTGACGTGATTCGGGTTGAAGATGAAATGGGACTGCGCGTTGATACTGCACCACAAGAAATTCTGGCGCGTCAATCACGTACGCAGCCTGACGAGCTAGGCGTGGCGAGCTTTGTGCCGCCGCAACAATCCTAAGCTAGTACATTTAGTAAGCTAAAAGAGGTTCATTTGAGTCCACAGCTCACAACATTAGATATAAACCTAGAGCCGGCAGATAGCCGGCGCTTGGCCGAGCTCTGCGGCCCGTTCGATGAAAACTTGAAACACATTGAACGCCGCCTTGGCATTGAAATTACCTACCGCAACGATGCCTTCCGTTTAATTGGTCCACAACATACCGTCAACGCAGCCGCTAAGTTGCTGCGTGATTTGTATGTGGAAACCGCGACGGTGAAAGGCAAAGCGGGTGAAATCGAGCCGCAACAAGTGCACCTTGCTATCCAACAAGCGAACGTGCTTGAGCAAGGTCAAGGCGACCCTGCGGCCGAGAAAATGACGCACATCAAAACGAAGCGAGGCATGATCAAGCCACGCAATCACAACCAAGCGGAATACGTACGGGCTATTTTGAGTCACGACGTGAATTTTGGCGTGGGCCCTGCCGGTACAGGTAAAACCTATCTCGCCGTCGCTGCAGCCGTAGATGCTTTAGAACGGCAAGAAATTCGCCGCATTCTGCTGACCCGTCCTGCGGTTGAAGCAGGCGAAAAGCTTGGTTTCTTACCCGGTGACTTGGCACAAAAGGTCGACCCTTATCTGCGCCCACTTTACGATGCATTATTCGAGATGCTTGGCTTTGAGCGTGTCGAAAAACTCATTGAGCGTAACGTCATTGAAGTTGCCCCCCTCGCTTATATGCGTGGTCGCACACTCAACGATGCGTTTATTATTCTCGACGAGAGCCAAAATACCACCTGTGAACAGATGAAAATGTTCCTAACCCGGATCGGCTTCAATTCACGCGCAGTCATTACCGGTGATATCACCCAGGTCGACTTACCACGTGGGCAGAAATCGGGTTTGCGTCACGTCATTGAAGTGCTGCGTGATGTGCCGGATATCAGCTTCACGTTCTTCCAAGCAGGCGATGTTGTCCGTCACCCGGTCGTGCAACGTATTGTGCAGGCTTACGAAGACTTTGATGGGCGCGCATGATTGATCTAACCGTTGATATACAGAACGCTTCTACAGCACCTGACCTGCCCAGTGCAGAGCAGATAGAAACGTGGGTGCAAGCCGCTTTACAAGGCGCACAATGGCAAGACGGTGATGCCGAGCTTACCGTGCGCATTGTCGACGAAGAGGAAGGCCGCGAGCTCAATCATAGCTATCGTGAGCGCGATTATGCCACCAATGTGCTATCGTTTCCTTTTACCGCACCTATACCGATGCCGGTCACTTTATTAGGTGATCTGGTGATTTGCGCGCAAGTAGTGCAACGAGAGGCCGGTGAGCAACATAAGACCTTAGTGGCACACTGGGCGCATATGATTGTACACGGCACCTTGCATTTGCTAGGTTATGACCATATCGAAGAAGACGAGGCTGACCGTATGGAGCGCCTCGAAACAACCATATTAACCGGCTTAGGGTTCACTGACCCTTATGTCGAAGTTGGTAACTAAACGGAGCAATACCAGCTAATGAGCGATGACCATCCCCACTCTACCAACGGTTCTTCGGGTAAATCTTGGGCAACAAAACTGTTGCAACTGTTTACTGGAGAGCCGAGCAGCCGTGAAGAGTTAGTCGATATGATTCAGGACGCCGAAGAACGCGACCTGATTGATAACGACACCAAAGAAATGATTGAGGGCGTGCTTGACGTCGCCGAACTAAAAGTACGCGACATTATGGTGCCGCGTTCGCAAATGGTCACTATCGACATTAATCAAAAAGTCGACGAGTTCCTACCGATCGTTATTGATGCCCAGCATAGTCGCTACCCTGTCATCAGTGAAAACAAAGATCATGTTGAAGGTATTCTGCTCGCCAAAGACTTGCTGGCGTATGGCTTTGGCATGACCGACGATGAATTTGCCCTCACCAAGGTGATTCGCCCCGCAGTGATTGTACCGGAGGGAAAACGCGTCGACGTATTGCTCAAAGAATTCCGCTCGCAGCGCTACCATATGGCGATCGTAGTGGATGAGTATGGCGGAGTGTCAGGGCTTGTCACCATCGAGGATATTCTTGAAGAAATCGTCGGTGACATTGAAGACGAAACCGATTACAACGAAGACACCAAAGCCGATATCCGCCGTATCAATAAGTCGCGTTATTCGGTGAAAGCCTTAACCACTATCGAAGACTTCAATGACTACTTCGAAACCCAGTTTGGTGACGAAGAATACGACACCATCGGTGGTATGGTCGCACATGGCTTTGGACATTTACCTAAACCAGGCGAAGAAATCGTGCTCAGTGGCATTAACTTTAAAGTCACCGGTGCCGACAAACGTCGTATTCAACAATTGCAGGTGAGTTTTCCAGAGCCACCCCCTGAGCAAGAAGCGGAAGTCTAACCATGCCCCAGGCAAAACGACGTTGGCAGGCGGCTCTTACTCGCCTTGCCTGCCTAGCACTGGGCGCTAGCTTAGTTTTAAGTTATGCGCCGTTTGAGCAAGCATGGCTGCCGTTTTTAGTTATTCCCGCACTCCTCTGGTTAGTCAAAGATAAAAAGCCAAGTAATGCGTGGCGCTTGGGCTATTTTTTCGGCTTGGGTTGGTTTGCTGCCGGACTCAGCTGGATATATGTGAGCATCGATACCTTTGGCGGCTTACATCCCATTGCGTCGGTCGCGATACTTCTGCTGCTCTTCGCCTATCTCAGTCTGTTCCCAGCCCTAGCACTCTTTGCTTGGCGCTGGCTAACCGTGCGCTTCGGGCGTCTCGGTTACTGGAGTTTGCCACTCGTTTGGTTGGCCGCGGAAGCGTTACGGGGTTGGTTCCTGACAGGCTTTCCTTGGCTCGATTTGGGTTACACGCAAACCTCGACTTGGCTAGCAGGTTATGCCAGTTGGTTTGGTGGCACCGGCATCAGCGTTATTATCATGACCCTTGCGTTACTCACCATCACCACCCTAGAGCAGCGCCACTGGCGTGCGCCCGCCGTGATTGCTGGTCTGCTTTTGCTACCTTTTGTGCTCAATCAGTTAATTGCAATTTCGCGCACCGGTGAACAAGCCAAAATCGCGTTGGTACAAGGAAATATCAGTCAGTCGATTAAGTGGGATCCCGACCAGCATTGGCCTAATTTAAATCTTTATTTAGACCTGACGCGGCTGGTTTACAACGATCATGACGTGGTAATTTGGCCTGAATCTGCAGTGACCATGCCCGAGCCCTATACCGATGACATTCTTGCCATCGTCAATAACGAGATGGCGAAAACCGAAACCGGATTGATTACCGGCATTATCGATATCGAGGGTGAAAACTATTACAACTCGGTGATTGCACTCGGCCAAGACGGGGCTTCAGGTGTTGAGGAAGAGTATCACCACGGCCATAGTAATCGTTTCCAGAAGCACCAATTGTTACCTATCGGCGAATTTGTTCCATTCGGCGATCTGCTACGTCCGCTTGCGCCGCTGTTTAACCTACCTATGTCGTCGTTTAGTCGTGGCGAGTATGTGCAAGCGCCGTTGCGCGCCCATGGCTGGGAATTCAGCACGGCGATTTGTTATGAAATCGCTTTTCCACAGCAGGTTTGGGCAAATTTCACCTCGGCCACTGATTTTATCCTGACCGTGAGTAATGACACTTGGTTTGGTCGCTCCCATGGTCCAGCGCAACACATGCAAATCGCCCGCATGCGCGCCATCGAATTAGGTCGCCCTTTGGTGCGTTCAACTAATAGCGGCATCACCGCAATAACCGACGAACATGGCCAGTGGTTAGCACGTGCCGAACAATTTGAAGCCACCACGCTGTCGGCAACAGTCCCGCTGGTTCAGGGGCTAACGCCATTTGCGCTGTGGGGCGGCTATGGCGCATGGATCTTAGCCGGATTGATTCTGCTTGGCGGCGCATTACCCATAGTCATTCGCCGTTAAAATAAGTAAACTGTATACATACTAATTTGCGTCTCATCACCAACAGTTGGAATACATCATGGAAAATATCTTTGCAGCAATCCTGTTTGCCCTGTTAACTGCAGCGGGCACCTTAGGTGTTTCAAGCATTGGCATGTTTCTTTTTCACCGCAACCCTGAAGATCGCGATAGCGAGCAACGTGAGCGTTTTGAATACGGCTTTTTCGGTCTCGCCGGCCTCGTCGTGATGTTATTGATGTGGTACGCACTGTAAGTTTTTACTATTCGCCAGCGATTTAATGGATTCTCAGATGTCAAAGTTCATGCAGGATAATTACGATCCAGCACAGATTGAAGCTGCCGTGCAGCAGCGTTGGGAAAACGACAAAGTTTTCGAAGTTACTGAACAAGCGGGCAAGGAAAAATTCTACTGCCTATCGATGTTCCCCTACCCGAGTGGCAAACTCCACATGGGGCACGTGCGCAACTATACCCTTGGCGATGTGGTCGCTCGGTATCAGCGCATGCAGGGTAAAAATGTCCTGCAACCGATGGGCTGGGACGCCTTCGGCCTACCGGCAGAAAATGCCGCAGTAGCCAACAAAACTGCTCCAGCGAAGTGGACCTATCAGAATATCGATTACATGCGAGACCAGCTTAAATCGCTCGGTTTTGGCTATGACTGGTCGCGTGAAGTCGCCACGTGTCGCCCCGACTATTACCGTTGGGAACAGTGGTTCTTCACCAAGCTTTTTGAAAAAGGCCTCGTTTACAAGAAGAACGCAACCGTAAACTGGGACCCGATTGATAATACCGTACTTGCCAATGAGCAGGTTATTGACGGTCGTGGTTGGCGCTCTGGCGCGAAGGTCATTCAAAAGGAAATTCCACAGTGGTTTATCAAAATCACTGCCTACGCTGAAGAATTGTTAAACGACCTTGAACAGCTTGACGGCTGGCCTGAGCAAGTCAAAACCATGCAGCGCAATTGGATTGGTCGCTCCGAAGGGGTCGAAATCGATTTCAGCGTGGTCGATCATGAGAAGCCACTGACCGTTTATACCACGCGTCCAGACACCCTGTATGGTGTGACTTATATGGCCGTGGCGGCACAGCACCCACTGGCGCAAGAAGCCGCAGCGAAGAATCCCGAGCTTGCTGCCTTTATCGAAAGTATTCAGACCACCAAAATGGCCGAAGCCGACCTTGCCACGATTGACAAAAAAGGCATGGCAACAGGCTTCCACGCCAAACACCCATTAACAGGTGAAGAAATTCCTATTTGGGTCGCCAACTTCGTTCTGATGGACTACGGCTCAGGTGCTGTCATGGCGGTTCCCGCCCATGACCAGCGCGACTGGGAATTCGCCACAGCTTACAACTTACCCATTAATGTGGTGATTGACCCAGCCGAGGGTGAACACGACATTAGTGCTGCAGCTATTACCGCCAAAGGCACAACCATTAACTCAGGCCCTTACACTGGCATGAGCAGCGCTGAAGCCTTTGATGCGATTGCTGCAGAACTCGCCCAACAAGGAATTGGCCGCCGCCAGGTAAATTATCGTCTGCGTGACTGGGGCGTATCGCGCCAGCGCTATTGGGGGACGCCGATTCCAATGTTGAACTTGCCAGATGGCAGTTCGGTACCTGTGCCAGAAGACCAATTACCGGTGACGCTGCCGGAAGACGTGGTAATGGACGGTACGCAATCACCGATCAAGGCTGACCCTGAGTGGCGCAAAACCACCTATAATGGCGCGCCAGCGGAGCATGAAACCGATACCTTTGACACCTTCATGGAGTCGTCGTGGTACTACGCGCGCTACTGCAGTGCCAACTTCCACGATGGCATGTTGAATCCGGAACAAGCCAACTATTGGTTACCGGTCGACCAATACATTGGTGGTATCGAGCACGCGATCTTGCACCTGTTGTACGCACGCTTCTTCCATAAACTGTTGCGCGATACCGGCTTAGTAAGCTCGGACGAACCGTTCAAGCGCTTATTAACGCAGGGTATGGTGCTTGCCGATAGTTACTACCGTGAAGCCGCTGACGGCAAGATCACGTGGTACTCGCCGCTCGACGTCGAAATTGTCGAACGCGACAGCAAAGGCCAAATCGTTAAAGCGATTTTGACCACCGACGGAAAAGAAGTGCAGTACGGTGGCATGACGAAGATGTCGAAATCGAAAAACAACGGTATCGACCCACAAGTCATGATTGATAAATACGGCGCTGATACCGTACGTTTGTTTATGATGTTCGCCGCGCCACCAGAAGCCACCCTTGAGTGGTCAGACTCTGGCGTTGAAGGTGCGCAACGTTTTTTGCGTCGCGTGTGGCGTCTCGTTGCCGATTATCAAGCGGTTGCTGAGCAAGAGCACAGCTCCGACTTTAGTCAGCTTTCGAGCGCGCAAGAAGAGCTGCGTCGCGAGGTGCATCGCACCATTGAAAAAGTCAGTGATGACATGGGCCGTCGCCAGAACTTCAATACCGCCATTGCGGCCATTATGGAATTATTGAACAAGTTGCAAAAAGCCAGCCTCGACGCGGCGGTTGATCGCGGCATCATGCGCGAAGCACTTGATGCAATCGTCTTGATGCTCGCACCGGTCACGCCACACCTCAGTGAGGTGCTTTGGCAAGAACTTGGCCACGACAGCGACATTACGTTTGCCGCTTGGCCTCAGGTCGATGCATCCGCCTTGGTCGCCAGCAGTATTTTGGTCGTGGTGCAGGTAAATGGCAAAGTGCGTGGCAAGATCAACGTACCAGCAGATGCCGAGCAAGATGCTGTTATCGCTGCCGCCGTTGGCGATGAAAATGTGCAACGTTTTATTGCTGACAAGACCATTCGCAAGCAGATTTATGTGCCTGGTAAACTGGTCAACATCGTTGCCAATTAGAAAACTGAAAAGGACCTAGCCACAATGCGTTATTTACTGCTAACTCTCACCTTGCTCTTGGTTGTGTCGCTAGCAGGTTGTGGCTTTCAATTGCGTGGTAGCTATCAGTTACCACCGCAATTGCAGCAAGCGACTATCGCCGCACCGCAATTCAGTGAAGTGGCAGAACAAGTACGCCAACGCTTCACTCTAGCGGGTGTCGACGTTGTGGAAACTAGCAATACTGACACCACCGCAATTGAAATCGTACGCGACAGTTTAACGCGCCGCACCCTGAGCCTTTCGGCGAGCGGCCAAGTGGCTGAATACGAACTTATCTACACCGTCGATTACCTGTTGCGCGCGCCGAATAAAACAGCCAAAGCGCTGCAAGTCGAGGTTTTTCGCGATTACCAAGATGACCCTAATTTTGCGCTAGCGAAAACTCGGGAGCGCGAGGTGCTGGTGGCCGAAATGCGCGAGCAAGCAGCGCAACAAGTCCTGCGCCAAGTCATCGCTCAACTCGCCGAGAGCCCCTAATGCAACTCGCCGAACTCGAGCAACACCTCAAATCACACGGCCTACCGGCGCTACTTTGTGTGTTTGGCGATACGCCATTGTTGCTCGATGACGCGTTACAGATGGTACGTGCGCAGGCGCGTGCTCAAGGCATTGATGAACGCACCCGCTATATTCAAGACAGCCAGTTCGATTGGTCGCAGTTGCAAGAACAAGGTGCCAATCTTGGGCTATTTTCCAGCGTGCGCTTAATTGAATTAGATCTGCCTGAAGCCAAACCAGGACGCGAGGGTGCCGAAGCCTTGAAGCGTTACTGCAATGAGTTACCAGAAGACCAAATACTGGTAATTACAGGCCCTAAGCTCAAACAAGAGCAACTGAAAGCGAAATGGTTTCAATTGTTGCAACAAGCTGGGCCTGTAGTTCAGGCTAACAGTCCTGAGCGGCGTCAGCTACCCGCCTTTATTCAACAACGCAGCCAACGCCACCACGTCACATTGACGAGCGATGCTGTGCAGCTACTAGCCGATTGGTTCGAGGGTAACCTGCTTGCCTTAGACCAAGAACTGCAAAAACTAGCACTGACGGACTTGCCGCAACCCTTGACCCCACAAGCCGTCATGGATGCCGCACAAGACCAAAGTCGGTTTACCGTATTTGCATTGCAAGACGCCATTGTCGCTGGCGACCTCAAAACCGCGCTGAAGCGTTTGCAACGTTTGCTTGAAGAAGAAGCCGAGGTGGCGATCCTCAACTGGATGCTACAACGCGAGTTGCAAAAAATTGAGCGCCTACAGCAAGGCAACCTTGGCCCACGCGACCTTATGTCATTAGGAATTTGGCGTAATCAAGAAGGTGCCTATCATGCCTTTGCGAAACGCATCAGTCGCGAACACCTTGCGCGCTTAAGCCGTCTGTTAGTGCGTCTTGAGTACGCATTCAAACGCGATTCGGGTGAAGACTTTGCAACGCTGTATGTGCACGCCGTCGTGCTCTTGTGTGCCCCTGATAAAGAACCCGAATTCATTAGCTCATGTTACGCGTAATCTTTGGCGGTACCTTTGACCCGATCCACAATGGGCATGTGACGACATCGCTCGCGGCCTTTGCTGAGCTTAACGCTGACTGTATGCACGTGATGCCAAGTGCCAAGCCGCCACACCGTGACTACCCAGGTGCTAGCGCTGAGCAACGACTTACCATGGTGCAACTGGCGTACGCTGAGCAGCCGAATATTATTGCCGAAGACTGCGAATTGAAGCGCAGAGGCCCCTCGTACAGTCTCCTCACGTTGCAAGAAATGCAGCAGCGTTGGCCCCAAGACAAACTGATTTTCTTATTAGGCAATGACGCCTTTGCTAAGCTCGATACCTGGTACGGTTGGCAAGAGCTCCTGCACTACGCTGATCTGGCAGTCATGCGTCGACAAGCACAAGATACCCCATGGTCACCCGCAGTGACTGAACTTATGCGCACCCACAGCGCGCAGATTAAGCAGCTCAACACGCCCAATGTTGCCGTATCAGCGACTGAGCTGCGTGCTGCTATTGCGGCCAACCGCGCTTGGCGCGAGCAGGTTCCCGAAGCGGTGGCCGCATTCATCGAACAACAGCATTTGTACGGTCGCTAGACACTGCTTTTTCCCCTCCGCTCGTGATAAACTTAGCGACTGAACTACATCATGGAGAATTTCACTTTTGCAAGCTGAACAATTACGCGACTTTGTGGTCGATAAACTAGAAGACTTAAAAGGTCGTGACATCAAAGTTCTTGATGTGCACGATCAGACGGACGTAGCAGAATACATGGTTGTGTGCTCAGGTAACTCGAAAACTCACGTGAAGAGCCTAGCAAATCATGTCGCCACCGAAGCTAAACATCATGGTGTTCCGCCAATTGGTGTTGAAGGAGCCGATACCTCAGAGTGGGTGTTGGTTGACCTTGGTGACGTTGTTGTCCATGTCATGCAAGAATCTATCCGTGACTTTTATGAACTTGAGAAACTTTGGGGGCCGCGTTAATGCGTATTAGGTTGATCGCAGTCGGACAAAAAATGCCGAACTGGGTCACCGAAGGCTACACGACCTACGCCAAACGTTTACCTGCCGACTGTCAGCTCGAACTGGTTGAAATCGCCGCAGGTAAACGCGGCAAAAATGCCGATATTGCTCGCCTCACCAAGCAAGAAGGCGAAGCGATGCTCGCCGCCATAGGTAAAGGTGACCGCGTGGTCACATTAGAAGTGAATGGCCGCGCCTGGGACACCCCGAAACTAGCTGAGCGCTTGGGTGCTTGGCAAATGGATGGACGCGACGTGAGCTTACTCGTTGGCGGTCCAGAAGGACTTGCCGCCGAATGCTGCGCCGTCGCTGACGAACGTTGGAGTTTATCGTCACTTACACTCCCCCACCCGTTGGTGCGGGTTATTTTAGCCGAAGCGCTGTATCGCGCTTGGAGTGTGAATGCCAACCACCCTTACCACCGTGAATAAATAATGAGAAGACGCCGTACTACTATTCGAGATCACCATGCTGAGAGCGCCTTATTTGGTCGCCGTGTGGTTTTTGCTCTCGTCATTGTCGTCGGCGTATTCATGGTTCTACTGGCGAATATGTACCAGTTGCAGGTCAAGCAATTCGAAACCTTTCAAACACGCTCAAATGACAACCGTATCAAGGTTGTCCCCTTAGCACCCAATCGTGGGCTTATTTACGATCGTAACGGTAAATTACTCGCTGAAAATATTCCCGTGCTGAGTCTCGAAGTGGTGCCTGAGCGTGTTGAGGACCTAAACCAGACCCTGACCGACTTGAGTAACCTATTAGGCATCAATCAAGAACAGCTCGACCAATTCGAGCGCAACCGCAAACGTGAACGACGCTTTGAACAAGTTATCTTGCTGGATCGACTTAGCGAAGCCCAAGCGGCGAGGTTTGCTGCGCGGCAACACGAATTCCCTGGCGTCAGTATCGAAGCACGCCTCGTACGCTACTATCCGTATGGCGATACCCTCACTCATGCCTTGGGCTACGTTGCGAAAATTAATCAGCGCGATGTGCAGCGTCTGAAAGAGCAAGGAATTAATGCGAACTACGCAGCAACACGTACCATAGGTAAGCTTGGCGTCGAAGGTTACTATGAAGAGCAACTGCACGGCACCGTGGGCTACCAACAAGTCGAAGTCGACATTCACGGACGGCAACTTCGTACTCTCGAAATTGAACCTCCTATCCCTGGACAAGACTTGGTCCTCGAAATTGATATCGAGTTACAACAACGTGCACAGGAAATCTTAGGTGAGCAACGCGGCACCATCATTGTCATGGACCCTGAAGACGGCGGCGTCATGGCCATGGTCAGTCAACCCAGTTATGACCCTAATTGGTTTGCCCAGGGGATCTCCGTTGAGCAATACCGTGGTTTGCTCAATTCGCGCCATTCACCTTTGTTGAACCGTGCAACACAAGGCGGCTATCCACCGGCCTCAACCATTAAGCCACAGCTTGCTGTCGTTGGCTTAGAGGAAGGCACGATTACGCGCGATAGCCAAGTCTGGGACCCAGGCTGGTTTCAAATCAAAGGCGTTAACCACAAATACCGTGACTGGTTGTCGTGGGGACATGGTTGGGTGAATGTTGACACTGCGATTATCGAAAGTTGCGATACCTTTTACTATGATCTCGCGCTGAAGCTGGGCATCGACACTATCTCTGAGCATATGTTCCAGTATGGCTTCGGCGAGTACACGGGTATCGATATCGGCGAAGAATCGGCTGCTGTCATGCCCAGTCGCGGCTGGAAACGCGCACGCTTTAACCAGCCTTGGTATGCGGGCGAAACCGTATCGATCGGTATCGGACAAAGCTATTGGACGGTAACACCCATGCAGTTGGCGGTGGCGACCGCAGTCATGGTTAATCGTGGTGGCCGTCCAGTGCCCCGCTTACTGAACGCTATTCAAGACGCTGGCATCGAACTACCCGCCGTAGTCGAGCAAAAACCACCTGTGCAGCTCCGTAATCCCGAACATTGGGATATCGCGCTCGATGGCATGGAAAAAGTCGTGTCGAGCATCAAAGGTACCGCGCATAAGGCATTTCGTGGTGCTGAATACACCTCGGCTGGTAAAACCGGTACCGCACAGGTGCGTAGTATCGGCCAAGATGAAGAATACAACGCCGAAGAAATCGCCGAACGTTATCGTGATAATGCTATGTACGTGGGTTACGCCCCAGTCGAGAACCCTGAAGTAGTCATCGTGATCACTGCCGAAAACGTCATTGGTGGCGGTGGTTCAGTAGCTGCGCCCATGGCCCGCGAATTGCTTGATTTCTATTTCGCCGCAAAACAACCCGAAGCAACGGTGACCGCTAATGCTCCCTGATCAACAACGCACCTCATGGTTACAACGTTTGCACATCGACCCACCGCTGTTTTTAGCGCTCTTGGTTATCTCCGTGGTGAGCTTATTTACGGTCTATTCGGCGAGTGGCGAGAGTATGGCTATGACCGAACGCCAAGTCATTCGCATCGGTGCAGCGTTTTTCGCTATGTTTGTGATTGCGCAAATTCCGCTTGATAGTGTGCAACGCTGGTCGCTGCCAATTTTTACCGTTGGCCTGGTGTTGCTGGTAGCCGTGCTGTTGGTCGGTGAGAGTAGTAAAGGCGCACAACGCTGGTTAAATATCGGTGTCGCCACAATTCAGCCCTCTGAGCTTATGAAGCTGGCCGTGCCCATGGCCGTTGCGTGGTATATTGCCGAACAAGGCATGCCGCCCACCAAGCGACGCCTCGCAGCCGCTTTTATTTTGCTACTTATCCCCGTGCTAATGATTGCCAAACAACCCGATCTGGGGACCTCACTGCTTATTGCCAGCTCTGGTATTTTCGTGCTGTTTCTTGCCGGCATGTCGTGGAAATTGATCGGCTTCTTTGCGGTTGCGATTGGCTCGTTTATTCCGGTGCTATGGATGTTCCTCATGCGCGATTATCAGCGCCAGCGGGTACTCACTTTTTTAGATCCCGAGCGTGACCCACTTGGCGCTGGCTATCAAATCATTCAATCGAAGATAGCCATCGGCTCCGGCGGCATTGAAGGTAAAGGCTGGTTGCAAGGTACGCAATCGCAACTTGAATTCTTGCCTGAACGGCACACCGACTTTATCTTCTCAGTGTTCAGCGAAGAATTTGGCCTACTTGGCGTTGCCGGTCTTTTTGTGCTCTACGGCTTTATCATTTTTCGCGGCATGATCATTGCCATGCGCGCGCAACGCGTCTATCAAAAGTTACTTGCCGGTAGTTTGACGCTCACCTTTTTCGTCTATGTGATGGTCAACGTTGGCATGGTTTCTGGCCTATTGCCGGTTGTCGGGGTTCCCTTACCTCTGATCTCATATGGCGGCACCTCAATGGTAACCCTGTTTGCCGGCTTTGGTCTGCTTATGGCCATTGCAACGAATCGCCGTCTCGTTCACGCCTGAGGCTTTGCAGAAGATTTACTGCAAATAGGCTACTCTTATGACGTGGCTTGTGCGAAAGTGAACACTGCCTAATAATAACGCTAACACTTTTTGCTGGGGAAACTGGATTCGGTATGACGCGCGTACTCATCAGCCTCGCTCTCACACTCTTCGTCGTTGTTGGTTGCAGCTCATCGCCCTCACCTAACAGCGGTCGCTACAGCCAAACGCACGATAGTATTCCAAGCCGCTTGCCGAGTGCTGACGAGCTGGCTGAACCGATCCCGAAAACGTTACCGCCCAGCCGTCAAGGCAATCGAACCTACACGCTCTTTGGCAAAACCTACAACATCATGCCGGATGCGCGCGGTTACACAGCCGAAGGCACTGCCTCTTGGTATGGTGAGAAGTTTCACGGGCACTTAACGTCGAATGGCGAAACCTATGACATGTACGCAATGAGTGCAGCGCATAAAACGCTGCCCTTACCAACCTACGTTCGCGTCACCAATCTCGCCAACAATAAATCAGTGGTTGTGCGCGTTAATGACCGCGGTCCTTTTCATGGCGAGCGCATGATCGACTTATCCTATGTCGCCGCGTACAAACTCGGTATGCTTGCCACGGGTACCGCGCGCGTTCGTATTGAGGCGCTACACCCCGAAGCCGACAACCAAGCTCTTGCGGTCGCACCACCGCTTGAAGCTGAACAGTATTACATTCAAGTGGTCGCCAGTAGTGATGCCCAACGCGTTGAGCAAGAAGCCAATAAATTGGCACAAATCTATGAAGTTCCTGCAACTACTCGGCCGAAAAATGGTCTACACGCTTTAATGTTGGGGCCGTTTGCTGCTACGCAAACCGACCAGCTCATCAATCAGTTACGCGCTGATGGATACAATGGCGTTTTTCGAGTGCCGGTGAGCCCATAGAAGCTGCCTTTCGAGCGCGGCTATGCTACTATTCAGCGCGCTAAATCCATAGTTAAAAGACAACGTAGAGAAATCAATCATGCAATCTGTCGTATCACAGCTAACGCGTGCCGTCACCCTCCTTGCCGGCCTTGTCACCGTCGCCGCGAATGCCGCAATTATTCCACCTGCACCACAAGTCAATGCCAATGGCTATATCTTGGTGGATTACACCACCGGCTACGTGATCGCCGAAGGTAACGCCGACGAACAGCTCGCGCCAGCCAGTTTGACCAAAATGATGACGAGCTACATCATCGGTCGTGAAATTCAAGATGGCCGCGTCAGTCCAAACGACTTGGTGACCGTGAGTGAAAATGCATGGGCGAAGAACTTCCCTGAATCATCCAAGATGTTTATCGAAGTGGGCAAACAAATCAGTGTGGCCGATTTGAATCGCGGCATCATCATTTCCTCAGGGAACGATGCCTGTGTGGCTATGGCCGAACACATTGCCGGCAGTGAAAGTGCTTTTGCTGACTTAATGAATAACTATGCGTTCGAGTTGGGCATGACGGGCAGCCACTTTATGAACAGCCATGGCTTGCCTGACCCTGATCAGTACACCACCGCACGTGATATGGCCACCATGGGCATCGCACTCATCCGCGACGTGCCTGAAGAGTACGCAATTTATAGCGAAAAAGAATTTACTTTTAACAACATTAAACAATACAACCGTAACTCGCTGTTATGGGATGCGAGCATGAACGTCGACGGTATTAAAACCGGTCACACGCAAGAGGCAGGTTACAGTCTTGTCAGCTCAGCCGTCGAAGGCGATACGCGTCTTGTGGCAGTTGTGATGGGTACCAGCAGTGAGCAAGCGCGTAAAGTTGAGAGCAAAAAACTGCTCAACTACGGCTTCCGCTACTATGAAACGGTGCAAGCCTACAGCGCTGGCGAAAGCTTCGTTGATCAGCGCGTGTGGGGCGGTGAACAAGACACCGTAGCACTCGGTATTGCGCAAGACGCAGTCATGACGTTGCCACGTGGTCAACGTGACAACTTAAAAGCCAGCATTGAGTTGGCGCAGGAGCTTGAAGCGCCTCTGGCGAAAGGCACTGAGGTGGGTACCGTGAGTATTCAACTCGACGGTGAAACCTTAGTTAGCTTCCCGCTGGTAACCTTAAACGAGGTCGCCGAAGGTGGCATGTTTAAGCAACTGCAAGATTGGGTTTTACGTAAGTTTGAAAGCGAATAAGCGTTTGTTTTAAGGGGGCGAACATGCCTGAGAGCGTTTACCTTAATGGCGAGTGGCTCGCCCCTGAAGCTGCAAAAGTCTCGGTTTTTGACCGAGGCTTTTTGTTTGCAGACGGTATCTATGAAGTGGTCCCGGTCTATCACGGCCAGCCGTTTTTGCTTGAATACCATTTAGCTCGCCTCGAACGCTCCCTTGCCGCGTTAGAAATAGCCGATCCCGGACAAGCTTTTTGGGTCGAGTTAATCAATGAGTTGATGACCCGTAACCACAGTCAAGACGCTTTGGTGTATATTCAAGTCACCCGCGGTGCCGAAGCAAAACGCTCGCACCTTCCCCAGGGCCCCCTGCAACCTACGATTTTTGCCAGTGTCTCTGCGATGCCCGTGCATTGGGATGTGCCGGAGCCGGTTAAAGTCACCCTGCTTGATGACATTCGCTGGCTACGCTGTGATATTAAGAGCATCAGCTTACTCGGCAATATCATGCTGAAACAGCAAGCCCAAGCATGCGGTGCTTTAGAACCTCTACTACACCGTAATGGCTTGATTACAGAGGGCGCTTCGAGCAATTACTTTGCCGTTAAAGACGGTGCTATCTACACAGCCCCTACCGACCACTTGATTTTGCCAGGTATTACCCGCATGTGGGTGCTGAAGCTTGCCAAAGAATTAACAATACCAGTGTACGAGCAAGCCTTTAGTGTTAATGACTTAGCGCAACTCGATGAGCTTTTTCTCAGCAGTTCAAGCCGCGAAGTACAGCCGATCGGCCAAATTGATGATATAATCATCGGTCAAGGCGGTTGTGGTCCCATCACTGAACAATTAGTGCATGCGTTCCATGCCAGCAAGCGCGAACTTATCGCGCCATAAGAGTTTTGAGGAGTAGGTAATGCAAAAAACCCGTTTTGACGAACTGGTTGAGTTTCCCTGCCATTTCACCTTCAAGGTAATGGGCGTGGCGACACCAGAACTTCCTGACGCGGTGGTTGCGGTTGCGCAAGAACATGCGCCTGGCGATTACAGCCCAACCGTTAAACCAAGTAGTAAAGGTAATTATCATTCGGTTTCAATCCAAATTCGGGTTGAAAGCCAACAACACATTGAAACGCTTTACCAAGCGTTGGCTGCTATCGAAGAAGTTCGCTATGTCCTCTAAACTGATTATCCGTCAGTTAGGCCGACAGCCTTACGAACCCGTATGGCAAGCAATGCAGAACTATACTGACCAGCGCGACGAGCAGAGCCCTGACGAGTTATGGGTACTTGAGCACGACCCGGTATTTACGCAAGGTCAGGCGGGTAAAGAAGAACACTTACTCGCCCCTGGCGACATTCCCGTGGTAAAAGTTGATCGCGGTGGGCAAGTAACTTATCACGGCCCGGGGCAACTGGTGGTTTATTTTCTTTTAGACTTGCGCCGCTTGAAAATTGGCGTACGCCAGTTAGTGACCCATATTGAAGAAACCATCGTAGCTTTAATGGCTGAAAATAATGTTGCTGCGGCAGCGCGACCTGATGCACCCGGCGTGTACGTGGACGATGCTAAGTTATGCTCTTTGGGACTAAGAATTCGACGTGGCTGCTCGTTTCATGGTTTAGCGCTCAATGTTAATATGGATCTCAGTCCTTTTTTACGGATCAACCCCTGTGGCTATGCGGGTATGCAAATGGTGCAAACTGCCGAACTCGGTGGCCCTGCAACAGTCGCTGCAGCAGCGCAACGCGTGACCGCGCTCTTTGCCGAGCGCTTGGGGTATCAAGACATTCACCAACAGACAGGATTCGACAACGCTTATGTCCAAGCCAGTTAGAGTTGAACCGGGCGTCAAATTACGTGATGCCGATAAAATGGCACTCATCCCGGTAAAAGTAGTCCCGACTGAACGCGATCAAATGTTGCGTAAACCGGAGTGGCTGAAAGTGAAGTTACCAGCCTCGACGCAGCGTATCGATGAAATCAAACAAGCCATGCGCAAGCATGGTTTGCACTCGGTGTGTGAAGAAGCTTCGTGCCCAAATTTACCAGAGTGCTTTAACCACGGTACTGCGACCTTTATGATTTTGGGTGCTATTTGTACCCGTCGTTGTCCGTTCTGTGACGTTGCCCATGGTCGCCCGTTACCGCCAGACCCAGAAGAAGCAGTGAAGCTTGGTGCTACGGTGCGCGACATGAAAGTTAAATATGTCGTGGTCACCTCGGTTGACCGTGACGATCTACGTGACGGCGGCGCACAGCACTTTGCTGACTGTATACGCGAGATCCGTGCCCACAGCCCTGGCATTCAAGTCGAAGTCTTGGTGCCGGATTTCCGTGGCCGCATGCAGATCGCGCTCGATATTCTTAGTGATGAAGCACCCGATGTCTTCAATCACAACTTGGAAACAGTGCCACGCATGTACAAAGCTGCACGCCCGGGCGCCAACTACAAGTGGTCATTGGAATTACTACAGGGCTACAAAAAAGCACGTCCAGATGTCCGTACTAAATCAGGGCTGATGGTAGGTCTTGGTGAAACCAACGAAGAAATTCTTGAGGTGATGCGCGACCTACGGGCTTATGACGTCGATATGTTAACGATTGGCCAATATTTGCAGCCAAGCCGTCATCACCTACCGGTCACGCGCTATGTAACCCCTGACGAGTTTGAAATGTTCCGCCAAGAAGGCGTAAAAATGGGCTTCACTCACATTGCCAGTGGCCCACTCGTACGATCTTCTTATCACGCAGACCTTCAGGCTGCAGGTAAAGAAGTTAAATAATCAGAAAAGGAGTGTGCGATGAGTCTCATGATTTGGTGTTTACTAATTGCTGGTTTGTTACCCATCGCCGCCAAAGCTCCGGTAGTCTATTTTCAAAATCGTGATAATGGCTACGACAACCGCCACCCGCGTGCCCAACAGCAACGTTTGACAGGTGCTGGAGCACGCGCGGTTGCAGGCCATTACAATGCCTACGAAGCGTTTCCGTTATTTGCTGCGGCAGTTTTGCTGGTCATCGCTACTGATCAAGTCAGTGCGCTGAATCAATGGTTGGCAGTAGGTTTCATCGGCTTCAGGATTGCCTACCACGTACTCTACCTAGCGAATTGGGACAAGTTACGCAGCTTGGTGTGGTTTTTCGCACTACTCTGCCCCATCATCATGATCGCGCAAACGGCTACTGCGCTGTAGCGCACGCGCCGTTTCTAAATAAACCTTTGGCCAAAAATTAACATCGTGGTATTCCATCGCGGTGAACTTGGCGACGGGTTTCCAACTATAGACGCCTGCCACGCCAGCACAGGTTTGGCTGGCAAACAGGCCGACCTCAGTCGCGCTTGCAGAGCCTAACTGCCATTTGCTATTTGCCTGTTGCTGCCCCAATAAACGCCAGTCAGGTACCGCTTCACGCCATGGTAGTCGTTGCCAAAGTTGCTCTAAATCCTGCGCCGTAAGCTCCTTGCTACGCGTTAGTACCACATTCAAGGACGGGTGCTCATAACGTCCCTGACAATAATTATTGGCCAAGCTGGGGGACATTTGATATTCGTCGGCAAAGCCCAACCAATGCGCCATTTCATGCGCAAATACCGTTAAACTCGCATCACGCGGTAACACTATTTGCTGCGCAGAAGCACTGCCTATTTGAGCATCAGTAAATACAATATGACGTTGCAATAGTTCGCGTGGTAATAAAGCGAGATCGCAACGCAGGTGCTGGCGTTCACCGCCAGCAGTACATTGCAAGTGCTCTACATCAGCATACGTTCGATACTGAAAACAACCACTGAGGTCTGCAAGGGGATGCTGCTGCCAACGTTCTAGCAGCGCTTGCACTGATTCGGCACCCTGTTGCGGTAACCAAACCCATATCTTCTCTTCGGTTGCAGCGCAATTCGCTTCCACAACAGTCGTTGACGGCACCAAGGGCCATTCAGGAAGGTTTGCAGCAGCTCCATAAGGTGTGACAGCTAGCGCCCAAACGCATGCTGTCAGAGCTGCTTTAATCGACGTTACGTTCGGTTTCATAGTCGGCGCGCGCTTGGCTTGCGTCCATTTCCATCGCTGCGTAACGGTGCTCTAAAAATAGGTGGACATTGGTCGCGAGCGCTAAACGAAAATAAACCGCCGCAGTGTCCCACTTACCCTGTAGTTGTTGCAGCTTGCCTAGGTAAAAATAAGCTTCACACATACGTTCAGCAAGGGTTTCATCTTCAGCCAGCTGCTGTGTTGCATAACTTTGCAAAAACACTTGTTCGCTCATCCCGCCAACATAGAGGTCGACGATACCCCAGCCCCATGCATCTGAATTGCTGGCCAGCCGCGCAGCAGCAAGTTCTTGTTTGGCTTGTTCTGCGGATTCAACTTCGACCGCAGCAAGATAGCGCCACAGCGCACGGTAGGGATCATCAGGATCGGCTTGATAAAAGTAGTCTAAGTCGGCCAAGGCCAGGTCAAAGCGACCGTCGTAATAGCCTGCTACGCCACGGTTAAGGTAAGCGTACGGGTGCTCCGGCTCTAATTCTAATGCCGCATCAAGTGCTTCATAGGCATAGTCAAACTGCCCTACTTGCGTGTAGTGAATACCCAAGTAATTATAAGCGTCGGCCAACCTTGGCTGGTAGTCCAACGCACGATTGAAGTCGATACGCGCGAGTGTAGCCAAACCAAGCGCATCGTAAAGGCTACCGCGTCGGTAAAGCAATTGTCCCATGGCCTCCGCATCCAGTTCTGCTTCGCCACGCGTAATCACTTCGGTCAATTTAGCCACTTCTAATTGATAGCGACCATCGGCAACTTGTGGGGTGGGCACCACTAAGTTAGCAAGCATACCTTGCTCGCCTTGCGGAGTTGCCGTACAAGCGCTGAGTGCGCCCAAAGTTAGCAGCACAGCAACAACCTTCGCGTAATTCATACCACTTCCTTTCTCGCTGGTGTGGGTTCCATCATAGCGCAACTTGGGACAAAAAAGAAAAGGGGCCGAAGCCCCTTTTCTTAGAGAATTGTAAAGAACTTAAACGGTGTTATTCCGCTTCGTCTTGACCTTTCTCTTCAGCATTATCCGCTTGCTCTGCAGCTTCTGCTTGAGCAGGCTTTTCTGCTGCATCTTTCATGCTCAGACGGACACGGCCTTGACGGTCAATCTCAAGCACTTTCACTGGTACGGTTTGACCGACTTTCAAATATTCGTTGACGTCGTTCACACGCTCTTCAGCGATTTGAGAAATGTGTACCAAGCCATCTTTACCAGGCAGGATAGTCACGAACGCACCGAAGTCGACGATACGAGCCACTTTACCTTGGTAGATGCGACCCACTTCAACGTCTTCAGTTAACTCTTTAATACGGTCAATCGCCGCTTGCGCTGACGCTTGGTCAGTTGCAGCAATACGTACCGTACCGTCGTCATTGATTTCGATGTTGGTGTTCGTGCTTTCAGTCAATTCACGAATGACCGCACCACCTTTACCAATCACGTCACGGATTTTATCTGGGTTGATCTTCATGGTGTGGTAGCGAGGAGCAAAGTCAGAAAGCTCTTCACGCGCACCAGAAATCGCATCATCCATCACGTTTAGAATGTGCAGACGCGCAGCTTTCGCTTGCTCTAGTGCCTGCTCCATGATTTCACGAGTGATACCGTCAATCTTGATATCCATCTGCAATGCAGTCACACCGTCTTTGCTACCCGCAACTTTAAAGTCCATGTCACCTAAGTGATCTTCGTCACCAAGGATGTCAGAAAGGACAACAAACTTGTCGCCTTCTTTTACCAGACCCATCGCGATACCAGCAACAGATGCTTTAATCGGAACACCAGCGTCCATCAATGCCAATGACGTACCGCAAACCGATGCCATTGAGCTTGAACCGTTTGATTCAGTGATTTCCGATACCACACGGATGGTGTACGGGAATTCTTCTTGTGAAGGCATAACTGCCTGCACACCGCGCTTCGCCAAACGGCCGTGGCCGATTTCACGACGCTTCGGTGAACCAACAAAACCAGTTTCACCAACACAGTATGGAGGGAAGTTATAGTGCAACATGAAGCGGTTATTGCTTGAGCCGACCAAGTCGTCAATCATCTGCGCGTCACGTTCAGTACCTAGGGTTGCAGCAACCAAAGCTTGGGTTTCACCACGGGTAAACACAGCAGAACCGTGAACACGTGGCAACATACCTGTAGCAATGTGCAGACCACGAACCATATCTGGGTCACGGCCATCGATACGCTTCTCGCCCGCAATAATGCGGCTACGAACAACGTCGCTTTCGAGGGCGTGGAAGATATTGCCAATTTCTTTTGCATCAAGACTTTCGTCTTCAGCAGTCAGCTGATTCACCACTTCATCACGTAATTTACTGATTTGCTCGTAACGCTCGGCTTTTTCAGTAATACGGTACGCATCACCAATGCCTTGCTCAGCTAATGCTTTGATTTTGTCTTTCAATGCAGTGTTTTCTGCAGGCGCCTGCCAATCCCACTTCGGTTTACCAGCTTCAGCAGTGAATTCGTTGATCGCTTTGATCACCGTTTGCATTTGCTCATGACCGTAAACAACAGCACCTAGCATAGCGTCTTCAGACAACAGTTGTGCTTCTGATTCAACCATCAATACTGCGTTTTCAGTACCGGCAACAACGAGGTCAAGCTTTGAGTCAGCAAGCTCATCAAGGGTTGGGTTCAGGACATATTCGTCGTTCAACACACCCACGCGCGCTGCACCGATAGGACCTGCGAAAGGTACCCCAGCGATTGAAAGTGCTGCTGATGCACCAATCAACGCAACGATGTCAGGGCTCACCTGAGGGTTTACAGAAACCACGGTGGCGATGATCTGTACTTCATTTTTGAAGCCTTCAGGGAAGAGTGGACGAATCGGACGGTCGATAAGACGCGACGTCAATGTTTCGTTCTCAGAAGGACGCCCTTCGCGCTTGAAGAAACCACCTGGGATTTTACCAGCTGCGTAGGTACGCTCTTGATAGTTTACGGTCAATGGGAAGAAATCCTGACCTTCATTTGCTTCTTTCTTGGCAACAACTGTTACTAAAACGGTAGTATCGTCCATGCTCGCAAGCACGGCTCCGGTCGCTTGGCGCGCCATCGCACCCGTTTCTAATGTCACTGTGTGACGACCGTATTGAAATTGCTTAGTTATTGGATTCACGTTTTTTTCCTTTCCTACTTTCTTCTTTAAATGCGTTCTTTGCTATTTGCTATTTGCTGTTCGTTATCTGTCTCATCAAATAGCGAACAGCGAATAGCCAATAGCGCTTTTATAAGTAAAAAGGGGCCTTGCGGCCCCCTTTTGCGAACATTGCTTAGCGACGTAAACCGAGTCGCTCAATCAGAGTTGCATAACGCTGATTGTCTTTACGCTTCAGGTAGTCCAACAATTTACGACGTTGGCTTACCATGCGCAACAAACCACGACGTGAGTGGTGGTCTTTTGCGTGTTCTTTAAAGTGGCCCTGTAATTCGTTAATGTTAGCAGTTAACAAAGCTACTTGAACTTCTGGTGAACCAGTGTCGTTTTCGCCTTGGCCGTAGTCTTTAACGATTTCAGCTTTTTGTGCCGCAGTTAGTGACATAAATTACTCCTAGTAGTTAAAACAGTCAGTGCCAATCACTAATTCAGCACCGACGCGATCGCCGAGCATTATACGTACTCAGCTAAATTTTAGCAATGCTAAGCACCCGCTTGGGGACAATTTTATTATCGCGCCAAAACCCTAATCCAAGTAAATCACTCTCATCGGAGGTTTTCACGCGTAAGATCACTTCTTCAGGCTGCGGCTTAGCATCAATAGCTTGAGCAGGGTTCCCCGCACAAAAGCGCGGCGCATCGCTCGCTTCTATGAATACTTCAGGAATTTGTTGAATCACCGAGTCACAAGGTTGCAGTAATTCATCGAGTGCAGCGAAATCACCGTTTTCAGGATCGCACTGTGCGGCACGCTTGGCCAATTCCTCTGGGGTCACCATGTCACCCACTACACCTTCAATCCAGGTACGCCGCAAGGCCTGAACGTGAGCGCCACAGCCTAAATACTGACCCATGTCGTCAACCAATGTCCGAATATAGGTACCTTTCGAGCAAGTCACTTCAAGCGTTAACAAATCACCTTTCCATTCCATTAAGGTAATGTTGTGGATAGTGATGACACGCGACTTTCGCGGCACATCGATGCCTTGGCGCGCATAGTAGTAAAGTGGACGCCCCTCATGTTTGAGTGCCGAGAACATTGAAGGAGATTGCTCTTGCGCTCCAGTAAAGTGGTTGATTGCCTCGTGCAACTTCTGTTCAGAGAAGTTGACTGGGCTCTCTTCGACTACTTCGCCCTCAGCGTCACTGGTACTCGTACGTTGCCCCAGCTTTGCCGTTACGACATAGGTTTTGTCTGCTTCTAAGGCAAAGTGCGAAAGTTTGGTCGCCTCACCGAAGCATAAAGGTAAAACACCGGTGGCTAGAGGATCTAAAGCGCCAGTGTGGCCGCCTTTACGGGCATCAAAAAAACGCCGCACCTGTTGCAGTGCGGCGTTCGATGTGAGTTCCAGAGGCTTATCTAAGACAATCACGCCGCTGATATCGCGACCCGATTTACGTCGTCCCATTAATCGTCTCCGTGCTCGTCCTTTGAATTTGTGCGCTCTTGGTCGCGTTTTATCGCATCATCAACCAGGCGTGACATACGAATCCCTTCGTTCAACGATGGGTCATGTACGAAACGAAGTTCAGGCGTGATGCGCGCGCGCACCCGTTTGCCCAACAACGAACGCACAAAGCCAGACGCTTCATTCAGAACTTTCAGGCCCTGCTTCACTTGCTGGTCATCGTCTTGCAAGAACGTTACGTAAACCTTCGCATAAGCAAGATCACGAGAAACTTCAACAGCAGAAACAGTCACCATTGATACGCGTGGGTCTTTAATTTCGCGTTGCAATATCAGCGCAATTTCACGCTGATATTGCTGGCCTACGCGTTCTGTACGACTATAGTCTTTCGCCATAAGGGTTACAGACTCCGCTCGACTTGAACCGTTTCGAAGACCTCGATTTGGTCACCCACTTTCACGTCGTTGTAGTTCTTCACACCGATACCACATTCCATGCCGTTACGAACTTCTTGTACGTCATCTTTAAAGCGACGGAGTGACTCAAGTTCACCCTCGTAGATGACCACGTTGTCGCGTAGTACACGAATTGGCGCTGAGCGCTTGACGATACCTTCGGTAACCATACAACCGGCGATCGCACCAATCTTCGGTGACTTAAACACGTCACGCACTTCAGCAAGACCAATGATCTGTTGCTTGAATTCTGGCGCGAGCATACCGCCCATGGCTTGTTTCACTTCGTCAATCAGGTCATAAATGACGCTGTAGTAACGAAGATCGACGCTTTCTTGTTCGATTAAGCGCTTGGCAGAGGCATCAGCACGTACGTTGAAGCCCACTACGATAGCATTCGAAGCACTTGCAAGTGAGGCGTCCGTTTCGGTAATTCCACCTACACCACTACCGATGATGTTCACTTTCACTTCATCCGTCGACAGCTTCTGCAATGAGTCGGCAATCGCTTCCAACGAACCTTGCACGTCTGACTTCAAGACGATGTTCAGTTCTTGGACGTCACCTTCTTGCATGTTCGCAAACATGTTCTCAAGCTTCGCTTTCTGTTGCTTCGCAAGTTTCACTTCGCGGTACTTACCTTGACGGTAGTTCGCAACTTCACGTGCTTTACGTTCGTCTTTGACCACGGTTGCTTCGTCACCGGCTTGTGGTACACCTGACAAACCAAGAATCTCTACTGGAATCGATGGACCCGCTTCTTTGATTTCACGACCGAGTTCATCGCGCATTGCACGAATACGACCGTACTCAAGACCACAAAGTACAATATCGCCTTGGCGCAAGGTACCTTCTTGTACCAAGATTGACGCCACTGGACCACGACCTTTATCGAGGCGTGATTCGATCACGATACCGTGTGCCATACCTTCTGAAACGGCTTGTAAGTCAAGAACTTCAGCTTGTAGCAACAGGGCTTCAAGAAGCTCGTCGATACCTTGGCCGCTGTGCGCAGATACCGGCACAAACTGCACGTCACCACCCCAGTCTTCTGGGATAACGTCACGTTGCGCGAGTTCGTTCTTGACGCGGTCTGGATCGGCTTCAGGCTTATCCATCTTGTTCACTGCAACGACAATCGGTACACCAGCTGCTTTCGCGTGCTGGATAGCTTCGATGGTCTGTGGCATTACGCCGTCGTCCGCCGCAACAACCAAGATAACGATATCCGTCGCACTCGCACCACGTGCACGCATTGAGGTAAACGCCGCGTGACCAGGGGTATCCAAGAAGGTGATCATGCCGTGGCCTGTTTCAACGTGGTAAGCACCAATGTGCTGGGTAATACCACCGGCCTCGCCTGATGCGACTTTCGCCTTACGAATGTAATCAAGTAATGAGGTTTTACCGTGGTCAACGTGACCCATCACGGTTACCACTGGCGCACGAGGGGCTTTCGCTTTCTCTTCGCCCTCATTACGCTCAGCAAGTACTTCTTGCTCCAACGCATTATCGCTAACTAACTGCACTTTGTGGCCCATTTCTTCAACCACAAGTGACGCTGTTTCTTGATCAAGTACTTGGTTAATCGTGACCATTTCGCCCATTTTCATCATGGTCTTGATCACTTCACTAGCTTTTACAGCCATACGGTTCGCAAGTTCGCCTACCGTAATGGTCTCACCAAGCTTAACTTCACGCTCGACTGGCGACGCTGGCTTGGTAAATGCCTGCTGCAAAGTAGAACGCTTCGAGCCTTTACGACGCTTCTCACGACGCGGCGCTTCATCACGCTCATCATCTTTCGCACGACGCTTCGACTTCTTACGATTACGACGCTCTTCATCAACGTCTTGCTCGTCTTCCGCTTCTTGCGCGTACTGAGAGGTCGTAAAGTGAACGTCTTCTTGTTCAGCTTGCTTGCGCTTGGCTTCTTCTTCTTGCCAACGCGCTTCGTTTTCTTCGGCTAGTTTACGTGCTTCTTCGGCTTGACGCGCAGCTTCAGCTTCAGCTTTCTTACGAGCTTCTTCCTCTTGCGCCTTACGCAGTTTTTCTGCTTCAGCTTTAGCTTCGTCAGCTTTCTTACGCTCTTCCGGCGTCATTGCCGCGCGCTTTTCAGCTTCAGCTTTGGCTTTAGCCTTTTCTTTCTCTTTGCGAGCAGCTTCCTGCTTGGCTTTTTCTTCGGCAGCTTTCTTCTCAGCTTTAGCTTTCGCTTCAGCTGCTGCCTTCGCCTCTTCTTCCTTGCGCTTCGCTTCTGCTTCCAACCGTTCTTGCTCAGCTTTTTCTTGTGCCGCTTTTTGCTCATCTTCAAGAGCAGAACGCTTCACATACGTACGCTTTTTACGTACTTCAACCTGCACCGACTTGCTACGTGGTCCGCCGCCAATACTCAGCGTACTCTTCTCTTTCCGCTTTAGGGTCATTTTGCTTGGCTCTTGCGGGCCTTTACCACCGTGCTGTTTGTTCAGGTGCGCCAACAGCGCTTGTTTTTCGTCTTCAGTAACTGAGTCGCCCGCTGACTTCTTCATGCCAGCTTCGGCGAATTGCGTCACCAAACGATCAACTGTCGTACCTACATCTTTAGCTAGTTTATCCAGCGTTACTTCTTCCATAGTCCGTCGTACCCCCGTTGATCTTATTCTTCGTCACCGAACCAGCAAATATTACGCGCTTGCATAATCAGCTCACCAGCTCGTTGTTCGGTTAACTCTTCAATTTCAGCAAGGTCATCGATGCCCTGCTCAGCCAAGTCTTCAAGGGTGATAATCCCTTTACTGGCTAGCACATACGCCAAGTGACGATCTAAGCCCTCTAGGTTTAGTAGGGTTTCATCTGGCTCTGCGCTTTCGAGTGATTCTTCATCTTTCAATGCTTTGGTGGTCAACACTGCACGAGCACGGTTACGCAACTCTTCAACAATGTCTTCATCCATGCCGTCGATGGCCAACAGCTCGTCCATCGGTACATAAGCGATTTCTTCTAACGTAGAGAAACCTTCATCGACCAATACCGCGGCAAAATCTTCATCGATATCAAGATGTTTCGTAAAGAGGTCGAGTAAACGTTGCGATTCGGCTTCGTTTTTCTCAGTAAACTCTTCTTCTGACATCACGTTCAACTGCCAACCGGTTAACTGGCTTGCTAGGCGGACGTTCTGACCCGCTTTACCAATCGCTTGGGCAAGATTCCCCTCTTCCACAGCGATATCCATAGTATGCGCATCTTCATCGACCACGATTGAAGCTACTTCAGCTGGTGCCATCGCATTGATGACAAACTGCGCCGGATTGTCATCCCACAGGACGATATCGACACGTTCGCCACCGAGTTCGCCAGAAACCGCTTGAACACGCGCACCACGCATGCCCACACAGGCACCGACTGGGTCGATACGACGGTCGTTACTCTTCACGGCAATTTTGGCACGTGAGCCCGGGTCGCGAGCTGCACCACGAATTTCAATCATCTCTTCACCGATTTCCGGCACTTCGATGCGGAACAACTCAACCAAGAAGTCTGGGTGAGTACGGCTGACAAATAATTGCGCACCACGAGCTTCTGGACGCACGTCATACAACAAGCCACGTACACGGTCGCCCACGCGCACTGACTCGCGCGGCAACATTTCTTCGCGGTAGATAATCGCTTCAGCGTTGTTACCTAGGTCAAGCAATACATGTTCACGGTTTGCACGCTTGACGATACCGCTGACCAGCTCACCGACTTGGTCTTTATACTCGTCGACCACTTTCGCTCGCTCAGCTTCACGTACCTTCTGTACGATTACTTGCTTCGCAGTTTGCGTGGTAATGCGGTCAAACTCAATTGAGTCGATCTGTTCTTCGACATAGTCGCCCGCCTCTACTGAGTCATCTTCATACTGGGCCGCAGCTAAACTAATTTCACGATACGGATGCTCAAGTGGCGTCTCAGAATCGTCGACGACTAACCAGCGACGGAAGGTATCGAAATCACCTGTGGTGCGATCGATACTGACACGGACGTCGATGTCGCCTTCATATTTTTTCTTGGTTGCATGTGCCAGCGCAGACTCTAGCGCTTCAAAGATCTTGTCTTTCGACACGTCTTTTTCATTCGAAACAGCTTCTGCAACTAATAAAATCTCTTTTGCCATTATCTTGCCTCGCCTGCGCAATCCTTAGTTAAACTGAGGAACTAAATGAGCTTTTTTGACTGTCGAGTAGCTAACCTTCAGTGGCTCGCCATCAACTTCGAATTCAACTTGGTCGCCATCAATCGCTTTGATCACGCCCTTAAATTTACGCTTGTTTTGCTGCACCATGGTCAGCTCAACCGCTACCGTTTCGCCCTGGTAGTCTTGCATTTGGGCCGCACTGAAGAAAGGACGCTCCATACCGGGCGACGATACTTCTAGATAGTACTCGCTCGAAATCGGGTCTTCGACATCCAACAAAGCGCTGACTTGGTGACTCACGTCGGCACAGTCATCAACACTGATACCGTTGTCATGATCAATATAAACGCGCAAGGTTGAATGCTTGCCGGCGCGGACAAACTCCACACCCCATAACTCAAATCCTAATGCAGCCACTGCGGGCTCTAGCATCTCGACTAAGCGCTCTTCAATACGTGCCAAATTCTTGAACTCCTGAAACAAAAAAAGGGCGTAAACGCCCAGTGTTAGTGCTACTCATTTGGCCGCTAAGACTAGCCGTACCACATGGCAGCAGAGGTCACATAGTAAAAAGCCCCGAACTGCTGCGGGGCTTTTAAAACACTGGACCCTTTGTTAAATGGTTGCGGGGGCAGGATTTGAACCTACGACCTTCGGGTTATGAGCCCGACGAGCTACCAGACTGCTCCACCCCGCGTCCGAAAACGTGTCCATATTATAAGGATTCCCGAAGGAAACGCAACCAACATTCGGTTGCTAAATTTGGTGCGGATGGCGGGACTTGAACCCGCACGCCCGAAAGCACTACCCCCTCAAGATAGCGTGTCTACCAATTCCACCACATCCGCAAAAACAGTTACTTAGTTAGATTCAGGTACGTCATTTGAAGAAGTTGGAACTTCTTCTTCAGATGCTGGCACTTCATTCATGGTTGGTGCTGGAGTTTCGATGGTCTCGAACTCACTTTCAACGTCACCGTTACCTGAAGAGAGGTTACCTAAAACCAAACTCAAAACAAAAAAGATAATCGCGACCACTGCTGTGGTACGAGTCAAGAAGTTACCAGAACCACCTGACCCAAAAACTGTGTTCGATGCGCCCGCACCAAAGGATGCGCCCATGTCGGCACCCTTACCCTGCTGAATCATGATAAAACCGATCAGCACGATGGCCACAATAAGATACGCAATCAATAAAATTTCGTACATAGTTAACTTCTCCGAGCTTGCGCTGCGCGGCAAATTGCAAGGAACGCTTCCGGTTCAAGACTTGCGCCGCCAATCAAGCCGCCATCAATATCTGCTTCTGCAAACAATGTTTCGGCATTTTCTGCCTTTACGCTACCACCATACAGCAGTGGAACGCTTGTGCCCGCAGCATCATACTTTTGCTGCAGCCACTGACGAATAAATGCATGAACTTCCTGTGCTTGAGCTGGGCTCGCGGTTTTACCCGTACCAATGGCCCAAACCGGTTCGTAAGCAATAACCACCTGCGCCATTTTTGCGCTACTTACGTTTTGCAGAGCGCTCTCTAACTGCGCCTGCACCACTTGCATGGTCTGTTCAGCTTCGCGTTCTTGCTCGCTTTCGCCAACACAAAGAACGACTTTAAACTTGGGTTCAGTAGCACCGAGTGCCGACTCAACTTTTGCTTGGATACGCTGCTCTGTATCGCCATAAAACTGACGGCGTTCGGAGTGACCGATCAACACGTATTCAACGCCGGCTTCAGCTAATAGCCCGAGGCTATGTTCACCGGTATGCGCTCCCGCAGCATGTTCATTTACGTCTTGCGCACCGAGGTGTACTTGATCGTAAAAAACTTCGCTTTGCCAAGCAGCTAAGAGTACGGCTGGAGGACAAACCGCAACACTTACATCAGCTAACACTTCTGGCGCGTTGCGCAAGGTGTTTGCCAACTGTTTTACTAGATGACGTGAGCCATTCATTTTCCAGTTAGCGATAACTAACGATTGCCGTTGCATAGTTGCCTCTTGGTCTTAAGTTGCTACCTCAAGAGCGGCGAGATATTACATAACCTGCCGCTAACTTACAAGTACTGAATGCGATAAATCAGTGAGACTGCTTATTAATTCGCCGCAGCCTCAACTTCACTGGCTATTTGTTGGGCAAAGGTCTTGGTGATTTGCTCATCACGGCCTTCGACCATCACGCGAATCAGCGGTTCAGTTCCTGATTTACGCAGTAACACGCGGCCCTCATCACCCAACCGATCTTCGACATCTTTTACCGCTGCTTTTACGGCAGCGTCACTTAATGGGTCGGAGCCTGCTTTGAAACGCACATTGATTAATACTTGTGGGTACTTTTCGAAGCCTTTCAAGAGGTCTGCAAGGCTACACTGCTCGCGCTGCATAGCGGTAAGTACTTGCAAACCTGCGATGATACCATCGCCCGTACTATGAAACTGACGGTTGATGATATGACCTGAATTCTCGCCACCGATCTTCCAATCGCGTTTCACCAGTTCTTCCATCACATAGCGGTCGCCAACTTTGGCTCGCACAAAAGGAATATTACGGTCGGCAAAATGCTTTTCCAGCGCAAAATTGGACATCAAGGTGCCAACGATGCCGCCCTGCAGTAGGCCATCTTGCTGCGCCGCACGCGCCAAGATATAAATCACATCATCACCGTCAACCACACGTCCGTCAGCTGTGATCATCATTAAACGGTCACCATCGCCGTCGAGCGCGAAGCCTAGGTCGGCTTTGTGCTCTTGCACCGCTTTTTGTAAGGCGGCTAAATCAGTTGCACCACATTTGTCATTGATATTGACACCATTCGGCGCCGTGCCAATTTCAATGACCTGAGCGCCAAGCTCACGCAATACGTCTGGCGCAATGTGATAAGTCGCACCGTGTGCGCAGTCGACGACAATCGTTAACCCAGTAAGTGATAGCTCACTTGGGAACGCGCTTTTGCAAAACTCAATGTAACGCCCGGGTGCGTCGTCAATGCGACTCGCTCGCCCCATTTGTTCGGAGGGTACGCAGACCAGCTCTTCGTCTAATAGACGTTCGATTTCGCTTTCAATGGCGTCAGGCAGTTTACTACCCGAATCAGAGAAAAATTTGATGCCATTATCATAATAGGGATTATGCGATGCGCTGATCACGATACCAGCAGCCGCACGAAAATTACGGGTAAGATATGCGACTGCAGGAGTCGGCATAGGGCCTAAGAATTCGACGCTCACGCCAGCCGAGAGCAGGCCTGCTTCAAGCGCAGACTCGAGCATATAGCCCGATAAGCGCGTATCTTTACCGACCAATACACGTTGGTTACCTGATTTAGATAATACAGTGCCCGCAGCCCAGCCCAATTTAACGGCAAAATCTGGGGTAATAGGAAAATCACCGACGCGTCCGCGGACGCCATCCGTGCCAAAATACTTACGTTGACTCAACTGAAATCTCCAGCCAAGGTTGCTGCAACGACTTTCATTGCATCAACCGTTTCCCTGACATCATGCACGCGAATAATACGTGCCCCTTTCATCGCAGCTATAGTCGCAGCTGCGATGCTCGCTGGTAAGCGGTCCTGCACCTCACGCCCCGTCACATGACCTAACATCGACTTGCGTGACATGCCAATCAACAACGGCGCCTGCAGCTCATGGAGTGCTTGCATGCGTTGTAACAGCTGGTAATTATGCCTGACTGACTTGCCAAAACCAAAGCCCGGATCGAGAAAAACACGGTCTTTACTAATTCCTGCCGCTTCGCAGGCGCGCATACGTTCTTGCAGAAATGCCTTCACTTCCACCACCACGTCATCGTAACGCGGTTCGTGCTGCATCGTACGCGGCTCGCCTTGCATATGCATGAGGCAAATATCAGCCTCGTACTGTGCCAGCAACGTGACTGCACCTTCGTCTTGTAGCGCGCGAATATCATTGATCATGGCCACGCCATGTTTCAAACCTTCGGCCATCACCGGAGTTTTACAGGTGTCCAAGGAGATCGCCACATCGGTTTCGGCGCGTAAGCGCTCAATCACCGGTACCACGCGATCGATTTCTTCCTGCACCGCCACGCTTGCGGCACCCGGTCGCGTTGACTCCCCGCCTATGTCGATGTAGGTCGCACCATCGGCAATCATTTGCTCAGCTTGGCGCAGTGCCTCATCGAGATGATTAAACCGACCGCCATCAGAAAAGGAGTCGGGGGTGACGTTGAGAATTCCCATAACTTGCGGAAGAACTGCTGTGCTCATGACTCAATCCTCAGAACTCTATGCTCATAAAAAAGCCCCGAACTCGGGGCTTTTCTGTTAACTCGCCGGTGCGTCTCCCGGCTTCCCATCGGTTAACGGTCGCTCGTCTGAGCTGGCCGTTGCACCACCGCTGGTGTTGTTGTCTTGGTCTGGCTTACGCCAGTCACGCGGTTCACGTACATCACGTCGATTCATCAGATCATCAATTTGATCAGCATCGATGGTCTCATATTTCATGAGCGCGTCTTTCATCGAGTGCAAAATGTCGATGTTCTCTTCAAGAATTCGCTTCGCTCGATCGTAGTTACGGTCGATGAATAGCTTCACTTCTTGGTCGATCGCGCGTGCAGTGTCATCTGACATGTGCTTATGCTGTGTCACTGAGCGACCGAGGAAAACTTCGTTTTCATCATCCGCGTACAGCAACGGCCCCATTTTCTCAGATAAGCCCCATTGCGTGACCATTTTGCGTGCGATCTGCGTTGCTCGCTCGATATCGTTTGAGGCGCCGGTAGTAACTTTTTCGTCACCATAAATAATCGATTCAGCCAGACGTCCACCAAACAAGCTCGAAATCATACTTTCAAGGTGTTGCTTAGTATGACTCACACGATCTTGCTCAGGTAGGTACATAGTTACACCTAGAGCGCGCCCACGCGGAATAATCGAGACTTTATAAACTGGGTCATGCTCGGGCACCAGACGACCCACAATCGCGTGACCGGCTTCGTGATAAGCCGTCATGGCTTTCTCTTCGTCCGTCATCACCATTGAACGACGTTCTGCACCCATCATGATCTTATCTTTCGCTTTGTCGAACTCTTCCATTGCGACAACGCGCTTATTATTACGTGCAGCAAACAATGCTGCCTCGTTCACTAGGTTCGCTAAGTCAGCACCAGAGAAACCAGGCGTACCACGAGCGATGACTGATGCATCGACATCATCGCCAAGCGGCACTTTGCGCATGTGCACTTTCAAAATCTGTTCACGGCCTCGTACATCAGGCAAACCTACCGGTACCTGACGGTCAAAGCGACCTGGTCGCAGCAAGGCTGGGTCGAGTACATCTGGACGGTTGGTCGCAGCGATAACAATAATTCCCTCGTTGCCTTCAAAACCATCCATCTCAACGAGCATTTGGTTCAAGGTTTGCTCACGCTCGTCGTGTCCACCACCAAGTCCAGCACCACGCTGACGACCAACGGCATCGATCTCATCGATAAAGATGATGCAAGGCGCTGACTTTTTCGCTTGCTCGAACATGTCACGCACCCGCGAGGCACCGACACCGACAAACATTTCTACGAAATCAGAACCCGAAATCGAGAAGAAAGGTACTTTTGCTTCACCGGCAATGGCTTTAGCGATAAGGGTTTTACCGGTACCCGGAGGGCCGACCATCAGTACGCCTTTCGGGATCTTACCGCCGAGACGTTGAAATTTGCTAGGGTCACGCAAGTAGTCTACGAGCTCTGACACTTCTTCTTTCGCTTCGTCACAGCCAGCGACATCTGCAAAAGTGGTTTTAATTTGATCTTCGCTCATTAAGCGCGCTTTGCTCTTACCAAAGCTCATGGCACCACGGCCACCGCCACCACCTTGCATTTGGCGCATGAAGAAAATCCACACACCAATCAGCAACAGCATCGGGAACCACGAAATGAAAATCGAGGTAAGAATGCTTGGCTCTTCCGGTGGTTTACCTACGACTTCAACATTGTTTTCCAGCAAGTCGTTGAGCAAGTCTGGGTCACTGACTGGCATAACCGTAGTGAAGGTATCACCGGTGCGCGACTGCGCTGTGATCATGCGGCCGTCGATATCGACTTTGCGCACACCACCGTTGTTCACTTGCGAAATGAATTGGCTGTACGCAACTTGCGAGCCGTTATTCGCGCCGGGACTGAAACTATTGAACACTGTCATCAAAACAACAGCGATCACCAGCCATAAAATTAGATTTTTTGCCATATCGCTCAAAGCTGACTACCTCATTTACTTGCGTTGCATGCGCAACAGCCTACTACAATTTATATCCAGTCGCTACCAAATAGACTTCACGCGAACGTGCGCGTGACGAGTCTGGCTTGCGCGTTTTAACCGTTTTAAAAGCCGCACGTACGTCTTTTAAGAATTCTTCAAAACCTTGCCCATGGAATACTTTGACGACAAAACTGCCGTTGGGTTTCAAAACCTGGTGACACATGTCGAGTGCCAGTTCGACCAAGTACATCGCCCGCGGTTGGTCAACGTTATCATTACCGCTCATGTTCGGCGCCATATCAGACAATACTACATCTACGTTTTTGCCGCCGATGCGGTTCAATAAAGCACTTAAAACGCTCTCTTCCCGGAAGTCGCCCTCTAAGAAGTCAACACCGGCGATGGGGTCCATTGGTAATATGTCACACGCAATCACCTGACAATTACCTTGTAAGGTATCTACGACATATTGCGACCAGCCACCTGGCGCAGCACCAAGGTCAACGACCGTCATGCCTTGCTTCAGCAACTTATCTTTATTCTGAATCTCTTCAATTTTGAATACTGCACGCGAGCGTAGCCCTTTTTTCTGAGCTTTCTGTACATAATGATCGCTAAAGTGCTCTTGGAGCCATCGCGTACTACTTGCTGAACGTTTTTTTCCCATTGCCTCAATACCAAACTGGCTTCTTCTACCCAGATGGCGGTAGAATAGCTAAAATTCAAGTGATAGTGGGATATTATTACATGGCCGAAGGGTTAACTTTAAGCAATAAACAAAAACAGCACCTAAAAAGTCTGGCTCATTCTCTGAAACCTGTGGTGCTACTCGGCGCTAATGGCCTAACAGAGGGTGTTATGGCGGAAATTGAACTGGCACTCAATCATCACGAATTGATTAAGGTGAAAGTGCCTGAAGAAGACCGCGAGCTTCGCGAGCAAGTCTATGCAACGATTCTTGCGCATACCCAAGCCTATCGTGTGCAAGTTGTTGGTAAGATTTTGACTCTTTACAAGCCGGGTCCGGATGGAAAAATTCAACTTCCGCGTCGCTAAATCGCTCTTAGGCGCTTGCTATTCGCGTGCATCGTAGCGTCACGATGCACGCATCGCTTTAAATTTGCGCTACTTTACTCTGCCTCACTCGCTTCCGGCGACCAACTCAACGCCAACGCAATCTGATTCAAAGCAAAATCAATGCCGATATGGTCGGCCCGTGAGGCCAAATAAGTGTCCACCAACAACTGCTGATTGCGCGTGGTCTCAGGCAAGTTGTATCGCTGCAGAAACGGTTTAATCTCAGCAGTTGCCTTGAGCACTTCCTCGGTATCTGACGATGGCTGATAGTGCAAAACAATCGGCTCATTCAAATGCAATTCTGACGGTCGCGGGTAATTCAACTGCTGCCGTGGTGCAAAAAACCAATCCAGTGAGACGCCAGCCTGCAGCAAGCCCTGCACGAGATAATCGTAAGAAATCGTCTTACGTTTCTTCCAGTTACCATAGGTAGATTTGGGAATACTCAGCCGTCGCATCAACGATGCTGTGGATTCATCACCAAAGTAGAGCTTTAGTCGCGCAATCACCTCATCCATATTGAGCATTTCAACATTGCTTTTCTGCGGCCCTTGTGTAGTATTTATTTTAGCGTCACTTGACATCTTTTTTCCTTATTTGGTGTCTTTTGACCTACATTTTAATTCATTTGAACTACTTGTGAGCTCACATGTGGTTCACAAGAAAACATTCAACCACAGCCGAGCCACAATGGATAGTCAAAAAATAAAAATGGAATTAGCAAAACGCGGCTTCGATTTTTCGATGCTGGCTAAAGCTTTAGGCAAAAGCCCGTCGCTCATTTCAAAAGTCGCTGCCCGCAAAGCGCGCTCTCGAACTGTAGCGATCGCTATGGCTAAGGCTTTAGAGCGCCCCATAGAAGATGTTTTTCCTGACGTGGAGGAATATCACCAGGGCGTTCCACGAAATCGCCAAGACCGCAAACAAAAAGAGCGCGAATTGCTCGCGCTCTTAAATGATGAAAAGTAACCACTCACCGTCAATGTGAGCGTCAGATGTATTCGACGCTCACCACTTCGTACTCAACCTCACCGTTAGGCGTGTTGACCCGTGCCACATCGTCGACTTGTTTGCCGATAAGCGCGCGCGAGATAGGCGAGTTCACAGATATTAGGTTCTGTTTAATATCTGCCTCGTCATCTCCTACGATACGGTAACGAACTTCTTTGTCGGTTGCAGTGTTATAAAGCGTCACTGTAGAACCAAAGATGATCTTGCCTTGGTTCGGTACTTTGGTGACATCAATAATCTGTGCATTTGACAGTTTAGCTTCGATTTCTTGAATACGTCCTTCACAAAAACCTTGCTGTTCGCGAGCCGCGTGATACTCGGCATTCTCTTTCAGGTCGCCGTGTTCACGCGCATCTGCGATCGCTTGAATAATACGAGGGCGATCTTCAGTTTTTAGACGCTTCAATTCCTCCCGCAGCATCTCAGCGCCGCGGGTCGTCATTGGAATTTGACTCATGCTGTTTGAACCCTTTTATGTAATGACTGCAGTGAGTTTACCCGTGCTCTATCATCTGCAGTATTGGCTTTTACGGTAGCAAAGGCTGCATTTAACGTGGTGGTGTAAATCACTTTATTCAAGAGTGCTTCGCGACGAATGTAGACCGAATCTTCAATCGCCTGGCGCCCTTCGACGGTATTAATGATATAACTGTACTCGCCGTTCTTAATTGCATCAACAATATTTGGACGGCCTTCTTGCAGCTTATTCACTACCGAGCAGGTAATACCTTCTTCGTTGAGCATCTTCGCAGTACCGCGCGTCGCCTCCAATGAGAAGCCTAAGCCAAGTAAACCGCGCGCCAGATCAAACAAACGTGCCTTGTCACCATCGCGTACCGAAAGCAAGGCTTTACCTGCTTTCGCTAAGGCTTCACCAGCACCAAGGTTAGCTTTAGCGTAGGCTTCTTCGAAGCTTTCACCAACGCCCATCACCTCACCGGTGGAGCGCATTTCTGGGCCACGAATGGGGTCAACACCTTGGAACTTAGCAAACGGTATGACCACTTCTTTCACTGAGAAGTAAGGTGGAATGACTTCTTCCGTATAGCCTTGTTGTTGCAGTGATTGGCCGACCATGACGCGTGCTGCGATTTTCGCTAGTGGCACGCCGGTCGCCTTGGAAACAAAAGGCACAGTACGCGCTGCACGAGGATTCACCTCAATCAAATAGACTTCGTCATCTTTAATCGCGAACTGAGCATTCATAAGCCCATGCACATTAAGTTCAAATGCTAATTTACGCATTTGTTCACGCAACTCGTCTTGGATCTTGTCGCTCAACGAATAAGGCGGTAATGAACAGGCCGAATCACCTGAGTGAACTCCCGCTTGTTCGATATGCTGCATGATGCCACCGATAAATAGATCTTGGCCGTCACAAATCGCATCGACATCGACTTCAATCGCGTTATCAAGGAAGCGATCCAATAACACTGGCGCCGAGTTCGACACTTTAACCGCATCAGTCAAATAACGATGTAAGTCGCTCTCGTCGTAGACAATTTCCATCGCGCGGCCACCCAAGACATAACTTGGACGCACCACCAACGGATAACCGATACGCTCAGCTTCACGTAAGGCTTGATCAACCTTAGTCACGGTAGCATTTTCCGGCTGTTTTAAGCCGAGGCGGCGAACCGCACTTTGGAAACGCTCACGGTCTTCCGAGCGGTCGATAGCGTCTGGCGAGGTTCCGATAACAGGAACGCCATTCGCTTCCAGCTCACGCGCGAGTTTAAGTGGAGTTTGACCACCGTACTGCACGATAACGCCCTTCGGCTGTTCAACGCGGACGATTTCCAGCACGTCTTCTAAAGTGATCGGCTCGAAGTACAAACGATCAGAGGTGTCGTAATCGGTAGAAACCGTTTCTGGGTTACAGTTCACCATGATGGTTTCGTAACCGTCTTCACGTAACGCTAGAGCGGCGTGAACACAGCAATAATCGAACTCGATACCTTGGCCGATACGGTTAGGACCACCGCCAATTACCATAATTTTATCACGATCCGACGGTGCGGCTTCACACTCTTCGTCGTAACTTGAGTACATGTACGCGGTGTCAGAGGCAAATTCAGCGGCACAGGTGTCCACACGCTTGTAGACCGGCAATACATTCAGCTCATGCCGACGACGGCGAATTTCACCCTCGGCCACATCCAGGATGTCTGCGATACGGGCATCAGAGAAACCTTTGCGCTTGAGCACGCGCAACACACGCTCATCGAGACCGGCCATACCTAGCTTCTGAATTTCAGATTCCAGTAAGACGATTTCTTCAATTTGAATCAAATACCATTCGTCGATACGTGTCTGTTCGAACACTTCACGTACTGTCATACCCAAACGGAAGGCATCAGCAATGTAGAAAATACGCTCAGCACCAGGCTCTTTAAGCTCGCGAATGACTTTTCCGCGAGCTTCAGGATCGGCTGGATCAACCATCGGGTCAAAGCCAGTCGCGCCAATTTCGAGGCCACGTAGCGCTTTTTGTAGAGACTCTTGCTGGTTACGGCCGATAGCCATCACCTCGCCTACAGACTTCATCTGAGTTGTCAGACGATCATTACAGCCAGCGAATTTCTCAAAGTTAAAGCGTGGAATTTTGGTTACGACATAGTCGATTGCGGGCTCGAACGAAGCAGGAGTCACCCCACCGGTAATTTCATTCTCCAGTTCATCAAGGGTGTAACCGACAGCTAGCTTGGCCGCGACTTTAGCAATCGGGAAGCCAGTCGCTTTCGAGGCGAGCGCCGAAGAACGCGATACCCGTGGGTTCATTTCAATCACAACCATGCGCCCAGTATCAGGGTCAACACCGAACTGAACGTTTGAACCACCGGTTTCAACACCAATCTCACGCAAGACCGCCATCGCTGCATCACGCATTAACTGATATTCTTTATCGGTTAACGTTTGCGCAGGTGCTACGGTAATCGAGTCGCCGGTGTGGATACCCATGGCATCGAAGTTTTCGATAGCACACACAATAATACAGTTGTCATTCTTGTCGCGTACCACTTCCATTTCGTATTCTTTCCAACCAATCAACGATTCATCGATTAACAGTTGGTTGGTCGTCGAAAGATCGAGGCCACGACGGCAAATTTCTTCAAATTCTTCACGGTTGTAGGCAATACCACCACCGCTACCGCCCATCGTGAACGACGGACGAATAATGCACGGGAAGCCCAAGCGGTCAAGCACATCGAATGCTTCTTCGAGGCTATGCGCAACTTCTGCATTCGGTGTTTCAAGACCAATCGCTTTCATCGCTTTGTCGAAACGGTCACGGTCTTCGGCTTTGTCAATGGCGTCAGCATTCGCGCCAATCATTTCAACGTTGTACTTCTCGAGCACACCGTGACGGTCAAGATCGAGCGCACAGTTCAAAGCGGTTTGTCCGCCCATGGTCGGTAACACCGCATCTGGACGTTCAACTTCAATAATTTTCGCCACAACTTCCCAATGAATAGGCTCGATGTAAGTCACATCAGCCATTTCTGGGTCGGTCATGATGGTCGCTGGATTCGAGTTCACCAAGATGACTTTGTAGCCCTCTTCGCGCAGCGCTTTACACGCTTGTGCACCCGAGTAATCAAATTCACAGGCCTGGCCGATAACGATAGGGCCAGCGCCAAGAATGAGGATGCTCTTTATGTCGGTACGTTTTGGCATAATTTAATTCGTCCTCCGTTCCGGCAACGCTTAGGCGTGCTGGCTCATCAATTCAATAAAGTGATCAAACAATGGCGCTGCGTCATGCGGCCCAGGACTCGCTTCCGGATGACCTTGGAAACTAAAAGCCGGTACATCCGTGCGGTGGATACCTTGCAGCGTGCCGTCGAACAGTGACTTATGCGTCACTTTCAAATTGTCTGGGAGGTTGTCTTCGGTTACCGCGAAGCCATGGTTCTGGCTGGTAATCATCACGCGCCCTGTTGCTAAGTCTTGCACTGGATGGTTCGCGCCGTGGTGACCAAATTTCATTTTGCCGGTCTTCGCACCACTAGCGAGTGCGAGTAACTGGTGACCTAAGCAGATTCCGAAAATAGGTAGCTTTGCTTCAATCAGCTCGCGAATTGCTGTGATAGCGTAATCGCAAGGCTCAGGGTCTCCTGGTCCGTTCGACAAAAACACACCGTCTGGATTCATCGCGAGAACATCCGCCGCTGGCGTCTGTGCTGGCACTAACGTTACTTTGCAGCCGCGATCCGCAAGCATGCGCAAAATATTACGTTTACAGCCATAGTCATACGCAACCACATGAAACTTAGGGTCGGTTAACTCACCAAAACCTGCGCCGAGCTGCCAACTGGTGCTGGTCCACTCATGCGGAGTGCGAATTGTCACTTCCTTGGCAAGATCCATGCCCTGCAGGCCTGGGAAGCCTCGTGCTAATTCCAATGCTTTATCAATATCGAGCTCGCCATCCACATTGCCGGCCATGATACAGCCGTTCTGCGCACCCTTCTCGCGCAACAAACGCGTTAGCTTACGGGTATCAATATCAGCAATCCCCACCACGTTACGCTGGCGTAAGTAGTCGCCGAGCGACTGCTCTAAACGGAAATTGCTTGCTTTGAGTGACAAATCACGGATCACGAGACCTTTTGCCCAAACGCGGTTGGATTCTTCGTCTTCGTGGGTCGTGCCGTAATTGCCAATGTGGGGATAAGTGAGAGTAACGATTTGTTCAGCATAGGAGGGATCGGTGAGAATTTCTTGATAGCCGGTCATTGCGGTATTAAAAACAACTTCGCCGACTGCCGTACCACCGGCACCGATGGCTGTGCCGTGAAAAACAGTTCCATCCGCAAGCACCAAAATGGCTTTGCTCGCTGAATGGCTCGCTAGAATACTCAAGGTTAACCTCCGTACATAAAAAAACGGGTGAATCAAAAATTGACTTCCCCGTTGATTACCTTGCACCAGCTTATAAGTGCGCGTTTTCAGCTTGCCAACTTTGCGTCGGCAAATTGGTCGTATTCTATTAAAAAAGCGCCGCTGCGTCTAGCTAAATTTGCTCCAATAACGTTCTCAAGTGCGCCGTCAGATTTAGACTATCGGCCATACGGTAACGGCCCGCTGGTTGACCCTCTAGCCATTGTGCGGCCTGCAGCGCACCCCGCGCAAAAATTCTGCGATCACTGACACGATGTTGCATCTCAATACGCTCACCCGGCTGCGCCAACAAAACCGAGTGTTCGCCAATAATGTCCGCGGCACGAATGACCGAAAAACCGATACTGTCAGCTTGTCGAAGTCCATCACCACGCACCCCTGCACTCACTTCAGCTAAAGTGGTATCGCGCCCTCGAGCCGCCGCTTCACCGAGCACCAATGCGGTACCTGAGGGAGCATCGCGCTTGGCGCTGTGATGCGCTTCGGTAATTTCAATATCGGCATCCGGCAAACTGGCACTGGCAAGCTGAACCAACTGTTCCATGAGACAAATACCCACGCTGGTATTAGCCGCGTAAAGCACTGGTATTAACGCTGCAGCCTGATCTAAAAGTGCGTAATGCTCAGCATCAAGTCCAGTCGTACAGACCACGAGGGGAACTCCTAAGCGTTCAGCAAGCTGCAGGTTTGTTGGCAACGCCGCGGGCAAACTGAAATCTATCAGCACATCGACCCCGCCTACCGCCAGTTCACTACCATCCGTGAACCGCAGCCCAGAGACCGTCTCTTGATTAAGCTTTGTTGAGTGCGCGCCTACCAACGCCGCCGCCGGCTCAAACCCCTGTGCCTGCGCCTCATTCAACACGGCTTGCCCCATGCGCCCACTCGCGCCAATCACTCCAATCTTCATTACGCTGTCGATTCCGTTGCTAACTGCTGTTCTCGTTCTTGTCGACCTAAAACTACTGAGACCGCCATATCGCCAGTCACATTTGTCGCCGTGCGGATCATATCAATAATTCGGTCAACCGCCGCTATGAAGGCGATGCCTTCAAGCGGTAAGCCTATCACATTTAACGTTACCGTCAGCATCACTAATGCAGTGCCCGGCACGCCCGCAGTTCCGATAGATGCTAAGGTAGCAGTCGCTGTAATCAACAAATAGTCGGTAAACTCGAGCGGAATACCATACAACTGAGCAATGAAAATGGACGCAATCGCAGGATAAATACCGCCACAACCATCCATATTAATGGTTGCGCCAAGCGGCAGTACGAAGCTCGCATACGACTTCTTGACCCCAAGCTTCTCGGTAATCGCTTGATGTGCTGCTGGAATCGTGCCAAAGCTACTGCATGTGGTAAAGGCCACCAATTGCGCTGAAAAGACCGACTTAAAGAAGTACCACGGCGACATTCCCGCGAGTTTCACCATCGTCCCGTAGGTCAACAACATATGCAGCAAGCAGGCCAAGTAGATGGCGCCAATGAAAGCCGCTAAAGGTGCCAAGCTCGACAAGCCATAATGCCCGACAACCCAAGCCATCAAACCGAGTACCCCAAGTGGCGTCAGCTCCAACACCATCTTCGTGATCCGATACATCACTTGCGCACCGGCTTTAAGCACATTGCCCAGCGCATGCGCCGGCTCGCCTACCTTTCGAATGGCAATACCCACCAACGCGGCAAAGACCACAATTTGTAAGATTTTACCTTCCGTCAGCGCCGCGAATGGGTTCACCGGGATCATATTCAAGAATACCGATGCGGGTCCCGGCACCTCTTTTTCTTGATAATCCGCCGCCGCGCTCAAGTCTTGCGTCGCCGTCACATCAAGCAAGCTACCCACAGATAGCCCAATGACACTCGCAATCACCGCAGTCAATAAAAATAAGCCGACGGTCTTACTACCAATCGCACCAAGCCCTTCACCCTCACCAAACTGCAAAATCGCATTCACGATGGCGCAAAAAATCAGTGGCGCAACGAGCATTTTCAGCGCACGAATAAACAGGTCACCCAGGGGTTTTAGTTGGACAGCGTAATCCGGCACCACTAAACCTGCCGCAATACCGAGCACAAATGCACCGAGTACCCGTTGCCAAAACGGAATCGCAAACCAAGCTTTCAACATACAATCTCTTCTTTGTTGAGTTTGGGGATATTGTACGGGGCTTGCAGGTTTTGCGATTAGATCGATTCGTTATGCGTTATGCGTTATGCGTTATGCAAAAAGCGTTGCTCGCTATTCGCTGTTCGTTTAAACAAAAAGCGAGTGAGCGTGAGTGGAAGCTTGGGCGGAAAGTTTAGGGTGTCTGCCGCAGGGATGCGGCAGGCAAGCCCCCACGGATGGGTTCACGGCGTCCCTAAACTTTTCTCCCAAGTTTCCGCTTGGAGCGAAGAACGCATTTAGGCTTCAGGGTTTTGGGCAGTTGGCGCGGGGGGTTTGGCGGAATGTTGGCATTGCCTCAGCGCTGAGTTGTTCGAGGGCGTCGATACGTGTTTGCGGCGATGGATGAGTCGATAGGAACTCTGGCGGCGTTGGACCACCTTGTTTCGCCATATTACGCCACAACTCTGCTGCTTCACGCGGATCGTAGCCCGCTGCAGCCATATAACGCATGCCAAGCTCGTCAGATTCACTCTCGTGTATTCGTGAATAAGGCAAGATGTACCCCAGTTGCACACCAACACCGAGCACACCCATGATCAACGCGGCTTGATCACTATCCATTTCTTGACCAATGAGCATGCCACCAAGTTGCAATCCGAGACCTGCCGCGAACTGATTCGACATCCGCTCATTACTATGTTGCGCGATAACATGACCAATTTCGTGACCAATAACAGCGGCGAGTTGATCGGGGGTCTCAGCCACATCGATGAGTCCGGTGTAAACGCCGATCTTACCACCAGGCAAAGCAAAAGCATTCACTTGCTCACTCTCGAACACGGTTACGTCCCACTGCTGCTGCGACCAAGGGGATGGCAGCACTGCAATCAAGTCATTCGTAATACATTGCACGTATTGATTGAGTGCGGGGTCGTGCGAGACCTTTTCTTTCTCTTTGATGGAGCTGTAGCTTTGCGCACCTAGTTGAGCCAGCTCGTCACTGCTAAATAGTTGCAGTTGCGAACGACCTGTCGGTGATTGCGTACAAGCCACCAAGCCGGCGACTGCCGTTGCAATAAATACCTTCTTCAAGGTGCGCATATCCTTTCTCCTAGCTCACGCCTCCGCGCTTAGCCACGGAGGTCATCAAAGAAACGTTTCACGCCATCGAAAAAACCTTTTTCTTTCGGCCGATAGCGTGCGGCTTCTTCACCACTACCCATCGAATCATCGAGTTGGCGTAATAAATCTTTCTGTTCATCTGATAAGTTGACTGGTGTTTCCAGTACTACTTTACAGATTAAGTCGCCGGTTGCACCGGTACGAACTGAGCGAACACCCTTGCCACGCATACGGAAGAGTTTCCCGGTTTGGGTTTCCGCCGGAATCTTCAGCTTCACTTTACCATCAAGTGTTGGCACTTGAATCTCACCACCTAACGCAGCATGAGTGAAACTTAAAGGTACTTCACAATACAGGTTATTACCATCGCGTTTGAAAATCGGATGCTCACGAACATGAACTTGCACATACAAGTCACCTGCCGGAGCTCCCATTTCGCCCGCTTCACCTTCACCATTTAAGCGGATACGGTCACCGGTATCAACGCCTGCTGGAATTTTTACATTCAACGTCTTGGTGCGCTCGACGCGACCTTCACCGTGGCAGGTACGGCATGGGTCTTTAATCACCTTCCCGCGGCCACGACAATGCGGACACGGTTGCTGTACCGCAAAGAAACCTTGGCGCATTTGGATATGACCGGCACCGTGACAGTGCGAACAGGTTTCGGCACTGCTGCCGTTGCGGGCGCCTGTACCGTCACAATCTTCACATTCAGAGAGTTTCGGGATCTGCAGTTCAACTTCTTTGCCGCGCACTGCTTCTTCAAGCGACAATTCAAGGTTGTACCGCAAGTCGGCACCGCGTTGCGCTTGTGCGCGACCACCGCCGCGACGGCCGCCACCAAAGATATCACCGAACACATCACCAAAAATATCTGCGAAGTCTGCAGCACCTGCACCACCACCGCCAAAGCCGCCTTGGCCCTGTTCAAACGCTGCGTGACCATATTGGTCATAGGCTGCGCGCTTTTGTGGATCCATAAGGACCTCATAAGCGGTTTTCACTTCTTTAAACTTAAGCTCAAGCTCTTTATCACCCTTGGTACGGTCAGGGTGATATTTCATCGCCATGCGCTTATAAGCTTTTTTGATGTCGCGTTCGCTGGCATCTCTGCTTACGCCCAGCACTTCATAAAAATCTGGTTTCGCCATAATCTTGCGTCTTCCACTTTTCTAAATTTGCTTCGTCCTGACACAAACACACGGAGGCCACCTGCTGGCAACCCCCGTGCGTTGTTATCACAGACACCCGGTGGGCGTATGCTTACTTTTTCTCGTCGTCTTTGACTTCTTCAAACTCGGCATCGACAACATCGTCGTCTTGCTTCGCTTGTTGCTCACCCGCTCCAGCATCAGCGCCAGCTTGCTGAGCTTTTTGCTGAGCAGCTTCCATGAGCTTGCTAGAAGCTTCAATCAACGCCTGCTGCTTGGCTTCGATTTGCTCTTTATCGTTGCTCTTCACAGCCGCTTCAAGTTCACCGATAGCTGCTTCGATTTTCTCTTTCTCAGCGCTATCTAAGCTGTCGCCAACTTCTTCAAGTTGTTTGCGTGTCGCATGGACGAGGCCGTCAGCTTGGTTACGGACTTGTACCATTTCTTCAAACTTACGGTCTTCTTCAGCATGCGCTTCAGCGTCACGTACCATTTTTTCGACGTCGTCATCGCTCAAGCCTGAAGAAGCCTTAATGGTGATCTTCTGTTCTTTGCCGGTGTCTTTGTCTTTCGCAGACACGTGCAAGATACCGTCAGCATCAAGGTCAAAGGTTACTTCGATTTGCGGCACGCCACGTTGTGCCGGACGAATACCTTCTAAGTTAAACTGACCCAGTGATTTGTTGTCGGCAGCGCGCTTACGCTCACCTTGAATCACATGGACGGTTACCGCTGATTGATTGTCTTCGGCAGTTGAGAAGGTCTGCGACTGTTTCGTAGGAATCGTCGTGTTCTTCTCAATCAATTTAGTCATGACGCCGCCCATGGTTTCGATACCCAGCGACAATGGGGTTACGTCAAGCAACAGAACGTCTTTCACGTCACCTTGCAATACACCCGCTTGAACCGCAGCACCTACCGCTACCGCTTCATCAGGGTTAACGTCACGACGTGGTTCTTTACCGAAGAAATCGGTCACGGCTTGCTGTACTTTCGGCATCCGTGTTTGACCACCCACCATGATGATGTCTTGGATATCACTCACTGATAGATCAGCATCAGCAAGTGCTTGTTTTACTGGCTCCAATGACTTGGTAATCAAGTCTTCTACCAGCGACTCAAGCTTGGCACGCGTGACTTTAATCGCTAAGTGCTTAGGACCGGTGTTATCTGCAGTGATATACGGCAGGTTCACTTCGGTCTGTTGCGCTGATGACAATTCAATCTTAGCTTTCTCTGCAGCTTCTTTCAGACGTTGCATCGCTAACGGATCTTTGCGTAAGTCGATGCCTTGGTCTTTATTGAACTGCTCTACTAAGTAGTTGATCAAGCGGTTATCGAAGTCTTCACCACCAAGGTGCGTGTCACCGTTGGTCGCCAATACTTCAAAGGTGTGCTCGCCTTCCACTTCATCGATTTCAATGATGGAGATATCGAAGGTACCACCACCTAAGTCATACACCGCGATGGTGTTATCACCTTTCTTCTTGTCCATACCGTAAGCAAGTGCTGCTGCGGTTGGCTCATTGATGATCCGTTTTACTTCAAGACCTGCGATACGGCCCGCGTCTTTCGTCGCTTGGCGCTGCGCATCGTTAAAGTAAGCAGGAACCGTGATGACTGCTTCAGTGACTTTCTCACCCAAGAAGTCTTCGGCGGTTTTCTTCATCTTTTTCAAGATTTCCGCAGAGATTTGTGGTGGCGCTTTCTTGTCATCGTTGATTTCGACCCATGCATCGCCATTGTCAGCTTCAACAATTTTGTAAGGCATAATGCCGATATCACGCTGAACTTCGTCATCTTTAAAGCGACGACCAATCAAACGCTTGATTGCAAATAGGGTTTTATTCGGGTTGGTTACCGCCTGGCGCTTGGCCGGCTGACCCACTAAAGTTTCACCGTCGTCGGTAAACGCAACCACTGAAGGGGTTGTACGATCACCCTCAGCGTTTTCAATAACGCGTGCTTTGTCGCCATCTAACACAGCAACACATGAGTTAGTCGTACCTAAATCAATACCAATAATTTTACCCATGACTGTCTCCAAACTCCAACATTCAAATTACTTTGTTATTCCTGATATGGGGCATCTTTAAATTTTTTCAATGCCCGCTCAGGTATTTCATCTTTGGTTGACAGTGTTATGGGGTTGCGAAAAAGGATTACAAGTCTTGTGGTTAATTTTTTTCTTAAATCCAGCCTTTTGGACGTTGTGCCTTCGGGTAATCCTGCATACCTAAAGCCTGTTGCAGCCAAAGCTCGTGCGGCGGTAGCATTTGTCGCGCCATTTGTAGGCGTTGCAAAATCGCTGGATTCACTTGCGTCGGTGGACGGCGCTCGCCGAACCACTGATCACATTCTTTTTGCAGGAATTCCATGCCATAGAGAATGCACTCGTAACTTTCATGATTCCATAGGCCGCCGGTATCAACCGGTGAGCGGACATCCTGCAGGCCACTCCCGACAGGCGGTAGTGCAGACGCGTCTTGTCCAACCATGGCAGCAAAATTTTGATCTTGGAAGTCATGCGGACTTGGCGGCTTTCTGCGCCAGTAGTCAAATTTGGCCTGTAAGCGGTCGGTGATATGTTCACGCTCTTGGACCGTACGCCAGAACTCCGTGTCGGTGCGTTTTGTTAGGCAATAGTGCATATTAATGAAATCAAGGATCTCATAATAGCGATTCGTCATCAGGCGATTATAGCGCGCAGCGAGCATCTCTTGGTCCTCACGACGCCAGGGGAAGTGCTCCGCCAACAAGACCGCACCCAAGTCGCTCAAATAGAGGCCTGTGGATTCTAACGGTTCAATGAAACCGCCAGAGAGTCCAATAGCAACGCAGTTGCCCTGCCACTGTTGATGACGGCGGCCGGCTTTGAAGGGAATAAACCGACACGGCAAATCTTCTGTATTACCACCCTGGTAAGCACGCATCTCGCGCTCAGCCGCCTCTTTGTCAATAAAGACACTGGAATGCACGTAGCCAATCGAACGACGGGTTTGCATAGGAATGTCCCAGATCCAACCATTCGACAACGCTGTAGCTGTCGTATAAGGCCGCACCATGCCGGGATAATGCGTGTCATAGGGCACGTGCATGGTCACTGCACGATCACAGAGGAGGTACTTACCGAAATCCTCGTAGCCGACACCCATTTCTTTTTCCAAAAGCAGCGAGCGGAAACCGGTGCAATCGACAAAAATATCGGCCGTTATTTCTTGGCCCTTGTCAGTGGTAACACTCGCAATATCGCCATTGGCGTGCTTTTTCACCTGCGCCATGTTGGCCATGGTATGAACCACACCACGCGCGGTGGAGAAATCGCGTAAATAGTCAGCAAACTTTTGCGCATTCATTTGGTAGGCATAATTGAGCCTTGCGCCCATGCGCCACTCACCAAACATCACGGGGGCGCGCCCCCACTCACAAACGAGCGGCTGTATGGAGCAAGTTTCCATGAACGGCACACTGCGGTCAGAGCGCAGCCAGTCACTGCCAGCGTAATCGATGGGCTGGGTGCGTAAGCTACTGAACGGGTGATGGTAGAAGCTATTGTCGTTATGCACCCAATTCACGTACTTAATCGACTGCTTAAACGTCCCTTCCGTGACGCGCATGAACTCCATTTCATCGATGCCGATCGCGGCGAGCAAGTGCCGCATCGATGGAATGGTTGCTTCACCGACCGAAATACGGGGTGTATCCGGTGACTCGAGCAATTCAATATCAACGCGGTGGTCATTACCACGACGATTCAGCGCACCATTGAGATAAGCAGCCGCCATCCAGCCAGCTGAGCCGCCACCGACAATAAGAATCTTCCGCCTTTCCATACCCTACTCCGCTTTTGCTTTGTAATTATGAATCGTAACCTAACAGCGCCCGCAAACCTGGAGCAGCGTAATCCACCAATTTGCGCTGTTGCTCAGGGAGCTCATTGGGAATTGAAAATGCCGTATTGCTGAGGTTGTCGCGATAGGTACCGCTTTGCTCACGGTCGGCACCAACACGAATACGCTCGCGCCAGTCGGCTGGGAACTCACGTAAGTTCAGTGGCGCCAGCAATTCACGGAAGTAGGCTTCAGCTGCGTCGGTATCTAGATTCACAACATGATCGCGAAGTTCTTCGTAGCGCACCAGTTTCACTCCGGTACCCAACCATGCCGCAGCGTTGTTATCGAAGATATCTGCCAATGAGGGAACCTTCTGGTGGATGCCAAAAATCATCATATTGAGGATTTCTTCGAGGTTTATTTGGCCCGCTTTAAGGTGCTCAAGATTGCCTTGGAAATTGTCTGACAGGAAGAAACGTGCGCGCGCTAAAACCCAATCATACGGGTCTCGAACCACTACTATATGTTGGGCTTTGTGCAGCGCAATACAGGCCTCATCGGAGAATAGCAGATGCCCCCAACTTAATTTCGGCTGCAAAGGATTAAAAGCACCAACATGCTGACGCAAAACCGGGATCTGAATAAAAGTATCGTGGTATTGCTGGTTCACTGGAACAAACATCCGAAAGATATTGCGGATGAGGTGCGTACCACATTTAGGAACTGAATTTAAAAATACGGGAACGGTTAGAACTTGCTGTTCAAAGTCCTGATTACGCTCGTTTAGGGTATCAGGCTTAGTCACAATACGCGCCATTTTCTACTCACTGTTGTTGTTATTAGTTTTATGAGTGTGCCATTTTCATGGCCTATAAAAAAGAAAATGCCGACAAAAAGTCGGCATTTTATCTTAGTGCTTGTCTCTACACTGCTAATTAAAAGTCGTAAGCAATGTTGACGAACGCACGGCGACCTAACCAGTCGTACTGACTGTAGAACGCTGCATTACCTACACGGGTAGCGTAGCTGCTCGAAGAAATCTGTGGAGCTTCTTTATCGAACGCATTCGCTACACCAACGGTGATGCTCAAGCCTTCGTCAATGAAGTCACGGGTTGCAGAGAACGCATGGTAGATTACCGACGGAGTTGCTAAGTCGATACGAACTTCTTCGCCCCAGTAGGTTGCATCGTCACGGTATTCACCGTCACCATACCACTCGTGGTTCGATGCTTCACCGATGTAACGCGCGGTCCAGTTAAAGGTCCAGTCGCCTTTCATCATTGCGAAGTTGAAGTTACCTACGTGCTCAGGACGACCTAAGCGGCCAGCGCGGTCTTGACGCTCACTGGTCGGCAACAACTTGCTCGAAGCTTCGATCTGGTAAGTATGCTCGTAGCTCATCTCGAACTCAGCAAAATCAGTTGAGAACGGATAGCTCATTTGCAAGTCAACACCAGTGTTTACTTGGCTCGCGATGTTCAGGTAGTTACCTTGAACTTCTTCAACCCGAAGGTCAGTGTCGTTACGGAAGAACTGATCACACAATGGCTCTGATTCGAAGTTCTGTGACGCATAACAACCACCAACGATTTGGCCCGCACCCAACAGCGTTACTTCACCTTCGATTTCGATATCGAAATAATCGATACTCATCGCAAAGTCTGTGAAGCTCGGAGTCCAGACAAAACCTACCGTGGTCGCGGTTGATGTTTCAGCTTTTAGCGTGCCGAAACCACCACCGGTTACAACTTCTGCAGAGATTGCACCGCCGGTATAGTCTTCTGGAATCCCGTCGGCCGCACAGTTCGCTGCTACGTTGTCCGAAGTAGTACCATTCTCAAGGCCTTCACCCCAACGAATACAAGGGTCGACACTACGCTGGCTCGCGAAACTCGTTTGGTCGTTCAAGAACAACTCATAAAGAGCTGGTGAACGGAACGACGTACCGCGCGATGCACGGATACGGAAACCGTCGACAACGCCCCAGTTCAAACCTGCTTTGTAGGTAGTATCGCTACCATAGGTCGATACATCAGTGAAACGACCTGAAACAGAAACATCAAGGCTTTCCATCAATGGCAAATCACGAGCAACTGGGATTTGCAATTCTGCAAAAGCTGCACGAGTAAGTGATTTACCACGCGTGATACCTGCAGATGACATACCCCAACTGTTACCCTGAAGTGTGACTTCTCCTGGAGTATCGTTGATCTTGTCTTGCTGGAATGACAAACCGGCAGCCATACCGACAAAGCCAGCTGGAAGTTCCATCAAATCACCGGTGATAATACCTTCCAACGTACGTTGGTTATAAATCGTATTACCCGTTTCGGTGCCAAATAGGAATTCTTGCATTTCTGGGCTGATGTTACCCGCTAGGAATTGCGGATCAAGCCACGGTACGTCTTTACAAGGAATACCACGTACCGACAGGTCCATACCTTCACACGAACCGGTCAGGAAGTTTTGGTCGAAAATGGCATCTTGATAGATGATTTTCTGTTGGTAATCACCGTCACTGCGGCTGTCTTGGTAGTTAATATCCCAGTACCAATCACCGATTGAACCTTCGATACCCGCTACAAAGCGACGATAATCTACAGTAATTTCGCTACCTGAATGATCAGTGATAGCCGTTGGGCTCAACCACTGTGCACCGGTCCACCCTTCGCTGCGCGAATCGCCAGCAAAGAAGTTTTCGTTGTAAACGTAGCTCCAGAACTGGCGGTAACCATTGGTGGTGGTTTTACGACGGTTCAGCAACACCTCTGTGTACAAGGTAGTGGTGTCTGAAGCCCAGTAATCAGCTTCAACAAATACCGTTGCAACTTCAGTTTCAGGAGAAAGCGTTTCAAGATCCTGGAACGGATGGTCAGCGTTGGTTACGCCGAATGACTCACGGTCGTAAGCGACTGGGTACCAACCTTCTGGCGTACGCATCGAGTTAGGGCCGGTCGCACGCTCGTTAAACGAATCGAGGTACTGACCTAAGTCGCCATCGTAATCAAACTGCGCTTTCGCACCTGGAGGTACTTCGCCAGAGTAGTCATAGATCCAAACATGACCCCAAAGTAAATCGTTACAGTGGTATTCGTTGGTACGAGGATCAACTACGTCGACACGCTCACCTGAGTCTGGGTCGAAGAAGTAAGGGTTTGAACAAGCAAATACATCACGATCGCCGCGCGCAAGCTCTTGGGTACGCTGATAGTCACCGACTACGCGTACTGAACCGCTGTCAAAGCTACGACCCATAGTACCGCTTAAACGGAACTGCGCACCGCCGTCGTCCATCGGCTGACTCATATTCAAGTTGAGGCTGCTTTCATCACCTGATTTCGTAATGATGTTTACAACACCTGCAACCGCATCAGAACCGTATAGTGAAGAGGCACCATCTTTCAGGATCTCAACACGCTCAACGGCAGACAAAGGCATAATGTTCAAGTCAAACGCAGAAACCTGACCACGCGTACCCGCAGGACCGATACGACGGCCATTTAAGAGTACGAGAGTACGGTTTGCGCCGAGGCCGCGAAGTGAGAAGGTTTCAGTACCTGTACCACCTTCAGTTACGAATGCAGTAGAGGTTGCAGCAGTGATCTGGTTAGAACCAGCAGCTACCGTTGAGGTACGCAGCAAGTCACCTAAAGTGACAAGACCTTGGTCAACCGCGTCACTCGCATTGATGATCTCTACAGGTGCCGCTTGGTCTAAACCATCAGTGCGAATACGCGAACCAAGTACTTGGATTTTCTCTTGCGGCTCTTCTGCAACCGCATTGTCGTTTTCGTCGTCAGAGCCGGTGTCTTGCGCAAATGCGGCTGGGCTAGTTGCGGCAAAAACGCAGCCCATAGCAATCGCCAAGCGACTCAGCTTCAACTCTTCGAGGAATGTAGTCATAAGACGTCCTTTATTGTTTTTATGATAATTATCATCAGGGAACAGGAAAGCGCAGGCTTCGCCCCTAATTTATGATAATAAACCATAAAAACAAGTTTACAACCCAAAATACGGGATTGGACGTCTTACTTGTTTAATTCATTCGTCTTGCGACAGTTTAGTTCTTAACCACCATTACCATGGCTGGACGCAGCAATCGGCCACTTAAGGTGTAGCCTTTTTGCATGACCGCTAAGATGGTGTTGTTGTCTTTACCCTCAGCTGCTTGCATCGACATTGCTTGGTGCAAGTCCGGATTGAAAGCTTCGCCCTCTTCGCCGACAGCCTCTACGCAGAACTTGTTGAGCGTACTCAATAGGCTTTTGTGTGTTAATTCGATGCCCTCGAGGAAGTTGGCATTAATCGTTTCTTCTTGATCCGCAATCGCTAGTGCACGCTCGAGGTTGTCAACCGTAGTTAAGAGTTCGTTAGCGAACTTCTCTAACGCGAACTTATGGGCTTTCTCTACATCCTGCGCCGCACGGCGACGAACGTTTTCCATTTCAGCTACCGCACGCACAGCGCGGTCCTTGGACTCTTCCGCACGCTGTTCGGCTTGACTCAGAGCTAATTCGAGTTCAGCGATACGCTCGTCAGCTGCAGTTGACAGTACGTCCTCTTCAGCATTGTCTGGAGCGTCACTCTCGGTCTGCTCGGTCGTCACTTGCTCTTGCTCTTCAGCTGCAGCTTTTTGTTCATTTTCCTTCGCAGAATCGTGTTGGGTCATGTTTCGTTACTCTTTCAATGTGATATAACTAAGCTTGTGCTCTGTTATGGGGGCGTGATTTTTTGATTCAAGGTATTTTGCATAAAAATCGAGGGAAGTTTTATGGCAAATCCACAGGCGCTAGCCTTTCAACGCATTGCTCTACTCGGTAAGGTCAACCATGAAGCGACCCGTGCCACGCTGCTTACCCTGGAACAAGAGCTGGGCGCCCTTGGTTTAGACGTTATTATTGAAGAGCGCACTGCGCAGCAACTCGATAAGCGCGAACGTCGCACACTTCCCCTCGAACAACTGGGAGAAGCAGCTGATCTTGCGGTGGTCGTTGGCGGTGACGGCAACATGCTCGGCGCAGCGCGAATCCTTTGCGAATTTAACGTCGCGGTGGTCGGCGTCAACCGCGGCAACCTTGGCTTTCTAACTGACATTGATCCCGACCATGTTATGCAACAGTTGCGCGCAGTGCTGAACGGCGATTACATCACCGAAGAACGCTTCTTACTGCAAGCAGAAGTCATACGAGATGGCCATCGTCATAATGTCGGACGCGCCATCAACGAAGTGGTTCTGCACTCCGACAAAGTCGCACATATGATCGAATTCGAGGTCTATGTTGATAGTGATTTCGTCTACAGCCAGCGTTCTGATGGCCTCATTGTTAGCACCCCAACCGGCTCGACCGCTTACTCCCTTTCCGGCGGCGGCCCTATTTTAACTCCCGGTTTAGACGCAATTAGCCTGGTGCCGATGTTTCCTCATACGTTAAGTAGTCGGCCAATAGTGGTGGGCGCTAATTGCACACTGCACCTAAAACCCTCACCCGATAATGGCAACTTACAATTAAGTTGTGATGGCCACATGCGCATGGAAGTACTCCCCAAAGACGAAGTGCTCATTCACAAATACGCTTATACTCTCACCCTTTTGCATCCAAAAGATCATAGCTACTTCAAGGTGTTACGTAACAAACTTGGCTGGGGTAGTCGACTCTTTTAAGCACTGGCTTGCATTACTGTATAAATACTGTATAACTACTGTATATAAACACAGTAGTTGTAGCACGTTTTGCGTAAGGAGCTTTCTATGTTGGTGCATCTACACGTTCGCAATTTTGCCGTGGTACGGCAACTCGACGTTGATTTTAAACAAGGCATGACTGCCATCACTGGCGAAACTGGGGCGGGTAAATCTATTGCGCTTGACGCCTTAGGATTATGTCTTGGTGACCGCGCCGATAGCGATGCGATACGACCGGGCGCAGAAAAAGCTGAAGTCATCGCTAGTTTCCAGCTAGTGGTCTCAGGCCCAGCGGATACATGGCTGAATGAGCAAGAGTTGAGCGACGAAGCTGAGCCAGATCATTGCGTATTGCGTCGGGTGATTACCCGCGAAGGCCGTTCCAAAGCCTGGATCAATGGCTGCCCTGTTAACGTAACCCAGCTAAAGCAACTGGCGCCATTACTCGTCAATATTCATGGTCAACACGAGCATCAGCTGTTAACCAAGCCAGAACATCAACTCGAACTTTTGGATGCCTACGCACGCCACGCCGACTTATTGACCGAAGTCAGCGAGGCTTACCGCCAGTGGTACAGCTTGCGCAAAGAACAAAAGCAAGCCTTGCAACAACAAGAAGAACGCCAAGCGCGGGCGCAACTGATTCGTTACCAAGTCGAAGAACTCGACCAGTTTGCGTTGCAAGAAGGTGAATATGAAGAACTTGAACAGCGACATAAAAAATTAAGTAACAGCTCTGCTTTGCAAGAAGACAGTCAATTTGCCGTCAATGCTTTGTTCGAGGGCGAGCACAATAATGCTTATGGACTTGTGCAAGCCGCTGTGCAGAGATTAGAGCAGCAACTCGACAATGACCCTGAACTGGAACCTGCGGTGAAGATGCTGCGCGAAGCAAGCGTACAGGTGGAAGAAGCGGCGCGTGAATTGCGTCTTTACAGTGATGCTATTGAACTGGATGAAGCCGAGCTTGTAAATGCAGAAAAACGCGTAACGCAAGCGGTTCAGTTAGCACGAAAGCATCATATCGAACCAACAGCGTTACCTAGCCTTCATCAGCAACTCACAAACGAGTTAAAGGAACTGGATGCCGCTGCTGATGCCCTAGCTAACTCAGATGAGGCTGTACAAGCTGCAGCCAAACATTACCGCAAGTGTGCGGCTAAACTCTCTACCCAGCGACAAAAAGCAGCCCAAGAGTTGAGTGAGCAGATTTCACACTCAATGCGCGAACTGAATATGCCGCATGGCCGCTTCGTCATTGCGGTCGAACATCAAGCGGAAGCGCCAGCAACGCGCCTCGGCACCGATAATGTGCAGTTCCAAGTGACGACAAACCCTGGGCAGCCACTGCAATCCCTAGCTCGCGTCGCGTCAGGCGGTGAGCTCTCGCGAATTAGTCTTGCCGTGCAAGTAATCGCTGCCGCACAAATGACAACCCCCACCTTAATGTTTGATGAAGTCGACGTCGGTGTCAGTGGTGCAACCGCAGCCACGGTCGGCAAACTGTTACGGCAACTTGGTCAGCAGAACCAGGTGATCTGTGTCACCCATCTACCGCAAGTTGCAGCTCAGGCCCACCAGCAATTGCGCGTAGACAAAACAACCGATGGTGAACACACGGAAACGCAAATGGTCGCACTCGATCATGATAACCGTGTGATTGAGTTAGCGCGCCTACTCGGTGGTGACCGTATTACCGATACGACGAAAGCGAATGCTAAAGAGTTACTCGCTAACGCCAGCTGAGTGAACGTTTCCATAATTATTCGGTCAATCTAAGCATTGCAAGGCTAGTTATTCGGCCTTGCTTTGTTTATCATCAGAACTATTGAACTCCATAAAAAAGAAGTAAAGTCGAATTTATGAAGAAATTATTGTTGGTAGGGCTAGTGATCACCTTGAGTGGTTGCTCCGTATTTGATGGTCTAGTGCACCGAATTGATGTTCCACAGGGGAACTACCTAGAGCAGCGTGACGTTGACCAATTACGTATCGGTATGACGAAAGAACAAGTTAATTATGTTCTCGGGGCTCCAGTCGCTGAGAACGTTTTCGCAGACGACACTTGGTACTATGTTTTTAACATGAATTCAGGCAGTGGGAATGATTATCGTCGTCGTGTGACTCTTACCTTTGTCGATAATCGACTGAGCGATTACGCTGGCGACTTTGATCGCCCTAAGAACTTTGACACGCCGCTGGATCAATAATCAGGCTGTTGCCAGCGCACTTCCGTCATTTTAAGCACAACGTGGGGAGTGTATGGAACCGAGCAGCCGCCTCGAGCGCTTTACCGACATTATAAAAAGTCCGACAGACCATCGTGATTATGCGATGGTCACCCTGTCGAACGGGCTACGCTGTGCGCTTGTCCATGACCCCGAAGCACAGCAAAGTACTGCGGCCCTTGCGGTTGCAGCCGGTCACTTTCAAGATCCTCTCGAAAACCAAGGCCTCGCGCATTTCCTCGAGCACATGCTGTTCCTAGGGACAGAAAAGTACCCTGATGCAACGGCCTATCAAGACTTTATTCACCAACATGGTGGTCATCACAATGCTTGGACGGGAACCGAGTATAGTAGCTATTATTGCAGTGTGGATGCTTCTAGCTTCGCTGAGACACTCGATCGCTTTTCACGTTTCTTTTATCAGCCAACGTTCAACCCTGAGTGGATTGCAAAAGAAGTAAATGCCATTGAGTCCGAGTTCCAATTAAAACTAAAAGATGAGCTTCGCCGTCTTTATCAGGTGCATAAAACTACCGCTAACCCAGCGCATCCTTTTTCTAAGTTTTCGGTTGGAAACTTCAATACGCTCACAGCTAACGGCGACACTACTGGCCTCGATCAGCACATGCGCAGCTATTTTTCGACCTGGTATCGTGCGAACCGTATGACCCTAGTCTTAGCAGGGCCGCAGCCGCTCGACGTGCTCGAGACCTTTGCCAATGACTATTTTCAGGCGATCCCTGGCAACGGGCCAACGGTTACCCCCGAACAAGCCCCACTTTACTTGCCTGAGCAAACCGGTGTGCAACTTCATGTGCGCCCGCTGAAGGATGCTCGCCGACTTATACTAGCCTTCGCGCTACCTAGCATTGATAAAGATTATCCCTATAAAACGACCAGCTTTATTGCTCATCTCTTAGGCTATGAAGGCCCTGGTAGTCTTTATGCAGAGCTTCATCATGCGAATTTAATTAATAGTCTGGCAGCTGGCGGTGGTATCAGCGGGAGCAACTTCAAAGACTTTAATCTGAATATGCAACTTACCGAGTATGGGTTGCAGCACACCGATCGTATTATCGCGGAAGTTTTTAGCGCTATTGACCGCATTAAAAATGAAGGCCTTGAAGATTGGCGCTATAAAGAGCGACAAGTTGCGATTGCCAATGCCTTTCGCTTCCAGGAACCGGCGCGAACCGCTGATTTAGCTCCACAACTTGCGATTAATATGCATCACTATGAGCCACACGATTTAATCTTCGGGGATTATCGTATGGACCAACTGAATGTCAGCAAGGCGCGTGAGTTATTGAACTGCATGCGTGCGGACAATTTGCGCGCGACACTCATTCATCGTCAAGTCGAGGTTGATCAACACGAGCCTATTTATGGCACTGATTACCAACTGCGTCCCTTTAGTGAAGCGCAACGCGAACTTTGGCAAAGTGCAAAAGCCACACCGATTGAACTGCCTGCCCCGAATCCGTATCTGCACCCCTTACGCCCACCGTTAGCGCTCAGCGAACCGGTCTCGCGCGACCCGCAACAGCATCAGATATGCGACGGTCTAACCTTGTGGCACTTGCAAGATCCTGACTTTCGCGCGCCAAAGGCACACATTTACTGCCAATTTACGCTTCCAAATGTCACCGCCAGTGCGACTCACTATGCTAGTGCTCGATTATGGTGTGAGTTGATGATCGACCGCCTGAATGAAGACTGCTACGATGCTGAAATTGCCGGCTTACATTTCAATGTCTATCCACAACATTATGGCATTACCCTACACATCAGTGGTTATTCTCAGGGAATTGTCGAATTGGGCCGAGACTTGTTAGAGCGGATGCAAACCACCCGTTTTAATGACTCACGTTTCGCCGATATTAAACAGAAACTGTACGTCAATTGGCAGTCTGCCCTTGCCAATAAACCATTAAATCTTTTGTTCGCTCGACTCAATGTGCTCTTGCAGCCGCACATGTATGCGCTGAGCGATCTCGCTGAAGCGCTGTCGCATATCACGCGCACGGGTTTCGATGACTGGCAACAACAATTGTTCGCAGAGGTTGAATTAAAACTCTTTGCGCATGGCGACCTCACCAAAGAAACATTGCGTCCCCTAACCGATTGCGCACAGCAAACCTTTAGTATGCAAGCAAATCTGCAAGCCAATATGCCAGCGACTCGCGACCTCGCCGAACTAAAGAGCTCAGGAAAACTTGAAACGCGTGGGCAACTTCAAACACGGCACACCGACCACGCCGCCATGTTGGTTATTCAAGGCAGCGATACCAGTGTGTTACAGCAAACTTGTATGCTACTTTTGAATCAATTGATCCAGCCTCATTTATTTAATGAACTGCGAACTCGCCAACAACTGGGCTATCTAGTTGGAAGTACCTATATGCCCATAGAGCAGCGCCCCCACCTCTTGATGTACGTGCAATCAAGTAATTCGAAGGCGCCGCAGCTATGTAAGGCAATAGAAGAATTTCGAGTGAATTTTTTGCAGCAGTTTGATGAACGAATTGAAGACGAACTGACTCAGGTAAAGCGCCACCTTATTCGTAAATTACGCGAGCCCGACACTAATTTAAGGTTACGTAGTCAACGTTTATGGAGCACAATTTCGCCAACTGATGTAAGTTTTGACCGCTTAGAAAAAATGGCCCAGCAGCTCGAAGCGAACACAACTTCTTTTTTCATCAAACAATTAGCTGAAATACTAGCTAGAATCGGGCATCAAGGCTATATTACAGCGAGTCCTAAAGAACTTTGACAGCCCCTAAATTATTGGGTAAGTTGAGCGGTATAACAAAAATAAGAGTTGTGCCGGAACACAACCCACCAATGGGATAACACGTGCGCTTTAATACACAATTTAGAAAGTGGTGGATGACTTGTACCCAAAACAGAATCGTTCTGGGGCGATGCCTTGTCATTTCTTTAGTAGTCCTCACCAGTGTATTTAGCACCACTACAGCAACTTATGCGCAAGTCGCCTCCGGCAACGACTGGCGGGTCGAGCTGATAACACTGCGCGTCGCAAATAAACCCATTAGCGCTGATACTCTTGACGAACGCAACCTTGCACAGCTCTATAACGCCACACAACTCTATGTTCCGCGCTTGCAAGAGCCGCTTACCATAGAGTTCGGTGCTCCTTACGCCCCCAGTGCGCAGAAACTCCGCTACCGTTATAAGCTAGATGGATTTGACGCCAACTGGATTTATACCGATGCAGACTATCGCCGCGCAACCTACACAAACCTGGATTTTGGTAGCTATACTTTTCGCGTTGAAGCCTCACCCAACGGCAATTATTGGTTCGGTACCCGTACCATCGAACTTGATGTAGCGGCACCACTGTGGCTATCGCCATGGGCCATCGCCTTTTATGCAGCGCTATTGATTGGTATTTTAGTGGGTGTGGGTGCCATCATTAGTACGCGCCGGCAGGCCATTCATCTGCTCCGCGATAGCGAGGAGCGCCTGAAACTTAGCTTGTGGGGCAGCGGCGACCAGCTTTGGGATTGGCATATCGATACTGACGAATTGCATCGGCATAATACGTGGCGGCAATTAAAGACTTTTCCTGAAGATGGTATTCGTTTCGGTGATGACTCTGGGAAATCCAATATCCACCCGGCCGACATTGCAAAAGTGCGTTGGACACTGCGAAACTACCTTGAGGGCAAAACTGACCACTATGAGCAAACCTACCGAGTCGCCTCGAATAAAGGTTGGATGTGGGTTCTCGACCGCGGCAAAATAGTCACCTACGATGATCAACAACGTCCGCGTCGTATGACCGGTACGCTTAAAGATATAACGCCACTGGTGACCGCGGAAGAGCGACTCAAAATGCTTGCCGCGTCCATCACCAATATCTCTGATGGCGTCTGTATTTACGATGCCCAATTCAACGTGGTTGAAACCAACCAGTCATTTACCCGAATCACCGGCTATCGACGCGATGACATGATAGGTCGCTCCCTGCGCTTCAGCTTGTACAGCCCTGATCACCTTGAGCAAATTAAGCAAATTGTACAACAACAGGGAACTTGGCACGGCGAGTTAGAAGATTTGCGGAAAGACGGTACTGTGTATCAAATGGAATTGACCCTTGATGCCATTCGTGATGAAAGCAAAGAGATTTCTTATTACGTCGCTACTTTCTCAGATATTACTGATCGTAAAAACGCCGAGCGTGAACTGCGTCGGTTGTCGAATACCGATACTTTGACCGGGCTACCGAACCGCTCGTATTTCCAAGTCAGTCATTCGAACCTTGTACGCAAGCGCATCATGCATGCCCTACTCTTGTTCGATCTCGATGACTTTAAGAAGATCAACGATTCCCTCGGCCACGAGGTCGGTGACCACTTATTGATGCACGTTGCTGAGCGCGTGGGCGAAGTGGGCCGCCCACAAGATACGTTCTATCGCCTTGGGGGCGATGAATTTATTCTAATGCTGGAAGACACCACCGATGTGCGCGTCATCACATCTGCGGCCAAACGGATTCTTGAATGTTTGTCACAGCCGTTCCACATTAGTGGGCACGATATCGTGGTCAGCAGTTCTATTGGTATCGTGGTCTATCCCAACGATGGACAATCATCACAAGAGCTTCTGCAGAACGCTGATACGGCGATGTATCATGCCAAGAATCGTGGTGGCGCAACCTACCAGTTTTTCAATGAATCGATGAACAAAAACGCGGTGCGTCGCTTACAAGTAGAAAACCAATTGCGCCACGCCTTGCGCAACAACTATCTGCAAGTACATTACCAACCTAAAGTTTCCTTGCGCTCGAATAAATTCGTCGGCTTAGAAGCTTTGGTTCGTCTCGAGATCCCTGAAGTTGGTGTGGTCAGCCCCGCGGACTTCATTCCGCTTGCGGAAGAGACTGGCTTGATTATTGATGTGGGTGAACGCGTATTACGGCAAACCTGCCGCGACATGCGTGAGTGGGTAGAAGCTGGTGCGGTACAGGGCCGAGTTGCTGTTAACCTGTCTGCGAAGCAATTCCTGCAGCCTGACTTAGCTAAGCGCATCATGAGTATCTTGCAGGAAGAAAAACTCCATCCAAGCTACTTGGAATTAGAGATTACCGAAGGGGTTGTCATGGATGACCCTGAACGCGCCATTGAGATCATGACCGAGCTGAATAACTTAGGTATTCACCTTGCACTCGATGACTTTGGTACCGGCTATTCATCACTCGCCTATCTGAAGCGCTTCCCTATTCAAACGCTAAAAATCGATAAAGCTTTCATTGACGATATTAATGGTGCTGAGCGGGATCGCAATATGGTCGCATCCATTGTCGCCATGGCGCATAACCTCGGCCTCGATGTTGTTGCCGAAGGTGTGGTAAACCTTGAGCAGGCAGCAACCTTAAACAATCTTAACTGCGAGTTTGCGCAAGGCTTCCTGTTTGCAGAGCCTTTGCGTCGCGAGAATTTCTTAGCGCACATTAGCACCACATTAGCGACGCTAAAGAATAATCCTTAGCGCGGCTGCCACAATACGTTTTCGCGACCTAATGCGCGTATCAACGTCATGCGTTTTTGTGAGATGAATAAGGGCAGGACAATAGGTCCAAGCATGAGCGCGGCAAAACCCCAACGTTTCGCTCCCATCGCATTACGTAATGCTTGAACGTAAACCAAAAGCGCAGACAGCAAACAACACAGCGCAATCAACAAAACAACCTCCTCAAACAGGTGTCATGAAGCCGACATTGGCCGGCTTCATAACGCCCTTACAACGTATTAATCGCCGTCATTATAAAACGAACGGCCTTCATTTGCCATTTCGACTAACAATGGTGCTGGCTCATACCGCTCGCCATGCTCTTTGGCATAACCGCGTAATTGCCCAACCACCTCAGCAATACCAAGGCTATCCATGTAACGGAAAGGGCCACCACGGAACGGTGGAAAGCCGATACCGAAAATAGCGCCAATATCGCCGTCACGTGGACTACGAATGATGTCTTCGGCCAAACAATAGGCAGCCTCATTAAGCATTAAGAACACCGTGCGGCGCGCGATTTCTTTGGCACTGAGCTGCGCATTCGGTTGAATTCCGAGTAAGTTATAGACGCTGCTATCAACTTCCTTACCTGGTTTCTTGCCGCTATAAGCATAGAAGCCCTTCTTGTTCTTCTTGCCTTTACGATCGTCGTCTAGCAGCTTGCCAAAGGCGTCTGGCGCACGGAAGCGATCGCCCAGTTCATTCGCCATAATGGGCGCAACTTTAGCTGCAACATCGATCCCCACTTCGTCCATTAGCTTCATTGGCCCCACTGGGAAACCAAATTTCACCAACGCTTTGTCGACCACCTCTATCGGCTCGCCACCAAGAACTAAGCGCGCCGCCTCATTCATGTAAGGCGCAAGGATACGATTCACATAAAAACCTGCGCCGTCTTTGACGACTATCGGTGTTTTACCTTGTTTCTTCGCCAGCGCAACCGTGGTTGCAATGGTCTCATCCGAGGTTTTGGCATGGGTAATGATTTCTGCCAATGGCATTTTGTCTACCGGCGAAAAGTAATGCAGACCAATCACATTTTCAGGTCGCTTGGCTTTGGCAGCAATCTGCGTGATCGGCAAACTCGACGTATTCGTAGCAAAAATCGTGTGCTCTTGCGCATTCGCTTCGACGTCCGCAACCATCTTTTGCTTCAGCTCGAGGTCTTCGAACACTGCTTCGATCACGAGGTCCGTGCGCGCAAAACCTGAATAATCCAGCGTGCCGCTCAAGCGCAGCATCGTTTTCTCAAGCTCCGCACGGCGCATGTGCTTGCGTTTCACTTTCTTGTTCAGCAAGTCATAACTGTATTTCATCGCATGCACAATACCCTGCTCCGCGATATCCTTAATACGTACAGGGATGCCAGCTTTTGCTGCGGTAACATAAGCAATACCGCCGCCCATAAGGCCACCGCCAAGCACACCGACGCGCTCCACACTGTTAGGCTTCGTCGCGCCAGCACCGGTCTCTTTCTTCATCGCCGTTGTGGCAAAGAAAATGCCGCGCAACTGTTTTGATTCTGGCGTCATTGCCAGCATGCCAAACTGGCGAGCTTCGTATTGCAGGCCTTCTTCAAAGCCATGGTCAGCACCATAGCTAATCGTGTCAATAATTGCATCAATCGCCGGATAATTGCCCTTGGCCTTCGCTTGCGCCTGTTCGCGGGCCTTTTTGAAAATAATACCGCGACCAAAGCTGGTACCCTCAAGACCTTTGTTGATAAGGCTATGGTGAACCTTTTGCACTTTCGGTTTGCTATTCAGCGCCTTCTCAACGGCGGCCTCTAGCAAAATGCTAGCAGGCACGACATCATCTACAATGCCTTGTTTCTTCGCTTGTTTTGGACGTAACTGCTTACCCGCAAGGATTAAAGGCAACGCTTTTTGAATACCAATCAAACGCGGTAAACGTTGGGTTCCGCCAGAGCCAGGCAGTAAACCTAGCTGAACCTCAGGTAAACCCAATGACGTTTTCTCACTATCGGTACAGATTCGATAATGACATGCTAAGGCGAGCTCTAAGCCACCACCTAAACACGCACCGTCGATAGCAGCCACCACCGGCACTTTGAGCTGCTCGATACGATCGAACATTGCTTGCCCTTGCCGCGCCAAACTCTCGGCATCGGCAGCATTTTCACACTCGGCAATCATGCTAATATCGGCCCCAGCGACAAACGAACCCGGTTTATCGCTGATGACCACCACACCTTTCAGCGTACTGAGCTGTTCCAGCTTGCCCAACACCTTGCTCACTTCTTCAGCAAAGCTAGCTTTCAGCGTATTCATCGACTCGCCTGGTACATCAATATGAATAACCGCGACGCCATCGTCACGCGTTTCAAGGGTAAATGCGCGTTTCGTATCAGTCATTAGTTACTCTCCAAAATCATTGCTGAACCTAGACCACCTGCAGCACACGCCGTGGTTAATGCGGTACCGCCTCCGCGTCGCTTAAGCTCACGTAGGGTTTGCGTAATCATCCGCGCTCCAGTTGCGGCAAACGGGTGACCATAAGCGATCGAACCACCCAAGACATTAAATTTATCCATGTCGATTTCGCCAATCGCTTCACTGCGCCCCAACTGCTCTTGCGCAAACTTCTTACTGGCAAACATCTTCACGTTGGCAAGGGTTTGTGCAGCGAACGCCTCGTGCATATCGATCAGGTCAAGATCGCTTAGCTTCATGCCAGCGCGATCAAGCGCGATCGGTGTGGCAAACGATGGCCCCATCAACATATCTTTTTCTACGCCTATGGCACTAAATGCGTAGCTCTTGATATACCCTAGAATTTCATAACCTAATGCTTTTGCTTTGCTCTCGGTCATTAATAAGACCGCGGCAGCACCATCCGTGAGCGGCGTACTATTCGCCGCGGTAACAGAGCCGTGTTTGCGATCGAACACCGGGCGCAACTTCGCATAACTGTCTAATTTACTATCACTACGAATCGTATTATCACGACGCAAGAAGTCTTTGTACGGTTCGGCAAAAGCAGTCATGACTTCGTCATCCAGTTTGCCAGCTTCCCATGCCTCGTGGGCAAGACTGTGTGAGCGATGCGCTAAAGCATCTTGGTCAGCACGTTCGATACCGTGGGTCTTCGCCATCTGCTCAGCCGTATCGCCCATCGTCAATCCAGTACTGTATTCAGCAATCGCTGGCGGTACCGGTAACAGATCTTTAAAACTCAGACGCTTCAAAATACCTAGCCGCTGGCCTAGGCTCCGCGCTTTGTTTAAATCAACCAGCGCATGGGCAAGTTTGCGTGACACCCCAATCGGTAATACAGAAGACGAGTCGGCGCCGCCAGCGATACCAACGCTGATATTGCCCGCCACCATAGTTTCTAACACATTGACGGTGGCTTGAAAGCTGGTCGCGCAGGCACGCGATACGCTATAGGCATCGGTGCTTACCGGCAGGCTGGTACCCAACACGATTTCACGTGCAATGTTAGGCGCCGATGGCATTTGCACCACTTGGCCGAACACCAACTGTTCAACTTCTTTGCCGTCTAAGCCATAACGATTGAGCATTTCCTGCACAACCATTTTGCCTAAATCGAGCGCTGGGATACCATGGTAATAGCTTGCCTGTTTGGCAAATGGTGTGCGGAGCCCAGCGACTACCGCAATGCGGTCACCCTGTGGCGTAGTCAGTTGCTGACGAGACGTCATAGTTCACTACCTCTGTTCGGGAAATTGGCGGATTTCTGATCTGGTCAGACCTCACGATTTATTACAAATTCTAGCGGTTTCATCCCAAGAATTAAACTCTTGTTTTAGGTAAAGTACATACTAGAGTATAGACACAGCTACCACATTAGGGGTTAACATGGCCGCAGAACAGTTTCAAAACCTGCGAAATTACTTAGACAGCCAAGTGCTCGGGCAACCGGAATTCACCGAAAGCTTGCTGATTGCCGTTCTTGCCGACGGCCACTTATTAGTGGAGGGCCCGCCAGGGCTCGCCAAAACACGGGCGGTCAATGCCTTAGCAAAAGGCATTGAAGGCGACTTCCACCGCATTCAATTTACCCCTGACCTATTACCCGCCGATTTAACTGGTACGGATATCTACCGACCGGAAACCGGTGAGTTTGTTTTTCAAAAAGGCCCATTATTTCACAACGTTATTTTGGCGGACGAAATCAACCGTGCTCCCGCTAAGGTGCAATCAGCATTACTCGAGGCCATGGCTGAGCGGCAAATTACTGTAGGCCAAACCACCTACCCTCTGCCTGGTTTATTTATGGTTCTTGCTACGCAAAACCCGCTTGAACAAGAAGGTACCTATCCGCTGCCAGAAGCGCAGCTTGATCGCTTCTTAATGCAGTTGAACCTCGATTACCCAGCAGCAGCCACTGAGCTTGATATTTTACGCCTAACACGTGGGGAGGAGCTACATGGCGAAGTGACGATGCCAGCGCCATTGAGCCAACAGGATATATTTGCCGCGCGTAAAGAAGTGCTCGAGGTTTTCATGGATGAGGAAGTTGAAAACTATCTTGTACAATTGGTCATTGCAACCCGCCAAGCGGAGCATTACTCAAATGACCTCGCGCGTTGGCTAAGTTATGGTGCCAGCCCACGCGCAACAATCGCCTTGGATCGTTGCGCGCGCGCGAAAGCGTGGTTGGCTGGTCGTGATTTCGTCACACCGGATGACATTCAAGCGGTCTTTGCCCATGTCTTACGTCATCGTATTATTCTGAGCTATCAAGCCGAGGCCGATGGCATTACGGCCGATCAAGCCTTGCAAGTCATCTTGCAAGAAGTTCCGACGCCGTAAATGGTTATGACCAACGCGAACGAGTGGCTACAACAGTGGCATAGTGATGGTATTCAGGTCGGTAGCGCCGAGCTAATGTACTACCGTAGCAAAGTGGGTGCCTTTGCCCGCCATCGCAAGTTACACCCACCGAAAGCACAAACCGGTGCGTTGCTGAGTAAAACGCGTGGCCGCGGTATGGAATTTGATGAAGTGCGCCATTATCAAGCAGGTGATGACGTCAGAGCGATTGACTGGCGCGTCACCGCGCGTACAGGCACACCGCATACCAAGCTGTATCGTGAAGAGCGAGAGCGTCCGGTGATGTTCATCGTTGACCTCTCAGCCTCACAGCACTTTGGTAGCCAACTATTACTAAAAAGTGTGCTTGCCTGTCACTTGACTGCCGCGATGGCATGGCTCGCGGTGCAACGCGGTGACCGCGTAGGTGCGCTCATTGGCCACCCGCAACGGCATGTAGAAATACGCCCGCAAGCACGGCAACAGGGCGTTTTGCGAATTATTCATAGCCTGGTCGAATTGCAAAATGAAAGCTTGGCAAACTGGCAGCAAAAATCCGTGGAAGAAAGCAAAGCAACTTTAGATGACTTGCTTCAGCGCGCGCAGCAAGTGGCCAAGCCCGGTACGATAATTCACATCATTAGTGATTGGCAGCACTTTTCGGCTGCCACGTTCACGCAGTTGCAAGCTTTGCAGCGTCACTGCAGTTTGCAACTGTTACAATGCAGCGATCCCCTTGAGCACCAATTTCCTGCTGCACTAGCACAACAGGATATCGCCCTAAGCGACGGTCAACAGCGATTAGAATTTGCGGCGGGTGAGCAACTCCAACGTGACGCGTACACGGCTGAACATGCGCAGCTACAACAAGAACTATTAGCCCAATTTCAGCAGCTGAACTTGGAGCTACACCAATTTAGTGCTGCGCGACCACTCGAAGAACAATGGCCGGAGGTCATGCTGTAATGAATAATCCTGCCTTAAGCGAGCTTAACCCAATTATTGCCGCTCCAGCTGCCTCTTGGTGGCCACTGGCGCCAGGGTGGTATGCAGTCGGCATCCTCGCCATCACGCTCACTGCTGTCCTTGTCATAGCTAGTATTCGTGCTGCGCGACGGCGGCGGGTCAAGCGTGCGGCATTGCGCGCATTGTCAGCCAACGCCAGTTTGAATGAACTCAATTTACTACTTAAGCAAGCTTGCATGGGTTACTACCCGCGTAAGCACATTGCACATCTGACTGGTAAAGCATGGCGCGACTTTCTGGTGGCGCATCTTAGCGAACGCAATGCCGCGCGCTATTACGATCTCCTGGTCGAAGTCGAGCAAGCCGCCTATCGACCTGCCACAAACCAACAGGCTCTGCAGCAACGCTATGCTCAGTTTGCACGTACTTGGCTCAAACAAGCTTTACCGCCAAGTCAACAGCAACGGAGGGCCATCAATGATTGAATTTGCTTGGCCATGGCTGGGTCTAATTTGGTTTTTAGCTCCGTTACTTTGGTGGCTGCGCCGTCCACGCCAACAACATTTTTCAACCCTTCGCGTCGCGCAACTCCTGTCGTTTGAACAAGATGCGGCGCAACAAAAGCAATCACTGCTACGGAGTCTACTGCTACTCCTATTGTGGAGTTTATTGATTGTGGCTTTGTGCCGCCCGCAATGGCTCGGCGAACCGGTGCAAATTCGTAGTGAAGCACGCGAGATGGTCCTAGCTGTTGATTTGTCAGGCAGTATGGAAATTGCCGACATGAGGATTGAGGGCGAAGAGGTGAATCGCCTTGATATGGTCAAGCACGTGGTGAGTGACTTTGTCGAGCGGCGCAAAGGTGACAAGATGGGCCTCATTCTGTTTGCCGATACTGCTTACGTGCAAGCCCCTATCACCTACGATCTGGCAAGCGTAAAACAGTTATTAGAAGAAGCTCAACTACGCTTAATTGGTGAACGTACGGCGATCGGCGATGCAGTTGCCCTTGCCGTGAAACGTTTTCGCGACAATGAAGAAAGCAACAAAATATTGATTCTGCTTACCGATGGGCAAAATACCGCAGGCTATGTTTCACCTGAGCAAGCGCAACAGCTTGCTAGTTATTACGACGTGAAAATCTATGCTATCGGCGTAGGTGCGGAGGAAGTCATCGTCGATAGTTTCTTTGGACAGCGCAAAGTGAATCCCAGTCGTGATCTAGATGAAGCCATGCTGCAAGGTCTCGCCCAAGCCACAGGGGGCGAGTATTTTCGTGCCCGCAGCACAGAGGAGCTCGAGCAGATATATCGTACACTGGATCAATACGAACCGGTAAGTGGCGATGAGCAATTACGTCGCCCCCAGACCGAACTTTTCTTCTGGCCTGCTGGCATTGCGCTAGGACTCTTTGGCTTTAGCTTATTGCTCGCTCAAGTGCGGCAGTTATGGCGGAGGTCGGCAGCATGAACTTAGAACTTTTTCATTTCGTGCGGCCTTGGTGGCTCTTGGCAAGTCTGGTCGCTGTGTGGAGCGCCTGGCTAATTTGGCGTAAGAATCGGCGGCAACAGGGCTGGAACCAAGTGGTTGCGCCACACCTTTCGCAATTATTAGTCATCGAAAATCGCAACCAGAGTGGTAATGGCTTAGCTTGGCTATTGCCGCTCGCCTTGCTCAGTTTGACTATCGGCCTCGCTGGCCCGACCTGGGAGAAAAAACCGCAACCGGTATTCCAATTGGCAGCAGGGCAAGTCATCGTGCTTGACGTTTCGCAATCGATGTTAGCGACTGATATCACCCCCAACCGCCTCACACAGATGCGCTTTAAGGCTATGGCCCTTGCCAATGAGCAACTTGACGGCGAAACTGGGTTAATCGCCTATGCCGGCGATGCCTATGTTATCAGTCCACTCACCACCGACTCACGCAGTCTTAGTAACCTGATTCGCGCGTTACGGCCTGACCTTATGCCCGTGCAAGGCAGCTATCCCTTGTCAGCTTTAGAGCTGGCAGATCGCTTGCTCCGCGAAGCTGGCTATGCCGAAGGCGATATTTATTGGTTCACCGATGGCATTGATACTCGAGACCAAAGGGAAATCACGAACTTTGTGCGCAATCATCCACATCGTATTGCGATTCTGGGGTTAGGCACTGAACAAGGCGCCCCCATTCAATTACCAAATGGCAATTTACTCCGCGATGGCGGCGGTGATGTCGTAGTACCGAAAATGTTAGCCAGCCGCCTCGAGCGCTTAGCGAGTATGAGTAACGGGCGCTTTAGCGAATGGCGTCAGGATCAACAGGATCTGCAGTATTTAAGCAGCATGCCACCGCTGCAACGTGAAGGCAGTGAAAGTGAAGACCAGCGTGGTGACGCATGGGTGGATCAGGGGCCTTGGCTGATAGGTTTAGCGGTGCTACTGCTACTGCCATTACTGCGCCGCGGTGCGCTGCAACTGCTCGGTTTGTTTTGCTTAACGAACGTCCTGTTCTTGGCCCCACCGAGCGCCCATGCGCAAGCCAGTGACAATGCTAGCGATGAGGGGTTAGCTTGGCATCAACAGCTTTGGCAAACCCCTTATCAACAGGCTGACGAGGCGCTGCGCGAAGAAGAGTACGGGCGCGCGGCACAAATTGCTACTGATCCATGGCAACGCGGTACGGCGAATTATGCGCGTGGCAACTATGAAGGCGCCTTAATGGACTTCTCGCAAATGGACAATGCTGAAGGTTACTATAATCAAGGCAATGCCTTGATGCAGTTGGAACGCTTCGACGAGGCTGCCAACGTCTATCAAGAGGCCTTGCGACGTAACCCTGATTTGCGCCAAGCAGAAGACAACCTGGCCTTAGCTAAGGCGCTTGCCGAACAGCAAAAGCAGCAACAGCAGCAAGGACAAGGTGACGGACAACAAGAACAACAGAAGCAAGAGGGCCAACAACAGCCCTCTGCGGAACCTGGCGCAGAAGGTGAGCAACCACCACCAGAGCAAGAGCCTGAAACACCACAAGAGGGTGCTCCGCAACCTGAAGCTGAAGCGGCAGATAATGCTGCCGAAGACGAAACTGGCGAGGAAGCTCAACAAGCGCAAACGAGTGCTGAGCAACTCAGCGAAGAACAACGACAACAAATGGAAAACTGGCTGAATCGAATCGAGGATGACCCAGCCATTTTGTTACAACGAAAAATGGAGCTCGAAGCACGTCGCCGAGGCCGCGAGCGTCTGCCCCAAGGAGTCGATAAACAGTGGTAACTCTATTCCGTCATTTAGCCTTACTTGGCATGTTAGCGCTACTGATAACGAGCGCAGCACCAACAGCTTTTGCGCAATCCGACACGCCAGACTCGGTCGTTATCAGTGTTGATAAAAACCCGGTCGCCAGTGGCGATACCTTCATTCTTACGTTAACTGTCGATGCCTTTATAGAGGACCGTGCTTGGCGACCTGCAGAGCTGTTACCCGACTTTGAAGTAATGGGCACATCGAGCAGCAGCACAACGCAAATCATCAATGGTAAAACCACTCGGGAAAAGACCTTTCGAACGGTTGCCAAAGCGCCACAACAATCGGGTGAGTATGCTTTAGGACCATTTACTGTGGCCGGTACCGAGTCAAATCAACTCACCCTTAAAGTGTTAGCGGCAGATGACCCAGCGCTCACTGAGCAACGCGATGCTTTCATGCGCGTCGAACTCGACCGCGACGATATTTACGTACAAGAGCAAGTAGTTTTAACCACCAAGCTCTATCTGGCAGCAAACTTGCACAGCGGCAATATTATTCCGCCACAATTAGAGGATGCCGATATTCGCCAAGTGGGGCGCGATCAAGACAGCACTGAGGTGATCGATGGCCGCATGTTCCAAGTATTTGAACGTAGCTTCATTGTGATACCCCAACGTTCAGGTGCACAGGAGATTCGAGGTCCAGTCTTCCAAGGGCAAATTAACGTCGAGAGCAACCGTACACTATTTCCCAGTTTTTCTTCAACTCGCTCGGTCACCACCGCCGCGACCAATTTACCGATCGAGGTCAAGCCCATTCCTGCTGACTGGCCTGCGCAACATACGTGGCTTCCGGCAGAGCTGGTAACGCTATCGGTTTCGGTCGGCAATGAAGCGAGCACACAGCCACAGGATGAACAATTACAAATAACACAGGGTGAACCCCTGACCCTCACCTATCGCCTGACGGCCGTCGGCCCACTGGCTGATCAACTACCGCGCTTAGACGCACTCGTACGTCAGCTCTCGTTGCAAGACGCTAGCGTTTATCCGGAGGCACCGGAGTCGGCAATGAATCAACGCAATGGCAGCCTTGTTTCACAGCAAACGTTGCGTGTTACAGTTATTCCCCATAGTGCTGGCAGACTCGAGATCCCGAGCCTTACAGTACCTTGGTTCAATACCCAGCTGCGCGAACGCCAAGAAGCTTCTGCGCCTGGTCAAGTCGTTACTGTCGCGCCTGGCGCTAGTGATGGTCGCGAGCGAGTTGTCGCCACGAACGACGAAGCTGCAGATATCCCAGCGACCGAGCCATCCCCTAGCCCAGCCAGTACTGCCAGCAGCGGAGGTCAATCGTCAACTTCCAGTAAGCCCTACGAAAACCTCAGCTATTGGCAAATAGCTACAGCAGTATTTGCTGTGCTCTGGCTACTAACGCTGCTCGTTTGGTTTACGCGCGCACGCCAGCAGCGCCGGCACGCAACTTCAGAAGACCCAACAACACCTACTGCGCAGCCCGCCGAACAACAGCAACTCAAAGCAGTGAAGCGCGCCTGTAACGCTAATGATGCTGCCGCGGTCGACGTTGCATTGAAACAGTGGATGCGAGCACAGTTAAAAATTGCTGGGCAATTGAATACGCTAGCTGACTACTATGCGCACGACGCCTTACGCAGCCAGCTTGAGCACCTGCAACGCGCACGCTTTTCTACTGGACAACATGACTGGCAGGAAGGTAAAGCGCTATGGCGCGCATTACAGGGTGCTATTGAGGCGAAACGCAAAGCACAGCAACAACCCAAATCGGAACTGCCTAAACTCTATCCGAACTAATATCGCAAACAAAAAAACGCATCCGAATGGATGCGTTTTTTATGGTTCTAACGCTTTAAAGTACGAGTAATGCTTACTCTTGCGTTTCGTTGTCGCTATTCAGCAAAATCTCAATCTCGGCATCTGCACGCAAGGCACTCACCACCGCCTGATAGCTTTCTTGCATATAGCTATTCATCAACTGGTCTTGCAGTTGTGCTGACTGGGCTTCGTCAATGCTACCTGCCTGCACACCACTCAGCGCTACAACGGCAACATTACCATTAGCTAAGTTTGCTGTGTCGGCGGTCACATTACCTGCTGCCGGCGCACTAAGATTAAACAATTTCTGTACCACTGCGCGCGGATGCCCCGGCACTTGGCGTGAAACGTTATCTAGCGCGGTGAAGTCAACACCTGTCGCTTCATCAGCTTGCAGTTTAGCAACGATTTCCGCAGCACGCTCAGAAGCCATTTCTTGCGCACGTTCACGACGAATTTGTTCGCTTACTTGTGCACGTACTTCATCAAGCGGTTGGGTTGTGGCTGCTTCGTGCTCAAGCACACGTACAACAACTGACTCAGTATCACTGATTTCAATCAGTTCACTATTAAGCTGTTCACTGATCAATGGACCATTAAAAACTGGCTCTAGTACGGCTGCGCTATCTAATGGTGACGGTGCAGCGTTACGACTAAACAACTCGGTCTCTTGTACTTTTAAGCCCAGCTCTTCATTCACTGGTGCAAATGTGTCTGGCACTTCAAACGTCAGTTCAGCGACCTGCTGTTGTAGCTCGTAATAACGTTGCTTCACACGCTCATCTTGTAGTTCAGTAACAATCTCAGCACGGACTTCTTCAAGTGGCGTTACCGAGCCTTCTTTGATGTCTGTCAGCTTGATGATGTGGTAACCAAAGCTGGTCTCTACCACGCCGGTCATGTCACCGACATTCTCCAGCGCAAAAGCTGCCTCTTCAAAGTCAGCATCCATGGTACCAGCTTCGATAAAGTCTAAATCACCGCCCTGTTCACCCGAAAATACATCGTCAGAATTAGCTTGTGCCAGCTCAGCAAAATCAGCGCCGGCTTCAAGTTCAGCCAAGAGGGTTTCAGCTTCGGCTTCTGCCGCCGCTGCATCGTCGCCTGTCTCAATCAAAATGTGCGAGAAACGATATTGTGGCTCGGTTGAATACCGGCTCATGTTGCCTTCGTAGTAGGCCTGTACCTCTTCTTCGGCAATGTCGATAGACTCGGCAATACTACCTGCGTCAACTAAAACATAAGCTAGCTTAACCTTTTCTGGTACCGCAAACTGTTGGATATTGTCGTTGTACCAAGCTTCAACCGCCGCTTCGTCTACTTCGACTTGCGCAAGGTAATCAGCTAAAGCAACTTCGGCATATTTACCACTACGGGTTTGGCCGATCAGCTGTTGCGTTGCATCTACCTCGCTTGGCAATACGAATTCACTCGAGATAACGCCCTGCACGAACTGCTGCGTAACCAAATCACGGCGCACCACTTGGGCAAAACCATCTGGTGTGTAACCCAAGCTACGCAGTGTGGTTAGGTATAAATCGTTGTCGAATTGACCGGCAACTTTGAAACTTGAAATGTCGCGAATTGCAGCCTTCACTTGTGCCGCAGAAACCCGTAAGCCCTGACCTTTAGCTGCTTGCTCTAACAGCTTTTGATTCACCAGGTCATTCACCACGCGCATGCGTAGCTGCTGGGTAAATCTCGGGTCACGCGCAAGCTGGTCATAAAATTCGCCCATTTGCTGTTGCTGACGGGCCCGCTCGTTTTCGACCGCTCGGTCAAACTCTACTTGGGTAATCTCTTCGCCATTCACCATTGCGACCGCTGGCTCTGGCTGGTTAGCGATATAGCCACCAATCCCTGCCAAGGCAAACGTTAACGCGATGAGTACAAGGAATACCTTGACCCAAAGGCTCTGTGACCCTTCACGAATCCTCTCCAACATAATCGTCTCTTAACCTCAAAGTGTGCTGATTTTTTCCGCGCGTTATTCTATCTCATTACGCAGAAAAAAAATAACCCGAAGACAGGCTTCGGGTTACTTTCTCTATTCGCTGGCGGAACGGACGGGATTCGAACCCGCGACCCCCGGCGTGACAGGCCGGTATTCTAACCAGCTGAACTACCGCTCCGCAGAGATTAGTTTACTGAGTCTTTCAGTGCTTTACCGGCTTTGAAAGAAGGTACTTTTGCCGCAGCGATTTGAATCGTCTGGCCAGTTTGTGGGTTACGACCCGTGCGAGCTGAACGCTCACGAACTGCGAAGGTACCGAAACCTACTAATTGTACTGAATCACCCTTTTTCAAAGCATCAGTTACTGCTTCAATAAAAGAGTCCAGAGCTCGACCTGCAGCAGCTTTTGAAATTTCTGCTCCCTCTGCAATTTTGTCAACTAACTGAGACTTGTTCACAGTATCATCCCCTTAGATTGTTATTATCAGATTTTGCTTGGTTCCATTAGCTTTTCAATGGGCCAGCGAAGGTTATAACAAGCTTGAACAATCTGTTCAAGCGATTCAACAGGTCTCCGACTACTTTTACGTTTCCCTGTCGTTCAAGTGCCCCGTCAGGCGGTGTTTAAGGTTTCCCCTGACCATTCACTTTGACTCTAGGCTACCACAAGATTTTCGATTGAGAACCCTTTTTCACAATTTTTTTGACGAAAGAATGCGGCCTGCAGCCATGTTGCGGCTTCGCAGCCCGCATTTTACCGTCTTAATGGGCCTTTTTTACCTCTGGTTGGCGCTCTAATGCGACTGCCAACACTTCGTCGATCCACTGAACTGGCTGAATCGTGAGGTCTCCCTTAACGTTATCACTGATTTCTTGCAGGTCACGCTCGTTATCTTTTGGAATCAATACATGCTTAATTCCACCGCGATGCGCCGCTAGAAGCTTCTCTTTAAGCCCACCAATGGCAAGTACTTCACCGCGCAAGGTAATCTCACCTGTCATCGCTACATCGGCACGCACTGGGATTTGTGTGAGTGACGAAACTAACGCTGTCACCATCGCAATACCGGCGCTGGGGCCATCTTTTGGCGTGGCACCTTCGGGTACGTGCACGTGAATGTCACGTTTCTCGTGAAAGTCGTCAGCAATACCCAATTTATCAGCACGACTGCGGACCACCGTAAGCGCCGTCTGAATGGACTCTTGCATCACATCACCTAAGGAACCAGTCGATGTAATCTTACCTTTACCTGCGACGTTCGTTGCTTCGATGGTAAGTAGATCGCCGCCTACCTCGGTCCACGCTAAGCCGGTGACTTGGCCAATTTGGTTGCTTTCTTCTGCCTTGCCGTAATCAAAGCGCTGCACACCTAGGAAATCTTTTAGGTTGTCGGCGTTGATTTCGACTTTCTTCAGGCGCTTATCCAGCACAATCTTTTTCACCGCTTTGCGACACAGGCGTGAAATTTCGCGCTCGAGGTTCCGCACGCCAGCTTCACGTGTGTAGTAGCGAATGATGCCAAGAATCGCATCATCCTTAATCGTTAACTCTTTCTCTTTAAGACCGTTACGATCGAGCTGCTTCGGCAATAAATGACGTTTGGCGATATTTAGCTTTTCATCTTCGGTATACCCGGCAAGACGAATCACTTCCATCCGATCAAGTAATGGACCAGGAATGTTCATGCTATTCGAGGTCGCCACGAACATCACATCGGAGAGATCATAATCAACTTCCAAATAATGGTCGTTGAAATTCACATTCTGTTCTGGATCAAGCACTTCCAGCAAAGCTGAAGCCGGATCCCCCCGCATATCGGCTGCCATCTTGTCGATCTCATCGAGCAGGAACAATGGGTTCCGTACCCCGACCTTGGCCATTTTTTGAATCAATTTACCTGGCATTGAGCCAATGTAGGTACGGCGGTGGCCACGAATTTCAGCTTCATCGCGCACCCCACCGAGGGCCATACGAATGTATTTGCGTCCGGTCGCTTTGGCAATTGACTGGCCGAGTGAGGTTTTACCGACGCCCGGAGGACCGACCAAGCACAGGATCGCACCTCGGACTTTACTGGTACGCTGCTGCACCGCTAAGTATTCAAGAATGCGCTCTTTGACCTTCTCCAAACCGTAGTGATCGGCATCAAGAATCTTCTCAGCGTTCGCCAGATCTTTCTTAATCCGCGAGCGCTTCTTCCAAGGTACCGACACCATCCAATCGATGTAACCGCGAACAACGGTCGCTTCTGCCGACATCGGTGACATCATCTTCAGCTTCTGTAATTCAGCTCGAGTTTTCTGCTCGGCCTCTTCTGGCATCTTGGCATCTTGAATTTTTTGCTCTAGCGCTTCGAACTCATCAGGGCCGTCTTCCATTTCACCCAATTCTTTTTGAATGGCCTTCATCTGCTCATTCAAATAGTATTCGCGCTGGCTTTTTTCCATCTGCTTTTTCACACGCGTGCGGATACGCTTCTCGACCTGTAGTAAGTCGATCTCACCTTCCATCAGCGCCATCAGGAATTCCAAACGTTCGCGAACCTCAGTGATCTCTAATACTTTTTGCTTGTCATTCAACTTTAATGGCATATGTGCCGCCATAGTATCGGCCAAGCGGTCGGCTTCTTCGATCCCTGACAACGAGGTGAGCACCTCAGGAGGGATCTTCTTATTGAGCTTCACATAACCTTCAAATTGATTGATCGCCGAGCGGATCATGACTTCTTCTTCTTTGTCTGGCATCGCCTCGGATTCAAGGTAATGGACCTTCGCTTTGAAGAAATCTTCACTGGCTTCGAAGGCATCAATTGCAGCACGCTGAGAGCCTTCGACCAGCACTTTCACCGTGCCGTCCGGCAACTTCAGTAATTGCAAGATATTCGCCACCGTACCAATTTGGTGGATGTCTTTTTCTTCTGGTTCGTCAATACTGGCGTCTTGTTGGGCCGAGAGGAAAATCTGCTTATTATTGTCCATCGCAGCTTCTAAACAGCGAATCGACTTTTCACGTCCAACAAACAGCGGGATGACCATATGCGGGTACACCACCACGTCACGCAACGGTAAAACTGGAATACTGAGGTGTTCAACCCGTGCTTCGCTCATAATTATCTCCAGATGGGTAACTTCAATTCTGATAAATTTATCTTACTCTCTAATATGAGGCCATGCTGAGAAAGTTCAATGTTTTGCACAAAAAAAGGGCCTAAACGGCCCTTTTTGCACAATTTTCAATCTAACTGAGTTAGTTATTCACCTGAAGCATGCTTCTCTTGCTCTTGATTGTGATAGATCATGATAGGTTTTGACTCGCCAGTAACCACTGATTCATCAATCACCACCTTCGCTACGTTTTCTAACGACGGCAAATCATACATCGTATCAAGAAGTACGCCTTCAACGATCGACCGCAAACCACGAGCGCCAGTGCGACGCTGCATCGCTTTACGAGCTATCGCACGCAAGGCATCATCACGGAACTCAAGCTCAACCCCTTCCATGTCAAACAACGCTGCGTACTGCTTGGTTAAGGCGTTTTTCGGCTCTTGCAGAATTTGTACTAAAGCATCTTCGTCAAGTTCTTCCAAAGTCGCTAATACTGGCAAGCGGCCAATAAACTCAGGGATCAGGCCATACTTGACCAGGTCTTCCGGTTCCACTTGCTGCAGCAAGTTGGCCATCTTCTCTGCGGCTTTGTTCTTCACTTCAGCACCAAAACCGATACCGGTACCCGTGCTGACACGTTGCTCGATGACTTTCTCTAAACCGGCAAATGCACCACCACAGATAAACAAGATTTTGGAGGTGTCGACTTGCACGAACTCTTGCTGCGGATGTTTGCGGCCACCTTGTGGTGGAACCGCCGCTACGGTACCTTCAATCAACTTAAGCAAGGCTTGTTGCACACCTTCGCCGGAAACATCACGGGTAATTGAAGGATTATCTGACTTGCGCGAGATCTTGTCGATTTCGTCAATGTAGACAATACCACGCTGCGCTTTCTCGGCGTCGTAGTCACACTTCTGTAGAAGTTTTTGAATAATATTCTCGACGTCTTCACCGACGTACCCGGCCTCAGTCAAGGTCGTGGCATCCGCCATGGTGAATGGGACGTCAAGAAAGCGCGCCAAGGTTTCCGCCAAATAGGTTTTACCCGAGCCCGTAGGACCAATCAGCAAAATATTACTCTTGCCGAGTTCGACCTCTTCTTTACCTTTACCCGAGTTCTGCAAGCGCTTGTAGTGGTTATAAACCGCAACCGCGAGCACACGCTTGGCAAATTCTTGGCCGATTACGTAAGCATCAAGGTGATTACGAATTTCGCGCGGTGTCGGTAAACGATCAGACGTTTCACTCGGTGCAATGTTTTTAATTTCTTCTTCGAGTATGTCGTTACAGAGCTCGACACACTCATCACAAATAAAGACCGATGGCCCTGCAATTAACTTGCGAACCTCGTGCTGACTTTTCCCACAAAAGGTACAGAACAATGGCTGTTCGCCATTACCTTGGGTGCTATCAGACATGCTATTCTCCAGCTCGTTGCGTCAATACTTTATCAACTACACCGTAATTTACCGCTTCTTCCGCTGACATAAAGTAGTCGCGATCGGTGTCTTTCGCGATTTGCTCGTAATCTTTCCCAGTATTCTCTGCCAGCATACGATTGAGTCGTTCTTTTATATCGAGAATTTGTCGTGCATGGATCTCAAAGTCAGAAGCCTGACCTTGGAAACCACCTAACGGCTGGTGGATCATCACCCGCGAGTTCGGTAAGCAATAACGCTTACCTTTGGTTCCACCGGCCAACAAGAAGGCGCCCATACTTGCCGCTTGGCCCATACAGACAGTGCTTACATCGTTTTTGATGAAGCGCATGGTGTCATAGATAGCCATACCTGCGGTCACTGCGCCACCTGGCGAGTTAATATAAATATAGATGTCTTTATCTGGATTTTCCGATTCCAGGAATAACAACTGCGCGACAATCAGGTTCGCCATATGATCTTCAACCTGGCCGCACAAGAAAATCACATTCTCTTTTAACAGGCGCGAATAAATATCGTAAGAACGCTCCCCTTTAGCGGTTTGCTCCACCACCATAGGGACTAACTGCGCGAGCGGATCGTGCGCGAGTTCCGACATAAAACTACTCCTAAAATAAAAATGGCTCGTATAAGACTATACGAGCCATTAAACCAAGTTGCGAGTCATTCCGTCAACGCTTAGCGCACGGAATCAGCGAACTTACTTCTGTTTCGGGTTCATCAACTCGTCAAAGCTGGTCTTTTTCGCCGAAACTTTCGCTTTCTCTAGAATAAAGTCGATTGCTTGATCTTCAAGGGCAACGTTGCGAACTTGCTGCATCAACTCTTCGTTACCTTTGTAGTAAGCCACAACTTCTTCTGGATCTTCGTAAGCTGATGCATTGTTAGCAATGATTTCATCTACTTTAGCATCATCAACTTTAATGTCGTTGCCGCGAATTACTTCGCCTAACAATAAACCGACTTTCACGCGCTCTTTCGCTTGCTCTTCGAACAAGTTAGCTGGCAACTCCGGCATTTGCTGAGCGTTGTTACCAAAGCGTTGCATCGCTTGACGACGCAATACGTCGATTTCTTGCTTAACCATCGCAGACGGCGTTTCAACGTCGTTGTTCTCGACCAAGCCTTTCAAGACTTGCTCTTTCACTTTGCTCTGCACTGTATTTTTCAGCTCACGTTCCATGTTTTTGCGAACTTCAGCTTTAAGTGCGTCAACGCCGCCCTCTTTCACGCCAAACAAGCTTACAAACTCATCGTCGATTTCTGGTAGAACTTGCTCTTCTACTTTCTTCGCAACGATGTCGAATTCAGCTTCTTTACCTTTCAGGTTTTCAGCATGGTAATCTTCTGGGAAGGTCACCTTGATGGTTTTCTCTTCGCCAGTCTTCATGCCGATGATTTCTTCTTCGAAGCCTGGAATCATACGGCCTTGGCCTAACTCAAGAGCGAAGTCTTGTGCTTTACCGCCATCAAACTCTTCACCATCGATACGACCGGTAAAGTCGATCGTGATACGCTCACCTTTTTTCGATTTGCGCTTCACTTCTTTCCAGTTGGCGTGCTGCTTACGCAAAGTGTCGAGCATATCGTCAACATCTTTCTCGGTCACCGTCACGTCTGGCTTTTCGATGGCAATCTTGTCTAGGCCTTGTACTTCAACTTCTGGATAAACTTCAAAAGTTGCAACGAATTCGAGGTCTTGACCCGCTTCGTTTACTTTAGGCTCGATGGAAGGTGGACCGGCAGGGTTGATTTTTTCCTGCATGATTGCTTCGAAATATTTGCTCTGCATTAATTCTTGCGCAGCGCGAGCACGAGCTTCTTTGCCGAATAATTTTTGCAATACATTCGGTGGAACCTTGCCTTTACGGAAACCGTTAATGCGACGATTACGGTATTCGTTTTTCAAAAGCTCTTTGACTTTTTCGTCGATGGTTGCCGCTGGCACAGTAATGGTGGCGCGGCGCTCTAATCCTTGGGTTGTCTCTACAGAAACCTGCATTGCTTTCTTACCTCGGCTTCACTATTGGCCTTGAGCCCACCACTATTGGGGCCCTTGAAAATGACGCCGCATTATAGCGAAGGGATGCGATGGAGTCGAGTAGTGGAGGTTATCTTTTTGTAGAAGATCGCTGTTAGCTAGCAATTTCGAAGCAATTCCGGCCCTTATGTTTGGCTCGGTAGACTGCATTATCGACTTTACGTAATACCTCGTCAGAGGTTGTCGCGGGGGTTGGTATAAAGGTATAGAGTCCAATACTAACCGTTAACTTGGCGGCCCCTTCACAGGCACTAATGCCTCCGAGAAGACTCGTTGCGCGTTGTTGTGCTTCTTCTGCAGTCAATAACGGACAAATGGCCAAAAACTCATCGCCGCCAAACCTACCAATGGTTTCACCGCTGCGTTGTAGAGCGTGCTTTAATTCCTGCGCGACACACCGTAACGCGGCATCACCCACCATATGACCATGCTGGTCGTTTAACTGTTTGAAATGATCAATATCAATCATCATTACCGTGAGTTGTTGCTGTTTACGTTGTAGTCGGCTGAGTTCACTACTTAAAGCAGCATCAAGTCCACGGCGATTTTTTAATTCTGTTAAGCCGTCTTCATGGGCTAATTGTGCTAGTCGCGTGTTCGCCGCGCGCAATTCCGCTTCCATTTGCTGGAGTCTTGACTCGGTACGATGCCGCGCAATGGTATTGGTGATCATATCCGCTACTAGGCGCATTTGGCGAACGTCCTCATCACCCCAGGTACAGCTACGATGGACCAGGTCGCACCCGACAAAGCCGATAAGTCGTCCCTCGAGATACATTCCAACCGCCATCATTGACTGTATATTCTCACGGAGTAATTCGGTTTTAAATCCAGCCGCTTCATCGGGTAGTTGCGCGGTATCATTGACCAGAATAACGCCTTCAACTTGCATCTCATGGAAAAACCATGGCATGGCATCAGCAGGTACATGTTGCAGGTCATCCTTGTGCGCGCTAATCCCTTGGTTCACCCACTCATGCGTGTTCGACATTTCTTGATAGTCGTCAGAGAAGAGAAAAACATAACAACGGTCTTTGCGATCATTACTACCCAAAGCTGCCAAAGCATGCTCAATATGCTTGGCTGACTCTGTTGGCGTCGCGTTGATCAAACTCGTGCTGATTTGCGAGATAAGGTAGGCAAACTGTACGGTCGAATGTGTTGTTTTAGTTCTTGCTTCGGTCGTCATGCGTCGTGAGACTCGCCATATTTATTAACGAAACGTTAGCAATATGCGCTAGATTTGTCTAAATATCAACTCACATGAGCCGTTAGCTACTGAACCTGATGGATTTTGAATCTACTGAGAGAGGGAGAGAATGGTCGGCGAGACTGGATTCGAACCAGCGACCCCTTGGACCCAAACCAAGTGCGCTACCAAGCTGCGCTACTCGCCGTAAATGGGGTGGCTGATGGGACTTGAACCCACGACAACCGGAATCACAATCCGGGGCTCTACCAACTGAGCTACAGCCACCACTACTTACTTTGACTTACTTCAACGTGCTTTGTCATGCCAGGGCTTTAATGGCGCACCCGGCAGGATTCGAACCTGCGACCGACGGCTTAGAAGGCCGTTGCTCTATCCAGCTGAGCTACGGGCGCATGGTACTCTATTTGCTTAGAATGGTCGGCGAGACTGGATTCGAACCAGCGACCCCTTGGACCCAAACCAAGTGCGCTACCAAGCTGCGCTACTCGCCGACATCTATCTAAGTAAACCCGTGCAGGACGCGGCCTGACAACGGGGGCGAATAATACCCACTCGGCTGGGCAGCGTCAAACATTTTTTTGCCCAAATTCACCGACTGCTGTTTTTTAAATCAATTCGATGCTTAATTATACGTAGCTTCATGAATTATCCCTAATCTTAACTACAATCAGCACTCGAAACATGCAAAAATATACCACCAAATTGGCCATCACATTTTCTTTATTTGGGGAACTCAATGACTGCGCAACTTATCGACGGCAAACGTGTCGCCCAACAGGTTCGTGAACAAGTAAAACAACGTGTCGCTGAACGCGTCCAACAAGGGCTACGCGCACCAGGGCTTGCAGTCATTCTGGTGGGTGACGACCCAGCCTCTGAAGTTTATGTTAATAGCAAGCGTCGCGCCTGTGACGAAGTTGGCTTTACTTCACGGTCTTATGACCTGCCCGCCTCGACCACCCAACAAGAGCTACTCGACCTCATTGATCGATTAAATAAGGATGACGAGGTTGACGGTATTCTCGTTCAGCTGCCGCTACCTGCTGGACTCGACGCCCAAGAGTTACTTGAGCGCATTGACCCGTTCAAAGATGTCGACGGCTTTCATCCTTTCAATATGGGGCGTCTAGCACAACGCAACCCTGCCCTGCGCCCTTGCACACCGCGCGGAGTTATTACCCTTATCGATTCAATCGGCGTCGATTTACATGGTTTGAATGCGGTGGTAGTGGGCGCCTCCAATATTGTTGGCCGCCCGATGAGTCTTGAGCTACTGCTAGGCGGCGCGACCACGACGGTCTGCCATCGCTTTACCAAAGATCTGCAGCAGCACGTTGAACGCGCAGACGTATTGGTAGTTGCGGTAGGCAAGCCTAATTTTATTCCAGGCGCTTGGGTCAAGCCCGGTGCTATTGTGATTGATGTCGGTATTAACCGTGGAACTGACGGCAAACTGCTTGGCGATATTGAATTCGAGCCCGCAGCTGCGCGCGCCAGTTTTATCACACCGGTACCTGGGGGCGTAGGTCCAATGACCGTTGCAACCTTAATGCAGAATACCTTGCAGGCGTGTGATACTTGGCATTCGCCTAGCTAGGCTGTACTCATACCTAAGGTAATCGATAACCACTCAGTAGCGGCTGGGTAACCCGATGTTCGAGTGCCCACATGGGTTGCCCCGTCAGCATCTGGCGTGACTGACAGAACTGTTGTGCCGCTGAGGCCCGAACGTTTTTCAACGCGACGAGTACTGCCGCCGCGAGCGGTACACGCAACGGCATACACCACCAAATTTCAATTTCTAACATGCGATCCGTTTGCCACTGCTCTGGGTCACTCGCCGCAGCTAGACGTAGCGTCGCATGATCAACTGCGAGCTCTCGCACCTGCTGCTGCGAAACAAGGTCATAACGGAGTTCGGCATGCTCACGAAAGACTGCGGCAGTGGGGCGATGTAACTGTAGCTTCCCGGCCCATTGAAAATGGGCCCATTGGCGCGCGGTTGCAGCCAGTTGCGCTTGCCAGCGCTTGGTTGTTTTCGGTGGCAACTGCGTAAACCATTGCGGTACTAGGCTGGCCATGCCGGCGACGAAGGTTTTCTCCATTAGCGCCGGCGAGCCATGGTTCAGAGCGCCAGCCCTAGCGCTGTAATTCGTTGCCGTTTGTACCGTGGCATGTGCAAAGGCGATCCACAGTAGTTGCAGTAACATAAGCACTGCCAGTAACAGCACCGGCACTACGAGTAGGCTCTCAGTTAACGCTTGCCCAGTTTGTCGAGCAACAGCCCTGTTCACTGGCAGCCACCATTACTCCGACATTGATTCCACTGCGTCTGCAATTGCTCGAGTCGCTGCGCCAGCGCAACCACGTCATGACCGCCTAAACTGGCCTGGTCGGCAACCAAGTCCTCGACCGCGAGTGTCGTAGCGCGCACATTACCAAAGGTCGCGGCATCGAGTACCGCTCGCGTTGCTACCACCGTCTGTGCGTCCACACCGTCAACGTTGCGCACGGTATGACCACGCATATCTAAATCCGCCTCCATTTGATTGTACTCCGGCGCACTCGTATCAGCGACGCGGTGCAAGTAACGCTGATAAAGCGCCAACTGAATCGGCTCAAAGACATGTAAGGCAAGCTCATCATCCGCGTTTACGTGCGCGCCAGGTAGTTGCTCGCTCGTTCGTTGGGCAAGTCCAAGGTCCGTTGCGGGCAGGGTTAGACGCAGCATATTTTCCTGACGCAAAAGTTGCCACTGCCCTGCCCACGGCTGCCAAACTTCAGCAATATAGCCCTTAGTGACAAGCTCACTAAGGGCTGTCGGAGCCCTGCGTTCATGCAACCAAAACAGCTCGATAGCAGTTAACATCTGCTGCGCGGCCGGTAAGTTCGCAGCCACACGGGAACCCAGCGCTTGCTGTGTAACCCAACGTTGACTGAACAATAACAGGGCCGATAGTAAACTCAGCGCAATCACCAACTCCATTAAAATAAATCCCCGACGTTTGGCCATTAGAAACCCTCCTGCAGGTCAAATAGCAAACGGTGCCCGGCAACCAACTCATCCATCTCGCGTTGCATGGTGGCGAGGCGGAGTTCGCTACGCCACTCTGCTTGCTGTGCCACTAGGCTCCTCTGCTGCTGTAGCAAAGCGATAACGAATACGGCAAAACAACCTAATAGCGCCAAGGAGACGACCCACTCCCAGAGCAAGAACCCCCGGCAGCGCTGATGGCAATTTCTAACAAAACGATGCATCGTTATCGCCTTACCTATTAGCCTTGAAAACGTAACGTTAAAGTGCCTGAACTATAGCTACTATCAATCGTGTACTCAGTAAAATCTCGGGCTAAACGCGCACCTTCACCGTCTTGGCCAATCCCCGACAGCGTCACTACATAACGACTCGGATCAGAACTATCCGCTTCAACATTAATACTGCCGCCCCAAGGATTGATGCTCGTCCCGTCCCCCCATACTTCCGGCACTGCAGCGATCTGGGACATTGAAGCCAAGCTAATCCCAGTAAAATCGCCGTTACGCGGCCGCCACAATTGTGCCCCAGCTTGAACTGTGACAATTTGGTTTTTCGCATCACTGACCCGCGAATTACCGACTGCCCAATCGCGTACCGCGAGTGTGCCAATGGTAGCCAAGGCAATAATCGCCAGTACCGTCAACACTTCAATAAAGGTAAACCCCTGTACTCGTCGTGAGCGTTGGTTTTGCATAATTCACTCTCCTTGTTGAATCAATTTCATAAAAGACTAACGAACGTGTTGTTGAGTTACTGCCATAAGCATAGCTCCCATACCTCCTACGGTAATAAGTAACAGCCATAAGATAAGCCCATAACAGCACAGTTGCATGGTCACTCGTAAGCGCTGCAAAGCAGCTACTGCATCAGCGGCAGCGTAGTTCGCTACGCGTTGCAAGGTTCCATGTTCAGTCGCGTTTCGACTGCCATTACTCAGTCGAAACAGCATGCGTGGTGACAGCAAGCCACAATCTAATATTGATGCCAATAAGCGCTCACCATGAGCGAGCTTTTGGCGAATGGGTGGAATAATGGGAGTCAGTGAACCGCTGCTAAATTCTTGCATCGCTTGCAGCGCCTTATCGAGGCGCACCCCGGCGCGCAGGAGTACGGTTAATGTCTGCAGCAACAAAACCCCGTCAAAATAGCGACGAATAACGAAAGCGCCGCGTGCGGCCAGCCAACGCCAAGCGGCGAAACGTAAATTAATAAGTGGATACGGCCCCCAGAACCACAGCACTCCGAGGCTCAGTATTAGACCTATTGCAACAAGCCAAGGCCCTTGCGCGATACTCATCAAATGTTGACTAAACATCGGCCAGCTGATTTCGGGCAAGCCAGCAGCGAGCTTTGGTAATACTTGAGAACCGACCGCGTAGCAGGCAAGCATACTCACTAACAACATGATCAGCGGATAGATAAGCGGACTCCAAAATGCCTGTAAAGCTACACTGCGCTGCTGCTCAAATTGCCGTTGCGCTGCGATTAGCTGATCTAACAAACCACTGCGCTCCCCCACACTGACCAACATACAGAGGTCCTGAGCGAACCACGACCGCATGGCCGTGGCCATTGGCTGCCCACGATACACCGCGGTCTGTAAGTCAGCGACCACTTGCTGTTCACGCACCATGCCCTGTTGCACTGCATGTTGATGCAGTTCACGACATGCCTGAGCTACGCTTAAGCCGTCCCCCAAGGCAAGAGCAATATCCTCAAGCAGCGCCAATTGTTGTGGCCGCCGCAGCGGCTGCTTTATACGGTAGTTGAATGATTTGAGGTTTGGCATTCCGTTGCCCCCTGCAGTTGTTCATCAAGTGCCTTCCAACCGCCGCTTATGAGTTCTGCGCGATACTCATCCACACGATTGGTGCGCAAGGCTTGCCGCAAGTTATCGTCGACATCGAGATATTCGCCAACAAATTTACGTTTGCCGACTTTGGTTCCGCGGCAATGCGGGCATGGGCTAGCCTGCGGGGCAGAACCATCGCAACAGTAGCGACAATCCTGCTTCACTAACCGTTGCGCCAAAACACCCCGAACGACTCCTGGTTGTGCCAACATCTCATTGCTTAGGCCTAGGTCATTTAAGCGCTGTAAAACCCCAAAGCAATCGTGCGCGTGCACGGTAGCGGTAACGAGATGCCCTGTTAGAGCGGCAGTGTAGGCCGCTTTGGCTGTTTTGCTATCGCGGATCTCACTAATCGAAATCACATCTGGATCTTCACGCAAGGCTACCTTGACCATATTAGCGAAGTTCAATTCTGCATGTTCCGCAATGACCGGTTTTTGCTCGATGTGTGGCTGAATAATTTCAATCGGGTCCTCCAGCGAAATGATCTTGTGATCTGGTGGAATAAGTAGGTTCAGCGCAGCTAAAGTAGTGGTTTTGCCCTGCCCGGTTGGGCCGGCGATAAGCAACATGCCACGCGGCTGCTCCAACAATAAATGCAGCTGTGCAATGAGCTCCGCGGCGACGCCTAAATCTTGCAGGCGTAAAATTTGTTGCCGTTCGAGTTGTACCCGCATCGTCACCGCAAAGCCATTGCGAGTTGGCGATTTCTGCACGCGCAAGCGTATGCGTTGTGGTTCATCATCAAGCATTACAATGACGTTGATGCTGGCACTCGACAACCGTTGCTCATCAAACAGCTCATGGAAGTCGTCGGAACTCGTATTAAGCGCGGCGGCGATCGCCGCCACTAGGATTTCGCGCGGTCGTTCAACGTGTCCGACGAGACGGCCGTGGACTCGAAACGCCAAGTTTGCCTGCCGTTTATTAAAGACTAGATGAATATCAGAAGCCTGTAACAGTAATGCTTGCGTCACTAGATCTTCCAACGCTTGCTGTGCTTTTGTACGGTCAAAAGCTTGCTCATGCTCCTGTTGCGCACGTTGTGTCCGCAGGGCCTCCGCATCATGTAGGAAGCTACGAATATCGCGCGCATCGCCAAGCAACTGTTGGCGAAATACGTTGCGCGCTTGCAGCTCTTCTTGAATACGCAACAAGGCCATCGAATTCGTGCGCCAAGAGTCAGGACTAGCTATCAGATAACCCTCGCTCGTTACCACCACAGCGGTTCCGGCATCGGCGCCATGCTCCGTCAACACGCTACACTCTTGTATATAATTTTCATCAATGGTGGCAGCTTGCCACTCGGCCGCTGTAATGTAGCGCATCACCAAGTCTCCGTGACGGCTAGCTCTCGCCGCCATTGCCCTTGCTGCAATGCCAACTCTTCGCCATTGCGAACTAGAGTTAAGCCATTCGGGCCCGGCGCATCGAGTCCTAGGAAAAACGCCTGGTTCTCTGCTTGCAACCAGACGCGCACTTTACTTGCGATGCCAATTACCCCAAGTACTTGCAGCTTGCTTAAAGGGTTTTCTGTCACCGTCACTTGGTTCTGTGTGCGCGGATTTACTTCAGCGATTTTCGCCTCAAGCTGTGCGACTTGTAGCTGATGCTGCAGCTTGCGGACTTCTGCTGCAGCCGTGAGCTCAGCTAACTCCTCAACCCGCAAAGCACTTACGCTGGCAAGTTGTTGCTCCAGCTCATGCACTGCTGCGGTTTCTACAACTGGCGTTGAAAGTAAGAGTAAAGTCAGTGGGTAAACCATCATGATGCTCCTTCCGTGGAAATTGGGCGAGGTTGATAAAGATGAACCTCTAACTCTGAACGCAGACTTCGCCCGGCTTGCAAATTCATTTTCACGATTCGTAAATGCGGATGTGCGAGCAAATGTGCCAACCGCGCCAACTCAGCGAACTCGGTATCGAGTAGATTAAGTGTGAATACTTGCTGCTGATAAAAGTTTGATTCACGCGAGCGCTCTTGTCGCACGGTTAAATTTGGAAACAGTCGTTCGAGTTGCTGATGCCAACTCGTAATCTCCAAGGCATTAATCGTGAAGCCGCCTTGTTGGCGCTTGTAAGGCTCCGTAGGCCATTGATACCTTGCGGTTGCCTGTTGCCGTTGGGGCACTAGTTGCCATGTTGGATCAAGCTGCAGCGCGAGCTCCTCTGGGCGGCCGTAAGTCGCTTTCAGCACAACCTCCAACTGTTGTCCTTGTAAACTTGCCGAACGCCATTGCCAACCAGCTAAATGATCCATGCCATCAAATAATTGCGGCAGCTGCTGGAGAATTAAAGCTGTGACACCTAGCGGATCTGGCAACGCTTGTTGAACTCGCGTTGTTAACTGCTCAGTTTTCGCTGTTTGCGGCCACCAATACCATCCCCCTAGCGCCATGATCAAAAGCACCGCGAACACTAAGGTAAAGAGCCGTTGCCGTTGTTGCCAAGGCGTTGGCTGCGTCATATCTCTTAGCTTTGCACGCTTATCGGCAACGAGCTCTGTTACTTCAGCTACTGGCATACGCTGCTGCCACTGTGCTAAATGTTCAGCGCAATAGTCGCGTATTTCCGCGGGTATCGAGTTGGCGATGAGCAACGCCGAATGACGACGCGATTTGCGCGTAAGTCGCCCTAGTAATAGCTTGAGATGTGCCAGCCCCTCAGCATCAGTATCACAGGCCAAACAATGTTGCAGCACATCGTTTCGCCAAACAACAGCAATCACTTGTTCACGCCACGTTGCTAAATAGATACCATGCTGAATCTTCGGGTAATTTCTGCGAACTGTGGTAGCTAGATCATAAGCTAGCGCTTGATCGCGACTGCAAACCAGCCAATACTGGCGTCCCACTCGACTTATATTGTAACTGCGCAGGCCACGCTCACGGGCAATTTCAAGCGCTTTCGTGATTTCACGTGGAGAGCGCTCGTGCAAGCGCCAGCCATTAATAACCCATGCGCACGCCATCAGTTTAGCCTCCGATTGATAATCGTCGGCGTCAACAACACTAGGGTCTCGCTATGTTGCTGTTGCTCAATTTGTTGACCGCCCAATAACAGGCTTAACCAACTCTGCTGCTGTTGCAGTTGTGAGCGTTCATTGCGCAAGCCTGACAATAACAAAGTCTGTCCGTCAGCGATTGCAGCCTGCATAAAGAACTGTTTGCGGTTGGTGTGCGGCGTTTGAATTAATTGTTCGCCGGAACGTACCTCATCGATACGTTGCAAATCGGAAAGCTCCGTTGAAAGCTGTAAAATAACCTCATCATCACGAATACTGGGTAGTAAATACAGCTCAAATCCGGTCGTGACAACCCCTGGCTGTAAGGTGGTAGTGGCGCCCACATTAACAGTGCTCGTAGTGCCAGCCGAAGCTAAATAGGTGGCATTATCTTGCAGCGCAATTTTGGCAATTTGATTATTTAGACTCACCACTCTTGGCTGGTTATTGATACGCACTAAGCCCTGCTGCTCAAGTGCTTGAATAAAAACTTCAGAGCCTGCCATTCGACCGTTCTGCCGTTGCCAAAAGACTTGACTCGCTATGGCATCTGTAACCTCCCCTAAACCACCGCTGCCGAGCCCCAGAACGGCGTTCCCTCCTGCGCTATCGCGCAATGCCTGCCAATCAACCCCTAGTTGCTGCTCATCCGTGAAGTTGACCTCAATTATTTGCACTTCAATGGCCACTTGTCGTGTGAGCCGCTCATTTTGTTGCTCTAAATAGTCAGCGACTGCGCGCACATGGTATGGCGTATCCCGCACTGCAACGGAAGTGGAGCTCTGATTCAAGCTCACCACGCCATGTTCGGACAACAACAGCTGCAAGGTACGCTGCAAGTCGTCCCATACACTTAAGCGTTCGTTACGGAAGTTACTATATTGCTCACTACTACGTTGTGGGCTCGCAGCAGTGCCTTGTTGACCACCTAACCGGCGTTGTTGGGTCGCTTCTTTATTCCCCATGAAATATTCGCTCGCACCAGCAATGAAAGCGATATCGAACTCCGCGGTTTGCCAACGACTCCAGCGTAATTGCTGTTCATCGTAGTCCACATGCCAATTTAAGTTCGTAGCCAAAGCCTTTATGAAGTCGCCGCGATAACCATTAAAAGTTAACGCGACCGGCTGTTGCGCAAGCTCTGCTGCAGCAAACGAGAGTTGTACTTGGCCGTTGGGAAAGACCGAGCGCAATACTTTCTCGAGTGGTATCCCCTTCGCATTTACGTTAACAACTTCGCTATACCAAGACGGCTCTTGCTGCAGTTGTTGTTCAAGTTCCGGGGCAAAAAACTTGTCTGCATATTGCACTGTCTCGGTCGTGTTTGCTGCTGGGCGGCTGAGTTTTGCCAGCTCCGCTAAAGCTCTCTGTTTGTGGTGTTCAAGCTGTCCCTCACTCGATGCTTGGCAGGCACTTAATGACAACAGAATTAAGGCTAATGATGCATACATCCAGAGTTTCATGGTCGCACCTCAGAACTAGCTGCGACCACGGCCGTACGATTGGCATAGAGTGTCAGTTGTAATTGATACGGCCGCAGGATTTGCGTTAAGGCTTGTTGCCAGTTAGCAGCGCTAAATTCGAAGCTGGTTGACCAACGATAATGTGGTGAAGCGCGCCAATCGACGTGGTCAACCGCAAAACCTTGCTTGATGAATGCTTCAACTTGTGGCTTGAGTAAGCCTGGCTGCAGGTGTGCAATGACGGTTTCATCGCTAGGCGCTAAAACCTCAGGAGTCGCAACCTTTGGGGGGCCCGCTGAGTGTGTTGTGTAATTAAAACTTGGACAAGCCTTTGCTGTGCTGGCGTCAGCCTCTTGACTGAAGGCGGTAGCGCTCCAAAGCGCTATGCTCAAAACGATGAACGATAACGCTGTACGCCAACACTGAGAATAAAAAACGCCCTGTTCCATAAAGTGACCTCCCTGTCAGAATGCACCGTTGATCCGTCACGGTGTCATCTAACTTTAGTCACTGCTCTTACCCGCCGCAAGCAGGTAAGAGCGGATTTGCGCGCGGGCTATTTCTTACGTTTTTTAGTCTCTTTTACCTGCCATTTACCATCGCGATAATAGGCCTGCCAACCGGTCGGTTTACCATTTTCTTCGGTAATGACATATTGCTCTTTCTGCTTACGGCTAAAGCGCACAATGGCTTCATTACCGTCATCGTCTTGCGCTGGTGCTTCAGTAAGATAATGAAACTTTTGTGGAATTCGGTCTTTAAAACGCTGCAATTCAGCCACTTTCACCGCACGCGTTTCCCGAGATTTAGGGAAAGTGTTGGCCGACATGAACACGCCTGAAGCACCGTCGCGCAACACAAAATAGGCGTCCGAGTTCTCACAAGGCAGTTCTGGGAACGGCACCGGATCTTCCTTAGGTGGCGCAGGCTGACCGTTTTTCAAAAGCTTACGGGTGTTCTTACACTCATCATTCGTACAATCAAAGTACTTACCAAATCGGCCCGTTTTGAGCTGCATGTCGCTACCGCAACGATCACACTCGAGCACTGGTCCGTCGTAGCCCTTTATACGAAACTCGCCATACTCGACAAGCTGTCCAGGACACGCTGGATTGTTACCACAGACGTGCAATTTACGTTCTTTGTCGATGAGATAACTATCCATCGCTGTACCGCATTTGGGGCAGCGCTTTTTCGCTCGCAACGCTTCAGTTTCGGCTTCATCGTCATCACTGACTTTCACAGCCTCTTCACCCGGCAACAAGTTCAACGTTTGCGTACAACGCTCTTTCGGCGGTAACTCATAACCCGAACAACCGAGGAAAACACCGGTCGATGCGGTGCGGATCCCCATTTTGCGGCCACACTTCGGACAATCGATATCAGTGAGAACCATCTCATTGCCGCGCATACCACCTTCATCTGGGGGTAACTCGGCTCGCTCTAGCTTCTTCGAGAACTCCTCATAGAAAGCATCAAGGGTTTCTTTCCAGTCGCGTTTACCCTCGGCGATGTCATCCAACGCTTGTTCCATTTCGGCGGTGAAGTTGTAGTTTAATAACCGCGAGAAGTTTTCAACTAAGCGGTCGTTAACAATCTCACCCATTTTTTCCGCGTAAAAGCGGCGATTCTCAACCCGAACATAGCCGCGATCCTGAATCGTCGAAATGATCGAGGCATAGGTTGAAGGTCGACCAATGCCGCGTTTTTCTAACTCTTTAACCAAGGACGCTTCGCTGAAGCGCGCTGGCGGTTTGGTGAAATGCTGCTGCGGATCCAAGGCTTGGAGGCTAAGCACCTCGCCCTTCTTCACATCAGGCAACGTTGCATCATCGGTATTTTTCGAACCCGCTGGCGGCTGTACTTTCGTCCAACCGGCAAAACGCATAACACGGCCGCGTGCTTTGAGCTCGTAATCGCCTGCGCCTACGGTCAGGGTAGTCGAATCATAACGTGCTGGTGTCATTTGACAGGCAACAAATTGGCGCCAAATCAATTCATAAAGACGTTGCGCATCGCGTTCCATATCGCGCAATTGTTCAGACTTCACAGTTACGCTTGATGGGCGAATCGCCTCGTGTGCTTCCTGCGCATTTTGCTTCGCACCATAGACATTCGGCTTCTCAGGCAAGTAGTCCTTGCCATATTGTTTGCCGATATAGTCCCGACAGGTCGCGACCGCTTCTTTACTCAAATTGGTCGAATCGGTACGCATGTAAGTAATATGACCGGCTTCATACAAGCGCTGCGCAAGCATCATCGTCTTCTTCACGCCAAAACCCAGCCGCGTACTTGCCGCTTGCTGCAGTGTCGAGGTGATAAAAGGCGCTGAAGGACGGCTGCTGGTCGGCTTGTCTTCTCGCTCAATGACTTTATAGGCGGCGTCTTTTAATGCTGCGACTGCTTTATCGGCAGCCTCTTTATCGCCGGCTTTAAACGTCTTTCCAAGGTATTTTGCAACTTGCATGCGCAAGTCGTTTTTTTGCGCTGTGCTGAGATCAGCATAAATGTCCCAGAACTCTTCCGGCACAAAGGCTTTTATTTCACGTTCACGCTCGACCACCAAGCGCACGGCAACCGACTGCACACGCCCCGCAGATAAGCCACGCGCAATCTTCTTCCATAATAAAGGTGAGACCATGAAACCCACGACGCGATCGAGAAAACGACGCGTTTGCTGGGCATTAACGCGGTCCAAGTTTAAGTGCGCCGGTTGCGAGAACGCATCTTGGATCGCATTTTTAGTTATTTCGTTAAAGACCACACGACGGAAGCGCTCACTATCGCCACCAATCAGTTCACGCAAGTGCCATGCAATGGCTTCCCCTTCGCGGTCCAAATCCGTCGCGAGATAGACAGCATCTGCCTTCTTGGCAAGTTTTTGCAGTTCACTTACAACTTTTTCTTTACCCGGCAATACCTCATAGTGGGCGTCCCAGCCATGCTCAGGATCGACCCCCATGCGCGCCACGAGCTTTTTAAACTCGCGTGCTTGGCGATACTTTTCTTTCTGTTCAGGCGACATTTTCCGCACTTCTGCCGGCGACTTTTTCGCCACTTCAGCAGTACTACGCGTAGGAAGGTCACGTACGTGGCCGACACTCGATTTCACCACGAAATCGTTACCTAAATATTTATTTATGGTCTTAGCCTTGGCTGGCGACTCGACAATTACTAGCGATTTTGCCATGCGTCCTTCGTGTCCTAATAAGATGGGATCTTTTTTTAGATATATCGCTTCTGTTCACAGTAAACAACCATGCGAAGCAAATTTAATAAAAATTCGTTGATTACTTATAGCTATGCAAGCGCTCCTCGGATCACCTTGTAAGACGCGGACTTACGCGTATTCAGGGCTTACACAAGGGGGCCGTTGCAGGTATAATAGCCACTAATCACTTGCTTGCAACTGCAATGGAGGAATACGTGAGCACTCAACACTTTGAAGTGAACTTCGATGGTCTCGTTGGCCCAACCCACAATTATGCGGGCCTCTCTTTTGGTAATGTCGCGTCATTATCAAACGCCAAAGCGACGTCGAGTCCTCGCTCCGCAGCCAAGCAAGGCCTCGCCAAAATGAAAGCCTTACACGACATGGGCATGGTTCAAGGTGTATTTGCGCCCCATGAGCGTCCTGACATTGCAACTTTGCGTCGTCTCGGATTCACCGGCAACGATGGCGAAGTGCTTTACAAAGCGGCCACCGAAGCGCCGCAAATTTATCAGGCTGTGTGCTCGGCTTCAAGTATGTGGACCGCAAATGCTGCCACTGTCTCACCAGGAGCTGACACCGCAAATGGCAAGGTTCACTTCACCCCAGCGAATTTAACGAATAAGTTTCACCGTTCATTAGAACCGCTGACGAGCGGCCGTATTTTACAGTCAATGTTCAATAACTCACGTTATTTCGAACATCACTTACATTTGCCCGATAACGAGCATTTTGGTGACGAAGGTGCAGCCAACCATACTCGCTTGTGTAGTAACTATGGACACGCTGGCGTCGAAATCTTTACCTTTGGCCGCTATGCTTTTGATAGCAGCAAGCCCGCACCGACCAAATTCCCAGCACGGCAAACCTTCGAAGCCTCGCAAGCCATTGCTCGTTTACATGGCTTGAGTGACGAGAACACGGTTTATATTCAACAGAACCCTGACGTCATCGATCAAGGGGTGTTCCACAATGACGTGATTGCCGTAGGTAACCAAAACGTGCTGTTCTATCATGAGCAAGCATTCTTAGACACCGAAGCAAAACTTGCTGAAATTCAGCGTAAATTCGGTGCTGAGCCGGTTCACTTCATTTGCGTGAAAACCAGTGAAGTTTCTGTTGCCGACGCGGTACAGACCTATCTGTTTAACACCCAGTTGTTGACCATGCCAGACGGTACTATGGCGATTATTGCGCCGACAGAGTGTGAAGAAAATCCGCGCGTGAAAGCCTATCTAGAAGATTTAGTGCAGCGCAATACACCGATCAAGAAAGTACACTTCTTTGACGTCAAACAAAGTATGCGCAACGGCGGCGGTCCGGCCTGTTTACGCTTGCGAGTCGCGTTGAACGACGATGAACTTGCCGCCGTGAATCCTGCGGTGATCATGAACGATGATTTGTTCGCTCGTCTCAATGCATGGGTCGATAAGCATTACCGTGAAGAGCTCAGTGTTGATGACCTGCGTGACCCACAACTATTAAACGAGTCGCGTAGCGCGCTTGATGAGCTTACGCAGCTACTAAAACTAGGCTCGGTCTACCCTTTCCAACTCGTATAAAAAAAAGCCCGCATTCGCGGGCTTTTCGTTGTTCGTGCTTCGTGCGTTCGGCTACGCCTCACTGTTCGTCCGCTCACTCGGTTCGCTGTTCGATTATGTCGAGCAGTGCGCAGCACGGACGAACAGCGCAGCGCACGAATAACGGTTCTTATTTAATCTTCGTCGTTTTCGTTATGTAGCTCTAGGTTCGCATCTTCCTCGCCATCACCACCATGACGCGCCACATCATTACGCGCTGCATCGAGACGATCCAAGTAGCTTTGGTTGATATCACCGGTAATGTACTCACCGCTGAAAACCGACGTTTCAAACTGTTGAATCGATGGATTCTCTTCTTTAACGGCGGCAATCAAGTCTTCCAAGTCTTGATAAATCAAGCCATCAGCTTTAATCAGCGCATTTATCTCTTCTGCTTCACGGCCATGACCAATCAACTCATTTGCACTTGGCATGTCGATACCGTAAACGTTCGGGAAACGAATTTCAGGTGCTGCAGAAGCGAAGTAAACCTTCTTAGCTCCGGCTTCGCGCGCCATTTCAATAATCTGCTCAGAGGTCGTGCCACGCACAATCGAGTCATCAACCAACAAAACATTTTTACCACGGAATTCCGCACCGATAGCATTCAGCTTCCGTCGCACTGACTTACGTCGTTGTGTTTGGCCCGGCATGATAAACGTCCGGCCGATATAGCGATTTTTGACGAATCCTTGGCGATAAGGTAAGTCCAGGACATTCGCCATCTCAAGCGCAATATCACAGCTCGTTTCCGGAATCGGAATCACCACATCGATATCGAGTTGAGCGTAATCGCGTTTGATTTTCTCGCCTAATTTTCGGCCCATGTTCACGCGTGAAGCGTAGACAGAAATTTTGTCGATAAACGAGTCAGGGCGCGCAAAATAGACATACTCAAAAATACACGGGCAATGTTGTGGGTTATCCGCACATTGACGCGAGAACAACTCACCTTCGTCGGTAATGTAAACGGCTTCGCCCGGCTCAATATCACGTTCATATTTGAAGCCCGTACCATCAATCGCAACACTTTCTGATGCCACAATGTATTCGTTACCGTTCGGTGTTTCACGCTTACCTAGCACCAATGGGCGAATGCCCCACGGGTCACGAAACGCCACAATACCGAAGCCGATAATCATCGCGACCACCGCATAAGCGCCGCGAATCTGACGATGCACACGACTCACCGTGGCAAAAACATCATCCGCGGTCAGCTCAAGGCTTTGTTGCTGATAAAGTTCGTGGGCAAAAATATTAAGCAAGATCTCTGAATCTGAAGTGGTATTGATATGGCGACGTGCTTTCGCAAAGAGTTGCTCTTGAATTTCCTGCGCATTCGTCAGATTACCGTTGTGCGCCATGGCAATACCAAACGGCGAGTTGACGTAGAATGGCTGCGCTTCTGCTGAGCTTGAGCTACCAGCAGTTGGATAGCGTACATGGCCAATACCAACGCGCCCTGCGAGACGATGCATATGGCGAGTATGGAACACATCGCGTACCAAACCGTTTGCCTTGCGTAAACGCAACGTATCATTGTGAACCGTCATGATGCCCGCGGCATCTTGGCCACGATGCTGCAGCATCGTTAAGCTGTCATACAAGGCTTGGTTGACCGGATCTTTACCTACTATACCGACGATTCCACACATGCTAGAACAACCTCATTTACTTAATTGGGGAGAAAACTCGACGTTTGCTCAAAGTACTCAAAAAACCATTGGATAAAGACACCAAAGTGCGGGATCAACAGCGACTGTTGCCACCAGTCAGTGCTCGCCAAGCCAGTGAAGCTATCCAAGAAAAACAGTAATGCGCTCACGATGAGAACACCGCGCAAAGCTCCGAATACGCCACCAAGCACGCGATCCGTGCCGGTGAGACCGGTTTTATGCACTAGCTGACCCATGACATAGTTCACCACAGCACCCACAATGAGCGTGGTTATAAACAAGGCTAAAGCCGCAACGGCATTGCGTACGATGGGGTCATTCAGACCAGTGAAATAAGAGGCAAGATCGGCGTAATACCAACTAGCTACAAAAAACGCCGCCACCCATACGACCAGTGAGAGGGCTTCTTTAATAAAGCCACGTACCAAGCTGACTAAGGTCGATAGGCAGATAACAATTAAAATCGCATAATCGATCCAGACCATAAGGAAGTTCCTAAGGCTGTTTAAGACGCGCGCAGTTTAACAGAAAACAACTCGAAAAACGCCACTTTTTATTTAGCTTTACGGCTTTTTACGGTTCGTAACTCACAACACGACCGGCAAGGCCCGTAAGCTTCTGTAACTCAGGTAGTTGCGCTTCAAGCTCGGCTTCACTAAGCGCTGGCCCAACGAATAAGCGAGTGAGTGCTTTACCATTAACTTGCGCGGTTTCGCTGTAGGCGGCGAAGCCTTTCGCTTGCAACTGTTTGATCAGCGCAGCGACAGAATCTGCGTTGCTAAAGGCACCCAGTTGAATCACATAGCCCGGTTCAGATAATGATGTCGTCACCGGCTGCGCAGGCTCGACGCTGACCTCTTCACTCGCTGCCGCTGAAACGCTGGGAGCATCTTCAGAGGTCAACTCAACTGTTTCGGGTAAGGGCTCAAGGTCGTCCACTTCAATCGGTGTACCGGCAAGCTCATCACTCGGTAAAACCACGGTTTTTTCAACCACATCAGCTTCGGGTTGCATAGGAATCGCCGCTAATTCCTGTTGCTCTTTTACCTGCTTACCATCAAGTAACTCAGGCAGAATAATGACCGCCAATGCAATTAAAATAATACTGCCCACGATACGGTTTTGAAGTTGCGACGCCATGCTTACTCCGATTGAGGTATTTGACTGACAGTGTAAAACGAGCCACACACCAATACTAGTGTTTCTCTATTTTGCTGGAGCGCTGCTGCGCAAGCAGTGTCAAAAGCCGCAACAACGCTCGCAAAAGTCTGATGTGGTCGCGCTTTTTCCGTGTCGGCAGCTTGCACCAAACGCTCCGCTTTGGCACCACGAGGCACCGCTAAATCAGCAAAAAACCATTGTGTTACAACAGGAGCTAAGGCGGCCAGCGTTCCCTCGATATCTTTATCTTGCAGCATCCCTACCACGGCGAACACTTGCATACCCGACAACGTCGCTTGTATATGCTGAGTCAAAAATGCTGCGGCATGCGGGTTGTGTGCGACATCAAGTAATACCTTAGGAGCACCATCTCGCAGTTCCAATCGCCCGCTCTCGCGGGCACGACGTAAACCTTCCTTGATTGCCTGTTGCGAGACCGGCAATGCTAGCATTTCTAATGCTTTTAACGCCGTAGCAGCGTTCGGCAAGGGTAATTGGGGTAACGGCAGCTCACGCAAGACACTGGAACGCCCTACATAGTCCCATGTTGTTTGGTCAGGGCTTCTGCGGTAATTAAAATCAAAACCAACGCGGACTGGCTCGATACTGCGCTGGTGTAGCTCCGCTAACACTTCTGCAGGGAAATCAGGTTCACCAATAACCGCGGCTCTGCCGGGGCGAAAGATACCCGCTTTTTCTCGGGCAATGCCTTCTCGATGCGGCCCTAAGAAAGCAACATGGTCGATGCCCACCGAGGTAATAATCCCCACATCGGCGGCAATGCAATTGACAGCGTCGAGCCGTCCACCGAGACCTACTTCAAGTATCCACACATCTAGTTCGTGCTGCTGAAGCAACCAAAAGGCTGCTAGCGTGCCGAATTCAAAGTAAGTGAGGGAGGTATCACCACGCGCCTGTTCAACAGCGTGAAAGGCTTCCACGTGCTGCTCAGCAGCCAACTGCTGGGTATTCACTCGCACGCGTTCTTCGTAATGAACCAGATGCGGTGAAATGTAAACACCGGTGCTATAGCCTGCGGCACGCAAAATGGTTTCAAGATAACGGACGGTCGAACCTTTGCCGTTGGTGCCTGCGACGGTGATGACCTTGGCTTGCCCCGGCTTTATTTGCATTCGTTGCGCAACCGCTTGGACGCGATCGAGTCCCAGCTCAATCTCGGTAGGATGCAGGTCTTCTAAATAGGACAGCCAGGCATCGAGCCCGGCTGTTGCAGATGGTACGAGAGGTGTTTCACTCATGAAAATAGAATCAATACTCGTCCGCTACGGGCGCATGATGTTGAAACTTAGCCAATAACGCAGCAATGCGGTTACGCATCTGGCGCCGATCGACAATCATATCCACCGCACCGTGGTCCAGCAAAAACTCTGCCCGTTGGAAGCCTTCAGGTAAGGTTTCACGCACCGTTTGTTGAATCACGCGAGGGCCAGCAAAACCGATCAAGGCTTTAGGTTCGGCAATGTTGACATCACCCAGCATGGCGAGACTTGCGGAAACTCCGCCCATGGTGGGGTCCGTCAGTACCGAAATAAACGGTAAGCCTTCTTCACTCATGCGCGCGAGTGCAGCAGAAGTTTTTGCCATTTGCATTAATGACATGAGAGCTTCTTGCATGCGAGCACCACCCGATGCAGAGAAACACACCAATGGAATCTTCTCACGCAAACAAACCTCGGCGGCTTTCACAAAGCGAGCACCCACCACGGAGGCCATTGAGCCGCCCATAAACTCAAACTCAAAAGCGACGGCGACTACTGGCATACCTTTCAGCTTGCCTTTTTGCGCTACTAAAGCGTCTTTTTCACCGGTTGCCTTCTGTGCGGCAGCAATGCGATCTTTGTATTTTTTTGAATCGCGAAACTTGAGAATATCTTTAGGTTCTAACTCGGCACCTATCTCAGTTCCGCTCTCACTATCGAGAAAACTGTCAAGACGGCGACGCGCTGACATGCGCATGTGATGATCGCACTTAGTGCAGACATAGAGGTTACGCTCTAGGTCCGCGCTGTAAATAATGGCATCGCAACTCGTACATTTTGTCCACACCCCTTCAGGGATGTTGCGGCGCTTACCACTCTTGGGTTTTGCAAGAATTCGCTCAATCCAGCTCATATCGTGTCTTAATTCTCTGTAAATGACTTCGGCAAAGGCCTCAAATTCCCTGTATTAAAGCATACTCTGCGTCGACCTTGCAGTAAAAAGTGGTCTTATTAGTGTTCTGTGTCGGGTAACCATAATGGGCCCGGAGCCATTATCGGCAATCCATACTGCGCCGGATAATCCACCTGTACTAAATACAAGCCCTCGGCTTTCGCGGTCGCTGCAGCCAGCGTACGGTCGCGTTTCGCGAGCAGCTCAGCTGGCCATGTTACCGGTTGGTCACCACGGCCTACTGTCAATAAGGTGCCGACGATATTGCGCACCATATGGTGTAAAAAGGCATTCGCAGCAATATCGACCACCACAAAATCTTGCTGTCGTGTGACCTCGATGTGTGTCACGCACCGATTCGGTGAATGCGATTGGCATTGTGCGGCACGGAACGAACTAAAGTCGTGCTCACCAAGCAGTCCCTGCGCAGCTGCATGCATTTTTGCGGCATCGAGAGTGAAGTGATAATGACTTACACCGCGCCCTAAAATAGCCGGCCGCAGTCTCGTATTGCAGATAATATAGCGATAGCGACGTCCGGTAGCACTAAAGCGTGCGCTAAAGTCCGCTGGTACCTTACGCACCCAGCGCACAGCGACATCGGCGGGTAAATTGCTATTAATACCCATCGTCCAAGCGGCATCGCTACGCGGTTCTTGACTGTCGAAGTGGACTACTTGCCCAGTTGCATGAACCCCGGCATCGGTGCGACCGGCACACACTACTTCCACCGGATGATTGGCGACCTTACTTAGGGCTTTCTCTAAAACTTCTTGCACGGCAACGACTTCACGCTGTCGTTGCCAACCAAAATACTGACTACCATCGTACTCGATACCCAGCGCAAAGCGCGTACTACTCATCGACCGCCCTGTTCAGCTAACTTTTCTAATAACTCAGCGGCATCCCGCTCGGCTTCTTCATCACCACAACCTTTGATGCTCTCGAGCAGTTCCCGCGCATCATCCAGCTCACCCATGTCAATATAAACTTGAGCAAGATCAAGCTTGGCCGCAGGTGATTTACTCTCATCCAACATGGCTTCCGTACTGAGATCGATTTCATTAGTATCGTTGTCGTCGCCGCCCAATGCATCACCGAGCTTTTCTTTGTCGTAAGGATCGTCGTGATCTTCACTTGCTTCGGTTTCCGCTTCTTCCATTAGGCTTTCAATCGACAGATAGTCGTCGCTCTCTTCTTCCGCCACTGGTTTCTCAGCGTTGTCATCTAGACGCAAACCACCAAAAGAGTCGAGCGCTTCATCAAGCTCACCGTTGGTGTGATCTTCGCTATCTGGTTCACCTTCAGAGCTTGGCTCTGTCGTAGTGACACGGAACTCCGCAACATCTTCCGCAGGTTCAGAAAGTTCTGGCTCAGGTTCCGCTTCGTTGTCTTGACCCGGGAAATCCATTGACAACAACGCATCCACTTCTTTCGACATGGCGTCTGCATCGCTCGCGTCACTCGCATCCGTTTCTACCTGCCCACTCTCGCGCTCACGTAGGTATTCATCGAGATCGACATCGGTCACCTCGGCATAATTTTCATTACCGCTAGTTTCTTGCAAGGCGTCGGTTGTTTCAGAGCTCGTTAATTCAGTATCGCTCTCGTCTGCACTTGCCAATTCCGTCGCAACCGCTGCTGGCTCTGCTTGTTCAGCAGTTGCCGCTACGTCATCTTGTTGCTTCTCGGTGCTACCGCCCTCTTCAATTTCACGGTTCACGCGGCGCACGTAGAGCGCGTAAGCTAACAGTCCCAGCAAGATAATCAGCAACCCGCCAAGCACTGCTAAATGCAGCGGCTTCATCAGCCAATCAAGCCAGCTCGCTTGTTTACGTTTGCTGGCCACCGGCGTCTGCGCAGGCGCGGCATCCGTCTCGTTTGCAACGGCAGTGTCCGCTGTCACTTGCGTTTCCGTTGCAGATTCTGCTTGCACTGTAGCTTCCCCAGCCGCCTCGGCTTCAGGCTCTGCTGACGCTGTTGTTTCAGGTGCTGCGTCCACACTTTCTGTGGCTGGAGAACTTGCCTCCGGCTCAGCCGTAATTGTGTCGCTGGTCAGTTCTTCGTTGCTCAACTCCTCCGCCAACAATTCCATTTCGGTCGAGGCTTGTTGCTCTTCGTCAGCACGCGCACGCAACAGGTTGAGCTCGCGGGTCACCGCAGCTAAGCGCTCTTGTAACTCACTATTCTCACCTTGTAAGTTTTCAATTAAATCAATTGAGTCAGAGAGTTGTGTGCGCAACGCTTGTAGCTCAGAAACCGAAATGGCTATTTCTCTTTCGACAGAAGTATCGACGACTGCACTTGTTGCTTCGCTTTCCGTATTTGGACTCTCGCTGGCCCGAGTAGTTGTATCACCACTGTCATTACGATCGGCAACAACCGCGGCAGGACTTTCAGCAGCTGGCGCGCCTTCACCAAGTTCAGGGATTTCTAGGAAGAATCCGGTAAACATGAAGTCTGGACGGTTATCGCGGAAGGCTTTGGGATTGGCCGCAACAATACTGTCCATCATTTCGTATAGGCTGACGCCCTGCTGCCGACTGTAGTAGCCAGCGATGCTCCACATAGTGTCTGTGGGAACGATAGGACCAAATTGTTCCGCTTGCCAACGCGATGCACGCGGCCCTTGCTGCGCTAAAGCGGCAGCTGAAAAGGCCACAACCAGCGCCAAGGCTGCTGCTATGATCATCCTTACCATCACTTTCCCGTCCTTATTACTGTCGTTATTGGAACTAAGTGAAATCAAAAACTTACTTAAATATAGTCTTTTATCAAATGTTCAGCAATTTGAATACTGTTGGTTGCTGCGCCTTTACGTACATTGTCCGCAACCACCCACAAATTAAGCCCCTGTGGATGGGAAATATCGTTTCTTACGCGACCGACAAACACCTCGTCGTGGCCCGTTGCATTGCTGACTTGCGTCGGGAAGTCCTCATTAGCATCAAACAACACGACACCGGGCGCTTGGCGTAATAACTCTTTGGCTTGCACGGCATCAATCGGTTGCTGCGTTTCAATATGCACGGCCTCAGCGTGGCCATAAAAAACCGGCACACGTACCGCTGTTGCATTGACTCGAATCGATGGGTCGCCAAAGATCTTTTGCGTCTCCCACACCATTTTCATTTCTTCTTTGGTGTAGTCGTTATCTAAAAACACGTCAATTTGGGGAATACAGTTAAACGCCATTTGTCGGCTAAAAAAGTCATTTTCCAACGGGCGCCCATTCATCAGACTTGCCGTTTGCTGCGCCAGCGCATCCATCGCCTCTTTACCGGCACCCGACACCGACTGGTAGGTGGCTACGTTGATGCGCTCAATACCGACCGCATCGTAGATAGGCTTAAGGGCCACTAGCATCTGAATGGTCGAGCAATTTGGGTTGGCGATAATATTGCGATTGCGAAAATCAGCCAATGCATGGGCATTGACCTCAGGGACGACCAACGGGATATCTTCTTCATAGCGGAACTCAGAAGTGTTATCAATAACGATACACCCCGCCTCCGCAGCGCGCGGCGCAAAGGTGCGCGAAATACTGCCACCGGCTGAGAAAAAGCCAAGTTCCACTTGCGTCCAATCAAAGGTATCGGCATCCAACACTTCAATATCTTCGCCTTTGAACGCAATGGTCGTGCCGGCAGAGCGACTGCTCGCCAAAGGAAATAATTGTGCGACAGGGAAGTCTCGTTCGGCGAGTAGCTCAATCATATGTTGACCCACTAAACCTGTAGCTCCTAAAACCGCAACATTAAATGCTCGCGACATGACGTCCCCTTTTTAATCAATCTGAAATGTTAATTGTGATAGGCACTTCCGCCATTGTTGCGTCTGTGCCCAAGCTCCTGCTTGCAAGTGTAGCTGACTAAGCTCAGCACGCACAGCGTACTCACGCCTTAAAGCATCGAAGGCTGCAGGCTGCCGTGCTGCTTGCCGCAAAAGTTGATCATCTTTACGAATGTCATAGACCTGGAGTATCCAACGACACAAAGTGTGCCAATCCGGCTCTTCTGGCGCGACTTGCGCGAGCGCCTGACCTTCTGGATACCGCTGCAGAAATTGCTGAAAACTTGGCAATTGTAGAGCTAAGCCTTGATCCGTCAACCATTTTTTCAATAATTGCCAACTCCCGCCAAGCTTGCCGGCAAAACTATGCCCAGCAATATGTGGCGTTGCGAATGCCAACAACTCAATGACCTCCGCTTTGGTCGCGGGCTCATACTCCCATACATCTAGCACCGCTTGTAACTGCGCGCCGCTTGCAATCACCTCGACCAGCGCCTGTTCGGCAACCACCGGTCCACGACTCGCGTTGATCAAGACTTTTGCCTGTGCAGTTGCTGTGAAGTCGCGTAAGGCTTGGGCATCGAATAAATGCCGCGTTGGATAATCGCCCTGAGCTGTTAGTGGCACATGGCAGCTCACCACGTGTGACTGCAAGACACGTTGCCAATCGGCATGCACATCCGTGACACCGGCTGCCAAAAGCGGAGGATCATAATAATGAACGCTTAATCCCAAGCCAGTTAAACGTTGCCCAGCGGCGCGCCCTGTATTCCCTGCACCAACGATCGCCACCTCTCCGCTTGGCAGTGCATCTTGCGCCAGACTGAGCGCGGCTATTGCACTCGCAACATAATCACCAACAGCATTGGCATTCACCCCAGGGCAGCTATGAAAACGCACGCCAGCCGCCTTCAGGGCGTTCACATCCACATGGTCGGTGCCAATGGTTGCAGTACCAAGCCACTTTAACTGCGGTGCCTGGGCTAGCAGCTCAGCATCAACCCGCGTCACTGAGCGAATAAATAGCGCATCTGCCCGCGCCAGCAATGCCGCGGGCGGTTGCCGCTCGGTGTAGGTTTCAACTTGCAGCGCGGTTTCACACTGCGCATTTAACTCATCGACCAACCGAGTAAAACCGGGCAAGTTAGCATCAGCAACTAATAACATGGGTCTTCGCTATTACGGCAAAAAGATGGGTCTAGCATACAAAAAGGTGCGCCGCGGCGCACCTTTTCAAGCAATACTTTACAAACAGCAGTAGCGCTAAACGTTAACTTTGATACTTACGTAGTACCAAGGTCGCGTTCGTGCCACCGAAGCCAAAGCTGTTGGACATGACCGTGGTCAACTCCGCCGGCTCCATTGCGGTGATGATGTTCATGTCTTTCGCCGCTGGGTCGAGGTTTTCGACATTAATGGATGGAGCGACAAAGCCATGGTTCAGCATTAACAATGAATAAATGGCTTCGTGCACACCGGCAGCACCCAAGGCGTGACCTGTCATTGCTTTGGTCGCACTAATCCTTGGTGTTTGCTCTGGGAACACTTCACGAATGGCTTCCAGCTCTTTAGTATCGCCTACCGGGGTGCTGGTACCGTGGGTATTCAGATAGTCAATGGGCGTGTCGACGGTCGACATTGCCATCTGCATGCAGCGCACTGCGCCCTCACCCGACGGAGCAACCATGTCATAGCCATCTGAAGTTGCGCCGTAACCAACGATTTCACCGTAGATTTTCGCGCCACGGGCTAACGCACTTTCCAGCTCTTCTATCACTAGGATACCGCCACCGCCGGCTGGCACAAAGCCATCACGATCAGTGTCATAGGTGCGGGAAGCTTTGCTTGGGCTGTCGTTGTACTTAGTACTCAGCGCGCCCATCGCATCAAACTCCATCCCCAGCGTCCAGTGCAGTTCTTCACCGCCGCCGGCAAATACACGGTCTTGCTTGCCGAATTGAATCAATTCAAGCGCATGACCGATACAGTGCGCCGAGGTCGCACAGGCTGAACTGATGGTGTAGTTCACGCCTTTAATTTTAAATGGTGTCGCGAGACATGCTGAGGTCGTCGAAGCCATGCAACGTGGCACCATGTAAGGGCCAACGCGTTTCACGCCTTTCTCACGTAGAATATCGGCTGCCGCGACTTGGTGTTCACCTGAGGCACCACCCGAACCGACTACAAGGCCAGTGCGCGGATTGGAGACTTCGTCTTCAGTCAAGCCTGCATCTTCGATTGCTTGCGCCATGGCCATATACGCATAGGCCGCAGAGTTGCCCATAAAGCGGAGAGCTTTACGATCGATATGATCTGCAGGGTTGGTGCGTACCGGTCCCCAGACCTGGCAACGCAAGCCCATATCGGCAAATTCTTGAGAAAACTCGATACCTGAGCGGCCTTGTTTCAGCGACTCAAGTACTTCTTGTTGGTTTAAGCCGATACTGGACACGATGCCCATACCGGTTATCACTGCTCTTCTCATTCTGGTTTCCTGTCTTGCTGAGCGCTTGTGTATGGTAGCTGTTTTGCATAAAAAAGTGGTCTGCTTTCCGCAATTATAGCGAATTATTGTTACACTAATGCGCAATTCCATTGTGCCAGTGTACGGAAAGCCAGTGACCGATTCTTCCCACGCTCAAATACATTTTAATGAATTCGGTATGCCTGTGGCGACCGCCTTCGATGATATCTATTTTAGCAACCAAGATGGGTTAGCCGAAAGCCAATACGTCTTTATACAGCATAATGATCTACTGCAACGCTGGCAATCACACCCGCACGATACTTTTGTGATTGCAGAGAGCGGCTTCGGTACTGGCTTAAACTTCCTCGCCGCCGCGCAACAGTTCTTAGAGCATGCCCCGGCGGCATTGAAATTGCATTTTATCTCATTCGAAAAGTTCCCGCTTAAACGTCAAGATCTGCGGCAAGCATTGCAAGCCTTTCCTCAGTTGGCGGGTCTGTCAGAAGATTTTGTCAATGCCTACCCTGCGGCCGAACCCGGCTGTCATCGCCGTAGCTTTGCCAACGGTCGCATCCAACTCGATTTATGGCTGGGCGACATCCATGACGTCTTACCGCAGTGGTTGCCGAACGCGCGCAATAGCGTTGACGCCTGGTTTCTTGACGGCTTTGCTCCCGACAAAAACCCCGAAATGTGGCAGCCGTCGCTCTACCAAGCAATGGCCACAAGTGGCAGAGCGGCCGCGACTTTTGCGACTTTCACAGCGGCGGGTGCCGTTCGCCGTGGTTTACAAGCGGCAGGTTTTACTATCGAAAAAGTCAAAGGCTTTGGCCGTAAACGCGAAATGTTGCGAGGTCATTTGCCTACGGTTTCCAGTAAGAAACAGCACGTAGATGAAGCAGGTAACGACGGTGCGTCTGAAGTAACCGTGGTCGGCGGAGGGATCGCAGCCGCTTGCGCGGCGTTTCTGCTAAAACAAGCTGGCTACAAAGTCACCGTGATCAGTACTGGTATCGCCGATGCGGCCTCGGGTAACCCGCAGGGGGCGGTTTATCCACTATTGCATGCCGAACGCAGCCCGTTAGCCGAGTTTTTCACCCAAGCCTTCGGCTACGCCTGTCAGTTTTATGCGCAACAATGTCCACAAGATTGGTTTGCCACAGGCGTTGTACAACTAGCCTTTACTCCGGCCCGCGCCGCGCGCTACGAAAAAATTTGTCGCAACCGACAAGCGCAAGGCCCCGGTTACGACGCAGCCACGGTTATGCACCTTTCGCCAGCGGCAACGCAAGAGTTATGGTCTGAGTTGCCTGCGCAACCAAGCCTCTACTACCCTGCCGGAGGATGGCTACGACCCGCAGCTGTAGTCACTCGCTTATTCGAAGGTGTGACCGTCGAGCGACAAAAATTAGCCGCATTGCAAGCGCTCGATAATGGTTGGCAATTACACTTTGCGGACGGCTCACGCCGGCATAGTAAGAAGCTCGTGCTCGCGTGTGGAGCAGCCTTAAAACAACTGCTAGCGCCTTTTCAGGTGCAGTTACAAAATGTCCGCGGTCAAGTCACTCAAGTCAGCGCGACAGAAGTGAGTGAGCGCTGCCCATTGGTAGTGTGTTACAAGGGTTACTTTACGCCCGCCGACCAGGGCTTGCATTGTGTTGGGGCAACCTATGCCCGCGATAACGAAGACTTAGCAGCCAAGGACGCGGATCGTGAGGAGAATCTAGCCAACCTACGCGACAACTTGGCGCCAGCAGTATGGCCTGCCGAGCTAACTGCGCAAAGCGACCGTGCGGCGATTCGCAACACTACCCGCGATCACTTGCCGATGGTCGGTGCCTTAGCTGAGAATTTGTGGGTGCTAGGTGGTTTGGGCTCGCGTGGCTTCACTGCTGCGCCGCTGGCAGCAACTGCGCTGGTGGCTGCCATGTCAGGGCAACCACTACCGCTGGCAACTGACCTATGGCTGCGCCTGCAGCCGCAGCGCTTGCAAAAAGATTAAGCTGCCGCTTGCTCTAAGCGCGCAATCATTGCGGCGATGTGTTGTTGATCGGCAGGTGCCAACTCATGTTTGGTTTGTTCAACGGCATTGCGCAATGCCGGCAAAACCGCGTCAACAGCAGCTTGCTCTTGCAATTCAAGTTGCGCAACAACCAGATCGAAGTGACCGCGTAAATAGCCACTGGCAAACAGCTCATCATCGTTGCCTTCGACCACAGCTTGGTCAAAGACCTGCTCTAACTGCTCAATATATTCTGCAAAGTTCTGCTCTGTCACGCCTCAACTCCTACTCACTTTTAGCGGTTGCCACACGGGTATTTATGGCGCCGTAGGATACCACAAGCGGCGCACAATCTGATACACTTGCACGTACGAATTGAGCAACAGCAACGCACCGCAAAGGAACCTAGGCAGTTATGACGGCAGCGACATCACTCCCCCAAATTGGTTTGTTTTATGGCTCCACCACTTGTTTCACAGAGATTGCGGCGGAGAAAATCCAACAGCAGTTTGCCGAAGGCCAAGTCGAGCTATTCAATATAAAAGACGTGCCTTTGCAGCGAGCCGAGGACTTTGACGTGCTCATTTTTGGTCTTTCAACATGGGATTTCGGTGAAATTCAGGAAGACTGGGAAAGCCATTGGACGGAAATTGCCCAGCTCAATCTTAGTGGTAAAGTGGTTGCGCTATTCGGTATGGGCGACCAAGTAGGCTACACCGATTGGTTTCAAGATGCGCTAGGTATGTTGCATGATGAATTGGCGGCCAGTGAAACCGTGCGTATCGGCTTCTGGCCGAATCAAGGCTACGATTTTGCCGCCTCCAAAGCACTTACCCCTGACGGCGAGTTTTTTGTTGGCCTAGCCCTCGACGAAGACAGCCAATATGAATTGAGCGACGAGCGTATTCAACAGTGGGTTGCGCAAGTGCAACAAGAACTCGCTGAAGTCCTTCGTTAACGGTTACAACTATACCTCCAACTGCAAACGCTGGCGCCATAGCGCACAGCGCTCTGCAGCTTGGGCCTCGCTATAGGGTTGTGCCGCAGAGTGTCCCCACACGGGCCCTGGCCAAGCAGGGTCTTGGGGCTGCCGCAAAAGTAAGTGAATATGCAACTGAGCGACCACATTACCAAGCGCACCAACGTTGAGTTTGGCTTGCGGTTGCCACTGTTTTAAGGCGCGACTCACCTGCTGAACTTCAAGCGCCAGCTGCGTTTGCTCGGTAGCCGGTAAATCAAGAAATTCAGTGACCAAGGGACGACGCGGCACTAACACCAACCAATCGTAACGCGCATCATTAAATAACAACACCTCACATAACGGCAGTGCACCTAGTCGCAAAGTATCGTGCGCTAACCGCTGATCTAGGGTGAAAGCATTACTTTCATTCGAAGGTTTGTTATAACCCATACATGACTCTCTTTTTGTTCATGTTCTAACATTCATGTTTTAAGGACAACCTCATGAAAAAACTCATGTCGGCACTTATCGTAGTGCTGTGTTGGTTCGCGAGTACCACCGCGTACGCAAGCACTCCAACTATCAGTGAATTTACCGAATCGATGCAGCCACACCAAGGCTTTTTTAATTTTTACCATGATACCGAGAGTGGTTCGATTTATCTGCAAATCCCTCGGCAGCAACAAAAATTTATTTTCCAAACCAGCTTACCATGGGGCTTAGGTTCGAATGACATTGGTCTTGACCGCGGGCAACTTGGGGCAACCCGTATTGCCAGTTTTTATTTGCAAGGCAATAAAGCGCTATTGACCCACCACAACACTTTTTATCGCGCCAACTCGGACAATGCTGCCGAACGCGCCAGTATTGACGAAGCCTTCGCTGACTCGGTGATTGCCGGCTTTAATGTCGTTGCAGCCAACGAGCAGCAAGTATTAATCGATTACACTCCGTTTCTACTAAGTGATACCCACGGCGTCGTACAACGCCTCCAGCAAACTGAGCAAGGTAGCTACAAAGTAGCGACAGAGCGCAGTGTGGTTTACCCAGAACGCAGTAAAGCCTTCGTTGACAATACCGAGCTCGAAGCCAAAGTTACCTTTACTGGGCAAGGCAAAGGGCGTTACGTGCGCCAAGTCGCCCCTGACGCGGACCACTTAACGCTGCACTTACATCACTCGTTTATCCGTTTACCCGATGACGGCTACACGCCACGCGAATTTCACCCCAAGAGTGGCTTTTGGGCGGAAGAGCACCGTGACTATGCGGCGCCTTTGGGCGAATCGATGGCGGTCAAATACATTCCCCGCCACCGCTTAAATCAGGGTGAAGCCATCACATATTATCTTGACCCAGGCGTCCCCGAACCGGTGCGCGGTGCATTACTCGATGGGGCTCGTTGGTGGCAAGCTGCGTTTGCTGCAGCAGGCCATCCTGATGGCTTCGCCGTGAAAGAATTACCTGCTGATGCCGATCCGATGGATATCCGTTATAACGTGATTCAATGGGTGCATCGCGCGACGCGTGGCTGGTCATATGGCGCGTCGGTAATCGATCCACGTACAGGCGAGATCCTGAAAGGCCACGTGACCTTGGGCTCATTACGTGTGCGCCAAGATATGCTCATTGCGCAAAGCTTGTTGGCCCCCTACGCCGACCAATTAAGTGCAGAACAGCAGGCGCAACTCGAAGCAGACATCGAGGCCATGGCTCTCGCACGGATCCGTCAACTCTCCGCACATGAAGTTGGCCACACGCTGGGCATCGCCCACAACTTCGCCGCAAGCAGCCATGACCGCGCCTCGGTTATGGATTATCCACACCCGCTAATTAGCTTAAGTACCGATAATGCAGGTATCACTCTTGCAGGAGCCTACGCTGAAGGCATTGGCCTCTGGGACAAGCAAGTCGTGCGCTATGGCTACAGCGATGATTCGCTCTCCGACATTCTCGCTGAAAACCAACAACTTGGTCTGAGCTTTATATCCGATGCGGACGCGCGTCCGGTCGGCGGTGCTCACCCCGATGCACACCTTTGGGATAACGGCAGTGACGCGGTCACCGAACTTGAACGTGTGCTTGCGGTGCGCCGCACAGCACTGGAGCAATTCGGTCTGGCTAATCTTGCGAACGGCGCTCCGGTAAGTGACCTCCGCACGTTATTGGTCCCTATGTACTTGCTGCACCGTTATCAACTCGAAGCCGCAGTGAAAATGCTCGCCGGTGTCCATTATGATTATGCGGTCAAGACAAAGACAAGCAGCGCCACCAGTGTCGCAACCCGCCCAGTCAATGCGACACAGCAACAACGCGCGCTTGCGATTCTCACGTCTACTTTAAGCACCGAGCAGTTACAGCTACCACAACAAGTTGAGCAGTTGCTACTGCCGTATGCGTACGGAAGCAGTGCGACACGCGAGAATTTCACTGGTTTCACAAGTCTAGTGCCCGATGCCGACACCATTGCGGCCAGTACGGCGCGCTTTACGCTGCAGTTATTGCTCAATAATGCCCGTCTCGAGCGGCTGGCACAGCAACAACGCTTTGACAGCAACATACCGAGTACACGTGATGTGCTCGATAGCATTGCTACGCAAGCGATTATTCCAGCACACGCAGCTGCCGCCAGTAGCACCCAGCAACGTATTGCGTTTGAGGCCTTCACCGCTGTAGCTGAGCTGTATCAGCAAGCGCAGAGCGGCGTTATCAAAGCAACCGCTTACGCCTTCTTGCAAGATCAACTCACCAGTTGGCAACAGCAACCCGCGAGCGCTCATCAGCGCTTCCTCGTCGCAGCATTGCAAGGTTTGCTCTCTGGACAGCAAGCCTGGCCGCTCGCGCCGGCACCAGCATTACCTCCTGGCTCACCGATTTAAGCCAGGTTTCAATACAAAAAAAGCGCCGTGCATCGCAACGGCGCTTTTTTTTGCTTTATGATCTAGCCTAGGTTTGTAGCTTAATCCAAATCCGCGAAGAACGAATCCGGCAACCAGCGCGGACGCTGTTCGTCGTTAGCTATGGTTTTACCAATCTCAAAGTTAATATTGGTAAACACTACACCTGCTTCATAGTTGATCGGTAAGCTCGGCTCATCACTTGGGCGGTGATAGTGCTCAGCAAAGAACTCACCCCAGATTTTACCGCCGTCTTCATCTTCACCTTTAGCAGTAAAACCAGTCATCAGGAATACTGCTGGCACACCCTTTTTCACGAACGGGTAGTGGTCAGAACGCGTAAAGATCGCCTGCTCTGGCATCGGATCTTCACTTAACGCGATACCGTATTGGCCGGCGGCTTCAGCAACCGATTCACCTAGCGTTGAATGGGTAGAGCCAAATGCAATCACGTCAGCAAAATCGTATAACAGCACTGGCATATCTAGATTTACGTTAGCAACGATTTGCTGCAGTGGTACGGTTGGATAATGCGCGTAATAGTCGGCACCAAGCAACCCACGCTCTTCAGCGGTCACCGATAAGAAAAGGATTGAGCGCTTCGGGCGTTCGTTCGCTTCCACGAACATACGCGCAGTCTCTAACAGTACGCTCACACCACTGGCATTATCCATGGCACCATTATTAATGTGGTCATCCTGACTTAAGTCCTGGGTCACACCAATGTGGTCGGAGTGTGCGGTATACAGCACATACTCATCTTTTAACGTTGCATCAGAGCCCGGCAAGATAGCCGCGACATTCGGGCTGGAAATTTCTTCATGCGACGACTGGCGAGTTAAGGTCACCTTGCTGTTCAGTTCGAACGGCTTCGGTTGTTCACCTTTTTCAAGTTGTGCGAACACTTCGTCCATACTAATGGCAGCATTAGCAAACAAAGGTTCGGCCGCACGATAATCGATGTAGGCTGAGCCCTGCAGATTCTTGTAGGTTACGTTCGGTTCACCTTCAGGATTTAGCCAGGTGACGCGTGGTGCGCGTTGATACATGGCACTCACCTTAAATGGTCGAACTTCTTCACGCATTGGCGTATGTAAGGTGATAATACCAACCGCGCCGCGCTCAGCAGCAAATTTAGTCTTGCTGCTATTTAGGTGGGCACCCTCTTCACTTGGTAGCTCCTCTGGGCGACCTGATACCATCATGACAACTTTGCCATCGACATCGACATTGGCGTAGTCGTTCAGACCAAATTCTTCTGACACCAGACCATAACCGACAAATACTACTGGCGCAGTAACGCTTGATTCAGTGGTGTAAGAACTTGGGCCGGTTAAAAACTCCTCACCATATTCCAACTCGATCACACCGTCTCCGGTGTCGACCATCATCTTTGCACTACCGTCGACTAGGGTGCTCCGACGGAAAGCGATACGCTGATAATAACTACCATCATCACCCGCAGGCTCAAGCCCGAGAGCCTTGAACTGAGCAGCAATGTACTGCGCAGCAATTTCATGGCCACGGCTTCCGGTATCACGACCCTCAAGCGCGTCGCTGGCAAGAAACTCCAAATGAGATTGCAAGGTATTTGCGTCTGCTGATACCACAGCCGCTTCTGCGCTTGGGGTTTGCTCACCACAGGCAGTAAGTAACGCTGTCAACGCCGCCGCGCTGACCCATGTTTTTAAACGCATAAAGTCATTTCCTATTACGAAAAGCAAAATAAGGTTTCATCATCGAAGAGTGTACCCAAGCGCGCCGCAGAACAGAAGCGATTACTGCAGTGGTTTGTAATCGTTTGTTTCAAATCTTGCACCCCTCTTGATTTGTTATATTATAACATTACAATGGTTCCAACTCGACAACCTAAAGGATTTGACCATGATGAAGTACAGTCCTGTTGCTCTTGTAGTAGCACAACTTTTGACGCCAACTGCATTTGCACAAAGTCAGAACGAAACCACTGAACAGCACCAACACGAAGATACCGAAGTCATCGTGATTAACGCATCACCGCTGGCGCGTACTGAGCTGAACTCTGCGCAGCCGGTGTCGGTGATTAGTGGCGATGAGCTGCGTGAGAAACAATCTCATACGTTGGGTGAAACGCTGGCGCGTGAACCCGGTATCAACTCAACGCACTTTGCTCGCGTCGCCTCAAGTCCAATTATTCGTGGACTTAATGGCCCCCGTGTGAAAGTCACACAAAACGGTTTGGATAGCGCCGACGTTTCACGCGGTAGTCCGGATCATGCGGTGACCACTGAAACCTCTGTAGCACAGCAGATTGAAATCCTCCGTGGCCCGGCAACTCTTCTGTATGGTAGTGGTGCCATTGGTGGCGTTGTGAATGTCGTCGACGAGCGTATTGCCCAAGAGTTGACTGGTGGCACGCGTGGCTTTTTCGGTGGCAATCTCAGCAGCGTTGATGACCTACGTGATGCCAATGCCGGTTTCAGCACGGACCTTGGCCAAACCGTCTTGCACGTTGATGGTTTTGTACGCAGTAGCGATGACTACAGCGTGCCAACATTTATGAACGATGAAGGCGAAAGGGTCGACACTATTGAGAATTCTTTCGTCGACGCCCAGGGCGGTACCTTAGGGCTGAGTTATATTTTTGATGCCGGTTACATCGGTGCGTCTTATGCTCGTTTAGAGCAAGAATACGGCATTCCGGGTCATCATCACCATGAAGAAGAAGCGCATGATGATGAGCACGAAGAAGAACATGACCACGAGCACGAAGAAGAGACAGGTCCATTTGCTGACCTCGTGCAAGATCGTTGGCAAATGCATGCGGGTATCAATAACCCTTGGCAAGGCGTCGAGCAACTTACCGTTCGTTATGCCTACACGGATTACCAACATCAAGAAATTGAAGGTGACGTACCTTCAACCACTTTCACCAATAAGCAGCACGAGTTGCGTGTAACCGCCAATCACCAATTGACCGACCAGTGGTATGGTGCTTTCGGCTACCATGGCTTTATGCAAGAACAAGCGGCCTTTGGCGAAGAAGCCTACACGCCTGCGAGTGATACCGATCGTCACGGTTTATTCTGGCTTGTTGAAACGCGCGAAAACAAACTCAACTATCAATTGGGTATTCGCTATGAGAATGTCGCTATCGATGCCCCGACGGTTGAGTTAGGGCAGAGCCAATACGACTTTGACCCGCTCTCAGCATCGTTTGGTGTCACCTATCAGTGGCGTCCAAACGTCATGTTCAACGCTAATTACAGCTTCGCTCAACGCGCCCCGTCAGCAAATGAAATCTTTGCTAATGGCGCTCATTTAGCAACGCAGAACTACGAATTAGGTCTCAATTACGCTGTCCATGAGGAAGCGGAACATGTCTATGTCATTGAAGGTACAGAACGAGCTATCGATCTGGAAACCTCACATTCGTTCGACATCGGCGCACATTTCGAAGGTGACGGGCATCATCTGAATATCAATTTGTTCGCCAACCGTGTAAATAACTTTGTGTATGAGAGCTTCTCAGCCATTAACAGCGCGGATTTAGTCTTCGAGCATGACGAACACGATGACCATCATGAACATGAAGAACATGATGACCACGAAGCCGGAGACGAGCATGATCACTCAGAAGGTCTTCCTGTCGTGCATTACAAGCAAGAAGATGTGCTGTTGTTCGGCTATGAAATCGACGGGCGCTGGCAATTTACCCCTAACTTCCGCGTTGATGCGTTCAGTGACTACACGCGTGCTTACACGGTGAATGACACAGCGAACCTACCGCGGATTCCATCACAGCGCATCGGTGCTGACTTTACCTACAACCAAGGTAATTGGGAAAGCAGCGCAGGTTATACTTGGTACGCCAAACAAAACCGCGTGAGCGCCAATGAAGAAAGCACGCCAAGCTATGGCTTACTCAATGCGCAGTTTAATTACTTCCCACAAAGCATGGCGCAGTACAACTTGAGCCTGTATCTGAAAGCAGAAAACCTGACCGACAAACTCGGCTACGTACATACTTCATTTCTGAAATATGACGCACCCGTTGCCGGTCGTAACTTCAGCATTGGCTTGCGAGGTGAATTCTAGCGCACCACCGCTGCGCTTTGTCGCAGCTTAACCGAGCTCGCTTGCTGCTTTGATACACTGAAACCATTCTTGGCAAATTTCAGTGTCCACAAGGAAGCAGCAATGCGAGCTCTGATTTCTACGCTACTCATCGCTACCCTCTCTCTGCCGGTTGCGATGGCTCAGTCAACAACGGCTGCGGAAAATTTCGGTGAGCAACAGCTCACTATAGAGCGGATTTTTTCTGCTCCAGATCTCACCACCTCCGCGCCCAGTCAATTAAAGTTCTCTCCCAACGGAGAGTTCGTGAGTTACCTGCGCGGTAGTAGCGAAAATCCCAACGTCAACGACTTATGGTTATACGATGTCCGTGAGCAACAACACCGACGCTTAATAGCAGCAATCCAACTGGTCAGTGATCCTAGCGAAATGTCAGCGGCTGAGCGCGCGCGGCGTGAGCGTTTGCGCATTCGTGCCAGTGGTATTGTCGACTACGCTTGGGCAAATAATGGCGAGCAAATCTTGATCCCACTTGGCGGCCAGCTGTTTTTAGCTGAGCTTGCCAACGCCGAGGTCACAGCGCTTACCGATAGCGAGACTGGTGTGACGGATGCGCGCTTCTCGCCGCGAAATAATTTCGTAAGTTTCATTGAGCAAAACCAACTCTATATTCTTGAGCTTGCCAGTAGCAAGGTCACGCAAGTGAGTCCCGACGCCAGTGCGACGCTCAATTACGGCGTTGCTGAGTTTGTTGCGCAAGAAGAAATGAAACGCATGACCGGCTATTGGTGGAGTCCAGATGAGCAGAGCATTGCTTACACTCGTGTCGATACTAGCCCAGTCGCAGTGCAAACCCGCACCGATGTTTACGCTGACCGGACCGAAGTCGTACAACAACGTTATCCCTTTACTGGAAAGGCAAACGCGATTGTCGACCTTGGTATTTGGCAGCGTGCCAGCAATGAAACACAATGGCTAGGACTCAACGACCGTCATCGCGAGGGCTACCTCGCTCGCGTAAAGTGGCTGCCGAACAGTGAAAAGGTCAGTTATCAGTGGCAGACGCGTAATCAACACTTACTTACTTTATACCTACAGCCGCGCAACGGCGGCGATGCCACCGCAGTGCTCAGCGAAAATAGCAATACTTGGGTCAATCTTCATGATGACTTGGTGTTCCTTGCCGATGCTCGCCATTTCATTTGGGCTTCAGAACGTAGCGGTTATAAACATCTGTATTTGTATCGAACCGATGGCAGCCTCATCCGCCAGCTTACTAGCGGCGATTGGCAAGTCGATAATGTAGCAGCGGTCGACGATACTACGGGCTTCATTTATTTCATGGGACGTAAAGAAACCCCGATCGAACGCCACCTTTACCGGGTCAGCATGACGACCACAAATCCAAGTCAACCCACGCGCCTAACTCAGCGTCAAGGTATTCACACAGTTGACTTTGCCCCCAATCAACGGAGCTACATTGACTACTTCTCAAGTAGCACTCAACCGCCACAGGTCAGCTTACATGGCCCTACCGGCGAGCGTATTGCATGGCTACATCAAAATAGTATCGATGGCAGTCACCCGTTAGCGCCCTATCTTGCCAGCTGGTCGTATCCAGAATTTGGCACGCTGACGGCTGAAGACGAGCAAACCTTACATTACAAACTCACTAAGCCGGCCGTAATGGCCGACAATCAGCGCTACCCGGTCATCGTGATGGTCTACGGCGGGCCGCGCGCTCAACGCGTGACTAATAGTTGGGGGGATTACTTTAGCCAATACCTTGCACAAAAGGGCTATGTTGTCTTCCAACTAGATAATCGTGGTAGTGGCAACCGCGGTAAAGCTTTCGAACAAGTCATCTACCGAAACTTGGCACAGGCCGAAGTGGCCGACCAAATCAGAGGTGTGGAATTCCTTCGCAGCTTGCCCTACGTCGCCGACGATAAGATTGGCGTCTTCGGCCACAGCTACGGTGGCTATATGGCGCTTCACCTAGTTTTGCGAGCCCCCGAACATTTCAGCGCGGCTGTCTCAGGTGCGCCAGTAACCGATTGGCGCTTGTATGACACCCATTACACCGAGCGCTATATGGGGACACCGCAAGACAACGCTGCGGGCTATCAAGCCGCGGACGTCTTAACCTATGCCGACCAACTCGAGCAACCACTGCTTATTTATCATGGCATGGCTGATGATAATGTGCTGTATACGCACACAGCGAAGCTTACGTACGCGCTGCAACAAGCGATGTTGCCTTTCGAGTTGATGGCCTACCTTGGCAAGCAACATGGCTTACGCGGGCGCGAAACTTCGATTCATCGGTATAACTTAATCGCAGACTTTTTTGCCCGCCACCTACAATAAGATATACTGAGCGCATCAAATATCCTCAAGGAGAGAAACTGATGCGCTTTTTATCTCGCCGTCTGGTCATGCCCAATGACTTAAACTTTGCTGGCTCACTGTTTGGTGGCCGTATTCTCGAATGGATTGACGAAGAAGCCTATATTTTTGCGGCTTGTCAGCTGGATGCAAAAAGCCTAGTCACCAAGCACATTGGCGCCATTAGTTTTGAGACGTCGGCCTATCAAGGTGATGTGGTTGAGTTTGGTCTGGGTGTGAAAAAAGCCGGTCGTACCTCAGTAACGCTGACCTGTGTAGTGCGAAACAAGCAAACCAAACAGAACATCTGTGTGGCTGACGATATCGTGTTTGTACATATCGATCCTGCAACCCGCGCACCGCAGCCGCATGGCAAAACACTTGCTGAATTAGAGTCGATTAAAATAGAAACGCCGGAATAAATCCGGCGTTTTGTCTGCTGTCTTATCGAAGCTGCGCTTACTTATGTAGGTAGGCGCCAGCAAAGCAAGTCACTGGGGTACCGCTCGGCTTTCCGTGCTGCCAATCGCCGCCTTCAACACCGCTACCCGCGATATCCACATGCACATAAGGCAACGGATGATCGCTATCATTACCATGCCGATCAAGTCCTGAGGCAATGGCTAAGAACGCCATTGGAAACTGATGACCGCGCTTGGTACTGACTGACGGGCCGTTATTACTTGATAGCACATCGTCCGATTTGGTGCGTGGCGCGACAAAGCTAAAGTCTTCACGACGTGACCAACTGACTTCGGCAGGATCACCATAAACTTCACCCGCTTCCCACAATTTATCGTGTAAACCTACCGCACGCGCTGGACCATTTGGCACTAGAGCGGTGTAGGGACCTTTAGCCAACGCGGCATGTCCAGTCAAAGTAGCGACACTGAAGAGCTGCGGCCGCGGGTAGTTGCCTGCTTGCACTCGTAAGTGTGACAACAAGTCGGCAAGCACTAAGCGCCCTTCCGCATCGGTATTACCGATACGTACACGCACGCCACTATGCGCTTTGATGATTTCGTCAGCAACAAAAGCTTCAGCACCAATGCTATTACGCACCACACCTAGCTCAGCCACTACGCTTACCGTATCAGGGCGCATTTCGGCCACGGTTTTCATGAAGCCAGCAACGCCGGCCGCACCACCTTTATCACGACTCATACCGGCCATATGCCCACCGGTTTTCAAGTCGGCACCGCCGGTATCGTACACAATCCCCTTACCAGCAAACATAAGCGTTTGCTCGGCTGCAGGTGCGTCATACTCGAGCCGCACAACACACGGCCAATGGCGCTCGACGCCCAAGGACGCGCGGCCTACAGCCATCAGCAGCGGGTATTCATGTTGGAGCTGCTGAATATCATCAATGACGGTCACCTTCACCGGCGTATGCGCAAAAGCTTGCTGACAGTACTCAGCAAAGCGTGGCGGCGCCATGCGCTCTGGCTCGGTACCACAGAGGTCCCGCGCCACACGTTTACCCGCTTCCACCGCGCTCAACCACTCAGCATCAAGAGTGCCAACAATACCGACCGAGTTCATCGTCTCGATAGTTTCCTCGCCCAAAGCTTCACGCGCTTCAAGCGGCTCGTAAAGAGCCTGACACAGCCCCCAGTAGGCCACCGCTTCGGCTTGACCGTAACGCGCATCGTCTTGCGTGCCAAACACTACTAATAAAGGCTGTTTAACCCCTGCCTGCTGGGCAATACGCGCGCCCGCTGCTGCCGCATCGGCAATATTACGCACATCGTCATAATCACGTGTCAAAGGTCCCGTCGGCGCAGTAATTAAACGCCCGCCAAAGACGTCGGCAGCGAGGAGTAACGGTTGTTTGCCGACACGCTGGTCATACTGCTCGGCTTGCGCGACAAAATCAGCAAATTCCGGCGGTAAGTTTTGCGCAAAATCGCCCACCAAAATCACTGCATCATAAGCACTATGTGCAGCACTGTAACTTTCAACTACTTCAACTGTTGGAAATGCCATAGCTATCCTCGTTGTGGTCAGTTTAGACACGACGCCAGCGGGTGCCTTGCGGCGTGTCTTCAAGTTCGATTCCTAACTCCGTTAACTGGTCGCGCGCAGCATCTGCTGCGGCCCAATCTTTCGCGGCGCGCGCATCATTGCGCTGCTGAATCAAAGCTTCAACCGCTGCAGCGTCAACCTCTGCCCCAGCACCGCCTTGCAAAAATGCTTCTGGCGGTTGCTGCAGTAAGCCAAGCACACCGCCAAAATGGCGTAAGGCTGCGGCATAGCGTGCCGCCATCGTGGCATCCTCTGCACGGTGAATTGCGCGCGCTAAGTCGTACAATACGGGCAGCGCTTCAGGCACGTTGAAATCATCATCCATTGCCGCTTCGAAGCGCTCTTTGTAGGGCGCTGCTAGTGCTTCGTCTAGCGCAACTTCTGGAACATCACGTAACGCCGTGTAGAGACGCTCGAGCCCAGCTCGCGCTTGATCTAAATTATCCGTTGAATAATTTAACTGTGAACGATAATGGCTCGATAGCAAGAAGAAACGAACGGTTTCAGCATCATATTCAGCCAGTACGTCACGAATAGTAAAAAAGTTGCCCAATGACTTGGACATTTTCACCGCATCGACCTGCACCATGCCACTGTGCATCCAATAATTCACATAATCATGGTCATTGGCGCAGCAGCTTTGCGCAACTTCGTTTTCGTGGTGCGGAAAAATCAAATCGGAACCACCACCATGAATATCAAAGTTTTCACCGAGGTGGCGTTTGTTCATCGCTGAACACTCGATGTGCCAGCCTGGGCGACCTTCTCCCCAAGGCGATGGCCAGCTCGGTTCACCTGGCTTCGCGCGCTTCCACAAAACAAAATCAAGCGGGTCTGTTTTATTTTGGGCGATATCAACCCGCGCACCTGACTGCAACTGTTCAAGGTTTTGACGGCTGAGTTTGCCGTAATTTTCAAACGTGCTGACATCGAACAGCACATCGCCATCGTCAGCAACGTACGCATGGCCTCGCGCGATGAGCGTTTCGATCATGGTAATGATATCGCCCATGTGCCCGGTTACGGTGGGTTCAATATCTGGGCGCACCAGGTTCAACGCATCAAAGTCATCATGCATCGCTTTGGTAAAGCGCGCCGTCACAGCATCAATCGACTCATTGTTCTCATTGGCGCGATTGATAATCTTGTCATCAACATCAGTAATATTACGCACGTAGGTCACTTTGTAACCTTTGGAGCGCAAATAACGCACCACGACATCAAAGGCAACATAAGTGCGCGCATGACCAATGTGACAGTAATCGTAAATCGTGACCCCACATACATACAGCTTCACCTCACCTGGGGTGATGGGCTGAAAGACTTCCTTACTGCGGCGCAGGGTATCAAAAATGGTCAACATGCGATTTACGACTCCAACTAATTAGCTTCATGAACTGTTTATGATACCGCATGCTGTAGCCTTCTCACAAACAGTGCTAAACTGTCGCAAATTTTTCGCTAAAACATCAATGGAGTTCGTCCCATGCATGTAACTTTGCATACCAATCATGGTGCTATCAAACTTGAGTTATACCCTGAAAAAGCACCTAAAACAGTTGAAAACTTTGTCCGCTATGTGGAAGAAGGCTTTTATGCTGAAACCTTGTTTCACCGCGTCATCAAAGGCTTCATGATTCAAGGTGGTGGTTTTAATCTAGAGATGGTGCAAAAGAACACCCACGATGCCATTGAAAACGAAGCTGATAACGGTTTAAAGAACACCAAAGGTACGATTGCGATGGCGCGCACCCAAGACCCTCATTCAGCAACCAGCCAGTTCTTCATTAACGTTGCTGATAACGACTTTTTGAATTTCAAAAATGAAAGCGTCGGTGGTTGGGGCTACTGCGTGTTCGGTCAAGTTGTTGAAGGTATGGACGTGGTCGACGAAATTGCTCAAGTTTACACCACGCAAGCGGGCTTCCACCAAGACGTTCCGAAAGATGATGTCATCATCGAACGCGCCGAAGTCGAAAAAGCTTAAGGTTGGCTTCGGATGGCAACCTGGTTTGTCTCTGATCTGCATTTAAGCCCTGCGCGGCCAGACATCGCTCATTTGTTCTTTGATTTCTTGCGCGATGAGGCCCGCAGTGCCGATGCCCTTTATATCTTGGGCGATTTATTTGATGCTTGGATTGGCGACGATGATACCAGTGCCTTTGCGGCGCAAGTACAGGATGAACTGCGCCGCTATACCGACCTCGGTATTCCGACCTATTTCGTTGCCGGTAATCGCGACTTCCTGATTGGCCGCCGATTTGCCGCACGTACTGGGGTAAAGCTACTCACTGACCCTTACGTGATTAACTTATACGATACCCCTACGCTCATCCTGCATGGTGATCTGCTCTGCACCGATGACGTTAGCTACCAACGTTTTCGGCGCTGGATCCGTAAGCCATGGCTGACCAAGCTGTTATTAGCGCTGCCGCTGCGGATACGTATGCGTATCGCTAACAAATTACGCGCCGGAAGCAAAACGCAACGCCCCTTAAGCGAAGCTGATTTGGCTATCATGGATGCCAACAAAGATACCGTTCTGCGTTACTTTGAACGCTATCGGGTGCAACGCATGATTCATGGCCATACGCACCGGCCAGCAGTGCATCAGCACCAAGTCGGTCACGCTTCGGCAACACGGATTGTGTTAGGTGATTGGTACACGCAAGGGAGTATGTTAAAAATCACCCACGAAGCCCATGACCTTATGCAACAGCGGCTGCCTGCGGTCGGCCACTGTGAAACTTAAAATCGTCATCTGGGCTCAGAATAAGCTCGGCCTCACGCTCACCAAAGAAATCAATCCGTTTACTAATATCCACACCAGCAATTTGCTCGGCCAAGGTTAGATAATCTTGGTAATGGCGTGCTTCTGAACGCAATAGCGAGACATAAAACTCGCCTATCTCTGGCGCTAAAAGTGGCGCCAGTTTGGCAAAGCGTTCACATGAACGCGCCTCGATGTAGGCCCCACAAATCAATTTATCAATGAGTGTCTCAGGCTCATGCGTGCGCACGTGGCGTAGCAACTCTTTAGCGTAACGGCTCGAGGTGACCTTGTCGTAGGCGATTCCCTGCGCTTCTGCCACTTCGAGTACTTGATAGAAATGATGCAACTCCTCTTTGATCAACAACACCATCTTATCAATCAGTTCTGCGCTGTAGGGTTTACCTGAGCGCGGTACCATCGCTTTCTTCAAACGATTATGTTGCGCCAAGTCCCGCCAATCGCCCTGTAAACGGTAGGTATAGGCTTCATACGGCGCGAGCCATTGCAAAAGTGCATCCCCACTCGCTTGATCCACCGCATAACGACGAATTAATAACATTGCACTTTGTGCGGCTTTTAGCTCACAAACCATATGATCACGAAGCAAAACCGGTAAATGCTCAGTTTTCTGCGCTTCAGCCAGCCATTCATCGGGCGTTTCGCATTTTAAAAAGTTAAGAATGGGTTCCAGTAAAGGTTTAATTTGAGCTTCATTCATTAGGTAAACCGCGGATTAATAGTCAAAAAGCAGTGGTAACGTGCATAAAAGTAACGGCTATTAGTGTACTAAGAAAGTTGCGCTGCTGTCACTGAAAAAGCCTTGACACTGTTGAAAATCCGACCAATATAGAAGGTAAGTCGGAGAAAAAATCGACGTTATGCGTGCCAAAGAAGTACGTGATCCAAATATAAAAAATGCAGTTAAAACAATAATAATAGTCTATACAACAACGAGAAGTAGAGGTTCACCATGATTTTGAATCACATTTGGGGACTGTACGCACACCCTCGCGAAGAGTGGAAAAGCATTGATGAACGGCACGAAAGCTTAACTTACGCGCTGAGTCACATTCTTTTAATCGCTCTTATTCCATGTGCGGCAGCCTATTACGCTTCAGCGCACATTGGCTGGAGTATCGGAGCGCGAGAAGCAACCTTTCTAACCCAATCGAGTGCCATCACCCTTGCTGTCGCAATGTACGTAGGCATGACCGCAGCAACTTTTGCGCTGGCTTATCTTATTCACTGGATGGCCAAAACCTTCGGAGCAGCGCCTACGTTTACGCAGTCCGTTGAGCTTGCGGCTTACACAGCAACACCTGTCATCATGTCTGGTGTGGCGGCACTCTACCCTGAGCTGTGGTTCGTCACCATGGCATTCTTGGCCGGTATTGCTTACTCGGTGTATCTACTGTACTCAGGCGTACCGATTTTGATGCATATCCCAGAAGAGCGGGGCTTCATCTACGCCAGTTCAGTGGTAACCGCAGGGCTCATCCTGATGGTCATACTCATGGTAGGTTCAGCTATCGTATGGACCAATGGTTTTGGTCCACAGTATATGTAACCTACTAGCATGACTCGAAAGCCGACCCAGGGCCTTCCTTGGTCGGCTTTTTTTATGGTTTTGTCGCAGGAATGCGTAGACTACTAAAATCGGCAGCCGTTTTCTGGTAGGCTTTGCCAGTCTTATTTTTAATTCTCAGGAAAATGTATGCGTGATAATAAGAAAAAGCTTAGCTTAACAACGCGTATCGTTATCGGTATGTTCGCGGGCATCTTGGTTGGCTTTCTACTTAAACTACTGTTCCCGGAAAGTGTTTTAGTCGAAGGCTACCTAACCAAAGGTTTGTTCCATGTCGTGGGCCAGATCTTTATTAGCTCCTTGCAGATGCTGGTAGTACCGCTAGTCTTCGTTTCTTTGGTGCTCGGTACCTGTTCGATAAGCGATCCTAGCACGCTTGGGCGGCTCGGTGGTAAAGCGGTTAGCCTGTATATGGTAACGACTGCGATTGCCATTAGCTTCGCTATCTTTGCTGCAGTGTTGATTCAGCCGGGTGCTGGCGTCGAAATGCAAACAGACGCCACCTTCGAGCCAACGCAAGCGCCATCGTTAGCTCAAGTGATTATTGACCTCTTCCCGAAAAACCCATTCTCCGCGATGGCCGATGGCAATATGTTGCAAATCATCGTGTTTGCCTTGCTGTTTGGTATCTCAATGGCACTTATCGGTAAGTCTGGCGAGCGCATGAAAGGCGTTTTTGAAGACTTCAACGAAGTCATCATGAAGCTTGTTGTGATCTTGATGAACCTGGCTCCTTACGGCGTATTTGCGTTAATGGCGAAGCTCTTTAGCGAGACGCAGTTTGATACCATTATCAACTTAGGTAAGTACTTCCTGCTGGTCTTCTTCGTCTTAATTTTGCATGGTTTGGTCACCTACTCCATCATTCTGAAAGGCATGACGGGCTTGAGTCCTTGGATGTTCTTGAAGAAAATGCGCGAAGTGCAAATTTTTGGTTTCACTATCTCGAGCAGTAACGCGACTATCCCTGTCACATTAGAAACCGTCACTAAACGTCTTGGTGTGAGTAATAAAGTGGGCTCATTTACCGTGCCCCTCGGTGCGACCATCAATATGGACGGCACCGCGATTATGCAGGGCGTCGCAACAGTCTTCATCGCACAGGTCTATCTGGTCGATTTAACCATTGCTGATTATGCGATGGTCGTTCTTACCGCCACCCTCGCTAGTATCGGTACCGCAGGTGTGCCAGGTGTTGGCTTGATTATGTTAGCCATGGTACTGGGCCAAGTGGGTCTACCCGTTGAAGGTATCGGTCTCATCATCGGTGTCGACCGTTTACTTGATATGACCCGTACCGCCGTCAATGTGACCGGTGATGCCATGGTCAGCTTGATCGTTGCGAAGAGCGAGGGTGAGCTGGACCAAGCGGTCTTCAATGACGAACAGGCCGACTTAAAAGAGCGAGACGTAAGCGAGCAATTATAAGGCCTTCCGACGCGCTCGGCTGCAGAGAAATAAAAAGGCGCTTGCGAGCGCCTTTTTTAATGGTTGTTGATTGAAAAGCAGCACTTAACCGATGCCTGCGCCCAGTTCCCGCCAGAAAAAGCGTGTCAGCCCCTGCATATCAATCGTCATGGTATCTGTATCGCCACGCAGCGCTTGCTGCAGAAGTTGTTCAAGCAATGGTCCCAAAACCGCATTAACCCACTCTTGAGTCGTCTGTGCACTATGCAACGGCGGTAATTCGAGCCGTTGCAGTTTAACACTGACAAGGGGGCGGCCGCGGTCGAACAAATTCACCACAACGTCCTCCAGTTCAACCCGATCCACATGCCATAGGACTTGTTGACTTGCGCGTTGCACCGGTAACTGGCTCTTCACTTTGTCCACCAAGGTATGCAAATTGGATTGCCCCTCGGCGAAATAGGCAATAGTTAATTGCGCATTGCGGATGGTTGCGCTGTCAAAGCGAAGCTGATCTTGCTGCTGGCTTAACCAGTCACCCGTCAAGCGAACCTGTTCTGCCCACAACAGCTGATTCAGTCCCGCATCAAGCTCGGGCACGCGGGTCGCAACTCCTACTTCTGTCGCCACTAATTCAGCGGTGAGAGTGTTTAACTCGAAGGCGTCATAGCTGAAAGTCGCATCATAGCGCTTATCTGCCTTACTGGTTAGCTGCTCAGCCACGCGTTCCGAAAAGGTTTGCTCTGGCACCGCTTCAGCGCATCCGGAAATGCTAAAAAGCAGCGCAAACGCGGTCAACTTGAATCGTTTCATTTGATCTCAACCTTCAACTGTTAGCGCTTTTGATGGCGCTCACGATTTTCATGTTTCTGTTCAGCATTCTTACGCAACATTACGTAGACCGAGCCCGCACCGCCATGCTGACGCTGGGCGCTATTGAACGCCATTACCGGCTCAAGTTGCTTCAACCATTTGACCACATAACTCTTTAATAGTGCGGGGTGTGGTTTCGAATGCCTTCCCATACCATGCACGACAATCGCCGAACGCACGCCACGACGATGACATAATTGAATAAAATCGAAGAGCGCCTCTCGTGCCTGCCGTAAACTATGGTGGTGCAAGTCCAAACTTGCCTCGATACCATAATCACCGCGTTTTAGGCGCTTAAAAACGCCATGCTGCACGCCATCACGGCGGTACTCTACCAACTCTTCCGGCTCAACTAAGTCGACAAACTCCATCGATAAATAATTGATATCGTCTTCTAACTGGCGTTCAGCCGCCCGACGCCGAGCTTCCTGCGCTGCGGTAGGCTTCGCCTTTTGAACCGGTATTACGTCGTCATTATCGATCGGCTTAACGTCTGCCATTTGCTGGCGGAACTCAGCAAAGTCATCCGCACTATCGTTTGAAAAATCGTCACGCATCACAACTCCCGTTTACGATTTACCTAAAAACTCCCGAATACTGGTTAATACGGCCGTCACATTCTTTCCGATCCTTTCACCAATCGGACGTTTCTCTTGGTAGCTAACCTGCAGTATGGTTTGCTCACTCGCTCGCTCAAGTAACCAACTGTCACTCGTAATAATAGCATCGACCAGCGCAAACTCTTGAGCCTGCTGTGCGGTCCAGTATTCGCCTGTGGCAACTTTTTCGAGGTCGACTTGCGGACGAAACTGACCAATATGCTGTTTAAACTGGGCATGAATGTTTTCTAAGTCTTCCTTGAATTTACGGCGACCCGCATCGGTATTTTCACCAAACATAGTTAAGGTGCGTTTGTAATCACCTGCCGTCACTTGCTCAAAATCGACATCGTGCTTTTTCAACCAACGGTGAAAATTAGGTAACTGCGCGACCACGCCGATAGAGCCGATGATTGCGAACGGTGCGGCAACGATTTCATCAGCCACTGCCGCCATCATATAGCCACCACTGGCTGCAACTTTATCGACACTCACCACCAGCTTAAGTTCAGCAGCGCGCAAGCGTTGCAACTGTGCAGCCGCCAAACCATAGCCATGAACAACGCCACCTGGGCTTTCTAAACGCACGAAAATCGTGTCGCCCGCAGTTGCGGCGCCAATAATAGCTGTCACTTCACGACGCAAATTATCTACTTCGTGGGCATCCATGCTGCCCTTAAAATCAATGACAAAGACACGTTTTGCTTCGTCTTTATCACTTTTTTCTTGTGCTTTCTCGTGCTTCTTTTCTTCTTTGTGTGCTTGCTTACGCTGCTTCTTCGACAACAGTTCGTGTTCGACCGCTTGCGCCATTTTTCGCAACTGCTGCGATAAGTTGCGGACTTGCAACTCACCCTGCTGCTTACGTTGCCTTTGCGCTGCATTGGCGATAATTCCTACCATCAAGCCAAAGGCCAAAATGATAATGGCAGCTTTGATAACAAAGTCGGCAATTTCTAGCAAAAAATCCATAGTTTCCCCATGTTTTATTCTTAGCTCTCTCTAAGCCAAATAAAGCAATAAAAAAGGGCCGACGAGCGGCCCTTTTAAACTCATCTGTAGTGAGTATACAGCTTATTGCTGAATCACTGCAGTGTTGGTGACTGGAATCGCTGTCGCGTTGGTGCTGAACCAACCCGCAGCTTGCAGTTGCATTTCCATAGTTGCCGCAGCAGAAGAGCTCGGGTCAACAATGGAGCCATGGTCACCCTCGATGAAGCGCACCGCACCTGACACTGGCGTGCCGTCGGTACTGGCAACTGTCTGCGTGACCGTAGGTAGCTCAAGCTCGGTAATGAGTGGCTCAGTACCGGCCAATGGCTTACCTGCGACTGCATTCGGAATCACTTGGTCTGGCAAGAACTCGGCACCGTTACCAATCACTTCGATTAAGTGGATAGGACTGTCATTACCGACCGCTTGCGCTGCGTAATTGATCGGGTCAGCAGAGTCGATGACCGACTGTGCGGCGAAGGCAAACTGTTCAAACACACCGTTGATTTGCGCTTGTTCAGCCGCGCTCAAGCCAGCCCAGAACTGCGTGTAAACCTGCACCAGTAAACCTTGGAACTGCGGTGAAGTCGGTGCAATACCTGCTTGTTGCGCAGCCGCATTAACTGCTGCAGCAAAGTCGGCATTCGCAGCATACAGCAACTGACCTTTGACGACAGGACCAAATGAATTCGAAGCCAACAAGAAGTTTGCAACACTTGCTCCCGGCGCCATCAATGAGCTCGCCTTAACATTAAACAATGCTGAAGCCGGTGCTAATTGACCACTCATCGGTTCGTTCGCCATAGCAGTGAAACCAGTACCTGCAATTGCACCTAACGAGTGACCGACAAAGAATACATTTTGGCCGTTCAGTGGCGCACCTTGCGCAGCGTTTAGGCTCAAACGCAAACCTAGCAGGTCTGAAATTGACTGACGCAAGTTATCACGAGCAGTCAATAAGCTGGCCAAGTTCATGTAGGCTGTTGGGCTTCCTGTGGTCGCATTAATCGGACCAAAACCACGATCGCCATGCAGTGGGTGGTCAATCGCAACAGTTGCGAAACCCATCACTGCAAGGGTACCCGCGATACCAAACGCATTGGTTTTTTCACCGGTAATTCCGTGCTGGAAAATCACTACAGGCCAACCATTTGCTGGTTCGCTTAGTGGGTCAAGACCTTGTGCTGCACGAACCATGTTGGCCATGTTCACATCAGGAACGGTCACGATTGCTGGAATGTTTGCGTTGGTCGTTACCGCCGGCACTGGGTTGTACTTGGTCAGGTGACGTTCGTTATCAATGCCTGGGAAGTCATAACAGTTGTAAGGTGGTAACAAGCGCGAAGGATCTTCGAACGCCATCGGATCAATCGCTTCTGCCGGTAACGCACCTGCACCCACAGCACCTAAAATTGAAGCTGGGCTGTCACACATTGCCTGCCAACGACCGTTTAACGGTGCTTGCTGGTTTTCTGCCGTCGGTACTGGCAAGAAATAAGGAAGAGTTACCTGACCTTGATACAGTACTGCTGAAGAAGCAGCTAGGTAGGCTGGGTCTTGCGGATTTGCTTGCAACCGTCCCGCTGCAACCAAAGCGTCACCTACGGTCATACCGGTTGGCTGTGACATTAGCGCAGGACCTTGACCAGCGCTAAACTGCTGTGTCATTAAACCTTTGATAGCACCGAACACGTCATTAATTGACTGTGTGGTGAAGCTAGAAACATAAAGAATGCTTTCTTTGTCAACGCCGAAGGCGTCAAGCGCTGCCTCATGACTATTGATTAAGCGCTGCAGACCTACTGCTGACGCATCACCTGAAACTGGATCGGTATCCGCGTTACGTTTCATCAAACCGTAAGTCTGCGAAGGACGCACATCGCGACCCAGTTCATCCTGGATATTGTCGGTAAGAACTGCAGCATAACCGGTCTTCGCTTTTAACGGTTTTAACGGAATCACTGCGACACCATCAGGGCCAGTAGCACGGACAATAAAGTCAACGCCGTGCGTCAATTCACCCGCAACGGCACAAGTTGCCGCTGGGCTTGCTGCGGCACAGTCAGGACTTACTGCTGAACCACCCATAATGGTTTCAAATACACGTACGCTTCCCGCAGCTTCAAGCGAAGCAGCATCTACGGCAATCTTGTTGCCGTTTTCGTCTTCAGGCAATGAGAAGCTGAAGGTTAAGGTTGAATGTGTTCCCCAGCCATCAAGACCGTTTAAAGCAACCTGCGGATCGGCATTGTCGGTTGGGTCAGCAACTGGAATATTTAGCGTACCATCTGCACTGCCGCTCAGGAGAATGTTCGATGGCACCGGCACTTCGCCGTTACTTGGGTCAAACACGACACGAGTCGCGTTGACTTGAAAATCTACCGTTTCGCTTTGTGGCGCTTCATCGCCACCGCCACAACCGGCTAGGGTAAAGGCGCTGGTAATCGCCGTTGCAAGCAAGAGTTTTTTCATGAGGCTTCCCCAATCCTTGTTCGTGTTGTTATGTTTTGAGCACCTTCGGATGCTTTTGTTTATCTTGCCTATCATCGCTTTTTCTAACTGGTAGGACAAGAGACACACTTAACAAAATTTTATACACCGCTGCGGCCCAAGTTAAAAGTATTTTTCGAGATTTTCTTGGCAAGAGCTGAGAATCTAGACAAAAACCAGTAAACTTAGGCTAACCATTCATTTAACGAGTAGTGTAAGCCGAAAATGAGCAATTTGCATAACGACAACGTAGCAGACTACAGCCTTAAAGGGAAAGTGATCTTAGTTACAGGTGCTGGCGATGGCATTGGTAAAGAGGCTGCCCTTAGTTTTGCCAAAGCAGGCGCAACCGTCATCTTGCTGGGCCGCACGGTAAGCAAACTAGAAAGCGTCTACGATGAAATTCTTGCTGCGGGTGGTGCGGAACCAGCTATCGTGCCATTGGACCTAAAAGGAGCTACCTACACCCATTATCAGGGGCTCTGTGCAACCATTGTTGAACAGTTCGGTCACCTTGACGGCTTGTTGCACAATGCCAGCTTGCTCGGTGTACTATCGCCGTTTGAGCACATTGACCACGGCAATTGGCACGACCTCATGCAAGTCAACGTTACGGCACAATTCTTAATGACCCAGGCTCTCATGCCAGCTCTTAAGAAGGCTGAACATGCGAGTATTGTTTTCACCTCATCAGGCGTCGGGCGCAAAGGTCGCGCATTCTGGGGCCCCTACTCGGTGAGCAAATTTGCCACCGAAGGTCTTGCGCAAGTCATGGCCGACGAATACGAAGGTAGCAACGTGCGCATCAATGTGATCAATCCGGGCGCCACACGCACTTCAATGCGGGCGCGCGCTTACCCCGCTGAAGACCGCAGTAAGCTAAAAACCCCAGCAGAAATTATGCCGACGTACCTCTACCTAATGAGTGACAAGAGTCTCGACGTCAACGGACAGTCGCTCGACGCCCAGTAATGATTCCATTAAGCCGGCCCTTGTGGTCGGCTTTTTTCAAACTTGACATATAGGGTACGGGGGTATACTTTAAGACGGATAAGTCATCGTTAATTTGGGAAACACCAACCATGAAAACCACAGTTACACCTCACCCAGATGCCTTAAAGAAAAACCTCAGCCAGCGCCTCAGTCGCATCGAAGGGCAGGTGCGCGGACTGCAGCGCATGGTCGAAGAAGATGTCTATTGTGACGACATCCTAATGCAGGTGGCCTCGGTACAGGCTGCTCTGAACGGAGTTGCGAAGAAACTCCTCAGCCAACACATGCATAGCTGCGTCAAGGCCCGTTTACGTAGTGGCGATGACAGCGTGCTCGCTGAACTTGATACCACCATCGAACGCTTGTTAAAACGCTAAGCATTAGAACGGAGGCAACATGGCGAACAACACCATTCAATTACAACTCTCTGGTATGAGCTGCGCTGGTTGCGCGAAGAGCATCGAGCGCGCGCTGCAAAGCTGCGACGGTGTGCAAAGCGTCAACGTCAACTTTGCCTCTGAGGTCGCCGCGGTCGAAGGAAGTGATTTAAAAACAGCGCAGTTGCTAGCCGCAGTGAAAGATGCCGGCTACCATGCGGAACTTATTGATCATGAGCGTGAACAGAGCGATCCGCGTGACGCTGCGCAGCAAAAGCAGCTCGTTAAGTTTATCGCCGCCGCTATTTTGTCACTGCCCTTACTCTATACCATGTTTGGTCATTTTAGCTGGACCTCCGGTATTCCGGTGCCGGATATGCTCATGAACCCTTGGCTGCAACTTCTCCTGGCGACTCCAGTACAATTTATCATTGGCTGGCAGTTCTACCGTGGCAGCTATCATGCACTGCGCAATGGCGCGGCTAATATGGACGTACTGGTTGCTCTAGGTACCTCAGCAGCCTACTTTTACAGTATCTACTTAGCTTGGTTCGCACCGGATTATCACCCTCATGACGGCTTATACTTTGAAACCAGTGCGGTACTCATCACACTTATCTTATTGGGCAAATGGTTTGAGGCGCGTGCGAAAGGACGTTCCTCCAGCGCAATCCAAAAGCTGTTGCAACTTCAGCCCGAACAAGCCCTGCGCGAACTTGAAAATGGTGATACCGAAGAGGTTGCAGTCAGCGACCTAAAGGTCGGCGATACCATACAGGTGCGCCCTGGACAAGCTGTACCAACGGACGGCAAAGTTCTGAGTGGCGAATCCGCCATCGACGAGTCGATGTTGACCGGTGAAAGTATGCCCGTGGCCAAACACCAAGGTGACAAGGTCATGGGCGGAACCCTGAACACCACAGGTTTCGTGCGGGTCGAAGTGCAACAAGTCGGTGCGCAAACTGCGCTGGCCAAAATCGTCAAAGTTGTCGAGCAAGCACAAAACTCGAAAGCGCCGATTCAACGCCTAGCTGACCGCGTGGCGAGTATTTTCGTACCCGCCGTATTAGTCATTGCCGCACTCACCATGCTCATTTGGATAGTATTTCTAGCCCCGGGTGACTGGCGTGCAGCGTTTGAAGCGACTGTAGCCGTGCTCGTTATCGCCTGCCCTTGTGCTTTAGGTCTCGCTACTCCGACCTCGATCATGGCCGGCTCAGGTCGTGCAGCGCAAGCAGGTATATTGTTCAAGCAAAGCGAGGTTCTTGAACGCACCCAAGCCATTGATACCATCGTCTTCGATAAGACCGGCACCCTCACTGAGGGGCAGCCGAAGCTCACCGATTTTAACCTATTCAGCCAGGCCCTACCGCAAACGACCGTGGCAAGCCTTGTTCAAGCGCTCGAAAGACAATCGGAGCACCCGCTCGCCCAAGCTATTGTGAAAGGACTCGACGCTCACTTTAACGCTGACGATAGCCCTAACAAGCGCCCCGAAGTGCACCAGTTTCAGGCACACAAAGGCAAAGGCGTGAGTGCATCGTTAAGCGGCCCCAACGAGAGTTTCAAAGTGATGGTCGGCAGTCTCCGTTTATTGCGCGAGCATGAGATTGTTGTCCACGAACATGCAGAACAAGAACTCAGTGAGTTGCAGGAACAAGGAAAAACAGCAATGGCAATTGCCATTGATAACGAGTTAGTCGCTTATGTCGCGGTCGCCGATACAATCCGCGAAACCAGTCAGCAGGCCTTGCAAACACTCCGTAAGCGTGGCCTACGCTTGCTGATGCTTACCGGCGATAACAATAGAACAGCGGCGGCGATTGCCGCAGATCTTGGCATTGACGACGTGATAGCAGAAGTGCTCCCTGAAGACAAAGCTGACCATATCAAGGACTTGCAGGCAAAAGGCGCCACGGTTGCCATGGTTGGCGATGGCATCAACGATGCCCCAGCCCTTGCGGTGGCCGATATTGGGATTGCCATGGGCACGGGCACAGATGTCGCAATTGAGGCCGCCGACATTGCGCTGATGCGCGCCGATTTAAACGGTATCGCCCAAGCGCTTGAAATGAGCCGCTTAACGGTTCGCAATATTCGACAGAACTTATTTTGGGCTTTTGCGTATAACGTTATAGGAATTCCTATTGCCGCCTCGGGGTTACTCGCACCATGGCTGGCCGGCGGCGCTATGGCGCTTAGTTCGGTGTCGGTAGTGCTAAACGCGCTGCGCTTACAGCGGGTGAAATTGAGCGACCGATAAGCGTTGTGGTCGGCGGTAGGTTAGTTTATCGTAGCATGAAGACTTCAATAAAACGGGAAACCTATGCTCGTCAGCAGTGCTTTATTGGCTTTAGCGATTGATGTTCAGGTGTTGGCCACGCGTCCTGATGTGAACTGGATTGGACTAAGTAGCCCGAGTCCTGATGTGGTTTGGTTGAGTGGCAGTAAAGCCACCATCGCACGCAGCACCGACGGCGGTGCAACGTGGCAATACAGCCAGCCGACGTCGAATGACCTGCAATTTCGCGATATTGAGGCGCTTGATGACCGCCACGCCTATGCGCTAAGCATCGGTAACAACGGTGACTCCCGCGTGTATTACACGAGCAACGGTGGCCGTGATTGGCAGCTAAGTTATCGCGCCGGCGGCAACCAATTCTTAAACTGTCTAGCAAGTTCGCCTAAACGCAACGAAATTTGGGTTTATGGCGATAGTATCGACGGTCAATGGGATCTGGTCCGTAGCCCCGACGGCCGTAACTGGTTAACTTCGCGGAATGCTATCGACAGTCCACCACAGGGGGGCGAAGGCGGCTTAGCGGCCAGTGGTGGCTGTGTGCGCTTCAACAACGACATTTGGGCCATAGCAACTGCCAACGCCACCACTGCTCGACTGCTTATCAAACGCAGTTTTGGAATACGTTTTAAGGCGATTGACACCCCTATGACCGCTGGCCCCAACGCAGGTATCGCCAGCGTCTGGCCATTCTCTGAAAAGCATGTGCTGATGGTGGGGGGCGATCTCAATCATCCTGAGCGACGCCCGCGTATTCTCGAGTATCGTGATGATGACTTCACACCACTTGCGGAGCCACCACTGGAAGGGGCTTTGTATAGCCTAACGGTGACCTCTTCCGGGGGGCTTATCGTAAGTAATCCTGACGGTGCAGCCTATTTGCCCACTCGCGATAGTGGTTCTTGGCAGGTGCTCAGTGAAAAAAATATTTGGAACAGCACTTGCAACCCGCAGTCGTGCTTTTTGGTTGGTAAGGACGGTTACGCGGCACGCTTCGATGTCCCCAAAATTGTACCGCAAGACTAACCGCCAAGTTAACTCAACAAGGTCAGTCCCCCACTGAGGTGACTGACATTACAGAAGCCAAAGCGGCCCAAAGTTCTGGCCGCGACAGCGCTACGGTGCCCAGAGCGACATAAGCAAACAATCGGGCGCTGCGCATAGTCCTCACGGTGATCATAAATAAACTGAATCAAGCGCGTCAGTGGCACACTTATCACTTCAGCAGGAAGTTCTAATGGTGTTACTTGGTGCTCCTGTTGCTCACGTACATCGACAACGAGGGTTTCCGGTCGGCTCAACCACGCTTGTTGCTCTTCTGGCGCGATATCGACCAATTCACACCCACAAGAGGTATTATTTAACTCAGCAAGTTGTTCCGCAATCGCAAAGTTCTCGTCCCACTTGCTGCATAACAATGTCTTGTCATTCACGGCTTGTGCCAACAACTGTGGAGCTGCTTGTTCGCCGATAAAAGCAAAATCTACATGCGCTTGCTGTTCGGGCGCAATCGGCGAACTCAACAGGTAGATCGGTTGTCGGCTGCCAACGCGATACAAGCGCCGGTTCCCGACCAGTAAACAACCAGTGGTGGGCACTTCACAGCCATACGGCGCTTGGCAATCTGCTTGGGCATGCACTGGCCAACCGACATTATCCCGCTCGGCATCACAACCACTCGCACAGATGATTTGCGCCAACATGGCAGCTGGACTTTGTTTCGTCTGTTGCTCGGTTGTGACCACGGCTTTAACACGGTAGTGCTGACATTCAACCAGCTTCTCTATACGTTCAGCCAGTTGTGGGATCGGGTCAATTATTGCGAGTTCACGCGCTTGCCGATCAATAATTAAATAACAGCACTGCGCATCGAAGCGCAGTTGCACTACGCCATCGAGCTCACTATCAAAGTCTTCGTTGGTATCACTTAACAGTAGGCACGACTGGCGTAATGCAATCGCCGCCTCTTTGATACGCTTACAGGCAGCATCGATGACCGTTTGCTCTGTCGCTGGACCAAACGATAAACGTACCGCTGACTGCGAACGCCAATCCGCTAAGCCCATCGCGTCTAACACGAAACTGCGCGTGACTTTAGAACTGCACGCAGAACCTGAGCTGACGCGAATATTGGCGGCATCAAAAACATCCATGATGTCGCGTGACGGCACGCCACGCACCGAAAAGTTGAGTGTGGTCGGTACCGAATACTCGAGTGCGTGATTGAGCTCAAGTGATGGAAACGCCTCGCGCAGCGCCGCAAGCAGCTGTTCGCGATAGCTTTGTAAGGTGCTAACGGGTTTAAAAACCTGTTGTTCGCGATCGAGCAGTAATTCGAATAAGGCATGCAAAGCCGCAATACCCGGCAAGTTCTCGGTACCCGAACGTAAGCCTTGCTCTTGTCCACCACCAATAATCAACGGCGTAAACGGGCGTTGTTCACGCGCATACAAAAAGCCAATGCCCTTAGGACCATAAAGCTTGTGCCCACTAAAAGGTGCGTAATCAATCGTTGTTTGCGCTAGCTGCAGGTCACCTTTGCCAAGCATTTGAACGCAATCCACCATCCACGGTACTTGCGCCGCTTGCCCCCTGATCACTTGCTCAAGCTTAGCCAGATCTTGGCGTACCCCAGTCTCGTTATTTACCGCCATGGTGCAGATCATCAAGGCATCAGCGACATGCGCCTCAATAAAGTCGAGATCGAGTAAACCATTTTCATCAACAGGGATTGCTTTGAGCTCGGCTTCGGTACCCAACAAGGTGTTCCAATGAGCGAGCGCCTGCGGTACTGCTTTATGTTCAGTTGCGCCGTAGAGCAGCCATTTACCCTTAGTTACGCCTTGTTGCTTGGCGAAAGTGAGCGCCGACACGACTGCCGTTTGAATGCCCTCGGTTGCTCCGCTGGTAAACACTAAGTGCCCACGCGGAGCACCGATTACCTCGCGCCCTAAGCGGCGCGCATTATCAAGGATATAGCGCGCTTGCAAACCGGTGATATGACTACTGCTCGGATTACCGAACACTTGCTCCATAGTGTGCGACACCGCTTCCGCAATTTGCGGCAAGACCGGTGTCGTGGCATTGCAGTCTAAGTAAATTTCATCGGCTTTCGGACGTATTTGTACAGGCGTTACCATGGCAATTACCACAACCCCAATTATTATTTTTGATTTAGAAAGGAATTCGTATTGCGCTTAGAATAAGCGGAAGCAATCAATGAATACGATTTTTCTGCCACTCTTCTTCTTTCGCCATGCGCTCTTTTTTATCGTCACATGGTTCATCGCAATCACAGGCTTTGTCCATACCCAGCGCTGAAATACCGCCACAGCTACCTGAGATGGATTTTTTCTGCACAATAAACCCAACCGACATGGCTAAAACCACCACCAAGAAGATGGCGAAAACAAGTAAAAATAAACCCATGCGGACCTCCTAGGTTACTGCAAATAAGGTTTGAACGCGGTACTAGTATACTCTTTAAACTCGCCGTTTTCACGTGCCACCAAAAGCACTGCGAGGCCTTTAACTTCGGCAAAAGCTAATGCTTGTTCCGGCCCCATGACCGTAAGCGCCGTTGCATAGGCGTCAGCATCCATACAGGTATCTGCCAGCACCGTGACGGAAACAAGATTATGCTGAATGGGCTTACCAGTTCTTGGGTCGATAATGTGCGAGTAGCGCACGCCGTCTTGCTCGAAGTAATTTCGATAATCACCAGAGGTCGCAACTGCATTATTGCCTGGTTCAATAATCCGCTGTGCTGCACGCTGCGTATTGTCCGGTTTTTCAATAGCAATACGCCATGGTTTGTCACCTGGCTTAACGCCTTTCATGCGCATTTCGCCACCGATTTCGACCAAGTAGTTTTGGATTTCCATCTGCTCGAGCAAACGTGCCACGCGGTCAACACCGTAGCCTTTAGCTATGGTGGATAAGTCGACATATAAACCAGGAATTTGCTTTTGTAATTGATGGTTCTCAACGCTGAGATGCTGGTACCCTGTGACTGACTTTGCGGCCGCTAACTCAGCTGCTGTCGGCGTCACTTCCGGACGCTGTTGCGGGCCAAAGCTCCACAGATTCACCAAAGGCCCCACCGTGACGTCCAGCAAACCATCGGTTTCTTCTGCAATCTCAAGGGCTCGACGTACCACTGTTTCGAGCGAACGAGATACCACTACCGGCTCTGTTGTTTGCTTGTCATTGAAGCGCGACAGCTCAGAGTTGGGATCGTAGGTCGACATTTGGCTGTTAATTTGAGCCAGCAAACCATCCACGCGTTCTTTCACGGTTTCCGCTTCATGCCGCGGATTCGCCGATACATAACGAATATGGTAAGTGGTTCCCATAGTCTCACCTGACACCGCAATTTGTTGTGGCGCATGTGAGCATGAAACGAAAAAGGCTAGCCCGATAAGGGCTAGCCAGAACAAACGTAAGGATGAAGTCATCACTTAATTAACCACCAAAATCATCCAACATGATGTTTTCATCTTCCACACCCAAGTCTTTGAGCATGTTGATAACCGCGGCGTTCATCACCGGCGGACCACACATGTAGAATTCACAATCTTCTGGAGCATCGTGGTCTTTCAGATAACGTTCATAAAGAACATTATGAATGAAGCCAGTATCACCATCCCAATCGTCTTCAGGCTGCGGATCTGAGAGCGCTACGTGCCACTCAAAGTTGTCGTTTTCACGTTGCAGCATGTCGAAATCTTCAACATAGAACATTTCTTTCTTCGAACGCGCACCGTACCAGAAGCTAATCTTACGGTCAGTGTTCAAGCGACGCAGCTGATCGAAAATGTGCGAACGCATAGGAGCCATACCTGCACCACCGCCGATGAAGACCATCTCTGCTTCAGTTTCTTTGGCGAAGAACTCACCGAAAGGACCTGAAATGGTAACTTTATCGCCCGGGCGCAAGCTGAAGATGTATGACGACATTTTACCTGCTGGTAAGCTCAAGTTGTTTGGCGGCGGCGTAGCACAACGCACATTCAACATGATGATGCCTTTCTCGTCTGGGTAGTTCGCCATTGAGTAAGCACGTACAGTCTCATCATCAACTTTCGACTCGATGTCTAAGAAGCCAAAACGCTCCCAGTCACCACGGAATTTCTCTTCGATGTCGAAATCTTTGTAGCGAACATGATGCGGTGGAGCTTCGATCTGAATGTAACCACCGGCACGGAACGGTACTTCTTCGCCTTCAGGCAACTGTACAACGAACTCTTTAATAAAGGTCGCCACGTTGTCATTCGACTTAACGGTACAGTCCCACTTACGAATACCGAATACCTCTTCAGGCAATTCGATTTTCATGTTTTGCTTCACGTTGACCTGACAAGAGAGACGTACGCCTTCACGCGCTTCTTTCTTGTTAATATGGTCTTTCTCGGTTGGCAGGATATCACCGCCACCCTCGAGAACTTTCACGGTACACTGGCCGCATGAGCCACCACCACCGCACGCTGACGAGACGAAGATACCTGCGTTCGCTAGCGCACCCAGCAACTTACCACCCGGTTGGGTCGTGATCTTCTTGTCTTCGTCGTCGTTAATCAAAATCTCGACATCACCCTGAGGTACCAATTTTGATTTGGCGAACATAATCACCGCAACCAAAATCAATACGATCACGGTAAACATGCCTACGCCGAGCGCTATAAGTGTTAAATCTTGCCCTTGCATCGACTTTTACCTCTTAATTATCCGTTGCTTTCGTTACCGGTGCTTATAGGGATACGCCAGAGAATGACATAAAGCCCAAACCAATGAGACCGACTGAAATAAAGGTAATACCAAGACCACGCAGGCCATCTGGTACATCAGAGTATTTCAGCTTCTCGCGCACCGCAGCTAGAGCAACAATTGCAAGTGCCCAGCCAACACCGCCACCAATACCGTAAACGATACTTTCAGTGAAGTTGTAGTCACGCTCAACCATGAACGAAACACCACCGAAAATTGCACAGTTCACGGTAATCAACGGTAAGAAGATACCTAGTGCGTTATACAGCGCCGGAACGTACTTATCGAGCGCCATTTCCAGAATCTGAACCAATGCAGCGATAACGCCGATAAAGGTCAAGAAACGCAAGAAACTTAAGTCTGCGTCTGGAAAGCCAGCCCAGCTCAACGCACCGGGTGCCAAAATATTGTGGTAAACCAGGTTGTTCACTGGCACTGAAATACCTAGAACAACGATAACCGCAACACCTAGACCAAAAGCAGTACTAACTTTTTTCGATACGGCCAAGAAAGTACACATGCCCAAGAAGAATGACAGGGCCAGGTTTTCAACGAAGACCGATTTAATAAATAAACTAATATAAGCTTCCATGATCGGCTCCTTATTCCTTCGGCTCTACTTGTTCTGGACGGAAAGTACGCAGAATCCAGATGAAACCACCAATAATAAAGAAGGCACTCGGTGGCAAGATAAGCAGGCCAATCGGTTGATACCAACCGCCTTCAGAGGCCAACGATAGAATTTGGTAGCCAAACAAGCTGCCTGAACCAAAGAGCTCACGGATAAAGCCTACAAACAGCAATACCACTGAGTAACCGAGGCCGTTACCGATACCATCAAGGAACGACAAGCCCGGGGTGCTCTTCATGGCAAATGCTTCTGCACGCCCCATAACGATACAGTTGGTAATAATCAAACCAACGAAGACCGAGAGTTCTTTCGCGATGCTATAGGCATAAGCGCGGAGCACTTGGTCAACAACGATTACCAAACTGGCAATAATGGTCATTTGCACAATGATTCGCACGCTCGAAGGAATGTGGTTTCGAATCAATGAAATAAACAGGTTCGAAAAGGCCGTTACCAAGGTCAATGCGATACACATTACCACGGTATTTTCCATTTTCGAGGTCACTGCCAACGCCGAACAAATACCTAGGATTTGCAGGGCAATAGGGTTGTTGGCAAAAATCGGTCCAAAGAGGACTTCTTTCATTTCTTTTGCACTACTAGCCATTGCTCAGCTCCCCCTTGCGAATTTTTTCTAATAATGGGCCGTAGGCCTTATCGCTAAACCAGTAAGCCATCAAGTTATCAACACCATTACTGGTCAATGTTGCACCTGATAATGCATCGACATCGTGGTTTTCTTGCGTTGGGCTCTTCATCACGTCGAATTCAACCTGCTCGTTGTTTTCGCCGTAGATTTCTTTACCCGACCATTGCGCTACCCATTTCGGGTTTTGAATTTCACCACCTAAACCTGGGGTTTCACTATGCTCGTAGAAATTGACGCTACGTACAGTATTCAAGTCCGGCTGCAGTGAAATCAAACCATACATGGTACCCCACAAACCATAACCACGGATGTAAAGAACTAAAGTCTCTAACTCTCCCTGCTCATTGTTGATGAAGTACACCTTGGTCACGTCTTCACGCGTGCCGATACCGGCAACGTCGTTGCTCTTCTCAAGCTTCGTGCTCCACTCTGGTTTGTTAGCTGCAGCGATTGGATCATACGCGGTCGCGTCTTGATTATTCGCTTGCTCAACCACTTCCAAAGTGTTCAGGTTGATTAACTTGGTGTTGACGCGCTCGTTAAATACGGCAACAACGTCAGTGCTAGGCTCGAGTAAGCCCGCTGCATCAAGTACGTTGCGCTGCATATCGAGTGCGGCGTTTTTCTGTTGAATCGGTTTCAAGCCTACTGCTGAACCCGAGACGATGATCGCACACACTAAACAGAGCGCGATCACGACAAATAGGGTTTTGCCTAAAGATTCGTTCTTCTTAGCCACGTGCGAGCCTCCGTTTAATGTTCGCTTGCACTACAAAGTGGTCAAACAATGGTGCAAAGACGTTCGCGAAAAGAATCGCCAACATAATGCCTTCTGGGTACGCTGGGTTTACCACACGAATCAGCACGGTCATCGCACCAATAAGGAAACCGTAAGCGAACTTAGCTTTGTTGGTAAACGAAGCTGACACTGGGTCAGTGGCCATGAACATCATACCGAAGGCAAAACCACCTACTACCAGGTGCCAGTACCAAGGCATTAGGAACATGTTATTGGTTTCGCTACCGATTGTGTTGAACAATAACGACAACGCCACCATACCCACGAACACACCTGAAACGATGCGCCATGAAGCAATACGGAAGTAAATCAGGGCTAAACCACCAATCAAAATCATCAGCGTTGATACTTCACCCATCGACCCTTGGATGTTGCCCAAGAAGGCATTCCACCACATGTCCATGTCGGCATAGTAGTTTTCACCGATGGCAGCTTGACCGAGCAAGGTCGCACCAGAGAAACCGTCAACGGCAGTCCATACTTTGTCACCTGAAATTTGCGCAGGGAAAGCAAAGTACAAGAACGCCCGGCCGGTCAGCGCTGGGTTCAAGAAGTTACGGCCCGTACCACCGAAGATTTCTTTACCGATAACAACACCGAAGGTGATACCTAAGGCAACTTGCCACAAAGGAATCGTCGCCGGTAGCGTTAAGGCAAACAACACTGAGGTAACGAAGAAGCCTTCGTTGACTTCGTGCTTACGGATAGTTGCGAACAGAACTTCCCAGAAACCACCGACAATAAACGTCGTTGCATAAACAGGTAGGAAGAAACAGGCGCCGTACCACATTTTGGTACCCCATCCTGCATTCGCCATATCGCCGCCAAGCATTTGGAACAAGCCAACTTGCCAAACATCAGCAAGCTCATAGCCGTTACCAAGTGCCATAAAGGCTTGGTTACCCACGTTGTACATGCCCCAGAACATTGCTGGGAAGGTCATCATCCACACCAAAATCATGATGCGTTTCAGATCCACGTTGTCTTTTACGTGAGTTGTTTTTTTCGTGACTTTGCCAGGGGTATAAAGAATGGTTGCCACCGCTTCATAGAGGGCATACCACTTTTCATACTTGCCGCCTTTTTCAAAATCTGGCTCAATCCGCTCAAGATAATTTTTTAAGCCCATGATTAGCCCTCTTTCTCGATCGTGGTCAACGCATTACGCAACACCGGACCGTACTCGTATTTACCTGGGCAAACATAAGTACAAAGCGCCAAATCTTCCTCATCTAACTCCAAGCAGCCCAGCTGTTGAGCTTCATCGGTGTCACCAGAAAGCAGGTCACGTAACAATATAGTTGGCAGAATATCCAATGGCATGATGCGCTCGTAGTTGCCGATTGGCACCATGGCACGATCTGAGCCGTTGGTTGATGTGGTCATGGCGAACAGTTTTTTCGGCATGAGGTGACCTGCGAAGGCACGTGTAACAGAGTGTTGGTCAACACCCGGCTTGATCCAGCCTAAGAATTCTTTGAAGTCACCTTCAGGTAGAACACTCACTTGCGTGTGGAAGCGACCCAACCATTGGTGAGCGTCATCCACTTTATGGCCATTTAAGATAGACCCTGAAACAATACGTTGTTTGCCGTCTGCAAGTTCACCTTTGGTCAACTCGGTTAGGTTGGCACCCATTTGGGTACGCAATAAGCGAGGCTTGCTTACACCAGGGCCACCTAAGGCTACTGTCCGCGGAGTAAAGATTTCACCGGTGGTGAACAATTTACCGTAGGCAATAACGTCTTGGTAGTTGATGTGCCACACCTGCTTCTTCATGCTCACAGGCGACAAGAAGTGAATGTGCGTACCTACCAAGCCAGCTGGGTGAGGACCTTTGAAGCTCTCTACTTGAACTTGTGCGTCGCCAGTATCGACTTTCGCATCAGCAGCTTTAGTGACGAAAACCTTGCCTTGAGTAAGGTTACCCAACACTTTCAAGCCATCAACAAAAGCTTCTTGCTGTTCGTTAATGATCACCGTCGGGTCTGCTGCGAGCGGGTTGCTGTCCATGCAGTTAACAAAGATAGCTGCAGGTTCTGCATCAAGCTTCGGCGAACGGCTGAATGGACGCGTACGTAGCGCAACCCACTGACCTGAATCATTCAATTGTTCGACGACTTTTTCGCGATCCAAGTTGGTCAGCTCTTTGCTGTCGTACTTCGCAAATGTTTCTTGCTCGTCGCCATCGATTTCGATAACTACGGCTTGCAACACCCGCTTAACACCACGCAAAACGTCTTTGACGACGCCAGCAGCTGGAGCGGTGAATTTAACCCCTGGGTTTTTCTTGTCTTCGAAAAGTACCTGGCCTTTTTTAACGCGGTCCTCAACCTTGACATGCATGGTTGGGCGCATACCCACATACTCTTCACCCAGAACGGCAACGGTGGTGATGGCTTGACCATCTTCAATAGATTGCTGGGGAGCACCCTTAATTGGGATATCCAGCCCTTTCTTGATCGTAATCATACGCGTTTGCACTACTCGTTAGGGAAGATGAATCTTTCTTCAGCAATGCTGACTAGCAGCCTCTGAAACCTGATAAATCAAATAGTTAGCGCACTAAATCTCAACGAGCCGAGCATTCACTGCGCTGACCGAATTTTGTACATAGTCATCTAGGGCGGGCATTTTAGCACTTTTGTGCGGTGGGTTACCACCTTACACCGCACAATTTTTGTGGTGATTTCTTTGATTTGTGTCGGCTTACGACCAGCTCACGACAGGATCCACATCGGCATCATAATCGACGCCTTCCATACCAAAGCCGAACAGCTTCAAGAAGTCAGCATGGTAGCCCTCGTAGTCCGCTAACTCATGGAAGTTTTCTTGGGTCACTTGGTCCCATAAAGCCTTCACTTTCGCCTGTGTTTCCGGGTTGGTTTCTTTACCATCCATACGCAAACGACCTGCTGCATCCCACTTCGGTTCATCGGTGTACAAACCTTCAGTGAATAAGCGATAAATTTGCTCAATACAACCTTCGTGCGTGCCCTCTTCTTTCATAACACCGTAAATCAACGAAATATAAAGTGGCATGACAGGTATTGCTGAGCTCGCCTGTGTCACTAAAGCTTTTAATGAAGAAACATAAGCTTCAACGTTCAATTCTTTATGATCGCCTCGAATCGCTGTTGCGGCGCGATCAAGATCTTCTTTCGCCTTACCAATTGTGGCATGACCGTAGATTGGCCAAGTGAGTTCTTTTCCGATGTAAGTATAGGCGGTGGTTTTTGCATTTTCAGCGAGCACACCCGCTGCGTCTAGCGCGTTCAACCAACGCTCCCAATCTTCACCACCCATGACTTTGACGGTGTTATAAATTTCGTCGTCGTTGGCAGGTTCAAGCGTGATTTCTTTGACCAAATCTTTATCGGTATCATAGGTTTTCGTAGTATAGGCTTTGCCCACTGGCTTTAACGTCGAGCTATACAACTCACCCGTTTCTGGATCTTTGCGTTTCGGCGATGCCAAACTGTAAACCACTAAATCTACTTGACCCAAATCAGCTTTGATACGCGCAATGGTTTCCTCTTTGATTTCGTCAGAAAACGCATCGCCATTAATGGTATGTGCATACAAACCAACTTTCGCAGCTTCATCATGAAATGCTGCAGTGTTATACCAACCTGCGGTCGCCGTTTTCTTTTCGGTGGGCTCTTTTTCAAAGCAGACGCCTAATGTTTTTGCGCCCGCACCGAATGCCGCGGTGATCCGTGACGCTAGGCCATAGCCGGTTGAACAGCCGATCACCAAGACACGTTTCGGCGCATCTTTGATTTGCGGTTGCTGTTGAATATACTCGATTTGCTCACGCACATTGGCTGCACAGCCTACTGGATGGGCATTGGTACAAATGAAACCACGAATTTTCGGCTTAATAACCATAGTTCTATCCTGTTCTATTTTACTTGTGCCGCAGTGTAACCGACTGCTGTCGGAAAACACATCTGATTAGTTGCTACCGCCACGACATGCCGGCGATGCGGGAACATCACTCAACTGCTGCCACTCATCAGGGCTATAGGTGTGCAAAGCAAGCGCGTGGATCGGGCCCGCAAGCAAGTCTGCTAAGGCTTTATTGACTAGGCGGTGGCGTTGTAATAAGCGTTTGCCAGTAAAAGTCTCGCTCACCACAATTAACTTGAAATGGGAGTCATCCGTCGGCGTGCCGTGGCGGTCACTCTCGTTAATAACCTCGAGATGCTGCAACGGCAACGCCTCGCCAAGTGCGGCGATAATGGCTGTCGCGGTTGGATGTTGAGTAGTAGTGTCCGACATCAGCTTAATCCTCCTGCGAACTATCAATAGCACTATAGCAAATCGCATCGTCACGCCCCAGTCGCGCTAAGGCATCAATCAATGAGGGTTCAGGTGCGTCAGCGGGGGCGGCGAGGCGGTACGACTGCGAACTCACAGTGCCCCACTCCTGCCACAACAAGACATTATGCTCTTGGTAAATCGCTGCAAGCTGTTGCAATCCAAGGGTCCGCCGCTCAGGCAACGCCGAAGCTTCCTGTACTAGGCGCCAGCGATTCAAGTCTTCAGCTTCAGCTAATAATGCATCGTTGATTTTGTTGCGGCAGAAACTAAGTTGCAGGGTACCTGCGCTTAACTGCCAATCGCGGGACGGAAGGTTTTGCAAATTAATTTCCGCAACTACGTCAAAGGCAGCGGCACCTTCTGCGACAGGCGGCGGCGAGCAGGCACTCAATAAGCAACTGAGTGCAACAAGTGTGAGTGGAGCATAACTTCGCTGTGCAATTGAATTCACATGTATACCCTTACGACATAATAAGCGTAAGCGCATCATACCTAAGAAAAGTAAGGGGATAAACTGAGACAGATAAGATGAACGTCCTTGTTCCCACGAAATGGTGTTGTTCCGTAACTCCATTTCAAAGTCCTGTGGGCCACCTTACTCGGCAGCCCCTAAAAAATCAACCTTTGCGTAACAGTCTTTACACTTTATTTATCATTTTCTTTTTGCGCTTTTTCGTGCTTCTCTTCCTTCTCACGGCTCTGCTTCACGGCTTTTTGTTCCGATATTTCATCGGCTGTTATGAGCGCGACGATTTGCCAGCCAGGTTTCGGTTCAAACGTATGATCAGTGGTAAATACATGGAAAACCTTACGTTCATCAATGGCAAACATTGGAATGGCTCGGTTCCCGTAGCGCTCCTGATAGTCGGTAAAGCTAAAGTTCTCGGTGATAGCGGTCGTCTTCATTTGGGCACCTTGAAATGTCAAGCTCGCTAATTTTGAGAACGTTACACCTTTACCAAATAGCTTTAAGCGTTCGCGATAGCTCTCTGACAACTGATTGCGCGCCGGCGCATCATGTTCAGTACTTGGCAGTCCATAAATTTTATTAGAAGCAAACCAGTCCATGTAGTGCAACGCAACCACTGGGTTAAGCTGCTTGTAGGGTGAAAGAATCAACACCTTACCAATGCCTGTCATGTCCATATTGTTTTCCGCATGCTCCGAAGTCGGATTGCCAAAATAGACGGGTAAATTTTCCATCCGGGCGGTTTTGATATTTTCCCAGTTGGTGTCAGCCAGCAGCACCGGTAGCTCATGTTCACGTAACGCTTTCGCGATCGCACGGGCGGTAGCGTTGGCGCCAAAAATCAGAAATCCATGAGCTGGCGGTTCACGAAGTTTCAGTGCGTGAGCAAGCGGTTTCGCAGTCAAGCTTTGCAACACCACCGTGCTGAGAATCACCAAGAATACCAACGGCACCAATAACTCTGCATCACTCCAACCGGCTTGCTGTAGCTTTAAAGCAAATAGCGCAGAAACAGCTGCGGCTACGATACCCCTAGGGGCAATCCAAGACAGCAATACCTTCTCTTTGAAATTGAGCTGCGTACCAATCGCTGAGATCCATACACTCAACGGCCGTACGGCAAAAATAATCACCGCTAACAGCACCACCGCAGGCATGCCGAGTTGACTGAAGGCATCGGTATTCAGGCGCGCAGCAAGAATAATGAACAGCCCCGAGATCAGTAACACGCTGAGGGTTTCTTTGAACTCAAGAATATCGTCCAAGTTCAAATTGCGCATATTCGCCATCACCATGCCCATCACAGTGACCGTTAGCAGACCCGATTCATGCTGCAGCGCATTGGATAAGGCAAATACGCCCAGCACTGCAGCCAAGGTTGCAACGTTTTTTAGGTAATGCGGGAACCATCCTTTGTAGAGTGCAATGCCGAGCAATTTGCCAGCTGCGTAGCCAAGTGCAAAGCCAATACCAATCGTAATACCGAATGCTTGGAATGCATGCAGCAGGCCCGCACCTTGACTGGCGATAATGAATTCATAGACGAGGACTGCCAACAACGCCCCCACCGGGTCGATGATGATCCCTTCCCAACGCAGAATATTGGCAATATTAGACTTCGGCCGCACCGACCGCAGCATTGGCATAATCACTGTAGGTCCGGTAACCACCACTAGCGCACCCAGTAGCGCCGAGAGCTCCCAGCCAAAATCCATGAGTAGATAGGTGACAATCGAAATACTGACCCAGGTAACCAACACCCCGATGCTGACCAAGTTGGTCACCATTCGACCGTGGCCACGGATTTCTTCCATTTTCAGGGTCAAGCTACCCTCAAAAAGGATAATCGCAACCGACAAGGAAACGAGGGGGAACAGAATATCGCCAAAAACCGCATCAGGCTGCAGCCATCCGAGGCCCGGACCGACCGCCATGCCGACAATTAACAACGGTAATATTGCTGGAATCTTGAGCCGCCATGCAGACCACTGACAGAGAATCGAAAGGACGCCAATAAGTGCGAGCGCTGACATGTTTGACATAAAAAGTGTTACTCCCTGTACAAGGCTATTTACGGCGAACCAGCAAAAAACTGATCTAGCTCAGAAAAGATCGCCTCTCTTCTTGTTGATAATCATTCGCATTTGCGTACAATACAGTCATCGACAGTCAAATGCTCGCCCACTAGGGCCTGACTTACTACGAGGTTCTCACATTATGAGATTAGCAAACATGAAAAAACTTGTTTCATTCAGTGCTATCACTTTAGCATTAACCGCTAGCATTGCCCACGCGGCAACCGTTAACGTCTATTCTGCGCGAAAAGAAGCACTTATAAAACCAGTTTTAGAGCAGTTCACCGCGAAAACCGGCATTGAAGTACGTTTACTAACCGGTGGTGGCGACGCTTTACTTGCGCGCCTACAAAACGAAGGCGAAAACAGCCCAGCTGATTTATTCCTTACCGTCGACGCCGGCAACTTACACCGTGCGGCAAACGCAGGTATTTTCCAACCCATTACGGATAACGATGTGCTGGCAAAGGTGCCAAGCCACCTGCACGGCAGTGATAACCTGTGGATTGGCTTGAGCCTGCGCGCACGCCCGATTTTTTATGCTAAAGACCGGGTCGACCCAAGCGAATTAAATGGTTACGAAGATCTCGCAGCAGAGCGTTGGGACAACAACCTATGTATTCGTTCGTCTGACAACATTTACAACCAATCGCTGACTGCAGCATTGCTGGAGCATTGGGGCACGGAAAAAACCGAAGCTTGGGCCGAAGGTCTCGTTGGTAACTTAGCTAAACCACCGGTCGGCGGCGATCGTGACCAAATTAAAGCGGTAGCTGCTGGCGTCTGCGATATCGCCGTAGCCAATACTTATTACCTCGGTCTAATGGAAGCCTCCAATGATGCCGACGAGCGTGAAGCTGCGAGCAAAGTTGCGATCTTCTGGCCCAACCAAGATAGTTTTGGCACCCACGTAAATGTGTCAGGTATTGGCTTGACGAAGTACGCAAAAAATACCGACGAAGCACAGCAGTTGATCGATTTCTTACTATCTGAAGAAGCGCAAAAATGGTACGCTGCAACCAACAATGAGTACCCTGCAGTGACCGGCGTGGAATGGAGCGAGCGCCTACAGAATTGGGGTGAGTTTAAAATGGACACAATCGATATGCGCTACCTCGGTGAGAACAACGCCGCTGCCGTTAAACTAATGAACCGCGCTGGCTGGCGTTAATGCAAGCACGCGGTCGACAACTCTCATTGGTAGCCTCAGCATTAGTGCTGGGGCTTCCGCTTTTTGTTGTTGTCTTCGCCTTACTCGAGCTACTCGTCGGTGGTGACTACACCACCATTGGCCACCTTTGGCGCACCGTCATCCCAGAGTATGTCAGTCACTCTCTTTGGCTCATGTTAGGCGTCGCAGTGGGCGTTATCACGCTTGGCGTTAGCACCGCTTGGTTAACTACAAGTTGCCGATTTCCTGGGCAAAAAATACTGAGTTGGGCCCTCCTTCTGCCGTTGGCGATGCCCGCCTATATTACGGCTTACACCTATACGGGGATGCTTGATTACAGTGGACCTGTGCAAGACACCCTGCGCTCTGTCTTTGATTGGAGCTATGGTGACTATTGGTTCCCACAGATTCGTAGCCTCGGCGGCGCTATTGTTGTGCTGAGTTTGGTCCTCTTTCCCTATGTTTACCTGATCACCCGTGCCACTTTTTTACAGCAGTCGGCGACCACTCTTGAAGCCGGCCGCAGTCTCGGTTTGACACCGTGGCAATGCTTTTTAAGAATTGCATTGCCGCTTGCGCGACCGGCCATCGTTACCGGCACCACCTTGGCACTCATGGAAACGCTTGCGGATTACGGAACGGTGCAATATTTTGGCGTAACCACCTTTACCACAGGTATTTTTCGGACCTGGTACGGGCTTGGTGACTTAACCGGGGCGCTCCAACTCGCCGGCCTCCTACTAGCGGCTGTCATCAGCCTAATTCTGCTCGAACGCTGGTCACGCAAACAAGCTCGTTACGATCAACGTAATCCGCGTCCGGCAACACCTTTTGAGTTACGCGGTGGCAAAGCCTGGCTCGCCAGTATCGCATGCTGGCTGCCACTCCTATTTGGTTTTCTCTTACCAGCGTTGCAACTCGCAGCTTGGTCAATTGAGCGATGGGAAGTTTGGACCACCGGTGACTTTTGGCAATTAACTTGGAATAGTTTCGCCCTCGCCTTTGTCGCCGCCCTGCTGGTGGTGATGTTGGCGTTATGGCTCGCCTATGGCCGCCGACAATTGCCGACCCGCGCAGTGCGCAGTAGTGTAGCTTTTGCCGGTTTAGGTTACGCTATTCCAGGACTTGTCATCGCAGTGGGGCTACTGGTACTCCTCACCTCGGTCGATGGTGTGATCATTGATCTGAGCAAACGCTGGTTCGACTATAATCCTGGGCTATTGTTGTCTGGCACGCTCTTTGCGTTGCTGTTTGCCTATGCTGTGCGCTTCCTCAGCGTTGCTTTGCAAACCGTCCAAGCGGGTTTAGCAGAAATTCGTCCGAGTATGGACGAAGCGGCAAGAATCCATGGCTACAAACCCATGCAAGTATTGCGTTTAATTCACCTGCCACTGCTGCGCCCAAGCGTGCTGACTGCAATTATTTTAGTGGGTGTGGACGTTTTAAAAGAACTCCCCGCGACCCTCGTATTACGTCCATTCGACTTTAATACCTTGGCGGTACGGGCATACGAAATGGCCGGCGATGAACGACTTGCGGACGCTGGCCCGCCTGCGCTAATGATGGTTTTGGTAGGTTTGATCCCAGTTATTTTACTGTCTCGGGCTATGCTAAAATCGCAACAAAATGCCCTGAAGGAGCAAGATTTTGTCCCTGTTACAGCTTGATCATTTACATGTTCACCTTGGTCAGAATGCGATTGTACGCGGCGTTTCAGTGCAACTCGCAGCAGGCGAAATTGGCTGTCTACTCGGCCCAAGTGGTTGTGGTAAAACTACGTTATTACGTGCTATTGCAGGTTTTCAAAAGGTTGCGGCGGGCAGCATTAGTCTTGCCGAGAAAACTGTTTCCGCCCCCGCTTACACGCAAGCGCCTGAACAGCGCGGCATCGGTATGGTTTTCCAAGATTTTGCCTTGTTTCCACACCTCAATGTCGCCGACAACATCAGTTTCGGCATGCGCGACGCGAGTACGAAAGAAAAAATCCAGCGCGTCGACGAATTGCTCGACCGCATTGGTTTACCGGGCTATCAGAAGCGTTACCCCCACGAGCTCTCCGGCGGGCAACAACAACGTATCGCCCTCGCTCGAGCCCTTGCCCCACGCCCACGTTTACTTCTTCTCGACGAGCCATTTTCTAGCCTCGATGCAGAGTTACGAGAGCGCTTAGCCGTAGAAGTGCGCGAACTATTGAAAAAAGAACAAATTACCGCTCTGCTCGTTACACATGATCAGCAAGAAGCTTTTGCCATGGCGGACAAAGCCGGAGTGATGTACCAAGGTGAGCTCTTGCAGTGGGACACGCCCTATCAGCTTTATCATCAACCGCGCCACCAAATGGTTGCCGACTTTATTGGCCATGGTGTGCTACTGCAAGGTACCGTTAACTCTACAGGTAGTATGGCATCGCCGCTCGGTATGCTTGAGCACCCGAGTCTGGCCAACGTAGAAGGCGGTACACCGGTGAGTTTCTTGGTACGTCCTGATGATCTTGTTCCGGATCCTGAGTCGCGCTTGCGTGGGACTATCAAGGCGCGCGGCTTCCGCGGTGCCCATAACCTCTATAGTGTTGAGTTAGTCAGTGGCGTTGAGGTGCTGACCTTGAGTGCTTCACACGAGCAACTTGAAGTTGGCACCGAAATCGGCCTGCGCCCCGATTTTGACCACCTCGTGGTGTTCGCAGCGGATCACTGCGAACTGCCCGGGTTTCACAGTCAAGCGCCAGCATTTCGCCCGATTTTACCAAAAGCGCAAACGGCGTAGCAGTAAAAATTCGACCACGGCGATGACCGCTAAAATCCCACAAAAAATCCAAAAGGCATTGGCATGATCAACCCCTGGCATGCCACCAATATTTATGCCAAACACCCCAGTCAAAAAGCTAATCGGTAGGAATACCCCAGCAACCATCGATAACCAGTACGTGTTACGGTTCATCTTTTCAGCCACTTCTTGCTGTAGATGCTCCCGCAACATCCAAACTTGCTCTAACAACATCTCCAGCGATTCCAACTCGCGTTGAATCGCATCGCGTTCGTTGACCAGCCACTGCACATTGTCGGGCTCAAGCCACTTGGGAGCGTCGGCGCCTAGGCGCTCGAGTGCTGCCAACTGCGGTCGCACGAATCTCACGAGGCGTAACATGCGGCGATGCAACGCTGTTAATTGGCGTTGCCTCTCAGCCGTGGTATGTCGCTCGTCATCTTCCAGAAGCTCCATCTCATCTTCGATGACATCAAGCAACTCTTCGAGGCGATTGTTCATCTCTTCAATGAGCATCACTAAGAAGTCGTTCAACGACTCAGGTCCCTCGTGCCGTTGCAAGCGTTCACGGATCACGCCTACGGAGCGAACCGGCCGCTTACGGAAGCTATAAATGGCGCCTTGATAGTACAGAATCCGCAAACTGAGCATGTCTTCTGGTCGCTCACCCTCAGCTAAATTGACCCCACGCAAAATCAGCAAGAAGCCATCGTTGTTGCGCTCAAACCGCGGCCGCGTATCTTCCTCTAGCACTGCGTCAATCAGTGGTGCAGGAATCCCTGAAGCCGACAACCACTCTTCAATACCAGGTAGATCCCTCTGAATATGAAACCAACGCTGAGGCGCGCCCTGCAAATCGTGCGTAATCGGTTGTGCCGGATGGCTGGAGAAATCCCAGCTATCAATCATAAACTCCGGACGCTGAGCTAGTTTTTCATCGGCCATGCAAAATCCTCCCTTGCGCTCACTGCAATAATTTCTGCTTTATGGTTACAATAGCAGGCAATTAAGTGAACCTCATCAAAAAGGATCTGCAATGTTACTTGCTGTTGTCGCTGTTGTTTTTGGTCTTGCCTTACTGGTTTGGAGTGCCGATCGTTTTGTTGACGGTGCCGCCGCGACGGCTACACACCTCGGTATGCCCCCATTGTTGATCGGTATGGTGATTATCGGCTTTGGCACTTCCGCACCCGAGATGGTTGTTTCTGCGCTCGCCTCTCTACAGGGAAATCCTGGTCTCGCATTGGGTAACGCATTCGGTTCTAATATTACCAACATTGCCTTAGTACTGGGTATTACCGCAGTGCTTGCTCCTATTGCCGTAAGCAGCCAAGTTCTGAAACGCGAGATGCCAATCTTGATTGCCATCACTTTACTCATGGCGATTCCTTTGTATGACCTCACTATCACTTCCATTGAAGCTTGGATGATTTTGGCTATCTTCGCAGCCTACATGGGCTGGAGTATCTATCAAGGGATGAAAGGAAAAGATGATGTGCTCGCAGGAGAATACGACCAAGAGCTGAAAGAAAATCAAATGCCACTGGGTAAAGCCATTGTGTGGTTAGTGATTGGGCTCGTCCTGCTGGTGGTCAGCTCACGTCTTTTAGTCTGGGGCGCGGTTGATATTGCCGTTGCGCTGGGAGTGAGCGATTTAGTCATTGGTCTTACCGTAGTTGCCATTGGAACCTCATTGCCAGAATTAGCTTCAGCGATCGCGGCGGTGCGTAAAAACGAGCATGACTTGGCCTTCGGTAACGTCATCGGCTCAAATATGTTTAATCTTTTGGCAGTGGTCGGGATTGCCGGTGCGATTCAACCAATCAGCCTTGAGCCATTAGTGCTCAGTCGTGATTGGTTAGCGATGACGGGACTGACTCTCTTACTCGCAATTTTCAGTTTCCGCATCAATCGCCCTACACGATTGAACCGAATCCACGGTATCGTACTATTGCTTTGTTATACTGCCTATACGCTTTACCTACTGAAAACAGGATTCTAAATGATTGACGAAAAGGCTATTGCAACCGCACAACGGCTTGGTTACGCCGGACTTCTGCCATTTCTCGCCTTCACTTTGGGTGGACTGCTCGATGTTTATGGCGACCATGCGATACGCCTTTTCGTTATTTATAGTGCATTGATATTGAGCTTTTTGGGTGGCGTACATTGGGGGGTTGCCATGCGAAGTGAGGGCAGCCCTTCCCGTGCCCTCAAGTGGAGCATGTTGCCGAGCATCATCGGTATCATCCTCTTTTTCGCCGGCGTATGGGTGTCACCACTAACCATGCTAACCGTACTCGCGCTCACCCACTTGTTCTGGCTTAACTTTGAAAAACGTCACTTGCCGGAGCAGCTTTGGTACTTAGAACTGCGCAATCGACTGACCTTTACCGTGGTTGCTTTACACGTGATCTTGATCATTATTTCATTGTAAAGTTGACGAGAAAACGAACAACACTGTTGCGAATCATTCTTATTTGTATTAGTATTTAGACCAAGTTCTTAACGAGGTCTCTATGTACGTTTGTCTCTGTAAAGGTGTCACTGATAAAACCATTCAACGTGCTGTGCATGATGAAGGTATCAGCAGTATGCGTGAACTCCGCCAGCAATATGGTGTTGCATCCCAGTGTGGCTGCTGCAAAAGCTGTGCAAAAGAGGTGCTAACTGACGCTGTCAAGGAGCGAAATAAACGCTTTTTAGACGAAACCTTGTTGCCAACGGACGTGTGCTACACTTAAGCTAGGTTTTAAAGTTACCTAGGTTAGGAGTAGTTCATGCGAGGCGAACCCAAAGTTCTTCAAGAACTTAATCGAATTCTTACCCGAAAGTTAACCGCCATTAACCAGTATTTTTTGCATGCACGCATGTATAAAAACTGGGGTTTCGAGGCGCTTAATCACACTATTTACAAAGCTTCTATCGAAGAGATGAAGCACGCCGATGACATCATCGAGCGGCTGCTGTTTTTAGGTGGCATCCCCAACTTACAAGATTTGAGTAAGCTTTACATCGGCGAAGACCCACGCGAAATGTTGCAACTGGACCATAAAATTCAGTTGGCCGACGTTGAAGCCATTCGCGATGCCATCGCCCAATGCGAAAAGCAGCAGGATTATGTCAGCCGTGACATGTTGGCAGAAATTCTTGAGCAACAAGAAGAGCATCTCGACTGGCTTGAAACGCAGCTCGATCTGATCACGCATCTTGGTGCAAATACCTACCTGCAAACCAAACTGCACAAGGAGTCCTAATATGACCTTAGACAGCGCAGCTGTGGTGAAGCAGCTCAACCGCTTATTGGCGTTTGAATTAACCTCAATAGACCAATACACCGCGCACTCCCGCCGCTACGAAGACATGGGCCTAGATAAGCTGTATGAGCGTATCAATCATGAAATCGATGACGAACGCGGTCACGCCGACTTATTGATCCGTCGTATGCTGTTTCTCGGTGGTCGTCCAGATATGGATGGGCGCGAAAAGCACACCATCGCCGACGATGTGCCAACCATGTTGGCGAATGACTTAGAATTAGAGCGAAATAACGCCAAAACGTTACGCGAGGTCATCGACTTTTGTGAGCAAGCTGGCGATTTTGTGACGCGTGACATGCTTGTGGGTATCCTTCGAGATACTGAAGAAGATCACGCCTATTGGCTGCGGCAGCAACTCGAATTGATTGACCGCCTAGGATTGGAGCTTTATTTACAGGCACAAATGTGAGCAAAACTCCTACAGAACAAGCGACAGATGTTGTCGGAACGGTAACATCTGTCGCCGCAGACGCGTTTCGTTGGCTTGAGCACGAGCTTTTTACCATTGGCGAGACAGCGATTACCTATGGTTCGGTGTTTCGCTTTCTGGCGATTCTATTTGCTACCTATATCGTTTCCGTGTTGGTGCAAAAAGCCCTCCAACGCTATGGTGAATTGCGTAGCAGCTTTTCCCGCTCGTCGCTTTATGCATTAAAACGCATTACTCACTACATCATACTTTTAGTCGGCTTTCTTCTTGCGATCGCCTCGATCGGTATTGATCTTACCAAGTTTGCGATTTTCGCCAGCGCCCTAGGTATTGGCGTGGGCTTTGGTTTACAAAACCTGATCAGCAACTTCAGCGCCGGCATCATCTTACTCTTTGACAAAACGCTTAAAGTTGGCGACTTTGTCGAGCTCGAATCTGGTGTCACTGGTGAAGTGAATGAGATCAATATCCGCAGTACCATTATCACCACCAACGACAATATCGATATTGTCGTGCCCAATTCCGAATTTGTTGCGGGGCGCGTTACCAACTGGACCATGCGTGACACCTACCGGCGTATCAAAGTGCCGTTTGGCGTTGCCTATGGCACCGACAAAGAGCTCGTTAAGAAAGCGGTACTGGCCGCCGCAGATAAGGTGCCACACACGTTGAGCGACACCTCGCACAGACCACCACAGGTCTGGCTGGTCGAGTTTGGCGAAAGCAGCCTTAACTTTGAACTTGTGGTCTGGCTTAAGCCCGAGGCGGTGAACCGTCCTGGCGCAGTACAAGCGGCTTTTATGTGGGAAATTCATACCGCTCTCATTGAGAACAACATCGAAATTCCATTCCCACAGCGTGATCTTCATATCAAGAGCTGGCAAGCAGACGATGCTGTGCGAGTCGCAAAAGGAACCGCGCAAAAAAAAGCCCCGGAACCCGAGGCTAAAGAAAAAGAGCAACCTTCCCACAATGATGCGGCGGACGAAATCTAACCTTGTAATTGCTCTTTGAGTTCGTCCACGCAACTGGGGTCATCAATGGTCGATGGAATGCTTACCTGAGTATCGCCATCGGCCAATTGTCTTAGCAAACGACGCAGGATTTTCCCTGAACGGGTCTTAGGTAAGCGCGGCACAACGTGAATTTGTCGTAAGCATGCCACCGCACCAATCTCATCGCGCACCCTCTGAACCAAGCGCGCACTGAGTTCTTGCGCATCGACTGTAACGCCATCTTTGACAATCACCAAACCAACAGGGATTTGCCCTTTCAAGTCGTCACTCACCCCAATCACGGCGCATTCAGCTACTGCGGAGTCCATGGCTAAAATTTCTTCCATTTCACCCGTTGATAAGCGATGCCCTGCGACGTTAATTACGTCGTCGGTACGCCCCATAATGAACACATAGCCATCGTCGTCTTTATAGCCACCGTCGCCACTACTGTAATAGCCTCTAAACTCACGTAGATAGCCGGCTTCGAAACGCTCGGGATTACGCCAAATGGTGGTTAAGCAGCCTGGCGGCAGTGGTAACTTGATGGCCACGGCTCCCTGCTCATTGGCCTCTAGCTCGCTACCATCAGGCGCCAAAATCCGAATGTCATAACCGGGCACCGGTAACGTAGAAGAACCGGGTTTAATTGGGTACTCGGCAATGCCGACCGGGTTCGCACAAATCGGCCAACCCGACTCTGTTTGCCACCAATGGTCATATACCGGCTTACCGGTGACCTCTTGTGTCCACTCAAGCGTAGGCGGATCAAGTCGTTCCCCCGCCATGTAAATACGCTCGAGCTTGCTTAAATCAAAGTGTTTTAGCTGCCGCGCCTCAGGATCTTCTTTCTTGATGGCTCGAAACGCCGTAGGTGCCGAGAACAGAACATTCACGCCGTATTCAGCACAGACTCGCCAAAAAGCGCCAGCGTCGGGCGTACGCACCGGTTTACCTTCGTACAACACAGTTGTCGCACCCGCCAGCAAAGGCCCGTAAACAATGTACGAATGCCCCACTACCCAGCCGACATCTGATGCCGTAAACATCACTTGGCCCGGTTGTACGCCATAGACCACATCCATCGAATAGCGTAATGCTGTGGCATAACCGCCGGTGTCGCGTACCACGCCTTTCGGTTTACCCGTGGTACCCGAGGTATAGAGAATATAGAGCGGATCGGTGCTTTTCATTGTCGCACACTCGGCTGGCGTTACCTCCGCCAGAGCTTGCTTCCAGTCGACATCACGCGGCGCTTGCAACTCTGCCTGACACATGTCACGCTGCCAGACCACCACATGACGTGGCTTCACCTCTGCCAACTCAATTGCCTTATCAACAAACGGCTTATACGGCAGAACCTTATTCACCTCAACACCGCACGACGCAGTGATTACTAACTTCGGCTCAGCATCATCAATACGCACCGCCAACTCATGTGGCGCAAAGCCACCAAATACCACCGAATGCACCGCGCCCAAGCGCGCACAAGCCAACATCGCAATCGCCGCTTGCGGGATCATTGGCATATAAATGACGACCCGATCGCCCTTCTTCACATGGTATTTCTTCAACAACCCAGCAAACTGCGCGACCTGGTCGCGCAACTCGCGGTAGCTGTAACGCTCCTTTGTTTGCGTCACTGGCGAATCATAAATCAGCGCCGTCTGCTCACCACGACCATTGTCGACGTGATAATCGAGCGCACAAAAAGCCATATTTAATTCGCCATCGACAAACCAATCGGCAGTGCCATCGTCGCGCTGCCGCACTACTTCGGTGGGCTCGCTGAACCAGTGCAAGCGCCGTGCTTGCTGCAGCCAAAAGCGCTGCGGTTGTTGTAATGACGATTCGTATTCATGTGGGTAATTGTTCATTTGGCTTGTCCTTGGCACTACTGCGTTGTAGTTACTGTAGCGCACTATCAGATTCTGCCTATTCGACTTGAGTCGTATTAACGAAAAGCGTTGTTTGCTGTTCGCTATTTGCTGTTCGTTGAAACAAAAAACCTTAAACACAAAACGCAGTAAACGAAGAGCTCACGCAGTGAGCGTGCGAACAGCGAATAGCGAACAACGCTCTTGTTTTTGAGGCTTTGATAGCCTATCATTGCGGCCGCTTTTGGAGAGGTGTCCGAGTGGCTGAAGGAGCACGCCTGGAAAGTGTGTATACGGTAACCCCGTATCGAGGGTTCGAATCCCTCTCTCTCCGCCAAATATAAAAAAACCGCCCGTGTGGCGGTTTTTTTATATTTGCCGAAGTGAGCGGCTTTGATGAGAACCCTTCGGTTCGACAAAACGGCAGGACAGCCATTTTGCACCGCACGCCAGTGCGGCCCGCAGGGCGAAGGCCATGGATGGCCTGAGTGAATCCAATCTCCCCTTTTCTCCGTAATTAGTTGTAGTAATTCTATGTTCCGTTATCATGAAGCTGACGGTTTTTTCATCAAGGAGTCGTAGTATGTTACAGAAAATAATCGGTGGTTCTTTAGTTCTTGCGGCTTTGTTGGTTGCCGGTAACGTGCAAGCAAACGAAGAAGCAGAGAAATTAGCGCAGCAAAATGCGTGTACTGCTTGCCATGGTATTGATAACAAGATCGTTGGTCCTGCATATAAGGACGTGGCGGCGAAATATGCTGATGATGCGGATGCATTAGCAAAGGTAAAAAACAGCATTAAAAATGGCGGTGTTGGTAAATGGGGTCAAATCCCAATGCCTGCGCAATCGCAGCTAAGCGATGAGCAAGTGACCCTGCTAGCCGAGTGGATTCTCGGTCTGAAATAAGCTGAAAGGCTAACTATCGAGTAGGAGACGACATTGGTCGTGTCCTGCTCCATTTCCCAGTTTGCCCCGTTATAGTGAATGACATCATTCATGAGGAGGCAATCATGCAGAACAAACTTCTTTCCTTCACACTCGCCACCAGCCTTGCGCTGATAAGTGGTCTGAGTGCCGCAGCTGACCGTATTACCGGTCATCATTTTGCGACCCGCTCTGAGGCCATGGCCCCCAATGCGATGGCTGCGACCAGTCAGCCACTAGCGACGCAGGTTGCGCTCGACATTATGCAACAAGGCGGCAATGCTATCGATGCCGCAATTGCGGCTAATGCCGTGCTTGGGCTTGTTGAGCCTACGGGTAACGGTATCGGTGGTGATTTATTTGCAATTGTTTGGGACGCTGAAAGTGAACAGCTTTATGGGCTTAACGCTTCGGGTCGTTCACCGCAGTCGCTGACCCTCGAATATTTTACCGAAAACGGCTACACCTCAATTCCACCGCGTGGTGTGTTGCCATTATCGGTGCCCGGCACAGTCGATGGCTGGTTTGAACTGCACGACAAGTTTGGTCAGTTGCCAATGGCACAGGTTCTCGCACCAGCCATTGAATATGCCCGCCAGGGTTTCCCTGTTACCGAAGTGATTGCCTACTACTTTGAACGCAATGCCGAAGTGCTGAAAGACCAACCTGGCTTCGCTGACGTATTCATGAAAGATGGCCAGCCACCGCAAAAAGGCGAACGATTTACCAACCCTGACCTCGCCAACACGTTAGAAAAAATTGCCAACCAAGGTCGCGAGGTTTTCTATAAAGGTGATATTGCTAAGACCATTGGCGACTTCGTTACGGAGCACGGCGGCTTCTTATCCTATGACGATTTAGCCGAACATACCTCAACTTGGGTCGAGCCAGTTTCTACCAACTATCGTGGTTATGACTTGTGGGAGTTGCCACCCAATACGCAAGGCATTGCCGCGCAGCAAATTCTCAATATTTTGGAGAACTTTGACCTAGCCAGCATGGGCTTTGATAGCGCTGAGTATATCCACCATTTTGTAGAAGCCAAGAAGCTCGCTTTTGAAGATCGCGCAAAATATTATGCCGACCCAGCCTTTAGCGCTGCGCCAGTAGAAGGACTGCTCGACAAAGACTATGCCAAAGACCGCGCCCAGCTTATCAACCCCAACCGCGCGGCCAAAGCGTTAGAGCCAGGCAACCCGCCAACTGAGGGCGATACAATCTACCTGACCACTGCCGACCAAGCTGGCAATATGGTTTCGCTGATTCAAAGCAATTATCGCGGCATGGGCTCAGGTGTGACACCTACCGGTCTTGGCTTTGTCCTGCAGAATCGTGGCGAGCTATTTGCCCTTGAAGAAGGCCATGCCAACGTTTTCGAACCAGGCAAGCGTCCTTTCCACACGATTATTCCTGCATTCGTGACCAAAGACGGTAAGCCGGTGATGAGTTACGGCGTGATGGGTGGCGCCACACAGCCACAAATGCACGCACAAATCCTCATCAACATGATTGATTTCGGTATGAACTTACAAGAAGCGGGCGATGCGCCACGAATTCTTCACACTGGCTCAAGCCAGCCGACGGGCGAGAAAATGACCGACGGCGGTGTGGTGAGTTTAGAGAATGGCTTTTCTGCGAATACGCGTCGTGAGCTCATTAAAATGGGTCATACGCTGCAAGAAGCCGTCGGCCCTTACGGTGGCTACCAAGCCATCTGGAAAAACCATGAAGAAGATGTTTATTATGGTGCTTCTGAGAGCCGTAAAGACGGTCATGCGGCAGGATTCTAATCCAATTGATTGACCAGCCACGTAGTTATCACAAAGGAGGTGTTTGTGCGCTGGTTGATCCTATTCATAACTGTTCTAATCGTTGTGGTCGGCGTGAGTTCATGTAGCTCGCCCGGCCGCTTTGCCGATCGTAACCCCCATGTCACACCGAAAGATACCAATGCCATTGATTTTTTCATGATGCGCTGGTTTGGCGATGACCCATGGGCCGATCAACTCGCTGAAGTGAAGAACAATCCGAACTTGGTACCGCAAGTGCCGATTGATCTGAGCACAATTCAAACTCCCGCAGCCGCACCCCAAATAACATGGCTTGGGCATGCAACTTTTTTGCTGCAATATCGTGGCTTAACTATTCTGACCGACCCAATTTTGAGCGAGCGCGCCTCGCCGTTAAGCTTTACAGGCCCAGAGCGCCTGACGCCAGCACCTCTATCTATCAATGAGTTACCCGCCATCGATGTGGTCATCATTAGCCATAACCATTATGACCACCTTGACGAAGAAACCATTGCTGGCCTCGGCCAAGAGGTCAATTACATGGTCCCTTTAGGGCTCACCGAGTGGTTCAGTGAACAAGGTATTGGTAGCGAACGCGTGCATGAATTCGACTGGTGGCAGCAAGCAAACTTCGGTCCGCTGGCAGTCACTGCGACTCCTAGCCAACATTGGTCGGCACGGAGCCTCTGGGATAAAAACGAAACGTTGTGGGCGAGCTGGCACCTACAAATTGACGACTGGCAAGTCTGGTTCGGTGGCGATACTGGCTACAACCCCTATCAATTTAAGGAGATTGGCCAACGTTTTCCTGCCATCGATGACGCACTAATCCCGGTCGGCGCTTATCTACCACGCTGGTTTATGCAGCCGCAGCACGTTGATCCCGCCGAAGCAGTGCAAATTCATAATGATCTCGGTGCGTCGCGCTCTTACGCTATGCATTGGGGCACCTATCAACTCGCCGCCGAGAGTATCGAACAGACGCGCCAAGACTTGGCGGCCGCAAAAAGCGAGGCGCAAGCCCCCGCCGGCCATGTGCTAAAGCTCATGGCCATTGGTGAAACCGAGAGAATAGACACCTCTAATTGACCAAAAGTAAATAAAACTTGACTTATATTTACCCATGAACGACTATTGGTAAAGCTTACTTTACTTATAGGAGTTATTATGAGCTGTCAAAACACAAAAAGAATGACCTTCCGCTTGGCGATATTCACTGCTCTTTGGTTGTTATCTACCGCCGCAGCAACATTCACTGCAAGCGCATATCAAGCAGATAATGACGTACTGAAGATCATTCTCATCCTTATTAATCTAGTCTTCGGTGGCCTCATGATCGAAGCCAACCGACGCTACATTCTCGCCCTAGACGAGCTGCAACGTCGAATTCATCTACAAGCGATGGGCATCACACTCGGCGTCACCGTGATCGCGGGTATTGCGTATAGCATTGCAGACATAGGTAATCTTATTGCCACCGACGCAGAATTTTCTTACCTGCTTATTCTCATGAGTCTGACTTACGTGTTGTCGCTAGTCATTGCGAACCGGAGATATCAATGAGAAACCGCTTAAAAGTATTGCGTGCCGAACGCGATTGGACGCAAGCAGATCTTGCTGATGCGGTGGACGTTTCACGACAAACCATCAACGCGATTGAGAAAGGTAAATTCGATCCAAGTTTGCCACTGGCGTTCAAATTTGCACGACTGTTTAACTTACCTATCGAAGAAATGTTTTTCGATGAGGATGATCGCTAAACTTGAGTGCCTTTTTCGACGTAGCTAAGGTATGCTTGAGCTAATCCTTACAGACGAAAAAGGGGGCGGATATGGAGTTAGTTTTAACGGCTTTGATCGCAAGTACCATTACCGGTAGCCTTACCGCACTTGGTGCATTGCCGGTTGTCTTTGGCCGTAAACCCTCTGCATCATTTAATGACACGTTGCTGGGCTTTGCCGCAGGTGTCATGTTGGCCGCCTCTTTTTTCTCTCTTATTGTGCCCTCGATCGAAATCTCAAAAGAGCTCTACGGCGATGGCCCAGCGCCCGCACTCATTGCAGTCTTCGGAATTCTTATGGGTGCGGTTGCGATCGCAGTCATGGATCGACTTCTACCGCATGAACATTTCATTTCAGGCCCTGAAGGACGCTCTTCGGAGAAAATTGCCGGCGTCTGGCTTTTCGTCTTCGCAATTGCTATTCACAACTTCCCCGAGGGCCTTGCCGTGGGCGTGGCCTATGGCAGCGGTGAGAGCGATGCGGCGTTTTCACTAGCGCTCGGTATTGGCCTACAAAACTTGCCTGAGGGATTGGCCGTGGCCGTCGGCTTAGTCGCGGTCGGTTACAGTCATCTGAAAAGCTTTGTGGTAGCAGCCTTAACGGGGCTCATCGAACCTCTAGGTGGTTTAGTTGGCGGCGTTTTTGTAAATCTATCGCAAGTACTCCTGCCGTGGGGGCTAGTTTTCGCTGCAGGTGCTATGCTATTTGTGATCAGTCATGAAATTATTCCTGAGACTCATCGGCGTGGCCATCACCAGCGTGCAACAGCAGGTTTAATGGTCGGCTTGGTGGTAATGTTATTCCTTGACGTGTGGTTACCAGCATGACAACAGTCGCTTTTCTCGGCTACGGCGATATCGCCGAGCGCACCAGTGTGCTTTTACAGTTTGCTGGCGTCACGCAAATGCGTGGTATGTGCAGAACCCCTGAAAATAAAAGCAATCCCGCCCATATTGAGCTAATTGCAGGTGATGCTGGCAATGCACCTGACCTCGAGCGTTTAATCGACGCTGACGTGGATGTGGTTGTCATTACTTTAACGCCGAACCGCAGCAAGGAAGATTCGTACTTTAGCGGCTATGTACTCCCCTGTCGGCTGCTGCAACACCAGTTACAAAGCCAAGGGCTCAATCCGCGTATCATCTATGTTTCCAGCACTGGCGTTTATGACCAGCGCGAAGGCGAATGGATCGATGAAACCTCACCTGCAGAGCCACGTGACCACTACGGCAAGATGCTGCTGCAAGCCGAACAGGTGATTAGCAGTGCAGCTGACCATGTCAGCGTTTTGCGCTGCTCGGGCATTTATGGCCCGAATCGTACACGGCTTGCTGAGATGTTGATCGCCGGTGAAGCGACCATCACCCCTGCCTGGACGAATCGCATTCATGCTGACGATGTGGCTGGCTTTATCAGCTATTTAATTCAACACCCCGAGCAACAGCAACCGCTGTTCTTGGTTTCTGATGACGAGCCTCTGCGGCAAGAAGACGCCTACGGCCGTCTAGCCGAGCGGTTGGGAGTGGACTTGTCGACGTATCCGCGTAGTGATGAAATTGGCAGAAGGGGAAGCAAAAGAATTAGCAACCGCCTGCTTCGTGCAAGCGGCTACCAACTGCAACATCCGACGTATACACCGCGTTAAAATTACGCCTGTTTCTTAAAGTTCAGCATGCGCTCGAGTGGGCGCAGTGCTTTTTTCGCAAGTTCTGGGTCCACATGAATCTCGTGGCTTGCACCACCATGCTCAAGGGCCTCAGCAATAGCTACCAAGCCATTCATGGCCATCCAAGGGCAATGGGCACAGCTGCGGCAGGTCGCCCCACTGCCAGCTGTTGGCGCCTCGATGAAGTGCTTGTGTGGCGACAATTGCTGCATCTTATAGAAAATACCGCGGTCCGTAGCCACAATAAAGGTCTCGTTCGGCAACTCTTGACTGGCTTTGATTAATTGTGAGGTTGAACCCACTGCGTCGGCCATTTCGACCACTTGTGAAGGTGATTCTGGATGTACCAAGATAGCAGCCTCCGGATAGACCTTTTTCAAGTCTTCTAAGGCTTTGGTTTTGAATTCATCATGCACCACACAAGCACCCTGCCACATGATCATATCGGCACCGGTTTGCTTCTGAATATAGTTACCTAAGTGCTTATCAGGCCCCCACAAGATCGTCTCACCTTCGGCATCGAGGTGGTCGACAATATCTAGTGCGATGCTCGAAGTCACCACCCAATCGGCGCGCGCTTTTACTGCAGCAGAGGTATTCGCATAGACCACCACAGTCCGCTCAGGGTGTGCGTCACAGAACGCTGAGAACTCTTCAATGGGACAGCCTATATCGAGCGAACAAGTCGCTTCCAGGGTCGGCATGAGGACCGTCTTGTTCGGGGTGAGAATCTTAGCGGTTTCGCCCATAAACTTAACGCCGGCAACAATTAATGTTTCGGCTTCATGATTAGCACCAAAGCGCGCCATTTCGAGTGAGTCGGCAACACAACCTCCAGTTTCTTCAGCCAATGCCTGAATTTCTGGATCGGTATAATAGTGCGCCACCAAGACAGCATTTTTGTCTTTCAACAACTGTTTAATGCGAGCAATATAAGCCGCTTTCTCAGTATCGCTTAACGGTTTTGGTTTGGCCGGAAACGCATAATCAAGTTGGTCGATAACGCGTGCTTGGATCTCTTGCGTAATACTCATGCTGCTACTTCACCACATGCAAAAAAGGTTTGCGTAGTATACTGCAAAATAGGGCTTGGGTAAAAAATCGTGGTGGGTCGTGCAGGATTCGAACCTGCGACCAATTGATTAAAAGTCAACTGCTCTACCAACTGAGCTAACGACCCAATCTCATCTTGTTGCTACTTATCAGCGGCAACGGCGGCATAGTTTACTTAAAATGCCGCACGTTGCAACTGCAAATTGCAGATATACGGTGCGTTTGCTCAATTAGCGAACACTTCGCGTAAAAAACTACAGTCTTTTTACAAGTTTGCTAAACGTTTTTCCGCTAATCCAGCCGGAGTACTGTTCGGATACTCGCTGATGACCTTTTCAAAGTAGCTACGTGCAAGCTGAGTTTCACCCTGCTGCTGCGCGACAATACCTAACTTCAAGATGCTATCACCGCGCTTGTTGCTATCCGGGAAACGCTCAACAACCGCTGTGAATTCCTGTTTCGCTTCATCAAACTGCCCTTCGGCATACAACAGCTGACCTAACCAGTAATGTGCGTTAGGTACATAGGTTGAATTCGGAAACTGCTGAATGAACGCACGAAACTCGGGAATAGCGGCATCATAGCGACGATCTTCCATGACCAAGCGAATCGCTTTGTCATAGGCATCATTTTCACCAAGATTACTCGAATACTCGACACCGCCAGTGGCTGCTTCAGATTGGCTGGTGCTAACTGATGGCTCAGCACTTACAGGTGTCGCGGCAAGCCGACGATCGATTTCCTGATAAATTTCGCGTTGCCGCTGCAAAATTTGTTCGAGTTGATAGGCATGTTCTTCCGTTTTACCACGTAAGTCAGCGACTTCGTCCTGTAAACTCGCCATTTGATCGAGAAGCGCCATTTGAGCGGCATTACGGGCATCCATAACCCTTTCAAGTTGCTCTAAACGTTCCTCAACACTGCCGCTACCTAGCTTCGACACCGGTGCCTGTGCGAACACGACACCGGGAATGACAAAGGCTAGCACGAGACATAATTTTTGCATTGGCTTAACCGTATGTTGCTTCATTTAATAAAGGTTACTTAGTAAACCAGTACGCCGCGACGGTTTTTCGCATACGCTGACTGAGTAGAAGCGTTCACTAAAGGCTTCTCTTCGCCGTATGACACAGTTTCCATCTGACTAGCACTTACACCTAAGTTTTGCATGTACTGAGCAACCGCTTTCGCACGGCGTTCGCCAAGTGCGATGTTGTACTCTGGAGTACCGCGCTCATCTGCGTGACCTTCAATGGTAACAGTCACATTTGGGTTCTGTACTAAGAACTCAGCATGCTCAGACAGCATTTGCGCGTATTCTGAACTTACACGCGAATCATCAAAGGCAAAGTAAACGATATTTTCTTGGCGCAACGTTTCCATTTGCTCTGCACGAATTTCTTCAGGCGTTTTCGTCCGCTCGGCAGCGTCTAATTCAACACCAGAGCCTTGCTGACCTTGCTGTTGCTGTTGGTTTGTTTGCTGGCTTGCTGCATCGTCGGCGCCTTGGCTTGAACTACAGGCAGCCAAAGTCAACATAGGTACGGCGATAAGCAGGCTCTTTAGTAACTGGTTTGCGTTCATGTCCGCGATCCTTAGTTCTTAGTTTAATTAATTTTAGGGTTGTCTTTACTACATGTAGCACGCGCTACACTTTATCTCAAAAACGGTGACCATGAAGGCGACTTTACCTCACCTTCACGAGCTGGCAAACGAGCCTTAAAGCGCCCATCTACCGAAACCAATGCCAACACTTGTTGGTTATTATGAGTGGTGCTGTAAATCACCATGCTGCCATTAGGGGCTAAGCTTGGTGACTCATCTAACGACGTCTGCGTTAGAATTTGCATGTTACCACTCGGATAATCTTGCTTAGCAATATGATAGTTGCCTTGCGTACGATTTACCATGACCACTTGTCGGCCATCAGGCGTATAGGTTCCGCCAAGGTTTTGTTCACCCTCGAAGGTTAACCGACGTACCTGACCTGAATCTAAATTTACGCTATATAATTGCGGTCTGCCACCCCTTTCTGAGGTGAACACCAGCGATTTTCCGTCAGGTGACCAACTTGGCTCGGTATCAATCGCATGATGTCGTGTTACGCGCGTAAACTGCTTACTGGCAATGTCCATCGTGTAGAGCTCAGGATTACCGTCTTTCGACAAGACCATTGCTAATGTGCGGCCATCTGGGGACCATACAGGGCTACTGTTAATACCCGAGAACGAGGTCATTTTTTCGCGACGCGTTGTGTAGATATCCTGAATGAAAATTTCTGGACGCTTGTTTTCAAAGCTCACGTACGCCAGCTTATTGCCGTCTGGCGACCACGAAGGTGACATAAGAGGTTCAGGGCTACGCAACAAAACCTTTTCGTCATAGCCATCGTAGTCAGCAACCACAAGCTCATACGGCTTATCGTTGTTGTGATTCACGGTTACATAAGCGATGCGAGTCATAAATGCGCCCGGTTCACCGGTCATCGTCTCGTAAAAGACATCAGAAATACGGTGTGCATACTGACGGAACTGATCGCCGTTAATAACACTGCGACGCGCATCTAAAATATGGTCGTTTGAGCTGACTAATTCACCGCCACGGAGCACGCGTGAGCCACTGGTGATCTGTCCACGCAGTACGTCAACAATTTGAAACGCCACGGTATAGCGATCAACTGCATATGGCTCAATGGTCCCCACCAACACAGCTTCGACGCCTAAACTCGCCCAACTTGGATAATCGATCTCTTCTTCAGAGCTCGGCATTTGCGGCATCGCGTTGGTTGGAATCGGATTAAATTTACCGCTACGCATCAAGTCTGCGGCAATGACTTGCGTCAAACCTTCGGGCGCAGGGCCGTCACCTAACCAACGGAATGGCACCACAGCAATCGGGCGCGCACTATCGATGCCGTCGGTAATGACGATTTCAAGTGACGCCTGCGCTGGGCGATACATTATGCTCGCCATCAAGGCGGCGATTAAAACAAAAGCTAGCTTCTTCATCATACTCATGGGCGTTGCTACTTCATTTGTTAATTGAATTCGGGTTGCACCGTCAAATTGATGTCTTTCAATTCATCAAAGACTTCCGGGTCGTCTGATACAGGCAGTGTACCAGCTTTCAGTACCGCGTTCTGCGTTGCTTGACAGACAGCAGTGTCTCCACTTAAAACATTTACCGAAACGACAAAACCACTCGACGCTAAACGAATATTGACTCGGCACTCCTTACCACGCATCGACGGGTCCGTAATCAAACGGCGCTGAACAGTTTGCTTGATTAACGCTTTGTACTTGCCGACCTCACTTTGTAGTTGTCGACTTCGAGCTGCTGCTCGCGCTTGGCGTTCACGTTCTAATTCTTCTTGCAGTTGACGTTCACGTTCCGCTCTTGCACGTTCTTCCGCTTCTTTGCGCTTACGCTCTTCTTCAAGACGGCGCGCCTCTTCCTCGCGACGCTTGCGCTCTTCTTCTGCTTTACGCGCGGCCTCTTCTTCCGCTTTGCGACGCTTCTCTGCTTCAGCAGCTTTGCGTTCAGCCTCTTTCTGCTGCTTCAATGCCGCCTCTTTTTCTTTCGCTAAACGCTCACGCTCAGCGCGTTGCTGCGCTTCGAGTTCACGCTGGCGTTGCTGTTCTTGCTCACGTTGCTTCTTCGCCTGCTCAGCGCGACGTTCTAGCTCGGCAATTTCGTCTTTACGCTGTTGCTCAGCGGCACGGATTGCATCAAGTTGCTCTTGTACCTTCGCCTCGTCCACCATTGCCGCTTTGACAATTTCTTCTTCCGGCATGACCTCATCAGACAATGGTGCGTCTAACGTCACTTCCATCGACTCCGGAATGCTTGGCGAAAACTTAAAGCCAGCGAACAAAATGATGACAACACCAAGATGAAGCGCCACTGATAATAACAGTGGTACAGTCATTTCTTGCGGCCATGTATACTTACCAATCTTCACATGCGCCTCACTTAACTATTGGTGTCTTCGGTCATTAAGCCCACCGACTCAATACCTAGTTGCTGCATCAATGCCATTAGCTGAATAACCTGGTTATAGGACACTGAACCGTCGCCTTTTACCATAAAACGGGTTTCAGGATCATTGATCAACTGCGCCTGAATGCGTGCAGCCAACGTCTCAAGTTCTAACGGGTCGTTAGGGTTGCCCACGCCAATAGAATTGAAAAAATATTGTCCGTCACGATTTACCGAGACAACAACCGGAGGCTTACTATCTTTGTCTAATGGTTCTGCGTTGGCATTCGGCAAATCAACCTCAACCCCCTGCGTGATCAACGGCGCTGTCACCATAAAAATAATCAGCAACACCAGCATGACGTCGATATAAGGTACGACGTTGATTTCGGAAACTGGCTTACGCCGTTTGCGATTCGACGTCATCATCATGAGGCATTACTCGCTGCGGCTTTTGGCTGAGCGCTTTGACGCTGTAGGATCGCCAACAGCTCATCCATAAAATTCAAATATTGGTTGTCGACTTTCTCTACGCGGTTGGCAAATCGGTTATACGCGATGACCGCCGGGATTGCTGCGAAAAGGCCCATCGCCGTAGCAATCAGAGCTTCCGCAATACCTGGCGCTACCATCGCAAGCGTCGCTTGTTGCACCGCACCCAAGCCGATAAAAGCATTCATGATGCCCCAAACGGTGCCGAAAAGACCTACATACGGGCTAATCGAACCAATCGTGGCTAGTAAACTTAGATTGTGCTCAAGACGATCGACTTCACGCGAATGCACCACGCGCATTGCACGGTAGGAGGCTTCTAATACTTGCTGCTGACTCAAGGCAGCATTACTGCGTAAACGCGCAAACTCTTTAAAGCCCGCATAAAATAGCTTTTCCATGCCGTTAGCATTCTGCGCCCGGGCACCAATTTCTTGATACAAACGGGCTAAATCCACACCCGACCAAAAACGATCTTCAAAAGCGGTTGCCTGCTGACTTGCGGTTTGAATAATTTTCTTGCGTTGGAAAATCATCATCCAACCAAACACCGAAAACGCAAGCAACATCAGCATCACCAGCTGAACTACAAAACTTGCTTCAAGAATCAACGCAGTGATCGACATTTCAGCTTGCACGCTTAAGTACCTCTATTATTTCCGTTGGCATTGGCACCGCCCGAACGGCGTCACCAGCTTCCCCTAAATGAACACAGGCCGCTTTGATCTGTGCCTGACATAAAACCGTGCCGTTTTGATCCAGCACTTGTTGCGTAAACACGACTGACGCGCGTTTTAACCGTTCGACCACAACCGTCACGCGCAGTTCATCATTAAATCGCGCCGGTCGTATTAAATCCATGGTTACCTGCCGCACGACAAAACCAAGTCGATGCGCAAGCCATGTATCTTGCTCGATTCCTAGCGAGCGTAACCACTCCGTCCGCGCCCGCTCAAGGAATTTGAGATAGTTGGCATAATATACGATACCGCCTGCATCCGTGTCTTCATAGTACACCCGAACCGGCCATGAAAATGCATTTGCTTCCGCCATACCTGCAAGCTTTCCTTTAATTTAACGAATCTTCAAGCAAACCCGACTCAAAGTTTATGTAAATTTTTTGCATGATTAAAAAGTAGCCAGACATTTATTCATTCAATTAATTTGACCACAAAGCATTAAGCTATTGTTATGCGTCACTATTTTTGGTCTTACCAATTTAAAGCAGTTCATTATTTATTCAGGTGTTACATGTTGCTATTACTTTTACTAATCCGAGAAACAATTTTTCTCGTTTGAACAGATGTCCGACCTCCGTATAATGCCCAGCATATCAGTTACGAAGAGACCGGTTGTCACTTCTTCCCTGTTATTGTTCCCTGGATTTAACTTCCTTGTTGTTCTGTAGTTTTTAGCCCGCTTCCCCGCGGGCTTTTTTTTGTCTCAAATTCAGAAGCGATGTTCGCTATTAGTCTTTTCTATCTAAGCCGAAGTGGGCGTAGGCATGCGGCGTTGCGATTCGGCCACGCGGTGTACGCTGCAAAAATCCCTGCTGAATCAAGTATGGTTCCAGTACATCTTCAATCGTATCTTTCTCTTCGCCAATGGCCGCGGCGATATTATCCAGACCGACCGGACCACCCATGAACTTTTCTATGATGGCGAGTAACAATTTGCGATCCATATAATCGAATCCCGCCTCGTCGACATCCACCATCTTCAGCGCGGCAGACGCGATAGGCAAATCGATCTTACCGTTATTTCGCACTTCAGCGAAGTCACGCACCCGCCGTAACAGACGATTGGCGATACGTGGTGTTCCGCGTGAACGGCGGGCTATTTCTCGGGCGCCATCATCATTTAGGTCTAGGTTCAAATAATTTGCTGAGCGCTGAATAATCGTCGTTAGTTCAGTGACATTATAAAACTCGAGACGCTGGACAATGCCAAAACGATCACGCAATGGCGAGGTTAGCGCACCTGCACGCGTCGTTGCACCAATCAATGTAAAAGGCGGCAAATCTAATTTGATCGAGCGCGCAGCAGGCCCTTCGCCAATCATGATATCCAGTTGATAATCTTCCATCGCTGGATACAAAATCTCTTCCACTACTGGACTCAAGCGATGGATCTCATCGATAAACAAGACATCGTGTTCTTCAAGATTGGTCAACAACGCTGCCAAGTCACCCGCTTTCTCGAGTACAGGGCCTGACGTCTGACGAATATTCACGTTGAGTTCATTGGCAACAATATTCGCTAACGTGGTTTTGCCAAGTCCTGGCGGACCAAAAATGAGCAAATGATCCAGTGCTTCTTCGCGCTGGCGAGCCGCCTGGATGAAGATTTCCATTTGCTCTACTACATGCTCTTGCCCAGTGTAGTCGGCGAGTTTCTTCGGCCGAATAGCACGGTCGATGAGTTCGTCATCGCCCTGTGTCTGCGGCTGGTTTATTCGGTCCGGTTCAATCATCTTAAAACCCTTAAGAGCGTTGTTTGCTAGTCGCTTTACATATTTTTCAATGCGGTGCGGATGAGCTCTTCGCTTGTCGCACTTTCATTTGTTTTGAGCGCTTGCGCAACAGCTTTTTCTGCTTGCGCAGGCTTATAACCTAGCGCCAACAAGGCTCCAACTGCATCGTCGCGTGGCGAACTTGCCACCAAGGTTGCCTGACCATCACCGAAATCTACTGGCGCGGCGTCAGTGGCAGGCGTTGAGCTGCTCCATTGCTGCAAGCGGTCACGCATCTCAACAACGAGACGCTCGGCGGTTTTTCGACCGACGCCCGGTAATTTAATTAGACTCGAGACATCATCATGGGTAACGGCTTGCACAAACTGATGGGCGGTCATGCCTGACATAATGGTAAGTGCCAACTTCGGCCCTACCCCTTGTGCTTTAATCAGTTGGCGAAACAACGAGCGTTCGGCAAAGGTATTAAAACCGTAAAGCAACTGCGCATCTTCGCGCACCACAAAATGCGTGATCACCGTTACTGGCTCGCCTATGTCCGGCAACTCAAACAAGCACGTCATAGGCATTTGTACTTCGTAGCCAACGCCGTGCACGTCGATCATGATTTCGGGCGGTTGTTTACTAATTAAGGTTCCGGTTAAACGGCCAATCACCGTGCTCTCCTTGTACTTTTATTCGTCGCCATCAGGATGGCTTGATTTCGATTGTGCGCATGGCACATGGCCACAGCTAGGGCATCGGCGGCGTCAGCTTGCGGGCGGTGGCCTAATTTAAGCATGGCCATGACCATATGCTGCACTTGTGCTTTGTCAGCCGCACCCGTCCCCACCACCGCTTGCTTCACTAAACGCGCGGCATATTCCGCCACCGGCAAACCAGCACAGGCCGCCGCAACGATAGCAGCACCGCGGGCTTGCCCTAATTTCAGTGCAGAGTCGGGATTGCGCGCCATAAACACCTGCTCAATGGCAAATTCATCGGGTTGAAACTGCGCAATCAGCTCACTTACGCCATCATGAATGACCTTCAGCTTTTCGGCAAGTGACAATGGTTTGCGCGGGGTGCCAGCAGCATTTATACAGCCGCTAGCGATATAGGTAAGCTGATTTCCTTGTTGCCGAATGACGCCATAGCCCGTCATCCGCGACCCTGGGTCGATACCCAGAATAATGGCCATTAGCCAATGCGCTCCAATACGTCATCAGCAATATCTGCGTTGTGATAAACCTCTTGTACATCGTCGAGTTCTTCAAGCGCATCAATTAGCTTCAAGAATGTTTCGGCGTCGCCTTCATCGAGCTGTGAGCGCGTGTCTGGAATGAAGCTTACCTCGGCGTGCTCTGGTTCATAACCTGCTTGCACTAAGCCATCTTTAACCTGCCCAAACGTCTCAGGCGTGGTAAAAACATCAAAGCTACCATCTTCATTGGTGACCACGTCTTCAGCGCCGGCTTCGAGGGCGGCTTCCATGAGGCCGTCTTCGTCGATTTCCGCAGCAAAGCTAAGCACACCACGCTTATTGAATAAGTACGCGACCGAGCCATCGGTGCCTAAATTGCCGTTGAACTTACTAAACGCATAACGCACTTCAGAAACGGTACGGTTGCGATTATCAGTCATGGTTTCGACAAAGATGGCAACTCCACCTGGGCCATACCCTTCATAACTCAGCTCTTCGACGTTGTCGCCATCGAGATCACCGCTACCACGTTTGATCGCAGTATCAATGGTGTCTTTTTTCATGTTATTCGACAGGGCTTTGTCGACAGCTGCACGTAAGCGCGGATTAGTATCTGGGTCGCCACCACCTTGACGGGCAGCGACCACAATTTCACGGATGAGACGAGTAAAGATTTTGCCGCGCTTGGCATCTTGCGCGGCTTTGCGATGTTTAATGTTGGCCCATTTCGAATGACCTGCCATTGTGTCGCTCCTCGTTAGTCGTTGTCGTTGGCTTCCTCAGCTACCTTAACGGCTACGCCCAACTCCTGCAATGCGTCTGGATTAGCGAGCCCCGGCGCGTCGGTCAAAACGCAAGCCGCCGTCGTGGTTTTCGGGAAGGCAATGACTTCGCGAATCGAGCTCGCGCCAACCATCAACATAACCAAGCGGTCGAGGCCGAAAGCCAAGCCAGCATGCGGTGGCGTGCCGTATTTCAAAGCTTCAAGTAAGAAGCCAAACTTCTCTTGTGCTTCTTCTTTGCCAATACCGAGAATCTCGAAGACTGCTTGTTGCATCGCATTGTCGTGAATACGGACTGAACCGCCACCCACTTCAACACCGTTCAACACCATGTCGTAAGCGTTCGAGAGTGTGTTCGCAGGGTTCGCTTTTAACTCTTCTGGTGTCACGCCAACCGGTGCAGTAAACGGATGGTGAATGGCATGCAGTTCACCGTCGTGCTCTTCAAACATTGGGAAGTCAACCACCCAAAGTGGACGCCATGCATCACTCACGAAGCCATGCTCTTCGCCCACTTTCAAACGCAATGCGCCCATGGCTTCTGCCACAACCGTTGCGTTATCAGCGCCGAAGAAAATAATATCGCCGTCAGCTGCTGCGGTACGCTCAAGGATACCTTGCAGCGCGTCATCTGGGATAAACTTCAATACCGGAGATTGGATACCATCACGGCCAGCAGCAAGATCGTTTACTTTCAACCAAGCCAAACCTTTGGCACCGTAGATACCAACGAAGTTGGTGTATTCGTCGATATTCTTACGCGAAATATCGCCCGCCTTGCCTGGCACTTTTAGTGCGGCAACACGGCCTTTCGGATCGTTTGCCGGACCGGCAAAGACCTTAAATTCAACGTCTTTAAGCAAGTCTGCAACGTCAACTAGCTCAAGCGGGTTACGTAAGTCCGGCTTGTCACTACCGAACCGGCGCATCGCTTCGTGCCAGCTAATTTGTGGGAAATCACCTAAGTCAATCTGGAGTAGTTCGTTAAACAGCTTGCGAACCATTTGCTCGGTCACCGCCATCACTTGGTCGGCGGTCATGAACGAGGTCTCAATATCAATTTGGGTAAATTCTGGCTGACGGTCAGCGCGCAAATCTTCGTCACGGAAGCACTTCACAATTTGGTAGTAGCGATCGAAGCCCGACATCATCAACAATTGCTTAAATAGCTGAGGTGATTGTGGCAAGGCAAAGAACTTACCTTTGTGAGTGCGGCTTGGCACCAAATAATCACGTGCACCTTCAGGCGTTGCACGGGTTAACATCGGCGTTTCGATGTCCAAGAAGCCCGCATCATCCATAAAGCGACGGACCGCGCTGGTCACGCGCGCACGGAACTGCAAGTTGTGGTTCATATTCGGACGACGCAAATCGAGATAACGGAAGCGTAGACGCGCTTCTTCGCTCACGTGCTGGTTAAAGTCGATTGGCAATGGTTCTGAGCGGCTCAAAATCTCAAGCTCGTCGGCCATGACTTCAACTGCGCCGGTCGCCATATTGGCATTCACTTGGCTCTCTGGGCGCGCGCGTACTGTGCCTTTCAGGCGTACACAGAACTCTTGGCGTAACTTATTCGCGGTTTCAAACAGCGCCGCTTGATCCGGATCGAATACCACCTGCACCAAACCGGTGCGGTCACGCATATCGATGAAAATCAGACCACCGAGGTCACGACGTTTATTAACCCATCCACACAGGGTTACCTGTTGATCAACAAGACTCTTTTCGAGCTGTCCGCAATAATGGCTACGCATGGGAGCTTCCCTACCACAAGTTAGAATTTACAAAGCGCCACATTATAACGGACTGACAGCAATTGTCAGTAGCGGATTTCACGGAGTCGCTGAGCATCGCGTTGTACATGAACAAGATAAAGCTTGTCATTTTCTATGCGATAGAAAATACGACAAGGCGGGACAATTATTTCTCGATAGCGGCCTTGCGGAAGCTCAGGTGGTCTGCGCCCCGAATCGGGGTAACGACACAGGCGTTCGGTTGCGCTAAACACCTTTTCCACAAGTGTCTGAGCGGCGACTGGATTATCCACAGCAATATAAGCCGCAATCGCATCGAGCTCGTCGAGTGCAGGCTCGGCCCAAATTATTTCAACCATCTTTGCAGCCGCTCCTTGGCTTTTTCTTGATTCACCACCCGATCGTCAGCAATGGCACGCTCTCCTTGTGCCAACGCATCTAACAAATCGAGTCGACGCTGTATCGCTTGATATTCTTCCACATCCACGAGGTAAGCCGCAGGCTTACCGTGTTCGGTAATCAATACTGGCTCTTTCGAACGCTGTAATTCGGCAATAATCGCCGTCGCCTGCCTTTTTAATTGGGTTACCAGCTCTACTTTCATACTTCCTTGCCCATTTAGCCGCTAAAAGTACTACTATAGTATCACTTATTTTAATTGGCGAGGCTCGATTTGCGAAAATCATCAAGTTTTCTCTCACAGTGCGTTAAACTATGACCATTCGATTTAATTCATAGTGTTGAAATATGAGCCAATTTGACAGCAAACCTGATGCTATTTTTGCCGAGCCACTCACGCAGGTCAGCGACTTTGCCTTTGACCAACGCGTGGTCGAAGTCTTCCCTGACATGATTAATCGCTCCGTGCCCGGCTACCAAAGCATCTTACAAGGCATTCACCAGTTAACACGGCGCTTCGCTCAAGCTGACAGCACCTTGTATGATCTAGGTTGCTCATTGGGTGCGGCCACCCTCGCCATGCGGCAAGGCGCACAAGACCTAACTGGCGTCAGCATGGTCGCCGTTGATAACTCCGCAGCCATGGTCGAGCGTTGCCGCCTGCATCTTGAAGGCTACCGCAGCGCCATCCCAGTCGAGGTCAAATGCGAAGACATCCGCAACACCGCCATCACCGATGCCTCTGTCGTGACCATGAACTTCACCCTCCAATTCGTGCCGCCGGAACAACGCCAAACTGTCTTGCAGACCATCTACGACGGCCTCAAGCCCGGTGGCGCCTTGCTGCTCTCGGAGAAATTCAAAAGCGAAAATGCAACAATGAATGAAGTGCTGGTCGACTTACACCATGAATTCAAACGCGCCAACGGCTACAGTGAGCTAGAAATCAGTCAAAAACGTGCTGCAATTGAGAATGTGATGCGTATCGATAGCCTTGAAACGCATAAGCAACGCTTAGAAGAAGTCGGTTTTAGCGCGGTACAAGTATGGTTTCAGTGCTACAACTTCGCCGCTTTACTAGCGGTAAAAGATTAAAGGCGTTCTTCGCTTTTCGCTCTAAGGGATTTTATGTTTAAAAACGATCTTATCGCTGTGGCGCAGTCGCCACTTAGCCATTGGCTTACCCACCTGCCGCAACAACTTGCGCACTGGGAAAAACAACAGCAACACGGTGAACTACACAAATGGCTACGTTGTGTCGCGCAGCTGCCCAAACTTGAGCCCGAGCAGGTAGAACTGAGTGACACCGTGACCGTCACCAGCCAAGGCGTGAGTGAAGGCGAGCAGAACCGTATTCGCGGCTTGTTGCAGCAACTGACGCCGTGGCGCAAAGGGCCATTTCATTTGCACGGTGTCGACATCGATACCGAGTGGCGCTCGGACTTCAAATGGCAGCGTGTAGCGCCGCATATTGGCGATTTAACCGGCCAGCAAGTGTTGGATGTTGGCTGCGGCAGTGGTTACCACCTCTGGCGGATGCTGGAAAGCGGCGCAGAACAGGTTTGGGGGGTCGACCCAGGACAGCTTTTCATGGCGCAGTTTATGGCTGTGCGGCACTTTATGCCTGCCGCTTTGCAACAACGCGCACATCTATTCCCGCTCGGAGTCGAAGATCTCCCGGAGCTGCAAGCTTTCGATACAGTTTTCAGTATGGGCGTACTCTATCACCGCCGTTCACCGATTGATTTTCTCACTCAGCTCAAAGCCCAACTCCGCAACGGTGGTCAACTGGTGCTTGAGACGCTTGTGGTCGAGGGCGACGTCACGACAGTGTTAGTGCCGGGGCAGACCTATGCCAAAATGCGCAATGTCTGGTTTATTCCAAGTACTGCGGCATTGCTGCATTGGCTAGAGCGCTGTGGTTTTAAGAATGCCCGCGTGGTGGACGAAAATGTCACTGAGCTTAGCGAACAGCGTGCAACCGAATGGATGACAGGTCAGTCGCTGGTCGATTTTCTTGACCCAGATGATCACAGTAAGAGCATCGAGGGTTACCCAGCGCCGCGGCGTGCCGTGATCATCGCGAATAGCTAAGAGGCTTACCATGGCTAATAACTACCGCCCCAAGACTACTATAGAGCAATGGCGCATTTTACAGGCGGTGGTTGACTATGGCGGCTATGCCCAAGCAGCACAGGCGCTTAATAAAAGCCAAAGCTCGATGAACCATGCCGTAGCAAAACTACAAGACACGCTGGGCGTCAAGCTATTGCAGGTTATCGGACGCAAAGCTGAACTTACCGAAATCGGCGAAGTGATGCTGCGTCGCTCACGGCAGTTGACCGTGCTGGTTACCGAACTTGAACAATTAGCGGTGAATTTGAAACAAGGCTGGGAGCCGGAAATCAAGCTCGCAGTCGAGATGGTATTTGACCGTCATCACCTGTTACCCGTGTTACGCGAATTTCAGTTACACAGCCGCGGCAGTCGTCTAGTTATTGAAGATACCGTACTCACAGGCTCGGTCGAGGCCATTAGCGAGCAGCGCGCTGACTTGGTTATCACGCATCAAGTACCGAAAGGTTTTATTGGCGAACCTCTCGCCCAGTTTCACTTGCATCTGGTGGTCAATAAAGACCATCCGCTTGCCAACATGCCAGCGCCGTTGAACCCAGATCAACTCAGTCAATATTTACAAATCGTCATACGAGACACTGCGCAAAAGCCAATGGAACAACAAGGTTGGCTGAAAGCAGAGCAACGTTGGACGGTGAATAACTTCAATGAAGCGCTGCAGTTGGTCGAAGCAGGTATTGGCTTCTGCTGGTTACCGCCCTTTATTACCGCACAATCCGAAAATCTGGTAGAGCTGCAATTAGCGGGTGGCTCGTATCGCACCGGCTCAACCTATTTAGTCTTACCGAAAAACGAAAAAACCGGGCCTTGCGCCCGGTTGTTATACGATATGTTGGTGAGCGAACTCACCAACACTTAAGCCTTAAGCTTTGTCCTGCTTGATCGGCTCGTTAGCGTTAATCGCTACGTGCTCGGGATCAGGTTGGCCGGCAAGCGCTTCCCACTTACGCGTTTTCAGCGCCAAGAAGAAGACCACGACACCAACACCCACACCAAACAAAGTGATCTGCATGTACATATCAGGCATGGTTGACGTGTTCTCTGGGTCAAGGTTACCGGCAATCAGGCCTGCCAAGAGGCTACCGATCGAATAGGTCAATACGAAGATACCCATCATCTGACCAGCCATACGCTTAGGCGCCAATTTACTCACCGCACTCAAAGCTACTGGGCTTAAGCACAGCTCACCAACCGTATGCAAGAAGTACACCGCAACCAACCAGTTTGGTGATACTTTCATGCCTGATGCAGCTGCTTGTGAAGCAAAGAACATCAAGATGAAGCCACTCGCCATAATGATAAGGCCTAACGCACTCTTGAAGCCGTATGACGGGTTGATCATGCGCTTGGTCAAGTTCACCCAAAGAGCGGCGAAGAACGGTGACAAGGCAATTAAGAAGCCAGAGTTGAGCATCTGGAACCACGTGGTTGGAATTTCAAAGCTTCCCACCATGCGGTCCGTAAGGTCGCGGGCAAACAAGTTCAGTGACGAGCCTGCCTGCTCAAAACCAGCCCAGAAACAGATAGAAGCAATACAGACGAGGAACAACGCACCAAGCCGTTTAGCTTCGTTCTTGGTTAACTTACCGAACAAGAAAATGCTCAGATAATAAACAAAGAAGACAATGGTTGCTGCAGCGGCAACGTACTGTGCAATTGCGACTGGATCAATCGTCATAGCACCCGTTGAAGTAGCAACGAAGACAACGCCTAGACCTACCAAGAAGGCCGTAATGATCATCCAGCTTAAGCGACGGCCATTGTCTGATAATGGCTTAGGTGCTTCTTGGCCTACTGAACCCAGTTTTGGCAATGTCATACGATATTGCACAAGACCAAAGAACATGCCCACAGCTGCGGCACCAAAGGCCCAGTGCCAACCGACATTTTCCATCAAATAACCAGTTACTAAGTAACCGATCAATGAACCGATATTGATACCCATGTAGTACAACGTGTAACCGGCATCACGGCGGTCATCGCCATCATCATACAGCTGACCAACCAAAGCACTGATGTTTGGTTTCAACATGCCAGTACCGAGCACGACGAGGATTAGACCAAGGAAGAAAGAGGTGTCCGATGGAATAGCTAAAACGATGTGACCACACATGATCACAATACCGCCATACCAAGTGGCACGTTGACCACCGATGAGACGGTCAGCAATCCAACCACCCGGCAAGCCCATAAAGTAGACCGCACCGGTGTAGAGGCCGTAGATCGCCGTTGCGGTAGCAACGTTCATAGCCAAACCACCGTCTTGCAACGCGGCGGTCATAAATAAAACGAGTAGCGCGCGCATACCGTAGTAACTCATGCGCTCCCACATTTCAGTAAAGAACAAGGTTTGCAGACCGGCCGGTTGGCCGAAAAATCCGTTGTCCTGTTGTAAGTTATTCTTAGGTTCCATACCTATTCGCCTTCACTAGTTTATCGTTATAGTGGTGTAAAACCGTAATACCCTACCTATTTCGGGCGAAAAAGGAAATAGAAAGCGACCAATCGCAAAAAGAAAAGGAGGGATGAACCCTCCTTGTTGAATGTTTAAGCAGTCGATTTACTTGATGGTGTTAAGCCACTCTTTCATCGCTGGGCCAAGATCAGGATGACGTAGCGCATGTTCAACAAAAGCCTGGGCGTAACCTAGCTTATTGCCGCAGTCGTTACTGCGACCTTTCATGTAGTAGGCATTGACCGTTTGGCGTTCGAGCAACATCGCCATAGCGTCTGTCAATTGAATTTCATTACCTGCGCCCACCGGGGTGCGCTCAAGCAGTGCCCATAAATCAGCTGGGAAAACATATCGACCGACCACGGCGAGATCCGAAGGAGCCTGACCCACAGGAGGCTTCTCAACCAACTGTTTGATCGGCGCTTGTTCTCCCGGTGCCAAGTCATTGCCGTCAATATCGGCAATACCATATTGGTCGACTTTGTCTTCTGGTACTTTCTCAACCATAACTTGCGCAGCGCCGGTTGCGTTGAAATTACGTACCATCTCAGCCAAGTTGTCACGCTCCATATCGCAGGTTGATTCGTCGACCAGTACATCAGGTAACACCACGGCAAACGGCTGATCATCAATGAGCGGGCGGGCGCACAAAACGGCATGGCCAAGACCTTTGGCGACACCTTGGCGCACATGCATGATGGTGACACCCGGTGGTGTAATGGCTTGCACTTCGGCCAACAACTGACGCTTGACCCGCGTTTCTAACGTCGTTTCAAGCTCGAAACTCGTATCAAAATGGTTTTCAATCGAGTTTTTACTCGAATGCGTCACGAGAATGATGTCGGTCAAGCCTGCCGCGGCGCACTCTTCAACAATAAATTGAATAAGCGGGCGATCGACCAACGGCAGCATTTCTTTAGGAATAGCTTTAGTAGCGGGTAACATCCGTGTACCGAGTCCGGCAACGGGAATGACGACTTTTTTTACCATGTCATCGGGTCCTTGTTTTGCAAACGTCTTTTTTCGTTAAATCATTCATCAAACTGGTCGTAAAAATCATCACCTAAGTCTTCAGGCTCACTTGGGTCTGCCTCTTCGGCTGGCGGATTGCCATCATACACCTTGTTGCGCCAGCTCTGATAGTAAGCTTCACGAACGAAACTGTAGGGGTCAAGGGAGTTTTCCATCAATGCCTGCTGCTCTTGCAGTCGTAAACGCAATTCAAGCGCTTTAATAGCGACGCGCGCGACACTGACCGGCGTATTCAGATCATCTAATGGAAAATACCAGCCGTCGACTAAATCGCCACCGCGATCTACCGGAACTGTGGGTCCCATCGCTGGCAACATCACATAAGGTCCATCGCCTACCCCCCAGCTTGCCAAGGTCTCACCGAACCCCTCTTCACGCCGGGTGAGGCCCATCTCGCCGGCCACATCAAAGATACCGACAACACCGACGGTACTATTGATGAGAAAACGCCAAAACGAAATACCTGCATCTTTAAACTTACCTTGTAGGGTATTGTTGACCAAATACGAAGGTTCACCTAAGTTCTCAGCTGCATTCAACAAACCAGTGCGAACCGGTTGAGGAATCTTGCCGTAGGTGCGCGCCACTGGCCATAGCACATTTTCGTCAAGTGCTTCGTTGAAATCCCAAACATCGCGATTAACTTCTTCGAAAGGGTCGCGGGGATCCGCATAAGGGTCATCAGGCGCTGTCGCGCAGCCACTCAAACCCAACACAGCAATCATTCCGGCAAGTAAATAGTGTTTCAAGCGAATCTCCTTGCTTATTCGTTCGTCAGTTTCTCAGCGATAACCAATGTAACTTCAGCGTCAGCCGCAGCGTTGACAGTTTTTGCTTCGGCACCCAAGTCACCATTGGCGATTTCAATACGGTCATCGGTAGAGATACGCGCCTCAACCTGCCATTGGTTCAACTGGCTCATTTTGTAGTCAGGCAGCATCGCCTGCGCATCCGAAAGCACCACTTGCACAGGAAACTCCGTCACTGCCTGACGAACCACTGCAGCGGGCATCGGGGCACCATCTACGGCTTTAACGAAGACGAACAAGGTGGCGTCTGTCGGCACTTGTTCACGCAAGGCATCGCTTATTTCGACCGTCACGCGTAACTGCTGCGTACTCGCCGTAAGTTGCTGCTGCGCGTCACGCAGAGCCTCTTGCACTGCGCTTCGGCGTGCATCGTCGTTCGGCATTAACTGCAACAAAAGTTGCCACGCCTGCACCGCTTGTTGGTAATCGCCACGCTGGTAAGCAACAGCACCGGTTAGCGATAACCCATCGATGTTCTGCGGCTCAACTTGCAGTAGCTCTGCCAACAAGCGTGCGGCCGTTTGTAACTGAGCCTCGTCACCCAGATTAATAAGTAATTGCGCATACCCCAATAAGATACCCGGCCGCGTCGGCTCCAACTTATATGCATGTGCATAAGCTTCGAGCGCCTGCTCATAACGCTGTAGTGCCGTTGCAGCGCGTGCATATAGCATCCATGTTAAACCATCACCACCGTCTTGTTGTAAACGTTGACGTAAACCTAACGCAAAAAGCTCAAGTTCTTCCGCCGTTGGGGCACTTTCTTGGTTGTTTAATACCTGCTGCGCCAATTCTGGTAGGGCGCGACGCGCCTCATCAGCGTGCTGCTGCTGTTGCCAACTACCAAACAGGACGTAACTCACCACGGCAAGCACGACAATCATGACACCAGGTAAAGCGATACCGCGACCAATGGCATGCTCCTCGAGCTGCTCTAGCTCGGCGTTTTCGCTAACAAAACGCTTATCCAATTCACGCTCAGCGGCCTGCAACGCTTTATCCGTCAGTAAGCCGTCAGCATGTTCTTGCGCTAACTCCTGTTTGCGCTGTTCATACAGCTCGCGGTTCACATCAAGACGCGTGCGCCGTTGGGCTTTTTGCCGCACGCCAAAAAAGAGAACCAGCGCAAGGGCAAGTAACGCCAGAGCGACCATGCTTAGAATCAACATCAGGTTCATGATTCTTTATCCTCTTTCTCTTGTCCGGGAGCGGCAGCTTGACTGCGCAGCGCCGCCAGCTGTTCGCGTTCGTCATCGCTCAGCTCCACTTCCGCACTACGTTGTTGTCGTACGCGGAATAAGATAACTAAGCCGCCAATCGCCAGCACGGCAATCGGTCCCCACCAAAGAATACTGGTAACAAAGGTCAAAGGTGGCTGGTAGTGCACAAAATCACCGTAACGTGCGACCATAAAATCAATCACTTCCTGTTTGGTTGCGCCTTCTTTGACCATAAAGTAGGTGCGGTCGCGTAAATCACGCGCCAGCTCAGCATTGGAGTCAGCGATGCTCTGATTTTGGCACTTCGGACAACGTAACTCGTCAATCAGCTCCTTGAAGAGCGCTTCTTGCGCTGGTTCATCAAACTGATAAGCCTCGAGATTCTGACCTTGACTCGGTGCCACCAGCACGAGTGCTACAAGGATAAGCCCAGAACTTAACAGTGTGCGAAGTAATCCCATCATGAATCAGTCCCCTCAGCAGTAGCGCTAAACTCCTGCATTAACGAACGATAACGTTCGCCAAGTTCACCACGCCAAACCCGTTCATTAACATCGCCTACGTGGCGATAGCGAATTTGACCTTGGGCATCGATCAAAAAGGTTTCCGGCGCACCATAAACGCCAAATTCAAGTGCCACGCTGCCATTCGCGTCGAACAAGTTCACGGTATACGGGTCACCCAAGGTATTGAGCCAGTTAACCGCTTTGTCGCGTGAGTCGTCTTTATAGTTGAGCCCCACAATAGCGACACCCTCAGCTGCGAGCTTGTTTAGATACGCATGCTCGGCGCGACAGGTCGGACACCAGGTAGCCCACACGTTTAGTAGCATCGGCTGGCCTTTAAGGATGGCCTGGGTATGCTGTTGTTCCGGTTGATAAAGATCCGGAACACTGAACTGTGGCACGGGTTTGCCGACCAATGCTGAACTGAGCTCGGTGGGGTCGGAAAACAAACCGCGCAATAAAAAGCCAACCAGCACAATGAATGCTAGCAGTGGCAGTAACAAAACGGCCCAACGCCATCCTTTACTCATACCGCACCTCCGGCTTTCTTGAGTGCGCGGTAACGCTTATCGCTGATGGCCAAGGCGCCGCCAAGAGCCATAAGAATCGCCCCACCCCAAATCCAACGGATAAACGGCTTGATATAGATACGTACTGCCCATGCGTCGCTATTTTCTAATGGCTCTCCTAGTGCCACATATAAGTCACGAGTGAAGCCAGCGTCCAATCCGACTTCTGTCATGCTCATGCGTTGCACAGTATAAAAGCGCTTCTCGGTAACCAAGTCGGTGATTTTACGGCTACCGGAATAAACCGAAAACTCAGCATGATCGGTAATGTAGTTAGGCCCCTGCTGCTGACTTAACACATCAAATTGGAAGCGGTAACCTTGTACCTCAACACTGTCGCCCGGCGCTAAGCGCACGTCGCGCTCCAGCTCGTACTGACTCACTGCAGCAATACCAATCAAGCTGATAGCGAAGCCGAGGTGGCCTAAGACCATGCCCCAGTGACTGCGCCCAAGTTTGGCCAAACCTGCCAGCCCCTGCTTGCGTTGCTGTACGCGCAAGCGCAATTCCGTGATCAATGTCATGGTGATCCATAAGCTCATCACCAGTCCCAACACCGCCATAGCTTTCACTTGCTCAGCCAGAATGGCCGGTAAGGCATAGCCCAGTCCCAATGCCAGTATCAGTGCCAACGCCAAACTATTACGCAACGGCTGCAGTTCTTGCCGCCGCCAGCGGAATAAGGGACCTAAGCCCATCAACACCACAAACGGTACAATGAGCCAAGTGAACATTTGGTTGAAGAACGGTACGCCAATTGAAATCGAGCCCATACCGAGTTCTTTGTGCACCAAGGGCAACAACGTTCCCAACAACACTACAAGCGTCGCGGCGATGAGCAAAATATTATTGCCCAGTAGCATCACTTCGCGGGAAACAGCTTCATATTTGGTATGGCTTTGTACTGCACCGGCCCGCAAGGCAAACAGCACCAGAGAGCCACCAATCACCACGGCCAAGAGGCCAAGAATAAACAAGCCACGCGCAGGATCTGTAGCAAAAGCATGAACCGAAACTATCACGCCAGAACGCACGAGGAACGTCCCCAACAAGCTTAAACTGAAGGCCGAAATAGCTAGTAAGACGGTCCAAGACTTGAATGCCCCGCGCTTTTCAGTCACTGCCAAACTGTGAATCAGTGCGGTACCCACCAACCACGGCATAAAACTTGCGTTCTCAACAGGGTCCCAGAACCACCAGCCACCCCAACCGAGCTCGTAGTATGCCCACCAGCTACCAATGGCGATGCCTAAGGTTAAAAACGACCAAGCTGTTGTCGCCCAAGGGCGCGACCAACGTGCCCAAGCGGCGTCCAATTTGCCCGCCATTAGCGCCGCAATAGCGAAGGCAAAAGCAACCGAAAAGCCAACATAGCCCATGTAAAGTAACGGTGGGTGAATAATCATGCCGGGGTCTTGCAACAGCGGATTCAAGTCCTGCCCATCCACAGGAATCCACGGTAACGCACGGTCAAACGGGTTCGAGACCGAGAGCATAAACAAATAGAAGCCAATACTTATCAGCCCTAGGATGGCCAACACTCGCGCCATCATGGTCACGGGCATGCGCCGCGAGAACATCGCTACAGCAGCAATCCAGCCAGCCTGCATCAGCATCCATAATAAGAATGAACCTTCGTGCGCACCCCAAACTGCTGTTATACGATAGGCCAGCGGCAATTGCGTATTCGAGTTTGCCGCTACATAAGCGATACTAAAATCGTTGACTACAAAGCCCCATGTTAAGGCGGCATAGGCAATCGCCGTAAACAAGAACTGTCCATATGCGAGCGGGCGCGCCAGCAACATTGCACCACTATGCCCTTTGTATGCGCCCCAAAGCGGATAGATTGCAAGCAGAACCGAAAATGCCAGCGCTAACGCCAGCGCAAATTGACCTATTTCGGCAATCATTGGTCACCACCCTGCTCGTCGTAAGCGCCTGAAGTATTTGGATTGACGTGCTTGATACCTTTCATCTGCTCAGCAAGCTCCGGCGGCATGTATTCTTCATCATGCTTTGCCAACACTTCCGTTGCTTGCATCACGGTAGGCTCGATCATGACGCCCTGTGCGACAATACCTTGTCCTTCGCGGAACAAGTCCGGCAGAATGCCGGTATAAAGAATTTTCACTTCTGGGCCAATATCCGTCACACGGAACTCAACCTCAAGGGTTTCCGGATTACGGCGTACCGAGTTCTCGACTACCATGCCACCGATACGTAGACGCTGACCGACTTCAGGTTTAACAGCTTCTTTGCCTTTACCTTCAATCACTTCGCTCGGTGTATAGAATAAATCGATGTTTTGCGACAAAGCATACAAAATAACGCTGAATGCTACGGCCACACCAGCAATCAGACCTAGGGTCCAAGTTAAACGCTTTTTTCGTCGGGGATTCATTGCCATCAGGATACCTCTTGCTTCCGTCGCGCCAGTCGTTGTTGCCGCTGTTGCTCCTGCGTGAACTCACGTTGCAGCCTACTGCGCGCGCGCAATCCTTGCATCACCAACACACCCATTGCTAAAAAGCTAACGCCAAACGCTAGCCAAACATAAAAACCATAACCGCCCATTTCGATAAAGGCTTGCCAACTTTCAAACTGCATTAGCTACGCTCCCCTGTTGCTGCGCGGCTATCGAAAACCTGTTTTACCCACGGGCGGCGCAGCTCTTGCCGTAAGATTTCAGTACGCATACGTTGCATAATGAGTGCCGCCGCTAAAAAGGCGAAGCCGAGAATACAGGTCAACAATGGGAACAACATACTATTGGCCATCGGTGGCCGTTCAAAAACCGTTAACGTGGCGCCCTGATGCAGGGTGTTCCACCACTCTACTGAGTAACGGATGATCGGAATATTGATCACGCCGACCATTGCTAGAATGCCGGCAGCCTTTGCACCGGTACGGTTGTCGCTGAAGGCGTAATAAAGTGCTAACACGCCGATGTACAAGAACAGCAAAATGAGTTGTGAGGTGAGACGCGCATCCCACTCCCACCAAGTACCCCACATGGGTTTACCCCAAACGGCGCCGGTGAACAACGCAATAAAGGTGAACACAGCCCCTACCGGGGCTATTGCTGCCAACGCCCAGTCTGCCATTTTGAGCTGCCAGACCCGCCCAATGAAGGCGGCAATTGCTAAGCTGACATAGATGCTCATCGAAAACATCGCCGATGGCACATGAATGAAGATAATGCGGTAACTATCGCCTTGTTGGTAATCCGCAGGTGCGAACAACAGTCCCCACACTAAACCAATACCTAATATCAATACCGCGCCAGCGGTTGCCCACGGCAGCCAGCGCCCCAGCAAATGGTAGACCGTTTCAGGTTTTGCGTAAGGATGTAACCAACGCCACATGTTAATTCACACTCACTCGAATTGAGGCTGCTACCGCAAATGGCGCCAACAGCAAAGTTAATAAACTTAAGCCCGCCAATAGTAACACTTGCGGCCACGCAGCTGTACCCACTAACGCCGCCTCAACAGCGCCACTGGCAAAAATAAGTAGGGGGATGAAAAGTGGCAAAAGCAATAAACTCAGCAGCGCACCGCCACGGCCCAAACTAACCGTCAATGCTGCACCAATTGCAGTAATCGCACTGAGTATTGGCGTTCCCACCAGCAACGTTGCCATCAACGTACCCCAGCCAGCGAGTGGTAGTTTCAATAATAACGCACAGAGCGGCGCAAGGATCACTAAGGGAAGACCACTTAATAACCAATGTACGGCTATTTTTCCGAACGATAACAGCGGTAGTGGTTGTGGTTGCAAGGTGAGCTGCTCGAGCGTTCCATCGAGATAGTCTTCACGAAATAAGCGCTCTGAACCTAGTAGGGCTGAGAGCAACGCGGCAACCCAAATCACTCCCGCCGCGATACGACCTAGTATATCGGGCCCCGGCCCGACCGCCAGTGGGAAAAGACTTACCACAACTAAAACAAACAACAGCGGGTTCAAAATATCGCTGCGGCGGCGCATAACCACCATGAGGTCGCGCTTCATTATCGCCGTTAATGCAGTCCAACTTGAGGCGCGATTCATAAATCACCGCCTTGAATGCGCAGGCGCTGCAACTGCTCAGGCTGCCAAGTCAACGCTTGGTGCGAAGTAAGAATAATCGCCCCACCGGCTTCGATGTGTTGCGCAAAGCGCTGCTGCAATAGGTCGATACCGCGCGTATCGAGCGCGGTAAAAGGTTCATCTAAAACCCATAGTGGCGCTTGGCTATACCATAAACGTGTCAGCGCAATTCGACGTTGCTGACCTGCTGACAATTGTCCCGCCGGCAAATCTTCAAGCCCGAGCAGCCCTACCGTTTCCAGCAGCTGCCATGCATCGACTTGCGTGAGTCCTGACAGTTGCGCTTGCAAAGCGACGTTTTCGAGCGCAGTGAGCTCAGCTTTGACTGCTGACTTATGTCCCATGAATAGCGTATGTTGACGCCACTCTTGCGCCAGCTCGATTTCAGAAGGGAAGAATTGAATGGTTCCAGCTTGCAGCTCAACAAGGCCCACAAGCGAACGCAGCAATGTCGATTTACCCGCGCCGTTTTCACCTTCGATATGCAGCACGGCACCCGCTTGCAAAGTGAAGCTAAGATCGGCAAAAAGCGTGCGACCCGCACGCTGCGAGGCGAGCTGTTTAACATCTAACAGTGTCGACATGATGATGGCGTTCAACTACCGAGGCAATCGTTAAAAATTGCCTCGATAGTACCACAAATGAAATGAAATCGAATCAGTTAATCTCGAGAACCGTGTCCTGACGCACGTCTTCACTGATTGATGAAACGCTAAAGCTCGTTGGTGTATAAACAGCATTACCACTGCTATGCAAGAAGGTTACCGACAAACTTGTGCCTGCACGAATACCTGGACAGGAATAGGTAGCGTTATTACCGAGCTTATTAATTTCGCAACTTACGTTGTTGTTAGAGGTCGTGATGGAAATCCCGTTAATGTCTGGGTTCTTACAGTCTTGCCAGCCTTTATTATTCTGGTAAGCGGTACAGTTAATTGTACCGGTAATCGCATAGAGATCGACATTATCTGAATCCTCTGCCACGACAGTGACATAGAGCTCACTTTCTAAGCGGCCATCTTCTATTTCAAGCGGATGAATCGGATCGCTATCGAGTATACTCGAGTTACCCGATCCAGCAGAAACGTTGACCGCCGTTGTGCCACCGCTCTCTGTGATCACCAAGCCACGACTATAAGCGCCGTAATAGTTATTTTCCGGATCAACAATGGTTTGAATTTCTTCGTTATCGACAGTTGCAACGGCAGGGTTGGACGAGGTCCAGTCACCCAACAACGTTAGGTTAACCTCGTAAAACGGTACTTTTGCAATCCAGTCGGACTCTCCTGCCTCTATGGCGGTAATGATGCTATTACGGTGCGCACTGGTCATCGGATCTAGATAAATCGCCCGAGCAATCATCTGGTATGCCCCCGGAATCACTTCGACATCACGATCGCTCGGCGGGCTCGGAGGCGTTTGACCTAGCATTAAAGCCTTCACCACGCTACGTATGTAATCAACATACACACTGCTGGTCGCAGCATTCACCAAATAATCCGAACTCATGACCGTGAGCGCTTCAATATTCCAATCCGGGTAGGTGACGTAATAACCATCCACACGACGCATCCGACAAGACTCTTCGTAAACATCGTCGAGCCCCGCCTGCACTAGAGAACCGTTCACATTCGTAAAATGACGATGATCGCCGCTCGGCAGACGTGCGAAAGCTCTTTCCTCTCGATAAACGTTACCGGTTTGTACCATTTCTTGACTGTCATGATGATCTCGACAACACAGATCACAAAGCTCTGGTTGATTCGTATCCGCTGGCATTCCCACCATTTTTTGCGTGGTCTGCGAACCATTCGGATCCAGTACTAAATAATCACCTTCTAAGATTAAGCGTGCAGGTGTTTTACCTGTCGATCCCACCCCAACAAACTGGCAGGAACAATTGACCGTGACGAAGTCTTCGATACGCTGTGTTTGCGTCGCTTGGTCATAAGTCACAGTGTTAAAATTCACTTGCAGCTTATTACCTCTTCTCATGACTTCGGGCGTCGGTTTAGTTGTTTCTTTAACCTGATAAGCCGCTGCGGCATCGTCCTCGGTCAGACGCACCGCTATTACCTCCGGCGCGGCACCGGGGTTATAAGTTACACTTGGCTGTTGCCGCGGATTCGGTTGCGTTACCACCAAGCCACCATCGCGTGACTCGATTTTACTGAACCATGCTTCCATATCGAGTGACTCAGTATCCCCCGCACGCTCGGTCCAACTCACTGAAACAGTTACTGACTTAATGTCTGGCTCAGGCGGCAACGGGTCTGGTGCCGAGGGATCACTACTTGGAACCCAGCCACCGGCACTCCAATAGCGGTCGGCAATGGTCCAGTCCATACTAAAACTTTTACCCTCACGAGTTGCGGTATCTGAACCAGTGGCTAAATCGGCATACTCCACAAAACGCAACTCTTCGAGCTTTTCTTGTGCCAGTTCCATTGCCGCCGTGCGCTCTGCAGCCCGAGTTGACGACTGGATGAACATACGCTGCAAGCTCACTAAGCCGGCAACACCGACGGCAATGATCACTAACGCAACTAACACCTCAACAAAAGTGAAGCCACGCTGTTTTTGCTTCTTAGAAATCATGCCAACTTCCTCCTACGCGGTAGAGTCGACGAAACTCATCATTGACTACCACGTTACGCAATACATCTAAACTGTAGCGAACTGTTAGGTTACCGTTCGACAGTTTTGGGTTTTGACTCGCCATGACTGACCCTTCAACGAAGGCGCCACCATTAAGGGTAATCTCATATTGGTCGGTATTTCCTGGCGTCGTGAACTGGAATGCCATTCCATAAAGCGTCACACTCCCGTTCATTTTAAAGTCGCCATCTTGAATGACAATAAGCGCTGGTGCCGCACTCGTACCAACGTCATTACTCGGCATGTCACAGTCGCCCTCAATCCAAATCAAACCTGTCGTAGCTGTCCCGAGCGATGAACAATTCGGTAATATTTGATTTGCCATATCCCGCAAATCTTGCCAATTATCCTCAGGTACGCCAAACAAATAGTCGAGCAGATCGTCTGGAAAATTCGGATCGCTATCCAGAATATCAACGCCGTGATCGCCACGCTCACTTAGCGTCTGTGAATCGCATACACCGTTATCGAATTCCCACTGACCACAGGTGGTACCGGCGCCGTTCACATCTACATCGTCTCGCGTCCAAATCGATAGAGGCACACCATCACCACCGCCATTAGGGTTTGCGACCACTTGGAAGCTACCGGACACATTTACACCACCTTTGATAGCCAAAGGCACGTTCGGCCCACCACGTACTAGGGACATGACGATAAGTTCTTGATGTGCTCTTTGGGTTGCTGAACCATCTGCTGAATTCGCAACGATATCAACCTCAACCACATCCACGTTGCCACGTGGCGTATTAGGATAGTTCACATTAGTGACAGTGGCGGTGTAATTCGCTCCCGCAATGGTGCCGGTAATTGTTCGGTCGAGATTGTTACGATCCGCATCGATTTCTTGAATGGTTTGTTCAAGTGCGGCATCCGCCACAACTCGCGCCTCTTGCAACGCCATGTGGTTACGCATAATACGCTGTTCCTGCGCCTTAAACTTCGCAGTGTACAAAGTCACAAGAATAATAATCGCCAGTAACAGCACCGTAAGGGTGACTGTCGCAAAGCCAACTTGCTGTTTCGACGTATGATTAAAATGCATTGCGAATTACCACTTCACTCGTCATTGTTCGCGTGATGTCAGTGTCGGATGGCATTGCTACCTCCATCACTATGGTTACACGTTGTTCATTAACCAATTCAATCATTTGCTCAGTTAATGTGAAATCTAGATCATTTACCACCAACATCGCGGTGCTCGTCAGGTCTTGCCAGCCACCGCTATCGCACCCGGAAGAGGCTTGCCGGCGTTGGATTTTATTGTCACGTACGCGAAAGCCATAATTCTCCGCTGCACCATCATGCACACCATCTGCATCTTCATCGTAACTGAAGATAATGCAACTATTTGCCTCTTCGCCAGTGTACTGGCTCACGACAACTGTGTTATTAAAATCGGTGCTTGCGTTAGCTGGGTCATAGACGAGCTCGGCAGCATCGCCGCGATAGCCAGTACGGCGTAATTCGCCGACCATGAGATCCATTACAGCCGTAGCTTCTTCATGCATCTGACTTAATTTTAGACTCCGCGAGTTGACACCTATCGTGTTCGAAAATACCGCTGTCAACGCCGCCATAAGCAATAAGCCCAGCGTAATCGTAATCATGAGCTCGACAATCGAAAGGCCTTTTTGCCGTACCACTAACATGCTGGGTAATCTCCAATTTGTCCGCTCTGCTTACAATACCGCACACGGCCAAGCAAACTCACCACTACGCGGACTTCGGCTTCAACCGCGCCGCCATCGTCTGTCAAACGATAAGCCACATGCCCCGCATTTCCTTCAGCAAGACCACGCAGACCATCGAAGCGAGTATAGTCACCCGCAGAAAAGTTTGCGTTAACACTGACACCACTGTATTCATTGCCATTCACTTGCCGCAATATACCATTAATACTGCAATCCTCGGTAAGGCAATCACAATCGTTGGCTGCAGCCACTGCGGCACACCAATTACCTGCGTCAGTATCCCACACCACAAAGCGCTCTTCGGTGGTACGCAACGCGTCGGAACGCGCATACTGCAGCAAAGCATAGGTATCCTGCGCCGCACCTTGTAAGCGCATCGATTCAGCCATACCGAGCATCATCGGCACACCAGCCCCAATAATAATAGAAAGGATAACCAGCGTGACTAGTAACTCGAGAAGTGTAAAGCCGCGTTTGACCGCCGCCCAAGGTTTTATAAATGTTCTGCGCATTGCGAAATTGCCAAAAATAGCGTATCTATTTAGTTATAGTTTATTAACTACAGTGTAGTGCAAAAATTCATCTTTTACGACAAGGCAAACAAATGCAAGTTAAATTAAAGCAGGCGGGGATGACGCTCATCGAGCTCATGATTGTCGTGGTCATCATCGGCATCATCGCGGGCATTGCCTATCCAAACTTCGTTGACTATGTGCGCGAAGCACGGCGCGCCGATGCGATGGGGCAATTACTAACGTTGCAGATGGCACAAGAAGAGTATCGCTTGAAGAATACCAGCTACGCAGATATCGCAACCTTAGGTATCACTTTGAGCAGCGATTATTACACTTTTTCGGTCAGTAATATTGGCGCCGAAACCTACACCTTGACCGCAACCGCAACCGGTGGCCAAACCAACGACACTGGCTGCACCACCATTACGCTCAATCAAAATGACCAGAAGTCCCCAGCGGAGTGCTGGGAACGCTAACTGAAAGTTCTACTTACAGTTCGACAACGCGCAGCTCGGGAGGAATCGAGAAAGTAATATTCTCTTCACGACCGCTGCGCTCGTTCACAGTCGCCCCACCCCATTCTTGCAACTGCTTGATCACATTCTTGACCAAAACTTCCGGCGCTGAAGCGCCTGCAGTAACACCCACACGCTCAACATTGTCCAGCCATGCGCGGTCAATACAGGTGGCATCATCAATCAGATAAGCCGGCGTCCCCATCTTTTCGGCTAGCTCTCGCAGCCGGTTCGAATTAGAACTATTTCGAGCACCGACCACCAATAACAACTGAACTTCAGCTGCTAGGTCACGCACCGCATCCTGACGGTTCTGCGTGGCGTAACAAATATCGTCTTTACGCGGCCCCTGAACCTCAGGGAACTTCGCCCGCAAGGCATCGATGACATCCGCGGTATCATCTACCGACAAAGTGGTTTGGCTCATGTAGTGAAGTTGCTGTGGATTCTTCACTTCAAGCTTCGCCACATCAGCGACCGACTCCACCAGATAAATACCACCTTGCGCGTTCGAGTACTGACCCATGGTTCCTTCGACCTCGGGATGCCCTTGGTGACCAATCAGTACGCACTCATGCCCTTTGCGACTCGCGCGCGTGACTTCCATATGTACTTTCGTTACTAATGGGCAGGTCGCATCAAAGACTTTTAAGCCCCGATCCTTTGCTTCTTGACGAACGGCCTGCGAAACACCATGGGCCGAAAATATCACGATGCTGTCATCAGGCACTTCTTCAAGTTCATCGACAAAGACGGCTCCCGCTTGGCGCAGCGAATCCACCACATATTTGTTGTGCACTACTTCATGGCGCACATAAATAGGCGGTTCAAAAATTTCTAGCGCGCGCTCAACAATGGTAATTGCACGGTCAACACCTGCACAAAAACCTCGCGGATTCGCCAACACAATATCCATAAAATCTCCAACCCCAAAAGCGATGTTCGCTATTTGCTGTTCGCTCGCTCACTGCGTTCGCTTTTTGTTTAAACAAACAACAAACAGCGAATAGCAAACAACGGTTTTTTAGGGATTCACCTCAATAATTTCGACTGCGAAGCGGACCCGTTGGCCCGCTAACGGATGATTAAAATCAATCGTCACAAACTGTTCATTTATTGACCGCACTATACCAGGAAGTTCCGTACCATCCGGTTGTGGAAACGTAAAGATTTGGCCCACTTCTGGCAGCTCAGCGAACTTTTGCGTCTCCACTTGATAGTAATTGTCTTTATTCGGTTCGCCAAAAGCGTCTTCAGGCGCCAGTTCAAACTCACGCTCGTCACCAGCCTTGAGCCCGACTAAGCAACTTTCAAAGTTCTCCGTGAGTGAGCCATCACCCATGCGGAACTTCGCCGGCTTGCCGGACATTTTGGTGCTGTCGGCGACCGAGTCATCGGTCAACTTGATGGTGAAATGCAAAATCACTTCCCGACCGTGTTCGATCGGTAGACGGCTGATCATGCGCGTTGCTCCTGACGTTGTTCAAAGAAAGCTTCGAGTAGCATTAAAATAGCGCCACAGGTAATGGCCATATCGGCGACATTAAATGCCGGCCAATGCCAGTTATCTACGTAGACATCGATAAAATCGATGACATAACCGTAAACTAAGCGATCAATGACGTTACCAACCGCCCCCGCAAGGATCAGTGAAAACGCTAAATTTTGTCGCCACAAGCCCACTGGGTTGCGGCGCAGCCAGACCAGTAAGATCACGCTTACGGCAATAGCCAAGCCGGTAAATAGCCAACGTTGCCAGCCACTTTGATCACTTAGAAAACTAAACGCAGCCCCGAAGTTTTGCACATAGGTAAAGTTCAAGTACGGCATGATCTCAATACTTTCGTAGAGATCGAACGCGCTGAGCACCCATTGCTTGGTTGCTTGGTCAATTATAATGAGCAGCAGCGAGAGCCACAGAAACTGCAGCCCGCTGGTGCGCTTGTTGAAATCAGGGTTAGGTTGTTTAGGCAAAACGGCGCTCCTCACCTTCACCATCGACATTCGTCACGCAACGCTGACACAAGGTTGGGTGCTCAGCAATGCTCCCCACTTCAGGGCGATGATGCCAACAGCGTTCACATTTCTCGTTAGCTGATTTACTCACTTTGACCCACAAGCCTTTTACATCTGTTGCAACGGCGCCTTCAGGTGCAGTCTCTACAGCTTTCACTTGCGTCGCTGAGGTAAGTAGGACGAACCGTAATTCATCGCCTAAACGCTCAAGCTGAGCAGCAAGATCAGCATTCGCATATAAGTTCAGTTCAGCTTGCAACGAGCCACCGATCACGTCGTCGCGACGGGCTTGTTCAAGCGCACGGTTAACCGCATCACGCACTTCTAATAATTGCTGCCAAAAGGCGTTGTCGGCGTCGCTCACCGCGATATGCGCTGCATCACGATACCACGCTTCAGTAAATACATACTCACTGCGTGCCTGGCCTTTGCTATCGTGCTGTGGCAAGGCCGTCCAGATTTCTTGCGCGGTAAAGCTACAAATCGGTGCTAACCAACGCACCAATAGCTCAGCAATATGGTACAACGCGGTCTGACATGAGCGCTGTGCAACACTGTCACGTTTGGCGGTGTACTGACGGTCTTTAATGACGTCTAAGTAGAAGCTACCCAGCTCAATCGAGCAGAAGTGCATAAGTTTTTGCACCACCACATGGAACTGATAGTTATCGTAAGCTTCCAGCAACTCTTCTTGCAACGCTACAGCGCGAGCAACAATCCAGCGATCCATCGCCACCATCTCATCGGCAGCAACCGCATGTTTTGCTGGGTCAAAAGCATTAATGTTCGCCAACAAGAAGCGCGCAGTGTTACGAATACGACGGTAGCTATCGGCCGAGCGTTTCAGGATTTCATCTGAAACCGTCATCTCGCCTGAGTAGTCGGTGCCCGCAACCCAGAGGCGCAAAATATCACCACCGAGCTTGTTCATTACTTCTTGCGGCGCGACCACGTTACCAATTGATTTCGACATCTTGCGACCTTGGCCGTCAACAGTGAACCCATGGGTCAGCACCTGATGATAAGGCGCTTCTTGGTACATCGCCACGCCGGTCAATAACGACGACTGGAACCAGCCACGGTGTTGGTCTGAGCCCTCAAGATACAGATCTGCCGGCCACTGCAAGCCCGGAGTTTTATTCAACACAGCTTCATGGGTGACGCCAGAGTCGAACCAAACATCCAAGGTATCGGTAACTTTGCGGTACTGTTCGGCTTCGTCACCTAACAGCTCTTCTGGTTCAAGGTCGAACCAAGCCTGCACGCCGTCTTTCTCGACGCGCTTGGCCACTTCTTCCATCAACTCGAGGGTGCGCGGGTGCAATTCGTCGTTGTCACGACGCACAAATACCGCAATCGGGTTACCCCAAGTACGCTGCCGAGAAATACACCAATCAGGGCGCCCTTCAACCATACTCTCAATGCGGCTTTGGCCCCACTCAGGTACCCAACGTACCAACTTGATTTGCTCTAGTGCCTTGGCGCGCAAGCCTTGCTTGTCCATGCTGATAAACCACTGTGGGGTGGCACGGAAGATAATCGGCGTTTTGTGGCGCCAGCAATGCGGGTACGAGTGATTGTAAGCCTCATGATGAACCAAGCGCCCAGCGTCTTGCAACGCGTCGACAATGTTGGCATTTGCCTTCATCACATGCTGTCCCGCAAACATCGGCGTATCATCTTTGTAAACGCCGTTGTCACCGACCGGGTTATAAACCTCAATACCGTAACGCTGACCTACCAAGAAATCGTCCACACCGTGCCCTGGCGCCGTATGTACACAGCCAGTACCCGACTCGGTCGTTACGTGCTCACCCAAAACCAGTGGCACTTGGATGTCAGCAAATAACGGATGCTGCACTTTCATATTTTCCAAGGCTGCACCCTTGGCAAAACCAAGTTTGTGATACGCGTCGATATTCCAACGCGCCATTGCCGATTCAACTAGCTCGTCTGCCAGCACAAAACGCTGCGCCGGTCGCTCCTCGGTCGCTTCAACCTGAACCAAGGTATATTCCAACGATGGGTGCAAAGAAATCGCGCGGTTTGCGGGGATAGTCCACGGCGTAGTGGTCCAAATCACAACGCTAACATCGCCTTCACCCACATGACCTTCTGGATGATCAAACGCCGCCACTAGCTGTGCTTGGTCAACTGCAACAAAGTCCACATCAATCGCCGGCGAACGCTTATCTTGATACTCAACTTCTGCTTCGGCGAGCGCCGAACCACAGTCCGTACACCAATGCACCGGCTTAAAGCCCTGTTGCAAGTGACCGTTGGCGATGATCTTGCCTAGTGCACGAATACTGTCCGCTTCTTGTTTTGGGTTCATGGTCAAATAAGGATTGTCCCAATCGCCAAACACACCCAAGCGTTTGAAGTCTTCGCGCTGCTGTTCGACCTGCCCCATGGCATAGTCACGACACTTCTGACGAAATTCCGCGACCGACAATTTCTTGCCAGGCTTGCCATGTTTCTTCTCAACTTGCAGCTCGATCGGCAAGCCATGACAGTCCCAACCCGGAACATAAGGCGCATCGAAATCGCTCAAGGTTTTCGCTTTCACGATCACGTCTTTAAGAATTTTATTAACTGCGTGCCCAATATGAATCTGACCATTCGCATACGGAGGTCCGTCGTGCAAAATAAACACTGGCTTACCCGCTTTCGCTACGCGCACCTTGCCGTACACGTCATCGGCATACCACTGCTGCAACATTTGCGGCTCGCGCTGAGCCAAGTTGCCACGCATCGGAAACTCGGTTTCCGGTAAATTCAGCGTGTGTTTATAGTCGGTCATTGTTTGGGTTCCTTTTTCGAGGCCCTTATTAGCCCCGTTGTCTAGCTCAATATTTAAGATCTAAATGCGAAGTTTGCGCGCAGCGCGTGCGTCGGCACTGATTTGTTGCTTTAGCTCGGCGAAATCGGCGAACTTTTTCTCGGCGCGAATAAAATGCGTCGGTATTACTTTCAGTTGTTGTCCGTACAAGTCACCATCGTAGTCAAACAAATGCACTTCGAGCTGCACTTGCTCGCCATTTAACGTCGGTCTGCGGCCAATATTAGCAACTCCTGCATGCATTTTGCCATCATTGCTTTGCACCTGCACTGCAAATACCCCTTGCAATGGCGAATGCAGCCGCTTGAGCTGTATATTTGCGGTCGGAAAGCCAATGGTGCGGCCCTTCTTCTCGCCGTGCACCACCCGTCCTTCAAAAGCATAAGGCCGACCGAGCATCGCGGCGCCCTGGTCGAAGTCGCCCTTCTTCAACGCTTCACGAATGGCAGTGCTACTGACGCGTTGCTGCTGCTGCCGATAACTATGCGTGTCGACCACCTCAAAACCAAGTTCAGCACCTGCTCGCTGGAGCATCGCGAAGTCACCTTCACGACCATGACCAAAACGAAAGTCGTCGCCCACTACCAAAAATTGTACGCCGAGCTGCTTCACCAGCACTTCATCAATAAACGTACGCGCCGGTAAATTGGCGAACTTCCGGTTAAATTCAATCACGATATGGCGATCAATACCCTGCGCACGCAGTGCCAAATGTTTCTCACGAAAATTGGTTAAACGTGCCGGCGCTCGTTCAGGTTGAAACAGCTCTTGCGGTTGCGGTTCAAAGGTCATCACTGTTGCCGGCACCCCACGTGCCAAGGCCTGTGACTTCACCTGCGCTAACACCGCTTGATGGCCCAAATGGACACCATCAAAGTTACCGATAGTGAGCACACAGCCACGGTGCTGCGCACGAATATTGTGAATTCCACGGATGAGTTGCATGTGGGCCTTGTGGGTCCTTTGCGCGAATCGTTTAACAAAGCGGCGATTATAACAGGCTGGGCGATGGCTCACCAGAGACTAAAAGCGTTGTTTGCTATTCGCTGTTCGCACGCTCTCTTCGTTCGCTTTTTGTTTAAACAAACAACAAACAGCAAACAACGCATTTCAATTAACGAATTTTGACACGGAGCAGGAGCAGCGTTACCAAGAAAACGCCGGCGCCGGCGCCAACCAACATGGCCAACTGCCAGACTCGCTCCATAAAAGCAGCGGCAAGCCACCACTCGCGGTTCGGTCCTAAATAGAGCAGCAGGGCAATCATCGCGACAACCGCGACAGTCACCTTGGTCAGGTAGGTCAGTGTGCCCGGATAGCGCTTCAGTACGCCATCACGCCATAAGTTATAGCCGAGCAAGCCCGCGTTCACTGCAGCCGACATTGAAGTGGCGATCGCAAGTCCCACATAACCAAACGGGATGGCAAAAATGACGTTAAACACCATGTTGGAAACCATGGCAATAATGCCGTATTTCACTGGACGCTTGGTGTCTTGCCGCGAGTAAAAGCCCGTCGCTAAGACTTTCACCAACATAAAACTCAATAAACCAGAGCCGTAAGCGAACAAGCTATAAGAAGCCAAGCGCGCATCTTCAGGCGTAAACTCACCGCGCATGAACAGCACCATCAACATTGGCTCCGCCAGCACAATCAAACCCGCCATTGCCGGCAGACCAAGCAACACCACCTTGCGAATGCCCCAATCTAGCGTACGACTAAATTCATCAGCAGATTTATCTACATGGCGCGAAGACAACGCCGGCAAAATAACTGTCGCAATCGCAATCCCAAATAAGCCTAATGGAAACTCCAACAACCTATCCGAATAGTACAACCAACTAATCGAACCACTCATCAAGAACGAAGCAATAAAGGTATCAAGAAGCAGATTGATTTGACTCACCGACACCCCAAACAACGCCGGGATCATTAACTTTCGAATCTTAGTGACACCAGGGTCACTCCAGCCCCACTGCGGCCGAACTAATAAACCAGCACGTTTCATAAACGGGATCTGGAACAAAAACTGCACCAAACCACCAAAAAACACGCCCCAAGCCAAGGCATATTCTGGCTGCTCAAGCTGTGGCCCCAGCCACAGCGCCGCCACAATAATCGCAATATTCAAAAACACCGGCGTAAACGCCGCCACCGCAAACTTACCAAGCGTGTTCAGCACCGCCCCAGCTAGCGCCGTAAAGGTAATAAACCATAAATAAGGAAAGGTAATGCGCAGCAAGTCAGAAGCAAGGACAAACTTGTGCCCCTGCGGCCCGTCCGTGTACCAATCCACAAACCAGCCCATACCGAACAACGCTGCTACAATCGGCGACGCAATTACGCCCACCAACGTGACTATCGTCACCAACGTTCCTAAAGTGCCGGACACCCGCGCAATCAACAGACGTTGCGCATCAATATCCTTGCCCTGCCGGTACTCAGTCAATACCGGCACAAACGCCTGCGCAAACGCGCCCTCGGCAAATAAACGGCGTAAGAAGTTCGGAATTTTGTTTGCGAAAAAGAAGACGTCCGCCGCAGCCCCAGCCCCCATCAAATTCGCGATCACAACGTCGCGCACCAGACCAAGCACGCGCGAGATCAGCGTCATAGCGCTGACAATAATCCCAGATTTCATAAGAGATTTAGACAAGAGAACCCCGTTGTTCGTTATTCGTACGCTTCGCTGTTCGTCCGCTCCGCTATTCGCTCTTTGATGCTTCCAATTAAGGCATTTAAAAGTTGATAGGTTCGGGACAATAAGTCATTCACCGACGACTTAATATATCCGAGACGCACCGCAATTTGTAATTGAATCTTCAATTCAGCTAGTGAGCCTCTAGCAATATAAAGAAATCGAAGGAAGTCTTTACTTGTTCCTCTGTGAGCGCCCTCTTCAATATTACTCGGAATACTAACAGCACAACGGCGCATTTGACTGGCCAGTCCATACCTCTCTTCCTGTGGCAGCTCTTGCGTGATCCTGTATATCTCACAGCACAACTCTAGAGCCACCTGCGTTACTATTAAATTTCTCGCCATTTTTCTAACCTCCATGTTTCACGAACAGTGTAACGGACGAACAGCGAAGCGTACGAATAACGAATAACGGTTTTTACACTTGACTTTCAGCTCGAAAACAGGCATATTCCCCGCCCTATAAAACCAATGCACATAGTTAACGAATTTTAGGAGTTCACCTTGGCTAATATTAAGTCTGCGAAAAAGCGTGCGGTACAGGCGGAAAAGAACCGTCGCCACAACGCGAGCCGTCGCTCAATGATGCGTACCCAATTGAAGAAAGTAATTGCTGCTATCGATGCAGGCGACAAAGCGGCTGCTCAGCAGGCATTTACTGGCCTTCAACCGATTCTTGACCGTTACGCAACTAAAGGTCTTATCGGTAAAAACAAAGCAGCTCGTCATAAGAGCCGCCTAAGCGCGAAAATCAACGCGCTATAAGCTTCTTAGCTTTCTGAGAAAACCGGCCTTTTGGCCGGTTTTTTTATGTCTGCTTTTTATCCCTGAGAGCATTGGCCTTGGCGGCGCTTTCTGGCAAACTAAGAAATGTTATAAAAAAGATAAAAACAGGGGCACGTTTTGCGATTTTTCATTATTTCTTTCAGTCTCACGCTGACCTTTCTTTCGGGGCTATCACAAGCTACGGCGTCAAATGACGCACAAGTGAAGCAGTACTCAGTCGAGGATTTTTTTACACACCCGGTGTACAACGGAATTATTATTTCGCCAACAGGAAAGTACTTTGCGATCAAATCAACCGAGGGTATCAACGATGCCATTTTCGTGTTTGATCGCGAGGAACAAAAAGTGGTGAGTAAGTTTGCTTTCGGTGAATACCAGCGCTTTTCAAATATTCGCTGGGTCAATGATGAGCGCTTAATCTTTACGGGTCGAAAGTTTGTCGGCTACCTCGATCAGCGTGGTTCACCGCCGAGCCTCTATGGCGCCAATGCAGATGGAACAAACCGTCGCGAGCTCATACGCTGGGGCGGTTCCGGATGGACCTTCTTAAGTCCACTACCCAATGACGAAGAACACATTCTCATTGGTAAGCTATATGGTGGTGAAGACGGAATGTTTGCCCACAAATTGAATGTGAACGACGGTCGTACCTATTATCTAGATGACCAACCTAGAGACCCAGGCCGTCTGCTTGCTGATAACACCGGCACGTTGCGCGTTAGCTTCAATTATGAAGAAGAAGACGACGATGAGTTTGGCAAGGGCACATTTGTTCTTAATTACAAACCTTTTGGCTCCGACGAATGGAAGAAATTCCACTTGGACTCTTTCGATGAGGGAGGCAGCCTAAGCTTCATCGGTTTCTCTGGCGACAATCGCTACGCGTATGTAGGTGCCGACTTCGAGACCGAAACGCAAGCGCTGTACGAATTCGACACCAAGAACGAAGAATTTAAACAGATTTATATGAATCCCATCGCGGATGTTGAGCGCATCATCTATGGCTCCGACGATAATCCAATCGCAGTTGAATCGATGCCGGGCAAGATTGAGCGCCACTACATCGATGATACTTCCGACGTCATGCTGCGCCAGAGTCTTACGGATGCTTTCAATGGGCAACAGGTGTACGTCTCGAGCTCAACCGACGATGGAAAGTTGGCCGTCGTTCACGTCAGCTCAGATGTGAACCCCGGTCAATATTTCCTATTCAACCTCGAGACGCTGGAAGCAAAATTTATTGCTTCGCCCTATCCCACCATCGATCCTGCTGATATGGCTCGCGTTGAACCATTTTCGATGAAAGCTCGCGATGGTCTAGAGCTGCATGGTTATCTAACCCTCCCGAACGGCTACAACAAGGCAATAGAGGGTTCCTTACCGACCATTGTGAATGTTCATGGCGGACCTTATGGGCCTCGTGATACCTGGGGCTTTTACCCCGAAAACCAGTTCTTTGCGAATCGCGGATATGCGGTTTTACAGGTAAACTTCCGCGGCTCGGGCGGTTACGGTCAAGCCTTTCAAGAAATGGGCTACCAAAAGTGGGGCCGAGAAATGCAAGACGACGTAACCGATGCCACTTTATGGGCTGTTGAGCAAGGTTATGCAGCAGAGGACCGCATTTGTATTTATGGAGGTAGTTATGGTGGTTATGCGGCGCTCATGGGCGTTATTCGTGAACCCGACCTTTATCAATGCTCTGTTGGTTATGTGGGCGTCTACAGTCTCCCTGTGATGAAAAAGTGGGGTGACACACCTAAAACACGAAGCGGACGAAAGTATCTTGATCATATTCTCGGTACCGACGAAGACGTGTTGAAAGCAAATTCTCCTTCTCACAATGTTGATAAAATAAAAGTGCCTCTATACATTGTTCATGGTACCAAAGACGTCCGCGTCCCGATGGAACAATACGAAGCTCTCACCGATGCACTTGATGAAAACAATATTGCATATAAATCGATGTTGAAGGATGAGGGGCATGGCTACCAAATCGAAGCCAATCGATTTGAACTTTATCGGAGTCTTGAGGCCTTCTTTGCGGAACAGCTGGGCGTCACGGACTCAATCCGTAGCATAAAATAATGGGACGTCTCCGTAGCTCAGCTGGATAGAGCAGCCCCCTCCTAAGGGGCAGGTCGCAGGTTCGACTCCTGCCGGGGACGCCATCACTTTGTCATTGAGACAAACGAGGAGTAGAAATGGAACATTGGTCGACGTATTGGCATACCCAAGGTGTGCTCAATAGTTTTGCGGAGGGTGACGCAAACACCGGTTACACAGGCGATCTAAAGAAATTCTGGGAAAGACAACTCAACGAGTTACCGCAAGGAGCAACCGTTGTTGATCTTGGCACGGGGAACGGCGCATTAGCTATGCTCGCACACGACTTTGGCATGGCACATCAGAAGGACTTTGTCATTCACGGTATTGATGCCGCGAGGATCGATCCCCCAATGCAGTTTTCGAAGTCACCCGCACTTGCAAAAAAACTAAAGAAAATAACTTTCCATAGTGAAACCCCCTTCGAAAAATCGCCGTTCAACGAGGCAAGCGTGGATGCTTTCGTGGCACAGTTTGCCCTTGAGTACGGACAGCGCGATGAAGCACTCAAAGCTGCAGTGGCCAATCTAAAAGACGATGGCAAGCTGATCGCAGTCATGCATCATCACGATAGTAAGTTAGTAAAAGATTCTAAAGTTGGCTTTGCTGTGTTGACCGCAATTTTGGAAGAGTCACCACTGTTCCAACAAAGCGACATGCTACTCGACTTGGCGGCACAAGCTATTCCGCAACTTGGTGCTGAGGGCTGGGCAAACTACCCCCATAATAAAATCCTCACACGTACCATTCAGTGGACTATGAAGACGCTGCAAGAGAAGTACGCAAAGCCCGCAGAACTCAATTATGTAAACGATGTGGTTCGTCGAATTGCTCGCATCTTTGAAGCGATGAACGCGGAGAACATCCAGGAGAGTAGAAAACGCCTTGCGCATCAGTATCACTTGCTCAATGACCATCGCTTGCGCTTGAAAGATCAACTAGATGCCGCACTCACCAAAAAGGACGCAAGTGCATACGTAAAAGCGAGTGAGAAGCTCGGTGCGAAGGCTGAGCTCAATGTTCTTGAAATTGATGGCTCACCCTTTGGCTGGACCCTTTCTCTAACTAAATAATCTCTTCATTTCTCGCAATATAAAAAAGCCGCAAACATTGCGGCTTTTTTGTATCCGTCTTTCGCTTCGGAATACTTAAAAAAACGGGACCCGAAGGTCCCGCTTATTATTACGTTATGTAACTAGCTTCTATATTAGAAGTTTTGTTGGAAACGTACGTAGTAGACACGACCCCAGCCGTTATATAGGCCGTAGTTGTAGTCACGACCGCCGAACGAAATCAACTCAGGAAGTTTTTCGAACGCGTTCTGCACACCAACAGTGAATTTGTTATCCCACTGAGTGTCATAAGATACTTGGATGTCATGAGTTACCCAAGTACCAACAGAACCGGTACGTGATACACCATCAGCGCCGTCTGGATCTGAATCTACATCTGTGTACTGATCACCAATCATGTTGATGTTGTACGCAAGAGTCAAATCGTTAAGTGAGTAGGTGTTTGAGAACACAGCACGTTGACGTGGTACACCTGGGTCACGAACAAGGTTACGACCGCCATCCACAGAGTAGTCAAGGATATGACTCATTTGGAAGTTGTTGGTCAACGTACCCATGTTGCCGAAGTCCCAGTTAGCACGGATGTTGAAGTCCAAACCACTGGTTTCTAGGGTACCTTCGTTACCATAACCTGCATCGATACGCGTGATAACACCATCTGCGTTACGAGTTACACCCAAACCTGGTGGTACCGGGTCACCCGCTAGCTCACGGTTGATAAGCGTTTGCGAATCAAACTGACGGATACGCTCTTCGATTTCGATGTTATAGTAATCGATCGCGAAGCTGATACCTTCAGTGACGTTCATCGCTAAACCAGTTGCAAACTGCTTAGATTGCTCAGCACCCAAGTCTGGGTTCGCAATGTAGAATGCACTGATTTGGCATTGCTCATCAGGGTCGCCTGCGAGTACCGCACAGGTTTGTTCATCGTTTACAGAGTCAGCTGAGAACGAAGTCTTCTGAGTCAAGATATCCAATGACGGAGCACGGAAACCTTCACCGTAAGAACCACGCCATACGATGTCGTCAGTTACCGACCAACGGAAGCTCACTTTAGGAGCGAAGTTACCGCCGAAGTCAGAGTAACGGTCATAACGACCAGCGAAGTTCAATTCGAAGTCATAAGTTACAGGAACTAATACTTCGAAGAATGCTGCGTTTACCGTACGACCGCCACCAGCTGAGTTACCAGCTGAACCACCTACTAAACCAGCTTCAGACTGCGAGTCATAGCGGTCAGCATAGTTTTCTGAACGGTGTTCGAAACCGATGAAACCTTGAACCATACCAGCATCAGTTGATGCGATATCGAACGAAGTATTTGCGTAGTATTCATCGATGTCAAAGTCAGAGATACGTGAGGTAGTTACAACGCCAGCCGCCAATACGCTTTCAGGGTTTTGGGTTGGGCTTTGGATGTCATAACCGAAACGGCAGTTCTCTGGATCAAAGCTGCCATCTGAACAGTAACCAGGGTTAAAGTTGTTGATGTTACCCCAAGCAGTGTTTGCTGCAAGGTAGCCATTACCGATTTCAGTGGTGTTGTTACGCACACGGCGGTAACCGAAGTCAACAACCATATCACCGATGTTACCTTCGAAACCAAGCAACAAGTCTTTGTTTTTGTTGGTTACAGTTGTATCACGGTTACCCATAGCAGCGAAACGGTGCCACAGGTGTACTGGACGATTTTCGCCTACATAGTCTGGGTCAAATGCAACCGCGTTAGGGTTGTTTGGATCATAGAACCATGCATCAGGGTTAGTTGGGTTGTTATAGCTATCAGCAGGCGTATCTAAAGCGCCGCCATAGTAATAGTTTGAATCCGGTGCTGGAGCATAACGACCGAACGATTCTGTTTCTGCGATGCTAGCGTTCGCGTAGAATTTCCAGTCCGCATTGATTTGGTGAGTACCCTTCAAGAACAATGATTCGTTCGCTGAAGATGCTTCGTTCGCATTTGTCGCGTTAAAGTTGTAACGGCAAATGTCACCCTGAAGGTAAAAGTTCTCAGCGCCACAAGCACCTGGGATACCTTGGAAGTTAAACGGCTCATCAAGCGGATAGTAGTTAGCGCCAAAGACTGAAGCGCCTGGCTCAACCCATGGATAAGCGTTTTCATATACGATGTCACGCTTGTTCCATGATACACCACCTAACAAAGAGGTGTTTGCGTCCGAAGCGCCAAACAATACGCTACCGTTTTCGCGGTCACCGCCTTCGCTTGGCACAGAAACTTCACCCTGACCTAAAGTCAGTTGTGCGCCGTTGTAATCTTTACGAGTAATAACGTTGATTACACCACCGATAGCGTCTGAACCATAGATTGCAGAAGCACCATCAGACAAGATTTCAATACGCTCAACCGCACCCAGTGGGATAGAGTTCAAATCTTGGCTAGAACCGGTTGAAGGAGACATCGTCAAACGACGGCCGTCAACCAATACCAATGAACGTGATGCACCTAGACCACGTAAGTCAACCTGAGAAACACCCTGTGCAGAGCTACCAGATTGTGGACGGAATGAACCGGTTGTGTTGAAAGTTGTGTTACGAACGATATCAGCAACTGAGATGTCACCTGAAAGGTCGATAGCTTCGCGGTCAATAACTGTGACCGGAACAGCGCCTTCCATATCGGTACGCTGGATGCGCGAACCCGTAACTTGAATGCGCTCTTGCGCTTCTTCAGCTTGCTCTTCGTCTGCGCTTTGGTCTTGTGCCATTGCTGCACCTGACATCGCAACTGAGGCACCGCCAAACATAAGAGCTAAGCGGATCGACTTAGCTAATTTGTTATTAGTATACATATCTTCTCCCTGGATCACTTTTAATAGTGATAACTAGTTTGAACAGGCAATTAGTTTGACTAAATGCAAGTTGTGAACACGTCAAAAATCGTGATGAACTTTACGGTTTCTGACTTGTCCTTGCCCGATACTAATCAAAAAAAACTGATTCGGCAACACAGAATCAGGCAAAAAATAAGCATTTCTGGTGTTTTCTTCTTACCCTAGCCAAGAAACAAGCCTATAACTGCCTACATTTACTAACAGGCTATCTACTTTATGTTTAAATAACGGGTGTTTTGACGGTTTTCGTTCCGCCAGCGTCCTCTTGCGCTGCCTTCCTACCATTACCTGACTCATTCATCACAGAGGCTGCTTGCCGCTCCCTTAAGAAACTAGTTTACCGATTGCTCTACCGAAGCTCGGTAAGCAACTTACAACTAAATTATCTAGGGAGTTTCCGCAATGATGCAAAAATCCTATCTTGCACATTCAGTGCAGGCAGCGTTGGCTGTAGCGTTTTTGAGCGCCATGCCAATGGCAGCTATGGCACAAGACACCAGTGACGTACAGGCCGAAGAAAAAGCCGATGAACGTATTCAGGTCACCGGCTCACGTATTCCACAGTCGACCAACGTAGTCAGCTCGAGCCCAGTCTCTCAAGTGACCGCCGAGGAATTTGATTTCTCAGGTACCGTGCGTACTGAAGACTTAGTGAATGACTTACCACAAGTGTTTCCAGGTCAGGCATCAACCGATACCAATGGTGCCACCGGCACTGCTACGATTTCGTTACGCGGTTTGGGCTCGTTCCGCACGCTAACCCTTATCAATGGTCGCCGTATGGTTATGGGCTCACCAGCACAATCAGGTATTGCTGCTGACCTTAACCAGATTCCTGCAGCACTCATTAAAAACGTCGAACTTCTTACCGGTGGCGCATCAGCAACTTACGGCTCTGACGCCGTTGCCGGTGTTGTCAACTTCATCATGGAAGACGAGTTTGAAGGCGTGAAGTTTGGCTATCAAAATAGCTTCTACCAACATAACAACAATAACAATGGTCCAGCTGCACAAGCCAACAAAAAAGCCGGTTTCCCGCTGCCTGATAGCAATGTCACCGACGGCCACATGAATGACTACTCGTTGATTATGGGAACGAACTCAGCTGACGGTCGTGGCAATGTTACACTCTACGCAACCTATCGTGACATCCAAGGCATCACACAGAGTAATCGTGAAAGCAGTTCATGTGCTTTAGCTGGCTCTCCAGGCAATTGGAGTTGCTCGGGTTCGTCAACGATCCCTGACGGCTTGTGGTTAGTTGGCAGCGACGCTTATGTGAATGAAGGCAATAAACTTATTCCTTACGATGGTCGCGCCTATAACTACGCACCACTGAACTACTTTCAGCGTCCAGATACACGTACCACGCTTGGTGGCTTTGCTAAATACTATGTCAATGAGCACGCCGAAATCTTTGCCGAAGTGGGCTACATGAAAGACCACAGTTTGGCCCAAATCGCCCAGTCTGGCTCTTTCTTCTTGGACGTGAACTTCAACTGTAGCAACCCGCTCCTTAGCGAATCACAGTACCAAACCATGTGTGCTGACCGCGGTTATGGTCCCAACGACAGCTTTTCGGCAACCTTCGCTAAGCGTAATGTTGAAGGTGGCCCACGCTACGCCGATCTACAGCATATCTCACACCGTATGGTGACTGGGGTACGTGGCGAAATTACTCGCGACTGGACCTATGATGTCTCATTCAATGTCGGCGATGTTGCCTACACCGAGGTCTACCAAAATGACATGAGCAACACTGCCATCATTCGTGCTCTCGACATTGTCGCCGACCCAGAAACCGGTGAAGCCGTTTGTCGTTCAGCATTACAAGGGCTTGACCCAGCGTGTGTACCGTGGAATGTGTTCCAGCCGAATGGTATTACCGATGAGCAGCTGGACTACTTGACCTTGCCGCTCTACGCCAAAGGTGAAACGCAATTGCGCGAATTCAATGCTTATACCGTTGGTGACTTAAGCATGGGCGAATTCAAATCACCTTGGGCCTACATGGGGCCATCGGTGCTATTTGGTTATACCCATCGTAGCGAAGCGATGCGCTATGAGCCGGATTCAGCGTTCCGCAGTGGTGACGGTGCTGGCCAAGGCGGTCCTTCAGTACCTGTAAACGGCGATCTTAGCGTCGACGAGCTCTACACCGAAGTTCAGTTGCCATTGGTTGCCGACGCAGCATTCGCTGACAGCATGGTCCTTGACCTCGGCTATCGTTACTCTGATTACTCAACCGGCAACACCACTGACACCTACAAGCTTGCGCTCGGTTGGGATATCAACGATACATTTAAAGTTCGTGCGAGTTTCCAAAGTGCAATGCGTCACGCTAATATTCGCGAACTCTTCCGCCCACAAGGTCTGAACCTATTCAACATGGATGAAGACCCATGCGCTGGAACAAACCCTTCAGCCACTTTTGAACAATGTGCGCGTACGGGGGTAACTGAAGAACAATACGGGCAAATCTTTGATAATCCAGCGGGTCAGTACAACTATATGCAAGGTGGTAACCCGCAGTTACGTCCTGAAACTTCTGAAACCAAATCTATTGGTTTCGTATGGCGTCCGCATTGGGACAACGACTTTGACTTCTCGGTGGATTATTTTGACATTGATGTCGAAGACGCCGTGGGCATCGTTGATCCAGAGTTTGCACTTGAGCAATGCTTGAGTACTGGCGCTGACGACTACTGTTCACTCGTGGTACGTAACGACAATGGTTCCATTTGGCAAGGTTCTGAAGGCTATATTGCCGCAACTAACGTTAACATCGGTTACTTGCGCCGCACCGGTATCGACATCAACTCAAACTACTTGATGCGTCTTGAAGACATAGGCCGCTTGAAGTTTAACTTCGTCGGTACTTACTTCATGAACTTTGACGAGCAACCACAACCTGGTTCTGACCTTATTGAATGTGCCGGTATGTGGGGCAGTAGCTGTGGTTCACCGAATCCCGAATGGCAGCACAACTTACGCAGCACCTGGATCACTCCATGGGACATGACCCTGTCTGCGAACTGGCGTCACCTGGGTGGTGTGGAAGACGTGAATGGCGAACAAGACCTTGCTGCGGAGAACTACCTCGACCTTACTGCTCAGTTTATGGTGGCTGAAGGCGGCCGTTTCAGTGTTGGCGTCAACAATGTCTTTGACAACGACGCGCCGCTCATCGCCAATCGCGTTTCTGACAACGGTAACACCTTCCCATCTTATTACGATGCGCTAGGCCGTTACTTCTTTGCTGGCTTTGAATACAAATTCTAAGCTTTATTTAAGAGGCATAAGTCAAAGCCCCGCAATTCGCGGGGCTTTTTATTACTACTCTTTCGGCAACAGATGCTGTTCGAAGAACAGCACCGTTGCCTGTTCATAAACATCACGGTTCTCTTTCTTGCTGTAGCCATGGCCCTCATTCAGTGCATTCATATACCAAACCGTCTTACCTGCGTCTTTTAACGCCGCAACAATCTGCTCCGCTTCGGTCACCGGCACACGCGGATCGTTCTCACCCTGTACCACAAACATCGGCACATTGATTTTGTCCACATGGTTATTCGGGCTAATCGCCTCTAAATGTTTGCGCATGTCTGGGTCGCGCTCATCGCCGTATTCAGCACGGCGCAGATCACGCCGATAGCTTTCGGTGTTGGTTAAGAAGGTGACAAAGTTAGAGATGCCGACAATGTCGACGGCAGCCTTGAGGCGGTCACTAAAGTGCACCGAGCTGGCGAGTACCATATAACCACCATAGCTACCACCTATCACTGCAACACGGTCTGCGTCGAGGTCAGGTTGTGTGGCAATCCAGTCCAACAATGCACCGATATCTTTAACTGAATCTTCCCGTTTGAAACCATTATCCATGCTCACGTAGTCTTTACCGTAGCCCGCAGAGCCGCGTACGTTCGGCGCAATCACCGCGGCACCGAGCTCTTGCAACCACAGTTGCACCGTACTACTAAAATACGGACGGTATTGTGACTCCGGCCCACCGTGAATTGAAATGATGACTGGATGCGGACCTACGCTTTTTGGTTTATAAACGAAAGCAGGTACATTCAAGCCATCAAAGCTCTCGAATCTTACTAATTCTGGCTCTACGAAATTTTCAGTATTAAGGCCACCTACCTCGCTAAAGGTCCAGCGGGTCAACTTGTCTTTTGTATCAAGTAAATACACATCGGTCGGCGACTTTGGCGTGTTGATGCTCAGCGCCAACTGCTCGCCATTAGGGCTAAAGGTCAAACCGCCTACCACACCAATCGGCATGTCTTGCACCCGCGCAAAGGCAAATGTCATTGGGTCGAAACGATACAGCTGACTCATGCCCTCTTCATTGATGGTAAATGCGGCTTCAGTGCCGTCATCACTCATGGCAAAGTTGTCGACATTCCAATTAATGTCTTTCGTGATCACCCGTACTTCGTTGGTAGTGGTATTGCGGTAAGCCAATTGAGTGAAATCAGAAAACTGGTCGGTGGTAAAGAAATAGCCGGCGCCATCTTTGCGATAAGCCAGTGGGAAGTTGGCATTACTGCCAATATCGCTCCCTTCTAGCAGCTTGAGTTCACCTTCGTTGAGATCGAGTTCGTGAATTTTGACATCGGTGATACTGCGGTATTGCACCACCAGTAACTTCTCACCATTCGGATGCCAATCCACCGGGCCCCACCAACTGCCGTCGGGAGCAGCCAGCGCCAACTCCGCCTGATCAGGTATCGTTGGGTTCATCACCCAAATGTCATTAGAGCGACCATCGCGACGAGTGCTTTGATAGGCAATCTTGTCGCCTTCCTGATTCCAAACTACCGCACCATTCCGCGATTCGCCATCACTGATCATATGGTAATCACCGCTGTCAGGGTCCAGCAGGAATAGTTGGGAAAATTCGTTACCGCCGGCATCCATCCCAAAAATCATGGTATTGCTGTTGGGTTGTCGACTGATGCCGCCCACCGGCTCTTCGAAAAACGTGAGTTGTTGCCGATAACCACCTGCTTCGCTCACTTTATGGATTTGTGCAACATCACCAAACCTAGTACTGATATAAATAGCATCGCCGTCACTAGTAAAGCTACGGAAGGCTGCTGAACGAACATTCTGAAAACGCGTCAGTTGCTCGCCGATACGCGCGGGAATTTCGGGGATATTCTCCAGTACGAGGTTGCCGTTGTTGAGTGTGCGAGTGGTTTTGGTGTCGTTTGCTTGCAATCCATGGCTTGGCGCGATGAGCAATAAGCTAGTTAAGCTGAAAAGCAACGCGCCACAGGTTCGGTGGTTAAGCATGGTGAGTTCCTCGTTGTTTGATGTTCGATGTTCGATGTTCGATGTTCGATGTTCGATGTTCGATGTTCGATGTTCGATGTTCGATGTTCGTTAAAGAATAAACCTTAGACCTAAAACCTTAAAAAAGGAATTTTTTTTGATTTAGAAAACCCACTAAAATACATACAAAACAAATATTTAAGGTGATTTAAGAAGCTTTAAGAATGCTTAAGTGGGAATTCGTCCCTGCTCTTGCCATAGTTTTCTCAACGAACACACAAGCTACATGCTAGGAACGAGGTAAGCTATGACAACTCCAATAAATTACATCCCTGTGAAGTCAATTGGCCGTATTCGTTTTATTGCCGTCGAAGACATTGTTTGGATTAAAGGTGCCGCCAACTACGTTGAAATTCATTTACCCGATGGCATGGTTTTGCATCGCGAAACACTCTCGTCTCTCGAGGAGCGGCTGGATGCTGAGCAGTTCGTTCGCGTACACCGTTCAGCAATTGTGAACATCGAGCATTTACATGAAATCACGAGTGAACTTGGACGCTACTCACTGGTCGAACTAAAGAACGGACAAGAAATTCGCATTGGTAATGCTTACCGTCGCGACTTTTTTCAGAGCTTAGGGTTAGATGCAGCCAGCTAAGTGCTGCATTAGTACAGACCACTGCTCTGTTCGTAACAAATTCGTTTTACACAGCGCACAAACAAGTAACCTTGAAGGCGGTTAGTGCAGTTATCCACTCTCCCTGGATCACGATAACTGTTTCATAAACCATCCTTCCGTTTTGGCCGCTCTCCGATTTCGGGGAGCGGTTTTTTATTTCAGTAACTCTTTTAGCGGCGCATCGGCGTTGCCAGCATATTGATAGGCTTGCGCCAAAAATAATTCGCCGCAGGCAAGCGCATCGGAAAACGCGTGGTGAGCGGTGTATTCAGGTAAACGAAAACGTTCACGGCAAGCTTTGAGGGTCAGTGAACCGCGAGCAATATGATGCTGTTGCTGCTTGAGTCGATGCGCCTCAAAGGTCAAGGTGTCATACTTTGCTAATGGCTGCAGTCGCACCCCGTGAGCTTTCGCAAATCGCTGTAAAAAATGCCAATCGAATTGCACGTGATGACAGACTAGCACCGCCCCATCGAGCTCCTTAGCTAGTTGCTTTAGAGCTGCTTCAGGTGCCTCCGCAGCCGCGAAGTCCTTTTGCACCATGCCGTGTACTACTGGAGACTGTTTCAATTCAGGCTGTGCCTGCGTGACAAAATACTGACCACTGGCATAATCGATAAGCGGGGGACAGATGGTCACCCAGCCGATGGCCAACACTTGATCACTTTTGGGATCAAGCCCACTAGTTTCCAAATCAAGCGCAATATAGCGCTGCGTGCGCCAGCTCTTCCGCAGCTGTTGACGACGCTGCCAATAGGTCTGCAAACGTTGCCAGAGCGACATTAGCCGGAACGCCCAAACTTCAGACTCACGCCCTGCTGACAGTCTTTCAGAATGCGAAAGGCTGACTTCAACTGGCGGCGCGTTAACGTACTCAAGTCATCGGGGTCGAGCGCGTTCTTCGGCTGCGGCGTACCCCAAACCGCTAATTGATGCTGCAACCGTAGCTGAGTAAGAAATTGCCACGCTTCCGCCAGCGCTTGATTGTCTTTACGATTGAGTAACTTGCTTTCTTGTAGCAGCTGTAAACGGGTAAGCGTGCGTGGCTCGGTCAGGCCCGCATGCAAACTGTAAAGCCGCACAATATCGTTAATAAGCGCCAGCCCATGCCGTTTGATATCAATTAAGTCGCTATCCTTGCCTGATTCCGTGCCACGAAAACGGTTGAATAGCCCCAGAGGAACCTGCACGTTCGCTTGCAAGCGCGCTAAATTACCCAGAAAGAATTCCGACTTGCCAAGCTTCGCAACATCCTCCCGGTACGCTTGGTAAAGACGCTTGTTACCACGCACATTGCGACTGTCGAAAAAAATCTGGCAGTACATGAGGGCTTTCGGGGTCGGCGACTCGGTCCAAGAAGTGAAACGTTCGAGCCAACCAGCTTTAGTACGACGACAATCCGGGTTCGATGCCATAATATTGCCTGGGCATTTGGGTACACCACACTCCGCAAGCCCCTCACAAACATAGTCACCAAGCCCCGCAAACCAAGCCAACTGCTGTTCATTCAATTCATTTGCCAGCAACAGGCCATTATCTTGGTCTGAGCTCAAGGTCTGATCTTCGCGGCCCTGCGACCCAAACGCCAGCCATACATACGCCGCGGGTGCCACGCCATGCTCGCGTTCATAGAAATCGATAAGCTTGCGCGTCATAGTATCGGTTAAGCTGGCTAGTAGCCGCCCCACTGCTGCGGCATCGTTCAAGCGCAAACCGAAACGATGCATATATTCCGGAATATGCTGTGCTTCTTGTACCAGCGCCGCGCGGTTCGGCGCCTTGTTCAAAGCACTAATCAGCATGACCGGTTCACTCTTTTGCTGCCGCATCAGGTCGGTATTGGTCAGCATACCCAACGGCTGTTCGCTCTCGTCCAGCACCGGAATATGGTGGATGTTCTCCTGCGTCATCACAGTCAGCGCATCGAGCAGCGTCTGCCCCCCGCGCACCGTTGCCGGCGCTTGCGTCATCACCGCATTTACATGAATGTTATAGTCCAAGCCCTGCGCCACCACACGGTTACGCAAATCGCGATCGGTCAAGATACCAACCAATTTACCCTCGTCCACCACCAGCACCGACGAAATTTTCTCGTCGCGCATCCGCTGCGCCGCCTCCTGAATCGTCGCCGTACTCGGCAACCCCACCGGCTCCCGCGCCACCACCTCGCGCACCAAACACTGCAACGAATCCGCAGTCGCATCAGAGAGGGCAGCCCTCCCTTCTGTCGTTGAAAAATAAGGGGTGGCGGGCGATGAGTGGGCGTTTGGGGGGGCAAAATGGGCTGACCTCTGCCCCTGTTGCGAGAGCAGGCGTTGTTCGTGCGCGCGGATGAAGTAATGCTCAAAAGCACGGGAGTGTTGGCGCAATTGGTCGAAGGTCGCAGCACTCAAAATATAGACAATACCGTCTTCAATGACCTTGAGCTTATTAACCACGTCGCGTCCGGTTAGCAGCGAGGGGAAACCAAACAAATCGTGTGACTCCAAACGCTCAATTAGCGAGCCGTCAGGAGCCAGCAAATCAAAACCGCCTGAACGCACAATGTAGAGAGCCGGACTATGCGCCGCAAACAGCTCATCAACATTGTGTTCGTTTAGGTAAGCGGCTTTGATTTGCCCTGCAGCCCACTGCCGTTGCTCAGAGTTGAGTTGATCAAAGGGCGGACAATCAAGTAAAAAGCGATTTAATTCCGCAAAATCCGGCTGCATGGTAAAACCCCTTAAGAAAAAAAGCCCGGCGCGAGGCCGGGCTTGAAGCTTAATGACTTGAAGCGCCGCCCGCTCCTTTCGGATAACGAATCGACTCCACCAAATCCTGCGTGTCTTGCGGTGCATCACCCGTGAGTTTATGGACCACATAAGATACGATGAAGTTAATCAACATACCCAAGGTACCAATACCCTCTGGCGAAATACCGAACAACCAGTTCGCCTCGACGTTCGCTGCTGGATTCACAAACTTGAAGTAAATAATGTACGACAAGGTGAAGACAATACCAACAACCATACCGGCAATTGCGCCTGCGCTGTTCATACGCTTATAGAAAATGCCCAAAATGATCGCAGGGAAGAAGCTTGCTGCGGCTAAGCCGAAGGCAAAGGCCACCACCTGCGCCACAAAGCCGGGCGGGTTAATACCGAACCAAGTTGACAGTGCGATGGCAACAGCTGCAGCGACACGTGCCCACATGAGCTCTTGTCGGTCAGTGATGTTCGGAGCCAAGGTTCGCTTCAATAAATCGTGCGACACCGAGGTCGAGATAACCAACAACAAACCTGCGGAGGTCGACAACGCTGCGGCAACACCACCGGCGGCCACCAAGGCCACGACCCAAGCTGGCAAATCGGCAATTTCTGGGTTGGCCAAGACCATGATATCGCGGTCCACGGTCATTTCGTTACGCTCGTCACCCGAGTAGAACATTTTGCCGTCGCCGTTTTCATCTTCCCACGAGATCAAGCCAGTTTTTTCCCAGTTCTTGATCCATTCAGGCGCTTCTGAGTACTCAACGCCCGTCAAATCAGGACCATTTACAGTGTTGATCAAGTTCACTTTGGCGAACGCTGCAATTGACGGTGCGGTTAAGTAAACCACTGAGATGAACACCAACGCCCAACCCGCTGAACGACGAGCATCACGTACTTTAGGCACCGTGAAGAAGCGAACAATAACGTGTGGCAAACCAGCGGTACCCACCATCAGGGCACAGGTTATTGCAAAGACATCAATCTTATTCCGCACACCTTCGGTGTAAGCGGCAAGTCCTAGCTCTTGCGATAAGCCATCGAGCCGCGCAAGTAAGTAGTTACCCTCGCCCGCAACGCCTTCAGCAATAGTCGCGCCAAAACCTGTTTGCGGCAGAACGTGACCCGTCATGTAAATCGAAATGAAGATTGCCGGTACCAAGTAAGCAAACGCTAATACACAGTACTGCGCAACCTGAGTGTAAGTAATCCCCTTCATACCACCTAATACGGTGTAGAAGAATACGATAACCGCACCAATGAATACGCCGGTGGCAATTTCGACTTCTAAGAAGCGCGAAAATACCACGCCCACACCGCGCATTTGGCCCGCAATGTAGGTAAACGAGATCAAAATGGCACAAATCACCGCGATGGTACGCGCGGTTTGTGAGTAGTAACGGTCACCGATAAAGTCTGGCACGGTGAACTTACCGAATTTACGTAAATAAGGTGCCAAACACAGCGCCAACAATACGTAACCACCGGTCCAGCCCATCAAGTAAACACTACCATCGTAGCCGGCAAACGAAATGATACCCGCCATGGAGATAAACGATGCTGCCGACATCCAGTCTGCGGCAGTCGCCATACCATTCATTACCGGATGTACGCCACCACTGGCGACATAAAAGTCATTGGTTGAACCCGCCCGCGACCAAATTGCGATCGCAATGTAGAGGGCAAAGGTGAGGCCAACAATTATAAACGTGAGAGTTTGAATATCCATTATGCGGCCCCTTAGTCTTCGTGAACTTCGTATTTATTATCAAGCGCCGCCATTCGCTTCACATAAATGAAGATCAAAATGACAAAGGTGATAATGGAGCCTTGTTGAGCAAACCAGAAACCCAACTTAAAGCCAAAAAAGGTAAACTGATTGAGCCAGTCCACCAAGATAATGCCAAACCCATACGACACCAGAAACCAGACTGCTAATAGCTTAAGTACCAGTCCAATATTCTCGCGCCAGTAGGCTTTTGCGAGTTCTTCGCTTTTGAAAGCCATAACGCCCTCCAGGTTGTTCTGTTATTTTTTATTGTTGCTTTGTGCATTTAGCAATCTAGTCGGCTATTTACAACTGAGAAATAAGACATTGGTCGAAGGTCATCATACGAACAATTAAAAAACACCGCCGAAGCGGTGTTTGACTCTGAACGATAAAGTGCTATTTGCCGATATATTTATCGAAGAACGTGAGCATTTTTTGCCAGCGTTCGATGTTGTTCTCAGGGACAAAAAAACCATGACCTTCATGTTCTTTGTACAACCACTCGTGAGGGTGATCGCGTTCCTCTAATGCATCACGCAAGCGGAAAGCATGGGTTTCAGGGACCCGTTGGTCAGCACCGCCTTGAATGATAAACACCGGCGCTTTGAGTTTGTCGACGTTATGTAACGGCGACTGCGCTTTGCGTTCTTCAGCTTCGGAAGGCAGCACACGGCTGAGGTAATTGCGACCTGCAAGCGCTTGCGGAATATCCCCTTGTTCAAACATCAGGTCGAGGTCATAAACGCCAACAAAGCCGACGATACACTTGTACTTTTCAGGCTCGCGCACGCCGCTTTGCAACGCTGCATACCCGCCATACGAAGCGCCGTAGACACACACGCGATCTGCGTCGACCATGCCTTCATCGATCAAATGATCGACGCCATCGGTCATGTCGTTGATCATGGTCGTACCCCAGTTCTTATAACCGGCCTCGAGAAATTCGCGTCCAAAGCCACCTGAGCCCCGAAAGTTTGGTTGTAACACCGCGTAACCATGTTCGGCAAAAACTTTGGCGTCGGCATCCATGCTGGCTAGGCTGTCACGAATACCGTGTGGACCACCATGCGGCAATAGGATTAAAGGCAAGTTTTTCGCTTCAGTAGCTTTCGGTAAGGTGAGCAAGGCTTGAATTTCGCGACCGTCGCGACTTTGATAAAGAACCGCTTGAGTGGTTGGCAATTCATGCTCAGCCAACCACGGACGGGAGTTGGCAATGGGAAGTAACTTGCCTTGACCGCGATCATACAAAAAGAACGTTGGGGTTTTATTTGCTGACGCTACGCTAACAATGACCTTGCTGCCATCCTGCGTACTCGACGTAATACCGACACCGTGTCCGGGGAAGGTCGCTTGCAAACTCTGCAACATACGTGAGTATTCTTTATCTTCAACATCTGCGAAAAAGAACGCATCAATGCTGTCATACTCGAAAGCGGCACCAATAAGCTCATTGGAACGACCGTTCTTAAAGCTAACGATGGGCATTAAGTCTACTTTCGGGTGAGTCGCCAAAACAGTCTCGGTATGCTCACTCAAGTCCATCACGCTGAGTGAACGCGTATCTGTTTTACTATTACTTAAGCCGACCACTTGATCACTATTTGGCAGCATACCCAAAGGCGAGAATCCACCTTCGTCAGTGGCATAGCTTGTCACCTCATACCACTCTTGATTAGCTCCATCGCGACCTAAAATAACTGTTTGATTATCTTCTTCTGGGTCCACACCAACCACCATACGCGACACGCCATCACTGTCGAGTATCACACTGACGTTGGTGCTGCGATAAGCACGTAATGGGATCCGACCTTCCGAGCGCTTACGCCCTGAATCTATCTTGATCGTATAAAGATCAAGGTAAGGCTCAGCTGAGGTGAAGCTGCGTTGGTAAATCATGACTGCATCAGGTTCGTCGGGTAAAAAGTCGACCACCTGAGCAAACACATACTCGCCACTTTTTGAACGAGGTCCGGTTAAAATTATTTGATTCGAGCCATCGGCGTTCATCGCAAAGATTTCACCGGTAGGCGCTGGCATCTCTAGCGGCCCTACTTCACGCGCCATGGAGAAAATAAGTCGTTCATCGTTCGCCCAATTAAATGAGACGACCGACTCACCTTCACGACCTTGGGTAATACGCAGTATCTCATTGTCATCAACCGCGATAACTGTGAGTTGGACAGTCCCTTTCTCGGTACGTGAAGTTGCTGCAAGGTAATCCCCACCAGGCGATAGCTTTACGTCTAGGTATTGTGCTGGACGGGCATACAGCTCCAGCAGTTCATCGTTGATTTCAACATCCTGCGCCAAGGCACTCGAACTCAATGCGATTAATCCAAGTAAAATTAGCTTTTTCATGCTGCCCTCTTTCCTCGTTGACAAAAAAGCCCCACCGGAGTGGGGCTTTTATCAATTCACTACATTCTCAACTTATACGACTTCGATTAGAAGTTGTAAGACAAGTTGAAGAATGCACGACGACCTAAGTAATCCAACTGAGAAGCAAACAGTGGAACATTACCCACAGTTGCTGAAGCGGCTGGGCTCACTAGAGGTGGTTGCTTATCAAACAGGTTGGCAATACCGAACGTGACGTCCATATTTTTGGTTAGTTCAGTAGATGCTGAAAGTGAATGCAACACATAAACCGGAGTTTCAGCTACGAAACGTACTTTGTTGTCACGGTAAGTCGTGTCGTCAAAGCCGTAATAGTCGTACTCGTCAGTTTTGTCGTAGTAAGTGATATTCCAGTTGTAGCTCCAGTCATCACGGTTTAGGGTAGTGTTGATGCTACCAATGTGACGTGGGCTACCGATACGACCGATATACTGCGATGGCTCGTCGGTTGCGAAACGCTGGAAAGAACGTTGGATCTGGTTAGTGTGATCCCACTTCACGCGTACATCACCAAACTCGAACGAATCTTGGTAAGTCAGCACAAAGTCAATACCACGAACGATCTGTTCAGCAGTGTTCAAGTAACCACCGCGTACTTCGATGATACTCCAGTCACCATCTTCCGAACCGTCACGACGGTCAAACTGATTACAGAAAGGTTCATTCGCGAAATCTTCAGAGGTATAGCACTGGCTCAATACTGCAGAACCTGTAACACTTGAGA
>JBLWUU010000001.1:1117470-1489599 GCA_048268755.1 Pseudidiomarina sp.
CCTTCAGGGCTAGTGTAAACGATACCAATACCTTCAGATACTGAGGTTTCTGCTGCCAATTGACCTGCACCACCACCAGTGATTGAAGTCATTGAACCGCCGCTACCAATCGCATCAGTGTAACTTTCTGGGATACCATCCGCTGCACAGTTTTCACGAATAAGAGGGTTAGTTGACTCAACCCAGTTCAAACATGGATCTGCAGTTTGACCGATGAAGCCCGTTTGGTTTTCAAGATACAATTCGTACAATGCTGGTGCACGGAATGAGGTACCGCGTGAAGCACGTACACGGAAGCCGTGACCGACGCTCCAGTTCATGCTTGCTTTGTAAGTCGTATCGCTACCGTAAACGTTTACGTCGGTCCAACGGCCTGATGCGGTCAAATCCAATGATTCAATCATTGGTAAATCACGCAACAATGGCAATTGGAATTCCGCATAGACTGCACGAGTTAACGCAGAACCAGCAGTAACACCAGCGCCTGTTAGGCCCCAAGAGTTACCATTACGGGTATGAATTCCTGGCGTATCGTCGATTTCGTCGCGCTGCCAGTAAACACCCATTGCTGCACCCACCGGACCTTCTGGAAGGTTGAACAAATCACCCGTGATGTAAGCATCAAGAGTGTCTTGACGGTACATAGTGTTACCGGTGTCGATACCGAATAAGAAATCGGCCGCTTCTTGGCTTGGATTACCGTAGATATTGCTAGGATCAAACCAATCGTAGGTCACACATTCTTTGTTCGAGAACTCAGTCACTTGGCCTTCACAAGGTACGCCAAGTAATTGATACTGTGCCATCAACATTGAGTCACGGAAGATGATGTCTTGCTCGTATTCACCACTGTTGTGTGAACGCTGGTATGAAACATCCCAGTTCCAAAAGCCAATTGCACCTTCTAAACCAATAACTGCACGGCTGTAATCAACCGTCGTTTTGTTACCATAATGCTTCGCATTGTAATGTACCGGCATCACATAGCTCGTGCCGTTACCTGACCAACCCTCAACAGAGTTGACTGGAACATAACCGCCAATGTCGGCAGTCCAGAACTGACGAACGCTTTCAGACTTGGTCACACGACGGCTATGCAAGAGCTCACCGTACATGGACATCGAATCCGTCAAATCATAGTCCGTTTGGAAATAAACAGACGATACCGTGGTACGCGGAATCATGGTTGCGTTTAGGCGACCTGGGTGACCGCCACCGTCCATCAACGCATCCGTTTCGCGATCGTAACCAGCCCAATACCAGCCGTCTGGTGCCGAATCTACTCCAGGGTTGGTTTCTGATACTGGCGCGTAGCCGAAGTCATTATAATCATACTGGATACGGCCACTTGCTACACCTGGTGCAACGCTTGCGTGCCATAAGCCAAAACCGCTTTCACTACAGTGGTAGTCACCGGTTTCAGGATCGATTGGGTCGTAACGTTGGCCAGTATCATAGTCGAACAAATAACGCTGTGAACAATCAAAGTAATCACGGTCTTTACGCTGCAAGCCAGTGTTCACGTTATGGTCAGCGACCACTCGCCATGAACCACGGTCAAATGCTTCGCCGTAAGTCGCATTCACACGGAAGCGCTCACCACCTTTTTCGAATGGTTGCGTACCCGAAATGTTAACTTGACCACCTTCACCACGTTTGGTGATGATGTTGATTACACCAGCAACAGCGTCAGAACCGTAAAGTGACGATGCGCCATCTTTAAGAATCTCTACACGCTCAACAACACTGATCGGCAATGCATTCATATCAAATGCTGAGACGGCACCGCGAGTACCTGCAGGTCCAGCGCGACGACCATTCAACAGAACCAAGGTACGGTTTGCACCGAGACCACGCATTGAAATAGACTCCGCACCGCTACCACCATTGGTCACGTATCCCACTGAGTAAGCAGAAATAAGCTGATCCGAGCCTGACGCTACAGTAGAAGTACGCAGGAGTTCGCCAAGAGTATTCAGACCTTGTTCTTCGGCAATTTCTGCAGTAATAATTTCGACTGGGGTTGGGTTATCCAAGCCGTCAGTACGGATACGAGAACCTGTAATTAAGATTTTCTCAGCCGGTTCTTCTTGTTGTGCTTCGTCTTGTTCTTCTTCAGAAGCTTGATCTTGTGCATAAACGGGAGCACCCGCCAATAGCACTGAGCCAAATCCGGCCATCATGATGGTACGGATAGAACTCGACAAATATGACTTTTCAATCATTTGTCTCTCCCTGGGTAATTGTGTAGCCCTTAACGAGCTTATTATTATGACTAACCTTCCGGTTGCTTTAGCCAAGTCTATGCCTGTTCAAAACTAGACTTGTAACAAAAGTGAACCACAGTTAAGCAACGATGACAACAAAAAACAACATAGTTGTATCGATTAGTTGTACACTTTATGTTGTGATGTAAAAATCAAGCTCTTTACAAGCTATTCAACTATTTTATAAGTTGTTAACCGCAATATGAATCTTAAAAAATGCTACATTCATGTACTTAGCATCAGAAAATCGCTCTGTTTTAGACAAACTCCTCATAAAAATATGAGTACCAGCATACAACTAGTTAACAGTTCGTAACATCAGCAAAGGCTTCTGTGGTCACAACAACCTAAGTTGTATAATTTTCCCTCAATCTATCGATGAGGGCCTACACTAAAGTCGATCTTGACCGCATGACACTGGTCAAGCTACCGTCAAACCTGATCAAAACTACAGCTTCGAGAAAAACAATGACGCTTGTCCTCATTTTTGCCGCACTTGCCTACATCGCTATCTTGTTCGGCGTTGCCCATTACGGCGACAAGCCCGGCACTTGGGCCAACCGGTTAAGCTATCGGCCCTCGGTCTACAGCATGTCATTGGCCATTTACTGTACTTCATGGACCTATTATGGGGCGGTTGGCAATGCCGCGAGTTTTGGCTGGGCCTACTTGCCCATTTTGCTGGGGCCCTTCCTTTTATTCCTTGTCGGACTGCGGTTACTGGAAAAACTCGTCAGTGTTAGCAAACAGCAAAACATCACCTCGATTGCCGACTTCATTGCGAGCCGCTATGGCAAGCGCCAACGCCTTGCGCTTTTTGTCACCTTAATCGCCGCGTTAGCAACGATCCCATACATTGCGCTGCAGCTTAAAGCAGTCGGCATGACCTTTATGGTGCTCACCGAGAACACCACTGCTCTGACCGAGTTTTCCATCAACGAACTGGCAGCAGCCGCTATTATGGCAGTCTTCGCCATGCTATTCGGGACCCGGCATATTGAAGTCACCGAGTATCGTAACGGCATGATACTGGCGATTGCCTTTGAGTCCGCAGTCAAATTGATCGCCCTGCTTGCCGCCGCATGGTTCGCTTGGTCACTATTCAGTGACGTCTCTCCAATAAGCATGTGGCAGCAAATCAGCCGCCCTACCAGCGTCGAGTGGTCATGGCAAGCCTTTAGTGAATTTGACTTTATCGTGCAGACCCTGATGGCGGCTGGGGTTATTCTGTGTTTGCCACGGCAATTTCACGTGACCGTAGTCGATAACGTCAATGTCAAACATCTCAAAACCGCACGCTGGGGTTTCCCGCTCTACCTCGCATTGATCGCTGCAGCGATCGTGCCGATTGCACTCAGCGGTAACCTCTTTTTAGGTAACGGCGTTGACGGCTCCACCTACGCCTTGCAGTTACCTTTGATGCAGGACCAGACCTGGCTTGCCATCGTTATTTTTATTGGTGGCTTCTCGGCGGCAACTGCCATGGTAATCATCGCCTCAGTGACCTTAAGCACCATGGTGACCAACGATGTGATCATGCCGCTCATACTGCAACGTCGGCAACGCTTCCCGTTCACTAGTCCAGCGAGCAAACAAAGTACCGAAATACGTTCGTTTCAAGGACAACTCCTACTCATTCGACGCGTTGCCATCGGTTTTATCCTATTGTTTTCGTATCTGTGCTATTACCTCTGGGCGGCAAATACCGGGCTCGTGAGTATCGGTTTGCTCGCCTTCTCAGTGGTACTGCAACTGCTCCCTGCGATTCTCGGCGGACTCTATTGGCGTCGCGGGCATGCCCGTGGCGTGTATATTGGCTTAGGCGTCGGCTTGATGGCCTGGCTCTTTAGCGTTGCCCTGCCGATGTACCTACCCCACGACATTAACGACACCAGCATTATCACCCAAGGTACAGTAATTAGCCTGGTACTTAATGCAGCGGCATACGTGATCTTCTCATTTGTTGCCCAGCCTCGTTTGGTCGACCGCATTCAAGCAACGGCGTTCGTGTTGCCGCGTAATGTCGTGCAAGAACATACCATCGGACGTCATCACCAAGCCACCAACGGCGATATGATGTTATTACTGAAAACCTTCGTCGGCGAAGAGCGCACACGGCAATTATTGGCCTACTACAACGATGCGCAACAGGCGTTCATTAACGAAAGCAATAAGGAAGACGTCGCCAGCCCTGAATTTATCGACTATGTCGAGCGCGCGCTCACGGGGGTTTTGGGTGCCGCCACCTCGCGCTCATTGATCGAGGCCGCCTTACGTGACCGTCGCCTTCACCTAGAAGAAGTAGTGCATTTCTTTGATGACACCACGCAAGCCCTGCAAACCCAACAGTCGATTCTATTTAGCTCGTTGGAAAACCTCGCCCAAGGTATCAGCGTGATTGACGCCGAATTACGTTTGGTCGCTTGGAATAAGCGTTACTTAGACCTGTTTGACTACCCCGAAGGCATGGTCAAGCCAGGGCAACCAATTGCGACCTTGATTCGCTATAACGCCGAACGCGGCGAATGCGGTCCGGGCGAAATTGATGAACTGGTGAGCAAACGTCTGCACTATATGCAAATCGGTTCACCGCATCGATTTATTCGTCGCCGTGGCGATGGCCGAGTGATTGAAATGGTCGGTAATCCATTACCGAATGGTGGCTTTGTTACCAGTTTTACCGACATAACCGAGCACGTCGAAACCGCGCAAGCGCTCGAAGAGGCCAATATTGACCTTGAGCAACGCATGAACACGCGGCAGCGCAAGATCCGTGAAATTAATAATGAGCTGACCGAAGAGATCGAACGCCGCCGTAAAGTCGAGGTTGAGCTTAAGCAGGCCAAGCAAGAGGCCGAAGAGGCCAATGCCTCAAAAACGCGCTTTTTGGCGCTTGCCAGCCACGACATATTGCAACCGCTGAATGCAGCGCGCCTATACCTTTCGGCCATGGATGAAACAACCATGACCGCACACAACCAGCAGTTAGGGAGCAAGCTTGATACCGCTTTAGCGTCTACCGAGCACCTACTGAGTACTTTATTGCAGATTGCCAAGATGGACCAAGGTGCGTTACAGCCCTCTTTCCGTCATGTGCAATTAAGTACGCTTTTGCAACCGCTGATCCATGAGTACTCGGTCTTGGCGCAGCAGCGCGGTATCGAGTTGCGTAGCCATTGGCGCGACGCCGTCATTTATACCGATCCAACGTACCTACGCCGCATCATTCAAAACTTTCTCTCCAACGCGGTGAAGTACAACCGTGATAACGGCAAAGTCTTGCTCAGCGTGCGCCAACGTGGCGAACACCTGCAGATCGCGGTATGGGATACCGGTCCGGGTATCACCAGTCAACAACGGCATCGTATTTTTGATGCCTTCTACCGCGGACAAAATACACGGGTCGAAGGTGTCGGTTTGGGCTTGAGTGTCGCCAAGCGTATGAGTGAGCAACTGCATTGCGAACTGAAACTTCATAGCGTCGAAGGTAAAGGCAGTTGCTTCATGGTCACCGTTCCCATGGGAGCAGCAGCACAAGTCTCACAACGCCAAGCAGCCCACGAAGAAGGCACCCCTAGCGAACATTTGACTTTGGTTTGCGTCGACGACGATCCAGAAAATCTGAGTGCGCTACGCGCATTATTGGAAAAATGGGGCTGTACCGTCGAAACATTTACCAGCAGCGCTACGGCACTCCAGTACGCGAGTACCCACCAAGCACCACATGGCGTGTTGTTAGATTATCAATTGGGTGACGACGAACACGACGGTCTTACACTGGTAACAGCATTGCGTGAAATTTGGGGTGAGCAATTAAAAGGCGCACTGGTCACCGCGATGCGCGACGACCAAGTGCGCCAGCAGGCGCGCCAACAGCAGTTGTTGTTTATCGCTAAGCCAGTAAAACCGGCGCAGCTAAAAGCCCTACTGCGGCACTTACAAAAATTAGCGGTCTGAGGCGATTTGTTGGGCGACGCAACGACCTTCATACAAGCTCAATTGCGGACGCGGCAACACCTCGCAGGTACCCATGACATCGTGCTCGCGTTGATAGGTCATCTGCAAATCACGATGCTCACGGATAAGTTCTTGCAGCACGTTTTCATCTACCGTGGTAATTGAATACGCGAGGTAATACTCCGGGCCACCGCAAGGTCTATGGCCGACCTCTGCCAAGCGACATTGCTTCACAGTGTCGGCATACGCCATGCCTACTAACGAGCGAATTTGCTGATCAAGTTCTGCAATCTTGGCCCGTGTATCCGTCACTTTGCCTGGCGCCTGAGCCACCGGCTCGAGTTCTGCCTTGGTCTCCGCTGATACATCCTCGTTCGCTGGCCCACTGCAGGCCGTCAGCGAAAGTATTGCAAGTGCCGTAAGCGACAAATACGTTGTTTTCATAGCGTGTTCCTTTCCGCTTAGCGCTGCGCCTTACGACGCAGCCAAATCAATGGTAATGCAAGCAGGCCAAGCCAAGCACCAAAGCTACCTGATGACTCATCTTCGTCACTACCGCCATCAGTTTCGCGTGGGTAAACACTAATGGTAATTTCATCGGTGTCTTCCAGCAAACCATCGCTGACGGTCAGTTTGAACGTCAAATCAGTGTCACTGCTAACCGTGGGTGCATTAAAGCTAGTTTGCTCACCTTCTGGGCTCGACAACTCAACCGCTGGGCCAGCTGTCTGCTCCCACAAGTACGACAAGGTATCGCCATCAGGGTCACCACTGCTTGAAGCACTTAACGTGACCGCTTGACCGCTTGGTACGCGACGTAATGCACTGTTGGCATTTGCATTCGGTGCCGTGTTTGCACCTTGCAGTTGCACTTCAACCTGTGCCGTAGAGGTCAATTCACCATCAGAAACCGTTACTTGGAATACCGCGTTTTGCGACACTTCAAGTTCAGGCACAACAAAGTTAGCGCGCGCTTGATCAGCATCATTGATGGTTAACGTCGGTCCAGAAACCTTGGTCCAACTAAAGGTCAAGGTGTCGCCATCAGGATCACTACTTTCACGTGCGTCGAGGTAAACCGTGGTATCGACCGGTTGCAGACCTGTCACTGGCTCTACGACCGCTTCAGGTGCTTGGTTTTCTGGTTCGGTCGCCAATATCGCAACCTGCAAAACGGCGGTATCCGAAGCTTGACCATCCGAAACGCTAACCTCAAACGTCAGTGTCTCATCAGCGCTCACCTCCGGCACGACGAAACTTGCAGTCGCAGTATTCGCACTCGCGATACTAACCGAAGTTCCACCCGTTTGCGTCCAAGTAAACGCCAAGGTATCGCCGTCAGCATCCGAGCTGGAGCTAGCGTCGAGCGTTACCGTAGTGCCCGCGGCTTGTGCACCGGTGACTTCAGCAACTGAAGCCTCTGGCGGCGTATTGGTATCGACCGGATCTGGCGCCAGAATGGTCACCGTCACTTCGTCAGACGCTTGTGTTGTGCCATCGTCTACCGTCACTGTGAACGTCACTGTGGTATCAGTGCTCACTTCAGGCGCAACAAACGACGCTTGCGCACTGTTCGCGTTGCTCAATGTAACAGTCGAACTTGGCGACTGCGTCCAGCTGTAGGTTAAGGTATCACCGTCGGCGTCACTCGCTGCAGCTGAGAGCGTAACCGTGCCACCTTCTTCTACCTGCGCAACCGACGCGCTTGCAGTGACCGTTGGTGCGGTGTTTCCAGCGCCGGCAACGACAGTTACCGTCACCGTACCCACTGATGTGGTTTGGCCATCAGCATCAACACCTTGATAGGTAAAGCTATCTGTACCTGTAAAGTTGGTGTTCGAGGTATATTCAAGGTCGCCGTTAGCGAGCACAGTTGCCGAACCATTGCTTGGATTGCTGACGATTTGCGTAGCGATGCTACCGACCACATCAACTTTCTGCGCTAAGAAGGCATCGTAGCTCTGCGTACCTGAACTTACTTGTGCATAGGTCATCCACGCACGCCCAGCACCGTCGTAAACGCCAGAGGTGGAAATACTTACGGCCTCGCCTGACGTTGCTTCAGCGCTCAACGCTGGCACATCTTTAAGATTCACAGAAGCCTCAAAGTTCACCTTCACGTTGGCACTTTCGCCGGTTTCGATAACCGGTGTAAGTACAGAGTCGCTTGATGGGTGCGTACCAAAGCCATCGTAGTATCGCTGAATACCAATCACACCTTGCGCTCCAACACCAGATTCAGCCCCTACTGTCAGACGATCTGGCGCTGTAGCTGGAATGTCGATGTAATTGTAATACACCTCATCAGTACCCAATTTAAACCATACCGAGAAGGTATAGGTGCGACCACTGGTTTCATCATCCCATTCACGGGCGTTTTCGTATTCGAGTACGAACCAAGTATTGCTGCCTTCAGTCACCCAAACATAGTTGAGCTTACCACCGCCGACATTCGGGCCGACTTCGAGATCGGTCCAGTAAGGTGCCCAGAACGCATTCGGTGGTGCATCGCTTGGAATCGCTTGGTTCAAAGCAACGCCGGCATAATCACCCGTATTTGTACCCGCACCAATAATACCGTTAGTTGTCGCGACGAGGTTGTCGTAACGCACACCATCGAGGAAGATACCGCCATCATCACCGATTGGAACTGTGAAAAGATCATCGTCACAGTCGTCGGCATTACAGATACTGTTGAAGTTATCAACGATATCGGCAAGCGGCAGCCCCGCAAAGAACATGCTATTTGCCGAGTTCATTTGCGTGGTATTTGCGGCATCGGTTTGCGTACCTTGCCAAACAATCGTGCGGCCATCCGCACTGACTGTTTCTTGCGTCGCCTGCGACAACGTCTTGTTGAAAACGACGCTATCGCGGTCAAGTGTTACTTCCGCTGGCACGTCAATTTGCAAGGTGACGGCTTGACCGGTGTCGCCCAAAGCGCCCAACACTTCAAGACCAAATGCCTCACCAGCTTTTGGCGCTGCGGTGGTTTCGCCGACGCTCACGATTTGTGCGTTATCGGACGTTTCAGCTAACACCGCAATCGGTAGCCGCATGACCGGATGCGTACCCGAGCTAACAAACATCAACTCACCAAACTGCCAACCCGACACACCGTAACGTGTGTCAATTTCAATGCTGACGGTTTTTGATGCACCTGGGGCTAAAGTAAACGCCGCATCGTCAATGCTCGCTGACACAGCAGGGTCGTTAAAGGTCAGATCCGTGGTAAAACTTACGCTACTCGAACCTTTATTAGTGAGCGTGCGGGTAAAAGAACAACCCACGGCACAACTGTTGTTGGCAAGTGACGGCTGGTCCACTACTACAAAACTGTCTGCTGCCGCTTCTACATCAAGGCGTCCTGCACCGCCTTCAAATGGCGTTGCTGCAGAAACTTGGTTATCACCCCGTAATTGATCGTTGGCAGACGTCATTAGCAGCGATTTCAAGTCTTCCGCAGACCAAGCACCATCGCTCTTATCTAACAACAACGCGGCTGCGCCCGCTACGTGCGGTGACGCCATCGATGTTCCCGACAAAGAACCGTAGCCACCTGGCACGGCAGATAAAATATTTGAACCTGGTGCGGTTAAGTCAGGCTTTAAGAAGCTTGAATCACCGTTGGGCCCACGTGAACTAAAGTTCGACATTACGTCTTGCAACGCCGTATTCACTGACTTAATCGGTTCGCGAATCGATGCAGTAGAACTGCTGTTCCAATTGCTGGTAATGGTTTGTCCTGCTGACTGCGAAATCATCACCGAAGGTAGGGTTGCACCTTCCATCGCCATAACAATCGTCGAGCTCTCGTTGTTATAAACGATCATGCCAACCGCACCGGCGGCTTGCACGTTCTGAGCTTTTTCAACAAAGGTACAGTTACCGCGTGCCACCAACACAATTTCGTTACTAAAGGTACCAGCGGGGAACGATGAGCAAGCCTCAGCATTCGCTGCATGATTGATTGCTAAATCGAGTGAGGCATTGATATCTGCGGTAATGGCAAAATCGCCGTTACCTGGGGTTGATGTATAGCTTTGCCCGCCAACTACAACATTACTGGAAACAACACGGCCATGTTGACTACTTGCAATGGTCAAGCCATCTTCAATACAACCTGGGCAACCCACAGTACGATCGCCTGGACCGTCATTACCTGCCGCGGTCACGGTAAGTACACCAGCAGTTTTCGCTGCGGCAAAGGCTGACCGATAAGGGCTATTTGAAGGGTCGCCGCCAGGGCTGCTCCCCCAAGAGTTGTTGATCACATCAGCGCCATCGGCAACAGCGTCTTCAAGTGCTTGAATCAAGTTCGAGCTGCTACCTGTTCCGTTGCCTTCGGCGTCGTTAAAGAGCGCTTTGTACACCATCAAGTGTGCGCCCGGAGCAATACCACTCATGTCATAAGCGATACCATTGATGGTTGCCGTCACTGGGTTACCTACGGCAGTACCCGCAACATGCGTACCATGCCCGTCAACATCTTCCGGTGTTAACACTTCGTCAGGGCTAATATCGCCGGTCGGTTGATACCAACGCGCTACGATCAATTTGTCATTACAAAACGAAGGAACACTCGAGCAGTAATCAGGATTAGCAGGTCTTGCGACTGCCGGGTGACCATTATCAGCGAACATCGGATGATCGGAGTCGATACCACTGTCGATGATTGCGACTCGAATATCACGGCCGGCGTCGGCCCGTGCACCTAATTCATTCCACACCGCTGGTGCGTTCACCAAGTCCACCGTAGTTGGCATGCTGGCGTAGAACTTCTCATCAGGATAAACCCGTTTGACCCCTGGGGTTTGATTCAAACGATTGAGCAACGCCTCTTGATCTGCTACTGGACCCGCGACCTCAACCACCATACCGTTGAAGACCAAGCTCATGTGTTTACGAACTTTCAACTCTGGCAGCTTGGCTTTTAACGCCGCAAACACTTCATTTTGCTTCTGCAACAAATGTACTTGGTAGTTTTCGACGGGTTGACTGCCAAGCTGTAGCTTGCCGACCTTGGTCACAACTGGTGAAGTCGGTTCAAAACCCGCGATACCACCTTTGTAGGTTGCAACAGCGGGATCTTTTAACTCCACAATAAAACGCGTTACCGCATTGCTGCGCACGATCCGCTGGGCATCGCCTTTCGCTACTTTGGCGTGGTAGTCCTGAACGGGAGTTATCGTTCGCTCGGGCTGGGTTTGCAACTGCTGCGCAATCGCCACCGTCGCACTCAGCGAGGTCATCACTGCAACTGCAATGGCAGCAGGACGCACTATTTTGGGCTTGTTACTCATGATCATCCTTCCTACGTATTTCTAGTCATTATTATTCGACTAACTTACCACGAAATAATTCGTTCAGACACGATATTTGTGTAAAGAATGTTACAGAAACTTACAAATACTAACGAGGGATTAACTTACTGGCGCTTCGAGCTGAAGACGCTCCGCCAGCAAAACAGCTTGAGTACGGCTATAGACGCCAAGTTTGCGGAAAATTGCCGTGATATGCGCTTTCACGGTCGCTTCAGTGATGTTCAGTTGGTAGGCAATTTGTTTATTCAACAAACCTTCATGTAGTAGGTAGAGAACCCGATACTGCTGAGGGGTGAGATCGGCAACTTTGCGGGCTAACTCATGGTCTTCATCACTCACGCGGTCTAATCGCCCGCGCACTTCTTCAGGAACCCAAGTATCGCCCTGCATAATGGCGTCGATGGCTTCTGCAATTTTTGCCGAGGATAACGACTTGGGGATAAAGCCGAGCGCGCCAAAACCAATACATTTGGCCACCACGCTGGCTTCTTCTGAACCAGAAATCACCGCCACAGGTAACAGCGGAAAATCTTCGCGAATACGAATTAAACCATAAAGATCGCCACTGCCCGGCATATGCAAATCGAGCAGTAGCAAATCAAGATCATCATCGTCGTTGAGTGCAGCTAAGGTTGCCTCGAGATCACCCGCTTCTCTGAGTTCGAGATCAGCATAATGATTCGCGAGCGCGCCTTGCAGCGCCTCGCGAAACAATGGATGGTCATCAGCAATTAAAAATTTAGCCATATCTCCCACATCAACGATGGCGAATCAATTCAAGCTCCCCCGGCAGTAGAACTGCGGGCTACGCTTACTTATTTAAGCGGTTGTCGATTAACGAATCTACCACACTTGGATCGGCGAGCGTAGAAGTATCGCCAAGATTTTCAAACTCATTGGCGGCAATCTTGCGCAGGATCCGACGCATGATTTTACCCGAGCGGGTTTTCGGCAAGTCCGGCGCCCAGTGAATAAAGTCTGGCGTCGCAATCGGACTCAGCTCTTTACGAACCCATTCGCGCACTTCTTTCGTCAGTTCTTCGGTCACCTCAGTGCCTGACATGGCAATCAGATACACATAGATACCTTGGCCCTTCAAGTCGTGCGGATAACCCACCACTGCAGCTTCTGAAATAGCTGGGTGTTCAACCAACACACTTTCGATCTCGGCAGTACCTAAGCGGTGACCGGAGACGTTGAGAACGTCATCCACCCGACCGGTGATCCAGAAGTAGTCGTCTTCATCACGGCGCGCACCGTCGCCCGAAAAATACAAGTTTTTGTAGGCTGAGAAATAGGTCTGCTCAAAACGCTCGTGGTCACCCCACAGCGTGCGTGACTGCCCTGGCCAAGAGTCTTTAATCACCAAGTTGCCATCGACCGCACCCTCGAGCTCGTTACCATCGGCATCCACCAACGCAGGCTGCACCCCGAAGAAGGGACGCGTTGCTGAGCCCGGTTTCAGGTCGGTTGCGCCCGGCAATGGCGTGATCATGATGCCGCCGGTCTCCGTCTGCCACCAAGTATCGACAATCGGACAGCGGCTGTCGCCCATCACTTTGTAATACCATTCCCAAGCTTCAGGGTTAATCGGCTCGCCCACCGAGCCTAACGTGCGTAGCGACTTGCGTGAACTGGTATCAGCCGCCGCTGTGCCTTTCGCCATCAATGCCCGAATTGCTGTCGGCGCCGTGTAGAGAATATTCACACCGTGCTTGTCGACCACCTCACCAATTCGGCCTACACCTGGATAAGTTGGCAAACCTTCAAATACCAAGGTGGTTGCGCCGTTCGCAAGCGGACCATAAACGATGTAAGTATGACCAGTGATCCAGCCCACATCCGCCGCACACCAGTAAACATCATCTTCATGGTAGTCAAACACGTACTCATGGGTCATCGACGCCCACACCATGTAACCACCGGTAGTGTGCAATACACCTTTAGGTTTACCAGTAGAGCCCGAGGTATACAGAATAAATAGTGGGTCTTCCGCATTCATCACTTCTGGCTGACATTCAGTGGCGACATCTTTCACTAACTGATCCCACCAAACGTCACGCTGGTCATCGAAGGCCACATCGCCGTGGGTGACTTTCGCGACCACAACATGCTCAACCGACGGACAACGATTGTCTTTTAGTGCTTCATCGACGTTGGCTTTCAATGGCGTAGTTTTACCACCACGACGCCCTTCATCGGCAGTGATCACGACCTTCACACCACAGTCGTTCACACGGTCGGCGATAGCGTTGGGTGAGAAGCCACCAAAAATAACCGTATGCACTGCACCAATTCGCGCACAAGCCAGCATGGCATAGGCCGCTTCTGGCACCATAGGCATATAAATCGCCACGCGGTCGCCCTTGCTTACACCAAGCTTCTTCAAACCATTGGCAAAACGCGACACTTCCGCATGCAACTGTTTATAGCTAATTTCTTCGCTCACTGAAGGGTCGTCACCCTCCCAAATAATCGCAGTTTTGTCACCACGCTCCGCCAAATGGCGATCAACGCAGTTGTAGCAGGCATTCAGCGTGCCATCTTCAAACCATTTAATGGTGATATCGCCCGGTTTGAAGCTCGTATTTTTTACTTTGCTATACGGACTAAACCAGTCAATACGCTGGCCTTGCTCGCGCCAAAAACCTTCAGGGTCCTCAACACTGTGCTGATACATTTCGAGATAACGTTCGTTGTCGATGTGCGCACGGCTCTTCGCTTCCGCCGGCACTTTGTATACGTTCTGCTGCATAAAACCTCCTCAAACCTGTAACTGCGTTGTTCGCTATTTGCTGTTCGCTGTTTGTTTAATTTTTCTCGAACATCGAATAGCGAACAGCCAACAACGCTTTTTTGTATGGCTATACCTTCAGTTATATCGGCTGCGGCGACCATTAGACCATAGTCTAGATTGATTATTTGCCCCAACCATTCGATGCTTTTCTGCACAAAGTTCGATGTTTGATGTTTGTTTTAACCCTTTGTTTCTCGAGCAACGAACAGCGAACATCAAACAACGCATTTTTCTCTAACAAGGAGCACCGCAATGCTGCCAAAAACATTAACTAAATCGCTGCTTGCCAGTGCCGTAGTAGGCGCAATCGCCATGACACCGGCTCACGCTGCTGACCCAGAGTGGAGCTTCAGCGGCTATATTAAACTTGATGCCTTCATGTCAGATTATCAAGATGGCACCGCACCTTCCAGCGGCTTCATCGGTCGCCAATTTTATATTCCAAGCACCACCCCAGTCGGGGGGAATGGTGATGACGTAGTGACCGACGTCCATGCGCGCCAATCGCGCTTTTTCTTTGACGTCAGCCAAGATCTTGATAACGGAGAAACGGTCAAAGCGCGTATCGAACTAGACTTTATGACCGTTCCGGTCGGTGACGAGCGGATTACTAACTCTTATGCTCCGCGTTTACGTCAAGCCTACTTCACTTATGGTAACTGGTTGGTAGGTCAGGCCTGGTCGAACTTCCAGAACTTAAGCATTTTACCTGAGTCCGTCGACTTTATCGGGGCAACCGATGGCATTATCTTCGCCCGTCAGCCACAAATTCGTTATACCCAAGGTGGCTTTAGCGTTTCCGCGGAGAATCCAGAAACGACGGTCACACCTTTTGGCGGCGGTGGCCGCATCACTTCCAGTGACGGCGTAGTACCCGATTTAACTGCGAAATACGTCGGTAAGTCGGGAGATTTGTCCTACAGCATCGCCGGCTTGGTACGCCAACTTGCGCATGATGTTGATGGCGATGGCAGTGACGAGACCGCTTCCGGTTATGGCATTTCCGTCGGTGCAAAATGGCAGCTTGGTAAAAATGATATCCGAGCGTCCTTCCAGACAGGTTCTGGTTTCGGTCGGTACCTCGGTTTGAATACCTTCAATGCGGCTGTCGTTGACGCGAATGGTGATCTGGAAACCATCGATTCATCGGGGATTACCCTTGCGTATCGCCATATGTGGAGTGAAAAAGCGCGCTCAAACTTCGTCTACAGCCGTGGCTGGGCTGATAACGACACCGCGCTCACCGGCGTTAGCGTGACCGAATATACCCAACGTCTCGGCGCTAACTTTATGTACTCGCCAGCGAAAAACTTGACGTTTGGTGCGGAGCTTTCGCGCGCAACGCGTGAAACCGAGGCAGGGGTCGACGGCGACATGACGCGTCTACAGTTCATGGCCATGTACAGCTTCTAAAACCTCGTTGTTCGCTGTTCGTACGTTCGGCTACGCCTCTCTGTTCGTCCGCACTTTGTGCTGTTCGCGACGAACAGTGCGTAGCACGGACGAACAGCGTAGCGTACGAACAACGAATAACGCTCTTAAAGGTCTTCTAACGGGACGGGACGGCCGAAGTAAAAGCCCTGCAGAAAATTACAACCTAACTCACTAACAAACTCAGCCTGTTGCGGCGTTTCGACCCCCTCCGCTAAGACCGCAAAATTTAAGCTTTGCGCAATTTTAATCACACTTTCAATGAGCACCCGATCCCCCTTGTGATGACGAATCCCGGCAATAAAGCTACGGTCAATCTTAACTACATCTAACGGCAAACGTTTCAAGTAACTTAAACTCGAAAAGCCAGTACCAAAATCATCTAAGGCAATGCTTAAACCGTGCTTACGCAACAGTTCGAGGCGCTCAATCGCATACTGGCTGCCTTCCAACAAAATACTCTCGGTCAGCTCAAGCTCAATCCAAGTACCGCGGCAGCCTGTTTCAGCGAGGGTATTCAGCACAAAATCGACAAAATTCGCACGGTTGAAATGCAGCGCGGAAATATTAACCGACATGCGTAGGCGTGGCTCACGTTGCTGCAGTTTAATGGCATCCTCACAGGCGCGCTTGAAGACCCATTCACTCAGCGGAATAATTTGCCCGGTCATTTCCGCTACTGGGATAAATTCGTCAGGAGCTATAAAGCTGCCATCCACCTGCGGCCAGCGCAACAGAGCCTCTACTTGCACCACTTGATGGTCATTACTGCGAACAATCGGTTGGTAATGCAATTCCAGCTCGTTGTTATCAATTGCTTCTTGCAAGTTACTCCGCATCGATGAGGTCGAGATTAAGCGCTTGGCCATATTTGGCTCGTATTCAAGCACGTAGTTATACCCTAACTTCTTCGCTTGATGCATGGCCATATCGGCACGTTGAATTAGTTCTAGCGGAGTTCTCACGTCTGGCGTTTGGTGTGCCACGCCAATGGTTGCGGTCAGATAGACTTTGTTGTCACCCACCCGATAAGGCTGTGCGACAAGATTCATAATATCTTCGGCTAAGCTATTAACGCGCTCTGGGAAGGTCGTCGCACCATCTAGCACCAAGATAAACTCATCACTTGCAAAACGTGCAAGCTCACTACGGCGCGGCTGTTCGCTCTCCAATCGTTCAGCCAGTTGGTTCAAAATCTCATCACCAACATGCAAACCAAGACTGTCATTAATTAAGGTAAAGCCATCAAGGTCGATAAAAAGCACCGTGACATCTTTCGATTCATAAAACTTGCTGCCAATGTACTGCTCAATACTGGAACGGTTCCATAGCCCGGTCAGTGCGTCATGATGCGCTTGATAAAACAACTGCCGTCCCTGTACTTCCAGCGAGACATTACGTTCGACGGCGAGCACCACTAACAATACTAAGCCAATACCGCCAACGATGATGAGCATTTGCAAGTTCGAAGTCTCTTGCAAAGTATCAAGCCGATAGAGGTACGCTTCGGTCGGGATCCCCGAACTGTAGTACATGGAAAGCGTGCTGCTATACAGCTTTATCGCCTTATTTTCGAGATAATCCGCGGTTGGCTCTGTCACCCAGAAACCGCCACGATCCATCCAACGACCCGGCCTCACTAAGGTATAGGTTTCGATATCCGAGTCGACCGTATTCATTACCGCAGTCCCGAGCATGGCCCGCACATCTAATACCGCGAGCACCGAGTAAAGCCCGGTATCGCCCTGCCCTTCGAGGTCAACAAAATCAACCGGTATGCGTACTACTAGTTTGGCGGTCAAATCCTTTACCGCAAATTCTGGCACCAAGATTTCAGTATTCGAACTATTAATGGCAAGACCTTTGCGGATCGCGGGATCGTTCATCATTGCTTCGTAATAACTATTACGTGATGGCTTTAAGCGTTCAAATACAACACTTTGATCTGGCGCAACTAAAAACAATGCGTCGAGGTAATTAACATCTTTGAGGTAGGTAACGATATCGATTTCCATCAATTCGGAATGTTCACGCATAGGATACATTTCCCAGCGTTGTCCCAAACGATTGAATAACTCGATAATACTTTCACCAATTGCGGTCCGCGTTTGTTCTAACTGTTGCACCGCGCGCTCACCTTCGGCACGCAACTCTGCCATTTGGGTATGGAACATACCAATACCAAACACCATGACCGTCAACACCGCTAAGGTAGTGAAGTTTGCTGAGGTGGGCGATAACTTAGGCAGCGGTCGCCGCCCACGATAGTGAGTGGCATAGCAGGCAACCCCCGCGAGTATCGCGGTCACACAGACGACTAAGCTTCCGGTCGGATGCTTGGCGAGTAGCGGTGATTTGAGAAACAGGTGCATGAGTAGAAAGGCAAAACCAATGCCAGCGAAGGCCAGACCGTAGCCAGCACTTGCCTGCAAAACCAACTGCTGCCAAGGTTTACGTTGTTGAGCTTCGGGAAATAGAGCAAGCAGACCAACGGTAAGGGGGACAAAACCTAAATAGGCAAACCAGGGAATTTGTGCGTTAAAAGAATCAAAGTAACTTCCGCTGAGGCCATCTACAATGGCAACTAAACCGACGAGCGCAAAAGCCACGGAGAGCCTTGCTGCGACCTTACTCAACCGAAAGTAACTTCGAAGTAAAACAGCTACGCCAAGGCTTACCATCAGCACCTGAAACGAGGAACTGGTGGAATGATAAAGCAATTGTTGCGACGGCTCTAGAATTCGATAAGCAAGTATCAACACGCCGGCGAAAAAAAGCGCCGTCGCAGTTACGAGTTGTAGAACAGCTCTAGCCTGTATATCCGTATTTATTATTTTCATCGGCCAGTAAGATACTTTTAGTTAACGTTACTGATTCATATAAACACAAAATAATTTGTTTGGATAGCCTCTTTATCTAGCCAAGAGCCACCTGAATCAGTCACTAACTAAGCCGTAAAATTATCCAGAATAACCGTATGCGACCTGAGTTCCGGCCGATGTGCCAGTTTTTACCACGTACATCAATAAGGTTGGCATGAGTCAAGGTAGGGTTGCGTTTGAAGTGATCACGAATAGAGGTAATGGAGCGGAACCGAGAATCTGTGCTTGGTTGCACGAAGGTCGACACAGCCTCGTCTCCTCGATACAGATATACTTTCCGTGTTTTCTTCCTTGCTGCCATGTCTTTCTCTTTTGCGTTATTCGTTATTTTTTATTTGTTGTTCGTCCGATCGAGTTTACATTGTAAATGTTGTGAATTACACACTTTATTGTGAAGAATTTGCGTCAATGCAAAAATGTTGTCAATGGCATTTAAGCATAAGGATTGTTTTGCGGGTATATGACATATGACAGGGACTGGAAAGATTTCATCGGCGGCGTCGGACAATTAAACGACAAAAGTTGTATCTTTTGCGTTAAAAAAACGAGACATTTCGTACCCAGTGATTATACTAGCTGTGACTTATTCATTTGGAAAAACAAAAATATATAGGGATATTCAGCTATGCTTATTATCACTCGTAAAGCAGGTGAGTCACTCAAGATTGGTGACGACGTAACAATCAACATCGCCGATGTTCGTGGCACCCAAGTCAAAATTCAGATTGAAGCGCCACGCGAAGTGCCCGTACATCGCGAAGAAGTCTTCTTTCGTATTCAACGCGAGCAAAACAAAGAATTTTCTGACGTTTAACCGTTTAGGAAAACCTTACTGCATGTGTTGCCAAATGAGATCGTTAATCTTACCGTCACTCGGCTGGTAGTCGGTGGGCGCATTAAGTAGCAGCTCACGCAAATCGTCAATGCGGAAGTTTTGACAGGCGTCGTTAAGTTGCTCAAGTAATGCATCCATCTGATTCCAACTCAACGCTTGTTCATGTGCGCGGCAAATACGCGGATGATCACATTCGCTGACATTGTCACCGATCAGTAGTTCTTCATAGAGCTTCTCGCCGGGGCGCAAGCCCGTGTATGTGATATCGATATCGCCAAGGGGATGCTTTTCCGAACGCACCTCAAGACCACTCAAGTGGATCATTTTACGCGCCATATCAACAATTTTTACCGGCTCGCCCATATCGAGTACGAATACCGCTCCGGAGTCGCCCATAGTGCCCGCCTGAATCACCAGCTGTGCAGCTTCAGGAATAGTCATAAAGTAGCGCGTAATATCAGGATGCGTGACCGTTACCGGCCCACCCTGCTCAATTTGACGCTTAAACAACGGCACCACTGAACCAGAAGAACCCAATACATTACCAAACCGCACCATACAGAAACGCGTATTACCTTGCGCCGCTTTGGTTCGCTCGGCTAAACCTTGTAATACGAGTTCAGCAAGACGCTTGGTGGTGCCCATCACGTTTGTCGGGCGCACCGCTTTATCGGTCGAAATAAGAACAAATAACTCGACATTGGCTTTCAGCGCAGCCTCAGCCGTATGCCAGGTGCCAAAGACATTATTACGCACGCCTTCAACCATATTGAACTCAACTAGAGGCACATGTTTGTACGCCGCTGCGTGGTAGACCGTTTGCACATGGAACGAAGTCATCACTGCTTCAATACGGTTGCGGCGCTGCACCGTACCAATAATCGGGTAGATATCGATTGCTGGTAACTTAAGTTTGTTGATTAATTCACGTAGCTCTTTCTCAATACTGTAAAGGCCAAATTCCGACAACTCATAGAGAATAAGGGCTTTCGGTTTTTGCAGGATAATCTGTCGACACAACTCGGAGCCGATAGAGCCACCGGCTCCAGTAACGAGAACTACTTTATCTTTGATGTGCTTCTGCATGAGTGCAGGATCTGGATCCACTGGGTCGCGCCCGAGCAGATCCTCAATGCGCACATCTTGCAGTTGATCAATGGTCATCTCACCATTCACCATATCGGCCATACCCGGCACGGTGAGAACCTTCACATTCAGCGTCTCAAGTGATTCTAGGATCGCTTTACGCGTTGCACGCGACGCACTCGGTAAGGCAAGCAATATACGCTCAATCCCATGCTTCTTAACGGTACGTTCCACTTGGCTAGGTTCAATAACTGGAATGCCTAGCAACATTGCGCTTTGCAGCGTTTTGTCATCATCGACGAACACCACGGGAGCAAACTCTTCACCATTCGTTAACGCTTGCGCGAGTTGCCGGCCCGCCGACCCGGCACCATAAATCATTACTGGCGTTTTCTTGCGACTCACCAAGCGATGGTAGATTTCGCGCATAGCGAAACGGCTACCACCAATAATAAGTAGCGCCGTCAGACCGTAATTCACAATGCCAGTCGCTGGCAGATTGATTTTAAAAGCGTAAGTTAATGCCGCCAGCAGCAGGGTCGAAATGAATGCACCGGTAAAGACCACAATGAAAGCCCGCACTGAAACATAACGCACGACCGCGCGATACAACCCTAACTTCACGAACACTGCAATCGAACCAATGATCAGGTAGCTATAGACACTCAGCCAACTCAGTAGATTGTTCGGAATAACCGTGTCTTTGCTCAGCACCATCGCCAAGAGCAGCGCGATGGTCACGGCCAAGATATCGACAATAACGCTAATCGCACGTTTTGCTGGACGCGGAAGTTGTAGAAGTGAGGTTAACAGTTTCACGATGGCTTACATCCGAGTAATGGGCGGTACTTGAGTTCGCTTGGGCTTGCCTTGGGCGTAGCTTGAGCTTTGCTTGAGCGTGAGGCGGCGAACTGTTCCTTAGTTGCGTGTCAGTATAACTTTGCCTTGCTAGTGCAGCAAGAGATCACGGTTAGGTGTAACAAAAGAGTACAAAAAAATGTTTATATTCACCTCTTCGCGTGTTATCTTTTTGTTTGCTTAGTGTAAAGCATGATGGACAGGCCGCTGAAGAAGGACCTCGGCACTATGAAACTCTTATTAATTTTATGTGCAAATGTAGCCCTTTTGACTGCCGTATGGACGGCTAATATCTTTGTCTGGTTCTTTGTTGTGTTGGGTATTATTTGCGCCTTGTCGTTGGGGGTTATCCAACACCACCGCGAGCTATCGAGTCTCATTGGCAGTGCTTTTTTCATCGCGGCGGGTTTTACTTCATTGCATGCGGGCATTACCACCATGGCAACGGATACCTTGCAACCACAAGTCACCACCTTTGCCGCACCAGTTGCCCTAGTCCTACTCTCCTGCTTATTATTCTGTATTGCTATGGTAGAACGCAGCGCAGTTAACGCAGCGGAGCTTCCGAGTAAGTTAAGCGCTCGGCGCAGCTCCTAAGGGTCACGACGAAAGGGGGCTAGTGTGCCATCCGTAGGACAAGTCATTCATCACGGCGCCTTGCATGGCGTTACCGGCTCGTGCCACGAACTGTTCTTGACCGCGAACGACTCAGTGCTGATTGATTGTGGCTTGTTTCAGGGAGAGGAGGCCGGCGGTTCGTCTGGTTCGTTGGGGGCGCCGGAAATCTCGTTTTCATTAGCCAATGTCCGTGCTCTTGTCATCACTCATTGCCACATTGACCACGTCGGTCGCATACCTTATTTATTAATTGCCGGTTTCCGCGGCCCAATCTACTGCACACGGGCTACGGCAATGCTACTTCCTTTAGTCATCGAGGACGCATTGCGTTTAGGACTCACGCGCGATAAGAGTCTAATTGCCTCGGTTTTAGAGCTCATGCAATCCTTGATAGTGCCCGTCGAGTATGACGCGTGGACCGATTTGACGGCACTGATCGAGGCCGGTGATGCTGCGGCTGCGGCTGGGGTTGGGGCTGCGGCTGGGGTTGGGGCTGGCAAGAGTGGCGCGGCATCGTTACGACTGCGATTACGACAGGCTGGACATATATTGGGGTCGGCTTATGCTGAATTTGACTGGCACGATCATCGCGAAACACATGCTACCATCGGAGGCCCTGCCAACACCGCCAACAGTGGGGCTGAAAATACCACAGGTGCCAGCTTTCGCATCGTTTTCTCTGGCGATATCGGCTGCAGAAATACGCCATTGCTGCCTGATCCAACACCCTTGGAGCGTGCCGATATTCTTTATCTAGAGAGCACATACGGCGACCGCCTACATGAGTCGCGCGCCGATCGCGAAGAACGTTTGCGCAGTGTCATCGAACACTGTGTAGAAGATGGCGGCGCCGTGTTGATACCAGCTTTTAGCATCGGTCGCACCCAAGAATTGTTGTACGAAATCGAAGACATTATCGCCACCCACGGTAGCTTTTGGCCCAAGATCACCGTCATCCTGGACTCGCCCATGGCAACCGCATTTACCCAGCTCTACCAACAACTTAATGACCATTGGGACGCCGAGGCTCTTGCCCGCAGTCATGCAGGTCGCAATCCGCTCGACTTCAGTCGCTTGCATATCGTTGAAAACCACGCCGACCACGAACATATCGTGAATTTTCTGCGTACTTCTGGCGAACCCTGTATCGTTATCGCAGCAAGCGGGATGTGTGCCGGTGGCCGCATGGTGAATTATTTGCAAGCCTTACTACCCGACCCTCGCACCGACGTCGTGTTTGTCGGCTACCAAGCCGAAGGTACACCTGGCCGTGATATCCAGCGCTATGGCCCAGAAGGCGGCTACGTCGAGCTCGAGGGCGAGCGCATTAGCATCCGCGCCGGCATTCACACCCTCGGCGGCTACTCCGCCCACGCCGACCAAGCCGAACTCCTCGACTTCGTCCTCCAGGCCTCACACGTTGGCCGCGTGCGCCTCATTCACGGCTCTCCCGCCGCCCAACACGCACTCACCCAAGCACTCCGCCAACACCACATCACCACCCCATAACCCTCAGGGCAGACGTCCCCCCTACCCCGCTTGCATTAGAGAGGGCAGCCCTCCCTTCTAGCACAGTTTTTCTATCGACCTCTGCCCTCACGTTGCAAGAACGTCAAGGTAACCAGCGGAACCACAATCAACATGGCACCAAGATAAAACCTTAGTTCGGGCTGCTCGGCGAAAAACACCATCCCCACAAGCACTGCGCCAATCAAACCAGTGTATTCAGCACTCGACACCACACTACTCTGGGCGGCTCGATAGGCAAACACGCAGGTAGCCGCATAGATCAATACAAACACGCTGGACCCAAAGGCCAACAACGCCATACTCCATGACCAGGTAGCACCTTCAATCCAGGCGCCAGCCGCCGCCAATGGCAGAGCCAATAGCGTTGTGTAATAGAGCGTTTCAACCACGCCATGATGGGCTGGGAGCTTTTTAATCAGCAAATTATTAACCGCAAGCGCCAGCGCTACGACCAACGCCCTACCCCAGAGGCAATAAAACACGCCAGCGATGCACGTTCACTAAAGAGCAGTACCGCCAGTACCACCGTAATCAGCGGCGCAGCGTAAAAAACCGCGTTCGCAGTCGCCAGCGGCAACGTCGTCAGCGAAATCACCATACACAACGAACTAACGAGCCACACATGGGCGCGCACCCAATGCCAGCGCGTATGCGTCGGCTTTAATGGCTTCTTTAGCACAACCATTAGTGGAATAAGTACCAGTAAGGCACTGATTAAACGAAGGAAGGCAAACTGAAATGGCGCGTCATGACTACCTACCAACTTGATCAGAGAGTCAGACAAAATGGCCACATTGTTGCCGAACACCAACATGATAACTGCTTGAATTAACGAACGATCCATTGCCACCTCTGTCGAATTTGATGGCGGCATTTTACTTTCGCTTACCCATTAAATAAAATGATATTAATTGAATTCTACATGAGATTTATAGATACAAATGACCACGCCATTTCGCGCCATACATTACTTCACAGAAGTCGCTAAATCCGGAAGTTTCTCCGCTGCAGCAGAGCGCCTTTTCGTCACCCAGAGCGCGGTCAGCCATCAGGTGAAGTTGCTCGAAGAACACCTAGGGCAGCCCTTGTTTATTCGCAGCGGAAGACACCTACGTCTGACCGCGGTCGGGCGAAGCTTTATCGACAAGATCCAAACCCCTATCGAAACGATACAATTGGCCACGAGAAGTATTCGTAAAGGCACAGAGGGCCCGCTGCGCCTCGCGCTATTTGGTTCTTTGGCAGTGAAATGGCTGATCCCCGCAATTGATGAATTTCGAGAGCGGTTTCCTAATGTCGACCTGAGTTTGCAAATCTTAACTCGCGACGGAGACTTCGACAGTAGCATCGCAGATTGCTTCATAACGACTCGGCCACCGAAGGCGGGATTCGTGAGTTGCCATCTGTACGACGAAACGCTGAAACCTTACTGCGCACCGCGTTTATGGGAAGAGCTGAGTAAAATAGCTGATTTTCGGGAGCTCGCTGGGTATCCATTATTATCGGCAGCCTCAACCTTTTCTGCCGCCGAACCTGGGCGCGACTGGCAAGAGTGGTTCGCCGCCGGCGGGGCCGATGGTGGGGTACCCGAGGGCACCCGCGTGCATCACTTTAGTCATTTATTGCTAGCAGCTGAGGCCGCTAAGTATGGGCAAGGAATCGCTCTTTTGAACGAGTTTCTAACGACCGAACGCGAACGTCAAAACGAGCTCTTTGAACTTCCTTTTCACGGCATTCGAACCGCCGATAGCTTTTACTTTATTTACCCTGAAGCCTTTCGGCAAAACCCCTCGCACGAAGCACTACGCGACTGGCTCAGCTCTCTTTGCAAAGGCCATCCCCTCAGCTAACCACCCTGCGGGGCAGAGGTCCCCGCCCCCGCGCTTGCATGAGAGAGGGCAGCCCTCCCTCATGCCACGAGTTTTGGAGTGACCTCTGCCCTTAAGCCGCAGGAGCTTGCACGTGTTGAATATGTTCTTGTTGTAGCAACCACATAGCCACCCGCGATTGCCCAATACCTCCCCCAATCGTTGCGGGGAACTCCCCTGATATCAACTGTCGATGCCAGGGTAAATCCAAAGAGGGCAGCCCTCCCTTCAACTCCAGTTGTCTAACCATGACCTCTGGGGTCACGCGAATGCCCATTGAAGACAGCTCCAAAGCATCGTCTAGACCATCATGCCAGACCAACAAATCACCATTTAAACCATAAAGTCCATCTTCATTTAGCGTAGTCCAATCATCATAATCAGCGGCACGATCATCATGCTTTTGGCCATCACTCAACTCACCGCCAATCCCAATTATAAAAACTGCTTTATGCATCCGAGTTATTTCTTTTTCCCGCTGTTTTGCCGAGAGCTTTGGAAACATTTCTCGCAATTCTTCGCTGTGAATAAAGAAAACTGTATCCGCATAACTTTCGCTCCAGTGACCTGTGGCTTTTGCCGCAGACTTTATCGCGGTGTAGATTAGTTCTACTGTTTTTCTTAGGGTCATTAAAGTTCGCGAATCAGCCGCAAGAACCTGTTCCCAATCCCATTGATCGACCTGCACCGAATGGCGTGAACTTAATACTTCTTCATCCGGCCGCAGCGCCAGCATATGGGTTAGCACCCCTTCCCCAGGTTGGGCACGGTATTTAGCTAGAATAGCTCGCTTCCATTTAGCCAATGAATGCACCACCTCGTAACGCTGCCCCTCCGCTCGCACCTCAAGACTGACAGGCTTTTCATGCCCACTAAGCGTATCTTGTAAGCCGCTGTCAGCGGGCACTATTAGTGGAGCCTGAACAATTGCAAGATTCAACTTTTCGCATAACTGCTTTGTTATTTCATGCTTGATTGCATACGACTGTGAGTGGATTTTTAATTGAGTTATAGACATGACCATTTCCTTCTTATCGGTTTTGTCTATCATCTTCCAAAAACATTCTCACCTTCAATACCAAACAACAAATAAACACTTTACTTATATATAATCAGCGACAATAATCTAATTTATTAAATTTTGTTTACCGATTCTGCATTTTCAGGAGTAAGAATTAAATGATCGATAATTTAGATAAATCAATCATGCGGACTTTGCAGCAGGATGCTCGAATTTCTTATGCTGAAATTGCAAAAGCCAATAAAGTTAGTCCGGCGACAATACATGTTCGAGTAGAAAAGCTTCGTAAAGCCGGTTACATAGATGGCACGCACGTTCATTTAAATGCAAAAAAGCTCGGATATGATGTTTGTTGCTTTATCGGTATCAATTTAGCCCGAGCTGGCGACTATCCGACGACCTTAGCCAAGCTTGAGGCACTTCCGGAAGTGGTAGAAGCGCATTATACAACTGGGCAATACAGTATTTTTATTAAAGTCATGGTCCAATCCATAAGTGATTTACAGCATCTATTGATAGAGAAAATCCAACCGATCGATGAAATCCAAGCGACAGAAACCCTTATAAGCCTGCAACAGCCCATACTTCGCCAAGTTTCGGTATAGCGGAACACCACCTTGGGCAGAGGTCCGCCTCAACCGCCTAGCATAAGAGAGGGCAGCCCTCCCTTTCGCTTGGTTTTGCTAGACTGACCTCTGAGCCAACAAGGAGGTGCTCTATGCCTAATCAAAGACGAAATGATATACCTGGTATTGCGTTGCACATCACCCAACGGGGCAACAATCGACAGCTAATATTCAGGGAAAACGAGGACTATCAACGTTTTGCTGGGATGTTGATTCAATACTCAGAAAAATATCAAGTCATCGTTCATGCTTGGATGTTGATGCCGAATCACATTCACCTTTTAGTCACTCCACAAGAAAAGAACATGGTCGGCAGGATGATGATGTGTGCAACTGGTGCGTACACCAAATTTTATAACCAAAAGTACAAGCGCACTGGCACGCTCTATGAAAAGCGCTACTATTCCGCTCTTGTCGACTACGATGAATACGTCATTAATGTTTATCGCTACATTGAGTTGAACCCTGTCAAAGCAAGACTTGTGCAACATCCTGGTTACTGGCACTGGAGTTCGTATCGACACAATGCTGAGGGGCTTCAGTCCTCTATGCTTGTGCCGCACTTGTCATTCATGAAGCTAGGCTTAACTATCGAAGATTGTCGTAAAGCCTATCAAAAATTAGTCAACGATACTGATGTTACAAGCGAAGATTATGAGTTTTTGCGAAGTGAAATTCGGACTGCACAAAAGAAAAACTTTGCCTTCGGCGGTGACGAATTCAAAAAGAGAATGGGGGCGAAGTTGGGCTTAGATAGCGAAGGGGCAGAAGTCGCAGCGGCAGAGGTATGAAAAGAGAGGGCTGCCCTCTCTTATGTCAGCGGAACATCGCCAACCTCTGCCCGCCAGGTCTCAGTCCCGATAGCCGTTCGGGTTCTGCGACTGCCAACGCCAAGTATCCCGCATCATATCTTCCAAGGAGTGCGAAGCGCGCCAACCAAGACGCTGCTCGGAATATGTCGGGTCCGCATAGCATTGAGCAATATCTCCGGCACGACGCGGAGCTATCTCGTACGGAATTTTCTGTCCGGAAGCGGCTTCAAATGCCTTCACCATTTGCAGAACTGACAAGCCTACGCCAGTACCTAAATTGAGCGCATCAAAGCCTGAGTGCTCTAACCCCTTAAGCGCCGCGAGATGCCCTAAAGCCAAATCCACAACATGGATGTAGTCGCGCACGCCCGTACCATCTGGCGTTGGATAATCACCGCCATAAACACTCAATTTCGGCAACTTACCGACCGCGACCTGTGAAATATAAGGCATCAAATTGTTCGGAATATCATTTGGGTCTTCGCCGATGAGTCCTGAGACATGCGCCCCCACTGGGTTGAAGTAGCGTAAAACAAGCGCCGACCACTCAGGGTCCGCGTGACAGATATCGGCCAACACCCGCTCCACCATATATTTCGACGTACCGTAGGGATTCGTTGTCCCACCCGTCGGACTTGATTCCTTGATAGGCACTTCCTGCGGGTCACCATAAACCGTCGCCGAAGATGAAAAGACGATTTTCTTTACGCCGTGGGCAGCCATTACCTGGCAAAGTTTAAGTGTCCCAACAACGTTATTTTCATAGTAGCGCAGCGGTTGCTGAACGCTCTCGCCAACGGCCTTCAAACCGGCAAAATGAATTACCGCTTCGATGCAATGCGCGGCGAAAAGCGAATGTAGAAGCTCAACATTGCCGACATCCCCCTCAATCAAATGGGGCTTGCGCCCAGTGATCTGCTCTACACGCCGCAAACTTTCATGCGAACTATTGCTGAAGTTGTCGAGCACAACGACATCATGTCCTTGCTCCAACAACTCTACAACCGTATGAGAACCAATGTAGCCGGCACCTCCGGTAACTAAGATCATCGTCTTTCAATTCCTTTTATTTAAGCCAATTCTGACGCGTAACTTCTGGGGCAGAGGTTTTGATTATACAGACTTGCATGAGGGAGGGCAGCCCTCTCTAATGCATACAAAACCTTGCATACATCCGCCCCTTCGCCTAAAAATAAACAAAATAAACGGAGTTGATACAAAAATGACAAAAAGTTACACCGAACATTTTGAAGAAAGGGGAACTGCTTATGAGTGCGCCATGCGTCAGTTTCCGCACGCAAGGGATGAAGAGTTCGAGCAGCTTATTCATGCCGCGCAATTAGAAAGTGGCGTGTGCGTCGCTGATGTCCCCGCAGGAGGTGGTTATCTCAAGCGCTACCTACCCAACGACGCAATTTGGCTCGGCCATGAGCCATGCGAAAGCTTTACTAATCATGCGACATCAAACGGCGGCTCTGTGCCTCTCTTGCCTCTACCATGGCACGACGCCTCCATCGACTGTACGATGAGTTTAGCCGGCGTTCATCATTTGTTCGATAAGAAGCCTCTATTTGATGAATTTGCTCGTATTCTGAAGCCCGAAGGCAAGTTAATATTATCTGATGTTGAGGAACACTCACCCGTTGCTCAATTTCTCGATGAATTTGTGGGAGCCTATAACAGCACAGGGCACGACGGCATTTACCTTAATAGAAGTACTCCAGATGAAATTGCTCAGGCAGGCTTTGAAATAACAAGCTCAGAACGCGTAAATTTAGTATGGCGGTTGCCCACCAAGCAAGAGCTAGCGGTTTTTTGCAAACAGCTATTTGACTTAAAAAGGGCAAATGACGATCAAGTAGCTCAAGCAATTGAACACTACCTTGGTTTTGTATCTCTCGCTGACAATCAAATTGGCATGAACTGGCAACTAACTACCATTACGGCACAACGAAAATGACCCAAAAGCAATTCATTGAATTTAGCCATCATCACTATTTGCCAGGATATTTACGAGGACGTCGACAACCTGGTTTGATTGTGTCGCTAAAACCATCAAGCGCTCTACTTAATTGGTTAAAAAATTCAGAAAAAAGCATACAATTGGCACGCTTAGCAAACCAATTTAATGCCTATTGCGGAATCGCAGAAAGTCACGAAAGTACGTCCTCGAATTACGACTGGACCGGCCTTGTAAAGCAAATCGGAATCTGTACATCAAGCGTACTCCAATACTTCAAATTTCCGCAGCTCGATAATCCAGAAATTCTTTTCGCGCCTACTCCGGAAAAGTATCTGCAGAAACCAACGCAACTTCTGGTAACAATCCCACATTGCGATCCGAGCCTTAATTTGAAAGCTTTAAAATTAGCTCTTGAAATGATTTCAAATGCAATAGCTAGTGAAAACTTTGAACTACCGACGACAAAAATAAGCAACGTACTTTCAGACATAAAGAAAAATCTTAACTTCAGCGTTAACGCTCTATTTTTAAAGGCTGCTTACGAAAACGAAATCCCCGTATTGGTATTAAACGGAGGCTCCGTTCAATACGGTTTTGGTGCACGCTCAGAATGGTTTGAGCATACATTTTCGATGCAAACGACGAATATTTCAGTGCGTATGGCTCGTGACAAAAGTAAATGTAGCCTTCGTCTGCAACAGGCGGGCCTTCCCGTCGCCCCCAGTACTAAAGTACGTAGCGCAGAAGAAGCACTCCAATTTGGAAAGCATGTCGGCTTTCCGATTGTTATCAAACCAGCCAATCTTGATGGCGGCAACGCGGTCACTGCTAATTTATCGACTCCTAATGAAGTTCGTGCGGCGGTACAAAAAGTGCAAAAAGTCTCGAAACAGATTAGAGCCGAAAAGCACATCTTTGGGCGTGATTATCGTCTAACTGTACTCGACGGGCAGGTGGTCTGGGCGGTAGAACGAGTACCAGGAGGGGTTGTTGGCGATGGCGAACATACCGTCGAACAACTTATTGCCAAAGAAAACGAAACACTTAATCGTCGGCAGGGCCCAGCACAAACACTGCAACCTCTAACCCTAAAAGGTGAGGCTAAGTCTCTACTTTCAAAGCAGAAAATTTCTATAGATACAGTTCCAGCCAAAGGTACATTTGTGCGCCTCAGTAGTATCGCCAATGTCGCGACCGGCGGTCGCCCCGTGCCTGTCTTCGAGCAAGTGCATCCGGACAACATCAAACTTGCTGAGCGAGCTGCGCGGGCTCTGCGCCTTGATATTGCCGGTGTTGACATCTTGATCCGCGACATAACAAAATCGTGGCGCGAGATTGGCGGCGTAATCTGCGAGGTGAACGGACAACCGGACTTGGGCGCAACCACTGCCCTTCATTTATACGGTGATGTCCTCCGCGCTCGCGTTCCGGGCACCGGCCGAATCCCTATTATCGCCGTGGTTGGTGGCGCTACGGCTACCGAGCTTATCAAACGTAGTGTGGAGGCTATCTCTGACTCTGTCAGCTTGGGTTGGATGAGCCCGTCTGCGATAGGTATCGGTGTTTCGGTTCTTCAAACAGGTAAATTTAAAACCTTTTCTGGCAGCCAAATTCTCCTGACGGATAATCAGGTCGAAGCGCTGATTTTTCAGATCTCAGGAGAGGATATTCTGCAAACAGGATTACCTACAGACCGTTTAGATCTTGTCATCATTGCGAACGAAATATCCCCCCCGCCGCTACATCGAGAGATTGAGAAATCGCTACTCCCTGCCTGTGCAGGCGATGTTATTAGGCTTGGAGGAAACGTTGTTGAACAGACCGCAGTAGATGCAATAGAGAGATTATTGAACTGAGGGCAGAGGTACGCTGCTTTCCATGTCGCGAAGGGAGGGCAGCCCTCCCTTCGCAACTCGCAAAAATGTTGCACCTCTGGCTTCCATTCCAGTGCCAATCCTTAGCTCAGTGCTAGACAGGAAGAGAACTTCGCTATCCATGTAAAACAACACCAGACAAATCAATACTGTAGATTGCTTGCTTAGCATCATTTGTAATAACTCTACCGCAACATTTCGAACAATGGAACAACTTTTTAACTAACAAGTTACATTATTTTTTTTGGGAGGGCAGATGTTGCTCATAAAAAACTGCTAGAAGAGAGGGCTGCCCTCCCTTGTGCCACGCTATTTGCAGTGACCTCTGCCCCTATTGTTACCTTTTACATAAATTTCAGCTAACCTGTCATTTGTAGCAAATTTCCTACAATAGGGTTGGGTGATATCGGATGGAAGAATCAGACAGAAACTCAAACAAAGAGCAATCTTATGACTCAACCTCCGAGCCGTTTCTTCGAGTGAAAAATGAGTTCGCATTTAACTCTCTATGCATTATTTATGTGACTCACCTTGTAATTCATAATTTTACTTCACTATTAAAATTCACGTTATTAACTACAAAACGAATCACTGATAACTCTATATTGCGTCATTTATTTACACTCACCATTACTGCACCTTTCATTCTCTTAGAATGCACATTGAACTCATCGTTAGGTTACGCAGGAATCACAAAATTGAGTTCGTCAGGAGTCTGTCACCCCCCTTCTAGTCCCTATTACGAGCGAACTCAAAAGTTCACTTCATATGCATCACTAGCGCTTTGCCTAGAAGCCGGAGGCAGACTTCCCAAGACTATGCGTAATGCATCGCAGCCACTCCAACAAAACAGAAAGGAATATAGTAGGAACGCCTTCGCACATTGGAGTGATGAAGATAATGATTGCTTGAATACTCGGCACGAGCTATTGCAACAACTTTCGACGGCGAGGGTGACTATGAGCAGTGACGGTTGCCGTGTTGTCAGGGGTCGTTGGAATGATCCGTACTCCGGGAAAGTATTTCTTGATGCGACAGAAATGGATATTGACCACCTAGTACCGCTAGCTTGGGCGTGGGAAAATGGAGCATATGATTGGTCTGAATCGGCACGTCGAAGCTTCGCAAATGACCCCATCAATTTATTCGCTGTTCACCTCACTTTGAATCGCAGTAAGGGCGGCAAAGGACCAGACCAGTGGCTACCACCTAACGCCGACTTCCACTGCCAGTACATCAGCCGGTACTTACGGGTGGTGATCAGCTATGACTTTAGTACCGACACACGTGATCAGATTCGGCGCTTGCAGGCAAACCTCTGCTAACCGAAGCTTCGGGGCAGAGGTCGCCCGATAAAAGCTATCCCGAGAGAGGGCTGCCCTCTCTCATGCAAGCGGAGGGTGAGGAACCTCAGCCCTCCGAGCTAATTGCGGCGCGAAACAGCACCTCGAACTTATCCAAAGCCTCCACCACAAGGTCATCCGGCATGGTCAGAGGTGGCAAAAAGCGCAGGACATTGCCGTAATAGCCACAGGCCAACAGTATCAAGCCATGTGAGGCGGCTAGTTGGATGCAACGTTGCGTCAACGCAACATTCGGCTCACCAGAACCAGAACCAGCACCCGACTCAGCCCCCGCAACCAATTCCAACGCAATCATCGCGCCCACCTGGCGCACTTCCAAAATCAACGATGGAAATTCCTGCTGCAATGACCGTAACCGCGTGGCAAACGCCGTTCCAATCTCAACCGCACGCCGCATCAGCTCTTCTTGCTCAATCACCTGCAATACCGCCAACGCCGCAGCACACGCCACCGGCGAGCCACCATAAGTACCGCCCAAACCGCCGGGCAGAGGTGCATCCATAATCGCAGCTTTGCCGACCACTGCCGCCAAAGGAAAACCACCAGCGATGCCCTTCGCCATCGTCATCAAATCAGGCTCAACATCGGCATGCTCAAAAGCAAACATCTTACCGGTACGCGCAAAACCCGTCTGAATTTCATCAGCGATCAACAAAATACCGTGCTCATCGCATAAAGCCCGCAACGCTCGCAAGAACTCAACCGGAGCTGGGTAAAATCCACCCTCACCCTGCACTGGCTCGATAATAATTGCAGCCACGTCCGACGGTGCAATCGAGGCCTTGAAGACATGTTGTAAGCCACGCAAGGCGTCCTCGACGGAGACATCGTGTGCAGCAATTGGAAATGGTGCATGATACAAGTCTGCGGGAAACGGCCCAAACAGATGCTTATAAGGCGCGACTTTGCCAGTGAGCCCCATGGTCAAGTTGGTACGGCCATGAAAGCCGCCAGTAAACGCAATCACACCGCGGCGCCCAGTCGAAGCTCGTGCGATTTTTACACAGTTTTCAACGGCTTCTGCGCCCGTAGTCACAAACATTGCCTTTTTGACCGAGGAACCAGGCGCCAAACGCGTCAATTTCTCCGCCAGCTCTACCGCAACTTCATAGGGATTAATCATCACACAGGTATGCGAAAACGCCGCCACCTGCTTGCGCACTGCCTCCACCACGGCTGGATGCGAGTGGCCGGTGTTGCAGACCGCAATACCCGTGCCTAGATCGATATAGCGATTGCCCTCAACGTCCCACACTTCGGCATTTTCGGCACGCGACACAAACACCGGATACACATTTCCCTGTCCGCGCGCAAAGGCTGCAAGCTTGCGCTCTTGAAGTTCTTGATTACTGATAGCTTTACTCATAACCCACCCACACTTAAATATTTAATCGAAAGATAATCATCTAAACCGTACAACGAACCCTCGCGCCCATAGCCACTTTGTTTCACGCCGCCAAATGGTGCAGCAGCATTGGAAATTGCGGCATCGTTCATACCGACCATGCCAAACTTAAGCCCCCGAGCCACCCGCCATAGGCAACCGTGATCACGACTAAAGACATAGCTCGCCAGCCCAAACTCAGTGTCGTTCGCAAGCGCCAGCGCTTCAGCCTCTGTAGCAAACTTCAAGATCGGTGCCACCGGCCCGAAAATCTCCTGCTGCGCAATTGCCATATCCGCACGGACGCCAGTCAGCACCGCAGCTTGCAACCTAGCTCCAGCGGCGGTGTAGTCTTGACTACGACCGCCGGAATCACCCACATGCAGCCGAGCCCCCTCGGCCACCGCCTGTGACACCAGCATCGCGACCTTCGCCGCCGCATCCGCATGAATCAATGGGCCCAACGCCAACTCCTGCAAACGCTCCAACAAACGCGCCACAAAAGCATCATGAATTTCTTCTTGCACCAACACACGGTTCGCACAAACGCAGGTCTGCCCCGCATTGCGGAATTTCGCCAACAGCAAGCCCTCGACCGCCTGCTCGATATCCGCATCCGCAAAGACCATAAACGGCGCGTTACCACCGAGCTCCAGCGACAAACGCTTCACCGTTGGCGCGCATTGTGCCGCCAACTTGCGTCCGGTTACCGTGGAGCCGGTAAAAGTAAATTTCGCCACCGCCGGATGTCCGGTTAACACCGCGCCAATACTCGCGGCATCAGTGCCGACCACCAGTTGAAACACCTCTGCAGGAATTCCCGCCTGTACCGCCAAGGCTTGCAGCGCAAAGGCCGACAAAGGCGTTTCCGCAGCCGGCTTCGCCACCATTGCACAGCCAGCTGCCAACGCAGCTGCAGCCTTGCGCGCCAGCATCGCGTTCGGAAAATTCCAAGGTGTAATCGCCGCCACAACACCGACCGGCTCCTTTATGACGACGATTTCCTTGCTTGCGGTTGGCGCCGGAATCGTGCTGCCATAGATGCGCACGGCCTCCTCGGCAAACCACTCGATATACGAAGCCCCATAGGCGATTTCGCCCTGCGCTTCGCTAAGCGGTTTGCCTTGCTCCGCGTGCAGAATCTCCGCCAGAAGTTGTGCGTGCTGCTGCAACAACTCGGCCCAGCGTCGCAACAACGTTGCGCGTTCACGGGCAGGCCGCGCAGACCACTCAAGTTGCGCCTGCTGCGCCGTTTCTACAGCCTTCACCGTAGCGTTTTCCTGCGGCTCGCAAACATAGGCCAGCACCGCCGCGGGGTCTTGTGGCGCGAACGCCGGATTGTGAACCACAAAATGAGTAGCCGCCGGCTTTTGCACCGACACGATCGTGGGCAGTAGTGACGCAGTTTGCGCGCGCGAAATGATGTTTTCTGACATAACGTTTTCCCTTATTTGCGAATGGCAGCATTGCAGCACGACCTCAAACAATGTTAAATATCAACGTATCAACCTTTGGTTTTAATTTTTTCAAACATTGTATTCAAATATTGGGAACGCTTATGTCATGGTTGCAACGAGACCTCACCGACTTCGACCTCAAGCTCTTGCAGGTCTTCCGTACCGTCGTCGAGTGCGGGGGCTTTACCGCAGCTGAAACGGAGTTGGGCCTCAGCCGATCGACCATCAGCATCCACATGAGCAGCCTCGAAACACGGCTTGGCATGCGCTTATGCCAACGCGGGCGACAAGGTTTCTCGCTTACCCGCGAAGGGCAAGCTGTGTTTAACGCGTTGCTCTCGTTGAGTGAGGCGCACGAGGAGTTTCGACACCAAGTAGCCTCAATAAATCAAGACCTTAGTGGAGAGTTAGTGCTTCTAGCCGCGGATCAGCTTGACCCTCCAAGGCAGTTGCATATCGCCCAAGCATTGCGCAGCATTAAGCAGCAAGCACCTGATTTACAAATTCATTTTGACTTGCTGCCACTTCAGCAGATCGAGCTCGCGCTGCTTAAAAACCAAGCGCACCTAGCGTTGATGCCTGGTTATCGACGCATTGACGGTTTGGCATACACGCACGCCTTCAGTACCCCGATTTATCTGTGCTGCGGAGCGACGCACCCGCTTTATGACGTGTCTGACGACGCACTAGATATCGCACGTTTGGCGGAATTCGAAACCGTTCATCCAGGCGTTAATATCAATCCCGAAGGTCGTAAGTTATTGCAAAAATTGAAGACTTCTGGACGTGCCTACCAGTTCGATAGTCGTCTAAGTATGATTTTGTCAGGCGCTTATTTGGGTTTCATGCCGAGCGCCATCAGCGCACCGTTTCAGGCACAGGGACAACTTCGCTACTTGCTTCCTGACACCTTTAACTATCCATTTGAGCAATTTTATGTAACCCGGAAGCAGCCTCGCGAACCAGAAAAAGTAGCGCTCGCGCTAGAAGCGCTGCAGGGAGAAAACTAATATGTGGCTTATCGCATCCGTCGTATTGACCCTCACGTTGCAATTTGAACATCCGGATATTCCCGATGCGGAGGTGCAAGTCTTGGAGCTTGCCGACACGGGGCAGAGGTTACCGTTGAATTCTGGCTTCATCGGAGGGCAGCCCTACGCCTTCGCCCTCACCCCCTCCACTACCTCGCAAAAACTGCACTTCGCCCTACGGGAATACAACGCCAACTGCATCCACAACGGTGTTATCGACTTACCGCAACCGTTAACACAAGCCCCATTCACCGCCACCGCAAACTTCCGCATCACCCAGAACACCTGCGCCTATGCCACATTCCCCACCGCAGGGCAGCCCTCCGTCACCATCAGCGCCCGCAAAGAGAGGGCAGCCCTCCCTAAAGCGAGCGAAAATGCGGCGACCTATGAGCCGATAGGGCGTTCGCTCACAGATGCGCCGTGGCAGCCGCAGCCACCGCAAGCCGAGCCTACGGTTTACGGGTGGTCGCGAATCACCAATGATCATCAAGTTGAGCACTATTCATCAAATACGCACGTTGCGATACCAGCATATTCGTTAAGTAAAACATTCATAACCACAGCGGCTGCACTACTTTATCGCAAGCAACATCACGCGGGCCTTTTGCAAATGCCGCTTAATACCTGGGGAGATATTTGCCCACAAAGCACATGGCAAAATGTCACACTCATCGACGCACTGAATATGCGAACGGGTCATTATTCATCAAAGCAGCATGGCCAAGACGAAACATCGGCAGCAATGCTCGAAAACTTCTTCGAGCAAACAACGCATAAAGAAAAAATCGCCCACGCCTGTAACTATCCCAAGCGCCAACAGCAGGTCGTTTACCAAACCTCGACGACATATCTTGCGGCCACGGCCTTGCAAAACCTTTTAACGGCGGAGCAAAACACCCGGCTAGACACCTTTCTCTACAGCACTATTTGGCATGAACTCAACCTAAGTCCACTGGCATACAGCATCGATAGCACCAAAGACGACACGCAACAGGTTTGGGGTGGCTATGGCCTCACGCTACTTCCGACTGATCTCGTGAAACTCGCACATTTTGTGCAAAACGATCCTCTTCAAATTGGCTTTCAAGAAATTCTTCAGCACCCTGAAAAAGCTTACCCAATCCCAAACACCCCCAACCTCCGCTACCGCCAGAGCATTTGGTCTTGGCAACATCCTGAAACGCAAAAGTGGTATCCGTTTCTCAGCGGCTATGGCGGCATCATCGTACTTTTTCTCGATGACCAGCATATCTACTACATGGTCAGCGATCAGCACGACCATCGCTTCAAAACTGTCATCGATGACTTCGAAAACTATCAACGTCAGCGTACAGCGCTCAGAGCTAGCCCTCCCGCGGGGTAGCAAAGAGAGGGCTGCCCTCTCTTATGCAAGCAAAAAAGCGCGGACGTCGGCCCAACTGGCACCATGAGCAGCAGCAAACTGGCGCTAGCCAGTAAAAGGCGAACAAGGCAAGCTAGCGAGTACAAGGCAAGCAAACAAAACAACGATAACAAAGGCGACGAGCAACATGATGAAGGTAAAAGCAAACGGCTACGCGGCGCGCGTCATGCTGGCATTCTTAGCAACGGCGGGGCTATTCTACGTAAACATCATGCCGGCGCTGGTGTCAGGGCTGATAAGCGGACTCGAATTTAGCAATAGAGACGCTGGCCTCGTCGGTAGTCTCAACATTTACGGCGCCGCGGTTGGAGCCTTCGCCGCTATATTTATTATCCGTCGTATTGAGTGGAAGCCAGTCTGTATCGGACTGCTACTGGCCATCATCGCTATCGATTTCGCCTCGATGCTACTCACCACGGAGCTCGCACTCATGACGCTGCGTGCCATTCACGGCTTCGTCGGCGGGCTCTTGGTCGGTGTCAGCTTTGCTGTCATAGCACGCACCGAAGAGGTGCACAAAACCTTCGGCATGCTGCTGCTCGTACAATTCGGCCTCGGCGGCCTCGGCGTATGGGCACTGCCGCCGCTAGTACCGGTTTACGGCAGTTGGATCCTATTCATGGCACTGATTGCCTTCAGTACCGCCGCGCTCATCATGACCTTCTTCTTGCCTGACTACCCAGTCAAAATGCGAGATCCGCAAGCAGTCATCGCCCCGGTACAAAAAGGTCCGCTCGCCGCCTCAGTGACCGCAGTATTCTTATTCCAGGCCGCCAACATGGCGCTGTACGCCTACATTATTGATCTCGGTGAACAAGCCGGCTTGACCCTCGACACCATTTCGCCAGCCTTGGGCGTCTCAGCATGGATGGGGATTCTCGGCTCGCTCGCGGTCATTGCGCTGGCCACCAAATGGGGCCGTACTTTACCGATTATGCTTGGCATTTTTGTCACCGCCGCCGCAACTTTCGCCTTGCATTACAGTTTTAACGCCACCGTTTTCTGGCTCGCCAACATCGCGGTCGGCATCACTTGGGCTTTCTCTATCGCCTACATGCTTGGCGTTTGTAGCGAATTCGACAAAGCTGGACAAATGGCCGCACTCGGTGGATTTGCTTCCAAAATGGGGCTCGCCTCGGGACCGATGTTCGCTGCCTTCATCGTCAACGACAGTAATTACGAGCAACTCATCAACGTCGCCGTCGCTCTGCTGGTCATCGGCGCACTGGCAACCATCTACCCGTCGCGCCTGCTCGACCGCCAAGACCGCCAAGCCGCCGCTCAAACGCCCCCCTAGACAAGCGAGCCCAAGCCACCGTACACTCGAGTCCTATGATGCAGCCGCTTTTTGTACTCGACAACGACAGCCCAGCGAACCTTCAGCAGCAACTGATTCAAAAGCTGATACAGGCCATTCAAAATGGCCACTTCGCTTGTGGCAGTAAAATGCCCTCGACGCGCAAACTCGCCGAGCAACTCGGCATTGCGCGTAACACGGTAGTGAACGCTTACGAACAGCTGATCGATGAAGGCTACCTGATCAGCAAAGAGCGCAGTGGCATATATGTCGCCGAAGACCTTTACGAGCAACACGCCCAAAGCGCCAACCACAAACAGCAACATCCGCCAAACCAGCAGAATCAGCAATACGAACAAAACTGGCAGCAGCGCATCAATAAGCTACGGCTCGACAAACTCGCATCGCCGTATCCACACAACTGGCAACAGTATCCATTTCCATTTATTGACGGCCAGTTCGACCCCAGTTTGTTCCCAGTACAGCAATGGCGCGAGTGCTCGAAACTCAGCCTCAACGTGAATGAAATTAAGACCTGGGCTTCAGACTCAGGACACGACGATGACGCCCTACTCGCGGAAGAAATTCGCACCAAAGTGCTGCCCAGACGCGGCATTTACGCTAATCCCGACGAAATACTTGTCACTTTGGGCTCGCAGCACGGCTTATACTTACTTACCAAGCTACTGCTCAACAACCAAACCCTGATCACCGTCGAAGAGCCCGGCTACCCAGGCATAAGACAACTAGCGCATCAGGCTTACAGCCCGATCCACCACGCCGAAGTCGACGAGCATGGCATCATTCCCGAGCAGATCCCGCAGCATACCGACCTGCTTTACGTGACTCCGAGTCATCAAATGCCGACGGCCGTGACCATGCCACAGCAGCGCCGCGAAGCGCTCATCGCCAAAGCCAACGACGACGACTTCATCATCGTCGAAGACGACTACGCCAGCGAAAGCAATTTCATGTCGTCACCGCATCCTGCGATCAAAAGCCTCGATAGCCAGGGGCGCGTCATCTATGTTTCCAGCTTTTCAAAAGTCTTAGCCCCTGGGCTCAGACTCGGCTTTATGGTCGGCCCAGCGCCGCTTATCAAGCAAGCGCGTCAGCTACGAACCCTCATATCGCGCCATCCACCGGCCAATAACCAACGCGTGATGGGGCTGTTTCTATCACTCGGCTACTACGACCAAGCGCTGCGAAAGCTCAATCAAGAAATGGCGGTGCGCTGGCAAGAACTCCGCGAGGCGCTCAACCACTATTTATCGACACACATCGTCACCTCACGCACCATGGGCGGCAGTACTTGCTGGATCGAGGGCCCAAGCCAACTCGACGGTCAGCAATTCGCCGCTGAAGCCGCAAAACACGGCGTGCTCATTGAGCCAGTTCAGCGTTTCTTTGCCAGTTCACGCAACAACGGCAACGGCGGCCATAACAGTGCACCGCAAAACTATTTCCGCCTCGGCGTCAGCAGCATCCCGACCGACAAAATTCGCGAAGGCGTCGAGCTGCTCGCGCAAATTATGCGCCAATGGCAAAACGACAGCGCCCGCAACGACGGCGCCTCGAACAACGGCAAAAGCAAAGCCCACAATTGGGGCAAACGCCTCAAAGGCGAGCAACTCCGCGACTTCGCCAGCCGCGTCGAGTTCATCGGCCAGACCGTTTTCGGTGACCCCTACCGCATCCGCCTGTATGCCGACGGCAGTATGGCCGGCTGGGAAGGCTACCAAGACGAACGCCAAGACAAAGGCCAATGGTGGCTCGAAGGTGACCGCTGGTTCCGCCAATGGAAGGACTGGTCGTACGGCGAAACCCTCGGTTTTGAAATCTACATCCAGAAAAATCGCATCAACTGGGTGCGCGACGGCAAACGCGTCGACTCCGCGTTCTATCTGCTCCACAGCAACGAACCCGCAACCGAAACCAACAGTTAAAACCCAACTGGCACCAGAATTCCCCCCAAACTGGCTCTACTCGCCAACCAGTTGCGCTTCTAGGCTAATCAGCACATTAGTTAACGGAGCGACGCATGTCAGTTTTTACCATCGCCGGCTTGCAATTAAGCTTGAGCGCACAAGGCGACAACCTGGACACGATCAAGCAGCAAGTGCTCGCCACCAAACGGCGCTATCCGAACGTGCAACTCATTATGTTGCCCGAACTCGCCACCTTTGGTCCGGCCCCACGCCACGCTGCAGAATTTCCGAATAATACCGATCAGGCCTTGCAACAACTCGCCAAAGAAGCCCAAGTCTGGCTTTGCAACGGCTCACTATTTGAACGTGATGGCGATCGCATTTACAACACAGCGAGCGTTTACGACCCACAAGGCAACGTTGTTTGTCGCTATCGCAAAATGTTTCCGTTTCTACCCTACGAAGAAGGCATATCCGCTGGCGATACACCCGCGACCTTTACCATCCCTGGCGTTGGCGAGTTCGGGCTCTCGATCTGCTATGACATGTGGTTCCCGGAGACCACCCGGGCGCTCGCATGGCAAGGTGCTGAGGTGATTTTGCATCCAACCCTCACCAACACCATCGATCGCGATACCGAACTCGCCATTGCCCGCGCCTCTGCGGCGACCAATCAGGTGTATATGGTCGACATTAATTCAGCGGCACCGCTTGGCAACGGTCGTTCTATCGTTGCAGGCCCCGGTGGCGAAGTGATTCACCAGGCGGCCGACAACCACGAAGTCATCGTGATTGACCTCGATCTCGATTATCTGCGCCGCGTGCGCGAACGCGGATGGCATTGTTTAGGCCAACCGTTAAAAAGCTTCCGTGACCACCCCATTAGCTTTCCGCAGTACCAAGGTAAGCCGTCACCGGCCTTGGCCAAGCTAGGGGCGCTCGAAAAGCCAAAAAATCCAGAAAAATCATAAGAAAAACTGCATAATAACCACAGGGGAATCCTGATGAAACAGAGCAACAACCACTTTAAAATCGCACCGCTGGCACTCGCTGTCGGCTCAGCTTTAATGCTCGGCGCACCGGTTTATGCCAAGCCGCAGCAGGAGCAAGAGCAACAACAACAAGAGCAAGCGGAACAAGCCGACGAACGCATTATTGTGACGGCCACTCGCCGCCCACAAACCGTCAACGAGATCCCATACAATATCTCGGTGGTTTCGGGTGAAGAGCTAGAAGAACAGCTCATTGTCGACCAAGTTGACGTTATGCGCCAAACACCAGGCATCACTGTCGTTGACCGCGGCTATCGCAACTCCGGCGTCATCAACAATATCGTCATTCGCGGTATGAATGTCGACTCCGCCGGTAACGGTGACTTTGCCTTGAATGCCGTGCCAACGGTCAGCACCTACGTTAACGATACGCCGTTATTCGCTAACTTCATCTTGAAAGACATCGACGCAGTCGAAATTCTTCGTGGCCCGCAAGGTACCCTGTACGGCTCCGGCTCCCTGGCGGGGACCGTGCGCTACACCTTGAATAAGCCCGACTTGTACGGCGGCTACGCCAAAGTCGACGCCAAACTTAGCCAAACCGAAGGCTCTGACGGCTTTAACCAGCATTATGATGTCTTGGTCAACCAACCGCTCAGCGAAACCGTTGCCGTGCGGGCTTTCTTTGGTCGCATCGACAATGATGGCATCGTCGACTACGCGAATGTTTATCGCTTGAACAGCAACGGTGCACCGGTGGCTGAAGGCGGTGACATCGCCAATGGCGACCCAGTGTTTACCCGCGTTGAAGATGCCGATACCGTCGCCATCGATTACGGTCGTGTGAGCATGTTGTGGCAGCCATCAGAAGACTTCTCGGCGTTATTGAGCCACCAGTTCCAATCAGATGACATTGGCGGTCGCCGCCAAGTCACCACCGGCACTAATTGGGTCGGCGGTACCGAGAGCAGCTACGGTGACTACGAGAACGGCGCTGTACATCGCGAACCTTCTGAGCGCGACGTCAGCATGACCTCACTCGAACTGGAGTGGGACTTAGGCTTCGCCACTTTGTCATCAACGACCTCTGATTATGATCACGATGGCAGCTCGACTAGTGACAACTCAGGCTTTTACGCGCAGAACAACTGGTTTGCGTGGTTCTACGGCGGCAGCCCGCGCCCATTGGCAATTGCCGAACGTTTTTATGAAGACTCGGGCTTCAGCCAAGAGTTACGTTTAGTGTCGAATGGCACGCAAACCTTCGACTGGATTGTCGGTGCGTTCTACTTCGACCAAGACACCGCATCAGGTCAAGACAGCCTCATGCCAGGCTTTAGCGAATGGGCCGAAGCCAGCGGCTTTGACGATACCCTTGCCAGTTGGGGCGGTGTGCTAGGCGACCAAGACTTCTTGTATCGCGACAACCGCAGCCTGCGTGATATGTCGGTTTACGGTGAATTAACCTGGAATGTCTCGGACGTATTTCGTATGACCGCTGGCCTGCGCAGCTTTAACAACGACATTGATAACGACACCGTCATTGAGCTACCGATTTATCCGGGGCCTGCTGACGTGAGCTCATCATTTGACGACAGCGGCACCTTGTTTAAATTTAATGCTTCGTACGATATCTCTGACAGCATGATGTGGTACGCCACCGTTTCAGAAGGCTATCGTCGCGGTGGTACCAGCGCCGTACCGATTTCTGGCGGCTTTGCCGAAAACCCAGCCTACCTGAGCTACGCACCCGATAGCGTGCTTAACATGGAAACCGGTGTGAAAGGTCGCATTGGCCGTCACAATTACTCGGCAACCTTGTTCCGCATGAACTGGGATGACCCGCAATTGAATGTGGCCACACCAAACTGGGGCTTCTATGCCGCCGTTAATGGCGAAGAAGCGGTCTCACAAGGCTTGGAGTTCGAGCTGAAAGGCTATTTGACCGATAATCTGAAGTACAACATCGGCTACGCCTATGTCGATGCTGAATTAACCGAAGATTTAATCGTGCCTTCAGGTACCGCGGCTAACCCTTCGAGCTACGTGTATGCCGAAGCCGGAGAGCAGTTGCCAAGCATGGCTGAGAACACCTTCAGCGCTGGCTTGAATCACTCGATGGACTTGCCATCTGGTATGTACTTGGTCACCAATGTAAGTACCTACTATCAGTCTTCATCGCGTAATTCGTTGGGCTCAAATCCGAAGTTCGACATCGATCTCGATAGCTTCGCGATTACCAATCTGAGCACCAGCTTGCATGCTGACCAATGGAAGTTTACCTTATTCGCCAAGAACATCTTCAACGAAGAAGGCGTAACTGGCGTGTTATCAGAGGCTTACATGGGTACTGACCCAGACGAAAACTTCTACGGCAACAGCTCGAAACAGTATATTTCGCAGCCGCGCACCATTGGCTTGCAGGTGAGCTATCAGTTTGGCTGGTAGTGATGCTTTGAAGGCTGGTGAACTTGCTAACGCCGCGCTTCGGGAAACCGAGCGCGGCGCTTATGCTTCTGCCTTCAAACTTTATGCCTCGGCGGCGGCGTTGGCGCCGTCAGACGCTGACTTACTCTTTAATTATGCCTCGTTGGCGCGCATCACCGGTTCGTTGGCGCTGGCGGAGTCATTGTTGACGCGAGTGGTTGCCTTGCGCCCTGGGGATTCTGCTGCGTGGCTGCTGTTGAGCGGGCTGCGTCGCTGGAGTGCTGAAGAGAATCATATTGCTTCGATGCGGCGAGTGCTGGCTGAGGTATCGGGTTCTTCGGCTGGGTCTTCGGCTGGATCTTCGGCTGGTTCGAGATCGGGTGCGGGCTCTGGGTCGCCGCGGCAACGGGTTGAGTTGCTTTATGCGCTCGCCAAGGAGTCCGAAGACATCGAAGACTACGCCGCCGCGCTTAACTATTTGCAACAAGGCGCCGCGTTGCGCCGCAAGCACCTACGTTATGACGTACGCGACGACGTTACAACGATGGCGGCATTGCGAGATTTGGTGGACGAACTGGCTGGGTCGCGCGCTGCTTCAGGTTCTGTTTCTGTTTCTGCTTCTGCTTCTGCTTCTGCTTCTGCTTCTGCGGCAACTGGACCGACACCAATTTTCATCGTCAGCCTGCCGCGCGCTGGCTCGACGCTGTTGGAGCGCATGCTCAGCACCGACTCACGCATTGAGGCCGCCGGTGAATTACCGTTTTTTCCGCAGTTACTTGGCCGCGCTTTGCAGCAGGCATTTATCGCCCGCAACGGTAAACTTGCACGGCCCAAGTCCAAAGCAGAACTCGTCACCTACGCCACCGAACTCGACTGGCCACAGATCGGACGTGACTACCTACAAATGCTGCGCCAAGCAGGCCATGGTGACGCACCGTACGTTATCGACAAAATGCCTTTGAACTTTCTCAACATCGGGTTCTTACGCCGCGCCTTGCCGCAAGCACGCATCATTTACTTGCAGCGCGACCCTGACGACCACGCCCTCGCGCTCTACAAGCACCTGTTCAACGAAGCCTACCCATGGTCGTACGACTTAACCGAGATTAGCGCCTACACTGACGCCGCCCGCAACCTCTGCACCGCCGCCAGCGCGCACCCCACTAACCACATCTTCACCCTAAGCTACGAAGACCTGGTACAGAAACCTCAGAGGTCGCTACGCGACCTCATCGAATACTGCGGCATCCCTTGGAATGACGCGGCTTACGAGCGTGCTTTGCAGTTCGATGAGAGTAATAAAAATGCCTCTACCACCGGCAGCGCCAGCCAGGTCCGAAATGCCCTGCACGCCCGCTCCATCGGCCTTGCCGCCAAATACCACCTGTTTGACTAGCATGAGAGAGGGCAGCCCTCCCTCTTGAGCGCCGAAAAGACCTGACCTCTGCCCTCCACCGATCAAAGTAGTTGATTACTCACCATCCCGAGCACGAAACCAATAACGGCGCCTAGTGGCGGCGTCCAGTGCCGACGCATAGTCGCTTTTGGTGCGATGTCTTGAAAGATTAAGTAAAGGATTCCACCTGCAGCAGTCGCCATAATCAAAGCAGTGATTTGCATTGCATCGGCAAGTAAAAAGTACCCCAGAAACGCAGCCAACGGGCCAATAAAAGCAACCAAGAAAAATCCAATAAGACGCTGTTTTTCGGTCACTTTTGAGTCCTTTAACTCTCGAAAAGCGTTAAATCCCTCCGGCAAGTTTTGCAGGCCAATAAATAGCGCCAGCAACATCCCAAAGCGCGGATCAAAGGCAAACATCGCACCCAGACTTAATGCTTCAGGCACAAAGTCGAGCAACATTGCCAATAACTGCGACGCCTTAGTTGCCTTCTTCGCCAGCCATTCGTCAACCCAACAGAAAAGAGCTCCGCCCGCTAGAAAAGCTATCGCAACAGCCCACACAGGTAAGTGCTTACTCGCCTCTGGAAGCAATGCATACATAATGGCAGACAACAAAATACCGCCACCTGCCGCGACCACCCCGTGGACAAAACGCTGCTTTGCCAGAGTTTCTGTCGAGCCCTCCCATTTAGCAATCAACGCTCCGACAAACGCACTTAAACCCGCGAACCAAGTAACCAACGCCATTTTCAAAAGCATACTTTTACCTTTCTGACGGACATAGCTTTCCCCAGCTTAGGCGATATCTCCTGAGAATCCTAGCATGAGAGAGGGCTGCCCTCCCTCATGCCTGCGGAGGAATACGGACCTCTGCCCCACGAGGCGCAGTTAGTATTCGGCTTGCTCAGGAATGAGGATATTCAATGCGCGAGGCTGAAGTGAAATGCGGATTTCTGTGTCAGCATAAATTTCGCCGTCGATGGCAAATTTAAGCTCGGATCCATCGGCACGGCGCACGGTTACTGAAGTTGCTTGTGTGTGCCCAGTGTTCACGCCGAGGTTATCTTCCGTCATTCCGGCGTATAACAACTCCATCAAACTCAGTACGTTCTTCTCTCCGGAGTCTTTAGGCTCGAGCCAGGTCAGATCTAGCTTGCCATCGTCCATCATCGGATTACCTCTGCCCTGCGCTAAGAGTGTGGTGATCGGAGCGGCATTTGCGACAATCAGACTACTGGTGCGCCAGCTCTCAAATGCTCCATCATCGAGCGCGACTTCAAGCTCCAACACCTCGTTTTCATTGACCGCCTGCCATAAAGCCTGCAAGTACGCGAATTGACCTAGCTTGTCTTTCGCCTCACGGTCGGCCTTCGAAATCATCTGCTCTTCAAAACCTACTGCGGCGCAGAGCAACATCGGCTTATCGTTTACCAGCCCAACATCTACCGCGTGGCAACGTCCCTCGATGACCGTTGTACAAGCTGCTGACACCGGCGATATCTTCGAGCTCAATCCCCACAATGCTTGGCTTAGAGAGTTCGCAGTACCCATCGGAATCATCGCCATCACCGCGTCGGTATTGCGCAGCGCGCTGGCAACCTCGGTTAGCGTACCGTCGCCACCCACCGCAATGATCAGTTTTGCGCCCTGGTCCAATGCCTCTTCTGCGCGCTTAGCGGCGTTGGTTTCTGGCGTAGTTTCAAGTACATGGGCGTTAAAATAGGGCGCCAAGAAGTCAAGCACCTCCGCTTTCGCATCCTGCCATTTCCCGCCTCCAGATACAGGGTTTGCGACAATCCAAACATCCTTCGCCAGCAGCAGCTTATTATCCTTAGCAAACCTCTCAAGCGCTTGTTCTTGCATACTATTTAGGCGCGCAATCGAGCGTTCACCCTGAATCGAGCGCAGCACCTCAGCAACCCCAGACGCCTCGGTCCGCATCAACAGGTACGCTGCCACGATAAACACCGAGCGTCCGCGGCCTAAGGCACAATGTACCAGCACCTTACGCCCCTCATCATGCTGATGCTGAATCCACTGTAATGCCTCATGAATCTGGTGATCCGAAGGTGCTACATGGTCCAAAACTGGCAAGTTTAAATACACCATTTTCGCCTCTGCTGAAGCCCAATCGAGCGCATCAAATTCGGCAGTCACATCCAAAATCGCGCCAATACCTTGCTCTTTCAGCGCCTCCACATCTGCCGCAAACAGCCGCCTGCCGACATACAGACCATCGGCAACCTCATGCCACGCCGCCACATTGTCACGCCGCCGCGCCAACCAGTTATACACCGTCACGCCGGCGAGAAATGGATATAATAGCCAACGAATGTAAATCGGGATCTTGCCACCTTGGCGCTTTCGGAACACCCCAGCCAAATTAAACCAGTACGCCGCCGACACCATTGCTAGCGCCAAAAAACACCACAGTAACAACGTCTTAGTTATCCAGTGTTGCGCGAAAATTGCCGCAAATAACGCCACCAAAGCGCCAGTCAAATAGGCCGTCGGAACCACCGGGCGGATGTGCATAATCAACTCCTTGCATTAAGAGAGGGCTGCCCTCTCTTTCTAACACAAAAATGCAGCGACCTCTGCCCCAAGAACAACTTGACACACAAATGAGAATGGTTATCATTTACATGGGATCATAAGAAAGACATAACAATGGCGGCAAATATGACAAACAGAGCTACAAATCGCGCGAACCGACTCCGCTACAAACTTATTTACATGGCGATCATCTCTGCGCCACTCGTGTTTCATCTACTGCTGGTTGGCGGCGGGACTCTCCTCTCCTCTGCTCAGCCATCCGCCGCCACCAGCAGTGATGTCTCGAAATAAATTCCTAATAAGAATTAGGGCAGAGGTTAGCCCTTCGCAGTGAGCATTAGAGAGGGCAGCCCTCCCTAATGCGGGCGACGTCGGCGTTGCCGAAAGCGCACGCACAAGCTAAAGTGACACACACAAAAACAACAACAACGGAAGTTTAAAAGTACAAAATGGATAGCAAAAAACCGAATTATTTCGTCCGACATTGGCGCGGCGAACTCTCATTATCCGTCTCTTTTTGGGGCAACGTTGTATTCCTCAACATACTAGTGACCATCATTTCCCGCATCACCACATTCGGCGGATTCCTTGACGGAATTAGGTGGCAAACCGCGCAAATTGTAGTCATCAGCCTACTCCTATTCGCAGTCGTCATCGGTGTCTGGCAAATCGTCGGTACCTGGCGCAGCGCCACGAGATATCGCGCCAATGGCGGAAGCCGCGTCATCACTGGCATCGTCAAGTTGCTCATGGCATTCGGGGTACTCTCACTTATCGGTAACCTCGGCATCGCCATCCAAGACTTCAACCTCCGCACCGAAAACGCAAAGAACCAAGATTTCGATGTTTACGTCAGCGAAAACGGCTACGAACTCGTGATCACGGGCGAAATTGGCGTCACCATTTCGGATACGGTAGTTGCCCAACTCGAACAATATAAGGCCATCGATACCCTAGTGCTGAACAGCCACGGCGGCGACCTCAACGAAACATTTCGCATCATTCATGCACTTGATAGCTATCGCGATGATAATGGACAAAAAATTACCACTTATGTCGACGAACACTGTGCCTCAGCGTGCAGTATTTTGTTCATAAGCGGTGACAAGCGCATCCTCGCAAAGGGCGCCAAGCTTGGCTTTCATCAGTTGCAGTCCTACGTCACGGTCGACCCCGACACCGCAAATATCGAGCGCTTACAACGTAAAGTGAGTAACTACTTTCAGTTGCAAGGTGTCAGTCCCGCCTTTGTGCGCGACATGTACCAAGCCGCGCCGGATGATATGTGGTACCCAACAGAAGAGTTATTGCTGACAAGTAATGTGGTCCATCACTTGGTCGAACGTGAAAGCATGGTCCCAACCTCTGCCCCAACAACAAAGCAAACGGCGACCCAAAGTGCCGAAACGACGAGCGAACTCGATGTCGTCGCCCTTATACGAGACATCTCACCCGTCCATTACGAAGAGCTGGAGCGTCAGCTTGAAAGCATCCCAAACGACGGTAACCACAAGCAAAACGTCGAATTAACAATAAGTAACTTTGTCAGCAACCTCAAACTAGAGTCCTTGCGACGCGTCGATGACGGCTTGTTATTAGACGTCATCGAGAACGAAACCGCCCTCTACAACCAATTAGCCGAACATGCCCCCGATCTGTGTATGCAAACCTTGTACCCAGGCGAGTATGGCTACCCCGACTACGAACGCGTCATGCACTATCAAGACGATGCGTTATTTGCCGAAGAAATTACACGTATTTTCGAGCAAGGCTTACGGCAAGAGCTACCCACCATCGACTACGAGATGGCCTACGCAGATCTCGAACATGTCTTGGCGACAATCAACCAAGACATTTCCGCCCTCGACGCATTCGAAGCCTCCAACGAAGGTTACCGACTGCACTGCCAGTCCATCGCGCACTTCTACGCTTACCTAGCCAAGGCCTTGCCAGAAACGCGCGCCGCAAATTTAGTTCGCTATATAATCGAGCCAGAGTAACCCCCACTTTGTACTGGCGTGAGGGAGGGCTGCCCTCTCTTATGCCAGCGGAAATGCTCGGACCTCTGCCCTCTCGCACGACGCTTCGCCAAAGCAACATCATTTGTGCTAGGGTGAAAACCGAAGCTTGCACAAAAAGCACGCAAAAATAACGAGGGCAGACCATGGCAAACATGGAAAACACACCAGAAGACTTAGCGAAAGCGCTGCAACAAGTCGCCTTAGGCGATCGCCGAGCGTTTCAAACACTCTATGGCGCCACCGCCGACAAACTTTATTCGGTCAGCGTCAACATCCTTAGACGCACCGACTGGGCCGAAGAAGCATTACAGGACACCTTCATCAAGGTTTGGCACGGCGCAAGCGACTATTCAAGTAACCGTGGCTCGGTCATGAGCTGGCTGATTAGTATGGTCCGTTATCGCTCCATTGATATGTTGCGGAACAAGAACAACCAGTCACTCAATGTCGACGACCTTCCCGAGTTAAAAAGTTCAGCCAACCTCGATCAAGCCGTCGCCGATAAAGAATATGCACAGCAACTGGAAAGTTGCCTGCAAGAACTGCAACCCGATTCACGGCAAAGCATCCAATTGGCCTTCTTATACGGACTTAGCCATAAGGAAGTGAGCGACCACCTGAGCACTGCTCTCGGCACGGTCAAGAGCTGGATCCGTCGAGGCTTGGACAGTTTAAAGAGGTGCTTGTCAAAATGAATTATCAAATCACCGAACTCCAACATGCATTGGCCGCACGCTACGTTATCGGAAGCATGCGCGGCGCCGCGCGTCGTCGCTTTATCAGGCTGCAAATGCAATACCCTAAGCTACGCGAAGAAGTCATTTTTTGGGAGCAGCGCTTAAACGAGCTAACCCAACAAATACCAACGCAAGCCGCACCGAAAAGCGCATGGGCCGGTATTCAGCAGCGACTCGGTTGGCAACCTTCCGCGGTAAAAGCGAAAACACCTTGGTGGGCATGGCTGAGCAGCGCCGCCGCAGCGGTACTGCTTGTCTTGGTGATCCAGCAAACAATGGTGCAGCCGCCGGAGCCGGTCCCGAGTACCGACCGTATTGCCGTGATTCAGAACGACAGTGCGCGGACCTTATGGCTGATAGAGCAGCGCGAGCAGCAGCTTTTGGTATCCGCCACCAGCAATATCGAAGCGCTTACCAACGAGGACTATCAACTGTGGATGTTACCGGCCAACGGAGAAGCGCCCATTTCGCTAGGCCTTTTGCCGCAACAAGGCCAACGCACATTAACCGTGCCCGCAAATCTTGATCTAAGCCAAGTCGCAGCACTTGCTGTCAGTCGTGAGCCACTTGGTGGTTCGCCTGAAGCCATCCCAACCGGGCCAGTAGTTTTCACTACGGACTTACTCAAGGCACAAAAAACTTAAAAATTTTGCATCCAATCGTTCCTCTCATTCGGAGTTATTACTGCAGAAGTAAAAAGCAGTAACAACATGAAGTAAAACTCCGCAATGAGAGGAACGTAACAATGAATACAACGAAACGTTTTAATAAACACGCAACTGCCGCAGCCGTCGCTGCGGTTATGCTCGGTACGCTAAGTCACGCTGCCGTCGCCTCAAGTCACCGTGAAGCACCCAATATCACGCGCTTCCCAACACTTGACTCTACCGACTTCTACGTCTTTAACAGCTATGAGCCTGGCCGCGAAGGTTACGTCACCTTCCTTGCCAACTATGTGCCATTGCAAGACGCCTACGGTGGCCCGAACTATTTCGCCATGGACCCAGCCGCAGTTTACGCCATCCATATCGACAGTGACGGGGATGCCAGCGAAGATCTAAGCTTTGAATTCCGCTTTCAGCAAGAATTACCCAATGGCGGAGTCAAACTTACGATAGGCCCCGATGGCAACACGCGGGATGTCAGCGTGCCACTGAAACATGTCGGTGGCATTAGCTCGATGGACCAAAGCGCGTTGAACTATAACGAAAGCTATACCCTGGCGGTAAAAAGCGGCAGTGGTTCGACAAGCACGGTAACGGGCGGCAATGGCCAAACCGAGTTCACCAAGCCCTATGCGTATGTGGGCAATAAAACCTTCAGCAGTGCCAGCGCCTATCAAGATTACGCGGATCAATACGTCTACGACATTTCAATACCGGGTTGTAGCACCATGGGCCGTGTCTTTGTGGGCCAACGCAAAGACCCATTTACCGTTAACCTCGGCAAAACTTTCGACTTAGTCAACTACGTCCCAGTCGAAGGCGACAGCGCGCCAGGCGCGGGCGACGGCGGCGGCTTTCCGGGCGGCATTACACAGTCGACCGAGAACGACGATTTACGTGATAAGAACGTCAACACCATTGCCCTTGAAGTTCCTTCGGCATGTGTAACTGGTAGCGGCAACGGTGTCATCGGTGCCTGGACGACCGCAAGCCTACCACAGGCGCGTATACAGAACCCTGAAGCAACATTCGATAAACCTGAGGTCAATGGTGGCGCAATGGTGCAAGTCTCACGTTTAGGCGCGCCGTTAGTGAACGAATTGGTGATTGGTATCGACGCCAAAGACACCTTCAGTGGCGCCCACCCAAGCGCAGATGGTCAATTTGCGGACTATGTGACGCACCCATCGCTACCAGCGATCTTAGACTTGCTGTTCCGTGATGCAGTCAACGCTACTCTCGGTACTAACTTCGAGACGATCGCCCCGACCAACTTCCCTCGTGAAGATTTGGTGGCAGCGTTTTTAACCGGCTTTCCAGGTGTCAACCAGCAAGCAGAAGTAACACCATCGGAAATGTTGCGCCTGAATACTGCGATTCCAGCTACGCCTGCTGCATTGCAATCCCCATACGGTGTTGCCGGCGATGACTTAGCAGGCTTCCCAAATGGTCGTCGCCCTGGTGATGACGTGGTCGACATTGCCTTACGTGTGGTTATGGGTGCCTTGTGTCACGAGATCCCAGTCAATGGTTCTCCGGTCAATCTGGGCTATTGTGCGCCGGAAGACGCCAACACTGGAAACGTACCCTTTACTGATGGCGCGCCATTAGACGCGAGCTTCGTTGACGACAGCTTTCCTTACCTGCTGACGCCATTGTCAGGCTCAGGCCCTGCGGAATAAGGAGGACGTTATGAAACGCATATTCGCAAAAAGTTCTATGACACTACTTTTACTATCAGCATTTGCGCTAGCTGGCTGTGACGGCAGCTCTAGCGACGCTGGCGACAAAGGCAATGGCGACGGTGGAGACGGCGGTGGTGGCGGTGGTGGCGGTGATACCACCACATCGTATCGCCAGTTCGTTCGCGACGCCTACGCGCAAAACCCGAACGACGCGCCATTAACCGTGAATGATAAGGAGTTCAACTATGATGTGATGGACACCGCAGAATTCAACGACTTGGTGCAAGGAGGAACCATCGATGGCGGCTCTTAAAACACTTACGTGCATTGCCGCCGTTGTGCTGCCCCTGCTTGGGGGCAGCCCTCACGCCAGCGAGCGACACGGAAGAGAGGGCAGCCCTCCTTTATTAGTACAAGCGGATACCCTGCAGTATGAGCATAAGTTCGATGAGGCCTTAGCCCTTTTAGAAAGCGTACTTGAGCGCGATGAACAGATGCAACAAGCGCGCTTGATGCAAGCACGCATTTTGTTAGCTCAGGGCCGTATTGAGGCCGCAAAGGAAAGCTGCTTAGCCTTGATGGGTGAGGCTTCGCTTACCATCAGCGGAACCTGCCTGCTCGAGGTCAGAGGTCGTGAGACTTTTGTCGCTCGCGACCTAGAGGCTTTGCAGCAAACTTACCAGCAGTTACAACAATTGCACCATCCGCGAGCGCGCTCTGGGATGCCTGAAAATCCCTCGGCGGTCTTCGTCTGGCAGCGCCAACTTCTCGCTGAGCAGGCCTTTCTACTAGGGCATTTTAGCGAAAGTGCACAATGGTTGAGCTATGCCACTTATGCCCAACATCCAACCGTCAACCAACTCCGATTGCTGGATAACTGGCAGGCGATGGAGCAGCCTCGTAAAATCCTTGCAACACAGGAGGGCTGCCCTCGAGTTGGATATCTACCTGAAGACAGCATCATCGTGCGCTTAGCCGCCGCAGAACAAGGTTTAGCGACAGGGCAGAGGTGCTGGCAAAAACTGGCAGCCGAGCGGATCGCGATTCGCGTTGCCCGCGCCGATCCTCTGCATACCTCGGACCTCGCTTATTACTTCATTTATGTGCAGCCCGATTCAGCAAAAGCGCAACTGTATGCCGAACAAAATTACGCCGTAGCGCGCGAACCCGCGGATCAACGCCTGTTGGCAGCAGCACAACAACTAACGGAGGTTTCGCATGAACACTAATTCTCTTTCACTGGTGCGGAAGTTGCGGGCGTTTTGCTTTGCGATTCTGCTTGTTCCTCTGCTTCAGCAAGGTGTAGGCGCTCACAGCTTCAGTACCAGTTTTTTAACGCTCGAGCCAACGGACCAACCACAGCAATTACGGTGGTCATGGCGCTTCACAGCACATGATATCGAAGCATTGACCGGCAGCAATAATCCACAAGCAGCACTCCCCCTAATTGGCGAATGGCTTAACTTTGGGGATGATTGTCACCCGCTCGCTTCAGACACTATCAAACCTGGTGTGCATGCTGGCGAACAAACCTACACCTACAGCGGCACAGCCCCTTGCAGCTATTCAGAAGACATAAATTTCAACGTGCACCACATTTTCGGCCCACTCCCGGACCACAAAGTGCTCCGCCAATAGCCCTGCATGAGGGAGGGCTGCCCTCCCTCATGCGCGCGGCGTTACTGGAACGTCTGCCCCTGGTTGATGGCGTCCATGGTGTTGCGCTTAGGCGCATCCCAGATAAAGTCGATGTAGCGGTTGCCGCTGCCAATAAGTTGCAACGAATGTCCGCGGTTGGTGCCAGAATTCTCGGTTACGCCGATGTCCTCTGAGGTAACGCCTGCAGCGATACCGGTGGTCGCCGTAAAGCTGCCACCGTAGCTCAGGAACTGTACCAATTCCCCCTGCGCATTCACTAAAGCAAGGCCGTCCGGCGCGCCGTTTTGTAGCCCACTAAAATCAAAAGCCAAAACCCCCAAACCATTTTGCTGCGAGGAAATGACCCCAGTCAGGGCCACAGTAGCATAGACTTCGCCGTTTGCACCGTTGTAGCCAAGCAACGTCCAGCCGCTCAAGTCTGTCCCGGCAGTCCCCGCCACCTCTACGAACTCATCACGGTCACCACCTTTATTGTCGTAGTGGAACTCATTGATCCACATCACCGTTTCCGCTGGTGGCGCATCAACATCAATCACCACCGAAACTTGATCCGATGCGCCAGCGTCGTCCGTGACCGTCAGGGTTACCGTATAGCTGCCCGCCTCAGCGTAGCTATAGCTTGCAAAGCTCGTGCTGGCACTACCGCCGTCACCAAAGGTCCACGCGTAGCTCACTACAGTGCCGTCCGCGTCACTACTGTCGGAGGCATCAAAATCACACGTTAAAAAGGAACAGCTATGCGACAACACTGCGAGCGGAGCTTCATTACTCGGAGCTTGGCCGCTAAAGCTCTGCCCACTGTTCACCTGCCCGGGCGAAGCCGCCAGTGGCCCCAGCCACACAAAGTCGCTATAGTCTGCGCCTTCACCGGCAAGTTGCAACGAATAACCAACCGGCGTGGAACTCGTCTCACTCACGCCAATCGCTTGCGACGTCAAACCGGCAGCCGGACCGTCGGTGGCGGTAAAGCTTCCCTCATAGCTTAAAAACTGCACCACTTCGCCCTGCGCATTGACCAGAGCAACACCGTCTGGTGCACCATTTTGCAGCCCCACCATCGACACGCTCACAAAGCCAAATCCATTACTCTGATCCGCCAAACTACCGCTTAAGCTCGCCGTCAAGTAAGCGCCGCCACCGTTGCCATTGTAAGCGACCAACTGCCAACCGTTCAGGTCAGTTCCGGCCGTGCCGGCAAGCTCGACAAATTCACCAGTATCCGTACCATCATTGTCATAGTGAAGCTCATTGAGCCATACTGTCGCGGGCCCTGTACTGTCGCCAGCAGTCGTCACCGACGCCTCTGCACTGAGGGCTGACTCATTGCCTGCCGTATCCACTGCCGTCACCGCGTATGCGTATGTAGTGCCAGCGCTAGCTGTGGCATCGTCGTACGCTACTGTAGTTACTAAGCCATTGTTTAAACGTATGTAATTGCTACCCGACGTTTGCGTACGATAGACGTTGTAGCCTGCTAAATCTTGCTCCGTATTCTGGTTCCAAGTCACCGCAACACTTCCACTACCAGCGGTTGCTGCCACATAAGTAGGTGCCGCAGGAGCGGTCGTGTCGCCACCACCACCGGTTCCACTACAGATACTTTCGAAGACGCAGTCGACAAACTCAGGATGGTCAATAAAAGGATTCCGATTGCCTTGATGAGCGTACACCACATCATTTCGATGCCGCTCAAGATCATCCACCGGGTCTTCTTGGTGCCACTGTAACAGCACAGATTTCAAGCCCATGTAAGCCACCGCAATATTGCTGCCCTGGTTCGATTGACCAATCAACGTGCGGTCATCGGTTAGGATGAGATCCGGTTCGCTATGCCCCGTCACCCCGTGCGTGCCACCTTCATAACGCACCGCCATGTACATCAACGCACGCGCAACATCGCCCCGACGTCCTGACCACGTCTCCCATGAACCTGACTCATAGGCTCCTTCAGTCCAGTTCGACTGGCTCGAGCTTCCGCCACGGCCATTATTGTATTCCGTCGGTTTTTCGGTGCACGCCGAGGTGCAGTTTGCGTACGGTTTGTTGCTGCGACTTGAGTTATAGCCGCTGTCCGAAATAAACAAATGATGGGCATCGGTATAGGCGTAATTCGCGCTGCCATCATTGGGAAAGCCGTACGATTTCGGCCAACTATGCTCACGGTTATAGTAAGTATTACCGCCGCCCTGCTTGGCGTAACTCGCATTCTTATAGATGTCTATAACGTTGTTCGGATTGTCAGGATCTTCGTCAGCCTGCTCGAGAATATCCCATGTATCCGTGGCACTAGATGTATAGGGGAAGCGCTGATGATCATCGATGATCTCGTGCAACGAATCTTGTAGCGCCTGCGCACTGGTTTGATCCGCGTTGTTATAGTAACCCGCTGGCGGCGCTGCGAATACTTGCGACGTTGCGAGTAAAAGAACAACGCACGGCACTGTCGATAAAGCGTGACGCGCGCGGCTAAAAGGTAGCTTAGAGCTCATAGTTTCACCTGTTGATAATGTTTTAGTTTTTCGTGTCAACGGCGACATCTCTTGCATTTATGCGCGACAAACGCCCGCTCAGCACGCCGAATCGTGCGTATTACAGCACCAGATTATTACTTTTGTATTACCATGGAAAGACTTAGGGCAGAGGTCCGAGCATTTCCGCTGGCGTGAGGGAGGGCTGCCCTCTCTTATGCCAGCGGGAAAGCGCGGACCTCTGCCCCGCGAAAAAAAAGTGGAGGTTTTGCCGCGCAATTGCGTAAAGTAAGGTATGGGTGAGAAATTGATGGTGCGAAAGGCTCGGCGAGCGGCGAGTCATGGGTTAATCGAGCGATTGCTGGCGGAGCATACTTTTGCGCTGCGCCGGTTCATCCGCGTACGCCTGCACACCGAGCAACAGCACGAGTGCGATGACGTGCTGCAGGACGTTTACATGCGGCTCAGCCAAATCGAGGACCTACCAGCCAAATTAGCCGGCCGACTCGACACCACCCGCAACTATCTTTTGCAAATTGCCAGCAACTTGATCATTGACCGCGCCAGACGAGCGCAAGCGCGCAAACAAGCCAGTCATATTTCAAGTAACGACGACGACGACGAGGTTCCGCTCTACTGCGAGGTCAATTCGCCGGAGCGCAGCCTCGCCAACAAACGCAAACTGCAACGCATCGAGCGTGCGCTGCAAAAACTCAAACCCGCGCAGCGGCAGGCTTTTCTGCTGCATCGCGTTGAAGGGTTGAGTTACCGAGAAATTAGCGATCGGCTAGGCTTATCGGTGAGCACTATTGAAAAACACATTGCCGCGGCACTGACCAGTGCCCGCCAAGCAATCGCTAAGGAAGAGCATGATGTCTAAAGCGAACGCCAACGCACCACACGCCGCCACGGCGAGCTACTGGGTCACGCGCCTGTATTCCGGCGAGATGACCGCACAGGAAGAGCGCGATCTACAACGTTGGCGCAAGGCTGATGCTGCGCATGAGAAAGCCTTCGAAGAGGCGCTCGCGGTGTGGGATTTGAGCGCCGAACTGTATCGCACCGAAGTCACCGAAGCCATCGAAACCAACGACATCGAGACCAGCGACGCTAGCCAAGCGCCAGCGAGCCCACACCCGCACGCCGCAAAAGCCGCAAAAGCAGCAAAAACAACAAACGCAGCAAACGCCACAACCGCACCACCACTATGGAAAAAACTCGCGCTGGCAGCCAGTATCGCCTTTGTCAGCGTGTTACTGGCTGTGAACTTCGTGCCGACGCCGACCAACGAGCAGGCAGCGACGCAAACCGTACAAGTACCCCCCAGCACCGGCACCAGCGCTTACACCGACATGCCGGCAAGCTCCGAACGCGATGCTTTTCATATTACTCGCCAAGCTGCGCAAATGCCGCTTGAGCAAAGCCGCGTGTTCAGCACCAAGGTCGGTGAAGTCAGTCACATCAAGCTCGACGATGGCTCCGAAGTTAGCCTCAATACCGATAGCCGCATACGCGTGACCATGCTTAAAGAAGAGCGTCAGGTCGAACTCCTCAGCGGCGAAGCCTTCTTCGATGTCGCCAAAGATGCTAATCGACCGTTCACGGTGGCCACCGAAGAACAACAAATCACAGTGCTTGGCACAGCCTTTAATGTGCGCCAGCGCAGCGACGAAAAAGTGCTAAAAGTCGCGGTTATCGAAGGCCGCGTGGCCGTGCAACGCCGCCAGCCTACTACCACGCCAAGCCAGCAAGCGCCGCAAGCGCAAGCGCCAGCCCGCACAGCACAGGAACACGAACAGCTCGCACAAACCCAGTATCTGCTCGCCGGCGACATCGGCGCCTTCAGTGATGACAACAAAATCATCCAAGCACAACAATTCGAGCAAGCGAAAACCAGCCAAGCATGGCGGCGCGGTGTCGTGCGCTTCGATGATGACCCATTGCAAGACGTGGTCAAAGAACTTAACCGCTATCGCACCCAAAAAATTGCGCTACGCGGCCAACAGACCAAAGATCTCAAAATCAGCGGTGTCTTCCACCTCAAAAACGGTGATGCGATTCTCAACGCCATCGCCGCAACCCTTCCTGTGCAAGTCATCAAAGAGCAAGAGCACATTTATATTGCCGCAAAATGAAACTTTCTTTGAGGTTTTCTGAACGCGCTGCGTAGATACCTTTGAAAGAACACCTTTAATAATAAAAAACTAGAATCCAAAAACAATTACAGGAAACCAGGATGAAACAGCCAAAACTCAGCTATGTCGCCTGTTGTACCCTACTCGCGCTCGGTACCAGCGTGGCCAGCCACCAAGCCAGTGCCCAAACCAGCGCCCAAACAAGCAACACCCAAAACAACACACAAACCAGCGCCGCGACCACCAGCACGTACCAACTCAATCTCGAAGCGCAAGCAACCAGCGACGCCCTGCTCGCGCTTGCTGAACAAACCAATACCCAAATTATCTTCTCCCCTGAGGTCACGCGAGGCAAAAGCTCCCGCTCTGTTCAAGGCAGCCTCAGTGTCGAGCAAGCACTGAACAACGTGTTGCAAGGCACTGGGCTGACCTTCGAACAACAAGGCGCCGCCACCTACGTCATCAAAACACAAACCAATACCTCACGGGTCCAGCAAAATTTTCGTGAGCAACTCGGCAACGCCGATGACGAAAATAGTGCAACCAATGTTGAACGCATTCAGGTCGTTGGCTCTAACATTCGTGGCGCACGCGCCGCCGGCAACTTGCCCGTCACCATTCTCAGCGCCGACGACATCGAAAATACCGGCGCCGCAACAGGTGACGAACTGCTCAGAACCATCCCGCAAGTCGGTGATATCAGCTTCAACAACGAGCGTACCATCGGTGGCGTGAACGACGCCCGCGGTGACGTCGCCTCGATTAACTTGCGTGGCATCGGTACTGGCAACACGCTGACCTTGCTTAACGGCCGCCGCTTAGTGTTGCACCCAGGCACGCAAACCGAGAACTTTGTTCCGGTCACCACCGTTAACTCGAACACTTTGCCAGTCGCTGGCTTACGCCGCCTCGAAGTACTGCGTGACGGTGCCGCCGCCATCTACGGTACCGACGCGGTCGCCGGCGTTATCAACTATGTGCTGAAAGACAACATCGACGGTACTCGTTTCCGCGTTAACTACGGCGCCTCAGAAGGTACCTCGTACAACCAGATCTCCGCTAGCGGCGCAACCGGCTTCAGCTTTAATGAAGACAAGACCAAAGTTACTCTGTCGATGGCCTACTACTCGCGTGACGAGATGCCAGCCAGCGACCGCGACTATTCAGCGAGCGAAGATCGCCGTTTTCACCCTGATATTCCAGAGCAGTTTCAAGGCGATACCCAGCTCGACAACCGCTCACTTTCGAGCCCATGGGCGATTTTCGACACCGACAGCTTTGGCCGTATTCACCTAGCCCCTGAAAGCATGGGCGACTGCGAAGTGTACGACTTTGGTGGTGGCGTCTGTGCCAACGACGGCTCACTGCCGCGCAGCATGCGCTATGACGCCGCGCCGGCTGATCAAAGCATGACCTCGGCAGTTGACCGCATCAACTTGTTCTCCCATTTCACCCACAGCTTCAGCGATGACTTAGAGCTGTTCGGTGAAGCTTTGTACTACGAAGCAACCGCCAAACGTCGTCGTGAACAGAATGCCAACCTCACCGCGCAGCGCTTCACAATTAGTGCCGACGCCGCATTTAACCCGTTTGGTGAAGACATCGGCTTACGTAATATTCGCCCGATGGACGTCGGCGGCCGCCGCATCGAAGTGAAAGACACCAGCTACCGCTTGCTTGCTGGCCTACGCGGCTACATTGACCTGTGGGACTGGGAAAGTGCGGTGCTCTATTCACGCGCCGACACCGAAGACATGGCTTACAACCGGATCAACGTGGCTGCGCTGCAAGCTGCCATCAACGAAACCGACCCGAGCCGCGCCTACAACCCGTTCATCGGCGGTAACTTTGATCACGTCAATTATGGCGCTGGGGCGCGTAACCCTGAAGCTGTGCTCGACGGCATCCGCACCAACATTAGCCGCGACAGCAAAAGCGAGCTCGCGTTGTGGGACTTCAAGATCTCCAACCCCGCCATTACCACCTGGTATGCCGGTGATATCGGTGTTGCCGCGGGGGTTGAATACCGCTACGAAGGCTACGCCGATGACCGCGACCCGCTCCTCGACGGCTCAAACCCATTCTACGACCAAGTGACCGGTGAGTTACTCTCTGACTCGTCAGTGCTAGGCAGTAGCTCAAGCCCTGACTCTGGCGGCAGTCGCAACGTGTTCTCAGCCTATGCTGAGTTCTTGGTACCGCTGCACGACACCGTTGATATGCAAGTGGCCGTGCGTCACGAACGCTTTAACGACGTCGGCAATGTCACTAAGCCGAAGCTAGCCCTGAGCTGGGTGCCAGCGGACTGGGTACAGCTACGTGCCGCTTATACTGAAGGCTTCCGCGCACCAAACCTGCCGCAAGTTGTTGAACAAGGTATCAGCCGTTCGAACACCCGTACTGACCCAGTCATCGACCAGCGCTACGGCATTGAAGAGCGCCGCGGCGGTAACACGAACCTCGAGCCAGAGAACTCCGAAACACTGAGCTACGGTATCGCCTTAGCGCCGATTGACGGCTTGCTGATCACCGTGGACTGGTGGGACATCGAGCAAGACGGCGTAGTTGGTATCCTCAACAGCCAAACGCACTTGTTGTACGACTCATTACTGCGCTCACAAGGCTCACGCAACGAGGCAGTGGTGCGTGACGACGATCTCGAAGTCATTTACGTCGCCAACCAATACAACAACCTCGATGTGCGCACCATCAAAGGTATCGACACCAGTATCAACTACCGCTACGACACCGAGCGCTTGGGTCGTTTTGAGTTCACCATCAACGCAGCGCACCTTAAAGAATTCGTGCAAAAGCCTGATCCTATCAGCGCGATCGTGCTCGAAGCGCAAGCGGCGGGTAACCCAGCCGTGCCGGTTGAGTTGCCTGTTTACGGCGCCGGTGACCTGTTACGCATGAGCGGTAACCCTGAATGGCGTGGCTTTGCCGGTATCGACTGGCGCCTGGACAACTGGGGCGCAGGCGTTCGCTATAACTACGTTAGCGATTTCATCGAAACCAGCGTCGCTACCTCATCGGGTGAAAACATGATCATCCCAAGCTGGAGCACCGTCGACATCTATGCCGACTACCGCTTCCGTGAAGGCAGCCTCGACGGCACCCGCTTACGCTTCGGTATCCGTAACATCGCCGATAAAGAGCCACCGATTGCCGACCAAAGCTTCGGTTATTTCTCTAGCGTGCACTCGAACCGCGGTCGTTACATCTACGGGACCTGGTCATGGGCGTTTTAAACTATCTCACTCGCTCGGGCAGCTCTCTGCTACTTAGCGTTGCCGCTCTGACTTCGGTCGGGGCGGTCGCCGCCCCCTCTTCGGAGATTGGTGACGCCGCGGCAGTAGATAGCGTCACGCAATGTGAGTTTGCGCAGCTAACCATCGCCACCGACTTCGACACCGCGCGTGTCGACGATTGCGAACAAACAGCTGAACATGCGTATCGCTTGCACTTAAAGCCAGAGAATCTGCCGATTAATCCGAGCCCTTGGTATGCGTTTCGCTTGGAGCCAAACGGTTTAACCCAAGCGCAAGAGATAAAAATCACCCTCGTCAGTCATAACGGTCCCGCGCGCTATGCGCCGAAAATAAGCACTGACAAATTTCAGTGGCAGCCGATCCCGTACAGTGAAAACGACAACCGCATGCAGTTCAAAGTCACCTTGCAGCCGTCGCAGCCCGTGTACGTTGCCGGCCAAGAGATCATCGACGCAGCGATGTACGACAACTGGCTGGAGAGCTTGCCACAAGGGCCACAGCAACAGCTATTTACCCTCGGCGAAAGCGCCCAAGGTCGCCCGCTACCGGCATATCAACATATCGCCGGCGAAGGCAAGCCGTGGTTTGTCATCATCGGTCGTCAGCATCCTCCCGAGGTCACTGGCGCACTCGCGTTGATGCATTTCAGCAATGAATTGCTGTTTTCCGACGCCGCTGTGCTTGAGCGCTTACGAAGCGAATTTAATATTCTGCTAGTACCGCTGATGAACCCCGATGGTGTTGCCCTAGGCAACTGGCGGCATACCACCGGTGGCGTCGACTTGAACCGTGATTGGTTTAAACGCGCCGAGCCCGAATCTCAGCAACTCCACGCGTTCTTACAAAAACGTGAAGGGGCCGGGGAAGAAGTGTTTTTTGCGCTGGATTTTCATTCCACTCATTACAACATCTACTACACCATGCCGGCCGATTACACCCGCCCTGACGGCACCGCTTTGCAGCACCCACACTTGGTGACCGACTGGCTTGCCGAGCTCGCTGCACGCATCGACTGGGAAGTGAAAGACAAGCCGGGCTCGAACCCTGATCGCGGTGTATTCAAACAGTACGTGGCCGACACCTTTGCCGTGCATGCGGTTACTTATGAAGTCGGAGATAACACGAATAGGCAGGAAATTAAAACAACCGCTGAAGCAGCTGTACTTACACTTGCTGAAACATTATTAGAACGCTTACCTAAATAAACTCTGCCCCGTTTTGGGGCAGAGCCACTTCTTTCACTTTATTTAATAACGATTGGATTGATCGGTGAACCTGAACCGCGCTCCATTTTCAATGGTGCAGCAGTAAACATGAAAGTGTACTGGCCATCTTCAGCGCTATCAGCCGCTAGATCGTCAAGCCAATACAGCTCGCTTAACACCACGCCTAAGTCGCGAATTAATGCACCATGCAGTGGAATCACGTAGTCAACGCCATCAATGTTTTGTGGCACTAATTCTACGGCTAGGTTATCAGCCGCAATAACTGGAATCTCCATGTCGTCGATCCAGTTCACCAGCTCTTTGCTGTAGCACAAGCCTGGTTCAGTTGTTGCGGTCCACTCAGCATCAGGCGTATCGGTATAGAAACGGCCGACAGAGCCAGTACGGATAAGCAAAATATCACGTTTTTCAATAGTAACGCCTTGCGCTTTCGCAGTTGCTTTTAGGTCATCCAAGGTCACACAACTACTCGGTGCTAAACGACCTGATTCGCCACCGTTATGCAAACCCACATCCAATAAAACACCGCGGCCGACAATACCGTGGCTTGCCAATGCACCAATATCGACATGGTCATGGCCATGCACAGTGCTATCGGCACTGACACCACCATAAACCTCATCGCCATACCATGCATGGCCCAAAGCGTCCATGTGCGTGGTCCCTTGCAAATACATGAACACAGCGTCATCAGAGTATTTGACGCCGCCCGCGAGCTCATCAAGCTTACCCGTTGAATACATGCTTTCGTCTTGCGTCATGTAATGCATTGCCGGCACGCGACCAGGGAAAACCGGTCCAACACCGTGAATCATCGGCAACTGTAAGGTAAATTTTTCACCCTGTTTCACAGCTTGTACGCCACGTAGCGCCTGTGCGTCGTCCAGGTAGTTCAGTGCACCGATTTGGTCATCAGCGCCCCATTTACCCCAGTTCTTTGGCATGTCTGCCTGCAACTTTTCAATCGCAGTTTGCTCAGCAACTGCACTTGCCGAAAGCCCAAGTAGCGCTGTAGCAATGGTGAGTGATAAAAGACTCTTTGTTGTTTTCATGGATTGCATCCTTTTTCTTATTGGAATTGTCGTTAGTTGTTCAGTTTGATGTACTTCGTTTCGAGGTATTCCTCGATGCCTTGTCGACCGCCCTCGCGGCCCATACCCGACGCTTTGACGCCACCAAAAGGTACTGCTGCATCCGAGATAATACCGGTGTTGAAACCCACCATGCCTACCTCTAAATGCCGCGCAAAGCGTTGAATTTTTCCTAGGTTTTGACTGTACACATAAGCGGCTAAACCAGCTTCCTGCGCACGTAATTGCGTTAATAAGTCCTGCTCATCGGTAAAGCGAACCAACGGTGCAATAGGGCCAAAAATTTCTTCTTGAACACACTGCATGGCAAAAGTGGCACCGGTTAGCACGGTTGGCTGAAACCAACGCTCCGACCAACGCTCGCCACCACATTGAACGGTAGCGCCACTCGCGACTGCTGCCGCCAATAGGCCTTCGACTTTTTGCAAGGCGGCGGAGTTGATAAGTGGCCCCAGGTTGACTCCCTCCTCATCACCACGGCCTAACTTCAACTGCTTAACTTGCGCCACCAGCTTGTCAGCGAACGCTTGATAGACCTCGTCGGCAACGTAAATAGCATTCGCGCAAACGCAGGTTTGCCCGGCATTACGGAATTTTGCGAGCATGGCTCCTTGCACCGCAGCATCAATGTCGGCATCAGCGCACACAATAAACGGAGCATTACCTCCTAGTTCCAACGACAGACGCTTCAAGGTAGGCGCGCACTGTGCCATGAGCGTGCGTCCAACGGCCGTCGAACCGGTAAAGCTTAACTTGCGAACTGTGCGCGATCCGGTGAGTCGTTCACCGACTTCCTGAGCATCCCCTGTCACAACATTCAAAACACCCGCGGGAATTCCTGCCTCAGCAGCTAACTCAGCCAAGGCTAAAGCGGTAAAGGGTGTGTCCGGCGCTGGTTTAACAATCATGGTGCAACCTGCGGCGAGGGCAGGTGCTACCTTGCGTGTGATCATGGCCGCAGGAAAGTTCCATGGGGTAATGGCCGCACAAACGCCAACAGGTTCGCTAGCAACCATCATCGACAGTGGCTCCTCACCATAAGGTAACGTTGCCCCAGTATCTAGGAGGCTAGGTTGGGCAAACCATTGAATATAGCTCGCTGCATAGTCAATTTCGCCAAGTGCTTCGGCGTAGGGTTTGCCCTGCTCCAACGTGAGAATTCGCGCAAGCTGTTCACGCGCCGCCCGTATCCGTTCATACCACGCCAATAATCGTGCGCAACGCTCACGCGCAGGCACTTCGCGCCAACGGTAAAAAGCTCGTTCGGCAGCCTCTATACAGGTCTCTATTTGTGCACCACTGAGCAGCGGTACCGCGCCAAGTGACTCGCCTGTAGCTGGATTAATCACCGCTTGCTCGCGCTGATCTTCAGCCACAATCCATTGCCCATTCACGTAGGCTTGCTGACGTACTGCGTTAACGTCGCTTTCGAACATCATCGGACTCCACTTGCTCGTTTTGAGTTACATCATTTGCTTTTTGCTGTGCTCGCCAGCGCTGTTGTTTTTTCACCAAAGTAGATTGATCAATATCGAGCGCGGCGGCAGCCTGACGCGTCGTACCATAGCGCTCCAGCGCCTGCTCGATTAACTGTTGCTCTAAGGCCTCAACCTGTTCTTTTAGACCTATCCCGATACGCCCCATGCCATTGTCCGCGCGCATCTCGCGCGGCAATTGTGCAGTCGTTATCAGCGATTGCTCAGCGGTTACCACCAAGCGCTCGGTGAGATTGATAAGCTCGCGAATATTGCCCGGCCACGGGTACCGACAAAGCAAGTCAATAACGTCACGATGCCAGTGGCAATCAAGCTCATATTTACAATTAAAATGGTGTAGGTAGTGATTCAACAACGCTTCAATTTCTTCGGTGCGCTCGCGTAATGGTGGGAGCTCGAGCGGGACCACACTCAGGCGATACAAAAGGTCTTCACGGAATGCTCCCGCTTGCACCAATTCGCGCAGATTATGATGGGTTGCTGAAACCAAGCGCAGATTGGTGCGCTTGAACTGGGTCCCCCCGACCGGAATAAAGCGATTTTCAGCAACCACTTTAAGTAACTTGGCCTGCAGACTCAGCGGCAAATCACCAATTTCATCCAAGAACAACGTACCGTTGTTGGCGGCTTCTAGCAGGCCGGTTTTTCCTTTTTGTGAAGCGCCAGTGAACGCCCCAGGCTCGTAGCCAAATAATTCAGCCTCGAGCAGGCTTTCTGGCATCGCCGCACAATTAAGCTCGATAAACGGGCCTTGCGACACCGCACTATAGTCATGAATAGTTCGCGCCAGTAACGTTTTACCGGTACCTGTCTCACCTTGAATCAAGATTTTCGCAGCGGTCGGCGCAACCCGCTTGGCTAAGTCGTAACACTGCTGGGTGGCGCGACTAATGACAAAAGGGTCACGTGCCTCGCGGCCACTATAGTTTTCACGTACCTGCAGAATCTGCTCGAGTTGTTCCTCTGCTCGCTTGGCCTGCAACAGCTCAGTCACATCGCGCACCGTTGTCACGATATATTCGAGCCGCCCCTGCCGATCAAACATTGGGGTACCCGAGACAAGAATTTTATGATCGTCACCAATGGTTTGTGTGAGCGTTACTGGGCCCTTCTCTTTCAGTACTTCGAGCGAGACCGAACGCGAAATATAGCCACGTTGTACCACCTCTGACATGTGCAGTCCCACCAAGGCCTTGCGCGGAATACCCGTGATCCGTTCATAGGCTTTATTGACTGTTACTGTCACCCCGTTGCCGTCAGTGATGTAGACACCATCGCTCATGGCGTCGATCACACGCTGAAGATTATCACCTGACATCATGCGCGTTGCTCCCGTAACCGCCACCCATAGACCAAGAAGCAAAGCAGCAGACCTGCCGCAAACGCCCAGGTCGCGCCTTTCACCACGAGAATCGCGGCAATCACACCAGCGATACCAAGATCACGCTCTGTTTGCGCCTCTTGAATACCAATACGAACACTTACATAGCCTTGAATAAGTAAGGTCAGGGCCAAGGCAATACCAAGAATCGGCTGAACTAGGCTAACGACCGGAAGCAATAACAAACCGGTATTGGTGCCCCAGCGGAAAGAACCAGCACCGCCAAAGATCGAATCCATCGCCTTACGACCTTTTTTGAAGCGTTCGACGATAACCACGTGCATCGCCGCCCACAGCGGTCCACACATGGTGACATCCGGACCAATCACACTCATTCCAAGGTTACGCGCGCCAAAAATCATGTGCGCGCGGTTGGGGTCATAATCGATCTTCTCGTCTTGACGAACCTCATCAGCCTCATCAAGAATCGCTTTGCTCTGCAACACGTCACCGAACAATACAATGTAGGCGGCAAGCACCGTAGGAATCGCACTTAGGTACATGCTTAAAGGCGGGAAACCAACGCCAAACAAGGTGTATTGGCTAAACATGGTGGCGAAGTCCGGTGCGGTAAATCCCCATTCAATGTCTGGCCACGGCGCTTCGGAAAACATCGGTGCTACTACAATCGCTAACGCAATGATGGGGAAGATACCGAGCTTACCAATAGTGGCAAAGAGCCAATGCCGCGACTGCAGGCCGGCAAAGTGCTTGGAAAATATCAGATAAAAAGCGATACCCACCGCAATCGAAATTGTAAATGGATAACTCTCAAAGCGTCCGCCATCATCAAACACCACGGCAACCGCAGCGAGCCCTGCGCCCATGATAATCCCGGCTTTGATGGCACTCGGGATGAGCTGAACCACGCGTTTAGCTGCGCCTGAGGCGCCAAGCACAATAGCGAATAAACCAAGCAGCATTTGAAACGCAATCAGTGCGTGTACGCGTGCCTCCCCCTCCGGAAACATCGACACATACATCATTAATAGCGGTATGGCTGGTGTTATCCAGCCGGGCACCACTGGGTCACCCAACAGGTGATGGAGAAGATAAAATAAACCGTTCAGGACGACGATTGCTAACGCCGCTTCGAACGGCATACCTAACAACTCGGTCATCAATGAGATCGCAGCCAAGTCGACTGCGCACATCAATAGCCCTTGAAAATAGTCCGGCCACTCAAAGCGATAGTGCACAAACGGCAAACGTACTTTGAATGGTCCTAGCGCAAAATACGGAGCTTCGGCACCCTCAACACGTTGTTTCCATAGCGACATGATGCGGCTCCTTAGTATGCTTCGCGATAAATCGCTTCGATATCATTCAGCGATAGCTCTCGCGGATTATTCCGCAACAAGCGCGTGACGCCACTTGCCGCAATCGCCAACTCGGGGAGCTCTGACTCAGGGATATCAAAGGTTCGCAGAGTACTAGGGATGTTCACAGCCTCGCACAGCTCTTTAATTTGCGCGATAACAAAGTCTCCCGCCGCCATAGTTTGGATCGAATCTGGTGCGCCAAAGGCTTTGGCCAACTCCACAAACTGCTCGGGGCAACTCGACTGATTCCAACGCATCACGGGTACAAACATCATTGCGTTACTTAAACCATGGGATAAGTGATAGCGGCCACCGAGCGGATAAGCCAAAGCATGCACAGCGCCAACGCCGGCGTTACCAAATGCCAAGCCCGCCATTAAACTAGCAGTCGCCATTTCTTCACGCGCCTGCATGCATTCCGGGTTTTCATAAGCTCGCACCAAGCTAGCCTTAATTTTTCGCACCGCGGCGAGCGAGTACGGTTGCGTGAGAGCGGTCGCGAAATTTGAAAGGTAGCTCTCAACCGCATGCACCAACGCATCGATACCACTTGCAGCAGTCACCGACGGTGGACAACTCAAGGTGAGTTCCGGAGCCACAATCGCTACGTCCGGTAGGAGCTCATTACTGACAATCCCTTTCTTAAGTTGCGCTGCAGTGTCAGCCAAAATAGATATATTAGTTACTTCTGAACCAGTACCCGCAGTCGTGGGCATACAAATTAAAGGGTAGCGGCGTGGACGAACTTGCTCTTCGCCGAATAACTCGACTAACGGTCGATCGTCACCAGCGTAGACAGCTACTGCTTTGCCGGTATCCATGGCACTACCGCCACCAATCGCGACAATACCATCACAGGATTTTTCGACGAACAGTTGCCGACAGGCTTTTACTACGGCCATCTCAGGTTCAGCATTAATCGCAGCAAAAACTTCCAGCTCAGTAATTCCTGCTTGCTGTAATTGTTCTTTGATGGTGTCAATGATGCCAGCCTCGCTGACACCCCGGTCAGTCACGATCAGTGGTCGCTGCATACTGAGTTGCTGCATTTCACCAGCCAACTCGTGACTTGCATGCGCGCCAGTGAGGAGCCGACGAGCCGTTTTAAAGATTTGAACGGTTGAAGTACGCATAGTCTTCCCTTGTTGTTCTAGTTCTTAGCGTTCGATGCCCAAATGAGGTGCAAGCACCGTACCAACTTTACAATATTTTATAAGACTCTGTTTTATATGTATTTTTATAAATATTGACGGAGAAAATAGACAAGAATTGATGAAATAAATCATCAAGATAGCCCCAGCGATGAATATTATCATCATTGTTAACCTGATGTGACAAGGTAAACGGCTTTAAAAACAATAAGTTAAAAATATGAACTAAGTTGGCACAGCCATTGCACCAACATGATGCACCAGAGGTCACCAGACGCTGACATCTGTCATCAAAACGATAAGAACAACTACAAGAGGCAATGGTAATGACTCACAAAACAACTCGACTCTATTTACCCAGCATCATCGCAGCACTCATGGCAGGCAGCGCTCACGCAGCTACCGAAAACGCAGCTTGGGATTTCAACTTTCATGGCTATGTGAACGCGCATGCCGTGTTTGCCGACTGTGATGACTCTGGCGCAGTTGTCGCTGGTAATGCGCTTTTATGTACTGGCGAAGATGCGACATCAGTTTCGAACGGCTACAGCCCAGCGAGCTTCCAATTTTCTGCAAGCACGCAACGCGAAGGCTTTGACATCACGGCAATGCTCGCTGTTGAACCAGGCACCACCGATAATAGTGCTTTTAATGGCAACGGCGACAACCGCGCCTACCGCGCCTTCTTTACTGTTGGCAATGCTGAGATGGGAACGCTGAAAGTCGGTCGTGACTACGGCGTCTTCGGTATTGATGTGGTTTTGGAAGATATGGCACTCGGCGGTGTTGGTGCCCCAGCAGCAATTCGTAGCCCGCTCAATACAACTCTTGGCGCAGCCGGTTATGGTTATGTATTTGCCGACCGTCTGTCACAAATCACCTATAGCCGTCAGCTAGGTGATAACTTTCAAGCAGACATCGGTATTTTTCAGCCTCTTGATCCAGTGAGCTTCGGTGGTAACGGCTACGTCGGCGACTCAGGTTCAGAGCGCCCAGGGATTCACGGGCGCTTGCGTTATAATCACGACAAGGGCTACATCTCCAGCACCTTCTATAGCCAAGACGTCGCAACCCCAAGTGGTGACTACACTGCACGCGGCATCGACGTAACTGCCGCACTGCAATTAGGCGACACGCGCCTGGCAGCATCAGCATTTGACGGTCAAGGTTTTGGTTACTACGGACTTCTCATTGATGGCGCAGACATTAACGGCACGCCACGCGATACCTCAGGCTGGTTTACCCAAGTTACGCACATGATGGGCGCAACTAAGCTTGGCTTTAACTATGGCGTATCGAAAGTTGACTTGGCCGGAGTCGACACACAAATTCAGGTCGAACAACAGACGAAAGCTAGCCTAGGTGTTTATCACACGCTATGGAGCATGTTCACGGTTTCAGGTGAGCTATCACGCATGGAAGCCGAAAGTCATGCCAACGAAAGCATCGAAAACACTGCCTTCAGTGTTGGTCTTGCATTGAGCTTCTAATGCATCGAAACAGCACCTCCGCCTAGGCGACGGGGGTGCTCCTAAAGCTCAATTGAGTCAAAACGTGCATAACCACTTTTTGAGCGCATCAGCAATAGCCTCCCCCTCATGTTTGCGTACGTCGATAACGAGCGACGCTACCAATTTGTCAACAAAGCCTACTCGCGCTTTTTCAACGTTGATGCTAGACAACTGCAGGGTAAATATGTCTCTGAAGTCGTCGGTGATGAGTCCTATAAAGCCATAAAAAAACTGCATGACTATGTTCTTGAGGGCCATGAACATCAATTTACCGACCAAGTCGAATTACAAGATGGCCGTCGCTTACAGCTCGACATTAGCTATATTCCAAACATTGATGAAGAAACCCAAAAAGTTGAAGGCTTCTTCGCGGTCATCAACGATATCACCGAACACGCCAGTGCCGCAGAAGTGCTGCGCGCTGTGCATGATGTGGTGCATACTCAACGAAAACTCGTCTCGGCAGAGCGCATTCAAAAACTTTTACGCTTAGGCTGTCATTATCTTAATTGCGAAATGGGTATTGTTAGCCATGTAGTGGGTGACGACTATATTGTTAAATACGTTCATTCAGGCGGCGACCCAATACCTTTAGAAACGACCTTCGCGTTGGGCGATACTTTTTGCTCGCAAACCCTCAAAGCCAATGACGTTATTGCCTCGACAACAGCCTCGACAGATGAGCATTTTGCCGGGCATCCGTGTTTAGCGAAATTCCAACTCGAAACCTACCTAGGCCTACCGCTAAACATTGAAACTCAAGTTTGGGGAACCCTCAATTTTAGTAGTTCCAAGCCACGCTCTACACCTTTTTCGGAGCTCGATATCGAGCTAATGACGCTGTTATGCTCAGCGATTGAAACGATATTGACAAATCGCACCAAGACACTAAAGCTAGAGCATCTTGCGAACCATGACTTTTTGACGGGACTCACTAATCGCTTTTTCCTCAGCCAGCAATTTGCTGAGTTGCATGCGCAAACGCAGATGGACGAGCGCCAGACCGCCTTCATTTTGGTCGATATCGATCATTTTAAGCGCGTCAATGACACCTATGGCCATGATATTGGTGATCAGGTACTGCAAGCCGTTGCCGGCGTACTCTCAGCCAACGTACGAACGTCTGATGCCTGCTCACGCGTCGGCGGTGAGGAGTTTGCGATTATACTGCCGAGCATTACGCCTGAGCGCGCCGAACAAGTTGCGGAAGAAATACGCGCTGAAGTAGAAAACCTAAAAGTACAATATGGCGCGACACCCGATCAGTCATTATCAGTTACCGTTTCGATAGGTGCCGCTTATGTCACAAACGGCGCCTCACTCTCACAAGTCTACAAACAGGCAGATCTTGCCTTGTACGAGAGTAAAAACGCCGGTCGCAATTACGTAACCTGGAACACCAAGGCTAGCGGCGCTGATGCTCAAGATCAAAATATTCAGCAGACTTATACGTCGCCACTAACTGATGCAGTTTAGTGTCATCGGAGTCACGCATAAGTAGATACTTTAGAATTGCACTCAGCGTTACCATCACTTCTTTACAGCACTTGTTAGCGTCTTGCTGACGGTCACGGCCTAGGATTAATACCTGCGCGAACAGGCGATGCGGATTACGTTGCAACTGTCCAATCAAGCTCACACAGATATTGATAAAACGTGAGCGATCAGACTCTTCCATTTCGGCTAACGAAGTGGTGTTGGAAATCGAATGCAGAAATGCTTCGTGTTCTTCGTCATCAATAAATGACTTGGTCCAATGATAATATTTTTCATCGTAGACCACCGAAGCCGCAAGCGGCATTAACTGACCCCGTACCTCATCGTTTTGGATAAGCGCTTCAGCTGACGCAATGTTGTTTTCAGCGCATAGTTTTTCAATCTGTGCCGATAAGTCTTTCAATTCACGAATCAATAACTGAATTTCACGCCCCTGTTCGCCATGAACTGCGGCAATCTTAAACAGCTGCTCAAGAAACTCGCGAACCAACTGCGAATCATCTTCAATGGAGTCAATCACCGGAATGATGTTGTAACGTTCAGCACTCAAGATCTCATAAAACTCACCGTTGGCGGCACGCATTTCAGACAGCAGTTCCAACACCCGCTCTAAACGCTCAGGATCTTTTAACGCTTCGATTTCACGGTCCAAATGCGACACGTTCTGGTTCACCCGCAACGCGCTATCGTATTCCGCAAGCGCTGCAATCAGTTTATGGATGAAAAGATCAGAAAGCTTAGAAATCGACGTCCGCAGCTGCTCTGCGGCAACACCACGGACTTGCTTATCAAAACGCTGCTGACGCTCTTCGCGGATACGCTTGCGCATGGAAATAACGAAATAAGTTAAAGAACCGATAATAGTGAGTGAGGTAGCAATATCAAAGCCAAGTTGGATGGGAACTTGAAAATAACTCTCCATGAGTGCGTTCACGGGTTTTCCTTTAATTATTAGATGGTTGGGACAGGAAATATAAAAGTTTGTTGACGTATTGTAAATACTAAATAGCCGCGATTCAGAGCTGGGCTGTTCCGTCACAGGTCTTACCTCACAAAAGCGTCACTGAAATGTCGCTCAAACGTCACACACCCTACGTACGATGCGCGGGCTTTTATAACAACAACACCTAACACATCAAACGGAGCCGTTTATGAAGTACGCCCAACCGTCTTACCTTGCGCTTTCAGTCGCAACCTTTCTTGCCAGCCATTCTGCCATTGCTCAATCAACCGCTAACGAGCCAGAGATATCGGCTGCTGACGAGACCATTATCGTTACCGGTACACGTAGTAGTGCGCGTACGCAGTTCGATACCATGGCTCCGGTTGATGTGTTTAGCAAAGAAGAGATTGATGCAACATCTTCAAGCGAGTTGACCGACGTGCTGACCACGCTAGCCCCGAGCTTCAATGTCCAGCGCTTGCCGATGGCTGATGGTCTCGTTTTCGTTCGTCCTGCGACATTACGTGGCTTGAGCCCGGATCATACGCTGGTTTTAGTCAATGGCAAACGTCGCCACCGTAGCGCTCTGCTAGGGTCTCGCGGTACACAAGGCCCTGACCTAGCGCAGATTCCAGTCGCAGCCATCAAGCGCATCGAAGTTCTGCGTGATGGCGCCGCCGCACAATACGGCTCCGATGCCATTGCCGGAGTTATCAATATCATCCTAGAAGACAGTAAAGGCGTGGCTGGCTACAGCCAAGCAGGACAATACTATGAAGGTGATGGTTTCGAGTGGCAGAGCGCTCTGCGGGTTGGTGGCGACTTGGGGCAAGACGGCCACATTACCGCTACGTTAGAATATACAGACGCGGAAGCCACGTCGCGCTCGCGTCAGCGTCCTGACGCAATCGACTTTGAAGAAAGCACCGGCATCGAAGTAAGCGACCCTGTGCAAAACTGGGGGCAGCCGGATCGCCAAGCATTGCGTCTTGCGCTTGACGCTGAAACCTTTTTTCAGACGACTCGTTGGTACGCTTTCGGTACCTACGGCGAAGGTGAGGGTGTCACCGACTTTAACTGGCGTAACCCGCTTACCTCAAGTGCTTACCGTCCGAGTCCTGAAAACTATCCTGACTACGACTTAAATGAAATTTTTCCCGCTGGCTTTTCACCTAAGTACGGCCAAGACGACCAAGATCTTTCCCTCACCACAGGTATCGACGGCAACCTAACCCCAGACTTAACCTGGGATGCGAGCGTGAGCTATGGTCGCAATCAAATCGACTATGTGATGGATGAGAGTATCAACGCATCACTTGGTAGCGATAGTCCAACAAGCTTTTACTTGGGACAGCTACAGCAAACCGAAATCAACGCGAATCTCGATTTTGTTTACACTTGGCAAAACGACCTGTTCGTTTACCCTGCTAACTTAGCTTATGGTTTCGAAACGCGTGAAGAGACCTACGAAATCAGCGCTGGTGATTATGCTTCATACGCTGTTGGTCCAGCCGCTGCCGAAGGTTTACCATCGGGTTCTAATGGCTCACCAGGCTTTAGCCCACAACAGGCCGGTGAGTACAACCAGCGTAGCTACGCCGCTTACGTAGATGTCGAGATGCCTCTCACCGACAACTTGGTCACCGGCGTGGCCTTGCGGTACGAAGACTACTCAGAATTCGGTGACACGCTTGATGGCAAGCTTTCCATGCGCTACGAACTGAGTCATAACATGGCCCTGCGTGGTACCGTGAGCACTGGCTTCCGTGCACCCACCCCAGGCCAATTGGAAAGCACGCGCACCTCGCAAGGTCTCGATACAGTTACGTTGCAATTATTTACTCGCGGTCGTCTATCACCTAACAGCCCGGTCGCTCAATACTTTGGTGCGAAACCTCTGCAACCAGAAGAGTCGGTGAGTTATACCATGGGCCTTACCGCTCGCACCGATGGAGGCTTTAGCGGTTCCATCGACGTTTATCAGATTGACCTTGATAACCGCTTTGGTCAGTCGCAAAGCTACCAAGTTACTGAAGACATCCGCCAAGAGCTTATTGCACAAGGCGTCGTTGGCGCGGAGTCATTCACTTCGGTGAACTTTTTTACTAACGCCTTTGATACACGCACCCGTGGTATCGATTTAGCCGGTAACTACACGTTTAGTACGACAGCTGGCGATATCGCTGTTGCAGGTGGCGTTAACTACAATGACACTGAAGTAACGCGTCAGGATGGTACTTTAAGCGAGTACGGTGTGACGCGTATCGAAGATGGCTTACCCAACTGGAGTGCCAACCTAAGCGCTACGTGGGAGCGTGGCGATTGGCAGTACTACGCGCGCTTACGCTACTTTGGTAAATGGACAGATGCAGCAGATCAGTCGAGTGGCGCCATTTATCAGGATTTTGGTGCCGAAGCAGTGGTCGATGTGAACGCCACCTGGCAGATCAACGACAACTTTAAACTCAAACTTGGCATCGAGAATCTATTTGATAACTACCCAGACGAAGCCACGTTTCAGGCTAACCGCGGCCTTATCTACTCGCGTAACGCACCGTACGATACTGACGGCGGTAGCTACTACATGCGTTTAGACTATCGGTTCTAAGCTATGTTACGTAGAGACTTTCTCAAAGGAGCCGCCGGCTTGGCGGCTCTTCCCTTGGCGTCGAGCGGTATCGCTCGTTCGATCAGTCGCGAGCAGACTGCAACAACTCTTAGTACCGCTGAACTTCATCGCTTACGCGCAGGTGCAGATAGCGCCAGCTTGCTAAAAAACGAAGCTTTTTGGCAACAAGTTCGCAGCTGCTACGCCCTCCCAGAAGGGGTAATTCAGCTAGAGAACGGAAACTGGGGAGCAATGGGCAAGCCGGTGTTACAAACCTACCTGCAACAAACCGAGCGAGTTAACCAACTCACTTCATACTACAGTCGCCGCGAATTCGCTGGCGAAGTACGACCCATTGTAGCCGATCTTGCAGCACGCCTCGGCTGTGCTCCCGACGAACTTGCGCTCGCGCGGGGCGCAAGTGAAGTTTTAAACAACCTTATCAGTGGCTACCGTTTACTTGAACCTAACCAAGCTGTGATGTATGCCGACATCGATTACGACAGCATGCAAGCGGCGATGCGCCAGCGCGGTGTTGCGGTGGTTCAACTTAACATACCAGAAGGCCTTAGTGCTGAAGAGATCGTGGCTTTCTATCGTGATGCGTTACAGCGTAACCCACAAGTAAAGCTACTGTTGCTGACCCATTTGAGCCATCGCCACGGGCTAGTGTTACCAATCAAAGCGATTGTTCGGATGGCGAGAGAGTTTGGCGTCGACTGTATTGTGGATGCCGCGCACTCATGGGGCCAAATGGACTTTAACCTAGCAGACTTAGGTGCTGACTTTGTCGGGTTTAATATTCACAAATGGATGGGTGCCCCGATTGGCTGTGGCCTGATGTACATAAAACGCTCACGACTGGCAGACATCGCGCCCGCTCTCGGTGATAGTCTAGACTTTTCGCCACCGGATACGGTCGGTAAAACCTACCATCGTATTCACACGGGCACCTTCAACTACGCGGCTTGGCTAAGCATTCCCAGCGCACTTGCTTTTCATGATGCCATAGGCGGCAAATTGAAGGCCGCACGTATTCGCTATCTACGTAATTATTGGGTGGAACGTGTTCGAAGCCTGCCGTTTGTCGACATCGTCGCCGACCGTGGTGACAATGCGCAGTTTGCCGGAATCACGTCACTACGTCTGAACAGTCAAACTGGGAAGCAGGCCAACCGTGAACTTGCGGCTGTGCTGCTCCAGAACCACAACTTATTCACTGTGCTGCGGACTGGATTGCAACGCGGCGCCTGCGTTAGGGTCACTCCCAGCGTATTCAATACTACCGCGGAACTAGATGTACTAGTCGAAGCAATTAATGCAGGTGGCCCGTAGTTCTTCTGCGGGCCCAACCTCTGCCCCCGCAAAACCCGCGCCCGCACAACGACTTACCAACCAAACCCCACCCAAACCACCGGAAAACAACAGAGAGGGCAGCCCTCTCTCCTGCTAGCCACCGGCGCGGGGATTTGCTAGATTAGAAAGAAATGGAGCTAAGGAATACAACTTGTTGTGCGGAAAAGAGTTTTAGTGGTAGAAAACGAGGCGACATTGCGCGATTTACTAGAGTTTTTGCTGAATCGCGAGGGCTACGAGGTGGTCACGGTAAGTGAAGGCGAGTCAGCGCAACACATGCTTGAGCAAAGCGCAAAGGGGCAAACCCAAGCCTTTGACCTCGTGATTCTGGAGCTGCTACTACCGATCATGTCGGGACGGCAGTTGTTACGTTGGTTGCGCCGTCAGCCGAGCACCGAAGCGTTGCCGGTGTTAGTGCTTACCGACCTACAGGACGACGATGATATTGCCGACGCACTCGATGAAGGCGCCGACGATTACGTCACCAAACCGTTCCAGCCCAAAGAACTACACGCCCGTTTGCGCAAGCTGTTACGCACGCGCAGCGCGACGCGCTCGACTCAGTAGAAAACGCTATGAAATCATTTAACTTCACGCTTATTGTCCTCATCGCTGCCAGCACCCCGCTAGCACAAGCGCAACAAGCGCCAGCGAACACCACCCAAGCCTTCGAAGCCGGTGTCGGATTCGATCAGCTCAGCCAGCCGTACGCCGACTGGCAACTCGGCTACCTGCAGTACGAACGTCGTCTCAGCTCCAACAACCTCGTTTACGCGCGCTATCAACACACAGAACGCTTTGATCTGCGCGACAACGAATGGCTGTTCGGCGGCTATCTGCAACTGAGCGAAAAATGGCAAGCACAACTTGAATTCGCCACCAGCCCAAGCCACAACGTAAGACCCGAATACAGCGCCAACGCGTGGCTTAATCGGCAACTCGATAACGGCTATGTCGCCGGTTTTGGCGTTCACCGTAGCAAATGGTCAAACAGCACCAGTCAGGGCTACAGCGGCAAAATCGAGCGCTATATCGGCAATTGGCGCTGGTCCTATGTCGCCCGCTTCGACCAACTGCAAAGCGCTGATGGTGATGGGATCTCGCATACCGCGAGCCTCAGTTACTACTATGATCATGCGCAAAACCAAGAACTAAGTAGCGTTACGCTCGCCATCAATAGCGGTGAGGAATTAGAGAAGGTCAACGCCCGCGACGTACTGGTCACCGATGTGACCGGGCTCAGCCTCTATGGCCTGCACGCCACCTCCGAGCGCTGGGCTTGGCGCTGGGCACTCAACTGGCAAGAACAAGGTGACTTCTACGACCGCACGGGAGCCTCTATCGGTGTCCGCTACCGCTTCTGATAGCCTGCTGCAAGCCATCATCTGGCTGTGCGCAGCACTCCTCTTCGCAGTAGCGCTCGCCTTTGTGGTGCTATTCGCCCTGCGCATAAGAAACCAAAAGCGCCAGCAGCAACTGCAAGAGCAACAACAGTATTGGCAACAGCTCCTCTTTAGCGCCTGTGACCCCAACGCAAAACTGCACTTCGACCCCGAGCGACTGCGGCAATTCAAGCAGTCGACGCCAATATTCCTGTGGCTCATCCAAAAATGGTCATTGATGCATCATTATGTACGCGGCGATGCCGACGATGGCTTGCAGCAATTCGCTGATACGCTCAAGCTACAAACACGCATCGTAGAGCATATGCAAACCCAACACACACGGCGACTTATCGCCTGTTGTCTCGCGCTTGGCGATATGCAACACCTCGGCTCCAGCGCCGTGATCCGCTTAACCGAACTCACCGAGCATAACAGCAGCATGGTGGTACTCACCGCCTTACGTGCGCTAATGCGCTTCGACCCGAAGCTAGCCCTGTCGTTGCTGCTCAAGAATCCGCACTACATCGCGCCTGAACGCTTGGTGACCATATTGAAAGAGTGCCCGCCCAATCTGGTGACCGAAGCCACCTGCGCCACTATTTTGCAAGACAACCCGCAGCATGCGCACTACCTACTGCGCGTACTCAAGGGCCTCCAAGTGCCGGTGTCGAAGCGCTTTATCACTACATTGCTCGAGCGCTTTCATGACAACAACAACATTATCTCCATGGCACTTAGCTTGCTCAGTTCACCGGAACTACTCCCGCTCGTACGTGACTACACCACCTACGACAACGAAGGTGTGCGGGTGCAGGCCACGAGTGCTCTGGCGCGATTAGCGGAGCCCGAAGACGAAGCACGGTTATGGCAACTTGTCTGCGATGCCTCGTGGTGGGTGCGCTACCGCGCCGCCGAAGGCTTGTTCGAACTGCCTTTTCTAACGGTTGAGCAGGTGCTCGAAAAAGCCGAGGCATTAGACGACAACTACGCCCAAACCATGCTGGAACAAGTTGCGACCGAGGTGCATTATGGCGTCCTTTGAGCCAACCGAGTGGGAACACTGGCAAACCTTTATTGATGTCGCGCAAATTACCTTTATTGGTTATTTCTTGACGCTGACGCTGGTCTACTTACTGTTGAATATCCTCAGCTATGTCTTCATTCAGCGCTACATGCGCGACTACGACAACAGCTTGCTGCCAGAAAGTTACGGTCCATTGCTACCGCCGGTGTCGGTGCTGGTGCCAGCCTACAACGAAGAAGCCAACATCGTTGCCTCGGTGAAGAGTATTCTGCAGCTTGAGTACGCGCGCTATGAAGTCATTGTCATCAACGACGGCTCTAAAGACGGCACCCTCGCGCAGTTGCAACAGGCATTCGATCTGAAACTGCACCCTGAGGCGTATCGCCAGCAATTGCCGACGCAAGCCGTCAAAGGCGTCTATCGTGCCGAGGAGTATCCACAGTTACGCGTTATCGACAAGGCAAATGGCGGCAAAGCCGATGCCTTGAATGCCGGCATCAATGCCGCTCGCTACCCACTATTTTGCGCCGTGGACGCCGACTCGATCTTGCAACGCGATAGCCTACAACGCATCGCGCGCCCCTTCATCGATCAAACCGAGACTGTTGCCGTGGGCGGTTCGATTCGTGTCGCCAATGGCTCGACCATCCGGCACGGACTCCTCACCAAAGTCGGCCTGCCGCGCTCATTACTGGCAAATTTCCAGGTCATTGAGTATTTACGCGCCTTCTTATTCGGGCGTATGGGTTGGTCACCGCTGAACGGCATGCTGATCATCTCAGGCGCGTTCGGCCTTTTTCGCAAAAGCGCCGTACAAGAAGTCGGCGGCTACCAGCCGGCTACCATCGGCGAAGACATGGAACTCGTCGTACGCCTGCACCGCCACTACAGTGAGCGCAAAACGCCCTACCACATTGCCTTTATTCCCGACCCGGTGTGCTGGACCGAAGCGCCCGAAGATCTCGGGACCTTGCGCAACCAACGCATTCGCTGGCAACGCGGACTCCTCGAAAGCCTCAGCAAAAACCGCAACTTGGCCTTTTCCAGAAATAGCCGCGTGGTCGGCTGGCTGGCTTACCCGTTTATGCTGATTTTTGAGGGCGTCGGCCCATTGCTAGAGGTACTGGCCTACGTCCTCTCGGCCTACTTCTATGTGGTCGACGCCGTTAGCATCGAATTCACCATCGCCTTTATTGCCGCCGCCTTTGGCTTCGGTGTGCTGATGTCATTGTTCTCGCTAATCCTCGAAGAGCTGACCTTCCGCACCTACACCTCAAAACGTGCGCTGCTCAAACTCATTTTCGTCGCGATACTTGAGAACTTTGGCTACCGCCAACTCAACAGCTGGTGGCGCGTGCGTGGCCTGTGGCAATGGGCCCGCGGCCGCAAACACAACTGGGGCACCATGAAACGCGTCGGCAGCATTAACTCCAATAAGTAGCTCGCGGCGCACTCGCGGGCCCCACCTCTGCCCCAACAAAACCCAAGCCCGCACAACCACTTACCGACCAAACTCCACCAAAACCACCGGAAAACACCAGAGAGGGCAGCCCTCTCTAATGCCACACTTTATTTGACAACAACCCATTAACAGGTTAGAAACATTTGTACCGATAGGCTCAATTTGCAATAAGGAATGTTCATGAAAATCAAATCTGGATTGACGGCTGCTTGTCTACTTGTAACGGGTTCGCTTAGCTCGGCTCTGGCACAAGAGGTCACCATTGAGTGGTCAGGTGAGGTAGGTGAATCTATTGGGGATACCTTCATTCCCATGGGGACTTTATTCACTGCATCGGCCACAGTTGACTCGTCCATTCCACCTTACGAGACGGGATATAACGAGTACACTGGCGATTATGCTGATTTTGAAGGTCACCTAATCGACTTTCGTTTTACCCTAGAAGCTCCAAATGGCGAACCGATAGAGTTAACTGTTCCCACGCAATATGAAATATTGGCAACCGATAATTACTTTACGACGATCAGCGACTACTCCCATGATGCTACCGGCGGTAGTACGATTCGCTCCAATTCGTACTTTTTAAACTCATCAGATTTTGACGAAGTGTACTTCTATCTAGCCAGCTCTGGCTCGCCGGAGTTCCTAACTGGAGTTGATGGCTTTCCTAGTTTTAATAATTTTATGGTGGCTCCAGAACAAGCAAGGTTCAACCAAATCTTTATTATTTATGAAGGTGGTTATGAAAACTTCTTTATTAATGTCACCTCTTTTGGCACCGCAATTATTGACGAAGACGGTGACGGCGTAGCCGACGAAGCAGACCTCTGCCCCGTATCGATTACAGATGAAACCGTATCGTTTGGTGATGGCTCCGTCGTCGCCGACGTCGAGAACGTATACGACGCCAATGGCTGTAGCATCATGGATCGCTACGCGGCATGTGAGGCTACCGAAGAAGAGCAACCGGTTCGCGGCATCCGCTCCACTCGCAGCGGGCCATCATCATGCGAAAAGGCAGTATCCTACGACCTCGTCGCAGATGGTGTAATTTCGTATGCTGAAGCGCGCCTGCTACGCAATGCGCTGTATGAAGCAAACTAAGTCAGTTTGATTGATAAGTAGCCTGCGACTCGCTCGTGGGCTACTCCTAACTTGCTGTATCCGAATACATTACTTAGAATTCCTGCGTCGCAGGCTGCGACGAAATACACGGAATAAATCAATAAGGATTAAAGTATGTATTCAATCTCTCGAATTGCAGTTGCTGTTGCTGCAAGCTCAATGATGTTAACTGCGCCTGTGCTGGCAGATGAAGCACAAGAACCAAGCTTTGATAAGGTTGGCGTTAGCTATATTGAGTTGGATGTTTTAGATGAATCAGCCAGTGGCTTCGGTGTTCAGCTAGAGCGTTCTTTTAACGAGAAAGTATTTGCCAGCATCCAGCATCTAGACGCCTCAGAAACCTATACCCAAGACGTCGGCACTGCTGACGCTGGTGTTGAACTAGGTGTCGAGCTCACCCACGCTAACCTTGGCTATAAGTTCTACCAAAGCAATCGAACTGTGGCCTATATGACTGCTGGTTATACCCGCGCTAAGGCAACAGGCGAAGCGAGTTTAAGTGACGGTAGCTTTAGTGAGTCCTACTCTGAGAGTGACTCTGGATGGAACGCTCAGGTAGGTGTACGCTCACGATTCACATCGAACTTTGAAGTCGATGCTGCAGTTCGTCATATCGACATTGCCGAGGAAAGCGATCAAGAATTCAGTATCGCAGCCCGCTTCTACTTTGAGCCCAACTTCAGCATATCGGCCAATTACAATCATGTTGATAGCGATATGAGCTACGTCGGTGTTGGTGTTAACTACCACTTCTAAGCGTTACATTAATTAGCCCGTGGCCATAACCACGGGCTACCAAGAACTAAAGCTTACGCCCGAGCTTGCGCTCGAACATCTGAGGGAGTGCTAGTATAGTGAACTTAAAATAATTAAGACGAGGCGGACATATGCCGCAAGTCACAATTTGTATTTGAAGGGACCTCTCGGTGCTTAATCATTTCAGCTTCTTACTTTTACTCACCCAAATCATCACATCAGAGCCAAGTTGGTACACAGAGCCGAACACACGACAGGCGATTACGTTTGCAGTCGAATCCGTTGAACATGGATTCAAACTCACACCGAAGGACGCAGAAACATCCGCTGGATTCGAGATCCGCTTCAATGCTGACCTTAAGTCAAATGGCTATTTCGTGGCCCCCGAAACACTCGCGATTCGAGCTTTAAACAAACAACACAAAGATACTTTGAGCTTCATGTTGCCTCGTTTTGGCTACCATTATTCAGGTGAAGTGCAGGTTCCTGAAGCAGAGTTCGCAGTGCAGGCCCGGCAGTTGTTACAACCAAGCACAAACGATGTGGTGAAAATTCTTATCTTCGTGAACGAACCCGATCCGGTTGCCACTTTAATGCTAAACCTTATGAACAACGAAGCTACTCTTATCGAAAATCGCCCCTACTCGATGGCTCCATTTTTGCTTGAGCTGATCGCGTTTGAACCGCGCAAAGGCGACAACATTGGTAGTTGCTTGCAACGCTATTCAAACGATAGCTATATCTGTAAGAAACCAACAGCGCATTAGCCGCGTCCGACAGCAGACCAGCTAAAAGCGAAAGCGACTCGAAGCCCAAGATGATAACGAGTGCAAAGTCACTGAGAAAATACGAAGCAAAAAAAACACCCCTGCCGGAATCCGACAGAGGTGTTTCGTAACAACTTACAAAGACAGCTTAATTAGGCTGAGTCGCAGTTGATGACTCATACAAAGCTTCGCGCAACAAACGTGCTTCGGCGTATGAAATCACACCATCAGCAACCAAGTCGTACGACACTGCTTTTTCGCACGAAGATGGGCCGCTGCGTACTGAGCGGATACCACGGCGAGGCGCTTCTTCTTCGACAGCTTCACAAGCCGCATAGTGGTCAGCTACGGTGCAACCGTTAGAGTCAACGTAGTTGGTTACGCCCGAATCGTACCAGCCGTCGAATAACATGGTTTCGTCAAGAATCGATGCTGGGCATGAATCCGCATTATCGTTAACACCATCACCGTCGGCGTCGAACACCAAATAGGATAATGTCGCAACTGGACCAAATGCATCAATATGCACGGAAGTTTGTTCCAAGCTGTTATAACCAAAATGCGTATAGCCGTTGGTTACGTTGGTAACAGCACCTTCGTTAAACTGCGGGAAGCCACTCGTAAAATCGCTAAAGATTGAACCTGACGGTCCGCTCAACAGCGGTTCTAGCCAAAAGTACGAGCTATTATTGAAATTGATACTTCCCAAGACCTCAACCCGATCAAACGAGCCGTTATTACCATAGAAAATAACATCCGGACGCGCTGCTACGTTTTCTGGTAAGTCACCATCAAAGGTAATCGTTGGGCCAGGTACCAGTTGGTCTTGTGCGTCGTAGTATTTGATATCAAATAGTGTCACCGCATTATCGTAACGCTTTGCTTGCGGATCTGAGTTAAGCAAAGTGGCAGACGTATCGAATTCAATAAAAATACGATAGAACGATGCCGTTGGATAATACGTGAGCGCATCATTTGGATCGCCAAGGCCTGTTCCCTCGATGACCAAAGTCTGGCGATTTTCTTCTTGCGCCGTGGCGTTCATGCTAAAGACTAAAGCCAGTGCAGCTAGGCTTGCTGTAAGTAATTTCATTATTATTGTTCTCCAATGGAAGTAAACCGACACTCGTCAGCATCGGCCGCACAAGTGATTAAATCCTGTGCCCCTGTAAACTTCCACATTCCCGACCTCTGCACAAGAAAAATCGACGCCGATATAACAACTTACATAGCGAAAGTGGACGAAATCGTTGAAAAACATGAGGGAGGGCTGCCCTCTCTTAATTTTACTTCTCGGTGATGTCCATGGTCTCAGGGTTCGGGATCAGCCCAATAAAACGCGCCAAACTCAGCAGCGTCATAAACAAACCGATGACCGCTTGCGCGATAACGATGGTATAGGCCAACACACTGAGCGGCGTGACATTGTAAAAACCGAAGCTGGTCATCACCACGAAGCTGGTATAAACCGCGCCGAACACGCTCTCGTTGGAACCGGGCACGGTAAAATCGAAGATTTGATTGAAAAACGCATACTGCGCCGCGAACCAGAAGATGATTTCGAAGTAGTTCTGCATCAGCAACAATATCATGCGTCGGTAGCCATGCAGGGCATAGCTGCGCCCTGCTCGCTTCGCGCGATACTCGTCGAACAGCAGCACGTTCATCTGGTACACGACGACCTCGAACACGCGCAAAAATGCATAGCCTGCAATAACGCCGCCCACCCACACGCTCGGTACATAAATCACCAGCGGCACCGCCGCTACCGACAAGAACACATGGCTGAGCGCCCAAGCATCAACAAAACGCCCAGTCCGCGCGCCAGCAAAGATCTTACGCACCAGGTTAAATACAGAAAGTTTGCCGAGCCAACGGAACACGGTTTCCCAGAAGTCGACAATAAAGGTAGGTTTGGATGGTTGTTGTTTTTGTTCTGTCACGGGCTGCACTCGATGTAATTGATGTTCAATAACTTACTCGAACATCAAAGGGAGTGCCAGCATCGAGAGCGCAAAATAATTAGTACGAGGCGGCGTCAACAGCCGTGCTAACGCCGTTAATCTTCGCTCGCCAACTCTTTAAAGATATACACAAGCAGATGAACAATCAGCAGTGCTTTAGCCGCATACGACAGCACACCAGCTAACAACGAAAGCGACTCGAAGCCCAAGGTGATAGCGAGTTCAGGGTCACTCAGCAAATACGATGCGAAAAAGAGTAAGCCGGCAATAAATAAGCCACGGAAAAGCTTTTTATCAGCGGTGCGTAACGAAAAGAAATGCGGTTCGGCGTTTTGCGGCGTCATGGTGGGCCCTGCCATATTGTTTTAGCTGTAACTTAAACATGGCAGTAAGCGCAACAAACAGCAATAAAACAAAAAGCATGCTCGTTATGGGATGAGAAGTTAACCTTTGGTGAAGCAAATGATACTGGGCTTAACTCGCTGCGAGCTGTGGGCTGCGGGCGGCAGCTGACAAAAAAACACCTCTGCCGGAACTCGACAGAGGTGTTTCGTATCAATTTAAAGGGTCAGCTTAATCAGGCTGAGTTGCGGTTGAAGATTCGTACAATGCCGCACGTAACATACGCGCTTCTGCATAGGAAATCACACCGTCAGCGACCAAGTCATATGACACTGCTTTTTCGCACGAAGATGGACCGCTGCGTACTGAACGAATACCTCGGCGAGGAGCCTCTTCTTCAACAGCTTCACAAGCCGCGTAGTGATCCATTACGCTACAGCCGTCAGCATCAACATAGTTGGTAACACCGGAATCATACCAGCCATCGAACAGGACCGTTTCATCAAGCAACGATGCGCTACAGCTGTCCTCAGCATCCACAACTCCATCACCATCTGCATCGAGAATTCCGTAGCTCAAGCTGTGTACGTTCAGGTTGATCCACTCACCCGAAAATAGGGTATTTGGCGCCCGTATAATTAATATCGAGTTAAATGCATTTGCTTGGTTATTCAGCAATTGAAAACGTGGATAATCTGTTAGAGGTTGCATCAACGGGGAAACTTGATTACTGGAAAGGTTGAAGTAACCAAAATAGTTTTCTTGGGCGACAGTATAATCAATGGTATTAAACGAATAGTTACCGCCGTAGTCAAAGGAACCAGCTAAGTTTCCAGTCGTAGCGCCAGTAGGAATCTGAAATGAGCTTGGTAACCCAAAATCAATAGGTTGCCCTTGGGCATCAAAAAATTCATAGGATACGCTTTTAAGCGCACCAACGTACGTAAAATAATCAGGACTGCTTTGATTAAGAGGTACCGTCGTATCGTAGGTAAAGTTCACAGTGACAGACGTCGCACCAGCATCCGTTACAAAGCCGGGTGCAGATGAAATATCGCCGGTAAATTGACCATTAAGGTCTTGAGCCGTTGCCGATAGACTTAAAAAGGCGGCTCCTAAGAGCAAAACCTTTGACTTGTTAACCATATTGATATTCCTTGTTATTTTGGTGGATCAACTCAATAAGATTAGTCTAGATGGGAGAATAGACAAACTAATCAATTGCTATATGGAAATGTTAATGTTCATCGACAGCTCTAGGTAGAAAAGGACCCAGAATGCTAAGCCACGACAGCTTAAAAGAACTCGAAGCGATTGCGCGCAAAGCCGGCGATGCGATTATGAAGATTTATGATGCGCCGGATTTCGCCGAACGCATAAAAGTTCAGACCAAAGGTGATGACAGCCCGCTTACGCAAGCTGACCTTGCCGCGCACGAAGTGATTAAGGCAGAGCTTCGCAAACTAACAGAGCAAGAATTAGCCGCACTCCCCCAGTTGTCTGAAGAATCAGCCAACATCGACTGGCAAGAGCGCCAGCAATGGGAGACCTATTGGTTGATTGACCCGCTCGACGGCACGAAAGAGTTTATAAAGCGAAACGGCGAGTTCACGGTAAACATAGCACTAATACATCATGGCCAACCGATTGCCGGCGTGGTGTATGCGCCAGCGATGCAAACAATGTACAGCGCAGACGAAAAACTCGGCGCCTTCAAAAACGGTCAAACTATTAAAGCACGCCAAGACGCCAAAGCCGAAACACTGAAAATCGTCGGCTCACGTTCGCACGCCTCACCTGATACGCAGGCATACCTTGACCAGCTCGACAAACCTTACGAAATGGTGCCGATGGGTAGCTCGCTAAAGCTCTGCTTGGTTGCCGAAAGTAAGGCACATTTGTATCCGCGCCTTGGGCCAACGAGTGAGTGGGATACCGCGGCTGCGCATGCTGTAGCTGTAGCCGCGGGCGCTGAAGTGGTCACCACCGATGGTGAACCGCTGACGTATAATCAGAAAGAATCGCTGCTGAACCCGTATTTCATAGTTAGCTAGCGAGTGTGCCCCGCAGCATCCCCCGCACTAGAAGTGCGGGCTACGACGCGGTAGAATCGCTAGGCACAACAACGGGCAAGCATAAATATAAGCATAATAATGAACCATAACCTGACCCACCTGCAGCAGCTCGAAGCCGAAGCCATTCACATCATGCGTGAGGTGGTGGCCGAGTGCGAAAAACCTGGCATGCTCTATTCGGTGGGCAAGGACAGCTCGGTGATGCTGCACCTCGCGCGCAAGGCCTTTGCGCCGGGCAAGCTGCCCTTTCCGTTGCTGCATGTCGACACCACGTGGAAGTTCCAAGAAATGATTGCCTTTCGCGATCAGATGGCGGCAAAGCACAAATTCCAATTGCTCACGCACACGAATCCCGATGGCCTAAAACAAAATATCAGTCCATTCGAGCATGGCAGCGCCGTGCACACCGACATCATGAAAACCCAAGCCCTGAAACAGGCGCTGAACGAGCACCAATTCGATGCCGTATTCGGTGGCGCACGCAGAGACGAAGAAAAATCCCGTGCTAAAGAACGTATTTTCAGTTTCCGTGACGAGCAGCACCGCTGGGACCCGCGCAACCAGCGCCCCGAGCTGTGGAATATCTACAACACCAAGCTGAAACCCAAACAAAGCCTACGCGTGTTCCCCTTGAGCAACTGGACCGAGCTCGATATCTGGCAGTACATCCATCAAGAGAGCATCGAAATTCCGGAGCTTTATTTTGCCAAAAAGCGCCCAGTCGTGCGGCGCAACGGTACTTTGATCATGGTCGACGACGAGCGGCTTAAGCTCGAGCCAGGCGAGCAGCCTGAATATAAAATGGTGCGTTTTCGTACCCTCGGCTGCTATCCGTTGACCGGTGCAATCGAATCAACTGCGACAACCTTGCCAGAAATCATCCAAGAAATGCTGCTGACCAAAACCTCAGAGCGCCAAGGCCGCGTGATTGACCATGACAGCAGCGGCTCCATGGAAAAGAAAAAGATGGAGGGGTACTTCTAAACGAAGTGCCGAGCAACCATGAGCCATCAATCGCCGTTAATTGCCGAAGACATCGAACAATACCTCAAGCAACACGAAGGTAAGCAGCTGCTACGCTTTATCACCTGCGGCAGTGTCGATGACGGCAAAAGTACCCTTATCGGTCGGCTACTGCACGACAGCCAATTGATCTACGAAGATCAGCTGCAAGCCATCAGCAAAGACAACGAGATCAACTTCGCCAACTTAGTCGACGGCCTGCAAGCCGAGCGCGAACAAGGCATCACCATTGACGTGGCCTACCGCTATTTCAGTACCGCTAAGCGTAAGTTCATCATCGCCGACACCCCAGGGCACGAGCAATACACGCGTAATATGGCCACCGGCGCCAGCACCAGCGAATTGGCCATCATCCTTATCGATGCCGAAAAAGGCGTCCAAACACAGACGCGTCGCCATAGCTTCATTGTCAGTTTGCTCGGCATTAAGCATGTGATTGTTGCCGTTAACAAGATGGACAGCGTCGGCTTCAGCCAAGAACGTTACAAAGCGATTCAGCAAGAATACATCGAGTTGGCCGGTTTATTGACGATTCCGGACATTCATTTCGTGCCGATAAGTGCGCTTAACGGCGACAACGTCGTGCATAAAAGTACCAATACGCCGTGGTTCCGCGGCCGCACGTTGATGCAATACCTCGAAACCCTGGAAATTCAGCAGGCGCAGCAAAAAGCCTTCCGCTTGCCGGTGCAATGGGTGAATCGCCCGAACGCTGAGTTCCGTGGCTACGCCGGCAACATCGCCTCGGGTGCGGTGCAGCCAGGCGATACCATTCGCGTGCTGCCCTCGGGAAAAGTCACGACAGTGAAGAGCATCGAGACGTTCGACGGAGCCTTAGAACGGGCGCTGGCACCACAGGCGATAACGCTGACACTCAACGACGACATCGATATCAGCCGCGGTAACATGATCGTTGAAAAAGACGCCCTGCCCCAAATGTCACGTCGGCTACGCGCCAAATTGGTTTGGTTGCATGAAGACGCACTGCAACCGCAGCGGGAATATCTGTTGAAGATGAACACCCAGACCACCACCGCGCAGTGCGACAAGGTGCGCTATCGCATCGATATCAATACGCTGAAAGAAGTCGAAGACAACCAGCTCGGGCTCAACGAGATCGGAATGATTGATCTACAGGCCACGCAGCCGCTGGTATTCGATAGCTATCAGCAGAATCGCGCGACCGGTGCGTTCATCTTGATCGATAAGCTCACGCAAGCAACGGTGGCTGCAGGTATGGTCACGCAGGCGCTGAATGATAGCGTCGAAGCGCGATCGCCACAGGTGGGGCCAGTCACGTGGCAAACAACCACAGTCAGCGCCACCGAACGTGCCGCGTTAAAACAGCAAAAGCCAGTCGTCCTATGGTTCACTGGCCTTTCTGGAGCGGGCAAGTCAGCCATTGCGAACGCCGTCGAAAAACGACTACTGGAACTGCACAAGCACACCTACCTGCTCGATGGCGACAATGTCCGCCATGGCCTCAATGCCGGGCTGACCTTCAGCGAGGCTGACCGCATCGAGAATATTCGCCGCATTGGTGAAGTTGCCAAGCTGATGGTCGATGCTGGGTTGATTGTGTTGACAGCGTTTATTTCGCCACTACGCGCGAACCGCGAGTTTGTGCGTTCGCGACTGGACGCCGACCAGTTCATTGAAATTTTTGTGGATACACCTTTAGAGGTGTGCGAGCAGCGCGACCCGAAAGGCCTCTACGCAAAAGCCCGGCAAGGCAAAATCGCCAACTTTACCGGCATCAGCTCGCCCTACGAGCCCCCCGAAGCGCCCGAGCTGACGCTCGACACCACCAAGCTTAGCGTCGACGAAGCCGCCGACCGCGTCATTGAGTACCTCGCGCAACGCAACACGTAGCTCGTAGTTCTACTGCGGGACCCCCTTGATCTCACCACTTTCGCCCAAAGGTAATAGAGAACACGCAAATTCAATCAACGAGATAAGCGAGGTTCTAGATGCGAGTAGCAGTGGTAGGAGCCAATGGAAAAATAGGTCAACAGCTGGTAGAGCTGTTGCACAATGATGCCGAGCATGAAGCCGTGGCGCTGGTGCGCAAAGAAGCGCAGCAAAAACAGTGGCAGGATAAAGGTGTGGAAGCACGCCTAACAGATTTAGAAGGCTCAGTGGCGCAGCTGGCCGATGCATTCGCAGGTGTTGACGCCATCGCCTTTACCGCAGGTTCAGGCGGCAATAGTGGTGATGACAAGACCTTGCTGGTCGATCTCGACGGTGCCGTGAAAACCATGGAAGCCGCGCAAGCTGCAGGCATTAAGCGCTTTGTGATGGTCAGCGCCTGGCAGGCTAACAATCGCGAGAACTGGGCGGACGAACTCAAGCCCTACTACGCCGCCAAACATTACGCCGACCGCGAACTGATGCGTAGCGACCTCGAGTGGACCATCGTCCGACCGGGCGCACTCACCGACGAGAAAGGCAGCGGCCGCGTCGACATTGGCGAACAGCTGCCCGCTGGCAAGATACCGCGCGAAGACGTCGCGCACGTATTGCTTGGTTGTCTGACAACTGATGGTATGGTGGGTAAGGCGTTTGATGTGGTGAGTGCCGACGCGTAACCCGTGGTTCTCTCCAGCGGGCTATATTAGCCCGCTGCACTCACGTTAGCGGTATCCGTCGGCCCGACATAGTCTGGTTTAGCCTCCAAAACGCGTGCGTTGGGTAGCCCACGCAAAACTTGGTCTTGTGCGCCAGTCAAGGCTCCGAGCGCATGTTCAGCCTCTCGCTCGAACTCAATTTGCACCTCACCTTTAAGGCCATGGCGCACTAGCGCATCGTCACAGCCAGCATCAAAAAGTAGGTCGTCAAATTGGTCTTGCTCTAACTGACATTCAGATACGTCAAATCTTAGAGCATGTCCCTCGTAGGGCCTTTATCGCGTCCAAACTCATTGCAATTGTTGCGCCATTTCTGGGAAGACCGTCAAACAATGTATTTGTTCAATTACTAGATTGTTGTAAAGTGATTGCATATCAAGAGAGCTTGCCTTCCCGCAAAGTATTTGAATTTAATCCATCATTTGGATAGGTGGCATGAACCCGGTAATTTATACGCACGATGAACTCGATGGACGAACCGACGAAGAGCTATTGGCCATACTTGCTCGTTCGTGGGGCATAGATGATGGTAGATTTGAGGTTTGGGGCATACTCCTTCCTCTTGGGGAGAGCACATTTGGCTTTTTACGAAAGTCGCGCTTAGTAAAGTCTGGCGAGCAACTCTACTATCCTCTCAAGGGGATCGAGGACGAGTATTGTAGCTTTTTTATGGCTCCACAAGATGCTTCAAGGTGCGGCTCAAAACAGCACACGAGATATATTCGCTGTGAGTTAGAGCTTTCCCCGATATCAGAGAGAGAGAAGCATGAAAACCCATTCGGATTATGCGTAAAAGTGGGTACTGCTGAGCGTCTCCGCCAGCTTCCTGACGAATTAACGCAAAATATAATTATCGACGGGAACGCCTCCAGCCAACGTTCGCCGCTCATAGCTGATTCGATCTTTAACTTTTATTACGAACAGGCATTAGAAGCTGCAGATAAAGATCTCATTAAAAAGCAAGAAGAGCTTGAGCGGACAGTCAATCAAGAAGAGCAACAACTTGAGAAAGTCGAGAAGCAAAAAGAAAACTCTCTAGCAATTGTCAAAAAACTGACCGAGCAACAAGAGAAGTTAAGCAAGATCGTAGAAGAACTCGAGCGAGAAAGGAACGCCAAGCGCATCTCGGTTGAAAAGCTAGTGGAACACTATGACCAGATTGAGGCTAGAATGAACAATAAGATCGAACGTTTAAAAAGCTATGTGGCTGATAAGGCAGAATTTTTAAAGACCTTTGATTTTATCGATGAAGACGACCTCAGTGGCTTTCTACTCGAGTCACAGCCGAAATCCCGTGAACTTGATGGCATATCATTTCGTGAGGATCTTAACGGTAATTTCCGGTATGCTGTTTCTTACATTCAGTCACACTTAGTAAAAGACGACATTCTATACCCTCGGCATATTATCGAAAATTTTCTAACGCTTCTTCGAACGAAAGATCTCATAATTTTGGCAGGTGACTCAGGCTCCGGGAAAACAAACTTAGTAAAATCATTCGCAAAAGCTGTTGGTGGCAAGTCAATCATTGTGCCAGTGAAGCCTAATTGGACCAGTTCAGAAGATTTATTGGGCTATTACAACCCACTAGAAAAGCGCTATCTTTCAACTCCTTTTCTAGAGGCTTTAATCGAGGCTCAGCAACATCCTGATACTCCCTACTTTATTTGCTTGGATGAAATGAATCTTGCTCGCGTAGAATTCTATTTCGCTGATTTTCTCTCACTCTTAGAAACTCGTGAAGTAATACCTGAGATAACACTTTATGCACAAGATGAATCGTCCCACGTCCTATCTGAACTTAAAGCTGTTGTTGATATCATTAACGCAACAAAAGAAAAGTATAAGCGCGGCGGGGTTACCGACTTTATCGAACTACTCAAAGATGACGAGTTAAACCAGCAACTGCGTTTAGCGTTTGGCTTTAGTGATAAGGACTCATTGTTAAAGTATCATAGTGAAATACGACGCATGCTTTCTGCGATCATGACCACACCAGCAAGCATCAAAATGCCAGCCAATGTACACATTATTGGCGCTATTAACATTGATGAGACCACTCACTATTTGTCTCCGAAAATTTTGGACCGCGCGCATATAATGCGGTTTGAGTCTCCTCTTCTTTCAGACTGGGATGCTATTTTGGACGAAGTCGAGAGTTTTGGCTTCGAGGATACCTCCAAACCTCTTCTTTTTGACGTTGAATCACTCGGGTTTCGTAGCAGTTACCCCAAATTTGAACGCAACAACGCTTTTTGCGAATTATTCGTTGAATTGAACAGAGATTACTTTCATCCGCTCGGTATTGAATTTGGCATGAGAACCATTCGCCAAGGACTTAATTACTTAACGCTCTACCAGGATGTTAATGATAATTACGAGGTTGCTATTAATAACTTTTTACTACACAAGGTGTTGCCCAAATTGACTTTCGACGGTAATAAGACTGTTGGACAACAAACAAAGCTCGAGCTTATGGAGCGCGTGTTACTTGGTCGAATAAAGAAAGTATTGCCAGAATATGAAGCCTATGATGAGTCGTATTCTGCGGTTCGAGCTCTCGAGTCGGTCATAAAAAATGCCAAAGCTAGTGATGGAATTGTCAACTTTTGGTCTTAGCGATGAAGCCAAACTTTGAGATAAAATACTTAGAGCTTAAATGGTACAATAAAGAGACTCTGACAAAAATCGTGGAGTCCATGAATACCCTTGATCTTGAATTTAACGAGCAACGACAAAGCTTCGTGGCCGAGACAACTATCTATCCAAAACTTAATGGCATCGATCAAGGTCATCTAGCAATACGCTTTTTCACCCCTTCCAACGAGCCCCCCTTTATCGACATGCCAAATGGCGAGAGGAACTACTTAAGCCCAATTCAAGACCCCGAAACTGGAATTATTTGGTGGATCGCAAAAGATAAATGGGTCAAAGCCCATCGACAATGGTTTGGGGTTGCGCCAAATATCGTCGGCAAATTGCAGCTTACTCTGCGTGAACAGCGCTGCGAGATTCTTATTAATGGCTCGGATTTCACTCATGACCAGCTAGAACGCTACCTGCAAACATTTAAAAATGATTTATGGGAGCTTATTCTCGATGAAGATAGCCCCGTCAATGCAGAAGTAAAAGAATCAAAACGCATAGGCATCAACGACAAGGTAATCGAGTATATTAATAGCCTCGTCCACCACGCTAAGTTAATCGCCCGTTCGCCCAAAACCGAACTTCGCGAAGTTCAGAAGTTACAACCCAGAAAATTCGTCAAGCCGGTCAATCGAACTTTTATGGAATTGACAACGAAAACTAATCATCGCTTTTTAACCAGTCGAGCCTCAGTTCCTTCCTACAATGTTGCAGAAAATCGTTACATCCTTTTCGCACTGGAGAGATGTTATCGAATTATCAAGCAAGTGGTGACACTTGCGAACAACAAGTCGCAACGCTACAGCGATACCATCGAAAAGCTCAATCGGCAATATGCCTCATTTTCATCGCATCAAATTGAAGTAAATCGGGACCTAGTGGTCGCCGATTTACAAATCCTGCGTGAACGTTGTCGAGTAGAATATTGGCAAAATAAAATACAAAAGAAAATCGAACAGGAACAACTTCCGCTGCAAGCCAACGAATGTGATAACAGCCTTATCCTAAGACTTGAGCAGCACACAACACAGCAAAATACGGACTGTAAAAATGGCTTTTTCGTTAAAATATGGGATGGAGAAGAGTGGCAACGCCCAAACGAAAAAACTGGAATTCTTCGATTAGCAGGACATTTTGAAAAGCTCACCGAGATTCTTGAGCCATCCATGATCGTACGAGTAAATTGCGACTATGATAAGTACGAAACAGAACGCTCAGTTATGTTTAAAATCGAATGCGTGCATGCCATAGAGATAATTGATTCGCTATCAATTCAAAGAGCCAGAGCCGCATTTGAAAAAGAAAAGGAAATCGGCAAAAAGTTGGCGGCTAACAATTGGGTTAAGCCACTATCTAAACAGGAGCTAGAGGAACAAGAGAAAGAAAAAAGAGCAATTGAAAATCGAATTCATTTTTATACAAGAAATCAAGCCCTTGCCGCCTATGTGTTTGACAAGGTCGCACCGAAAGTTAGAGCACTTAAAAAGCTGATAGCGGAATTGAGGCAATTACGAATCACCTCATCCTCTCACTTTCCTAATTCAATGACCTTCGTTCAGAACCCACATTATCAAGGGGTGCATAAAAGCTATAAGCTTCTTCGAGAGATAACCAACCTAAATGATGACGATATACTCGTCAACCTAGAGGAAATTGACCGGATCGGCCTTGTAAATATGCCACTCCTTTATGAACGATGGGTCCTTTTGCAAATAGTCCTGACACTTAAGAACATCTTTAGGTTTACGCCCGATGGTCGCTGGAAATATCAATTGATAGAGGCGATAAAAACAAACAATAAAGACATCCAGCTAAAACTAAGTAACAGTGCGGCTAAAAGGTTTATCTCCTTGTGGTATGAAAAGAGCCTGCCCAACAATTGCAGACCCGACTTCATGCTCGATCTGACATGGTATTCACAGAATGACTCCGACCTAAGTGATAAAAACTTTCAACGTTTTGTACTAGACGCCAAGTTTTATGACAAGAGTACGTTTTCTAGAGCGGGCGGTATGATGGCAAAAATAGACGAGCTCTACCTAGATAAGAACTACAGTGAAAACTCAATCAACCCTGTATTCTTGATACATCCATGTGGCAACCTCATCGAGCAACAACTAACGTCACAAGTATGGGGCAAATATAGCTTTCTAGGGGAAGCTAACATTGAAGGACAGGACGTATACCCATCGCACAATAAAGGCGCAATACTATTGAACCCCATTGATAGAGAGATTTATGCCGACGAACTACAGCGGCTGTTGGGCCTCTTCCTCCAATATAAATTAGAGTCCAGTGAAACCGCAAGATTCGAAAACGACTGCACACTTGCGGTGCCTATTTGTATCCGTTGCGGCTCGACGCATATCAAGCAAATCCAAAAATCAACAGGTTATCACAACAAAAGAGGCGAATGGATCGTACGGACGCCGCGCTCAGTCTGGATGCAGTGCTCAGAATGTGAACAAGTCCAAATCTATAATCATTGTGCAAACAGCGCGGACGAAGGAACTCGACTCATCAAGAACGGGCTCTATTGGAGCTATCACTCAGCGCGCGCCATCGAACCATTCAATATGAAATGTCCTACATGCGGCGAATGGGGCGCCTGGTAACTTCTGCTGTAGATCCGCATATTAACAAATACAAATTAGTTCATCGGCAACCGCACCGACTTAAATGGTGTCCTCTGCAGAACACTCTCACCCAAAAAGTGGCTAATGATGGCGTTGCGGCGTCTTACAATCCATTCGTTGTCCAGCAGAGACTGTTTCATATCCTCTTCGCTTGTATCCTCTAACTCGATTACAAATGATGTATTGAACTCGAGTTCAAACTGAAAAATAAGTAAGTCATCGTTGTCATCTTCAGATGATGATTGGGTTGCTTCGATTTTAACGTGTGTGTGGGTATTGAATGGAAGCAGGCCATCATCGGTTTCTGAAAAGACAAATTCACAGTTTAGCCCAGCATCCAGCTCCAATTGTGCAAAGTCGATCGAAGAGTGATGTACGCCTTCCGGTATCTTAAAGTCAGAGCGAAGAATCACATAATTCAGCGTCTTCAATTTTTGAGCTAGTTCAATAACTTCCATTTTAAGAGCCCTTTAGTGGCATTTGCTATAGTAATAAGAAACTGGTTGGTTCGCATGCTCGCTTCGTTCCGTTATTAATGATCGCGGCAGCCTAGTGGCCCTGATCTCCATAACATTTGACACCAATACATCATAATTCCAATCCAGTTTCTCCAGCTTTCGATCAATCAGCTCTAAATCCGGCATACGCGGCTTGTGACATTCCATTTCAAGTATGCCCGTCACTAACTTATTAAATGTGACACCGCTCTCCACAGCTCGGATTGTCAGCTTTTTATGAACTTCAGGTGTTGTGCGAACCTGGAAAGTGCCACTAAATGGTTTCTCGGGCTCTACACCTAATGCCTCACAATCAGCAAGGTAGTCCTCTACTTCTTCTTCAAAGCTAGCACGCAACGCATCGGGGTTATCACCACAATAGGTAATTAGACTTTTAATGTGTAGCACCTTGCCAGTAAGCCGGTTGTTTTCAAAGTCGACCTCAACAGTGCCTTGATAGCCCTTGTGTTTGAGTATTTTAGTCATCATTTAGTCCAAAAATCCCATTTCTTTGAGTTGCGCAATGGTCGCTTTCAGCGCACCGCGATCTACAGGAGTACTACCGTGAGCCTTATGCAAACGGATTTGCTCACTTCTATTATGTGGATTAACAAACCTGATCCTAGAACCTGATGTTTTTCCCGTCGATATCTCTTCGAGACCAAGTTGTTCAAGAAAGGTCTTGAGCTCTTGATTGGTGATGTCGCTGGGTGTGGGCGAGCTCAAGATCCTTCTTCTAAGCTTTTCGGCTTTAGTCATTTAGTTTCGTCCGTTGATTTTAGCTCACCGCTAAATTTTTGCAATTAATTTGTAAGTGCAAAGCCATTCAAAAAAGTCCCTAACCTAGTCGCTTCTGTTGGTTAAAATTAAGATCGCAGGAGCCACACTAGTGGTCAAGGTTCCAACTTCATACATTGGCGTCTTCGATTGCTAACATGCCTGTCAGCTATTTCTTTAGTAGCGCCCCACGCACCAAATATTGAATTACGGCCGCGAACAGGATAATGCCGGCAACAATATTCAAGAACCCACGAATCAAATCGAACATGGGCTGTAGCGTTTCGGCGGTGATGGTGCCTGGCGATGACTCGTCGGGCGTTACGAAGAGCTGGAAGAAGAAACCTGCGGCCCAAATGGCAATCGCCAAGAGTACGCCGGACACCAAAGCTTCAGCTGGTGGCTTGTTCAACATTAGCGTGAGAAGATCTTTGTTACGTCGAGCCATGAGTAATACCTCGAAAAAAAAGCGGTACCCGCTGACGTCGCCGTCAAAAACAGATACCGCTTCATTCTGAAAATTGAAATCAATGTTATAGAGCAACCATGCCAGCGAACGCAGCGCGCGGCAATTAGACAAAGCTCATAAAAAACAACCAAACTTGCGACGCCCTCTGTCGCAAGGTGTCAATTGACAACAAAAAGTGTCATTTGACACCTCCCACAACCAACCGAAAAACCATACAATTGACATTATCAAAACATAATATTAAAACTATGCCCATCATAAAAAGGAGTTCATCGTGTATAGACCAAGGGAAGTCGATCAAGCCGTTATCGCAATCTGGGTATCACTCGGAATATCTGTTGCTTCGTCCATTATTAGTAAATGGATGAACTACGTGACTGAGGAGTATTTCGTATTCTACGTTGTCTTATATGGGCTCTTCTGCCTGCTGCCGTATCACATAGGACGCGGTAGTAACACGGCACGGTGGATTTACACTGTTTTGTCGGCGTTCGGCTTAGTCTTGTTTCTGGGGTTGGGTTTCGCCGATATGCCACCGCCAGATGTTATTGCCTCGATTATCGGTATCCCTCTTACACTATTCGCGATTGTGCGGTTGTTTCAGGAGAGGTCTAAGGACTGGTTTGAAGAACAGAGAGCGAATTAATATGCGCAGTCTTCTCCTAGGGCTATCAGCCATATCGTTATTATTATCAGCAGTCGCAACGAGCACGGAGACGCGACGTACCAATTATTCCTCTCCTATGAGCGAATATACAGCCAGTATCTTCAAGGCGGTGAAGCAGCACCTACCCTCAGAATCCGAAGCAAGACGCGGTGTTAGCTGCAAAGTATCGTTTAGGCAAAACCGTTCGGGCTATGTTCAGGAGATTAAAGTAATTGAGTGTAGCGACGGAACAACCAGTAACCTGCTAATACAAGCAATAGCAAAGGCGTCACCGATGCCACAGCCAACAAGGCCTGAGGATTTCCAAGAAGAGGTTGCGATTATTTACGCACCCGAGCGCTAATGGTCTATATCGGTAAACGTTGGAATTATTACTCAAAAGGCACTAACTAAATCTAGATTGCGCATACGGCACCGTCAGATAACATACGATAGACAGTCGCCTCAAAATGAGGTCGATAATAATTTTCAGGACACATATTTCCAACAAACACAAAACCCATGTACACTGCATTTTATAGGACTCATGCTTTCGCGTATCAATAAACTCTAGGAGAGGGTATGTTTGACCACCTTAGTGTTCAAAATTTAAAAGCTTTCCATGAACCTGATGGAATTGAACTATCTAAACTAACCGTTCTAGTTGGTCAAAACAGTTCAGGGAAAAGTACCCTTTCGCGGTTTCTCCCGTTGCTCAGACAGTCAGTAGAAGCGCGAACTAGGGGACCAATTCTTTGGTTCGGCGATTATGTTGATTTTGGAAGTTTTAATACTGCAAAGAATAAAAGCACTGATGATGATTTTATTCGATTTTGTTTACGTTTAAAGATTTACTTTCCTATCCCTCGACAAATAACATTTGAAGAGTTTAAGAGCTTTTATATTGACCAGAACAACATTACACCTGGAACCTCTGTAAGATTTATGCTAACGCTGAAGGAAAGCGAAGGCAAAACCGTAGCTTCAGGATTCACTATAGAAATTGGTGACTCCCATCTTCATTTCGAACGCCCAAATATAAGCTCTGATAAATGTGAATTGAAATTAAATCATGGCGAGTTTGTCATGCATGATTTGAAAATCAACGACGTAAACTCTGAAGGGCTAGTCCCCAAAATTTATAAAGACACTTCAAAAATTGAGCAATTAAACGACCAAGCCCGATTGAAATGGCACCAAAATCGAAAGAAGCAAAGAGGTTATATTCTTAGTGAGTCAGAGATAAAGTCATCAAAGGCCTATAAAAAGTTCAAAACGTTTTTCCACGGCCGCACCAAAGATGAAAATATTATGCAAGTCCTAGATGGCGCCTGTATTTTTGATGAAAGTCGAGTATACGAATATTTAAAGCGTCGTTTTCGCGAGCAAGATATCTTTCAAAAGAATTTGAAAGCGGCAAGAACCGAAGTTGTTAATTCGTGCCGTGATGTGATGATATTGGTTAACTTAAACAATATTCTTCGCGCTGTGGAGCAAGAAATATCAAAATCTTTAGCCGAAATAAGATACATCGGCCCAATGAGAGCTGCAGCTGAGCGTTATTATAGATTCCAAGATCTCCAAGTAAGTGAACTTGAGCCTAATGGCGGGAATTTGGTGATGTTATTAGCATCATTGGATAATACAGAGTCAGAAGACCTGAAAGAGTGGTCATTAGAAAACTTCGGATTCCAGGTGTCCGCAAAACAAAATGGATCTCACTATGAACTCCACGTCACCACAAAGGGTAGCGTTAATTCAACAAATGTTCATGATATGGGATATGGTTACTCCCAAATTCTACCCATAGTCGTAGCTTTATGGAATACGCAACGAGCTCCTTATCGCAGAGGCCTCCGCTCTATCACAGACTTTAGAAAGGAGGCAATAACGTATATCATCGAACAACCAGAACTCCACTTACATCCCAAACTACAGCACTCTCTAGCCGTTGCTATCGCACGACTTTCTTCGCTTTCTAATGCTCAGTTCCTGATTGAAACTCACAGCAAAACATTTGTTGAGGCTATTGGATATGCAATGCGAAACAAAATTGTTAAACACAGTGATGTCAGCCTAAATATCGTAGAACTAGAACCAAATCAGGAAGGGAAAAAAGTTTCGCAAGCAATTTTCTCCCATGACGGCAAATTAACAAACTGGCCCATCGGCTTTTTTTCTGCTTGGTAACACATTATGTATTTAGAGGTCCGTTCGCTTTCTAGAGTAAATTCGGTAGATCAAAAGCGCGCTCTCAGCAAAGTTTTACGGGCGCATTTAGACTGTTTTCATTATGTCTACATTGATGAACCACCAGAAACCCTTTGCCGGATGTCATTCGATTATCTCAACTTCGAAGAGAGAGCGCTCTTAAGAACGCTTATGGATCAGTTTACCGTTGATTCCTCACTCAATCATCACCTTGATTTCAAACTAGTCATCGACTTCAGTGAAGACAATTCACTCGGAATAAGGATAGGAGCGGAGTCCGGCGAGATTCTTTGTTCGTATGAGTCGGTATTGACTACGAGTATCTTAGACAAAGCGCACTTCATCCTGGAAGACGATGGAGATGCTCACCTCTACGACACTTTCTGCCAGGCGCTAGAGCAAGACTTTCTCTCTTATGGTCAGCTTACCTACTACACTGTCAACGGTGGCGGCGACGGAACCTATAAACGATTCGAAAGGCACGAGCGTGACGGATACCTCATACTTTGTTTACTTGACTCTGATAAAAAACATCCAAGTGGTCCTATAGGCCAAACAGCTAAAAAATTCGGTTATCGTCTAAACGAGAAGTTCAAAAATACGAGCTATGTAGAACTTCTTGAACACCATGAAATAGAAAATTTGGTCCCAATCAAAGTATTAATTGAGGTAACAAAACAATTTTATGCTGAGAACTCGAAATACATTCATAACATTGAAACGCTATTAAAACAGGATAGCGACATAAAAAGATATATCGACTTCAAAAAAGGGAAGACGGTCTCTTCAGTTTGGGGTTTGGATAGAAAATATGAAGACTACTGGCTTAGAGAAGATATTAGCCAAAGACTTCTAGAGAGTCGATGCAAACAGTGCATAAGAGGAGCTAGATTTAATGGTGAGTTTAAATGTATTGGCAGCCATAATGAGATAATTGCGTCGAGCCAAGATAGCTGCGAATATTTTAGAAGTTACAATGATAGACTTTTGGAGCACTCTAAAAACTTACTCCAAACTTGGGATGCGAATAAAATTCAACGCTCGCTTAGCTCTTCGGAAGAGGCTCATTGGAAAAGAGTTACCAAACTAATGCTAGCTTGGTTTTTTGCTTCAAGACCTAGTATCACCATATAACCCCCTAAAAGCGGCAAGTAAAACCGCCGAAAAGGAAATCCCGATTTTTTCGTTTACAAAACAACCACCCGAGCCCCCCAAGCTTCCCCCGCAGTAGAACTGCGGGCTACGACGTCATCAAGCATCAGCTAAAAACTCACAAATCCGCGCACAAGCCTGCCCATCGCCATAAGGGTTGTGCGCACGAGACATCACTGCATAAGCAGCCGAATCATCAAGCAGCGACGACACTGACGAGACGATAGCGTCGACGGCGGTGCCAACGAGGCGCACGGTGCCGGCTTCGACGGCTTCGGGGCGTTCGGTAGTGTCGCGCATTACCAGAACTGGCTTACCAAGGCCTGGGGCTTCTTCTTGCACGCCGCCGCTGTCCGTCAAAACGAGGTAACTTCCTTGCATGAGCCACACAAATGGCTCATAACCCAACGGCTCGATCAAATGCACGTTCGACAGGCCACCCAGTAACGAGCGCACCGGCTTTTGCACGTTTGGATTTAAGTGTACCGGGTACACAAAGTGAACGTCTGGATGAGCTACAGCCAATGAGCGCAATGCGGCACAGATATTCTCAAAGCCCTGGCCGAAGTTTTCGCGGCGATGACCGGTAATAAGCACATAGCGCGAAGAAGACAAGTCCACCGACAATCCCGCTGCAGCCAAAGAAGAAGAAATCGACGCGCGTAATTCAGCTGAACCAGCAATCTTCTCGGTAACCCACTTTAGTGCATCAATCACCGTGTTACCGGTAACTAGAATCGATGCATCGGCAACGCCTTCCGCCAACAAGTCACGGCGATTGCGCTCAGTTGGTGCAAAGTGCCATTGCGCCAACCGTCCGGTTAACTGTCGGTTGGCTTCTTCTGGCCACGGTGAGTATAAATCATGCGTACGTAGCCCTGCCTCAACATGACCAACTGGAATGCGAGCATAAAACGCTGCCAATGATGCGGCAAACGTAGTAGCAGTATCGCCGTGCACTAGCACTAAATCCGGCGAAGATTCAGCGAGCACCGAGCGCATACCCAGCAAGACCGAAGACGTGACATCATATAAGTCTTGCCCCGCCTTCATGATATTCAAATCATAGTCAGGCGTGATTTCAAACAGACCTAGAACCTGATCGAGCATTTCGCGATGCTGTGCGGTGACTGCAACGACGACTTCGAAGCGCGCGTCGGCTTGCAAAGCTTTGACTAAGGGCGCCATTTTGATGGCTTCTGGACGCGTACCAAAGGCTAATAAAACTTTCATCAACAACTACCTTAAATTCCAGTGATATTAAGCGCGAGTCACGCCACAGAAATCGAGTACAGTGCCATTCACTTTCAGCTTCTTGAACTCATTATGGGCGACAAGGTAAACCACGATATCAGCGGTTTGCGCTACATCATGGTAGTCGTTTAATAAGATACTTTGATGACGCTTGAGATTCGGCTCCACGGCCAAGGCATCAATTCCCTCGAGAACTAACGACTGGAATACAGCAAGCGCTGGTGACTCACGCAGATCATCAATGTTGGGTTTAAATGCCAAGCCCATACACGCAACAGAAGGCGCGCGGCCATGCTCAGCATGGAAGGCTTTCACATCGCTTATGATGCGCTCAACCACCCACGAGGTTTTGTAGTCGTTGATTTCGCGCGCGGCGCGGATAATCCGAGCATCTTTACCACCGGCATGCACGATGAACCAAGGATCGACTGCAATACAGTGTCCGCCAACGCCAGTGCCAGGTTGCAAGATGTTCACGCGTGGATGGCGATTGGCTAAACGGATCAGCTCCCATACGTCGATGCCGAACTTGTCACACAGAATCGATAGTTCGTTAGCAAATGCGATGTTTACGTCGCGGAAGCTATTTTCAGTGAGCTTGGCCATTTCGGCAGTGCGAGCATCGGTTGTGAGTACGTCACCTGTGACGAATGAGCGATAAAAGTCTGCGACAATTTCTGTCGCTTCTTCGGTAATGCCGCCAACGATACGGTCATTCTCGACCAGTTCACGCATAATATGGCCCGGCAAAACACGCTCAGGGCAATGTGCGATGTGAATTGAGTCAATATCAACGCCTTCTTCACGCAGTACTTCAGCGACACGCTCTGTCGTACCCACCGGCGAAGTCGACTCCAAGATCACCATATTGCCCGCCTTCACTACTGGAGCGATTGCACGCGTCGCTGCTTCAACATAGTCAATATTTGGTACATGCCCCTCGTGAAATGGCGTCGGCACAGCTAACACAAATACATCAGCGGGCTGCGGCTTCAACGATGCAACCAACGTTTTGTCTTTCACAGCTTTCGCAACATAGGCGTCAAGCTCTGGCTCAACGATGTGAATGTCGCCGTTATTGACTGTGTTGACGACCTCTTCTGAAACGTCAATACCGAGAACTTGGTAACCTTGATTGGCGAGAAGAGCGGCGGTAGGCAGACCGATGTAGCCTAGGCCGACGATACAGATATCCTTTGTCATACTACTTCCTATAAATTTATAATCTGTGGAAAGTTCAAACTACGACGTTGCCTCGAACTCAATTAATTCAAGCCAACCATCTTTGAATCTTAAGGCGTTCACTGATGGGCTTTCAGTAACTTGAGCCTTCCATACCACGACCTTTTCGCCTTCGCGATAAAAAAATGCTCCCGGGTACGGTCGAGTGACCGCACGAACAAGCCTTTCTGCAGCATAAACGCTTCCATTTAAGTCAATCTTGCCATCTTCAGGACTTCGGCCGGCCCACTCGGTAGCAAGACTGTTGTCTTGCTCTCTCAAATTGAGCTCGTCCTCCATTAGCGCCGGAACAACCTTTTTCATCAACGCAATATGTGCTTCATCAACACCTTGATACAGCTCTTGCGCATCGGTAGTCGGTGATAATGGGATTTCAACTTGATCAACAATAGGCCCAGTGTCCACACCTGCATCAAGCTTGAATAGCGTAACGCCAGTTTTATCCAGCCCTTTTAAGATGGCCCAAGGGATTGCTGCTCGACCACGCCCCTGCGGAAGCAACGTAGGGTGCATTCCTAGCACTCCCCGCTTAGGCGCATTTAGAACCTCCTCGGAAGCAATTTGTGACCAACCAATGATAAACAACCAATCTATCTCATGACTCTTGATCGCCTCAATAACATCTTGGTTATTCACATGGCGTGACCTCAGTAACGGAACGCCATGTCGCTCGCAAAAGTCGTCAAGATAGACACGACCTGATTTATTGACGGCCTGATTGTCTTCCAATGTCATAACGAAGCTTAGTTGACCACCTGCCTCATACAAAGCCTCCATACATGAAAGGCCAAGCTGAACACAGGTAACGAATCCAATTCGAATCATTTATGAAACTCTTTTTATCTCAGGAATTAGTAAACCGGCGGCGGCTTAAGTAAATATAGGAAAGTACGCAAAATAATACTGACATCGCCCCATAAAGTGACCTTATTGGCATACTGCCCATCAAAGGCGGCTTTTTCTGGAACACTCATTCCATCGAACGAAGAAACTTGAGCAAGCCCCGTGAGTCCCGGACGACACTCTAAGGCACCACTTTCGCGTCGAAGCTCAGTCAATTCCATTTGCGCTGGTATTGGGGGACGGGGGCCAACAATACTCATATCGCCTTTAAGCACGTTAAATAGCTGAGGAAGTTCGTCAAGATTGGTACGGCGAATCAACTTACCTATCGACGTAAGCTTTACATCACCTACCTTGTCCGAGGGTAAGTCACCAGTATTCACAGGCATACTTCTAAACTTATAGAAATCAAAAAGCTCTCCGTGACGCCCCACACGTTTCTGTTTGAAAATAACGGGGCCCGGGTCAAAGATTTTGATCAGTAAGGCTAATATAAACAGAAATGGTAACAGTGCTAAAGTCGCGGATATAACTATAAAGAGATCAACGAGCCGTTTGCCATAACGTTGATAAAACGAGGATGCTCGCACACCTAACTCCTCAACACTCATTAAAAATAATTAAGCAATACCTTGCTGAAATACAAGTTGAAACGCTTCAGCGTAATTCAATCCAGACTGGCCGCCACGATAAGCCGCAAGCCCCTTTAAAACCTCAGTGCTTCGAGGATGAGGAAATTGCCGCATTACATTTCGATAATGGCGTAAAGCTTTAATCTTTCGCTCAAGCCCTTCATCGCCAATTTCAAAAAAAGTAGACGGAATAAAGTTCTCCCCCGTTGTAGGGAATGCCCAGTCTGTAGAAGATAGGATTTCCATAAAATAAAACGATTGAAGTGCGGGAATGTTCGGTCTGCGCTGATAAAGTCTTGCAGCAGCTTGGCATGCACGCGAAACCTGGACATGATCATCATTTAAGTCCCCAGGGTGATGAGTAAAGATTCTCGTTGGTTTGAACTTTTCAATTTGCTGCTCAATAAATTGAACTACCTCAATATGTGGAATCGTGTTCATTTTGATGTTTGGAAACGTACCCAGCACTGGTTCCGCAAACCCCAGTTCGTAGTTTGCTGCACACATATCTTGATATAGTTCTTCATCCGTCGGCCGATAGTTCCGCACATCAACATTGCCGCACAGAATAATTGGCTGAACAGTCTCTCCATTATTAACTAATTTTGCTCCGGTGCCACCAAACCCGAGAATTTCGTCGTCTGGATGAGCAACGACTACCAAGTTCAAATTACTCAACATTCTCTCCCTTGACCAACTTTATATATTTTTGCCCAGTTTTGTGCAGCTCACTCTCGGCATCATAAGGCTGACGCCAATCAAGTATTTCTTGCGCTTTGCACGTACTGAGACTCAAGTTCTCGAAAAGCTGTTGATATAGCTTGCTTTTCCCTAGTGCTTTCAACAACAGCTTCCAGACCGAACGCGGCAATCTTGGAAACAACGCTTTATTATTCATACCCCGAGCTAACTGACGATAAAATTGGTAGGTAGAGAACTGCTGTTGATCAGCGATATTGAATGCCTCACCTGCCGCTTTTGGATGTATTGCGACCAGCTCTAAAAATGCGACTAAGTTATTTATCGACAAAAATGTTCGTTTATTGAGATCTGTTGAAAACGGGACGAATTTGCTTTTATTTATAAACCTCAAAACTCGCTCAACATTGCCCGGAGCATCAAACCCGTAAACCAACGCAGGCCTTACGATTACCAATTCGAACCCAAGCTTTTCCGATAAGCCTTTTAGCTGCTGCTCCCCCTCAAGTTTTGATTCGGCGTAAAGCTCAACTGGTGCTCTAGGACTTTCTTCAGTAATTGGTTCAGGAAATGAGCTTACACCGTAGACACCAATGCTACTTACATATACAAATCTTTTAACACCGATGGCGTGAGCTTTTCGCGCAACGGCCAATGCATACTTACAGTTCGCATCAAAAAACTCCTTCTTAGGATTTTTTGATTCATCATTTAGTACGTGAGCTCTGCCAGCGAGATGTATTAAAACGTCACCAACAGGGACTTCTACTTCATCGCTACTTTCTTTGGGGCGTATAATGATTTCATAGGGTTTTCTAGATGACGCCAAGTAATTACAAAAATGGCGACCTACAAAACCGCTAGAGCCTGTGACTAAGAACTTTGTTTGCTTAGATTGCATACTTCTCCAACAACCTTTCCTAGCGCTACTTTTCTAGAAAAATGATTCTCGAATATAGAGCGTATATAAGAAGCCGTAGGCAGTTTACGTTGTTGACATATATGATCAATGCAAGCCGCGATTTCCTGCGGCTTTTGCAGGCTAGCATGCCAGCCAAGCGCATGTTCATTAACAAGCATTGCGGGCTCCGACGAGCGGTCCGCGAGCACAAGTAACGGCTTACCGGCTGCAAGGGAGAAATAGCTTTTACTTGGTACCCCCAACCCTGTCACTTGTTCAGCCAAAGAAACGACGGCTACATCACAATCGTTTAAGACTATATTGCGTTCACTTTTGGGAACAGCACCTTTCATTTTAATCGCAACGAGTGTTGTGTTACGAGCAGCAAAAGACTCTATCTTTTTAACACATGCTCCGCGGCCAACAAACGTAAAGCGCACGTTTTTACTTTTTACATACTCAAAAGATGATAGTAGTTGTTCTACGCCTTGAAGTGGGCCCATGTTCCCAAAAAACTGAAAATTAATGGCATCACTTCTCTGAGAATGATTAGATGCTACTGATATTTCGTCTTCATTTGCCCAGTTGGTAACCACCGCTATCTTCTCGGGCTGAACTCCAAGAGCTTTTACACGCTCAGCCATGCAACGCCCAATAACTAAAACCTTGCTCAGTTCTTGATAGCTTTTTTTAAATAGCGGTCTTAACAAACGCCCTGCAAAACGAGCAAGTGCACTATTGCTCACGGCGCTCAAGTTATCCGGGAAAATGTCATAGCAAAGAAGCACTTTTTTGACGTGTTTTACTGGAAACCAGAGATAAGAGAGCGCCACTAAAAATGTCGGGTTCGTTCCAAAAAAAAGCGTACTCTGTGGTCTTACCGACCTTTTTGCCACTCTCCACAACGCAAAAGTCAATCTCAGTGAGCTTATGGCTTTCGCTAAGGACGCTCCATGATGCTCTTTTATCGTCTCAACATATGCGACATTGAGCTGCACACCATAGTCCTGCCGTAACTCCTCAATCGCTTCTTTATTTGCTACCGATTCTGGAACCACGCATGTCAATTCACAATCGGCATCTAAGAAGCCTACTGCGATGTCAAAAAAGTACTCTCCCGTCGAGTTCGAATCAGGACTGATAAATTCGCTAATAAAAACAATATGTTGACGCCTTTTACCAATCATACCGACTAAAACTATCCATATTCTTCCAATGCGGGGCCAACTTCGCAGTGCCCGTGATCAGGCGAACAACACGCTCAGAAGTATTTCGGATCTTATATTCTTCTGGGATTTCACGCGCAGTACCTGAAAAAATATCTCTTCCGGAGGTTGCGATTTGTACACCGGCCAGTAGTGTCTCCTGGTCAAGTCCTGTTAATGCAATCGCACCGGTATCGAGTGCTTCGGGACGCTCAATTGAACGGCGTAACGTTACCGCCGGAAAATCAAGGATCGATGACTCTTCGCTGATTGTTCCGCTATCAGAAATGGCACAGAACGCTTCCATTTGCAGTTTGTTGTAATCAAAGAATCCGAACGGTTTTAAGAACTGAATACCTTCGTTAGCGTCAGCCAACCCTAACTTTTCAAGTCGATTCCGTGTTCTGGGATGAGTCGATACAACAACGGGGTAACCGTACTCAGCGTGTAGTGCGTTAAGCGCATCAACCACTTTTTTGAGATTCTCTTTGCTATCAACATTTTCTTCACGATGCACGCTTACAATAAAGAACTTCTTGGCTTCGAGGCCAAGTTGTTCCAATACGGTTGACGCTTTGATTGAAGGAAGCGCATTTTCAAGTACTTCACGCATCGGTGAGCCAGTCAAATAAATGAAGCGGTGCGATAAGCCTTCGCTGATAAGATGACGACGCGCATGCTCCGTGTAAACCAAGTTAAAATCTGCCAAGTGATCAACGAGTTTGCGGTTAATTTCTTCTGGTACATTGGCATCGAAACTACGATTACCTGCTTCCATGTGGTAAGTCGGTACTTTCATCCGTTTTGCCATCATGGTTGCCACTGCGCTATTGGTATCACCGAGAACCAAAACGGCATCTGGTTTTTCCTCAAGAATAACCTGTTCTGTTTTGATCAGAATTTCACCAAGGCTCTTCCCAAGGCTAGAGGTGTCGACATTCAAGAAATGATCAGGTTGGCGCACGCCAAGCTCTTCGAAAAACACGTCGTTTAATTCGTAGTCGTAGTTCTGACCGGTATGTACGATCTTGTGGTCGACGACTTGGTCAAGCGCGACCATCACACGCGACAAACGAATAATCTCTGGGCGCGTCCCCAGAATCGTCATTACTTTTAACTTTTTCATTTGGGTTATCTCTTGGAACTTTTAGTCGGCGAGTTTTACCGGCGCTGCGAAGGTATCAGGATTTTCACGATCGAAAATCTCGTTCGCCCACAGCATAACAACCATTTCTTCGTCACCGATATTAGTAATGTCGTGACTCCAACCGGGAGCTGTTTCAACGATTTCTGGAGTTTCACCATCAGTCACAAGCTCATACACTTCGTTGGTAACCATGTGTCTGAAACAAAAGCGTGCTTTACCCTTGATCACCAAAAACTTTTCATTCTTGGTGTGATGGTAATGTCCGCCACGCGTAATACCCGGATGCGCTGTAAAAAACGAAAACTGGCCGGAGTCTTTCGTTTTAAGCATCTCGACAAAAACTCCGCGCTCATCACCGTATTTAGGCACTGAATACGAGAATCTATTAGCTGGTAAGTAGCTGATATAGGTTGCATAAAGCTTTCGCAAAAACCCATCGCCGACGCGTTCGGTGATCAGTGTCGTTCGGCTCTCTTTAAATGTCTCTAATGCCTTTGCCACTTCGCCGACAGTGGTTGTATATTCGGGTTCTACGTGGGCCATTGACTTATCTGTGCTTTCGAGACTACCGGCAAGCGCTGATGCCATTCTAATAAACTCAGCACATACGTCATCTACGTAAACCAGGCGCACTTCAGCATGCTCGTCATTGATGTGGATTGGTAAATCACGGGTCACGTTGTGGCAAAAAGAAGCGACCATTGAGTTATAGTTAGGTTTACACCACTTACCAAAAACATTTGCTAAACGATAATTTCGGACTGGGACGCTGTGACGCTGCCCGTACTCAATCACCGCCTGCTCCGCTTGGAGTTTAGAAACTCCATACGGGTTAACTCTTTCAGCTTGAATTGATGAGGCGTATATAACCGGTATCGCCACACCGGAGGCTTCAATACCGTCCAATAGGTCTTTGGTAAAACCTACATTACCCTCAGCGAATTCGGCCTCTGTTTCAGGGCGATTAACGCCAGCGAGGTGCACTATACAATGAACGCCGTCAAGCAGTCTTGCTAAGTCCGCAACATCATTTTTCCTGGTGTACGTCACATATTCGACATCGGCCTTTTCATCGATATGGGCCCGCAGATTCTGTCCCACAAACCCATTGGCGCCGGTGATTAATAATTTAAGCATGGTAAAGCGTTAACCTTCTGGATTTACATATTCGCCTTTGGCAAAGGCACGCATAAAGTTGAGCTTCATCAATAACTTTTTCATGCCCTCAACATCCAAGCGTTCGGTGTTATGAGAATTGTAGTCCTCAATATGATCTATACGAGTATCTCCCTGTTCCACATACTTAGAGTAGTTTAGGTCACGCAAATCTGGGGGCACACGATAGTAATCGCCCATGTCTTCCGCACACACCATCTCCTCTCGCGAGAGTAAGGCTTCAAATAGCTTTTCGCCGTGCCGCGTACCCAAAACTTGTATCTGATGATCGTCTTTACCAGCAATGGACAAAACAGCCTTCGCAAGCGTTTCAATGGTCGCAGCTGGTGCTTTTTGTACGAAGATATCGCCGTTCGTACCATGCTCGAATGCGTAAAGAACAAGGTCAACCGCGTCGTCGAGTGTCATCATGAAGCGCGTCATATTTGGATCTGTAATTGTAAGAGGTTTGCCAGCGCGAATTTGATCCACAAATAACGGGATGACAGAGCCTCGTGAGGCCATAACATTGCCGTATCGCGTACCACAAATCACTGTTTCACTGTCATCAACATTACGCGATTTAGCGACCATGACCTTCTCCATCATAGCTTTAGAGATACCCATCGCATTTATCGGATATACCGCTTTGTCAGTACTCAAACATACAACACGCTTTACACCATTTTGAATTGCTGCTTCAAGCACATTCTCTGTACCCAAGACGTTGGTCTTAACCGCTTCCATTGGGTGGAATTCACAAGAGGGGACCTGTTTCAATGCGGCTGCGTGATAGATAAAATCAACCCCGCGAGTTGCATTCAAAACACTTTGATAATCGCGTACATCCCCAATGTAAAACTTTAGCTTCGGGTGACCGAATACTTTCCGCAAATCATCCTGCTTCTTTTCATCTCGACTAAATACTCGTATTTCTTTGAATCCGAAATTTAGAAGCCGCTTTAAAACTGTACTTCCAAACGACCCCGTGCCACCAGTTATTAATAAGACAGCATCCTCAAACGCATGGTGGGACTTAGCTACCATGATATCCTCCTAAAATATTATTCAAAGCCTTTTCAAACTTTACATCCCAGCATTCAATTTTGGGGATATCACTAAACTTTCGATTTGTTTTATCGACAAGACTATTCAAATATTCCGCTAGAGACTCGCTGTCCCCATATTCAATTCTATCTGCAAAACCAGTATTGACAAATTTTGTTGCTGTGGCTAACCCAAAGTTAGTCAAAAATGGAGTTTTAGCGAAATAACAGTCGAACCATTTATTAGGTTCCGCCCGTCGATTAATCTCAATGCTTGGATTATAAAATGCTAAAACTATGTCTGACAGAGTAGTGATTGCAAAAGCCTCATCAGCAGGTAATGAGCCAACATACATAACGCGCGAGTCCTGCGCCAACTTTGCTCCATCCGAATCATCTACATAATGACCGGCAACAACCAGTTGGACTTTTGAGAAGTCAATCAAGTCCAAAGCTTTTATGATAAATGATACTCCCCTACCATCAGCTAACCAGCCATTAACATATACGACTCTCTTATTATTATCCAAAAGGTCGCGCCATTTGTTAGCCAATTTATTCGAACTATGAAGAAAATGAGTGGTTGGAGTATTCTCTACCACAAAAACCTTATCCATATAGCTTCCGAGATTAATTGTCCTCGAATGTCCAGGAACAAAATGTGCTAAAGCCCTTTTAGAAACCAATTTTTCAAGATAACTAAGACCCAGTTTGATAAAATTATTTCCATAAGTTAGCGCCGAAGAGTCTCGGTCCAAGTATATGTAACGAACCCTACCTCTAGTGAAAACATTGATTAAGGCCGCTGGCAAAGCAGCATCTATACGAGACACAAAGAATATACTTTTCGACCTCCTGTTCTTAAAGAACATCCTGAGAAGAATGAAGAACCAACGAACATAATAATAAAATAGCGAGGCACGAGACCCCACCCGTCCCGTCGTTAACATCACTTTCGAAGCAACAGAATCCTCTTCTTGACTTCTAACGTCCCTTGCACCTCGTTGCCAGCAAATGTATTCAATTCTATCACTTCGCCTCGACAGCAGAGCTAATAGCTTTTTTAAATAGGGTTGAGCATGGTAATCACGCCCTATCCCAATAACCTTAAAATCCATCATTCTTTTGCCTTCACAATAAGCGCAACACAGCCTTCAACAATGAAGTATTTTCATTATTTCCGTACAATCTATTTGTATCAAATCTAAAGGAGTGATAATTCAAGACTACGTCGATTATCACTTTACCCATATCCTCACCAGTCAAACCGATATTATTTCGCTCAATAAAATTACGGAGAGGTAAGTTGTTTGATGATGCCACTGGTTTATTATAGAAAGCAAATTCATAAACCTTCCCAGACGCACAAAGTCGATTATTTAAATCATGCTTAGGATAAAAAACCAAACCGATTGAACACTTATTAATATAATAACCCAAATCCCTGTAAGGCACGACGCCCATAAACAGGAATCTATTCTTTAACTTTTTTACGTCTAAATTCTCTCCTAGCTCTTTAATCAAATCATCTTTTCCAGGACCCATGAAGACGACCCCGATATTTTGTGGCAAAAGGTTTAATTCATGAATGACTTTTAATGTACCCCTAGACTTCGAGTAACCTCCGGTGCTGAGAACTACATATTCAAATTTATTTACAAAATCCTCGTAATCCCGATCGACAGTGCCTTCATTAAGAGATGGAAATCGAACGTTTTCAAAAACTATTACATGTTTATGCCTGAGAAGCCGTCTCAAAAAGGTTTTTCGATATACGTTAGCAACTATTAAGAGTTGAGCACGCTTAGCTAACGCTAGCTCAAGTCTTAATAAAACCTTTGTCAAAGATTTCGCCACTCTCTTGCCAACGTATAACTCCCGCATGTCATAAACAATACGCTTTTTCGAGAGCAGGGATACAAGAAGCCCAAGAGGGGCAACATAGAGGTTATCTATAATTATACAATTACAAGCCCTGAAATAGCGTAAAAAATTAAGTAACGCCCAAATATTAAATAACAGGAGATTCAGAGCACTGGGTTTCTTTCGTGAATTTGAAAATGTAATAACTTCTCCAACATCCAAATCCTGATGTCCTGGATATGAAGAGCAAATCACGTCAACTTTCACCTTCTCACTTAATGCGTCGATTAATTCTCGGGTCCGACCGTCATGTGATAGGTCAGTAAAAGATATCATCAAACATCTGGACATTACTTCAAAGCTCTCCTGATTAACGCTGATACGATTACCACCAGCCCCAACGTTCCAAATACTATTGTGGCATAACTGATTAGCGGTGCCGAAATAACATAAGGGTTCGTCGCAAACCTGAGCATTACTAAGCCATAAACTAGTTTAATATCTACATATCTAGTTCTTGAGAAACGTTTTTCGAAAAAAAGCGCAACTGTAATATTAAAAAAAGTTAAGATCGGTAGAAAAACGACTCCGATAATTCCATAGGTATATGCGCCTGAGGAAACTACATGCCCCACCAATTGGTCACTACCATAAATATGTTTATTAAAAGCCTGAGATACTAAAAGTTCATCACTTAACGCTAGGCGATTTAATAGAAATATCGAACGCCAAATATCATTAAACAGCCTTAAAGGACTAACTTCATAAAAATAAGAAAATTCAAGAAAAGCAGCGACATTCTGTGGGCCGAAAAAATAACTTTGGAAAAGGCGTGACCAATGATCGAAGCTTAACGAAGTATTCGTTAAAGCTGAGCTGTAGCTTTCAAACTGAAATGCTCCATAGAATTTATATATACTCATGAAAATAATCACAAATAAACCTGTTCCAATCGTAGCGACTGTAATTGACCTTTTTTGCCTCGGGAACATCGGAAGCAAAATCAAGTATAATAGGAGCATTGTGTATATTTGAGCAGTGCGACGTTCGCCGATAATCAAGCCAATGTTCAAAATACAGACGAACAGAAGTAAAATAAATAAGTATCGACTATACCCGCGTGAGGGCGTCCAAGAATGAAAAAATTTAACGGCCGTAATCGCAAAGGAGAGAAGCAAACCTATTTGGATTATCTGTCTTATAAGTACCGATTTATCATCATTTATGTCCCCGATGCGGACTCCTGAATCAGTGATCGGGATCACAAAAAAGTTGAAGAGGTCCTTCGCTCCTGGGAAGAAAAAGTAAAGAAGCAAACTAGCCAAAATAACCAATATGTAAGCATATTGGGTCCCATAAAGCCGAAATAACATGGACTTGGGCTTCATATTACCAACTTTTGAAAAAGAGCTTCTTTGAATAAGCAGAGAAAACATTGAGAGAAGGACGGATAGCGTCAATCCTTCTATTATTATGATCATACTCGCTTCATTTAACAATTCTGAATTGTTGGTAAGGTAATGAAACCCTGGATTCTCAGAGACTAAAATTAGTAATGGTACTAAGACATATCTTGCAAATGATAATGCCAACAGCCCGTAACAAGTAACAGTTGCGCCAGTAACCTTAAATAGCAACCTATTTGATGAAGATATAACGATAAAGATTAATGGAAAGAAAACAGTTAAATAGTAACCACTTTCTAGATATTCGAAATAGAGATAAATACAAAAGCAAGAAAAAACTGACAGCGCTTCAAGCAAACCACTAATTAGTCTAAACATTCTTAACCTTTAGAATGTAGAAACAATAAAATATAAAATTCATAGCAACTAAACAGAAGCTAGTCACTAAAGCTACACCAGTTATCCCAATTAGACTCGAAGCGACTATACTTAATAGAAAATTGATAAAGACAAATATTGTCAAGATAATCAGTTGAAGCTTAGCATATTCATTTAGAACCAATACCAATCCATAGAAGCAGATCATAGAATAAAGAAGTTTCCCAACTACAAGTACGTATAACACATCAATGGCTTCGCGGTATTCGACACCATAAAAATATTCAATTACGTAATCTATTGTCATGTAGATGATTACTACAAAAACACAAGCGATGATAGCACTCAGTCGATGGGAATTCTTAAGGATATTATTCAGTTTTTCTTTTTGACCAAGCTTGATTAACTTAACCATTAGAGTCCCTATGACTCCAGATATTGAAAACATTACTACATTCATAATATCTGCAATCTGCGACGCAACTCGATATAAACCGACGCTATAATCATCCAATGTCAACTTTATCACGTTTATATCGACATAATTATTGATTACTAAAATAGATGATATAAATAAAAATGGACTTGCTTCTTTATATTGAATTTTTTTCCATATCTTTTTTAAACTTGGCCCAAGGAACACGACGTTTGGAGTCGCTAAATAAGATGCAATAAACACAACAATGGAAACAAACAAATACAATCGAAGTGCTGTTAGCCAAGAAAAGTCCTCAAAAAATTTGAGGTATAAGATGAATAACAAAAGTAGAAGTAAAGGGCGTAAATTCTGTTCGAAACATTGCCCCAGGATGACCTTCCCATGAGCTCTGCACAAATAATCATTTACGGTGATCAGGGATGTAAAATATGCAAGGAAACAAATTAATAGTAAGATATTGTTTTCGATAAAACCTGTAGCGTAGTTCAGGCTCAGCATTAAAATAGTACTAGTAATAAAAAGAACCGTAATCGAATAATAAGCTCTAGTGACAACGGTCCTTATTTCACTTTTGCTTGTTTCACCTGATACTTTTCTTAGTAAAAGAGTAGGGAAGCCGAATTGAAAGAATATATTCAATATCATTACTAACGAAACTATCCATGCGTAGTATCCAAAGTCGTCGACGGTTAATGCTCTTGCTAATATAATCGTCAGTACGAACTGAACTGCTATATAAAGCCCTTTCGAAAGCAGGCTAATTAGAATATTTTTTTTCAATTTTTTGAACCAACGAAAGAAATTTTAAAATCTTACGTTTCTAATTTGACTTGTAGGCGTATCCATAAGTATAGCCATAACCGTAGTATCCACTAGCCCTACGCTGCACACCATTCAAAATAACGCCACGAATGTCGATACCGTTCTGCGCAAAGCGCTTCACAGTAGCTTCAACTTCCTTTGCTGGGGTTTCGCCAAAGCGTGCGACAAGAAGTGACGTACCGGCGTAGCGGCCCACAATAGCGGCGTCGGTTACGGCAAGTACTGGTGGCGTATCAATGAGCACGTAATCGTAGTATTCATCAACCTTACTGAGCATTTTTTCCATGCGTGGGTGCATCAGTAGTTCCGATGGGTTTGGTGCTGCGGTGCCACGTGAAATAAAGTGCATATTTGGCACTTTGGTTTTATGGATGACGGTCGAAAGGTTGTTTTTATCGATTGGGCCACCGTCGGGAGACTTATCAACGCTAGCTAAGAAATCCGACAGGCCATAGTTATTAGGCACCCCTAAGGACATATGTAGGTAACCACGACGGATATCACCATCAATTACCAGCACACGTTGTCCGGCCTGTGCGAGCACAGCCGCAAGGTTAAGCGTTACGAAGCTTTTACCTACGCCAGGCGCGGGGCCTGAGACCATAATGACTTTGTTCTTCGCTTCCAGCATGGCAAAGTGCAAGCTGGTGCGTAGGCCGCGAAGAGCTTCAATGGCAAGGTCGGCAGGGTCTTCAATAGCCAAAAACGGCAAGTCGTGGACTTCTTTGGTTTTGCCGACGAGCTTACCCAGTTTGTCGTTCATCTCGGTTTGCGTTGGGCTTTCTGGCACTGAAGCGTAGACATTAATGCCGAGCTCTTCTAGCTGCTCTGGCGCTTCTACGCCGCGGTTCAGAGCGGCCATCAAGAATACGTAGCCCACACTCACCATACCGCCTAACATGGTCGCTAGCACGACAATGAGGCTCTTCTTCGGTGCTACCGGCTCTGGGTTGGTCACGGCTTCATCCAGAATACGTACGTTGCCCACGGTACCAGCTTTTAACACGTTCAGCTCTTGCATACGGTTCAGTAGCTGCACGTAGATTTCTTGCGATACCTCTACGTCGCGCGCTAAACGCAACACTTCTTGTTGGGTCTCAGGCAAGTCGCCGACTTGGTCGTTGATCTGCTCTTGCTCGCGCAGCAGCTGTTGCTTTTGCTCGAGTAACGACTGATAGGTCGGGTGCTCTTGCGTGTACAAACGCGATAGCTCTTTCTCTTTTAGTTCAAGCTCGTTTAGTCGCTTTTCAATCTCAACCACGCGCTCAAGCAAGCTTTGCGTCTCAATAGAGAGGTCAACTGACTGGCTTTCATTGCGGTATTGATTCAATTTATCTTCAGAAGCGGTCAAATTACCCTTTACTTCAGGTAACTGACGTTCAATAAACTGCAAGCTGTTCTCTGCTTCGGCGGCATTACGACGAATGTTTTGCAGCATGTACTCTTGTGCAATGGCATTGAGTACATTTTCTGCGTAGTCGCGATCAGGATGTTGGAAGCTCGCACTTAAGATACCGGTCTGCTTACCACGCTCGCCTACGCTAAGAGCCTGTTGCACGTCTCGAATGGTACGTAAGCGGTTGGCTTTGCTAATCTCAAACTCTTGCGTATCGGTAAGCACTGCATCGTTGATCATCAGCTCGAAGCCGTCCATCACCGCCAATTGACCCACGTTGCCCGCAAGTACCAATTCGCCCTCTTCGTCGAACACTTGGTACTGGGTGCCATTATCGGCAAACTCTAAATACAAAGGTGCGCCTTCATAGCCGCGTGGCACATTAAAGGTGGTGATGCTGAGTTCGTCTTGCCCTGCGGTACGGCGCGCCAACCAACCACCGATAAATGGCATGTACTGTGGCGTAACTTGGTTGGTGAGCTGTAACTGATCCACCACGGCGCCAATCACCATGCGCGATTTCATGATCTCGATTTCGGTGGCCGCTTCGCTGTCGCTGGTGAACATTTCACCGAACTCATCGCCAAGTGCTGGCAAGCCGCTCGATTTTTTCTCGACTTGTAGCAGCGCGTCAGCTTGGTAAATCGGCGTTGAGAGCACGGCGTATACAACGCCGCACAGCATGAACACAAAGGTCACCGCAATAATGAGGTAGCGGCGGTCGATCAACAGGCCAAACAGGCGACCTAAATCGATTTCGTCACTATCACGCTCTGGGCGTGCGGTTGGTTGATTACTAGGTGTGTTCACAGTTTTGTTTTCCATTCGTTACAGCTCTTTTCGATGAGATCAAATACGTGCTCGTATACTTCGTCGCTACGTTTAAACGGGTCAGGTATGTCTTTACCTTTTGGAGCTAGCCATTGGCCGAGGAGCATAGTCTTCGCCATGGCTTCGGGGTAGCGTTTGCCGATGTACTGGCGATGTTCGTTTTCCATGACCAAGATAAGGTCGTGCGCGTTGATTAGATCACGCGTGAGTTGCTGGGCGGCGTGTTCGCCAAATTCGTAGCCTTTGGCTTTAGCTATTTCGCGGGCTTTGGCGTCCATATCCCAGGCTATGCCATCTCTGACCATAGCGGTAATTCCGGCGCTGTCGATGTGTTTTTCGGGGAGCGCTTGTTGGAGTAGGAATTTGGCGGTTGGGCTGCGGCAGATGTTGCCTAAGCAAACGACTAAGATTCGATTAAACATTGAGCGTGGTTGTGGCCTTGTTAATTCTTTTGGCTAAAAGCGATGTTCGCTATTCGCTGTTTGATGTTCGAAAAAGCAAAGAACAAACAAACAGCGAATATCAAATAGCAAACAACGGTTTTTTAGTTACTAATATCGTCGCTGAAACGGCCGATGCTGTACAGGCCGGTGATCGATGGCAGCAACTGGCTGATCACGCGGTTCCAGCGCGCAACTGGAGCGGCTGTTACGTACACGATGTCGCGTTGTTGCAGCTCGAACTGCTCGGCCATGACGAGGGCGATGGCATTCTCGGCGTTCAGCTGATAGACCTGTGCGATTTTGCCGCTGTCGGCTTCGGCTTGGCGAATAACGAAGATGCCTGAAGCATTGGCGGTGGCTTCAAACATACCGCCAGCGTCAGCTAAGGCTTCCGCAAGTGTGGTACCTGATTGGCCCATCATGTACGACTGTGGTTTGCGCACTTCACCTAACACAAAGACTTTGTTATCGTCGTTGCGTGCGACATGCACCACGTCGTTCGGTTGCAACAAGATGTTCTGATCGGTGTTGCCGGCTTGGTACAACTCACGCAGGTTAAAGCTGCGAGCGGTGTTGCCGCGGGTCAGAGTCACTTGGTTCCAGTTGGCAGCTTCGTTCATGCCACCGGCAGCGTTCACCGCTTCAATGAGGGTCATCGGTACGTTGGTGACTGGTACGGTGCCTGGCTGGTTCACGGCGCCAGTTACGTACACACGCTGGCTACGGAAAGCGGCAACGGTCACGTCGACCTGCGGGCTTTCGATGTACTTGGCCAAGCGCTTGGTGATGTCTTCGCGGATTTCGGTCACGCGCTTACCGGCGACTTGTACTTTGCCAATATACGGATAGAAGATAGTACCGTCGCTGTGCACCCAGTTACCTGCTTCTTCGGCGCTACGCATGGAGCCTGCCGGAATCGTCAGCTCTGGGTGGTTCCACACGGTGATGTTCAGAATGTCGCCGCGGCCCACGGTGTAGTCATAGTTGTTGCGGGCTTGTTCGAGCGCACTGTTGAACTCAGGCTTGGTTGCTGGCGTTTGCATTTCGCTGATCAGCATTGGCGAGATCTGGTACACGTCGACCAGCTTCATCAATTCAGCTTCGCTAAACTCTTGCTCGTAAGCGCTGCGGCTGTCATCACTGAACAGACCGCCGCTGCTGTCGTCGGGAATGTGCCCGCCCGGAGCTAATGCACAGCCGCCGAGCCATAAGGCGAGGGTTGATACTGCTGTCAGTTTCATGTTCATGATCGTTGTTCCTGGTTAGTTCTGCCCAGCTTTGTAGCCACGCGCTTCCGTAGTTTCGTATAAATTAATACTGCGATTGAGCATCTGTCCACCGTCTCGGGTGATTGGCTGCCAGCCAACGCGGCCGCGAGCCAAGGTATTCCGCACGGTGAACAAATCAAACGGAATACTTATGTAAAAGCCTTTGGTAAAGCCACCTTCGCCATACTCTTCACGCGAGACATTAGTGAAGGCGGCGTAGGCTCCGGCGCGTACGCCTGAGTCGAATTGATGGCTGAAGTCCACTTGCACGCCTTCATCGCCTGCTAAGAAGCGGCCTGCTTGCAGCTTAATGAGGCTGTTCGGCAATTGTGCGGGCTGCCAGTAGACGCTGGCGTGCCCGGTGAGTACGTCATAATCTTCAAAGCCGAAGCTATTGTCCGGTTCGCGCTGTTTGGCCCAGTTTAAATCGACACCGAAGGCGAAGCGACTGTTCAGTGGGCGATACAAGATCTCGCCACCGACACCACCGAAGATGCGTTCGAGGTAGCCGCCGTACAGGGCGTAATAGACGTTATCGCTGGCTTGGTCGGTGTAGACCAACTGTAAGTTTTGTAGCCACAAGTCTTGGTTGTCGTAGTATTCACGGATGCGAGTGCGCACGCGTGGTAATGGGTTTTCGAGGTCATCGACCAAGAAGTTGAATTCGTCGTAGTTGTTGACGATGTTCACACCCACGGTACCGCTCACGCGCAGGTTTGGCGTGAAGTGGTAGTAGCCCTCGCCCATCATGGCGAGCTGGTAGATGTAGAAGTCTTCGGCGCCACCGAAGGACTGAGATAGATTTGGGGTGATGGAATAACCGAATTTCGTCCGCGCTTCGCGCTGTTCGGAAACCATGTTAGATCCAAACGGGCGGACGTTGCTCAGGGCGAAGGCGTCGTCTTCTTCGCGGTAGAAACGTTCGCCGCGGGCGGCGGATTTATAGAACGGAGCGTTGACGTTGTACTGCACGATGCCAAGGCCGTCTTTGATTTCGGCGATTTCGTAGCGTGTGACGTCTTCTGGCAATTCGTTACTCAGAATACGTGCGGCTTTCTGTACGGCATCTTCGCGGTCGCGATAGCGGGTTTGCTCTGCGTACAGCGTGACGCGTTCTTGTTGCACCGCTTCGTTCTTGTCGTGTTCAACAGCTTTTACTGCAAAGCCGGTTTCGTTCAACAACGCTTGGCTCAAGCGGTTTAAGTCTACGTCGCTAAAGCCTTGTGCGCTGCTACGCTTCGCGTCACGCAGCGGCGGCTCGGTTTTCACCTGATATGCTGTCGCTAGGTTATAACGCAAACTAAAGCCAAAGGTCATGGTGTTGCCGCGCTGATACCCCAGTTTTAGATTAATGAGATTGTTGTAGGCGTATTCCGCTCCGAAGTTCCAGTAGCTGTCTTGCACGATCTGACGCGGATTTTCTGGGTCAATCGGATTCGGCAAATACTCGTTTTGATAATGGTTCGGGTCGTACTCTGCCTTTACGCGCAAGCCTTCTATCGGCGTGCGCCATTCGACTCCGCCGAAAGTTGCCGCCGGGCCTTTGAACATTTTTTCCCATTCAATATCACCGCCACCCGGCGTGGTGCCGCGTGGGCGCCCGCAGAATTCGTCGGTAATTTCACAGAACGGGTTATACGAGTTGTCACGTCGGCCTAAATAGCCAAAACCTAAGCCTAGGTGAAAATCGAAGGTACCGAGGTTTTCGGTGTGCCAGGCTTTGCTACCGACAATGTATTCACCACCGAATAAGCCGGTACCGCCTAAGTCACGCAGGCCAATCGCGACTTCTGGCAGCCATTTTGACTCTTTCAGTGCGCGGAATTTAACGTCGAATCCTTTGTCTTTCAGCGTCTGGTCGCCACTGAACTCAGGGTCATCGCTGTAGAACGAATAGCGGAAGTCGGTATACCGTGCCGTCGCTTCCATCCAGTCAAACAACTGCAAAGTAATGCTGGTGCGGCGGTAGTCGTCGGTGTCGTAGTAGCCAAGGGTCAGATGCCCTTCGCTGTTCATGCGCGCGGTCGGGGTTTGCAATAAGCCAACGCCGCCGTAGTCACTGGTGGTGTAAGGGTCGCGCTGGAAGCTTTGGCCGGTGGGTGGCTCGCTGCGATCTTGTGCGTGTGCCGCTGGCATTAACGGCAGGAGTACCCCTGCCCCTGCGACAGAATATGTCGCAGCTAGCACTGCGGTTTTCAGCACAACCAGCGCAAGCGGCTTTAATTTCATTGCGCGCTCCCTGCCACTGGCGCTTGAGTGTAATCCCAGTGCTGTAAAAACATCGCCAATTGCGCGTTCAAGTCACGAAAGCCGCGCGGTAGCTGTTGTTCAGCAATGGTGGTCAGCGTCACACCCGGCATCGCGCCGTTCGTTTGCGCGGGCTTGCCGGCGGTGGTCGGCTCAAGCTTACGGATGCTGCCATCTGGCTGTACCAGCCAGCTCTCGGTTGCAACCACATTCATTAAGGTGTTGGTCGCTTTGCTGAGACCCGTTGCGAGCGCCAAGGCGGGCGCCAGTACAATCTCATACTCTTCATCTGCGTCGTGCGGATTCAGCGCCGGATTCTCACCCACCGTCAATCGCATTTGCGCCGGATCGATGCCGTGCACATAGCTGGCTCGTAATGGCCACTGCTGAAACTGCTGCGTTAATGCCTGCGCGGCGTTCGCCAATGCGGTCTCGCCGTCATGTCGGTAGGTTTGCTCGAGCATGCGCAAACGCTTCAGCATACCCGCTTTGCGCCCGCTGAAACGTTGGTCGAGTTTGTCGCTATAAATGCGCAGCCCAGGCCAGTAGCTATCTGGATACAACTGGCGCTGCATAGCGGTTACGAATTCGTTGAGGCGCGGCGCGATTTCTTCACCATTGACGTTGCGTACTTGCACCGGCGCTTGGAAGCGGGTGATTTGCGGCTCGCCGCGGGGTTCATTCGGGCTGGTCAGGCTGACCATCTCGAGGTTTACGTAGCCGTGCATGGGGCTCAGCCATTGCTTGCTCTCGATTACGTACTTGCTGTCACTGCTGAGGCGATAGCTGTTGCTGAACTCGTACTGCTCGCGCTTGCCTTCGTTTGAAGCTCCAGTCGTAACGGCCGTGCCAGTTTCGGTGATATCACGGCCGTTACGGTTAAAGCTTGAGTTGAGGGTGAGGCTGACGATTTCGTATTGCGGATTATGCGGGTCAAAGGTGGCGACGGGGCGTTTGAGCTGGATCGTTCGCTCGAATTGGGTCGGACACGTTCGCTCGCTGTGCAGATAGCAACTCAGTGGGTCGTCGGCAAGGTATGAGGTATGGATGCGGTTTTCGAGTTCGAGTTGGCTGCTGCGGATCACGCGGCCTTGCCAGAGCGTCAGAGCTTCGCCACCCGCGGACACCCAGTACTGGCCGTCAGTGCCATTTACGGCTGCGGCGAGGACGGTTCGCGGGGCATCACCGATTTGCACGTAAGTCACCGGATAAGGTGCTTGTAGGAGCGTTTCGCGATCGGGGGCCTGCGGTGCGTCACCGAAGAGAAAATCGAAAGACGCTTGCGCAGCAGAAAGCTGACTGCTTTCTTCCGAGCTAAGCGATTTAAACGTTGAACAGCCGCCTAAGCCACTTGCAACTGCAAGCGCCAGAGCGGCTGTTATGACACCACGCATCCGTGTGACGTCCGCTTTTACTGTCTAACTTATTGAGTAGTGATAGCAGTTGACGAACCGTCGTCATCGCTGGTCACGATAAGCAAAGTCGCTGCTGCTAAAGCACCGGCTGCAATCGCTGCGCCAACGGTCATTTGTACGCCACCGATGGTGATCATTGAGTCTTTTGCTGCTTCAGCTGCCACAGTTTCTTGTGGTGCTGGCTTTGGTTCAGGCTTTGGCTCTGGGTTGGCGATTGCTGAGGTGCTGAACGCCAATGCTGCCGCTGCTGCTAATGCTGTGAATTTGTTCATAATTACTCCTTGCCTTTAGGCTTACTTGCGATAATTTTTAACAGTTAGGTAAGTTATAGCATCTGATGATGTTTTGAACAACCGCTTTACAAATGGGATTTCACCCGTGGTAGAACCACGAGCTACGTTCGCTCTAGACACGCTACCGCCCGAAGGGTTACCGCTCCTCATCGCGCCCCGCACTTCGCGGATGTTCATGTTTTTTCTTAAAAAAGCCGCTTTAGGCCGGCATTCAGGCCAGTAAATTCGGCGTTATTTTATCGTGAAATATGCGTCGATTATCCCACGCATGCGGCGTTTTTGCTACGTTTGATTAACGTTTCACGTCCGATAGCTCAAATTCTGCGCGAACCTGCTTATGCAAGAAATCCAGCAACACGACACATCGTGACGCACCATCCAATTTCAGGATCTCAGCAAATAAGCCTTTGAACGGGCCATCGAGGATCTCGACTTTGTCTCCAGGCTGCGGCGCAGCGTAACGCTGCATCTCTTGCACCTGCGGTGAATCATCGCCCAGCGCTAACATATCTGTAACGAGTTGTTCTGACAGACGAGCAGGCGCATCACCAAACTTCACCACCTTGGTGACACCAAAGGTACTACGAATCTTATGAAAGTTTTGTGAATAATCGGGTAACTTTACGAAAATATAACCCGGAAACAGCGGTTCTGTGGTCGGCGTGCGCTTGCCGCGCTTAATTCGCTCAAGGGTGAGCATAGGTAGGGCTACATCAAATGCCTGATTTTCGAGGTTCGCGCGCGCTCGCAGCTCCTGCCGCGGCTTCGTCTGCACCACATACCACCACTGACGACTTTCTTCGGACATTCTCGCTTCCCTGAATCTCGCGCAACCCTAATGCCCGCATTGTACCGCCAATCAACCCGCTAGCACAAGAGAGGGCAGCCCTCCCTTCAGCCCGCGCCAGCGCTGGCTTGAAGGTCGGGCTGCGGCGCCGGAATGCGGGCTGCAGGGCAGCACCTCTGCCCTCTATTTTTTTAACTGTGCGCCGAACTCTTCGATACAGAGGTGTAATATTTGCCGCAACGTACGTAATTCGCCCGCTTTTCCGGGGTAAACCGGTAAATCTTCAATTTCGTCGATAAAAGGGAGGGCTGCCCTCTCTAATGCTTGCGGAGTACGTTGAGCAGGGCGCGGCGTTCGGGGCTTGCAAAGCCGAAGAATACGACGATCACGAGGGTGCCTAGCATGAGTGCGGCGATACCGAGCAACAGCATGAGAAGACCGTCGGCAGCAAGCAAGGACGTCACTAGCCACGCGAGTCCACCGAGCAGAATGCCGACGCGGGTGACAGGCCAGAGTACGTCCAATGCGAAACGCCGGGCAGAAAAGTGGTACACGCGCTTGAGCATAACAACACGAGCAAGTGCCGACAGCAGCATCATAAAGAAGGCGATATAGAATACCCACTCCGGACCTGCGCCTAGGGACAGAGCCCACCAAGCCAATGGAATGTTCAGCAACAGAATACCGCCAACAACCGCTTGGTACATGCGTATACGACCCGTCGCATAGGCCGCTGTAATGAGTGGCTTGGAGATGCTTTCTACCACCACCTTAGCCAACAAAATTTGTGAGAAGAGTGGCGCATACTCGGGGACTTCAACCAGCCATAATGCCAAAATTTCTGGCGTATAGACCATCACTGGTAAGGCCAAAAACGCAATCAGAAAGAAGTTATATTTGGCGCCGTAGTAAATCAGTTTGTCGGTATAGTCGGTGTTGTCCGCCGAATACGACTTCATCAATTGTGGGTTAATCGCTGACTGCAAGTTGGTCACGAATTGATTCAATGCGCCCGAGGCTTGTGTACCGATCGACTTAGCCGCATTCAGTACGGGGCCGAAGAATACATTGAGCAGCAAGTTCGCGCCCTGATTGGCAAACACATTGGCGGCGTTGCCCCACATTGACCAACCGGAAAAAGAGGCAAGTGAACGAAACAGCTTGGCATCCCAAAACAGCATAAAACGGACCGCGTGAAAACGTCGCAGCACGAATGTGAAATACGCGACCAGCAAGACCGACGACACCCCAAATAACAGCATGGCGTAGGCCAACAGCGAATGCATCGCTAAATATGGCAGCACCAACACAATCGCTAGTTTCAACACGGCTTCAGTGATGCCAAACCACGCGTAGGCCTTCATGCGCTCATGGGCCACTACTACGCCATGGCAAGGCAGCACCACTAGGTTCATTACAAAAGTTGCGATGGAAAACACAAACACCCACAACACCGTGGTGGGTTCGTTGTCGCCGTAATTGATGAAGTCGAGTAGAAAGAAATAGCCCAGCGCTAGAGCAACCAACGATAGCACCACAGCAAACAGCAGGTGAATATTAACGCTCATCGAGAAGATGCGGGCCAATTGCGTTGGCTCACTCCCTTCGCGGCCAAGCTCCACGGCAATAAAGCGCTGCGTCATCGTTGACAGTGCGCCCTGCAAGAATCCAAGCAACACCACGACACCAGCGAGCACATGATACAAACCGTAATCAGATGCGCCCAATACATCAAGCAGTACTCGCGAGGTGTAGAGCATGATGCCCATGGTGATGAGCATGCGCACGTATAAGAAGCCCGTGTTCTGGACAATCTTTTTAACCGAGCCGTTCACCGCACTCACCAACGCAGTTCAAACGAGGCAATTACATTGCCGAAGGAGTCGTCGCGGCCGGAAACGTAGGTGTCTTTCCAGGCTTGCAGGCCAATCTCAAGAATCGAGTTAAAGCCGACCGGATAAAACATCACGGCTTCGAATTGTTGGATGCGTTCAATACCGGGGCGGTATTCAGGTACCAACTGCCAACGCGGCGCCATGCCGTAGCTGTTGTGGTGACGGCGCACACGCGTGTCTTGGATGCGGAAATCGTAGCCGAAGCCGTTATTGGCAAAGGTGGCATAGCCCAGCGTCAGCAAGCTGCGCAAGTCGCTGCGGTCGTATTCGGCGTACACGCGCGCCAGCGACGCAGGTTCTGAGAAACTCCAATCGAGACCGACCATATGGCCGTTGCCACGACGACCGTCGACATCGTGCTCGCTGATACTGCCGTAAACATTGAACTGATACGGCAACGACAAACGCGCATCGAACACCCAGTTGTCTGAGGTGTCTGCCAATTCGGAAGCAACATAGTGTAAGCCCAGTTCTAGGCGTTCATGAGCACGCCAACCGAGACGCGCGCCGTAGGCCTCTTCGCGTTCCCAAGCATTCAAGCCCGGGTCGAGCAGAAATTTCTCTTCCGATTCGCCCGCAAACGCCGCAAAAGAAAACTCAGAAGACGCAGGCGCATACACCGTGCGCACCCCACGCAACGGCAAGGTACTCACGGTATGCAAGCCATCTTGCGCTGAACCCGGTGACCACCAGGTGTGCATTTGGTCGGCGGCGATCATCCAGTCGCCGGCCATGGCGGCCACGTAAGAGCCCTGCCAAGAAACATTCGCAACGTCAACGCGCGGGTTAAGGCTAACACCGCTGTCACGGTAGGTTACACGCACGCGGCCCGCCACAGACGAACCAATACGCTCATGCGTCACTGCCGCCGAGGCTTTGCCTTCCATCGGCCGCGAAAAGCTTGGCTGTGCGCCGGTATCGGTCACACCCGCAAGGCGCACACCCGTATACGAACCACCTTTGTGGTAGTTCAACAAGGCCATCAACTTAAAATAAGCAACGCGTTGTAATTCGGTCAACGCAGCAGGGTCCAGAGATTCAAGGTCAGCAATTAGCGGTCGCCACATCACCGGAAACGAGGTTACCGGCGCGCTCAACAGCCCAGCGTCAGCCAGCACTTGCAAGGAGTGGCGGACATGCAGTTCTTCGGCATCGAGCCATGGCGTCGCCTGCGCGGGAGCAGGTAGAACAGCCAGAACCCAAACGAGCGCCAGAACCGCACCAGACAAAAAGCGCACTTATTTAAACTCCCGTTCGTGGAACCAAAGATTAAAGGCCCACTTTTCGCCCTGCGTCACCGGCATCCCAGCGTGCAAACTTTTCGGGTGTACATCGGTGGTGCCATCGACCACATTGGAAAATATCAGTAGACGTCCCGGCTTGGCCGCAACATTGATATCTAACTTAGGAAAGTAGGTCGAACCGCCGCCTTCGGGGCGATTGATGTAGCCAAGCACGGTCACTAAACGCTGCCCGCCGCGGGCAGTACACCGCTTGCCACGTTCTGTGGACATGTCATAAGCGTCAAAATGCGCGCGGTATTCTTGTTGCTCGCCGTAATGAATCACTTGGTAGCTTTCGGCGTTCGCCAACGGCAACCCTACTTCGGCAGCAATGCGCACACCTAGCTCGGTGGTGATCAGGTTCTGCGAGTGGCGCACCCAAGCGAGGCTGTTGGTGCGGGCGTTACTTAACACGCCCTCTTTATCCGAACTGACTTTGGCGCGGTCCATCAATGCCTGAGCAGCATTGATGAGCTGCTGGCCTTCGGACTCGGTAAAAAAGTCATCAACAATATAAACCTTGGGGTCATTGCACAGCACATAGGTACGCGGGTTACTCATAACAGGCTCCGTTACATGCGACTGATGATACTGTCAGTGCTTTCGTCAAAGGTTTCGTCACTCGCGCCGGTCATTGCTGCCAGCACGGTTTTGGCGATCTGCTTACCACGCTCCACCCCTGGCTGATCGAACGAGTTAATATTCCAAATCACGCCTTGGGTAAACACTTTATGTTCGTACGCAGCGATCAGTGCGCCGAAACTTTGCGGCGTTAGCTCATCAACGAACAACAGGTTCGACGGATGCTGGCCCGGATACGACGGGCCATCACCAAACCACATCAAACGACGATGAGCGAGGCAGTTTGCGATCGACAACACTTGTTGCTGCCGCAGGCCTTCTTGTACTTTAGTGTTAAAGCCTGGCGCCTTGCGATGCAAAACGGCAACAAAGTCTGCGGCAAAGTCGTCATAACCTTGGTGCAGATGCTGAAAGAACGCGTGTTGACCGTTCGGGCCAAAGCCCCCCCAAATAATGGGTCCTGTAGGATAGTCAATCGCACGGCCCTGCAGGTCTTGCTGCTTGCCGTTGCTTTCCATGTCGAGCTGTTGCAGGTAGCTCGGTAGGTAACGCAAGCGACCGTCATAGGGCAACACGGCCACGTTATTGAGGCCCCGCTCTTCACGGTTATACACACCGAGCAACGCCATCAATACTGGAATATTCTCGAGTAACGGCGCTTGGCCAAAGTGCTCGTCCATGGCGTGGGCGCCGTCGAGCATACGCGCGAACTGATTGGCACCAATACTCAGCGCAATCGGTAAGCCAATCGCCGACCACAGCGAATAACGGCCGCCGACCGAGTCAGCAAAGCTAAGTTGCTGCGCAGCAGGAATACCGAATTCAGTCATGGCCTTGTTGTTCGATGACACGCCGATAACGTGCTGAGCCAGCCATTGTTCTTCGCTTAACGTGCCTGAGACCCAGCGTTTGACGGTATCGACATTGGCTAAGGTATCAATGGTACCGAAGCTCTTTGAAGCGATAATAAATAGTGTGGTTTCGGGGTCGACAATCGGCAATACAGCGTACAATTGGCCGCCGTCCATGGAGCTAACAAAATGCACATCAAGGTCGTGCTCAACGTTGTCGTCCGCGAATTCTTTTAAGGCGAAGCTGCCCATCATCGGGCCTAAATCCGAGCCACCCACCCCGATATTCACCACGTCGGTAATCGGTTTGCCAGTGGCACCGAGCCATTTGCCAGCACGTAGTAAACGAACTATTTCGCTGAAACGGTTGCGTCCACCACCTGCAGCAACCACCGAGTGGCGGCTACGGTTCAACACATGCGTGACCTTACGGCCTTCACTCGGGTTTTCGTACTCCCCCTTCAGTAGCAACGCGCGTGCTTCGTCAAACCCAGCCGGCATACGTTTTGCCGCATAGGCTTCAATCTCCGCGGCGCTCAAGCCTTGGAAGGTAAAGTCGAGATTCAGATAGTCCGTTATCACATGCATAGTTACAAACCACTCAATGCTGCTAATGCGACACCGACTTGATACATGATTTGCGTTGCGGTGGTCCACATTTCGATGTTGTTCATGTACTGCGTGTCCATGGGTACGACAATGGTGTCGCCGGGCTCGATTTGGTCCGAAACACCTGAGCTAAACCATGAACGGCGCTCTGGCACCACCACGCTGCCGTTGGCTTTGACGATATAAATACGTTCGTCGTCAGCTTTCTGACGCATACCACCGGCACGCTGGATGTAGTCTTCGAGCGAGACGCCACTTTCATACTGATAGGAGCTGGCCAGTTGCACTTCGCCAATAATCGACACCGTGCTCTGCACCGTCGGCACAAACAAGCGGTCGCCGTTTTTCAGCTGAATATCGGCAGCGGCAGAGGCTTGCTCACCGATTACCTTCTCAAGGTCAATGACCAAGCGACCTACAGCATCGATGTTGGTCAAGTCACGCAGCAACTGATTCATTTCACCGTAAGCGACCTGCGCACCGCTGTCGGTGATCACATTCGAAGCAATCTCGCGACGGAGTTGTTGGGCTAACTCGTCTAAACGTTTACGCTCGGCTTCACGCAAGTCAGCACGGGTAAAAATTGCACCGTCAACGAAGGCGTATTCGGTTAAGCCGCCTGCTCGCTCAAGCAAGCCCTGCAAGGTTTCACCACGGCGAATGGTATAAGTACCCGGAAAGCGAACTTCACCCTCTAAACGCACTTGTAAGGTGTTCTGCCACTGCGGAATCGACAGCACTTGCATGCGGTCACGCCCTTGCAAGTCGATAGTACGCTCACCTTTTAAGACATTTGCGAGATTAAACGGCACATAAACGGCTTCGGCTTCACCATCAATAATTTGGGTACGCGTAATTTCGGCACGCGCCAAATAGGCTGATTCTTTTAAGCCGCCGGCAGCCGCAATGGCTTGCCGTGCGTCTGCTCCCTGCACAAGCGGATAGATACCCGGATAACGCACTTCACCGTCAACGTACACCAACGGCAAGGTGCCGGTGGCGCTGTATTGATTGCGTAGCTGATACAAAATCGGCTGGAGCAGGTTGTGCCGTGAAAACTTGGCATAATAGTCGGCTTCGCGCTTCTGCTGCGTATCTTCGATGGCAAACAATGAGGTAAGCTGACTGTCCAATTCTTCGGAGCGCTCTGGCGTGGTTTGCTCTAATAGCTGATTAAAGCCAAGGTCATCGGTGATGAGCTTTTGTAGGTATTGCTGGCGATACACTTCCAGCACCCGCTCACGCTCTTCACGCTGACGGTCACTTTCCGATTTTAACCATGCACTTAACTGGTTTTCTTCCGCTTTAGCCGACTCATAACGGCTAAACAACACGATTTGATCGCGCGGCTGCAAAGCTAAGTTCGCCTCTGCATCGCCATGAATCGCGCGCGCTACGTCGAACTGCAACACACTGATGGTGCGGCGGTCATCACTGCTGCGCACCACAATACCGTAGGTCAAATCGGTGATCGGCAACACCGCCCCTTCGACCGTTGGCAATAAGTCTTTTATGCGCAAGTCATCGCGCCATTCGTACACACCAGGACGCACGGCCGCGCCGACTACCATCACACTATCAACGGTGTCTTGCGCGACAGGGAATACGGTGATCTCGTCACCACCTTGCAGCGGCGTTTTTACCTTGCTGGCGGTTAAATCAATGGTTTGCACACGACGTGAGCCGTTGCTAATACGCTGCAACTGTACTGATTTACGGTAGGCCGTAGGCAACAATCCGCCGGCATAACTCAACGCATCGGCCAAGGTTTCTTCTGGGCGCAATTCATAAATCGCAGGACGCAGCACTTCACCGCTGATGCTCACCATGTCGCCACGGGTCGGAATAAACACCACGTCGCCCGCCTGCAAGCGGAAGTCGTTCGAGGCATCGCCTTCGGTTAACAATTTATAGAGGTCGAAGGTTACCACGGTTTCGCCGGCGCGCTTCAGTTGCACATTACGCAGCGAGGCGATGTCGCTGACGCCGCCCGAAACAAAGAGCGCTTGGCTAATGGTGGTCAGTGAGCTGACGGTGTAGGCACCAGGCTTGTAGGCTTCGCCCACGACAAAGATTTGCATGCTGCGCAGTTCGCCCATGCTGACCGCCGCTTCCATGCCGATCATGCGCTCACGCACAGTGCTTTTGATGAGTTCTTTCGCTTCGTTGTAGCGCAAACCTGCAACGCTTAATGGGCCAAGGTTCTCAATAACAATTTGCCCTTCGTTATCGATAGCCGCGTCAATACTGCGAGTTTCTTTGCCGTAGAGCTGAATGCGCAGAGTATCACCGACACCGAGCACATAGTTCGACGGTACTGGGGCATTGGCCATTGGCGCAAAAGTGCTCGGCTCGCCTTGGAACAGGTTATAACCAAACGGCTGTAATTCGTTGTCGTTTTCGGCGAGGCGTTCGGCAAGTTCAGACGGGCTTAACTCGTTCAGAGGACGATTGTCCGCGGTCTCACGCTCGCTCATTTGCGTGGTTCGCTCACCTGGTTGCGACGCTTGTGCGTCACCAGATGTCGCAGAACCACTCATCAGGCCTTCAAGATCGCTTAAATTCACGCCAAATTGGCGTGCAATGGCTTCTTGCTGAGCGCGAGGTAGCTTTTGAATTTGTTGAATTTGCTGTGGCGTTAACGCCGACAGGTCTTGAGCCTGCAACGCCTGAGTCGGAACGAAAAGGACAAACGCTAGCGCGGCTGCCGTTAGCGTTTGTTGCAACCATGCTTTCACGCTAATTCCCCTATTTATAATTTTTAGTTAGATGGCTCTATGTGGCGCTGTTGGCGTACCCAAGATACGATCTTCCAGATGTTCTTGAGCATTAATAGGTAGAGAGCAAAGATTGCGACAAAGGCAATCAAGACCACTGTCTCTGGGGCTTGCATCCATTCGAGTGTCAAACCAAGCGCCAACTTAGCGACCGCAATGGAACTGATAATAGCAAGAGCTTGGCGAGCAGAGAAGCCCGCGCGCATAAAGATGTGATGTAAATGTTCACGATCGGGTTTGAACGGCGACTGCCCTTTCATGACGCGGCGCGCAAGAATGGCAAACATGTCCATGAGTGGTACGGCAATCAGCCATAACACGGCTACCGGCCGCACAGGGGTGACGTCAGGAGTGCTCGCGAACCACGTTTCGAGAATGCGTTCCGGATGGGTCAGCATGATGAGCATCCATACGACCACGAAGCCGACCAACATCGAGCCGGCGTCGCCCATGAAAATTTTACGCACCGGACGGTATTTGAAACCGATATTGCGGATTAAATAAGGAATCATCGCGCCAAACAAAATAGTGGCGACGAGGAGTGGCAACTGCTGCCCGTTCATAAATGCCAGCGCTGCTACGCCAGCAAACGCGACCATCGCCATCGAACCGAGCAAACCGTCAATACCATCAATCATGTTGTAGGCATTCATTGCCGCTACGATACAGAGCAAGGTGAATGGCATAGAGAAGGCGCCAAGCTCAATTACACCGGTACCGAACAAGTCACCGAGCTGGGTGATTTGCACGTCGGCACCGAAGACTACAACGGCAGCCGCCAGCATTTGCGCAATAAAGCGCACGCCAGCATCAATATCGTAACGATCATCGAGGGCGCCAATCAGCACCATGAAGCTTGCAGAAACCAAGAACAAACGAATATCCACTTCAAGTGGCAGTAGCGCCACCATCATGATCAGCATGGTCCCATAAACCGCCAAGCCACCGACTAAAGGTACCGGTGAGGCATGCTGTTTACGTTCGCAAGGCATGTCGACCAGCGCGGTGCGCCAGGCCATCGGTATCAGGACGTTACATAACACGCTCGAAAGTGCGGTAGCGGCTATTAACACCATCCAAATATTCATTTAATCGGTTGTCCCTAATCACTGTTGTAGATATCGCGCGTATAGACTTTTTGCGCGACGTCGCTTAATTCTGCAGCCATTCGATTGCTGACTATTATATCTGAATTCTCTTTAAATTCTTGTAATTTTTTCTCAACACGACAGTTGAAGAAAGTTTCTTCGCTAAGTGTCGGTTCATACACAATAATTTCGATGCCCTTCGCCTGCAGCCTTTTCATAATGCCTTGTATTGCGCTTGAGCGAAAATTATCCGAGCCGGCTTTCATGACTAAGCGGTACACACCGACCGTTTTCGGCTGCTTGGCAATTATAGCATCTGCTATAAAATCTTTACGGGTTCGGTTGGCATCGACAATCGCCCCGATAATGACCTGCGGCACATTATCATAATTCGCCAACAGCTGCCGTGTGTCTTTCGGCAAGCAATAGCCGCCATAGCCAAAGCTCGGGTTGTTGTAATGACCGCCAATGCGCGGATCTAAACAAACACCGTCAATGATCTGACGCGTATCTAGGTCATGATGCGCCGCATAGGTATCGAGTTCATTAAAGAACGCCACCCGCATCGCCAAGTACGTATTGGCAAATAATTTAATCGCTTCCGCTTCTGTCGGTTCAGTATATTGCACAGGTACATCGGGCTTCATTGCGCCCTGCTGTAAAAGTTGTGCAAAGATTTCAGCCCGCTCAGAACGCTCGCCGACGATAATCCGCGACGGATACAAATTGTCGTGCAGCGCTTTGCCCTCGCGCAAAAACTCAGGCGCAAACAAAATACGTTCGGTGCCCAGCTCAGCGCGCTTCTTCGCAACGTACCCTACAGGGATGGTTGAGCGCACCACAATGTGACATCGATCGTTGTTTTGCAGCACTTGCGCAATCACCTGGTCGACCGAACTGGTATTAAAATAATTAGTTTCCGGATCGTAATCAGTGGGCGTGGCAATCAACACCCAGTCCGCTTGCGCGTATGCTTGTGCCGCATCCGTTGTAGCCGTAAGCTGCAAAGGACGGTTCATTAAGAACTCATCAATATCAGCATCTTGAATGGGACTTTGCTTACGATTGATAAGCGCCACCTTTTCTGCATTAATGTCTACAGCGGTGACTTGATTGTGCTGCGCCAGCAACACGGCATTAGAAAGGCCTACATAGCCCGTACCTGCGACAACGATGTTCATACGACTGGCTTCGTTTGTAGTTAGTGCGTGAAATTAATGTCGCTAGTTTACGGAACTTGCGCAAAACAGCAACTCTGTGATTATGGATTAGCAAATTTATAACGCTTTCGTTAGAATCTTCGCCATTGCATCGACCAAGGACAGCTCATGAGCCAGAAGCCACTCGTTATCTTTTCAAGTGAAGCCTTTACCCAAAGCGCACGCCAGCTTAAATTGCGTTGGATCTTGGTTCCGTTGTTACTTGCGGTTATTTTCAGCGGTGTTCGCGCGCTGCTGCCAACACAATATGAAGCTTCTGCAGTATTGGCGCCAAGTGAAGAGCGCACCGGCGGTTTAGCTGAAATCGCTGGTGGTCTCTCAGGTTTAGCGGGGTTGGCGGGAATTGATTTAGGCGGCTCACGCTTAGATAACACACATTTGGCGATTGAAATCATGCAGTCGCGTAGCTTCATCCATATGTTGATCGAAAAGCACCAACTGCTGCCCTATTTGCTGCCCGACGAAGATAACGCTGAAACATGGCAAGGTTATGGCCCGTTTCGTGACATCCTAATCATTGAAAACGACCGCACCACCCGTATTTTACGCCTTGGTATCCTCCATCCAGATGCCGAATTCGCCGCTCGCTTGGTCAACATAATTGTCGATGAGATCAATCAGTATATGCGTGTGCGTGACAAAGCAAATATTGACCAGCAAATTGCTTACTTAACTGAAGTTGCTAATAACGCGCAACAGGCCGAAGTGCGTGAATCACTGCTGTACTTGTTACAAGAACAATTTAAGCGAGCCATGTTGGTCGAAGCCAACGAAGATTATGTGTACGAAACCATCGACCCTGCGGTTACACCGCATAAACCCGCCAGCTTCCCGATTGTCGTATGGTTTCTTATTGGCTTTATTTTAGGTGGTTTTGTAATGTTAGCGGTCAACCTATTGCACGCCTATCGCTACGCTAATGACTAGCCTTTCGCTCTTTGATTATTTGCGTTGGTTGCGCCAGCACTGGTTGATCACTGCAGTTTTTATGCTGCTGGCGGCGACTACTGCCGTACTTTATACACAACAATTACCACGCCTTTATCGCGCCTCTGTTTTGTTCACCATTGATCCCATGGTTTATCAACAAGGATTACTACGTCGCTTAGATGATTTGGTGCTCAATAATGAACGCCCGAGCATGGGTAAAACCGTGACCCGTCGTCCCGAGGTACGCCCGGCATTCTATGCCAGTAGTCCCGCATTTCACGATAAGGTCGCTGAGGCGCTTGAACCGGGCACTGATAATTTGTTCGTTCGCCAGCACTTACACTATTTTCGCTTTGAACTTGATCAGTACCACGGTCTACAGTGGTATGCGGTGACGCCCAATAAGGCTCGGTATGAACTGCAACAAATTATGGCATTGCTAAGTTCTGAACTGACCGGTGAGTTGATATCCGGCTTACAAGTGCAGTTGCAAAAGCTCCGTGCTTGGCCAACTGCACAACTCACGCCAATCATGCAAGAACAACTCGCGCAACAACGCGCTGTTGCCGAAGCACGCCTGCAATTAGTAAGCGCGGAGGACTTCTCACTACTGCTCAACGCAACTGACATCGATGTAAGTTCAGGGCCTGTATTACCCGAACGTATTTGGGTCATCTTTGTAGTATTGCTGGCATGGGGGGTGGTTGGCGTTACGGCACTCAACTTTTACCTTTTACGACAACGCAGGAATGGCCATGCAACTTAAGCTCTCTACTGCACAGCTTGGCAGCTTACTTGCGATCTTGTTGATTTACCCAGTGATTTGGTTGGATACCGCCTACGGTGTGTTCTCTTACCTAGGTTTAGAGGCATTGCGTGTAAGCTTGCTCTATCGCATGGTTATTCTACTTTGCGGTTTGTACCTAGCTTACACCACCTCGGGCCCGGTAAGCTGGCTTATTAAGCTTTTTGTGCTGGTGTGGGCGCTCCTATTACTGCTCTCGAGTTATCCGGACGGTAACCTCGCCGTAACCAAAGACATTAACCATCTGTCACGGCGGATTTATCCGTTTACCGTAATGATAACCGTGCTGTTTCTCTTCCAGCACTTTGGTGACCGTAGTCGCTTGCTGATAAAAGGGATGGCGCATTACGCTGTGGTTTTTGCTGTGGTCATGATTTTCTCATTTGCCACTGGACTTGGCTATGAAAGTTACGGTGACCACGCTTTCGGTATTAAGTCGTTTTTTGTCGCGGGTAACGATATTGGTCTCGCCGCCCTGCTCGGACTCACACTGCTATTCTCGCAGCTCTATTACCACATGAGCTTGTGGAACCTGGTCCGTATCGCGGCGACGTTTTTAGCACTCATGCTATTGGGAACGAAAGCTGCATGGGCCGCAAGCGTTGCTATCGCCGGCGCTTTTACCTTAGTGATTTTCGTTTTTCTTCGCGCATCGAGCAGCTATCAGCGTTTTCTAAAGTGGAGCGTCATGACTATTATTCTCGGCAGTAGCGGTGCAGTTGCAACCTACGTCTATACTAACTTTGAAACCTTTGAATACCAATTTGCCCAAGCTGAGCAATTACTCGAAGGCACAAGCCCACGTCAGCGGCTTATCGAGGCCTACAAACGCAATGAAGTAACCTATGACGCTTCTTTTGATCTGCACGGCGGTGGGGCTGCTTTTTATGAAGGACTCGGACGCGAGTACTACCTGGTTGACAATAATAAAGGTAGCTTTGATGCGTTCCGCGAAGTTGAGCAGGAATGGTATGACTTGGCTGGTGGCTACGGTGTTCCCTATGCCGTATTTGTTTTCGCCTTACACGGCGTGTTTATATTCTTTACCCTGTTGCTGTTCTTCCGTGTTCCAACCGTCGAGCATTTTGCCCTAGCTTTGGGCGTTCTGGTGTATGTAGGGCATGGCGTGTTTGCTGGCCACGCATTTGTAAGTGGCCAGCCGAGTCACTTGGTCGGCGTTATTTATGCCATCGCTATCTACCGTTTAGCGGGGTACTCTGCCGCTGATCAGCGTCCCAAAGCGCGGAACAATCTTGATAGTAAGCCATTACCCAAATAAGCAAGACTCAGTTTCTTCCGCATCCGCGCCAAACGACGCTGGCGGAACCGGTACTTTTGTGATGGCTTCATTTTATGTCCATGCTTTTGCATAAATTGGTCAAAGCCCTTCACCGACTTCGAGCTTGACGATATGCGTGCTTCGCCATGTGCAACATGAAGCTTCATTAGCGGCGTGCCGATGCGCTTTGCTTTGCCGTAATGCTCAACCAATCGATAAAAGCACTCGTAATCTTGCACCGACACAAAGTCTTTATCAAAGCCGCCCACCGCAAGAAACTTCTCTTTGGTAGTCAGTACTTGGTTGCCCGCATGGTTGTCATAGAGCTCAGTCTCCGGCGTTAGCACCATATCGGTAGCCAAAATAGGCTTAGCTTCGGTATCTGTAACCCAATAAGCTCCGGTGCAGACATACGCGTCGTCGTCGCTATACGCTTCGACCATGGTTGCCAAACGTTCCGGCAAGAACTCATCGTCATCATCAAGGCCGGTAATATACTTACCTTGCGCGGCTTCAATTGCCTTATTACGGCTCGCACAAGCACCAATACTGCTGTCATTGTGGATCGCTCGGATATTAGGCTGCGCTTGGCTCAGTTCATCTAGATACTGCGCGGTGCCGTCCGTCGAAGCATCGTTAACAACAATGAGTTCCCACTCTTTGAGCGTTTGCGCTTGCACTGATGCAATCGCACGTTTCAGCAGTTCCAAGCGATTTTTACTTGGCATGTAAACCGTAACTAGCGGTTGCTGGCTCATAAATCTTCCTTCCTTTGGTTACAGCTTGCCGCGAAGATCGGCATAAAGGTATTTCACTAGATTGCGCTGGCGGAATATGCGCTTTGGCTCGCGGCAAAGACGATACAGCCATTCAGCATGCAGGTCACAGGCCCACTTTGGTGCGCGCTTGACCGCCCCAGCGTACACGTCAAAACTACCGCCAACACCTTGATAAAAGGCGTCAGGATAGGCTGCTTGCAAGCGTGCTATCAGCTTTTCTTGTTTCGGCGAGCCCATCGCCACGCTGACAATTTTAGGCTGCTTCTGCTGCAGCGCCGCAATCAGCTCTGCTTCATCTATCGCATAACCATGGCAAGCGTGAACCACATCCACGCCCTCACTTTGTAGCCGCGCAACAACCTTTTCATTGACCTCCGGACGGGCACCAATCAGCATCACTGGCAATTTAAGCTCAGCGCTTTTTGCCATCACCGCCATCCATAATTCGCAACCAGGAATACGCTCACTTTTTACGCCTTTGCGCTGCATGGACTTGATCACGCCGATGCCATCGGCGAAGCGCAGCATCGAATTATCGATGAGCTCGCGTAACTCAGCATCGTGTTGCGCTGTCATTACTTTTTCCGGATTGATTGCTATGGCTGCTCCGCACCGGACATTACCGTTCGCACATATATAATTGACCGCTTCGTCCATCGACTGAAACGGGCGGATGCGGATACCGCCAATACTGACTTCTTCCGCGATAACTGCGGATACTGCGTTTGTCACTTATTGCTCCATGCCCAAGGCGTGTTCAAGTGTTGCGATAATGCGCTGACAGGCTTTGCCGTCACCATAAGGATTCTGCGCCACACTCATTTGTGCGTATTCTTGTTCATCGGTGAGCAAACGCTCCAAGCCTTGCTCAATATTATGTTGGTCAGTACCCACTAACTTAACTACGCCTGCTTTTACTGCGTCAGGTCGTTCAGTGGTATCCCGCATGACCAAAACCGGCTTACCGAGCGATGGGGCTTCTTCTTGAATCCCGCCCGAGTCGGTCAAAATAATATGCGCCCGCTGCATTAAGTACACAAAGGGCAAGTAATCTTGCGGTGGAATCAAATGAATACCCTGGTGATCGCCCAGGATCTCTTTCACCGGTTTTTGTACGTTCGGATTCAAGTGCACTGGATAAAGGAATTCGATATCGTCATGAGCTTCAGCGGTGTTGCGAATTGCCTGGCAGATGCGCTCAAAGCCACCACCAAAGCTCTCACGGCGGTGCCCTGTCACCAGTACTAAACGCTTGCTACTGTCAAGAAACTCGAACTGTTGCGCCAGCGCCTGTTGCATAGCTTGATCTTGCTGCAGCAACGCTACAACATCCAGCAAGGCATCAATGACCGTATTGCCTGTCACCGTGATGATGTCATCTTGATAACCTTCATGTAGCAGAGCTTCACGGGCGGACTCGGTCGGCGCAAAATGCAAATTCGTCAGCGCTCCGGTGAGTTTACGGTTAGCTTCTTCTGGCCAGGGCGAGTATATATTACCTGTGCGCAAACCAGCTTCGACATGCCCTACTTTAATGCGCTCATAGTAGGCTGCAAGCGCCGTAGCGAAGGTGGTGGCAGTATCACCATGGACTAGTACGTAGTCGGGCTTAAAGTCGTCTAAGATGGGTTTTAGGCCCGTGAGTATTGAACTGGTCAACTGGTTTAACGTTTGCCCTGGCTGCATCACATTCAAATCGTATTCCGGCTCTATTTTAAACAGGTGAAGCACCTGATCGAGCATTTCCCGATGTTGGGCTGTTACGCATACTCGACAATCAATGCCAGGCCGAGCTTTCAGCTGTTTCACTAATGGTGCCATTTTTATCGCTTCGGGACGCGTTCCGAATACGACTAGAATTTTCTTTGCTGTCATTCGCTTGGTTACGCTTTTTTGGTTTTATTATGGGTGATGAATGCGAGCAGCTTCTTTGCTAACGGTTCTTTGGCAAAGTGCGTGCTTACATACTGTTGGCCCTGCTGGCCCAGCGTTTGGCTTTGCTGCTGTGCCTGCTGTATGGCTGTACCCAACGCTGCTGCGCTAGGCGTGTCCACGAGGATACCAGTTTTACCGTGCTTCACAACATCAGGCACGGCTCCCTGACGTAAAGCAACCACCGGTAAGCCTACCGCCATTGCTTCAATAAATGCCATACCGAAGGAGTCATAGCGCGAGGGTAGGCAGTACAGATCCGATTTCCGCATCACCGCAAGTTTCTGTTGGTAACTCACCCAGCCCAAAAAAGTCACCCGCTCGCTAACTTGTAACTCGTCTGCCAATTCTTGAAGCGCGACTTGCTGCGGTCCGGTACCGGCGATCTGTAATGAGAAGTGCGGCGGTAGCTGCGCGAGTGCGCGAATGACATCCGCCACACCTTTTTCCGGCACTAACCGTGCCATAGCTAGAATTGTAATGCTGTTCTTTTCGCTCACCGTGCGCGGCTCTGCAGCCGCAGCTTGGAACTGCGCATCTAATGGGTTCCCCAATACTAAGACTGGACACTTAAGTTGGGGTAATTTCGACTTAATGAGCTGCTGCCACCAATCGGTCAAAACAATAAGACCGTCGGCGCGCTTCAGCATCTGTTTCAGCAACCAACGGCCCAGTGTTGACTGCAGGTAACGCTCAACAAGAGGACTATGGAACTGAAAGTAGACTTGTGCTCCTTGGCGTTTAGCTATGTTTGCCAAGCGCCATTTGCGCAGCATTGAAAGCCATGGCCCGCAATGCAACCAAACGCTGTCCCCCGGTTTTACTTGCGTACGCAGCTGTTGTTTAGCTTGCTTATAGGCCTTTTTCTTTGCGGTCTCGTCGTGCGAGGTTACGAGCGTAAAACCATGTGTTTGTAGCGCTTGGGACTCGGTAAAGCCAACAAGGGCGGAACTTATGCCGCCCTTGCCTACTTTGAGTGCTGTGCTCACAATAAACAGCATAGCTTACCTTAACTACCCATCAGTCCGCGGGTGTCAATCCACTCGAGGCGTTCCAATTCGCCACGACTAATTGCTTTAAACTCATCGTGGTCGACTAAGAGTACCGCTACATCTGCTTGCTTCAATGCCTTATCTAGGGATTGGAGTTCAGCTGCGGGGACTGGGTTTTCGCCGCTGATGTTCGGCTCGACCACAAGGGTGGTACCTTGATGCTCTGCCGCGATATGCTGCGCAATCGCTAACGCTGGGCTTTCGCGCAAGTCATCGATATTCGGCTTAAAGGCTAGGCCTAGGCACGCTACAGTGATTTCTGTAACGGGAACCTTACGGTTAGTCGCAGCTTTTGCAATCGCTTCTTGCACTTTCGCCTGCACCCACTGCGGCTTGCTGTCGTTAACTTCACGCGCAGTGCGAATCAAACGCGCTTCGTCTGGGCACGAACTAACAATAAACCAAGGGTCGACTGCCACACAGTGTCCGCCGACGCCGGGGCCAGGCTGCAAGATGTTAACCCGCGGATGGCGATTGGCGAGTCGAATCAACTCCCAGACGTTGATATCGAGCTTGTCACAGATCATTGATAATTCGTTGGCAAAGGCAATGTTAACATCGCGGAAGCTATTTTCGGTCAGTTTCGCCATCTCCGCGGTGCGCGCTGTGGTACGTAAGCAGTTGCCTTTCAAGAAAATACGGTACAGATCTGCCGCAGCAATACTTGAGGCTTCGCTCAAGCCGCCGACGATGCGGTCATTACTCAGCAACTCTTCCATAACTTTGCCTGGCAATACGCGTTCCGGACAATAGGCCAGTAGAATATCAGCGTCATCGCCATGCTTGCTGGGGAATTTCAAATCTGGGCGCGCGGCTTGTAACCAGGCTTCGAGCTGTTCGGTGGTTCCGACCGGTGAGGTCGACTCCAGAATAATCAAGTTGCCCGCCTGTAATACTGGCGCTAATGCTTCTGCAGCAGCTTGGATGTAGCTCAAGTCACCGGTGCGGTCGTGATTAAACGGCGTCGGTACCGCAATTACAAAAGCGTCGGCAGGTTCGGGTTGGGTTACCGCGCGTAATTTCTGGTCAGCCACACAATGCCGCACGACCTCACGTAAGCCAGGCTCAAAGATGTGGATCTCGCCATTATTAATGGTGTCGACAGCTGCTTGATTAACGTCCACGCCGACCACTTCGACACCCTCGCGGGCGATGATTGCCGCTGTCGGTAAGCCGATGTAACCAAGACCAATAATCGAGACTTTACTAAACCCTTTACTCACTATAAATTCCTTTCCCTTTGCGCGGCTCTTGATTGAACTTATAAAAAAGCGCTGTATTATACCTTATTATTTTTAAATACCGAACCGTATGCTAACTATCGAAATTAAAGGCATTGGCTTTGCCAATCGCGGTGCGGAGTTAATGCTTCGCGCCATCATGGAACGTTTTCAAAACGAGTTCAACGATGTCCGTTTTGTTGTGGAACCGCCTGTAACAAAGGCTGACTTGCAACACTATGGCTTGAGCCTCAAGGCACACTACTTGCGTCGTGGCATGAACGTTTTAGCCGTTCTGAACTTGTTGCCGAAAGCACTTTTACACAGTGCAAACATTGTTAAGACAAGCGAAGTCGATATTGTTATCGACGCGAGTGGATATTCCTATGGCGACCCATGGTCACCAGGTTCAATGACAAACCGCTTGGGCATTGAAATTAAAGAGCTCAAAGCACGTCAGGTTCCTGTCGTGGTTATGCCTCAGGCGCTGGGTCCATTCGAAAAGCAAGCCCAACGGGACGCCTTCATGCCGATCTATCAAAATGCGGATCTCATTTTTCCGCGTGACGGCAAATCACTCGACTATGTACAAGGCTTAGGCGAAACAACGGCTTACGTTGCACAGGCACCCGACTTTTCTAACTTAGTGAAACCGGAACCATTCCCGGGCTTCACGCCAAGTGCAAAATCTCTGTGTTTGATCCCCAATCAAAAGATGCTCGACAAAACGTCGGCCAAAGAGGGTTATATTAACTTTTGCCGAGGCGTACTCGACCGCGCGAAAGCTGCCGGCTTTGAGCCTTTCATTTTGGTGCATGAACAAGCGGATGACGCACAGCTCGCAAATGAAATCTTGGCTCCGCTTGATAACCACGAGATTCCAGTAGTTATCCCAACCACAGCTACTGAGTGTAAGTGGGTCATTAGCCAGTCGCGCTTAGTCGTAGCAAGTCGCTTTCACGGCTTGGTTAGCGCATTGTGTGAAGCTGTCCCCGCATTCGCAACCTCATGGGCTCACAAGTATCAATCACTGCTTGCTGACTATGACGTCACCGAACAGTTAATTGACCTTGAGCGCGCCGACGCGGAAATCGATCGCGTGATCGATCTATTGGCCGATGATAACCGCTTGCGGGCGATGCGCTCCCACCTTGCTGAACATTCTGCCGAACAAAAAAAACGCACTGAACAAATGTGGCAGCGCGTTTTTGCGACTCTTAAGAACTAAGGTTTAATTTCAGTCGCACTCGTTCAGCAGAACATTCGTATCTTTCTTCGCTGAGTAGGCTATGCCACCCTCTGGGTCGGCGTAGCCTATCGAAATCAACATAATAGGCCGTTGATGCGGCGCTAGCTCAAGCTCACTCTCCATCGCCCGCTCACGGTGCTCAACATCCGGCCAGTTAATCGGGCAAGTTGCTAAGCCTAAGGTTTCTGCCGCTAGCATCAATTGCATTGAAGCCAACGCGCCATCAATATAAATGCAATGGCGATCTCGTTCGTATGGATAGGCACTCAGGTCACCTACCACTACGATAAGATTTTGAACCTGCTGCGAGAAGCCTACAGTTCCCCCAGCGAAACCCGCAACCTTAGCTGCATGCTTCGGATCGCTTAAATAGTAAAACTCATAGGGTTGGCGATTACACGCCGACGGCGCGAGTGACGCCATATTGATAGCTTTTTCGATGAGCTCTTTGGGCACTGGCTTCTCTAAATACCAACGCACCGAACGTCGACGCTGGAACAGTTGTTCTAACTGTGCCGCCGTAATATCGGTCTCGACACTTGTGGCTCGACTGTAGGGCGTTGAAGTAGCGTCGCTGCTTGCCTGCTCAATGCGACCCTGCCATAGCTCGCGTGCCTGTTTGATCTTTGGCGTGTCCTTGACGACTGCGAAATATTCAGTGAGTACGTCATGTGCCCACTTTAGCTCTACTTGGCTAATGCGGGTGCTTTGCTGCGCGCGCAAGAACATCGTAACGGTCTCGCCAATATAATCTGCAGCGAACGAAGGACGCCGCGGACGCATAATTAGCCCTTTTTCTAAGCGGTGTGTGTTGCGACGCAACAGCGCATAGCTCTTGGCATCAGCTTTCAGACTTTTGTGATACTGAACCCTACCCTGTAACACGCCGAAGTGTTCACGCGTAAACTGCCGACTAAATAGTCCGTAATAAAGTGATGCAGTCCAGCGAAAGTGGGCGAATAGACGCATTGCCCCTCGGTTGAGATTATCAGTTTGGCGGTGAATCCATTGCTTCAAGTGACTCGGCAGTAGTGTTCGTAAAATCTTTCTCACAGTCATGATCCGTTATAGGACAGTTGGTTTGTTCGCGTGCGCTTGATTGTACACTTTCTGCAATTAAAAATATGTATGCCATAAAAAAAACGCTCCCGAAGGAGCGTTTTAGCGAATCATTTTCGATTTTATAACGTTGGCTTACGCCAAGTTATTAGTCGATGATTTCGTTCAAGTCGTATAAGTCGAAGTCAACACGAACTGAATCGTTTTGGACCCAACCACGGTCTGAACCGTTAACGTTGTAAGCAGAGTAGACTGAGATGTTAGTCGGGTAATCTGCAACGTTTACAGTCAACGAGAACTTAGCACTGCCGTTCAACGCGCCTTGTGCAAACAGACACTCACGGATTTCACCAGAAAGTTTGGTTACACCGTAGTTAGCAAGCTTGCCACCAAGGTCTTCGTTTTCACAACGGAAGTTAGTACCGTCTTCACGAACAGCGTCAACCCAGATAATGCGGTTTACGTTGTTGTTGACTGGAGTCTCGCCTTCACCTACTGGATCAGGGTATTGACCGCCGTCAGACGCGTCATCGAAACCAGGATCACGATAGATATTGGTTACGTAGATGATTTGGTCGATAGCTACTGATTGACCAGACTGAGATTGAGCGCTGTAAGGCATGTAAGGGATGTGAGTGATAGAACCGTTCACGCCCCATGCACCAGCTTCAACTGGACCTAGGTCAGTAGAACCGTTGGTAGTATCACCAAGCACGCCGTCTTCTGGGAAGTCGATGTTATCAACTTGACCAGCGTCAGTGTATTGACCGTCAGTGTTTTCCCAGTTAACAGTTGCAGACAACATGAAGTCGCCGTCTTGCTTAGGATTCTGTTCTGAATCCATACCGCCAAGTAGGTCGAACTCAAGGTTTACTGGTACATCAGTTTCGTCACAGTCAAACACGAATTCGTTTGCAGTGTGGCTTACGTATACGCAGTTGTTGATGTTACCTTGCGAGAATACCGCTTCAGCTTGGATAGGATCGTTTGCAATCCAACCGAACATGTTCGAACCAGATAAGGTGTAACGAACTTGCCAGTCTTGGTTCAGATCTTCGTTTACTACGAAGTCCCACTCACCGTTGCCGTTGTCGTCAGCAGGAGTGTTTGCGTCTGGGTTTTCAGTAGTAACTACCCAGAACTCACCTTCGTTAGTAGAGTACAGGTCGCCGTGCGAACCACCGTCAGTACGGAATTGACGACGGTAATCCCAAACGTCGATTTCGCCTTCATACGGAGTTTCTACGCGGATTTCGTACTGCTCGCCCATTTTGAACAACTGAGTTTCGTCGATCATTGGGGCCATAACTTCGTCAAACTGGTATACAGGCGCGCCTAAAGCAGAACCAGGTACCCAGATGTCGTCTACTGGACGAGAGAAGGTTGAGAACATTACGCCGTCTTGTGCAACAACGGTAGGCGCATCAAAGTTGAAGCGACCGAAGTCAACAGTAACACCGATAGTGGTGTCAGCAAGCGGGTTCTGTGGATCAGCGTTTACAAGCTCAGCTACACGGTAGATAAGGATTGTGTCGCCGCCTTCAGTGAACTGGCCACGGAAGTCAAGGGTGAAACCTTTTTTCAGGTTCATCAGGTCAGGGTTTACGTCTACAGTTACTGGCGCACCAGAAATGTAAGCGTCACCTTCTAAACGAAGATAAACTTCATCACCTTCACGATACTCATCGTTCAGGGTCAGAGCGACGTTCTTAGACAAGATTTCAGACATGGTAGTCATGAACTGATCTGTCGCATAGGTAGTGTCAGTAGGAGTGACGTCTGCAGCCATCGCTCCTGTGCTAACGCCGGCAATTGCCATAGCGATTAGCGAACGTTTAAACATGTTTGTCATGATGTTCTCCAATTTCATGAAATAAGAGAATCAGGCATTATCCCGCCATCTTCCCTGTAGTTATCAAAATGACTTCGTTGTGATTAGCAACTCCGCCGCTTCGATTTTGTTGAACCTTCACGCTTATCCAAGTTGCAGGTCATAGGTCTTGGTTGATTAGGCCGCCTATGAACACTCTTCAAAGAGCTATAGCTCAAAGTTTAAAAACTCCTAACGCGGAGTCCCCTTAAAAGCTTTGCTGTTGAGATTGTTAATTATGGTTATATGCACTCCATAGCCTCAACATTTTTGCAAAGTTGAATGCAAGATTAGTCGTTAACCGAGATAGTTGTCAAGCCATCTGCGATAGTTTTTCTGATTTCTTCCCACTGTTCCGTACGCTCAATAATTCGAGGTGTTATAAAAATAACCAGCTCGGTTTTTTCACTTGACTCGCTTTCCGATTTGAAAAGGTTACCAAGGATCGGAACATCACCTAAAAGCGGTACTTTACTGTCACCACTCGAGTTATTTTCTGAAATAAGACCGCCTAACAGCACGGTTTGGCCGCTTTGTGCGATGACTTCGGTTTTAATAGAACGCTCGAAGATGCTCGGGTTACCACCGACCGACGGCCCTGTAGGCGAAGTGTTAGAGATGGTTTGGTCAATTTGCAGTACGACCAAGCCTTGCGCATTGATGGTCGGTGTTACGTTGAGCTGCACACCCGTCTTACGGTACTCCACCGACTGGGTCTGGCTTTGTAGGTCGTCAGTAAAGGTGGTTGAACCTACTGTTGGAATATCGTTACCCACTTGAATAGAAGCGGCAATACCGTCACGCACCACCAGAGTTGGATTCGATATCACGTTCACTAAGTTCGAGCTCTGCTGCAAGTTAGCGATGAAGCGGTCAAAGCCATCTACCCAGTTCAAGCGGAAGCCGCCAATGTCTTGTGCGCCGAGCGCACCAAACGTACCGCCACTTAACTTGCCGCTACGGAAGGCAAATTCAAAGCCTTGGGCAAATTCATCCGTCAGTGTAACTTCGGCAATGGTAGCGTCGAGTACAATTTGTTTTGGCATTACGTCTAACCGGCGAATCACCGGCAAAAGCGCCTTGTAGTCACCACCGGTGGCATAGAAAATCAAAGAATTCGAGCGCTCATCAACGGTTACACTCAGATCGCCATTACTGGCGCCAGAAGATGACCCTTGCCCGGTTTGTCCGGCACTCGCACGGCGGCTATCTGCCGGCTGGGCTGACTGCGTGTCGCGCGAACTGCTGCCTGACATCATGCTGCGACCACCAATGAGGTTACCAATGGAATCGCCCAAATCAGACGCACGCGAGTAGCGCGGATGGTAAATATAGTAGCCTTTTTCTGGTCCTTTACTTGGTTGGTCAATTTGATCAGTCCAGTAACGCGCGCGTTCGAGGACTTCTTCGTTCGAGGCAAAAAGAGCAACTGCACCTAGTTGATTGACTGGGATCATCAAGATAGCTACGCCTAAGCCCGCGCGCTGTCCCACCACAATACCTTCTGCGCCCATGAGCTCTTCAACTTGGGTGATGTAATCTAACGGTGACAAATAAGTAAGCTCAACCATGGCAACATGACGTCCACGGTTCGCTGGCACGTCTAATAACTGGATTAAATCGAGCAAGCGAATAATTTCAGCTCGTGAACCTTGGGCAAAAAAAGCATTTTGCGACAAGTCAGCCTGCATACGTACGCTGGTCAATTCGCGCAGCGTTCTTTCCAACGAGCTCTTGAAGCCATATTTGATGGGAATCACTTGCAAGATCTTTTGCGCAGTATCTGGTACGTCTTGATAGCGACGACCAAAGCCAATCACTACGTCGGTGCGTTCTTCTGAGCGCGGATAGATATAATAGGTGTTATCACGCAGCGCAACATCGAGACCGTTATCGATGAGCAACTGGCGTGACAAACCGAATAACTCACGCGAGCTCACTTCGTTCGATAAGTTTAAAGTGACGTTATTCTTTAACTCACCTTTGACCGCAATCACATAATTCACATTGAGTGCTTTGCCGAACACCGTTTCGATGAAGTTACGCATGGGCAGTTCATTGGCATTCAACGAATGACTATCGCGCGTACTGAACTCCAGTGCAGGGTCACTGTCATTGCGCTGTAGGTAATTGTCGTAATCCAACGAAGTTAGTGTCTTAAAGCCTTGGCTTTCAATCTGCGTGCTTTCTTGCGGGTCAGGTTCGGCATAGGTTTCGCTCTCGGCATTCATCCGATTCGGCTTGACCTGCAACGGGTCCGGAGTTTGCGTACAGCCAACCATCGTCAGGGAGACGACAAAAGCTAGCGCTACTGTTGTGACATTTTTATTTATCATGCTGTTCCCACCCAAGCGTTGACGCGAGTCATGCTCGTCGTGTGCTAATAATCAAATACAGGTATCGTCAGCACTTCACCCTCGGCGGAGCGGAATGCGACGGTGTTAACGTCAATAGCCTCTAATTGATAGCTATCGACGGTGAAGCCTTCTTTGGCCTCAATAATCTCGACCGAACGTTGTTCGATACTTTGGATATCGAGCAGTGCCAAACGTGTTTGGCTATCGGTGGCAGTGTATATCGCGCGAACGCGAACGCGCATGTTGCCTAAGTTGGTGCCACCTTCGAGTAACGGAATTGCGGGCTCCTTGCTAGTCTCGTTCTCAGGCTGAGCTGCCGCTTGACGCCGCGCTTCGCGCTCCGCAAGCCACTCTGTTATCGCCGGCGACATCTCGTTGGCAGCCAAAGCATAGGCCGCAGGGTCGAATACCGTTGTATCACGCATACTGGCATCCGCGCTCACCCAAACACGCTGACTAAAGTCCCAAACGCAAAGCAGAGTGAAAAGCAGCAGCACTAGCTTTGCACTTAATGGTAAGTTCAGAGCTGACTTCATGCGCCACCTCCTTGCTGCTGACTCTGTACATTGACCCGCAGTTGCAAAGTCATGACATAGGCACCGCGGCGGCGGTTATCGCGCCGTAATTCCATCGACTCATGAATGGCATTAGGCATGGCGCTTTGCAACTGAAACTGTGCTTCGGTGAGACGTCCGATGTCGCCCGCGAAGCGCACACGCGCACGTAAATGGCCAAGTCCCGAGCCGTCTTGCTGCAAGCTGGTCAGCCAGGCGAACTCTTGTAGGCTGACTTGACTTGCTCGAAGCTGTTCTTCTATCGAGCTTTGCAATTCAATTTGTAGCAACGAGTTTTCGCTAGCGACGGGAAACTTCTCGCGAACTTCGTTCGCCAATGCAGCGGCCGTGTTCGCGGCCGTGTTTATCTCTTCTTCTGACGCCAACAGCTGTTCGCTACGCTCAATGCGCGCTTCGTTCAGCGTCAGCTCTGTGATCAAGCTGTTTTGCCACGCTATTATCGGCTTCACCCCAAATTGCAGCGCTGCTAAAATCGCGGCTATCCACAGCAGTTGCTGTTGCGACTTGGTCATGCTGAGCCCCCCGTCGGATTCAACATGATGTCGATACGGAAAGTCTGTCCACCGCGACCGTTACGCAGTGGCGAGGCAAACTCAGCACTACTTACCGCCGGTAACGCATGCAGAGTTCTTAATAGTTCTAGTGCATCCGGCGATTGCCCACCCACGGTGAGTTTTTCGCCATTGTAATTGCTGTAATCCAAGGTCGCTTTTGCTTGCTCGGTGGTGGCAATGACCGCCCAGTATTGGTTTAACAGGTCTGCCTTCATTAGGTTGGTGTGTAAGCTGTCTAACTGCTGCTGCGCTTGTTGGAGCTTTTGTTGCTGCGTCAGCACGTTGGTCACTTTAGGGCTAATCTCTTCAAGTCGTTGCTGCGACCAAACATTGGTGCCATAAAGGTACAAGCTGCTAATCAGCAAATACACCACGCCGATACTGGCCAACCCAACCGCCAGCTTTTGCCAAGGAAAAGTTGATTGTGATGATTGCCCGGCACCCTGCCAACCTTGGCTCCAAAAATGCGGCGGTAGTTTGACGAGTGCTTCGGCTAAAGCTTCGCGAAGCTGTGGTTCGTTCAGCGAGTGCTCGTTCAAATCGGCGGCGCTGCCTAGCGCCAGCTTCGCTTTCTCAGCGGAGTTAATTAGCTTCGAACTGAGTAAAGCCTGCCAACTGCCATCAGGCTTTTTATGCAAAAAATAGTCCTGCCCCTTTGGCTGCACATGATAAAAAGCGTGCTCGGCGGCGTTGGCAAGAACCAAAGTTTCGGGAAAAATCAGCTGAGCTTTTGGCAACTCATCTTTCAGTGCTTCACTCACGCGAATCGTCAACACGTCGCGCTTGCCATTTTGCCAAGGACCAATATAAAAGAATTCGCGCGCTTGGCGCTTCAGCTCGAGTACTTTCTTCAAAGCGCGTGCCGAACGAATGGTGTAACTCGACCAAGATTCTTGGTAGCTGTCGCGTGAGACTAAGGCAACGAGATAACGCTTTTTCTCGCCTTTTGCCAGCGGAGCTTTCGGACTGCCCGTTTGCAGCGGGTGCCATTCACCTTGCGCATTTAAGCGCCAAGCTAAGCCTGTAAGGCGCTGCTTGCTGCGCGCTAAGAGTCGACTTACTGTGCTTGGCTGCTTGGTGTTTGGCATCTTCTTTTATCGTTATTCTTGTTGGAAGTATTTTGCATAGAGACGCATCGGACTGGGATGCCGTGGTCGGTAATCTACTTCTCTGTAAAGCTCAAGTCCCGAACTCTCATCGGTCAAGCGCATGCGTTGAGCAATACCAGGAAAGGTTCCTGTGTCCGCCGCATCTATGTCACCGAAGAAATCTTGTAGCAAACCTGCAGAGCTTTCGTTAGATTTTCGTAATGATCGGATAGTAGCAGCTTGCTCAGGGGTTAGCAATACGGACAACAGCTCGTTTGGCATCCACACAGGATTGAAAATAGGTGCACTTACCGAGGTCAAATTGCGCAGCATGGCAACATCCTCCACGGTCCATGACTCAAGGTGGGCTAGGTCCGCAACATTCTGAAAATAGATCTGCTCAGGGGCGCGTAAAAAGTTTCGCAACTCATCGACCATTTGCCGTGCTTGCAGTGGTGATTTACCGAGTTGCAGCAAAAGCGGCTCAATGTCATTGGTGCGAAAGTTGAGGTCCAGCAAGCTCGCTTCGTTTTGCAATTGCAGCGCCAAGCTCGGGCCTAATGCCTCGTATGCGGCGCGCTGGGGGAGCGGTATAGTGTGGGGTTCACCATAAAAGTTGATTTGGTGGAGCGGGCTCTGTGGGTCGTTGCGACTGATTAACCAGTCGTTACTGAGTAATAGGCTATCGACATAAGCTGCAGCTGACGACAGCGTCAACTCACGCTCCACGCGATCTTGTAGCAGCTGTGCTTGTTGCACGGTGGATTGCGTCTGCTTGCTCATGATGATCAATAAGACACTGATAATGGCGACCATTAGCAGCACTTGAAACAGTGCCATACCGCGTTGTTTATGCCGCAGTTGCCTAGGCTTAGGTTTACGCATCGCTGGTATACCTCGCAATGGCTCCTTCGACTGCATCGGGTACTTCAATGCTCCAGTTAAAGCCATTCAGATCTATGTGTATGGCTTGGGGGTGTAACACCCGCTGCAGGCCATCATATTCGTCAAACCAACGTAGTTCGAAGGTATCCCCCATGTCGGCAGCAATCGTTTGGTTGCGCTCGGTCAGCGAGCCAAAGCCGTAGTAACGGAAGTTAATTTGCTCGACGTTGTCATACAAGATACGACGAAAATTAAACGGCAGATCTTGATTGGCGTGTGTCAGGTAGACGTGGTCGAGCACCGCTTCTTCATAAACTAAACGAAACCCGCCCTGCCCGTTGGGTTCGCGAAAAATACGGTACACAGCCGTGGCATCAGGGTTTTGCACACTCATGCGCGAGGTGCCGGTAAAACCGTTGTCACGACCGAGAAAATAGAAACCTAACCGCTCTTCGCCGCTATAGACGACTTTTGGAAACGAATTGGCGGTGACTTTTTGTACCAGGCTCAACAAATGATGCCGCTTGAGCGTTGCGTCCGCTAAGCCTTTATTGCGCTGCCAATTTTGGCTGAAATAGTCGTACGCCATGGCACCGCTGATCATCAATAGGCTCAGCAACACCATCGCAATCAGGGTTTCAACTAAGGTGAAGCCGCGCGTTGTAGGTTTTCGTCCCATACCAGCTCCTCGTAGTTGAACACCCGTGTGGTGGTGCCGTAGTTCATAGTAAGCGTGATTGCGTAAAGATGATAACGCGGCCCCATTTGCGTATAGCCGTCGGCGTTTTCATCAAAATAAGGTGCGGGTGGCAAATAAGCGACTTCTTCTGCCTGCCAATCGATTTTCACATCTTGTGTGTAGAGGTCTTGTCCACTGGTTTCTTGATTATGTTGCAGCGAAAACTTAATTGAGCTGCGCGCCGCTTCCACTTGGCTCAGCACATGCAAGACTTCTGCGGCTTTGGCGGAGTTTTGCATGTTGTTCTGGAACGCCATCACGCCGCTGACAACTGCAGCGAACAAGATCGTCATTGCGACCAAGATTTCAATGAGCGTGAAGCCTTTACTCGAATGGCGCATCGCTGCCTCCGAGTTCAGCTTGTGCGTCGTTTTCGACGAGCTGCATGTTCAGCTCTTTATTGAGTTCCCGCTCACCTTCCAACCATTCGATGGCACTGGGCTGCCAAAAACCATGTCGATTCAAACGAATTTGTTGCGCTGGAAATGCCAAGTACTCAAATTCGAAGGTCTCGCTAGAAGCTGCGTCTGCATCAACCTGCCACGAGGGCTCCAAAGAGGGCTGCCCTCTGTGGATAACAATTTTGTTGTCCTCGGTGACCAACGTGTAGGCCTGATTTTGGCTGTAAGCATTGAAGGTGTAGTGGTTCAGCAGGCGCAATAGTGCTTCGCGTTCGGCGGTTTGTTTGCTGCGATCATACTGATTGACTGCCAGCGGACCCACCAACGTAGCGGCAATAGAAATGATGGCCATCACCACCAGCAGTTCGATCAGGGTAAAGCCGTGACGACGACGGGTCATCATAAAGGTGTGTCTGTGACGGCCGAAATACTTAGCATCATGATGACGACTATCGAGCCGACCACAGCCCCCATAAATAAGATCAGGGCAGGTTCTAGTAAGCTGGTGAAGCGGGTCACCCAGCTATAAAAGGTGCGCCGCGAGCGATCGGCAATTTCGCCGAAGACGCGCGCCAGCTCGCCGCTTTCTTCACCAATGGACAGCAGCGCGGCAAAGTACGGTGGATACAAACGTGATTCGCTTAAGCACTCGGCTAAGCTCTCGCCGCGGTTGACGCGTTCGGCAGCGCGTTGGACTTCGCTGCGCAATGACTCGGTACGCAAGGTTTTCGCGGCAAGCTTCATGCTGCGATCAATGGCCACGCCTGAGTTCAGCATCACATTCAGCGCGGCATTGAAGCGTATCCGCTCCACTAAGATGTTGGCGCCGGCGACCACCGGTAAACGTTCACGGCACCAACTGCCCAGTCGCTTGACGCTGTCATGTTCACGGTAGTTCCACAAAGCAATACCGCCACCGACGAGTATCAGCAGCAACCACCATTGATAAGCTAAGAAGAACTCACTGACCGCAATCAGCCCCACGGTATAGCCGGGTAGGTTGTCGGCGTCTTGGAACAAAGTAGTTAAGTTCGGTACGACGAAATTAAAGATAAACACAATAGCGGCAATACAAACGGTGAGAATCACTGCCGGGTAGACCAAGGCTTGTTTGATTTTCTCACGCAATTCCATTTGATAGTGCAGTTCATCGGCCAAGCGTTGGAAGGTGGCCGCAAGCTCACCGGTTTCTTCGGCGATTTGCACCAAACCGATATACAACGAGTTGAATACCGAGAACTTGGCCAAGCTGTCTGAAAGTTTGTGACCTTGTTTCAGTTGCAGTAAAACGTCTTGCAACATGTCCCGCAACGCCGGCTTTTCGACGTTATGCAGCAGAATTTCTAGGCCTTTGTCGACCCGCAGTCCAGAAGTTAATAGTAGGCTAAGTTCGGCGGTGAAAAATTCGACGTCGCTAACATTCAGTCCGCGTTCGCCAAACACGTTTGCGTTGAGGCCGCCGGAAGCAGATTTAATTTCGGCAACCATTAATTGTTGTTGTTCGAGTCGGGCGCGAGCGGTGTCTGCATCGACCGCGTCAATTCGGCCTTTCTGCTCAACGCCACTGGTGTTATAGGCGACGTACGTGAACAGTGCCATTAGCCTGCCACCCTCACGACTTCAGCGATGGTGGTTTCGCCACGCAGCGCTTTCAATACGCCGTCTTCTAATAGGTTGCGATAGCCACGTTCACGGTTCAGGCGGCGCGCTTTGGTTAAGAATTCGGCGTCGCCTAACAAGGCGGTGAGTTGCTCGTCGCAACGCATGTACTCGATAAGTGCAACACGGCCGCTATAACCAGTATGCGCGCACTTGTCGCAACCAACGGCTTTATGAAAATCAGGTGTTACTGCGAAACGCTCCACCAGCCAATCCATCTTCAGTCGGCGAAACGCTTCTGCAGCATCGGCATCGGGTGCACGGCAATGGGTACAAAGCTTGCGCGCCAGCCGTTGTCCGACAATCACTTTGATCGCTGCCGACAACAGAAACTCTTCAACACCCAGGTCAAGCAAACGCGTATAAGCACTGGCTGCATCATTGGTGTGCAAGGTGCTGAAAACGAGGTGACCGGTCAGCGCTGACTGCAGCGCAATACCTGCGGTTTCGGCGTCACGGATCTCACCGACCATGATAATGTCAGGGTCTTGCCGCACCACCGAGCGCAAGGCGTTGGCGAAGGTGAAACCGATGTCGCTCTGCACCTGCACCTGGTTGATACCGTCAAGCTGGTATTCCACAGGGTCTTCGATGGTGATGATTTTCACATCCGGTTCGTTACGGCGTGACAGAAACGAGTACAAGCTGGTGGTCTTACCCGAGCCCGTTGGGCCAGTGAGCAAGATAACCCCGGAGGTGGCTTGAATATCGTCCAGCAATAAGGCTTCGACGTCCGGCTCGATACCGAGGGTGCGTACGTCATAGGCAAGGTTGTCTTGCAGCAAGAAACGCATCACCACGCTTTCGCCCTCACCTACCGGCAAGGCCGAAACCCGCACATCGACGTTTAAACCATCGATACGCAGCTCAATTTTGCCATCTTGCGGGCGGCGTTTTTCAGCAATATCCATGCTCGACAAAAGTTTCAAGCGGGTTACGACTGGCAAAACCATATGCATGGGAATGAAGTCGGCTTCGTGCAACACACCATCGATGCGATAGCGCACGCGGCCCTTGCCCTTCCACGGCTCGATGTGCATGTCCGATGCACGGCGACGTAAAGCTTTCGCCATCAGGTTATTGAGTAGGTTAACGGTCGGCGCTTCCGAAGCCATTTCCCGCAGGCGGTCTTCTTCGAGCATGGTCAAACCGGCGGTATCGCCGGTGCCATCGGTTTCTTGTTGCAATCTGTTTTTAAGCTGGTTGAAGTTATCTTCGCTGACCAGCAGCAATTCTAGCGGCTGCTGAGCGATAAACTCTAGCAACGATGGTTGGCTCGGGTTGGTACACACCGCTTGCAAGCTACCATCGCTGTATCGCAATGGCACACAATGATGCGCTAAGCAGCGTGCTTCAAGACCTTCAGGTAGGGCTTCGTGCAGCTCTTGCCAATGACTGTCGTCATCCAGCACTTGTTGCAAGAGCGCGTCATCGAGCTGTTCGAGGTCATACACTTGAGCATAGTACGCCGGCAAATACTCAGAGCTAAGCGCGCCCATGCGCACTAAGATCTGCTCCAATTGGCCGCCGTTGCGGCTTTGGAATTGCAACGCTTTGTTTAGGTCGTCATGGTTGACGCGAAAGCGTTCGGTAAACAGTTGCTCAACGTTGCTCATTCTTCTGCTTATGCTTCTGCTAACTTACTTATGAATAATATCGGCGTTGTTTTCTTCACCACCGGCTTGTCCGTCAGCACCGTACGAAAGTAAGGTAAAGGGCGCGCCATCATCGCCTGGCATGCGGTAAACGTAGTCATTGCCCCAAGGATCAGGCGGCACTTCTTTCGGGAAGTACGGTCCCTGCCAATTTGGTTTTTCACTCGCTAGCAGCTCATCGAGACTCTCGGGATAGCTGCCCATGTCGAGGCGGTAGGTATTCAATGAAGTCTCAAGCATTTTCATCTGCGTTTCGGCGGTCTTAATCATCGATGAATCGACCTTCGAGAACATTTGTGGCGCGACTAAGCTCGCCAACAAACCCAAAATCACAATCACGATCAAAAGCTCGATCAAGGTAAAACCATGACGCGTCTGTGCACGTTTCATACCATAACTCCGTTATTCTTTGTAAAACGGACTGCGCAAGTCCGTCGCATGGAACAGTTGAATACTGCGATTCAACATTTGCCCACCGTCCCTAGTCAGCGGTGTCCAACCAATGTAACCACGGTTTGGACTATGTTCCGTTTGTAATAAATCGATCGGGAAGCTTATGTAGAAGCCCTTGGTAAAGCTGCCTTCGCCATATTCTGCTGACGAAATGTTGGTTTTCGCCGCATAAGCACCAACTAGGACACCACTTTTAAACTTGTGTTCAACATTTAACTGCAAGCCGTTGTCTTGTGCAAGGAATTTACCGTATGCAGCCTTAATTAATGTGTTCGGCAAGAACGACGGTTCATAGTAACCGGTGATATGTCCGGTAAAGGTATCGTAGTCTAAGAAGCCGGTGTGGCTCTCGTAGTCACGTTGTTTGACCCAGTTCAGGTCAACCCCAACCGCCCAGTTGCTGTCCAGTTCACGGTACAGTAGCTCGGTACCCACACCACCAAACATACGCTCTAAGTAACCACCGTAAACACTGGTGTAAACATTAGGTGCGAGCTGGTTGACGTGACTTAGCTGTAAGTTACTTAGCCAAATATCACTATAAGTCACGTATTCGCGCACGAAAGTACGTACCCGCGGTAGCGGTGAAGCAAAGTTGTCGACCAAGAAATTAAACTCATCAAAATTGGTCATCAAGTTACCGCTAAGCGTGCCGTGGGCAAACGTGCCAGGCGCTAACCACATCGACGCATTCACATCGAGACCAAACTGATACATGTAGAAGTTTTCTGGATTACCGAAACTTTGGTCCAAGAATGGCCGCACGCTGATACGTGGCCAGCTGCGCTTATACTGCGCTTCGTAGAAACCTGTCTCTTCGCGCTGCGCTAAGTCAGTGTCTTTGCGCGTGAAGGAGTCCTCGAGTTCGGTACTAAAATCTAGATTTTGAATCGCAATACGTGCTTCTTCAAGATCGATGACCGTGGTGTTGAGCTGAATTTGGTCATGCTGCTCGACCACTTCAACGAACTTATAATTTTCGGGAAGACGCTGCTCGGCAATACGCGCTATTTGGCGAATGCCTTGTGTTGAGTCACGGTAATACAGTTGCTGGCCATACACCCGCAAGGTATCCACTTCGTCACTTTGTGCAGAGCGGTCATCTTGCATTTCAATCACTGACAAGCCGCCAAACGTATAGAAGTCGCCCGCTGCTTGACGGAAACGACGTTTGTCATCTTTGTCTTCGGCACGGGTTAAGGCGGTTTGTGTGTTTGGAGTTGGCACGCGACGATTCGCGGTTTTCACCTGCCCCATACTGTTCAGGTCGATTTGCCCTGAAAAACCAAACATGAGGGTATTACCACGCTCATAGCTCAGTTTCAGCGTCCAGTTATCCGTCACCGCATAATCCGCACCGAAGTTCCAAGCGGAGTCGACTTCTAGCTGGCCTAAATAACGTTCATTGCTGTAATCGTTACCGTCGTATTCGGCTTTCAGTACCAACGGATCGAATGGGGTTTGGTATTGTAAGCCACCGAAAAGCGATGCTTCGCCACGAAACCATTTATCGGTTTCAAAACGTCCGCCACGACCACTAAAGCCGCCTTCGCGGACACAGAAACGGTCGGAGAGCTCACAAAATGGGTTGCTGATGTTGTCGCGTCGCCCCATGTAACCCCAGCCCATGCCAAGGGTGACATCGAGCGGGCCAAATTGCTTGCTAGCAACAAGGTATTCACTGGCAAAAATGCCAGTGCCAGCGAGGTCACGCCAGCCTACCGCGACTTGCGGCAGCCAATAACTCTCTTCCCATAAGCGTAATTTTACGTCGAAGCCTTTGTCTTTACCGGTTTGATCACCACTAAAGTTTGGATCGGCGCTGTATTTAATTGGCCGAATATCGTTATAACGAATGGTGGTTTCTAACCATGGGAACAACTGCAAGCTTACCGCTAAGCGACGGTATTCTTCGTTATCGTAGTAGAGCCCTGACAAGGTGCCATAGTCAGCGAAACGCGCATTCGGCATTTGCATGAGGCCGACACCACCAAAATCTGATTGGCTGGCGTACTGATCCGCTTGCGCGCTGGGGCTCACAAAGGCTCCGCAGAGGCCTAAACTTACCGCAGCAGCGACCAAGCTTTTCGATGTTTTGGGCGTTGCTAAGTGCTTCATGATTGCGGATTCCAATAACTTAAGAGTGCGCCAAGCTGGGCGTTGATGCGTTGCCATTTAGCATCCATCGCGCTGACATCAAGATCAACAAAGATAATCCCGTGTACCGGCGGCATCGCCTTGGCATCATTGTAATAGGCTACGGTGGTGCGGCTGCTTAGCCCCGTCAGTGAAATCAGTGTCACTTCGGCTAAGTCATAATCTGCGGCAAATAGACCCGCTTCTTTAAGAATACCACGTACGGTAGCGTCGCTATCGAAAGCCACTTGCTGCACCCCGAGCGGACTCACCACGGTTACTTGCCAGTCGCCTAAGTTTTTCGGTGGCAAGAGCTGCAGCGTACCTGCCGGTAACTGCGGGTTCGCCTGCAGGTTTGCGGCGGCGTCATTAAAACTGCTGTAAAGGCTCGGGCGTTCAACTTGCACGCCACTTTGGACTTCGAGACGGTCGTCGATTTTGGTTAGCCCGACCCATTCCGCACCAATAAGTGGCCAGCTCGGGAGCTGTTCGGCATAGGCGGCGGCAGCTTGTGCGAGTGCGTTATCGCCTTCGATAATGGCCGACTGTTCCAGCTCACTGAGTTGTCCCAGTACATAGTTGCGACGTTGTTTTAGTTTTTCGGTCTGTTCAGCACTAATCAGGCGGCTGCTCGGCCAATAAGCGTTGGGTGCTAACTCAGCGGCTTGATACAGGTTCAATAGGCGGGTGGGTTGCGTGAAGCCCAGCACATTTTGCTCGATGATGACCTGGGTGACAGGCTCTGCTTCATTCGCTTGCTGCGCAAGTGCTGACGGCACTGCTGCTAGCACCGACCAAGCGGCGATCGTTAGACTTAGGAGAGTCGTTTTCATTGTCCATTGCCGCCTTGTTGCTGTGGCAAGTCACCACTAAAAGGTTTCATTTCACGCCAGGTTACGTAACCAAGCTGCGGCGACACCCAATGGTGAGCGTAAACCACACGACCATTGGCTGCATAAAAGGTATTTTTGAATTCGTTACTACCAGCTTGGCCTTGCTCTTCAATCACCGCTACCTGAAGTTCGGTGCCGTCGGGGTGAGTATAGGCTGTGTTATCGACCACGCGAATAGAACTGGTAAGGGTCCACTGCTGCACCGCATTTGCGCCGTAGTTGCCGACTTCAACGGTCCGCTCCCAGTTGCTTGGGCATCGTTCTCTGCTGCCTCTGAATTGCTGCACTACGTGGCACTTCAACGGGTCCGCTGCGACATTTTCGGTAAACAGTGGCATGCCAGGAACACCTGAACTGCCGATGACACGGCCATAGCGTGTGGTAATGGCTTCATCACCACCGGTGCGATAAACGCGCTGATCACCGCTGACCCGATCGAGTACCGCGATCGCTTGTGGAAAGTTATCGGTTTTTATATAAGCAGCAGCATATGGGTAGGCATTGACTCGTTCAGTACTCAGTTCGACACCTTGATGGCCAAACAAAGTCGTCTCAATTGTGTTTGCCATATTTTCGACACGGTTGCTGCAACCGCTCAACAGCAGAAAAGTTAAACTGCAAACAACAAGAATGCGGGGAGAGCTGGCCATAGGCGTTCACTTCATCAATAAATTTGGGACGCTAGTTAAAAAAATACCGCAGTGCGCACCTGCGGTATTTTCGTATTTTTCCAGTAAAACAACCGATTAGTTAGTTGTAGTTACTGTTGGAGCCGTTGTGGTTACCACTGGTGCCGTTGTTGTCGTTACCGGTGGCTCTGGCTCAGGTTCTGGTTCTGGCTCAGGTTCTGGCTCAGGCTCAGGTTCTGGCTCCGGTGGTGGAGTCGTGTCAGAATCATCGCTGTCAAGCGTCGCTGCAAGCGTTAATGCAACGATGGCACCTGCGGCAACAGTCCCTTTAGTGATGTAACCACCACCATCAGTGTCGCCATTTGCAGGAGCTGCTCCTGACTGCGCAGCGATAGCAACAGGGCTTAAAATTAAGCTTACTGCCGCTGCAATTGCAGTTTGTTTCAACATATTCAATACACCTCTATGTGCTTATTGATTGGCCAATCAAGGAATTTTCTTTCCAAGACACTGTGAGATTAGCACTTTGTACTAATCTTGTGAAGCCTGTTTAAACAAATGAACGTCCATTTGTGGGTACGGAATACCGATGTCATTTTTATCCAGCGCAATCTTGATTTCACGCATCAGATCCCAGTAAACCGGCCAATAATCCGTGCTGTTAACCCATGGGCGAACAATAAAGTCGACCGACGAATTATTCAGTGCATGCACTTGAATATTCCAAGCCGGCTCTTTCAACAGGCGGTCGTCAGCTTTCAATACGCTTTCCAACACCTCTTTGGTTTTATGCAAATCGGCGTCGTACGAGACCCCAATCAACAAATCAACACGGCGCGTATTTTCGCGACTGTAATTGGTGATCGGTTGCCCAGTAACTTGCGCATTAGGTACATATACAACCTTATTGTCTGGAGTTTTCAACACCGTTTGGAAAATATTTACTTCGTTAACGGTACCTGACACGCCACCCGCATCGACATACTCACCAGCACGGAATGGGCGGAACATAATGATCAAAACGCCCGACGCCATATTCGACAGTGAGCCCTGCAGCGACAGGCCGATAGCTAAACCGGCGGCACCTAAAATCGCGATAAACGAAGTGGTTTGGACGCCTACCTGTGATAACGCCATAAGTACGGCGGCAATGAAGATAACGCTTTTAACGATCGCGCTTAAGAAGCTAATGACCGCGCCATCGACACCTTTCTTGGTCATGCCACGTCCGAGCAGCTTAGCGACACTGTTGGCGATTATCTTACCGATAATCAATATCAGAATGGCGACGATGAATTTAATGACGTAACTGACAATTAAGTCCTGGTTCGTAGTTACCCAGTTCATGAATTGGTCCATATTGGCGACTCCTTTTTGTTATTGTCGCTGACGAAAGGTTATTGGTTACAGCGTAAAATTAAAACGGTAGGCCCCGCTATTATCAGGGCGACCTAAGAAAACAAGCATTTCTGAGACTTCGCGCGGCGTTTGCAAGCCCGGTTGTAATGCGCCTTGGACCCGCACCTGCGGTGCCTGCTGGTTGCCGCCCACTGTTGTAGTAAAGCTTAAGCCGAGACGATTGTCACCTGCCATAGTGGCAATTATTTCATTTTGCGCAGAGCAACTGAGTGTCGTTGCAAACTCGCCCATGTCAGTCCAGTTATTATTAAAGCGCACGGCCGTGCCGCGGCTGCTCGCTGTTGCCTGTAATTGAGTACACCATTGCCCGCTGGCAAGATCATCGAGTGTATAGTCCGTAAGCGAAAGGGCCCAGCGGCCGTCTAAGGTGACCGGTACGGGTAACCGGTACGCTTGAATAGCTTCTTGCAAGTTGCCACTGAACTCGCCCTGCAACTGCACGCTGCCGCCAAAACCGAGGGTTGCCGTACCTGAGCCCACCACCACATTGGCTTGCGGAATGTTGAAGTCAAGCTCGGCTTTGCCGCTTAGCAGCGCTAATGGGCGCAACTGCCATTGCACTTGTTGAAAATTCGCGGTTACTTGCGGGCTAACTGTGGCGCTCACCGAGGCTTGCCCGTGCCAGAGCGTCCCCGAGACCGAGCTGAGGTTCACGCCACTTTGTTCAGGAATAAACCACAGTAACGCGCGCGCTGGAGCAAATACGACTAAGCCGACTAGATATATCGGTATTAACCAAAGTAGCCAGCGCCAACTCATGCTAACCCCACGCGTAAACGTCGTACATGCACGTGACCTGGCGTATTGCCACGGGTGATGTCCAGTTGTTCAATGCTCAAGCCAGCTTGGCTTTGCAGTGCGTCAAGTAGCGCCAGCACTTGGTTAAACGGCACATCGTTCATGACCACCACTAAGGCCTGACCTTCAGGGCTCATGCGGCCGACATCGAGTTGTAAGCGGCGTGCTTGTTCCGTCACGATGCGCGGAATATCGCCCAACTCTGTTGCGCCAGCATTCGACGTGGTGTTTCTCGGAGCACCTGATTGCTTACTCAACGCTAGGTAGCGTCCTGTATTTTCACGCACCCAGCTCAGAGTGTCTTGCTGGGCATTGCGTTGCAATTCACGCTGGTCAATACCGTTTTGTAACGGCTGCCAAAGAGCGAAATAGACGACACAAATAAGCAGTACCACACCGGCAATGCTCACAAGCAGACGCTCGCGACTGTTGAGTTGGTGCCAACGTTGTTGAAGTTGTTCTGGTAGCATCGGTTAAGCCCCTTCTCTTGCAGTGTCGGCGGTAACATCAAGCGCGCCACTAACAATGCCGTTTTGGTTGGTGACTTGCCCTTGACTCACGGTTAAGCCCGTTTGTTTGGCGGCTTCTTGAAAACGTTGCAGAATATCGAAATCGTCTGCGTTGATTTGCAATTGCAGTGTGCCGCCGTTGTAACGCACACGCTCGAGCTCGACACTAGGTGTCGCACGGAAAGCGGGTTCGAGCTGGCCTAACATGTAAAAACTTCCCGCACTTTGCACTTCACCGTCATTCGCGGCACTGGCGTCACCGCCCACGCTTGCCAGTTGTTGCCGCAGTTGGCTTTTTACGTTCACAATGCGGGTGGTATTCGGAAATGCCTCACGATAGGTTGACTCGATCGCTTGCTGCAATTGTTGATTTTCTTGGCCCAATTGCACATAGGTAACAAACTGCTGAGCAAACACTGCCACCAGCGCGATAGCAGCAGCGATAGCCGCCGGTTGCCAGGGTAAATTTGCGCTTTGCTTGCGACGTTTGCGCACCACACGGAACTCGCCTTGACGCAAGTTAATCGTTTGCGTAATCGCACCGCTTGCGGCAACTTGTAGCGGTAGCTCGTAATTCTCAGTTATGTCCTCAGCAGCGCTATCAAATAGCGGCGGCACATCAATGCTGTAGGCTTGCCACTGCGCTTCGCGCACAAGCATACTCGCGCCCAAACGCAACAAGCTCCCCTGCTCAGCGACAGGCAAAGCAAAATAATCTGGGTACATAGCATCAGCTTCGATACCTGCACTCTGCAGGGCATCAAGCCACTCTTGCATGTGCGCTTTACTGACCACTGTCACGGGGATCGGCGCATCGACACCGGCTGGCTTGGCATTTGCCGGCCAAGCGAAGTGGAGGCTGTCGATATCGCTGGCAAGTTCATCTTCCAGACTATTCGGAATCAGTTGCGGCAATAAACGTTGCGAACCGGCGGGCAAACGCACCTCGGTCAAGAGCACATCTTGCCCCGGTACCAGCACGGTTACGTTGCAGCGCTGCGCTTTGTCATGCAGTTGCGGCAGCTCACTCAGGTCGTTGAGCTCGCCACTGGCGATGACCTCTTGTTGGCTGGGGTGCCACACCAACCAGCGCACCGGCGTTGCCAAATGAATATAGAGCTGTTCCATTAAGGTTCTCCTAGCCCACGCAGCAATACGACACTGTCGTTTTCTTCTACGTAGAGTTTACTTTGCCCACGTAATTCCATATCACCGAATTTTACTTGGGTATCTAACTCGAAATAATTACTTTTTACCACGAAGTCGTCAAACATACCGCCTAACGATTCTTCAGTAAGCCCGCTCGGCCGTGGTACTCCACCAAAATTCGGATTAATCTTTTGCTGGCTCGCTTGCGCCAAGATACTGCTATTTCGCGCATCTTCAACAGTGGTATAGCCTTCGTCGGGGCGGTTTTCGATGGCGGCATTGCCTGCGTCAACGGTCACGGCGCCGAGCATCATGGCATGCAAGACTTCACCATGTTCAACGGTATTCAGGTTGAGTTGGTTGCGGTTACTGTTGGGGATCACGCAGACGAACGGCTTTAACGCCTGATAGATCGGCTGGGTGATACCGCGAACCAAGCGCAGCTCACTCTCATGCACGAAGTAATCGTTCGCTGCTTGATAAGGCACGGCTAGGCTTTCGTAATCTGAGCGTTCAGCGCCATAACTGCTACTCATTTGTTCGTCACGGTCGAGCCAGTCAGCGAGGCTTTCAACGATCACATCTGCATTGTAATCGTCCATGTCGGGCTGCGCTGCTTGCAGCAACATGCGCATTTGCACTTTACGCCGTACCATTTGCTCGGTACTTAAGTCATCCGCTTTCAGCGCGTTGACATTAAAACAGCTTTGCAGGTCTTTGATACCAACATTGGCCATGCCACCGCCCTCGAGCGGGTAGACGCGTTCCTCTTCAGTTTGCAAGTACCATACTTGGCCTTGGTGGATCACACCGTTACTGTCCCCGACTTGCAATTGCAGCAATTGCCGCGCAATTTCCTCGGCGCTGAGCCAATACCAATAGGCTTGTTCGCTCTGCTGATAGTTCATAGTGCGCACGACGTTCATTTGCAGGCGCTTGCTCAATTGCACGGCCAACACGGTGACCAACGCAACCACCAGCAATACCATGATCAGGGCCACGCCCTGCTGCTTATGGGGAAGGTTGACTGGAACTTTGCGGTTCACGGAAATCTCCCCCATTTAAAATAAAGACCCGGACGATGGTGCCCCAACGCTCGGTTTCAATTGTGACTTCGACGCCGTCCGGGATGGCCATCGGGCCGTCCTCGTTACTCTTGGCAGCCTGGCCAGCTTGGGCGTTGAAGCGATTACGTTCAGCGCCTTTAATAATAGGTTTCACTTGGAATTCACTAACGCCCTCGAGCATGACGCGCTCGGTCGGGTCGGTGGTTGCACTCATATCGGCATAGGTATAGTGCTGACGTACCAGTTGTTGCTCTTCGTTAATGAAATAACGCACAGGTTGCAATTCGCTGCGTGCCAATAGATTACCTGGGTTAAACCAGCCAGCTCGCACATAATATTCTTCGGCGGGCGTGCGCCGCGACACGGCTTGGCGTAGATCGGTTTCGAGCATCAGCATCGCTTGCTGCAACTGCTGCAATTGTTCACGCACTTCGGCACTCTGCTCGTTGGTACGCATCATGCTATTGACCACGGCGGAGCTCGCCAGCCCAATAATCGCGAACACCACAATCGCCACCAATACCTCAACTAAAGTGAAGCCGTTACGTCGTGTCATTCTGGCGCCCTCAAGTAGCGACCGAGGATGTAGCTTTTAGCAGTACTTTCTTCGCTGGGGCGGACGGTGACTTCGACGTAACTGACGTCGGCGGTGACGGTTTCGGTGAAGGTGACTGACCAGTGCCATTCTTTGTTAGCGATGGTTTCAACGCCGGTCTCCATTTGCCGCGGGTCGTCGCTTAGCGACAAACGCGCCAGCGCATTGGCTGCAGCGTAGCGTGCCATGGTGCGCTCTTCCATGTAGGCGAGATCATTCAGGTGGTTGGTGGCGGCGGCCACACCTGCTAGGGCTGCCATAGCGAAAATCGCCAGCGCTGCCATCACCTCGACCAAGGTAAAACCACGGGCTACGGATAACGTCATTCCACGTCCTCCGCATGCTGCAGGCTGATGTTGTAACCGTCTTCACTGCGCAGCACCCAACCCTCACCCGCAAGTGAGTTTTCCGGTTGTAAGCGCAGGGTAAATACTGAGATATCGCCGCTGCCGAGGATCCACAGCTGAGGTTGCTGCGCTTCCAGCTCTTCGGCGCTTACGTTGGTGTCTTCTGGCGGTGCAAAAAACGCCTCGACCGCGTCTTCGTTCTGCCCTAGCAGGTTGTCAGTTTCACTTTCTAGCTCGTACATTACACCTGCGGGCCAATCTTGCGAGCGCAAACCACGAAAATCGAGCGGCCCCCATTGTTGTTCACGCCACTCGACAAAAGTGTAGCCTTGCTCGTCGAAACGCAGGCCTAAAATAGCATGGCGCAACAGCGCGTATTCTTGGGCATAGCGCATACGCTGGTAAAGATCTTCCGCTGCATCATCGAGCTGATCGTCTTGTTGATCAGGCACGACAAAGGTCACCGCCACTGCCATCAAGGCAATAATGGCGATGGTGACCATTACTTCAACAAGGGTAAACCCCTTAGTTTTGTTCAAGGTTCCAGTTACCGATGTCATCTTCGGTGCCTGGCTGACGGTCTTCACCTGCTGAGAAAATATCAATGTCGCGATTCTCACCTGGACTCAGCAACATGTACTCAGAACCGTAAGGGTCGAGTGGCAAACGTTGAATGTAACCACCGCGGCGATAATTACGCGGTAATGGGTCAATTGTTGGTTCATTGATTAAAGCCTCAAGGCCCTGCTCAGTGGTCGGGAATACGCCATTATCTAGCTTGTATTGCGACAAAGCGTTTTCCAACGCAATAATGTCTGATTTCACTTTCTGCCGATTGGCTTGATCTGCCGAGCCTAAAACGTTCGGCAAAATGAGTGTGGCCAATAGACCTAGAATCACAATCACGACCATCACTTCGATCAGTGAGAAACCTTTATTTCGTATCATACTTCCTCCAGTTTATAAGCCGACTGCTTGATTGAGCTGCAAGATCGGCTGAATAATTGCCATCACAATGACTAAGACCACCGCCGCCATGACAATGATCAGTGCTGGCTCAAATATTTTTAACGCCACATTCATGGTGTTCTCGAAATCGCGGTCTTGGTTGTCCGCAGCACGGCCTAGCATTTGCTCCAATTGGCCTGATTTCTCGCCTGCAGCAATCATATGCAGCATCATCGGTGGAAACAGTTTCGTTTGCGCCAACGCCGCTCTTAATGACGAACCTTCGCGGACGCGGTCTGCTGCGCCAGTCACCGCCTTCTGCATGGCACGATTACTTAAGACTCGAGAGGTAATTTGCAAACCTTCGAGTAAGGGCACGGCCGAAGCCGTTAGAATGCTCAGCGTGCGCGAAAAGCGTGCGGTATTCACGCCTTTGATGACACGCCCAATGAGGGGAACTTTTAGCTGCCAAGCATGGAACTTATCACGACGCTTTTCATTTTTTAGCATTTGCCGGAAGATCACTAAAGCAACGGCAATTGCCACTAGAATAAAGGGCCCAAAGGTTTGTAAGAACTGACTTACCGCAAGTAATGCGCGGGTGATGAACGGTAATTCCTGACCCAAATCGCCAAACTGCTCAACGATTTGCGGTACCACTGAAACGAGCAAGAAAATGATGACACTAATTGCGACAAAGGTGAGCACGGCAGGGTAAACCAGCGCTTGAACCAATTGTCCTTTGAGCTGATTGCGTTGCTCAGTGTAGTCGGCCAAGCGATTCAAGACTTCATCGAGGTGGCCCGAACGCTCACCGGCCGCCACCATGGCGGTGAAGAGTTTGTCGAAGATGTGCGGATAGTCACTCATCGCTACGGCTAACGAGTAACCTTCAACGACACGCGAACGCACCGCCATGACGAGCTTTTGCAAGCGTGGTTTGTCGGTTTGTTCCGCGACCGCCAGTAAAGCTTGCTCAATCGGCATAGCAGCAGCCACTAGGGTGGCTAACTGACGCGTAATAAGCGCGAGATCTGCTGAGCTTATTTTGCGGACCTTACGCCGCGCCCACCAGCCCGCGAGACCTTTTTGTTGCGTTGCTGCATCGCTACCTGACTGTTCAGCCTCGCCCACGCTAACTGGGATCAAGCCTTGGTCACGCAATAGCTGACGAACTTGGCGTTCGGTGTCCGCTTCGAGCACACCGTTTTTCTTGCGCCCTTTGGCATCCAGCGCTTGGTAGGAAAACGCTCCCATGACTACTCCTCGCGCGTCACACGCAACACTTCTTCGCGTGTGGTGAGACCCTGCGCTACTTTATCCAGTCCGTCCTGACGAATACTTGGTGTGCTGGTGCGCACGTATTTCTCGATGGCTTGCTCGCCATGACCGTTATGAATCAGGTCACGAATGGTTTCGTCGACCACGAGCAGCTCGTGGATCCCGGTACGCCCGCGGTAACCGGTGTAATTACACTTGTCACAACCGACCGCACGACACTCTTGACTGCCCTCTTGGATCGGGGTTTTACAGTCATCGCAGAGCGTTCGAACCAGGCGCTGCGAGAGCACCGCTAACAGCGAAGAGCTGAGCAGGAAAGGTTCTACGCCCATGTCTTCGAGACGCGTAATCGCGCCCGCTGCGGTATTGGTGTGCAAGGTCGACAGCACTAAGTGACCTGTCAACGACGCTTGTACGGCAATTTGTGCGGTTTCCACGTCACGGATCTCACCGACCATCACAACATCGGGGTCTTGCCGCAAAATGGCCCGCAAACCACGCGCAAAGGTCATGTCGACCCGCGGGTTAACTTGCATCTGGCCAATGCCTTCGATGGCATACTCAATCGGATCTTCGACGGTGAGAATGTTGCGGTCTTTGGAATTGATATCCATGAGACCGGCATACAAGGTAGTGGATTTACCTGACCCCGTCGGACCGGTGACCAAAATAATGCCATGCGGCTTTTTAATCAGTTCGGCGAATATTTTGCGATTGCCATCAGTCATACCGAGCTGCTGTAAATTCAGCCGCGCATTGTTCTTATCAAGTAGACGTAATACGACGCGCTCGCCATGATTCGAGGGCATGGTCGATACCCGCACGTCGACAGCACGGCCGGCGATGAGCAGGCTAATACGACCGTCTTGTGGGACGCGCTTCTCAGCAATGTCCAGTTGCGCCATAACCTTGATACGGCTCACCAACAATGAGCTGAGTTTACGGTTCGGGCGAATCACTTCGCGCAAAACCCCGTCGATACGGAACCGCACCAACAGGTCTTTTTCAAAGGTTTCGATATGGATATCCGAAGCGCCTTCTTTGATGGCTTCAGACAGCATCGCGTTGATCAGTTTAATAATCGGCGCGTCGTCTTCGCTTTCAAGCAAATCTTCGGTCTGCGGCAATTCATCGGCCAATGAAAACAGATTGCTTTCGTTGCCGATATCTTCCATCAACTGCTTAGCTTCTGACGAGTCACGCTGGTAAGCCTGAGTCAGAATCGCATCAAAGGCTTCGGCGCTGTGCTTGCTTAAGGTAAACGGCTTACCCACCGCACGGCGCACCTCTAACAATACCTGCGGCGCAACGTCTTCTCGGCAATGCACGGTGAGCAACGCGGTATCGTCGTCTGCCTCAGCATGATCCGCGACCACAACCCCATAGCGTTTCGCGAAACCAAAGGGTAAGCGCCGCGGAGTGACGCGCGCCGCTAGCTCGGCAACATCAGTCATTGCCGTTGCCTCCCTCCCGCTCGTCGAGGTACTTCTGTAACTCAGGCGGGATGGCTAAATCGCTGTCTTTAAATTCGGGCAGAACTGGCGTTTCGGTATTTGGCATCAGCGTTACGCCTTCTTCGTTTCGCTGCAACTGCTGTGCCCGCATATAGTTATATTTGCGGCTGCTCAGGCCATTTGCGGTACCTGAATCACGCACAATCGTTGGGCGTAGGAACACCATCAAGTTACGCTTCTGCTTTGTCGTTGAGGTGCTACGGAACAAAGCGCCCACTAGCGGGATATCGCCAAGTAACGGGATCTTCGATTCGCTCTCTTGCACGTCTTCATCGATCAAACCGCCGAGCACGATAGTTTCGCCGTCATCGGCCATAACCGTCGTTTTTAACGTACGCTTGTTGATAGTGATATCCACTGCCGTAGCACCGCTTAGGCTCGAAACTTCTTGCTCAATGACCAACTGTACTGCGTTGCCTTCGTTGATCTGCGGGGTGACGTTCAGCTTGATACCGATGTCTTCACGCTCAACGGTCTGGAATGGGTTTTCGTTGTTAGCTCCGGCGGTTGAGCCGGTAATGGTGGGTACCGACTGACCGACCAAGAAAGAGGCTTCTTCGTTGTCAACGGTCATAATGCTTGGCGTGGCCAGGATATTCGACTTGGTGTTCGTGGCGACGGCTTGCAAAATTGCACCCCAGTCGTTTTTCACCACGCCGACCATCATGCCATTGACGTTGCCGAGTAACTGCGCCAGCAAACTTACATCACCTGGCTCATCCGGCTCGGTGGTGGTAACCAAATTACCGTCCACGATGGTTTGAGTGGTGCGGCCTTCGCGCTCACGGGCCTGATAAGCTGCCGCTGCAAGCGGACCAATCGGCACTTGGCGACCGTTGTTGTACTGCACCATGCCGCCGTCTTCAGAAATCCACTGTAGACCAAGGTCAACGCCGTCACCCTCGAAGATTTCTACGATAATCGCTTCGACATGTACTTGCGCACGGCGGATATCGAGCTGACGGATGACACTTTCGAGATTTGCCAACAAATCTGGCTGTGCCGTAATGACCAATGAGTTACTGTCTTCGTGCGCCGAAATACTGATTTGTTGACCGCTATTGTTGCGTACATTTCGTGCCATGCGCGCTTGTTGTGGGTTACCACCCGCACTTTGCATTTCGGCTTGAATGCTTTCACTCACGCCTTGCAGCACATCAACTAACTCATCAGCTTTGGCGTATTTAAGATAGTAAACGCGGGTGTTGCCTTCAGTTTTAAGGTCTTGGTCGAGTTGGTTGATCAGAGCAATCACGCGCTGACGTGCGCGTGGTTCACCGCTTACCACGACCGAGTTGGTTCGCTCGTCGGCAACAATTTTCGGAATCAATAGTGGTGGTGTGCCTTCGTTGGTTTTTTCAAACAAAGAAGATGCAATGCGCACGACTTCAGATGCCGACGCGTATTCGAGCTTCACAACGTCGACGTCTTGGTTACCGGCGCGGTCGACGCGCTCGATGATTTCAGTTAAACGCTGGACGGTCTCACTACGACCGGTGATCATGATGACGTTTGACGGGTCGTAGCTGACGACGTTACCGCCACCGCTGCTGTCTGCGAGTAATCGTAACAACGGCGCTAATTCGCGAACGCTAACATTATTTACAGGTACTACGCGGGTGACCAACGTATCACCACCCAATGAATTGTCGTCAACCACTGGAATCGCACCGTTGCGTGCATCTTTGTCACGCATGACCTTTATCACACCTGACTCCATGGCTACGGTCGCGAAGCCATAGACCTCAAGGACGTTCAAGAAGAACTGCCAATACTGCTCTTCACTCATCACATCGTAACTACGCACGTTAATGGTGCCACGCACGTCAGGGTCGATGATCATGGTTTTACCAAGATTCCGGCCCACAACTTGGATGAATTCAGTGATGTCGGTATTTTTAAAACTCGCAGCATATTCTGCGGCTTCTTGATTAGCTTGTTGCTCAGCTTGTTGGGCGAATGCTGAAGCACTCGCGCCCATGGCGCAGGCCAAGGTAATGCTGGTAAGCAAAATAGATGCGGTGGTCAAGTTACGCATAGTTGCGTCCTATTGTTTTCGTTGTTCTGGTTACTCGCTCGGAACTGCTAGTTCTAAGTCGAGATATTCTTCGTCACGCAGCACCGTCACAATGATTTGGCGTGCGTTGCGTAGTTCTCCAATAGCGACTTGCGCACTGGAGACATCAGTTAAATCTTGGCCGTTAATGGCGACCGCAATGTCGCCTGCTTTGAACCCTGCTTCAGTAAAAAGTTTCGGGTATTTACCTGGGCTCAGACGATAGCCTTGCAAGCCGTCACCCGACATCGCTGGGCTAATGCGAATATAGTCCAACAGCGCAGCACTTTCACCGCTGCGGCGCAATTCACGGTATGCTTGCTGTGCTTGCGACACACGGCGCAACTGGTCATCGCTCATGGGCGCATCATCGTCTGGAGTAGCTTGGGCCCGTTGTTGATTCTCAAGGGTCAAGCTCAAACCTTCGCTTAACTCGCCAATGCCTTCTAGTTCGAGGGTTTCAAGTGCACCGTTATTATTGAGGATAACGCGGTCGGCGTAGATCTCTTCGATACTCACTTGCGTGCCGCTAATTTTGTCGCCAATGACGTACACTTCTTGCTTGCGATCTTTCTCAATAATTGCAGCCGAACGTTCAGGTACATTACTCGCGGTGACACCTAATAAACGCACGTTAAGCTGCGTTTTCGGCGCATTCCGGGTATCGGTTGGGGTGACCACGCTGGTACCGAATAAGTTTAGGTCGGCGAGTCGACTTACTGAAGTAGGACGATTGCTGGTGTTCGCTTGCACTTGTACTTGCAACGGACCGCTCGCCGGTGGACTCGCGGGCGCAAACATTTGCCACGTCATTTTGGCTAAGGTCCAGACCGCAAAGATAGCGAACAGCGCAGTTAGCACCCACAAGAGTGCACGCAAGAAGCGTGGGCCCGTGGTGACGGCAAGAAAGCGCTGAAGTTGTGGGTTCTCAATCTGCATTTTTAATTTCGTTATAATTTTGTGACAGCACAGAGTTATTAGCCATTCTAACCGCTAAGCCACAAAGTGAACAGATCAAAATGGGGGATTGTGGTAGAATACGTACAAAATATTACATTGTGATGAAGTACTATGACTTACCCTACTGATCAACTCTTACGCTATACCTTCTTTGAACAAGATGTCCGTGGTGAACTGGTACAATTAAGTAGCAGTTATCAGCGCATGATACAAGGCCACAATTACCCTGCCCCTGTGCAGCGTTTGCTCGGCGAATTGATGTCCGCAACGGCATTACTGAGCGCCACCTTGAAGTTTGAGGGGCATATTAACCTACAAGTTCAAGGCGACGGCCCAATTAATTTTATCGCGGTTAATGGTAGCCATGAGCAAGACCTACGCGGTCTAGCACGGGTACGCGGCACCATCGCCGACGACAACAATGACTTTCGCGCACTGTTTGGCAAGGCGGTCATGATTATCACCATTACGCCTGATGATGGTGAACGGTATCAAGGTGTCGTTGATGCCGATGCAGAGAACTTAGCGCAGGTTATTGAACGTTATTTTGCACAATCTGAACAATTGCACACCCGTGTTTGGCTGCATGCCGATGGCGAACACGCGGCCGGTATGTTCTTGCAAGTACTGCCTGCGGCTGGGCATGACCTCACTGCGTTTGAACATTTAGAAACCCTGACGGGCTCGATGACCGCGCATGAGCTTTATACTTTGCCTGGCTTAGAAGTGCTGCACCGTTTGTATCATCAGGAACAGGTTGAGGTGTATTCGCCACAGCAGGTCTCGTTCCACTGCGGCTGCTCGCGTCAGCGCACGCTAGAGTCATTAGCGGCGGTACACCCTGATGAATTGCGCCAAATCCTTGCCGAAGATGGTGAAATCGTCATGACTTGCGACTACTGCTTGGCCGAATACCGCTTCCGCGAGAACGACCTCACATAATGGAAAATGTACGGCTTGATAAATGGTTGTGGGCGGCACGTTTCTATAAAACGCGGTCGCTCGCGCGGCAGATGGTGCAATCTGGCAAGGTACAGGTGGACGGTCAGCGGCCGAAGCCAGCTAAGACCATCAGTGTTGGGCAGTTGATTAAACTTAAAAAAGGTTACGATGTTGTCGAAGTCGAGGTTGTAGAACTGAGTGATCAACGGCGGGGCGCGCCAGAGGCGCAGAAGTTGTACCAAGAGACCGAAGCTTCAATAGAACGCCGTGAGCGCGAAGCCGAGCTGCGCAAGGCTAACGCCTTGTACAACCCACACCCCGATCATAAGCCTGACAAGAAAGAGCGCCGTGAATTATTGAAGATGAAACGGTAGTAACGATTATTTTTTCTTTTTAATATGCTTCATCAAACGTTTACGCTTGCGCTGCTGTGACAAGGTAAGCTTGTTTTTGCGGCCGGCAAATGGGTTTTCCGATTCGCGGAATTCAATCTTAATTGGCGTGCCCATAACGCCTAAAGACTTGCGGAAATAGTTGGTCAAATAACGCTGATAGGCGCCCGGCAAATCGTTGACTTGGTTGCCGTGAATAATCACTCGCGGTGGGTTATAGCCACCGGCGTGCGCGTATTTCAACTTAACGCGGCGACCACGTACCAAAGGCGGCTGGTGTTCTTCCGCTGCCATTTCCATAATACGCGTTAGTTTTGATGTGCCGACCCGTTGCGTTGCGCTCGCATAGGCTTCAAGCACAGACTCAAATAAGTTGCCGACGCCACTGCCATGCAACGCAGAAATAAAATGCACACGCGCAAAGTCGACAAAGCCCAAGCGGCGGTCGAGTTCGCGTTTGATCTCTTCTTTGTGGTCGCTGTCGAGGCCATCCCACTTGTTCACGGCGATAACAATTGAGCGGCCTGCGTTCAGGGCAAAACCAATCAAATTGAGATCTTGATCAGAAACAGTTTCGCGAGCGTCGAGTACGCAAATCACTACGTTGGCGTCTTCGATAGCTTGCAGGGTTTTGATGACCGAGAATTTCTCTACGGTTTCGTCAATCTTACCGCGCCGGCGTACACCGGCGGTGTCGATCAGAATGTATTCACGACCATCGCGCTCCATGGGGATATAGATCGAGTCGCGTGTGGTGCCGGGCATGTCATACACGACCACCCGCTCTTCACCAAGTATACGGTTGGTGAGTGTCGACTTACCTACGTTCGGGCGACCAACAATGGCTAGTTTTAGCGGTAAGGCATCATAGTCGATTTCGTCGTGGGCGAGATCTTCGGGGGCTTCTTCAGCTTCTTCTCCGTCGTCGAGTTCCCCCGCAGTAGAACTGCGGGCTACCGACATGTCGGGATAGTCGTCGAGCAGCGGCGTGAAGCATTTATGCAGCAAGCTCTCTACACCACGACCATGCGCTGCTGCGATGCCGTACACGTTGCCAAGACCAAGTTCGTAGAAATCGGCTTGCGCGGAATCGGCATCGATGCCGTCGATTTTGTTGGCTACCACATAAGCTTTCTTGCCAATCGAACGTAAGTGCTTGGCGATGCCTAAGTCGGCACTGGTGATACCGTCGCGGGCATCCACCATAAACAACACCACATCGGCTTCATCGATGGCGCGCAGTGACTGCGAGGCCATTTCTTTGTCGATGCCCTCTTCGTCGCCATGCACACCCGCGGTGTCAATGACGATAAATTGATAGCCATCGTAATCGGCTTGGCCGTATTTACGATCGCGTGTCAGACCAGGAAAGTCCGCTACCAGTGCGTCCCGAGTACGGGTCAGCCGGTTAAACAGGGTGGATTTGCCCACATTCGGGCGCCCGACCAGGGCCACAACAGGTAACATTCTTAGTTAGTCCTTACCGCGAGTAACGTGCCGTCGCGTGTTTGTATATAAAGTTCATTATCAGCCACTACCGGTGCAACATACACGTCGCTACCTACTTCAAGGCGGCCTTCAGTTTCACCACTTGCTGCGTCAATAAAATGCAGATAACCAAAAGAGTCGCCCACTACAATAGAGCCGTTGTAATACACCGGAGCCGTCAGTTCGCGACCTTCAAAGTCAGCGTTGACCCAACGTTCAATACCACCGTCAATGTTGATCGCATACACGCGGTCGTCGGCGTCAGTGGCATAGATCGTTTGACCGTAGATATCGAGGTTTTGGAACGACGAATATTCGCGTTGCCAAACCACGCGTCCAGTGCGCATTTCAACTGCTGCAAGCTGGCCGTTATAGGCAATGTTGTAGATCAATTCGCCACGTGAGATTGGCGCAGCATCGACATCGACCAAGCGTTGCAGCTCGGTTGCACCTTTCGGGATAGCTAGGCGCGCTTCCCAAACTTGCTGACCGTTATCAAGCACCGCCACGGTGAGTTTGCCGTTTGCGGTACCAAAGATTGCCCCACCGGAAGCTAACGCAGGTGCGCCAGTTCCGCGCAGGCTCAAAGCAGGAACATCGGTAATCATGCTCCAGCGCTCTTCACCATTTTCGGCGTTCAGGCCAAAAACTTTACCGTTACTTGCGGTGATCACAACGTGATTCCCATCGAGAGCAGGGTCCGAGACGATTTCGGCTTTGACATTGGTGTGCCAAACAACACTACCGTCCACACCGTTTAGCATGATGACATCACCATTTTCGGTGCCGAGCACGACATTATCGCCGTAGCTTACTAGACCACCACTGATGCGTAGTGATTCGGCGCCATCTAGCCAGCCTTCGCCCTGCGCCGCGTACTGAGCCTGCAGGTCACGTTCCCACACGCGGTTACCGTTAGCACGGTTGAACGCCATGATCATGCCTAGACGATCGGCCACGACGACATAGTCGCCGACGACCGTCGGGTTGAGACGTGAAAAGAACTCACCGATACCGTCACCGGCGCCGGCGTCCCACTGCACGCTTGGCTGTACACTGGCATTAAAAGGTTGCAGTTCTTTGTAGCTCAGCTCTTCATCACCAAACATCGAACAGCCGCTCAAACCGAGGGCTGCAGCGATAACGATACTGTGCTTCAGGTACTTAACTTGTTTCATGATGCCGCCGGAATGCTGTTGAGTTTGGTTTCGACTAATACAGTCGGAACACCCGCTTCAGTCGCTGCTGCAATCGCACTCTCATATGCCTGACGAGCGCCTGCTGCATCGCCCTGTGCCATCAACACGTCACCACGTAACTCCGCGGCTTTGGCTTTAAAACCTTCCACTTGGGCTACCTGCTCAAGCGCGGTTAAGGCTGCTGGATAATTCTCTTGCGCCATCTGCAAGCGCGCTAAACGTAAACTTGCGACATGCTTTAATGCGCCTTCGGCGCTGCTTTGCGCGCCTTCAAGTGCGGTGATAGCAGCTGCAAGATCGCCTGCTTCGGCAGCTTTACGCGCGACTTCAAAGGCCGCTAAAGTGGCGTAAGTGCTGCCGCTAGCTTCGCTAACGAACGATTTAGCACTATCCAAAGCTTCTGCGCCATTGGCCTCAAGCTGCGCTACAACTTGCTCATACTGCTCAGACTGTGCTTCTTGCTTCGCCAACGTTTGCGCGTCGTAATAACGCCAGCCGTAAAATAAAGCGAAACCGATCACGAGGCCGGCGACGATGCCTTTGCCGTGCTCTTTCCAGAATGCTTTTATCTGTTCGACTTGTTGTTCTTCTGTATCCATCGGGGAATTCCTTTAAAACCGTTGTTTGCTATATGTTGTTTGCTATTTGCTGTTTGTTGTTTGAAAAACACTTTCAAGCTGCGCGAAGTCAGTGATAATCAGATCATCTTTGTCGCGGTTGCGTAAGTGTTTTAATTCAAAATCATTGTCGCGGATGATAATGGCATATTCGGCGCCTGATTTGTCAGCTTTTGCTAGCTTCTTCTTCATATTTTGGCTACCGCTATGCAGCTGTACCTTTAACCCTGCGAACTGGTCACGAAGCTTTTCGGCAACAGCCGGAGCCTTAAGTTCCGCGCTTTCATTTAACGCCAACACATAAACGTCGACCACTTGACTCGTTGGGATCTTATTTTGTGATTCGAGCAGCAGTACAAGGCGCTCGATGCCCATGGCAAAGCCTACCGCTGGTGTTGCTTTACCACCGAGTTGCTCGACCAAGCCATCGTAACGACCACCGGCACACACTGTGCCTTGTGCGCCGAGTTCAGTGGTCACCCACTCAAATACGGTGCGGTTATAGTAGTCGAGGCCACGGACGAGGCGCTCGTTTAATACGTATTTGATACCTGCCGCGTCGAGACGTTGCGTTAAACCTTCGAAATGCGCTCGCGATTCATCGTCCCAGTAGTCCGAGAGTTTCGGCGCGTTCTCTAAAACCTGTTGCGTTTCTGGCGACTTGCTATCGAGCACGCGCAGCACATTGGTGTCGAGGCGACGCTTTGAATCTTCATCGAGCTGTTCTTCATGCGCTCGTAAAAACTCGCGCAATGCTTCGCGATAACGCGCGCGTGCGTCGTTCGACGCCAGCGAGTTAAGCTGCAGCTCAACTTGTTCGCTGATGCCAAAGGCCTGCCATAGCCGTGCTGAAAGTAGAATCACTTCTGCATCGATATCAGGGCCGGGCATGCCAAACGCTTCGATACCAAACTGATGGAACTGACGGTAACGGCCTTTCTGCGGGCGTTCATGACGGAACATCGGGCCCATGTACCATAACCGCTGTGTTTGATTGTACAGCAGGCCATGTTCATTACCTGCACGAACGCAACTGGCTGTACCTTCAGGGCGCAGCGTTAAACTGTCGCCGTTGCGATCGTCAAAGGTGTACATCTCTTTTTCAACGATATCGGTCACTTCGCCGATCGAGCGCTTGAACAAGTCGGTGCTTTCCAGCACTGGCATGCGGATCTCTTGGTAGGTGTAGGCTGCTGCGACATCACGAAGCACGCCTTCAACGTACTGCCAAGCCGGACTTTGCTCCGGCAACAGATCATTCATTCCACGAATTGCTTGGATTGTTTTTGCCACGATTTCACTTACCGTTTCGTTAAATTGAATTCAATTTGAAAAAATGACGGGTAGTATACCGCAGCTTTACGCTTGCTTCACAGGAATCTGTTCAGCTTCGAAGCGTTTTACCTGTTCACGGATATGACGCTCGAGCTGATCGACGAGATCGTTGTTATCCAGACGCTCTTTTTGGCGTTCGCCATTGAGGTAAAATCCGCTTTTATTTTTCGCACCGGCCAAGCCAATATGCGAAATCAAGGCTTCACCAGGACCATTCACGACACAGCCGATGATCGACACGTCCATAGGGGTGGTGATGTCTTCCAAGCGTTGTTCGAGAGCGTTCACTGTGCCAATAACGTCGAATTCTTGGCGTGAGCAGCTTGGACACGCAATGAAGTTGATACCGCGGCTACGAATTCTGAGCGACTTCAAAATGTCGAAACCAACTTTCACTTCTTCAACTGGGTCAGCTGCAAGTGAAATTCGCAGCGTGTCACCGATACCTTCAGCCAATAGCATGCCGAGACCGATAGACGATTTTACTGAGCCACTGCGTAAGCCGCCGGCCTCGGTAATACCTAGGTGCAATGGCTGTTCGATTTGCTTAGCAAGCAAGCGATAGGAGTCCACCGCAAGAAAAACGTCAGAAGCCTTCACGCTGACTTTGAAATCTTGGAAGTTCAGACGGTCGAGAATATCGACATGACGCATTGCTGATTCGACCAATGCTGCTGGCGTCGGTTCGCCGTATTTTTCTTGCAGGTCTTTCTCGAGCGAGCCGCCATTTACACCAATTCTTATTGGAATATTACGATCACGAGCGGCATCCACTACTGCGCGAATACGCTGCTCGTTACCGATGTTGCCAGGGTTAATACGCAAACAATCAACGCCGTACTCCGCCACTTTGAGCGCGATACGGTAGTCGAAGTGAATATCTGCAACCAATGGCACAGGGCTTTGCTGCTTGATAAATTTAAAGGCTTCGGCCGCATCCATGGTCGGGACTGAAACACGCACAATGTCTGCGCCCGCATTCGCGATCGCTTGGATTTGCTTGACTGTTGCTTCGACATCGGTGGTTTCAGTATTGGTCATCGATTGCACCGCAATCGGTGCGCCGTCGCCAATAGGCACATTGCCTACGTAGATACGGCGTGATGGACGACGTTTTATTGGATTCTCATGCATCATGGTTACTTCGTGTGCCTTTCAATCTGTGCTCGTTACGCTCTTAGTTTAACGTAAGGGTCACGCTGCGGTTACGCACGTAATCATCAAGATTTACGTTGTCACCATTATACGTCAAGGTAACGGCTTCTGGTTTGCATAAGATGATATCAAAAGGTGGCTCGCCCGTCAGCGGCATGCGATAACCTGCAGCTTTTACGCCGATAGCGATGTCGTCGCCTGTGCCGTCGGTGACTTTAATCCAACAAGCTTGATTGAATTCTAGGACGAGTTGCTCTGGGGTTGGTGTGGGTTCCGCACTAATGGTGGTCGGTTCTGCTGAACCTGCGGTGTCGCCGGTGTCGTTCGTGTCACTAGTCCCGCTTGTGTCAGCGGCAGCGGCATTATCGCTTGCTGCTGGTTCGTTGGTGTCGCTTGGTTCAGCGTCATCCATAGCGGAACCATCAACTGCGTTCGCATCGGCGTTTACGGGTACGTTGTCACTGGCACCCGCATTCTCTGCAGTCGCATTGCGGGCGACGGCCTCTTCTTCGGTCATGCGAGATGGGCGTACGACTTGCGGAATGTTCTGCACTGTTGCGCGTTCTTGTTTCGCTTCCTGCTCGGTCGGCGCATCTTCGCTACCGGTGATGGTATTGAGGCTAAAGTTACTTTCTTGCCACCACCAAATGAGTACTAAGGCTAACACCGCAATAATGATGATGTAGCTAATCCATTTTAGCCGGCTATCATTGCGCTCGCGCACTTTGCGGCGTGAAAAACTTTGCATCTTCACATTGGCGGACTGGCTGTTGTCATAGCCGTGTTCATTAAATGCTTTGAAGACTTTTTCTTCGTTTACCTCTAAGGCTTTTGCCATGGAGCGCAGGTAGCCGCGGACGAAAGTAGTCGAGGCAAGCTTTTCATAGTCATCTGCCTCAATCAATTGTACAACGGTTAAGCGCAAGCGCAGACTATCAGCCACTTGCTGCTGGCTTAGGCCTTTTTGCTCACGCGCCTGCGCAAGGATTTGCCCTGGCGTTTGGGCTAAAGGTTGATCGGTTTGGGCGCCTTCTTCAGGCAGCTCATCATTTAGTAAATCTTTATTCGAGGTCATGGGTTACTTCATTAAGAGTTGGTTGCGGCGCGCATGCGGTAAGCGTCAGCTTGACGCGAATCCGGAAAGCGCGACAAAAGTAAATCGCCGAAACTACGTTGCCGCGCAAGGTCATTTTGTTGCCGTGCTAACTCACTTTCAAGCCATAGATATTCAGCTGAAAGTTGCGGTAACTGGGAGCGGCGTTTCAAAACGTCTGCGGCCTCTTGGTAGCGTTCTTGCTCTAACAATACCGCAGCGTAGGTTTCTAGAATAGTGCTGTTGCGTGAACTGTGGTTGATAGCCCGCCGAAAATAGCTATCTGATTTTTGCTGCTGCCCCGCACGTGCAGCGCAGCGTGCAGCATTCTCATAGGTTGCGGCAACCTTCACGTAGTCAGGAATGTTGAGCGCTCGGACAAAACTTTGTTCAGCTTCTTCGTAGCGCCCCATGTTACAAAGCAGCGCACCTAAGTTATTGTGGGTGTCGCCATTGTTCGGCTGCAGTTGAATCGCCTTGCGGTAGTACTGCTCGGCCATTTTAAAGTCTTGCACTTGCTGGTAGTAAAACGCCAGCCCCGTTTGTACGGAAGGATTGTCAGGCGTGTAATCGCGAGCGCGCTCAAGGTTAACCCTCGCTTGCTCATAATTGCCGCTTTGCAGATATTGAAGACCGAGCGCTAAGCGTGTTGCTGCTGCTTCTTTCGCATTAAACTCCTGCGCAGGCTTTTCTTTACCATCCACTGTGCGCTGACTTACACAGCCAGTACAAAGTGTTGCAAGAAGAAGAATGTAGAGCAAATTGCGCATGTCGGGTCCTCGTTGCTGAATTACCTATGCTACCCTGAATGCGCCGTGCCTGCCTATGTTTTTTGCGGCTTTTCGCGATGGATTTACGAAATCTTGACGTCGATTCCGCTACCGCCGCGCTGGGCGCGTTGCTTTTTCAGGATACGTTTAGTGCGGTCGACCACATCACCTACGAGTTGACCACAGGCGGCATCAATGTCGTCGCCACGTGTTTTCCGCACAGTCACAATATAACCCTTTTCTATCAGAACCTTAGCAAAACGGTCAATACGCGAGTTACTCGAGCGCCCATAATCGTTGCCAGGGAAAGGGTTGAATGGGATGAGATTGATTTTACAAGGCGTCCCTTTGAGGGTCTCGGCCAGTTCATGCGCTTGATCCATGCTGTCATTCACATGATCTAGCATCACATACTCAATGGTGATGTTTTTATTCGCCTTCGAGCCGTCAATGTAGTGGCGGCTTGCTTCGAGAAACTCTTCGATATTGTACTTCTTATTGATGGGTACAATTTCGTTTCTTAGCTCATCGTTTGGCGCATGCAAACTGATGGCAAGAGCTACGTCGATTTGCTCTTTTAGTTTGTATAGCGCAGGCACAACGCCGGACGTGCTGAGTGTTACACGGCGTTTGCTCAGACCGAAAGCGTTGTCGTCAAGCATCAGGTCCATGGCCGGAACCACGTTGTTCAAGTTCAAGAGCGGTTCACCCATGCCCATCATAACAACATTGGTGACTGGCTTGATGCCGGTCTCGCCGAAAGGACCGAGTAATTTATTCACTCGCCACACTTGGCCAATAATTTCAGCAACGCGGAGATTGCGATTGAAACCCTGCTGCGCCGTTGAGCAGAATGTGCACTCGAGCGCGCAACCGACCTGTGAGCTTACGCACAAGGTGGCGCGATCGCTCTCAGGAATCCATACCGTCTCGACGTCTTGGCCGTCGAATAACGTCATGGCAAATTTAATGGTGCCATCAGAAGACTGCTGTTGCATGCGTACTTCTGGGGCACGAATCTCAGCGATTTCTTTGAGCTTTTCTCTTAGGACTTTGTTGAGATTGGTCATCTCGTCAAAATCGTCAACGCAGTAATGGTAAAGCCACTTCATGACCTGATCGGCACGGAAAGGCTTCTCGCCCAGTTCTTGGAAGAACTCGCGCATGCCTTGGCGATTGAGATCGAGAAGATTAACTTTTTTGTCGACTGCGTTCATAAAATCCGTTGTTCGTTGTTCGTGCGTTCGCTTCGCTCTCTGTTCGTCCGCTCACTGCGTTCGCTATTCGATATTAACGAACAGCGCAGCGGACGAACAGCGAAGCATACGAAAAGCGTAGCGTTCGAGCCACGCCTTATTGTCTTAGCGAGTGCGTGCGCAGATTTCTTCGTCAGCGAAGAAGTATGCGATTTCGCGTGCTGCAGATTCTACAGCGTCAGAACCGTGTACCGCGTTCTCATCGATAGATACAGCATAGTCAGCGCGAAGCGTTCCTGCCAATGCTTCAGCAGGGTTAGTAGCACCCATGATTTCACGGTGACGCAGTACTGCGTTCTCGCCTTCAAGTACGCTTACTACGATTGGACCAGAAGTCATGAACTCAACCAATGCGCCGAAGAAAGGACGCTCGCTGTGCTCGGCATAGAAACCTTCTGCTTGCTCTTTGCTCAAGTGCATCATTTTTGCAGCAACGATACGCAGACCCGCAGTTTCGAAACGGTTGTAGATACCGCCGATCACGTTCTTTGCAACAGCGTCAGGTTTGATAATCGATAAAGTACGTTCTAAAGCCATGGTTTGTCTCCAATCATAAAAGGCTAGCTAATTTAAAGTCGCGCGGATTATACACGTTTCAACATTTCACTGCTACCGCTTGCATTAGAGAGGGCTGCCCTCTCTTTGCTTTGCATTTTTCTTTGACGTCTGCCCTTTTCTCTTGGCGGCTTACATGGTATAGATGTCTAAACGTCTATTAGGAGTTGTATATGACACAGCAAATTACTTTAGGTGGTGGTTGTTTTTGGTGCATCGAAGGTGCGTTCAAGCAGGTTCGTGGTGTGCTCAAAGCCCAGTCTGGCTATGCCGGTGGTGAAAAAGCCGAGCCAACCTACGAAGAGGTATGCACAGGTAACACGGGGCATGCTGAGGTGGTGCAAATTACCTTTGAACCAACGGCATTGTCGGTGCGTGAAGTTCTCGAGATCTTTTTTGCCCTACACGACCCCACGCAATTAAATCGCCAAGGTAACGATGTTGGTACACAGTATCGTTCGGCAATCTTTTACCAAACCGATGAGCAACGTGCTGAAGCTGAAAAAATTATTGCCGAAATGCGTGCCGACAAAACATGGCAAGACGAAATTGTCACTGAGGTTGTCGCGCTAGAGAAGTTCTGGCCTGCCGAGGACTACCATGACAATTATGTCGAGCGTAACCCGCAAAATGCTTACTGCCAGGCCGTCGTTAGCCCTAAACTTGCGAAATTCAAACGTACATTCGCTGAGAAATTAGAGTAAGGGGCAGAGGTCGCCCCAAAAACGCGAGAAGAATCGCTTGCAAAGGGAGGGCTGCCCTCCCTAATGCCACTGCGAAATAGAGTGGTCGGTAAAATCGATTAAAACGTTCGATTTTAGACTGTTTACATACATTCATGCATGTATGTAAAATGCCGCTACCATTCAAATTAGTCAGAGGTGATTGTGCAGTTCTCTCGACTCATTATTGCGACAGCGCTTGTTTCAGCAAGCGCTTCACAGCAGCTATGCGCGCAGGAGTTCCATGTCGGTGCGGTGTATTCCGCTGACCAGCTATGGGGCGGGCGCATTGGCTTACGCTCCGATAATTATGCCCAGGCTTTGCTGCCTGATTCGTGGTTAGCAGCCATCGGCAGTCCGACGCTATCGTTTGAGGGTGCAGTGAATCATTGGCAGGACTCCAATAACTCCAATGATAAACTCACAGCGCTCACGCTGAGCCCCGTATTCCAATGGCATATTGCCGGTAACCAACGCCCACTCTTCTTCGAAGCAGGGATCGGTCTTTCTGCATTAGATGGTTCTTCGATTGGCGACCGCAAGCTCTCGATTCACTTTCAATTCGAGGACCGCGTAGCCTTGAGTTGGCAATACAGCAATGCGAGTAAAGCGCGCTTGAGCTTTGCATATACCCACTACTCCCAAGCTGATATTGATCGTCCTAATGACGGGCTCGACTTCTTCAGCCTCAACTGGCACATTCCCTTCGAATGATTGTCGGTCGCATTGAACGGATACAAAAAAGGGAGGCTGAGCCTCCCTTTCGCCACACGCTTCATCACTTTTTAGTGATTTTCTTTCACCATATTCACGGTGTATTTAGGAATTTCAACCACGAGGTCTTCGCCGTTGACGCGGGCTTGGCAGCTTAGGCGTGAGTCAGGGTCGAGGCCCCAGGCCTTATCAAGCATGTCGTCTTCGTTGTCATTGATTTCGGCGAGTGAGTCATAGCCTTCACGCACATAGACGTGGCAGGTAGTACAAGCACAGACTTTTTCGCAAGCATGTTCGATGCCGATACCGTTGCGCAACGCTACATCTAATACGCTTTCGCCGTCAGCGGCCTCTACGGCGGTGCCGTCTGGGCAAAGCTCTTCATGCGGTAAAAATACAATCTTTGGCATTACGATTTCCCCAAATTAAAGTTCGTTAACGTTGCTGCCTGACAGCGCTTTGCGAATGCCGGCGTCCATGCGGCGCGCGGCAAAATCTTCGCTGGCTTGATCAACTTTCTCGATGGCCTTTTCGATGGCATCGGAAGATGTGCCTGCGCGCGCGACGCGCAACGCTTCCATTGCGTCATCCAACCGCGTACGCTCCGCGTCATCTAATAAATCACCATCCGCTGCGAGTGCGCTACTGAGTGCCTCAAGCACACGATCGGCTTCGACTTGCTGTTCGCGCAACATACGCGCAGCCATGTCTTCTTTCGCGTTGGTCATCGATGAGGTGATCATCTGCGAAATATCTTCGTCGTTCAAGCCATACGATGGTTTCACCTGAATAGACGCCGTTACACCGCTGGATTTCTCCATGGCGGTGACGCTTAACAGACCATCAGCGTCGACTTGGAAAGTCACGCGAATATGGGCTGCGCCTGCGGCCATCGGTGGAATATCGGTTAAGACAAAACGCGCCAACGAGCGACAGTCGTCGACCAACTCGCGTTCGCCTTGTACCACGTGAATCATCATGGCCGTTTGGCCATCTTTAAAGGTCGTAAACTCTTGAGCTTTCGCCACTGGGATTGTGGTGTTGCGCGCCACAACTTTTTCGACCAGCCCGCCCATGGTTTCTAAACCCAAAGACAATGGAATAACGTCCAACAAAAGCATGTCGGAGTCAGGCTTATTGCCCGCTAAGATGTCGGCTTGAATGGCTGCGCCAATCGCGACGACTTCATCAGGATCGATCGAGGTCAAAGGCTCTCGGCCGAAGAATTCGCCAACGGCTTCGCGCACGCGCGGCACGCGGGTTGAGCCCCCTACCATAACCACGTCTAGGACTTCTGATGCGTCAACTTCTGCGTCCTTCAGGGCGCGGCGGCAGTTGACTAGGGTGCGGCGTACGAGCGGCTCGATGAGTTCGTTGAGTTGGGAGCGTGTGAGCGTAGCGCGAAGCTCAGTGGCGTCTGAGGCTTCCCCCGCAGTAGAACTGCGAGCTACGCTGATCTCAGTTTCTTCAGCATCAGTTAAAGCTTCTTTGGCCTGTTTCGCGGCGTTTATTAAAGAGCGCTCTAAGCGTGCTGGGACAGCATCGTCGAGGCTCCATACTTGCTTCAAGTGGGCCACGATAAGCTGGTCGAAGTCGTCGCCACCAAGAGCGCTATCGCCACCCGTCGCCAACACTTCAAACACTCCGCCTTGCAGGCGTAAAATAGAAATATCGAAGGTGCCACCACCGAGATCGTAGACGGCGATTAAGCCTTCACGGCCGGTATCTAGGCCATAAGCTACGGCTGCTGCGGTCGGTTCGTTCAATAAGCGTAAGACGTTCAGACCTGCTAATTGCGCTGCGTCTTTAGTGCTCTGCCGTTGGGCGTCGTCAAAGTACGCGGGTACGGTGATGACAACCCCCGTAAGCTCGCCGCCCAAAGCGGCTTGGGCTCGAGCGGACAACGAACGCAAAATATCTGCTGAAACCTCTACTGCATTGCGTTCACCCGCGGCGGTATGAAATACCGGTACGCCGTTGTCGGTTTCGCTCATGCGGTAAGGTAAGTTGGAAAAGTTACGCTGTACATCGGCGACAGTGCGGCCGATAAAGCGTTTGACTGAAACGATCGTGTCTTCAGTGGCCAGCGTTGCATCGCCGTGTTTGGCGACCGCCTCATGGCCGACACAGATCTCGTCAGCGCCGTAGTAAACTACTGACGGCAAAATGGCGCGCTGTTGTTCGTCGCGCAGGACTTGAGCTTCACCACTGCGTACGGTGGCCACCAAAGAATTTGTGGTGCCTAAGTCGATGCCCGCAGCCAGGCGATGTTGATGTGGTGCGGTACTTTGTCCGGGTTCTGCAATCTGCAAAAGGGCCATTCAGAAAACCTCGTTGTTCGCTATTCGCTGTTTATTGTTCGAAGATCAGGCGTCGTCTTCTAAGGCTTCGAGTTCGCGGCGGAGTTTATGCATGAACTTGAGTTTGCGAATGGTATCCGCTGCCTCTTCGTTCTCTTCGGCAACTAGCAAGCGCTCAAGCTCTGTCTGCAGTTCTGCGGTTTGCGCAGCCAAATCTTTATACGCCGCGTCGATGCCTGAAAAGTCGCCAGCATCAAGTTCTTCCAACCGCTCACGCCATTCCATTTGCGCCATCAGAAACTCAGGATCTTGCAAGGTTTTCTGCTCGTGCTGCATGTCGACACCACGCAGCGCTAGCAGATGTTCAGCGCGTAACAAGGGCGAACGCAGCGTTTGGTAAGCATCGTTAAGTTGCGCCGTACGCTGCACGGCGAGCAACTTATCGCGTTCGCTCCCCGTGGCGTGGCGATCAGGATGCAGCGCCTGTTGCAGTTTGCGATAGCGCTGCTGCAAGTCCGTTAAATCGACGTTGTACGCGACAGGTAAGTTAAAAAACTCGAAGTGATTCATTTATACGTTAAAGCTCTCGCCGCAACCGCACTCGCCTTTGGCGTTCGGGTTGTTAAATTCGAAGCCTTCGTTCAAACCTTCTTTCACGAAGTCGAGCTCAGTGCCATCAAGGTAAACCAAGCTTTTACCGTCGATGATGATTTTCACGCCTTTTTCTTCAAAGACGGTATCGGTGTCATCCACCTCATCAACGAACTCCATCACATACGCTAGGCCTGAACACCCAGTGGTCTTCACGCCTAGACGGATGCCTTCGCCTTTACCGCGCTGTTCCAAGAACGACCGCGCACGTTGGGCGGCCGCTTCGGTCATGGTAATCGCCATTACTGCCTCATTCTTGGTACTAAATTAATGCTGCAAATTTACCAACAGTGTGCGGGCTAGCTTAGCCCGCGTGCTTTTTCTTGTAGTCTTCCAACGCAGCTTTGATTGCGTCTTCGGCCAAGATAGAGCAGTGAATTTTCACTGGTGGTAACGCCAACTCTTCAGCGATTTGCGTGTTCTTCAACTGTGAAGCTTCTTCAATCGACTTGCCTTTTACCCACTCAGTTACCAGTGAGCTTGAGGCAATCGCTGAACCACAGCCGTAAGTTTTGAACTTCGCATCTTCGATGATGCCGTTGTCGTTGATTTTCAACTGCAACTTCATCACGTCACCACAGGCCGGAGCGCCGACCATGCCAGTAACTACCGAAGGATCGTTTTTGTCGAAACCGCCTACGTTACGCGGGTTCTCATAATGGTCGATTACTTTTTCACTATATGCCATATCACTTCACCTCTTTTAGTGAGCCGCCCACTCAACGGTATTCAAATCAACACCGTCTTTGTACATTTCCCATAGGGGCGACATGTCGCGCAAGCGACCAATGGATTTCTGAATTTGCTCTATTGCATGGTCTACTTCTTCTTCAGTTGTGAAGCGACCAAAGCTGAATCGAATTGAGCTATGCGCTAATTCGTCGTTGCGGCCCAGGGCTCGCAATACGTACGAAGGCTCGAGACTTGCTGAAGTACAGGCCGAACCTGACGATACCGCAAGGTCTTTCAGTGCCATGATCAGGCTTTCACCTTCGACGAAGTTAAAACTAATGTTGAAGATGTGCGGTACGCCGTGCTCTTGCGAGCCGTTCACATACACTTCTTCGATATCTTTTACGCCATTCCACAACCGATCACGTAAGGCACGGAAGCGCTCACTCTCTGCGGCCATTTCTTCTTTAGCGATACGTGCTGCTTCACCCATACCAACGATTTGGTGGGTCGGTAACGTCCCTGAACGCATACCACGCTCGTGTCCACCACCGTGCATTTGCGCATTCAAGCGGATCCGCGGGCGACGACGTACGTACATCGCACCGATGCCTTTCGGGCCGTACATTTTGTGAGCTGAAAAGCTCATCAGGTCGACTGGCAGCGATTGCAAATCGATGTCGATTTTACCAGCGCTTTGCGCAGCGTCGACATGGAAAATAGTCTTATTTTCGCGACACAGGTTGCCAATAGTTTCGATGTCTTGAATGACACCGATTTCATTGTTGACGTGCATAACACTCACTAACACAGTGTCTTCGCGCAACGCAGCTTTGAATACATCCAAGTCAAGCAAGCCGTCTTCTTTCACATCTAAATAAGTGACTTCAAAACCTTCACGCTCAAGCTGGCGGCAGGTATCGAGTACCGCTTTGTGCTCGGTTTTTACCGTAATGATGTGCTTACCTTTTTTCTGGTAAAACTCCGCCGCACCCTTAATCGCAAGGTTGTCTGACTCAGTGGCACCAGAGGTGAACACGATTTCACGCGGGTCAGCATTCACTAAATCGGCGATCTGGTTACGGGCGATATCAACAGCTTCTTCCGCTTGCCAACCGAAACGGTGCGAACGTGACGCAGGGTTACCAAACTGCCCGTCTGGCGTTAAATACTGCATCATCTTCTCAGCGACACGAGGGTCGACTGGGGTGGTTGCTGCATAATCAAAATAAATCGGTAATTTCATTCGGTGCTACTCCTCACGTTGTCAGACAGCTTATAACTGACAATTCAGTGCAATTTGTTGCTCGCGTTTCTTCTGCTCCGCGATTTGCGCATTCTGACGCTCAGCCACTTCGTTAATATCGCGTTGTTTGACCAGCTCGGCCAAACTGATATTTGCGAGAAAATCTTCAATGCGGTCGCTTAAGTTCGACCACAGCGAGTGGGTTAAACAACGGCTGCCGCCTTGGCAACCGCCTTTGCCACCACAACGGGTTGCATCGATGCTTTCGTCCACCGCTTGAATCACTGCGCCAATCGAGATTTGCTGCGGCGCATAACCTAAGCGATAACCACCGCCCGGCCCACGCACACTGCTCACGAGCCCTTTCTTACGCAGGCGCGCGAACAATTGTTCAAGATAGCTCAGTGAAATTCCTTGCCGCTCAGAAATATCTGCCAGCGGCACGGGTCCTTGTTCAGTGTGTAACGCAACGTCAAGCATTGCAGTTACGGCATATCGCCCTTTCGAGGTTAAGCGCATAGCTTTATTTCCTCCATCGTTATGCCGTAATTTTCGCATTCCCGACTATTTTAGTCAAGTATTCTGAAGAGCGTTGTTTGCTGTTCGCTATTCGCTGTTCGAAAAACAAAACACTCGCTTTGCTTTCAACAAACAGTGAGCGCAGCGAACGTGCGAACAGCAAATAGCAAACATCGCTTTTAACGGTTTTTCTTGTCGATTGAGGCGAGGATGCCGCGCAGGATATTGAGCTCATTCGCCTCGGGACGCGCGCGTGTGAATAAGCGCCGCAACTTCGCCATCACCTGACCTGGATGCTGCTTAATAATAAAGCCGGTATCCGTCAATGTGCTTTCTAAGTGTACGTAGAAGCGCTCAAGGTCTTCAGTAAGTGGATACTCACTCTCAGCAACAGCAGGCTTTTCGTCAGCCTCAAGCCATTGCATACGGATTTCGTACGCCAGCGTTTGTACTGCCATTGCGAGATTTAACGAGCTGTAGTCAGGGTTGGTGGGAATGTGCACATGATGCGTGCATTGCTGCAGCTCTTCATTCGTGAGTCCGCTACTTTCGCGGCCAAATACCAGTGCAACTTTGTAGTTAGCACTTTCGGCAAGTGCTTGGCCGGCGGCTTCGCGTGGACCCAGCAACGGCCAATCCAATGTGCGATTGCGTGCGCTGGTGCCTATGACCATGCCACAATCGCCAATCGCTTCACTTAAGGTGTCGACGATGGTTGCACCATGCAGTACGTCGGTCGCACCTGCAGCCAACGCCGAGGCGTGGCTATCAGGTGCTTGTACAGGGTCGACGAGAGTGAGCTCAGACAAGCCCATGGTTTTCATTGCCCGCGCCACCGAGCCGATATTGCCGGTGTGCGAGGTGTTAACGAGAACAATGCGGATATTGTCGAGCATAGTCGCTACTTCATGCTGCTTGGTAAATGTGGACGCGCTTTGCTAAGGATGCCCTGCACGACCTTCGGATTACCGGCCACGACATGGCCGCTTTGCATAAAGCCATGACCACCGGCGAAGTCTGTCACCAAGCCGCCTGCTTCACGCACGATCAAACCGCCCGCAGCGATATCCCATGGCTGTAGGCTAAACTCCCAGAAACCGTCCATGCGGCCTGCTGCGACATAAGCAAGATCGAGTGCTGCTGCACCAGCGCGGCGCATGTCTGAAGTCTGCTCAAATAAACTACCAAACACATTTTGATAGCTCTCAACCAAGTCTTTGCGCTTGAACGGAAAACCGGTCGCCAATAACGCGCCATTCAAATCACGCTGTTTGGTTACACGAATACGTTTGCCGTTCAACTGGGCACCGGCACCACGACTGGCAGAGAATAGCTCTTCACGCAACGGGTCGTAAACGACTGCTGCTTGAACTGTGCCTTTGTGAAGGTATGCAATAGAAATTGCGAAATGTGGGATACCGCGCAGGTAATTGGTGGTCCCGTCGAGCGGATCAATAATCCATTGATGCTCTGGGGTCGCGCCCTCATGCGCACCGCTCTCTTCAGCTAAAAAGCTGTGATCTGGGTACGTTTTTTGAATTGTGCGAATGATCGCTTGCTCAGCTGCTTTGTCGATTTCAGTAACGAAATCATGCTGGCTTTTGGCTTGAATGTTCAGGTCAGCTTCAACGCCGAAATTCTTGCTCAAAATTTTGCCGGCCGCACGCGCAGCGCGCACCGCGATGTTTAACATGGGATGCATACCAATATACCTGTGCTGTGAAAGAACGATTTTGTGGCCGCGGATTATACGGCTTTCTTGCGCCGGGCGCAAGAAAGCGTTGTTTATGTTTCATCGAACATCGAATAGCGAATAGCAAACAACGCACTTGTGTTTTTATTCAGCAGGTGTTATTAAAGTGTTGCGCTATGCCTAAAATAACAACTATAAGCTAGGAGGATCCCATGGATCATTCAGAAGAGCTAAACGGTGTTGAAGCTAAACAGAACAAGTCACGTCGGGTCAAACGCAAGTGGCGGGAAATTGAAGCGCTTAAAGAAAAATATCGCTTACGCGATGAGCTTAAAGAGATGGACCACGGTCTAGATCTCGAGCTCGACGAACTCGAATTCTAATAAAACCGTTCCTCGCTGTTTGCTGTTCGTTCTTTGTTTAAACAAAGAGACTCGAATTGAACAGACATGGTCGTGACGTCAGGTTGGACCCGTGGTAGAACCACGGGCTACCAGTCGATTCCGACTTCCAGTAATTCGTTGGTGCGGCGGAAGTGACCACAGGTCAAGAAGCCCCTGTGCGCTGATAGCGGTGATGGATGCACCGCAGTTAACACATGATGGCGTTGACGGTCGATCAACGCCCCTTTCTTCTGTGCGTGTGCACCCCAGAGTAAAAACACCACACCTTCACAGTGCTCATTAATTTTCTCGATAACGCTGTCGGTAAAACGTTCCCATCCCCAACTCGCATGTGAATGTGCTTTACCTTCCTCAACGGTCAATACCGTATTCAGCAGTAACACGCCCTGCTCTGCCCAATGCGTTAAGTCGCCATGCTCGGGCGGTTGATAGTCTGGGTAGTCATGCTTGATGGCTTTGTAGATGTTACGCAGCGAGGGCGGCAATTTGACGTCTTTGGGTACCGAGAAGCATAAGCCATGCGCTTGACCTTGGCCGTGATAGGGATCTTGGCCGAGGATCACGACCTTTAACTCTTCCAGCTTGGTGTATTTGAAGGCATTGAATACCTGTTCGCTGGGCGGGAAGATAGTTTTGCCTGCCTCTCGCTCGGCTTGCACTCGCCCCAGTAGCTCGACAAAGTACGGTTGTTGCTTTTCGCTACCGAGCAAATCGGTCCATGTGAGTTGTTGCATAGCTTAGTTCTTTAGTGAGTAAGGTAGCTGTATTTTACTGTCGAGACCGGCCAACACGGCTTCAAATTGCGCTTCGTCAGCGAGGTCGAGACTTTGGATGCAGGCAAAGCGGCACTGCGAGTCGCGCAACAATGTCTCTAGTTTTCCGGCACTGTAGCGCTTCGGCTTGATGTTCAAGCAGTCGAGCTGATGTTCTTCAATAGCGGCGTTGTTCTGCAGTTGCCAATGGTGCGCTAACGCAATCGGCGAAAACTGCGCTTCGTTGCGTAACCGATAGGAAACATTTTCCGCAAACCCACCAGGTTGCTCCGCATACAGTTTTTCATAGGTTGAGCGCAGCAAAGGATGCGGTGTATGGCCGATACAATAGAACTTGTTTTGGAAACCTAAGCGCTTCGCGGCCAGCTCTTGCGAACGCTTAAAGCTCGGATCGTCTGCGCGGTCACCCAACCCCAACCACTTCTGCAGACGCTTTGTCCAGCGTTGTTCAGCCTGTGGTTGCCAATTCCCCCGGATAACCGGCCTACCCTCTTGAAAAAAGTCCTCGACTCGCAGAGGCTTGGTGATGAGAAAATCGTCATTGAGGTAAATAAATTGCTCGGCTAAATCCGGGATCCGCCACAAGACAGTCTCGATCGTTAAGCTATTAAATGTCGGAAGGACATCGCCAAGGCTCGCAAACAGGGCCTGGTGATCAACAACCTTGATCCGCTCAGCAACAGGGGTACCCGCATAGTGCTGCAGAAGCTTTGGCGTCTGCTGATCGGTCACAATATAAATCGTTCGGATGAACGGTGCGTTCTGAAGTAATGAAGCGACACAGTAATCGAGTTCCCCACATTCCCGAAAACGAGTTGCACTGGCAGACTTCGGCTGTCGTCCTAAAGTTTCAAGATAAGCGTTAAGTTTTGCTTGGTGCTGGGGATCATTGCCATCGACCCAGGTGATCACTGCGTCGATGGCGTTTGCTTCGTTAGTCGTCTGTTTGTTCGTCACTATATTTCTCAAACCAATGCAAGATGTAGGCGACCTTACCAATCAAGTTGGACGGCCGGCTATAAATGCCATGCGGTGCATCGGGGACGCGAACCATCGCTGTTTCGACACCTTCGAGTTTTAGCGCTTGATAGTACTGCTCAGACTCTGAAATCGGCGTACGATAATCAGCCTCACCAGTCAACAGCATGGTCGGCGTGGTGACGTTGCCCACATAGCTAATAGGTGAGTATTTTAAATAATGTTCTGGATTTTCCCAAGGTAAAGCTGGGAACCAGTACTTAGTAAAGTAGCTATAGGCGTCAGCGGTCAATACGAAACTGTACCAGTTGATAACTGGTTTCGCGACCACAGCGGCACGGAAGCGGTCGGTGTGACCCACAATCCAAGCCGTTAGCACACCACCACCACTACCGCCGGTGACATATAAGCGGTCTTCGTCGATGAAGCCCTTATCAATGACTGCGTCGACGCCGTCCATCAGGTCGTCGTAGTCCTGACTTGGATAATTGTGGTGGATTTCCTGCGCGAATTCTTCACCGTAGCTGGTACTGCCGCGCGGGTTGGTATAGAGCACGACATTTCCTGCGGCCGCCATCAACTGTACTTCTGCAGAGAAAGTCTCAGCGTAGGCCGTGTGCGGACCACCGTGAATTTCGAGAATTAACGGATACTTTTTATCAGCGTCAAAGTTCGGCGGGTAAACAATCCAGCCTTGGATTTTGTAATCACCGTGTTTCGAGTCGTACCAGATCTCTTCTACTTTACCGAGCTCTTTGTGCGCAAATAGATCTTCGTTCAATTGCGTGAGCTTTTTCGCTGTCTGGCCGGTTTGCATAACCAAATCGGCTGGGCGCTGAGCGTTGGCTTCGGTGAACACCAAAGTACCATTCGCAGCGACGTCGAAATCACCACCGCTGTAAGGGCGTCCGTAACTTAAGCCGCCCATGCGATCGGTTAACTGTTGGCGCTCGCCGTTCAGTGACTGCTTGACGATGTGCCCATTACCATGGCGATCGTAGCTGAAATACACCGCATTACTGTCGGCAGCCCACTGTACGTCACTAACACTGTAGTCGAGGTTACTGGTCAATAATTTGGGCTGTTTGCCGTCCAAGTCCATGACATACAACTGGGTGAGCTGATAACTCATTTTCTCGTCATCGTTACCAAGCCAAGCAAGCTTGCTGCCGTCTGGGCTGATGATCGGCGAACGGTCCGGGCCGTTACGATCGGTTAGTTGTGTGATCTCTTGGCTGGTTACGTTAACGCTATACAGCTCTGAGTTTTGTGGGTGATCAAACGCATCTTCGCGAAGATTCGCGGAAAAGACTATGGTGTCGTTACCGTTCCATGCCAACGTGCCACCGTGGTGATAGTCGCCATGGGTAATTTGGCGCGGTGTCCCGCCGTCAGCCGGCATCACGTATATCTGGGTGTAGCCATCTCGAGCATAGCCTGCACCGTCAAACCGATATTGTTCTTTGTCGATATATTTGGGGGCATCGGCCCACTTGGCACCCTCTGGAGCTTTGGGTAACTTCACCGGCGGTGCCGATGGCTCCGGAGTAAACATGGTGAAGGCGAGCCACTCACCATTAGGTGACCAACTAAGGTTACTGGGTGAACCGGTCAGGCGTGTGACAGGAGCATGCTGCTGGGTGTCGGTCCAGTACAAGTGGACTTGGTTACTGCCACTGCGGTTGGATACAAAAGCTAGCGTGCTGCCGTCCGGCGACCACGTTTGTGAGTGATCGTTGGCGTCACCGCCGAGTAACGGGCGCAATTCACCATCGTTATCTACGCGCCAGAGCGCGCCATAACGTCGGTCGGTCATAATATCCATGTAGTTACGGACGAAAACCGTATAGTCACCACTTGGGTGCACTGTTGGGGAACTCGCATATTCGAGTTGGAAAACATCTTCAGGCTGGAAGATGTTTTGTTCTGTAGCCATGGCGCTGGTTGTTGCCAGCGCCAGCATCATTCCGATGGTAGTTTTCATTTTTGACTCCAACGTAGCTCGCAGTTCTACTGCGGGGGAAGCTTTCAAATTACAGCTGAGATCGACTTGCCTAACCATAGTCGATTAATTCAGATTTCACCCGTAGTAGAACTACGGGCTACGCGGACTTTTCGCAAGTCATGTTCGATGAATGGCATAAAAAAACCCGCCGAAGCGGGTTTTTCCATCATTCTTGATTTTTAGAAGCTGTAGCTGAAACTTACAGCTGCAAAATCGCGGTCACTTGCTGGCTCGAAATCACCGCCAGTGTTGATGTTGTAACCTACGCCAATTTTGTAAGCTGACAGGTAGTTGAAATCAACATTCAAACCGATGGTTTTACGGCCTTCAATGAAGTTACTGTTAGCTGAGTAACCTTTCACATCATGACCAAATGCCAAAGTTGGAACCATGTTCCAGCCTGAGAAGATGTTGTTGTACTCTGCCACTAAACGGGTACGGTAACCCCAAGATGACGAAGTCACGAAACCTTCACAGTTAATGTCGCCCGCAGGTGCTGGATTACCCAGTTGTTGTTGGTCAGCAACTGTTAAGCATTTGCCATACACTGGGTTACGACCATAACGCTGTTCGTCTAGGCCTGGTAATGAGTGCACTTTGCTCGCGGCGATTTCACCGATAAAGGTCACACGACTAGCACCCAACACGTTATCGAAGAAACGAATACCGGTTAACTGGTACTGACTAACGTCGTGGCGATCATAACCTTCTTGCAATTCACCTAGGTTAGTGAAGTTGCCTTCTGAGTCAGCCTCAAGACGGTCACTGAAGGTACTTGGTACGCCGGCACGAAGACCCGCAGTCAAGATTTCAGTGGTGTTGATTTGCACTGGCATGTCGTTGCGGAAGCTGTATTCACCACCAACTGACCAGAGGCCAAAGTTGGTACTGAAGCTCGCACCCATGATTTCAACATCTTCAGGGTATTGCAGCACATAGTTTGGACCGGCAATTGGGTACCCATCTGGATGCGTCAATCCAGCGCTTGGTTGAACTTCCCAGTTGTACGCCGAGATGATAGGCGTTTGGCTATGGATATTCATGTAATACAAACCAAACTCAACATCGAGGTCCATATCGTAATGGCGCAATGCGAAACCGTACTGACCGCCATCATCAGGTTCGATGTTTGGTGAACGGTCAAGATATGCACCGAACTGCACCGAATCGCGGTCACTCAGGTTACTTGATGGATCACCAGGAACCAGCTGTGGATTCAGAGTTACTTTGTTACACCCTGGACCACCTAAGATATCAACGGTTGAGAAGAAGGTACCACAACCATCAAGTTTGTAGCTGTCCCACTCGTATTGATAGAACATGTCGAGACTGGTGGCGTCGGTCAAACCTAGGTTGATGTTGACCATGCCTACTGGCAATAACGCTTCTTTAATCTCAACGCCTGGACGGCGAATCGCGTTCACGTCGACAGGGTTAATGGCATTTACGCCGTTAAAGATGAAGGTACTCTCACCCCAGCTCAATACTTGGCGACCTACGCGCAAGTTGACTGGCATGTCACCCAAATCGAAATAGGCATATGCGAAAGCATCGAGCAACTCAAAGCCTGAGCCAGTCGAGAAATCGTCAAGACCATCGTTGTCGAGGGTTACATCTGGATAGTAGTTGGTTGCGGTATGACCGTGTGCTACTTCTTGATTCTTGATGACATCGTCATACCAATATTTGAAACGTACGAAGGCACCGTAGTCGCCACCGTCGATGCTCAGGTCATGAACACCTTTGACAACAGACGATACCATATCGCCTTTGTCATAGTTCAGGTTACCGTCATCGGCAACGCCTGATTGGCCTTGGCCACCGGCCATGTTGCCTGGGTGGATGACGCGAAGATCTTGGTCTTCCATTCGCCATGCGGCACCGTATGAAATAATGGAGTCAAACTTAACGCGGAAATCACCCACTTCAAATTCTGCGGCGTGAGCCCCGGCACTTCCTGCGAATGCAAGCGCTACCGCGGTAGCGAGAGGTAATTTTTTAAGCATAGTTGTTCTTCTTTTCATGTTAGCCACCTAATCCCATTAGGATGTTATAGGGTCAATCATGTCCGATGAGTTACAAATATGCAAGTGCTCTCTAACGAAAAATCCACTCGTTAATCGAGAGCCCTCACAATGCAAAGCTCAGTAAAAGAGAGGTTAAATAAAAAAGCGGGGCCGTCGCCCCACTTATTTACTTACTTGCTTGAAAGGCTTGGCGTAAAGCGTTCGCTTCATGAACCGAAATGCTGCCCTGTTTTCGCCACTGCTGAATAAGCTTCATTGCGCAGCTACTTGAGGTGTCGCACGCAGCTTGCACCGCTTCAAGGCTAAAGTCCTCGACACCATAAGACACACTTGTCGCATACCCTTGAACGATCCCTTGGTAGCCCTCGCCGGTTTGATTGTTCACCGATTGGTCATAGTACAAAAACGCATAGTTATAAGAACCGGTTGCTAACACCGGATAACCGCTGGTATCTGCGAATAAGTTTTCGATGGACGCTGCAGCGCCCATGCCGACGCCACGAGAGACCAAATCGGCACCAAGACTGATTTCTCGGTCAACAAAGCGCTCATCGCCACCGGAAATAAGTGCCCAAAATGCAGTGCCGCTTGGATAATTACTTGCCGAAGCCCCGTAAGCGAAAACAGAATACAGTTCCAAGTAGCTCGCAAGAGCGAACTCATCGGCTGTGACACTCTCACTGTAAAGTACCTCACCTGCTGCGGTTGAGATTTGCATAGTCAGCGCACGAGTCGCGTTCAAGTACTCTTCTGCGACACCGAAAACGACGGTCGACTCTGCCAATGATGCGTCCTCAACCACCGTGGCCTCAAACACTAGCGGCTCAGCGAGCGGCCCTTGGTACTCTCCCAACTGAGGGAGGCTTGAAAATAGTAGCTCACCTTTAATAGTGATGGTTTCTTCGGCAGCTGCGCTTACCGATAATGTGAGCAAAGAAGTAACGCATAGCGTTTGCAGTACGCCAGTTAAAAACGAACGATTCATGAGATGATCCCTTAGTTGTTCCCCAAGCATTCATTGATGCACTTTCAACATAAGAGATAATTTTGAAATTCACAATAAAACATTAAAAAAAAGGGAGCCGAAGCCCCCTTTTCATGAATTGTCTCACTCTTGAGAACTCAGTTATCGCCCTCATAAAGCGGATTTTCACCGCCCATTGAGCTCTCTTCATACAATGGGTTGTCAGCCACTGAAGTAGAAGCTCGATAAAGTGCATCGCGCAACATACGAGCCTCTGCATAGCTAATGATGCCATCAGCTACGAGTTCATACGAGACGGCTTTTTCACAGTTGGATGGGCCGCGGCGGACTGAGCGAATACCGCGTACTGGCTCCTCTTCCACTTGGCAAGCAGCATAGTGATCCATGATGCTACAGCCGGATTCATCGATGATATTCGGAACACCCGTATCAATAGAGGCAAACTCAACATTTTCATTCAGAATCGTTGGTGAACAAACATCAAGCGCATCTGGAACCCCATCGCCATCAGCATCGAGGTCAATGTACTGAATGAAAGTAGCTATACCGTAGAAACCACTTTCTTGCTGTTCCTGCATCGGCTCCTGCTCAGGCTCAGGCTCACTAAAGGGCGAGAATAGCAGGTATTGGAACGGATAAAATGTCTCGCCTTCAATGAGTAACGGATAACCACTTAAGTCGGCAAACAACTCTCCAGTAAATTCTTCTGGCGCCTCTTCAGGCATTGGAAAGTCCGGCTCCATGCCACTGAACAGCGCTGACAGAATGCCTAAACTTACCACGCGACCATAATCCATAGATTCTTGTGGCGGTGCCGCTATCCACATCATGTTATCAAAGTCGAAGAAAATTTCGCTTTCCCCGGGAATGGCATAGGTTGCAGAACCGCCCTCTAAACCTGTACCACCGGTTACCGGAGGACTAAAAGAATCCTCGAACAGCAAGGTTTCATTGGCGTCATAAATTTCAAAGGTAATCGATAGGACGCTATCAATATACACGCCGCCGCCAACCGGACCTTCGTTGCTATCCAGTTCTGCTTCAGTGTTCTCGACCACCACTGCGCGGAACATGAGTGGGAAGGAAGGCTCAGTCTCAAGGCCTTGCCAAAACGGCATATGATCGACATCCATGATCTCACCCGTTATTTCAACCGCTTGCTCCTGCGCATTGACTTGATATGGCAGCAACATCGTCAGAGCGACAAGCAGCCCTGTAATCCCAAGATTTTTAAAACTCATACACAGCCCCTCTTTTATAAATAATTACTTTGTTGTGTCATTTAAGTTAGCGCAATTCCACACGATTGCTAGTTAACAAAGCTCATAATTACTTGTTATGAGCAGCTTTTTTGTTGGATAAATGAAAAAGCCCGCAAAAGGCGGGCTTTCAAGATGACACAATCTCGTTTAAATAGGTTGGTTTCGATGAGACTCATAAAGCGCCTCTCGAAGAGCTCGCGCTTCACTGTAGTCAATCATCCCTTCATCGACCATTTCATAAGAAACAGCTTTTTCACAGCTAGAAGGTCCACTACGAACTGAGCGAATACCTCGCACTGGCTCTTCATCTACTTCACACACTGCGTAATGATCCATGATGGTACAACCTGAGCTATCAGCGTAGTTGGAAACCCCAGAGTCGTACCAACCTTGGAATATCACGGTTTCAGATGATTCAGATGCGCACATGTCGGCAAAATCAGGCACTCCATCGCCGTCAGTATCCACCGAAACAACAGTGATAGTTTCGGCAATTCCGCCAATATCCATACTAATACCACGCTCTGGGTCACCGTTTAAAATCATCATTGCAAACTGAGACTCATAGACGCCGTCCACCGGTACAGGGAAAAAAGAATCAGTGGCAAATAATGGCGCAGCTAAAGCTGCTAATTGCGGGTAACATTCAAGTTGACGCCCGTTCATATCGCCGCCGCTTATGAGGTACGCTGAGCTATCGGCTTCGCCATCCGTAAAGTACAAGTAAGCGTTAGAAGAAGGCTGAGTAACGAAAGTTGAGTCATCACAACGTTTTGCGATCGGCGTATCAATCGGCATTCCCTGGCCATCATAGAGTTCGACTCCGGCACTCAACACTGCGTCGCGGAATTGATTCAAATCGCTGCCGCTATATTCAACAGGAGCTAAACGATCCACTTCAATCGTCGCCACGAATCGTGCCTCAGGATCAAGTTGTGCTTCGCCTTGAAAGCTATTGCTTAAGGAGGTTAGTCGCCCCTCTATAGTGATGGTATCGGTTAGTGTTTGAGCCAATGATTGCAGCGGCATTAGACTCAAACAGGCAGTAACTAGTAACAAAGGTTTTGTCATATTCATCTCTGTTCTCCATTTTTAATGACCCTTTGAAAGTAGTTCAGCATTGGTAAATCCACAATGTAGCGAGAACGGATAATACTGTGAGAGATCAAATAAAAAAGCCCGCACAAGGCGGGCTTAGAAACATCCGAAAAGATTAGCGAAGACCGCTACTGGTAGATGATTCATAAAGCGCTTCACGTAAAGCGCGCGCTTCAGCGTAGCTAATCACACCATCGGCAACCAAGTCATACGACACCGCCTTTTCACAGCTCGATGGACCACTACGAACTGAGCGAATACCGCGACGTGGAGCTTCCTGCTCTTCAGCTTCACATGCAGCATAATGATCGGTGATGGAGCAACCACTGTCGTCCATATGGTTGGTTACACCCGAATCGTACCAACCGTCAAACAACACTGTCTCATCCATGATCGATACTGGGCAGGCGTCAACGTTGTTCGGAAAGCCATCTTCATCGTCGTCTGGATAGATGGTGTTCACACTTAAGAGAGAACCATACGCATCATCATGCGCATAAGGTGAGTAAAGGTGTAAATGACTAGAAAATTGCGCTTGCGTTGGCTCTGCTAGAAGCATTGGCTCTGGTGAAAACGAGCTGAATAAACCTCCTACAGGCGCACTGAACGAAATACTGAAGTGACCATCGCCACCTGCATTCTCAAAGTTAAAAGAAATATACTCATTATTCGTGTCTGCATAGTAAGTAAGAGATGAATAAGGGGCACTTTCATAAGAACTGTCAAATGGCTGCTCGACTTCAACACCTTGAGAATCGAAAAAGACTAAATCTAATGTTTGCAGATAACCATTACTCGAGTGATTGATTGAAGTGCTCGATGAAGATGACGGTGTAACTGTGTCGTCAACGCCTAGGGTAATTTGAAATTCAGTAATATCTTTACCGCTTAGAGCTTCATACACACCACTAACTTGACCCGAAAATTCAATAGTACGAGTCACCTCTTGAGCTACTGCGGTGCTGGACAGTGCCAACATACTCAGAACCGCAGATGCGTAAGCTATATTTTTTTTTATCATTGTTGTTCTCCATAATTCGTTTGTTGCAGCAAACCTAAGGCGATTAACACGTTATTAATGCGCCAACTATGACTATAGCCTTGCTCGTAATTTTGACAATAAAAATGTGACGAAACATAACAAATTAATGAATACCTCGATAACTTATTGTTAGTTCTCGCACAAAAACGCCCGCACGAGGCGGGCTTGGTATTACACTAAGTTTTTTATTGTGGACCACTGCTGGTCGATGATTCATATAAGGAGTTGCGCAACATACGTGCTTCTGAATAACTGAGCACACCATCAGCAACCAAGTCATACGACACCGCTTTTTCACAGCTCGATGGACCACTACGAACTGAGCGAATACCGCGACGTGGTGCTTCCTGCTCTTCTGCCGCACACGCTGCATAGTGATCCATCACCGAACAGCCGCTGTCGTCTACATAATTGGTTACGCCAGAATCGTACCAACCGTCAAACAATACTGTTTCGTCAAGAATTGATGCCTCGCAAGCATCAACTTCATTAGCAATGCCATCACCGTCATCATCTACGCCAATATATCTTACGTTTAATGCGACACCTTCAAAGGTAAACGGAGTCCAATTCAGGTCACCTGCATACTGGAATGGATAAGAAGTAATGCCTGTATCGACAAAGTGGTAAGGAGTCGTTGTTGCGAAAAGGGGGCCACTTATTGACGGTAGTTGGCTCGTTCGGCTTCGAAAGTAGTTCTGGCCGAGTACATATTCGGAGCGGAGTTGATCCATAGTTTGAGTTTCAGTATCAATGATTCCCCAAATCGCAGACTCAATTGGCTGGTTGCTTGCGCTATCAAAAAATAGTGCAACTGTATCGTTGATCATGTGGTCAGGTGACGATGTGCTTTGCGAATCACTGAAAATGAGACCACCCTGCGCGTCGTATAACTCGAAAGTTAGGGTAATGGTGACATTTTCATAAGCAATCCCGTCGTTCCAGAACCCTGCATAGGGTGATGGCGACGTGATATCTTCGGTTATCGATGCGACAAAATCCAAGGGCTCCTGCAGTGGGCCTTCAAACTGCTCCAACATTGGGTGTTGAATATAGTTCAGCTCGCCCTCGATAATTAAGGTATGTTCTTGCGTTTGTTGAGCTATTGCTGTGCCGCAACTACTCAGCAATATAAGTCCAGACGCAAGTGGAATTATAGTTTTCATCTGAAGTCATCCTTTAGTTGTTTTTTAAGCAACTAAAGCGTAGCAGGCAGCTCAGCATTGCCTATATGTTTAATCAACGGCGGTCTTGTTATTATTTTGTATCTGCCGCAAAAAAGCCCGCAACAAAGTGCGGGCTTTCAGAAGAGCATTTGGTTACGAAAATTACAGCGCTTGCTCTAACTCCGGCAGCACATCAAACAAGTCAGCGACTAAGCCATAGTCAGCAACTTGGAAGATAGGCGCTTCTTCGTCTTTGTTGATAGCAACAATGACTTTTGAGTCTTTCATACCGGCCAAGTGTTGAATTGCACCGCTAATACCAACAGCAATGTACAGTTCAGGCGCAACGATTTTACCTGTCTGGCCTACCTGCATGTCGTTCGGGACAAAGCCAGCGTCGACTGCGGCGCGCGATGCACCTACAGCCGCGCCAAGTTTGTCTGCAACTTTTTCAAGCAAGTGGAAGTTCTCGCCGTTTTGCATACCACGACCACCCGAGATAACAACGCTCGCAGCAGTCAAATCAGGACGCTCAGACTCGGCCAGCTCTTCACCGACGAACTCTGATTTGTCGTTATCGATGACAGTATCAACTGCTTCAACCGACGCGTTACCACCTTCGGCAGCAACCGCATCAAAAGCAGTTGCACGAACAGTAATAACTTTAATTGCGTCTTCCGCCTGCACGGTCGCAATGGCGTTACCGGCATAAATCGGACGCTTGAAAGTGTCTGCACTCTCTACAGCGATGATGTCTGACACTTGCGCGACATCTAACAGGGCCGCGACGCGTGGCATAAAGTTCTTACCAGTCGTGGTCGCGGGAGCCAAGATGTGACCGTAGTCTTTACCTAGCTCAGCAACTAAGGTGCCGAGATTCTCCGCCAAGAAGTGGCCGTAAGCGGCATTATCCGCCAGACGTACTTTGTTCACGCCTTCCGCTTTAGCGACTTCGTCCGCTACTGCTTGGCAGCCTTCGCCGGCCACCAATACATCAATGTCACCACCAATGGCTTTGGCAGCAGCTAAGGTCTTCAGCGTAGCTGGGTTTAATTCTTTGTTGTCGTGTTCGGCAATGACTAAAATACTCATAGGACTTTTGCCTCGTTCTTCAATTTATCGACCAATTCCGCAACGTCTGCAACCTTCACACCTGCGCTGCGTTCCGCCGGTGGCTCAACTTTCAATAACTTCACCGTGCGGCTTACGTTTACACCCAGTTCTTCTGCGGTGGTAACGTCGAGCGGCTTACGCTTGGCTTTCATGATGTTCGGAAGTGATGCGTAGCGTGGTTCGTTCAAACGCAAATCAGTCGTCACAATTGCTGGCAACTGCAGCTTCACGGTTTGTAAGCCACCGTCGATTTCGCGGGTCACGTTTACGCTACCGTCAGCCATGTCGACTTTTGATGCGAACGTACCTTGTGGCATACCAGTCAAAGCACCCAGCATTTGGCCAGTCTGGTTATTATCTGAATCGATGGCTTGTTTACCGAGAATCACAAGTTGTGGTTCTTCTTTTTCCACCACGCCTTTCAATATTTTGGCCACAGCTAACGAGTCTGGCATGTCATCGGTTTCAACTTGGATGGCACGGTCTGCACCGAGCGCCAACGCCGTGCGAAGTTGTTCTTGCACCGCTTTAGGGCCAATTGAAACTACCACCACCTCGTCAGCAATACCTTTTTCTTTCAGTCGTACTGCTTCCTCAACTGCGATTTCACAGAACGGGTTCAGGGCCATTTTCACGTTGGCCAGATCAACGTCAGATTGGTCAGCTTTTACGCGTACCTTTACGTTGTAATCAATGACGCGTTTGACCGCCACTAATATCTTCATGTTGTCGTTCCTGTTACGTTATTTGAATTCAGGTTTAAGCTTAGACCGCCCAAGATTAACATTTTTCACTGCAGAAATGGTACTATTGCCCGCTCTTTTCCGCTGATCTCGAGCATTTTCATTGGAGTTTTTTGTGTACGGCAAACTTAGCGAAAGCGATCTCGCCCAGTTACAAAAGCAGGCGCAGCAGCAGCCACAACGGCTTAAGTTTCTGATCCAACAGGCGAACGCCTTGCCGATAATGCCGCACGCATTGCATACACCTGAAACTGAAGTGCACGGCTGCGAAGCGCAAGTGTGGCTAGTAGCAAAATGGCGCGAGGGGTTACTTGAGCTGCAACTCGACTCCGCCTCACGTGTTGTGAAGGGGCTGCTAGCCCTAATTTATCAAGCACTTAATGGCGCAACGTCTGCCCAGGTTGCGGCCTTCGAACTCGATGCTCTACTCGTAGCGCTTGGCCTTGATGATATGGTCAGCACTTCACGTCGCAATGGTTTGCGCGCCGTAGTCACCGCAATACAGAGTTCGCGCGATTAGGCGATCACTTCGTAACCCGACCAGTCGGGTACCAACGGCTGTTCTTCGCCGTCTTTCACTAGGTGCACGTGCCAACCTTCAAGTAGATCGACGTTCAAGCAATTATCCACGTCGTATAAATCATCTTTGTGTTGCTCGACGCTGTCGGTTAGCAGACGTTGATAGCCGACACGTTTAGCTTCGCCGGCAGACTTTGCGACAACCAACGTGAAGTCATGAAATTCGGCGAGGCGCCCTGGGTAATACCCGCCGAAATTAACGAACCATAACTTTTCGGCTTGTGTGCTGGCTTCTTGTTTAAGTTCAATCCGATAGCCATCGACATGATGCAGGTGCACGTAGCTGTCGAGGTGAAGGCCTTTAAGAGTGCCATACCAATACTTGCGCAGCGCTGGATAGCAGGCTTCAACATTCTCGCCGGCAACAAAACGTACATCGTGGACTTCAATATTGGCGTGCGGTGCGGACCCGCCGATGTAGAACATATACAGTTTCATGTAAACCTCGTAGCCCGTAGTTCTACTACGGGTTTGATCTGACGTTTCCGCCATGGTTGTAGTGTTAGTGCTCACCCCGCAGTAGAACTGCGGGCTACTTTTTCGAGTAGCAAGGCGACGGCGTGCATGGCAAAAGTACAGGTGACCGGCATCGCCGCACCAAAACCTGTGGCACAATCCATGCGCATACTGCCAGCCCCAGGCTTCGCATGCGACCACTCGCCGTCACTTGTTGGATAGCGCAATTGCTCTGTCGAGTACACAGCTTTGATACCAAAGCTACGGGCAGGGTTGCGCGAAAAATTATAGTCGCGACGCAGCATGGAACGAACTTTCGCAAGCAGTGGATCTTGTGTTGCCTTGGCTAAGTCTGTCGATGTCACCTTACCGGGGTCGACTTGCCCACCGGCACCACCGCAGGTAACAAGAGGGACTTTGCGAAGTTTACACCAGGCAATCAGCGCGGCTTTTACTTGCACACTATCGATGGCATCCAAGACCGCCGTTACCGGTTCACCTAAATACTCATCCAAATTTTCACGCGCTAAAAAATCGTCAATTACACGAACTTGGCAATCAGGGTTAATGTCACGCACCCGCTGCGCTAAAACTTCAGTCTTCATTTGCCCTACGGTACTGGTCATGGCCGGTAATTGTCGGTTGATATTGGTTACACAAACGTCATCCAAATCGATAAGCGTGAGACCGCCAACACCGGAACGCGCCAGCGCCTCTACTGCCCAAGAGCCTACCCCACCAAGCCCAACTACGGCTACGTGATGCTTACTGAACTTGGTCGCGGCCGCCGCGCCGTATACCCGCTCAATACCTGAAAATCGTTCTTTAGAATTTGTCATAGTGCGAATTTTACCACGCTCTAACAGCCAGTAATAAGAAAATCGAGCGCATTCAGCAGCTCATATCGCTGCTCTTGCAGTGACGCAATAGATGACAGGTTAGTCTGCATCGGAATACTCGCCAGTTGATGCGTCATCAATACATACCGCTCACCGTTGACGTCGACTTCTGGGCAAAGTACTTGCAACGGCGCATGATGCAGCTCGTCTCGAGCAACGAGGGGCGCTACTACTCGAGTCGACAAATCGGCAATTATTTCGGCTTGTAGATCGACAAAATAAGGATAGCTTTTATTGGTATTAGGATCGGGGTTCGCGTAGACGTCAAACTGTGCCATTAAAATACTCTATACTTCGTCGCAAAAAGGCCATTACGCTCGGCAAATGCGTTGGCCTCACGCACGGCTTCTTGGTTTTCTTGCTGCCAACGCAACTGCTTTTGTTTACGAACCTCTACTTCCAACGCCGCCTCAAAGGTTGCAGACAAATTAATCTTCAATGCTTTTGCCTCATGCAATAAAGGTTCGCTCACACTCAAATTGGTTGGCTTTTTTGGGGGGGAATAGTTCATAACGACACCTAGTAATTTATACGCATTGATTATGCGCATAAGTTGAGAAAACTACAAGTCGAGGCGTTGCTGTTTGCGAATGAGCTCAATGAGCATTGGCGGTACGTCGTGTTCGGCTGCGAGGTGTGGCCACTGACTCACCGCTTCCAAAGTTTCATCAATCATGTTGTCGAGCTTGTGACGACTAAAAAGTGGACTCACACGCTCAAGAGTATAGATATCCTCGCGGGTAAAGTTCTCGCGTTTACCATTAAGCTGCATCCAATGCTGATTGACCCACTTGCTATCCGGTTTGTAGCTGTAAGCAACATCATAAGCGGGGGCCAACTGCCAACGGTTTTCACGCAACTGAAAAGCAAAGTTTTTGGCATGATCATCGTGGTTGCGCGCAACGATATTAAAAATCATACGGCGCATGATTTGTTCAGCCTCAGGCGCCTTCAATCCCAACTGACGTGCGACCGCAAAGAGTTCGCTGTAAGAAAAGCTGCCGGGGTGTTTGTAATCGACATGGGCAAGGCCGTTTAATGTTTGCGTATGGATTTTGCTATTACCATCACGGTCAAAGCGCTGGGTGAGAAAGTGCCTGCGCTCGCCCTCTGGTAGTAAAAAGCATGGCATCATGTTGATACCACATTGTTGCGCCAGCAAGTAGTAGACATACTCCATCGCGCCATAACCCTGCGGATCACCGAAGGTTTCGTGGCCGCTACTGCGCTCTACAACACCATCAAACTTCATCAAAAAATGAGTGAATCCCTCCGGCACATCCGTTTGCCCTGAACAGACCTCGGTAAAGTCATCATTAAACGCCAAGACTGCTTTAGGCCGCGCGCCACCGGCACTGGTACCAACGGACAATAGCGCCAACATTGCTTCACGGTCGGAGCTGCCATCTACTGGCATGTCTTGGTGAAAATCAGCACGTTGATCGAGTACTTCCTGTGCAATTGCCGTCAATTCGCTGATATTGACCTGCTGCAATGCTTCAAAGCCGCGCACCCTCGTGGCAGGACGGTATTCTAATGCGCCCATACCGCGCTTACCGGTATATTGCAGTCGTTGTAGCGGCGAAATATCACTTGGCTGCATCCCGCGATTAGCAACCCATGCGTTGAGCACGGCATTGCCAAAATCATCAGGTAGCGAGTCGGCCACCAAACCAGGTAGGCCATGAAAGGTCTTATGGCTTAACTCCGGAAAGCTGTAAATTCGTTGAGCAAGCGGCATGGTTAGCGGCGCTAATTCAATTCCAGAGCGGCGGAACTCGGGCGTATACTCAAAAGCTCCCACGCCCTGTTCGCTGTCGAAACTCAACGCGCCAACTTCTTGGTCGTCATACCAAACACTAATGACTTCCATCACCATTCGTCATCTTCCTCGCGCTGCGTGCCATGCTCAACGCTGCCGCGGCTGCCGGTGGCACGTTCACGCTTTTTGCCTTCCAGCTTACGTAACTGCAGAGGCGACAATTGTGGTCTAGGTAAAAAGCTATTCAGTTGCTCAGCAAGTCCCAGCGCCAATAGCAAGGCGACAAAATTTTCGAGCTGCGCCTGGCCCTTCTCAGCGTTCATCACAATAGTACGGCTCACGCCGGCCTGTTTTGCTAACTCGGCTTGCGTGATGTTGGCGTTCAATCGGGCTTGCTTGAGGCGTTGGCCTAGTTCTTCAGCAAGCGCCGCTGGAGATAAATGATTGAGCTGCATGTTTGATGATCGCTGTTTGATGTTCGATGTTTGCTGTTCGATGTTTGCTGTTCGATGTTTGCTGTTCGATAGAGATAAAATGCGACACAGTTAGTGTAAATTATATATAACTTTAAAAAGCATTTACGCTATTAAGTTTATTATATCTAACTTTAATAATAGTCTAACAAATAGATAAGTCAAGAACATTAAAGTCAATTATATTAAACCTTAAGTAGATTAAAAAATTTGAAGTCGTAAATATAAGACATTATTGCTTATAGTGGAAAAAGCTGTCTTTTAACAAACAGCGAATAGCAAACAGCAAACAACGCTTCTCGTTTTATCGAACAACGAACAGCGAATAGCAAACAACGCTCTTCGCTCTTACACGCTGAAGGGGTAGTTGATTGGAGCGTGATGTCGGTAATTGTGCACCTTGAAGTCATCCAACGTCACCCATGTTTCTAAGTCTTCTAGCGACTTAATATCTGGGTTGATTTCAAGCTGTGGTGCTGGAAAGGGTTCACGTTTCAGCTGAACGTCACGCATGAGTTCTAGCTGATCTTCGTAAATGTGAGCGTTTACTATCTTGTGATAGGCACGGCCAGGCTTGTGGCCAGTAATTTGCGCCATCAGCGCCAGAAAAGTGAACACTTGTACCTGGTTGAAATTCAGTCCAAGAGGTACATCGCATGAGCGCTGGTAGCTGGTCAAATACAAAGTGTCGCCCAGCAACGAGAAGTTGTGGGTGTGCATACAGGGACGCAAACATCCCATGTGGAATTCGCCAGGGTTGTAGAAACTCATAATTTCACCGCGGTCATCGATGCCACGACTTAAGTTATCGACAATTTTCCGTAGTTGATCGACAAAACCGCCGTCGGGCTTCGCCCAGCGTCGTCCTTGCACACCATAGACGCGGCCCATGTCGTCTTCACCTATACGGTGCGGATTCGCGAGCCAAGCCTCATTGAGGTTGGCGTTGGCATCCCAAGTTTTGGCCCCAAGTTTACGAAAGTCTGCGGCGTTATCGTAACCGCGGATGTAGCCCAGAAATTCAGCGATAGCAGCCTTCCAAAAGCTTTTACGGGTGGTAATCAAAGGAAATTGATTACCGGCGACGTCGTATTCTAGGTCGGCGTTAATGACCGTGAGGCAGCGCTTGCCCGTACGTTCATTTTCAACCCACACACCGTCGTCGACAATGCGCTGACAGAGTTCGAGGTACTGCTTCATGCTTTGTCTCCTGCGGATACTTTGTTAAACCGATAGGCCCAGGCCATTAATACAACGCCCAGCAGAATCATCGGTGCTGAGAGCCACTGCCCCATCGACCACCCGAAGTACAGCAGCCCCAAGTGCGCGTCAGGCTCGCGGAAGTATTCGATAAAGAAGCGTGCCGCACCGTAACCGATGAGGAACAAACCACTCACCGCACCCATCGGTCTTGGTTTACGACTGAATAAGGCCAGCACGACGAATAACAATAAGCCTTCGAGTGCGGCCTGATAAAGCTGCGAGGGATGGCGTGGATCTGGCCCGACAGCAGGAAAGATCATGGCCCAAGGCACGTCCGTAGTACGCCCCCACAATTCACCATTGATAAAATTACCGATACGTCCAAAACCAAGGCCCATCGGTACCAACGGCGCCACGAAATCTCCAATCTGCAAGAATCTTAACTGCGTACGCCAAGCAAAAATGGCGAGTACAGTAATAACGCCAAGCAGGCCACCATGGAACGACATACCGCCACTGCTCATGTCAAATAAGTACAGTGGATTCGCAATAAAATACTCGAACTGATAAAACAACACATAGCCGATACGGCCACCGAGAATCACGCCCATGAAAGACCAAAACAGCAAGTCGCTAAAACGCTTTTCGGTCCAGCCTTGTTGCGCATAATGTGGCATATTGGTTTGGCGTTTGCCCCAGTAATAGGCGAAGGCGAGGCCGAGCAGATACATCAAGCCATACCAACGCAGCGCCAATGGGCCAATACTAAAAATAACCGGGTCGATGCTCGGGTGCATCATAAACTCAGTTTGCATGCTTTATCCTATAAATAATTCGAGAGAGACCAGCACCAAAAACGCCGCAAAGCCTTGCTGCAGTCGTTTCACTGGAATACGTTGGGTCAGCGCGGCACCCAAAGGAGCACACAGCATCGAAGCAATCGAGATGCCAAGCCATGCGGGGCCATGCACGTAACCAAGTAAGCCTTCGTTCGACTCCATTCGCTGGCCCAGAACGATAAACGCCAGCACAGCACTCACGCCAATACTTAAACTTCCTACAGAAGATACCGCAATCGCTTGCCGAATGGGAACCCTCAGGCGTTGTAATAGTGGTACGGTGAGTGAACCGCCACCAATCCCCACCAGCGCGGACAGACTCCCGACCATAGCACTTATCAGCGCCATGAGTCGCTTCGATACCCCAGTAATTGGCTCACCAGTCCGCTGTGGGATCAGCATACGAATCGACAACACCAACAACACCACGGAAAAAATACGCTGTAGCCACTCTGGCTTCAACTGAGTTGCCAGCCACGCGCCAAAAATAGCGCCAGCCATCAGACCAGGAATCAGGCGTCGTACCCAAAACCAACTAATTTGGCCATGCCGATAGTGTGAACGTGCAGCGCTCAGAGTCGTCATCACAATGGTCGCAAGGCTGGTTGCCACCGCCATTTGCACCACTAATTCCGGCGGGACACCGAGTACAGGCAGTAAATAAATCAATAAGGGAACAATGACCAGACCGCCACCAATGCCCAGCATGCCGGCCAATAGACCCGCAATCACGCCTCCGGCTAAACACCATAACCAGCCTGTGATGAGCACTGTGACTCCTTATGTGGGAAAAGTTGCGTACGTTCTAACCGCCAGCTCGGACAAAGCCGCCGAGTCCGGCTTCTTCTAAGGTCATTGTCACGATTTGGCGAACTTCTTGGGCTGAGCGTGCTTGCAACGCGCGCTCCAGCATTGTCGTTAAATCAGCCGCTTCAATGTGACGAATAATCCAACGAATTCTATCAATATTGTAGCTGTTCATGCTCAGCGTGCGATAGCCCATCGCAATCAACAACAATGCACCGCCGGGCTCGCCAGCTAGCTCACCGCACACCGAAACGGGCTTATCCAATTCATTCGCGCGCTCGATAATTTGCTTCAGCGCATGTAATACCGCTGGATGAAACGCATCGTACAAACTTGCTACGCGCTGGTTGTTGCGGTCTACCGCCAACAAATACTGGGTTAGGTCATTGGTGCCGACCGAGAAGAAGTCCACTTTATCAACAATGGTGTGCAGGTGATACACCATCGCTGGAACTTCTATCATCACCCCTAATTTAGGTGGTATCAATTGCGCACGATCGTGACCATTCGATTCTTCACTCACCTCGTGATAGGCCTGTTTCACCATCCGCGCAGCGTCGTCAACTTCTTCTGCGCTGGTGATCATCGGTAATAAAATATGTAAATTATTACGCCCTACCGCGGCGCGCATCATTGCGCGGATTTGTACTAAGAAAATCTCGGGATGGTCGAGCGTCATGCGGATTCCGCGCCAGCCCAAGAACGGATTTTCTTCGTCCATCGGTAAATAAGGCAAAGGCTTGTCGCCACCAACATCGAGGGTGCGCATGACCACGGTACCGGCTTTAAATTGCTCCAAGACTTGGCTGTACAGCTCCACCTGCTCGTCTTCGGTAGGTAAACGTTCGTGCATCATGAACGGGATCTCAGTTCGGTACAGTCCGACACTGGCGATATCCAACTCTTTCAACCAATCACGCTCAGTATTCAAGCCGACGTTGAGCTGCAATGTGACGCGTTCACCGTCCAAGGTTTCCACCGGTTTACCGCGCGCTTGTTCAACTTTTTGCCGTAACTCGAGTTCTTCTTCGGCTAACTGCCGGTACTCATTTTCGACTTGTAATGGCGGATTGATAAACAAATCGCCATTGTAGCCGTCCACAATGAGCGTTTCCCCATCGAGCTCGTTCAACTCGATATCATCGGCACCCAACACCGCAGGGATACCCATGCTGCGGGCCATTATCGCGGCATGCGAGTTACCTGAACCGCGCACAGAAACAATCCCTAAGATTTCAGTGTGCGGCAATTCAGCTAACATTGTCGCAGTGACTTCGTGTGCTACCAGTACGCATTCTGGCGGCGGCTCATGCCGCTGACGGGCACGCTCTTTCAAATGCGATAAGATGCGCTGGCCAAGGTCACGGACATCACTGGCGCGCTCTCGAATGTATTCATCGTCAAGGTTTTCGAATTGGTTGACGAGATCTTCTACCACTAGCTTCAAAGCAGTTTGCGCACGCCAGCCATCGTTGATGGTCTGCTCGACTTGCTGGCCCAAACTGGTTGAGTCGAGCATGGCATGATAGACCTCGAAGATGGCGAGGGTTTCATCCGCCACTTGTCCTCGCATGCTCTCACTCAGGTCGTTGAGTTCTTGTCTGGTGCGGGCTACTGCAGAGCGGAAGCGCCGAACCTCATGCTCGGGCATATCGGTCTTTTTCGGTGTTACCTCACTAAGCCGAGCGCGGGGCTTCACCACATAGGCAGGTCCAATTGCCACACCAGGAGCGGCGGCTAGTCCTTTGATTGTTTGCAGCCACGGGGATTGTTTCACCGTGCGTAAGTAACCTTTCGCTTCAGCATGAGCAATAACTACCGCGAGCTGCGCGGCCAAGGTCACGACAAAAGCTTCCTCGTCACGCGTGAACGCGCGATCGTGCTCTTGTTGCACAGCAAGCACCCCCAACACCCTACGGCGATGGATCACAGGCGCTGCCAACATGGCGTTGTAACGCTCCTCATCGACTTCTTCGAGGCGCAAAAACTTAGGGTGCTCGCCCGCATTGGCAATGTTCAGCGGCTCTTCGCGCTGGGCGGCAAGTGAAATCACACCTTCGCCAAAAGGTACATGAATAGGTTGGTCGGAGTTAACCTGCAAGCCGTCAGTTGCGGCTAAGTGAAATTGCTGTTGCTCATGGTCGGCGAGGTACACGGTACAGGAGTCAGTGTGCAACGCTTCCTTCACTTGTCGCACCATGGTTTGCAGCGCCAGCTCAAAATCTGGCGCCTGATTCACAGCTTCAACAATGCGTTGCAACACTCGCAGCATACTAACGCTTCCGTCTTGGTCCGCGCTGCTTCCTGCCGCCTGATTTACTCTGGGGTTGCGGTGTCGGCATGACTATCGGCGCGAACTCTTTCATTACGCGTCGATAAACATCCTTTTTAAACGACACGACTTGTCGCACCGGATACCAATAACTAACCCATCGCCAGTTATCAAACTCCGGATGCGAGGAGCAGTGAACGTCAACGTCCTGCTCTTGGCACTTTAAGCGCAGCAAAAACCATTTCTGTTTTTGGCCAATACAAGTGGGGCGCTGTTCGCGTCGAATGAGACGTTTCGGCAAGCGGTAGCGAAACCAGTTACGACTGGTATACACAATCTCCACTTGTTCGGGTTTTAACCCTACCTCTTCGTACAGTTCCCGATACATGGCTTGCTCTGGCGTCTCGCCATCGTCAATGCCTCCTTGTGGAAACTGCCAACTATGTTGCCCAAACCGACGCGCCCAAAACACTTGTCCCTGCTCATTACAGATAATGATTCCAACGTTTGCGCGGAATCCTTCTGCGTCTATCACGCGGGCATCCTCTAAAATTCGACTTCTGTCATTGATTTTTCCATAATCGAGCCCTGAAAGAAAGTGCCACACCACGAATAAGAGGCCCAATGAGCGACTTACGCACATTATTTAATGCCGCCAGCGACTTAGCTGGCTTGAGTTTTGCCGAATTAGCAGCACGCCATAAGATGACCGTGCCAGCTGATCTTCGCCGCCACAAAGGCTGGGTCGGGCAACTTCTGGAAACCGCGCTGGGCGCCAGTGCAGGCTCCCAGGCACTGCAAGACTTTCCCGAGCTGGGCGTTGAACTGAAAACAATTCCGCTCGATGCCAATGGCAAGCCCCTCGAAACCACTTTTGTCTGTACCACGCCTCTTATTGATATCGCCGGAGTGAACTGGGAAGCCAGTAACGTACGTAACAAATTACAGTGTGTATTGTGGATACCGATCGACGGTCGTCGTGAGGTTGCGCTAGCGGAGCGTTCAGTAGGCACGGCCTTTTTGTGGCAACCGAGTGCTGCTGAAGAAGCGCAGCTCAAACGTGATTGGCAAGAACACATGGACAAAATCGCCATGGGTGAAGTCGAGAGCATTACTGCTCATCAGGGCGAGGTCTTGCAACTGCGGCCGAAAGCGGCGAACAGCAGAGTGCTGACAGACGCGATAGGCCCTAACGGAGAAGTCATTCAGACGTTACCGCGGGGGTTCTATTTAAAGACGTCGTTCACAGGTGCTATCATCCGCAAAACGTTCAACCTCTAAAAAATCGTTGTTTGATGTTTGCTGTTCGCACGCTCACTGCGTTCGCTTTTCGTTTAAAGCCTCGCATGTTTAATGTTTTTGGTTTAAACAAACAACGAACAGCGAATATCAAACAACGCTCTTAAGGCTTTTATGAGTGAAATCCAGGTACAACCGGCGGCGCGCAAAGATGCCATAAGCTTCTGCATTGGCGGCGTAGCAATCTTTGCCGTGACCATGTTTCTTTATTTGGCAGGCTTTACGCTGCCGAAAGCCGCATGGGCGCTGCTCTATATTGCCAGTGCTGCAGTTTTTCTGCTGGGCATCGCCAAAATTGTTGAACCACCGGTCAGCCTGATGATCACGCCGTTGGTGATCCGTTATGAACATCGCCGTGGTAGCTGGGAGTTGAGTTGGGACAACTTGCTGCGCTTCGATGTCCCGCGCACACACCGTGGACTCGAGCTTGAGGAGTTGCCCTACATTGGCTTTCGAGTGCATGACATGGAGCCGGTGCTCGATAGCATTTCGCCACGACTAGCCGTTTATTTGGTCAGTGAGCAACGCCACCTGCTGGCTGCTGCATTGCGGCGCGAGAAGCCAGATCTCAACGACTACACGCCCTATTACGACATTCCGAATAGCTACAAAGCGCCGAGCGGTAAGCTGTACCGTGGGGTGCAAGCCTTGTTTGCAGTGCGCTGTGAGCAATTACGTGAGCTGCTCGGCTATGATTTATATGTTCCCGCCAGCGCTCTAGACCGACCTCTGGATGAATTTTGCCAATGGATGCAACAGGTTAAGCAGCAACGCCCACAGTCGGAAAGTAACAACCTCGAGCGCTGAAGCTTGCTGTTTCAGTGCTGCGCCTATATTCTTTGCACATACTTATTTCTTTTTCGCTTGGAGTGAAATAGCGCATGCAAACTTTGGGTTGGCGCGAGTGGGGAGCTCTCCCCGAACTAGGCATTAATGCCATAAAAATGAAAGTCGATACTGGTGCGCGTACGTCGTGCTTGCATGCCTTTAAATTAGAGCCTTTTAGCAAAAATGGCGAAAATTGGTTGCGCATTTGGATTCATCCAGAGCAACATTCCGACCGGGAACTCGTGTGCGAAGCCAAAATTCATGACCAACGCGAAGTCACCGATTCCGGTGGCCACACCGAATTACGCTACGTTATTAAAAGTAAGCTCAAAGTTGGCGACTTTTATAATGATGTCGAACTCACACTCACCAACCGTGACAGTATGAAATTTCGTATGTTGCTCGGTCGCCAAGCCATGCGCGGTGTGTTTTTAGTCGATCCTGACGCTTCCTACTTACAAGGAGTTCTCTCATGAGAATTGCGATCCTATCGCGCAATGCCAAGCTCTATTCGACCCGACGCTTAGTCGAAGCCTGTGAGTCCCGCGGCCACACCGTTGATGTGCTCGACCCGCTGCGTTGTTACATGAATATCAACGCGCGTGAGTCATCCATGCACATGAAAGGCCGCATATTACCTCAGTACGATGCAGTCATCCCACGTATTGGAGCATCCATTACCTTCTTCGGTACGGCGGTGTTACGTCAATTCGAAATGATGGGCACCTACCCACTCAATGAGTCGGTAGCGATTTCACGTAGCCGCGATAAATTGCGTTCGCTGCAATTGCTCAGTCGCAAAGGAATTGGCCTCCCGATTACTGGCTTTGCTAGCCAACCGCAAGATGTTCCTGATTTGATTGATATGGTCGGTGGTGCGCCGCTGGTCATTAAATTACTCGAAGGAACACAGGGCATTGGCGTCGTGCTTGCTGAAACTCGCCAAGCGGCTGAAAGCGTGATCGAAGCCTTCATGGGGCTCAAGTCGCACATCATGGTGCAAGAATATATTAAAGAAGCAGGCGGTGCCGATATTCGCTGCTTAGTCATCGGTGATAAAGTTATTGCGGCCATGAAACGCCAAGCTAAAGCAGGCGAGTTCCGCTCTAATCTACACCGCGGTGGCTCTGCTAGCTTGGTTAAGCTAACGCCAGCGGAGCGAGCAACTGCGGTTAAAGCGGCCAAAACCATGGGACTCAATGTCGCGGGGGTCGATATCTTGCGCTCAAATCACGGCCCACTTGTGATGGAAGTCAACTCCTCACCGGGCCTTGAAGGCATTGAAGCGGCTACCGAGAAAGATGTGGCGAGCCAAATCATCAGCTTTATTGAAAAAACTGCAAAAGCGCATAAAACACGCACCAAAGGGAAAGGTTAACTTGTGAAGAAACCGGTTGCGTTTAAGCTGGCGGGGCAAAAAATAGCGCCCGGCTCGCGCCACAGCATAAAAATCCCTGCCGCGCGTTTATATAACGATACCCCCATGGATTTGCACGCCGAGGTGTTTCACGGCACTAAGCCGGGTCCGGTACTACTGGTCTGCGCTGCGATTCATGGCGATGAATTAAATGGCATCGAAATCTGCCGCCGCTTGATCAGTCAAACCGAACCGCAAGAGTTAAGCGGTACACTTATTGTTGTGCCGGTGGTGAATGTCTTTGGCTTTATACAGCAATCACGCTATTTGCCCGATCGTCGCGACCTTAATCGCTGCTTTCCGGGCTCGGAGCGTGGAGCATTAGGTAGCCGACTCGCGTTTTTATTTAACGAAACGCTGGTACAAAATGCGACGCATATAATTGACCTGCACACGGGTGCTATCCATCGCAGCAACTTGCCGCAAATCCGCGTCGATACAGACAACGCTGAAGCTCTCGAAATGGCCCACGCGTTTAATACGCCAGTGATTCTACACTCTAAAGAGCGCGATGGTTCGCTACGTTCGGTGTCATCTGAATTAGGTATTCCGCTGATTTTATATGAGGCAGGTGAAGCCTTGCGCTTTGACTATGCGGCAATAAAAGCAGGCGTTATTGGCGTACAAAACGTGATGAAAAGCCTCAAAATGCTGAAAGGCCGCCGTACGCGGAAAAAAGTGAAGCCGGTAGTGGCGCATCGTAGTGCTTGGATCCGCAACGAGCATGACGGTCTGGTCGTACCGCAAGTGCAGCTTGGACAAACGATTCAGAAAGGCCAAGTTATCGCGCAAACCGTCAACCCTCATGGTGATGACATGCACCCTCTACGCAGCCCCTACAATGGCATCGTTATTGGCATCAGTAATATCCCAGTGGCTAATGAGGGCGAAGCCCTGTTTAACGTTGCACAGTTCGATGAAGACGTGTTTGAGGAAGCCTCCTCGAGCGTTGATGTGTTTAGCGAAGCCTACGATGGTAAACCGATTTAAATGAGTCACTCGAAATCTCTAAGCCCACCCACTCAGTTATTGCTGCGCCAAGCCTCCCACATCGATGGCAAGGCGCTGCTGGCAGTCAACCCACCCGATGCTGGCTGTGCCAACGAGCTAGCGGTCGCGAATAGCTGGCATTTACATGCGGGATGGGCGCAACAATGGCCTAAGAATCACCATTTTGGTGCCTCCGCACCGCAAGGTGAATTTGATGGTGCCATCGTTTGGTTACCAAAAGAAAAGAAACTCACAGAGTATCTGCTGGCCAGCTTGGCTGCGCTGCTACCAAGCGAAGCACCTGTCTGGCTCGTTGGCGAGAAACGAAGCGGTATCAAGAGTATCCACAAGATGATTGCGGCGCCTTGGGGCGCGGTACAAAAGATTGCCGACGGCAATCACTCTAGCTTACTAATGATGCGTTTGACTGCGCAGCAAGCCCCTATTGAATTAGCCGATTTCTTAGTCACTAAAGCATTACCGCAACCATCCCTTGCACCGCTGCAATTAGCGAGCTATCCAGGGGTTTTCGCCTACCCGGGCATTGATGCTGGCAGTGCCATGCTACTAGACCACCTGCCACAGCTTAAAGCGGGTACATTGCTCGACTTTGCCTGTGGCCATGGCGTGCTGGGTGCGTGGCTGCAACGTCAGCAACCAGAACTCAAGGTTAGCTACCTCGATGTCAGCGCAATGGCGCTTGCCGCCTGCGCAAAAACCTTAGAGTTAAACCAGTTGCAAGGCGAACTTATTGCCGCCGATCGACTCAATGCTGACCTGCCGAGCTACGATGTTATCGTCAGCCATCCACCCTTTCATACAGGACAGGCGACCGATTACAGTATTGGGCAGCAGTTCCTGCGGAATGCGCGGCAGCATCTAAACCCCAACGGTCAGTTATGGCTTGTGGCCAACCGCTTTTTGCCATGGCCTGAGTTAATTGAAGAAAGTTTCGGTCATTGCGAACGCATTGCCCAAGACAACAAATTTGCGGTTTACTTGGCAACACATAAAGCCACCGCCAACAAAGGCGCAGGACGCAAATCGCAACGCCGGAGTCGACGATGATCACCAGTGGCTCGATACGCCAAAGCATCACCTGGCTGGTGGTCAGTATCAGTACGTTGGTCAGTGCCTTTGCGCTACTCGCGCTGAGCTTACTGCACGTAAACGAAGTCGCCAATGCGAGTGAGCGTCGTGCGCAAGACATCGCCAACGTCATCGCCGATGTCAGCAGTCGCTATCTGCTCTTTGAGGATGCCGAGGGACTGACCTCTTATCTGCGGTTTTTCCGCTCAAGCTCAGTCGTCCAGCATATTCACATTTATCAACGCCCAAGTATCGAGAATGACCAGCAGTTGCGCTACTTTACGAGTTATAATCGTGAGGGACTCGCGCCTATTCCGGTGCGTAGCGCCGAGCGTATCCGCAACTTCAATGTGGTGACCAAAGAAAATTACATCGAAGTTACGGCTCCTATCGACATTGATACCGAACGTTTAGGTACGGTGTATATTCGTATCAGCCGCGAGTTTGCCCAGCAAACCGCTTGGCGCACCTTCGCAACGTCGAGTGCGGCGTTGATTGTCGTCGCCCTATTGGCTTGGTTATTTAGTCTTCGTGCCCGTTCAACTTTGCTTCGACCTATCGAGCAAGCGGTAGGCACCATCCAACGCATCAGCCGCAACCGTGACTACTCGATTCGCTTACCAGAGTCGAATCTGATCGAGCTACAACAACTCAGCCTTTCGTTAAATACGCTGTTGGCACGCGTCGAACAGCATCTCGAGCGACAGCAACAAGCAGAACGCCATGCCAATGACCTCAACGCCGAACTTGAACGGCAAGTGCAACAACGCACCAATGCATTGCGGGACTCGAACCAAGAGTTGATGGAAACCCTAGAAAAGCTTCATCAATTCCAGAAGCAATTGATTGAAAACCAAAAAATGCAATCACTGGGTGACTTGATCGCGGGCGTTGCCCATGAAATTAATACCCCCGTTGGATTGGTGATTACCTCGACTTCAATCTTGCAAGACAAACTCGAATTGATGCAGCAGAAATTTAGTAGCAATACCATCACCCGCGACGATTTCGAGCGCTTCATGGAAGCCAGTGATGATAACCTAAGTTTGATCCGTCGTAATATCGAGCGTACCGCAGACTTAATTAATCAATTCCGCCAATTAGCAATGGATCAGTTTGTTGAAGAAACACAAACCACGCCAGCGCTCGAGCTTTTGCAAACAGTTCTGCATGCGGCACGTCAACGATTCCCTAGGCTCAATGACCTTGATATTACCCTCGATTGTCCTGCAAACTTACAGATAACCACGCGGGTGGGGCCACTCCAGCATGTCCTCAAGCAACTGTTTGAGAATTCAGCGCTGCACGGCTTCACCGAACGCGATAGCGGCCAAATAGAAGTTCAGGTCGAGCGCATCGACGGCAGTCATGTACAGATTCGCTATCGCGACAACGGTCATGGTATTCCGGATTCGGTCGGGCGGCGTGCCTTCGATCCTTTTGTGACCAGTCGTCGTCGACAGGGATCCACCGGATTGGGTCTGCACTTGGTTTACAACCTCGTTACTCGGGCTTTAGAAGGCACTATTGAAGTGCAATCAGAAGCTGGGCAATACACCGAATTTATGATTACTATTAAAGCGTAATGTAAAAACTTCTACAGAAGCTTGCAGTAAATATGCGCACTTATTAGAATCTCGTGCTACACTTCTTTGTGTACACCATATTTCAACATATGTTAACGACGAACGGATCAACCCATTATGAGCGCTAGATTATTAATCGTAGAAGATGAAGTCGTCACCCGAAACACATTGACGCGCCTTTTCCAGCAAGAAGGCTACGACGTCTACGATGCTGCCGACGGCATGCAAATGCAACGTATTATGGCGCGTCAGCAAGTGGATTTGGTGATCATGGATGTCAATCTCCCAGGTAAAAGCGGTATTGAACTGGCAGAGAATTTTCGTGAAAACGAAAACGTTGGTTTAATCTTCTTAACCGGAAGAGATGCGGAGGAAGACCGCTTATTAGCCTTGGAACTAGGCGCTGATGATTACATCATCAAACCATATAACCCGAAAGAGTTGCTGATGCGCGTACGTAACTTATACCGCCGCATTGAAGCTCTCAAGAGCCAACAAAAAACCGTTGGCCACGACAGTGTGGTTTATGAGTTTAATGGCTGGCGTTTAGAAAGCGACAGTCGCTGCATGTTCTCGCCTGAGGGTAAAATGTTTCGCTTGCCGAAAAGCGAATACCGCGCAATGGAATTATTCCTGAGTAATCCTGGGAAGATTCTTGATCGTGAGACCTTAGTGAAGAAAATGCTCGACCGTGAGTTGCGCCCAAATGACCGTACGGTCGATGTGGCCATCCGTCGCATTCGTCGCCACTTTGAAGCGGATACAACTTCGCCGAATTTGATTACTACCATTCACGGTGAAGGTTACCGCTTTGTTGGTGAAGTGACGATTCGTCACCTCGACCAACCTTCGTTAAATTCGCCGGGCCTTTAACCACGCCTCGATTTGGTGCTGGTGCGCGGGTAAATCTTTTTCCCATTGCACCAGCTCCTCTTCAACTTCTTCCCAACTCCAGTTCTGCCGCTCTAACTGTTCCATGACCTGAGCAAGTTCAACAAGCCCCATAGAACGACACGCACCCTTGACGCGATGTGCCTGATTTCGCACCTCTTGTTCTTTGCGCTCTTTAACTAACCATTGCAAATGGTTCAAATAACCACCAATATTATCGGCGAAGGTTGCATACATCTCCTGCATCCCCTCCTCGCCCATAAGATCTGCGTATTGTTCAAGAAGATCTTTGTCTAGCATTGTTCGCTTTCCTTGTGCTGAGCCGATAAGGCCTATCGAAATTCTTTTCCCTAAAAATTGAACCCGATATGGCAAACTACCGTAATCAGGTTAAATCTTGTATACTATCGCCCCTTTTTTGGGAACTTTTGTACTTATTGTACTCAATGCAATGTTTGGAGCCGTAATCGCATGCCGACAGCTACACCGACAATGATGCCAGATATCGCCAATCAAACCAAAGCACAAACTGAAGGTGCGCTCGATTGGGTTGGCATGAGTAACATCGAAATGCCTTTGGTCGTTGGTGCGGCCAATGAACCAGAGCGCCCAGTAAGCGCATTGGTAGACGCTTTTGTGAATCTGAAAGATCCAAAAGCAAAAGGCATTCACATGTCACGCTTGTATTTGCTGTTAGAAGACCTTTCTAACAACGACGTGCTCTCGCATCAGTCACTGAGCAAGCTACTACACGAATTTATTGATAGTCACGAAGGCCTTGCTGATCAAGCCTATGTGAAGTTTAGCTTTGACTATCATTTGCGCCGCAAAGCGCTGATCAGTAAAAAGCCGGGCTGGAAAGCGTATCCGGTCACCGTTATTGGTCGCTACGACCACGGTAAACTGTACTTGCAATTGGGTGTCGATGTTCCTTATTCATCAACTTGCCCATGCTCAGCAGCTTTAGCGCGCCAGTTAATTCAGGACGCATTTGCCGATCAGTTTGGCACCGATGCGGATGTCGATGCTGAAATGGTGCATCGCTGGTTGGGTACTACGCAAGGTATCGTGGCAACCCCTCACAGTCAGCGCTCAATCGCTGAGGTGAAAGTGGTAATGGGCGAAGAAATTTCTGAGTTGCCGATTATTGCTTTGGTAGACGCTATCGAAGAAGCGCTGCAAACGCCAGTACAAGCAGCAGTCAAGCGCGAAGACGAGCAAGAGTTTGCGCGCTTGAATGGCCAGAACCTAATGTTCTGTGAAGACGCAGCGCGTCGACTGCAACATGCGTTAAACCAGCATCAAGAGTTTTCTGATTTTTGGGTACGCGTGAACCACTATGAGTCACTGCATGCTCACGATGCTGTAAGTATCACAACCAAAGGTGTACCTGGCGGCTTCAAGTCCTAATTTATCGACCTTCAAATCCGGCTGCTGTATACTTAGCGGCCGGATTTTTTTGTTTTAATACCAACCCGAGTATCACATGGATTCAATTGATATCGTCGGCATCGGCAATGCGCTGGTCGACCAAGAATTTGAAGTTACCGACCAGTTTTTAAGCCAGCACAAAATCGAGAAAGGCATGATGACCTTGATCGAAGACGCCGAACAGGAAAAGCTCATTGCCGAGCTAGCGAAGCGTGGCGAACTAAAAAAACAATCAGGAGGCGGTTCTGCCGCAAACTCTCTCGTCGGTTTTAGCCAGTTTGGTGGCAAAGCTTTCTACTGCTGTAAAGTCGCCGATGACCAAGCCGGTCAGTTCTATTGTGAAGACCTCGAAGAGGTTGGCATTACGACCAACACTGGTAACCAAAAACACGAAGGTAAAACCGGTCGCTGCTTGGTGATGGTCACACCGGACGCTGAACGTACCATGCGTACCTACTTGGGCATTACTGCTGACCTGAGCACCGCAGAGCTTGATGAAGATGCCATCGCGCGCGCCGAATACCTCTATATTGAAGGCTATTTAGTGACGTCGCCGATCGCCCGTGAAGCCATCGCTCGGGCGAAAGAAGTCGCTCGTGCTAACGGTACCAAAATTGCTATGACCTGCAGTGATCCGGCCATGGTGAAGTATTTCCGCGATGGCATCGATGAAATCTTAAGTGGTGGTGTCGACGTTATGTTCTGCAACCACGAAGAAGCACGGATCCTAACTGGTACCGATGACGTACAAGCAGCGATGCAGCAGTTGCAACGCCATGCAAAGCTTGTCGCAATTACGCTTGGCAAAGACGGAGCTCTGTTGGGGGACGGTACACGTCAAGTTGCAGTACCGGGGATTCCGGTAAAAGCTGTCGACACCAATGGCGCAGGCGATATGTTTGCAGGCGCAATGATGTTTGGTTTGGTGCGTCAATATCCGTTATCGGCTTGCGGTTTACTCGCAAGTCATGCGGCAGCAGCAGTGGTATCTAGTTTTGGTCCGCGTTTAAGTTTGGATCAACAGCAGCAATTGCTCATTAAGCTCCAACACGAACCTGAATTCAGTTAACAAAAGCGTTCTTCGCTATTCGCTATTTGCTGTTTGCTTTAAACAAACAGCGAACAGCAAACAGCAAACAACGTAGTGAGGTTTTTATGTCAGATTACAAAGTTGCCGATATCAGTCTTGCCGACTGGGGTCGTAAAGAAATTTCTATCGCCGAATCAGAGATGCCGGCGCTGATGACCATTCGCCGCAAATATGCCGCACAGAAACCATTGCAGGGCGCGCGCATCATCGGTTGTATCCACATGACAATCCAGACAGCGGTGTTAATCGAAACACTGATTGAGCTTGGTGCTGAAGTGCGCTGGTCGTCATGTAATATTTTCTCAACCCAAGACCATGCTGCAGCAGCAATGGCCGCTGCCGGCGTACCCGTGTTTGCATGGAAAGGCGAGACCGAAGAAGAATATGAGTGGTGCCTAGAGCAGACTTGTCACAAAGACGGCGAGTTATGGGACGCTAACATGATTTTGGATGACGGTGGTGATTTGACCCTGTTGATCCATGATAAATATCCGCAAATGCTCGACAAAGTTCACGGTATCACGGAAGAAACCACAACTGGCGTGCACCGTTTGCTCGAAATGCTTAAACATGGCACCTTGAAAGTTCCAGCTATCAACGTCAATGACTCGGTAACGAAGTCAAAGAATGACAACAAGTACGGTTGCCGTCACTCGCTTAACGACGCAATTAAGCGTGCAACCGACCATTTGCTATCGGGCAAAAAAGCCTTGGTGATTGGCTATGGTGACGTGGGTAAAGGTTCAGCGGCAAGCTTACGCCAAGAAGGCATGATTGTGCGTGTCGCAGAAATCGACCCTATTTGTGCGATGCAAGCGTGCATGGACGGTTATGAAGTCGTCTCGCCTTATCTAAACGGTGTAAACACTGGCGAAGCAAGCGGCATTAACAAAGAATTGCTGCAGATGATCGACTTGATTGTGACCACTACTGGTAACGTCAATGTCTGTGACCGCCATATGTTGGCAGCATTAAAATCAACGGCTGTGGTTTGTAACATCGGGCATTTCGATAACGAAATCGATACCGCTTACATGCGTAAAAACTGGCGTTGGGATGAAGTGAAGCCGCAGGTTCACAAAATCTACCGCAGCGATGACGACAACGACTATTTGTTACTCTTGTCTGAAGGTCGCTTGGTTAACCTTGGTAACGCAACTGGTCACCCAAGTCGCATTATGGACGGTTCGTTTGCTAACCAGGTTCTTGCGCAAATCCACTTGTTTGAAGAGAAGTTTGCCGACTTGCCAGCTGAGGCTAAAGCTGACAAACTGCGCGTTGAAGTTTTACCTAAACAGCTTGACGAAGAAGTCGCGCGCTATATGGTGCAGGGCTTTGGCGGTGTCATGACCCAATTGACACAAGAGCAGGCTGATTACATTCACGTAAATGTAGAAGGTCCGTTTAAGACCGACGAGTACCGCTACTAAAACGAATGGTTTAAACAATGACGCAAAAACAACCGGTAGTTACCTACCGTGAATTAACGGCCGCCGATCACGCGGCCGTTATTGAATTAGGCAATCGTGTCCACGGTGATAATTACCTCACCGAAGAAAATCTGGCAGATTACGTTGAGCGCGGCCAATTGAATGGGGTCAACCTCAATTGGTTGGCGTTTGTCGATGGCGAGTTAGCGGGTATCCGTTTAACTTTCGCGCCAGGTAAATGGGATATCGATGACTATTGTACGCCTGCCAAATGGCCCGTTGCGCCGGAGCAAATGTGTTACTTCAAGTGTGCAGCTGTCGCCGAAATCAGTCGTGGTTTAGGTGTCGGCCGTGGCTTGCTTGAGCGTTCGACGGCGGCGGCACAAAAGTTAGGTTGCAAAGCAGGGTTGGCGCATATTTGGATGCAAAGTCCAAATAATAGTGCATACTCTTATTTTACCCGCTGCGGCGGCGAGATGATCAACGAACATCCAGATCGTTGGTACGAACTCTCTGTGCATGGCGGTTACCACTGCCCTGTCTGTGATGGTATTTGTCACTGCACCGCAGGCGAGATGATTTTACGCTTTGATACCTGAGAGCTAGCCCCATGTACGACCCGCTTGTCGATGACTTTCCTGGCCCTGCGCAACCGCATGTACGAAGTTATTGGCAAGCGCAACTTGGTGAGCAACTCGCTCAGCTTCCTCCCACTCAAGCAGCGCTCCCCGAACATGCCGATATCGTCGTCATTGGCGCCGGTTATACTGGCTTAAATGCGGCTTTAGAGCTCGCTGGACGTTATCAGCAACAGGTAGTTTTGCTCGAGGCCAATAAGCTTGGCTGGGGCTGTTCTACCCGCAATGCAGGCTTTGCCATGCCTGGCACCGGACGACTCGGTTATGGCGACTGGGAAAAGCGTGTCGGAACAGACGTAACGCGCGCGATAAAAGTCGAATATGAGCGTGCTTTCGAACGTTTAGAGCGTCACGTAGCAGCCTGTCCAGAGGGTTTGCAAGCGCAGCGGGGTGGCTATCTTAAAATCGCCCACAGCCCGCAAGCGATTAATGGCCTGCGCAGTAGTTATGAAATTCTCAAGCGATACGAACCCGCAACAAAATGGCTTGATGCGCCAGGCATTCAGGCTCGTGTTCACAGCCCGCAAGCACACGCGGCCATTCACTACCCGCAAAGCTTTGGCCTCAATCCTCTGCTACTGTTGGCGAGTGTGGCGCGACAAGCTGCGAGCGCAGGCGTTACGATTATCGAGGATGCACCAGTAAAAAAATGGGACCAAGTTGAACAACTGCAACGTTTGCACACCACAAAAGGCCGTGTTTGTGCGCCCAAGGTCATCATCGCCACCAATGGCTATACACCCAATCATCTGCATCCAAGCATCCATGGCCGTAGCTTGCCAGTGCTTTCCAGTGTCATTGTCACACGCCCGCTAAGCGCTGACGAAAAAATTGCCATCGGCTTGCAAAGCACCGAGCTGGTAATGGATACGCGAACATTGAAGTATTACTACCGACTATTACCTGATGGGCGGCTATTGTTTGGTGGCCGCGGTGCGATAAGAGGTAAGGATGCGCATCATCCCCGTTATGCGCGGCATCTTTTAGAGGCGTTACAAGGGACCTTCCCAGCGTTAAAGCAGCTGAGCCGTGAAACGGTTGATTACTACTGGAGCGGCTGGGTCAATGTAGCTCTCGATAACTACCCACGCATTTATAGTCCAGCCGAGGGTATTTTTACCAGTATGGGCTACTGCGGTGCAGGCGTGACCTTTACCCAACTTGCAGGCCAACGCTTGGCAGAGCTAGCGATGGGAGAAGCGCTGCCAGCTCTGCCGTTTTACCAATCGGCCCTACCAAAATTTCCGTTACCGCACCTGCGCCGGCTCGGCCAGTGGGGTTTCTATCAGCTCGCCCGATGGCGCAGCCTGTAACGCCCGATTACAGGCCAAACACCACTTTTTCACTACTTAGCATACGGCTAATCAGCTTCAGCAATAGGATCGACACGACAAAGGTGGCAAGTGCACTGACGCCCATTGCCGCCCACTGCAGTGGCTCACCTTTTATAATATCTAACAAGGCCTGATGTTGCCCCGTTAGCGGTAGGTAGTAAAGGATTTGATGCTTAACCTTGGCAAACTCTACACCAAACACAACGAGCATCGGTGCCATAAGAAGCAACGAAATATAAGTCTGTGCTTCTTTGAAACTTTTCGCACGAAACGACACAAACAATTGCAATGCAGTCGCCAACAGCGCTAACGGTACGAGCAATAAAATAATCAGTAGGATCATCGGCCAAGCCAACGAGATACTCATACCGATTTCATGCAGCGGCAGGAACTTAAAAATGATCGGAATCAGCACTGCACTCAACAGCCCGCCAAACATGGCAAAGGCCGAGGCTGCAAGAGCTTTACCCCAGACCAGTTGATTGGTGGTCAAGGGTTGCGATAACAGAAGTTCGAGCGAATTGCGTTCGCGTTCACCAGCACTGATATCAATCGCCACGTTCATGCCGGAGAAAAATACCGAGAGCAAAATAAAGATGAGTACGCTGCCCATCAGAATCGCAGCTTTTGATTCTTTGGTTGCCGTATCATGCTTGACTAAATCAACGCCCTGCGTAATACGCGGATCGATCCCTCGCATCTGCAAACGTATGTAGCTTAATTGCTGGCTATAATTTTCAACTGCCGACTCGACCCGGCGAATATCAGTACGCTGCTTTTGCGACGAAAAGTCTGCGGTCAAAGTAACTTTTGCGGGTTGCGCACTGGCGATATTCTCATCCCAGCCTTCAGCGATGGCGAGGACAATAGGTTGCTGCCCTGCCGGCCACGCTTCATCACGTTGCACCACACCACTACGTTCCAGATGAGCGACAAAGGCTGGGGCAAATTCACCACCTTCAATATCAATTTTCACATCGCTGGTATCAGTTAACTGACTGATCAGAACATAAAACGCTACCGCCATAAGCAGTGGTCCGAAGAAGGCGTACGACATCGCCGCCATCACCGAGCGCTTGTCGCGCAGTGCGTCTTTAAGCTCTTTGCCGAAGACAATTTTTATGGGTGACTTCATGCCGCAATGCCCTCGTCCGTACCAATAATTTTCACAAAAGCTTCTTCCAACGCGCTTTCACCCGTTTGCTCACAGAGTTCTGTTGGTGTGCCTTGCGCAGCGACCTTACCAGCTGCCACCACGACCACTTGATCACAGAGCGCTGCAACCTCTTGCATGACATGGCTTGAGAATAAAATACTGGTGCCTTGATCACGCAACTCCCGTAACAAATCCCGTAAAATACGCGTACTCATAACGTCGAGACCACGGCTAGGCTCATCCAAAATGAGATGTTTAGGGCGATGAACGATAGCTTGTGCGAGCGCGACTTTCATCCGTTGGCCCTGCGAGAACCCGGTTGCACGACGATCGGCAATCGCATTCATGTCGAGGCGAGCCAATACTTCACTGACTGCGGCTGCACCGGCATCGCCATCGAGACCATGTAGCGTCGCAAAATAGCTAATCTGCTCACGAGCGGTCAAACGCTCATAAAGACCAAATTTGTCTGGAAAGATACCTATTTTACGGCGCACTGCCAGAGGGTCTTTGTTGGCATCGACACCGTCAATGAGTGCTTCGCCGCTATCGGCCTTCAGCAGCCCATAAATGGTTCGTAAACAGGTGGTTTTACCCGCACCATTCGGTCCTAACAAACCTGTGATTTGTCCTTCCGGCGCACTAAATGTGAGGCCATCTAGAGCAGTCACTTTACCGAAGGCTTTTTGTAATGATTTTACTTCGATCATGGTGGCTCTCTTATAGTCCTTTACCGTTACTATTCAGAATAAATGGTTGTGCGCGCTGTTCGAGTAAACAGCTGTCATCCAGCGCGGCAAGATCAAGCTCTTTGATGAACTGTGCAGCTAGGCGATTCGCGCACGTATGACCCACAATCGTGTGAGCACCATTTGGTGCGATCAGGTGGCGACTTTGGCTTAACGTTGCGCCCGCTAATTCGCCCCATGCCGGCGGCGTTACCGGGTCAAGTTCACCTGACAGTAACAAAGTTGGTACCGAACTTTTTATCGGCTCGAACCAATCACTAGGGCGCTCCGCTTTTGGCCACACCGAACACATTTCGATAAATGCGTCAGCGGTACGGCTGCCAATAAAGGTGTTATTGCCATCTTCAGCAAGTAGCTCATCGCTCGCGCGCGGCAAGTCTTCACTGCACAACACGCTCAAAGTTAAACCCATATAGAGCTCTGATTGCGCCATGGTCGTGCCAAGTAAACCGGTTAACGGCGTGTAATCGCCGTTCGCCGTCTGCTGAATAACATACGGCAGCATTTGTCGCGTGGTTGGATGATAGAGACCCACACGCATCACTGAACTAAAACGCCCTGCGGTAATAAGAATGTCCACAGGTTCATTCGTTAGCGGATCGCGCACCGTAAGTGGTACAGGATCATTTTCTAGTGTTGTCATCAGCTGTTTATAAGTGCTGTCGAGCTGCGGAAAAGTTTCACTGCAGGCGGTTGAGGCTGCGCAATTATCCAGCAACTTTTCAAACGAGCTCGCGCCATGACGGCCGAATGGCCCCACAACTACCTGCACCGGTGCAAGCGCATCGAGCACAGCCGCACGCACCGACTGTGGCGCTTCACGCAAATAGACGAGGCCAGCGCGAGAACCATAAGAGCCACCGTATAAATTAACTTGTTCGTAGCCCAACGCCGCACGAACCGCTTCAAAATCACGAATGGCATTTACGGTGTGATACTGAGTGAGGTCTCGGTCCTGAAAAGCAGCTAAGCAATCACTTGCGACCTTGGCAAGATCTATCGCATCGTCTGCCTTGACGAGTTCTTCGACATGATTCAAGTCACACGCAAGTGGCGCAGACTGTCCAGTACCGCGCTGATCGATCAATAGAATGTCACGCTGTTGCCGGACACTTTGGAAAATACGGTTAATCATTGCGGCAAGTTCGGTCGCAGCTTGCCCTGGGCCACCCGCTAAAATGAGTAACGGATCTGCCTTCTTATTTTCACTGATTGCAGGCAAAACAGCGAAGTTAATGGCAAGTGTACGCCCATTTGGCTCGGCATAGTTTTCTGGCACAGTAAGGGTACCGCACTGAACTCTTTCAGAAATATTCTCCAGGTAGCACTGCTCACGTTGCAGCTCATACGAGCTCTGTGTCGCTGTGGCTGGAGCTTGTTCTTGCGCCAACAGTGAGGGAGAGAAAAGTCCTGCGAGGAGGAGCCAAGGCACCATGACAGTTTTCATGCATTGTTATCCATTTGTAATCAATGCATGCAGTCTAACGCTTTGCTTGCGTATAAAAAAGCCTAGAAACTGTAAATAAGTATGGCAGCGAAGCCGAGCTTGTTACTTCTTAGCGTCGATACGTTCTTTGAGCGTGCGACCGATGGTGGTATCGGAATAGCCTTCACTTAATGCCCATTCGTAATCACCCGCTTCACGCAAATCCTTGAGGGTGACACTGCGCACGATGAATGAGCCGACATCTTGGGAATCGGTTTTCAAGGCGAATTGAACCAATGAAGCACCGTTACAGCGAATGCTCGTATAGACATCTCGCATCCGTATACGTAACTCGCGCATCTTATTTTGTAACCGCGTGGTGTCGTTATCGCGCACATAAGCACAAAACACTAACGCGATATCTTCAGATGCAAAGCGATACTGCACGGGTGCAGAGTTTGCAGGTGCCGTTAGCATCGAAACTGCCAGTGCAGTGGCAAGTCCGTATGAAACGATTTTGAACATCAGAACGACCTTTGTTTCCCCAATAACAAAGTTATCCTACCCCGCCACTTTGAGGGTTACAACGGAATAAATTGTTAATGTCAACGCTTCCATTTACCATTTCTTTACATGGAAAATTCGTTTTTATCGATCAGATATCACCCGGTCGTAAACTAACGTGCTGAAGCTATGTTCATTTTTTGCATCACTTGGATGCTCAACTTGCTCTCTGAGCTGCCACTCGCCCGTTGCCTTATAGTCAGGGAACCAAGTGTCGCCAGCTACATTCAAGTCAATCTCGGTGAGATATAAACGCTGCGCATGCGGTAAAAATTCGTTATAAACATGTCCACCACCTATGATCATCAGCTCATCTGTTTCACCCGCAGCAGCAACCGCTTGCTCAGGGCTACTCACCCAAATCACACCTTGCTCATCGGTATGAGGTTGTTGATAGCGGCGACTCAGCACAATGTTAAGCCGTCCGGGCAATGGTCGGCCAATTGATTCATAGGTAGCGCGGCCCATAACGACAGGCTTGCCAAGCGTAATGCGTTTGAAATGTTGGAGTTCGGCTGGAAGGTGCCAAGGCATGGCGCCATTCTTGCCAATGACACGATCCTTGGCCATAGCTGCAATCAAAGCAATCCGCATAAAAACCCCCGTTGTTCGTCCGCTTCGCTATTCGTGTTTCGTCCGCTGCGCTATTCGTCCGTGTTCCGCACTGTTCGGAGCCCCCTGCCGAATAGTGAACGCAGTGAACGGACGAACAGTGAGGCAAAGCCGAACGTACGAATCACGAATAACGGCTTTATTTTTGGTAGATGACTTCTACGTCGTAATCGTCGTCGTCAAAGTCATCATCATCGTCATCATCGTCGTAGGCGTCAAGCTGCTCTTGATGATACGTGTCCCATTTGAACTCAGTGGTTTGTTGCGCTTGCTCCGCTTCCTCTTCGGCGCTCGGCTTCGGCAACTGCTCAAGATAAGTCATGATTTCTTTGCACAATTGCTCGGTGCCTTTTTTGCTCAAGGCTGAGATTTTGTAAACTGGTCCGTCCCAGTCAAGTGCTTCTTTCAACTCAGCTAGGCGTTCTTCGGCCTCTTCGTCGGTAAGCAGATCTACTTTATTGACCACCAGCCAACGCGGCTTTTCGGCCAGTTTCGGGCTGTATTTTTCTAGTTCATTGACGATGGTAACCGCTTGCGTACTTGGATCGGTGCCGTCGTACGGTGCCAAGTCAACCAAGTGCAACAATAAGCCACAACGCTCAAGATGCTTCAGGAATTGTATGCCTAAGCCTGCGCCTTCAGCCGCGCCTTCAATCAAGCCGGGGATATCAGCAATGACGAAGCTGGCGTGCGGTACTGGGCGCACGACCCCTAAATTCGGTACCAATGTGGTAAATGGATAATCAGCGACTTTCGGTTTCGCGGCTGAAACAGAGCGTATGAAAGTCGATTTACCCGCGTTTGGCATACCCAATAACCCCACATCAGCTAGCAGCATTAGCTCCAGCTTTAAGGTGCGGACTTCACCTGGGGTACCCATCGTTTTTTGCCGTGGTGCACGGTTGGTGCTGCTCTTAAAACGAGCATTGCCAAGGCCATGGAAACCACCCTTCGCAACCATACGGCGCATACCGTGCTTGGTTAAATCACCAAGAGTTTCGCCGGTTTCTTGATCCGTTGCACGGGTCCCTACTGGCACCTTAAGAATGATGTCTTCGCCACGTTTTCCAGTACAGTTTTTACCCATACCGTTCTGGCCACGCTGAGCCTTATGGATATGCTCAAATTGGAAGTCGAGCAAGGTATTTAGATTTTCATCGGCTTCTAGATAAACGTCACCGCCATCACCACCGTCACCACCATCGGGGCCACCTTTTGGGATGTATTTTTCGCGACGAAAACTGACAACACCGTTACCGCCGTCGCCCGCTTCTACGCGAATTTCTGCTTCATCTACAAACTTCATCTTAAAACCTTACCTGCTGATATTAAAAAACCCCGCCACAAAGGACGGGGTTTCTTTGTCTTGCGTTAGCGCGACTGAAACTTATTCAGTAACGATGCTAACGTATTTGCGGTTCTTAGGACCTTTCTCCGCAAAAGAAACTTTGCCGTCCGCTTTAGCGAACAAAGTGTGGTCACGACCGATACCTACGTTATCACCAGCGTGGAAACGAGTACCACGTTGACGAACGATGATGCTACCTGCCAATACTGACTCACCACCGAAGCGCTTTACACCCAGACGTTTACTTTCTGAGTCACGACCGTTTTTGGTTGAACCACCAGCTTTTTTGTGTGCCATGTGTCGTTACTCCTTAATTAACCGTTAAAACCAGTGATCTTCACTTCAGTGAACCACTGACGATGACCTTGATGTTTCATGTGGTGCTTACGACGACGGAACTTGATGATGTTCACTTTGTCGGCACGACCATGGTTGACCACTTCCGCTTTAACGGATCCACCAGAAACAAAAGGCGCGCCGATTTTCACGTCGTCACCGTTCGACAGCATTAATACTTGGTCGAACTCAACCACATCACCGGTGGCTGCTTCCAGCTTTTCCAGGCGGACGATTTGGCCTTCAGTAACACGGTGTTGCTTACCGCCACTTTGGAATACTGCGTACATAAATTTCTCCGATTCGCTCTTACGAGCACGTTTAGTTTTAAATCAGGGCGCGAATTATAAACAAACTCCCTGCGGGAGTAAAGGCCTAAAAGCGTTGTTCGACGTTAAGCTTTTACGCGACACGGTCGGTGGCGATGTCGGCTAGCGCGTGTAACGCATCGCGATACTCTGATGCCGGTAGCGCTGCTAGCTGCTGCTGTGCTAATTCAGCTTCTTTCAGTGCTCGCTCGCGAGTGTAATCGAGTGCACCGGTGCGCCGCATCGCTTTAAGAATCGTCTGCAGGTGCTCACGGCCGTCGCCTTGTTCAATGGCGCCGCGAATCAGCTGTGCTTCTTCGTCGTTGCCGTGCCACATCGCGTAGAGCAATGGCAGCGTCGGCTTGCCTTCGGCTAGGTCATCGCCGGCCTGTTTACCCATCACCTCACTGTCGGCGGTGTAATCAAGCAAGTCGTCAACCAACTGAAACGCGGTTCCGAGATGACGCCCGTAAGCAGTCAACGCAGCTTCGACGGCTTCACTTTCGTTGGCGAGCACGGCGCCCAGCTGAGTTGCGGCCTCGAACAGTTTGCCGGTTTTGCCGTAAATGACATCAAAGTAGCTTGCCTCAGTGGTGTCAGGGTCGTTGCAGTTCATCAGCTGCAGCACTTCACCTTCCGAGATGATATTCGTAGCGTCGGCGAGGATCTTCATGACTTTCATGGAGTCCAGCGTCACCATCAGCTGAAATGCGCGGGTATAAAGGAAGTCTCCGACTAAGACACTCGCCTCATTACCAAAAACAGCATTGGCGGTTTCTTTGCCTCGACGCAACTCTGAAGCGTCGACGACATCGTCGTGCAACAAAGTAGCAGTGTGGATAAATTCGATGATGGTGGCTAAGGTCAAATGGCCTTGGCCTTGATAACCTGCCGCACGAGCTGCAGTGACCGCCAACAGCGGACGCAAACGCTTGCCACCACTATTCACAATGTAGAGACCGAGCTGGTTAATAAGCGCGACATCGGATTGCAGTTCCTGCCCAATCAGCTGGTTAACACCGCGCATATCGGCAGCCATTAGCGCATTAATTTCAGATAACTTCATTCTGCTTCGCTAGCTATGGTTTAAGGTTAAGATTTTACAAAGAAAAGCGAGTAAAAGTCCAGCAACAACGCCACCTGTATGGGCAGCAAAAGCAAGTCCACTGAGCTCTGGCAAGGTGCAAATGTCAAACACCACTTTGCCGCAAACGCCGATTAAAATCAGCGCGCCAAGCCAGCGCTTTTGCAGTGTGTCGGTTAGTGCACAGTAGGCAAACATGCCATAAAGCGTACCCGAAAAGCCGGCGTAAAAGCGCACTTGAGGGTCAAAATAGACTTGCGCCAAACTACTGCTTAGCATGATCAAAGGGAGGCCTAGCCAACGCCGCCAGCCTTGTTGGTGATCGATAAAGAGCGCCCAGCAAACCAGTAAACCCAGTAGATTCAAGCCTAAGTGTGCCCAGTCATGATGCACCAGCTGTCCGGTGAGCAACTGCCAAAGTTGTTCGCCGGCGACAAAGCTTTCACGGTCAAGTTTCAACGCTTGTTGCAATGTGGCTGGCAGGAGCATTATGAGCGTCAGCAATAGCATCACGCTCAGTGTTGGTAACACTGCCCGCGGTTGACTTGGAATCGTTAGACCAAACAGCACCATAAAATGCGAACCCTGATACTTACTATGCGCTACTTCACTTACAAAAACGCCGGGCGCTTTGGTAGCGAACCCGGCGTCTAATGTTTATCCGTTTTGGCTTCGGCTTACTTAACGAAGTCTAAACCAGTTTGGATATCACCTTTCAGACCGTCAAGCATTGCGGCTTTGGCTTTTTCTTCAAAAGCGCTTAACTCACCGTACGGCAGAATTTCTTCGATGCCGTTCTTGCCCAAACGAACAGGGTGTGCGAAAAACAATGCGTCTTGGCCGTCGGTTTCAACATAGGTGCATTCAACAACACTGTTGTCGCCTTCAAGAGCTTTCACCAGTGACAAGCAGAAGCGTGCCGCTGCTTGACCCATCGAAAGAGTAGCCGAGCCGCCGCCAGCTTTGGCCTCAACAACTTCAGTACCGGCGTTTTGGATGCGGTGCGTCAACTGTTCGATTTGCTCGTCAGTGAAACTCAAACCTGTTTGTGACAACAATGGCAGGATGGTTGTGCCGCTGTGGCCGCCAATGACAGGAACTTGAACTTCAGAAGGGTTCTTACCGTGAATTTCAGCAACAAAAGTTTCTGCACGGATCACGTCAAGCGTGGTGACACCGAACAGTTTGTTTTTGTTATAAACGCCTTTCTTCTCAAGTACGCGCTTAGCGATTGCCACGGTGGTGTTCACTGGGTTAGTGATGATGCCGATACACGCGTTCGGGCAGTTGTCGGCAATGGCTTCAACCAAGTTGGCAACGATGCCTGCGTTGATGTTGAAAAGGTCAGAGCGGTCCATGCCTGGCTTACGTGGTACGCCCGCTGGAATCAAAACGATGTCAGCGCCAACCAATGCTGGAGCTAAATCGTCCTTGCCGTAACCTTTCACGTTCACGGCAGTTGGGATGTGGCTGAGATCAACAGCAACACCTGGTACTACCGGCGCTACGTCATACAGCGCCAACTCAGATCCAGCAGGTAATTGGGTTTTCAAAAGTAATGATAGTGCTTGGCCGATTCCGCCAGCTGCACCTAAAACTGCAACTTTCATCTCAGACTCCATCCAGTTATTGGGTTGGGGAAATTTTTGGTGCCGAAAGACTACTGCAAAAGCGCCGAAATTACAACCAAGATGGCGCTGGCTAGGCGTTTTAGCGCAAGTACGATAGACTGTCGTTTCGGTCGAGAAACAAGAATAACAAGAGGCAGCAGCGGAACATGGCAAGTGCGAAATCAGATGCAATGATTGAGACCTTTAAAGGCCTATTAAAAGAAGAGCGCTACGGCTCGCAAAGTGAGATTGTAGAAGCAATGAAAGCGCGTGGCCACGATAATATTAGCCAGTCAAAGGTATCGCGTTTGCTATCAAAATACGGTGCGGTTCGTACCCGTAATGCACGGCAAGAAATGGTGTATTGTTTACCTGCTGAACTTGGCATTCCTTCAACCCGTGCGCCATTATCCCAACTTGTTTTAGATATTCAGCATAATGATGTGATGGTGATTATTCGCACATCTCCCGGGGCCGCGCAGTTGATTGCTCGGTTGCTGGATTCAGTGGGTAAAAAAGAAGGCGTACTGGGCACAATTGCTGGCGATGACACGATTTTTATCGCGCCGGTGAAAGTCTCGGATATTGATTTCACCTTGCAGAAGGTTCGCGAGTTGTTTGAAAGCGTTACGTAGCCCGATTCAGAAAGTCGATTGAGGGAACGAAATAGGCTGCGTTGGTAACGGCTTCGGTATAGTCCAGTAGCGGGTCATAGTCGCCATTATCATCTTCGTAGTAGCGCTGCTTCAGCCAGCGCACCACATCAAGCGGTCGGGCAGTAAAGTACATAGCAAGCAGGCCCTGCTCGCGCATATCACCCCACGGCATATTTTGTCGCAACATTTGCAATGGCTGCTCGTTGTCGTCCTGCATTTTAGCTTTCTGCGCATGCGTGACCATGTGCAAGCCGGCCTCACTGATTTTCTCGCCAGTTAATTTCTTGCGGCCGACGACAAATTCTTGCATCTCTTGGGACATTTGCTCCCAACGCCGCAAATCATGACGGAATTTCTGTACGAACAAATAACTGCCGTTAGCGAAGACCGTGTCATCGTCGGCATGAATCAGTGCTAATTGACGGCGGCGAATACCTCGCGGATTTTCGGGCGCGTCGATAAAGCCAGTCAGGTCACGACCATCCATAAAGCGGAACGTTGGGATCTGCTCGGTCAGTTCGACATCATGTCCCAGCCACTCAAGGATGGCACGGGCACTGTGATAGTTAACGTCAAAGCGGTCAGAGCGTAGCGTTAAGAGCAAATCGACAGGCTCGCGCGGCGCTTGTCGGTCGCCGTCACGTAGATCGGGAAATTGACCCAGTTGCGGCGGCCGTTCGTTGGGGAAAAGAATGTCCCAGTAGTCGCTACCAATCGCGATATAACCACTCAGTAAAGCTTCTGAAAAGCGCTCATCTAACTCTTCAATTAGTGCTGGAATACGGGCAAGCTTGCGGCGCATGTTCTCAACGTCGTCGGTCATGACGTTGAGCAACATGGTCAGGCCGTGCAAATTGGGTTCAGCGTAAATGCCTTTTTGCGCTTGTGCCATGCGTATTCCTTTCTCGTTGTTCGTTATTCGTTATTCGTGGAATGTGGTGGACTGGTCGCAAGCGACTTGCGCTTGGAGTCCACTGGCATACAATGGCTTCAGTTTAGCAAACATTGTACGAAAAAAATCATAAATTAAGCGGAGTTATTATGGGAGCTTCACAGCGTTTTACAACTACTTTAATGGCCGCCTCCTTGGCCATGGTTTTGGGCGGCTGTGCCGCGACAACGGATTCTACAGCACAGCGCGAGAGTGCTACTACAGTGCCAGCTGTGAGTGAGGATGCGCGTTTTACGGACGTTGCCACGCGTGTTTGGGAAGGCATGCAAAACCCAGTTGGCAGTGAAAATTCCGACGCTAGCTTGCCATCAATGACGCCCGAAGCCGTTGCTGCACGCGCCGAACAACAACGTGCTTGGCTCAACGAATTGAAAGAGATTGATACGTCTGCCCTATCGCGCGAAGAGTACATTAACTGGCGCATGCTTACTTATCGTCTGCAAAATGAAGTCGATGCCTACGATTTCAATGAGCATTACATGCCGCTGAATGCTGAAGGTGGATTCCATAGTTCGCTGTCATTTATGGTGCGTAATACTGCACTGCGTAGTTATGAAGACTATCAAAACTATGTTGCGAAACTGGGGACGATTCCTCGCTACATGAATGAACAAACCGCTTGGCTAGAGCGCGGCTTGGCCGAGGGTTATACGCAGCCTCGCGCGTCGATGGTCGGTTTTGAAGACAGCATTGCCGCGTTTATTGTGCAAGCGCCAGAAGAAAGCGTGTTTTATGAGCCGCTGCGCACGCAACCGAATTTCATCACCGATGCGCAATGGGCAGAACTGCAAGCTCAGGCTGCTGCTGTTATCGATGAGCAGGTGATTCCGGCTTATCAAACCTATTTCGACTTTATGGTGATGGACTACTTGCCAAATTGTCGCGACACCATCGGCGCTTCGTTTTTGCCGAACGGTGATGCCTACTACCAGAATCGTATCGAGCACTTTACGACTTTGGCATTAACGCCAGAAGAGATCCATGAGCGAGGCTTGGCTGAAGTCGCGCGCATTCGTAATGAAATGATGCAGGTGATTGAATCAACCGGATTTGAGGGTGACTTTGACGCTTTCGTTGAGTTCCTACGAACCGACCCGCGGTTTTACCCAGAGACAGCTGAAGAGTTGCTCAAAGAAGCGTCGTATATTTCTAAGCGCATGGACGGCGAGCTGCCGAAATTCTTTAAATTATTGCCGCGTCAACCGTATGGTGTCGCGCCCGTACCCGCGGAGATCGCTCCGAAATATACTACTGGCCGCTATGCCGGCACCGGACGTGACGACCGTGCGAGCTTTTATTGGGTGAATACCTATGCCCTAGACCGCCGTCCGCTATATCAGTTGGAAGCCTTAACCTTGCACGAGGCGGTACCGGGTCACCACTTGCAGAATGCTTTAGCGCGCGAGATGGAAGGCGTTCCGTCGTATCGACAGCGCACCTACATCTCTGCATTTGGTGAAGGCTGGGGCTTGTACTCAGAGTGGCTGGGGCTTGAGGCAGGTTTCTACCAAGACCCCTACAGCAATTTCGGCCGCTTGAGCTACGAAATGTGGCGCGCAGCACGCTTGGTAGTCGACACTGGCATGCACTCAATGGGCTGGAGCCGCGAAAAAGCCATGGACTTTATGGCCTCAAACACAGCTCTGAGCTTGCACAATGTACGCACCGAAATTGACCGCTACATTACCTGGCCGGGGCAGGCCCTGTCTTACAAGTTGGGTGAAATGCTGATCCGCTCATTACGTCGCGAAGCCGAAGAAACCTTGGGTGGCAAGTTCGACTTACGCGAGTTTCACTACCAAGTATTGAAGAACGGCAGCATCCCGCTCGACGTCCTCGAAACCGAAATCCGCAACTGGATAGACTCACAACTCTAAACCTCGGGGCAGACGCCCCGTTTTTTTGACTAGCATGAGAGAGGGCAGCCCTCCCTCATGCTAGCTTCTAAGCCTTGTTGGGCTTGCGATCTATGGCAATTGTTAGACGTTGAAGAACTTGATGGTTAGCGGGTAATTTTGGATGACGCCGTCGTTAGCTCGTATCGCACCCACGATAGCAAACACGATATGGCAAATGGCCAGAGCAATGAGGATGAAGATACCAATAACCACGAAAGTTAAGATAAACCCGATAATTCCCCAAATAAACGCTGAAATAATCCAGTTAAAGACAACCTTACCGTGAGCATCGATATAGGCACTTTCGTCTTTTTTGATAAGCCACATGACCAACGGTGCAATAAAGCCGGCAAACGGAATGATGTAGCCCAAAAACTGTGAAAGGTGCAACAACATAGCAAAAGTACGTTCGTCTTTGCTTGGCCCGGTAATGACTGTTGTTTCCTGTACGTTCTCCATTTTCTAGTTCCTTTTACTTATTTTATTTAGATTACTATTTTCTCGAAACTTTTGGTTGTGAGTTTTTTATTCTATGCCTAGCATAACTATTAACTGACAACTTCCGTATGCAACACTATGTCTGCTCAACCAACGATTCTTTGTAACCGAGCTCGCAGAATTGTCGATGCTGCTTTTATTAAAGTAGCAGGCAAGTTGTTATTTTTCTCCCAACTGCCTCCTTTTAGCTATTGGGACAATTATTATGGCGAACATCCTGAAATCACAGATATATTTTTTCGCCTACTTCATTACCCCACGCTACAGAGATACGACAACAAGGGCTTTATCGCAAGTAAAATCAGTTCATTAAGTATAAATAATCTGTTCCCGGCAACCTACACGTCTGTGACAGAAGTACTTAATGCATCCCATGCAACGGAAAAAATTTGGTTTGTTAAGCCAACCTGTTCTACCAGTGGGAAAGGCATTCAATGTTTAACCACGAAGGAACTTGCCTTATTCCAATTGCCACCTCACCACATAATTCAGGAGCAAGTGGCGGGCATTGAGTTAATCAATACCCATAAATATACGGCCCGAGCTTACGTACTCGTTTTTGACAAGAGAGTTTTCCTATTTGACGACGGCTTCGTGATGATTCACGGCGTACCCTACTCTGAGAATGCAACAGACTTTGCGGTTCAAGTTGATCATAGCGGTTATACAGAAATAGACAGCTCGATTAAAATGATGCGCATGGCTGAACTATCGGATTTTGCGCTGAAAATGGCCCAACTTAAACAAAAGATGAGCTTATTAAAGCCTGTTCTGAGCGAGCTTATCGCAGCAAGTTCAGCCCGCGAATACGGCTTACTAGGAATTGACCTTCTGTTTGACAAACATCACACACCAACACTTATTGAGATTAATTCGAAAGCAAACTTTGTTCACACTGACGCTATCAATCAATCCCTCAATATTCCATTTTTTGCAGCTGTAATCAGCACGCTGTACAGCAATGTTAAAGACTCACGATTGATAGAGATCTAGCGTACACCGTTCGCAGCTAATGACCTAAGGGCAGAGGTCAAGCCGTGGATAGGAGCGGAAGGGAGGGCTGCCCTCTCTAATGCAAGCATAAAAAAAGCGCGACGGTTAGGTCGCGCTTTATGCTTAAAGAGATATAAATATATCTGTTGAGATATATTACGCCACTTCGATGGTCGGAATAATGTTCTGCTTCGCAGCATCTTCCGCGGCACGGAAGTCAGCCATTTGGTCGAAGTTTAGGTATTTATAAACTTCGCCAGCCATCGAGTTGATGTCGGCTGCGTATTCCATGTATTCTGCAGGCGTTGGCAACTTACCAAGAATTGCGCCTACCGCTGCAAGTTCAGCAGAGGTCAGGTAAACATTTGCGCCATCGCCCAAACGGTTCGGGAAGTTACGCGTTGAGGTCGACAATACGGTCGCACCTGGTTCAACCCGAGCTTGGTTACCCATACAAAGTGAACAACCTGGCATTTCAGTACGCACGCCATTGTTCGCGTAAATGTTGTAGTAACCTTCTTCACGCAACTGCGCTTCGTCCATCTTCGTTGGTGGAGCAATCCACAAACGAGTGTTCAGCTCGTCAGAGTTTTTCTCGAGCAATTTACCCGCAGCGCGGAAGTGACCAATGTTGGTCATGCACGAACCGATGAACACCTCGTCAACTTTGTCGCCCGCAACTTCGCTCAAGAATTTCGCGTCGTCTGGGTCGTTTGGACAGCAAACGATAGGCTCTTTAATCTCAGCCAAGTCGATTTCGATAACTTCTGCATATTCAGCATCAGCATCAGCACGCATCAGTGATGGGTTCGCCAACCACTCTTCCATTTTGCGTGCACGACGCTCAAGAGTACGCACATCGCCGTAACCTTCGTTGATCATCCAACGTAGCATGGTGATGTTTGAACGTAGGTATTCAGCGACTGATTCTTCCGACAAGTTGATGGTACAACCCGCAGCAGAACGCTCAGCTGATGCGTCAGAAAGCTCAAACGCTTGCTCAACGGTTAGGTGGTCAAGACCTTCGATTTCAAGGATACGACCCGAGAAGGCGTTTTTCTTACCGCGTTTCTCAACCGTCAACAAACCTTCTTTAATCGCGAACGCAGGAATCGCATGAACCAAGTCACGCAAAGTGATACCTGGCTGCATTTCGCCTTTGAAGCGCACGAGTACCGATTCAGGCATATCCAATGGCATGACGCCAGTTGCAGCTGCGAAAGCAACCAAGCCTGAACCCGCTGGGAAGGAGATACCTAATGGGAAACGCGTGTGCGAGTCACCACCCGTACCAACGGTATCTGGCAACAACATACGGTTCAACCAGCTGTGGATGATACCATCACCTGGACGCAACGAGACGCCGCCACGGTTCATAATAAAGTCTGGCAGAGTATGCTGGGTGTCGATATCAACTGGCTTCGGATAAGCCGCGGTGTGACAGAACGACTGCATGGTCAAATCCGCAGTGAAACCCAAGCAGGCCAAGTCTTTCAATTCATCACGCGTCATTGGACCGGTGGTATCCTGCGATCCAACAGTGGTCATTTTCGGCTCACAATAAGTACCTGGGCGCACGCCTTCCATACCACAAGCTTTACCGACCATCTTCTGCGCTAAGGTATAACCTTTACCAGAATCAGCCGGTTGCTCTGGCTTCAAGAACAGATCAGATGGGCCCAAACCGAGCGACTCACGTGCTTTTTCAGTCAAACCACGACCGATGATCAGGTTAATACGACCGCCAGCACGTACTTCGTCAAGAATCACACGTGACGCGTAATCGTACTCCGCGATCACTTCACCCGCTTCGTTCTCGATTTTGCCAGCGTATGGGTAGATAGTGATCACATCACCCATGTTCATTTTTTCAACGTCTGCTTCGAACACCAACGCGCCTGCGTCTTTCATGGTGTTGAAGAAAATCGGTGCAACTTTGCCGCCGATGCAGATACCGCCAGCACGTTTGTTTGGCGTACCCGGCATATCTTCACCGATGTACCAAAGCACTGAGTTGGTTGCAGATTTACGTGAAGAGCCGGTACCTACTACGTCGCCAACGAAGGCTACTGGATGACCCTTTTCTTTCAATTCTTCGATTTGCTGCGCCGCGTCAGTAATACCTTCGCGTGGCATTTTGTACATCGCCTTCGCGTGCAAAGGAATATCAGGACGTGACCAAGCGTCTGGCGCTGGCGACAAGTCGTCGGTATTGGTTTCGCCAGTGACTTTAAAAACTGTCGCTTTAATCTGCTCTGGCATTTGGTTGCGGCCGGTAAACCATTCACCTGCAGCCCATGACTCCACAACTTCTTTCGCCAGGGCATTACCGGCTTTCATTTTTTCTTCAACGTCATGGAAGGCATCGAACATCAACAAGGTATGCTTCAATTCGTACGCAGCCAACTCGCCTAATTCAGCGTCATCAAGCAACTCAACCAAAGTCACGATGTTGTAACCACCGTGCATGTTACCTAGCAATTTCACAGCGTCTTGCTTGCTGATGACTGGGCTTGATGCTTCGCCTTTAACGATGGCAGATAAGAAACCAGCTTTTACATAAGCAGCTTCGTCTACACCCGGCGGTACACGCTCTGACAACAACTCAACCAAGAATGCTTCTTCGCCAGCGGGTGGGTTCTTCAATAATTCTACGAGATCAGCGACTTGCTCTGGAGTTAACGGCTTCGGTGGGATGCCTTCAGCAGCGCGCTCTTCAACATGCTTACGATAGTCTTGCAGCACAGATTACCTCTACTTTGCTATGCGGATGGAATTAGGGGTGAAAATTTTGGGCGCAATTATAGGGGTTTTACGCGCTAATTAAAATTCATACAGCAACATAAACCCTAATCTTTAGCATAAACAGCATGAATAAAGAGCGTTGTTCGATGTTTGCTGTTCGATGTTGGTTTAAACAAAGAACAAACAGCGAATAGCGAGGAACGTTTTTTGTTCTTTTTACATCTGCTTACAGTTGGTGACGAAAAAATATACGGCTGACATAAACCTTTTACGTCTTAGAGCTATCTTAATATACAGGTCGAACGGGGGGACCTAACTATGAAAACACGCACCAACAAAGTAGTAAAAACCTTATGTACCGCAGCTTTAGTGCTTGGCTTTAGCGCCAGCGCAATGGCTAACACAATCATGCAAGACGACAACGCACGGCAACCGGCTGTGCAGGCACAGCAAGTTTATAAGTACACCTACAAGGTAGAAAACTTCGCTGGCAGTATTGCGCAAGATATTCAATTAGCGCAGCAAGACATTATGACGGATATGCTCGTGAGCCGCGATGCCGATATAGCTGCAGCGCTTGCGCGGACTGGCGCAGAATTGCAAGGCTATGCCTTATTAGCGAGTGCTGGCAGCAACGCATCTTCAGTATCATGGGATGTTGACTCTGTCACTACGCTACTGCCAAGCTTCAAGGCGCGCGCTTACCTTTAAGTGCATTGCCGCTAAAGTGGCGCCAGATAAGCTCTTCCGCGGGACCGGCGATGCGTTCCGCAGAGCGTACAAGGTGAACCTCTAGGTTCACGTGGGTCATGAAACCAGGTATATCGATCCGTTCCAACGCATGCCGTTGTAATGCATCGCCGACAAGGTCGCTTGGAATAATGCCCCAGCCCATGCCAGCCAGTAGCAATTCGCGTTGGGTAATTGAGTCGTTGACGCGAATACGCTGCTGACCCGGCATGCGCATAATCTTATCTAGATCGATACCAATATCCTGATCTTGCGGAATCAGCATCGGCAACTCTAATAAATCTTGTCGTTGCAGACTGTTTAAAGCTAGGCCTTCTAACAGCATCGGCGCGCAAACCACCAGTAATTCAAAGGGGCGCACGCGCACCGTTTCAAAGTCACCATGCTGGCGAAAAATCGGCAACCACGGACACAATGCCAACTCAGCCTCTCCTTCTCGAATACGCCGCAAGGCACGCAATTGCGAGTCACCACTCAGCAGCAACTCCGTCGCTGGGTACGAGTTCTGAACTTCCTTAATGGCGGCAAAAAGCACTGACGGTGCGCAGGTATAGTCGTAGGTAAGCCGCAGTTGAGGCTCTGCCCCGGTTTGTAACTGTGAGGCCAATGAATGCAGGCGTTGCTGTTGTTTAACCACCTCGCGCGCTTGGCGCAAAAACTGCCGCCCCTGCGGCGACAAATTCAAGCGATAGCCGCTACGGTCAAACAGCGGAAAGCCAACATCTTCTTCAAGGTTCTTCAACGCCATACTGATCGCCGCTTGGGTCCGATGCATGCGCTCCGAAACGCCCTGCACGGAGCCCGTCTCGGCGAGCAGCACTAGCATTTCTAACTGACTTAATTTCATAAAACCTCTTAAGGCGTTGTTCGCTATTCGCTGTTCGCACGCTCACCGCGTTCGCTTTTTGTTTAAACAAACAGCAAACATCAAATAGCGAACAACGCTCTTTAAGCTTTTCTTATCTTCTTTTTAATTTTTATTCAGTGTTACTTTACATTTTAACCGACTAAACTAACAAGCATTAAATCGCAGTACCAACGCAGGGGAAGTTCATGGTTCGAAACTTAGTCCTACTTATTAGCTTGTGCACGTTAGCGGCATGCAGCGAGGCGCCTGCGCAGCAGGATCGCGAGAGTGTGGTGCAGCCAGTGAAGCTGTACACGGTAGGTAGCGCCAGCAATGAGCGCTTTCGCGAATTCCCGGCGGTGATTGAGGCTGCGCAAGTTGCGCAGGTTGCATTTCGCGTCGCCGGCGAAATAACCCAGTTCCCAGGTCAGCCAGGAGTACAGGTACAAAAAGGTGATTTGATTGCCAAGCTTGACCCGACCGACTATCAGTTAGTTGTTGATCAGGCGCAGGCGCGCTTCGAATTAGCCAATGCACAGTATCAGCGTACCAAGAACCTCGTTGATGAAGGAGTGATTTCGCCGCAGCAATTCGACGAGGTAAAAGCTAACCTTGAGGTGTCGCGTGCCAATCTCGAAACAGCTAAGGCGAATCTCAACTACACCGAGCTGCGAGCTCCCTTTGCGGGCACGATTGCTCATGTTTTCGTGGAAAACTATGAAACAGTTCAGCCACAACGACCTATCGCCACCTTGCAAATGGACGAGGCCATCGACATTAGTATCAATGTGCCAGAGCAGCTGTTTGCCCGCGTGCAGCGCCGCACCGATTACCAACCAGAGGTGCGCTTTACCGCGCAACCGGAAAAAGTCTATCGCGCGCAGTTAAAAGAGTGGGACTCTACCGCCGACCCAGCGACGAACACCTACAAAGTGGTTTTCACCATGCCAACGCCGCAAGATTTTAATGTACTTCCCGGCATGTCAGCGTCTGTACGAGTCGACTCAGTTGCGGTTTCGAATAAGCCTGCTAACGGGGTCTATGTGCCCACTAGTGCAGTATTTTCGGCCACCACCGAAACCCCTGAGGCTGCACCGCGGGTCTGGGTCTTTGATCCAGCGACTCAGCAAGTAAGCCAACGCGCCGTCACCACCGGCAGTGTCACCGGTGACGCGATTGAAATCATCTCCGGTCTCAGCGCCGGCGAGCAAGTCGTAGTAGCTGGCGTTCATGCGCTGCGCGACGGGCAAAAAGTTCGCCCTTGGGTGAAGGAGCGCGGCCTGTAATGGATATCGCACGCTTTAGTATACGTCGTAGCACGACCAGTTGGATGCTGCTGATTCTGCTATTTGTCGGCGGTGTGTTAGCACTTACTAGCATTGGTCGATTAGAAGACCCAGAGTTCACCCTGAAAAAAGCCATGGTCATCACGACCTATCCAGGTGCAACTGCGCAACAAGTGGAAGAAGAGGTCACCTATCGTCTTGAGAACGCCATTCAAGAGCTCGGTGACATCGACCATGTCAGTTCGATTTCAAAGCCCGGTTTAAGCCAGATCACGGTGGATATGAAAACCACTTTGCGCGCCGAAGACATGCCGCAGATCTGGGATGAGCTTCGCCGTAAGGTAAATGATGTAAGCCGACGTCTGCCCCCTGGCTCGGGACAACCCATGGTGCGTGATGATTTCGCCGACGTTTACGGCATGATGCTCGCCATTACGGGTGAAGGTTACAGTTATGAAGACATCAAGGATTACACTGACTTTTTGCGCCGCGAATTAGTGCTGGTTGATGGTGTTGGCAAAGTCACGGTCGCGGGTGAGCAGCAAGAGCAAGTGATTGTCGAAATATCCCGTACCAAGTTAGCGAATTTTGGCATCGCTCCACAGCAAGTCATGAATTTGCTGCAAACGCAAAATGCCGTCAGTGATGCTGGGCGTGTGTTAAGTGGCAGCGAGCGTATTCGTTTGCACACCACCGGCGAATTTGCCGAAGTTGCCGACCTCGCGAACCTAATGATTAGTAACCCAGGAGCCAACGAGCGCATTCTTTTAAAAGACGTGGCCACGGTGAAACGCGATTATAAAGAAATCCCCAGCCACCTCGTGCGCTTCAATGGCAAAGATTCATTATGGCTGGGAATTTCGTTTACCTCTGACGTCAACGTGGTCGAGGTCGGCCAACGCGTCGAGCAGCGACTCAGTGAGCTCAAATATGCGCAGCCCGCCGGAATGGAGTGGCATTACATCTATAATCAGCCCGCTGAGGTTGATGAGTCGGTACAGAATTTCTTGCTGAACCTAGCCGAAGCGGTCGCTATCGTTGTGGTGGCTCTGCTTTTGACCATGGGCTTACGCAGCGGTGTGTTGATCGGTGGTGTGTTACTGATCACTGTACTGGGCAGCTTTATCTTCATGTATTTGATGGATATCCAACTGCAGCGCGTATCGCTCGGCGCATTAATTATTGCCTTGGGTATGTTGGTCGACAACGCTATTGTCATTGCCGAAGGCATGTTAGTGGGCGTGCGACGCGGATTATCGCGCATTCAAGCGGCTAGCGTCATTGTACAACAAAATATCTGGCCGTTGCTGGGTGCAACCGCCGTCGCCGTTATTGCCTTTGCCCCTATCGGCTTATCGAAAGACGCCAGTGGTGAATATGCCAACTCACTGTTTTGGGTATTGTTTATTTCACTATTTTTGAGCTGGTTTACTGCCATCACGCTCACGCCGTTTTTAGGCAACATTCTGTATCGCCGCGATGCCCGCGCACGCAGTGCCAAGGAGCAGCCCGAAGACGACGATCATGTGTATCAGCATTGGGTTTTCCGCGGCTATCGACGCTTTCTGCACATATTTCTGAAATGGCGCAAAGTTACCATGGTCGCCATGTTAGGTCTGTTAGTGCTCGCTGGCGTTGGCTTTACTACTATCAAACAATCGTTCTTTCCACCGTCAACGACGCCGATGCTGTTTGTTGATGTGTGGTACCCGCAGGGCACCGATATTCGGGCCACCGCCGCTCAAGTGACTGAGCTCGAAGATTATCTCCGGCAAGAACATCCGGAGCTCACCTATGTTGCCAGCACCATTGGCCAAGGCGCTCCGCGTTTTACCCTGACCTATATGGTTGAAAAGTCGTATGAAAGCTATGCGCAACTCATATTGCGGGCCGACAACAATGAACAACTGCGGCAAATCGATAAAGATTTGACGGCTCATCTGCAACAACATCAGCCCGATGTGCAATTCAAAATGAAACCCGTCGAAATGGGACCATCGCAGACAGCTAAAATTGAAGCTCGTTTCAGTGGTTCTGACCCTGAGGTACTCCATCAATTAGCCGCAGAAGCTGAAGCCATCATGCGTAAAGACGCTGGCATTTATAATCTGCGCAACGACTGGCGCCAACGTACTAAAGTTTTACAGCCCGAATTCAACGAAGCCGCGGCACGGCGCTTGGGCATTACCAAGGCCGATGTGAACGATGTGCTGAAGCGTAATTTCAGTGGTCAAACTGTCGGTATTTTTCGTGATGGCACCGAACTCTTACCCATCGTGGTCCAGGCACCGTTTGAAGAGCGCCGCGAAATCGCCGACTGGCATGAATTACAGGTCTACTCGCAAGCATTACAGCGTTCGATTCCGCTTGCGCAGGTCGTCAACGACATGCAGCTAGTCGCTGAAGACCATCTCATCCTGCGTCGCGACCGCAAACGCACCCTCACGGTGATGGCTGACCATAACATCTTCGGCGAAGAGACGGCGGCCATGGTACTTGAGCGTATTCGCCCAGCGATTGAAGAGATACCTTTGCCGACTGGCTATGAGCTCGAATGGGGCGGTGAATTCGAGGCTTCGAAAAAGGCGACAAGTGCCATTTTTCAGGCGCTGCCCTTTGCCTTCGTGGTGATGTTCATTATTACCGTGTTGCTGTTTAGTTCGATTCGCCAAGCGGGGGTGCTATGGACCACTGTGCCGTTGAGCGTGATCGGGGTGACTCTGGGCCTAGCGCTAACCAGTCAACCGTTCGGCTTTATGGCGCTACTCGGCTTCCTCAGTCTAAGCGGCATGTTGATTAAGAATGGCGTGGTACTGCTGGAGCAAATTCGTGTCGAGTTAGCCGCCGGTAAACCTGCCCTACAGGCGCTTGAAGACGCTGCGGTCAGTCGGGTTCGGCCAGTGATGATGGCAGCGGTTACCACCATTGTCGGGATGATACCGCTGCTATTTGATGACTTCTTCGTGAGTATGGCCGTGGTTATTATGTTCGGCCTCGGTTTCGCCACTTTACTGACGCTAGTAGTGGTGCCGGTAATGTACGCGCTGGTCATGCGCGTACCTTACAGTCATAACAGCACCCACGCAGTCTAATCTTTAGTGACTTGGCGGCGGTGCCATAAATAGTACACCGCCGGCAACACCAACAGTGACAGCAATGGCGCCAGCACCATGCCTCCGATCATCGGTGCTGCGATGCGTTGCATCACTTCGCTACCGGTTCCTTGCGTCAGCATTATCGGCAACAGACCCGCAACGATGGTGATCACCGTCATGGCTTTGGGTCGCACTCGCAACACTGCGCCCTCTTCGATAGCATCATACAAAGTGGCTGAGGTGCGCTCTTTGCGTGCCTGCCAAGCGTTGTTTAGATATAACAACATGACCACACCAAACTCTGCGGCAACCCCGGCCAATGCAATCATCCCGACGCCGACCGCTATCGACAAGTTATAGCCCAGCCACCAGATAAACCATAGACTACCGGTTATCGCCAGCGGCAAGGTCGCCATGATGAGTAGCGCCTGCTTAAACGAGCGGAACGTCAGATACAACAACACCAAAATCACCGCTAAGGTCACCGGCACGACTTGTTGCAGCTTGGCCTTAACCCGCTCCATCGACTCGTACTGTCCTGACCATGACAACGAGTAGCGTGCTGGTAATTGATAGTCGGCCAAGACCGGTTCAGCAGCAGCAATGACGTCACCTACCGGAGTGCCAGCATCGACATCAATAAAGACCCAACCGGTGGGTCGGGCATTCTCACTACGGATCATTGCTGGACCGTCGGTGACTTGCACATCAGCGACTTGTTCGAGCGTCACCCAGGCGCCGTTTGCACTTAACAGCGGCAGCTGCTTGATGCGCTCAACGTGGTCACGCAATTCACGCGGATAGCGCAAAGTGATCGGATAGCGTTCAGTCCCCTCTACAGTTTCGGCAATTTGTGCGCCGCCAATGGCAAACTGAATAAGCCGTTGAATCGCCGCTTGTTCGATACCATAGCGCGCGGCTTCGCCAAGGCGCGGACGGATCTCTAGATAACGCCCCGCCGCTGGACGTTCAGCAAACACCGAGGCGACGCCTGGTAGCGCGCTTAGACGTTCTTCGAGAGCGCTACCAATACGCTGAATCTCACTCAGCTCTGGTCCTGCGATTTTCAAACCCAGCGGAGTCTTCAAGCCGGTTGAGAGCATATCGATACGCGTCTTGATAGGCTGCACCCAAGCATTAGTGATGCCTGGCACATTTACGGTCGCATCCAGCTCAGCAATGATATCTTGCAGGGTCACACCGTCGCGCCATTCACTTTCAGGCTTTAGCTGTATGGTCGTTTCCAACATGGTTAATGGGGCTGGGTCAGTAGCCGTATCGGCGCGGCCCGTTTTACCAAAAACGCGCTCTACTTCGGGCACTTGCTTAATTAAACGGTCGGTACGTTGCAGCAATTCGGCAGCGGCACCAGGACTTATACCTGGCAGCGTCGTCGGCATATATAGCAAGTCGCCCTCTTGCATGGTTGGCATAAACTCGCTACCCATTTTGCTTAACGGATAGTAACCACTTACTGTCACTAAAATGGCAACAAATACTACTGTCTTCGGCATTTTCAATACACCGTGCAGTAGCGGTCGGTAGAGCCAAATCAACACTCGCGTGAGTGGATTACGTTCCTCGCTGATGATTTTACCGCGCACAAAATAGCCCATGAGAACCGGCACCAGAGTCACCGCCAACAACGCTGCAGCAGCCATAGCGAAGGTTTTAGTATAAGCTAGTGGCGAGAACAGTCGCCCTTCTTGCGCTTCGAGCGAGAACACGGGGACAAAGCTCAGCGTGATAATCAACAACGACAAAAATAAGGCTGGGCCGACTTCAACCGTGGCATTACGGATCAAGCGCCAATGTTCAGTTCCCTTGGGTTCAACACCGTGCTCTTCACGATAATGTTGCAAATGTTTGTGGGCATTTTCGACCATCACAATCGCTGCATCAACCAAGGCACCAATCGCAATCGCGATCCCGCCCAAGCTCATGATATTGGCATTAATCCCCAACCAGCGCATGACGATAAAGCTCATTAACACAGCCAGCGGCAGCGTAATAATAACCACTAGCGCCGAACGCACATGCAACAAGAAGAGCACGATCACCAAACCGACGAACACCATTTCTTCGACCAGTTTGGTGGTCAGGTTATCCACCGCGCGATGAATGAGGTCCGAACGGTCATAAGTCGGCACAATTTCCACACCGTCGGGCAAACCTTGTTGTAGCGTTTTTAGCTTGTCGCGCACACGTTCAATTGTCGCTAATGCATTCTCGCCATGACGCATGACCACAATACCGCCTACCACTTCGCCTTCACCGTTGAGTTCAGCGATGCCACGACGGCTCTCAGGGCCACGCCGCACGGTCGCTACATCTGCTAGGGTAATCGCATTGCCGGCGTTGCTACGCACAGGCAGAGGCAATTGCTTTAGGTCCTCGAGCGACTGAATATAGCCGGTGCCACGCACCATGTATTCAGCTTCCGCCATTTCGACAATACCGCCGCCGACCTCTTGGTTGGCACTGGTGATGGTGCTACGCACCTGCTCAAGCGTCACGCCATAAGTTTGCAGTCGATAGGGGTCGACTACCACCTGATAGGCTTGCACCATACCGCCGACAGTGGCAACTTCGGCGACGCCGGCCACACTTTGTAACTCTTGCTTCAGAAACCAGTCTTGTAGACTGGTCAACTCACCAAGATGACGCTCACCGGAGCGATCAACCAAGGCGTATTGAAAGACCCAACCAACACCACTGGCGTCAGGCCCCAAGCGCGGCGTAATGCCTGCAGGTAACCGTTCCGCTGCTTGGTTCAAATACTCCAAAACGCGACTACGGGCCCAATAAATATCGGTTCCCTCTTCGAACAAAATATACAGGTACGAGTCGCCAAAGAACGAGAATCCGCGCACTTCCGTTGAGCCTGGCACCGCCAGCATCAGGTTTGCTAATGGCCACGTCACTTGTTCCTCAACCAACTGCGGAGCCTGCCCTGGATAGGGTGTTTTAACAATGACTTGGACATCGGAAAGATCAGGAATGGCATCGAGCGGTGTACTGCTCATGGCGCGCCAGCCAAACCAAGCGGCAAAAAGCGCAGCAATCAACACGAGCATGCGATTGCCGAGGCTCCAGTCGATGATTTTAGTGAGCATGGGCGCCTCCACTTGCCGGTTGCTCGCCGCCCATACGGCTCGCTTTCAGGCTCGCTTCTGAATCAAGTAGGAACTGGCCTGAAGTGACAACGCGCTCGCCTTCCTGCAAGCCATGCATTACTTCAGCTTCATCACCAACGATTAAGCCGACATGCACATCACGTTGCTCGAACCTATTGTCAGTGGTTTGCACCACAACTCGGTTACTCGTACCAGTTAAGATAAGGCTACTGATCGGAACAGCCAGCACGTCGCGCTTGGGTCCACCGTATAGCTCAACCCGTGCTTGCATGCCTACCTGAATTTGCGTTGCATTAACCCCTTGCGGGAGTTTAATCCGCACACGCTGTGTTTTTGCTTGCGGATCAAGCTCTGGGTAGATGTAATCAATTTCCGTTTCGTAAGCGTTCAGTCCCGCTTGCGGTAAGGTCACATCAGCAGGTGCTTGCGGGCGCAGCCAATCGCTGTAGCGTTCGGGAACGTCGGCAATCAACCAAGCACTCTCGTCGCCAGTAATCGTTAAGAGCTCTACACCGGGTTCAACGTACATGCCTTCGGCAACATTTAAGGCGGTCACAATACCAGCCTGCTTAGCATGTACGGGCAAGCGATAGAAAATCTCTTGTGAGGTTTCAAGTTGCGCGATTTGCTCAGCAGAAAAACCCAATAACTCGAGGCGCAAACGACCGTCACGCAGGAGCCGTTTGGCTTGCTGCGGGGCCAGTGAATCGACGGCATCGAGCGCTTGCAGAAAGTCTTGTTGCGCCACTACCAGCTCTTTACTATAGATGCTATAGAGTGGGTCACCTTTCGCCACACGTTGGCCTTCGCTGCGCACGAATAGCTGTTCCAACCAACCCGCAGCACGGGTATGGATGTGCCAGCGCGCATCATCATTCCATTGCACCGTGGCTAAGGTTGGTAGGTAACGCCACAGTGTCGTGCGAGTCACGGTTGCGGTAGTAATACCTAGGTTTTGTTGCATCTGACCGCTAATTTCGACATGAATTTCCATGGTCGGCTTCTGCGGCTCTAAGTCCATACCACAAATCGGACAGGTCCCCGGTTCATCGCGCACGATATGACTGTGCATCGGACACACATATTGCACTTGCTCATCGGCTTCTTCTTCCCCCATCAGCTGCTCTTCAGCTGGGGTCATTTCTGTCATTTCGGTCGTTTCACTGCCGTGTTGGCTATGATCGTGATCTTGTGCATGAGCACTTTGTGCAACGACATTGAACGCCAATAACAGAGCCAGTAGGCCCACCATCCATCGAGATAAAAACATACATTACTCCTGCAAAAACAAACTGAGAAAAATCGGATCAGCTGTTTGCAGGCATTGGTGGACGCTCGAGACGGTCCTTGCGAGTGATTAGATTTGCTAAGGTAGGTTGCCAGAGCCGCTGCTCGGGGAGAGCACGGACAGCAGACAAGTTCGGTAACAACGCTAGGGCGCTGGCACCACAAAAGTGTTGGCAGTCGCTACAACTGCCATCACAGGACATGTGTTCGGCCATGGTATTCGATGATACGTTGGCCTTATCACTGTCATCACAACAGGCGTGATCGGCCGCCATGTCCGCATGATGCATTGCCATTGTGGCCTCGCCCGCCGGCGCAGCAGCTTTCGCTGGTGCCGCGAAGGGCACCAGTAACAGCATCACAATGAGTAAACGCGTCATTACATTCATGGCGACAGTCTAACCTATTTCTTACCAGATAGTCACGCGTTCTTCAGGCGGTAAGTACATCTCATCGCCTGGCTTCACGTCAAACGCTTCGTAGAACGCAGGTACGTTTACGACCGTACCATTAACACGGTAGTACGCAGGTGAATGCGGGTCACTCAGGACTTGGTTACGCGTGTATTCATCACGTTGCTTCGTTTGCCACACTTGCGCCCAACCTAGGAACACACGTTGCTCACCAGTAAAGCCGTCAAGCACCGGTGATTCTTCACCATTGAGTGAGTCTTTATAAGCTTTGTAGGCAATGGTTACGCCGGCCAAGTCGCCGATGTTTTCGCCTAGAGTCAGCTTACCGTTTACAAAGACGCCTTCGATGGGCTCGTAAGTATCGTACTGCGCTGCCAACATCGCACCGCGCTCATCAAATGCTTCACGGTCACCGTCTGTCCACCAGCTTTGCAGGTTACCGTCGCCGTCATACTTTGAACCTTGGTCGTCGAAGCCATGACCGATCTCGTGACCAATGACCGCACCGATACCACCATAGTTTACCGCGTCTTCAGCGTTCAGATCGAAGAATGGCGGTTGCAAGATACCTGCTGGGAACACGATCTCATTACGCACGGGGCTGTAATAGGCGTTCACCGTTTGCGGCGTCATGCCCCAGTCTTCTTCTTTGACCGGCTCACCGATTTTGCTGATGTTTTCTTGATAATCAAACTCAGAAGAACGCTTGTAGTTACCCACCAAGTCGTCTTCAGTTACGACGAGTGCCGAGTAATCACGCCACTCGCTTGGGTAGCCGATATATGGAGTGAACTTGCTCAGTTTCTCCAAAGCTTTTTGCTTGGTTTCTTCGCTCATCCAGTCCAGTTCTTTGATTGACTCGCCGTACGCTTTAATTAGGTTATCAACCAAGGTTTCCATACGCTCTTTGGCTGCCGGTGGGAAGTATTCGGCAACGTAAAGCTGGCCAAGAACTTCGCCTAACGCACCATCCGCCGCATCGACACCACGTTTCCAGCGTGGCTCTTGTTCTGGTGTACCGTTCAGCACTTTGCCATAGAAAGCAAAGCGACGGTCGCTAATGTCTTCACTAAGTGCGTTCGCGAAGCCATTTACTAAACGCAGGCTTAAATAGTGCTGCCAAGTTTCGAGCGGGACATCGGCGAACATGTCACCAAAGCTCTCAAAGTAAGAAGGCTGACGCACCACTGCATCTTGCACGGTAGCAATGCCAGCTGCTTCGGTATATGCGCCAAGGTTGAAGTCGCCCAACAGCTCCTTCACTTCATCCATGGTTTTCTTGTTGTAGGTTTTATCAGCATTACGGCTTTCAACCCGGCTCCACTGGACTTCAGCAAGCTTGGTTTCGAGCTCAAGTACCGCTTCTGCGGCCGCTTCTGCTTCAGCGTAATCAACAAGGCCTAACACGTCTTTGATGTACGATTTGTATGCTTCACGGATCTCAACGAATTTCTCTTCGTCTTTCAGGTAGTAGTCGCGATCTGGTAAGCCGAGGCCCGATTGGCTCATGTACATAGTGTTCACGTCAGGATTTTTCGCATCAGCGTAAACATAGAAGCCGAACGGCGAACTGATACCAAAACGCGCCATCTGTGCAAAGTGGGCCGCAACTTGGTCATGGTTTTGTAAGTTAGCTATCGCAGCGAGGTCTTCAGCAATCGGCTCATAACCCAAGCTATTCAGGCGTTCAACGTCCATAAAGCTGTTGTAGAAGTCACCAATCTTGTCGGCATTTGAACCTGCCTCTGGTGAACTTTTCGCGGCATTTTCGATGATTGAACGCAGACGCTCTTGGTTTTCATCACGCAACTCGTTAAATGAACCAATGCGCGAACGGTCCGCAGGGATCTCTGTTTTCTCAACCCAGCCACCATTGACATAGGTGAAGAGGTCGTCTTGTGGACGTACGCTGGTATTGAAGTCTTGCAGATCCAAGCCTGAAGTAAGCTGTTGTTGGGTATCGGCTTGTGCTTGCTCAGTCGAGCTGGTCTCGGTGGATTGCTGTGGCGAACACGCCGCCACGCCCAGTGCCAAAGCGACACTAAGCGCTAAAGTACTAACTTTACGCATAACTTCCTCTTAAAAATTTAAGAGCGATGTTTGCTATTTGCTGTTTGCTGTTCGTTGAAAACACACTTCGAACAGCGAATAGCGAACAGCGAACAACGCTTTTCGGCTTAATGGCCTATCACTTCGTCGGTGAATAGGTATTCTTTTAATTCTTCGTCAAACTTTTTATCGCGTCGGCGGATCCATTCCAACGTCATCGCCGCGTGCTCTTTTTCTTCATCACGATTGTGAATCAAAATCTTACGCAGCTCATCGTCCTTGCAGACATCAATGCGTTGGTTGTACCAATCGACGGCTTCCAATTCTTCCATGAGGGAAATGATGGCACGATGCATGTCGCGGGTTTCGTCCGACAATAGTTCGTAGGGTTCATGATAACCTTCGTTTGCCATAACTCGCTCCTTTCTTGTGTAAAAAAGTTTTTCTGCGAAGTACCTCTTTACCTTACGGGATACGCCGTAGTTGTACAACTGCAATGCGCTGCGGGGTAACGAATGATTGCGGCGGTTGGTCGCAAACAAAAACACCGCGAGGCCGAGGCGTCGCGGTGTTTGACGGATGAAGCAGCCAGTGTCGAAACGTCAGGCTGGCCCCGTAGTAGAACTACGGGCTACTTCTTTTTGGCTTTCTTGTTCGGTAGGTCAGTGATTGAGCCTTCGAACACTTCTGCTGCCAAGCCTACTGATTCGTGTAGGGTTGGGTGCGCGTGGATGGTCAAGGCGATGTCTTCTGCATCACAGCCCATCTCGATGGCTAAACAGATTTCGCCGAGCAATTCACCAGCGTTTGAACCTACGGTTGCACCGCCGATAATGCGGTTGTTCTTGTCAAACAACAACTTGGTCATACCGTCGGTTGCGCCCTGTGCGATAGCACGACCTGAAGCTGACCATGGGAACACCGCTGCTTCGTACTCGATGCCTTGCTCTTTCGCTTCTTTCTCGGTCAAACCAGCCCATGCAACCTCTGGGTCGGTGTAAGCGATTGAAGGAATCACTTTCGGGTCGAAGTAGTGCTTCTTACCGGCGATAACTTCGGCTGCAACGTGACCTTCGTGTACCGCTTTGTGCGCAAGCATTGGTTGGCCGACAAGGTCACCGATTGCGAAGATGTTCTTCACGTTGGTGCGCATTTGTTTGTCGACTTCAATGAAGCCACGGTCGGTCACGTTCACGCCAGCTTTGTCTGCGCCAACTTTACCACCGTTTGGTGCGCGGCCAACCGCTACCAAGACTGCGTCATACTTGACTGGTTTCTCTGGTGCGTTATCGCCTTCAAACGTTACGTAGATACCGTCTTTCTTCGCTTCAACTTTCGCAGCCTTGGTGTTCAACATGATGTTGTCGAACTTGCCTTTGATGCTCTTCATAAACGGCTTGATGATGTCTTTATCAGCCGGTGGAATGAGCTGATCCGTCATTTCAACGACGTCGATTTTCGAGCCTAATGCACTGTAAACACAACCCATTTCTAGGCCGATGATACCGCCGCCCAAAATCAACATGCGGTCAGGTACAAAACGCAGTTCAAGCGCTGCAGTCGAGTCCCATACGCGCTCGTCGTCATGCGGTACGAAAGGCAGTTTAATCGACTGTGAGCCAGTTGCGATAATCGCGTGCTCAAAGTTGATGACCGTCTCGTTGCCGTCGCTGTCTTTTACCTTCAGCTGTTTGTCGCTTGCGAATTCGCCAGTACCCGTTACGGTTTTGACTTTACGCATTTTCGACATTTGACCAAGACCACCGGTCAATTGACCAATGACTTTTTCTTTATGCTTACGAATTTTGTCGAGGTCGATTTTCGGCTCACCAAAGGCAACGCCTTCGTCGGCCATGTGCTTCGCATCTTCAATATGCTTGGCAAGGTGCAACAAGGCTTTTGATGGGATACAGCCAACGTTCAAACAAACACCACCTAAGGTGTTGTAACGCTCAACTAAAACGGTTTCCAAACCTAAGTCAGCGGCACGGAAGGCTGCTGAGTAACCACCAGGGCCTGCACCGAGTACGACCACTTGGGCATTAATTTCTTTGCTCATGACGACCTCTTACTTTCGTAGAATCTTTGAGAATTCGATTAAAATTCGCGCGGGGCGGATTATAACAGCCCCAGCGCGATTTGTTTAATTTATAGAACCAGTTTGCGAATATCTGACAACACGTTGCACAGATACACACTAAAGCGTGCGGCTACCGCGCCGTCAATGACACGATGGTCGTATGACAAGCTGGTTGGCAACATCAAGCGTGGCTCAAAATCTTTACCGTTCCATTTCGGTTTCATTTCACTTTTTGAAACACCCAAAATAGCAACGTCAGGCGCATTAACGATTGGCGTGAACGCCGTGCCGCCAATACCGCCGAGGCTCGAGATAGAGAAGCAACCGCCCTGCATGTCTTGCGACTTGAGTTTGCCGTCACGAGCACGAGTGCTCACGTCAACCAGCTCTTCTGACAATTCATAAATGCCCTTCTTGTCGACATCACGAATCACTGGAACGACCAAGCCCCCTGGAGTGTCCACTGCGATACCGATATGAATGTATTTTTTCATGATCAGGTGCTCGCCATCTTCGTGCAGTGACGAATTGAAAACTGGGTACTCTTGCAAGGCTTTAGCGACCGCTTTCATGATGAACACCAATGGGGTGATCTTCACGCCGTCTTTTTTCTTCGCTTGCAGCTCGTTCTCTTGCTTACGGAACTTCTCGAGCTCAGTAATATCCGCTTCATCAAACTGCGTAACATGTGGAATGGTCACCCAGTTGCGATGCAAATTCGGACCTGAAATCTTCTGGATTCGCGTCAGTGGCACTTCTTCGATTTCGCCAAACTTGCTGAAGTCCACTTTAGGTGGAGCAATCACTTGCAAGCCGCCGGCACCCTGAGATGAGCCAGCAGAAGCTGTTGCTTTCGGACGCGACAACTCGTATTTCACGAATTCCTGTACGTCTTCCTTCAAGATACGCTCTTTGCGGCCAGAGCCTTTCACTTGGTTCAGATCAACACCAAACTCACGCGCTAAGCGACGAACCGCTGGTGATGCGTAAGCCAAACCTTCGGCTTTACCTTTTTTGTCAAGCGGATGATCAGGCACTGGTGGAGCCTTACGCTCCCCACTAGCGGTCACCCGACCCTCATCGGAATCGGAGCCCGAGTCGCCCTCACGGGCAGACCCGGAAGGGGCTGCCCTTTCTGCATCGTCGTTAGACGATGCATCGGCGCCAGCCGACGAAGATCCCGATGAGACCTCAAGCGTAATCACCAACGACCCTTCACTAACCTTGTCGCCAACCTTAACTTCAACCGATTTCACGGTGCCGGCCTGCGGGCTAGGCACGTCCATCGTTGCTTTGTCAGTTTCGAGGGTGATCAAGCCATCCTCTTTTTCGATGCTATCCCCTTCACTGACCAGGACTTCGATAACGTCAACTTCACCGTCTTCACCAATGTCAGGAACTTTCACTTCGATGACTTCGGTCGTCGAATCGCCCTCACGGGCAGACCCGGAAGGGGCTGCCCTTTCTGCATCTTCGTCAGACGATACACCGGCGTCAGCCGGCGACGATCCCGATTCGTCGTCTGCATCGTCGTCAGACGATGCATCGGCGTCAGCCGATGAAGATCCCGAATCATCATCAGATCCCGAGTCCTCAGCAGCGCTCAGCATGGCAATAAGATCCCCTTCCGAGATCTTATCGCCAACACTGACTTTAATTTCATCAACGGTGCCGCCGAATGGCGCCGGAATGTCCATTGAGGCTTTGTCGCTTTCAACAGTGATCAAACCGTCTTCGGCTTCAACGCTGTCGCCTTTGCTCACCAGAATTTCGATGACTTCGACTTCGTCGCCGCCGACATCGGGGGCGAGTACTTCTTTTAAATCTGCCATAGTCGTCTGCGCTCCCGTGGTTTATGCGTAAAGTGGATTGATTTTGTCAGCGTCAATGCCGAAGTCTTTGATTGCTTGTGCAACCACTTTCTTGTCGACATCACCTGCTTTGGCCAATTCAGCCAACGCTGCTACAACAACATACTCAGCACTCACCTCAAAGTGACGGCGCAGGTTCTCACGGCTATCTGAACGACCAAAGCCGTCGGTTCCTAGCACACGGTAAGGTGTCGGTACCCAAGCGCGGATTTGATCAGCGTATTGCTTCATGTAATCCGTTGCTGCAATCGTTGGACCTTTTGCTTTCTCAAGCAATTTAGTCACGTATGCCACTTTCTCTTTCTTCGTTGGGTTAAGCATGTTGTAACGATCAACGTCTAAACCATCGCGCGCCAATTCATTGAACGAGGTCGCGCTGTAGACTTTAGCGTTCACACCATACTTATCCGCTAAGATTTCTGCAGCGGCACGTACTTGCTGCAAAATGGTACCTGAACCTAACAACTGAACTTCACCAACAGCTTTCTTCGCTTTGTGCGTTTCCAGCTCGTACATACCTTTAATAATGCCTTCTTCAATACCTTCAGGCATTTCTGGCTGGTGATAGTTCTCGTTCATTACCGTGAGGTAATAGAATACGTTTTCTTGCTCGCCATACATACGACGTAAGCCATCTTGGACAATTACCGCAACCTCATAGCCGAAGGTAGGGTCATAAGTCACACAGTTCGGTACCGTGTTAAACAACAGGTGGCTGCTGCCGTCTTGGTGTTGCAGACCTTCACCGTTCAGTGTTGTACGACCGGCGGTACCACCAACCAAGAAACCACGTGCTTGGCTATCGCCCGCCGCCCAGACGAGGTCACCCACGCGCTGGAAGCCGAACATTGAGTAGTAGATGTAGAACGGAATCATCGGCTCGTTGTTGGTCGAGTAGCTGGTCGCAGCCGCTACCCATGACGCCATAGCGCCGAGCTCGTTGATACCTTCTTGCAATACCTGACCTTTCTTATCTTCACGATAATAAGCGACTTGGTCAGCATCTTGCGGCTCATATTTCTGGCCTTGGCTTGAGTAAATCCCCACTTGGCGGAACAAGCCTTCCATACCAAAAGTACGGGCTTCATCAGGAATAATCGGTACGATGCGCTGGCCAATTTTCTTGTCTTTCAACAACGCGGTCAGCACGCGTACAAACGCCATGGTGGTCGAAATCTGACGGTCACCTGAGCCTTTCAATACCGCATCGAACGCTTTTAGCGCAGGCATTTCAAGTTCCACATCAGTGTCGGCGCGGCGCTTCGGCATGTAGCCACCAAGCGCTTCACGACGCTCACGCATGTACTTCATTTCCGCGCTGTCGTCTGGGAACTTGTAGAACGGAATGTCTTCAAGGTCGCTGTCTTTGATCGGAATATTGAAACGGTCACGGAAGTGCTTGATCGCGTCCATGTCCATTTTCTTCACTTGGTGGGCAATGTTCTTACCTTCACCTGCCGCGCCCATACCGTAACCTTTTACGGTTTTCGCTAGGATAACCTGCGGGCGCCCCTTGGTGTTCACTGCTTTGTGGTAAGCAGAGTAAACCTTGACTGGATCATGACCACCACGGTTCAAGCGCCAGATGTCTTCATCAGACAAGTTGGCAACCATTTCTTTGGTTTCTTCAGTTTTACCGAAGAAGTGTTCACGGGTGTACGCGCCACCTTTGGCTTTGTAGTTCTGATACTCACCGTCAACGCTGTCTTGCATGATTTGCGCCAGCTTGCCGTCGGTATCACGGTAAAGAAGTGGATCCCAATAACGACCCCAAATCACCTTAATCACTTCCCAGCCAGCACCACGGAAAGTACCTTCAAGCTCCTGGATGATCTTGCCGTTACCACGCACAGGTCCGTCGAGACGCTGCAAGTTACAGTTAACGATAAAGGTCAGGTTATCCAAGCCCTCGCGGGTTGCAAGGCTAATCGCGCCCAATGTTTCTGGCTCATCCACTTCGCCATCACCCAAGAAGGCGTAAACGCGCTGGTTCGAGCAATCTTTAATGCCGCGGTCAGTCAAATACTTCAGGTATCGCGCTTGGTAAATCGCTTGGATCGGACCTAAGCCCATCGATACCGTTGGGAACTGCCAGAAGTCCGGCATCAATTTCGGGTGCGGGTACGAGCTAATGCCCTTGCCGTCCACTTCTTGACGGAAGTTATCGAGCTGCTCTTCGCTGATGCGACCTTCGAGGTAAGCACGCGCATAGATACCTGGTGACGCGTGACCTTGAATAAACAAGAAGTCGCCGCCGTCTTGGTCTGTTGGTGCGCGGAAGAAATGGTTGAAGCCGATATCGTACAGCATGGCTGACGAGGCGAAACTTGAAATATGGCCGCCGAGCTCAAGCTCTTTCTTCGATGCACGCAGAACCATTGCCAGTGCGTTCCAACGAATCGCCGCACGCACACGCGCTTCCATGCTCTGGTCACCCGGCATGGTCGGCTCTTGGCTCGCTGGAATGGTATTCAAATAAGCCGTGGTCGCGGCATAGGGCAGGTAGGCACCGCTGCGGCGCGCTTTCTCAATCAATGACTCCAACAGATAATGGCCACGCTCAGGGCCATCTTCTTCCAACACGACTTCAAGGGCGTCAAGCCACTCGCGTGTTTCCTGTGGATCAAGATCGTCTTTCAAATGGTCAGTCATACTTTATCCTTACCCAGTGTGCGTTCGACGTAATGACCGCTGAATCCGCGACTGTTCGCGGTTCGAGGCCAATAACGCGTGTTCAATATAGGCTAGCAACTGATGACAGGTTTCGCGTGCCTGTTCAGGGTCGCCAGCTTTGATCGCAGTCACAATGTGCTGCCGATGTTCGTGAAGTTCTTGCATGACGCCGGGCTTGTGCGCGAGGTCCTGCAAGTTTTGTTGAATATTTTTCTGCAACAGTGGCTGCATACTGCGCACCAAGTGCAAGAGGATCACATTATGCGATGCTTCGCAGATGCGCAGGTTAAATTCGCTGAGTGTTTGCGCTTGTGCGGCGAGCTCCGCATCGGGCTCGGCTTTGATAGCGGCGAAGGCCTCTTCAATGCGCTCTAAATCGTTAGGCGTGCCACGCATGGCAGCGTAATAGGCGGAGATGCCCTCGAGCGCGTGACGAAACTCCAGCAAATCGAACTGCGATTCAGGGTGCTGTGTAAGCAGATCGAGCAGCGGTTCCGCCACGCGCTGCTGCATATTATCGCAAACATAAGTGCCACCGCCTTGACGTCGCTCAAGTAAACCGCGCGCTTCGAGCTTTTGAATCGCTTCGCGCAGGCTTGGCCGTGACACTGAAAATTGATGCGCAAGATCCCGCTCCGACGGCAAGCGCGCGCCAGCTTCGAGGGTACCGTCGACGATCATGCCTTCTATGCGCTGCATAATCACGTCTGACAGCTTTGTCGGTTGTATGCGTTCAAAAGACATCTAAAAACCTTTAAAGCGATGTTTGATATTCGATGTTCGCTTTTTGCGTTTGGGTCATTGGTCTTACCAACGTTTCAGCGGGCATTTTAGACTAATTGTGCCGACAACCCAAACTTTTCTCGCTTAAAGCCAGCCCGCAATCGTCATAACAGCAAGTAAAACGATGAAGAACAATAAGTTACGCTTCAGCAATGCAACAGTGGTCAGAGCAGTCGAGGTCACATCATCCTCATGCTTCGGGGTGAGGTCTTCCGCCGCATCGGCAACCTTTGCCAACGCTACAAAGTTGTTTTGCGGTGTGTTCCCGACCGAATTCAGCCACACTGGTAACGCCTTACCAAAATTGCCCACCATCAAGAAGCCAAAACTCATGAGTCGCGTTGGCAGCCAATGCAGTACCAACTGCAGCTGAGTCCAAGCTTTATTGCGTGGATGCTTCATGTCACGCAACGTCGCGTAAATGAGGACTCCGAATACGCCGAACAATACATAATAAAGCAGCGGCGCGAAGTAAAATCGTAAATGAATCCACAGCAATAACTCATGCACCGGTGCCGCTTCATGACGACCCGCAGCACGACGCAACTGTCGCAACTGTTCAGCGCAAGCTGCCGAATCACCCTCGTTAGCGGCTGCCAAGTAGGCTTTGTAAGCATCGCGTGCGGCGCGGCATTGCATGGTTGCCAATAACGCCAGCACACCTACCACGAACGCAATCAGGAACGAATCAAACAAGGCCACTACAAAGCTAATGATCAGCGCCGGTAGAATCGCCCACACCACTTCACCCAACAAATGTTGGCGCCATTGGCTGATTTTCTCTTGGCTATCGCCCCCCATTTGAGTTTTCTTGGTTTGCCACTGCTGCCAACGCAAGACAATGCGACGCCAATGCAAGTTGCGACTCAAGGTCACCGAGCGTTCTAACGAGTAAGCCAACAAAATCGCCAATAATTGCATGTTGTGTTCCTTAAAGTTCCTGAGCTAACAGAGAACGAAAATAATCCCAGTCGAAGGCCGGACCCGGATCCGTCTTGCGCACCGGGGCAATATGCTGATGCCCAACAATCCGCTGTGGCGTTAAAGCTGGGTACTCACGTACCGCCGCTGCGGCTAACTGCGCAAGTTGTTGATACTGCTCTTTAGTGTAGGGCTCGGTGTCGGTTCCCTCAAGTTCAATACCGATGGCAAAGTCATTACAACGTTTGCGCCCGCAATACTGCGACACCCCAGCATGCCAGGCACGCAAGTGGAACGGAACGTATTGCACAATGCGGCCATCGCGATGAATCACACAATGCGCAGATACCTTTAAACCTTCTAGCACGTCGAATGTTGGATGCGCCTGGGTATCGATGGTGCCCATAAATAGTTGGTCGATATAGGGCAAGCCAAACTCCCCCGCCGGAAGACTGATGCCATGCACAACCAGCACGCTAATATCGCGCGGTTCAGGCCGTTCATCATGATGTGGCGAGAGTTTTTGTTCTGCTAAGTCGAGCTTGCCAGCTTTAATTTCCAAGCCTTGTTCCTTAATCATTACCAGAAAAACCTAACCAACATTGTCACCCCCAACGCCAGCCATTACAATACGCAGAACATTGGACCACTAACAAAGAGCCACCGCAATGGACACTCGCGTACAACCCGCCCTACTCGCAGCCGATCGTGAACAGATGGTCACCCGCGCCCTTGAAGAAGATTTGAATGGCATGAGTGGTGACTTGGACATCACTGCGCAGTTGATTCCGGCAGAGCAACAATCCTATGGCCGCATCATCACGCGCGAAGACGCCGTAGTTTGCGGTGTTGAATGGGTCAACGAAGTGTTCAAACAGCTCGGCAGTGAGGTCACTTTGCAATGGCACGTGGCTGACGGTGACCATGTCAGCGCCGATAGCCTGCTGTGCGAATTGCGCGGTCCCGCCCGCGCCATGTTGACCGGCGAGCGCACCGCTTTAAACTTCTTGCAAACACTGTCGGGCGTAGCCACCACCACCGCGCGCTATGCAAGCGTATTAGAAGGCTCCAATACTAAGTTATTGGACACCCGCAAAACCCTCCCAGGTCTGCGCACTGCATTGAAGTATGCCGTGGTCTGTGGCGGTGGTAGTAACCATCGCGTCGGCCTCTATGACGCCTACCTGATCAAAGAGAACCACATCATGGCCTGTGGCTCGATTGCCGCAGCTATCACCGCCGCCCGCACTTTGCACCTAGACAAGCCGGTCGAAGTTGAAGTGGAAAACCTCGATGAGTACCAAGAAGCCCTCGCCGCCGGCGCAGATATTATCATGCTAGACAACTTCAGTTATGAGGATATTCATAAGGCCGTTAAAATGAGGTCAAAAAATGTTCGTTTAGAGGTGTCTGGGAATATTACTTTAGAACATTTGGAAAAACTCGTAACTACTGGAATTGACTACATTTCTTCGGGCGCTTTAACAAAACATGTGCAGGCAATTGACCTTTCTCTTCGAATTTCAGATGCGTGAGTATTGACGATTCCCTTACATCTGCTATGTTTAATCTGCAGTGCGCAAACCGCAGGCGTAGTTGACGCTGCGTTTGGGGAATGCCAGGCATTTGCTTTAAAAGGCAAAGCCGCTGAGAAGCGGTGACGCAAAACCTCCGGTCCAACCCAGGGTCTTTGCAAACGTAAAGATGCTGGCGGATAGCGGGGATGCAGGCTAAAGTCTGGTGGATGGCGTGGCTTTTCGGCTTTCTACACGGTCGCTAGCGCAACCACAGTCTTTCGGCTAGTGCAGAGTGAATTGTTGTTGGTGTGACAACCAACAAGGGAATGCCACACCTACAACAATAATAATGGAAATTACTTACGTTACTTTCGGGAGATTAGACATGAAAGCGCAAGTACAAAAAGGTTTTACTTTGATCGAATTGATGATCGTTGTTGCGATCATCGGTATTTTGGCGGCCGTCGCCATTCCACTTTATTCAGATTATACGCAGCGTGCGAAGGCTAGTAATGGTATATCTGCGTTAAGTTCATACAAGACAGCAGTATCTCTTTGTTACCAACGAAACGGTAATATCAATAACTGTGACGTCGCGCAAGCCGATGACCCAGACACTCCGGAAGATGAGTCTACAACCTCGACCATCCCTGATCCTATTGCCGAAGGTGATAATGTGAATGGACTGGTCTCTGCGACGGTAACCGATGGCGTTATTATCGCTGAATTGACTGCGCAAAAGTCAGATGGCAGTGGCAATATCAACGTTCAGTTAGTACCTACTGATGGCGCAGGTTCTGTGATCAATTGGGTTATTGAATGCGATGACTACGAGTTGGCTGATGGCTCTCGCGTTGACGGGTGTCAAGGCGCTCTAAACTCTGCTACAAAAATTGGTTCTTAATCGAGCTTAGTTCTAGCAAGTAGCAGTGAAAAACTCTTAAACCAATATGGTTACTCCTGCGGGAGTAACCATTTTTATTCCCCGAGTATACTATGTTGCACCACTCCCTTGCGGCGCTGCTGCTGCGTGACAGACGGATTCCTGAAGCGCAACTGAAAAGTTGTAGCGAATACGCATGGGAAACGAAGTTACCGTTTACGAGTGTACTTCTAGAGCGAAAGCTGATTTCTCCAAGTGAGCTGGCAGCTTTCTGTTATCAAGAGTCAAATTCACCTTGGCTCGACCTCGACAGTTTTAATGCTGAACAAATCCCTCCCCAATTTATCAATGAGCGTTTGATTCGCAAAAACCATGCGGTGCCCTTGTATCAGCGTGGCAATGTGCTTTATATCGCAGTGTCTGACCCGACCCGAATTGAAACTCTCGACGAGTTTCAATTCCGCACGCGTTTGCAAGCGGAAGCGGTTCTCGTTGAAGAAGACAAGCTACAAAAGCTTATTGATAAGTTGCTGGAAAACGAAAGCTCGATGCTTGGGGTTACCGAGCAAGATGAGAAAGAGCTGCGTGAGATCGATGCTGACGGTGAGGTGCGTGAAGAGCACGGCGCTGTTAATGTCGATGGCAAGAACGATGCGCCGATCGTAATCTACATTAACAAGATGCTGCTTGATGCCATCAAGCGCGGTGCTTCGGATTTGCACTTTGAGCCTTACGAGGGCGAATATCGTATTCGTTTCCGTATTGACGGCGTACTGCATGAAATTGCGCGGCCGCCTTTTGCACTTTCGGCGCGGATTGCGGCGCGTTTAAAGGTTATGTCGCAGCTCGATATTGCCGAGCGCCGCTTGCCGCAAGATGGCCGTATCAAACTGCGCCTGTCTAAAAATAAGGCAATTGACTTTCGGGTCAGTACACTGCCGACAATGTACGGCGAAAAAATCGTACTGCGGATCCTTGATGCCGCCGCAGCTATGATGGGTATCGAGTCGTTAGGATATGAGCCTGAGCAACAAAAACTTTATGAAGACGCTTTGACGCGCCCTCAAGGGATGATTCTGGTGACGGGGCCTACAGGATCCGGTAAAACGGTTTCGCTTTATACCGGCCTTAATATATTGAATACGCCTGAGGTCAATATTTCGACGGCGGAAGACCCGGTTGAGATTAACCTCACGGGTATCAACCAAGTCCAAATTAATGTTAAAGCGGGTTTAACCTTTGCTGATGCGCTACGTTCATTCTTGCGGCAAGACCCCGACATCGTGATGGTTGGGGAGATCCGTGACCTTGAAACCGCTGAAATTGCCATTAAAGCGGCACAAACAGGCCACTTAGTTCTATCGACACTGCATACGAACTCCGCAGCGGAAACTCTGACCCGCTTAATGAACATGGGTGTGCCCTCGTATAACATTGCTAGCTCTGTAACACTTATTATTGCGCAGCGCTTGGCTCGTAGATTATGTAATGAATGCAAGGAGCCTGAGGACATCCCTAAAGAAGAGCTTCTTCGTCAAGGCTTCACAGAGGAACAACTCCCGCACTTGAACTTACAGCAAGCGATTGGTTGCGACCAGTGCACTGGTGGCTTTAAAGGTCGTACAGGTGTTTACGAAGTTATGCCAGTGACAGAAGCGATTCAAGAACTTATTATGTCGAATGCAGGTTCGTTGCAAATTGCTAAACAAGCACGTAAAGAAGGCTATAATTCATTAAGGCAGTCGGCATTACGAAAAGTCGCTGACGGCACCATTAGCTTGGCGGAGGCGAACCGCGTCACTAACAACTAAGGCTTGGCTCTATGGCTACTGCAGCAAAAAAAATCAAAAAAATAGAAGACTTCAGTGAGTTCCAATGGCAAGGCCTCAATCGGCGTGGCCAGAAAGTAAAAGGTATTATGCGCGGCGACAACGAGAAAGAAGTCCGCGCCAAATTACGTGACCAAGGCATCAACCCGCGCTCGGTGAAGAAAAAGGCCAAACCGCTGTTTGGCCATAAGAAGATTAAAGGCGCGGATATTGCGCTCTTTACCCGTCAAATCGCCACCATGCTCGAGGCGGGCGTTCCCTTACTACAAGCCCTTGAGATGGTTGCTAAAGGTACCGACCATATTCGTGTGCGGAATTTGATGCTGACCATCGCAGATGATGTCGGTGGCGGTTCTCCGCTTGCTGCTTCGTTGCGTAAACACCCTCAAGTATTTGATCCGCTTTACTGTGACCTCGTTGACTCGGGTGAACAGTCCGGCTCGCTCGAAGCGATTTATGATCGCATTGCGACCTATCGCGAGAAATCTGAAGCCCTCAAAGCGAAAATTAAAAAAGCTTTGGTTTACCCTGCTGCTGTTATCGTGGTGGCCATCGTCGTAACCATGATCCTGTTAGTGTACGTCGTCCCGCAATTTGAGAGCGTGTTTAAAGACTTTGGTGCAGAACTACCAGCCATGACCCAATTTGTCGTTAACTTATCTGAGCTAGTACAAGCTTACGCTATCTACATTATTGCAGGTGCTATTCTCGCAGGCTTTTTATTCGCTCGAGCGATGGTGAAAAGCGAAAAATTCCGCGACAAAGTGCAAGCCATGTCGCTGCGAATTCCCGTGGTCGGCATGATCCTCCACAAAGCAGCCGTAGCCCGTTTTGCGAGAACCCTCTCAACCACTTTTGCCGCGGGTGTCCCCCTCATCAGTGCGCTAGAGTCAGCCGCCGGTGCTTCCGGCAACTCGACCTACCGCGACGCGATTTTCCGCGTGCAAAGCGATGTCACCTCGGGTATGCAGATGCACACCGCAATGGTCAACGCTGACGTGTTCCCGACTATGGCCAACCAGATGGTTTATATCGGCGAAGAATCCGGCTCTTTGGATGACATGCTGGCCAAAGTTGCCGATGTCTACGAGCGTGAGGTCGACGACTTGGTGGATAACCTCACGGCATTGCTCGAACCGATGATCATGGTGGTCATTGGTATCCTCGTCGGTGGCTTGATTGTCGCCATGTACCTTCCTATCTTCAACCTTGGCGCAGTGGTGGGTTAATGCCTGAACAATTTGCAGAACTGTACTCGTATTATCCGGCGTACAGCGGGCTTACTTTGTCCTTAGGGCTTGTACTGGGGCTCATCGTTGGTAGCTTCTTAAATGTGGTCATTGGCCGTATGCCGATGATGATGCAGCGTCAGTGGCAGCGTGAATGCGCCGGTGTAAATGACCTACCCGAACCTAAATTCGATACCTTTAATATTTCCACGCCTGGTTCGCATTGCCCCAAGTGTAAGCACGCGATCAAATGGTATGACAATATTCCAGTGATTAGCTGGCTGTTGCTAAGAGCCAAGTGCCGTCACTGTAAGGCTCCTATTTCTCTGCGTTATCCGGCCATTGAAATACTGACCGGTGTTACCTTTGCATCTTTGGCATGGTTTTACGGCCTCGGTTGGCCGCTGCTGTTCTATTTTATTTTCGCGGCGCTACTGATTGTCATGTTCTTTATTGACTATGACCACATGCTGCTACCCGACCAGCTGACCTATTTTACCTTGTGGCTCGGTTTATTTATGGCTTGGCTGGGCGGTCCTGTGAGCCTGCCGGATGCAGTTATCGGCGCCATTGCCGGCTACTTGAGCTTATGGTCAATTTTCTGGGCGTTCAAGCTACTGACCGGCAAAGAAGGTATGGGCTACGGCGACTTCAAACTACTCGCTGCGTTCGGCGCGTGGGCCGGTTATCAAATGCTACCCGTTATTGTGCTGGCAGCAGCCTTCAGTGGCGCGGTGATTGGCATTACCTTGCAGTTGGTGAAACGCAAAGAACAAGGTCAGCCGATTCCCTTTGGCCCGTTTCTGATTTGTGGCGGTGTGATTGCCATGCTCTGGGGTGAGCAATTGCTCAATTGGTACTGGGGGCTGGTGCGCATCTAATGTGGGTTCTTGGCGTCACTGGCGGTATCGGCTCAGGAAAAACGACGGTAACCGATCTGTTCGCCAGCTACGGTATCAAGGTAGTTGACGCCGATGTGGTGGCACGCCACATCATGGACCAAGGCAGTCCGGCACTCAAAGCAATAGAAGAACGCTACGGCACGCAAGCTCTGCAAGCCGATGGCAGCCTTAACCGCGCTTGGTTGCGCGAGAAAATATTCCAAGAGCCGGCCGAGAAAGACTGGCTTAACGCCCTCACTCATCCCTTGATTCGTGAACAGTTAATCGAGCAACTGCAGCAAGCTGATTCGCCTTATGTGATTCTTTCTGCGCCCCTTCTGGTTGAAAACAACCTAACTCGGTTCTGCGATCGGGTGTTAGTGGTGGATGTCAGTCCCGACACTCAGCGTGAGCGCACCGTAAAACGTGACAACGTAAGTGCTGCGCAGGTAGAGCAGATCATCAAGGCGCAGGCGCCCCGCGAGAAGCGACTTGCAGCGGCCGACGATATCATTAACAATGATGGTGCGATCAACGATTTGACGCCGCAAGTAGCTAAGCTTCACCAGCAGTATTTGAACTTGGCGGCAGCGGCAGAAGCCGACCAACGGTCGAAGAGTTAAGATGAGCTACCAGTCAGACCTGTTTCAAGGCGTTGCAACCGCATCAGAAGCCGCTAAGATAGATCCAATGAGCGAAGCAACTGAAGCGATGAACGCGTCTAACACAAGTGACGCGGAACATGCGTACACGATTGATTATGAATACCCACTCCACGAGCGGGTACGTACTTACTTGCGTTTGGAACACCTGAAACAGTTGCTGAAGCCTGAAGCGGAAGTCAACGATAGCAACTACGGCCGCTATTTTGACGCGCTGTTTGCGATTCTTGAGCTGTGCGAACGCAGCGACGTGCGTACCGACGTACAGAAAGATCTCGACCGCCGTCGTGCACAATTACAGGTATGGGCGCAACATCCAGACGTCAATCAAGACCAAGTCCAGGCGCTGAGCCAACGCGTGCAAAAAGCTATTCAAGCGATTCAGCCCATGTCTCGCATTGGTAGTCACCTCAAACAAGACCGTTTACTCAGTGTCACGCGGCAGCGTTTTGGTATGCCTGGCGGCACTTGCAACTTTGATGTCCCCCAATTGCACTATTGGCTACACCAATCGCAAGAGCGCCGCGATGCTGACTGCGAGCGCTGGTGGAACGAATTTAAGGTGTTGTTTGAAGGGCTTGAACTCGAATTAGAATTGTTGCGCGGTCAATCGCAGTACCAGTGGGTCGTCGCTGAAGGTGGCCTGCTGCAAGAGAGTACTGAACCGCTGAGTTTACTGCGTATTCGTGTGCCGGCGAACGTACCTGCCTATCCGGTGATCAGCGGCCATAAACAGCGTTTTAGTATTCGCTTCTTAAGCAACTGCCCGCAGCAGGGTAAAGCTTCGTTCGAAAGTGACGTTGAATTCGAAGTCGCGCTCTGCCCCTAGGATTACGCTGCGCTTCCCAAAAATTGGTCAGCTGACTGAATTCCTTCACGGTTTTGACAGACCTTAAACAAGCCGAATAATTTCTTTGCGGTCGCATTTCCATTTGGCCCTACCATGCGCCGCAATCCAGACTCTTTCATTTGCAGTTCAGCAGCCACTTCACCAAAAGCTTGCGTGCCGTTCAAATAGTCACGTAATAGTGAATTACCAACCACAATGTCATCTTCTAAGTAGGATTCCAGCGCCTCTAGCAACAAAGCTTTGCGATATTCAGGATCCTTACAAAGTTCCATAACTGTATCTTTGAATTCTTTAGTTAGTGGCATGTTGGTCACCTTCGCTCTTGCGAACTTTGTAGTCGGCTAAGTACATTTTCGCTCGCTCAATTACTCTCTGTTGATCAGATTTACTGCTTCCAGCAAACAGAACAATTAGGCTGTCTCCGTCAATCATGTAGTAGACACGATACCCTGGGCCAAAATTGATTCTGCGCTCATACAATCCGCCACTTTGTTTGATGGACTTATGATCGCCAAAGTTTCCAGTCTCCATTTGAGTGAGCGCTTTGGTGACCTTTGCTTGACCTCGCACGTCTTTTAACTTTGCTAGCCAGTCACTAAATGGCGCCTCGCCATTACGAGTCAGATACTCCTTTGCCTTGCGACTCATGACTTGGCTTAATTTCATGCAGAATCCTTTTGCATTATAAAATAACGTTTATGTTATTACAATATTCGGGTGACCTATAAGCGATTGGAAGTATAGCGCTCATTGCATGACGAGGTTTACAGCTGATTTGAGGCACCGAAAGGGTAATGCGTTAATTCTGATACGAGAACCCCATAAAAGCGCAAATCTGCTTCACATTTAGAGTAATGCGTCATAAATGTCGCAACTATAGTGACGTTTTAATTTTGCGGTACGTACTACAACGGGAAAGATACAACCACCGCACAATGTTCGGATTGGACCCCTGGTAAAACCAGAGGCTTACCCGATGTGCGTAACCGCCGACGATGATTTAGCCGTCGACCAGTAGGTCGATGATAGCTTCGTTGGCTTTGGGGAACTGGTAAGCCTGTAGCGCGTAGGCCGGCACCCAGCGCCATTCCTGACCTTCACGCTGGGCGATGTCGCCGGTAAACGAGATAACCCGCCAGACGTCTAATACGACACGTTTATCGCCGTAGTTATGGTGAATGACGGTGAGTGGCGAAGCCGATTGCACAACAATGTTGCATTCTTCGCGCAATTCGCGCACTAAGGCGTCGTAGACAGTTTCGTCGGCTTCAACTTTACCGCCGGGAAACTCCCACTTGTCGCCTTGATGCAGATCTTTGTGACGCTTACTTATGAAGACATCACCGTCAGCGTTTTCAATCACGCCGACGGCGACATGTACGGGATCAGAGCTTGCCATGGCAATGCTTGTACTTCTTACCTGAACCACATGGGCATGGCTCGTTACGGCCAACGCGGGCGCCGGCGGTTGCTGCAGCTGTTGCCCCGGCGGGTCCACTGGCAGCAGCCTCGCCGGCACCGCTGGTGCTCGAGCTTTCATGCTGGAATTGCTGGCGTTGTGCTAAACGCTCGGCCTGTTCACGACGTTTTTGCTCAACGGCTTCAACGTCCTCTTCGGCACGCACGCGCACTTTACTCAGAATGGTGACGACGTCGAGCTTGAGCGCTTCCAGCATATCCGCGAATAACTCAAAGGCTTCACGCTTGTACTCTTGCTTCGGGTTCTTCTGTGCGTGACTACGCAGGTTGATACCTTGGCGCAAGTGGTCCATCTCGGCCAAATGCTCTTTCCAATGGCGGTCAAGGCTCTGCAGCATGATGGCTTTTTCGAATTGGCGTAACACCTCAACGCCCACTTGCTCTTCTTTCGCGGCGTAGGCTTTTTCCAGCTCTTCAATAATACGCTCACGCAAGGTTTCTTCGTGGAGCTTATCGTCTTCATCCAACCACTGCTGAATCGGTAACGGCAAGTCAAACTCAGAGCGCAAACGCTCTTCTAGACCTTCGACGTTCCACATTTCCTCCAGTGATTGCGGCGGGATGTACTCGCTGATCACGCGGTCCATGACATCGCCACGGATGACTTTGATGGTTTCTGATATATCGCCTTCGTCAAGCAACTCATTACGTTGCTCGTACACGACTTTACGCTGATCATTGGCAACATCATCGTATTCAAGCAGGGCTTTACGCACATCGAAGTTACGGCCTTCCACTTTACGCTGGGCGTTTTCGATAGCACGCGTAACCCACGGGTGCTCAATCGCTTCACCGCGTTGCATGCCCAGGCGCTTCATCAGGCCAGCCATACGCTCTGAAGCAAAGATACGCATCAAGCTGTCCTCTAACGACAAATAGAAACGTGACGAGCCAGGGTCACCTTGACGACCTGAACGTCCACGTAGCTGATTATCAATACGACGTGATTCGTGACGCTCGGTACCGATAATATGCAGACCACCGGCCTCAAGCACAGCATCGTGGCGCTTCTGCCACTCTTGTTTCACTTTTTCAATTTGCTCAGGTGTTGGGTCTTGCAGAGCCGCGATTTCTGACTGCAAGTTACCACCTAAAACGATATCGGTACCACGACCGGCCATGTTGGTGGCAATGGTTACCGCGCCAGGTAAACCGGCTTGCGCAACGATGTCTGCCTCTTTGGCGTGGAATTTCGCATTCAACACGTTGTGTGGGATCTTTTTCTTTTTCAAGAAGTTCGACAACAACTCTGAACTTTCAATGGAAATCGTACCGACCAAGACCGGTTGTTTCTTCGCTCGACATTCTTCGATATCGGCAACAATAGCTTCGTATTTTTCTTCCGCGGTGATGTAAATCAAATCCGGACGATCATCACGAATCATTGGACGGTTGGTCGGGATAACCACCGTTTCGAGGCCATAAATAGACTGGAACTCGAATGCTTCGGTGTCCGCGGTACCGGTCATACCGGCAAGCTTGTTGTATAAACGGAAGTAGTTCTGGAAGGTAATCGATGCCAGCGTTTGGTTTTCGTTCTGGATCTTCACGCCTTCTTTGGCTTCCATCGCCTGATGCAAACCTTCCGACCAACGACGGCCCTCCATCGTCCGCCCCGTATGCTCGTCAACGATAACGATTTGGTCGTCTTTAACGATGTAGTCGACGTCTTTGGTAAACAAATGGTGCGCACGTAATGCCGCGTTCACATGATGCAATAAGGCAATGTTTGAGGCTGAATACAAAGAGTCGTCTTCCGCCAACATGCCGCGCTCTTTCAAAATCGCTTCAACGTTTTCTTGGCCGTTTTCGGTCAAGTGCAATTGCTTGGCTTTTTCGTCGATGGTGAAATCACCTTCACCACGCTTCTCTTCGGTATCTTCTTCATCGGCGCGCTTTAACAGCGGCACGATTTCATTCATTTTCATGTACAGCTCTGAGCTGTCTTCGGCGGCACCTGAAATAATCAATGGCGTACGCGCTTCATCGATGAGGATCGAGTCGACCTCATCCACAATTGCGTAGTTGAGCTTCTTCTGCACCCGCTCTTTCGGTGAGAACGCCATGTTATCGCGCAGGTAGTCAAAGCCAAATTCATTGTTGGTACCGTAGGTAATATCCGCCGCGTAAGCCGCTTGTTTGTCTTGGTGTGACATACCCGGAATATTAAACGCCACGGTCATATCGAGGAATTCAAACAGCGGACGGTTGGTTTCAGCATCACGACGCGCGAGGTAGTCATTCACGGTCACGATGTGCACACCGTTGCCAGTTAAGGCATTTAAGTATGCTGGCAAGGTCGCGGTTAAGGTTTTACCTTCACCCGTACGCATCTCGGCGATACGGTTGTCGTTGAGGATCATACCGCCCACTAACTGGACGTCGAAGTGACGCATGTTGAACACCCGCTTACTTGCTTCACGCACGGTAGCGAAGGCTTCAACTAAAACATCATCAAGACTTTGGCCATCGGCAAGACGCTTTTTGAATTCAGCTGTTTTTTGTTTGAGTTCGCTATCGCTGAGGGCTTCAAATTCTGGCTCGAGGGCATTGATGGCCGCTACTTTCTTCTGCATCCCTTTCAGAATGCGGTCGTTACGACTACCAAATACTTTGCGGAATAGACTACCTAACATGTGATTCTATGATCCTGTGGTTAAAATGGCTGTGGGCGCTCAACGCGCCTCACGATAAACATAATGACTCGGGTCTATGTGACGCTCATTGCGCAACACTTCATAATGCACGTGTGGGCCAGTGGAGCGCCCGGTACTTCCCAATTTGGCAATTTGCTGCCCGCGGGTGACGACATCGCCCTCGTTCACCAGCAACTCAGCGCAATGACCATAGCGGGTTTTAAGGCCACCACCGTGGTCGATTTCAATGAGCTTACCGTAACCGTAACGTTCACCTGACCAGGTCACAACGCCCGCACCAGTGGCAAACACTCCGGCATCTTCAGCTAAGTTCGCAAAGTCGATACCGTTATGCATGGTCGGCGAGCCATTAAATGGGTCTTTACGCACACCATAGTGCGAACTAAGCCAACCGCCATCGACCGGCCGCCCGGCGACAAAACTCTCTGCTGAGATATGATGACGCAAGAGCACAGATTCAAGGGTGGTTAGCTGATTTTGTTTGTCTTCAAGTTCGCCGATAAGGCGTTCAAGATCGGCCATAACGTCGGCAGCAGGAATGCTGGGAGCATCGAGTATCGACGCTTCCGGTCCACCCGTGGCGTAGAGCTCTTGGGTGTCCGCGTTCAGCGCTTCCATATCGATACTGCTGGTCTGCGCGAGGCGTTCGCCAAGCACGTCAAGGCGACGCAGTTTGGCGCGCATTTCGCCCATTTGCATGGTCATCGCCGCGAGTTTCTTCTCGGTTTCTGCTTTAATGCCCTGCACGACCTCAGACTGCGCGGCCAAGGCTAACTGCTCGGCACTGATGCGTTCGCGTACGTCGCGGGCGTCTAAACCGCCCCAACTTTGCCATGGTTGCAGCAGCGCCAACAATGCTACGCCGGCAACACCTGCGAATGACAGCAGACGACGACGGCTGAGGCGTACACCAAATTTCACTTTGGTGCCTCTGTAGAAGACTGTTAAACTCATGCAACCTCTCGTTGCTTTATTCAATACAAAAGATAAGACGATGCCGCGTAAGCGCCCAAAACAACTTGATCAACTGCTTGGCAGTCAGCGCTTACAGCAATTTGCTGACTTTACCGAGCAACACCAACGCTGGCAACAGCAAATGCGCGACTGTTTGCAAGAACAGTCGTTAAGCGAGCTTGTGCCACACTGTGAGGTGATTGCGGTTAGCGCACCGTCATTAATTATTCGGGTTTCTTCGGCTGCAATTGGGCAGCGTATAAAAACCGCACAAGGGCGCATTATAACGTATTTTCAAAGTCATGCTACGCCTGCGGTCACGCAGTTGGAAATTAGGGTGCGCCCGAGCCGTCAAGCCAGCACTACGCCAGCACCACAAGCTGCGGAAAAGCCTACAAGAAATGAATCGGAAACCGTCAGAAAATTACGTGAACAGGCCGCGTTGTGCGAGGAGCCGTTGCGCTCGCAACTTTTAGCTTTGGCGGATAAATATGACGGTAGCCCGTAGTTCTACTACGGGTCTCATCTGAACATTGTGCGTGGGTTGTAGTTACCCCGTAGTAGAACTACGGGCTACGTCAGTTAAGCAACAACTGGATTCGCGAAAGCAATAGGTGATTCAGCTGCTTCGTCTTCGAAGGTGACGAATTCCCAAGCTTCTTGGTTTTGCAGCACAGCACGTAACAACTGATTGTTCAGTGCGTGGCCTGATTTAAACGCGCGCAAGTGACCCAATATGGCATGTCCGCCCATATACAAATCACCCACAGCATCCAAAATCTTGTGCTTCACGAACTCATCGTCATAACGCAAACCGTCGCTATTTAGGATACGGAATTCATCCAACACTACGGCGTTATCAAAACTACCGCCAAGCGCCAAGTTATTGGCACGCAGCATTTCGATGTCTTTCATGAATCCAAAAGTACGCGCACGGCTAATGTCTTTCAAAAAGCTCTGCGTACTGAAGTCCATGCTCACCACTTGGTTGGTGTCAGCAATCGCCGGGTGGTCGAAGTCGATGGCAAAATCAATGCGGAAGCCATCGTGGGGTAGTAGTTCCGCCCATTTGTCACCTTCTTCGACACGAACCGCTTCTTTAATGCGGATAAACTTTTTCGCTGCGCCTTGTTCCTCGATGCCCGCATTCTGTAGCAGGTAAATAAAAGGATGCGAGCTACCGTCCATGATTGGAATTTCATGGCTGTTCACTTCAACAATGAGATTATCGATGCCCATGGCCGCGATCGCGGCGAGCAAATGCTCGACAGTCGATACACGCACATTATCATCATTGATCAAACACGTGCACATACGGGTATCACGCACCAACTCAGCGTCGGCACGAATATCAACCGCAGGTTTCAGATCGACACGGCGGAATACCAGACCGGTATTTACCGGTGCCGGGCGCAGCGTCAATTGAACCTTGTTGCCCTTGTGCAGACCCACACCTGTGGTCGCAATAGGCTGTTTAATTGTGCGTTGTTTCATCATTCGATTTCGTTCTCACTATCTCGTCTGACCAGTTAAAGGCGCAATAGTTTACCGAAAATTCGCAAATTTCGCAATTTTACCTGCGGCTTTACGAATAATTTACCGGCGATTACTTCTATCGAAGCAACCGATTAGTCCACTTGGCGGCGTAAAAACGCTGGAATATCCAAGTAGTCCATATCTTTGTTGCCTTGGCTCTGCGGCTTGACTGCTGGCTTCTCAGCTTGCACTTCGTATTCTTCTTGCTCCACCTCATCCACTTCGGTGTCAAGTACACGTGCGGTTGCTGCGCTTGCGCCATAACCTGAGCTGCGGCCACTATAGGCCTGCTCACGCGGCTTCTCGCGGCCGTTATTCACCAATGAGATGTCAGGCTTACGTTCTGCGCCAATACCTGTCGCCACGACAGTCACACGCATTTCTTCTGACATTTCAGGGTCGATTACAGTTCCCACAATCACCGTGGCATTTTCAGCAGCGAAGGCTTTGACTGTGCTACCCACAGTTTCAAACTCATCGATGCTCATATCCAAACCGGCAGTAATGTTTACCAATACGCCGCGCGCACCAGAAAGATCGATGTCTTCCAGCAATGGGCTGTTAATCGCCATTTCAGCTGCTTCTTGCGCCCGCTCTTCACCACGCGCAACACCTGTACCCATCATCGCGGTACCCATTTCGCGCATAACTGCACGTACGTCTGCAAAGTCGACGTTGATCAAACCAGTACGGGTAATCAAGTCAGCAATACCTTGCACCGCACCTAGCAGAACATTGTTGGCTGCGCTGAAAGCGTCGAGCAAGCTTGTGCCTTTGCCGAGAACTTTTAGCAGTTTTTCGTTTGGAATGGTGATCAACGAGTCAACGTAACGCGCTAACTGAGCGATACCCTCGTCGGCTACCGCCATACGCTTACGGCCTTCAAACGGAAATGGCTTGGTAACCACCGCAACGGTCAAAATACCAAGCTCACGCGCTACTTCGGCAACCACTGGTGCAGCACCGGTACCGGTACCACCGCCCATACCTGCAGCAATAAAGATCATATCGGCACCTTCCAGGTGCTTTTTGATCTCTTCGCGTGATTCTTCAGCCGCTTGGCGACCTACCTCTGGGTTCGCGCCAGCACCAAGACCTTTGGTAATGTCGTCGCCCAGTTGCACGGTCACATGCGCACCGTGGTTGCGCAATGACTGTGCATCGGTGTTGGCAGCCAAGAACTGCACGCCTTCAATTGATTCACTGATCATGTGCTTGACGGCGTTACCGCCACCGCCACCTACACCGATCACTTTAATGACTGCATCGCTGTCAAAATTGTCGAGTACTTCGAATACTTCAGACATGTTGTTTCTCCTTTTACCTGCTTAGTGTACTACCCCAAAAAAGATTTCCAAAGTGTTTGTTTTTATTAAAATTCACCTTTAAACCAGCCTTGCACGCGTTTCCACATTCCAATGACGTTATTATCCCGACCATCGTCCTGTTTCGCTTGCAAGTCTTGTTGGCCATACCGGAGTAATCCGACGGCCGTCGCGTATGTTGGGTCCTGCACGTAGTCACTGAGACCTTGCATCCCCAACGGTTCGCCTAAGCGCACGGGCATCTGAAATATTTCTTCAGCAAATTCAATCGCGCCTTCCATGCGACCACAGCCACCGGTTAACACGATACCTGCAGCAATTTGCTCATCTAACCCGCTTTGTTTAATTTCGTCACGGATAAGCTCAAATAGCTCGCCATACCTTGGTTCTACGACTTCTGCCAGAATATGCCGTTGCATGACGCGTGAGGGGCGACCACCCACTGACGGTACTTCAATGTTGTCGTCCTTGCTCACCAACTGACACAGGGCACAGGCATATTTAGTCTTAATTTCTTCAGCGTGATTCAGTGGTGTGCGGAAAATCTTCGCAATGTCACTGGTCACTTGGTTACCGGCCGCTGGAATCACCGCGGTGTGACGTAGCACGCCACCGGTGTAGATACAGATATCAATGGTACCGGCGCCCATGTCGACCAGCGCCACACCTAAGTCTTTTTCGTCTTCGGTTAGCACTGAATAGCTTGATGCTAGAGCCGAGAAGATCAGACGGTCAACGCTTAAGCCGCAACGCTCGACGGCTTTTTCAATATTCTTCGCCATGTCATTAGCGCAAGTGACAATATGCACCTTAGATTCCATACGCACTCCCGACATACCAATCGGGCTTTTGATGCTTTCTTGCGAGTCGATGACGAATTCTTGTGGTAATACATGCAGAATGCGTCGCTCTTGCGCTATCGGCACCGATTTGGCGGCGTGAATGACGCTATCGACATCATCTTGAGTCACTTCCGCTTCGTTAATCGGCACCATGCCGCTCTCGTTTTGGCAAGCGATGTGACGACCTGAAATATTCAGGTAAACCGAGGCGATGCGGCAATCGGCCATCAACTCCGCCTCTTCTACCGCGCGTTGAATCGACTGCACCACTAAGTTCAAGTCGTTGACGCCGCCTTTGTCCATGCCACGCGCAGGTGAGGCGCCGACGCCAATCACGCTAATCTCACCGTCAGGCATGACTTCGCCAATAAGGGCGACGATCTTACTCGTGCCGATATCTAAACCAACAACCATGTTTCGTTCTGTTGCTTTTGACATGCCTCTTAACTCTCTTGTTTTTCGTTCTTATTAGGTTCTTTCCAACGCACCGCGACACCCGTGTCATAGCGCAAATCAATCGCATCGATAGGCGCGTCCTTGTGCTGTTCGAGCTCTGGATACAAATCGATAAAACGTTGTATCCGTTCTAATAATGCTTCGCGCCCTAGCCGCAGCACTGTCCCTTGCGCGAGCGCTAATTCCACCGAAAAGCGTTCACTTAACTCCAGTTGGGCAACGCTAAAACCATTCAACTGCAATAACTCGTTTAATTCGCGGTACTGCTTCACTGCTTCTGTTACCGCGTGTTCCGGGCCAGCCAGATAAGGCAAGTCGAGGGTAAGCCCTGATTTATCGGCGTAAAACACCTCACCCGCTTGGTTAAGCAATGCGTCGTCCCGTTGATTCGCATTCCAATGAGCCAAGGGCACCTGCTCAACCACAAACACTTTCAAAATATCGGGCCACTCTTTGCGAATCGATGCTTTCTCGACCCACGGCATGGCCTCCACTTGTGCGCGCAACTCATTCACATCAGCCGAGAAAAAGCTACCCAATGGCATCCCGTTCGCTTCGACCAGTGCCTCTCGCACATCCGTTGGCGTTACATAGCGCAATTCACCTTGCACAACCAACCGCTTCAACGGTACTTCTTGCGCGTCCATTGCCGTGTAATACAACCATCCAATACCGGCAAACGTCCCTGTCACAACAATTAAAAAGAACGTCAGACCCGCCCAAAACTGCCAACTTAAAGCACGCGCCTGTTCCGCCATATGAAGCCTCACTAACTCTCACTATGGCGCAGTATTTCGACCACTAACTGCTCAAAACTCAATCCAGCTACCTTGGCGGCCATCGGTACCAAGCTTTTCTCGGTCATGCCCGGTACCATGTTGGCTTCAAGCAAGCGATAATTGCCCTGCTTATCGCACATCACATCAATGCGTCCCCAGCCTTTACCACCGAGACTGCGAAATGCCGCTTCGGCTAATTGACGCAGCGCTTTTTCTTCGACTTCTGATAGTCCAGCGGGGCAGTGATACTGTGTGTCGTTAGCTTGGTACTTGGCGTCGTAGTCATAAAATTCATGCGTCGTTTCTAAGCGAATTGCTGGCAAAGCTGTCTCACCTAGTATCGCTACGGTGTATTCCGGACCACTCAACCAGCTTTCTAAGAGTGCTTCGGTGTCGAACTGATGCGCTAAAGCTACCGATTTTTCCAGCGCTGCGGCCGAGTCGGCTGAGCTCATACCAATGCTTGAACCTTCTTGCGCCGGCTTCACCATGACTTTGCCACCAAGCTCGGCCAGTAATTTGTCAAACGCGAGTTGCTCACCGCGGCGCACGACGATACTACGCGCAACAGGCAAACCTGCGGCTTGCCATACCTGCTTCGTTTTTACTTTATCCATCGCTAACGCGCACGCTAACACGCCACTTCCGGTGTACGGAACACCCAAATAATGCAAGGCGCCCTGAATCGTGCCATCTTCACCACCACGGCCGTGCAGTACGTTAAATGCGCGAGTAAAGCCTTGTTCTTTAAGTTCTGCCAGCGGATTATGCGCAGGATCAAATGGATGCGCATCCACACCAGCATTACGTAGCGCTTTGGTCACGGCTTGGCCTGAGCGCAACGACACCTCGCGCTCTGCTGAATCACCGCCCAGCAATACCGCGACTTTGCCAAAATCTTTCACGTTCAAGGCTGCACTCATAGTCGCGCCTCCTTAAAAGCCTGACCTGCTTCACGCAGAGCTTCAGGCTGCAATTCTGTCGCGGCAAGATCGCGTGCTATCGCACCAATATTGCCTGCACCTTGCGCCAGCAACATATCGTTCGGTTGCAAGATGTCGGCTAACACACGCATAAGTTCACCGCGATCGCCAACATAAATGGGTTCAACCTTACCGCGCATGCGCAGCGACTTCGCTAACGCGCGGCTATCGGCACCTTGCACCGGCGCTTCGCCGGCGCTGTATACATCGAGCAATAACAACACATCTGCTTCGGAGAGCACTGAAACAAAGTCGTCATACAGGTCACGGGTCCGCGAGAAGCGGTGAGGCTGAAACGCCATTACGATGCGATGTTCTGGCCAACCCGCGCGCGCCGCGGCAATGGTTGCTGCCACTTCGGTTGGGTGATGACCATAGTCGTCAATCAGCATGACTTCGCCACGTGCGTCGTCGCGCTCACAAGCGAAGCTACCCAACAACTGGAAGCGGCGGCCAATACCACCGAATTGTTCAAGTGCGGCCTGAATGGCCTCATCGTCAATGCCTTCATCGGTTGCCACTGCGATCGCAGCCAACGCATTCAAGACGTTATGCTGCCCCGGCAGATTAACGGTTACGGCCAAAGGCTCATGGCCTTTGCGATGCACATTGAAGTGGCTTTGGCCACTGACCTGACGATAATCACTGGCCCGTACATCAGCATCCTCGCTGAAGCCATAGGTTAACAATTGACGCCCTACGCGCGGTAATAACTCACGCACCACTGGATCATCAATACACATCACTGCCAAGCCATAGAACGGCAAGTTGTGGAGAAAGTCGATATAGGTATCGAGCAAGCGGTTAAAGTCACCGCCATAGGTGTCCATATGGTCCGCTTCGATATTAGTGACCACGGCAACCATGGGTTGTAAATGCAAGAACGACGCATCGGATTCGTCAGCCTCGGCAATCAAATACTTACTCGAACCTAGACGCGCATTACTGCCTGCGCTGTTGAGCAGCCCGCCAATCACGAAGGTGGGGTCAAGCTCTGCCTCACCAAAGACACTGGCTAACAATGAGGTCGTCGTCGTCTTACCGTGGGTTCCCGCGACCGCTATACCATGTCGGAAGCGCATCAACTCGGCCAACATCTCGGCACGGCGCACCTGCGGAATAAAGGCCGCTTTAGCCGCCACTAACTCTTCGTTGTCAGCACGAATTGCAGAGCTCACTACAATCACATCAGCACCTTCAACGTTCGCTGCCGCATGCCCGATAAATACGGTTGCGCCCAGTTCTTGTAAACGCTTGGTATTGGCGTTTTCGGCAAGATCTGAGCCGCTAATTTCATAACCTTGGTTGAGCAGGACTTCAGCAATACCACCCATGCCTGCGCCGCCGATGCCAACAAAATGAATACGTCGTACGCGACGCATCTCAGGCACGCTGACTACAGTAAAAGGCGTTGTTGTCGTTGTTGCTGCACTCATAACCACTGCTCACATTTTTCTACCACCGCTTGGGTGGCATTAGGCCGCGCGGCTTTTGCTGCCTGCGCGCGCATTTGTTCAAGTTGACGCGGCTGCGCCAACCACTGCTGTAAAATTTCAACTAACGGCGTGATCTCTTGCAGTTGTGTTTGTGGCAAGACCACCGCAGCACCCACATCAGCCAACTCCCGCGCATTCGCGGTTTGATGGTCGTCGACCGCATGGGGTAACGGTATGAATATGGCCGGCGTCCCCACGACTGCTAACTCGCTTACGGTCAAAGCCCCAGCGCGACAAATAACGATGTCGGCCGTGGCATAGGCTTCATGCATCGCCTCGATAAACTCGACCACGTTAAGCTCAGCCACGCCGCTGTCGGCATAAGCTTGTTCTACTTCCGTCACACGGCCTTGCCCGCACTGATGTAAAATCTCGAGCTCAGCGCCCTGCGCAAGCTGTTGAATCGCTCGCGGTACGGCTTGGTTTAGCGCCTGTGCGCCTAGGCTGCCACCGACCACTAACAAACGTATTTTGTCGTGTGCATTGCGCTGCGCTGGCTGTGACCAATCCGCGCGCAGTGGATTCCCTACTACCTCGGCGTCAGTCAACTGTTGTTGCGCGCCAGCGAAGCCCACCATCACATGCTGTGCAAAGCGCGCTAGCATTTTGTTGGTCATACCGGCAACGGCATTTTGCTCATGTACTAAGAGCGGAATCCCAGCCGCTTTTGCCGCCAAGCCTGCTGGACCACACACATAACCACCAAAACTCACGACTAAAGCGGTTTGATTCGTGCGGTAGACCTTGCGGCATTGGCCGATGGCTTTCATCATTCGTAGCGGCATCATTAGCTTGCGTAACAGCCCATGACCACGTAGGCCTTGCATACTTATTTGTTTAAGGTCGAAGCCGGCGGCCGGAACCACGCGCGCTTCAAGACGCTGCTCGGTGGTGCCGAGCCAAGTAATCTGGTGCCCGCGCGCGCGCAGCTCTTCTGCTACAGCAAGCGCTGGGAACACATGTCCGCCGGTTCCGGCTGCGGCAATCACGATATGGCTCATGCGCGCACCCTCCGACGTCGTGCACTCGCGGTTTTACCTACCCCACGAGCGACTTTAATGGTTGCCACACGCACCTCATAATCGATACGCAAGAGCAAGCCGAGGGCCACACAACTCACAAGCAGACTGGTACCGCCGTACGAAATCAGCGGCAAGGTCAAACCTTTGGTTGGCAACATACCTGCTGCAGCGCCAATGTTGACCAAGGCCTGAAAGGCGAACCAAATACCGATCCCGTAAGCAATAAAAGCACCAAAGCTAGCATTGGCACGTAACGCTCGGCGACCAATCCAAAGCGCCCGTAAGACAATCGCGAACACCGCTACAAGTACGCCAATAATGCCGACAAAACCAAGCTCTTCACCGACCACGGCCATAATAAAGTCAGTATGCGCCTCAGGCAGATACTGTAGTTTCTGAATACTGTTGCCTAAACCCTGACCTAACCAATCGCCGCGGCCAAAAGCCATGAGCGATTGTGTCAGCTGATAGCCACTGCCAAAAGGGTCTTGCCATGGATCTAAGAATGAGGTGACACGCTTCATCCGGTAGGGCTCTTGAATGATCAGTAGCGTCAGCACCGCTGCTAATGCAATCAGCATGGCAAAGAATTGCCATAAGCGCGCGCCAGCCAAGAACAACATGCCAATGGCAATACTGACCATAACGGCCACCGAGCCAAAGTCGGGTTGCATGAGCAGTAGCACAGCGAAAATTGACATCACTGCCAACGGCTTAATGAATTCGCGCAGGTTTTCCTGTACCGAGTTCATGTAGCGCTTCAAGTAACTACTCAGGTAAACCAAAAAGCAAAGCTTGGCGACTTCGGCCACTTGCAGCGTCATTGGACCAAGCTTGATCCAGCGCCGCGCGCCGTTCACTTCGTGACCTACAATCAATACCAACAACAATGCGCCCAAGGCACCAAACAGCAGCGCATAACTGCCTTTCATCCACCAATCCACAGGAATCTGCACCACGGTCGCCAGCAAGCCCATCCCCAGCGCCAGATACATACTGTGACGAATGACAAAATGAAATGGGTTGTCGGTCAAACGTTCGGCAATCGGGAAAGATGCCGAGCTCACCATCACAAAGCCGAACGCCAGCAATCCAAACGCGAGCCACACCAACGTACGATCGTAAAGAATGTGTTCGACTGGCATCCACCAGTCGCGTATTTTTTCCCAGCTGCTGCGCTCGTTACTTTCGGATTGAATACCGAGTTCAAGTTGCTGTTCGCGGCGTTTTGCTAATTCAGCCATGCGCCACCTCCGCAACTTGTGCTTCAACCGCGGCCTTAAAACGCTCACCGCGCTCTTGATAGTTACTGAACATATCTAAGCTGGCACATGCCGGTGCCAGCAACACCGTACTTTCAGGTATTGCTTTTGCCGCGGCAACTTGCACGGCTTCGCGTAAGTCTTTGACCGCGGTTACAATATTATGTTGCTGCGCAATACGTGCGCCATCACGACCCAGAACGATTAATTCGTCGACCAAGCGCAGTGCACTTTTGAAGGTTGTAAAATCAGCACCTTTGCCATCGCCACCCGCGATTAAAATTAATTTACCTTTGACTAAAGGTCGTAACCCTTGGATCGCCGCTTCAGCAGCACCAATATTGGTTGCCTTCGAATCATTGACCCAACGCACGCCGGCGTGCTCAGCCACTAACTCGCAGCGATGCGGCAAGCCACGGAACTGACGTAGGCACTCTAAAACCGGCGCACTAAATTCAATCCCAAGCGAATGGACAAGTGCCAAGGCCGCTTGGGCGTTAAGCAAATTATGCAAGCCGGCAAGCTGCAGCTCCTCAGCACGTAACAGTTGCTGTCCAGCAAACTCGATAGCAGGCGCCTCTGCATTTTCACTTAAACCAAACAGGCCTGGGCGCTCCTGCTCTGACACATCGCTGCCGAAACTGAGTTGTTGTGCTAACGGCAGGCGTTGCGGAGCGGTACTACGTTGCTCACGATTCCATATCCCCTGCCCGGCATTCTGATAAATCCGCTGTTTACTTGCGGCATAAGCTTCGCGGCTGTGATAACGATCGAGGTGATCATCGCTGATATTCAGTAACGCGCCGGCATGCAACTCAAGGTCGTGCATGGTGTCAAGTTGGAAACTCGAGAGCTCCAATACATAAACCTCGACGTCGGCGGCCAGAATATCGAGCATCGGCACCCCAATATTACCGCCAACCGCAACCTTTTTACCCGCCGCAGCTAACAGTTCCCCGGTTAATTGGGTAACAGTTGACTTGCCGTTTGAGCCGGTAATGCCAAGCACCGGCGCCTTGGCGTATTGGGCAAATATATCGGTGTCGCCGACTAATGGAATACCTGCATCACTCGCCATTTGCAGTGCTGGCATACGCAAATCAAGCCCTGGACTTACCACCAACACATCGCAGGCCAGCAGCTCACCAAGGTCGAGCGGCCCACAGTGAAGTTCAATATTTGCGTCGAGTTCGGTCAATTGCGCCGCTTGCGGTGGCGCCTCGCGCGTGTCGAATACTAACGGCTGAATACCTTGCTGCAATAGGAAACGCACACACGACATACCGGACTGGCCGAGACCGACCACGCCGACTAAATCATATGTGTGTAACGCTGCAAGATAGCTCAACTGAACTCCTAACCTTTCTTAGCGTAGCTTCAAGGTCGCCAGACCAATCAGCACGAATACCAATGACAAAATCCAAAAACGCACGATAACGCGCGGCTCTGGCCAACCTTTTAATTCATAGTGATGGTGGATCGGCGCCATACGGAACACGCGTTTGCCGCGTAGCTTGAATGAGCCTACCTGTAACATCACCGACACGGTTTCCATCACGAACACACCGCCCATGATGAACAAAATGAGTTCTTGGCGTACCATCACTGCAATAATGCCGAGCGCTGCGCCAAGCGTGAGTGAGCCCACATCGCCCATGAATACTTGCGCTGGATAGGTGTTAAACCACAGAAAGCCTAAGCCAGCACCGCAAATTGCGGTACAGACCACCAGTAGCTCACCGGAAAGGGGTAAGTGCGGAATATTCAAATACTCAGCAAAGTTCACGTTACCCGAGGCATAGGCAAAAATACCTAAAGCGCCAGCGACCATAATGGTCGGTACAATAGCCAAACCATCGAGGCCATCGGTAAGGTTCACGGCGTTGCTGGTCCCCACCACCACAAAATAGGCGAGCAAGATATAGAGCATTCCCAACTGCGGCATAATGTCTTTAAAGAACGGCACTAGCAATTGTGTTTCGGCGCCAACGGTGGCATTGGCATAGAGATAAACAGCGGCTACGGTGGCAATCACTGACTGCCAGAAATATTTCCATTTAGCTGGTAAACCACGCGAGTTTTTCTGAACGACCTTGCGGTAATCATCGACAAAGCCGACCAAGCCAAAGCCAATAACGACGCCCAGCACTACCTGCACGTAACGATTCGACAAGTCAGCCCAAAGCAACGTTGAGAGCACAATTGCAGCGATGATCAGCAAACCACCCATGGTCGGTGTACCCGACTTACTTAAATGACTCTGCGGACCGTCATCGCGCACCGCTTGTCCAATTTGCAACCGTTGCAGATAACGAATCATCCGTGGGCCCATCCACAACGCTATCAAGAGCGCAGTTAGCACACTTAAGATTGCGCGCATGGTCAAGTACGACACGACATTAAAGCCGGTCGCAAATTGCGTTAAATACTCAGCAAGCCAAACTAGCATGCTTGGGTTCCTTCTGCGTTTAGGCTTGGGTGTAATTCATCGGTACGGGCCTTCAAGGCGTCAATGACGCGTTCCATATGCGCACTACGCGAGCCTTTCACCAAAATCGTAATCGGCGTTGCCGCCTGTTGAGTCGTGGCAATAATTTCGTTCACTAAACCATCGAGATCGGAGAAGTGCTTCCCGCCGCGGCCGTTAAACACTTCGCTAGCGCTTTGACTCAATACACCCAAGGTAAATAGGTTGTCGATACCAGCTTGAATCGCATAAGCGCCAATTTCTTCATGATATTGTCGCGCTTGCTCACCAAGCTCGCCCATATCGCCAAGTACCATGATGCGTAAGCCTTGGTACACGCCCAACATATCCAACGCCGCTTTAACCGAGCCGACGTTGGCGTTGTAGCTGTCATCAATCAGTTTGATTTCGGCACTTAGAGGCAGCACATGCATGCGTCCAGGCACGGGGGTAAGCGCCGCCAAAGCTTGTTGCGCGTCAGCGAGCGGACAACCTACCGCAAGGGCGGCCGCGATGGCTACTAATGCATTGTCAACGTTGTGTAAACCCGGCAAGTTAAGCTTAATTTCAGCACTTTGCGCGGCACCGGTCAGCGCTTCATTCAGATGTACTGTAAATGCTGCACAACCTTGCGCATCCACCTGGACATCGGTGGCGTAAATCGCCGCAGCCGGATCTTGGCCAAAGGTCAGGTGCTTGCAATGAGTGATTTCCTTTTGCCAACAAGGAGCAAACTCTGAACGGATTGGCGTTAGCGCCAAGCCATCGGCATTCAGTCCTTTAAAAATTTCAGTCTTGGCACGAAACACGCCGTGCACACTACCAAACCCTTCAACGTGAGCCGGCGCTACGTTGTTGATAATCGCTACATCAGGTTGAGTTAAGCGCGTGGTGTAACCAATCTCACCTTGGTGGTTAGCACCTAGCTCAATAATGGCAAGATCATGTTCTGGCGTGAGTCGCAACAACGTAAGCGGCACGCCAATATCGTTATTAAAGTTCCCCGCTGTCGCCAACACATTGCCTTGCGTGCGCAAAATAGCCGCAAGCATCTCTTTCACGGTAGTTTTACCGCTGCTACCAGTGATGGCGATAGTTTTTGGCTGCACGCTTGCTTTCACGGCTGCACCTAACAAACCTAAGGCATGGCGAGTATTCTGTACCACAATCTGCGGTACTTGCACGTTAGGTAAATCAACCTTGCGCTCAACCAATAGCGCTTTAGCACCTTTCGTTACGGCATCAGCAACAAAGTCATGAGCATCAAAGTTGTCGCCTTGCAAAGCAATAAACAGGCACCCCTCCGGAAGATTCCGCGTATCGGTGCTCACCTCAGTAATAGTGCAGTTATCACCAAACAATTGGCCATCTACTGCGCGACAAACCCACTGCAAGTCAGTCTTAATCATGTGCGCCTCCCATGACTGGAGCTGCCATCAATTGCGCAACAATTGCGCGTTCGTCATAAGCGACCCGTTCGTGGCCGATGACTTGATAATCTTCATGACCTTTACCAGCTAACACCACCACATCATTCGCCTCGGCACGCTGTAGCGTTTGTTCTACCGCATCTCGGCGCCCAGCGATGACATTAATCTTTGCGTTGTCGCGCGGCATCCCAGCGAGAATGTCTTGCACAATGTGCGCGGGATCTTCAGTGCGCGGGTTATCATCCGTCACCACTACGCGATCCGCATTCGCCGCCGCAACTGCACCCATTTGCGGACGCTTGCCACGGTCACGATCGCCACCACAGCCAAACACACACCAAAGTTGTCCATGACAGTGACGACGCACCGCGGTAAGGACTTGCTGCAGCGCATCAGGGGTATGGGCATAGTCGACAATCACTAAAGGTTTACCGGTGCTATGGAAGGCTTCCATGCGGCCAGGTACCGGCTTGATTTGACTCGCGGCCGAACACAATTCGGGCCAGTGCACGCCGAGTTGCGCAGCCGCTACTAGCGCCGCCATGAGGTTATAAACATTGAATTCACCAAGCAACGGTGATGCCACACTGAGTTGCTGTCGCTGACCGTTGATGGGCACCGACAATTGAAACTTAGTGCCGGCATCTTGGTACTCTACTGCTTCAGCATAGACACAGTGCTCATGCTGCTGCGGCTGCAAGCTAAACCGCCATGCATCAGGGCGATCCGGTAGCCAAGCATTTAGCGCTGCATCATCGGTATTCAAAACCACTTTGGCTGTTGCCAAGTCGGTGAACAAACGACGTTTTGCTCCCGCGTAGTTCGCCATAGTGCCATGATAATCAAGGTGATCACGACTGATATTGGTTGCCACACCCACGGCAAAGCTAACCGCTTCAACACGGCGTTGTACCAACGCGTGTGACGACACTTCCATGGCGACTACTGCCGCGCCCTCACTGCGCAATGCCGCCAAGCGCTGTTGCACGGCAATTGGGTCAGGCGTGGTGTGACTTTCAGGTAACAACGCGCCGGGAAAGCCACTACCGGTAGTACCAATGACGCCCGCTTTAATACCACATGCTTGTAGCAATTCAGCTAGCAAATAGGTCACAGAGGTTTTGCCATTCGTACCGGTAACGCCCACCACTTGCATGGCTTTCGATGGCTCGCCGAAAAACCGGCCAGCGAGCGCAGATAACTGTTCTTTGAGTTGCGGTACCTCAATGACCGTGGCGCTGTTATGCGTGCTCACGCCGTAGCCATCAGACTCGCATAAGACCACGGATGCGCCAGCAGCAATGGCTGCATCAATGAAATCACGCCCATCGACTTGGTAACCCGGCACCGCCACAAAAGCATCACCCGCGGCAACCGTGCGGCTATCTAATTTAAGTCCCCCGACGCTTACTGCTGGCAAGGTAAGGGGATAATCTGGTAACAGCTGCAACAACGTCATCATTGTGCACCTCCAGCGAAGCCAGCAACGCGCAGTTGCGTATCTTCAAGATGGTCGGGCGGGATATTCAAGGCGCGTAAGGCATCACCGACAATCTCGGCAAAGATCGGTGCCGATACGGTACTACCGTAATAATCATCACCGCCTGGTTCGTTGACCGTTACCACCACTGCAATGCGTGGGTCACTTACCGGCGCTACGCCGGCAAACAAGGTGACATATTCGTCACCGTAACCACCTGCGACCGCTTTTCGTGCGGTACCGGTTTTACCAGCAACACGATAGCCCGGCACCCGTGCATTTTTCGCACTGCCGTCGGCCACCACCTGCTCGAGCATATGTAATACAGCTTCAGCGTTTTCCCGTTTCACCACTTGCGTGCCTGGCATTAGATTACCCTCGGCGCGACGTTGAATCGTTAACGGGCGATAAACACCGCCGTTTGCGATAACGCTATAGGCTTGCGCGAGCTGTAATGTAGTTGCCGTGAGACCGTAACCAAAAGAGAGGGTTGCAATTTCAAAGTCCGACCAACGGGTACGATGCTGAAGTACCCCATAACTTTCTCCAATCATGCCAATTCCTGTGTCGTTGCCAAGCCCGACTGCGGCATAAGTAGCCAACAGTTGCTCTACGCCAGTGCGCAGCGCAATCTTGGACGACCCCATGTTGGAGGAGTTCTGTAAAATCTCGGTAATGGTTTGCTCACCACGGTTAATGGGGTCACTGACGCGACGCCCACCAATACGCATCCAGCCGGGGCTGGTATCGATCACCTCATCTTTACTGATGGTTCCGGCTTCGAGCCCTGCTAACACAACCAGAGGTTTCATGGTCGAGCCTGGCTCGTAAGCATCGGTGATCGCGCGGTTGCGCATACGGTGCGGTTGTAGATCCGCACGGTTGTTAGGGTTAAAGGACGGGCTGTTGACCATCGCCAGCACTTCGCCGGTGTCAACATCGACAATCACTGCTGAGCCCGAGGTTGCCTGATGATAGCGCACGGCTTTTTTTAACTCGGCATAGGCCAGTGATTGCAAACGTTGATCAATACTTAGCGTTAATTGTTGTGGTTGTTCAGCGGCAGTGACTCGCACTTCTTCAACAACCCGTCCTTGTGCATCCTTGCGGTACAGCCGCTCTCCCGGCTTCCCTGTAAGAACCTCGTTATAGGCCGCTTCGAGCCCTTCAATGCCACGGCCATCAATATCGGTAAAACCAACCAAGTGCGCAGCGATTTCACCCACTGGGTAGAAACGCCGCGACTCAGTTTTCAAATACACTCCAGGAATCCCCAATTGCCGCACATAGTCCGCTACCGCTGGGGTTACTTTGCGTTCCAAATAGACAAACCGGCGCGTTGGATCTTCCACCCGTGCAAGCAAGTCGTCGACGTCGGTACGGAAAACTTCGGCGAGGGCAAGCCAGCGCTCGCGATTTACTAGACCTTGCTTTTCATGAATACGTTTCGGATCGGCCCATACCGTCTGTACCGGTACGCTAACCGCCAAATCACGCCCGTGCCGGTCGACAATAGTGCCGCGCTGCACTTCCGTTGGGTCTACCCGTAACGAACGGCGGTCACCCTCGTAAATCAATTGCTCCGGCTCGACCACTTGAATGTAGGCTGCGCGTGCTACCAAGCTGGCAAATACGCCAAACACCACAAACAAGGCAAAGTAAAAACGTCCTTGCCCCAAGTGCGGCTGCACGACTTTCTTATTACTGCGTTTGCGCGGAGTTACTGCCATGGGACTAGCACCTCCTGCTCACCTTCGGGCCGCACCATACCTAAACGCTGGCTGGCGATACGTTCGACGCGACTATGTTCGGTCAACGCCGTCTGCTCGATTTGCAAGTGGCGCCACTCGATATCAATCTGATCGCGTTGCGACAGCAGGTCATCGCGCTCTATGGTAAGCAGCCGATTGGAATGTGCCACATAGATCACTGCAAAGGCCGTCGCAATAATGCAGACAAATAGCAACAACACCAGCTTCTGCCGGCGTAGGTCGCTAAACAAAACTGTCAATAGGCTCGGTACGCGGCTAGTTGTCATAAGCTAACCTCTCTGCCACGCGCAATACTGAGCTGCGCGCCCGTGGATTGGCGCGAATTTCTTCAGCACTTGGCTTGTGTGCTTTACCTATCAAACGTACCGTTTGCCCGCGATCGATTTGGTCATCACGCAGCGGCAAGCCGGCGGGGATGGGTTTGCCCTTGCTTTGAGCGCGCATGAAGCGTTTCACAAGACGATCTTCAAGGCTGTGGAAGCTAATGACCGCTAAGCGGCCATGCGGTTTGAGTCCGCTGACTGCGGCGGTTAAGGCCTGTTCTATTTCTTCCAGCTCACCATTCACATGGATGCGAATGCCCTGAAAACTGCGCGTCGCCGGATGTTTATGTTTGTCTTTGAACGGCACCGCCTTGTCAATCAAATCAGCTAACTGCTTCGTCGTTTCTAGCGGAGCTTCATCACGCTGCTGCACAATCGCTTGGGCTATGCGCCAAGCAAAGCGCTCTTCGCCATACTCACGGAGCACGAAAGCTATTTCGTCGGCGGTAGCGCGCTGCAAAAACTCAGCAGCGGTTTCGCCGCGGCTGGTGTCCATACGCATGTCCAAGGGACCTTCACGCATGAAGCTGAAGCCACGTTCGGCGTCATCAAGTTGTGGGGATGAGACACCAAGGTCGAATAAGATACCGTCAATTTTGCCGCGCAATTGCTGCGCATCTAGCACGTCGTCAAGACGGGAGAAAGGTGTGTGGATAATGGTAAAACGAGGGTCATCCGCTAAAGCCTCTGCAGCTGCAATCGCGGTGGGGTCGCGATCAAGTGCGTATAAACGGCCATCGGCGTTCAGTTGCGCCAAAATTGCACGCGAGTGCCCCCCTCTTCCGAAGGTGGCATCGAGATAGATTCCGTCTGGTCTGATGGCAAGAGCCTCAAGCGACTCCTGTAACAGCACCGAGACATGTTGCGGCGCTTTTGTCATTATAATGAGAAGTCTTGTAGTCGTTCACTAAGTGCCAAGTCGTCTTGTTGTTCCGCTGCCATGTCAGTGGCAACCTGTTCGTGCCATGCCGCTTCAGACCAGAGTTCGAACTTATTCAACTGACCGATGATCATGATCTTTTTTTCCAAATCTGCGTGCTGACGCAGGGTTGGAGCGATCAAGATACGGCCGTTTTTGTCCATCTGGCAGTCTTCGGCGTGGCCTAATAACAGGCGCTGGAGACGACGCTCTGCGGGGTTCATGCTGGATAAGGTGGTAAGTTTTTGTTCAATGATTTGCCATTCTGGCAATGGATAAAGCAGTAAACACGGTTGTTTGATATCGATTGTGCAGACCATTTGTCCATCGCAGTCCAGCATAAGGCTCTTGCGATACTTGGTCGGTATCGCCAGGCGGCCTTTATCATCTAGACTTAATGCTGCTGCACCACGAAACATAAAATTTGATCCACTATTACCCACAAATCCCCACAATGTGACAGTCTAGGTGCCGATCTTTCCCACTGTCAAGAAAAAATAGGTAGTTTGCGGTGTGCGACAGGGGTTGACGCATGCGTCAATGTGACAGATGATGCTTTAGCAACAGATAACAAAAATAAAAGCACAAACAATTGGTTAAATTAATCAGCTACTTAACTAAGGGTTCCCAACCGATGACGCCGCGTCAGGCACGCCTGCGGCTGATCCGAGACCTCATTGGATTATTTCTGATTACAGCAGCAATGCTTTACGCTGTTGCATTGGTTGTGGCCAATGAACAAAGCCAGGCCATCGAGACGGAAAAGCGCCGCGCATTCGAACACTTGAGTTCCATGCGCGCGAGTATTGAACAACGTATCCAAGCCAACGTGCTGGTAATGCGGGCGCTTAAGCCGGAAATTTTGTGGCAAGACACGCCCGACCGCGAACGCCTACAAAATGTCATAAACGAATTTTTAAGTTCCGATCTTGATATCAGCCATCTCGCCCTAGCCCCCGATCTACGCATTAGTTTTATCTATCCAAGCGAAGGTAACGAACAACTTATCGGTGTCGATTACCGCGAAGTATCGGAGCAGTACCATGAGATTCTGCGCGCCATCGCCAGTCAAGATGTGTTGTTAAGTCGCCCGGTCGAGTTACTGCAGGGGGGCCGAGCTTTTATTGCGCGCCTACCGATCTTCCAATCCGATGGAGCTTTTTGGGGGATAGCGTCGTTAGTCATCAATCATGAGCACTTATTCAATGCGGTAGAGTTTTACGATCATCCCGAATACCAATTCTTGCTCCAGCGTCAGGAGCTCAACGCAACGGCTTCGGCCATCGCTGGCAGTGTGGACGTTCTAAAAGGCGACCCCATGACCACGCAGTTACGAGTCCCGGGCGATGTTTGGCAACTATCGGTAGCGCCGCGCTACGGTGACTGGCTACCTGCACAACACGACCTTAGTAAAATTTGGTTTATTGGCTCGGCGTTAACGGCAGTGATCGTGTTTGCCTTTGCCATTCTTATTTTTACTCAACACCGTTTACGGCGCGCTGTGCATACCATCAGTTTTCAAGCGCGTATCGACCCGCTCACTGAACTTGCGAACCGACACTATTTTCAACAACAGCTCGAGCGCAAAATTTTGCACGCCCATAAGCACGAGCAAAATTTCGCCTTAGTCATGCTCGATCTCGACCATTTGCGCGATATTAATGATGCGTTGGGGCATGACATCGGTGACCGCCTGCTGCAACATGTCGCAGCTCGGATCCGCAAGGAGTTAAATCCTGGCGATCTACTCGCCCGTGTCGGCGGCGACGAATTCGCGCTGGTGTTAAGTGATCTGGAAGGGCCACATATTGCCGAAAGCAGTGCCAAGGCGCTCATTCATTCACTTATGAACACCGCTGACATTCAGCAAAACCACATTAATATTACCGCTAGTGTCGGTATTTCGATGTTTCCTGCCGATGCCGTCGAAGCGCAACAGCTGATCAAATGTGCTGAACTTGCTATGTACGCAGCAAAATCGACTGGCTCGCTGAGCGTTTCTTTCTTCGATGAAGAGTTGCGCCGCAGTACGGAACAGCATATTGCGCTCCACCACGAAATGATCAACGCTCTCGACCAAGAGCAGTTTCACGTTGAGTATCAACCGGTCATTGAAACGGCAACCGGGCTTGTCAAACGTTGTGAGGCTTTGATTCGTTGGCAACATCCTGAGCGCGGTGAAATTTCACCGAGCGAATTTATCCCAATTGCGGAAAAAACCGGCTCTATTATTGCCTTAGGTGAGTTTGTCATGGCGCAAGTCCTCAAGGACTGGAACGTGATGTGTGATGCCGGGTTCGATTTTACTATTGCGATCAATCGCTCACCGCGCGAGTTTAATGATAAAGATGTCGCCATGAATTGGCTGTCCGCGCTCGATGCCAGCGGCATGCCGGCAGATAAGATGATGATTGAGATCACTGAATCGGTGCTCATGCGTAACAAAGAGCGTCAGTTGTTCAACCTCAAGCGTTTACGTGCAGCGGGTGTGCACCTCGCTATTGACGACTTTGGTACCGGCTATTCAAGTCTGAATTACTTACGCTCTTACCCGATAGATGTGATTAAAATCGATCGCGGCTTTTTGCGAGATGTACCACATAGTCGTCAGCAGACAGCTCTGGTCGAAGCGCTACTGCGTATTGCACATACATTGGACATGGACATTATTGCGGAAGGTGTTGAAACAGCAGCCCAAGCCAATTTCTTAAAAGACAAGGGCTGTCATTTCCAACAAGGCTTTTACTACGGCCACAGCATGCGCTTAGAGACCTTTATCGCCTTTTGTCAGGAGCATAATCGGCGAGTTAGCCGGTAAGCCGGGTTCTGTCGTGGACAATCATTCGTCTAGCCACTGAATCACTTCAGCGTTCAAGCAGTCTACCCGGGTTCAACGCGGGCCGCGCCAAAGAACCCCTATTTGACCTTGCTCCGAGTGGAGTTTACCGTGCCACGAACTGTTACCAGCCGCGCGGTGCGCTCTTACCGCACCCTTTCACCCTTACCTGATCCTGCAAGCAGGCCATCGGCGGTTTGCTCTCTGTTGCACTAGTCGTCGGCTCGCGCCGCCCAGACGTTATCTGGCACTCTGCCCTATGGAGCCCGGACTTTCCTCCCCCTATGCGAACATAGGCAGCGATTGTCTGGCTAACTCGCGGCGCATTCTACGTGTTATTGTGCTCGAGCGCTAGTTGGTACAGCTGATTTTTGCGCAGGCCATGAATTTCCGCCGCGCAGGCAGCGGCTTTTTTTAGAGGCATATGCGCGCGCAACAACTCCAAGGTACGTAAACCGGTTTGCACATCAGCTTCCTGTTCGGTCGCTGGCGCGCCACTTAGCATCAACACAAATTCTCCGCGCTGCTGGTTCGCGTCCGCGTTGACTTGTGCCGCAACTTCGGCAATCGAACCACTTAAGTAGGTTTCAAACTGTTTGGTCAACTCACGCGCAAGCACCATTTTTCGCTCTGCACCGAAGACCTCTTGGAGATCTTGTAAGGTTGCGACAATACGGTGCGGGGATTCATAAAAAACGAGTGTTCTAGGTTCGGCCACGAGTTCCGCTAGAGTTTTGCGGCGTTGTTGTGGTTTGGCCGGCAAAAAGCCTTCAAAGGTAAATCGGTCGGTGGGTAACCCCGCGCCTGACAATGCGGTGGTTATAGCACAAGGGCCCGGCAAAGCGACGACGCGCAACCCTTGTTCACGGCATTGCTGCACCAATACATAACCAGGGTCGCTAATCAACGGTGTGCCAGCATCGCTAATTAATGCCAATGAATCGCCGGCCTGCAATCGTGTAATGACCGCCTGCGCTCTTTCACGTTCGTTATGCTCATGCAGGGCAAAAACCTCATTATTGATGGCAAACTGCTGCAATAATTTACGGCTATGGCGGGTGTCTTCCGCAGCTATCGCTGCTACTTCTGCCAAAACTTGCTGCGCACGTGGCGACAAATCGCCGAGGTTACCGATCGGTGTTGGCACGATATATAAAGTACCCGATGCTATCTGCGACATGTTAACCCCTTGTAAGATTTGGCCCGTTGCGTTGTGTCAGTGCGACCCTAGGTTTATAGTATGAACATGTTCAACCTAGCGAAACGAGTGTAACTGGTGAACCTTGCTATTGTGCCAAAGAAGTTAACTGCCTGCATGCTTGTTTGCATGTTAGCAGCTTGTGCTGCGCCGAATAAACAGCCGCCGTCAACGGTAGAGCAAAATCAACAGCAGCCAGAAGGCGTTAGCCAAACTGAAGTAAAAAGCTCAGCGCGTACCGTCGCGCAGCTCCTTGCTGAAGTACGTGACATGCCAACATTGTCAGCGCAAATTGCGTTTCTGCTCGACGAAACACTAATGCTGCAAAACTCAAACCAATGGCAGACGAGCGCCACCTTACTCAGCGAGATTGCTGCATATGAATCGCAACTCGACCCAAGTCAACAACGTCGCGTTGCGCTCGCTCAAGCGCGGTGGCTGGCGAGTCAAGGCGAATATCAGGCGGCGCAAGCGCAGCTAACTCCAATACAAAACAAACTAGCACAACAAGAACGTTTAATTGCGCTTGCATTGTCCCGTGATCTCGCTTGGCAGCGGGGTCAGTTACAGCAAGCAGCACAGCTTCAGCTCGACTTATTGGCCGCAGAACCGACAACCGAGAGTTCACCATGGTCCTATTTAAAATATGCGACGCAACCGCACGCACTGAGCGCATCTACTGATTTAGCACAGGGCTGGCTAGCCCTGCTGCGCGCAGCACATGCACAAATCGAAGGGAGTGACACATCGGCATTGCAAGGATGGCAACTCCGTTACGGTGACCACCCTGCTACTGCGGTCGCTGCGCAGTTACATGACAACCTTCAACAGCCGGATGCGCAGCGCGCACTGGTGTTACTGCCGTTGAGCGGCCAATACGCTGACCAAGGCCAAGCCGTACTTGACGGCATCGTACTCGCACTTGAAGGGCAAAAGGATTTCGAAATTCTGGTGCGCGATAGTAACAGCTATGACTTCAGCGCCTTGTCCGAAGAGCTGCAGCGTACGCAAGCAACCGTCTTGATGGGACCATTATTGAAAGACAACGTGTCGAAAGTGAATGCCACCGCGCTCGGCAAGGTGAAGTGGGTCGCGCTAAATTCATTAGAACAGTTTGCAGTGCAGCCAACACTCTGGTTTGCGCTAGAACCTGAAACAGAATACCAGCAAGTAGCCAAAACCTTTGCAAACCGAGGCTACACTCGGCCCCTAGTTTTAGCCGCAGACAGTAACCGTGGTAAGCAGGCGATTGAAACCTTCCGTCGTGCGTTCTTGCAGGCTGTCCCGACAGGGAATGTAGAAAGTGGCCTGTATCGCACACCGGATGACATGAAAGCAATCGTGCAAGAAAAGCTTGGTGTTACCGATAGTGAAGCACGAATTTGGCAAGTAAAAATTACCGCCGGTAAAATTCTGGTGGACGCAGAAGCCCGTAGCCGTGCTGATATCGATGCGATCTTTTTAGCTGGTGGCATCGAGCAAACTCGACTTTTGAAGCCTTTTATTGACGTTAATATTTCACCATTTATGTCGCCGATTCCGGTCTACGCCACATCAGCTAGCCATATTCGTAGCGACACCCTTAGTGAAAACGACCTCGATAAAGTTCGCTTTACCGAACTGCCCTGGTTATTGCCAGAGCACCCCAGTTACTCACGTTTGCAACGCATACTGCAGCAACGATCGCATTGGAATTATGACCTTGCTCGGTTGGCAGCATTCGGTCATGACGCTTTGTTGCTTACCCAACACCAGGCGCAACTTGAAAGCTTGCCCGGAAAGCAATTACCAGGACTCACTGGCAACTTACGCTGGGACGGTAACCAAGTGCAGCGCGAACTTGGCTGGGCACACTACGACGGCCACCAAGTGAAACCGGTTACGGAGCCGAAGCTAACCCGCTAAACAATTTAATGAGGGAACAAGGATGTTACCTAAAGCTACTGGCAATGCAGGTGAAGACCAAGCTGTTGCTTATCTCGAGGCCTGCCACTTAAGGCTTGTGGAGCGTAACTTCAGCTGCGATCTAGGTGAAATTGATATCATTATGCGTGATGGCGAACATTGGGTGTTTGTTGAGGTCAAATATCGCAAGAACGAAGATTTTGCCACGGTCGTCGAACAAATTACCGCGGCCCAGTGTCAACGCATTAGACGCTGCGCGCAATTTTATTTACTATCGCACAAACTTGACGAACATCGGACCTTTGTCCGTTTCGATGTCGTCGCGATTTGTGAGCAACCCGAGCAAATGCACTGGTTGCCTGATGCTTTTTAAATGAGGATTTATGGAAGAACCGGTCAAGGCTATTTTCACCGAGTGCATTCAAACGCAGATTGCCTCAGCAGACCTATTGCAAGAACCTCTCTTGCGCGCAGGCGAGCTCCTTGTAGATTCGCTACTACGCGGCCAAAAAGTGTATTGTTGTGGTGAGAGTATGGCCCACGCGAGTGCACGGCATTTTTCGCATATCATGCTTACGGGTTTGCAGTTTGACCGCCCCCCTTTCCCTGTAAATGCGCTACACGCCGACTTTGGCGCTAATGAGCATCAAGCTATCTTTGCCCAGCAGATTTCGGCAGTGGGCCAGCCCAATGATTTACTAGTGGTACTTAGTGCTGGCGCACAAGCGCCTCGAGTAAGCCGTGCTATGGAAGCGGCACTCAGCCGCGGCATGCTCATCATCGCGCTCACCAACGATGCCGACCAAGATGTTGCCGGCCTACTTGGTCCCGATGATGTCGAAATTCGTATTCCCTCACGCAATGCTGCTAGAGTTAGTGAACACTTACTACAGCTAGTCAACATGTTGTGCAGCCTTGCCGAACAACAAATTTTCCCGCAGGAGGATGATGCATGAGTACCCATTTAAAACTTGGTTCTTTGGCTTTAGCTGCGATGCTAACCTTGAGTGGCTGTGCTGCAGCAGTCGTCGGTGCTGCTGCCGTGGGCATCTCGTCAGCCACAGATTCGCGCACCGTTGGTACTCAAGTCGATGATCAAGCTATCGAAATTAAGGTTATCAGCGCTCTTAAAGGCGAAGAGCGACTCGCCAATAGCCGTATTCAAGTTGTTTCTTTTAATCGTTCGGTATTACTGATGGGACAAGCGCAAAGCCATGGCCTGGCGGACCTTGCCGCGCGTATTGCCCGCGACACATCAGGCGTGCAACGTGTGCACAATGAAATACGTATCGGCGAGGTCATCAGCTTCAAGACAAAAAGCAATGACAGCTGGCTCACCAGCAAAATCAAAGCCAAATACGTGACTGACGAAGCCATCGATGCAGCAAAGATAAAAGTAGTTACCGAAAATAGTGAAGTATTTTTGATGGGCTTGGTCGACCGCGCTATGGCACGAAAAGCCGTAGAGGTAGCGCGCAACACCAACGGCGTTGAGCGCGTTATCGACGCATTTGAAATCCGCTAAAAACGAAAGGCGTTGTTAGCTATTTGCTGTTTGCTGTTTGTTTAAAACAAGAAGCGAGCGCAGTGAGCGCGCGAATAGCGAACAGCAAACAACGGTTTTACTTGATCACTTTCAACGTAGGCCGCTTACCCTTGCTTGGCGTTGACGGCTTGTCATCGTCTTGCGCACCGTCAATTACCGCAGACGGTCCTTGTTGAGGCGTGGTTGCTTCCGCTTCGCCTGCGTCTTGTAATTGTGGTTCTTCTTCGAAGATGGTACCTGCGCCATTTTCACGGGCGTACAGCGCCACTACCGCAATCATTGGTACGTAGACACGCTGTGGCTTGCCGGAAAACCGTGCATTGAATTCAACCCTATCGTTGGCAAGTTGCAAGTTACCAACTGCTGATGGTGCGATATTGAGAACAATTTGCCCATCTTTGACAAACTCAAAAGGCACTTGACAGCCAGGTTGTTCGGCATCGACAACAAGGTGAGGCGTTAGTTGGTTATCGACCAGCCATTCGTACACCGCCCGTAACATGTACGGACGGCGTGCGGTCATTGCAGTCAACTCACTCACCGGCCGAGATCTCGTTCAATATCGGTGAGTGATTCTTGGAAAGAGTCGCGCTCGAATACACGCAACATATAAGCTTTAATGGGCTTCGCGGCCGCACCTTCTAAGCTGATGCCATAACTTGGCAAACGCCACAACAACGGCGCTAAGTAGCAATCTACCAGCGTAAACTCTTCGCTCATAAAGTACGGGGTATCGGCAAAAATCGGCGCTAACGCAAGAATACCTTCGCGGAGTTCTTGGCGCGCAGCTTCAATACCTTTACCACCTTTCTCGATGGCGTCAGCTAGGCTGAACCAGTCACGCTCGATACGATACATCATTAGGCGACTGGTGCCGCGAGCTACCGGATAAACCGGCATCAATGGCGGATGCGGGAAACGCTCATCAAGGTATTCCATGATGATATGGGCATTGTAGAGAACAAGCTCACGGTCGACTAAGGTTGGCAGCGCATCCGGATAAGGATTTAACTGTAACAAGTCCTCAGGCATTTGGTCGCTGTCGACGTAAGTGATTTCAACACTTACGCCTTTCTCTGCTAGTACGATTCGAGCTTGATGACTACGCAAGTCATTGCGTCCCGAATACAAGGTCATCACTGACCGTTTATTTGCCGCAACCGACATGTCTTTCTCCATCATTTCTCTTTCACGTCTCTAAAGAATTCGCGCTTGAGTAACCACGCCAAAATAGTAAAGACTAATAAGAAACCGAATACTTTCCAGCCCAAGCTACGTTGCTCAAGCAACATAGGTTCGCCGGTGTAAACCAAGAAGTTGGTTAGATCCAACATTGCTTGATCGTATTCAGATTCGCTCAGCATACCGCTGCCGTCGGTTTTGATACCTACGTAAACGTCTTGCATTTCGCCGTCGATCATACGCTGTTCAGTGGTTTTACGCGGCACACCTTGCAACTCTTGCAAGACGTGCGGCATGCCCACATTAGGGAACACAGTATTGTTTACACCAAAAGGTCGTGACTCATCAACGTAGAAAGAACGCAGGTAAGTATAAATCCAGTCTGCACCGCGCACGCGCGCTACAAGTGTTAAATCAGGTGCTGCCGTACCAAACCATGCGCCCGCTGCTTCGGTTGGCATTGCGTTAGTGATCAAATCACCAACTTTCTCGCCAGTGAACTGCAAGTTCGCTTCGCCAAGGTCTTCTGGAATACCCAAATCGTTAAACGTGCGGTTATAACGTTGGTACTCCATCGAATGACAGCCGAGGCAGTAGTTCATGAACAACTGCGCACCGCGTTGCAGAGAGGCCTTGTCGTGCAGATCCACTTTGGCTTCATCAAGTGGTACCGTTGGGCCAGCTGCAAGACTTGCAACTGACCATAGCGTAGCGGCTACCAGTAGAGTCGTTTTCAGAAACTGTTTCATCACTTAGTAATCCTCTCTGGAACTGGCTTCGTGTTTTCGTTTTTGCTGTAGAAGAACAGCAAGACGAAGAAGGCGAAGTACAAGAAGGTGAAGACACGTGCAAAGAAGGTATAGACCTCAGTTGCTGGTTTCAGACCTAAGTAACCAAGTGCGATAAAGCTAATGACAAACAAGGTCAAATTAACTTTATGGAAGCCGCAACGATAACGAATCGAGCGAACCTTGCCACGGTCAATCCAAGGCAACAAGAATAACGCCACGATTGCACCGAACATAAGAATTACACCAAGTAACTTGTCAGGCACCGCACGAAGAATCGCGTAGAACGGTGTGAAGTACCATACTGGTGCAATGTGTTCAGGCGTCTTCAACGGGTTTGCCGGCTCAAAGTTAGGTGGCTCAAGGAATAAGCCGCCCATAGCTGGCGCAAAGAAGATCACGTAGCAGAACAGGAACAAGAAGATACCGATACCAATCAGGTCCTTAACGATGTAGTAAGGATAGAATGGAATCGCATCCACGATGTCATATTTCTTAGTAAAGCGCTCGTGGAATTTGAATTTCGGTTTTTCTTCGTCAGGTACTGAACCCTTGGGCTTCTTGATGCTGATACCTTCAGGGTTATTCGAACCCACTTCGTGCAGCGCGATAATGTGCAAGAACACCAAGATCACAAGGACCAATGGCAATGCAATCACGTGCAAGGCAAAGAAACGATTCAGTGTCGCGCCCGAAATAACATAGTCGCCGCGAATCCAGAGCGTTAAATCATCACCGATAATTGGAATCGCACCAAACAATGAGATGATTACCTGTGCACCCCAGTACGACATCTGTCCCCATGGTAGCAAGTAGCCCATAAAGGCTTCAGCCATCAATACCAGGAAGATGAGCATACCGAACACCCAGAGGAGTTCGCGAGGCTTCTGATAAGAGCCATACATCATGCCACGGAACATATGCAAATAGACCACCACGAAGAACGCCGAAGCGCCGGTGGAGTGCATATAGCGGAGTAACCAACCGTAGTCGATATCACGCATAATGTATTCAACAGAAGCAAATGCGCCTTCTGCTGACGGTACATAGTTCATGGTCAACCAAATACCGGTCAGGATCTGATTCACCAGAACCAGCATGGCAAGAACGCCAAACAAGTACCAGAAGTTAAAGTTTTTTGGAGCTGGATATTGCGCGAGGTGGATATTCCACGTCTTGGTCATCGGAATGCGTTCGTCAAACCATTCGATTAGCTTTTTCATCAGGCTTGCTCCCCGTCTTCACCCACCAAAATGGTGTTGTCGTCAATGTAGTAATGCGGTGGCACTACCAAATTGTACGGCGCAGGTACGCCCGAGAAGACGCGACCAGCGATGTCAAATTTCGAACCATGACACGGACAGAAGAAACCTGCGCTGATCCCTTCCACTTGCTCACCGAAAGAATCTTCAAGATACTGCGGTGAACAACCTAAGTGCGTACAAATACCGACCGCTACAAAGTATTCTTCTTTGCGCGAACGATACAAGTTTGCCGCATATGGAGGCTGTTGAGGTTCTTCTGAATTAGGGTCACGTAGTTGATCTGCTAAACCATCAAGGCTGTTCAGCATTTCTGGAGTACGACGTACAACCCAAACAGGCTGACCACGCCATTCCACACGAATCATTTGACCCGGTTCGGCTTTTCCGATGTTCACTTCCACTGGCGCACCCGCGTTCTTCGCTTTCGCACTCGGGTTCCATGACGCAATGAAAGGAACGGCAACACCCACCGCGCCTGCTGCACCAACCACAGAGGTTGCGACAGTCAGAAAACGACGGCGGCCTTTATCTACAGGCGCATTGCTCATCCACTTACTCTCCAGTTTGGACGCTTCGCGAGACATCGCCGCGAAGTCAGTAATTAGCTGCTGCGTTAGGATTGTTTGTACTTTTGCGTACAGACAATCGGCAAAAAAATGCTTTCAGATGATAAAGAAATACCCTGATTTTTACAAGGACAAAGACAAAAAACCCGGCACAATGGCCGGGTTTTTGATTTTGCTGAAACGTACAGTTTCGTAAACGGTAATTTGCAATTAACGTTTTGAGAACTGTGGACGCTTACGAGCTTTAGCCAAGCCGACTTTCTTACGTTCAACTTGACGTGCGTCACGCGTTACGTAACCCGCACGGCGTAAGTCGCCACGCAGAGCTTCGTCGTATTGCATAAGTGCACGAGTGATACCGTGGCGAACTGCGCCCGCCTGGCCACTTGAACCACCACCTTTAACGGTGATGTACAAATCGAATTTTTCAACCATGTCAACTAGCTCAAGCGGTTGACGAACAACCATTTGTGCAGTTTCACGGCCGAAGTATTCTTCTAAAGTGCGGTTATTGATGCTGATGTTGCCGCTGCCTGGACGCAAGAAAACGCGTGCAGTAGAGCTTTTGCGACGACCAGTACCGTAGTATTGATTCTCTGCCATTTTCTTAATGCTCCGTCTTAAATTTCAAGTTGTTTAGGCTGTTGAGCAACATGGTTGTGCTCAGTGCCTGCATATACTTTCAGTTTACGGAACATGGCACGACCCAATGGACCACGAGGTAACATACCTTTCACCGCTTTCTGAATGACCATTTCTGGTGCCTTGGCAATCAACTTCTCGAAGTTGATTTCCTTGATACCACCTGGATACCCAGAGTGTGAATAATAGATTTTGTTCTGAGCTTTACGGCCAGTAACCGCAACTTTCTCAGCGTTTACGATGATAATGTAATCACCGGTATCGACGTGAGGAGTGTACTCAGGCTTATGCTTACCGCGTAAACGGCGAGCAACTTCAGTCGCTAAACGACCTAAAGTTTTACCTTCAGCGTCAATAACATACCAGTCACGTTGTACAGTTTCTGGTTTTGCAACAAATGTACTCATTGAAACATACTCTTTATTAAAGGTTCACGACAGTAGTTCCGGGCTTCCCCGCGAACCACAACAACCGTTGTGGCTTCACCACACACTGGTTAGTTGTACCTGTAACGTGGGCTGCGCGGATTATAGGGAAAACCGTTCAAAAGATCAACGCTGTTATTCGTTATTCATCAACGGCTGCGATTGGCTTTCGAGCGCGGAGATTAGGATTGCGCAGCGTTCCCAAAGACTCACAAGTTGGATAAGTGCTGCGCCTGTTGTGGGGGAAAGCTCGTTGTTCGCTATTTGCTCTAACCATGCGGCACGCATTTCGCGGCGCTTGTGGCGAATCTGTTCTATCAGCTGTTGCCAGTCAATTGAGGTTCGGTTGAGCATCTCCGAACTGCTCAATAGCTTCACCAACAACTCCCGTAGTTCATCGCCCAAACTCGCATCTATCTGCGTTACTGGAACCGCACGTAGCTTTTCTACTAAGTCACGCAGGTCTGCTAAGCGCGATTGGTTGCCGTAAATTTCAGCGAGCTGAACTGCACCACTTCCGTGCAAGGGTTTTGCACTCAACCGTTGCAGGTAAGCCTCAATATGCTTAAGCAATTCGCCCGTCGCAATATCTTCTTCTGCGTTTGTAGCGACCTGCGAATCACGCAATAACGCCCGTAATCTGACTTGATACTGGCGTAGTATGCGCTCTTGCTCTTGTGCCACAGCGCTTAGGCCCATCTCGGGTACCTCTAAAACGGTCTTATCTAAGTAGCGCGGTTCGCCGGTTCGCAACCCCGGTAAAGGGTACCAACGCTCGACAGCGCGAAAGATCGGTTCATCAAGCAGCCACATAAGGCCTAGTCCGAGCAAGTTAAATAAGGTGTGGAACGCTGCCAAGCCAGAGCTGATATTGGTTACCTGCTGACCGCCTGAGAGGATTTCAGCTCCCCACCACAACGGGACTAACAACACGAGTGCTACCCCACCCGTTACGCTGTTCATTATCACGTGCACAGCGGCAAGTCGCTTGGCATTGGCGGTCGCGCCAATACTCGCCAGCAAGGCTGTTACTGTTGTTCCAATATTGGCGCCAATGACTACCGCAGCGCCAACCAGAGGTGAAAACACCCCACTCACCGACGCGGTGAGCACGATCGCTAGCGCCGCCGATGACGACTGCACCAAAACGGTGAGCAATATTCCTGCTCCTACCGCCAGCAGTATGCCTGTGAGTCCCGTAACATGGATCTGGCCAAGCTCGAGCACGGTAGCTACTTGGCCAAATGCGTCACGTAAGGTGTCGAGCCCAACAAACAAAACACCAAAGCCGGCAAGCGCAATACCGATATTACCCGCAGTCGTTGTTTTGCGTAGCATTTGTGCCAGCATACCCAAGCCAATCAAGGGCCAGGCGACACTACCGATATTTATTTTCAAGCCGATCAGCGCCACCACCCATGCGGTCATCGTGGTGCCAAGATTACTCCCAAACACAACCCATGCGGCTTGCCGCAGCTTTAACATCCCAGCATTTGTGAAGCCAAGTAATGCCACCACCACCGCGCTCGACGATTGCACCACCGCCGTGACCGTGAAACCTGTCAACGCGGCACGCAATCGCGTTTGTGTGGAACGCTCTAACAAAGCCTCCAAATGGCTACCAGCAGCAGATTTCAGACCTTCGGTCAGCAGTTGCATACCGAGCAACAGCAAGCCGAGCCCGCCGAGCGCGAAGGTCCAATCCGCGAGTGTCATGGCTTGTGTGCCAGCCCCAGGTAGTCGTGGCTTTGCATTTCAAGAAGCCGACTCATACAACGTCGGAATTCAAACTCAAGTTTACCTTGGGTGTATAGCTGGTCGAGGGGTACGGCGCCTGACATGATTAACTTAACGCGACGCTCGTAAAACTCATCTACCAAAGCAATAAAACGTCGTGCCGCATCGTCGTTGTTGGAGCCCATTTGCGGTACATCGCTAATCAATACAGCGTGATAGATTTGGGCGATCTCAATGTAGTCATTTTGTGAGCGAGGCCCTCCGCAAATAGCGTTGAAATCGAATAGGACCACGTCGTCGCACTCTTTGCGTATAGCTATGTCACGGCCATTAATACGGATGCTACCGTCGGTGTTACGGCTGCAATGATCTGGCGCCAACTCGGTAAAGTAACGCTGCAAGTTCTTATCGGCATCAGCATCCAATGGGGAGTGGTAAATTTCCGCTTTGGTAAGCGTACGAAGGCGATAATCGATGCCGCTATCAACATTAATCACTTCACAATGCTTTTTGATAAGCTCAATGGCAGGCAAGAAGCGTGCGCGCTGTAGGCCATTTTTATACAAATCGTCCGGCACAATATTAGAGGTCGCGACCAATACCACATTGCGCTTAAACAATTCCTGCATTAGCGTGCCCAAGATCATCGCATCGGTGATGTCCTGCACAAAGAACTCGTCAAAGCAGACAATTTGCGCTTCACTCGCAAGTTTGTCGGCGATGATCGGTAACGGGTCACTTTTACCTTTGAGCTCTTTCAATTCTTTATGCACCCGATGCATAAAGCGATGAAAGTGTACGCGTAATTTTTGCTCGAATGGCAGGGTGTCGAAAAACGTATCGACCAAATAGGTTTTGCCGCGGCCAACGCCGCCCCAGAAGTAGATTCCCTGCGGTGCTTGGGGTGCCTTACCAAGCCAGCTTTTTAACGTGTTCAGTAGGCCACCACTTTGCTGCTGGCGAAACCGCAGCATGTCTTCATACAAGCGCTGCAACTCTTCAACCGCACGCCGTTGCGCTGCATCCTCGGTGAATCCGCCGGAGGCTAAGTCCGCTTCATATTTGCTCAATGGGGTGATGTTTTGCTTTGTCACTACCACTTCGACCCTATTCTGGATTATGCTATGGGGAACTAGTTTATCATGTGAAGCGCGTTGTTAAGGAGTTTTTATGAGTGCAATCATTGGCATTCTTTTGGTGTTGGCAGGAGCTGTGGTCGGTTTCTTTGTGGCTCGCTACTGGCTCAAGGAGCACTCTGACGAGGCGCGTTTGAATGAACAGGTGCAGCAAAGTCGTGAACAACTTGCCGCCTATCAACAGGAAGTGGCGGAGCACTTTGCGACTGCGAGTGCCTTGGTTGAGCAGCTTGAAGAGACGCAAGAAAAGCTCAAAGCCTACTTGAGCCACAGTTCAGAGATTCTGCAACAAGAGCAAACACAACCAAGCTTGCCATTTTTTGCCGAAGACACCATGCGTCAATTGCGCATGGCCAGCCAGCTGCAAAAAGATAGCTCTCAGGCGAAAAAAGAAACAGCAGAGCAACCGCCCCGTGATTACTCCGATAAAAAAAGCGGAATTTTCTCTAGCTCAAAAGAAAAAACATCTTGAAACATTCTTGAGCTGAACTTATCTCCATAGGGTAGGTCTTTACTTGCACGCATGCTGCTGAGCATGAAAGTGTTGATTGAAGGAGTCTGTACCCTATGAGAACAAAGTTCATTGCAGTTCTAGCACTTACTGGCCTGTTAACCCTTGGCGGGAGCGCTCAGGCCAATATCCCTTTTTTCAGCAATAAAGATGAGACGCCGACCTTGGCGCCCATGCTGGAAGAAGTCACCCCAGCTGTGGTTAACATCTCGGTAAAAGGTAGCCGCGAGGTTCGCCAGCGTATCCCTGATATGTTCCGCTTCTTTTTCGGCCCTAATGGTCCGCGCGAACAAGTTCAAGAACGACCGTTTCGTGGGCTAGGTTCTGGTGTCATTATTGATGCCGACAACGGCTATGTCGTCACCAACAACCACGTTATCGACGGTGCCAGCGAAATTCTTGTTACCCTCAAAGATGGCGAGCAATTTGATGCCGAAGTCATTGGCACCGACGCCAACTCTGATATCGCGCTGTTGAAAATCAAAGATGGGAAAGACCTTACCGAAATCGAAATCGGTAGCTCTGCCGATCTCCGCGTTGGTGACTTTGTCGTAGCCATTGGCAACCCTTTTGGCCTGGGCCAAACAGTAACCTCAGGTATTGTCAGTGCGCTTGGTCGCAGCGGCTTGGGTATTGAAGAAATTGAAAACTTTATTCAAACCGATGCTGCCATTAACAGCGGCAACTCAGGTGGCGCTCTGGTGACACTAGAGGGTAAGTTGATCGGTATTAACACTGCTATTCTAGGTCCAAATGGCGGCAACATTGGGATTGGCTTCGCGATTCCATCAGACATGATGGAAGCTCTCGTTCAGCAGCTCATTGAGTTCGGCGAAGTCCGTCGCGGAGTTCTAGGTGTGCGTGGTAATGACTTAACTGCCGACATTGCCAAAGCGCTCAACTTAGATGCCAACCAAGGTGCATTCATTGCTGAAGTTGTGCCAGATAGTGCCGCTGCAGAAGCTGGCATGCAATCCGGCGATGTCATCATTGCGGTAAACGGCGAAAAAGTTCGTAGCTTTGCTGACTTGAGTGCACGCGTCAAAACCCTAGGTGTGGGTAAACCTTTCGATGTCACTGTGTTGCGTGATGGCGATGAACGCACGTTTGAGGTCACTCTCTCTGCTGAGGAAACCGCAGTTGCAGCGGAGCAACTTCATCCAGCTCTGCAAGGCGCAACACTTGCTCCAAACGAAGGCGGTGGCATTACCATCACCGAGCTTGAAGAGGGTTCCATGGCAGCGCGTTATGGCCTGCGCAAGGACGATATTATCAGTGCAGTGAACCGCCAACCGGTGAACACTGTAAGCGAGCTACGCAGCGCTTTGGATAACGCTGACGGCGTGGTAGCGCTCAATATTCGCCGTGGAAATTCTTCTTTGTACCTTGTTTTACGTGGTAGTTAACCCCACTTAGGTAAAACAGGCAAAAAATCACAGCGCACATTAATAAGGCAGCCGTTAAAGGCTGCCTTCTTTTTTGCAGAAGTGGTATGCTTTTGTTTATTACAATAATTCAAATGGAATCCAGATATGCAGCAACGCTCTTCAAGTAACTGGCTTAGCTATCTCTTGCGCTCTATCGCGCTTGGCCTTGTCGTTGCTGCTGTAGTTATTTGGGCACAACCTTACATAAGTGATTGGCAGGCCGAGCGAGCTGCGCCAGCGCAACCCATGAGCTTCGCCAAAGCGGTCAACCGTGCGGCCCCTGCTGTAGTTAATATCTATAGCCTCGCCGAAGTTCGTGGTTCTTATTATAATCGTCGACCCAATACAGTGTTGCGCTTGGGTTCAGGCATCATCATGGACAACGTTGGACACGTGCTAACTGCCGCTCACGTGGTAGGTAATGTCAGTAGTATTCAAGTGGCGTTACAAGATGGCCGACAAACCAGCGCGCAAGTGATTGGCACCGACCCCATCACCGATCTCGCAGTGCTGCGGATTGAGCTCGATAATTTACCGGTGATTCCGCAAGATCTGAAACTCCGCTCGAATGTCGGCGATGTGGTGCTCGCTATCGGTAATCCGCTAAATCTTGGTCAAACCATCACTCAAGGTATCATCAGCGCCACTGGCGGACGCATGGGCGTCATCAACAGCCATGCCGATTTGTTACAGATGGATGCAGTCATTAACGAAGGCGCATCAGGTGGGGCCTTGGTTAATAGCGAAGGTTATTTGGTTGGTATTAACAACGCGCAATTTCGCGGACCCGCTGGACAAGGTGTCGAAGGTATTTACTTCGCGGTACCTTATGCCTTAGCGCACGACGTGATGACTAAGCTCATCGAAGAAGGTGAAGTCGTACGCGGCTATCTTGGCGTGAATACCGGAGACCGCCCACAAACCCAGCAACAACCAGGTATCCTTGTCACCGGTGTCGATCCGAATAGTCCAGCAGAACGCGCGGGCCTCCGCGCAGATGATTATATTATTGAAATTGCCGGTGAGCCGATTGCGTCCTCGCAAGAGGGGTTAGCGTTGATATCGAACACCACGCCGGGAACAGAACTTCAAGTGCGGTTTATCCGTGGCAATGAAGAACTCACCACCACGGTAACCATCAGTAAGCTACGTTATTAATTATGACGCTCAATCTTTGCGCCGAGTGCAGTTAACTTTTTCTCGATACCTTCATAGCCGCGGTCAATGTGGTAGATACGCTCGACCGTGGTTTGCCCTTTGGCGACTAAGCCTGCGATGACCAGTGACGCCGAAGCACGTAGGTCGGTACACATCACTTGCGCGCCTGCTAGTTCAGCGACACCTTTGCAAATGGCTGTATTCCCTTCAAGTTCGATCTGCGCACCCATGCGCTGTAATTCCGGCACATGCATAAAACGATTTTCAAAAATCGTTTCACGTACCCAGCCAGAGCCATCGGCGATAGCATTCAAGGCACAGAACTGAGCTTGCATATCGGTCGGGAATGCTGGATGAGGAGCCGTGATCACGTTCACTGGTTGTGGACGCTGCGGCGCTTCTAAGCGGATCCAATCGTCACCTTTGGTAATCTTTGCACCCGCTTCGGTCAGCTTTTTCATGACGGCATCAAGCATTTTGGGATCGGTGTTTTTACACGTAACGTCGCCACCGGTGACCAAAGCCGCCACCAAGAACGTACCGGTTTCAATCCGATCCGGCTGCACTGAATAGCTGCCACCGTGTAACTTCTCGACACCGTGAATTTCGATGGTATCCGAACCGGCATTACGGATGTCTGCCCCTAGTGCATTCAAGAAGTTAGCGAGATCCACAACTTCAGGCTCACGCGCCGCATTTTCAATGGTGGTAACACCATCGGCAAGCGTCGCAGCCATCATCAAGTTTTCGGTACCAGTTACGCTAACGGTATCAAGCAAAATTTGCGCACCACGCAAACGTCCCTCTACTTCGGCATTGATGTAACCATTTTCAACGGTAATGTGCGCACCCATTTGGCGTAAGCCTTCGATGTGCAAGTTAACCGGCCGAGCACCAATTGCGCAGCCACCTGGCAACGATACCTGTGCTTTACCGTGCCGCGCTAACAAAGGACCTAAAACCAAAATCGACGCACGCATGGTTTTCACCAAATCGTAACTGGCGATATGATGACTGAGTTCCTGCGGATGAATCACATAACTATTGGTATCTCGCTGGGTACTCCCAACGCCGAGGTCGGCAAGTAACTTGAGTGATGTGCGAACATCTTGCAAAGCGGGGACGTTATTAATTTCTACATCGTCAGTGGCTAGGAGACTCGCCATTAGAATCGGCAGGGCGGCATTCTTAGCGCCAGAAATGACAACGTCACCGTGCAACGCTTGGCCACCCGTAATTACAAATTTTTGCATAACGCGAACTCTCTTTAACTCAACATTGCGAGTTTCTTCTCGCGTTGCCACTCAGTTGGGGTATAGGTTTTGATAGAAACGGCATGCAACTCACCGCTAGCAATAAGATCTTTGAGCGGTGCATAAACCGTTTGCTGTTTTTTAACGCGGCTCATGTCGGCAAAAATTTCGCTGACGGCTGTTATGCTCGCATGACTGCCTTCAAGTTTGATGAGTAAATCATCTAATTCAAGAGCATTTTGCAAGCGTTCTTGTATATCGTCTGTTGTCATGAATCTCTGTCTTTTATCTTTTTATCTTTCGTGTCTTAAATAGCTAAGAGCTCAGTCGCGCCACTTACGTCGACTATCGCTCTAAACTGTTGACTCGGTCTCAAGATAGTTAGTTCACATTGCTGCTGTAATAAGTGCTTTTTCAATTGCAGCAACATCGCTACACCCGCAGAATCAACATGTTCGAGCTCAGCTAAATCTACTTCGAGTTGTTTTTTATCTTGATACCATTGGTCGCGCTCGAGCCATGCCTGTGGCACGGTCTCGCGAGTAAGCTCGCCACTAAAGACCAGCTTACCTTCATTGAGCTGCCAAGAAAACGCTGCCATGCTAGCTTTGCTCTTCTTGATAGGGCTGAATAGGTTCTTGTGACTTCTCGCGGAGCAGTTCAATAGTACCGTCGATACCACGACTGCGAATGACCGAGGAGATTTCGGCAGCCTTGCTATTCAGCAAACTTACACCTTCAACCACCAAGTCGTATGCTTTCCATAGACGTTCGTCATTGTCATAACGTAGTTTAAAATCCAGACGAATCGGTGGACGACCGTCTTCGATTAGGCGTGTATTCACCTCGACCATACGGTCTTCTGGACCAAGTTCTCGCGCACGCTCGAACTGAAATTCGTGTTTGTTCTCATCGTATTGCGTAAAAGCGCGGCCATAGGTCGCAATTAAATACTCACGAAAAACCGCATAAAACTGCTGACGTTGCTCAGCTGTAGTGTCTTTAAGGTTACGGCCCAAAACACGCTTCGCCGCATAGGTCGAATCAACGTAAGGCATCAACTCCTCACGAATGATTTCACGCAGATAGTCAAGGTCTTCATTAATTTTTGGGCGATCATTCGCGATACGCTCGGCGGTCTTATTTGCCACGCGCTCAAGCAGCGAATAAGGATTTTCATCGCGCACCACATCGGAATTTGCTTGCGCAATCCCGGTGACCACTAACAACGCTGTCAACATCAATGCCGATAAAGTTTTCATCAAAACTCCTTAATCATTGCCTTGGCTAAACAAAAACTGACCAATCAAATCCTCGAGAACCAAGGCTGACTTCGTATCGTGGATATAATCACCGTTCTCTAACATTTCAACGGTGTCATCAATAAATCCAGGGCTAAGACCAATGTACTGTTCGCCCAATAAGCCAGAAGTTAGTATTGAGACCGATGACGAGCTCGAAAATTCATTATAATCCTGACTTATCGTCATTTCGACGAGCGGCTCATAGTAGTCGCCATCAAGGGTGATCTTGCTCACTCGACCGACCACAACGCCACCTACTTTAACCGGAGAACGTTCTTTCAGACCACCAATGTTGTCGAACTTTGCATATAATTTATATGTTTCGCCATTGCTGGAAAAATTAGTATTCGCCGCGCGCAAGCCCAAAAAGAGCAATGCCAACACGCCAATAATGACAAAAAAACCGACTGCTAACTGCGTATTTCTTGATTCCATAACTATTTATCCAAACATAAGTGCAGTGAGAACAAAATCTAGACCGAGAACTGCCAATGACGCGGTAACCACTGTTGAAGTTGTTGCGCGACTGATACCTACCGAAGTAGGCACACAGTGATAGCCCTTGTGCAGCGCTATCCAGGTCACCACGAAGGCGAACACCAAACTTTTAATAATGCCGTTAAGAATGTCCTGTCCCCACTCGACATTCGCTTGCATGACCGACCAGAACGCACCATCATCGACGCCTAACCAACGCACTCCGACCAAGTAGCCACCATAGATACCGACGGCCGAAAAGATCATGGCCAGCAGCGGCATACTGTAGAAACCCGCCCAAAAACGGGGCGAAATCACGCGTCGTAATGGATCCACCGCCATCATTTCTAAACTAGATAGTTGTTCGGTTGCTTTCATCAGACCGATTTCAGCGGTGAGTGCGGAACCAGCACGGCCGGCAAATAATAGCGCGGTAACCACTGGGCCTAACTCACGCAGTAACGATAAAGCGACCATAGGCCCTAAGCTCTGCTCGGCGCCGAAATCAACTAATATCGTGTAGCCCTGCAAGCCTAATACCATGCCGATAAACAAGCCACTTACAACAATAATCACTAGCGAAAGCACGCCAACCGAATACATTTGTTGCATTAACAATGGCCAAGACTTACGCAACTGTGGCTTACCTACTAACGCACGTAGCAACATCACCATGGCTTGCCCAGCGCCAGCAATACTATCCAGAACGTTCTTACCGAGCCCAGCGACTTTATTTAGCATGTTCGCCTCCTTGCGCCGTACCCAGAATTTCTTCGGCTAGACTCGGTGCACGGTAATGGAAAGGTACTGGCCCATCCGCTTCACCGGATAAAAATTGATGCACCAGCGGCTCCTTAGACTGCTTCAACTCTTCCGGCGTACCTTCAGCGACCACTTTCTTGTCAGCAATAATCACTACTTTGTCTGCAATTGTCAGTACTTCCGCCACGTCATGGGTGACCACAACACTGGTTAATCCCAACGAGTTATTTAACGACTTAATCAGTTTGACGATCACGCCCATAGAAATAGGGTCTTGTCCGGCAAAAGGTTCGTCGTACATGATGAGGTCAGGGTCTAACGCAATAGCTCGAGCCAATGCGGCTCGACGCGCCATTCCACCAGAGAGCTCCGCAGGCATCAAATGTCGTGCGCCGCGCAAGCCAACCGCTTCGAGCTTCATCAGCACGATGGTTTCGATGATCTCTTCACTCAACTTGCTGTGTTCACGCAGCGGGAATGCAATATTTTCATAGACTGACATGTCGGTGAACAACGCGCCGCTTTGGAACAGCATGCTCATGCGTTTACGTTGCTCATATAAGTCGCTACGTGAGAGCGCTGGAATGTTGTGACCTTCAAACTCAATCGTGCCGCGCTGCGGTTTTAATTGACCACCCATGAGCCGCAATAAGGTTGTTTTACCTATACCACTAGGGCCCATGATGGCGGTAATCTTGCCACGCGGGATCCGTAAACTCAGGTCCTTGTAGACCTGATGCGCACCATAACTGTGCGCAAAGTCCAGACTTTCAATGACAATCAGGTCATCCATCTGAGCGCTTGACATAGCAGGTTCTTCCTTCCGTTTCCGACCGCCTAGTTTACCTGAAAACGAGGGGTTTCCCTAGCTGCTAGGGGTAAAATTTGTGACAAATCGTTTGCTGATAGCAGTTTTACGTCTGCATTTGCAGAATCGATCGGTTATGATTGCACTATTGCTACTTGATAGGCGACATAGGGTTAAGCATGACAGCTGCAAAAACTGACACTTTTACTTCACTCGCAGCGACGGTTCTCGATATTGAGGCGCGTTCAATTAGTGATTTGAAGCGCTTCTTAGACGACACCTTTACCAAGGCCTGCGAATATTTGCTGGACTGCAAAGGCCGCGTCATTGTCATCGGCATGGGAAAATCCGGTCATATTGGCGGTAAGATTGCGGCAACACTAGCCTCTACCGGGACCCCAGCATTTTTCGTACACCCAGGTGAAGCCAGTCACGGCGACCTCGGGATGATCACAGCTGACGATGTAGTGCTCGCCATTTCGAACTCGGGGGAAACCGGTGAAGTGTTAAGCATTGCTCCGCTGATCAAGCGTCGTGGCGCACATCTAATCAGTATGACGGGCAACCCACAGTCGACTCTGGCTGAACTGGCCGATGTACATATTTGTATTGCCGTAGAACAAGAGGCCTGCCCGTTAGGTTTAGCACCGACGTCGTCAACCACTGCTACACTCGCTATGGGCGATGCTTTAGCTGTGGCGCTATTGCATGCACGAGGCTTCACCGCTGACGACTTTGCGATGTCCCACCCTGGTGGGAGTTTGGGCCGTCGCCTATTACTGCACATTCACGATGTCATGCACAGTGGCGAGCGGATCCCACTGGTGACCGAACAAGCTACACTAAGTGAGGCGTTGCTCGAAATGTCGCGCAAAGGTCTGGGCATGACTGGGATTGTCGATGCGCAACAACACCTCGTCGGCGTATTTACCGATGGTGACCTGCGCCGCATTTTGGATCAGCGCGTCGATGTCCACCAAGCTGAAATCCAGCAAGTCATGACCCGTAACCCGATCACAATCAGTGCTGATGTCCTTGCTGCCGAGGGGCTTAAACTCATGGAAGACCGCAAAATAAATGGCCTATTTGCAGTCGATCGTGATGGTAGAGTTCGCGGCGCTCTCAATATGCACGACTTATTAAAAGCAGGAGTGGTGTAATGGCACAGCCGACAGTAAGCACATGGTATGGCGAGATTAGCGAATCGCTTTTTGCTGCCTTACAAGACATCAAGCTGGTAATTTGCGATGTCGACGGGGTGTTTTCCGATGGTCGTATCTACCTCGGTAATGCTGGTGAAGAGCTCAAAGCCTTTCATACGCGCGACGGCTACGGTGTCAAAGCGCTTATCAACAACGGCGTAAAAGTTGCCGTGGTCACCGGGCGTAGTTCAACGATTGTCGAGCAGCGCATGCAAGCACTTGGCGTAACGGATATTTTCCAAGGTACCACAGAAAAGCTCAAGGTATACCAACAACTTGCTGAAAAATATCAACTTGAGGATCATGCCATTGCCAGCATTGGCGACGACGTGCCTGATGTCGTCATGATCCAACGCGCTGGACTCGGTGTCGCGCCGCAAGACGCGCACCCATGGGTACAACAGCAGGCGGACTACGTGACCAGCATGCGCGGTGGATTCGGCGCTGTGCGTGAACTCAGCGATTTGATTTTGCTCAGTCAAGGACACCTGCAGCTGCAAGGCGGAGTGAGTCTATGAACCGACAACTGTCTTGGATTCTCGCGATTTTATTTATACTCGGAGCGTTGCTCATTTGGCGACCGTTTGACAGCCCTGAGGGCGAGTCAGATGATGCACAATTCCGCGAGGTACCACCGGACTTTATTGCAGAAGGTCTTCGAACACGGGTTTACAATGCAGATGGCGATCTCATTCATCGTATCAATGCAACCAAAATGACCCATTACAGTCCAATTGGCTTAACTGAGCTAATGGCACCACAATACCAAGTCCGTATGGCGCAGAACCAAAGCGAGTGGCAAGTAGTGGCGGAACAGGGCTCGTTTTATGATGACAAGACCTTGGTGCTAGAGCGCGATATTGTCATCACGCATATGACCAACAGTGACTACTTGGAACGGGTCGAAACCAGCTATCTGACCATCGACACACTGGCAGAAACAATGGTCACCGATGAGCCAGTGACGATTTATGGACGTAACTTTTTAGTGCGCGGCAATGGTATGATTGCCGACTTGAATGCTGAAACTTTGGAATTAAATGAACATGTACAAACCACTTACACACGCACACAGCAGCCTTAAGCTTTTCGTGTTTGCCGCACTGGTATTTAGCGTGGTGCTGAGTCCTACTGCGCCGGCACAAGGCAAAGCTGATTTTCAACAGAACATCGAAATCGTATCCGAGCGTGATTGGTTTGATATTCAAAACAAGATAGCCGTATTCGAGGAAAATGCTGTCATTACTCAGGGTACGCTGCGCATTACTGCCGACCACCTAGAAGTGGCCGAAGACGATGGTACTGGCGCTCGCAGCTTCACCGCTGAAGGAAGCCCTGCGACCTATCAACAAGAATTGGAAGACGGCAGTATCATTCGCGCTGAAGCGCAGGTGATTCGCTACGATGAGAGCGCACAAATTCTTACCATGTCCGGTGGTGTCAAAGTAACCCAAGATGACAGTCTGATTCAGGGACATGAAATTGTTTATAATTTTGCCACCCAGCAAATGCGTGCAGTGCGCGGTGAAGACGAGAACGACCGTGTAACTACTATTTTCCAGCCGAGCAAAAAGAACGAAAACGATAATGAGCCAACTAACCGTTGAACATCTAGCTAAATCCTATAAAAAACGGCAAGTCGTTAAAGATGTCAGTCTGAAGGTAGAGTCCGGCAAGGTCATTGGCCTGTTGGGTCCCAATGGTGCTGGTAAAACGACGACTTTCTATATGATTGTCGGCTTGGTCAATCACGACAAAGGTAGGATCTTGCTCGACAACGATGATATTTCGCTACTCCCGATGCATGAACGAGCGCGCAAAGGAATTGGTTACTTACCGCAGGAGTCATCGATATTCCGCAAATTGACAGTGCGCGACAATATTTTGGCAATACTCGAAACGCGCAATGATCTTGATAGTAACGGTCGTGAAGAAAAGCTCGACGAGTTACTTGAAGAATTCCATATTGGTCACATTGCCAATAGTTTAGGTATGAGCCTGTCGGGTGGTGAGCGTCGGCGCGTCGAGATAGCCCGTGCCCTAGCTGCAGAGCCACAGTTCATTCTTCTTGACGAACCATTTGCCGGTGTTGACCCGATTTCAGTCATTGATATCAAAAAGATCATTGAACACCTCCGCCAACGCGGCATTGGCGTTCTGATTACTGACCATAACGTCCGCGAAACCCTCTCTGTTTGCGAACATGCTTATATTGTGAGCCATGGGGAGTTGATTGCGCAGGGTGACGCCCATACTATTTTAAGTAACCAGCAGGTGAAAGACGTCTATCTAGGCGATCAGTTCACTCTGTAAACGCGTTCTCCAGCCCGTAGGTGGTGCTTAATGAAGCAAGGCTTGCAGTTCAAATTTAGTCAGCAATTGTCGATGACACCGCAGTTGCAGCAAGCCATTCGTTTGTTGCAACTGTCGAGCTTTGAACTCCAACAAGAGATCCAACAAGCACTGGAAGAAAATCCCCTACTCGAACAAGAAGAACTGGAAGACCCCCTTCGTGAGCATGACGAAGATAGCGTTGAAATCGGCGAAGAATGGGACCAAAACTATACCGCCGAGTTACTTGGTGCGGTCGGCCAACACGACGCTGAGCACGACGCTCTCACCTTTGGTTGCGGACAAGAAACCCTGCATGACCATCTGCGTTGGCAATTGCAACTCTCGCACATGACCACGCTCGACGAGCAGATTGGTTTTGCCATTATTGATGCGATTGATGAAAACGGTTACCTGCAAGCTACCATTGCAGATCTTACCCTGGCGCTCAATGCGCAACTTGACGAACCACTCGATGAAGATGAAGTTGCTGTTGTCTTAAAGCGCATTCAGCATTTTGATCCGGTCGGTGTCGGTGCGCGCGATGTTAGCGAGTGCTTACTGCTTCAATTACAGCAATTACCCGAAGAAACACCCCATTTATCAGCTGCACGAAAAGCAGTAGCAGAATACGTTGAACTGCTCGCTTCGCGCGATTATCGCACGCTTTCTCGGCGCTTACGCCTGAACGAAAAGGCTTTAGCCGAGGTCCTAACTCTCATACAGCATTTGCAACCACGACCGGGCGATGGTTTTTCGGCAAACGATGATGCTTACGTTATTCCCGATGTTCTTGTGCGAAAGCAAAATAATCGTTGGATCGTTGAGCTAAATCCGCAAAGTTTGCCTAAACTAAAAGTAAACGACAGTTACGCTGCCCTACTAAAGGATACCCGAGCAAGCGACGACATGAGCTATATCCGCCATCACTTACAAGAAGCTAAATGGTTTATGCGCAGCATCGAGAGCCGCAACGATACGCTACTGAAGGTCGCAAGTAGCATCGTGCAACGCCAACAAGCGTTCTTCGAACAGGGTGAAGAAGCCATGAAACCGATGGTACTCGCGGACATCGCCCAAGCCATTGAAATGCATGAATCCACAGTTTCACGTGTTACCTCCCAAAAGTATATGCATACGCCTCGAGGTGTGTTTGAATTGAAGTACTTCTTCTCAAGTCAGTTAAGCACTGATGCAGGGGGTGAATGCTCTTCAACAGCCATACGGGCACTACTGAAAAAGCTAGTTGCAGCCGAAGATCCGAAAAAGCCACTCAGTGACAATAAGCTTACGCAACTGATGGCCGAGCAAGGAATTCAGGTCGCTAGACGGACGATTGCGAAGTATCGCGAGGCACTCAATATTCCGCCTTCGAGCCAACGTAAGCGTCTAATTTAAAACTTGGACAATAGAAGGAAGATGTTATGCAAATTAATCTGACTGGTCACCATATTGAAATTACTGATGCGCTACGAGACTATGTCGACGCTAAGTTTGCCAAGCTTGAGCGTCATTTTGACCATATCAACAATGTCCATGTGATTTTAAATGTTGAAAAGTTAACCCAAAAAGCGGAAGCTACGCTGCATGTGAACGGCGGTGAAATTTTCGCTGATTCAGAGCACCAAGATATGTACGCGGCGATCGACGGTCTGATTGATAAACTCGACCGCCAAGTGATTAAACACAAAGAAAAGATGAAACGTCACTAAATCATGGATTTATCCACTCTATTAAGCCACGACTGCACCCGTTGTGCAGTCGCGGGCTCAAGCAAAAAGAAAGTCTTAGAACTGATCGGCCAACTGGCAGCGCCACGTCTTTCAGGAACCACAAGTTTCGATGTCTTCGAAAGCCTTCTCAATCGCGAGCGCCTAGGGAGTACTGGTATTGGCTTAGGTGTCGCCATACCTCACGGCCGGTTAGGCTCAGCGAATAAGCCTGTCGCAGTTTTGATGACTCTTGAAGAACCGATAGACTTCGATGCTATCGATAATCAACCGGTGGATATCATCTTCGCATTGTTGGTTCCGGAAGAAGAGCACGAGCAACACTTACAGACTCTTGCTGCTGTAGCGCAACGGCTGAACGAGAAATCCTGCACCCGAGGACTCCGCGAAGCCAAAAGCGACCAAGAGCTCTATACTCTGTTTACCGACAAAGATTGCCCTTAACTATGCAACTCATCATTGTTAGCGGCCGTTCTGGCTCCGGCAAAACCATTGCATTACGCGTGCTTGAAGACCTTGGCTTTTACTGCGTCGATAACCTACCCATCATGCTGCTGCCAACACTGGTGCACGCGATTCAAGACCAATACGAAAATGTTGCTGTTAGTGTCGACGTACGCAATTTACCGGCGTCGCAAGAAGACCTTAGCGATGCTCTCGACTTTCTGCCGGATAAGATCAAGCCAGAGATTCTGTTCCTCGATTCCAACGACAAGGTGCTGCTACAGCGCTTTGGCGAGACGCGGCGCTTACACCCTTTATCGCGCAACGAAATGCCTCTCAACGAAGCCTTGCAGACTGAGTCTCGTCTACTTGAACCTCTCGCGGAACGAGCAACGTGGCGAATTGAGAGTAGCGAACTCAGTGTTCACCAGTTAAGTGAACAAGTAAGTGAGCGTGTGCTCGGGCGCGCGGCGTCGAGACTTATCGTAGTCTTTCAATCGTTCGGCTATAAATACGGGTTGCCGCCAGATCTTGATTACGCCTTCGATGCTAGAATTTTGCCAAACCCGCATTGGGAGCCTGAGCTAAAGCCCTTGACGGGGAGTGACCCGGCCGTGCAACACTTCTTTGCGCAACAGCCACTGGTTACCAAATTTATTCATCAAGTTGAAACGTTTCTCGAAACTTGGCTGCCGTATTTTCAACGTAGCAACCGTAGCTATCTTACTATCGGGATTGGCTGCACCGGAGGGCAACACCGCTCGGTATATATTGCTGAACAACTTGCTGAACGCTTTGCCGACCACGAATTTAAGGTTCAACTTCGTCACCGTGAGAGCCAACGTCGCAAATGAGTCAAGAAGCCCGCAAGCCTGCAGTCATCAAAAATAAGCTAGGTCTGCACGCCCGTGCAGCGACCAAGTTAGTCAAGCTCACCCAGCAATTTGATGCCAAAGTTGCGATCGTCCAAGATGGGCGTGAGGTCGATGCTTCGAGTGTTATGTGTCTATTATTGTTGGCCAGCGGGCAAGGCAAAGAAATTGAAATCGTTGCTCGTGGCACCGAAGCCCAAGCAGCTGTCGATGCCGTTGCCGAACTCATCGAAGCACGTTTTGATGAAGAAGCTTAATTATCTTCGCTACTGACGAATTCCAAGAAATAAGATAAACTCCTCATATTCATAGGAGTTTTCATCATGCTTGCAGAAGTCGCTGAAAAAGAGTTTGCCGAACAACGGCTCCAAGATGTGACCGAAGCGCTAGCCCGTGGTATGTACGTGCAGGCGCGGCGGCAGCTGCATAATTTACCGGCCTGGGATGTCGCACTCCTTTTAGAATCTTCACCGCCTAAAGCGCGTGCCATCATCTGGCAACTCGTCGATGCCGACGAGCATGGTGATATTCTCGAAGAACTCTCCGAAGAAGTTCAAAAATCTGTTATCCGACAAATGGCGCCAGAAAAGTTGGCCGCCGCCACCGAAGGCATGGACACCGATGACCTTGCCTACGTTCTCCGTGGTCTACCGGAACAGGTCTATCAAGAAGTTCTGAAATCGATGGATGAGCAAGATCGTCATCGTGCCGAAAAAGCGCTTTCGTACGAGGATGAAACCGCCGGCTCAATGATGAACACGGATACCATCACCCTGCGCCCAGATGTCACTATCGATGTGGTCTTGCGTTATTTACGTTTAAAAGGTGAACTACCTGAGGCGACTGACAAGCTATACGTGGTAAGTCGTGACGACCAGTTTATTGGAGAGATCTCGATTTCGCGTTTGGTCACTGTCGATCCAGCGAAACTGGTCAGTGACGTGATGGAAGCAGAGGTACAAAGCATTCCGGTAGATATGGACGAAACCGAAGTAGCGAAGCTTTTTGAACGGCAAGACTGGATTTCAGCTCCGGTTGTCGACTCTGAGAATCATCTACTCGGGCGTATCACCATCGATGACGTCGTCGATATTATTCGCGAAGATGCGCAGCACTCAATGCTGAGTATGGCGGGTCTTGACGACGACGAGGATACCTTCGCGCCGGTCTGGAAAAGTACGCGCCGCCGCTCAGTCTGGCTCGCCGTCAACTTGGTCACTGCGCTGTTAGCAGCTGCAGTGAGCTCTATGTTTGAAGACATTTTGGCGCAAATGGCAATTCTGGCGATACTCAACACCATCGTCCCAAGTATGGGGGGCATTGCTGGCTCGCAAACCCTTACCTTGGTCATTCGTGGGATGGCACTCGGTCATATTGGCCCCAGCAACCAACGCTGGTTGATCGGCAAAGAACTGGCCATTGGTGCGCTCAACGGGGTCATATGGGCACTACTAATCGCCGCTGTGGTTGCCTTGTGGAAACAAGACCTCGTCATTGGCGGTATCATTGCTTTTGCCATGATGGCGAACTTACTCGCGGCGGGTCTCGCCGGGGTCACCGTGCCTTTGATCTTGAAGAAGTTCGACATCGATCCTGCGTTGGCAGGTGGAGTTATCCTGACCACAGTCACCGATGTCGTCGGTATTTTTGCCTTCCTTGGCACTGCAACATTACTTCTAGGTTAGCCTTTTTTAGTTACCGGCTACGTGCATGCTCTCAAGCAGCACTGAGCCGGTTTGTACGCCATGGCGCGCATCAGTGTCATTACCAATGGCGACAATAGAGCGCAACATGTCTTGCAAGTTGCCGGCAATGGTAATTTCTTCCACTGGATACTGAATTTCACCATTCTCTACCCAAAATCCAGCAGCACCGCGTGAATAATCACCATTGACCAGATTCACACCCTGCCCCATGAGCTCAGTCACTAACAGGCCGGTGCCCATAGTACGACACAGCTCAGCAAGGCTCTGATTGCTTTGTGAGACCTGCCAAGTGTGGATACCACCCGCATGCCCGGTCGGTTTCATCTGCATTTTTCGGGCGGCATAACTAGTCAACAAATAAGTTTGCAAGACACCGTTGTCAACAATGGTTCGGTCTTGGGTGGCAAGTCCTTCATGGTCGAAAGGCGAACTTGCAAGCGCGCCCGGTAAATGGGGTGTTTCTTTAATGGTTAACCAATCCGGCAGTACTGTTTCACCAAGCTTGTCCAACAAGAAGCTCGATTTACGGTAAAGGTTACCCCCGCTAATGGCACCAACGAAATGCCCAAACAGTGTGTTGGCAATATCAGCACGGAAGATAACCGGTACTTTCGCCGTATTGATTTTGCGCGCACCGAGGCGTGCCAGCGTCTCATGTGCGGCTTGCTCAGCAACTTGCTCTGGCGTATCCAGACCACCGGTCGCACGCGCCACTGTATAGGCATAATCACGCTGCATCGCATCACCTTGCTTGCCAATTAGCGAGCAACTCATGGCATGGCGTGACTGTAAATAACCAGCTAGAAAGCCATGACTATTACCGTACACACGGTAGCCAACGTGACTGCTGTAGCTCGCGCCATCGGAATTGACGATGCGCTTATCAAGCCCCAAAGCATGGCGTTCGCACTGCAACGCCTGCGCCAGCGCATAATCAGCTGATTGGTCACCCGGATGGCACAAATCAAGATCCGGAATTTCGTTCGCCATGAGTTCAGCTGGGGCTAGGCCAGCAAACGGATCGGGCGAGGTATACCGGGCAATTTCCAAGGCTTTCTCCACACTGGCGCGAATCGCACCAGCGGATAAGTCAGTGGTTGATGCTGAGCCCTTCTGTTGCCCCTTGTAGAGGGTAATACCAAGCGCGCCATCTTTATTGAACTCAACGGTTTCAACTTCACCCAAACGGGATTCAACGCTAATACCACGGCTGCGGGTTAACGCGCACTCCATTGCCGATGCGCCAAGCTTTTCTCCATAGGAGAGTGCATCTGCTACGGCTTGTTTTACCTCGGCTAACTCGGTTTGTAACTCTGCTAATTCTGGTTTCAAACTAAACTCCATTGGTTGCTTGGTGCGTTGCCTGTTAAACTATGTCGGTAGCACAGAGGACATACCATGCACGATAGTCACGACTTCGACCAAGACGACGATCAACTCGTCAGTAAATCTCAATTAAAACGTGAAGCAGAGGCCCAGCAAGCGCTGGGTAAGAAACTTGTCGACTTGCCCGCAGGCAAACTCGAGAAGATTCCACTCGACGAAGCATTGTTGGACGCCATTCAATTGGCGCAACGCATTCGCAATAAGCGCGAAGGCTTTCGTCGACAACTGCAACACATTGGCAAAATGATGCGTAATCGCGACACGGCTCCTATTGAGCAAGCGTTGTTCGAGCTTGAAAACGCACATCATGAGCAAAATGCTCTATTCCACCAACTCGAAAAGCAACGTGACGCTATTTTGGCTGAAGGCGACAGTGCTATCCAAGACTTCTTGGAGGACTACCCCCAGGCGGATCGACAGAAGCTACGTCAGCTCTATCGCCAGGCCCAAAAGCAACAGCAACAAGGCAAACCGCCCGCCGCTGCCCGTGAACTTTTCAAATACTTACGTGAAGTGACCAGCGCTTAAGCTGTGCCACCCACGGTCAGGGCATCCAGCTTTAACGTTGGCTGCCCTACGCCTACCGGCACACTCTGGCCGTCTTTACCACATACACCGACACCGGAATCAAGGGCCAGATCATTACCGACCATGGATACCTGACGCATTGCCTCCGGGCCGTTACCGATTAAGGTAGCGCCTTTCAGCGGCGCGGTGATTTTGCCATCCTCAATCAAGTAGGCCTCAGACGCCGAGAATACAAACTTACCTGAAGTGATATCGACCTGTCCGCCGGCAAACTGCGGCGCATAAATGCCGCGCTTCACACTACGAATAATGTCATCTGGACCCGCTTCACCACCCAGCATGTAGGTATTGGTCATGCGTGGCATCGGCAAATGCGCGTAGGATTCACGACGGCCATTGCCCGTCGGGGCAACACCCATCAAGCGTGCGTTCATCTTATCTTGCATATAGCCGACCAAACGGCCTTTCTCAATCAGTACATTATGGCCAGCGGGCGTGCCTTCATCGTCGACGGTAAGTGAACCGCGTCGATCCGCTAAAGTGCCATCGTCGACGATAGTACAGAGTTCGGACGCTACCTGCTGCCCCATTTTGCCTGAATAAGCTGATGCACCTTTGCGGTTGAAATCACCCTCAAGACCGTGACCAACAGCTTCATGCAACAGCACACCCGGCCAACCTGCGCCGAGTACGACTGGCATCGTTCCCGCTGGAGCAGGTTTTGCTTCAAGGTTCACAAGCGCTTGGCGCACCGCTTCTTTGGCATAGCTTTGCCAACGCGGCAAAGTATCTGTCTGTTCATTAGCAAAGAAGTACTGGTAATCGACGCGCGCGCCGCCCCCAGCACTGCCGCGCTCACGGCGGCCGTTCTGTTCAGCTAAGACGGTACAATTGACGCGTACCAATGGGCGAATATCGGTTGCTAAAGTGCCATCAGTGGCAATCACGAGGACTTCGTCATAACTACCGCTGACACTGGCAATCACTTCAACGATACGGCTATCTAAAGAGCGCGCATAGGCATCAATCTCGCGTAGTAGCGCGATCTTTGCCGCCTCGTCGAGGCTGCCGAGCGGATCCAAGCCGGCATAACGCGGCGTACCTTGTACTGTGTTCGCGATGGCGACTTTCTTCTCATCGCCAGCTGCGACAATACCGCGTGCTGCCGCTGCCGCCTGTTCGAGTGCGGCAGGAGTTACCTCGTCAGCATAAGCGAAGCCGGTCTTGTCCTCGTGCAAGGCTCTTACGCCAAGGCCAGTTTCAATATGAAAACTACCTGACTTAACGATACCGTCTTCAAGAACCCACGACTCATTGCGACTGTGTTGTAAGTAAATGTCAGCATAGTCAATCGCGCCGCTGTACAGCCCTGTTAAGCGCCGCTGTAAAGTTTCAATATCTAGCTCATTCGCGGTCAATAAGTTTGCAATGACCTGATTGTGTTCACTCATGTATAACCTTCTTACTACGGGCAAAATGCTTTGCCACTGGAATATTGCTACGGATCGGCGTCAAACTCTCGAGGTCAACATTTACCGACGCCAAGCATGGGCTCGTCACCCCATCACACTCACTGACTACGTTACCCCAAGCGTCAATGATCAGCGCATGACCATAAGTTTCGCGACCATTGGCATGCACACCTACTTGTGCACCAGCGACCACATAACACTGCTGCTCGATTGCGCGAGCGCGCGTCAGCACATGCCAATGGGCATTGCCCGTCACCTTGGTAAAAGCCGAGGGTAGCGCGATAATTTCTGCACCTTTACTGCGTAACGCCCGAAATAGCTCAGGAAACCGCACATCATAACATACCGCTAGGCCTAGGGTGCCAAACTCTGTTTCGACGGTGACGACACGCTCGCCGGCCTCGGTCCAGAGAGACTCCCGATACGTCTTGGTATTGTCGGCGACATCCACATCGAACAAATGAATTTTATTGTAGCGCGCCATGCACTTTCCATCGGGACCAAATAATAAAGACGCGGCGGAAAATTTCTCCGCGCTAGCATCGTCAATGATTGGCATGGTCCCGACCAGCAAGTAGATACCATGCTGGCGAGCAAGTTCAGCTAAGCGCCCTTGCAGGGGGGCTGTATGACTATAGAGTTCGGCATAACTGCGTTGTTTTTTGTCACCCGCACCGAAACAAAGGCAAGCCTCAGGCAACACTACCAGTTGCGGTCGTGCGGCCGGTATTTGGTCAAGCAGTTGTTCAATTATCTTCAGGTTTTCCTGCGGCTCCGGCAGGCTGGTCATTTGTACCGCTGTCAGTTGAACTTTCTTGTGCTGCATCAGGTTCCTCCTGCGGTAATGGGTCAACAGGAAGCGGCACTTCACGGCTCGCCCGTGACACCTCTTCCACTTTAGGCTCATCCATGGTTCCTGTGATCTTGTACTCTAAACGACTAATGACTTGCGCATCTTGTAACATGCGATCGATAAGTAAGGCTGCAAGCCCCGACGGTGGATTTACCATCCAAGCCAGAATCACCGGTAAACTCGACGTGACTTTGGGCACGAAGAAGAGCTGATAATCAATCGCGCTAGTCACTAGGTTGGTGGAGCCTGTTATTTCCATATCACCGGCCGAACCATTCATCCGTGCTTGTTCGGTATTAACCACGCCATCATCAATGGCAAACTGGCCCGCGAACTCGGTAAAAAACATGCCGTTGGCAAAAATATCACGGAAATCAAATTGTAATTTCCGCAGGATACTCTCTAGGCTAAGAACCGAAAACAAGCGTGCACCACCGTCACTGACATCATTTAAATAGCCTTGCCCGAGTCGCCAATTCATAGTGCCGTCTAAACTAGCTACGTTAAATGCATTTGGCGTGCCCTGCCAAGCGAGCTCAAAGTCGAACTCGGCGGGACTGTCTTGTACTATCGAGGTAATGTCATAATCGTTTAGGAAATTACCGAGATCTTCACTGTTAAAAGTACCGGTTACAGCTGTCACGGCAGCCTGCTCGGGTGTAGCTAGAAGCCAACGTAATTGCGCATTGAGCTCATGTTCGCCGTTACGTAAACGAATGTCATCAATATGCACCTCCTGTGGTGCAGGTCTGAGCCGGAAGGCAACTTCGCCGAGAGCATATTCACCGTAGCTACAGCGCTTACAGCTAAATTGAAACTCCGGCCAACGGCTAAAGTCTTGGCTTTCTTCGACCTCTTCAACACCGGCGACGAGTTCATCGGCAACCTGCTCGGCGGCCACAGGTGCGGCAAGCTCCATAAAGTCTGCATTGATTTCCACGCGTTCTGCAAGGTCACCGTTGGCTGGCCAATAGCTGCCGCGCATAAGTGCTTCTTCGGCACGCCAGCTAAAGCGCCATGTATCAATGCCAGTCTCACCGCTAGGTTCTTCTTGCGGCCATAACACAATCGCATTGTCATGCATCTGGTGGTCGCCAAATGTTAACTCTGCCACCTGCACTTCAATAACATCCGGAATCGGTTCAGCGAACTTACGCGGCTCGCCGTCCTCACTTCCACCTTCACTTTGGCCCTCGCCCCACCATTGCTTAAGGTTGGCAATCGTGTCTAACCAGCGCGCGGCATCCGCTTGCTCAAGCCCGACCTCGAGCGGAAAGGTTGGATTCAGACCGAGCAAGTCGGGATTAGGTAATTCTCCCACCCGATCGCCGATACGGCCATAGCCCTGCTGCAACACACTGGCATCGCCATTGTATTGCAGCTCAACCAAGCTGTGGTCACCCAAAGTGCTGTTAATGAGTAAGCTCTCTGGCCCCCCTGAAACCTGCAGCTGCCAAGGCATACGCGTACCCTGCGCTAACCCAAACGGCGCAGGCAGTAATAATTTTAGGGAGTTTAGATCAGACTGCTGCTGCCAGTGGAAGGAATACCCGCCTGTTTCCGGCAAAGATAACGCTAAGCGCCCCTGCCAAGTGAAATCACCCTGCGCGAGGAGCTCGGTGGTTGGTTTTTGCTTGCTTAACTCAGCCATCGGCCATAGTGCATCGACCGCAACCTCGACATGATAATCATCTTCACGAGTCCGACCATTGAGCACAGCGCTGACCGGCAGTTGTTGCCATTTAAACTTCAAATTCTCCGCTTCGATGACATCGTTGCGATAATGAATACGTCCACGCACATCAGTAAATTGCTCATCCAAACTCGCTACAAAGAGGTCATTGTTTTGCAAGTCAGCATACCCCTCCGCTACGACTTGTTGACTTTTATCGAGCGGAATAGTGAGCGCCAAGGTGCCATTCATGGGGCCTGACAGTTGTACTTCGGTCAGCGTACTACCCAATGACTCCGCTAATGGACTTGCCGCAAACAATGGTTGTAGACGTTGACTAGGCCCAAACAGCTCGCCGTTAACCGTTAATACCGCAGGTTTTGCCAAGATATCCGCAATGACCGTGTCGACTCTCGGTAAAGTGACGCCTTCGATGTTGGCATCGGTGGTTAAAATATGCATGCGTTCATTGCCAAAGTGCACGAACGCTTTGGCCTCACTTACCACCGGCCAGTTGGGTTGGAAGCGATACACCAGATCCGCAATCGAAGCTTGCGCGCGGAAGACGCCGCTGGGCTGTTGATACGGGAAGTCCGCTAATGGGCCTCGCCATACCATTGCTAAATCCGTTGCCGCGCCTTCGAGCAAGGCTGTTTGCAGGTAATCATGCAAATCAGCGCCCATAATTTGTGGTAAATACTGACGTAATACATTGGCCGGAATCGGCTCCGCAGCGGCACTTACGACCTTGGCGTCGACGTACAGTTCATCGGTATAGCGCAAACGTGCGTGGACCCGAAGTGGCAGTCCCGCCAAATCGACGCGACTCGTGTCAGCAATTGATAACTGCCACGCATTGGATTCGACATTAAAACGTCCGTCCACGCTTAATTGGGCAAAACGCCATGGCTGGCGATCGTTGAGGTAATCACTGCTAATCGTGCTATCAGTGCCACGCAAAGCCCACTGCGCCTTACGATCGACGCCCCGCACGTCCAGCTTGATGCCGCTAACACCGGGAATGCCAGCAACGTCCTGCCATGCTATTTCGCTGGCGGAAATTTGCCATTGCAACGGTTGCTTTAAGGTTTGCTCTACACGCATATCAACCTTGCCCGTTAGCTCTGCTTCGCTAAAAGTGTCGACCCACTCTTGGCCTTTACTACCTGTCAGGGTGGCCAATTGAAGCAACGGCGCAAGAGGAAGCTTATCAGCACTTAATGCATAGTGCTCTGGCGTTTGCAGCCAACTTAACGTTGGCACCGTCCAAGTAGTGTCATCTTGTACCACGGTAATTGGGTTGTTATTCACCAACCAGCCGTTTTCGTATGGGCGTAATTTTAATAGCCCTTTTGGCACCACCAACTGGTGACGACGTTCGGCAACTTTCCAGTGTAATTCATTTCGGCCTAGCTCAAGAATGCCGTTGCGGAAATCACTTCCGGCAAAATTGAGCCACATCGTGAAGTTAAATTCCGCTTGCGAAATCTGCGCATCAACGACTTTTTGCTGCAGGTACCCAGCGATATCTAGGTTTTCCGCACGTACATAGATTTGCCCCGCAAGGTCGCTAGGCTCATTCCCTTCAATATCAATAATGATGTCGAGTGAATTCGAGGCCAGATCGGCAAGTTTCAAACTGCCGAAGCCTTGGTGCGAGCTACCTTGGTTGCTCCAACTCAGCCGTTCAATATCAACGGCATGACGCACGCCGAGCAAATTAATTAACTCCAAGCGACTGTCTTCAATGGTGACTTGATCGAGTTGATTAAGAAAAAAGCGTGGAAGCGTATCGGTCAGATCGGTGTTGTTGCCTAACGAGGGATTTCTCAAGTCATACGTTAGCTGAAGATTAGCCAGCGTCACCTGCTCAAACTTCAAGGACCATGTACGCAGGCTTTGCCAGAAATTAAACACCACGCGGGCTTCGTTGAGCTGAAATTGCGTCGCTTCACCAGCCAAGCGTTGCACTTCGATATCTTGCAAAATGAGTTGCGGACCGGCGCTGTTCCAGTCGGCACCCAGCTGACCTACGACGATTTCCGCGGCGTAATTTTCGGCGAAAAAGCGCTCAACCTGAGTCGTAACATCAGGAAGTTGTGGCAAGAGATAACGCAACACGCTGAGCAACACCGCAAACAACACAAGTGCTGTTGCGACGCTATAAAGCATGGTCCGATAAGCTACTTTTAGAGAGACTCGCCACATAGGCTTACAACACCTACTACATCATCACCACATCGAACTGCTCTTGATGATAGAGCGGCTCAACGGAAATTTTGACTTGCTTACCTATGAAAACCTCGAGCTCGGCTAATGCGTGCGATTCCTCGTTCATTAGAGCGTCTGTGACCGCCGCTGATGCGTAGATAACGAAATGATCGGCAGCATAGGCCCGATTAACGCGGACAATTTCGCGCATGATTTCATAGCAGACCGTTTCTACGGTCTTCATTGTGCCACGGCCGTTACATACCGGACATTCCGAACAAAGTACATGCTCTAAACTTTCGCGCGTGCGCTTGCGGGTCATCTCAACTAAGCCGAGCGAAGTAAAGCCATTGATCGAGGTCTTCGCACGATCTTTTGCGAGTGCCTGCTCAAGGCTATGCAGCACGCGTCGACGATGATCCGTGTTCTGCATGTCGATAAAATCAATAATGATAATCCCGCCTAAGTTGCGCAGACGCAGTTGTCGCGCGATCGCTTGCGTGGCTTCAATATTCGTATTGAAAATCGTTTCCTCGAGATTCCGATGCCCAACAAAACCTCCAGTATTGATATCAATCGTGGTCATGGCTTCCGTTTGATCGATAATAATCGAACCACCTGACTTCAGCTCCACCTTGCGGTCAAGCGCACGTTGAACCTCGTTTTCGACATCAAACATGTCAAAGATCGGCCGCTCGCCAGCGTAGTACTCAAGCGCCGGTTCGAGCTCTGGAATAAATTCATGGACAAACTCTTGCAAGACTTCGAAAGTGATCTTCGAGTCAACGCGGATACGTTCAATTTCGTCACCGACAAAATCACGCAGGATGCGGCACGAGAGATTCAAGTCTTCGTAAACGATGCCTATTTTGCGCATCCCCTTGCGACGTTTTTGCAAGGTATCCCAAAGCCGGCGTAAGAAGGCAGCATCGCGGCGTAACTCAATGTCACTAGCACCCTCTGCAGCGGTACGAACAATGAAGCCGCCGTCGTCGTCACAGTAAGGCTGTGCCGCCTGTTTCAAACGCTCACGTTCAGCCTCGTCTTCGATGCGCTGCGAGATACCGACATGCGGTGATTGCGGCATGAGCACCATATAACGCGAAGGAATCGTAATGTCAGTCGTTAGCCGCGCACCCTTGGTGCCAAGTGGATCCTTCACCACCTGCACTAAGATATGCTGCCCCGCGCGCACCAAGGTTGCGATATCTGGCGCCAGATCTGGGCGCGGCGCAACACCTTCGGCAGCGGATAGCGGCGAGACAATGTCAGAAGCATGCAAAAACGCAGCCTTGTCGAGACCAATATCAACGAAAGCAGCCTGCATGCCAGGGAGCACCCGCGCCACCTTACCGACATAAATATTCCCCACCAAACCGCGCTTAGCTTGGCGCTCGATATGAATCTCTTGCAAAATACCGTTTTCGATCAGCGCCACCCGTGTTTCGGTCGGAGTGACGTTCATTAAAATCTCAGCGCTCATTTCGCTTTACTCTCAACGGCTTGAATTAATTGTTCGGTTTCATATAACGGTAGTCCTACCACAGCTAAATAGCTACCCTCAATCCGTATCACAAACTTCGCGGCATGACCTTGTATACCGTAGCCGCCAGCCTTGTCTTGCGGTTCGCCCGTAGCCCAGTAACTGGCAATATCAGCTTCACTAAGTGACTTAAATTGTACCATTGTGGTGACTAATACGACTTCTGTTGCACCATTATGGTGCAAAGCGACTGCAGTCATCGCTTGATGGCAGCGCCCCGAGAGCATTCGCATCATCGCCCGAAAGTCTGTTGCGTCAGCCGGCTTCTCCAATACCTGATCATCACAAACAACAATGGTATCAGCACCTAGCACCATGGCTGCGTCGTCTACCATTGCCGCTCCCGCTACGGCTTTGCTTTGCGCAAGGCGCTGCACATAAGCTGCTGGGGATTCGTGCGCTTGCTGCTGCTCAGGCACCTCAGGGCGCACCACCGTAAAGGGTCGGTCAAGCAATTGCAGTAGCTCATAACGACGTGGCGAGCCGGAGGCCAAAACCAGTTGCATAGCAAACTCCTGAGGGTATTAGCGGATCAAGTAGCGACGACGATAGCGGCGCAAAATCAAAAAGAGCCATGGCCAAATAATGGCCGAAGACACGACCGGATACAGGTACGGCAAATTGAATACGGCATCATTGAGTACATGCTCGAGCTCGTAGACAATCACGCGCTTAATAAGAATTAAGACCGCAACGATAACCAATTGTTGCGTTAACGAGTAATTACGGATGCGTTGAAAATGGCGTAGCGCTGGATAAGCCATTAGTACCAAGGCGGTGGCGTAAACGCCAAAAGTACTGCCCATCAAAATATCGGTCAGCAACCCCATCACGAGCACCGTGCCGAAGCCAACGCGATGCGGAATGGCAATCAGCCAATACAACAAGACAAGGCTTACCCAGTCTGGACGCCAGGGCTCCAACACCGAAGGAATCGGCATGATGGTTAAGACCAACGCCAATAAGTAACTGAATAACAGTGGTAGCAGTCCAGACTTAACCCACATCGTTAACCTCACCGGCTTCCATGTCTTCCTCAAAAATCGGTTGTTCCTGGGCGTTCGCTGGCCATAACAGCAATAAAGTGCGCACCCGATCTAACTGGGCAAATGGCGTTACTAAAACTTGCGCATACTGTAAACGCTCATCGCGATTAATTAGGTTGATCTCGGCGACTGGGTAGCCTTCAGGAAACACCCCACCCAGACCAGAAGAAACCAGCACGTCGCCCTCTTGCAACTCGGTACTATGCGGAATGAAATTGAGCTCCAGTTGCGTCAACGAGCCCGTACCTTGGGCAATCACACGAATATCGTTACGCTCGGCGCGGAGCGAAATGGCATGGCTTTGATCGGAGATAAGCAGAACTCGCGCAGTGTTGCGCGCCACACTAATGACCTGACCAACGATACCGCGGTTATCCAGCACCGGCTGACCTTCATAAACGCCGCTTTGATAACCTTTGTTGATCACCAATTGATGGGAGAATGGGTCGGTGGCGACCGACACCACTTCAGCCGCCATGCGACGACTCGCCGCGCGGACTTCCGAGCCTAATAACTGCCGCAAGCGCGCATTTTCATTCTCAAGGAAATTAAGGCGCTGCACTGCCATTTGTAACCCCAACAACTCGTCGCGTAAGCGCTGGTTGTCTTCACGCAGAGCCGAGCGGGTCGTGGCAAGGTAAACCAAACGGTCCATGACTTCTTCAGGAAGCACCGCAAGGTATTGCACCGGCGCTGTAGCAGTACTTAAAAACGAACGCACCGGCTGCATGGTTTGCAGCCGGTGGTCAAAAAACATTAGCGCGCCAGCTACGATAAGCGCCAGTAGCAAGCGTGTGCGTAATGAAGGGCCGTGTTCAAACAGCGACTTCATGGCGTATTACTCATAACTGAACAAGTCACCGCCATGCATGTCAATCATTTCCAGAGCCTTACCACCACCGCGCGCCACACAAGTGAGCGGGTCATCGGCGATAATGACCGGAATTCCGGTCTCTTCCATCAACAGGCGGTCGAGATCACGCAATAGCGCTCCACCGCCGGTTAACACCATGCCGCGCTCAGAAATGTCTGAGGCCAACTCTGGTGGGGATTGCTCGAGCGCAACCATGACGGCACTGACGATACCCATCAACGGTTCTTGCAAGGCTTCCAAAATTTCGTTGCTGTTCAGCGTGAACGAACGCGGTACACCTTCTGCCAAGTTGCGGCCACGCACTTCAATTTCGCGGACTTCGTCACCTGGGAATGCCGAACCAATTTCGTGTTTGATGCGCTCAGCAGTCGCTTCACCAATCAGTGAGCCGAAGTTTCGACGAATGTAGTTGACGATTGCTTCATCAAATTTGTCACCACCGATGCGTACCGAAGATGAGTACACCACACCGTTCAATGAGATAATCGCAACTTCGGTGGTACCACCACCAATATCAACCACCATTGAACCCGTAGCTTCTGACACTGGTAAGCCCGCACCGATAGCGGCCGCCATCGGCTCATCAATCAAGTAGACTTCGCGCGCGCCGGCGCCGAGTGCTGATTCGCGAATCGCGCGACGTTCCACTTGCGTTGATCCACAAGGCACACATACCAAGACACGCGGGCTAGGACGGAAATAATGGCTGTCATGAACTTTCTTAATAAAGTGCTGAAGCATCTTCTCGGTCACATAAAAGTCAGCGATGACACCGTCTTTCATGGGTCGAATCGCTTTAATGTTACCTGGCGTACGACCAAGCATTTGCTTCGCTTGATGACCGACCGCCGCGACACTTTTCGGGCCGCCTGACTTTTCTTGACGAATAGCTACCACCGACGGCTCGTTAAGCACGATGCCTTCGTCTTTCACGTAAATTAGTGTATTTGCTGTACCCAAATCGATGGAGAGATCGTTTGAGAAAATTCCGCGCAATTTCTTAAACATCAGGGGTGTTCCCTTTACTGGTCTTTTGTTCTATCTGGTTGGTGGGAAAACGCACTCACTTTAGCAATAGCTGATCTGGCGAGCAAGCGCACTCCGCATAGCTTGTGCGTATTATTGCATATTTTTTGCCTGCTTTGACACTGCTATTAACGTCTGATTTATGCACTACAAGCGCCTTTGCGAATATAGCCATGGCTCTGCACACAAACATAACGAGTTGTCGCACCGCTAATGCTGAATTCGACGTTACTTTGCCCGCATGGTTCCGCTGCGCTTGGATGATTTTCTGAGACAGGACAGCCCCAACTATTAAACAACCAACGTGACTGCGCATTTGGCAATGTTGAAGTTATGCTAACTGATACTTCAGGTGCCAACAAAATACTTCGTGTTGCGGCGACTGCCTGCCCACACTCGTAGGGCTGCAGTGCTGCTGCGCTAATCTCAATGCCGTAGCAACGCTGTTTCACATCTTGCATGGCACGCTCCTGACTCAGCCGCAGCAAGCTAAGTAATTCGGTTTGCACACGCTGCTCAGCAATGCCATCGCGACTCATAAAAGCGGGGCCCGCTGTCACCGCTATAATCCCTAATAAGATGATAACGACGATCAACTCGATGACCGAGAAGCCTTGCACGTTTTTTACACTCAAGTTTGCTGTCATGCGTTATTCCGAGGCCACAGTGCGAAATTATCTAAAAAGAGTATAGTATTGACTTAACAAGTTAAAGATTGTTGATAAACTGACGATAAATTAAGCAACTGCGAACAACAACAAAAATATGAAGCGATCCTCCTTCTTTCCTCGGCTCCCTTTGTCAGCGGCTCAGCGTGCATGCGGCTTCACGCTGATTGAGCTGATCATTGGGGTCGTCGTACTCGCCTTTGCACTCTCGCTTGTTGCCACACTTATTTTTCCGCAAGCCATTCGAAGTGCCGAGCCGGTGTTACAAGTGCGAGCTGCTAACTTAGCTCAAGCGTTGTTGGAAGAAATACAAGGCAAGTCCTTCGATGAAAATAGTGACCGCAGCGGTGGTGCGCTGCGTTGTGGCGAAACGGGAGCACCGGCTTGCAGCAGCGCACTAGGGCCAGATGGCGAAACCCGCGAGCGCTTCGACGATATTGACGATTATCATCAACTGGAGATCGCGCAACCTGACTTGCGGGATGTGCTTGGCAGTGACTTAAGTAACGACTACCGCGGATTTAGTTATGCAATCGATGTCTGCTACAGCGACGCGTCGGGTACCTGCGCCAGCGGTATTACACGCTTTAAACGTGTCGAAGTTAAATTGCGCACAGCGCAACAGCAAGACTTTACTTTTGCCTTGATCATGGGGAACTACTAATGAAGTTCCCACACAAGCAACAGCTTGGCTTTACTTTAATCGAAATCATCATCGTGGTGGTGTTGCTTGCGGTGCTTGCTATCTACTCCTTCAGTTTTCTTGGCATTGGTAGTGAAATGGTGGCGCAAGTGGGTGCACGTACACAGTTGGTTGCTGAGCAACGCTTCGCCGTTGAGCGCCTGAATCGGGAAATTCGTTCTGCCGTGCCTCGCAGTGCGCGGGCAAATGCTAGTTGCCTTGAATTCATGCCGATGACGGGCAGCAACGTGTACCTGTCGCTGCCACGTCCAGGCCCAGGTGGTGGCAACCCTATGGTGGTTGTCACCCCTTATCTGACCAATACCAACCTTGTTGGCAGCTATGTTCTGGTCTACGCAACAGAAGCTCTTTTTATCTACAGTAATAACCAGACCCGTCGCAAAGTCATCACTGCTGTCGACTTGGATACACCGCAAGCAGGCTTGGCGACATTTACCTTAAGTGGCGCACCGGCTACATTTTTTACTGATAGTCCATCGCGCACCTTTTATATTGGTGCGCCACCCGTGAGCTGGTGTATTGACGGGGCTACCAATGAACTATGGCGCTTCAGCGGTTATGCTTTAAATGGCGCTCAGCCAAGTATTACTACCTTGCGCGCAAATGCCAGCAGTCAGCAAGTGATGGCGGTTGATGTGGTCAATGATTTAAGCGCTGGACAACAGCCGTTCCAAGTACTCGACCCTACGTTACAGCGCAGTAACTTGGTCCGAATTTTCCTCGCCTTTGCCTCAAGTGAGGGCGGTGGCGAAACAATTGATATCACCCATGAGGTGTTTATTCCCAATGTTCCATAGTGCATTTCACATCCAGTTCCAGCAGCGTGGTGCTGCCTTAGCGATTGCTCTATTTGTACTGCTGATTGTGGCGCTCCTAGGGTTGACTTTAGTGCGCGCACTCAACGATAGCGCCAGCGCAGTAGCAAGCGACGTGCTTGGCACGCGAGCACAGCTCGCGGCGCAAAGTGGTGTGCAAAACTTGATGACCGAGCTCTACCCGCTCAACGCAGCTCTTAATACTGGGCTCTGTCCAACGCGCACAAGCAATGAGCCGCCAATTGTCCGCAATTATTCTTTTACTGCCGACGGATTAACACAGTGCAATGCAACAGTGCGCTGTAATCAGCTACAATTAACAAGCCCTTACAGCGGCACTCATATTCGCGTAATTTCGGAAGGCAGCTGTGCAGGCGGCACGCTTACTTACTCAAAACGCATTTTGGTGGAGATTGGCGATGGAATTCAATAGCCGTTTGGGATTATCGGTGGGTGTTGGCGGGTTAGTCTTGCTAACCGGTCTTCTCGCACACGTTCCCGCGCATGCTCAAACGACACCGACGGCTGGCCAGTGTGGGCAATACAGTGAGCTGTTTGACTACGGGATTATCGGCGAGAGTGGTTTTAACTACGGTAACAATTCAGAGATCAATGAGAATGAAATCGACGGTTCTGGAAATACGCCTACGCCTATTGGTCAAGTGGATACCGTCGATTTGCAGTTTCCTCCGCTATCGCCTGTCAGCTTTCCAAGTTCTCAAACGGGCGGCGCTAACCTATCCAACGCGACAAATATAGCTCCGGGTAGTTACGGTATTATCTCGACCAATAAACAAAAAGGCGCGACGCCATTCGTAAGTTTTAGCGGAGGTGGCACCTATTACATCGAAGAATTGGTTTTTGATGGTCGCGATTCCGAAGCACAACTTGGTCCAGGCGATTATTTTATTGAACGTCTCGACCTTGATAACAACTCTTACATCAACATTGTCCCGCAGGGGCGTGTGCGGTTATTTGTACGTGACTACATTATCGGCGATAACAATATTTTTGTGAACAGCGCTGGTCCGGTCGGCGATATGCTTGTCTACTTATATGACAACGCTTATGTCGACTTAGGAAACTATAACGAAGGCGGCGCAAGCAACACGGTCATCAACTTCAACGGACTTATTTACAGTCCGTTTGCTTCAACTTCAGTAACCCTGGGTAACAACAATAATTATCAGGGTGCAATCCTAACACCTGGAACGGTCAACGTTGGTAATAACACAAGCTTTAACTACAGCCCAGAAGTACAAGATGAGCTTATCGATGCCGTCGGTTGTAGCCCACAAGCTAGTATTCATCACCTGCGTATTCGCCACCCGCAGTCTATTGTCAGCTGTTACAGTGCAGTTGTCGAAGTATTGGCCTGCGCCGATGCTAGCTGCTCACAGTTATACCCGGACTCGGTAGCTGTTGATTTAACTGCCGGCGCTAGCGGTCCAACCTGGCAAGGTGGCGACATTGTTAGTTCCAACGGCGCCAACGCCACACTGAACTTCGCCAACGGCAGTGGCGTCGCCGGCTTGCAGTGGGTCAACGGAGGCACGGCAACGCTCAATGCCACTGCCAGCTCACCCGCGCCGACCGCGGCGACACAATGTGTTGACAGCAGCGGCACTGTCGCAACTGACTGTACCGTCGACTTTAATACCGCAGGCCTTATTGTGGCCGCTGCCGATGGACAAAGTACTATCCCTCCGAGTTTTGCTGCTGTTGACTTTACGACGACGCTGCGAGCGGTGCGAACCAATACCACCACCGGGGCCTGCGAAGCACGGCTGTCTGGCTCTCAAGTTGTCGAGCTTGCACTTGAGTGTACCAACCCAACGCAGTGCCAAGCCGGGCAAAGTTATACTGTGAATGGCAGTCCTATCGTTTTGAATGATGCCGGAGCAGCGCTCTCCTATAGTTCATTAACGCTCAATTTTGATAGTTCTGGCAGCGCACAGCTCACCAATAATTATACCGACGTAGGTCTATTGCGCATGACTGCGCGCATCAATTTAGCCGGCACTCCTAGCAGCAACCCTGCCGTGAATGACCCAAGCCAAACCTTAACTGGCACAAGTCTTAACGACTATGTTGTAAAACCGCATACCCTAGTCGTGCAAGCACTTGATAGTGGGGGACAACCAGCTACTGCAACAACGAGTTCAGGCTCAGGCTATACAGCAGCCGGTGAGGCGTTTTCGGCGGTCGTCCGTAGCTTCAATGCGAATGGTCAGGTCACGCCTAATTTTGGTAATGAAGTGACACCTTTAGGTGTCTCAGCGAGCTTTGACTCCGTCGCCTATCCACTGCCATCGCATCCGAACGCTGACGCTAGCAAGCTCGTTATCGACTCACCGTTTCTCCCCAGTAGCACGCTCGAGGGTGCCTACGTTTCAAGTAATGTGGTCTGGAATGAGGCCGGTACGGTCAATCTTCGTGCTGCCCTGCCAAGTGATAGTTATCTAGGCGGAGGTGATGCTTTTGTTCGACCACCGAGTGCTATCGGCCGTTTTTATCCTGCCTATTTCAGCTTACTCACTGGTAGCGTCACCAATAGCTGTGTAGCTGGCAACTTTTCTTATATGGGCGATACAGCCGCTCTACTCGATGCAACGCTCGAAGCTCGGAGCGTAGATGGATTCCGCCTCTACAATTATGGCGAGTACTACACTGGCACCGCAGAGCTCACATCGGTAGCACGCAATACTCCAGCAGATGTGGCTACCGATAACTTTGCCACACGCTGGCAAGCTACGCTGCCGACCGCCTGGGTGGATGGACAACTGCTCATCGCCAGCACCGACGCGACACTCCAAAAACGTTCTGACCTTGTGCCTGACGGACCTTTTAATACGCTTGAAATCGGCCTACAGATTGTTAACGAAATCGATGGCCGCGATTTTCAGGCGGCTCAGAAAACCTTAACAACGTTGAGTGGTGACGCGGTACCACTAAGTAGTCAACTGAATATGGTGTATGGTCGTTTGGCGCTCGATAACACCTATGGCCCTGAAACCGCCAACTTGCCCGTGATACTGCGCGCGGAGTACTGGAATGGTGAGCTGTTTACCACACAGGCGACCGACCAGTGCACGAGTTACGCTCCAGCCGAACTTGCAATTGTTGATTATATTGACCCCATCACTACGACTGCAGGTGGTGCGCCGGGTACGCTCATTGACGGGACAGTAGGCACCAGCCCACTTTATTGGACCATCCCCACGGGCTCGCCTTTACAAGGAGAGTTTCGTTTTGAACTCGACGTACCGAGCTTCTTGGAGTATCCGTGGCAGGCCCCTGATGGCACGACATACACTAACCCTCGCGCTTTTGGCGGGTTTGGGGAGTATCGTGGTAACGTGCGCAAAACGACCGAGCAAGATCTGACCCAATAGCTGGGCTTAATGCGAAGACATAAAAAAGGCGCTCTAGGAGCGCCTTTTTCTCTCGTGTGCTTATACGGCTTTTCTTAACAACCGCCAGTTACAGCGCTTACTGTTGCCGCTGTATCTTCGTCTACCGCAGCAGTATACAGTACGTGGCAGCTATCGCCAGTTTCCGCTGTTACGGTAAAGTCAGGTGTAACACCTGCAGGGTGGAAGCCAACAGCGCCGCCTGCTGGAGTAGCTTCTGCAGCAGCTGTACCTGTGCCATCAACCTGAGTCCAGTCATTCGCACTCAGGCCTGCAGCCACAGCAATACCTGCTGCGTCAGCAGTCGGATAGCCGTATGAGGTCGTGACTGCACCACCTTCAGTCGTTACCGAACTTGGCGAAGTGCCTTCTGTACCATTCACCAAGCTGCGCGCATAAACAAGTTGCATAGCGCCTTGAATCGAAGCCTGTGCACCTTTTACAGTTGAAGCACGCGCATCAGATGAAAAGTTGATAAATTGTGGTGCCGCAGTAACCGCGAGGATACCAAGCACGACAATGACGATAATTAACTCAATCAAAGTAAAACCTTGTTGGCGTTTCATTTAAACATCTCCCTAGTTTTGAAAATTACACCCTGAAACAAATCGCTTAAAGGTGCTTGCTACCCGAGTCTCTACGTTGCCTCAGAACAAATATAACTAAATTCTATCCTTCAGCGCTACCGCAAAACGCGAGAAATTTGCTAGCAATAGCTAATTACCTTAGTTATTGCTAAAAATACTTACCCCACCAGTACGCGGGTTATACGCAAAGACATTACCCACACTTAAATAATCATTACCTGAAGGCGCACTGGTTAGGTTCTTAATGGTATTTGCGAGAAAATAAACACATATGTCATTGGTGCCGTTGTTTTCGCGCGCGACATAGTAACGGTTTTCACCGAGTAGTGCGTAATTGGCGGTCGCTGTTGGAGCCCCTTGCAAGATTGCCTGCATAATGGTCCGACAATCTTCGCTAGTCATATTCTGATCGTGCGCTTCAGGATTCGTGTTTCCACTCACTGGATAGCCGGTATTGCCGTCTACGTTTACGGGTACACCGTCCATCACGATCACCGCTCCGGCACCTTCGGCATTACCTTTAGGACGGCCACGCAATTCCCATTCTGCGCGCACTAGGCTTACAGCACTCGCAAACCCTCCGGCAACGCCCTCAAGCGCTGCATCTTCGGCATCGGCACTCACGCTAGTGAACCGCGGCAGCGCGGAAGCAGCAAGTAATCCTAAAATCACTATTACGATGATGAGTTCTATCAAGGTAAAGCCGCGCTGACGCTTTGCTTGCTCGGCACTCATAGTTACGTCCTCTTTGCAATGTTCTGTCATTGGTTGTTGCTTTCTAAACATATTTACCGCCCCTTGTACGCATCCATCATGTCCCACATAGGGGTGAAAATACCAAGCGCCATAATTGCGACCATAATTGCTACAAGTACTAGCATAATGGGCTCAATGCGCGCCGTTAAACTTTTCAGATCGTAGTCGACTTCACGCTCGTAGTAGTCAGCGACTTCGTTCAATAATTCATCTACGCGCCCGGTTTCTTCACCGACGCTAATCATCTGCATAACCAGCGGGGTAAAGAGCTGCGTACCATGCGCCGCGCGCGTTAAGCCCTCACCTTTCTCTATGGTGCGGCGCATATCTTCGATACGGTCATGCATCCAATAGTTATCGACTGCGTCGGCAACCAAATGTAACGCCTGAGTTAAGGGCACGCCAGCACGTAACATTACCGCGAAGCTGCGGGAAAAACGCGACAAAAGACTGCGCAACACAATATCGCCAAATAATGGGATGCGTGTTTTCCAACGGTCCCAGCGCAGCCGGCCTGCTTCACTCTCTTTAAAGCGCTTGACTCCGAATATTATAGCGCCTATCGCAATGAGCATCACCGGCCACCAAGCAACAAAAAAGTCTGAAACACCGATGAGTATGCGTGTAGGTAACGGTAGTTCCGCGTTAAATTGTTCAAACATTCGGGCAAATGTGGGAATCACCCAAATATTCAAAATAAACATTGCAATAACCAAGGCCGAAACAATAAACATTGGGTAACGCAATGCTGATTTCACCTGCTTGCGAGTGTCTTGCTCTTTCGCTAAATACTCGGAGAGCTGTTCAAAAGCTTCTTCTAACTGACCGGTATTTTCACCCACGTGGACGACCGCAACCAACAAGCGTGGAAACACTTGTGGGTGAGCACTGAGTGCAACCGATAACTCACGGCCTCGCTCTAACTGCTCCACGACATCACTCAAAACCTCGCGCATGCGGCGTTTCGGGCTATTATCAGCGAGTCCTTCGATGGCTCGTAATAGCGGAATACCAGCCTTGGTAAGCGAGTACATTTGCCGAGTAAATACGATTAAGTCGTCTAACGTGATTTTCTCACCAAACAAACTTAGCCCTGGCGATGCTTGTTGCTCTTGGCGCAATTGAATCGTCAACGGTGTCACGCCACGCCGGATCAACGTGTCCGCGGCCGCGCGTTCGGAGTTTGCTTCCAAAGCTCCAGTAACGAGTTCACCAGCCGCATCGCGTCCGCGATAATCAAACTCAGCCATCGCTAGGCTCCGTTACCGAGTCAAGTGAGCCTTTCAGTTCTTCTTCTTCGACGGTTTCAGCTAAGAACAGAACTTCATCAACACTGGTGACTCCCTCCCGCGCATAGTCTAAAGCAGACAAAGCTAAGGGCCTGAAATTAGCCGCTGTTCGCGCGGCACCAGCAAACTCGCGCATATTCGAGTCACGCAATGCATTGACCATCTCTTCGTTTAATTCGAGCAATTCAAACACACCGACGCGGCCTTTGTAGCCGGTATGGTTACAGTTACGGCAACCTTTACCTTTCACAAAACCACTACCATCTTCTGGCAAGTCTGGTGCCATACGGCGCAGCAAAGCGAGATCAGCAGGTTCAACCACCGCTTCAGTCTTACAGTTATCACAAACACGACGAATCAAGCGCTGTGCCAAGACACCACGTACTGCCGCACCTACGAGGTAAGGTGCAGCCCCCATATCGATCAGTCGCAACGCACTGGTAATAGAGTCATTGGTGTGTAAGGTGGTTAGAACCAAATGCCCCGTGATCGCACCACGCAATCCAATTTCAACGGTTTCGCCATCGCGCATCTCACCAACCATGATGATGTCAGGGTCTTGTCGTAATGTGGTGCGCAAGACTCGTGAAAAACTCAAGCCAATTTTACTATTAACTTGTACCTGTGAAATCCGAGGTAAACGATATTCCACTGGGTCTTCAACAGTAATAATCTTTTTCTCTGCTTTGTTTAGCTCATTTAATGCACCATACAACGTCGTCGTTTTACCGGAGCCAGTCGGCCCCGTAACAATCAACATACCGTAAGGTTTATGGATTAAATTACGTACCCGCTCAAGCAGAGGCTTGGGTAGCCCAGTATGCTCCAACTCCAAAATCCCTGCCGACTGATCGAGCAAACGCATAACACAGGATTCACCATACTGCACCGGCATGGTCGACATCCGCACATCTATGGCGTGGTCCCGCACTTTGATATGAAACCGTCCATCTTGTGGCAAGCGCTTTTCTGAGATGTCCAGCCCTGCCATAAGCTTCAAGCGCAATACTAAAGCACTGGCTATGGTCGTTTCATTGAGGACGTTTTCTTGTAAGACACCGTCGACCCGCATACGAATCCGTAACGCTCGGTCATCAGGTTCGATGTGGATATCTGACGCGCGTACTTGCACTGCATCAGCAAAGATCGATTGCAAGAGCTTGGCAACGGTGGCGTCATCGGTATCGTCCTCTAACGATAGCGCGGCAATATCAACGGCTTCATCACGCTCATATTCGGTCTGCAGCTGACTCGCAAACTGTGCAATGTCCTTGGTACGCCGATACAGGTTATCAAATGCTTCAAGCAACTGATGGTCAGGTGCTACCGCAAGCTTTATCTCGCGCGGTTGCAGGAACTGGCTTATCGCATCGACTGCTGTCAGATCAGCGGGGTCACTCATGGCCACCAAAGCTGCTTTATCGTCGGCTTCAACTACTAGAGCTCGGTGCCGACGAGCTTGAATCTCGGGCAATAAGTTGACGACCGTGTCGGCAATTTTTCGTTCGCCCAACTCGACAAAAGGAATGTTGAGCTGACGCGCAAGGAACTCCAAGAGCTCTTGTTCAGTGATGAACCCCAGATCAACTAGGGTAACGCCTAACTTACGGCCATTCTGACGCTGATCATCAAGCGCTTGCTGCAACTGACTTTCGGTGATGATCTGCTCTTGGACCAAAAGGTCACCCAGGCGCATTTTAAGTCGCGGCCGCATATTTACATGTCTCCCAAAATTTGTAGACGCTGCTGCGCATAACGTTGTGCATCGGCAGTTAAGTTCGTGCTTGCTAAGGCCTGTTGATAGGCACGTGAAGCAGCCTGTGTTTGCTGAGCATCTTCAAAGGCCACTGCAGCAGCTAACCACCAACGCCCTTCTCTGGTGCGCTCTGCTAGCGTGCCATAGTCTGCCGCCGCGGCGACAAAATTGCCTAGCTCATTGTTCGCCGCTGCTCTTAACTGCAATAAGTCCGAGGCTTCTGGACTAGCGTTATTGATCGTCGTTAGAGCCTCAACAATTTGTTTGTAAGCGCCGCCCTCGAGCAATATTTTTGCGTAGAGCAACTGCCAACGACTTTGCTCTGGGTTTAACGCAAGACCTTGCTCAAGTACCGCGAGTGCGGAAGCAATTTGCCCCCGCCCATACCAATAGGCGGCCAATTCACTACGCGCAGTAACATGCTCAGGTGCCAAGGCGATGACTTGTTCGAATAAACTTCCAGCGCGTTCACGCTCACCTTTGCGCATGGCTTCACGTGCTTGTTTCAATTTTACTTCTGCAAGTTCAGCTGCACTCAACTCTACACGTTCAACTTGCATAGTCCCCTGCGTTTCATCCGCAGTTGACGCTGTGTTCGATGTTGCCGATTCAGCGGGTGAATCGGCAGGTGATTGCTCTCTCTCTTGCTGCTTAGGCTCTTGCGCTTGCACGACCGGCTGCGGCGTCATACGCTGCTGTGGCTGCGTCGCTTGGGCAACGGTTGTCGGTTCTACCACCACATCAGGCTGCGAATTACTTGGCGTCGCCTGCGGACGCTCGACTACCGGCGCCGGTTTTGCTGGTTCGGCTGCAGTCTGTATCGACCTGGTCTTCGCCTGCCAAATTACCATCACAGCCGTTATCGCAATCGCAGTAATGACGACCGCACCAAGCACCCATCCCCATGGGAAGGGCGCTGGTGCCGCTGCCGCAGGGCTCGAAGATGTTTGGCGCTCCTGCTGCTGTCGCTTATCGAGATCACGCAACATTCGGTTAATCACACTCATGATAAGTACTCCGTGAACCAGCCCTGTTGCCATGACCACCATAGCACCACCATAATGCCAATAGCAGCAACGCCACTCCACCACCAGCGCCAGAAGGTTGGCAGCATTACATCTTCAGTATCAGCAACGGCAAAACGTACATGTCGCGGTTGTACCTGATAGACGCCCTCGCCGTAACACAGCAATAAAACCTTATGACACAGTATATTTATCAAGCGCGGAATACCTCGACTTGCACGGTGCAAGAGCGCGACAACTCGCGCCGGGAACAGTCTTGCTCCCTGGTAGCCGGCCACATGCAAGCGATGGGAAATATAGCGCGCTACCTCGGGCAGTGACATTGCCTGCAACTGATAACTGAAGGTAATCCGTTGCCGCAATTGACGATGCTCACGTGTTGCTAAGCGTTCATCAAGTTCGGGTTGACCAAAGAGAACGATATGTAAGAGCTTCCGCGACTCCGTTTCCAAGTTGGAAATAAGCCGCAAGGCTTCGAGTGTTTCGCTCGGTAATGCTTGCGCCTCATCGACAATAAGCACGGCCATCTTGCCGGCGCGACTGATGTCTACCAGACGTTCCTGAATCGCTTGGGTAAGGAGCTGTTCACTTTGCTCTGCAGGCGCATCAACTTGCAGCTCGCGCGCCACATGCGCGCGCATTTCACTCGGCGTTAAATAAGGATTCGGAATATAAGCCGTCACGTATTTCTCAGGCAGCTCATTGAGCAGTTTCCGACAAAGTAATGTTTTACCTGTGCCGACTTCGCCAACGACCTTAATGAAACCCTCGCCGGCCTCTAGCGCAGTGACTAACACTTCAAAAGCAGCCTTATGACTCTCCAAGTCACAGTAAAAACTGGTATTGGGAGTCAGTGTAAAAGGCAACTCAATGAGTCCAAAATGCGCTTGGTACATGCCTATTCCGTAACCTTAGTCGTTATACCATTGCTTAAGCAAGTCACTCGACCGCTCAAGCTCTTGTTGCCAAGTGTTCACACCTACTACCACCGGGCGAATCAGAATCACTAACTCTTTTTTCTGTTCGCTGCGGCGTTTGTTCTTAAACAGATTACCTACCACAGGAATGTCGCCAAGCAACGGGGCCTTACTCTCATTGTCGCTATAACTAGTTTGCATCAAGCCACCCAAGACAACGATTTCGCCGTTACGGGCACGGACAATAGTATCGCTCTCGCGGATATTGCTCTGGGCCAACGGCAGCACAAACGACTCTTCGTTGAGCGTAACGGTTTTCTTTTGCTCGGTGGTTTCAACCACAGATGGATGCACGTGCAATATGACTTCGCCGTTATCGCTAATTTGTGGCGTGATATCTAATGAAATACCTGAAAAGAAGGGTGTTAACTCGATATTCGGCGTTGACGTGGTAGCGGTGCCTGTCACTGTAGTGGTGGAGACATCCGTAACGAAATACTCGTCTTCGCCAATTTTAATTACAGCTTTTTGGTTATTTGCCGCACTTACCCGCGGATTCGACAGCACTTGCACATTACCTTGGTCTTGCAGTAGGTTCAGCACACCACTAAAGTCACCAACGTTTAACGACATACCAAACACACCGTTACTGCTCTCAACGGCTCCGCCACCGAAGCCTATACTGCCACTGGCATTGCCTAGGCTAAAGAGGTCACTCCAATTAATGCCTTGTTGATAGTTGTCGTTCAACGCGACTTCGACAATCCGCGCTTCGAGAATCACTTGACGTTGCAAACGCTCTTCTGCCGACCGCAAGAAATCACGCGCAGCGCGCAGCTCACTTGGGAGTGCCGTGACGGTAATCAAGCCTGCTTGGGGTGAAACTACAACGCGGCGACCTTCGCCTTCACCAACGATGCCCTGCACGATTTCTTTCAAATCACCCCACAAGTTGGTTTCTGACTGGGTTGAGATCGACGACCCGTTGGTTTGCATACCATTATTTAAACCATTCAATGCGCCACCTAAGTTTCCTTGGCCCGCGACACCGCCTTGATTACCCAATAAAGCATTGTTGTAGTTATTGGCTCCGCCATACATGCTGTTTTCGCGATCATTTTCCTTCACACCACCAGAGCTTACGCTGGTTTGCGATAGTCCCATACGTTGCAATGCCAAGTAATCTAGCGCAATGGTTTCGGTGCGAAGTCCAGCTGGGAAAATCCGAATCATCCGATTTTCTTTGCGAATATCGTAACCGTAGATATCTCCAATCACTTCAAGCGTTTCGCTTAAAGTAACTTCTTTCAAGCTAACCGTAATATTACCGGCGACATTAGGGTGTACGGCAATGTTGTAGGGGGAGTCTGCGGCTAAACCAGCGAAAAACTCTTGTGCAGGTATCGCGTTGGCATTCACCGAGAAACGCGGTTCAGCAAGCAATTGTGCACTCGCCTGTTGGCTCTCTAAGACGCTTGGTCGTAGCGACGCGCGCACAGATTCGGGTAGTGGCGGGCGCTCATTTGGCTTAATTTGTTCACCTTGATTCAGCGCCTGCTGTGCTTCGCTCGGCGGTCGCTCCGGTTGATGTGCACAGGCTGCAACAAACACTGTCGTGGCTAAAAGAATGGCTATCCGCATTAGTTTTGTCTCCCTGAACCGAGCGCCTGACTATACATTGCGAGGCTTATTTCGGCGCCTGTTTGCTGATGACGAACGTCAACTTGGCTCATTGTAATTTTAGTTATGATATACGGTGCTAACACATCACCTTCACGCACGCGCTGACCGTTGATAAAGGCGACTGCGCCATCGGAGCGCTGTTGCACAGCTTGTAAGCGCAACTGCGTGACCGGCTCCGTAGTGGTTGTAGCCTGTAAGCGCTGTGGTGGTGCGGTTGGGTCAGCTAGTTGCTGGGCAACTACCGAACCGGAAGCGATAGCAAGCGCGGCAAGTAAATTAACTCGCCATTTAACTGGCAACATAATCGCGCTCCAAGCTTAAAGTATAAATTTCTAGGGTTATCTCGGCTTCTGGATGCTGGTCGACTCGGTAATCGAGACGTTGCCAATAAAACGACCAAGGTAACTGTTCAAGTTGTTGAAAATAATTGAATGTCTGATTGTAGTTGCCGCGTAAAACCAACTGTAAACGATGTTTATAAATTGCCCCTGCGGTGGCCTCACCATCACCGTACACTCGCTCAGCGGGTAACGCTTGAGCGCTCTTTACTTCAAGTTCGGTGGCGTTGCTAAGCAGCGCCTTAAGGAGCTCGCGATTATCGGCGGCACTCACATAGTTCGTTTCTGACTGCAGCTTACGATTGACTTCATTTAATTGCTCCTGAAGCTCGCTAAGCTTTGCTTTCAGTGGTGCCAGCGGATCGCCGGACAAGCGAATGTCGATCGCCTCAATTTGCGTTGCAATTAAACGATTGGTCGTAAGCTGTTGCTGTAACTTGGCTTGCTCGGCTTGATACGCTTGCCATTGCGGTAATAAAACAACCCATATACCGAGATATGCAATGAAAACCAAGGTTAACCCAAACCAAAACTTTCGTCGTTGCTGCGGCAGGCTATTGAATTTAACTTGTAGTTCTTGCCACCTGTTCACGGTTGAGACCTCCCCGCAGTTGCACTGGTATTTCGCTCGTGCTCGAGGTGACCGACAGTAAACTGCAGTCCAGCCTCGCCTTCGTCACGAAGTTCAAACACCCCAAACGGTCGGTCTTTTAGCGCCTGGTAGCCGCTAAATTCGGCCAACCAAGTGGGTAGCATTTGCGGCTGTAACGTTCGCCCTTGCAGGGTTAAGGCATCATCGCTCAGCAAGATCCGCTGTAACCAAATGGCCTGATCATCAGCTGCCGACAAGTCGCGCAACAGTTGCGAAAAGCTGACTTGATTACGGCCTGTGATCGTTTGCATTTGAACAAGTAAGCGTTGCCGCAAGGTCAATTGCCGCTGTACTTCATTAATCTCTACATTCAACGAGGTGTTATTCAATGCGGCGTCTAGTTGCGCCTGTTTGTTTTGTAACTCTGTATTCAGTTGGTTCGACTTGGCGTAGCTATCGACATAATCGCTGTGTTGATACTGTGAGACTAACGACAACACAATGGCGACAACCACAAATACAATAACAAGAGCACCACCGTAGGCAGTAAAACGATCGAGAGTGAGCCATTCACGATTGGGCTGTAGTTCTGCGACGTAAAGGTTTGCATACTGTTTCATTATTCGCCCCCGCTCATTTCGAGCGCCGTTACCGCTCCACCGAGCGCAGCAAAATCACTGTAATCGCCAACCGCCAACTCTTGCGCCCAGGCAGGATAATTTGCCCAAGATACGGGTAAGCCTAAATCTTCGTGCAAACTACTAACTATTTCATCTTGTTTGGGGAGCGATAATGCCAACTTAACTTGGCGAATGGGGCTTTGTCTGAGTTGACGCTCAAAATAGTCACCCGAGCGTTGCACTTCCACGCTCAGAGGCTGTAGGCCCCCCATACGAACTTCGTCAATGCTCAACGCATGAAGACGCTCCAGCGCGCGGACCGCCCGATTCACCTGCAGCTGACCACTGCGGTAGACCTGCAATAGTGCGGCTTGTTCTCCTTGCTGGTACGCCACCACGGTAGGCTCATCAGCATCGGCGAACATGGCGGCAATGGCTTGCTCTTCACTAAGTACCGCAACGACATTATCAGATAGTTCGTGCAGTACCTGTAACAACGGTGCGAGTTCATTTTTACTGGCAGCGATAACATTGATTTTATTCTGACCTGCAATTTGAATAGGCAACTCGTAATAATCAGCAACGCAATCTTCCGGCTCGTAACTGACTAAATCACGCAGGCTGTAACGCAAACTGGCGGCCAGCTCTGATGCTTCTAGCTCGGGTCGATCCAAAGCGACACTTTGATAAAACCCCAAGCCGAGGACCAAACTAATGGGAGGATGATGACGACAGTATTTACTGTAAGTATGGGCGAGCTGTCGAATTGCGGTAGTGAAGTCACCGTCTTTCACGGCAACGTCATCACACACCACGAGGCTGGGCATGTCACTGCTACGCCGCTCAAGCACCACTATATGCAGAGATGCCTTACGCAATGCGAAGGTCACACAATAATTAGAGTTGGAGCGCGCACGTAATAAATTCAACAATTTTCGGTCCCTGCTACTTTATAATTTTTATTAGAGGTCGGACGAGGCTTCTTAACGCAAGTTTGACACTTTTCGCGTGAAAAACAAGCACTGCAAGATCTCACAGTGCTCTGTTTCAATAATGTTAATCAATCCTCAAACCGCCATTGTAACGCTTCGTTCGCCCAATAAGGCACCATCGGCCCAATGGCAGTATCGACCGTGGCCGGCACCGTCCACTCACTACGCACCAGTTTGATTTGTTCGCTTGCACGGTCATAACCGTAGAAGTCGGCACCAAAGTGGCTGGCGAAATCAGCCAATTTATCTAAAGCGTTCATACGCTCAAAAAACTCGGCATAAAGTTCAATGGCCGCGGGCGCTGAATAGCAACCGGCACAACCGCAAGCGGCCTCCTTCTTGGATTGGCCATGAGGCGCTGAGTCAGTGCCGAGAAAGAACTTCGGGCTACCCGATACTGCGGCGCGCTGCAAGGCTTCTTGATGCTCGCGTCGCTTAAGAATTGGCAGACAATAATTATGTGGACGAATGCCACCAACGAGTAAATCGTTCCGGTTCATCAGTAAGTGCTGTGGGGTAATTGTCGCTGCAACATTGCTACCTTGCTCAAGCACAAAATCAACCGCGTCGTTGGTAGTTATATGTTCAAGCACTAACTTCAAATCTGGGTGACGCGCCAGCAATGGCCGTAACTTGGTATCGATAAATACTTTTTCTCGATCAAAAATATCAATTTCGGCGGCGGTGACTTCGCCATGCACCAGCAACGGCACTTGCAGCTCTGCCATGGCCGCAAACACGTCATCGAGTGCTTCAATATCGGTTACCCCAGCAGCCGAGTTTGTCGTAGCGCCCGACGGGTATAATTTAAAACCAATCACTTCGGCATTTTCAGCTGCTGCCCGCACGGTATCGATACTCGTTTGTTGAGTTAGATACAGCGCCATTAGCGGGCGGAAAGAATTCCCTTCAGGTCGTTGCGCTAAGATACGTTGCCGATAGTCCATCGCTTGCTCCACGGTGGTCACTGGCGGGACCAAGTTAGGCATAATCACCGCACGACCAAAAACGCGCGCTGTTGCGGGAACCGTCGTCGCCAGCAGCTCTTCATCACGTAGGTGTAAATGCCAATCATCTGGGCGTGGAAGCTTAAGCTCTTGCATGGATACCTCTTAAACGAAATGGAACAATAACTTTGCAGTGACTAGTATAACGCAGCTGATCTAAGCCGTAACGCTCTGATTACGTCCTTTTTCTTTAGCGCGATAAAGCGCTTCATCAGCCCGCGCCATCCAGTCATCAATTTTTTGATCCTCGGCTCTTAATTCGGTGAGACCGACACTGATCGTCACATCGATGACTTCGTCGTCGAACTGGAAAGGCTGCGCAGCGATAGCTTTGCGAATCCGTTCCAAGGCGAGTTGTGCGTCATCAGCTCCAGTGTACGGTAATAAAATGGCGAACTCTTCACCCCCAAGACGGCCGAGCAAGTCGATTTCGCGTAACTGCTGCTTAATGCGCTGACAAAACTCACGCAACACCTCATCTCCCGCGGCATGCCCGTAGGTATCGTTTACCCTTTTAAAGTGATCGAGATCGATAATCGCCACTGTGACAGGTGCCTGATAGCGCATAAATTCGTCATAGCGTTGCTCAATCGCCTCCCAAAAGACTCGTCGGTTGACGACGCCAGTAAGTTCGTCGGTGGTCGCCAAACGGCGTAACTCGTTTACCGCCGCAACACGTTCTTGGTCCATACGGCGCATATGCATAAGTGTACCTAAGGTATCAAGCATCGGCCGCAACAGACTCAACAATCGACGCTCAAAACTATGAGCCGTATTTGCAAGAACCATCAGGCCCACCACCTCACGTTTAAAATAAAGTGGCAGAATAAGTCCATTTTTAAGTGGTGGTAAAGTCACTGGTCTAAAACTTAGCTCTAACGCAGAAATCGGCTCATGGCAAAACTCTGGTTCACCACGCAACAATACGTTTTTGACGACATCCCCACCGACCTCGATCTCGAGTCCTTGTCGTATTAATTTGCTGTACGTGTCGTCACCGTCAACACCTAACTGCAGCCCATGCACCAGCAACAAATTACATTTCCGTGATTCCGCCGGCAGCTCGCCAACAAAGCCAACACTGGTAGAGGTCATTTTCATCAGTCTAGGCAAGGCATAATCACACACTTCGCTAAAGTCTTTGGCGAGCATAAACTCGTGCTGTACGTGCGAAACTAACTCTAGAATGGCTGCTTGTTGATGCAAAAACTCCTCGTTTGCGACCTGTTCAGAAATATCGTGGTGGATACCTGTCATTTTTACCGCGCGCCCCTGTGCGTCACGCTCGACCAAGCGGCCTACACTATGAATCCATGCATAATGACCCTCTTTATGTCGCAAACGAAAACGCGCTTCAAAGCGCGACGCAGGCCCTTTAATGTGGTCATTTAATTTCGCTTGCAGAAAATCCAAGTCGTCCGGATGCACCAAGTCGCGCCAGTTAAATTTCTTCTTTTCACCAACGGTATATCCCAAAAACTCTTGCCAGCGGTGGCTCACCTCCAGATGATTGTCTTGAATGAGCCAAGACCAAGTAAAAAAGCCACCGGCCGTAAGCGCGATATCAAAATTATCATTTGCCTCTTGTAACTTCAGTTCGAGCTCCTTGCCTTTGCTGTCATCCAGCAAGTAGCCTCGTACTCGCAACACGTTGCCTTCTTGGTCCTTGTCTGCACGCGCATAATGGTGTACCCAACGAATCACAGGTTTACCTTCGTGTTCTGCCAACACGCGGTAATCCATTTCAAGCGCGTCTTCCTCGCCATCAATTAATCGTTGCATGCGGTCGAGCAACTCTTGCCGTTCGTCGAGATGCACGATGGACTCATAATTGACGTCGTCGCGCAGCAAGTAATCGGGCTCGTAGCCCAACACACGCGATGCATTTTCGGCCACATAGCTTAAATGAACATCAGGGTCGATACGCCAGACCACGGCACAAACGGGGCCTTGCGCCAACACCTCTCGCTCGGCACGGTGGTTATCAATTTCAAAGCGATCGGTGATAGTCTCGGCAATCCAATCGGCAAAGGTTTCGAGATAACGTAGCTCTGCAGAACTGAATTCTCGTGGTTGGTTACAAATAACGCACAGGGTACCGAGGTGATATTCACCGTAGAGCGTGATGGGCGCACCCGCATAGGCACGTACACCATCGGTGGTGACCACGTACGGATTATTGCAAAAACGTTTATCTTGAGTGGCATCCTCGACCACCATGGTTTCGCCCGTCGCAACCACATGGGTACAAAAGGATACTTGCCGCGGAGTTTCAGGCTCGTCTAAACCCACTTTAGACTTAAACCACTGCCGTTCATGATCAATCAGGCTGATGAGCGCTGCATCGGCGTTTAATAGCTCTTTAACAAGTAGGGTGATGCGGTCAAAAATCGGGTCAGCTTCGGTATCAAGCAACTCCAGCTCATGCAACAGCCGTAAGCGCGCAGCTTCATTGCTTGGCACTGGATATTGCTGCATATAACCCCCTGATTTTGGTGTTCAAATCTAAGCGTAGCAGACATTACGCAAAAACGAAGTTAAAACATCATTGTTAACGTAATCCTAATTTTTCTTTCCAGTGTTTACGGCAACATGAAATATAACGATCGTTTCCGCCAATCGCTATTTGCTCGCCCACCTTTACGGCATCACCATTCTCGTCGATACGCAGGTTCATCGTCGCTTTACGGCCACAATAGCAGATGGTTTTCATCTCACTCACTTTGTCAGCTACGGCCAATAACACTGCACTGCCTGGAAACGCTTGACCAAACGCGTCCGTTCGAATGCCATAACACATCACTGGAATATCGACTCGGTCGACCACGTCGGTCAATTGCCAAACCTGCGTTTCAGTCAGAAATTGTGCTTCATCCAGCAACACACAATCGATTGGCTGCTGCCCGTGGCGCGCTTCAATAAGTGCGGCGAGGTCAGTGGCGCTGGTGAACGCGAGCGCAGAACGGTCAATTCCAAGACGCGATGCAATCATGCCTTTGCCAGCCCGATCGTCGATTGCAGGTGTCAATAACAGCACTTTTTGTTCACGTTCTTCGTAGTTGTGCGCAACCTGCAATAAAGAAGTGCTCTTGCCAGCGTTCATTGCAGAGTATGTAAAATAAAGAGAAGCCATGAGTATTCTATTCGCTTGATTGAACTATCTGCTTGAGGTTTATACTGAGTTTGAACACTGAATGCAAAGGCAAATTTTGCTATCATGGCGCAAGTCAATTGGAGGATCATCAATGTCAGCACGTTATACTCACGAATTCCTAAAGGCCATGCCGAAAGCGGATTTGCACTTACACCTCGATGGTAGCTTGCGTCCAGACGGCCTTATTGAAATGGCCAAACGTAGCGGCGTAGAGTTGCCATCATATACTGTCGACGGTCTCTACGACCAAGTTTTTAAAGAGAGCTATAACGACCTTGGCGAATATCTTAATGGCTTCCAGTACACCTGCGCGGTACTGCGCGATATGGAAAACTTGGAACAAGCGGCGTATGAACTGGCGATGGATAACCTTGCCGAAGGCGTCATTTATATTGAGGTTCGCTTTGCCCCGCAACTGATGATGGACCCAAGCCGCGGTATTGATTTTGACCGCGTAATGCATACGACCAACGCTGGCTTAAAACGGGCAAAAGATGAGTATAACAACCAGGCAGCTGTGCAATCTGGTGAAAAACCACCGTTTGACTACGGCATCATTAATTGCGCCATGCGGATGTTCGGGAAAAAGGGCTTTTCGCCTTATTACACACAGTTGTTCCAAACCTTGCGCGATCATGAACCGAAACACGTCATCAAGATTGCGGCAATGGAAATGATCCGCGCCAGCATTCGTTTGCGTGATGAGGAAGGTTTACCTATTGTCGGCTTGGATATTGCCGGTCAAGAAATGGGTTATCCGGCGCACGACTTCAAAGAGGTTTATGAATACGCGCACCAAAATTTCTTACTGAAAACCGTGCACGCAGGAGAGGCTTACGGTGCCGAGAGTATCTTTGAAGCACTGACCCAGTGTTACGCGGACCGACTTGGTCACGGTTACTCACTGTTTTCACCGAGCATGATTCAAGACCCAAAAATCACCGATAAAGAAAGTTATGCGAGCCAACTCGCATCATTTATCGCCGATCGACGCATCGCTGTTGAAGTTTGTATTACCAGTAACCTACAAACTAATCCGAGTATTGGTGACGTTACCAATCACAACTTCAAGCACATGTTTGACCACCGACTTGCGACGGTCATTTGCACCGATAACCGTTTGGTGTCGCGGACGACAGTTACCCGCGAATATGAGTTGGCAAATCAAGCCGCAAACATTCCACTCAAACGCTTAAAAGATATGGTTGCCTACGGCTTTAAAAAGAACTTCTTTCCGCAGGACTACCTAGCTAAGCGAGCTTATGCCAAGCAAGTCCTGCAGTACTTCGACAAGGTGGCAGCAGAACACGGCGTGCGTTAATCGCCCGCCGTGGTATTGCCCTGTCGTAAGTATTGCTCTAAGAAATTTAAATAGGCTTCTTGGGCTTCGATACGATTCTCTTTGTTGCGGAAGCCATGTCCTTCATCGTCAAATAGCACATACTCCACTGGTACGCCGTTCTCACGAATGGCCGCTACCATTTCGTCGCTTTCGATCTGCAGTACCCGCGGGTCATTGGCACCTTGCACAATCAATACCGGCGCTTGCACCTGATCAGCGTGGAACAGCGGTGAAATGCGACGTAAGCGCTCAGCATGCTCTGCAGGGTCGCCAAGCTCATCGTAAAGCGACTGGCGGAAACTCGCCCACCACGGAGGAATGCTCTCAAGTGTGCGCACCCAATTGGTGACGCCAAAAATATTAATGCCAGCGTCAAATTCATCGGTAAATGCTAAGGCCGCCATAGTGAGATAACCACCATAGCTGCCTCCCATGACGGCAATTTTGTCGGCATCCACCCAAGGCAAGCTTTGCAGGTATTTTTTCGCGTAAACCACATCTTGCAAGTCATCTTCGCCATGGCGGCGGTCATCCAAGTGGTAAAAAGTTTTACCATAACCAGAAGAGCCGCGGTTATTGATACCCAGCATGGCGTAGCCGTGGTTGACCAAATGTTGCACCATAGGGTTGTAACCTTTGCGGGTTTGCCCGCCAGGGCCTCCGTGAATGTAGATCACCGCTGGTACTTTGTTGGTCACACTGGCTTGTTGTGGGCGATAGAGAATATTCGGAATTTCAAGGCCATCAAAGCTCTCGAAACGCACGACTTGGCTAGCAACAAGATCACTCTTATTAATTTTTGGACTTAAGGCATCAGTGACTTGCGCCAATTGCTCTTGGCCTATCTGCCAAGTATAAAGATTCGATGGCGAAGTATCTGAATTGACATAGAACGCGAGCACTGACTCATCATCAGAGAAGTTAACGCCGCGTAAGTCACCAGCTGGATAGTCAGGCATCGCGATAGGCTCGCCCGTTGCCGTGTTTAAAATCGTGAGCTTGGTACTGGCATCGCTATTTACTCCGATCATTTGGTAGCCACCCTGCTCAGAGAAGTAAACAAACATAACATCCCAGTTATCTGTGTACTCTTCGCTATGTTCGCCGCTAGCTATGTCATAGCGCCAGGCTTGCACAAACTCGCCATGGGCATTGGTGCCATAAATGAGGCTCTGACTGTCGGGACTAAAACTGAAAATACTATTGCTTACCGCATTGGTATCATCGGTAATGAGCAGCGGCTCTGCAGCAGCATCAGTGAGATCTAGTAAATAGAGGTCGGTATCTTTATTACTGTTTACCTTTGCCAGCGCCAGCCATTCACCATTCGGTGCCACTCGCATGTCAGCCCAACCTGCGTCGTTTTGGAAAATCAGCTCGCGACTGTAGCTATCGGTGCGATAACGGTAAATATCGAAATTTGCGGGATTCCGCTCGTTGGTCATGACATAGAAGAATTCATCATGCGCATGCCACCCCAGAAAAGCAGCTTTTAACTCCTCGCCCGGCGTGAGGTCTTGTACACTCCCATCAAGTTCACGCACGTAGATATGGTCGAGTTCGTTACCGCCTTGATCTGCGGTATACAGAAATCGTCTATCATTGGGAAACCAACTGATGCCAGCAAAAGCATCACTGGTCGAACGGGTGAGCTGGGCCGGCTCGCCGCCACCCGCTGGGTAGCTGTAGACATTAAAAATGCCATCGGCGTCACTGGTTACCAACACTTCTGCGTTGTCGTGACTCAGCGACGAACCATACAAAGTTGTGGTCGCAAAAAAAGTCTCTGCGGGATACTCCTGAGTCTCAGGTGTCGACTCTACCGTCGCCTGCGTTTCCGCGGTCGATGACGCCTCTTGTGCTGGGCTGCAAGCCACCAACACAGTCCCCAAAAGTAACGTTAAAACTAGTTTGTGATTCAGCATCGCTGGGCTCCTCGAAAGTTCACACGAGGCAAAGTGTAGCGCAAATTTTTAAACTTGCGCTGCCAGCGTCGCCATTACCCCGAACACTTAACGCAAATACCGCCGATGGAACTCAGCTGTGGGGAGTGGTTTATCAAATAAGTAGCCCTGTAGTACCACTTTGTCATCTCTGCTTGCCAAATAATCGGCTTGCTCTTGCGTCTCGACTCCCTCTGCGACGATTCGCAGGCTGAGAGTTTTGGCAATAGCGATAACGGAATCAACAATCGTGCGCTGCTCTACGTCGTTGATAGCTTGTACAAAGCTTTGATCGATTTTGAGCTCTTGCAGTGGCAACTTGCGTAAGTACGACAAAGACGAATAACCCGTACCAAAGTCATCAATCGAAAATTGCACACCGCTTTGTTGTAGTGCCCTCATTTTCAATACGATATCTTCAGTGTCATCAACAAATAAGTTTTCGGTGACCTCAAGCACGAGACGTGAAGGGTCGGCTCCAGACTCTTCCAGCGCGCGCTCAATACAATAAACGAAATCGTATTTGCGGAATTGCCGCGGGCTTATATTGATAGCCAGCGTTAACGGCGATGGTAAACGCTTCAGTTCCAGCAATGCATGGCGGACAATCCATTTCCCTAAGTCGACAATTAAATCAGTTTGCTCGGCAACCGAAATAAACTCAGCCGGCGATATCGTCCCTTTTTTGGGGTGCTGCCAACGAATCAACACTTCTACACCGAGCAATGTTTCATTTGCACCCACTTGCGGTTGCAAATATAACTCGAGGCCTTCACCATTGATGGCTTCGCGCAGCTCACGTTCAATTTCATAACGCTTTTCGAGAACCGCACTATAAGAGACGTCATAAACAGCAGTTTGATTGCCGCCAGCATCCTTGGCTGTATGCACCGCTGTTTCGGCGTGACGAATAATGGCATCTGCAGACTCAGAGTCATGAGGATAAATAACGATACCAGCGCTAGCGGTTACGGATAGCTGCTCATCTTGCACGCGTAACGGCTGGCTCAATTCCGCAAGGATTAATTTGACCAGCATGTGAGCGTCCGCAAGAATACCTTCTTTGCCGCGCGCACAAGGCGCCAAGACAACGGCAAATAAGTCACCACCTAGATTGGCCACAAAGGCATTTTGTTCACTGACGACCGAGGCACGCAAGCGACCAGCGGTAGCCTTTAAAATCGCATCACCAAATTCAAAACCACGGACATCGTTAATCCGTTGCAAACCGTCAAGGTCGAACAGTACCACCGCACCATAGTCACCTTTATGCGCAGCTGTGATCAAACTCGCCAAGTGCTGAATACAACTGGTACGATTGGGTAATTCCGTCAGCGCATCAAAATACGCTAAATATTCAAGTTTCGCCTCAGCCTCGACACGCTGAGTAATATTCAGTTTACTTGCCAAATAATGCGACATTGCCACTCTCATCGCGCAGTGGTGAAATGGTCGCCCACTCACGAAACTCCTGTCCGGTCTTAGTTTTATTACTCAAGTTTCGGAGTTCAGTTTAGCTTAAAATCAGTACTCATCACCAATAGATTTGGCTTCTAGCCTCAGCGTGAAGGTATCCATTTGCATGACTTGCATAAAGAACTCCTGAACCGTTTTGTCTATTTGGTTCATGATCTCTTGTGCGGCGCTGACTCCGTATAGCT
>JBLWUU010000002.1:0-400920 GCA_048268755.1 Pseudidiomarina sp.
AGGCCGCGTATTCTACATGGCCTTAGTTTTCTGTCAAGCCTTTCGGCATAATTTTTTCTGACTGAAAACTTATGCTTTTGGCGGCTTCGTTGCCTGCCTCAAGCGTGGAGCGCATTTTAGAGATTTAACTTAGAACGTCAAGCGCCTTTTTGCAGTTTTTGCGTGTTTTTTTGCTGACTGCTGAAATACTGCACAAAGCGCATAAAAAAAGCTCGCACAAGGCGAGCTTTTTAACAAAAACCACTCAAATTAGAGTTATCCTTTCTTCGGGCCGCCTTTTCCGCCGCCTTTACCACCACCAGGATTTCCACCGGTATCACCGCCAGTGTCGCCACCGGTGTCACCGCCAGTATCACCACCACAACCATTAGCTGTTAGGTAGTCGACCGCAGCTTTCGTCTGCACCAAGCCGTGGCCGTATGCATTATCGCGACCTGCTGCACCTAAGTCCTTAGCTGATGCATGCAATGCCGCACGGATTTGGTCATTAGTGCAGCTAGTGTGCTGAGACCATACAAGTGCTGCTACACCTGCCACGTGAGGCGTCGCCATTGAAGTACCATCGAAGAAGGCCCAATCGCTATCCACAACACTCACTGTCGCCGCGCTTCCTAGTTGTGACATTAATGCAGCGCCATCAGTATCAGAAACACCTACTGCAGGGATTGAAGCAGTGTATTCGCCTAGAGTACCTAAAAGTGGACCCGGTTCATTGTTATAGACAATGGCGGCAGCACCACCACCCGCTTCACAAGCCTGTACTTTTTCGGTAAATGAAATCGAACCGCGTTCAATTAGGCACACAGCACCACTTGCACCGCTACAAGCTGAATCACCAATACCACAATCGACTAAGCCCCCAGTTGCTTCGGTACGGGCTGAACCGTCCATACCATTAGCATCGTAACCATTACTACCAACAGTAACCGCTACCTTCTCACCAGTACCACGTGGTACAGAGGAAAGCACAGCCACACCAGGACCGGCGAGCTCTACTTGATCTGTTTGCTGAGAGAAGGCCGCAATAGTTTCGGTACTATCAACTGCAGCAACAGAAACAACAGAGTCATAAGAGGCTGGGTATGAATGACGCGTATTACCGTCGTTACCTGCAGCAGCGATGCTCAAAACACCTGCACTATTAAGTTGCGCGAAGCCACGTTCTTCTGTGCGGTTTGCACGGCTACCGCCCAAGCTCATATTTATCACTTGCGCGCCTTCAGCTGCACATTCATCAGCAGCGGCGATTAATGAAGAAGAGTACGACCAGCCACTCGCGCTAAATACTTTAACGATATGTAGGTTCACATTGCCATTCGGCAATACGCCAACCACACCACCACCGTTTGCTAATGCTGCGATGGTTCCCGCTACGTGAGTTCCGTGGCCATTCTCGTCGGTATACCAATTACCAGAACCGCTATTAAAGCGCCCGGTGACGCCGTTCGTCGGCAGATCTGGGTGACCTAAATCATAACCAGAATCGATAATACAAACTTTTACTGCACCGGCGCCAGCATCGCTGACGAGGTCGGCTTGCACCTGCGTAATACCATAAGGTGTGCCCGGCTCATACTGTGAACTAAGGAGATAACGTTTGCTATCTTCTTCAACCAACACAATATTCGGGTTATTACGAAGACCATTAAGCGCTGCGCTTGGCACTGAAACGGCCATTGCGTCGAGCTTGCTTAAATCTACATGTTTATTACCACCGGCGCGCTGCACAGCTTTTTCCACTTGTGCTTGGCTACCTGGTTTAAACTGAATGATAACGCGTTCCTTATCGTTACCGGCATGAACTACCGCACTGCTTACGGCGAGCGCTAAAGCTGCAACGGCAAAGCCGCCACGCTTGGCAAAGTGCTTAGACATGTGTGTCACCTTATTATTGTTGTTTAACTATTTTGTTGTTCATCGCTCTTTTTTGTTTTTTCATCGAGCGAAGAAACAATATGAAACACTTTGTATGGTTAATCAATGTTCATATGCAAGGATTTTGTAAAGATGACAAATGAGCACCGCGCTGGACATTTACCGGCGAGTAATTACAATTCGCAGCTCATTTAAGAATCACGAGGTCTTCATGACACATTTGGCAGTACAACCTGAACTCTACCAACAACAGCTCGATGAAAAAGCCGCTCGTTTGGCCACCATGCTTGAGCCGTTTTGCCAAGAGTCGCTAAGTGTGTATGCCTCACCTGCCAAGTTCTATCGTATGCGTGCCGAATTTCGCGTTTGGCATGAAGGTGATGACCTCTACTACATTATGTTTGATCCAGAGAGCCGCGAAAAGCTGCGGATGGATGACTTCCCAGCGGGAAGTCAATTGATAAACCGGTTAATGCCAGCCCTCATCGATTACATCCGCTCTCGCCCGACCCTACGGCAAAAGCTTTTTCAGGTTGAGTTTCTGACTACGACCAGTGGCCAAGCACTGATCAGTTTAATCTACCATCGCCAGCTTGATGAAGCATGGCAAGCAGCAGCTGAGCAACTGCGTGAAGCGCTCAGCCAATATGCTGAGATTCAACTCATCGGCCGCGCTCGTAAACAAAAACTTGTACTCGAACAAGACTGGGTAGTTGAGCAGCTCACCATCGCTGGACGCGACTATCAATTTCAGCAAATCGAAAATAGTTTCACGCAGCCAAACGCAGCGGTGAATATTCATATGGTGGAATGGGCATTAGCCGCCACAGCTGAAACCGATCATGATTTGCTTGAACTCTATTGCGGGAATGGCAACTTCAGCTTGCCACTTGCCCGCAACTTTAACCGCGTTCTAGCGACAGAAATTAGCAAAACCAGTGTCGCTTCAGCGCGCTTCAACTGTGAACTTAACGGTATTGATAATGTTACGGTCGTGCGCATGTCGGCTGAGGACTTCAGCGCAGTGATGCAAGGTGAAAAGCAATCACGTCGTGCGACAGAAGCAGAACTGGAGAGTTTCAACTGTCAGACGGTCTTAGTAGATCCGCCACGTGCCGGTCTTGATGATGACACTTTGGAATTAGTACGGCAGTATCCACGAATCATTTATATTTCGTGCAACCCAGAAACCTTGGTGGCCAACCTTGAAAAACTAACGACCACGCATAGGGTTGTGCAACGGGCACTCTTTGACCAATTCCCTTACACCCATCATATGGAAGCGGGAGTGGTATTAGAGCAACGGACGGATTAAGAGGTCGCTTTCGCTACCAGCACATCAGCAGCACGGGTGAGCCGCAAGTTCACCCAGTGAGCCGCAACAATCAAGCTGGCACCTAATAGGATAATGGCAGGCTCGCCCATCTCACCAAGACTATCTTTGTGCCAATAAATCACACCACCAGCAAACAACAGCAGTAATGGATAGAAGCGTAAATGTTTACGCATGCCAATCATCAAGGCAACAAAGCCAACAATAAGACTAATACTCAAAATAGTACGTTCTAAAAGTTCTTCACCGATAAATGACAAACCAATCAGCGACAACATCGGCAAGATCACAGGCAACAACAAGCAGTGCAACGCACACAAAGTGGTTACCCAAATTCCTGTTTTGTCCAGAGAACGCTGTGTCATAAGAAAACTGCCTATCTTGAAAACTACAATCTCGAAGTTGTTATATTATAACATCACGATTGCGTTCAGCAAGTGCTACGCTCGATCAATAGCAAAGGGAAGGACTTCGGAGATATGTTGCTTCTGCAAGGCAATCATCAAGAGCCGATCAAAACCTAATGCGACTCCCGAACAATTTGGCAATCCGAACTCGAGCGCCTCAAGTAAACGTTGATCGCCTGTGCGCGGCGGCTTTCCGAGTGCCTCTCGGCGCTCATTATCAGCATGAAAACGTTGCGCTTGTTGTTGCGCATTAGTGAGCTCTTGATAACCATTAGCTAATTCAAGCCCACCATAGAAAACCTCAAACCTCAAAGCTACGCGTTCATCATTGCTATCAAGTTGGGCTAATGCTGCTTGCGATGCTGGATAGTGCGTTATCGCAAAAGGTATCTTTGGATCGAGTTGCGGTTCAATGACAAACGCCATCGCCCCATCAAGCAGAATATCTAAATCATTTTCGGCTAAAGCCCAATCACGCAAGTCACTGTGCTCAGCAAGAGCTGACTTGAGCGACTCGAATGCATCACTTGCAAGGGGATCAACACCTAGCAACTTCCGAAATAGTTGTCGGTAGGTTATTTGCTGTACCGGCGGAGCCTGAACTGTTTTCTGCAGGAGCGCGCCAACCTCCGCAATCAAGTCATGCATCGCAAACCCAACACGGTACCACTCAAGCATGGTGAATTCCGGGTTGTGCCGCGCGCTTTGCTCATCGGCTCGAAATACCTTTCCTAGCTGATAAATACAACCACTCCCGGCTGCCAATAAGCGCTTCATAGCATATTCAGGTGAGGTTTGTAGATGATAGGTAGTGCCGAGTAGTTTAGTTTGCAGATTATCAAGATGGGGGTCGGTGACACCGCATTGCGCGAGCAATGGGGTGTCGACCTCTAAGACATTCCGTGCTGCGAAAAACGCTCGAGTTTCAGCCAACAAGGCAGCGCGGATTTTGAGTGTGTCGAGGCTTGCCGACGGCTGCCAATTCAAAGTGCGCTGCATTGTCTAGACGGGCTTACTTCTGTACTCGAGAAACGTATTCGCCGGTACGCGTATCAACTTTGATAACTTCGCCGATCTGCACGAACAAAGGAACCCGTACCACTGCCCCAGTGATCAAGGTAGCCGGCTTGCCACCTGTACCAGCAGTATCACCTTTCAGGCCAGGATCGGTTTCCGTGATCTCCAACTCAACAAAGTTGGGTGGCGTTACCGCGATCGGGTTTCCGTTCCAAAGTGTCAACGTACATACGTCTTGCTCAACCAACCATTTGGTCGCATCACCAACAGCTTTTTCATCAGCAGCGATTTGTTCAAACGTATCGTTGTTCATGAAGTGCCAGAATTCACCATCGTTATAAAGGTAAGCTAAATCGACATCGATAACGTCAGCCCCTTCAACACTGTCACCCGACTTAAAGGTTTTCTCAACCACTTTGCCACTGATCAGTTTACGGATTTTGACGCGGTTAAAAGCTTGGCCCTTACCCGGCTTGACCATTTCATTTTCAACAATGGCGCAAGGCTCGCCATCTTGCATAATTTTTAAACCAGCCTTGAATTCATTTGTACTGTAGTTCGCCATAGAGTCCTCATCATCAAACAGGTTTAGCGATTTCGGCGGCAATAATAAACGATTAATGGGAAATTTTCAGGTAAAAATGATTTTCAGGTAAACTAATGCCTTCTAAACGAACCCGCAGCAACCGTTAGCGAGCAAGAGTGTCGAAAACAGCAGTTATTTCCGTACGCCCAGCGTGGCAACAAGAACTGGCGCAAGCCATTCGCGATCCCATTGAACTTGGTCAGCGTCTTGGCCTACCCGAAAGCTGGGTGAACGCACACAGCCAAGCGCGCGAACTTTTCCCGCTTATGGTGACGCGCCACTTCGTCGGTTTAATGGAGCAGGGTAATCTTGCCGATCCGTTGCTACGCCAAGTGATGCCCTCCAGCGACGAGTACCTTGAGCAGGAGGACTTTGTCACCGACCCTCTCGTTGAACAAGACAATACGACTCCCGGACTACTACATAAGTACCGCTCGCGCGTGCTAGTTATTTTGCGCGGAGGCTGCGCTATTAATTGCCGCTACTGCTTTCGCCGACACTTCCCCTATGCCGAACACCACTTTGGCCGACAGCAGCGCAGCGAACTACTTGCCTATATTCAAGCCGATGCAAATATTAATGAAGTGATACTTAGCGGTGGTGATCCGCTGCTGGCGACTGATGAGCAATTGAGCCGCTTATTAACCGAGCTCGAGTCGTTGCCGCAATTGAAACGCATACGGATACACTCGCGTCTTCCAATCGTGCTCCCCGAACGCTTAACAACAGCACTTGCGAAGCGTCTCGGCGACAGCCGCTTACAAGCGATTTTGGTTTTACACGCTAATCACCCGCACGAAATCGCAACGAAATTAAAGCAAGCACTGGCTGAATGGGCGCAAGCTGGGGTGACGTTGTTCAACCAAAGCGTATTACTGCGTGGGGTTAACGATAATGCTCAAGTATTAGCCGCCCTAAGTGAAGAGCTGTTTGCGGCAAAAGTTTTACCCTACTACCTGCACCAGTTAGATAAAGTAAAAGGCGCCAGCCACTTCGCAGTGACTGACGCCGAGGCGTTAGCTATTGCTGAAAAGCTTCGAGCTCTCTTGCCGGGCTTTTTAGTGCCGCGGCTCGTGCGCGAAGTTGCTGGTGAACCAAGCAAAACTCCGCTCGAGCTTACGCTGAAATAAGTCTTTAGTTCGTTGACGCCTTGAATTGGTCATCGAACCAACGGTCCATCAGGCGTTTCTCATAAAAGAGTGTGTCTCGACCGCTTCGCAATGCAGTGCGCATGGTGCCTGCTCGTGAACCTAAATCTTTCAAACGCACGTCCGCATCTTCAGCGAGTACCTTGCCGCTAGCATCGGTGTAGGTAAATGCGAAGCTCATAGCCGGATATGAAATATCATCCAACACGCGCATGTGGCTCGAAGCCGACGCGCCATAAGTTGGTTCAACTCGGCCAGCGATATCTAAGTCGGTCATGGTAACTGTCAATTTATGATCTTCTGGCAGTTTCGCGCCGAGCTCTTTCCAATGCTCAGTTAAACCATCCATGATTTGCTTTTCAAAACGGCTTTGAATGCCATTCACCGCCTCGATATCACGGTAACTTTCAACATCTTTCCATTCGACTTTAACTTCTGCAGCCAATGCGTTTGCGGAAAAAAGCGTCGCTGCGATTGCTGCGGTTAAAATAGTGATGTTTTTCATAATCCACCTCCTTTGGTAGCTTTGTCTATATGACGGGAAAGCTGCAAAGAATGTGACATAAAAAAACGGCCACTTGCGAAAGTGGCCGTTCGTACATCGACATTCAGTCGTGGGGGCTTACATCATGCCGCCCATACCACCCATGCCACCCATGTCAGGGGCTGGTGCTTCTTCCTTTGGAAGTTCAGCAACCATTGCTTCGGTAGTGATCATGAGTGCTGCAACTGACGCTGCGAATTGCAATGCTGAACGTGTAACTTTGGTCGGATCCAAGATACCCATTTCAAGCATATCGCCGTAGGTGTCGTTACCTGCGTTGTAGCCGTAGTTGCCTTCGCCGTTTTTCACGTTGTTAGCTACTACAGAGCCTTCAGCGCCAGCGTTGGTTGCGATTTGACGCAATGGTGCTTCCATCGCACGCAACGCAAGTTTGATACCGACGTTTTGCTCTTCGTTGTCGCCACGTAGCTCGCCAAGTTTGCTCGCTGCGCGAACCAAGGCAACACCACCACCAGGAACCACGCCTTCTTCAACGGCTGCACGAGTTGCGTGCAACGCATCTTCAACGCGTGCTTTCTTCTCTTTCATTTCAACTTCGGTTGCTGCGCCAACTTTGATGACCGCAACACCGCCGGCTAATTTAGCCAAACGCTCTTGCAGCTTCTCTTTGTCGTAGTCAGAAGAGGTTTCTTCTATTTGCTGGCGAATTTGTGTTACGCGGCCTTCGATCGCTGCTTGGTCACCGTTACCATCAACAACAGTAGTGTTGTCTTTGTTGATCACAACGCGTTTCGCAGTACCTAAATCTTCCAGCTGAGCTTTTTCTAGCTCCATACCGATTTCTTCAGAAATCACGGTACCGCCGGTCAATACTGCGATATCTTGCAACATCGCTTTACGGCGATCGCCGAAGCCAGGTGCTTTAACAGCAGCAACTTTAACGATGCCACGCATGTTGTTCACAACCAATGTTGCGAGGGCTTCGCCTTCAACGTCTTCCGCGATGATCAACAATGGCTTGCCAGACTTCGCTACGCCTTCAAGAGTTGGCAACAGTTCGCGAATGTTTGAGATTTTCTTATCAACCAACAAGATGTACGGGCTGTCGAGTTCAACAGTACCGTTTTCTTGGTTGTTGATGAAGTACGGCGACAGGTAACCACGGTCGAACTGCATACCTTCAACAACGTCAAGTTCGTCGTGTAAGGCTTGGCCTTCTTCAACAGTGATAACGCCTTCGTTACCTACTTTTTCCATTGCCTTGGCGATGATTTCACCGATGGTGCTATCCGAGTTTGCAGAGATAGTACCGACCTGGGCAATAGCTTTGTTGTTATCGCACGGCTGAGAAATTTTCTTCAGTTCTTCAACAGCAGCGATAACAGCTTTGTCGATACCGCGCTTAAGATCCATTGGGTTCATACCAGCGGCAACAGCTTTCAAGCCTTCGTTAACGATTGATTGCGCTAATACGGTCGCAGTCGTGGTGCCGTCACCAGCTTCGTCATTGGCTTTTGACGCAACTTCTTTCACCATTTGTGCGCCCATGTTCTCGAACTTATCTTCAAGTTCGATTTCTTTCGCTACTGAAACACCATCTTTGGTGATCACAGGTGCGCCAAATGATTTTTCCAAAACAACGTTACGGCCTTTCGGACCCAAGGTTACTTTGACTGCATCAGCCAGTACGTTCACGCCTTTGAGCATGCGCTGACGAGCAGTGTTACCAAACTTTACTTCTTTAGCTGCCATGTTCGTATTCCTCTTTCGAATCTGTTTCTAGCTGAAATTAACCTTCAACGATCGCGAGAATGTCTGACTCGCTCATGATCAAGTATTCTTCACCATCGATTTTCTCGGTCTTAACGCCGTAGCCTTCGCTGAACAACACTTTGTCGCCAACTTTGACGTCGAGTGCTTTGACTTCACCGTTGTCCAAGATACGGCCGTTACCTACTGCAACGACTTCGCCACGGGTCGATTTTTCTGCTGCCGATCCAGTTAGCACGATGCCGCCTGCAGATTTGGTTTCTGCTTCAGAACGCTTAATGATCACACGATCATGTAAAGGACGAAGTTTCATCTTTGATAACTCCTAAACCTAGTTGTGGTTGATAACTTACCCTTGTGATTCCGCACGAGGGCTGTTAAAAAATGTTGTGCCACAGTTATGGGGTGCAAAATCCTGAACTCAAGGCTTTTCGAAAAAAAAATTTAAGGACTCACCATGAGCGCTAGCTACCATTTAGTGTTTTGCAGCTGTCCCGATAAAAATACCGCGAAGGCCATTGCCGAAAAGGTTCTGCGTGCGCGTCTCGCCGCCTGTGTTAACATTGGCGCTCCTTCTACGTCGATGTATTGGTGGGACGATCACTTACACAGCGACGAAGAAGTGATCCTGAATATCAAAACAACGACATCACAGCTCGAGGCGTTGTTTGAAATGGTCAAGGCCGCCCACCCTTATGATGTGGCTGAACTCATTGCTATGCCGATAGAGGCTGGTAGTGAAGCTTATTTGCAGTGGTTAACAGAGGTAACATCTTAATGCAGTACCGCCAATGGCTTGTAGCGGCTTTTTTGACGCTTTTTGTAGTTGTTTTTCCAAGCGCCACAGCAGCGCAAGACTTTGACGTCAGTACTGACGACCCTTTCGCACAAAATCAATTTTTACCTGTCGAGCAAGCCTTTCAGTTTGATTTTCGCCAACGTGGTAAACAACTCGAGCTGACCTTTGCGATTGCCGATGGTTATTACCTTTACCAACATCGATTTCAGTTCGACCCAGCGATTCCGCTAGCGGAACAACCTGAACTCCCGCCCGGCGAGGCGCATTACGATGAGTTTTTTGGCGAGTCGATCATTTATCGCGACGAAGTGACGCTACAACTCACCTTAGCTAATATCGCCGCGAGTAACTTTACCCTAGGCTATCAAGGCTGTGCCGATGCGGGTTTGTGTTACCCACCGAGTACCAAACAACTGCCGCTAAGCGCTGTGACGAACTCAGCCACCACCGGAGTCAGTGCGGTGAATCCACAACCGGCGGCAGCGGTCGACTTTGAGCAGGTGGCTGCCAATAGCCAGCAATTTACCGCCAACAGTCTTTTTAGTGACTTGACCGAGCAACCGCTCGTTTGGGTACTGCTGATATTCTTTGTTGCTGGCATTGGCTTAGCGTTTACTCCATGCGTATTGCCAATGTACCCAATTCTTTCGACGGTAATTATGGGGCCCAACAAGGCGCTCAAAACCGCCCGCGCATTCACTTTATCCTTTGCTTATGTGCAGGGTATGGCCATTACTTACTCGGCGCTTGGTATTGTGGTTGCACTTGCTGGCTTGCGTTATCAAGCCATGCTGCAGCACCCCGTGGTACTGATCGTACTCGCTGCTTTATTTATATTACTCGCCCTTAGCATGCTGGGCTTTTACAACCTGCAATTACCCAGCAAGTGGCAGAATTACTTGAATGAAGTCAGTCAGCAACAACGCGGTGGCGCACATCGCAGTGTGTTTATTATGGGCGTACTGTCTGGGCTTATTGCTTCACCATGCACCACAGCTCCGTTGTCAGGCGTGTTGTTATTTATTGCACAATCGGGTGACGTTGCGGTTGGTGCGAGCGTGCTTTATGCGTTGAGTCTAGGTATGGGGCTGCCACTGATTTTGTTTGGTACCACCGGCGGCAAGCTACTGCCGAAGGCCGGCGCATGGATGAATGTGGTCAAGCGCATCTTCGGCGTGGTCTTGCTCGCGGTCGCCGTGCTTTTTGTCGAACGTTTGTTGCCAGTAGCCGTTGCCGACTGGCTTTGGGTTGTCTTTATTTCTTTGAGTGCGCTGTACCTGATCATCACCTCATTACGCGATATTGATAACGGTATGGCCGTCGTACTCAGCGGCACTTGGCTGGCAATAGCTACCTGGCTGTTGTTCCTGTGGTGGCCGCAAGGCAGTCATGCTGAGCTCCCTTTCAAGCAGGTCAACTCGGTCGCCGCAATTGAAGCAGAGCTTACCCAAGCCCAGCCCAATCAGCTGGTTATGCTAGACCTTTACGCCGACTGGTGCGTTGCTTGCAAAGAGTTTGAACGCTACACCTTCACCGACCCAGAAGTGCAGCAAGCGCTGGCGGATGCTGTCGTCTTGCAAGCGGATGTGACAAAAAACAACACGACCAACAATGCCATCTTGCAGCATTATCAAGTTGTGGGCTTACCCACGATCTTGTTTTTCTATGATGGTGAACTCGTGCCCAACGCGCGCATCGCAGGCTTTCTAGATGCCGAAGGATTTGTGCAACACTTAGATGAAGTTGAGGCAACACAAAATTTGCCGTGATCTTCGGTGATAAGACCAGTATTTTGCTGCGTTTCGGTCATTTTTAACTATAATGCCAAGTTACCAGTGTAATTTGCGATGAGATTTATAGAATTTCATACACAATGCAACTTACTCATAACTTCGCAACAGATAGCAGCAAAATGACCGAAAATAATCATCATAACTACAGAATCTTGTTGTTGAACGGTCCCAACCTCAATATGTTGGGGCAACGCGAACCAGAGATATACGGCTCTGCAACACTCGCACACATTGAAAGCGAACTCCGTCACAAGGCCGAAGGTCTGAGCGTGACGCTCGACTGTCGCCAGTCCAATGCCGAGTATGAACTCATTGACTGGGTGCAAGAGGCCGCTTCCAGCAAGGTCGACTTCATTATTATTAACCCTGCGGCTTATACCCATACCAGTGTTGCGCTGCGGGACGCTTTTGCAGCTGTTGCTATTCCATTTATTGAAGTGCATTTGTCCAATATTCATGCGCGCGAAGCCTTTCGCCGCCATTCCTATTTAGCCGAATTAGCCGTTGGGGTGATTTGCGGTTGTGGTGCACAAGGGTATGAACTTGCCTTGCAAGCCGCAGTCTCAAATTTACAGCAACGCGATAACACCTAACTATTATCTACGGGGTCATATCAGATCATGGATATTCGTAAAATTAAAAAATTGATCGAACTGGTCGAAGAATCAGGCATCGCTGAACTTGAAATCACCGAAGGTGAAGAGTCGGTTCGCATTCATCGGGGTGGTAGCCAGCAAATGGCGGCACCGATGCACTATCAACCTGCGCCAATGCACGCGCCTGCGGCACCGGCACCAGCACCAGCAGCCGCTGCACCAGCGGAAGCAGCAGAGCCTGAAATCACTGGCCATGTTGTACGCTCACCTATGGTGGGTACCTTCTACGCGGCACCAGCACCTGGCGCGAGCGATTTTGTTACCGTTGGTCAGCAAGTCAAAGCTGGCGAAACGCTATGTATTGTCGAAGCGATGAAGATGATGAACCAAATCGAAGCCGACAAAGGTGGCGTGGTCAAACAGATCCTTGTTGAAAACGGTGAACCTGTCGAATTCGACCAGCCGTTATTCGTGATCGAGTAAACACCACAATTCAGGACATCATCATGTTAGATAAGGTTGTCATTGCAAACCGAGGCGAAATTGCTTTGCGCGTACTGCGCGCATGCAAGGAGCTCGGTATCAAGACGGTTGCGGTGCACTCAACGGTTGACCGTAACCTCAAACACGTGTTGTTGGCAGATGAGTCGATTTGTATCGGTAATGCACCTGCCAACGAGAGCTACTTAAATATTCCGCGCATCATTAGTGCCGCGGAAATCACTGACGCAGCAGCTATTCATCCGGGTTACGGCTTCCTCGCCGAGAACGCCGACTTCGCTGAACAAGTAGAAAATTCAGGTTTTATTTTTGTTGGCCCGACTGCCGATGTCATCCGCTTGATGGGCGATAAAGTCTCGGCCATCGAAGCAATGAAGAAAGCCGGTGTTCCGTGTGTTCCAGGCTCAGGTGGTCCACTCGGTGACGACGAAGAGAAAAACTTAAAGATAGCGAAGCGCATTGGCTATCCAGTTATCGTCAAGGCCGCTGGCGGCGGTGGTGGTCGCGGTATGCGCGTGGTGCGTAAAGAAGAAGAACTCATTCGAGCCATCAGCACTACCCAAGCAGAAGCCGGTGCAGCATTTGGCAACTCCATGGTTTACATGGAGAAGTTTCTTGAGAACCCACGCCACATTGAAATCCAAGTCTTGGCTGACGGACAAGGCAACGCTGTTTATCTAGGTGAACGTGATTGCTCGATGCAGCGTCGCCACCAGAAAGTCGTTGAAGAAGCACCAGCACCAGGTATTACTCCTGAAATGCGAAAGTATATTGGCGAGCGTTGTGCGAAAGCTTGCTTAGAAATTGGCTACCGCGGTGCTGGTACGTTCGAATTTCTTTACGAAAATGGCGAGTTCTATTTCATCGAAATGAACACGCGTATCCAAGTTGAGCACCCAGTCACCGAAATGGTTACTGGCATCGACCTGATCAAAGAGCAATTACGTATTGCTGCGGGTCGCCCGCTCTCGTTTTCACAAGAAGATGTGGTGATTCGTGGGCACGCAGTTGAGTGTCGAATCAACGCAGAGGACCCGAATACGTTTGTCCCTTCACCTGGTCTCATCAATCGTTTCCATCCGCCAGGTGGGTTGGGTGTTCGTTGGGACTCGCATGTTTATGCAGACTATAAAGTACCGCCGAACTACGACTCGATGATTGGCAAGCTGATTACCTACGGTGAAAACCGTGATGTTGCCATTGCGCGTATGCGTAATGCGCTGAGCGAGCTGATTATCGAAGGAATTAAAACCAACGTACCACTGCAAAAAGACATCATGGCCGATGAAAACTTCCAACATGGTGGCACCAATATCCACTATCTTGAGAAGAAACTTGGCATGGGTGGTCACTAACCCCTATGCCATGGATTCAGCTTACGGTATCTGCGCCTGAGCAACATGCACCGCTGGTCGGTGACATGTTGCAAGGCAACGGCGCAATGGCAGTGACTTATCGCGATGCTCACGACAACCCTATTTTTGAGCCGCCCTTAGGTGAAGTGCTTTATTGGCAGGAAACTTTGGTTACTGGGCTTTTTCCAGCGGAAACTGACCTCAAGCCGGTGCTTGCCAATCTGAAGAAGTCTAAATATTTTAAAGACGGTTTGAATTACAAAACCGACCCGTTGGAAGACAAAGACTGGGAACGCGAATGGATGGATAACTTCCACCCTATTCTGTTTGGTAAGCGTCTTTGGGTATGTCCAAGCTGGCGTGATATTCCGGACCCTGCTGCAGTGAATATCCTGCTCGACCCAGGCATGGCCTTTGGTACGGGTACCCATCCCACCACCGCACTCTGTCTGCAATGGCTGGATAGTCAGGACCTCACCGGCAAAACCGTTGTCGACTTTGGCTGTGGCTCGGGGATTCTTGCGATTGCGGCTCTGCTATTGGGTGCTGAGCGCGCCATCGGTATCGACATCGATCGGCAGGCGCTAATTGCCAGCCGCGAAAATGCCGAACGCAATGGTGTTGCCGAGCGATTGGAAGTCTACTTACCTAGTGAACAACCGACCCTAGCGGCCGATATCGTTTTAGCAAATGTGTTAGCGGGCCCATTACAAGAATTGGCGGGTGTCATTAAAGGATATGTTGGGCCGCAGGGCGATCTCGTCATGTCGGGTATCCTCGAGCGTCAAATTGAAGCCGTCGAAAGCGCCTATAACACCGATTTCACGTTTGACCCTGCAACTATCCAAGACGACTGGGTGATGCTCCACGCGACGCGTAAACAGTAGCTTGTCATCAAATTGTCAAGAGTAAAAAGTGCAAAAAAGGCTGGTTTTGTACAAAATACAGCCTTTTCTTTCTGCGCTAAATTCCCTAAAATTTCCGACCCTTGAGTTGAACAGTTTTTAACCGATGCGGATCGGACCTTATCTCCTCGACAATCCAGTGATCTTAGCGCCCATGGCGGGTGTCACTGATCTGCCCTTTCGCCAGCTCTGCAATGAGCTTGGTGCCGGCATGACTGTCTCTGAGATGTTGTCGAGTAATCCGCGCGTGTGGCAAACCCAGAAGTCGCAAATGCGTATGGGCCATGCCGACGAGCCCGGTATCAAAGCTGTACAAATTGCTGGATGTGAACCTGAGTTAATGGCGCAAGCGGCGCAGCACAATGTGGCTAACGGCGCACAAATCATTGACATCAATATGGGTTGCCCAGCAAAGAAGGTGAATAAAAAGATGGCGGGCTCAGCCTTGCTGCAATATCCCGATTTAGTGCAAGACATCTTGCACGCAGTCGTGACCGCAGTTGATGTACCTGTCACCTTGAAAATACGTACAGGCTGGGATCCCGATAACCGCAATGGCGTAGCGATTGCTAAACTTGCCGAGCAGGCTGGCATTCAATCCTTAGCGGTTCACGGGCGAACGCGTGCCTGTATGTACAAAGGAGAAGCGGAATACGACACGATTCGTGCCATAAAACAGGCGGTGTCCATTCCAGTTGTCGCTAACGGTGACATCAGAACTCCAGCTAAGGCCCAAGAGGTCTTAGCCTATACTGGCGCCGATGCCATTATGATTGGCCGCGGCGCTCAAGGGAATCCTTGGCTGTTTCGCGAAATTGCGCATTTTTTGGCAACCGGCGAGCAGTTGGCAAAACCGAACATGGATGAAGTAACAGATGTGGTGATGCGGCATGTCCATCGGCTGCATGAACACTACGGAGACTTCACCGGTGTCCGGATTGCCCGAAAACATGTGGGTTGGTACTTGCAAGAGCAACAACCTGCGGCAGAATTTCGCCGCCACTTTGTGACTATTGAGGATGCTGCAGAGCAACTTGATGCACTGGCGACGTTTTTTAACTCAGTAAACTAAGAAGAGATAGAGCGCACCTATGTTTGATCAAAACGCAAATCGTGACCAAGTTTCACCATTCACGACGATTGGTAATAACGCCCAGCCAAAACCGCTGCGCGATTCAGTGAAGCAAGCATTAAACTCATTCCTTAAGCAACTTGATGGCCAAGACCCAGAAGAGTTGTACGAATTAGTGCTCGCTGAAGTCGAAGCGCCGCTATTGGAAGAGGTCATGACTTATACGCGCGGTAATCAAACCCGTGCAGCGACCATGCTCGGCATCAACCGCGGCACGTTGCGCAAAAAATTGAAAAAGTACGGCATGAACTAATTGCCCCTGAAAAAGAGCGCCTTGTGTGCTCTTTTTTGTTTTAAGAACAATAGTTTATTGAATTTTTACGGTGACCATCATGGATTTTCGACCTATTCAACGTGCGCTGCTTAGTGTATCGGACAAAACTGGCATTATTGAGTTTGCACAAGCTTTGCAACAACGTGGCGTGCAACTTCTATCAACTGGCGGCACAGCCAAGCTGCTACGTGACAACAATATCGCAGTGACGGATGTGTCCGAGCACACAGGCCAAGCAGAAATCATGAATGGCCGCGTGAAAACCTTACACCCGAAAATTCACGGTGGCATTCTGGCACGTCGTGGTACCGACGATGCGGTTATGGCCGAACAAGACATCGCACCGATTGATATGGTGGTCGTCAATCTTTACCCATTCGCCAAAACGGTAGCAGATCCTAATTGTTCGCATGCTGACGCGGTAGAGAACATCGATATTGGTGGACCCACGATGGTGCGTGCGGCTGCCAAGAATCATCAAGACGTTACCATCGTTGTGAACGCGCTCGATTACGATCGAGTGATTGCTGAAATGGATGCGAATAACAACAGTCTTACTTTCGATACGCGTTTCGACCTCGCCATTCGTGCATTTGAGCATACCGCTCAATATGACGGCATGATTGCGAATTACTTTGGTGCACGTTTGCCAGAGCAAGAGAGCCAATTCCCTCGTACGTTCAACACGCAGTTCGAGAAGAAGCAAGATTTACGCTACGGCGAAAACAGTCATCAACAAGCTGCGTTTTATGTTGAAGCTGAGCCACACGAAGCCTCGGTGGCAACTGCTCAGCAATTGCAAGGTAAAGCGCTGTCATTTAACAACATCGCCGACACTGACGCAGCCCTCGAGTGCGTTAAATCTTTCGCCGAACCGGCCTGTGTTATTGTCAAACACGCCAACCCTTGCGGCGTCGCTGTGGGTGAATCGATTTTAAGCGCCTATGACCGCGCATTTAAGACCGACCCGACCTCGGCGTTTGGTGGCATCATCGCTTTCAACCGTGAACTTGACGAAGCCACGGCAAAAGCCATTATCGACCGCCAATTTGTGGAAGTTATTATTGCGCCGAGCGTAAGCGCAGAAGCACAACAGGTGGTCGCGGCTAAAGCTAATGTACGCTTATTGTCATGTGGCCAATGGCCTGAGCAACGCGCCGCAAGCTATGACTACAAGCGTGTGAACGGCGGACTGCTAGTACAAGATGCTGACCTTGGCGAAATCACTGAACAAGACCTCAAAGTGGTAAGTAAGGCACAGCCAACCGCTGAGCAACTGAAAGACCTCCTGTTCTGCTGGAAGGTAGCCAAGTTCGTTAAGTCAAATGCAATTGTTTACGCCAAAGATGGCATGACCATTGGTGTGGGCGCAGGGCAAATGAGCCGAGTTTACAGCGCCAAAATCGCCGGTATCAAAGCAGCCGACGAGAACCTTGAAGTTGCTGGCAGCGTTATGGCGTCAGACGCCTTCTTCCCGTTCCGCGACGGTATTGACGCAGCGGCAGCTGCGGGCATCAAAGCTATCATTCAGCCGGGTGGTTCGATTCGCGACGAAGAGATCATTGCCGCAGCAGATGAACATGGAATTGCCATGGTCTTTACCGGCATGCGCCATTTCCGTCATTAATAACATTGCCGTTCTGTGTTTCGGCGGCTAGGATTAAACAACCCCTATCCGTCGATAGCAGCAACTAAAGGAAGTAACCATGAAAAACTTCTTAGCAATGATTACCTTAGCAGCTAGCGTGAGTATGCTAGTCGGCTGTTCTGAGAGTCCGGAAGCCACGAGTTCAAGTAGCATGAGCCTTGAGCAAGCGGTGAATAATAATCCAGCGCGCTCAGCTGACAACCTGAGCCGCGACCGCCATCGTCATCCTATCGAAACACTGACCTTTTTCGAGGTTGAACCGGATATGACCGTGGTTGAGATCTGGCCAGGTGGCGGTTGGTATACCGAGATTCTTGCACCTTACTTAAAAGAAAATGGCAAGCTCTACGCTGCGCACTTCCCACAATCTGAAACGCGCGAGTATTACGTTAATTCACGCAAAGCGTTTAATGAGCGAGTGGCAGAAGATCCTGCATTCAGCGCCATCGAAGTAACCGAATTTGCGCCCACCGAAGACAGTGCTATTGCACCAGCGGGAACAGCGGATCGCGTACTAACCTTCCGTAACTTGCATAACTGGTACATGAACGCGGGCGAAGCAGGTGTCGAAGCAGCCTTTGCCACCTTTTATAAAGCCTTGAAGCCAGGCGGTATTTTAGGGGTGGTTGATCACCGTTTACCAGAGAACCGCCCTAACACGCATATGGATAGCTCAGGTTACATGAAGCAAAGCTTAGCGGTTAAGGCTGCTGAAGCCGCCGGTTTTGAATTAGTTAAGGCCAGCGACATTAATGCGAACCCTGATGATACCGCTGACCATCCGCGTGGCGTATGGACATTACCACCAACGCTCGGTCTCGGCGAACAAGACCGTGAACGCTATCAGGGCATTGGTGAGAGTGACCGTTTTACCTTGAAATTTAGAAAACCAGAATCTTCCTCATAAGCGAAACAAGAGAGTCGATACGACATGAATGTACTTGTGATTGGCGGCGGTGGCCGTGAACATGCTTTGGCATGGAAAGCGGCACAATCGCCGCAGGTCGAAACTGTCTTTGTTGCACCGGGTAATGCCGGCACTGCGACTGAATTAAAGCTCGAAAATGTGGCAATCGCCGCAGATGATATCCAAGGCTTGCTAAAATTTGCGCAGGACAATGCTGTAGGGTTAACGATTGTGGGACCCGAAGCTCCTTTGGTAGCCGGCGTTGTCGATACCTTTACCGCAGCTGGCCTAAGTATTTTTGGGCCTACTCAAGGTGCGGCACAATTGGAAGGCTCGAAAGCGTTCAGCAAAGACTTTTTAGCTCGCCATGCGATCCCGACCGCGGCTTACGGCACTTTTACCGACATCGAAGCGGCTAAAGATTATGTGCGTAGCCAAGGCACACCGATAGTTATTAAAGCGGATGGCCTTGCTGCAGGTAAAGGCGTCATTATCGCCGAAACTGAAGCACAGGCGTTTGCTGCGATTGACGATATGCTCGCTAGCAACCGCTTCGGCGACGCCGGGAGCCGCGTGGTCATCGAGGAGTTTTTAGTAGGCGAAGAGGCGAGTTTCATTGTCATGGTTGATGGCAAAACTGCTTTAGCCTTTGCAAGTAGTCAGGACCATAAAGCCCGTGACAACGGTGATAAAGGCCCGAACACTGGCGGCATGGGAGCGTATTCACCTGCTCCAGTGGTAACACCAGACGTCCATAATTGGGTGATGGACCATGTTATCGAGCCAACAGTACAAGGGATGGCTGCCGAAGGTCATCCTTATACTGGCTTCCTGTACGCTGGACTAATGATTGCACCGGATGGCACCGCCAAAGTTCTCGAATACAATTGCCGTTTTGGTGACCCAGAAACCCAGCCGATCATGATGCGCTTACAGTCTGATCTAGTTGAGCTTTGTTTGGCTGCCTGCGCCGGTAACTTGGCCGAACAAGTCATCGACTTCGACCCACGTGCGACTGTGGGCGTGGTGATGGCCGCTGGCGGTTACCCTGAAAGCTACGCTAAGGGTAAAGTGATTAGCGGTTTACAGGATGCAGACACCAGTGACACCAAGGTCTTCCATGCGGGTACGCAACGCCTTGAGAATGGCGATATTGTGACAGCGGGCGGTCGGGTATTGTGTGTGACAGCAATCGCCGACTCAGTCAGCTTAGCGCAGCAGAAAGCCTATGCTGGCGTCAGCAAAATTAATTGGGAAGATGTGTATTATCGAACCGATATTGCGCACCGCGCCATCGCTCGCGAAAAGAGTTAACGCGACAATGTAAGAAGGGAGCCGCGCTCATGCCATTAGCAATGGACGAGCGCGGCTTTTTAATTAGTCTTCAACAACCAAATCGTCGTCATCCGCACCTGAAACTTCAAAGGCGTCGTCAGTGTAACGGCTACGGCCATACATACTGCCTACTTTCGGACGATTGATGCGTGCTTGATACTTCGACCAAGCCTTCTCCACCGGAGACTCTGCAGCTTTTTCGCCACGCGCACTCGCGAGCAGCGATTGCTCTTCGGCTGACATGGGTTCAACTTCCCCGCTCATCAGCGCCGCAATCAAGCTCCCGTGCTGGCTCAATAGCTCAGCTTCGCGAATAGAAAAATCGCCTGAACGGGCAAACCCGTAAGGATAATTTTTGAAGTCGTTAAACGGCTTCTTGGTGATGAAATCACGGTTGATCGTTGCCATTGTATGCCTTCCTCCAGACCAACAACTACAGGGAAAATCGTTCGCCTCATGCGACACTGACGATATAGAGGCGAACGGCACACTTGTCAATAAATTTTTTTAGTTTTTACTAAAAACGTACATCAAAGGTGAGTCGAAGCTGACGACCTGGTTGCGAAAGCACAGGCACGATCGGATCAGATTCGGGGTAGCCACTTACTTGTGCGGGCTGCCAGTAGGTTTTATCTGTTAGATTAAATATGCCGGTTCCAACTTGTAGATCAGGAGTGAGATACCATTGCATTAACCAATCGATTGTCGCATAGCCTGGTGCTGCAAATAGCGCTTCATCATCCGCATTAAAGAGTTGCTTTTGCCCTCGTTGCGCGCGCACCACTAAGCGACTTTCCCAATTCATACTTGGCGGCGAATAACGAACCGCAGCTAGCATGGACGGTGGACTTACCGAAGCCACAGTTTCGCCGCTATTTCTATCTTCACTTCGCAAGTACTGTAACCATAGCTCACTCGACCAAGACGCGGTCCAGTCTTGTTCCCAACTTAGTTCTAGTCCCTCTACGATAACCTTATCCCGATTAATTGACTGAAAAACAAGCAATCCGCGTTGCGGATCAAATCCCAACGCAGCGCGGCTTTCGATAAAGTCGCTGTAGCGGTTGTGGAATGCAGTAATACTTGCCCGTGCCTGCCGTGAGCGCCAGCGCACGCCAGTTTCAAAGGTGTAACCACGCTCCGGCTTTAAATCGGGGTTAGCAATCGCCAACACACGGAACTGCGGGTAGTACAACCCCACATTCACATCAGCAAAAGGCGGTGCACGGTAGCCACGCGCATATTGCGCAAACCATTCGGCACTGTCAGTCAACGGCCATAACAGGCCTAACTTCGGTAGCCAAGCGTCATGGGTTAAGTCGGTCACGTCGCTATTTGGGTAGCGCTCAGCAAACAACGTATCTGGCTGTGTGTGCAACGCATAACGTTCATAACGTATACCTGGACTTAGGCTTGGTCCGTCACGCCAGAGCCGCATTTCGTCGTGCAAGTAGAGCCCGACCTCATCAATCTGACTGCGCGGAAAATCCCGCAACGGGAAGGTTTCGCCCAACAGAACTTTCGTGGCAGTCTGCTGGACTTGGTTCCATTGCCACGCATCACGCTCATCCCACACTTCGGCACGCGTGACTTCAAAGCCGTAACCTAAGCGATGCCGAATGTTGCCCGAAGCGAGGTCGGTTTCAAGGTCGGCGGCAAGGCCATAATTATCATAGTCATAACGAAAGCCGCGGTAGATACTGAGCGGCTCAGCGAGCAAGCCACGTTGTTCGAAAGAATCTTGTTGGGTTTGCGCTTCTTGTACATACAAACGCCACTCACCGCGGTCAGAAAGCCAGTTAGGCTCACTGCGGAGCCGCAAGATGGCGCGCCACTCATAGCGTTCATCGTCGCCGGATAACGCGGTAGTGTTCGCCTGTCGACCACTGCCTAAACTGTGCAGTACCTCGGTTTCACGACGTTCACGCAAGGCATCAAAGCTTAGTTGCCAGGTCCCCTGATCAGTGTACGTCTGCCACTTCAATAATGCCCCAGTTTGGCGCACTCGCTGTGGGTCATGCGTTTCGGTCGCAGCAGCATCCAGTTCCTCTCGGTACTGCGCTGCCCCCGCAATCAGCACACTGTGGTCGCCGCCACTCCAAGCAGTCGCAACTCGGCCATAAGCACGTTGCGCATCCGTTGCGGCACCGAATCGCACACGGGTGCCACGATTTGCGTTATACAACACGTCATCGGCGCTCAGGGTTTCGATAGCGACTACGCCACCAAGCGCGTCACTCCCATACAAAGTTGAGGCTGGACCACGCAGAATTTCCACGCGATTGGCTAAACCGAGGTCAAGCAAACCACGCCCGGTGTCAGAGAAGCTTCCTACGGCGAAACGATCTGCAAGTGCTACTTGGTCGACGACAATGGCGGTGCGGTTACCGCCAATACCACGAATACGAAAACCGCTGTGACCAAAGCGAGAACTAGTGTCATCGAGCTCTACTCCCATTTCGTAACGAACGAGATCGTTCGCGTTTAAGACTAAGTCACGCGCCAGTTCATCGGCGCTAATGACGCTAACAGTGCCAGCCACTTCACTTAATTCGCGGGGCTGACGGTGGGCAACTATGGTAATTACTTCATCAGCAACTACCTTTTCCTGGGTGTCATCCTGTCGTGCGGTGGCAGAACCTGCCACCGCAAACAGTGCTGCACCACAGGCAATCCCTAGCCTGAACTGCAGTCCTACCATTAATACACCTCGTTGCGAGTGTTATAGTTATTGAACTTACCTGTCGGCGTAACGATCTTCTCGCCTTTAATGACATGTTTCAGTTTGCGTGTTTTGTCATCGACAATCACAATCGCAGACTCTTCTTCCATACCACTCCAGACTGAGAACCAAACTTCATCACCCGCCATATTGTATTCAGGCTGCACGATACGTTTTGGACCTGGACCTAGGTCTGCCCACTCGGCAATAGGTAATATTTCATAGCCTTTACTGAAATCGCGCGTATCAAACACCGCAACTGACTGCGCAATATCACTTGATGGGTTCAACGGGGTATCTACCCAAAGGTTATGTGACTTCGGGTGGGTCTTGATGAACAGCGAACCACCGCCTTGTCCCTCGAGGATACGTACAACCTTAAAGGCTTGCTCAGGATGGTTTTCTGGGTCAGTACCAATCAAGGTAATATTCGCATTCCCCAATGCGCTGGTCGCCCATACCGGACCAAACTCAGGATCCACGAAGTTGGCGCCGCGACCTGGATGCGGAATACGCTCGACCGGCACGAGTGCCTCGAGTTCACGTTCCAACGCATCAACCACCGCGATGGTGTCGTTCTCATTTGCCGCGGTCATGAAATAACGCCCAGAACGATCCCAGCCACCATCATGCAAGAATGGCGCAGCATCAATGGTTGTCACCTGCAAGTTATCGATATCGGCATAGTTCACCAACTTAATTTGGCCGGTTTCTTTAACGTTAACGATAAATTCAGGGTGCTTATGTGAACCCACAATCGCCGCCACACGAGGCTCTGGGTGATACTCTTGGGTATCCACCGTCATACCACGGGTAGAAACGATTTTATGCGGTTCTAGCGTCTGCCCATCCATCAGCACATAATGTGGCGGCCAGTAAGCGCCAGCGATAGCAATCTTGTCTTCATAACCTTTGTAACGCGAGTTCTCAACAGAACGAGCTTCCAGACCGATTTTGATCTCCGCAACTACTTGCGGTGGGAACATGAACAGGTCTATCAAATCAATTTTGCCGTCACGTCCAATAGTGGTGAAGTAGCGACCTGAGCTGGACGCACGTGAAATATGCACCGCATAACCAGTTTCGACATAATTGAGCACCTTCTTGCTAGCGCCATCGATAATCGCAACCTGGCCGGCATCACGCAGCGTGACCGCAAACATATTATCGACGTCGTAGTCATGTTGCGGCTCGGTAGGGCGATCTTCGGGTGCGACGTGCACTACCCAGCTGTCTTTCATTTCTGGCATGCCCCACTCTGGAGGCGTTGGCGGCTCATGTTGAATAAAGTGAGCCATCAGCTCAATTTCTTCTTCAGTGAGTTCGCCCGAGGTTCCCCAGTTCGGCATGCCGCCTGGTGAGCCGTAATTAATCAGCGCTTTCAGATAATCCGTGCCCTTTTCTTGGGTGATGTCCGGCGTCAACGGCAAACCTGTTGCGCCTTTACGCAAGACACCATGACAGCCCGCACAGCGTTGAAAGTAAATTTCCTGCGCTAACGCGAACTCTTCCTCGGTCATACTCGGCGCTCCAGGTGTCACCACCTGTTTGCCTCCTTTCACCGCAGAAGGTGCACCTTTGTACTTCACTTCAGCCGCTGTCTCATCGGCATGAGGCTTGCCCGCGGCGCGGTCTTTTAAGCCTAGTTCGACACGCACATCTTCGACATCATCGTCATCGACCTTGGCGCCAGAGTTACCCCAGCTGGAAAGAACATAATTGGTGATTGCCGCAATGGTGTCATCCTCTAGATGCTGCATTGGTGGCATCATTGCGTTGTACTTCTGGCCATTCACTTCTAACGGCCCAGACTTACCTTGCAAGATAGTCTGCACCACATAATTAGGTTGGCCGTTCACATTCGGGTTCTCCGCAAGTGGAGGGAATGCACCCGGAAGACCTTTACCGTTTGGCTGGTGGCAGGCTTGGCAGTTCTTCGCATAGGCTGCCTGACCATCCTCATCAGCAAAAGCCGGTGCAATGGAAAATGTCAGCGCAGTGATACTGCCTAGCAACGCTAAGGAAGCAACGTTGAATTGCGTATTTATGAGCTTTTTCTTAAGCATGGGAGTCCTCCTTGATGGACCATTGATTCAGATACTTCTGAATGTGATTGTAAGCCTAGTACAAGGAGGAGAATTGATCGATATCAACGAATGGAGGCTGTACCTCTGCTCGTCAGAGGTACACCGGGACTACTCCTTTGTGAGTAGTTACAGACAGTTAGATGTGTACTTGCAGTCCCCAATCGTCGCGTGCTTCCCGCGCCAGTTGTTCGCGAAATTGTGGCGCAGCGATATGAATCAGTGCCGTTGCACGTTCCGTAAGACTCTTGGCGCGCAGGTTCGCCACGCCATATTCAGTTACCACGTAGTGCACATGCGCACGCGTTGTCACCACTCCTGCGCCGGGCGCTAACAGCGACGTGATCCGCGATACTTTGCCACCACATGCTGTCGCCGGCAGTGCAATCACAGAGCGGCCACCTTCAGACAAACTTGCGCCGCGCACAAAGTCCATTTGTCCGCCTACGCCGGAGTAGACTTTGGTACCTATCGAGTCGGCACAGACTTGCCCCGTCACATCCACTTGCAGGGCGCTATTGATCGCCATCACTTGCTTGTTCTGGCGAATCACCGAGGTATCGTTGGTGTACTCCACGTCTAAGAAGGCACACTGAGGATTATCATCGACGAAGTCATACAGTTGCTGACTACCCATGGCAAAGGTCGTTACGATACGCCCGCGATGCTTACGCTTACGTGAGTTATTAATGACGCCACTCGCGACCAGCGGTAACACCCCATCTGAAAACATCTCAGTATGAATACCCAAGTCTTTATGGTGGCCGAGGCACGCCAAGGTCGCATCTGGGATAGCGCCGATGCCCATCTGTAAACAGTCACCGTCATCAATGAGTTCAGCTACGCGTTCGCCGATACGCGTGGTGATCTTACTTTGCGCCGGACGCTCGTGAATCGGCATCGGGGCCGCTTCTTCAAAATAGCGGTCGATTTGACTGACATGAATGAAGGAGTCGCCATGCGTGCGGGGCATCTTTGGATTCACCCACGCGATGACCTTTTTGGCAACCTGCAGCGCTGCGCGTGTCGCTTCGACACTGATACCTAAACTACAATTGCCATGGGCGTCGGGCGCAGACACTTGTATTAACACGGCGTCGAGTGGCTGTTCGCCGGAACGAAATAGTTTGGGAATTTCCGACAAGAAAATAGGAACATAATCGGCAAGCCCCTCGTTGACGGCACTACGGGTCGACTTACCCACGAAAAACGCGCGCTGGCGTAAATGCCCCTGCAAAGCTGGATCGGACAGCACTTCGCTATGCTCGGTATGTAATTGCAGCAAAGTCATATTGCGGCGTTGCAACGCCACTTCAGCGAGTCCTTGCAATAATTTATAAGGCGTTGCAGCCATCGACTGACACCAAATAACGTCATCATCGGATAAAATTTCTAGCGCTTGTTCAGCGTTTGCAACACGCATTTCGACTCCTTTTGCGGTAAAGTAAATAGCATTCAGTTAATAAAGCTTAGGCATACCATGAAACTATTCGCAATGTTAGGTGCAATCAATATGGCACTTGGGGTAATTCTCGGTGCATTTGGGGCACACGCTTTAAAAGCGCGGCTCTCACCTGAAATGCTGAGTGTATTTCAAACCGGCGTGCAGTATCACATTTATCACGCACTTGGCTTGTTTATGGTGGCTGCACTCCTGATCCCCTACCCCAATGCTGGCGGCTTGCGCACCGGTGGCTGGATTTTATTGGCAGGTATTCTACTCTTTTCCGGCAGCTTATATTTAATGGCATTAACCGGTATTCGTTGGTTCGGACCTATCACACCCATTGGTGGCGCCTGCTTCATTATCGGTTGGATTTGGATCTTTTGGGCTGTTTTACGCGAACTCTAGTCTGCACAAGGGGACTCTACAGTGCTTGCTTCACTTCTCTTCGTCGTTGCCCTAGCCGATACAGAGGCCCCTATATCTGAATGCACGTCATCTTTATCTGTGGCGACGCAAACCTGTTACCACTCAACACCGACAACGTGGAATAGCGCCAAACGGCTTATCTTTGAGCTCAACCGCGCTACGACCGCCGAGATAAAGTGGCATTTACCTAGTATCGAACAGCTTGCCGAGCTACCACTGCCCTGCGAAACGAATGCGCAAGATGCTCAGCAGTGGTGGATGAGCTCTGGCTTTCTGCAACATGGTGACGAAATTCTCGTTGGCGCTTATCATTGTGAAAGCGGTGCGACAGAATTTGTCCCCGTCAACCAAGCATTGAAGTTGTTGCTTATACGCTAACCTAAAAAGGAATTTTGTATGCTGCGCTCTCTGGCACGAGTCTGCGTCCTGGCCTGTGGATTAGGGTGCCTCTTTAGCGGTAATGTCCTGGCGCAGCAACATAGTGATTGGCAACAAGCCGTTGCCAATCCGCATTATCAAATCGATTACCGCGAACGCGCCGATGGGGTACTTGAACTGCGCGCTCACTTGGTGGTGGAGGCCAAGCTCGGAAGCTTTCTGCATTTACTCGAAGACGTTGACCGCATCTCAACGTGGTTAGCACGAGCAGAAAAAGCCACCGTCCTTGCCCAACCTGATGCCCATACGCATGTCGTGCATACGGTGTTTTCCGGTTTTTTCTTGGTCGCGCGACGCGACATGGTCACTCGCAGTGTCTGGCAGCAAGATCCAACCAGTCACGTGGTAACCGTCAAGGTCGAAAATGCTGACAACGACTATGAGGTTCCCCCGCATGGCGTTCGTATGACGGAACTTGCCGCTGAGTGGCAACTCCACCCTAGCGACGACGGCAGTATTACCATCCGTTATCAAGGCTATGCCGACCCCGCCGGCGCTTTGTTAAAAGTTGTTGCGCGAAGCGCCGCACTCGAAGCCTTGAAAAAAACGCTTGCTCGCTTGCCCGCCGCATTAGAAAATTATCAGCGCCCTTATCCAGGCATTGAGGAACCCTAAGAGCAAGTGTTAGTTTTTTGAAAACAACCGCGGCATTGTGTATTATCCCGCTTCTTTTTTTGCGCATTCAATCAGTCGATATCTGCCCATGCAACTATTCACCAAGGCCAGTGCTCTAGCGCTACAAGACGACGTTGTTGAGAACGACCCGCTGCGAGCATTGCCGGCGGGAACGCGACGACGTTTAAGTCCCTATGCGAAGTTGCTTGTTCGCGTAGTATATCAACTGCTCGATGCTCACCCGCAAATACAAACAGCGCCTATCGTGTTAGCCACCCAGCACGGTGACTTACATCGTACTATTCGCTTATTACATGACCTAGCGGCTGAACAACCGCTTTCTCCCACGCAATTCAGCTTATCGGTGAACAATGCCGCTTTAGGCCAACTCAGCATCTTGCTTGAGAACACCGCGGCGATGACCACTGTTGCTGCTGGCGCAGATTCTTTTGCGATGGGTTGGTTAGAGGCAGGCCTGCAGTTGCAACAAGCACCTGACGTACTGTTCATTTACGTTGATGAGCCACCACCCGAGCCCTACACTGAACATGCCGACTTACCTGAACAAGCCGTTGCTATGGCGGTATTGCTCAGTGCGAACAAGGGCCACACCGTGACCTTTGAGCGGGCGCCAACGTCTTCACAAACGGGGCTACTAAAGCCCATTCTGCAACTGCATAAACTCATCTCTGAACACCGTAACGGCAAGGTTCAAATCCAAGGTGAACAGGGGCTCTGGAGTTGGCATGTTGGCTAAGATACTGCAGCTCTGCAATCACACTTGGCGACGCCTCGCCACAGGACTATGTTTTGTGGTGTTCGGTTTAGGTGGTCTGGTGATGTCACTCACCGCTCTTCCGTTATTAAAACTGCGCGCCTACGGCGAACCGGAAAAGCAACAGCAGATGGCAAAAGCCATGGTGCAACGCACCTTTCGCTTTTTTATTGGCTTTATGCGATTCACTGGGGTATTCAACTTTGCTTTTCCGGCTCGCGAGCAATTGCAGCACTGTCGCGGACAAGTAATCATCGCGAACCATCCCTGTTTAATCGATATTGTTGCGTTAATTTCATTTGTGCCCAATGCTGATTGCGTGGTGAAAGCCCACCTTTGGCGTAATCCTTTTATGCGAGGTGTGATAAAATCGTCGGGTTATATTAGTAATGGTGACCCCGAGGGCTTGATCAATGACTGTGAACGCTCCCTCGCTCAGGGCAATAACTTGATTATTTTCCCAGAAGGAACACGGACCGAGCCTGGCAAGCCTTTTCGCTTTCAGCGCGGCCCGGCGAATTTAGCGCTTCGGACGCAAAATGACATGATGGCGCTCCGTATCTGCTGCGATCCAGTCACCCTAATAAAAAATGAGCCTTGGTATTGTGCGCCGCGCGACAAGCCAACGCTGACAATTGACTTTTTGCGCGCTGTGCCAACAACCGGCTACCAAACAGAACAACCGAGCATCGCGGCACGCCAACTCACGCGAGATCTCGAAGCTTATTACAACAAGGTACTCGAAAGTAATGGAAAATATAAAACTTGAGCTAAAGACGTTAATTATCGAAGCACTCGATTTGGAAGACATTAGCGTGAGCGATATCAACGATAGTGCACCGCTGTTCAGCGATGAAAACGATGGGCTCGACCTTGATTCCATCGATGCACTGGAACTTGGGCTTGCCATCAAAAAGAAATTCGATGTCAAACTCGATGCCAATTCCGCAGACACCAAGAAACATTTTTACAGTGTTAATACGTTGGCTGAGTTTATTGCCAGTCAAAAGGGATAAGAACGACCATGCAAACCAGAGAAGACGTTTATCAAACGCTTGAACAAATCCTCGTGGAGGACTTTGAGATCGATGCTGAAGAGATCAAGTTAGACGCCAATCTATACCAAGATCTCGATCTCGACAGCATCGATGCAGTAGACCTCGTGGTGAAGTTACGTGAGATCACCGGAAAGAAGATCAGTCCAGATGCATTTAAAGCGGTTCGAACCGTCGAAGATGTTGTCAATGAGGTACTAAAACTCATTCACGAACCGGCCTGATGATGCGTGTTCTGCGTGTCCTTTCATTGCTGTGCTTAGCGACCTATCCGTTATGGGTTGCGGGTTTGGTGCATGCAGGTCATAGCCAACATTTGTGGTGGGTATTGTGTTTGTTTGTGCTACCACAATTGTGGCTTGCCGACTGGCGTCAGCCGCGTAGTTATGTAGTCGTTTTTGCCACTTTGGCTGTGCTGAGTGTGGCTTGGATTGCCAGTCCGCAAGAAGCCGCGCTGTTTTACCCCGTTTGGATGAACCTCGGTTTCTTTGTACTCTTTGCCGGTTCACTCTGGCAAAAGCCAGCAATTATCACGCGACTCGCGCAGGCAATGGAAGGCGAGCTGCCACCCAGCGGTGTCCGTTATACCGAAAACGTTACCAAAGTATGGACGCTCTTTTTCCTGATTAATGGCTGCATCGCGTGGTGGACCGCTACACAGGCAAGCTTGAGCGTTTGGACCTGGTACAACGGCGTCATTGCTTATGTACTGATGGCTTTTCTCTTCACTATCGAGTTAGGTATTCGCCATGTGGTTAAAAAGCGACACCACTAACTGGTTGTTAGTGCTACCACAAACCGCCCCCTGGCAGGGGTTCCAAGCCGATATTCATGCGGCGCGGAACTGGCTGCAGTCGCAATCAGCACAGCGCTGGCTTTTGTTTGAACGCGATAGTTATCGCTGCGCCGTCTGGTTGTTTGCTTTGCTTGCAGAAGACCGTCAACCGGTGATGCCTCAAAATCAGCAACAAGAGACCTTACGCCTTGTCGCTGAGGTCTTTGATGCGAAGTTACCTGAACAGCTTCCTGAACGCTTGACTGCAAGTGACGTTAAGCCACTGAGAGGTCCACTAACGACCCCTCTCACGCTGTTTACATCCGGTTCGAGCGGGACACCACAAGCTATCCAGAAGTCCGCACGCCAACTCTTCAACGAAGTGCACACACTTGAGACAACGTTTGGCGACCGCGTCGGCGATGCGAAGGTGGTGACTACCATTTCGCACCAGCACATCTATGGACTATTGTTTACCTTACTCTGGCCTATTTGCACAGGTCGTTGCTTGGTCCCTCAACGATTAGAATACCTTGAGCAATGGCAGCGTTATCACCAGCAAGCGGATGCTTATTTATTGGTAAGTAGCCCTGCGCACCTCGATCGCTTTACCGAACTGACTCACCTGCATGAGCGAAACGATACTTTGCGCGCAGTCTTCTCCTCCGGGGGGCCCCTCGCGACAGACGTTCCCCAACGTTTTCGTGACGCAGGCTTACCTGCGCCTATCGAAGTTTACGGGAGCACCGAAACGGGCGGTATTGGCTGGCGGCAACGTAATAACGGTGAACAAGCATTTCAGCGCTTTAATGGTATCGAATTGACGGTCGACAGCGATAATCTACTGCGAGTCCAATCGCCGCATTTACCCGATGCACAGGTTTACACTACCGCCGACAAAGTTGAATTACTCAATACTACTGAGTTTAAGATATTAGGCCGCGCCGATCGCATTGTAAAAATTGCCGAAAACCGTGTTTCGCTCGCCGAATTAGAACAGTTCTGTGAGACCTTGCCGTGGGTACGTCAGGCGAAGTGTGTGCAGCTATATCAGCCACGCAGCGCACTAGGTTTGGTGGTGGTGTTAACGACAAATGGCCAACGACTGCTGGGCGACGAAGGTCGTTTATCGCTTCGTCGGCGCCTAAGAGAACACCTGCAACAACGCTTCGATAAAGTCGTGTTACCGCGCAAATTTCGTTATGTTGAAGCTTTGCCGTGCAATAGCAGTGGCAAGACAACCTGTGCCATGCTGCAAGAACTGTTTACCACTACTGACGTAGAGAGCGACGTATGAAAGTTCATTACCCTGAGTTTACTGAACTCGCCGAAAGCATTGATGAAAACGGTCGTCGTCATTTGCGTGCGCAGTTTGCGGTCACTACCGACTGCCTGTATCTGCAGGGGCACTTTCCAGAGGCGCCGCTACTACCGGGCGTGACGCAACTAGATTGGGCCATTCAACTGGCGGCAGATCACTGGCAAACGCCGCGCACAGTCAGTTCCATCGAGGTGTTAAAGTTTAACGACATGATTTTACCCAAAGCTCAAGTCACGCTCAGTTTAGAGTGGAAGCGCGATGACTGCGTGGTATTTCGTTATCAACACCATGACAAAGCGTACTCTTCAGGGCGCTTAATTTTTAACGCTGCGAACTAATTATGCGTGCTTGTTTTATTATTCCAATCTACAACCATCATGAGACCATTGCCGCGACAGTGGCGGCACTCATGCCGTATCAGCTACCTATTTTTATTGTCGATGATGGCTCTGATAGCGCGACGAAACAAGTGCTCGCTGAATTAGTTGAGCGCACGCCATTTTTACAACTGCATACATTAGCGAAGAACACCGGTAAAGGTGGTGCGGTCATGGCTGGCCTGGCGCAGGCACATGCCGCCGGTATGACCCACGGCTTGCAGATTGATGCCGATGGTCAACATGACACCAGCGACATACCTGAGTTCTGGCAGCAAGCAGAGCGGCATCCGCAAGCACTTATTAGCGGTGCTCCGCAATATGATGCGTCGATGCCGATGTCGCGTAAAATCGGCCGTAAGATAACCCACTTCTGGGTACACATCGAAACTCTCTCATTGCGCGTAAAAGATACTATGTGCGGCTTCCGCGTGTATCCACTCGAGGCCACCTTAGCAACCATAGCCGAGCACCGGCCAGGCTCACGTATGGATTTTGATATTGAAATCATGGTACGCATGTTTTGGCGCGGCATTCCCATCCGCTTCATTCCAACGCAAGTGATTTACCCAGAAGGCGGTCGTTCGCACTTTCAGGCGTTTGCCGATAATTGGCTCATTTCCAAAATGCATACGCGCTTGTTCTTTGGTATGTTGCTGCGCGCGCCACGCCTGGTCTGGCGTCGCATCCGCGGGGGGGCAGCATGAAGCATTGGGCAACAACTGAAGAACGCGGCAGCTACCTTGGCATTCTGATTGTCCTGCGTGCCTATAAGTACGGCGGGCACGTATTAATGCGCCTAGTGCTCGCTCCAGTCATTTTCTATTTTTTTCTCACTGGCGGCAACGCGCGGCGTGCGTCATTAGATTATTTACGCCGGCTCCACAGCTATAGTGCCGCTGACTCGCCGTTTGCGAAAGCTCCAAATTGGCGTGACAGCTTACGCCACTTTTGGCAATTCGGTTTGGCTTCATTGGCAAAAACGGATGCCTGGATTGGCCGCATTCGTAAGCAACATGTACAAAACTGCGGCAATACTCACTTTCGCGATCTTGAGCAACGCCCCGAGGGCGGGGTGCTAATTGGCAGCCATTTAGGCAATTTAGAGGTTGCACGAGCAATTGCCAGCAGTAGCTACAGTAAACGCATGAATGTGCTGGTCTTTACCGAGCATGCGCAAGCCTTTAACCGCGCGCTACGCGAGTTAAATCCCAATGTCACGGTGGATGTAATTCAGGTCACCAATATCGATATGGGACTGGCCATTATGTTGCGCGAGCGCGTCGACCAAGGAGAATTTGTTGTCATTGTTGGCGACCGCACATCGGTCACAGACCCGAGTCAAAGTGTCAGTCATAACTTTCTCGGTAAACCTGCGCAGTTTGCGGTTGGCCCATGGGTGTTGGCGAGTATCCTAGAGTGCCCGGTATACTTTTTGTTCTGTCTGCGTAATACCAGTGGGACAGGCTATGACTTACACTTAGATTTTGTGACTGCACAATTGCAGTTACCGCGGCGCAGCCGCCACCAACATATCGATGCTATTTTGTCTCAGTACATTGCCAAGCTAGAGACTTTGTGTCGACACTACCCTTATCAGTGGTTTAATTTTTTCGACTTTTGGCAACAGCAGGAAACCGCAGCAACAACAGAAGGATCAGTAGGTAATGCCGATTGAAAATGTCCAGTTTGGTGGTAAACGTACGACCATCGGCGATATTGTTCGCTTAAGTAAAGGTGAAGCACAAGCTCAACTCAGCGAAGACCCGAACTTACGCGAACGCATTGCCGCGGGCACGCGCTTCCTCGATACCTTGTTGCGTGAAGATGGGGTCATTTATGGCGTCACGACCGGTTACGGTGATAGTTGCACTGTGACTGTACCGAGCGAACTAGCGCACGAGCTGCCAATTCATCTAACCCGGTTTCATGGCTGTGGATTAGGTCGGCATTTCGACGTTAGCAGCGTGCGGGCGATATTAGCAACCCGACTTTGCTCACTTGCGCAAGGCTATTCAGGGGTAAGCTGGGAATTGCTGGAACGTTTGGTAGTGATGCTTAACGAAGGCGTACTTCCGCTCATTCCCGAAGAAGGAAGTGTCGGCGCGAGCGGTGATCTCACCCCATTATCCTATGTTGCAGGAGCGCTTATCGGTGAACGCGACGTGCTCTATCACGGCACCACCATGAACAGCAAAGAAGCCTTTGCTAAGCTTGACCTCCAGCCATTGCAGTTACGCCCTAAAGAGGGCTTAGCGATCATGAATGGTACTGCGGTGATGACCGCTCTCGCGTGCCAAGCATGGCATCGTGCTGACTACTTGAGCCGCTTGTCGGCGCGTGTGACAGCGCTTGCAAGTATTGCGCTTGATGGCAACAGCAACCATTTTGACGAACTACTATTTGCGGTGAAACCGCATCGTGGCCAACAAGATGTTGCGCGCTGGATCCAGCAAGATATCAACCATGTTGAGCATCCACGGAACTCTGACCGCTTGCAAGATCGTTATTCCATTCGCTGCGCACCGCACATTATTGGCGTTTTGCGTGACGCACTACCTTGGTTTGCTGAAACTATCGAAAATGAACTCAACAGCGCCAATGACAACCCCATTATCGATGGTATTGGCGAGCACGTCCTGCATGGTGGGCATTTCTATGGTGGCCACATCGCGATGGTCATGGACAGCATGAAAACCGCCGTTGCAAATCTCGCTGATTTGCATGATCGGCAAATGGCACTACTCATGGACACTAAGATGAATAATGGCCTGCCGGCGAATCTATCGGCGGCTAGCGGTCAGCGTGCCAGCATAAACCACGGTTTCAAAGCAGTGCAAATTGGCTGCTCCGCATGGACTGCGGAAGCACTCAAACTGACCATGCCAGCAAGTGTCTTCTCGCGCTCTACCGAGTGCCACAACCAAGATAAAGTAAGCATGGGCACTATTGCCGCACGCGACTGTCTACGTGTATTAGAGCTGACGGAGCAAGTGCTCGTTGCGACACTGCTCGCCGCTTATCAAGGGGTGCAGCTGCGCCGTCAAGCAAATCCAGAACTACGCAAGCCTGCCGCCGTAGTCGAGGCCATGTTAGCCGATATTGCGCAGGACTTTGCCTTGGTCGATGAAGACCGCCCATTAGAGGCCGAGTTACGCTATTGGCTGGAGCAAACGCGGCAACAACGCTGGGAACTCTACAAGGACTAAGCATGTTTGAAACGCGTTTAAAAATTAACGTCCCTTTTTTTGATGTCGACGCCATGCACGTCGTTTGGCACGGCCACTATGTCAAATACATGGAAATGGCCCGCAGTGAATTGCTGCGTCAATTTGATTATGACTACCCCACGATGAAAGCCAACGGTCATCTTTGGCCTATTGTCGATTTGCGCCTCAAATATGTGGCCTCTGCGCGTTACGGCCAAGATATCGAAGTGTTAGCCAAGCTTACCGAGTGGGAACACCGCTTGCGCATCGATTACGTGATACGTTGCTGTGATACTCAGAAAGTACTGACGAAAGCGACCAGTATCCAAGTAGCAGTAGCGATCGATACCGAAGAGATGCTATTTGAGTCACCAGATATCTTATTCGAGAAATTGGGAGTAACGCGCTCATGATAGTGCCAAACGCGTTACGTTTATTGATACTTTCTTTGTGTTTGAGCACTGCTTTGTTCGGCCCTGAGACGCGAGCGGAAGAACCGAAGTTAACACCCGCGGTTGTTGATTTTCTCCAACAGCAACAACAGCCTCTGCCCTTCGTTGTAAGCTTCGAGCAACAACGTACCATTCAAGGCTTGCCACGGCCTTTGCTTAGCTCTGGCCGCTTAACGATCGCGGCTGACGAGGTGATTTGGCATACGCAACAACCACTTGAGGAAAAACTCGTCATCAATGCGACGGGAATCCACAGCAATGAACAATCGAAACTGCGTGGTAGTGAAGTCATTGCCAAGTTGTTACTCGCTGTTCTGCAAGGTGATGCTAGTGCTATCGGAGACAACTTTACAACGAAACTTCAAGGGACCTGTTTGATTTTGACGCCAAAGCTGCAGCAGCTTCAGCAATTTGTCGCCAGCATTGAAAGTTGTGGCGTAACAGCCATCGAAACGATTCGCTTAGTCGAGCAACAAGGTAATCAAAGCATGATTATCTTCCAACCAGAGGCTGAAGTCGGTGTTGAGGCTCAATAAGTTAACCGCTTGGTTGCTTATCGGCCTTCTAACTGCGGTCGCAGCCGCTTTGTTATGGCTGCGCTTACCGGTGGTATCGTGGCAAAGCAGTTTAGTCGATACTTTGCCGCAAGAGGCCAACCCCGCCCATCAGGTCTATGTTGCACAGCAGCAGCCTAATGAGCAACGCTTCATGCTGATGTTCAGTGTTGCTAAGGAAGATGCCGAGCTATTTTCAACAGCGTTACGCCAGCAACTCGAGCAACTTAGTCAAGGCGAGCCAAAGATTCACCCACTCGACACCGTTGCCGGTGTAGATTTCCTGCAGATTTATGCCGCCCATGCGGGGCAATGGGCGACGGCAGCAGACTTGCAACTGTTGCAGCGTCAGCCAGAACAATTGATCACACAGGCCCAGCAGCGTCTTCAACAGCCTACCCCACTATGGATGGACATTCGCCAAGACCCGCTGTTATTGAGTCAACGCTTCGTTGAAGCGCTACCCGAACCGCTACCAGGCTTCGAAAATCAAGCACCACTTTATATTCGCAGTTCAGCGGCGCAAACAACGCTTTTAGTCGCCTTGACCAGTGCAGCCGACACCCTGAGCCAAGCCAATGCTCGTGCGATTGTAGCGCGGGTTGACAGTATGCTTGCAGCGCTCCACGAAACAGAAATACCGCATCAGATAATCCGTAGTGGTCTGGTGTTTCATACCGACGCTGCGGCAAGCCAAGCCAAGCAAGAAATCACTTGGTTTGGCGGCTTATCTTTAGCATTTGTACTGGTCTTACTCGCATTGGTGTTTCGTTCATTCCAGCACTTAGTATTCAGCATGTTGGTATTGAGCGTCTCCACCTTGTTTGGCGTGACCACCGTCGTTTGGCTTTTTAGCGCACCGCATGTATTAACCATGGTGTTTGCCACAACCCTTATCGGGCTGTGTATTGATTATGTCTTCCATGCCAGCATCGGAGCCAGTCATGGCCGCAAGAACTGGCGACTCGTTGTACCTGCTTTGCTGCTTGGTGCCGGTACAACCATCGTTGGCTTCTTACTTCTGACACTTCTCTCGCTGCCGCTATTGCAACAACTTGGCGTGTTTATGGCTGCCGCCTTGGCTACTGTTGTCGGACTGGTTCTGCTTATTCCGCAGTTAGGCATAGACAAAGCGCCAACAGCTTCTTGGCAACGTCTACACTTCTCACTTGCAGAGTTTTTCCAGCGTTTTTCTCCTCGGTTTCGAGCGATCCTTCTACTGGTACTTACACTCGCTAGCTGTCTTGCTGTGTGGCAAAACTATCGCAGCGATGACTCCGTGCGCCTGCTCGCAACATCAACTCCCGAGTTACTAGCTCAGGAGCAGCAGATGCGCACGCAAACACAAGCTTTTTATGATGCTGACATAATTCTGCTGCAAGCGCCAACAGCAAGCGAACTTCAACAGCGTTATGCCGCGGCTCACCGACACCTCGCGCAATGGCAGCAAGAAGGCTGGTTGAGCGGCTGGCAAAGCTGGTACGACTATGTCCCCACTCCACAACAACGCCAGCAGACCCAGGCCGCACTGCAGAAGCTATGGCAACAGCCTGCTGGGCAAGACTACCTTGCTTGGCTGGGCATCGACGCGCCAAGAATGGACAAGAGAGCTACCCCAGCACTGGAGCAACATCCACTGCAACAGGACTTTATTTATAGCGCGACGGCTGAAAACATGCCTGCTGTTGGCGTTATTCGCCTGCGTGGTATTGCGCAACGCGAAAAACTAGCGCAAGCGATAGCGACACTCAACGGAGCTGAGCTCTACAATCCATTAACTCAAGCCAGCGAGGCCTTAGGGTATTATCGCATTCAACTTATGGGGTGGATGGCTGCGCTACTATTGTTGCTGTTCGCTATTTTGTGCTGGCGCCTACCGCAGTCAAGCTGGCGGCAGCGTTGTGCCATGAGTCTACAAGTTAACGCTGTAATTATTACTGCGCTTAGCAGCGCCTTAGCGATTGCTGCATTATGGCAGCCATTGAATGCGTTTCACTTGGTCGGCGCCATGTTAGTGATCGTACTCGGTATTGATTATGGCATCTTTTGCGCCAGCCGAGTTCAACGCGGGCACGCCTTGCAAGCCATTAGTATTTCGGCGTTAACGACCATGTTCGCGTTTGGCGCACTTAGCTTTAGTCAAACTGCTGCGATTGCCGCATTCGGTACCACTGTGCTGATTGGGGTGGCAGTCACCGCTGTACTCGTGCCATTACTGCCAACTGCAAATTCAACTCACTCTGTCTAAAGGGAATTCGTCGCGTGTCTCAAGTTAAAACCCACTATGACGTGATCATTATTGGCGCCGGCCCCTCAGGTGCAGCGGCTGCATCGCTTCTCGCACAAGCAAACAAAAGGGTCTTGGTAATCGAAAGACAATATTTTCCACGTTTTTCGATCGGCGAAAGCCTGTTACCCCAATGCATGATGTACTTAGAGGAAGCTGGCCTGCGCGAAGTGGTTGAGGCGAATGCTCAAGAGCTCGGTTTTCAATTCAAAGACGGTGCCGCCTTTTATCGCGACGGCGAACATACCCTGTTTAACTTTACCGCCAAGTCATCAAGTGGCCCCGGCACAACCTACCAAGTTAAGCGTGAAAAATTTGATCAGTTACTGATTGAACAAGCCCGTAACTACGGTGCAGAGGTGCGCCATGGCATGCAAGTGGAGCACGTCACGCTCGCCGATGACAGCCCGACCTGTCTCAGCGTTCGTAACCTCGAAGACGACAGTGAACACCAGTTAAGTTGCGACTTTTTGCTCGATGCTAGCGGCTTTGGTCGTGTGTTACCGCGGCTCCTCGATCTTGAATATCCATCGGACTTCCCGGTTCGTCAGGCAGCCTTTTGCCATGTCAAAACTGACCTTGCGCATCCGAACTTTGACCGCAACAAAATTCTTATCACCGTGCACCCGACAAATCCTGAAATATGGTTTTGGTTGATCCCATTTGCCGATGGTACGGCTAGCTTGGGAGTGGTTGGCAGTGAGCGCTTCTTGGCTGACGATAATGGCGCTGCAGCAACGCTTTGGAACAAAGTCAATGATGAACCCTACTTGCTTGCTGTACTGGGGGACTATCAAGTGATTCGCGATGAACAGCTCATCACCGGCTATTCGGCGAATGTCAAACAGCTTCATGGTAATGGCTATGCGCTCCTTGGCAACGCTGGCGAGTTTCTCGACCCGGTATTTTCTTCCGGTGTTACGATTGCACTCAAGTCTGCAGTGATGGCGGTACCGCTGGTGTTGCGTGAATTGCAAGGCGAGGCGGTGGATTGGCAAAATGAATACAGTGTTCCCTTGCGTAAGGGCATCGATACCTTTAGAACCTACGTTAAAGGCTGGTACGATTGCTCATTCCAAGACGTGATTTTTTATCCACAGCAACAAGAGACGATTAAGCAAATGATTTGCTCAATTTTGGCAGGCTATGCGTGGGACTTAACGAATCCGTTTGTACGGGAAAGTGAGCGACGCTTGCGAGTGGTGACAGAATTATGCCAAGAATCTTAATTGCTCTCGCCGCGCTTATGGTTCTCGTCGGCTGCCAAACGACGCCGCCGCGTGACCCGCTTTGGACCCCACTCAGCGACAGCGCCGGTTTCACCCTAGCGACTCGCTGGCCGGGTCCCGCACAGCAAGAGCTGGTGTTGGTTGAATGGTCGCACCCTGAGCAGGGTCAACACCGTTTACAAGTGAGTAGCGCGCGCAGTACTAAAGGACTCACTATGGTTGGCTTAAGCCCGCTTGGGCAGGAACTATGGCGTGCCGCACTCGATACTTCGGGACGCTTCAGCAGCAGCGGCATTGCGCCATTCGATGAACCTCGCTTGGTAAAACAAATGCTGGCTACCATGCAGTTAGTAAATTGGCCCATTGAGGACCTTCAAACGCGGCTGCAAGGCGCCAAACTCAGCGTTACAGAACATGGCCGGGTGATACACAACTCCAACCAAGAACTCCTATGGGAGTTAACTCAGCAGGGCGATACCCTGTTGGTGGAACATCATGCCTTTAACTACCGCATAGAGCTACGTCAGTTGCAACTGGAAATGCTAGAATTCGCCACGCATCATGGGGGGCAATAATTCATGTATTTAAACCAACTCGGCGTTGTTTGTGCACTTGGCGCGACCACCACAGAGGTTTGGCGAAATGCCGTAGCTGGCAGTCAGCAGGGTATGCAAAGCAGCGATCTGCGTTTAGTAGACGCAAGCCCTCTTATCGTTGGGCAAGTGGCTGACGAGTTTTTGCCAAACTTAGCTGAGCAAGCTCCGCTCTTTCAAACCCGTAACAATCGTCTTGCGGCAGCCGCACTGGCAAATTTACGCAGTGACATTGAGAGTTGTAAAAAACGTTTTGGTGCGGATCGCGTCGGTGTCATTGTTGGTACCAGCACCTCAGGTATTGCGGAGGGTGAGCAAGCACTGAAGCATTACACGCAGCACAATACGCTACCTAAGACCTTCAATTATCGTATGCAAGAAATGACCGCGCCAGCAGATTTTATTGCCGCATACTGCGGCGTAAGCGGGCCCCGATACAGTATTTCTATCGCCTGTTCGTCAAGTGCGCGAGCACTGATGAGCGCCCGCGAGCTACTCAAAAGCAACCTTGTTGATGCGGTCATCGTCGGCGGGGTAGACTCCCTTTGTCGCCTTACTCTCAACGGTTTCCGCGCACTCGAATCGACTTCGTCCGGCTTGTGCCAGCCGTTTAGCAAGCAACGCGATGGGATCAATATTGGCGAAGGCGCCGCATTCTTCTTAGCAACCCGTGAAGCGCTTGAGCAACAACCGTCGCAGATTCGTTTGAGCGGCGCGGGGCATGCTTCTGATGCGCATCACATGACAGCACCGGAACCTCATGGTCGCGGCGCGCAGTTAGCCATCTCAGCAGCTCTAAAAGAAGCAAACCTTAGCCCTGAGGCGATTGATTACATCAACTTACATGGCACCGGGACGCCGCTAAACGATGCCATGGAAGCCCATGCATTGACCCAGCTTGGCCTCCAGCATTGCCTCGCCAGCTCAACCAAACCCATGACTGGACATACCTTGGGAGCCGCTGGTGCCCTCGAGGCCGCCCTCTGTTGGCTGAGCTTACAGGCAACAGATGGGCAACTACCGCGGCATTGCTTTGCAGGCGACTACGATGCCGATATTGCCCCACTTTCATTAGTCACCGCAGAGCATCGGCTCAGCAGGCGCGCCAAGCATTGTTTGAGTAATTCTTTTGCCTTTGGCGGTAACAACGTAACGCTGGTTTTAAGTCGTCACGAGGCAGGAGCACATCAGTCATGACAAAACTTACCGATCTCATTAAGCATCGACCGCCTATGCTTTTAATTGACCGCTTTATTGGCGGTGATACCACAACCGCTTCGGCACACTGCGAAGTAACAGTAAGCAGCGATAGCCTTTTCTACCGCGAGGAAATCGGGGGACTGCCGGCCCATGTCGGTATCGAACTGATGGCGCAAACCATTGCGGCAGCGGCGGGATATCGTAACTGTGGAGCCGGCGAAGACATCAAGATTGGTTTCTTGTTAGGATCGCGCAAGTATCGTTGCTCAGTTGATTACTTCGCGCTCGGAGAAACCTACGCTATCCATGTTGCCGAAATCCATGCGGAAAGCTCAGGATTGAGCGTTTTTGAGTGTGAAATAAAACACCAAGATACGCCCATCGCAAGCGCCAAAATTAATGTTTTTCAGCCGCCTGATGAGGCCGCTTTTATTGAGGATACCTATGCGTAAACGTGTACTTGTAACCGGTTCTAGCAAAGGAATAGGTAAAGCTATCGCGCTAAAACTAGCGCAGCAAGGGTTCGACCTTGCCATCCATTGCCGCAGCGATCGCAACGCTGCCGCGCAAGTCTGTAAAGAAATCCAAGATCTTGGCCAAAAAGCTAGCTTAGTGCAGTTTGATGTGGCGGATCGCGAGGCTTGCCGCAACGCAATTGAGGCAGATATTGAGGCGCATGGCGCCTATTATGGCGCCGTCTGCAATGCCGGTATTACTCGCGACGGTGCGTTTCCAGCACTGACAGACGACGACTGGGATAGTGTAGTTCATACCAACCTCGACGGCTTTTATAACGTGCTATTGCCCCTCACGATGCCAATGATTCGTCTCCGCAAAGGCGGTCGCATTGTTACCATTGCCTCAGTATCGGGCATTGCTGGTAATCGTGGGCAGGTGAACTATAGTGCCTCAAAAGCTGGTCTGATTGGCGCCACCAAAGCGCTCGCATTAGAACTCGCGAAACGCAAAATAACCGTCAACTGTGTGGCCCCCGGCCTGATTGAAACAGAGATGACCGACAACCTAGAGCATCAAGAGCATATTCTCTCGATGATTCCGATGCAGCGGGCGGGTAAACCGGAAGAAGTTGCAGGTTTAGTTGGGTACTTGTTTGAGGATTCGGCGGCGTATGTTACCCGCCAAGTTTTTTCAGTTAATGGTGGATTAGTCTAATGAAACGGGTCGTTGTGACAGGGATGGGGTGTATTACCGCTTTTGGTGATAACTGGCAAGATTTCCGTAAGCGCTTATTAGACGGCGAAAATGCCGTTGTGCATATGCCCGAATGGGATGCCTTCGATGGCTTGAACACGCGACTTGCAGCGCCAATTCAACCGCCATTCCAAAGGCCGAAGCATTACTCGCGTAAAGATGTCCGTTCGATGAGTACCGTCAGTATCATGGCCACACGCGCCAGCGAGCTCGCACTCGAAGATGCCGGACTGCTCGACGATCTAAGTATCAAGGACGGCCGCTGCGGTGTTGCCTATGGTTCATCGACCGGTTCAACAGACGAAATGATTGTGTTTGGTAATATGCTGGCCAACAAGGATATGTCTGGCGTTAACGCCACCACCTACATCAAGAGTATGGGTCATACCACGGCGGTGAACGTGGGAGTATTTTTCGGCTTAAAAGGCCGTATGTATACTACCAGCTCAGCCTGTACTTCTGCCTCACAAGCCATTGGCTATGCCTATGAGGCGATTAAGTATGGCCAACAACAGATGATGGTCGCCGGCGGTGCAGAAGCACTGTGTCCGTCAGAAGCCGTGGTATTCGATACGCTTTATGCAACGAGCACCCGCAATGACGACCCGAAGCTCACGCCGCGCCCGTTTGACCGTGACCGCGACGGCCTCGTCATTGGTGAAGGAGCCGGCACCTTTATTCTTGAAGAGCTCGAACACGCTCAAGCGCGTGGCGCAACCATCTATGCTGAGCTTGTCGGATTTGGCACCAATACCGATGGTGCCCACGTAACCCAACCTACCGCAGCAACTATGGAAGTTGCGATTCGTCATGCGCTGAGGGATGCCCAACTTGAGCCAAATACCATCGGTTATGTCAACGCACACGGCACTGCCACGGATCGCGGTGATATCGCCGAGTCGCAAGCGACCTCTGCAGTGTTCGGGGCAAACATGCCGATTAGTTCACTGAAAAGTTACCTTGGTCATACCTTGGGTGCTTGCGGTGCAATCGAAGCTTGGGCGAGTATCGAAATGATGCGCGAGGGTTGGTTCGCCCCCACCGTAAACCTCAACAACATTGACGCCGAATGTGGTGAACTCGACTATATTGTCGGAACAGCTAAAAAACTAGATACCGACCATATTATGAGCAATAATTTCGCCTTTGGCGGTATTAACACCTCGCTTATTTTTAAGCGCTGGCGGTAAATCAAATCAGCCAAGCTATGTGGAACTAAAAAAATAAAAGGAATTCGTATGAAACTCAAATTTGTATTTGCCCTGCTGATCGCTTTTATCGTTATGAACCCGGCGCATGCGCGCGAAGATATTCTGACCTTGCCACTGGATGAGTTACTTGCTTCTGAGGACGCTAAAAAAGCGCTTTTAGACGTGCCAATTTTCTTCGCTGGGCAGCCTCATCCGGCAGTAAAATCAAGTAAAGAGGTTACCACCAGCCGCAAAACTAACGCCTTCAATAAGAGCGACGAAGAAGCGTGTCGTTGGGTGATGTTATCAGCGCTGAAAGTATTGCAAGATGCCGCACAAAAAGGTGGTTATGACGCCGTAGCTAACATCAAATCCAATTACGATCACAATGAATTCGCTAGCAGCACCGAGTACCAGTGCGGTGCTGGTACTTTTATCGCGGGTGCCGCACTCAAGGCTGATTTAGTTCGCTTCGAAGACTAACTCTACGGCTAATGTTTGCGTTGCAGTGGTGGTAACTCGCCACCACTGCGCTGACGTTTGTGAAGCGCTGTAACAACACAACATGTGCTGCTGTTCAGTATGATACAAGCCACTACCCCTAAAGCTACTAAAAGGTTCGCGGAGCGTCGCTAATAGCTTGCCCTGTTGCGCTTTGGTCACTGATTCGGCCAACGTCCAACGCTGATAAAACGTCTTTAAATCTTCAGCCTTCACATGCTGCATGAAGCCGTCACTGAACTCGTTGACGAGTTCTGCTTGCCGCTTTCGAGGGCGCATGAGTTCAATATCAACCCCCAAAGCATCAACAGGACCGCATGCCACCATGACCGCATCGGTTTTATGACTGATTGAACAGGATATTTCGACGTTTGCGATAGTTAACAGCGGTGCCCCGTTCGTCTGGCGACTGATCACAACCTCATTTGGCGACACGTCGTTCACATGGCAAGCTAACCAACGCAGGAGCCCACGGCCGACTTGGTACTGCACTTGGCGTGCCTGACTACTATAGCTTTGCGCCTGTGCGTGCTCAGCGGGCGTTAACCACTGCGCCAAAGGCTCGGCAAGTTGTTCGATGGCAAATCCATGGGCGATATAAAGCAAAACTATCCTCGTCGGTTTAGTACTTGTCGCAATTGCAATGGAGTGCAAGAATAGAGTCCAAAGGTCATCGCCTGCACTGTTGTGTCTACCAATTAAGGTTACCGATGCGTTTACGTCACATCGAAGTTTTCCATGCCATTTATACCACGGGCTCGGTCACCCAAGCAGCCCAAATCTTGCATATTTCACAGCCGGCGGTATCGAAAAGTCTCGCCCACGCAGAACAGCAACTCGGCTTTACGCTATTCACACGGGAAAAAAATAAGCTCATTCCTACGGCCGAAGCGCAGGCGTTGTTCCCAGAAATCGCGCAACTGTACCGACAACTGCACAGCGTCAAAACCTTAGCCGATAACCTGCAACGTCATGACGAGGGTATGATTGATGTCGCGATTACTCCAGCGCTTGGCTTTGAGGTGATTCCGCAAGCCATCGCACGCTTTAATAGCCGTTATCCCAACGTTGGTTTTCGCGTGCAAACTATCCACAATGATGAAGCCATGCAGGCGTTAGTTGAGCGCCAATGCGAGTTCGCTCTGTTGTTCGCGGCCCCGAATTATCCGGGCGTGGTTGCCCATGACATCGTCGATACTTCGATCGTTTTGGTCTACCCACGCGCCATGCTTGCGCACCAACCAAGCACGGTGGCGCTGGCCGAGGTTGCCCAGCATCCATTGATTGGGATCGGTGATAGTGGTCCCGTTGGCCAGTTACTTTGGCAACAACTTCAGGGGCTTGGCATTCATCCGCAAACTCAAGTGCAAGTGGATACTTATTTTGTCGCGGCGCGCTTAGTGGCAAAGGGTCTTGGTGTATGTCCACTTGATCACTTAACCGCTAAAGGTAATCCAGACCCGGCAATTGGCGTAGCGCAATTAGAACCATCAGTTCATGTTCCTGTACGTGCCCTGCACCTCGCCAGCCGTCCACTCAGCAAACTCTCGCAACAGTTTCTACAAGAAGTTCGCGTATGCATTGCGGAACAAGCATAACCAAAGGTTATACCTTTTCGATAAGGTTTCATTCGCCAAGTTAGGTTATTTCATTAACCTAGTCAGTAACTCATCTGACTGGAGTACGGCATGCTGGAACTCAAAACCCCTTATTTACTTTTCATTGGTCACGCCACTGATCCCCTTAGCATCAAGATGGCGAAAAGTGCGGCGGATTGGAGCCCAGAAAAATGTCTTGGCGAGGTGCGTTCACCTGGCTGTACCGTAACCACGGGTCTGCCTGCGATGACCATTGCCGAAGGTATTGCTGCTGGGGCAAAAAGCCTAGTCCTTGGCTTTGCTAATAGCGGTGGCCACCTCGACGAACAATGGCTACCGATGATTCACGAAGCGATCAATGCGGGCCTTGATATTATCAGTGGCTTGCATGACCGCTTGGGCGCTTACGAAGAACTTGTCGCTGCGGCGCAACGTAAGAACGTGCACCTACATGATATTCGCCACCCGACCAAACGCCTGAAAACTGGCAAAGGCTACCGCCGTGAAGGTAAGCGTTTACTGACCGTCGGTACAGACTGCTCAGTAGGCAAAATGTATACCAGCTTGAGTCTCACTCGGGAAATGCAGCAACATGGTATGTCAGTGACTTTCCGGGCGACCGGGCAAAGTGGTATTCTGGTTGCTGGCGAAGGCATCGCGGTGGATTGTGTTGTAGCTGACTTTATTGCTGGTGCCATCGAAGAACTTGCGCCTGCCAATGCAGCAGAGCACTGGGATATTATTGAAGGTCAGGGGTCACTCTTTCATCCGGCCTTTGCTGGTGTCAGTTTAGGCCTACTTCATGGTGCGCAAGCTGATGCATTGGTGGTCTGCCATGCTTTAGGTCGTACGAGCATGCGCGCCATAGATAACCGTCCGTTGCCGTCTTTAGCCGAAACCATTGCCTTAAACGAACAAATGGCACGTGTGACCAACCCCAACGCCCGTGTTTGCGGTATCGCCGTGAATACTTCGTCGGTAAATGACGCAGAAGCTGAAGCTTACTGTCGAAAAGTTGAAGGTGAGTTCGGTCTACCCTGCGTAGATCCAATCCGCCATGGCGTGGCAGCTATCGTTGATGAACTAGATAAGTTTTAAAATTTGGAGCGGGAAACGAGATTCGAACTCGCGACCCCAACCTTGGCAAGGTTGTGCTCTACCAGCTGAGCTATTCCCGCATATAGGATGGTGCTTGAAGTGAAGTTTGGAGCGGGAAACGAGATTCGAACTCGCGACCCCAACCTTGGCAAGGTTGTGCTCTACCAGCTGAGCTATTCCCGCGTCACTTCAGGTTAGTCGCAATGGCTGTGCAATTGCGATAACGGAGGCGAATTTTACTGAATTCAGCAGGCTTTGCAACCGCTTTTTCAGCTTATTGCGACTGAATGTCGAAAAAGTGTGCACGATAGTGCTCTAATTCTTCGATTGATTCACGAATATCGGCAAGTGCAGTATGACTGCCTTGTTTTTTGACTCCTTCAGCGACCTCAGGAGCCCAATACTTAGCAAGTTGCTTGACGGTGCTCACATCAAGGTTACGGTAATGAAAGAACGCCTCAAGTTTTGGCATATAACGGGCCAAAAAACGGCGATCTTGGCAAATACTATTACCGCAGATCGGTGAACTACCTGGCGTGCACCATTGTTGCAGAAAGTCTAAGGTGAGTTGTTCGGCCGCAGCAGTGTCATAGCGGCTTTGCTGGACCCGCTCGACCAAACCAGATGCTGTGTGAGTGCGCGTATTCCAATCGTCCATTTTAGCCAGCACGTCGTTACTCTGGTGTACCGCTAACACTGGACCTTCGGCAAGAACGCGTAGTTGCTGATCGGTGACGATAGTCGCGATTTCGATGATGACATCTTCTTCGGGAACGAGTCCGGTCATTTCGAGGTCGATCCAAATTAAACGGTCTGCTGTTGCGGCCATGAGCTTTCCTAGTAGCAATGAAATACGACACCTATTGTGCGAAAGAATGCGATTTTACACAACAGTTCAGGCGTTATCGGCAAGAATATTGTATGATCATGACATGTTATAAGTCGCAAGCACGACAGGAGCCTTGTGGGAAAACACCGGAAATTAAATAAAGGTCAACTGCGACGCATGCGCGCTAATCAGCAAAAGCGTCTACAACAAGTTGAACTAACGCAGGAACTCGATGATGCCAGCTTAGGCGCTGCCGAGTCAGGCGTCATTGTCGCCCGATTTGGTCAGCATGCCATTGTTGCCGCTGAAGGCACTGCCGAGCCGTTTCGCTGCCATATTCGCCGCAGTATCGAGAGCTTGGTCTGTGGTGATGAAGTCGTATGGCGACGCTTTAGTGGTCAAACAGGCAGCCAGACCGAGACGGGTGAGCAGGGTGTCATCGAAGCGGTGCAAGAACGCAAATCCTTGCTGAGTCGCCCCGATTATTACGATGGCCTAAAGCCCGTTGCTGCCAATATTGATCAGATTTTTATTATTTCGAGTGTACTCCCAGCATTTTCGTCACAAATAATCGACCGTTATTTAGTTGCCTGCGAAGACATCGATATCACCCCAGTAATTGTCCTCAATAAGGCCGACTTGTTGCCAGACCAGCCCGCGGAGCTGCAAGCTGAAATTGAACAAGTACTGCAGATGTATGAAGCGATCGGCTACCAAGTCGTTCGCGCCAGTGCCAAAACTCAAGGGGGTCTCGATACCATCCAAACGCTCTTACAAGACCGAGTGTCAATTGTCGTTGGTCAATCGGGTGTAGGTAAGTCCTCCTTGGTGAATGCTTTATTGCCTGAAATCGACGCCGATGTCGGAGCTATCTCCAGTAACTCTGGGTTGGGTCAGCACACCACTACTGTAGCGACACGCTATGTCTTACCACAAGGCGGCTTTCTGATTGACTCACCGGGTATTCGCGAATTCGCTTTGTGGCACCTTGACGAGAGTCGAGTTGCCTGGTGTTTTATCGACTTTCGACCGTTTTTAGGGCGTTGTAAATTCCGCGATTGCAAACACCAGCCGCAGGATCCTGGCTGCGCATTGCAAGAAGCAGCGGAAACAGGTGAATTACACCCGCTTCGGTTGTACAATTTCCACAAGATTATCGAATCGATGGCAAGTACCAAGCCATCACGCGCAATACCACGAGGTAGTAAAAAGTGAGTTGGGACGACGTAAAAATTAAAGCGCAATATATGACGCCAAAGCACGCGTTATCGCGCTTAGTGGGTAAGTTAGCTGCCGCCCGAGCAGGGTGGTTTACGCAGCTCTTTATCCGCTGGTTTATTCGCACTTATAAAATTGATATGAGCGAAGCCGTGCATGAGAGTCCAAAAGCCTACAAGACCTTTAATGACTTTTTTACCCGTCACTTAAAGCCCGAACTTCGCCCATTGAAGGCCACAGCGGAGCAGTTCGCTCAACCTGTTGACGGCGCAGTAAGCCAACTAGGTGATATTGAAGATGGTCGTATTTTTCAGGCGAAAGGACATGACTATAGCCTCACCGAACTCCTCGGAGGCGACCCACGTGATGCCCATGCTTTTAAAAACGGTAAGTTCGCCACTATTTATTTAGCGCCAAAGGATTATCACCGTATTCACATGCCTTGTGACGGCGTGTTACGCAAAATGATCTACGTGCCAGGTGATTTGTTCTCTGTTAACCCGTTAACCGCAGCAAATGTGCCGAACCTGTTTGCTCGCAACGAGCGCGTGGTCGCTATTTTTGACAGTGAATTTGGTAAATTCGCGATGGTTTTAGTAGGTGCAACTATTGTCGCGAGTATCGGCACGGTGTGGGCCGGTACGGTCACTCCACCCACCGGAAAACATATACATAGTTGGGAATATCCTGCCGGCGGCGACCAAGCCATTCGGTTAGCAAAAGGTGAAGAGATGGGCCATTTTAAGCTTGGTTCAACCGTGGTATTAACCTTCCCTGAGGAGGTCATCGACTTCGTTGATGACCTAGAAGCGGGCAGTGTCACCCGTATGGGCGATATTCTTGGCGAGCGTGACGACTAGCTATGTTAGTCCTTGCGCACCGAGGAGCGAGCTTTGAGGCGCCAGAGAATACTCTGACCGCCTTTGGCCGCGCTCTTGATGCCGGTGCTGATGGTATCGAGTTGGACGTTTATCCATTGCAGGACGAATGGATTGTCTTTCATGACCGCTATTTGGCACGTCTCACTGCGCACCCTGGCCGTTTACAAGATTTGACGCTTGAGCAAGTACGCAAACTGAAGGTCTTTGGCCAACAGCCCGTTCCAACCCTTACCGAAGCACTCGAATTTATCGCTGGACGCTGCCTGGTCAACATCGAACTTAAGGGCGCCGATATTAAGCGAGGCTTAACTCGGCATTTACGCCATGCGGTGCAACACAGCAGCTTCCAAGCAGAGCAACTGGTCGTTTCAAGCTTCAATCACCACTGGCTCCGCCAACTCAAAGAAGATCATCCAGAACAGCGCATTGGTGCACTCACCACATCTTGCCCACTTGATTACGCCGCTTTTGCCTCACAACTACATGCGTGGTCGGTTCATATTGACGTAGACTTTGTTAACGCAGAGTTTGTGGCGGATGCCCACGAACGTGGCTTACAGGTATTTGTCTTCACTGTGGATGAGCCTGAAGATATGCGCGATCTACATGCGCTGGGCGTTGACGGCATCTTTACCAATCACCCGCTCGCAGCCCGCAATGTTATCGCAGGCCTGCCGATGCAAGCCCGCGAAACATGGCATATTGATTAACACGCTAGCCGTTTAGGTCGCCTTTATGGTGTGGATAGCGCTGCTCAAGCTCTGTTAATTCATGGGTTAACGCCATTGGCGAGGTGGTATTGCGTGCCAGCACCGAATACAGCGCCGGGATGACAAAGATGGTCAAAAACGCCGACAAAGCCACACCACAGAAGATCACCGTACCAATTACCATACGGCTCTCAGCTCCTGGACCACTACCTAAAATAAGCGGCACTGCGCTCATTAAGGTGGTAAACGCAGTCATCACAATCGGCCGTAAGCGCTGTTGCGATGCACGCACTACAGCCTCATCGAAACCATAGCCAGCATCGCGCAGTTGGTTGGCAAATTCGACAATCAAAATGCCGTTTTTAGCCGCCAAGCCAATGAGCATAACAATACCGATTTGACTATAGATATTGAGCGTCAGGTCAGTGAAGTAAAGCCCCACTGCAGCACCGAGAATCGCAACGGGTACCATCAGCATGATCACTAACGGGTGAATAAAACTCTCAAACTGCGCAGCCAGCACAAGGTAAGCAACCACTAAGGCTAGGACGAATACGAAAATAACCGAGCTACCGCTTTCTTGATAGAGTTGCGATTCACCTTTGTAATCAATCGATACATCGTCAGGTAATTTCTCCTGCACAATGTTTTCGAGATATGTCAGCGCATCACCAAGGGAATAGCCTTCAGCCAAGTTAGCTTCAATGGTTATGCTACGCATGCGGTTGTAGCGATTGAGTTCGCCAGAGGTTGCTCGTTCCTCGACGGTCACCAAGTTTGACAGCGGGATCAACTGCCCTGTCGCGTCGGAGCGAACGTATATTTGATCGATGGCTGACGGATCACGGTAATCTGAACGCTCGCCTTCGAGAATTACGTCATACTCTTCACCACGATCAAGGTAAGTAGTCACCCGCCGTTCGCCTAACATGGTTTCTAATGTGCGGCCAATGTCACCCACTGAAACACCCAAGTCGGCCGCGCGGGTTTGATCAATCTTGATCAGGAGCTGCGGTAGTGTTTGTTTAAAGTCACTGTCTAATTCAAGCAGGTTTGGATTCTTCGCCGCTTCTTCAATCACAATGTCACGATACGCAGCCAGTTGCTCGTAAGTATTGCCCTGCAAAACGAACTGCACTGGGCGGCCATTACCGCCAGAAATGCCGCTGCGCATGAAGGCAAAACCGCGCACACCGGCAACTTGGTTCAATTTCTGGCTGACTTCATCCATCAACTCAAAGGTGCTCCAGTCACGCTCTTCAAACGGGACTGCACCAACAATCGCGATTCCCGCCGAATTACCCCAACCAGGTGAGCGTACTAACAAGCGATCGATTTTACCTTCGTCTAAGTAGGGCAGTAACAGTGCTTCTATTTCACGCATATGTTCAGCGTTTGATTCAAAGCTAGCCCCTTCCGCGCTGCGTACCATGACAAAGAAGGTACCGCGGTCTTCCGGTGGGACAAACTCTTGGGGCACGAGCTTTAACATGTTGTAGGAAACGACACTCGCAAACACCACTAGTACAATGGCCAGCCACGGATAAGCTAAAGTGCGACTGAGTACACGTGCATAGCCGCTCTCGACCCAATTGAAGAAGCTATCCACAGCCTTACCAAAGCGACTCGTCCGCTCGCGGCGACGCAGAATCTTTGAGCTCAACATCGGCGATAAGGTCAGTGCTGCAATACTGGAACAGAGCACTGCTGCTGCGATAGCTAAGGCAAACTCGGTAAACAGCTGACCGATGTTACCTTCTAAAAATGCCAGCGGTACGAACACTGAAATCAAAACTAAGGTGGTCGCCACGACCGCAAAACCTACTTCGCGCGCCCCACGGTAGGCCGCGAGCAGTGGTGGTTCACCGGACTCTACGCGGCGATAGATGTTCTCCAACACGACAATGGAGTCGTCCACAACCAAACCGATCGCTAACACCAGCGCGAGTAGCGTTAACAGGTTCACCGAGAAGCCCATGGCAAAGAGCGCAATATACGATGCGATAATGGCAACTGGGACCGTTAAAGCAGGTATCAGTGTGGCACGAACATTGCCTAAGAACAGGTAAATCACCACCACCACGAGGCCCATCGCAATACCAAGAGTGTTATAAACCTCGTCGATGGAGCCTTTGATAAAAATCGATGAATCGTAGCTGGGAACCATCACCATCGACTCAGGCAGCGTCTTGGCAATGTTATCGATTTCACGACGGACGTTTTCAACAACTTCGAGCGTATTGGCTTTAGATTGTTTAATCACACCAATACCGATCATGTTAATGCCATTGCCACGGAATTCGGTTTTATCGTCCTCCGATCCCATCTCAATCCGCGCCACTTCACCAAGTCGCACTAATTGGCCACTATCGCCCCGCGTGATGGTCAGTAGGTTAAATTGTTCCGGCGTCAAATAGGTGCGCGCAACGCGCACACTGAACTCGCGATCGACCGACTCCACCTCACCGGCCGGTAGTTCGACGTTTTCCGCGCGCAAACGACTTTCAATGTCGCTGACGGTAATGCCACGCGCAGCCATCGCCTCGCGATCCAACCAAATACGCATCGCATAACGACGTTCGCCACCTAAATTGACGCGCGCAACACCGTCCACCACTGACAAACGCTCGACGATATAGCGGTCAGCATAATCGGTAAGCTCAAGAATACTAAGGTTTTCGCTGCGTAGGTTGTACCAAACGACCGTTGATTCATCGGAGTTAGCCTTAGACACTTCTGGCGGATCGACTTGTTCCGGAAGGTTATCCACCACTCGCGACACACGGTCGCGGACATCGTTCGCCGCAGCATCGACGTCACGATTCAAAGTAAACTCGATGGTAATGCGCGAGCGTCCATTCCGACTGCTCGAACTGATATTTTTGATGCCTTCGATACCGCTTATACGGTCCTCGATCAACTGCGTTATTTGCGTTTCAACGATCTCCGCTGACGCCCCTGGGTAGCTTGTATCAATCGAAACCACTGGCGGGTCGATATCTGGGTACTCACGCAAAGGCAGCATGGTAAAACAGACGATACCAAACACGATAAGGAGGATATTTACGACCGTGGCAAAAACCGGACGCTTGACTGACACATCAGAGAGTAACATCGTTAGTCCTCCTTGATGGTGACAGCGATTCCATCGCGCATGCGAACCAAGCCGTCAGAGACGACACGTTCACCTGGTTCAATTCCGGAAATAACTTCAACAATCCCAGGCTTACGACGACCAATGGTGATTTGGCGTTCCTTAGCAATGTTATCGTCACCCACTACGTAAACAAAGTGTCGGGTATCGAGCGGAACCACGGCGCGTTCAGGCAATTGCAGCACAGAATCAACACTGCGCAAAAGTTGCACACGCAACAACATGCCAGGGCGTAAGAGTCCCTCGTCATTCGGTACTTCGGCACGTACCATGATCGAGCGCGTGAGTGGATCCACACGTGAATCAATGCTGCGAATCGTACCTGTGAAGTCACGGTCTGGATAGGCACCACTGCGTGCAGTCACTTGCTGGCCGACGGCAAGGCTGGCGAAGAATAACTCAGGAACACTGAAATCAAGCTTAATGGGAGTAATATCGTCGAGCGTGGTAATTTGCTGACTCGGACTTACGAGCGAGCCGACGCTAATTTGCCGGATCCCGAGACGGCCATCAAAGGGCGCAGAAATCTGCTTCTGTGCAAGTAGCGTTTCCGCCACCTCGAGCTGCGCCACGATCTCTTTGACAACCACGTCTTGGGTTTCTACCTGCTGTGCTGACGCTGCGTTTTGCTTACGCAGGTCCTGTAGGCGCTGGTATTGGCGGTTGGCTTCAGCGAGACGAAATTTCAGCTCTTGTACACGCGCCAGCTCTTCACGGGCATCTAGCTCAACGAGTAAATCTCCAGCTTGCACGGTTTGTCCATCATTGAAGTGTACTGCAGTCACCTTATCTTGCGTCTGTGCCGTAATAACCACTGACTCATTGGCCTGTGCCGTGCCTAACGCTTCGATGATATCGCGAAAGGGTTGTACCGCCGCTTCGGTAACCTTGACCGGTACTGCTTGCTGCTGTCGCTGTTCTTCAATTTTGGGTTCGTGAATAAAGCTGAAATAAGCCGCAGCTGCGACTAATAAAACAACCACCAATGAAATGGGATTAAAAAGTTTTGCCACCGCCAAAAACTCCTCGAAGTGCGAATGCTTCAGGAAAAAAAGCGCTCTTTGCTGTTAGCTGTTTGCTGTTGGTTTAAAACAAATAGCGAATATCGAATAGCGAAGAACGCCTTTTCTAAGTATGGCGTTATTGTAACGTGCAGATCATCGGCGGTAGCTCCGCTTACCGCCGAATACCAGAGGTCTATCGCAAATCAGCGATGATAGGCAGGGCTAAGTTTATGTACTGCTTCAATAAATGCGCCGGCATGGTCTGGATCGACTTCCGGATGGATACCGTGACCGAGGTTGAAGACATGGCCATGTCCTTGCCCATAACTAGCTAATATGGTCGCCACTTCTTCTTCGATGCGTGCCGGTGAGGCATACAACATACTTGGGTCCATGTTGCCCTGCAACGCAACTTTATCTTGCACTAAAGTGCGCGCTGTACCTAAGTCAGTAGTCCAATCCACACCAAGTGCATCGGCACCGGTGGCGGCCATCTCTGGCAACCACGCGCCACCATTTTTGGTAAAGAGGGTGACTGGCACACGGCGGCCGTCAGCCTCCCGCGTTAAGCCTTGCATAATTTGCTGCATGTAACGCAATGAGAATTCACGATAATCACGTGGACTCAGCACGCCACCCCAAGTATCAAAAATCATCACCGCTTGCGCGCCCGCAGCGATTTGCGCATTCAGATAACTAGTCACCGACTGGGCCAACTTGTCCAATAGCATGTGCATCGCTTGCGGTTCAGCAAACATCAGTTTTTTAACTTGGCTAAAGTTCTTGGTGCTGCCACCTTCCACCATGTAAGTGGCGAGTGTCCACGGACTGCCAGAAAAACCGATAAGCGGCACTTTTCCGTTGAGTTCACGACGAATCGTGCGCACCGCATTCATCACGTAACCAAGCTCTTGCTCAGGATCGGGTACGCCGAGTTTACTAATGGCAGCTAAGTCGCGTACTGGGCGCTCAAACTTAGGGCCCTCGCCGGCTTCAAAGTACAAACCTAAGCCCATCGCATCAGGGATGGTTAAGATGTCTGAAAACAGAATTGCAGCATCGAGCGGAAAACGACGGAGCGGCTGAAGCGTTACCTCGCAGGCCAATTCCGCATTCTTGCAAAGTGCCATGAAGTCACCCGCTTGCTTCCGTACTTCACGGTACTCTGGTAAATAGCGGCCTGCTTGGCGCATCATCCAAATGGGCGTGCGTTCGGTGGGTTCACGTAACAGGGCGCGTAAATACAGATCGTTTTGCAAAGTGCTCATAGCTTTTGGTTACCTATCTAGCGGGGCGACTCATAAAATAAAGGCCGTATTCTACCAGCCTCAAGCGGAGGATTCTCGATCTATTTGCGCTTTTACGGCTTGGATCAATTTATTTGCGATAGTGCCAGGTAATGGAATATCTGGCAGTTCCGAAAAGCTATACCAAGCGCCATCCTCGAGCTCAAATGGGTCAAAGTGCAGGTCACCAGCAGCCCACTCTGCGGTGAAGCCCATCATGAGTGAATTTGGAAATGGCCAGGGTTGGCTGCAAACATACTGCAAATTCTTAACTTCAATACCCGCCTCTTCCATCACTTCGCGCGCTAAGGTTTGCTCAAGACTTTCACCGGCTTCAACAAAGCCGGCCAGCACCGAGTAAAGCCCTGGGCGATGCCGCTCGCCACGCGCCAGTAATATTTTGTCACCCTTACGAATCGCCACAATAATGCACGGCGAAATCCGCGGATAGCAGCGATGCTGACAAGCGTTGCATTGCATCGCAAGTTCCCAGTCAATCGCCTGCATGCGGGTACCACAGCGGCCACAGTAACGATGCGTGGTCAAAAACTCGGTCACTTGCTTAGCTCGCGACGCCATCATGAACATTTCTTCATCGTTGGCGGCGACCAAAGGGCGCAGTGACTTAAACTCACCTAACGCACTAAAGGTATCATCATTCAAGTCAGCAACAACTAAGTAGCAACTCCGTTCACGCAGCTCACCGAGCCACACCACTTGATAGTCATCAAGTTCCGGCATGGGCAAATCTTGTAGGCGACCATGCGGAGGTAAATCTTTGTCATCTAATGTCAGTTCGCCTGCTGAACAAATAAACCACCAAGCCGGTTCATCTGCTGAGGGGCGTTGATAAGGTTTTGTCATAACGGCCATTTATCGGTAAAGTAAAAACTATTGACGTAAGCTTAACATCATCGGTAGATTGACGGTAAGCATAAAAACTGGGAGTAAACCATGCTAAAGCGACAACAGGAAGCCAAACAACGCTGGGGTGGTGCCCACAAAGCAGTCGATACTTGGTTACATGAACGCCAAGCCTTATTGATCGAGTATTTTAAACTCGCTGGTTTGCCGCCTTATGAGCGCGATAACCACGCGCTACCTGCGCTACCAGATATTCGCAGTTTTTGTGGCTTACTCATGGATTATGTTTCAGCCGGTCACTTTGAGGTATACGAACAAATCATTTCGAACTGCCAAGATGCGCCACAGGCCACCCAAGAACTTGCCAAAGAGATCTTCCCACTGATTAGCGATACCACTGAAATCGCCTTAGACTTTAACGATAGTTACGGCGATTTGGATGACGACAATCACCTCAATGGTTTTGACCAAGATCTTTCCTCTCTGGGCGAGGCCCTCGAGTTGCGCATGGGGTTCGAAGACCGTTTGCTGCACGCGCTTGAGCAACACCGCTTACTTTAAAATGAATACTTTAAAACCAAAAACGCCGCTCAATTGAGCGGCGTTTTACTGGCTTAGCTAAACGCGACTTACGCGCCGCCCTCACCTTCAGCTTCAACTTCTACGTCTGCCTTAGGGGCTTCTGGCTTATCTTTTACATCAATAAGCTCTACTTCGAAGATCAAGGTTGATTTAGGTGGGATTGTGCCACCACCCACTTCACGATCACCGTACGCAAGCTCAGGCGGAATGACAAAGCGATACTTGTCACCAACACTCATCAACTGCACACCTTCGGTCCACCCCGGGATCACGCGGTTAAGCGGAAATACTGCGGGTTCGCCACGCTCAATCGAGCTATCAAATACGGTGCCATCGACCAAAGTACCTTCATAGTGAACTTCAACAATATCGTCGGCAGCAGGCTGTTTGCCACCTTCTTCACCTTCAGTCAGGATCTCATATTGCAAGCCTGACTCAGTGACCATGACGCCTTCTTTCTTCTCGTTCTCAGCGCGATAAGCGTCGCCTTCAGCTTGAGATTCAGCACCCAACGTCGCGGTTTTGGTTTCTGTATACTGCTGCTGCATTGCTGTCAGCAGTTGTTCTGTTTCTTCTTCAGTCAGCTTTGACTTGTCTTTCAGTGAGTCCACAAAACCGGCAATGACCAAGTTACGGTCAAGTACCATTTCCATTTTGTCTTGCTCGTCGAGATTATTACCAACAAAAGTCCCGACTGATGCACCTAATGCGTAAGCCATTTTCGCTTGCTCTTCGGTCGGAGCTTGCTCACTTACCGGATACGCTTCTTGCTTCTCTTGTGTACACCCAGTAATTGCGAGAGCGACAAGGCTGACCGCAAAGGTTTTCTTTAAATAACTCATTCCTTTCTACTCCAAGATTGAATTCTTGCTATTAACAAGGTCTAATGCGTTGCATTCCTATACTACACATAAACAGGGGCCTTTGCCTATGCCTGAGCAACACTCTGACACAATACTCACACAACTTGCAGACCTTGAGAGTCGCTTGGCATTTCAAGATGACACTATTGAAACGCTCAATCAGCTGGTGACCCAGCAGTCTGATCAGCTGCAGCGTATGGAACAGAAGATGAAACTCTTGGGCCAGCGACTCCAGCAATTGCAAGACCGTAGCGATGACCAGCAAGGGAACGACCCGGCCGACGAAGTCCCTCCGCATTATTAATTTTTTGGTAACAGTGCGCACACATGGGCTGACTTGACCCCAGTCGCCTGACCCCGTATAACATTCATTCTACTTTTACGGAGTCACTATGTCGGTCAAACATCCAATCATTGCGGTTACAGGCTCTTCAGGTGCGGGCACCACCACCACCAGTCAGGCCTTACGCCATATTTTCCGCTCTCAGCATATCAATGCAGCGTGCGTTGAAGGCGACAGCTTTCACCGTTATTCACGCCCGGAAATGGATGTCGCCATTCGTAAGGCGCAAGAACAAGGCCGTCATATCAGTTATTTTGGTCCCGAAGCGAATGATTTCGACCGCCTTGAAGCACTCTTCCGTGAATACGGTGACTGCGGCAATGGCGAAGTCCGTCGCTATTTACATAGCTTCGATGATGCCGTGCCTTACCATCAGATGCCCGGCACTTTTACTCCATGGGAAGCGCTGCAGGACGATACCGATCTGTTGTTTTACGAGGGCTTGCATGGCGGAGTGAAAACCGCCGAGTACGATGTGGCCAAATATGTCGATTTACTGATCGGCATGGTGCCTATCGTAAACTTGGAGTGGATTCAAAAACTATTGCGCGATACCGCCGAGCGCGGGCATAGCCGCGAAGCCGTTACACAAAGTATTGTGCGGAGCATGGAAGATTACATCCACCACATCGTGCCGCAGTTTTCGCGTACACATATTAACTTTCAACGCGTACCAACGGTTGATACCTCCAACCCTTTTAGCGCTAAAGATATTCCATCATTGGACGAAAGCTTTGTGGTCATTCGCTTTCGCGGCATGCGCAACGTGAACTTCCCGTATTATCTGCAAATGATCGACGGTTCGTTTATGTCGCGCATGAATACCTTGGTTGTGCCAGGCGGCAAAATGGTTTTTGCGATGGAGTTGATTCTAGCGCCGCTCATTGAAGAAATGATGTTTGCCAAACAACACGGCGGCAAACCTGGCTGGCTGAAAAGCTAAGCCTCGAGCAGCCAACTACCCTGCCACTCCGCACCTTGGTCCTGAGCTAACAAAGGCGTAATAAAATCCATAATGGTTGCCATTTGCTGCACCACGCCAAAAGGCGGGTTCACAAACAACATCCCACAGCCGTTCATTTTGCTTGGGTCTTGTGCAGTGCGCACGAGCATATCGGTGCAATACACTTTACTTACCGTATTCAGATCGGCAACCCGCTGCTGAAACTCACTCACCGCTACCGGGTCTTTTATCGGGTACCACACCACATAGCTGCCATTCGCCCAACGCTTTGTTCCTTCGCGCAGCGCTTGCACTACTTGGGCAAATTCGTCACGTTGCTCGAACGGTGGGTCAATCAACACCATGCCGCGCTTTATCGGTGGCGGTGTCAATGCTTTAAGGGCGGCATAACCGTTGCGGCCAGCTTCAACGTGAATGGTCCCGTTGTGCGGAAAGTCATGGGTGACGTTCTCACTAAGTTCTTGTGCATCGGCGGGATGCAATTCACATAAGGTCAGCGCATCTTGCGAGCGCAACTGTAATGCCGCGAGATACGGTGAACCTGGGTACCAACGCAAGGTTTGGTCCGGGTTAAGCTGTCTTACTGCTTCAAGATAGCCCGCAAGTTCCTCTGGTGGGTTAGGAGCCGCTAACACTTTGGCGATACCCGCTTGCCACTCACCGGTTTTGCTCGCTTGCTCGCCGAGCAAGTCGTACATGCCGATACCAGCATGGGTATCAAGCAACCAAAAAGGCTTTTCTTTCTGCTGTAAATACGACAAACACGCCCATTGCAGGGCGTGTTTCATAACGTCGGCAAAATTACCGGCATGATAACTGTGGCGATAATTCATCGTGCAGCTTAGTCAGCTTGTTCAATACTGAAGCTGTGCGTCAAGGTAACCGAAGCCTCTAGCATCTTGGCAACTGAACAATATTTCTCTGCAGACAACTGTACCGCACGCTCAACATGCTTTTCTGCAACGTCACGACCAGTTACCACGAAATGCAGATGGATCTTGGTAAACACGGCTGGTACCGCATCGGCACGCTCGCCTTGAACTTCACAACGACAGGCCGTGACCTCTTGACGGGCTTTTTCCAAAATACTAACTACATCGACCGAAGAACAGCCACCCGCAGCTGCAAGCACCAGCTCCATCGGTGATGCTGCCTCAGTCTTGTTGCCATCCATGTGTACGGTTTGTCCTGAGCCAGTCGTGGCAGTAAAAACCAAGTCCTTCTGCCACTGAACATTTGCTTGCATTGCTGCGGCCATCAGTTAGTCCTCACTCTTGTTAAAGTGTAAGCCTGGTGCGGTCTTCTCTGGCATAGTTACCTGTTCAGCTTCAACCGAAGCAACCGGGTATGCGCAATAGTCTGCTGCATAGTAAGCACTCGCACGGTGATTACCGCTGGCACCAATGCCACCAAATGGAGCCGCACTACTCGCGCCCGTGATTGGCTTATTCCAGTTCACGATGCCGGCACGGATACGCTTGAAGAAGTAGCGATAGGTACTTTCTTCGTCACAAAGAATGCCAGCCGATAGACCAAAACTCGTATTGTTCGCTTCTTTGATCGCGGCATCGAAATCAGTGTAACGATACACTTTCAAAAGCGGCCCGAAGTGCTCGATGTCAGGCATTTCTTCGACATTGGTGACATCCAAAATACCGGGTGTAACAAAGCCTAGGTTGTGGTCTTTCTGCTGCATACGCAGCAATACGCTAGCACCGGCCTCAGCCAAATCATTTTGCGCCTTGACCATATCGTTTGCGGCCTTCGCAGAGATCATTGCGCCCATGAACGGCTGTGGATCTGCTTCGTAATCACCCACTTCGATTTGCTTGGTAACTTCGAGTAAACGCTCAAGAATCGCATCGCCATTTTCGCTGCGCTCAATGAACAAACGGCGCGCGCAAGTGCAGCGCTGACCTGAGGTAATAAACGCTGACTGCACGATGTCATGCACAGCACCATCCACATCTTTCACATCTTTGACGATCAATGGATTGTTACCCCCCATTTCGAGTGCCAAGATTTTGTCTGGGCGACCGGCAAATTGTTTGTGTAACAAATGTCCAGTGGTCGAAGAACCGGTGAAGAATAAACCATCAATTTGTGGGTGTGCAGAAAGTGCTTTACCGGTTTCGACAAGCCCTTGAACAAGATTGATAACACCTTTCGGCAAACCTGCTTTTTCCCACAGTTTTACTGTGAATTCGGCAACTTTTGGCGTCATTTCACTCGGTTTAAACACGACCGTGTTACCCGCTAATAGCGAAGGCACAATGTGGCCGTTTGGCAGGTGTCCAGGGAAGTTGTATGGACCGTAAACAGCGACCACACCGTGTGGCTTATGACGAATAAACGCTTTACCAGCAGGCATTGGGTTTTCAACGGTACCGGTGCGTTCATGGTAAGCGCGCTCAGAGATTGCCACCTTACCCACCATAGCGCCCACTTCGGTCAAAGTTTCCCAAACTGGTTTACCGGTTTCTTCGGCAATGATCTTGGCGAATTCTTGTTTGTTTTCTTCCAGCAGCTCAGCGAACTTTTTACAAATTGCTAAGCGCTCTTCAAATTCACGATCGGCCCAATCAACAAAGGCTTCACGCGCAGCCATGATGGCTGCTTCGACTTGTGCTTCAGTCGCACAGCGACCTTTCCAGACCTCTTCATTACGGGCAGGGTCGATCGACTTAAATTCGTCACCTTCACCAGCGACCCATTGGCCACCGATATAGAGATTCTGTTCAGACATCTGATGCTCCTTGTATGACTAGAGTGCAACGCAACGCGCTGCATCGCCCTCGCTCAAGCGCAAGGCTTGTGCAGTCTCAGGGCTCATAATAATGGTATCGTCGATGATTTCGACGCGTGCTTGACCGGCGCGGAAGTCACTTACGCGGGTATTACAAACAATGTAACGTGTCGCACGCGTACTATCCACCGTATCAATTCGCACTTTCAGGCGGCGGCTTTCACGCACGCTTTTGATATTCGCGACTTCAACCTCAACGGTAGGGCCGGCATCAAAAATGTCCACATAACCACGGAAGCGGAAACCTTCGTTTTCAAGCATCCGCAGTGCTGGACGTGTATTTTCATGGACCTTACCAATAACCGCCTGAGCTTCTGGCTCTAACATTTTCACGTACAATGGGAACGTTGGCATCAGCTCGGCAACAAAGGCCTTTTCACCAATCCCAGTAAGATAGTCTGCTTGGTTAAAGTCCATATTGAAAAAGTGCTTTTCGAGCCAACTCCAGAATGGGGATTCACCGTTGTCATCTGAAACGCCGCGCATTTCTGCAATCGCAAATTGACTGAAGCGCTCACGGAACTCAGCCATAAACAACATGCGGAAACGTGATAGCACACGCCCATTTTGGTTTTTTCGAAATGGTTCGCGCAAAAACAATGTGCATAACTCACTCACACCGGTGTAATCGTTACACAGCGTTAATGTCTCCAGTGCGTTGTAGACATCGAGACTTTTCGAGTGATGAACAACCTTTCCCAAGTGATAGTGATAGAAAGCTTCGGTTAACCCAACCGCAGCTTCAATACCGCTACAGCCAACCACTTCGCCCGTCTCCGTATCTTCCATGACGAACAAATAGCCTTCCTCACCAGGTTCACTTACGTGCTCGCGAGCGAAAGCTTCTTGAGCGCGCGCAATGCGGCGTTTCAACAAGCCTTCATCGACCGGCAATGAAGTAAAGCCGTAGCCTGACTCCACTGCGCAGGTGTAGAGCGCCGCATAATCCTGCGGCGTTATCGGACGTACCACTAACATAACGGCTCCGGCGTCTTAACCGACGATCTTCGCGATCGCTTTTTCAAAACGCGCTAAACCTTCTAACACGTCCGCTTCTGGAATAATCAAAGAAGGCGTGAAACGCACCACGTTCGGCCCTGCGACCAAGACCATAACGCCTTCGTCAGCGCCAGCATTGAGGAAGTCACGTGCCTTGCCGGCATACTCTTCGGTCAATTCGGCACCCAGCAATAAGCCTTTACCACGGATATCTTGGAAAATACCGTAACGCTCGTTGATTTCATTTAGTTTGCTTTTGAACAGCTCTTCACGTGCTTTCACGCCTGCTAATACTTCATCTGTGTGCACCACATCAAAGACCGCTTCTGCGACCGCACAAGCAAGTGGATTACCGCCATAAGTACTACCATGCGTGCCAGGTTTGAGATGTTCAGCAATGGCCGCAGTGGTTAACATAGCACCGATTGGGAAGCCGCCACCTAGAGATTTTGCTGACGCTAAAATATCAGGGGTTACGCCTAACTGTTGGTAGGCATAAAGGCTGCCAGTACGACCAAAACCTGTTTGCACTTCATCAAAAATCAACAGTGCGTTGTACTTGTCGCAAAGCTCGCGTACGCCTTTCACAAATTCTGCATCAGGACTAATAACGCCGCCTTCCCCTTGCAGAGGCTCCATCATCACCGCACAGGTCTGCTCTGACATCTGTGCTTCTAATGCTGCCAAGTCGTTGTAGTCAACGTGCTCAACGGCACCAGGTTTAGGTCCGAAACCATCTGAGTAAGCAGGTTGTCCGCCAACAGTCACGGTGAAGAAGGTACGGCCGTGGAAGCCTTTGGTAAAGGCAATAATTTGGTTCTTTTCAGCGCCATGCTTATCCAACGCCCAACGACGTGCAAGCTTCAACGCAGCTTCGTTCGCTTCCGCGCCTGAGTTGGCGAAATACACACGGTCTGCAAAAGTTGCATCGGTAAGCTTTTTCGCTAGACGAATTGCAGGCTCGTTGGTGAACACATTACTCAAGTGCCACAATTTATTGCCTTGTTCGGTCAACGCGTTCACCATCGCTGGATGACAATGACCAAGGCAGTTAACGGCGATACCACCAGCAAAGTCGATGTATTCTTTGCCTTCTTGGTCCCAAACACGAGAACCCTCACCTTTCACAGGGATCATTTTCGCGGGGTTGTAATTAGGTACCATTACGTCATCGAAGGTAGCACGGGTAACTTTCATGTGTTCTGCCATAAATTCCTCTCATTCGGATTCATATACGGGGATTTGAGTGGCCGTATTATGGCAGAATTTTCCGCGTTTGTCGTGGCTACAAAGCAGAAAAAAACAGGCGTTTCAGCTTATTGCGTTAAGCTTGCGTGGATGTTGCATAACTATGCATAGCACTCAAGAATGAATGAATAGTTAACGCGCGAAATCGGCGCAAAATTGAACAAAATTTTGCAAAACCTGATGGCCATATTCGGTTTCGATGGCTTCAGGATGATATTGAACCCCCCAAATAGGCAGGTCGCGGTGGTGAATTGCCATAATCTCCTTGGGCTGCTCGGCAGTCCACGCATCGACAATCAATTCATTAGGTAAGCTTTCGGGCGCTAAAACTAATGAGTGATAGCGCGCGACTTTGAAGCTCTCTGGCAGGCTCAGCATCAAGCCGCTGCTATTATGCCGTACCGCTGAAGTTTTGCCGTGCATGATTTGTTGCGCACGCACAACCTGAGCACCAAACGCCTGACCGATCGCTTGATGCCCCAAACACACGCCTAACATGGGGACCACTCCCGCAAATTCGTGAATCGTCGCTAAGGTAATTCCGGCCTCGTTTGGTGTGCATGGACCAGGAGACAAAATTATGCCGGACAATGGCAGTTCATGCATTTCTGCGAGGGTGATTTCATCGTTACGAGCAACTTTGACTGTACACCCCAACTCACGCATATAACGCACAACATTGTGGGTAAATGAGTCATAGTTATCGATCATTAAAAACATAGCACAGCTCACGAACCAAAAGAGGCGACTATGCTAGCCGAAACGGCCGCAAATATCAGCTAATTGATAGCTTGTTGTCGTTCAAGAAAGGAGGTGAAGGCGCCAATAGACATAGGCTTTGCGTAAAGAAAACCTTGCACATAGTTACAGCCAAGTTGCTTCAATTCCGCTGCCTGCGCCTCTGACTCTACCCCTTCGGCTAGAGTTTTCATGCCAAAAATCGAGGCCATGGCGATGATAGTTTTGACGATGCCATGATCTGCACCATGGTCGAGCATACCTCGGATGAAACTCATATCGATCTTGAGCTTTTCGGCTTCCATCACCTTGAGATAATTCAATGACGAGTGCCCAGTACCAAAGTCGTCAATGGCAATTGTGAAACCGTAGTGTTGTAATTTCTTCAATGTCACGAACGCTGTTTGGGGATTGAGCATCAATGCGGTCTCAGTCACTTCAAGCTCAAACTGTTGTGGCAGAAAACCATGCGCAGCAATAGTCTCAGCTAACCATTGTGGTAAGTCACCACGTTCGAGATCGCGGATGGAAAGATTGAGCGCGAAAGTTCCTTTACCGAGCAGTCCTTGCTCTCGCCAAACCTGCATTTGCACCAATAACTTCGCAAGAATTTGCTCCGTCAATCGGCAGATCAACCCACGTTCCTCAGCCAAAGGGATAAATTCGCTTGGCGACACCTCGCCTAACAGCTCATCTCGCCAGCGTGCCAAAACCTCACCCCCTGTGTACTCGCCGGTCACCAGAAATTGCGGCTGCAATTCGATATGTAGAGCGTCCGTATCTAGGGCTCGGCGCAAGCGCTCAGTCACTTCAAAACGCCGAAGTGATTTGTGTGCAAGTGCTGCGTGATACGACACCAGCGGTGTTTTGCTTGATTTCGCTTCGTGCATCGCAAGATCTGCATGGCGCCATAACAAATCACTTTGTGCTTTATGGCCGGGAAGAACTGCTAGGCCCGCACGGACATCAAGACGAAACTCTGCGCCATTGACGGCAATCGGATCGGAAATTTTTTCGAGATAAAGATTCGCGCGAGCTACAAGGTCTTGTTGTTGTGGCGTACAAACGATGGCGAACTCATCACCACCGATCCGTGCCACAAAACTTTCATCCGGCGCGTGATCCGACACGCGCTGTGCGACCTCGCACAAAATGGCATCGCCAATTTCATGGCCGGCCGCTTCGTTAAACTCCTTGAAACTATCGATATCAAGCAACACCACAGCCACTTCTTGCTGGTTTCGTTGCGCACGTTTGATGGTTGTTTCAAGTACTTTGAAAAAGGCATGGCGATTCGCAATGCCCGTCAGTTGATCATGCTCTGACAGATACTCGATTTTAGCCTGCTGGTGTTTAATCTCGGTAATATCGGCATAAACGATGATGACACCACTGGTCGGCAGGGGCGCAGCGCTTACCGTTACCCAAATCACTTTGCCATTAACGATGACTTGCATGATCTGATTCTCGACCACTTTTTGCTCACGCAAGGCGCGGCTGCTCGCATAATCTTCCGACGCAAGAACCTTGCCATGTTCATCGAGGATGTGCCAATCATCCGCATTTATGCTTTTTTGGAGGTGTTCTTTACTGGAAAGCCCCAAGATTCGGGCTGCAGCAGGGTTGGATGCGGTGATTTTACCTTCCGCGTCAGCAATAGTGATCCCCACTGGCGCTAATTCGAAAATGCTTTGCCAGCGCTCATAATGCTCACGCAAATAGTGAATGTCTGCCAGCTGTTCGCGGGTGGGTTGTTCTGACACTCTAGGTTACTCCGACAAAATCTGTCGTTTGACTATAACCTAGAGTGCACAATCCTTAAAATATTTTCTCTGAACAATGGTGCGCTATTCAGGGCGAGGGACAAAGCCAATCACATCATAAACTTTGCGTAACGTTTCTGCTGCATGCGCGCTGGCTTGGTTGGCGCCTTTGGCCATGACTTCATTGAGAAAGTCCATATTGTTCCGATAGTCATGATAGCGCTGTTGGATCGGTTCAAGCATCGCTACCACTGCTTCGGCGGTATCGGTTTTCAAATGACCATACATCTTATCTTCATAGGCCGGCACTAAATCGGCAATCGGGGTGCCGGTCGCAGCAGATAAAATCGACAATAGGTTGGAGACACCAGGCTTTTCTTCAACATCAAAATAGATGCGTGCTTGCTCGTCGGAGTCCGTCACCGCGCGCTTCAGTTTTTTGGTGATTTTCTTAGGATCTTCAAGCAAGCCAATAAAGTTGTTTGGATTGTCATCGGACTTCGACATTTTCTTCAGTGGATCTTGGAGGCTCATTACCCGCGCACCAACCTCAGGAATGAAAGGGTCAGGGATGGTAAAGACATCACCATAGATATTATTAAAACGCGTGGCGACATCCCGTGCGAGCTCAAGGTGCTGTTTCTGATCATTGCCGACAGGAACTTGGTTCGCTTGATACAGCAGAATATCGGCAGCCATGAGCGCCGGATAAGTAAACAACCCTGCGTTAATGTTATGCGCATGACGGTCCGACTTATCCTTAAACTGCGTCATACGGTTCAACTCACCCATTTGCGTGTAACAGTTCAAAATCCAAGCAAGTTGTGCGTGCTCAGGTACATGCGACTGTACAAAGATGGTGCTTTTCTCTGGATCAAGCCCGCACGCCATATACAGCGCCAAGCCATCTAGCGTTGCTTCACGTAACTTTTCTGGTTCTTGACGTACGGTAATGGCGTGGAGATCAACCAACATAAAACGGCAATCATGCGTATCTTGCATGCGAACCCATTGACGCAATGCGCCAATATAGTTGCCAATAGAAAGTTGTCCAGATGGCTGGCAGCCGCTTAATACGATGGGTTGACTCATGATGATTTCCGTTACTTCACTAAAGTTAATTAATTGACCGAAGCCAACTCGGCACGCATGTCGTTAATGACTTGGGCATAATCGGCTTGATTAAAAATGGCGGACCCGGCGACAAACATATCGGCACCTGCGGCAGCAATTTCGGCGATGTTATCCGTCTTCACACCACCATCGATTTCGAGGCGAATATCGAAACCACTGGCATCAATGCGCTGACGCGCTTCGCGCAGCTTATCAAGTGTCGCGGGGATAAATTTTTGTCCGCCGAAGCCTGGGTTTACCGACATCAATAAGACCACATCGACTTTGTCCATGACGTAATCGAGATAGTGTAACGGTGTCGCCGGATTAAAGACGAGCCCCGCTTTGCAGCCATGATCGCGAATTTGCTGCAGGCAGCGGTCGACATGAGTCGCTGCCTCAGGGTGAAAGGTGATAATCGAAGCGCCAGCATTGGCAAACTCGTCGATCATGCGCTCGACAGGCTCCACCATTAAGTGCACATCGATAGGAGCCTCAATACCGTAATCTCGTAACGCTTTACACACCATCGGACCAATCGTTAAGTTGGGAACAAAATGATTGTCCATTACATCGAAGTGCACTACGTCCGCGCCCGCTTTCAATACAGCATCGACTTCTTCACCTAAGCGCGCAAAATCTGCGGACAAAATTGACGGGGCGATAAGATAATCAGCCATAACAAACTCCGATGTAATGAAAGTGACCCAAAGCACGCGTAAGCTGCGTAGAAAGTGCACTAGTGTACCAGACCTAAGAGCGCTTGCCAGCCAAAAAAATACGCTGTAATGCTTGGCAAATACCTCTAGTTACTGTTAAATTGTACGTAATTCACACAATTTGGTGTAGGAGTGTTAAACGTGGCAAAACACGTCGCAAAAGCTACCATACAAAAAGCCAAGCAGCACAAGAAAGCCGTTTCAGGGTTTGTTGTGGCGGGGTTCTTTGTGTCTATGGCGATGTTTGGCACCGATAGTGCTGGCACCATTACCGCTTCTGAAGAAGCGTGTAAAAAACTCCTGAACAATTCCGAACAGCCGGCAGCAGTGCAACAATGCATTGACAGCAACACAGCCAGCGGTCTGAGCTGGTCCAGTTGGTTCCGCGGCGGCAGTCGGTCTACCCAGTTCCATTTCCTTGATTTGTTCGAGTTACTGTTTGGTGATAGCGAACAACAAGCGCATAAGTACGGCAGCAACAAGAAAGTCAGCCTCTAACCATGAGTGCTAATCAGCCTAATTTCTTCAGTGTTATTGTGAGCGTTCTCGCCGCACTCTTTGGTGTGCAAACTGAACAGAACCGCCAGCGTGACTTTAATAAAGGTCACCCCGGCGTGTTCATAGCGGTAGGCGTATTCTTTATCGTACTCTTTGTTGCTACCTTACTCTTGGTAGTCAACTTAGTCTTGCCTTAGTCGACGAATCTAGGGCAGCTAAAGTGCCGCCCCAGCCTGTTCTAACGACTCGATACCTGAATGACGTAACAGCGCTTCGACATCCGGCTCACGACCACGAAACTCCTTGAATAACGCCATCGCATCACGCGTTCCGCCGCGCTCCAGAATAGCATGCAAGAAATCTTGGCCTACGTCGCGGCTGAAAATACCTTCTTCTTCAAAGCGACTAAAGGCATCAGCAGACAGCACCTCAGCCCACTTATAACTGTAGTAACCCGCCGCATAGCCACCAGCGAAAATATGCCCGAAGCTATGTTGAAAGCGGTTGTACTCAGGTGGCTTCCGTACCGCAACTTGCGCTCGAACTTGGTCGAGAATGCTTTGGATCTGATCTCCTTGTTGCGGGTCGTAATCCCGATGAATGCGCAAATCAAATAGACTAAATTCAAGCTGTCGCACCATTTGCATCGCGGACTGAAAGTTCCGCGCAGCAAGCATACGATCTAACATCTCCTGCGGTAACGGCTCACCGGTCTCGTAATGCCCCGAAATAATAGCTAAAGCTTCCGGCTCCCAGCACCAGTTCTCTAGAAACTGAGAGGGTAACTCAACAGCATCCCACGCAACCCCGTTAATGCCTGACACACCAGCAACATCAACCTGCGTAAGCATGTGATGTAAGCCATGGCCGAATTCATGGAATAAGGTTAAGACCTCGTCATGGGTGAACAATGCAGGCTTGTCACCTTGCGGCTTATTGAAATTACACGTCAGATAAGCCACGGGCCGTTGTAACTGTTGCTGCTGGGTGACGCGTCGTACTGCACATTCTGCCATCCACGCACCGCCGCGCTTACCACTGCGGGCATAAAGATCTAAAAAGAAACTGCCGCGTGGTTCACCATTACTATCGGTGATCTCGAAATAGCGAACATGTTCATGATATTGAGAAGGCGCCTTGGTCTCGCTAATTTGCATCCCGAACAGGCTTTCTACAACGCTAAATAAGCCCTTCAGAACTTGTCCTTCTGGAAAGTACGGACGGAGCTCTTCATCTGAAATCGAATATTTCTGTTGTTTCAGCTTTTCACTGAAGTAGGCAACATCCCAAGCTTCTAAGTCACTTACGCCGTAGACTTCATGGGCAAAACCAACAACTTCTTGGTAGTCTTGCTTGGCCTGAGGAAGTGATCGGCTGGCGAGATCCTGCAAGAAGCCCTCGACCTGTGCTGGCGACTCAGCCATTTTGGTTGCTAAGCTCAGCTCAGCGTAGTCTTTGAAGCCAAGCAATTGTACTAGTTCATGACGCAATGCCAAGGTTTCCGCCATGATCTCGGTGTTATCATAGCTACCAGCTTCCGGCCCTTGGTCTGAAGCGCGCGTAGTAAAAGCCTGATACATGACCTTCCGCAGCTCGCTGTCATCGGCATACATCATGACTGGCAGGTAGCTAGGAATCGATAAGCCAAAACGCCAGCCTTGCTGTTCATTTTCTTCCGCGGCACTCGCGGCGGCTGCAATGGCACTTTCAGGCAAGCCCGCCAACCGCTCCTCGTCCGTCACCAAGTAATGCCAACCATCGGTCGCATCCAACAGATTATTGCTGAACTTCGACGCGAGGTCAGAGAGCCGCGTTTGAATTTGCGCATAGCGCTTTTTTTCATCTGCGGGTAAGGCAACACCGGAGAGTTTGAAGTCACGCAAGGTGTCGCTGACCACTCTGCGTTGCGCTTCGCTTAATTCAGCGAATTCGTCACTTTCCTCCAAAGCTGTAAACGCTTGGTACAAACCTTCATGTTGACCAACAAAGGTGCCGTAATCGCTTAACATAGGTAAGCATGCGTCATGCGCCTCACGCAATTCTGCTGAGCTCACGACCGCATTCATATGCGACACGGGCGACCAACTGCGTTCCAGCAAATCGTCGACCTCTTCAAGAGGCGCAACAAGCCCTTGCCATGAGAAGTCGCCGGCCGCGATCACCTGCTCGATAGTAGCTTTGCAAGCTGCAATACGCTGTTCAATTGCTGGCACGATATGCTCTGGTTGAATATCAGCAAATGGCGGCAAATGGTAATCACCTAATAAAGGATTTTGACTCATGCGGCTTCCTCTTGAATAATGCGCTGTGTAAGTACTCTACAGCAGATGTTTGGCCGAAGTTCAATTTTTCAAGGCGGCAACTGCCCAAACAGGACAACAATAATCATGAAACTTATCCAAGTTACCCGTCGGCACGCCCGAAATACGTTGGGTGCAGGTCTCGCACTCATTGTTTTAATCGGTTGTAGCAGCATGCCTTCAGCGCCAGCGACATCCACTTCAGTCACTCATGGCACAGCAGGTGAACAGTTAACGCTTGAGCGACTCTATACTGACGCAACTTTACATGCTAGAGGTGTTCCACCTACCCGGTGGCTCGCCGATGGTAGTGGCTATACTACGCTCGAAGCTGCGTCCCAAGGCGAAGGCAATGACCTCGTTCGTTACCACCCCGAAACGCAGGCACGTGAAGTTCTCATTAGTGCCGTCGAGCTTACGCCGAGCGGACGCAACGAACCGCTTGCGCTGGCCGACTACCACTGGTCAAACGATGGCAGTAAGCTACTTATCTTTACCAACACCAAACGCTCATGGCGCACCCACACCTTAGGTGACTATTGGGTCTTCGATCTCGAAACGCGCAAATTGCAGCAGCTTGGTCAATTTGCCGATGCGTCGACTCTGCAATTCGCCAAATTCGACCCGGCGGCTCAACGCGTGGCTTATGTCGTCAAAAACAACATCTACGTTGAAGCTTTGGCTACCGGCGAAGTGACGCAACTCACCCACGACGGTAACGATACCATCGTCAATGGCACCTTCGACTGGGTGAACGAAGAAGAGTTTTTCTTGCGAGATGGCTTCCGCTGGAGCCCGGACGGCGAACACATTGCGTATTGGCAGTTGGACACCGAAGGTACGCCGATCTTCACCATGATTAACAATACCGATACGCTGTATCCGACCCTGAAAACCTTTCCATATCCTAAGGTGGGGGAAACCAATGCAGCCATGCGTATTGGTGTGATGGACGCCGATGATGGCAACACCACTTGGATGCAGGTACCGGGAGACCCGCGTCAGCATTACTTAGTCCGAATGCAGTGGGCGGGTAACTCTGAAGAACTTTTAATTCAACAACTTACCCGTTCACAGGCGATCAACAAGACGTTTATTGCTGATGCTGGTAACGGCGAAGTCAGCGAATTATTACGTGACACCACAGAAAGCTGGGCCGAGTATGTCGACGAAGTTAAGTTCTTCGATAACGGCGACTTTACTTGGTTAAGCGAGCGCAGTGGCTACCGTCATATTTATCGCGTTGATCGAGACAGCGGTCGCCTCAATGCCATCACGCGCGGTAACTGGGATGTAGTTGAGGTCTTGCAAATCAACCAGCAACAGGGCTGGGTCTACTTTATCGCCTCACCGGAAACGCCGCTCGAGCGTTATTTGTTCCGTGCTAGCTTAGATGGCTCAGGAAAACTGGAGCGACTCACTCCGGCGCAACCAGGTACCCATAGCTACCAATTGTCGGCCAATGCTGACTATGCCGTGCATACCTACTCTCATGCTATGCAAGTGCCACAAGTTGATATGGTTAGCCTGCCAGAGCACCAGCAGATCCGCATGATTAAAGACAATGCCAGTGCTCAGCAAGCTTTTAACGACCTTGCTAAAGGATCTTTCGAGTTTTTCCAAGTACCGGCTCGCGACGGTCTTATGCTCGACGGCTTTTTGATGAAGCCAGTCGATTTTGACCCCAGCAAAGAATACCCCATTGTCTTTTACGTGTACGGCGAGCCTTGGGGCCAAACGGTTAGCAATAGCTGGGGCGGTGAACGCTTTCTTTGGCACACTTACTTAACGCAGCAGGGCTATATTGTTGCCTCTGTCGATAACCGCGGCACACGCTCACCGCGTGGTTTTGAATGGCGACGCTCGATTTATAAGAACCTTGGCGTGGTGACCGTGCGTGACCAATATGATGCCCTGGAAGCAATGACCGAACGTTGGGACTTTATTGACGAAGAGCGTGTCGGCATTTGGGGTCACAGTGGTGGCGGTTCGCAAACCCTGAACGCTTTGTTCCGTTACCCTGAAAGTTACCATGTTGGGCTTGCCTTAGCGCCGGTACCTGACTTGACCTTGTATGACACTATTTACCAAGAGCGCTATTCCGGTTTGTTGCCAGAGTCGGCTGAACGCTATGTCGAAACCTCAGCCATCACCCACGCCGAGAACTTGCAGGGTGATTTGCTGTTGGTGCATGGAACCGGCGACGACAACGTACATTTTCAGGGCTCAGAGCGCTTGGTCAATGAACTCATTAAACATGGCAAACAGTTTGAATACTTTGCGTATCCGAATCGCACGCATGGCATTCGAGAAGGTGAAGGCACAACGCTACACTTACGTACCATGATGACCGATTTCCTGAGAGAACACTTACCAACCGGCGCTCGTTAAGGCGCGTCGTTGTAGTCTAAATAGGCTTCGTTCAGTACGGTCATGCCGTGCTGACGAAGCCATTGTTCTGCTTGCTGATAGTCGTTTGAATACCCAGCTACCAGCCGCCAAAAGCGCGCACTGTGATTGAATTCCCGCAAGTGGCAAAGCTCATGAATGACGACGTTGCGCACCACCCACTCCGGAGCTAACCAAAGCTTCCAACTAAATTTCAGTTCACCACGCCGATTACAGTGGCCCCATTTACTCGAAAAACTCCCCACGCTCCAGCTTTTCGGTTGCAACTCATGTGCGCTAGGCCAAGCGCGGAAAAAGTCATCAAGCCATTGCTGCGCTTGCTGTTGATACCATTTTCGCACTAAATCGCGTGGTTCCTTGGCAGGGTTACTGCGTGGTGTAACCGTGGCAACAAGGTTTTGCACGATGCGCTCGCAGGATTTTCGCGAGGCTTGCTGAACCTCAAGCTGGAGTGGCTCGCCTAGCCAGCGCAAACGTTCACCGGACTGCCATGCCCGCTTATTCAACTGCTGCAACACTGCCCGCTGCTCGCGCAAGTGACGCTCAATCCACGCCTGCTTGGCTTGCACGAAGGCATACACCTGCCGATCCGGCATTTTTTGCGGCGCCTGCACGAGGACTTCACCGTCACGAACTTTGATCGCAATAGAGCGACGGCGAGGACTGCGTTGAATAGGATAGATTGCGCTCATCGATTTTTTCAGCTCAAGGATTGACCTAGTTACGTTGCACACTCAACCGTTTTGAGTGATCATACTGCCTTTCGTTTTTCCAAGACTAGCATGTTACAGGAGTACAACGCATGACTCGACATTACGATTATTTAGCCATCGGCGCTGGCAGCGGCGGTATTGCCTCTGCAAACCGTGCCGCCATTCGTGGCGCGAAAGCTGCGGTGATTGAAGCGAAAGCCGTTGGCGGAACTTGTGTCAATGTCGGTTGTGTTCCGAAAAAAGTCATGTGGTATGGCGCACACATTGCCGAAGCCATCAAATACAGCGAAGCTTATGGTTTTGATCTGAAGCAGAACGGCTTTGATTGGGGCACCTTGGTGCGTAACCGCGAAGCCTACATCGAGCGGATTCACGGTGGCTATAAGCGTGGCTTTGAAAGTAATGGCGTGGAATATATTGAAGGCTTCGCCCGCTTCGTCGACAAAAATACCGTTGAAGTGAATGGTGAGAAAATCACTGCCGACCATATTACAATCGCGGTAGGCGGTCGAGCTATCATTCCTAGCTGTGAAGGTGCCGAATACGGTATCGACTCTGATGGTTTCTTTGCTTTGGAAGAGCGACCAAATAAAGCTGTGGTCGTTGGCGCCGGCTATATCGCCGTCGAAATCGCTGGCGTACTGCATGCCTTAGGTGCCGACAGCCATCTTCTGGTGCGCCGCGACCGCCCTTTGCGCTATTTCGACGAAGACATTACCGATGCATTACTCGAACGTTTAGCGCAGGATGGTCCTACTCTGCACACCAACACCGTGGTACAAAAAGTCGAGAAAGGTGAGGATGGCCTGCTCACCATTCACACTGAGGCGGGTGATAAGATTGAAGACGTTGACTGTCTCGTTTGGGCGATTGGTCGCGAACCAGCGACTGACAAAATTAATCTTGAAGCCGCTGGTGTTGAAGTGGATCCAGTGGGCTTTATCCGCACCGACAAATATCAAAATACCAATGTGAAAGGTATCTACGCGGTTGGCGACATTACCGGTGAGGCACAACTTACTCCAGTTGCGATCAAAGCCGGACGTTTGCTGGCCGAGCGTCTGTTTAATGCTGATTTACCTGACGCACACATGGATTATACCCAGATCCCAACGATCGTCTTTAGCCACCCGCCGATTGGTACAGTTGGCCTTACCGAAGTGGAAGCGATTGCTAAATATGGCGAGGGTAATGTAAAAGTTTACCGCTCTAAGTTCGCAGCGATGTACAACGCGGTTACGCCTCACCGCGCGCTAAGCACGTTCAAACTGGTTTGTACCGGCCCAGAGGAAAAAGTAGTTGGTATCCACGGTATCGGTGAAGGCATGGATGAAATCCTGCAAGGCTTTGCGGTAGCGATGAAAATGGGCGCCACTAAAGCAGACTTCGATGCCACCGTCGCATTGCACCCCACCAGTGCGGAAGAGTTCGTGACCTTACGCTAATAGGACTAGCGAGTCTCCTAACGTACTTGGCTTTGTACCTTCAAAAGCAGCTCCTGGAGCTGCTTTTGTTCGTTACGACTCAAGCCCGCCATGAGTTGCTCAGCCAATTGAAAGCGCGTCGTGGTAATTGCATCAATTAACTCTTTACCTTCCGCCGTTAGTATTAATACTCGCGAACGTTTGTCATTTTGAGCATGTGTCCGCGTTAACAGACCACGCTTGATCAAGCGGTCACAGCAAAGCGTTAACGCGCCCGAAGTAATACGTACCTCTTCCAGTAACAAACTGGGTGTGCCCTGAAAGGGCTCACCTTGGCGCCGCAAACAGGCCAAAACGTCGTGTTCACGTTGGCTAAGGCCTACCTCTTTTAACGCAACACTGCCCAGGTCTTCGAGGTTCGCTGCCACGCCGAGTAAGCAACCAATAAGGCCAGCTTCTGCTACTGGCAAATCAGGACGTTGCGTCTGCCACTGCTCGGTGACACGCGCAAGTAAATCAGGAAAGCGATTGAGGTTATTAATTGCCAAAGCATCGACTCAGTTATGACTTTGCACAAAGATTATTCCCTTCGTGCAAAGTCTGCAAGTGCCACTAAACTTTTTTTCTTTTTGGTTCTGCAGCAGTTGCGTCAACGGTCATGGAGAGAATCCGCGATAAGTGACTAAACGGTAGGCCCGTCTCTTCATGCCAGCCATTAAAAACGTTTTGGATTTGCTTCAAGCCCCGCTGGCTGGTTTCGCTACCTTCCAGCAATTTATGATTCCGCAAGGCAGTGAGAACGTCTGGAGAAAGTACATAACCATCCCAGCCGACCCGCCGCAAGAAGTGCTGTGCAGTAGCGCCACCTAGGCGTGAGCCATGCTTTTTAAAATAAGTGAGTAACTGCGCTTGTTGTTCGGATGGGTACTGCGCCAAAAATTCGCCGAAACTTCCATATTCTTCGCTAATTTCTACGATCATGCGCGCATTTACGGGTACGGTTTCAATTTTCTGCCAGTTTCGAATAATCCGCGTGTCGTCGGCAAGTTGCTCAAGACGCTCGGGTGGCACCTGCTGCCAATACAACGGCACAAAGCCACTAAAGGCCTCTTCAAAACCGGGCCACTTAGCGTCAATAATTCGCCAAACGAATCCAGCACGAAAGATGCCGCGCGTCATTTCAGCCAAGTAAAAAGCGTCCGACTGTTCACGTAGCTGCGCTGCTGAAGCGAGTTTGGGTAACCGTGCTTTAAGCTCTTTTTCGCCCTTGCGGGCGATTGCTCGTTCATGAAAATACGCGAACTTCACCTTAGACTCCTTCGTTTTAACTTTGCTCTTTGTCGTATTTCTAGCGCATATGGCAGAACTTATGGTAGCTTCAGCATAACCGAATCAAGAAACTGGATACGAATGTTTTTACTAATTGTTTTTGCTTTTATCGCTATTGGTGTTTCCTTTTTATGCTCGGTGCTTGAGGCTGCATTACTCTCTATAACACCCAGCTATATCGCACAACAAAAAGCGACGAAACCTAAACTGTATAAAAGCTTACAGCGTTTGAAAGCCAATATTGACCGCCCGCTCGCGGCGATTTTGACTTTGAATACCATCGCCCATACCGTCGGAGCTGCTGGCGTCGGCGCACAAGTAGGTGTGGTGTTTGGCGATGGCTACCTAGCTATTGCTTCAGCCGTAATGACGCTGCTGATTTTGGTCCTCTCAGAAATCATTCCAAAGACGATTGGGGCGAAATTTTGGCGTGGACTCGCGCCAATGCTGCCACCTACCTTAAATTTCATGATTTTGAGCCTCAAACCCTTCATCTGGATGTCAGACCAAGTGACGCGACGCATTGGCGGTGAATCGCACGATATCGATGTACGCAGTGAGATTAAAGCCCTCGCGATTGTCGGTAACGAGCAAAACGTTATCGATAATGACGAGAAGCGCGTGATCAGTAACATTCTTGACCTGCATGCGATAAAAGTAAGTAAGGCCATGACCCCGCGTACCGTGAGCGAGTCCGTACGCCCAGACTGCACGGTTGCTGAGTTCCTCGAGCAAGTAAAGGCCATGCCTTATTCACGCTTCCCGGTAATTGACGCTGACGAAGTACCGCATGGCCTTATTCTTCGGAACGAAGCACTTGAATCGCATCGCGAAGAGAAAATAAGCGCGCTTGTTCGCGAGGTCGAAGTGCTCTCGCCATCGGTTGATCTAGAGAGCGCATTAACGCGATTTTTAGAGACCCGCCAACACATGGCCGTGGTTTATGACGAGCATGGAACCTGGCTTGGTGTGATCACTCTCGAGGACATTATCGAAACGATTTTAGGCCAGCCGATTATGGATGAGACCGATACTGTCCCAAGTTTAAGACGGTACGCTAAACAACGTTGGGGTCAACGTATCAAGGCTGACGCTGACGTCAGCGAAAAGGGTTAAGGCATTGCTCACCGCGACTACCAGCCAATCATTTCGGCATCAAGCGCAGTTACTCACAGCGGTACTGAAGATCATCGCCGTTTTTTCGTTATTGATTGGCAGCCTTAATGTCTTCTTGTTCGCCGCATACTTAGTTGCGATGTTTAATTTCTTTACCGCAATGACCAGTGGCGCTATTTTGCTTTTCTATAAGCGCACTGAGAATTTACACCTTGCGTCTTGGCTTACCTGCCTTGCGGTAGTCTTTAATGTTGCGGTGTTCATTCACATCGCAGACGGCCGTAATTACTCCATTCTATGGGTCATGATTATCCCGCCGATAGTCTTTTTTCTTTTAGGTCGCCGCATCGGCGCTTGGTTAACAGCGATCGTTTTTGTCTACAGCATTGTGTTCATGGCCTATCAACTTCAACAACCACGGCAAGAAACTCAAGGCTTAGGCGCGCTACTCAATATCATTGAGGTTTGCACCGCACTGTGGTTTTTGTTTCGCTTTTATGAAGGCTCTCGGCAAGCTGCTCACCGAGAGCTCGAGGAGCTGTCTGCGACCGACAAACTGACAGGGCTTGCCAATCGAAGTAAATTAGATAATTTACTATTTATCACCCATAAGCAACTCAGCTCACACGAAATAGAAACTGCAACCGTGGTGATTTGCGATATCGATCATTTCAAGCGCATTAATGATGAATTGGGTCATTTAGAAGGTGATCGCGTTTTACAAGCCCTAGCCCACAAGATTCGCGCAAACGTAGGGTCCCGAGGCACCGTCGGTCGATGGGGAGGAGAAGAGTTCATGTTGATTTTCGCAAATCAAGACGTGCAGACTACAGCACAATTTTGCGAAGACCTTCGGGCAGCGGTTGAGAGTCGCATCTCTTCGAGCCAAAGCACACTGACACTTAGTTTCGGTATCGCTGCGTTACATCCTCAACATTCTATTGAGCACGCCCTCTTGCACGCCGATCGAGCACTCTATCGCGCCAAGCAAGACGGGAGAAATTGTGTACGATGTGCTGAGGGCGACGTCTAGTTTTTCAAACTTTGTTACAAAGCTCTGTGCTCTTTTACTTTCAAACGCTCTACAACACACGTTTCACCCCCTAAACTCAGACGTGACTTATTTCTTCATTCATCCGTTTTTAAGAGCAGCAGAACATGAAACGTCTACTTCTAAGCAGCGCCATTAGCTTGGCACTTTTGAGTGGCTGCAGCATGCAGTCCATGGCTCCCGAGCCAACGACCCTTGTTGAACAGGCACAAGCCACCGTCGTGAAATCACCGAATGACGACCGTGAATACCGCGTCATCACCTTACCAAACCAGATCGAAGTCATGCTGGTATCTGACCCGAGCACCGAAAAGTCAGCAGCATCATTAAGTGTTGGAGTGGGTTTATTGCAAGACCCAATGACCCAACAAGGCATGGCTCACTACCTTGAGCATATGCTCTTTCTTGGCACGGAAGACTACCCTGATACCAAAGGCTACTCGGCATTTATGACCGCGAACGGTGGTTCGCAGAACGCCTACACATGGCTAGACATTACCAACTACATGTTTAGTGTGAACAACGATGCAGTTGACGAAGCTCTGGATCGGTTCTCAGACTTTTTCAAAGCGCCTATGCTTTACCCGGAGTATACGGATAAAGAGAAAAATGCCGTCAATGCAGAATGGTCGATGCGCCGTGAAATGGACTTTTTCGGCCAATTTAAACTGGCACGAAACTTACTAGGCGATCACCCAGCAAACCGCTTTTTAATCGGTAATCTTGAGTCACTCGGTGACAAAGAAGGTAGCCAGCTACATGCTGAAACCGTTGCTTTCTACGAGCGCTACTATTCAGCGAATATTATGAAGGTCGCGCTGTTAGGAAATCAGTCGCTGGATGAACTCGAAGCTTTGGCGCGTGAACACTTTAGCGAAATTGAAAACCAAGCGATTGCCGAGCCTGAAGTGACGGCGAGCATCGACTTTGCAGAAGTTGGCGGGAAGCGTATTCACTATGTTCCAAACCAAGACGTTAAGCAGTTACGGTTGGAATTTATTATCGACGACAACAGCGATGACTTTGCCGTTAAACCTAATCAATTCATCTCTTATTTGATCGGCTCTGAAATGCCTGGAACACCGGCATTTTTGCTTAAGAATAGTGGCATGATTTCAAGCCTCAACGCTTCTGCCAGCCCGACTTACTACGGTAATTACGGCACGCTCTCTATTGACGTCAACCTTACCGATGCAGGCATGCAAAATCGCGAAATGATAACTGCCATGCTATTGCAATATATCGAGCTGATTAAAGCCGAAGGCGTTGATGCGAAATACTACGACGAGATCAAAACGAGTCTTGATAACCAATTCCGCTTCTTAGAAAAGTCGGATGAGTTTGGCTATGTTTCGAATCTTGCTGAAGCTATGCAGAATGTACCAGCAAGTATGGCGATTGCAGCGCCTTACCATTACGAGCGCTTCGACGCCGCTGCTATCCGTAGCGTACTCGACCAACTCACACCAGAACGTTTGCGCGTTTGGTACGTGAGTAAGCAAGAGCCGCACGACAGTGAATTGCACTACTATGACGGTAAATACCAAGTGGTGGATATCAGTGCGGAAGAGCAAGCTAGCTGGCAACAAGCACTGAACATTCCGATGCAACTCCCGGCAGTGAATAATATGCTGCCAGAGAACTTTGAGCTGGTTGCTGATAGCCAACGCGATAAGCCAGAAGTTGTTGTCGAGCAAGACGGTATTCGCGCATGGCATTATCCGAGTCAGGATTTTGCTGACCAACCACGCGGCTGGCTCGATATTCATATGAATTACCCTGCTGCGTTGTCATCTGCGAAAGCCGATGTGCTGTTGTCGCTTTGGCGCGATCTCTATACCTTGCAGCAAAGTGCACTCGCTACTGAAGCGGGCATCGCCGGCATGAACATGAGCCTTTCAGCAGGTACCGGTTTGACCATGCGCGTCGGCGGCTTTACCGATAAGCAGTCCATGTTATTGGAAAAAGCACTCGCGGGGCTGGTCGTCAATGTCGACGAGCAAGGTTTCGCCCAAGCGGTTGATCGTTATGTTCGTGCGCTGCAAAACCAAGGGAAGCAGTTCCCGTTTTATCAAGCGTTTGGCGCCTATAACAAACTGATTCGCGAAGGTAGTTTTAACACTGAACAGCTTATCAAAACGGCACAGGAATTAACGCCGGCTGATCTGACTAGTTTCATGAGCGAGTTTTTACAAGCGAACCACACACGCATTTTCGCCTTTGGTAACTACAATCAAACAGCATTGGAAAACGTCGTCACTACCGTTGCCGATGCGTTACCAGAGGAGCGTGATAACTTTGCCTATCGCCGCGCAGCATTCTGGCGTCCCCAAGTAGGTGAAACACTGGTGTGGCAGCAAGATATTGATGTTGCCGATGTTGGCCTTATCGACGTTAAGGTGAATCCAACCCCAGGTTACGCAACCTTTGCGGCGGCAACTGTTCTCAAAGATCACTTCAGTAATGTGGCCTTTGACCGCCTGCGCACGGAAGAGCAACTTGCTTATGCTGTTGGCGGCACCGCGACACGACTGGATGATTACACTGGTTTCGCCATGTATATCCAAACCCCAGTCAAAGACGCAGCAGCCATGCAAGCGCGTTTCGACAAATTCCGCGACGAGTATGCTGCGGTTCTTGCTGAATTAACGGAAGAAGAGTTTGCGCAACTTAAGGCAAGTACATTGGTGACCCTGAAAGAACCACCGAAGAATATGTCAGAAGAGGCGCAGCCGCTGATCAGCGACTGGTATCGTGAAGAGTTCAACTTTGACAGCAAACAGCAACTAATTGACGCTGTGGAGCAAGTTACTCTAGCTGACGTACAAGCTTTCTATCAGGAAACAATGATGAACCCAGAGGCAGCCCGAATTAACGTGCAAATGCGCGGCACCAAGTTTGCCGAGCAACCGTTTGCCAATTTCGAGCAGCAAACTCAGGTAGAGAGCTTAGCTGATTTCCATAAGCGTATGGAAAAGCAATAACTAAGTTTTAGAACGACTGCGGGAGCAGCGTTGGGAGCAGTATTTAACTTGCTCCCAATCGCGCTCCCACTTTTTTCGCCAAGTAAAAGGACGTTGGCATACCGGGCAAATTTTACTCGGTAAATGCGCCTTCTTAATCAATTTCCCTTACATCCCCTCGCTGTGGACTTGGCCGCTTAACAGCAGGCTTTGGCCTTTCAACACGCTCAGGCTTGCGCACCACTGGCTTAGCTGATTGCGGCTTCGACTCGAAGCGTGGCTGCTGACGAATAACCCGCTGTTCTGGACGCGGTTCTACGCGCGGCTGCTGACGAACGACCCGTTGTTCCGGACGCGGTTCTATGCGCGGCGGCTGGCGAACTACAGGCTGGTCTGGCTTCGGTTCAACTCGTGGTTGTCGTACAACCGGCTTTTCCGGCTTCGCTGGTTTCGACGGTTGCGGGCCAAAACGCGGTTCACGGCGCAGTTCAGGCTGCTCAGCACGCGCTTCTAACCGCGGCTGTGCGGGGCGACGCATACGCGGCTCTGCTTCAGCTTCGAGTAACCGACGACGCAACTCAACTTGGGGCGGGCGTTCTTCACGCACGGGTTTGCGTACAATCCGACCGGGTTCATCCTGTCGATCGAATTTAGGCGGATTCTGCACTAGGTCACGATGACGATAGTCGACATTGCGACGGTGGCGTGGGTCATGTCGCCAACGATCGCCATCGCCAGGACGAGGACGATAATAATCCCGGCGGTCGCGACGGTCACGACGATCGCGATCATGGTAATGATGGTGGTGAATCACCACATACCTATTGCGCCAATAGAAGTCGCTGAAGAAATACCAACTAGGTACGTTGTACGAGAGTGTCCAATGCACGCCTCGGCCAAAACTTACCGAAACGCCAAAGCCATCCCAATACACCGGTGGCCGACGATGCCACCATGAGCCGTATACATAACGGCTATCGTAAACCGGTACATAGACGTATTCACGACGTACCGTTTCAATACGGATGACCTCTGGCTCGCGCTGCACTATTACGCGGTCATCGGTGCGTAAATTACCGGCCGCATAAGCACGGTCACGCAGCACTTGAATGCTCGCTAAGACATCTTCTTGTTGTGCTAAAAAGGCTTCACCGACTGCTTGGGTCCACTCCAGATCTTCACTCATACGTTTCAGCACGTCAGGCGTTGCGACCAAAGCTTTGACACTTGGGTCCCAATCTTGCGCATCAGCTTCATCTAAACGGCGTTCTGCCGACCAATGTTGGTGGCGTTCAACCCAACGTTCAGCTTGGATAACCTCCAGCGGATACGTTGCAGCAATGAGGATATGTGACAACAGACTATCGGGATACAATGCGATAGGAGCGAGCATGCGATCCAGATCCGCACGCTCATAGAAACCATCCACAGCGTATGCTGTGTAGTTTTCCGTCGAGTTTGCGTAGGCTTGGGGTACCGTAGTACAACCCACGGAAGCTGCCAAAGCCAAGGACACGACACTTAACTTCAACAACGGTAATTTGGCTAGTTTTGCTTGTCTCATCTGAGAGCCTCCGTTTGTTGGATGGTTTTACCATCAGTAACAGTATAGACGCTCACCATCTCATTACCGTGACCCAATCCGAGTAAAGGGAATGTAAATAAGTGTTGCTGATGCCATAAAAAAAGCCGCTCAAATGAGCGGCTCTTCCCAAGCTTTTACTTAATCCCAAGCTCTTTCAGTAGGTTATCTGCTGCGTCTACATGTTGCATTTGCCACAACATAAAACGGCTATCGACTTGAATCGAGCGGGTATTATCAATATTGAAATCCCAATCCGAAATAATCGAGTCTAAAGTACCATCGAACGCTAAGCCGACGAGTTCTGCTTTGCCATTCAGCACTGCTGAGCCCGAGTTACCGCCAGTAATATCGAGCGTAGCCAAGAAGTTCACCGGCACCGAGTTAAGGCTTTCTACATAATAATCGCCATACTCTTTTGCAGCAATCGCGTCGAGCTGCTCTTGTGGCGCATTGAACTCGCCTTCACCGGTCGCTTTTTGCTGAATTCCGCGCAGCGTCGTGAAAGCTGTCCATGCAGTACCGTCATAGGTGCCGTGGTCGCGTCCAGTTACGGTGCCATAGGTCACGCGTAAAGTACTGTTAGCATCGGGATAAACCGCTTCACCTTGCTCATTCATGAAGGCAATTTTCGCTTTCATATAATTGGCATAAGCTTCTTGGATCTTGCCCGATAGCTCCTCGCTTTTATCTTGTTCTGCTTCCTGTTGAGGGTACAAAGCCACTGCAGCTTTGACAAAAACGTCTTGGCTGTCGCCAAACTGGCTTGGCTTCGCGGCTAACAGTTCATTGCGAGTATCGAGTTCGGTCAAGTCGGTTGTGGCATACCACGAGGCAATCAGCTCACGCAGTTCAGCATCACTCATATCATCGGCAATGCCGAGCGCCTCATCAAAAGTGCTGTCGCGTTGCGCCGCTGGCACTTGCAGGTAGTTCTTCAAATTATAAAAGTCGAGTGCTTGCTCAACACTACTATCAAAACTACGGTCAAGGCCAGCCATGTAGGCTTTATAGCGCGGCAAATCGCGCTCCTGATAGCCGACTTCACGTTCGGCATCTGGCTTCGTCTGCTCTTGACTGAGTTTATACAAAGCTTGTGCTACTCCGAGTAAACGCGGTGTCGCCAGCGAACGATAGTAATCATCACGATCACCTTCGTGACGTTCTGCTAATAAAGCTTCAATGGCCTGCAAGTCTTCCGCATAAGCGGCACGGTTAGCTGCCGATTTATTCACCCACTCTGTCAGAGCGGCATGCTCCGCCTTTTTCCGCTCAAGCAAGTCCGAATTGGCAAAACTATCGAGCATCCCTTGGCGGTTCTTCAGGTAGTTATTCAAACCGGCAACTCGGCTGGCATATTTCAACTCGGCATCTTTGTTGTCAGCGGTTTGCGCAGCAATAATGTCGAGGTTCTCACGGAAACGCTGGACGGTATTCGGATAGCTCCATTCAAACGTATTCTCAACTTCGCTTGGCAAGCGGTGACGATTGGTGCGGCCCGGATAGCCAAGCGCCATTACAAAATCACCCTCTTCGAGCGCTTCTTGGCTGATTTTCAAATGAAAGTCAGGTTGGTACGGTACATTTTCTTCGGAGAATTCAGCCGACTCCCCTTCAGGGCTAACGTAGGCACGGTAGAACGAGTAATCACCTGTGTGACGCGGCCACATCCAGTTATCAGTATCACCACCGAATTTACCTACACCTTCAGCAGGCGCATGGACTAAACGTACGTCTTTAATTTCAAGTTGCTTGATCAGATAGTACTCAAGACCACCATAAAAAGAAGAAACGCTGCAGCGGTGTCCAGCATCCTCTTCGCAGGCCGCCACAATTTGCTTGTAGTTGTTTTCGATAGCGTCAACCCGTTCTTTGCCAGTGAGGGCTGCGGTTGCACTGTCGATGACTTGGTCGGTGACATTTTCAACCGCTTTGGTCACGTAGATTCGCGAACCCGGCGCTGCGGCAACTTCGTCAGCCATTGTTTCGGCTAGAAAACCATTGGCAAGCAGGTCGTTTTCTGGCGTTGAGTTATAAGCGATGCTGTTATAAACACAGTGATGGTTGGTGACCACTAAGCCTTGTGGCGAAACAAAAGACGCCGAACAACCGCCTAAACTAACCACGGCTCCCATTGGAAATTCAGTGAGCTTGGTTAAGCTTGCGGGATCAAGTTCTAGCCCAGCGGCTTGCAGTTTATCGGCAATTTCTGGAAGCTGTTGAGGCATCCACATGCCTTCGTCAGCCAATGCTGTGGTACTCAAAAGCGCCAGCGCAATCAATGACTTTTTCATAGTTATTCTCGTGTTGATGAACCAATGACGTTAATAAAAAGTTGGCCACCATGATTGTCGCAGATGCGCTGAATGTCAACGGCTGTCAGCACCACTCAAAAGCCCTATTTCAATTGCTTTGAGCACTGCGCGGGTACGGTCGTTGACACCAAGTTTGGCCAAAATCGCTGAAACTTGGTTTTTAACGGTACCTGTCGACTTGTAAAGACATTCTGCAATTTCATGATTACTAAGCCCAGCAGCGAGTAAGCGTAAAACCGCTAGCTCTTTATCGGTAAGGGTTTCAGTCGGGTTCATCGATTGCTGTTGGGATTGGCTTTGGAGACCTTCAACGATTCGAGTCGTGAGAGTTGGTTCCAACCAAGTGCCGCCTTGGTGCAGGCACTCGATCGCTTGAACTAAGGTCTCGAGTGCAACATCTTTTAACAAATAACCTTTCGCACCCGCCTTAATTGCCGCCAAAATGCTCTCATGGTCGTCAAACGTCGTGAGCATTAACACCGGCGGTGGCGTAGCAAACTCTTGCAGGCGCTGCACGGCAGTGATGCCATCGCACTCTGGCATGCGAATATCCATCAGTACCACATCAGGTGCTAATGCGGCAATCTGAGTAAGTGCTTGCTCACCATTTGTCGCCTGTCCAACAACTTCAACTGAATCATCAAGCGCAAGTAGGCTTTGCAGACCTTGTCGTACTAGGTTCTGATCATCGACCAGCACTACCTTTATTGGCATTGCTCCTCCATCGGCAAACGCAGCGCAATTCGTAAACCTGATTCCGTCGTCAGCGTGAATGTTCCGCCGAGTTGCGCCACACGCTCTTGCATACCACGCAAGCCGTTATTTGAGATTATGGCGTCACTGACGTGACCATTGTCCCGCAGCTCTAACACAAGTTCATCGGCGACCTGTTGCACACAAACTTCTAGCGTATCGCCTTTCGAATGCCGCATAAAATTGGTGATGCCCTCTTGGATAATTCTCAGCACGGCGTCAGCAACTTCCATTTGGCGCACATGGAGTCCATCAGGAATCGAGAATACGACACGCTTACCTGGTACCTCGTAGACTAATTCTTGCAAGATCTTTTGCAGCGGCAACGCACTCGCCGAGCGTATTTCAGTGACTGCTTCGCGTACATCTGCTAACAACAATTTGGCAATGCTCTGACTCTGCTGCAAAAGCCCTTTCACTTCACCTTCGCTTTTTCGTTCCGCCACCTGCAACTGAATCGTCAATGCAGTTAAATGATGGCCAAGTAAATCATGAATATTACGCGCAATACGGGTGCGTTCTTGTTGCTTATTTGCCTCGCTTAGTAGCGCTTGCGTCGCCCGTAATTCGCGATTAGTGGCTTCTTCACGTTGGCGGGCTAGGCTCTCACGCAGTTGGCTCGCCATCATCAGAATTGCAAACAAATGAAAAGCCCAGAACAGCAGCGCCGTCAACCATGCTCCGGAGTGGCCCCAATGAAGTTGGAAAATCAGTGCCTGCGGTAGACTTACTAAGAGAGCGATGATGATCGAGGTGCGCACCGTTACGAAGTAAGGTAGCTGCGCGCACCACATGGTAATGAGCACTGCAATGAAGTTGAACGGTAGCAGCCAAAACAGGCCATACACGCAACCCAGTTGTAACGCCAGTAAAAAGTAGCGTGAATGGGGTTCACCTGGAAGACGTTCATCGCTGGTGGCAAAAGAGAAAGCCACGATAAAGAGCACAAATAACGCCGCAGTTACCAGCCACAGTGGTGAAAACCAGGCAAATCCGTCCCGCTCAGTAGTGAGCGCTAACGACATGGCCGCAAGCATGAACCAGGTGAGAAGCCCGGCCCAACGCTCAAAGCCATAATCTCGAAGCGAGTGTGTGATTTGCATATGCGAGTGTGCCCTACCCTTAAACTAGATAAGCACAGCTTAAGTTACTTTTGCTCTCAGCGCATATGCCAAAAGTCACATCTTAAACCACACCTTGCTCAATCATGGCATCGGCTACGCGGCGAAAGCCGGCGATATTCGCACCCAGAACGAGGTTATTGGGTTGGTCAAACTCTTCTGCGGTTCGTTTCGCATCGTTGTAAATGCGCCGCATAATGCACTGTAATTGCTCATCTACTTCATCTTGCGTCCAACGCGTCATACTTGCATTTTGCGCCATCTCTAATTGACTGGTGGCAACACCACCTGCATTGGCTGCTTTACCGGGACCAAACAAGATACGTTGTTCAACAAACAAATCGATTGCTTTTTGTGTACATGGCATATTTGCGCCCTCGACTACCGCTTTCACACCGTTTTCGAGCATGCATTGCGCATCATGCTCATTGAGCTCATTCTGGGTCGCACATGGGAAAGCGACGTCGGCCTCGTAGCGCCAAATTTGCTCACCATCCTCAGGGTAGTCCTCGCGTGCGGTAAACTCAGCATTTTCATGAGTGTCACAGTATTCACTGAGGCGCGCGTGACGAACTTCCTTAATTTCTTTCACCAAATCAAGATCGATACCTTGTTCGTGATAAATCGTACCGTTCGAGTCCGAGCAGGCAACTGGCTTGGCACCCAGTTCGTAGAGCTTTTCCATCGTATAAATAGCGACATTACCCGAGCCCGACACGAGACAGCGCTTGTTCTCTAGATTACTGTCTTCATCTTCTAACATATTTTGTGCGAAATAGACGCAACCGAAGCCAGTGGCCTCTTTTCGCAAGGCTGAACCACCCCACAGAGTGCTCTTACCGGTAAGCACGCCGTCGAAACGGTTGACCAGTCGTTTGTATTGCCCAAATAAATAGCCAATTTCACGCGTCCCCACACCAATATCACCCGCTGGAACGTCGGTATTCGGGCCAATATGCCGATGCAGCTCCGTCATAAAGGACTGGCAAAAACGCATGATCTCAGCATCGGACTTACCTTTTGGATCGAAGTTTGCCCCGCCTTTGCCGCCGCCGATCGGCAGCCCGGTCAGGGCGTTCTTGAAAATTTGCTCGAAGCCTAAAAACTTCACGATAGATGCATTAACACTCGGGTGAAAACGCAGCCCGCCTTTGTAGGGGCCTAACGCTGAATTAAACTCAATTCGATAGCCTTTATTGACCTGAATTTTGCCGTCATCATCGACCCACGGCACACGAAACATTACTTGCCGCTCAGGTTCTAATAAACGCTCAATAATCGAGTGCTGACGATATTTGGGATTTTTCTCTAACAGCGGAGCCAAAGATTCGAGGATCTCCTCGACCGCTTGGTAAAATTCGGTCTGTGCAGGGCTGGTTTTCTTCAGTTGTTCAATACTATCGTGAATGTAGGTCATTCATCCTCCTTGTTTAAACTACTTTCGATACGCGGCGCCGGCATATTTTGACCACCTTGAAGTAAATTCAATTGCGTCGCTGCCCCTTTCTCTGGTAGCTCGAATTCCATCACAATACCAAACTGTTCATTAAATAAAACATCTGCCGCTGATGCATCGACCAGAAAGGCAGACTGTCCCGTCGCCTGCGCCGTAATACCTGCGTCGGTGTGGCGGATGCTAATGACAAAATTAGGTTGCAACTGGTAGTCCCCCACCAAACGGGCAATTTGCTCGGTGGTTAACTCGACTTTTTCACGTAATGTCACTTCGCTGCTGACTTTAGCGCTGAACTCCGGCTCGGCGTCTTCGATCTGGTAGTAGTTCAGCCCTGTAACGCTGCCGTCCGCGTCACGCACGACTTCAAAATAAACCAAGGTATCGGCAAAAACGAACTGTCCATCACCAACATAACGTGCGGCGTAAGGCCGACCTTCGCCACGCTTACTGTGAAGTACGCCGTCTTTGATAAACAATACCCGCTTCGTCGACGCGTCAATCTGGTAGGTACCCACGAGCTCCTGCAGCTCAGCCTCGCTCATCACTACGGTTTCCTTTTCAATAGGAAAAGGCATATCAATAAGTTGTGCAGCGATGCGAAAAGCGGTACCCGAGGCGCCCATCGGCCGCCCCATGCTATTGGTCAAAGCCACCACCGACAGCTCATGTTCAGGTAACCACAAGCCATAAGCACTGAAACCATGAATACCTCCACCATGACTGAACATTTTCGTGCCACGAAGGCTGATAATATCGAGTGCATAAGCGTAATCGTTTAACCCTTGGCTAGCGTCAATCATTTGCGCGTAACTTGCATCCGTTAACACTTGGCCTGTGTGTAACGCATATTGCCAGTTCGCAAGCTCTTCAGCAGTTGCGTACATAGCGCCAGCAGCATGCGGTTGCGTCATACTGATAAAAGGCGCATTCGTGTAGCCGTTGTCATACATGTAGCCGGGTACCCGCCCTTTCACGAGTTCAGCTTCGTTGAAGTAGCCTGTGTTCGGGAGTTGCAACGGTTGTGTTAGCTCTTGGGCAATATACTCATGCCAGCTCATGCCACTGAGTTCTTCGATAATCGCGCCGAGTACGACATAGCCTGAATTGCTGTAGCGCCAGTCCTCACCTGGAACAAAGAGCAAGGGCTGATCGGACGTTAAAGCAATAATCTCGGCAGCATCGACATCTGCACGAATTTCTTCACTCATCATATAACCATCAATGTCGGTGTAGCTTGGCAAGCCCGAGGTATGGTTTAGTAATTGGTGAACTGTGAGGTCAGGTTCATGAAAGTTAGGTAACAGCTCACCCACTTTACTTTGCATCGTAAGCTTACCTTGCTCGGCGAGGCGCAAGATGGCAGCAGCTGTGAATTGCTTGGTGATCGAGCCGATTTTTAACACATGCTCTGGCTGCATCGCCACGTTCAGCTCGAGATCTGCCATGCCGTAAGCGCCTTGGTAAACAACCTCGCCGCTACGTGACGCCACCACAGTAACGCCCGGTTCATCGCTTGCATAACTGCGCGCAAGAATGGCGTCGAGCTGTTGCTTGGGACTCGCTTGCTGCTGTACTGAGCTGGCCGATTTTGCAGCCTGCGGTTCGACACTTGGATTGCAGCCTATTAAACTGAGACTTAAGAACGAAATTAGAACAAGGTGAATACGCATACTCGTCTCCTTTTATTATTTTTTACTAATAATAGACGAGGTTGAGCGATGCGTTATTCCAAACCAGGAGAATTTCAATGTGCGGTCGGATGAATGTGATAGCAGCGCCAATCACACAATATCTGCGCGAGCAGCTCCACCTCGACTTTTCCACCGTCGACAATCATGACCTACGACCTACTCAACGTGTTGATACCCTGATGGCTACCGCCGCGGGTTTACGCCAAATCACCACCCATTGGGGAATTCAACCGAACTGGTCGAAGCGCCTGTTAATCAATGCCAAGATCGAAACGGCCGCCGAGAAACCAACCTTTAAAAAGGCCTTCGCGCAAGCACGCTGCGTGATTCCTGTCACGGGATGGTACGAATGGCGTACTGAAGGCAGCAAGAAGCAAAAATATCATTTTGCAAACGCAAATGCGCAGCCCATGTTTATGGGTGGAATCGTCTTCAAAAACGAAGAGGGTCCGCGTGTTGTGACGTTCACTACGGCGCCGACGGCGCAATGTGCTGCGTATCATGACCGTATGCCACTCATTGTCGCCCCTGACTCGCTTGATTTCTGGCTCCACTCATCAATAGAGCAACTGGCACCATTGTTTCATGCCTTCCCAGATAACGCGCTAAAAATTGCACCGGCTCCATAAAAAAACGCTGACCGGAGTCAGCGTTTTTGATCACATAGCGTTGAAATCGTAGCTTAAACTCGGCGACGACGCACCAATGCTAAGAACAATGCACCTAAGCCCAACCCTAATGGGAATGAACCACTGGTAGTTGCATGGTCAATATTTGGCGCTTCACCACCACCTGGAGGAGCTGAGCCGCCATCGTCAACATCTGGGTCACCGCCATCGTTGTCGCCGGTATCACCTTCAACCGTGGCAATGGCTACAATCACAGGATCGTGGTCCGAGCTACGATAAGGGTCCGCGTTGTAGAACGCCGCCTGATTGGCTTCACTCTTGTACTCAACGTTGTAGTCGAGTGCCACTGGCTCATCTGCGTTGATATGCCAGTTCGCAACTGCGACAACCTTTTCACTCAAGCTTGCTGATGCTAGAGCATGGTCAAGAGAACCTGAAAGGCCTTGATACAGATACGTATGGTTTTCTGCACCTAACTCAGCCATTTGCAGGTCGGTCATGCCGCCATCGATAAGAGCTTGGATTGGATCTTCCATACCATAGGCATTCAAGTCACCAATGACCAATACGTCTTCGACATCACGACCGGTTGGGTCGCCAGCAACCCATTCAAGCAGAGTTTCAGCTGCTTGCACGCGGGTTGCATTCCAACAGCCTTGGCCATCATCATTGTCTTGATCACCCGCTGCGGCGCTATCGCTACAACCGCCTTTTGAACGGAAGTGGTTAACGACTACAGTCACTTCATCTTCATTCAACAGGTCATGGAAAGTTTGGGCGATCGGTGGACGGTTACCGAAATCAAACGGCGCATCAGTAGTGAACACCGCAGTGCCCGTCTCCGCTACACGGTCAGTACGATACATCATCGCATTGGTAATTGAGTCGCTACCGACAAAGTCAGAGCCTTCAAATACCACATAAGCCCAATCAACACCGCTTTGCGCACTTACTTCTGCAGTAAGTTGTGCGATTGCACTATTCTCACCGAAACCGTCATTTTCGATTTCGTTAAGACCGACGATGTCGGCATTCATATTCACGATTGCCGCAACGATCTTCGCGAGTTGACGTTGATATTCAGCTTCAGTATCAGCACCACGATCGGTTGGGAAACCACCGCCTTCGCCGTCACCGTTATAGAGGTTTTCAACGTTGAAAGAAGCAATACGTAAGTCGCCCTCGTCGGCAAGCTCAGGGCTGTCGGTACGTGGGTTGGTATCAATGTACTGCAACTCTGCAGTTGGCACTAAACGGTACTCACTGAATGAGTAGTTGATAACGCCTGTTGGGTTGGTAATTTCCGTACCCACGCGCAATGAGTTCATCGCACTCAGGCCACCGGCAGGGAAAGGTACAACTTCTGGGTTACTGCCGCCCATTGCATCGTCGATGAGCATTGAGTTCAGGCCGATATTTGGCTCATCCATTTCACCTGGTGCAGCGACTTGCGTCGGCGTATAGAGACGCTCACTCGTGATCCAGAACTCACCATAACGGCTGAGCGTATCTACGTTGTTCACCACAACAGCGTGATCAAATGTCACTAGCATACCTTCGATAGCTTCAAACTCAGCCATATCGCTCACTGGCAAAGCAAAGCTTGCGGCAGTCACTGACTCACCCGAGCTACAGACGGTAATACCAGTTAAGTTACTGATTTGCGTTGAGTCATAATATTCACTTACCGGACCGGCCAAACGTACACGGTCGCCAACGCTCACATCAGTGTCTTGGTGATAAACAAAAATACCTTCTGAGGTGCTTGGGTCGCCATCTTGATCTGCATCTTCTTCTTGCAAGAAGAAACCACCTAACGAGCCGCTACCACCTTGATGGTCAGCAGTTACGATCGCTTCAACAACTACTTCTTGGTCAACCATGGGGCTGCTGTACCCAGAGCCCTGTACTTCTGAAATCAGCGTTGCCGCGTCACCACAGGCACCAAATTCAGGTGCTGGTTCTGGTTCAGGCTCCGGCTGAGCTTCGCCAAAGCCGAGGTGGAAGCCAAGGTTACTAAAGTCATCACGCTCGTAGCTGTCGAACTCGACATGAGGTTCATATGCATTACTTGGGTCGGTGTCACCAGTAGTGATGCTATCTTTGCGGCGCAAAGTTTGCTCCGCCATTGCTACGCCTTCGCTTTCCCAATCTTCATCGACGCCAACCTGGCCCATCGAATCAACGGTCGTCTCGCCATTCTTCAAAACTAAGGCATCGTTACCGTTGTAGTACAAGTTACCGGTTTTATTGGCAATAGCCTGAATTGCATCGCTCGCTTGTGGATGCGCTACAACAAACAAGCCATTCGGCGGCAAAGTGCCTTCTAAAGGCACGGTGTTGCCGGCTTCGGTGTCACCATTTGAGTAGATTTCAAGCACGTACGTACTTAAGTCAACTTCTGTGCTGCCAGCATTAAAAAATTCAACAGCCTTGTTGTTCGAGCTACCTTCGATATACTCGGAGATAATGATGTCCGCATTAGCGGCGCCACTCGCGAGGAGCGCTGATAATGCGATTGCAATATTATGACGTTTCATAATCCATTCTCTTATTGTTTTAAGTCCACATTTGATATGCGCTAAGCACTATAACGCAAATTTTGTAACAACTTAATGACTTTTTATTACGAGCGGATGACAATATGACGCAAGATTTCATTGAAGTTTATGACAACGCCCTAAGCCCGGATTTTTGTAATGCCTTTATGCAGACTTTTGACAACAGTCCGCATCTACAGGCGGGCCGCACCGGTGGTGGCGTCGACACAAGCAAGAAGCTCAGCAGCGATCTTTATTTAAATCAGCATGCTGAGTATCAAGAGCAACTTAAGCTCATCCAGGAAACCACTTTTCGTTATGCGCTGCAGTATTTCAAAAAGTATCATTTTGCGCTGATTGCACCTTTAGCTTTGCAAGTGCGCCACCCGAAAACAGGCGAGGCCGTCGCGCTGACTCACGAAAACTTTGACGAAGTCGCAGCCGGCAATGAAGCTGCTTATATGCAGTTACTTTATCGCTTAGGCCCGATTCAGGCGCAAAAATATGAGCAAGGGAAAGGTAACTACAATTACTGGCACTGCGAAGTTTTTCCGGAAAAAAATAGCGTCGAAGCACTCCATCGCACGTTGCTGTTTATGTTCTATTTAAACGATGTCGAAGAAGGCGGGAGCACTGATTTTTATTATCAACAGCGCAGCATCAAGCCACAACAGGGGCGTATGGTTATCGCACCAGGCTACTTCACTCACACCCATCGGGGTAGCACGCCAGTTTCTAACGATAAATATATTCTTACCAGCTGGATCTTGATGAATCCTGGCGCGCGTATTTTTGGCTGAGGAGGTTAGTCCTCCTCGGGCAACGCTAAGCCAGTTCCATCTTTGTCGCGCACGTGGACATTCACTTCAATGCCGCTGCGAACGCTTTGGGTGACGACACAAAAGTCCTCAAACTGAGCCAGCACGCGGTCGAGCTTTTCGATGTTCATGGCGCTATTTCCGAGCCGCAAATCAACATCCATACTCGTGACACGCCAGCGTCCATCAACGCGTTCAAGGTGGCCTTCGACCGTCGCCGTGACTTTACCGGGGTCGCCCTTGTATTTACGAATGGCAAACATCAAACTTGCCGCTAGACAATTCGCGGTCGCTGCTGCCAATAAACGACTTGGATTTGGCCCTTCGCCGGCACCCAGAGGTTCAGGTTCATCCGTTACTATTTCACCGAACTCACCAAAATCGATCGCGAATTTATAGTTGTCGAGTAACTCAAGTTTTACCTCAAACGTCGGATTTTCCATGTGATCCTCTCTTATTTCTGCCATAATAACTGGCTCTATTTTTAGCACTAAATCTGCCACCAAATTGTATGCGCCAGGAGAATGCCTCTATGTCGAAGAGTCCGCTGTACATTCCCTATGCTGGGCCAAACCTACTGGAAACACCATTGCTCAATAAAGGTAGTGCGTTTACCCGTGAAGAGCGAGCGATGTTTAATCTTACCGGTTTGTTACCACCGCGCTACGAAACCATCGAAGAGCAGGTGAAGCGCTGCTATATGCAGTATTCGAGCTTCGATACCGCACTTAACAAGCATATCTATTTGCGTGCAATCCAAGACAACAATGAAACGCTTTTCTACAGATTACTACAAGATAATCTCGAAGAAATGATGCCTATCATCTACACACCAACCGTTGGTGATGCGTGTGAGCAGTTTTCAGATATTTATCGCAGTTCACGCGGACTCTTTATTTCGTACGAAGAGCGCGATCAACTCGACGATATTTTGCGAAACGCCACCAAGCGCAAAGTTAAAGTCATCGTGGTAACTGACGGCGAACGCATCCTAGGTCTTGGCGACCAAGGTATTGGTGGCATGGGTATTCCGATTGGCAAGCTAAGTCTCTACACAGCCTGCGGCGGCATAAGCCCAGCCTATACGTTGCCTGTATGCCTAGATGTCGGTACCAACAACGAAAAGCTATTGAACGATCCGATGTACATGGGTGCGCGACATAAGCGCATCGACCAAGAAAGCTATGATGAATTTATCGAGAAATTCATGCATGCAGTACGCCGTCGCTGGCCGGAGGCAATGATTCAATTTGAGGATTTCGCCCAACCGAACGCTATGCCTATTTTGCAACGCTACCGTGACGACTTCTGCTGCTTCAACGACGATATTCAAGGCACCGCGGCTGTCACTGTGGGAACCCTACTTTCCGCTTGTAAAGTCAAAGGTGTGGCCCTAAAAGATCAGCGTGTTGCTTTTGTGGGAGCGGGCTCCGCTGGCTGTGGTATCGCCGAACAAGTCATCGCGCAAATGGTCGCCGAGGGACTCAGTGATGAAGAAGCGCGGGCGCGGATTTACATGGTCGATCGCTTCGGTTTATTGACTGAGGGCATGGAGGGGTTACGCGACTTCCAGCAAGCATTGGTGCAGCCTCAAAAACACCTCGAAGAGTGGCAGCATAGTGGTGATTACCCTTCATTGTTAGATGTCATGCATTGTGGCAAACCCACCATTTTGATCGGTGTATCAGGTCAACCTGGTTTGTTTACCGAACAAGTCATTCGGGCAATGCATCAATACACGCAACAGCCTATTATTTTTCCGTTGTCGAATCCGTCGCGTCAAATCGAAGCACATCCAGCCCACGTTATCGAGTGGACCAACGGCGAAGCGATTGTGGCGACCGGCAGCCCCTATGACCCTATCAAGTTTAATGGCGGTATTTACCCCATCGCGCAATGCAACAATAGCTACATATTCCCAGGTATTGGCCTTGGTGTCTTAGCCGTTAAGGCGCATATCATCAGTGATGAAATGCTAATGGCGGCAAGTAATACCCTCGCCGATGCCTCGCCGCGAGCTAACGGCGAGGGCGAAACTCTGCTACCGCCGCTCACAGGAATCGCTGAGTTAAGTAAACGCATTGCCTTCGCGGTCGCGAAAGTGGCACAAGCCCAAGGGCATGCGCTTGAAATTAGTGACGAAAAGCTCATGGAGCGTATTGAAGGACACTTCTGGTCCCCCGAATACCGCCACTACAAACGTGTCAGTATTTAATCGTTCTTGACTGGCAACATCGCTCGTTTCCTTGTATGTTCAATAACATAGCAATGAGGAATTCGAGCGATGCGGCAATCCACAGCCTTTTTGCAACTCAGTTTGTTTGTGCTCGCACTGAGCCTTGCGGCGCCGTGCGCTTTGGCTCAAGAACAACAAGAGCCACCCAGCAACGAACAACCTCCTGAAACTACCGAAAACGAACTGATCGATGACGTTCGCAGTGGCTTACATAGTTCTGTCAGCGCCACAGCCGCTTGGCTTGACTCCTTCTTCACTGACGCTATCGATCGCAGTGCTTATGACGACGTTTACGGTAGCTTAACGCTAGCCCCACAATGGGACGAATATGACGGCTTTGAGGTCGACTCAAGCTTCCGCGCACGGGTGGTGCTCCCGCATGCTGAGCGCAAGTTTTCCGCTGTTATTGGGCGCGGCGATTTCGATGACTTTATTAATGATCAGCAGACCACTCGTCCCACCGTCATTCGCCGCGAGCAAGCTGACGAGGAATGGATGGTCGGATTAGGTTTCGACCCCGTCGTGGAGGATGACCACAGTATTTCCTTTGGTGCCGGATTCCGCGGCGGTATTGACCTTGACCCGTACGTACGAGCCCGCTACCGCTTCGAACAAATACTAAATGAACGCAGTGAGCTGCACGTGCAAAGTGTTGGTTTTTGGCGTGATAGCGATGGTTTTGGTATTGCCCAAACCCTCGAGCATGACTATGCCCTTAGTGAGCATTGGTTCAATAAGTTTTGGCTTCGCGCCACCTTTGCCGAGCGCACTGACGGTGTGCGCTGGCATGCTTCAGAGAAAATCTACTATATCTACCAGCCTGAACGTGCATTAGGCGCCGAGGTTTGGTGGTATGGAGAAACCGAACGCACTGTGCCACTTCAGGACTATGGATTAAAGGCTTTGCATCGCTCACGATTTCTTCGTGATTGGCTCTATTTAGAAAGCTGGGTCGGCGTACATTGGCCTCGTGAACACCTCAACGAGCCCCGCAAGCCTCGCTGGCTTGTTGGTATTGAACTTGAGCTTCACTTCGGCAAATAAGGCTGCACTACCAAAGCTGTAATGCAGCGCCAATGCTACGTACACCAAGCCCCACCGCCACCAATACGACAAGCATTGCTAACAAGTTTTGCCGCCAGCTATTGCGATAGCGCCCCATCATGCTGTGATTGCAGGCCCAAACTAGAAACAGCGCCATAATCGGCAACAGTAAGCCATTAGCCACTTGCGCAAACCAAATCACCGTCACCGGCTTAATTTGCAGTGAAGCGATGGCAACACCTATCGCAATAATCCCTATCCAAGTGAGACGAAACGGCAACCCCTTCAGGTCACCACTACGCCCAAGGATGCCACTTAACGCATAAGCAGACGCAAGCGGTGCGGTTATCGACGACGACAAGCCCGCGGCAAACAAACCCAGGGCCATTAGCCACGTCGCCCAGTCGCCAGCAAGAGGCCGTAACGACTCACTTAAATCAGCCGCTCCCTCGATCGTTAATGCTTTACCAAAGAAGGCTGCTGCTGCGGTCGAAACAATCGCCACTGAAATAAGGCCGCCCAACGGAATCGAAACCCATAGATCACGCCGTGCCTCGCTCAATTGTTCCGGCCGTTGCCATTTCTTGGCAGAGCTCGCGGCATGTAAGAATAAGTTGTACGGCACGACGGTCGTCCCAATTAAAGCAATCACCGTGAGTACTGAGCCAGTCGGCAAAGATGGTACGAGTAAGCCGTTAAAAAATGCCCCCCAGTCTGGCTGTACCAACAGAAAGGTCGCGACGAAGGTCATGCTCATCAGCAACACCAGGGCTATCAGCACCCGCTCTAACAAAACATAGCTACCCCGCCACAACAAGGCCGCAGCCAAAATCCCCAAAACCAACGGTAACCATGCCGCCTGCTCCCCCAATACGCCAGCAATGCCCATGCTCGCGCCAGTAAGATTGCCGCCTTGGTAAACACTGTTGCCAATAATGACCGCGCCGATAATGAGCGCAATGGCGCCCCAGCGCAGTATTGGTTGTTGCACCTGACGGCGTATCGCCTCGCCGAGACCTTGCTGCGTAACGACCCCTAAGCGCGCCGCCATTTCTTGCAAGATAATGGTCGCAAGTACCGAAAATACCAAAGCCCAAAGCAGCGCATAACCGAAATTAGCCCCAGCCAAACTCGCTGTCACCACAGTGCCTGGGCCTATAAATGCAGCCGCCACAAGGGTCGCGGGCCCTAAACTTATACCTTTGCCTTTTCGCATGACGAGCAGTGCCTCTTGCTTGTCCCCTAACTTGGGGTATCCTAAATTGAAGTGAAGCACCTAAGTTACGTAATCATGATGAGAACCGCAATGTATCAAACACAGCTTTCTTCCCCGCTTGGCCCAATATCCGTTCACAGTGACGGGGCATGTATTACTGCCGTGGAGTTTGGTTCTGCGAAACTCAATGAAGCCTCGGAATGTGAAGTGTTACTGAGGGCTAAGGCTCAACTCGAAGACTATTTTGCCGGCCGATTGCAGACGTTCGATTTACCTCTCAGCCCGGAAGGTACAACTTTCCAGCAACGCGTTTGGCAGGCATTAACGAAAGTGCCGTTTGGACAAACAACCAGCTATGCAAGCATCGCTCAGGCGATTGAGAATCCCAAGGGGGTTCGTGCGGTAGGAATGGCAAACAGCAAAAACCCTATTGCAATTGTTATACCTTGCCATCGAATTATCGGTGCCAACGGCACTTTAACAGGTTATGCGGGCGGCCTTGATAAGAAAGCCTGGTTACTGCAGCACGAAGGTTGTCACTGGTCAAAGTAATAGCGGTACATGGCTTCGGCATGTTCCGCGACTTCAGTTCTCAGACTCATCGGCGCAACCACCTCAATCTGCGCACCGTAGCTAAGAATCCATACCAGTAGCTCAGTAGAGAGCTCAGCCTCGGCCTGGAGGCTAAACTTGTCACCGAGCATTTTAAGCTTTTGGGAGTTATTAAGAGGACATGCTTCCAGTTCCGGTTGCAGCGCCATATCGCAGTTCAACTCAATCTGTACTCGCTCGCCGGTTAAGCGACTCGCGTGTGACGCGCCGTTACCGTTCTGCCGACGTGTTATCCCGCCGTCGGTGACCAAGGGCAATAAAGGCGCATCGGCCAATAAACTCCAACCAAAAGGTTTATTACGCTCGTCAGTCGTGAGTGGAAAAACTTCTGATAACTCAACGAGGTTGCGCTGAATCGTGCGAACACTTACGTCAACGCCCTGCTCAGCTAGGCGCTCACGCAAGGTATTTACGTCAATCTTCTGCGGCTGTTTGGGTATATGCCGTAACATCAATAAGTAACGCAGTACCGTTTGCATGACTGAACTCCCTTTCTGATTCAGTTTCGGTTTAGTTCAAGGTTATACCCCTCCTGCGACATGTTACGTCGCAGCATTTAAATTTTGTAAAACTATCGCAAACTTTTGGGTTGCGTGCTTCATTTTTAGGCAGACGTCAGAGAATTGCGTTAAACTGTCGACAACAAATACGGAGGTACATTCTATGAACCGCTTACTCATGTTACTGGTGGTTGGAATTGGTCTTTTTACAGTCCAAACGACGACCGCTTTGGCGCAAAATGCGTCAGAACAGCAAGAAAAAGCTGAAGACACAAAGAAATCAGCAGAAGAGCGTAAGGCTGAATTACGCGAGAAAATGAAAGCTGAACACGAAGCAATGAAAGCTGAGCGTGAAGCACAGCGTAAAGCCTTACAAGAAGAAAGTAAGAAGAAGAAAGATAACGGTAAGAAAAAAGATAACGGCGATAATCGATAAGACGTTATTCGTTATTATTAAAAACAAAAAGTCGGCTCGGTAGTCGGCTTTTTTTGTGCTTGGCGAATAACTTAGGCTACACTGTGGTTACTAGAATAATAATAAATTCACCACTATGACAGAACTAAGCCAAGCAACACTTGAGCAAGATCCACATCAGTCGGCGCATCGCCAGGACGACCCATCGCAGCGTTGCAAAAACTGCGATAGCGAACTATTAGGTGAATTTTGCCATACTTGTGGACAACAAGATCGTCACTACATCCGCAGTGTTTTTGCCGTTGTGGGTGACTTGATGGGCGAGATTAGTCATTGGGACTCACGATTCTATCGCACCTTAATAAGCTTATTTGTGCGCCCTGCGTTTTTGACGCAGGAATTCGTGAAAGGCCGACATGCCTCTTACGTGCCACCGTTACGACTCTATTTTTTCATCTCACTCATTTCATTTTTAGTGCTGACCACGCTGATTGATTTCGACAATGTCACAGCTGTTCAGTCCGACTTAACCCCAGAACAACAGGCGGAAGTTGAAAAAACCATAGCGGAGACTCGCCAAGAGCTTGAGGAGCAGGGGCAAGAAGTCCCGCCGATCCCCGAAGATACGAGCCTCGAGAACGCCTTCGACAATTTAAAGGTCTCGTTGCCTTTTGCGACAGAGGAAGAAGAACAACAGATCGCAGAGCGGATCCGTGAATTAGCCCAAGATCCTAAAATCCTGATTAAACGCTTGGTCTCATTAGCACCGCAAATGATGCTAATTATGTTGCCGTTTTGGGCGCTTTTTTTGAAGCTAATTTACATCTTTTCAGGTCGTTATTATCTAGAGCATCTGAGTGCCGCGTTGCATACCCACGCCTTCTTGTTGTTATCACTCATGATATTGACTTTGCTTTCTAAAGGCTCAGCTTGGGCCGCGACTGCCACCGGTTATACAGTAATTGAAGATACAATTGACTACGCAGAGAACATTTTACTGGTGTGGATGTTCAGCTATATGCTCTTCACACAAAAACTTTTTTATGCGCAAAGCTGGCCCATGACCTTATTCAAGTTTGTATTATCAGGCTTCGCTTACATGGTTTTACTTAGCTTTGCCTTTGTAATTATGCTTTTCATAGGCATACTCACCGCATAATAATTACAATTAACGAGGCTGTATTTTGCCAACATCACAACCAATCATCCTTATTCCTGCCTACAACCCTGACGAGCGCTTGCTCACGTTGGTGCAATCACTACAGCAAAAAGCAGAAAACGATCAACTCATTTTGATCATCGATGATGGCAGTGAAAGAAGTGATGTTTTTGAACAATTGCCAGTGGGATCGGATTTAAAAGTCCTTCGTCATGAAGTGAACCAGGGGAAAGGTGGAGCACTTAAAACTGGTTTCCGTTGGGTCCTCGAGAATTGCCCGCAAACCATTGGTGTCGTAACTGCAGATGCCGACGGTCAGCACTTACCCGATGACATTTTCGCGGTAATGCGAGCTTTTTCGCAGCAGCCCAACGCACTTTGGTTGGGTAGTCGTAACTTTTCGGAAAAAGGAATCCCGTTTCGCTCATGGTTAGGCAACAACTTTGCGCGTATCACGTTTCGTATTGGGTTACGCATTAATATTCCGGACACTCAAACCGGCCTGCGGGGGATACCGCGGTCGTTGTTGAAAGAGCTCATTGAAGTACCAAGTAACCGTTTTGAGTTTGAATTAGATATGCTCATGATCGCGAAGCGCGAGGAGCTCGAGTTTGAGAGTATTCCAATTCAGACAGTTTATGAACATGGTAATAAAAGCAGTAATTTTAAGCCATTGAAAGACTCTGCCCTAATCTATAAAAAGTTTCTTAAGTTTTCAGGGGTTGGTATTGCCTCGGCTGCGATCGATTACGGCTTATTTGCGCTTATTTACGGCTTTACCGGTGAGATCCTCTTAGCTATCGCCGCAGCACGGTTGTGCTCGGGAGTTTTCAATTTTAGTCTCAATCGTCAATGGGTATTTGGTCGCGGCGGTTCTCTCTGGCGTGACGCATCGCAGTACACGCTGCTTGCGGCCGCATTAGTCGCCACCAACTATGTATTAACGAAATCCCTGCTTTGGCTCGGCATCTCACCGTTTATCGGCAAGCCAGCCGCCGAAGTGATTATCTTCTTGGCCAGCTACCGTTTGCAGAAAAAGCTCGTATTCAAGTCAGTTTGAGCACTGTTCTCTACAAATGGATCGCATTTTTATTCAGAATAAATTATTCCATCAAATCGTTGCACAACTTTTTATTATCATGCTAACTTGCCCATTAGCAAGGTGAGTAGTCTGCGACGTAGCGAGCTTTAGCCCTCCCTAAACTTGACTATACAACCTCATCGAAAGCCCCAAAAAAGGCTATTCCTTATACAACTTTACGCGTGCGACAACTTTACAGTGCCCCAAATTCAGCTATCGTTGAGTTGTATACACAAGTATTCACGCTTGTGTTCATGCAAGAACAGCATAAGTTCATAAAAACTATAATTATTCAGGGTGACAACATGAAAAAACATCTGATCTCTCCGCTCGCGGTCGCCATATCCTTCGCCTTGGTGCCAAGTGCGCAAGTTGCCGCACAAGAAACATCAAACGAAACGAATGCTAGCGCCGACGAGCGTATTACTGTCACAGGCTCGCGTTTACAACGTGTTGAAGCCGAAAGTGCAGCACCGGTACAAGTTTTCACAGCCGAAGATATCGAAGTTTCTGGTGTCACTTCGGTGGAACTTATTCTCCAAAAAATGTCAGCTTCAGCGGGCTTCGCGGGTAACCAAAGTAATGCTTATTGGACCGGCAATGGCTACGGCACTGCACAAGTAAACCTACGTGGTTTAGGTATCAACCGTACGTTAGTGCTATTGAATGGCCGCCGTATCGTCAATGGTGGTACCGGTGCCAACAGCTCTGTTGACTTGAACATGATTCCGGTGGAAGTGATTCAACGCATCGAGGTATTGAAAGATGGCGCATCGGCCATCTATGGAGCTGATGCCGTTGCTGGCGTGGTTAACATCATCACGAAAAAGGGCTACGAAGGTTTCAGTATTGAAGCACGTGTCGGTAGCACCGACGAGGGCGATGGCCAAGACCGTAACGTGAATATGATTATCGGTGCCAGCAGCGACAAAGGTCGGGTCATGGCAACCGTAGGTTATCGTTCATCAGACGCAATCAACATGGCGGACGCTGCAGGCTGCGCGCTGGGTGAGCTGACTCCAGGTCAACTGGATTGTTTTGGCAGCTCGAGCACTATCGGCGGTCGTGCGACAATCCTAACCGGCCCAAATGCCGGTGAGCGTATCAACTTCAACCAAGATCCTAATGGTGACGGTGATTTCTACGAACCTTACAGTTCAGCCGAGCACAACTTCGCGTTCTTCCCTTATTTAAACGCCGTTAACCCGATTACCAACTGGAACTTCTCGACCTTTGCCGATTATCAGTTAACACCGAGCACAACTGTATTTGCTGAAGTCCTTTACAACAACCGTAAATCGGATCAGCTTGCCACACCAGGTACACTGCGTGGTATCGAGTTTGCTGCAGATCACCCAACGAATCCAGTAGGTGAGGCTATTCGCTTAGACGGTCGTCGCCTGCTTGAAGGTGGACCTCGTATCTTCTTCCAAGACGTCAACACCTTCCGTACCGTAGTTGGCTTAAACGGTTACCTCGACAACGGTTGGCAGTGGGATGTCGCCTATAACTATGGTCGTAATACTGCGATTGATGGTATGACCAACATCGTCAATATGGAACGTTTAGCGCAAGGCCTTGATGCTCAAAACTGTGGCTCAAACGGCGCACCTTGTATCGATTTACTCGGCTATGGTGGCCTCAGTGACGAAGCACTCGACCACATCATGTTCCGTACCACCGATAACGGCGGTAACGAGCAGCGTTCACTGAGTGCAAATATTTCCGGAGACCTTTTTGACCTCCCTGCGGGATGGGTTCCGTTTGCCTTTGGTGTTGAACACCGTAAAGAAAAAGGCTGGCGCCATCCCGACTCCTCTATTGCTGCCGGTATCATGAATACCAACCAGGCTGAACCAATTGAAGGTAGCTACACCGTCAATGAAGTTTATGCTGAGACGGCGTTACCGTTACTTCGCGACAAAGCTTTTGCACAGGACTTGAGTCTTGAGTTGGCTTACCGTTACAGCGACTACGATTCATTTGGTAGTGACGGCAACTACAAAGTCGGTTTGCAATGGCGCATCAACGACGCCTTCAAAGTGCGTGCGACCCAATCAACTGCATTCCGTATTCCAAATATCCCTGAATTATTTGGTGGCGTAGCTGAAGGTAACCTAACCACTACCGATCCATGTGACGGTTGGGACCAAGCCGGTGCTGATCCGACAGTAGCAGCGAACTGTCAGGCCGATGGCGTTCCTACGGGTTATGAGCAATTCGGTGCGACCGTACTGACCACTGTGGGTGGTAACCCCAACCTGAAACCAGAAGATGCTGAGACCTTCACTGCTGGTTTTGTTTGGGACGTTCAGTTTGTTGAAAATCTGCAAGTCACTTTGGATTACTACAACATTGATATCGAAGATGCGATTCAAACAATCCCTGGTTCGACTAAACTTGCAGCCTGCTACAACTCAGACAACCTGTCACATCCGTTCTGTAGCCCAGAGCACTTCACTCGTGACAGCTTGACGGGTGACATCAACTTCTTGTCAGCTCAACCTACCAATGCGGCGACAGAGAAAGTGTCAGGACTTGACCTTGCGATGTTCTACAAAACTGAAATCGCTGGTTGGGCAAGTGACTTCTCGTGGAACATGAGCTATCTCGATGAGTACACCTTCGCACCATTTGCTGGCGCACCTGAAATCGAATACGCCGGCTACATCACAGGTGGTCGCGGTAGTTACACGCACTTGCGCTCGAACGCGACCGCAACCTTCGTGAAAGACGCATGGCGATTCCACTACGGCGTCCAGTACATTGGTGGCGCGGACGATATCAACGCATCACCCGGTGATATCGGCGACCAAGCACCAAGTGTGTTCTATCACAATGCACAAGGTACGTACTTCGTGAACGAGAAATTGAGCATCACTGCAGGTGCCAACAACTTGTTCGACAAGCAACCGCCGTATATTCAAAGCTGGACCGATGCCAACACAGATACAATGACCTACGACTTGCTCGGCCGTCAGTTGTACCTGAAAGTTCGGTATAGCTTCTAATCCCTGTAGCACTTGAGTTGCCACTTACTATAAAGTGAGTGGCAACTCCTTTTTCGAAAGTTTTCGAGGTTCTCATGACGCAGGTTACGCGTTCGAGCCGATGGCGCATTTGGCACCGTTGGCTGTCTTTGATATTCGGCGTACAGATGGTCTTATGGAGCATCAGTGGCGCTTATATGGTCTTCTTTGACTTAGACTACATTCACGGTGATCACCTGGTGCAAGAGATCACACAACCCGTCGCTCAAAACATAGAAATAAAGTCGATCGATGATGTATTGGCGGCTTATCCCCATAGTCAGAACATCACCTTTGAGACCCTATGGTACAAAGGTCAACAGCAAGCGGTGTATAAGTTAAGTGGCCACAACGGTGAACGCTTGCTCAACGCCACCACGTTAGCCCCCATCACCCTTGCAAAAGACGACATTGAGGCCTTAGCGGTACGGTATTACGCATTGGAAGACCCTGAGGTTGAGTCGGTGGTGTACATGACTGAGAACCCACCTACCGAATTAAACCCCGCACTCTTGCCAATTTGGCAGGTGAATTTTGATGATTTTGGCAGCACCAGCCTTTACCTCTCGGAAAACACCGGTGAAATGCTGGTCAAACGTCATACCTTTTGGCGCGGGTTCGACATTTTCTGGATGATTCACATCATGGACTACGAAGATCGCGTAGACATTGAGTCATGGTGGTTGCAAGCGTTTATCATCGGCACCTTTATTTTAATGATCACCGGCGCCGTTCTGCTCGTGTACACCATCAGCTTCAAACGTAAATCATCTGGAGGTGCGGCATGATGCGGTTTATGCAATGGCTACACCGTTGGGTTAGCCTGATTCTTATCATTCAGGTTTTATTATGGATTGTTAGTGCCGCGGCATTCAGCTTGATGGGGCATCATGCGATGTCGGGTCATCAGTATATGCGTCACGTGCATCCGCAGATGTTAAGTGAAGAGGCTCCTCAATGGTCCCTCGATGAGGTTCGTCGCAGCTTCCCCGAAGCCGATAGTATCGTACTGAGTAGCGTGTTGGGTTACCCACAGTATCAAGTTAAAAAGGGTCAACAGTGGAACTATGTGGACGGTCATTCTGGCGCTGTATGGCAAACTGACGCGCAATTGGCGCGAGCAGTTGCGGCGGCAAGCTATGAAGGGCCGGGTTCAATTGTTGGCGTAGAAGCCATTGAGCGCTCAGACGAAGTTATTAAATGGCAGGGGCCAGGTTATCGCGTTGATTTTGCCGATGACCTTAATACCCGGGTTTATGTTGATGCTGCTTCAGGTCATGTGGTCGATCATCGCAATACCCAATGGGTGATCGCGGACTGGGCCTTCAAATTGCACTTTATGGATTACAGTGGCGAACGTAGCTTCAACCATTTATTGATTTGGAGTGCTGGACTGTTTGCCCTTTGGTTCTCACTTTCGGGCTTAATCTTATTGGGTCGCAATATCGCTCAAGGCGATTTTAATCCGCGTCGTAAGCCGACATGGCTAGAGCATTTGCAGCGCAACGATAAACCCATCGCCAGCAGCTGTGGCGGCGGCGGTACCTGTGGTTTGTGTAAGGTTACTTTCCACAACGCTGACCTTCCGCAACCCACAACAGCCGAGAAAGTCATGTTGAGTGACGCAGAATTGGCATCAGGCTTACGTTTAGCTTGCCAGCATAAAGTTGCTGAACAAGATGATGTTGAGCTCGCCAATGAGGATGTTGCGAGTCATACGCTGACCTTGCTTGGCAAGCGCGAACTCACACCTAGCATTTCTGAGTTGACCTTCAAGAGCGAAACGCCTGTTGATTATCAAGCAGGGCAATTCATGCAGTTTAAAATTCCGCACGAAAATACAGTGCTTGAACGGCATTACTCAATGGCTACTGCACCTAATAGTAGTCATGAGTTGGTCTTCACTGTTCGCCACATGCCAGCACCTAAAAATGGCTTGCCTGCGGGCGTTGGCTCGACCTTCCTCTGTCGCCTGGAGACTGGTGATCAAGTCGAAGCTATCGGTCCGTTTGGCGACTTTGTGCTGTCTATGGCGAGCGAGCGTAAGCAGGTGTTCATCGGCGGAGGTGCTGGAGTCGCGCCACTACGCGCCTTACTGCAGGCTGAGCAACAACAAGCTGCGCCGCGCGCTTCAATGTTCTTCTACGGTGCCCGCCATCTGGCAGAGCTTTGCTATGTCGATGAGTTTAATGCCGCCGCACATGTTGACTATGTACCCGTGCTCTCCGAGGCAAAAGCTGAAGACAATTGGGATGGCCAAACAGGCTTTGTTCACACTGTCGCGGAAGAATGGCTACGCAGCCAAGATGTGCAACAACTGGATATCTATGTTTGCGGGCCGCCGCCGATGTTAAAGGCGACCATGGCAATGTTGGCAGAACTAGGTGTACCTCGAGACCAAATCAAATTCGATGATTTTGGTATCTAAGAACCAAGAAGATTAGGGCTAGAGCGCTTGAATTATTTCAAGCGCTTGAGGCCCATCATTCTTAAGCCAACCTTCTCATAGACCGGTTCGCTAGTACCGCGGCGAACTTTATACATAAAGTACTTTTCGAAAGCCACTTTTGCCCAGTGCACCCAACGGCCTGAACCAGTCCAGTTACGATTGCGTGGCGGATTTTGTGGCACGGCTAAGAACGCAGCGCCGGTGTTGCCCATATCCGCTAAACAGAGTGCGCTCAGCGTCGGCTCAACCCAAGCTTCACTCCCCTCAAGACTCGCATGAATATTCTTCACTATCGCCGAAGTCATCGACTCTATCATCAAGCCGGTTTTGGGTGCGCCCACTGGCACTGGCGTTTCTTCAATCGGTGCAATAGCAACACAAACACCCGCCGCATAGATTTCCGGATAGGCTTGTGCGCGTTGAAAGGTATTGCTTTTTACAAAGCCTTTGGGGTTGCAGAGATCAGCAACTTCGGCCACCGCAGGTGAACCTTTGAATGCAGGTAAGAACATCGCTAATTTGAATGGTTCCTGCTCTTGTGATTTCTCAACACCATCGTCGTTATAAACCGTGAAGTGTGCTTGGTCTTGGGTGAATTCGGTGACTTTGGCGTTACAAACCCACTTGATACCGTGTTCACGAAATTTGTGTTCCATTAAGCTTTTGGAATCGCCTACGCCACCCAAGCCCATATGGCCAAGGTAAGGTTCAGGTGTCACAAAAGTAATAGGGACTTTATCGCGGATTTTGCGCTTGCGAAGTTCGTATTCAAGCGACAGAACATACTCGTAGGCAGGGCCGAAACAGCTCGCGCCTGGCAAAGCGCCGATTAACACAGGTCCTGGGTTTTCAAGCAGTTCATTAAAAGCGGAGTGCGCATGAACCGCGTGGTCAACAGTACAAATGGACTCGGTATAACCTGTCTCAGGACCCGCACCGGGAATGTTCTCGAAGGCCAGTTTAGGCCCCGTACAGAGCACTAAAAAGTCATAATTCTGCTCCGAGGCATCGCCCAACATAAGTTTCCGCTGCTCCGCATCGATATGCGCAACACCAGATCCATTAAACTCAATCGCATGTTTCTCAAAAATATCAGCTATCGGCATCACTACCTGTTCGCGCGTGCGGGTACCGAGTGCAACCCACGGATTCGAAGGGACAAAGTTAAACTCTTCGCCCTCGCCAACAACCATGACTTCATGCTGTTTCGATAACACTTCACGTAATTCAAAAGCAACCGATACGCCGCCTAAACCAGCGCCCACTACAATGACTTTAGCCATGCTACCCCCTTTATTTTAGTAATTGCTAAAATATGGTAGAGAGGGCTTCATCCGTCAAGTTTATTTTTTGTCCGAAACGAAATTACGCTGAGTGGGCACCTGAAGCTGTTCGCTCTCAAAATTAGCCAGTCCACGCCGTAATTCTTCTTGAAACTTATCGCGGAACTGACTCGGCGCCAAAATTTTCAGATAAGCAGCACGAGCAAGCAGCCACTGTACTAAATTCAATGTGTAGGGCACGGTGACTCGCAATAAACGGCAATTGGGTTGCCCCTCGAGTGGCAGCAATTCTTGATTTTCGCCTAAGGGTGCATCTTCTATTTCACGCCTGATGGAATTAAAAATAATTGCTTCAAGGCGGAATGGTTCGCCAAATTTATAGGCTAACGCACCGCTTGCGGCATATTCCTCGAGATCAAAGTCGCCTACTCGTGGGTCATCAGTAACAATTTCACGCACCTCACTAATTCGTGAAAATGGCAGTTGCCGCACGCGATCACTGCCATGGTCACGGATAATCAAATACGCCACTGCGCCACGATAGAAAACCGCCAGCGCCGTTGCCCGAAGAGTTTGCCCTGAATCGCCTTGGTGTGGGTGATAGCACAGGCGCACTGCCACTTGTTTCAAGGCAACTTCGAGTAGGCGCTGACTTTTCTCGCTATCAAGTTCAGGCCCGGTAAGCCGATGAGAAGCGGCGGTAACCTTAACCCGCTGGTACCAAAGTGATGCTAAACTCTGGCGCGCCGCAAGCTGCTCACGCGCTCGTTGGAAAAGGCCGTCGACCGGCTTGAATACGCTCATCGGTCCAAGTTCGGAAAGTTGTTGCTGGGCGATTATCAAAGCTAGTGCGACAGGATCCTCGAGCTCTAGCAGACGTTCGAATTCTTGTTGCTCAAGTTGCCAAATATCCGGTTCACTCGCTGCTGTCTTGGGTATTCGCGAGAGTCCGAAGTGGCCCTCGAGATCTTCTAAGTTACGTTGAATGGTGCGTTTCGAAACACTCGCTAATTCTTTTTCCGCAAGATATTCCAGCAGCTCTGCGGTGGTACGATTTTTCTCATACAAGGCCAACAACATATAGATGCAACGAATTGTGAGGCTTGCATTTGCAGTGGTATGTCCTTCCATCGTGCGATTCCATGTATACTAGTTGTAAGTCTGATGCTACTGAGCTATACCGGCAAAAGTCAAAATTATGTTATAGTTGCAGCAGTTGATTAAAGGAATTCTCATGCAGGAAGTATCGTCACCTATGGAACAAACAGCACAGCTACCAAAATTACCGGGCATGTTTTTCCGCTCGCTTTTCACCGTAGCCCGCAATGATCAAGCGGAAGCAGCGGCGACGACCTTGCACGATAACTTTACTGCGCCAGCGCTGACTGCAACACAGGTTGCACGCTATAAAGAAGCTTTCCCGGGCTTTGTGAGCGAAGTCCCGCTAACGCTGATGTACTGTTTAGCGCAACGCGTTCATCTCGCACAAATGCTCGGTGATGACTTCCCATGGCCGGCTCCCGGCTTGGTTCACGTCAGTAATGAGCTTGAACAACACGCTGAGATCGAGCTAAACAAAAACTTCCATATCCAAGCGCACATTAAACTGCCCGCGCGCGGCCCTAAAGTTTCACCACGTCGATTGCGACCGCTCTTTACCGTCACGTTCTTACAAGACGATAAGCCTATCGTTACTTGTAAAAGCGAATATCAGGTAATGCCGAAGTCAGCCAATAAGCCGGCCAAGCCACGTGAGCAGAAACAGGGACAGCGCCCAAATGATGATTGGCAGGCAGTCAACGAATGGCGTCTGGATGCAACAAGTGGCCGAAACTACGCACGCCTCTCGGGTGATTTTAACCCTATCCACCTACATCCTTTGCTGTCGCGTTGGTTTGGTTTTGAGAAACCGATTATTCATGGCATGTACATGGCCGGACGTGCGCAAGCTGAAATCGAAAAGAAACATGGTAAGGCGGTGCAGCGTATTGATGTCACCTTCAAACGTCCAGTGCCGTTGCCTGCCACGATTGCGTTGTGGGAAAACGCCAGCACAGATGCCGAGGGTAACTACCAAGTATGTGGCGCTGAAGACCTGCTCCAGCGCCTCGAAGGCAGCTACACCCTCGTTTCCAGCGAAGAGTGAGCTTAACGCACACTCTCCCCAGTTAACGTTACCTGTTCATCAGCTACGGCGGCGACATCATCATTACTAAAGTGTAATGGGCGCAACTGTGGCTCTGACGAATACAGCAAGGTCTGATCAAGATAGTGGTCAGAATTGCTATCGGATGCTTGTGAATAGCTCAGCAAGCCGTTAGCAACCGGACCTTCTGGCGTAAACTCCATAGCGAACATCCAGCTTGAACCATAGGTAATATGGTAACCACCCGCCGCTTCACTCAGCACCGAACCCGGCAAGAGTGGATAAGTATGGCGTGGTAGCACGGTACCATCGTTGCCCATATTACTATTGAACACGTTGAAACCGCCTTCAATGTTGTTGGCGCCGCCCCATGGGAGCTTCTGCCCTGATGGCTGGCCATTTGGCAAGCTACGCTCCACAAACTGAACTTCACCTAAGGTAGCATCAACCGCTAAACCAGCATTTTGGATACGCTCTTGCGCAGTTGCTAACTGACTTAGCACCACATCGTTTGCTAACAAGGTATTCGGTGTGGTCACCGGTTGCGCAGGATCATAGGCGACCTGCCATTGCGGGTTGCGTCGGAACTCAGTGGCAAACTCACGGAATAACATGGCACCAATACTATTTAGGTTCATGCGGCCGTCGAACTGCGCCAATGCAGCACAACTCGCGGAGATATCGACACTTGCTCCACTCGCTGTCATGACCGGCGTAGAGCCTTGAGCCTCACAATGAGTAACGAGGTCAGTTAAGACTTCCTCGACCAGCCAAGCACGATTACCAATCAGACGATCAACTAAGTCCTCACGGGTGAACTTACCGTCCACTGAACCACCTTCAGCCAACATCTTCTGGCCCATACGTGAGCGGAACGACTGTTGATTGCCGACCGGCCCCCACAATGGTGAAACGCCCGTGATAGGCGCAGCTGGGTTGGTTAACCAATAGCTGTCGTTAGAGTTCTGCACAAAGTCTGAGCGCTCAAGCTGCGGTGCTTGCGCAAACGGTACCGTTCCTTGCGGCAAGTAAAGACTTTCATCGCCGGGGAAAATAAAGAGTCCAGCTTGCTGTGACAAGCCTTGGTACAGTTGATTCTGTGACCAGGCGGCTAAAGCTTCAGGGACAATATTGGGAACTGAAGAGCCATCCGTAAAGAAGGCGTTACCGTCTTTATCAACCGCCATCGCATTGTTGAAAACAGTACCTGTGTAATCGACAAAGGTCTGTTTATAGCTTTCGATACTGTCGGCCAAGTTCATCCCCAACCAATGGTCAAACAGTTCATAGTTTGGCAGGTTGGCATCATGCAAGGCATACGCGACTTGCTGCCCAGTGACAGGATCGGTACCCCATGGCAAACCATTCGGGATCACAACGATAGGACCAAACTCACTGTGGTAGCTTGAACGCTGCAAGGTCATGAACGTACCAGGCCCTGTCGCGACTTCAATAGAGTGTTGCTGTTTCGTCATTGCCACCGGCTCGCCATCGAGCATGTAGGTGGTGCCGGTCGCGTCATTACTATCCAGAGTCAAACGATGAATGGTAAAACGCGAGGCGGTCGAGAAGGTATGGGTCCACGCAACATTTTCGTTAAAGCCAATATTAACGATGCCGGGCATACCCGACAACGAACCGCCAACGACTTTCATTTCGCCTGGAATTTCAATACCGAACTGCCAAAAACGCTGATTACCCGTGTGTGGAAAATGCGGGTTAGCAATAAGCATACCTTGCCCAGAGGCACTTAGGTCTGAGCCAATCGCCCAACCGTTCGAGCCTGACTCGGTAGGGTTGGTATCTGGCACTTCAGCGTAAAGCTCGGCCAATGGTGCTAGGTCCAATGCCTCGCCGGTTTCCTTATTGGTCGCTCCCGCGTTCTGACTCGGCGGTACTGCTAAGAACAGCGGCCCAGTAAAGTTAGCTGCACCAGGCAGAAGCGCTACACCTTGGGCATAGGTCATCATGTCAATCGGGGTAATGGGCTGCACCCACGGCTGACCGGCACACTCAGGTGCAATATTATCAACGCCCGTGTCAGCTAAATATTTGTTGTAGCCGGCAGCATAGCCTGTGATGAGCGCTTGAGCGCGTTCACTAATTTGCTCAAAACCTTGCTCGGCATTGTCACGGATCCCCAACGCCAAGTAGCCAAAGTCATTTAGAATATTACCGGAATCACCACTGCCCGGTACCTGATCAGGGCCAAAATACATGGCACGCTGCGAATTAAATTTAATGATTTGGTCGGCCAAAATACAAATATTGTCGTGCGCAAATGCATAACCAACACCAAAACCAAGACTCTCAAGATTCTCAGCCTTAACGTAAGGCACGCCGTAGTCAGTCCAAGTTACATCAGCACTCAGGTCACCGTCGGGAGCGAAGGTGATAAGACCGGTTGGCGCAGGGTTAGTGACCACTACCTCATCGACCGGATCTGGGTCATAGCCATCGCCGCAGGCACTCAAAGTAAGGACACCTGCCCCAACCAACAGTGCCGCTGCACTGCGTTTAAAGTATTGTTCTGCCATAGTAAATACCTGTTTTAGGTTGTTATTGTTGGTTTAATTATTTGTTGTCAGACCAGTATGGTTGACCAAGCAGCGAGCCGCAAGTCCCTTTAGACCAATGGCTTTTGTCGCAGAGATTTGACGTCGCCGCGCTTTTTCTTTTTCTCAATGCGACGCTTTTGACTGGCTTTGCTGGGTTTGGTGGGAATACGCTTCTTCTGCACGCGGTTGACGCTCGCTACTAGCTCAATAAACTGCGCCAGCGCTAGCTCACGATTTTGAGCTTGGCTTCGGGTGGTCTGTGATTTGATGATTACTTTGCCGCTTGGAGTAATCCGATGATCGCTCTTCGCCAACAAACGCTGTTTATAAAAGTCCGGCAGCGATGACGCCTGAATATCAAAGATGAGCTGTGCCGCAGTCGCCACTTTATTCACATTTTGCCCACCGGCACCGCTTGAGCGAATAAACTGCCACTCGATCTCATGCTCGGGAATGCTCACGCGCTGCGAGATTTCGATGTCGCTCATGTTAATCCTCCACTGCGGCGAATGCGCCGCTCCGTTGCCCGTAACACCAGTTCGCGCTGCTTAAATACCAAGGTGCAATGCTCACTGGCACGGGTGATACCTGTATAGAGTAGCTCTTTCGTGAGAATAGGCGAATCATGGTCAGGCATCACTACCACGGTATGATTGAACTCTGAGCCTTGCGACTTGTGAATGGTCATTACGAAGGCAGTTTCAATATGCGCCAGCCGCGACGGCAGCAACCACCGCAACTCACCGTTCGCACCACGAAACAGCACACGAATGGGTTCAGCTGGGCCAGTGCGCACTGCTAAGCCAATGTCGCCATTACGCAAATCGACACTGTAGTCATTCTGCGTGACCATCACCGGACGCCCCACAAACCATTTGTCTGCGCTCACTTGCTCGCCAAAGAGCCACTGCGTGATAAGTTTGTTGAGGTGTTCCACGCCCCAATCACCGCTGCGCACCGCAGCCAGTAGTTGGAAGCGTTCGAGCTGCGCCAAGAGCTGTTCGCCCCATTGATCAACAGCGCCTTCAGGCCCACGTTGCAGTACCTCCAGCAACGGTTGGTAGCCCTCTTGCACCAGCGCGCGCAGCGGCTTCTGGCTCGCATGGGTCAGTTCTAACGTATGGATATTCGCAAAATCAGGGTTTTCTGCGGCGATACGCTTAGCATCGCGCAACCAACCTGCTAGCCACTCGGTTTGCTGGGTGTTCACCTCATGCGCCAATTTGCCGATACCCTGTTCGGCGTTAAAGCGCCGACTTTCATGCAGCATTACCGTATGTTGCAAATAAGGCCAGCGTAATGCGCCGCTAGAGTCACAATACTTTTCGGGAAGGCTCGGAAGCGCGTGACTGTCTGCTAACCACGCGGCAAGCTCCGGCGCATAGTGCCCTTGCTCGGCCTGCTCACAAAGCTGACCCAGCACAGCACCCGCCTCGACCGAAGCCAATTGATCTTTGTCACCCAGCAAAATCAATTGTGTGTGCGGTGCTAGAGCACCTGTCAATGCCGCCATCATTTCAATATCGACCATCGAGGCCTCGTCAACGATGACTACGTCGGCCAGTAACGGATTACGGCGGTTATGTTTAAATTCGCGGCTATGGCTCTGGCTCCCAAGCAAGCGATGTAAGGTAACGGCTTGGCGATTCCGCATGGTCTGCTGCAGGGTTACTTGAAATTGCTCAGGTAAATTGCCTAATTCGCCCTCAATCGAGCTGGTCATGCGCGCCGCAGCTTTACCCGTTGGCGCTGCCAGTCGTATGCGCAGTGGTTTTGAGCCGCTACGATGGTGCTGCAAGGTCGCTAAGAGCCGCACTACAGTGTAGGTTTTCCCAGTCCCTGGACCACCGGTGATAATAGTGAAGCCGCTGCGCACCGCCATGGCACAAGCAAGACGTTGCCAGCTCAGTTGGTTGGCCGCGCCAAACAAAGCATCGAGGGTTTGGCGTAACTGGCTCACATCGAGTTCGGGCTGTGTTTCACAACGCTGGTTTAAATCGTGCTTAATGGCTTGCTCGTAGTTGTAATAACGACGCAAGTACAAGCGTCCTTCGGCACTCATGACCAAGGGGGAATTGGGTTGATTAACTGCAACTGAATCTTGTAAGGCCTGCGGCCAATCATTCGGCAGTTGTGCGAGCGCTTGTGCAGCGCTGAGGCATTGGTGACGACTTTCAAATGAGGCGTTTTCAGGTGGCAATTGCAACAAAGCATCAGCCTCGGTAGTCAAGCTGGCAAGCTCTAAACACGGATGCCCATGACCCAGTTGATGACTGGTTAAGGCTGCTAAGAAAGCGATAGATTCGGCGTCGGTGCCCAACTTATCAAGCACGTACTCAGCAAGGCTAAGATCCACCGCACGTAACCAGCCATGTTGGTGCCATGTATGTAAAATTTGCAGATGGGTCATAGCACCTCCTGGCCGGCAAAACACTGCTCTAACGCTTCAATCAAAGCCCTTGCGGGCCGATGAAAATAGGCTCCGGCGGTCTCAGCTTCCGCGCCACGTAAAAATAAATAGAGACTACCGCCGACATGAGTATCATAGTCATAGGCTTCACCCAAGCGCGCTTTCAGGAGCTTATGCAACGCCAGCGTGTAAATCACAAACTGTAAGTCGTAGCGACTCTCTAGGATCTTGTGCTCCATCGCGGCATGGGTGTAGGCGCCGGCATCAGGGCCAAGGTAATTCGATTTGTAATCCGCCACGTAATATTTGCCCTGCCACTCGAACACTAAATCGATAAAGCCTTTGAGCATGCCATTAAGTGTCCGCTCGAGTAATTTAGGACGAGATCTTTCCGGCAAAACGTGCCGACAGACAAGCTCATCAATTGCGGTGGCCTGAACCTGATGGGTTGGAAACCAAAACTCCGGCTCAGCTTGGTAATGCTTTAGCTCCGCAAGCGTAACCGGTGGTGTGCCCTCATCTAAGTTGAAAGCTGTGCGCAAATAGCTTGGTAGCCATTGCTGTAGCGTTTGTTGCTCACTTTCATCAGCCACATGACGGACTTGCTCGGTCAACCACGCTTGGCAGGCGTCAGCATCGTTTGCCAAGAACGCAAAACCTTCGTCAGCCGCCGCCTCTAGTAGGTTGTGCAGGAACGTACCCGCCTCGGCACCGCGTTTGAAACTATGAATCGTGCCTAACTTGGGCTGGGCCGGCTCATCTGGCGGTACATCATGCAAGGCTTCTTGTAAGTTTTCCGCTGCTGCGTCATCGGTCGCCAACCACTCACCGTAACGCAATGCACTGTAGCTGGCCATCCACCACGAAGTAAACGCGAAGCCATCAGGTAACTGACGAACCTCGAGCTCCTGTTGTTCCTGCGGCGGCCCCTGGTAGCACGTTGGCTCAGCGGGCAGTTCAGGAGTGAAGGCGACGCTGTAACCGTCCAAACAGTAGCCCTCTGTACCCGCAGCTTCCTCTTGTGCATTGAACAAATAATGCCACGCGGTTTTGGCTAAGGTTTTGTATCCCGCGACACCAACATAGGTCGCAAATTGAGCGCGGGTGACCGCAACATATAACTTACGAATTTCTTCGGCAAAGGATTCTTCAAGCACCTGCGCTTTCGCCGTGTCCTCTTTATCAAAACACAGCGCTAAATTGCCATTAGCATCATGATAGCGCTGCGGGAATTTCATGCGGCTTTCATCGCGCCCTTTACTAACGAAAGGTAAGAATACTAACGGATACTGCAAGCCTTTCGACTTATGAATGGTGACCACTTGAATCAGCTCCGCATCGCTTTCAAGACGTACTTGCTGCTCGGCCGCATCAACACTATTGCCGTTTTCTTGCGCTTTATTGATGTGTTCAGCGAGATAACGCAAAAGGCCATGGCAGCCTTCTACCTGCTGCGCATGTTGCTGCAATAATTCCGCCAAATGCAGCAGGTCAGTTAACTCACGCTCCCCTTGCGGCAAGGTCAGCAAACGTGCCGGTATCGAGAAGTGATGCAACACATGCTGGATCATCGGCAGTACGCCTTGCTGCAGCCAAATGTCGTGAAACTCGACAAAGTCTCCGGCGAAGTCGTCCCAACGCAATTCGTCAGTGTTAATCGCATCGATTTCAGTAAGTTCCATGCCCAACAGCTCACAGCCCAGGACACTGCGTAAGCGCCGTGGATCACGCGGCACCGCACAGGCATACAGCAAGGTGTAGAGCTCTTGCGCCACACGACCCGCAAACACCGAATCGCGCTCTGACAAATACACACTGCGTAAGTGCCTACGCCGCAGAGCGGCGCGTATAATCTGGGCCTGCGGACCATTGGCAACCAGTATGGCAATATCACGCGGTGCCACGCGATCGACCTCACCGCTTGCGCTATCACGGAAGCCCGTCTCGGGGTCATTCAACAGGGTGACTATGGTCTCCGCAAAAGCTTCCGCCAACAGCTCATCAAGGCTGCCGTTATTGCCTTTGTGTTCGCTGTAATCCAACACTGCTAAGGCTTTCTGTGTGGTGCCACCGACCACGAACTCGCGCTTTAGGCCGTTGGCTTGCACCGGCTGGAACGGCATCGCATTGTCGCCGTCGGCGGTTTTGAAACGAAAGGCGCCTTGCGGGCTTGCTTCGGCTTGCGCAAAGAGCGCATTGACGCTATCGACCATCGCCTGCGTCGAACGGAAGTTAGTACCCAAAGTATGGTGCCGCCCAGCGGTTGCACGCCGCGCTTGCAAATAGGTAAAAATATCTGCGTTTCGAAACGAGTAAATCGCTTGTTTAGGATCGCCGATGAGAAACAAGCCATTTTCATCAGGCGTTTGCGCAACCTGATAAACACGGTCAAAAATCTCGTATTGAATCGGATCAGTATCTTGAAATTCATCGATCATGGCGATTGGAAACTGTTGCCGCAATTGGCTCGCTAATAGTTCGCCGTTCTCTGCGCGTAAGGCATCGCGCAAGCGCGTCAGCATGTCATTAAATCCAATCTCGGCACGTTGTTGTTGCAACTGGCTAAAGCGCTGTTGCAACCAGTTGCCAGCGTGACGCAGTAACGCAACTTTCGGGCTGGGGAGGGTCGCCACGGCAGCGGTCAGCCCAGCCAAACGTCGTGGCAAGGCGAGCTGGCGCTCATCAAGCTCGGAACTACACGCCTCGGCGAGGCCTTCAGGCGTTAAGCGACGACTGGCAGCCTCGGTAAGTGGCGGCGCGAGAGGCGCGTCGGCACCCATCTCGTCAATAGCATTGCACCAGTCCTGCAGCTGCGCCAACCAGTTTTTTAGTTGCGTGAACTTACGTCCGTCGGCCTTAACCTTGCCCTTCAACTGTGCGGCAAAATGCTCTTGGAAATCATCCAGTGCAGCTTGCCAAACGTCAGCGTCGTGCCATGTGGCGCGCAGCTCTGCTTCAGCGGCCAAGTAGTCATCGAGCGCCGAGAGGCCCTGAGCGGTATCGCTCGGTTGTACATGCTGGAGTTCGCGCGTTTTTTCTAATAACTTATCCGGCGAGCGGAACAGTTCGACAAGATAAACGTATTTTTCGATCTCGTCACTTTTGAGGCTGGCAACGAAGTGCCGCCAATAATCCTGCGCTGCTTGCTGCCATTGCGCGCTGTTGTCGGTATTCAGGTTCTGGTTAAACAAACTACCGCTGGCAAAGGCATGCTCGCTCAACATCCGATTACACCAGCCATGTATGGTCGAGACCGCCGCCTCATCCATTTGCTGCGCAGCCAGATCTAAAATGCGCGCTTGAGTTGGCCACTGCGCACTCGGGTAGTCCTTACGCAAGCCAGCTAAAATGAGGTCATCACTCTCGAATTCTTCGCGAAAGAAACTGGCAGCCTCGGTTAGACGCGCGCGAATCCGATCCCGTAACTCTTGGGTGGCCGCATCGGTAAAGGTCACGACCAAAATCTCGGGTGGCGTTTTCATCCTCTCACCGGCCTTCATTTGGCCCTCGTCAGCCGGGTCGTGACCAAGTACGAGGCGCAGATATAGCGCTGCGATGGTATAGGTTTTCCCGGTACCTGCACTGGCTTCTATCAAATGGCTACTGCGCAGCGGAAAGGTTAATGGATTCAGTGAGGTCGCGCTCATTTCTGCTCCTCCTGCGCCAGCGCCTCAAGCAGCGGCAGGTAAAGCGCTCGCGCTATGCTAAGGCTGCGTTCGTCCGCTGGTAGATCGGCAAAACTTGGGTAAAAGCGACTCATATACCGCGCCCGCAGGCGCAAAGCCGTGTGGAAGCCCATATCATTTGACTCATCATAACAACGCTGAGCATCGTCATTGTGAAAACTCAGATCATCCGCCGCAATAAAAGCTGCGATGCCTTTTTTCATTGCCTTACTCCAACCTGCCAGCACCAACTCAAAATGTATCGGCAAGGGTTCGCATAATGCCTGAGTGGCCCAGTCGAGTAGCTGCTTAAGGACATGGCATGCGTGCGCGGTTTCCATACTGGATAAGCACAGACGATGATCGGCGCTAACGATATAAGTAGTGCAAGGCGCATCAGAGTTGAGCAGCAGGTGCGCCAGCCAACTTTCGAGCAGCTTATCAAGCCTTATTACACCTTTGTCTGTGACGATTTCCGAGGCCGACAACTTAAGGTGAATTTGCTCACCCGCGCCATTGGTCCGCACGCCACTGAGCACATCCTCAACCTGTACTTGGTCAGCGTCTCCAAAGCCCAGCGGATAAGCTTCGACTTCTTCTGGGTACGCAGCCACCAAGTCTTGTATTTGTTCCCACAGGCTTAGTCCACTCTCAATAACGAATTGTTGCTGAGTGGCGCCCGCAGCACCGGTGGCTAAGCGGCCCTCGCCTTCTAAGCGCAGCGCGATATGCTGCAATTGTTCCAACCACTCCTCTTCGTTTTGCGCTTCTCGTATGGCCTCAAGCAAGGGTTCTTCTAGGCCATGCAGTAGCTGCCAGCGGGTCAGACCATCGAGGGTGAAAAGCTCTTCATCTTGGTTTTCAACGCGAGCCTCGGGCAAATAGCACTGAAAGCGCTGCTGCAAAAACCAACGCGCGGGCTCTTCGAGGAAGCCCTTCAACTGCCTTAGCGATACGGCTCCCGCAGGCAGCCATTTGGGTAAGACTTGTGGCGTTGATACATCAGCCCCTGGCGCAACGCTATGCAACGCTTGCCATTCTTTCGCGTAGGTAAAAAAGTGTTCAGCCGCAGCGGCTTGAAAGTAAGCTGGATTAAAGGGCTGTAGAAAGTGCTCCTCGAGTTCAGCTGCATGACCTAACTGCTGCAGGTGATCCCGCAGCTGGCTTACTAACACTGAAGGCGGCTGCTCGGCGTTATCTTTGCTACTGCGCCCACACCAACTGAGATAAAACCATTGTCGCGCTGACAACAAGGCTTCTAAGAACAGGTAGCGGTCATCCTCACGGCGCGAGCGGTCGCCCGGTCGGCGGTCGTGCGCCATGAGGTCAAAGTCAAAAGGTTTACGTTGGCGAGGATAATCGCCGTCATTCATGCCCAACAAGAAGACGCCCTTAAAGGGGATGGCGCGCATTGGCATGAGCGTAGCAAAATTCACACTGCCGGCTAAAAAGCGCTGGGTCAATTGATGTTCGTCGACTTTCGACAGCCAGCTTTCCAAGACGACAGGCAAGGCCACCGGCTGGTCGTACTCAGCAGCAGTGACGTTGTCCTGCCAGCTGTTTAACTGCGTCTGCAATTGCGCTAGAACCCACGCATCTTGGTCGGTGTCAGTAGCAAAAAGACACTCCATCAACTCAGTCAACTGCGCGCACCACTCCGCCGGACGCAGTTGTTGTAATGTGAGTTCGAAAGCTCCATCCAACACCCGCACTAATTGTTGCAAAGCGCCCACTGCGTTGGCCGCCAAACCGCCGACCTCAGGGTAAGGTTCATCATCTAACCATGCCGTAGTTAAGCTGTCGGTGCGGCCCACCGCATAACCGAGCAACATGCGCCGCAAGCCGAACCACCAACTATGTCGTCCCTCAGCTGCAGGCAAGCCTAGCTGCTCACGATGCTTGCCATGTAAACCCCAACGTACGCCTGCCTCATGCAGCCATTGCTGCAGTTGCTCGACATCATTGCCGTTCAGGCCAAAGCGCTTTTGTACCGCGGCGACCTGCAAAATATCGAGCATCTCGCTCGCCGTCGCGCGTTCGACATTAAGCTTCAATACATACTCTAAGGCTAATAAAATTGGGTGTCGTTGCCGCATGCCCTGATCGGCGATAGTGAAAGGAATGCGGCGTGAATCGTCATAGCCATAGCGACCAAACACCGCTTGGATATGCGGAGCGTAAAGATCAACATCAGGTACCATGACAATAATATCGCTCGGCTTTAATTCATCATGTTCAGCGAAGAGTTGTAGCAAGCGATCGTGCAGAACCTCAACTTCGCGTTGCGGACTGTGACAGCTCACAAAACGCAATGAATCATCTTCGGGCAAGGCGGACCAATGCTCTCGAGCTTCGCCAATACTGCGCAGATGCAGCATATCGGATTGTAATTGGGCCAACTGCGACTGTGGCGCCTGCGCCTCTTCGAACAGGTCAAAGCTGAGCTTGGGGAAACGCTTCTGCTGCTCTTGGGTGCCATCAAAAGCATCCAGCATACGAATGTAATCGCCGCCTTGTTTTCCCCATGATGCCAGCAGCGGGTGTGTTTCGGTATGCAGATTGTTGATATCCAACTCCGCCTGTCCTGGCTTGCGCTGCAGCCGTTTGCGTTTGATTTCACGCAATACATCGCGGCCTTCGATACTGTCCATCCAAAAATGTTGACTCGGATTGTGCACACAAAGCACCACCTGACAGCAATGCGCCAACGCATTCAGCACTTCTATCATTTGCTGCGGTAAACTCGATATACCAAAGACCACGACGCGCGGTGGTAGACCTGACGGACGCTGCGCTGGCGTTAAACTTTGCGCTTTGGCGACAAAACGCTGATGTAACTGCGCACGGTCACTCAAGCCATACGCGCCAATGTCCGCGCGAATCAAGCGCCACAATACTGGCTGCCAGGCATTGGCCTCATCCACCGCAATGGCACCGCCTTCCGCCCAGTCTGCCAACCAATCAGCACGATACATTTGGTATTGGTCATAAAGGTCCGCTAAACGCTCTGCTAATTGGAAGAGCTTGCGCTGCTCGGTATCGTTGCGCATGTAGTTGGCCAATGCGGCGAATTCAGGGGCGTCGAGATGCTCGGGCAACAAGCGCAATAAACGCCAGGTAAGACGGTCCTTATCAAAGGGCGAGTGCCGCGGTAAGTCGTTACCGAGTACCGCACGATAGGCCTGCCACTGAAACCGCGCGGGCAAGGTTACATCGACCATGGCGGCAATACCCAATGCTTCGGCCCAGTGTCGCTTGAGCCACTGTGCGATACCGTTGGACTGCACCAGCACACATTCAGATTCGAGGGGGGCGAGAGGAGCAATCCTTGTCATCTCCACAACCAAGTCTGTCAGTTCCTCTAACTTATGGCTATGGGCTACGATTAATCCTGCGCTTTGTTCACTCATTTGCTATCCTCTCCATACATGTGGATCATCCTACCCAAACATGTAGCGGTAGGCTAGCAAGATGGCGCGACATTTAACGTCGCACAGACGACATTCAATAGGGATGAGCAAATGAAATTATCGAGCGCAATTTTCACGTTTTCTCTAGTTATTGCAGTCAGCGGCTGTGCTACGGAGCCAGCACCAGAGAGTAGCGCGCCTGCGCCGATGGCAGTCTCGGCGACCGCCAGCGAAATCTATAATTTCTCACAACCGGCACCGCAACACCTCGCCGGTGGCCAACCGAAAAAGCATGAAATTGCCGCTTTGGCAACGAGTGGTGTTGATGCAGTCATTAACCTCCGCAGCCATGCTGAGATGCGCGATATTCACGAAGCAGAGTGGACCACCGCGAATCAAATGGCGTACTACCACATTCCGATTGCCGGCGCTGACGGCTTGACCAAAGAAAATGTGCAGATTTTTCATGAAACCTTGCAGAACACCAGTGACGACACTGTCTTCATGCACTGCGCCAGTAGCAACCGGGTGGGCGCCATGATGGCCCTTCGCGCAGCTTGGCACCAAGGCGCAAGCACCGAAGAAGCTCTGGCGCTGGGCGAGCAGTACGGCATGACCAGCCTGCGTAAACGAGTAGAAGAGCTGCTCAGCGAGTAATTTTGTGCTAGACTGCGCGCGCAATTTTTGACCTCGGATTTGCGATCCGAATCGCCAAAAGAAGGAAGTAACAGATGTATATTTGCGCCGCACTCTACAAGTTTGTGGAATTTAACGATTTTGAAGCCTTTCGCGAGCCACTCTACGACCGCATGGTCGAGAATGAAGTGAAAGGCACCTTGCTACTCGCCCGCGAAGGTATCAACGGTACCATTTGTGGCACCCGCGAAGGTATCGATAACGTCCTTGCGTTTATTCGTTCGCAAGAAGCCTTTGCCGACATCGAGCACAAAGAATCGCCTAGTGATACCCAAGCGTTTTACCGCACCAAAGTAAAACTGAAAAAAGAAATCGTCACCATGGGGATTGATTGGGTCGACCCGAAAAACGTGGTCGGCACTTATGTTGACCCGCAAGAGTGGAACGATCTCATTCGCGATCCTGAAGTGCTGCTGATTGATACCCGCAACGACTACGAATATGCCGTGGGTACATTCGAAGGCGCGATTAACCCGCACACCGAAACCTTCCGTGAATTTCCGCAGTACGTGAAAGATCATCTTGACCCTGAAAAACATAAGAAGGTCGCGATGTTTTGTACCGGTGGTATTCGCTGCGAAAAATCGACGGCCTACTTAAAATCACTAGGTTTTAACGACGTATACCATTTGAAAGGCGGCATTTTAAAGTACCTTGAAGAAGTGCCTGAAGATGATTCGACCTGGCAAGGCGATTGTTTTGTCTTTGATCAGCGCGTAACGGTACGACACGGTCTCGAGCAAGGTGAGTACGACCAATGCTACGCCTGCCGTATGCCGATTACGGAAGCAGAGAAGCAATCTGAACACTATCAAAAAGGTGTTAGCTGCCCACACTGCTATGACAAAACCACAGCTGAGCAGAAGCAGCGCTTTGCTGAACGCGAAAAGCAAATTCAGCTCGCCAAGCAACGTGGCGAACAGCATATTCGCGATGGTAAGGTCGAAGAAAAATCGATTTAAGCAATCGCTAAACTAAACTTCTCGTTGGCGCTTGAAAAGGTCTATACTGACCTTATGTAATTAATAATAAGATCAAGTTTTTAGACTTATTTTCAAGCGTTCCAACAAGGAGTCTGCAATGCAACAGTTAAATGTTATTGGTTTAGACCATCATCACGCCGAGCAGCTTAGCGAAAAGCTGAATAACCTACTCGCCAACTATCAAATCTTCTACATGAACGTGCGTGGCTTTCATTGGAACATTAAAGGCCAAGAGTTTTTTGAGCTGCACGCTAAATTTGAAGAAACCTACAATGACTTGCTAATGAAAGTCGATGAAATCGCCGAGCGCATCCTGACCCTAGGCCAGCGCCCATTGCATGCTTATTCGACCTATATTAAGAGCAGTGAGATCCAAGAAGCTAAGGATATTCACGACGGCAAGGCTTGCGTACGAGAAATTCTGGATAGCTACCGCGTGACCATTCGCTTGCAACGCGAGCTACTCGACCTAGCGGGTGATGCCGGCGATGAAGGTACTTCAGCGCTTATGAGCGACTACATCAAAGAGCAAGAGAAAACAGCTTGGATGCTGACTTCTTACCTAGGTTCTTAATAAATAGGTGCTTAATTTTAGTAAAGAAAACCCAGTGTAATTGTATTGCACTGGGTTTTTGCTATGCTGAATTCAGCAGTACCTAAACACAAAAATAACTAAAGGAAGGTTTCATGAACAAAGTCATCGGAATTATCTTACTTGTGGTTGGTATTATCTTGTTGTACTTCGGCTACGAAGCGTACAACTCGCCAGCATCAGAGATTTCTAATGCGGTCACGGGCGAACCAACAGATAACGCAATGTGGTATCTAATCGGTGGCGCTATCGCCGTGATTGTTGGACTTTACGGTGTCGTTCGCGGTAAATAAGCACTTTACGAGAAGAGCAATTACAGAGCCAACGCCATACCAGCGTTGGCTCTCTTCGTTCTAGTCTTGCTGCACATTTGGCAGGGTCAACGCGCGTAATCCTGCGACGCTCCCCAGCACAATAAGCAACAGCATCACCGCCTCAACACCGGCATAAGCGTCCACTGCACCAAGTACGATACCAAGCAATAAAACTAGGCCAATGACGGTATTTGATACTGCTGTAAATTCGGCACGATTATCTTGCGTTGCCATATCAACTAAATACGTCTTGCGACCCACACGTGCACCGTGATGCGCCACCGCGGCGACAAAGATTAACAGACCGCCCAGCCATTGCTGCGCCAACCAATCACTCGCCAGCGTATAAAATGCCAGCGCGACTGCCATGACCGCCACGGCAATAAAGGCCGCTGCCGCCATGACATGATGACTTGCTGAGTCGGACCAGCGCCCCCAAAAACGCCCCGCCAGCATACCAGCGATACCACTTGCCAACATAAGTCCACCCAAGCTGGTAAGACTGCCCTCACCACTGCGTTGTATCATCACCACAATGTAAGGAATGGCAAACGCTGACGAGACCAACAACGCACGCGTGAGAACAAAGCTGCCAAACTGCTTGTCTTGCCATAGCAAGCGAATCGATTTCAGTGCTTCGATAAGCGCATTACCACCGCCTTCAGTGGCGCCCGGTACTTCAGGAACTTGCGCATAGGTGAGCGCTGCGGCAAACCACAATACTGCGGCAACACCTAACAGCCCAACAAAAACAATGGTATTCCCTTCGCTCACAGTCGTACCGAACAAACTCGGCGCAAACAGCACAACGAGCGCCGTACCGACCGACAAAAAGCCTGCAATGGAGGCTGCCAAGCCCGACAATCGCCCGCGCCTCGTTTTCGAAATGGTTTTGCCCTGGACATCTTTAATCGACACCGAACATACACCACGTGCGATGCTAAACACGGTGAGCAAGGCTACCACGGCCCAGCCCAACGCGCTGCCGCGCAACGCAAGTACGCTGAACAACATTCCCACCAAGGCTACGGCTTGACCGATGCTGCCGGCCACCCAAAACCATTTACGTACCGGAGTTTCGCGCAGTTGTTGCGCAATGATCAGTTGTGGCAGTAAAGCCAATGATTCACGTAGCGGAACCAACGCACTAATGAACGCCGAAGGCGCACCGAGTGAAGTTAAAATCCAAGGCAATACCAACCGCGCGCTCACCAACGAGTCACCCAGTTTAGTCATGCTCAGCGCAATAAGGTGGGCAATAAACGCTTGAGGTTGGTCGTTACAAGCAGAATCTGGAATATCCTTACAAACGCGCGCATCTTCGTCCTCAGCAAGATACCCGTAGAGTTTCTCTGTTAGTTCTTGCGACCGCTGCGTAGTCATTTGCTGTCCTTATTCGTTAATGCGTTGCAGGTGATGATGTAATTCGTACCAAAGCTGATTCACGACCGCAACCAACTCGCGCCAATTCTCCAAAGTATCGCGATGTACCTGAAAACCCGCACTGGCCTCGTAAGCATTAATAAAGGCCGTGCGTTGCGGAAGTTCTAATTCATTGGCAGCCATCGCATTGGCCAAGTCAAAATAGCGCTCGCCTATACCGGAATACTCCCAGTCAATAACGCGCGGTGTTGGAGCAAGAAAAACGTGATGTAAGGCAAGATCGTTGTGGCAAAACACCGGGTGTGAAGCAAAGCTATCGATCAGTTTGCGAAAGCCACGCAGGCGACTCTCAAATTGTTTGGCGTGATCACGATCAAACTCAGCAAGCTGTTGGCAGTAACGCGCAAGACGTTCGCGCAACGACCACACCGGCGCGTTTACCGTCACCCGATGAATATGCGCTGCCAGCTCTGCGAGCTCGCGTAACTTATCCGCCATTGGTATATCAGCATGGGCAAGGTCTGGCTCTTCTAAATAGCTTTGCAGAACCAAGCCTTGCGCCGCGTCGTAATGCAGCACCTCAGGTGCCAACTGCTGCTCGGCGAGTTGCCGTTGCACCGACACTTCTTGATCGCGATCGAGGCCGTAGGGATGATCAAAGCGAAATTGCTTCAAGATATAAGTAGTTTTGGTGGTCGTAATTTTATAGACATTATTGGCGACGCCACGCAGCAAAGGCTCCGCTTTTATCACGCCATGTATCGGTAGACTGTCTAACCACTGCTGCTGCATTGTCGCTGTTCCGTCCTTTCTGTTTGCCACTGATACATCGCATAAACTACCAGTATAAGGTATACGAAATAAAGTGCGCCGGTGATCACAAACCCTTTGCTGGCATACAGATATACATAAACACCATCAATAACGAGCCAATACCACCAATTACTGAACTGTTTGCGGGTCAATAACCAGGTCGCGAACAAAGAGAATACCGTGGTATAGCTGTCGAGCCAAACTGCATCGGCGGTGGTATACCGCTCCAATACCAAGGCAATCACAGCAGCGCTTGTAGCTAACAAAATAAACCAGCGTAAATGCCAGGCAAAGCTGCGCTCGGGAACCTGCTGAGCGTCTGCTTGGCCAGCACCGTGGCGCCACTGCCACCAACCATACGCCGCTAGCAGCACATAGATCAGTTGCAATACCGTTTCCATGAAAAGCTGCGCGTGCCACATGAGATAGGTGTAGATGCTGCAGCTTACGGCTGCAGCAAGCCAACACCATAATGACTGATGTGCTGCCAAAACCAAATAGGCGACCGCTAGCACCACAGCCGTCCATTCAAGCCATGACGTTGCCAAGATCTGGTCTACGAGAGATTGCAGCATGTCAGTCATTGCCTTCGTCCTTATGCAACTTAGAAATGGTAATTGAAGGTCACACCCACGCGTCGTGGCTCACCAAATTGTTCATAGGTTTCGCTCACATACTCTTTGCGCGGGTCATTCCCAAAGTAGAAACCACGAATGCCATAGTCTTCATCGGTCAGGTTACGTCCCCATACACGCACTTGCCATGGGCCTTGTCGCCAGCGCAAGAAGGCATTGACTACTGCCATACTATCGGCCTCACTCATGTGCGAGTCCGAGTAGTAAAAACCGTCTTTCGCATCCACTGAAAGTCCCACTTGCCAGGCTTCCGATAACTGATAATTGAAGCCCGCGTTGACCTGATAATTCGGCGCATGCGCTTGATCGCGTCCGCTCATATCGACGCCATCTTCGGTGACAAAACCCTCGATTTCGGTATCCAGTAAGCCGATGTTGGTAAATAGCTCCAACTGTTCAAACGGACGGTAGCGAACTTCAAACTCCGCTCCATAAGCTTCACCTTCGGCAGCATTTTGCAAATAACCAACGAAACTTTGATCACGATTGACCCAGCCTTTCAGTTGCACATCATCACGCTGATGGGCAAAGACAGCGAGTTGCATGCTTAAACGGCCATCGGCGCTCACGCGCTTGTGACCCACTTCAATGCTGGTTAATAGTTCTGGCTTAAAGGTGGCGCGCGCCAGCAAGTAGTCACGTAATTCCGTTAACTCGGTATCTTGCACTTTGCCGAGCGCATCACCATTAACGCCGCCCGCTTTGTAGCCGCGCGCTACGGTGGCGTACCACAGGATATCCGTAGTTGGCAGATAGCTAAGGCTTACACGTCCGCCCCACATGGTATCTTCAGGTGTTTCATTCACGCCATTAGTGTCGTTATAGGGGTTATCGTAGCGTTCCACTCGCGCACCCGTGGTGATACGCCACGCCGCAGACAAATGCTGCGTGAGTTCACCGTACACGGCATTATGGCGACTGTCATAGCTGCTGGTGAAAACATCCTGTTGGCCAATGTCCCAATTGAAAAAGTCGCGAGTGAGCACTTCGTCACGACGGTAATGGTACACGCCGAGTACCCAATCACTCTCATGGCCCAGCACCCGAATAGGCTGGGTGCTGACCCAGCGTGCTTCTAGGGTATGATCATCACGCTCGCGCTCGTAGGCATCAAACGAGCTGTATTCCCAGCCTGGCGCGATACCGACATAGCTCCAATCTTCGTCGTAGCTATACACGCTGTCGGCACTCAAAAACGCATACGCCAGCTCAAGTTCAGCACCTTGCCAGCCGGAATAGGTGAGTGCCAGTCGGGCGGCGCGAGTTCGCAGGTCATCTTCACCCGGTTCATCCGACAGGGTGGTACGGTTGTTATCTAAAGAGAAGGCATCGTAGCCATTGTCTTGGTTTAGCGCATGTACGGTCGTGCGTAATTGCCAGTCTTGCCCAAGCTCACTGAAAAGGTTAGCACGTACATTACGCTCTGAGCGTTTGTTGGTGTCGTCGCGCCCTAGGTAGGTGTTTTCGATAAAGCCATCATCGCGTTGTTGAAACACGCTCAAACGGCCGCGGCCGAGTGCGCCGAGCTCACCACCCACAGCAAAACCACCACTTAAGGCGTCGTAATTTGCTGCGCCGAGCTGCCACACGCCCTTGGTTTCAGTGCTTGGCAACGTGCTCTCTAGCACCATCATGCCCGCCATACCATCGGCACCAAAGCGTCCGCTTTGCGGCCCGCGATAGACCTCGATTTGGCTAATATCAAAAAGTTGCGCGGCCTGGGCTAAGCCACTGTAGTTGATACCGTCCACCAACAGCCCCACAGAAGGCTGAATGGGGTCAACAAATTGACTCCGCTCACCCACACCACGAATCTGGATAAAACGGGCGCGCGATGAGCCGCCAGAGAAGTTCACATTGGCAAACGCATTGAGCGTTGACTCAAGGTGCAAGGCACCGCGCTCCGCCACGTCTTCAGCCACTAACGCGGTGACACTGGTCGGTGCTTCTTGCACGGTCATTTGACGAAACTCACCTTGAATGGTGATGCGTTCAATGTCTTTCTTTTCGGTGCTGTCGTTCTCTTGAGCGAACGCCGTCGGCGCTACTGCTAAGCTTGATAGAGCTAAATAGACCGCAGTGGCCAGGGTAGATTTTTGCATGGATCATTTCCTCAACGTCTGGTTCAGAAATAATCCGGTCGGGCAGGATTCAAATGGACTAAGGTTGTTAGCTACCATCCCTACGCCAGTATTAACCGGATCAGGTGCAAAGGGTTCGCATCAATGTGCATCTCAGCCGCTGTACGTAGGTTACTTAGAACCTAAACGTACAAGGGCACCCCTTGGTAATTGCGCCGCGAAGTATAGCAGCGCAGTTAAATGAAGGCTAGTGCGTCACCGTAAAGCTGCGCCAATGGTAAACCACGCGCATGAAAGTCATCACGAATCACACGTACCATTTCAAAACGGCCAGCCACGTACACGTCCGCATCACTCAAATCGGACTGCTCTGCCAATACCGCATGCGGTACCAAGCCAATGGTACCATGCCACCCTGCCGCAGCCTCTTCCACCACCGGACGATAATGGAAATTAGCATGATCATCGCTGAGCTGTTTGAGCTTCTCATCGTAATACAAATCGGCGGCTTTGCGACCACCCCAATACAAGGTCACAGGACGCTTCGAGCCACTACGCAAGTGGGCCTGCAAAATCGACCAGGTGTACGAGAAGCCGGTGCCACCTGCGATCAAAATAAGTGAGCGTTCACTATCTTCACGATAACCTGCATCACCTAATGGTGCTTCGATGGTTAGCTCACCGTTCGCGCGGATGGCTTCGATGACTTCCATGGCGTAAGGGTTATCTGGCGTTGCGCCAATATGTAACTCAAGTTCACGGGTTTTCGACGGACATGAGGCGATTGAAAAAGGCCGTTTGTCGCGCTCACCCATCACCACCTGTAAATACTGGCCCGCCACAAACTCAATCGCTTCGGGCAGCTCAAGTAGCACTCGGTAAACATTTGGTGAAAGCGTCTCTAGCGCTGTTACCTTGCAAGAAAACTGTTTCATTTAACTGGCTTATCCTGTTGCAAAATTCCGAGGTCGTCCCAGATGTCATCGACGCGCTGTTTTACCGCTTCGTCCATAACAATTGGCACGCCCCACTCACGATCCGTCTCGCCCGGCCACTTATTGGTCGCATCCATTCCCATTTTGGAGCCCAACCCTGAGACCGGTGACGCAAAATCGAGATAATCAATCGGCGTATTCTCCACCAGCACGGTGTCGCGCGCTGGATCCATTCGGGTGGTCATCGCCCAAATGACGTCTTTCCAATCACGCGCATTCACGTCGTCGTCACAAACAATCACGAACTTGGTGTACATGAACTGGCGCAAGAATGACCACACACCCATCATGACGCGCTTCGCATGACCAGCGTACTGCTTCTTCATGGTGACCACCGCCACCCGATAGGAGCAACCCTCGGGCGGCAGATAAAAGTCGACAATCTCTGGAAATTGCTTCTGTAATAACGGCACGAACACTTCATTCAGCGCCACACCCAACACTGCAGGCTCATCCGGCGGGCGGCCCGTGTAGGTCGAGTGATAAATAGGCGCACGACGCTGGGTAACATGGGTAACGGTGAACACGGGAAAGTCATCTACTTCGTTGTAGTAGCCCGTGTGATCGCCGTACGGCCCTTCTGGCGCCATTTCGCCCGGCTCAATATAGCCTTCGAGAATAATTTCAGCGTGCGCTGGCACTTGTAAGTCGTTACTCACACACTTGGTGACTTCGGTTTTACCGTCACGTAACAGCCCAGCAAACGCATATTCAGATAAGGTATCTGGCACCGGCGTTACCGCACCCAGAATCGTTGCCGGATCGGCACCGAGTGCCACCGCCACCGGAAAACGCTCACCCGGATGCTGCTTTTGCCATTCCTGAAAATCCAATGCGCCGCCACGGTGTGACAGCCAGCGCATAATCACTTTATTTTTTCCAAGCAATTGCTGGCGATAAATACCGAGGTTTTGCCGCTCTTTGTGCGGCCCTTTGGTCACCGTCAATCCCCAGGTGATAAGTGGCGCAACGTCGCCGGGCCAACAATGCTGAATCGGTAACTTGGTCAAATCCACCTCATCACCACTTACCACCACTTCTTGGCAAGGCGCTTTTTTCAGCTGCTTGGGCGACATGCTCAGCACTTTTTTGTACATCGGCAGTAAATTCAGCGCATCGCGGAACCCTTTCGGCGGCTCCGGCTCTTTCAAAAATGCGAGCAACTTGCCGACATCACGCAGTGCCTCTACCGACTCTTGCCCCATGCCAAGTGCAACACGCTCTGGCGTACCGAATAGGTTCGCCAGCACCGGCACCGAGTGCCCTTTCACATTTTCAAACAATAACGCCGGACCGCCCGCTTTAAGGGTGCGATCGGAAATTTCGGTGATCTCCAAATACGGATCCACCTCCATTTGAATACGTTTTAGCTCGCCGCGCTGCTCTAGCAACGCGATAAAATCACGCAAATCTTGATACTTCACTGCGTCCGCCCTTATCGCGACTCAATTGCCGCCAGTATACTGGTTTTTCTGACTGTTTTCAGCGCCTCGAAAGTACGCTAGGCTTAAACGCATTATCAGCCATGGACGATCACCCGCACATGCCGGAATTCAACGTTGCTCTTATCATTATTGGTCTACTCACGCTCTTTCTGGCCGTGGTTAGCTTGCTGCCGTTGTCGCAGCGCACCCACTGGCTGATTCGCCTGTGGGATTTTCCGCGTCTACAACTGACCACCGTCGCCTTTGGCTTACTCACCGCCAGCGCGGTATGGTTGCCCGTTGATAGCGTAATAACGTGGACTCTAGTGGCAATTCAACTTACCTGCTGCGCATGGCAACTGTGGTGGATTTTTCCCTACACGCCCTTGGCTGAACGTACAGTTCAACGCTACAAGCGCGAGCGCGATGAAAAGTCAGTCGAGGAGCATTTGCGCATTTTGACCGTGAATGTACTCGAACATAACCGTGATGCCGTCGAGCTGGTGCGCATGATTAACCGCGAGCGCCCAGATATTATTGTCGCGGTCGAGATGGATGACTGGTGGGAAAAGCAGCTCACCGATATTGAAGATGACTTACCCAATGTGGTCCGCGTGCCGCAAAATAACCTGTACGGCATGATGCTCTACTCGGTCTGGCCACTGGAAAATACTCAGGTTGAAAATCTCGTCGAAGAGAATGTACCGTCCATCCACACCGATATCAAAATGCCGTACGGCCGTATCGTAAAGCTACACTGCGTGCATCCAGCACCGCCAAGCCCAACGGAAAACGAAAAATCGAAACCTCGCGATCGCGAACTCCTGCACGTTGCCAAAAGGGCTGCCAACGAAGACGGTCCCGTCATCGTCACCGGCGACCTCAACGATGTCGCTTGGTCACCAACCACGCGCGAATTCATTCGTGTTAGCAAGCTCCTTGACCCACGCATGGGCCGTGGTTTCTTCAACACCTTCCACGCGCAATTGCCATTCTTGCGCTGGCCCCTCGACCACCTATTTCACAGCGAACACTTCATGCTGGTCAAGATGCGTCGCCTACCAAAGTTCGGCTCCGACCATTTCCCACTGCTGATTGAGCTCGCACTAAAAAGAGTAAGTTGAACTAAACCGACGTGCTTTTTCGTAGTAGGTTCTGACTTATCTAGATGGAGTTACTCATGAAAAGCCTCTTCGCTCTTGTCATTAGCCTTGCAGTGTTCTCAGTCAGTGCAAACGAAGTAAGCTTCCAGCACATTCGCAGTGCAACGGCGAAAGTAACCTATGGCGACACGACCTTTTTGATCGACCCCATGCTGGCAAAAGAAGGTACATACGACGGGTTCAGCGGCTTTCATAACGATCATCTGCGCAACCCTTTAACCGAATTGCCACTGAACATTGATGACGTTGTCGCGACGGTCGATGCCGTCATTGTGACCCATACGCATTCTGACCACTGGGACCGCGTCGCCCAAGAAGTGCTCCCCAAAAACATGCCGATTTTTGTCCAGAACGCGAACGACGCTGAGCGCATTACAAAGCAAGGTTTCACCGATGTGCGCGTGTTGACTGACGGGCAAGAGTTTCAAGGCGTGCGTTTATACAAAACCGGCGGCCAACATGGCACCGACCTACTTTACGCAATCCCGTCGCTCGCGCGCGGCTTAGGCGAAGTAATGGGCGTGGTGTTTAGTGCACCGAAGGCACCTACGCTTTATGTCGCAGGCGACACCATTTGGCGCCCCGAGGTCGAACAAGCCATTACCACCCACAACCCCGATGTGATTGTGCTCAACACCGGCGCAGGCAAGCTCAAAGCCTTTCCCGACAACCCTATATTAATGAGCAAAGAAGATACCTTGGTCGCCGCGCAACTCGCTCCTGACGCAAAAATCGTCGCTGTGCATATGGACGCACTGCACCATATGACCGTAAGTCGTGCGCAACTTCGCGAGTATTTAGTAGAGAATAAGCTGAGTGAGCGAGTCGACGTCCCCGAAGACGCCGATATACTCACCTTCACCAAACCTGAAGAATTAGAGGCTCATTAGTCGCGCAGCGTGTAGGTGATTTCATGGCTGGCAAGCGACAAACCGGCATACTTCGTGCGTTTGACGATGGCGATATCGTCAATGTAGGTGCGGGTGATGGTGGTGTCGTCGACCTGCTCGACCTCCACCGAATCATCAATGTAATACACCGTGCGGTTGCCGCTTACCGTCTTTTTAAAGCGCTGCCAGTTGGCGTCGTAGGCAAAGTTGACGGTGCTGCCACCGCCCACCAAGGTCGCTCTTAACACCGCGTTAGGTCCCGCATTGCCAGTGTTACTTTTACCGCACTCGCCGCGCTCACCTGCTTCAACTGTCCCTAAACTTGGTCGTAGGTTCGGCTCTCAAACAAGGTGCCGTTATTTTTCTCGGCATAGGTGATATTTTGCAATGCATCCGACAGTACATTTTCCTGATAGACAAACCCAGAGCCGGCGTTTTTCACTCGTTTGACATTGCCATAAGGGGTTCCACGTCCATCTTAGGTTGTCTGTATCACGATATCTACCGTGTCTCGTGACACGTTAGGCTGTGATGAAATCGTTTGCGCTGGCTTGAGCGGCTGCCCGCAGGCGTAGGGGATTTCACGCGTTCGATTGATGAGGGTGTGTGCAGCATGGATGCGGCAGGCAAGCCCCCGGGGACGGGTTCACGGCGTCCCTCAGCAATCGATGCCGTTGCAGCACCGAAAGCCGAAGGGGCTCTATGGCCGAATCAAGCGCTTACGATTTCTGGCGCTTCATGGCCTCGAAGAATTCGTCGTTGGTTTTGGTCATTTGCAGTTTGTCGATGAGGAATTCCATCGCTTCGGTTTCGCCCATTGGGTGAACGATTTTGCGAAGGATCCACATTTTCTGGAGCTCTTCTTGCGAAGTGAGCAGCTCTTCGCGACGCGTGCCTGAACGGTTGAAGTCGATAGCTGGGAAAACGCGTTTCTCGGCAATCTTGCGGTTCAGGTGCAATTCCATGTTACCGGTACCCTTAAACTCTTCGTAGATGACTTCATCCATCTTCGAACCAGTATCGATAAGCGCAGTCGCGATAATCGTTAAGCTACCACCTTCTTCGACGTTACGCGCAGCACCGAAGAAACGCTTCGGCTTGTGCAGTGCGTTGGCGTCGACACCACCCGTCAAGACTTTACCTGAGCTTGGAATGACAGTGTTGTAGGCACGTGCTAAACGAGTAATTGAATCGAGTAGAATCACCACGTCTTTCTTGTGCTCGACCAAGCGCTTAGCTTTTTCGATGACCATTTCAGCCACTTGTACGTGACGGTTCGCTGGCTCATCAAAGGTTGAAGCTACCACCTCACCTTTCACCAAGCGATGCATCTCGGTCACTTCCTCTGGACGCTCGTCAATCAACAGCACCATCAATACACAGTCTGGGTGGTTGGCCGCAATAGACTGGGCAATGTTCTGCAGCAACAAGGTTTTACCGGCTTTCGGTGGCGCGACGATCAAACCACGCTGACCTTTACCAATCGGCGAGGCCAAATCGAGAACACGCGCCGTAATATCTTCTGTTGAACCATTACCACGCTCCATGCGCAGACGCTCGTCGGCATGTAAAGGAGTAAGGTTTTCAAAGAGGATTTTGTTGCGGGAGTTTTCAGGTTTGTCGAAGTTGACTTCACGAATCTTCAGGAGGGCAAAATAACGCTCGCCTTCTTTTGGCGGTCGAATCTTTCCGGCGACGGTATCACCCGTGCGCAAGTTGAAACGACGTATCTGGCTTGGTGAGACGTAAATGTCATCCGGGCCAGCAAGGTAAGAAGAATCCGCTGAGCGCAAAAAGCCGAAGCCGTCTTGCAAGATTTCCAACACCCCGTCGCCATAGATGTCTTCACCGCTTTTCGCGTGAGCCTTGAGGATGGCAAAAATGATGTCTTGTTTGCGGGTACGTGCCATGGCCTCGAGGCCCATGGACTCTGCGAGCTGCACGAGCTCGTTTACGGGTTTATTTTTTAATTCTGTAAGATTCATAAGAAGGGTATGACTTTAGTGTCCAAAGAAAACAAATGGGTTCGTTTATTCGTGTAAAAAATTTTATAGCTTTCGGGGTTTGCTATCTGGCTACCGTAAGGCTGGCAACCTGAAGAAATATGGGAGAAAAGTAACACCTAAATCGCAATTCGTCCAGTTTTTTGCTGTTTATTTAGGCTAAAGTTCACGAAAACGTCACCAAACCTTGCGGATTGGCAACGTTTTTCGCAACTTTGACGCATACCTGAGCTTACAGGTTTGAGTCAATGAACTCTGCAAGTTGCGCTTTCGACAACGCACCTACTTTCGTTCCCGCAACTTCGCCGTTTTTGAACAACAACAGCGTTGGAATGCCGCGGATGCCATACTTCGGCGGAGTTTGACTGTTATGGTCGACGTTCAGTTTACCGATAGTGATGCGATCGCCATACTCGTTTGCAATATCGTCAAGGATAGGTGCAATCATTTTGCACGGACCACACCACTCGGCCCAGAAGTCAACGAGAACTGGCTTATCTGAATTGAGGACATCGGCCTCAAAAGTATCATCACTTAGCTGAACAATTTTATCACTCATGGTAATCTCCGCTGCTGAATTCGCGTGAAATAATAAAACCCTATTATTTCTGTTTTTGAATGTTAGCGCAAACTGGTATGCTTAGGCTATGAGTAAAACACACCTTACAGAGACACGCTTTGCCGATCTCGACCTGCATCCGCAGGTATTAACTGCTTTAAACAAGGCGGGCTTTGAATATTGCACGCCTATTCAAGCTTTGAGCTTACCTGTTGCCTTAAAAGGCCAAGATGTTGCTGGTCAAGCACAAACCGGGACGGGTAAGACCCTAGCATTCCTTGTGGCGACCTTTACCACCTTGCTGAATAAGCCGCGAGAGGGCGAAAAACGTTATCCGCGCGCTATTATTATGGCTCCTACGCGTGAACTCGCCATTCAGATCGCAAACGATGCTGAACTATTGGCCGATCACTGCGACATGCGCCTTGGTATCATCTATGGGGGCGAGGGTTACGAAAGTCAACGGCAGAAGCTCGAAGAAGGCGTCGATATTCTAATCGGCACCACCGGCCGCTTGATTGACTACTGCAAACAAGGCATTTATCAACTCGACAAAATTGATGTCGTCGTGCTCGATGAAGCCGACCGTATGTTCGATTTGGGTTTTATCAAAGATATCCGTTACATGTTCAACAAAATGCCTGGCGCCAAAGAACGCCAAAGCATGTTGTTTTCAGCAACGTTGTCACAACGGGTGCAGGAACTCGCGTACGACCACATGAACTCGCCGACCAAAGTAGAGGTCGAGCCGACTCAGAAAACAGGTATACGCATTAGCGAAGAGCTTTTTTATCCGTCGAAACAAGACAAGATTAAACTTTTACTGACCTTAATCGAAGAAGATTGGCCTGAAAAAGCCATTATTTTTGCCAACACCAAGCACGTGTGCGAAAAGCTCTATCAATGGCTCGACGCCGATGGCCACCGTGTGGGTTTACTCACCGGCGACGTACCACAGCGTAAACGCCTGAAGATCCTTGAGCAATTTACCGACGGTTCGTTGGACTTTTTGGTTGCCACCGATGTCGCCGCGCGTGGCTTACACATTCCAGAGGTCAGTCACGTTTACAACTACGATTTACCTGACGACTTCGAAGACTATGTACACCGAATCGGTCGTACCGGTCGCGCTGGTGCTAGCGGCAAAGCGATCAACTTGGCCTGCGAAGAGTATGTATACAATCTTCCGGCCATTGAAGAGTATATCGGCCACTCGATTCCTGTGACCAAGTATGATCCTGATGCGTTACTCACCGACATTCGCAGTCCGCGACCGTCTGGTCGTCGTCGCGCTCGCGGTGGCCGTAGAGGTGGAAGCCAGCAGCGGCGCGGCGGTAACAACCGCGGTGGCAAGCCTTCAGGTAAACGCAGTAGTAGTTAGTATGCAGGTGAACGCGCGCCTTGCGGCAATCGACTTAGGCTCTAATAGCTTTCACATGTTGATTGCCAAGGCCACGTCGCGCGGTTATCGCATTCTTACGCGGCAGCGCCAAAAGGTACGCCTAGCTGATGGCCTACAAGCCGACCTCACTGTTGACAACGCCGCTATAGAACGCGGCGTTGCTTGTTTAAAGAGCTTTGCTGAGCTGATTAAACGTTATCAACCCCTGCAAGTGCGTTGTGTCGCCACCGCCACCCTGCGGCTGGCAAAAAACCGTAAGCAACTTCTTAAAGAGTTTGAAAAAGCGCTCGGTTTTCCCATTGATGTTATTTCTGGAACTACCGAAGCTGGCCTGATCTATCGTGGCGCAACCGCTGAACTCGCGCAGAGCGACCAACCCATGTTGGTTTTAGATATTGGCGGCGCCAGCACTGAAGTCATTGCCGGCGTGGGCACTGAGCCGCATGTATTGAAGAGTCTGGATATGGGCTGTGTGGTGTGGCAAAACCGTTTCTTCAGCAAAGGTATCAAGCAGGAGAACTTTGCCGCGGCCACAGCAGCCGCAGAGGAGCTTATTCGTCCATTGGCACGCACGTATCAAGCGCATGGTTGGGACACTGTGTGTGGCGCCTCAGGCACGTTCCGCGCCTTGCAAGATCGTCTCCGTCATTTGCAGTCAGAGCACATGGACCAAGCTTTTATCTTGGCCACCATGGAGGCAGCAATCAGTACGGGCGATACACAACGCTTGGTTGAACTTGGTATACGGGAAGATAGAATTGCGGTGTTCTGTGGGGGCTTAGCTATTCTTATCGCGCTGGTGAAAGCACTCGACATAAAACAAATCGACCTAGCCCAAGGCGCTTTGCGCGAAGGGCTAGTGCATACCATGCTGGCTGAACGCAGCGCCGCACGCTAACCGCGGCGCTCTAGTTAACTAGTCCTTTTGCGCCATTTGTTCTGCAGCAAACTTGGCAAAATACGTCAAAATACCGTCGGCACCGGCGCGCTTGAAGCCCAGTAGTGCTTCAAAAATCGCTTCTTCGGTAAGCCAACCATTGCCGACCGCCGCCTGCAACATGGCGTACTCACCACTCACTTGATAAGCAAATGTTGGCACTTTGAAGGTGTCTTTGACACGACGCACGATATCCAAATACGGCATACCGGGTTTGACCATCACCATGTCAGCGCCTTCTTCAAGGTCGAGCGCGACTTCGTGCAGGGCCTCATCGCTGTTGGCAGGATCCATTTGATAGGTTTTCTTGTTGCCACCCTTTAGGTTGCCGGCAGAGCCGACCGCATCACGGAACGGTCCATAAAATGCTGAAGCGTACTTCGCTGAATACGCCATGATTTGCACATTCACGTAGCCATTTTCTTCCAGTGCTTCGCGAATCGCGCCAATGCGACCGTCCATCATATCGGACGGCGCCACCACATCGGCACCAGCCGCTGCATGCGACAGAGCTTGGCGCACGAGCGCTTCAGTAGTGATATCGTTCTGTACGTAGCCGTCATCGTCGATGATGCCGTCTTGCCCGTGCGTGGTGAACGGGTCGAGGGCAACATCGGTGATCACGCCCAACTCAGGTACTGCTTTCTTGATTGCACGCACGGCGCGCTGCGCTAAACCTTCAGGGTCCCATGCGGCTTCCGCAGTTAATGACTTGTCTTCCGCCGGCGTCACCGGGAACAGCGCAACAGCTGGAATGCCAAGGTCAAAAATCGTCTGACATTCAGCAACAAGCAAATCGATTGATAGGCGCTCGACACCCGGCATTGAGGCAACCTTTTCACGTTGACCTTCACCTGGGATGACAAACATCGGATAAATAAAGTCGGCGGGAGTAAGATTATTCTCCGCCACCATGCGCCGACTAAAATCATGACGCCGCAAGCGACGCATGCGGCGGAACGGGAAAACACCTACATCAGACATCTATGGCTTTTCACTCACATCATTCAATGAACGGGCAATGCGGATTTGATCACGCCCTGCATTTTTGGCTTGGTACAACGCGTTGTCAGCGGCTTCGAGCAACTGTTTACTCGAGGCGTGCCCTGGCAGACTATTGAGCAGCGCCATACCAACACTCACCGTGATATTAACCTCTCCGCGCTCCGTTTTAAATGTATGCGCGCGAATGACTTCGGTTACGGTCAGCACTTTATCATGACAGCCAAGTTCTTGCGCACCCGGCATCAATATCACAAACTCTTCGCCGCCATAGCGATAGATACGGTCGCCGGCGCGACGGAAGTTAACGCGCAATAAACGTGCAAGCTCCACCAAGACTTCGTCACCAGCTTGGTGGCCGAGATTATCGTTCACTTTCTTGAAGTGATCGATGTCGATCATCACTACAGCGATATCATAGCCGGTACGACGGGCACGGCGTACTTCGAGCGGCAGGTCTTCGTCGAGTACGCCACGGTTATAAAGTTTGGTGAGACGATCTTCGTTACTCTTCACTTCAAGACGCTGGTTCATCTCTTTCAGCTTACGCATCACCGCTTCAAGTTCTGCGGTACGCTGCTTCACTTTCACTTCAAGGCGCGAATTTAGGCGCTGTTCAGCGGCTAAACGCTCGCGACGATCTTCATTGAAGCGAATCGCTAGCACCAAGCTCAGCAGCATAATCTCAATCGCTGAGCCAATCATTATCAGATAACGCTGAATAAAGAACGAGTCGAAGAAGCCTAAGTAGCCAATCGCGTTAATAATAATCGCCAGCAATAGCACGCTAAGTGCAAGCGTATAGATACGCGCATAGGCAAGGCCTTGCTGCCACAGCGTGAAGCCAGTAAAAATGAGGAAACTACTCGCCAATATTGCCAACACCAATACGGCGCTAATCATCAGCTCATAAGGAAGAATTAGTGACGCGAGGAATAGCAGTCCGGCGACAATCATGATGCCCTGCAATCCTTTGTGCAACTTCGGCGCGCGTGTTTCAGTCTGCAGGATTTGGCTTGCGACAAGGCTCGCAAATATAAAGACGATACTGCCAAACAGCGCAATCGACTTGTATTGAATCCACTCTGACCAAGGCCACAAATATTGATAGCCGGTACCGTCCAGTCCAGCCAATAGCAGGCCAATTGCAACGATATAAGCACTATAGATAGCAAAGCGCTTATCGCGCGTGACCGTGTAACTGAACAGGTTATAGATAATCATGCATAACAACAGCCCGAAATACATTGCAGTCGCGGTATTCAAGGCTTGCTCAGAGCCAATCAGGTCACTTGGTTGCCAAACGCTCAGTGGCATCCGCATTGAGCTTGTTGTCTCTACGCGCAGATATACTTTGACTTCATCATGTGTATCTATCGGAAAGATAAAGTTTCGGCTGTTGACGCGACGTTCGTCAAACTCGAAGCTGTCGCCGGCTTTAACGCGATCGATGATGGTTTCACCGCTAACAAAATAAGCATCAATGCGATCAAGTAACGGATAGCCAATACGGATCATGCGGTCATAGTCAGCCGCAGGGAGTTTAAAATAAAACCAATAGACATCGGAAGTGTACCCGAAAGAGGCACCATCACTCGGGAGCACATTCCAATAGCTTGGCTCTTTATCGAGCAGTTGTTCTACTGACTGGTTACCTGTCTTATCGACGTGATAATAAACAGGGGGCATTGTTTCTTGCGCATACGCAGCTGCCGATACCCATGTGAGCACCAACATACATGCAGCGAACCAACGCTTTAGTTGTTTTGCCATCCTTCGCGTCCAAAAAATAAAAAACTGTTGTTTCGAGTATACGCTGCGACGTCTGCGAGAGACTCGTCTCGCAGTTCTGCCACAACGCGTGCTATTTCTGGGAGCCAACATGGCTCATTCATGCTTGGGCGGGGTTTGAGCGTTCTTGGCAACAAAAATGGTGCATCTGTTTCCAAAATTAAGCGCTCACGAGGAATCAATGGTACCGCTTCGCGTAAAGCGCCCCCACGCCGCTCGTCGCAGACCCATCCGGTGATTCCAATGTAACAGCCTAACTTTAGATACTCTTTGAGCTCATCGCAACCACTTGTGAAGCAATGTGCTAATTTTCTTGGTATTTTTTTGGAAAATTTTTGTAACAAACCATGCTGTTCGTTAAAAGCATCACGTTCATGCAAGTAAACCGGAAGTTGCAGTTCCGCCGCAACCTCAAGTTGCTGCTCGAAGACTCGCAGTTGCACCTCGGGGGGCGAGTAATTCCGATTAAAATCTAGCCCACACTCTCCAATAGCGACAACGGCGGGATGTTGTGCAAGTTCGCGCAGTTGATATTGTAAGTTTGCTGGGGCATTTATGGCATCATGTGGATGAACGCCTGCAGTAATTATTAACTCTGGGTAAGTTTCAGCGAGTTGACAGGCTTGTCGGGTTTCGTCTAGGTTACAGGAAATAACCAGCATCTCGTGAACACCGGCTTCTCGAGCACGTTGCAGCACATCAGGCAGATGTCGCTGCAAACGCGCGTTGGTAAGATTTACTCCGGCGTCAAACCAAGTGAACCGTTCTGTCTCCATTCGCTACTTAATACGACGGACTTTAATGCGTTTATTGAGTCCGTCGCGGCCAAGAAAATAACCATTTAATACACCGCGTTCGATGGAGTAATCACCACTCAGCGGCAACTGGTAAGACTGTGAGTCTGTTTGCTTCCAAACTTGACCATTAGTTAAATAGATAACCCATTTTCCGTAAGGGTCTTTTTCAGTCTTACTAATTGCAACGTAAATAGTATCGCTTTCTTCACTTGCGGCTTCGGCCGGCAACCCAAATTCGTCCATAGGATCGGCTTTGACTGCCTTAGTTGTGGACGACGTGGTCGCTTCTTTAGCTGCAATATCGACGCCTTCGCCGGCCGCAACTTTGTCGTAGCAGACCAGGCGTTTTAGCGGGTTCTCAATTCCTGCGCAAGCACGCAGTTGCTGCAACGTTGGCTCTTGAGCACTAGCGTTTGGAGTCCACAGAAGTGCCACTGACAAACAACTGACAACACTCCCCAAAGCTAACTTTTTAAGCATCTTTTTTGCTTCCTACTTCTTGATTATTCATTCACGCTCGGGCTCGGCTGAGCGCGGTGTTTGTTGGTATAGACTAGCAATCAGCAAGCCAAGTTCAAACAGTAACCACATGGGAATCGCTAAAAGCGTCTGCGATATCACATCAGGTGGTGTCAAAATCATGCCAACAACGAAAGCAACGACAATGACATACGCCCGCTTTGCACGCAAGGATTTGACGTTGGTAACGCCAGTCCAGCAGAGCAAAATAATTGCTACGGGCGTTTCAAACGCGATACCAAAGGCCATAAAAATAGCCAAAACAAAATCCAAATAGCGGGCAATATCGGTCGCGACCGTTACACCTTCAGGCGCCGCATTTGCCAAAAAGTTCAATGCTAGGGGCAAAACCACCCAGTAAGCAAAAGCAATGCCCGCATAAAAGAGCAATGTGCTCGAAACCATCAACGGCATGACCAAGCGCTTTTCGCGCTTATAAAGACCTGGCGCGACAAAGGCCCATAGTTGCCAGAGCAATACCGGAACGGCCAATGCAACTGAGACAACCAACGCAAGCTTGAAAGGAGTGAAAAACGGCGTCGCAACATCCGTTGCGATCAAGGTACTTCCTTGCGGCAAACTGGCTAACATGGGTGCTGCGAGGAAACTATAGAGTTCGTCAGCGAACACCGCCAGTACGGCAAAAATTGCCAATACAACGATAACGCTGCGTAAGACGCGGCGGCGCAGTTCTAATAAATGATCTAACAGGGGCGACTGACTCATGAAGAGGACTTATCTTGCTGAACTGACGTTGGATTGGAGTCTTTCTCGCTAGGCTCTTGCTTGGTTTCCTCTTGCTTGGCGTCTTCTTGCTTAGCATAAGGGCGTTGCACTGCGGCAGCAGCGTTGCGCAATTCGGCCATCGAACGCTGTAACTCCGGCGACAGTTTATCCGCGTCGAGCTGCTCAGCTTTGCGTAGGTGCTCATGTAACTCTTTTATACGCAACTCATGATTTAGCTCAGCCTGCACCGAGGTACCAAAGCTTTTGGCTTTCTGTATGCCGCGCTGCAACGCACGAAGCGCCGTCGGCAGGCGCTCAGGGCCCAGCACTAGTAAACCAATGAGTGCGACCAGTAAGAGCTCCCAAAAGCCGATATCAAACATGACGATTAAGCGTCCTTGTCAGTGTCGTTTTTGCTATCTACTTTCTTTTGATCTTGTGATTTTTCAGCTTCTTCGTCACTGACTGACTTCTTAAAACCTTTAACAGCTGAGCCTAAGTCACTCCCCATAGAGCGCAAGCGTTTGGTCCCAAATAACAATACGATAATGACCAAAACGATCAGCAGTTGCCAAATACTAATTCCCATAATGTCCTCTGTTTTACTTTGCTGGCTTACGCCAGCTCATGGTTACGCTAACTAGCGTTGCTACTCCACTGATAGCCGTCAGCCAGTGCGGTTGTTCGGTGACCCACAACAAGGTGGTACTCAGCAAAGTGGCCGAGCTCGCTAAGCCCCACCACAAACGCCATGCCACTTTCTTTTGACTCGCTAACAGAGCCTGCGTGGCAAGCTGTTGCTGGTCAGCTTGGCTTTTTTGTGTGCGCAGATAATCATAGAGCAAGGTCGGCATTTCTGGCATTTTTTCTGCCCAATAAGGCGCATGCTCTTTCACTGAGCGCAAGACCGCACGCCAACCCAGTTGCTCTTGCATCCAGCGTTCCAAAAACGGCTTGGCGGTCTGCCAAAGATCGAGCTGCGGATACAAGGTTCGGCCTAAACCCTCAACATAAAGCAAGGTCTTCTGCAGTAACACCAGTTGCGGCTGCACTTCCATTTCAAAACGTCGTGCCGTATTGAACAAGTTTACCAGCACATGGCCAAAAGAAATATCGGCAAGTGGCTTATTAAAAATAGGCTCACACACGGTGCGAATTGCTGACTCGAACTCTTCGACATTGATATGTGACGGAACCCACCCCGAATCCACATGTAATTCAGCAACTTTGCGGTAATCGCGATTGAAAAAGGCCAAAAAGTTTTCTGCCAGATAACGCTTGTCTTCACGGTTAAGCGTACCGACGATGCCAAAGTCGATACCTAAATATTGTGGGTCATCTGGATTTTCTCGCGACACGAAAATGTTGCCTGGGTGCATGTCGGCATGAAAGAAGCTGTCACGAAATACTTGCGTGAAGAAGACTTCCACACCGCGTTCGGCGAGCTTTTTCATATCGACGCCCAACGCCATCAGCGTATCAACATCACTGACTGGAATGCCGTCGATACGTTCCATAACCATCACGTTATGGCGACTAAAGTCACTGTAAACCAACGGGATATAGAGTAACGGTGAATCTTCAAAATTGCGTCGCAACTGAATGGCATTCGCTGCTTCACGCGCAAGATCCAGTTCGTCGAGCAAGGTTTTTCGATACTCTTTAACCACTTCACGCGGTTTCAGGCGGCGCCCATCGGGTAGGTGCTTCGCCAGCACTGAGGCCAGCGTTTCCATGAGGCTCAAATCGGCATCAATGGCATCGCGAATATCTGGCCGAATGACCTTAATCACCACTTCTGCCCCAGCATCATCGCCATGCTTGAGCGTAGCTGTATGGACTTGCGCAATTGACGCTGAGGCTAGCGGCGTCACTGCAAAATCATCGAAGAGCTCATCGATATTCTGCACGCCGAGCGCCTTCTCAATGAGTTTCTGCGCGCGTTCTCCACTGAACGGCTTTACTTTGTCTTGCAGTTTCGCCAACTCGAGTGCGATATCCGGTGGTAACAAATCACGCCGCGTCGAGAGCATTTGCCCAAACTTGACCCACACCGGTCCCAGCGACTCAAGAGCAAGGCGCAAACGTACCCCTGCAGGCTTATCTTTATGTCGGTTTGGTAGCCAAAACAAGCCAATACGCGCAATCCGCACCGACCAAGGCATCCACTTGGCTGGGATCAGCTCATTGAGACCGTAGTGCAGAAAGGTTCGTGTTATTTGGTAAAGTCGCTTCGCTCGCATACTCACGTTCGGCTCTTCCGTAGTTCCCGCTCAAGTTTATCAATGCGCGCGCGCAGCGCCTGCACATCCAACTGAAACTGTATAAATTGTTCACGTGCTGGCAGCACCTGTTTTTCTTCAACAAGCGCATCTTTAAGCCATTGCTGGCCATCGGTCTGCATACTTTGCATGCGGCTGCGTCCGCGTCGAAATGCACTTACCAATAACTGTGCTGGCACATCGCCAATGCGCTGCGAAAGCTGCTCGGGCCAATCGATGTCTAGCTCAGTGAAGAGTTTGCTCAATTGTTGCGCCAGCATTGGGTCGCCATCAATATCGAGCTTATCGGCTTTGATCAAACGCGTGATATTGGCGCTATCACGCAATTCAGGCAGCACCGCGAATTCCGTCATGATATGACAATCCACCGCATCGGTTTCGACCCAACTCATATAGACACTGGCTTCCGTCACCGTCACAGTTAACGGCTTACCGATTTCTTTCAAGGTGACCCGCAGGCGTTTACCAGCGAGTTTCGCTAAGCGCTCTTCACTCACTGGGTCGAGCGCCAGCAACTGCTGTGCTGCCAACTCTAACAATTGGTTCGGTAGCACGGTCCACAGCATCAGAATTTAAACCCTCGATGCAGGGCTACAATGCCGCCCGTAAGGTTGTGATAGGTGACCTGCTCATAGCCTGCGGTTTCCATCATGCCTTTGAGTGTCTCTTGATCTGGGTGCATACGAATCGATTCGGCAAGATACTGATAGCTCTCGGCATCACCAGCAACCAATTGGCCCATTCTCGGCAAGACATTAAATGAGTAAAAATCATAAGCTTGCGACAGTAACGGTGGTTCCGGCTTAGAAAACTCAAGCACCAAGAGGCGACCGCCAGGCTTCAACACACGGAACATCGACTCTAGAGCTTTCTGCTTATCGGTGACGTTACGCAAACCAAATGCAATGGTGATGATGTCGAAGCGATCGCTTTCAAAGGGTAATTCCTCGGCGTTTGCTTGCACGTAATCGACATTGTCTACGATGCCCATGTTACGTAATTTATCGCGACCCACATCTAACATGGCTTGATTAATATCTGCCAACACTACTTCACCTGTCGGCCCGACACGGCGCGAAAACTGTGCGGTTAAATCACCGGTACCACCGGCGATATCAAGCACCTTCATGCCTTTGCGAACGCCGCTACAATCAATGGTGTAGCGCTTCCACAAGCGATGAATACCGAACGACATAACGTCATTCATAATGTCGTATTTTTTTGCCACTGAATTAAAAACGTTGGCTACGAGTCCCTGCTTCTCGTTGCGGGCGACTTGTTTGTAGCCAAAATCAATGGTTTCTGACTTGGAATCTTTCATCATACTGCCTTTTTACAAGTGTGCGCCTAGTGTACTACGAAATCATGCTTGGGCGTAGTGGTCTCGACGGGGTAACCAGCGCTGGATCAATGCTTCCGAGGTTTCACGGTAATCGCTCCATAAGTGCTGCGCAAGTGACTGCGCCTCGTCCAGCAACTCACTATGTTTCATTACGTCGGCAACCTTCATTTCGGTCACTCCCGTTTGCCGCTGACCTAAGAGTTCGCCAGGGCCACGCAGCTCGAGGTCGCGTTGGGCAATGACAAAGCCATCGTTACTATCACGCAATACGCCCAAGCGCTGTGTGGCGGTTTTTGACAAGGGCGCGTGATAGAGCAGCACACAGTGACTCGCGACCGCGCCACGCCCCACACGACCACGGAGCTGATGTAACTGCGCCAAACCCAAGCGTTCTGGGTTTTCAATAATCATCAAACTAGCATTTGGTACGTCAACGCCCACTTCAATCACAGTGGTAGCCACCAATAAATCCAGTTCGTGTGCTTTGAAAGCCTGCATCACCGCTTCTTTTTCGGCACTTTTCAAGCGTCCATGTACCAAGCCAATCCGCAAATCTGGCAATGCCGCTGCAAGCTGGTTCGCGGTGTCTTCCGCCGCTTGGCATTGCAACGCTTCTGACTCTTCAATCAGAGTACAAACCCAATAGGCCTGCCGCTTTTCTTCGGTACAGACTTTGTGCACGCGCTCCACCACTTGCGCGCGCCGGGTATCTGGTACGGCAACCGTGGTCACGGGTGTGCGCCCAGGCGGCAGCTCGTCGATGACTGACGTCGCCAAGTCAGCATAGGCGGTCATTGCTAAAGTGCGCGGGATCGGTGTGGCGGTCATGATCAGCTGATGCGGTTGGAAGCCTTGCTGTACGCCCTTTTCACGTAGCTCAAGACGTTGATGCACACCAAAGCGATGTTGTTCGTCGATAATCACCAGTGACAAATTGTGATAATCCACATCAGCTTGAAACAGCGCGTGGGTACCGACGACTAGCTGCGTCTGCCCAGTTTTGAGCGTCGCTAACACCTCATTGCGCTGCTTACTGGTTTGTTTGCCGGCCAACCAGCCGACTTCAATGCCTAAAGGTGCAAACCATTGGCGGAAGGTTAAGGCGTGTTGCTCGGCCAGAATTTCAGTCGGTGCCATCAACGCCACTTGATAGCCTTGACCAATGGCTGTTAACGCAGCAAGCGCCGCCACTAACGTCTTACCCGAACCTACGTCACCTTGCACTAAACGCATCATCGGTATCGGCTGCGCTAAATCTTGTTGGATTTCTTGCACGACACGTTGTTGTGCCTTGGTTGGCTGGAATGGCAGTTGCTGCAAAAAAGCCGACTCTAAGTCACTATGCGGCTGCAGAGCTCGCGCTTGGTGCTGTTGCTTCAGACTACGAAGTTTCAAGAGGCTCAATTGGTGAGCGACCAATTCTTCCATCGCCAGCCGCAACTGAGCAGGGTGCGTACCTTCCTGTAATTGACTCAACTGCACATCGAGCGGCGGTCGGTGCAACAGTCGAATAGCAGCGCTCAGCTCCATGCCGTTGGGCCTAAGTTGTTCTGGCAAAAGCTCGGGTAGCGCTTGTGGCGTCAGATAAGTAAGAGCTTGTTCGGTTAGCTTGCGCAAGGTCGCCTGCTGCACGCCCTCGGTCGTCGGGTAAACCGGCGTTAGCGACGTTTCGGCCAGTTGTGGGGCCTCACCCTGCACAATTTTATACTCCGGATGGATCATATCCGGCCCCTGCATGCCCCGGCGTACTTCACCGAACAATTGTAGCTGCGTACCCTGGGCAAATTGCTTTAACTGGGCCGCACTGAACTGAAAAAACACCAGATTCAGGCCACCGCTGGCATCACGTACATTCACCTTAAGCATGCGCCGACGGCCATAGACCACATCCGCTTTCACCACATGCGCAATCACCGTGGCTGTGGTCCCCGGCTGCAACGCAGCAATCGGATAGACCCGCGAGCGGTCTTCATAGCGCAAAGGAAGGTGCAGCAATACATCTTGGATCGTCGCCAGCCCCAACTTAGTGAGGCGCTCTTGCAGCTTCGGTCCTACCCCTTTGAGCACAGAAACTGGTATACGATGCAGGCCCGCTGCTGCCATATTAATTCGTCCTTACCGCTTGCCACCAAGCATCGTCGGCTACAATTTGCCCCTGCGCATCAAGTTCAGGATAAGGGAGCTTTTTACGCCGACAAATCTTGGCAAAAATCGGGTGCCCGCCCTCAAACAGCACGCGATGGCGTTCGGCGGCCGACAGTTGCGGTCGCTCATACATTCCCGCATTTTCACGTTGCCGCTGCGCCTCGTACAAAATCGCCGCAGCCGCCACCGAAACATTCAGAGATTGGGCCATGCCTACCATCGGAATCACCACATGTTGGTCGGCAAGTTCGAGCGCTTGTTCCGACACACCATGCTTCTCTTGCCCGAAAATAATTGCCGTCGGCTGGGTGTAATCTACCTGCCGAAAATCTACCGCCGTCGCCGACAAGTGGGTAACCAAAACCTGCTTCCCCTCTTGCTTAAGCTGCGCTATGGCTTCAGTGGTACTGTCATGATGATTGACCTTTACCCATTGCTGCGAGCCCATGGCTGTGCCACCTTTGATTTTTCCTTTGCGATCAAACCAAATGGCATGTACTTCGTGAAGGCCCACGGCATCCGCGGTACGGATAAGTGCCGATAGGTTATGGTTTTTGTGGACACTCTCGAGACAGAGCGTAAGATCGGGTTGGCGCCGATCGAGTAATGCGTTAATGCGAGCAAAGCGTTCCGGTGACATAGTAAACCCAAAAGCGTTGTTTGATGTTCGCTGTTCGCACGCTCGCCTGCGCTCGCTCTTTGTTTAAACCAACAACAAACAGCGAATAGCGAACAACGGTTTTTAGTGAGTATAACGGTATGCGCGAGTTAACCCTAGTATTTCAACATGCTGATTTCTATGCCCTAAACAAACCGGCAGGCGCCCCCATGCATGCCAACGAGCACGAAATCAGCGTGGTGCACCAACTCGCCCAACAGCTTGGCGAACAACTTTGGCCCGTACATCGCCTTGATACGCCAACTTCAGGGCTGCTGTTGGTCGCGCGCAGTGCCGCCGCGGCAGCGGCTTTGAGTCAGCTATTTGCCGAGCGGCAAATCAACAAAACGTACCTTGCCATTGCGCCCGGCAAGCCGAAAAAGAAGCAAGGCTGGGTCATCGGCGATATGGATAAAGCGCGCCGCGGCAACTGGCGACTGTGTCACAGTAAGCGAAACCCAGCCCGTACCCAATTTACAAGCACAGCAATTGCGACGGGGTACCGCTTGTATGAATTACATCCGCAAACGGGGCGTACCCATCAATTGCGCGTTGCCATGAAGAGTCTTGGCGTCCCCATTGTCGGCGACAATCGCTACGGCGGTGAGGCACATGAGTACTTGCACCTGCACGCGTGGCGCCTGGCCTTTAGCTATGCCGGCGAGAATTTTTCGCTGACCGCATCGGTTCCAGACTACGGTTTGTTCGCTGATGTTGCGACCAAAGCCGTATTGGCAAAATAATCGACAAAGAGGCATACTCGAATCACTCTAAATACAACTTTGATAGGTGATGGGTCATGTCTAAAATTTCTGCATTTGCAAAACTTACCGTAGCCTGCTGTGCGACATTAGCTGTCGCACCAATGCCTCTGCTCGCCGCTGATGAGCCGGTACGTATCTCTGCCGAACTCGAGCAGCGAGTCATTGAGTGGCGTCGTGACCTGCACCAACACCCTGAGCTCAGTAATCGCGAGTTCCGCACAGCGAAGGTTGTCGCTGAGCACTTGCGTGAACTGGGCCTTGAAGTACAAACCGAAGTGGCGCACACCGGCGTAGTGGGTATTTTGAAAGGTGCCAAGCCAGGCCCCGTAGTAGCGTTGCGTGCCGATATGGATGCGCTGCCGGTTACCGAAAAAACCGATGTACCGTTTAAGTCTACTGCAACCGCCGAATACCGTGGTGAAGAAGTGGGCGTGATGCACGCTTGCGGGCACGACATGCACGTCGCCATGCTCATGGGTGCTGCAGAACAACTCGCGGCGATGCAAAGTGAGCTAGCGGGCACCGTTATGTTCATCTTCCAACCGGCCGAAGAAGGCGCACCCAAAGGTGAAGAAGGCGGCGCTGAGCTGATGTTAGAGCAAGGCTTGTTTACCGATCTTAAGCCTGACGCAGTATTTGGCATTCATGTTTGGTCGGCGGGCACCACTGGGCATATCGGCTACCGTTCGGGTCCACTCATGGCTTCGTCTGACCGCTTTGAGATCAATGTAAAAGGTCGCCAAACGCACGGTTCACGGCCTTGGGGTGGCGTCGACCCTATTGTTGCTGCCGCGCAAATCATCAACAACACCCAGACTATTATCAGCCGCCAAGTCGATATCACCAAGGCACCCGCTGTAGTCAGCTTTGGTATTGTCGAAGGTGGCGTGCGTAACAACATTATTCCGGACGAGGTTTATCTTGAAGGCACGATTCGCAATTTCGACATGGACAATCGCGCACAAATTTTTGAGAACTTGAAGACCACCGCAGAACACACGGCGGCAAGCTCGGGTGCCGAAGCCCACGTGCACATTGACGAGGGCTACCCAGTCACCATTAACAATCCAGAGCTCACGGCGCAAATGTTGCCAACAATTGAACAAGTGGCGGGTGCTGACAAAGTGAAGGTCAATCCACTAGTCACGGGTGCTGAGGACTTCTCATTTTATGCCCTTGAAGTCCCTGGCCTTTTTGTTTTCTTAGGCATCACTCCTGAAGACCAGGATCCGGCCACTGCACCTAGCAACCACTCGCCGTACTTTTATGCCGATGAAGATGCGTTAAAAGTTGGTACTGAGTTATACGTGAACTGGGTGTTCGATTACGCCGGAGAATAGGTTCAAGGAGGCCAGTCATGACCAGCGCGCAGGGTAGCTTATTGGTAGCAGGACAACTCACCCATTGGCATCAACTACTAAAATCGGGGAGTCGTATTTTCATTGGCTCTCATGCGGCGGTACCCCATGCGCTTATCAATGACCTCATTGACCACAGCCAGCACTTGCACGACATCGAAATCGTGCAAGTGTATGCGCTTGGTGATAACAGGTGGGCCGAACCCGAGCATACCCAGCAGTTTAAGGTAAACAGCCTGTTTATTGGCGGACCACAGGTTCGTACAGCCGTCGCTGAAGGTCGGGCAGATTACACGCCCTGCTTTATGTCGGATATTCCCTATTTGTTTTCGGAAGGCATACTGCCACTCGACGCCGCTTTGATCATGGTTAGCCCAGCGGACAAATACGGTTATCACTCCCTCGGCGTTTCCGTCGATATCGTTTCGTCGGCCCTTAAATCAGCCAAGAAGGTAATTGCCCAAGTGAACCCGAAAATGCCGGTCACCTTTGGCCAAGCGTTTATCCACAAAGGGCAAATTGATGCTTTCTTCGAGGCCGAAGAAGATCTACCAGAAATCGAAGCGACTGAACTCGATGCCGTCACCGAACGCATCGGCCAATATGTTTCGTTATTAATTGACGATGGCGCCACCATTCAAATTGGCTTCGGTAACATTTGCGACGCGGTGCTGCGTTACCTTGGTAACCACAAAGATCTTGGCGTACACAGCGAAATGATCACCGATGGCATCATGGAGCTAATGCAAAAAGGCGTGATCAATAATCGTAAAAAGACTTATCACCAGCACAAGGCGGTGACCAGCTTCTGTATCGGTAGCAAAGCATTATACGACTTCGTCGATGGCAACCCGCATATTGGCTTTTATCCGAGTGAATACGTTAACTCGCCGGCGAACATCGCGCGCAACGACAACATGATTTCGATTAACAGTGCTATCGAAGTCGATTTAACGGGGCAAGTGGTGTCCGACTCCATCGGTCATCAGTTCTACAGTGGCATTGGCGGTCATGTCGATTTTAGCCGCGGCGCTTCGATGAGCAAAGGTGGTAAACCTGTCATCGCGCTGCCATCAACCGCCAAAAATGGCACCATCTCGCGAATCGTGCCGCACCTGACCGAAGGCGTTGGCGTTGCCACTTCACGCGCGCATGTCTATTACGTGGTAACTGAGTTTGGCGTGGCTTCATTGCGCGGCAAAAGTATTCGCGAACGGGCGCTTGAACTAATTCGCGTGGCCCACCCGAAATTCCGCCAGCAGTTGCTCGAAGAAGTCCGTAAGCACTATTACGTACCAAATTATCAAACCATCAAATCGGTCGAAGTACCAGAGCTTGGCAGTGTGGGTTTTAAAGAGCTCAATATTGACGGTCAGTGCTACGACCTGCGCCCGCTCAACCCAAGCGATGAACGGCGGCTGCAAGAGTTTTTCTATTCGCACACCAAAGAAACCTTGCAGATGCGTTACAACACTGTGCCGACGCAAATGAGTCGCGAAAAATCCTGTACCTTGGTAAGCGTGGATCAAACCACTGATCTGGCGTTATGTATCGTGCGGCAAAAAGGCTCAGCGGCGGAAATCCAAGCCGTGGGCCGCTATTACTTTGTGCCGCAAAACAATAGCTGTGAAGTCGCTTTTGTCACCCGCGAAATTCACCAAGGTAAAGGGATGGCCAGTCGGCTGCTGGACGAAATGATCCGCATCGCCAAACTCAGGGCTATTGATCATATGGTCGCCTACGTGCGCGCCGAGAATCACAAGATGCTAGCGGTGTTCGAGCGCGCTGGTTTTAAACGATTACCCAGCGAAGAGCCTGGTGAAGTTCATCTGAAGCTACCGCTCATTTCTAATAACGAGTCGTAATATGTCGGTTACCGTATTCAGTCATCCGCAATGTATGCAACACCAAGTTACGGAAGTGCACCCTGAAGAACCTGCGCGTTTGAGCGCCATTAATGACCAAATCATCCGCTCCGGACTAGAGTTAGCCATTCAACAACGTGATGGTGCGAAAGCCACCCAAGAACAACTCTTTCATGCCCACAGCGTGGATTACGTAAAAGACGTTTTTGCACGCGCGCCCAGTGAGGGCCATATCTGGCTCGATCCTGATACCCTGATGACACCAGGCTCACTCGATGCTGCGCTGTACGCAGCCGGTTGCGGTATCAGTGCGGTCGATGAAGTGATGCACGGTGAAAACCAGCGCGCCTTCTGCGTGGTGCGACCGCCGGGGCATCATGCCTGTTACGACAAGGCAATGGGCTTTTGTATTTTCAACAATATCGCGGTGGCGGCCACCCACGCCCTGAGTGCGCATAACTTGGAGCGCGTGGCCATTATTGATTTTGATGTGCATCATGGTAACGGCACTGAAGACATTTTCTTTAATGACGAGCGTGTGTTGCTGTGTTCATCGTTTCAACATCCGTTTTATCCCGACACCGGCGCCGACACCATCAGTCCGCATATTATTAATTCACCGATGCCTGCTGGCACGACCGGTGAAACGTGGCGTGAAGAAGTCTGCGCGCGTTGGTGGCCCGCGCTCGAAAGCTTTGAACCGCAACTCATTCTGGTCTCCGCTGGTTTTGATGGCCACGCCGAAGACGACATGGGTAACTTCAAATTACGTGAAGAAGATTACTTCTGGATAGCGAAAGAATTGAAAACTTACGCTGAGCGCTATTGCTCGGGGCGCGTGGTCGGCATGCTCGAGGGAGGATACGACCACAGCTCGTTGGGGCGAAGTGTGGTCGCATTTATCAAAGGCTTAATTTAAGCGCTAGCTTGCTTGCAGTTGACTGCGGATCAGCTTCTTGTCGACCTTGCCTACGCTGGTCCGTGGGATCTCATCGACAACCATAATGCTATCGGGAATCGCCCACTTCTCGATGTGTCCTTCATCAACAAACTGCTGCATGAATTCGGCCACCGCTTGCTGGTCCACTTGCGCGCCTTCGCGCACCGTGACCACCGCATGTGGACGCTCACCCCATTCGTCATCAGGTAAACCGACCACCGCCGAGAGTTCCACATCAGGGTGTTGGCTGATTAGGTTTTCAATATCGAGTGACGATACCCATTCACCGCCGGTTTTAATGACATCTTTAATGCGGTCACGGATCTGCAGGGTATAGCCGCTATCGATACTGCCGACATCGCCAGTATGCATCCAGCCATTAGCCCACAATTCGTCGCTCTTTTCCGGCTCATGCAAATAACCTTGGGTTAGCCACGGCGTGCGTACCACGACCTCGCCCATCGCCTCACCGTCATGCGGTAAGAAGCGGCCGTTGTCGTCGATAATACGCATATTCACCAATGGCACCGGCTTACCCGTGCGCACCCGCGTGCGTACCTGTTCTTCCAGGTTCATATTATCCGCATCGAGTGGCATCCATGTGGTGCTCAACAACGGACAGGTCTCAGACATGCCATAACCGGTATACACTTTAATACCGCGCTCTAGAGCGGCCTTAGCCAAGCCCTCGGTCAGCGCACTACCGCCGATTAAGACCTGCCAGCCACTGAAATCAATCGCCTTCGCCTTCTCACTACTCAAGATCATCTGCAAAATCGTTGGCACACAGTGTGAAAAGGTCACTTTTTCGGTCATGAACAGCTTTAACAAAGTCGCCGGTTCATAGCGCCCAGGGTACACCTGCTTGAGGCCCATCATGGTCGCCACATAAGGCACACCCCACGCATGCACATGGAACATTGGCGTGATTGGCATGTAAACACTGGAGGCCTGCATCAACTGCATGTTGTCATTCATACTCGTTGTCGCCGACAACGCAAGGGTATGCAAAACTAACTGCCGATGACTGAAGTACACACCTTTCGGATTCCCCGTAGTACCGGTGGTATAGAAGGTCGTCGCAATGGCGTTTTCGTCGAAGTCAGGAAAATCAAATTCGGTCAAAGCACCCGCCAGCAGACTCTCATAATCACCGATAACTTCCAGCGGCGGTTGCGGTGCCTGCGCTTCATCGGTCAGCTGAATGTAGCCCTTCACGGTGGTCAACTGGTCTTGAACTTTAGCAATCAGCGGCAAGAAGTCGTCATGCACTAGCACCAAGTCGTCTTGCGCATGATTCATGGTGTACACCACCTGCTCCGGCGCCAAACGCACGTTCACCGTATGCAGCACCGCGCCAATCATCGGTACCGCAAAGAAGCACTCAAGGTAACGTGGCGTATCCCAATCGAGTACGGCGACGGTATCACCTTCTTTCACCCCAGCTTCAGTGAGCACATTGGCCAAGCGATGCACGCGTTCAATGAACTCACCGTAACTAAAGCGCTGGCCATTATTGCCGCCCACGATTTCTTTATCGCCAGCATAACGTTCAGCTGATAACAAAAGCTGTTTGATCAGAAGCGGATAGTTATAGGCTTCATCCGCCGGAGAAATCAGTTTTACCGCCATAAAAACCTCGCTGTTTGCTGTTCGATGTTCGATGTTCGATAAACACAAATCGTTATTAGCTGTTTGATGTTTGTTTTAAACGAAGAGCGAACATCAAATAGCGAACAACGGTTTTTGTTACCATTTCCTGGTGACTTCGTAGATGTCGGTGCGTCTGTCTTTCAGATTTGTCACCGAACCTTCGTGATGTAAATACCGCAATTCATCCAAGTTTAGATCAGAGAAAATCAGCTGCTCCGTATTTGGCGTTGTCTCTGCCAAAATAGCATCGTACGGAAAAGCAAAGTCAGATGGCGAGAATACCGCCGACTGAGCGTACTGCACATCCAGACTCTCAACTTGCGGCAAGTTACCGACACTGCCGCAGGTGACCACGTAACATTCGTTTTCCACGGCCCGGGCTTGGGCGCAATGACGTACGCGCAGATAAGCATTACGGGTATCGGTCCAGAACGGTACGAAGAGAATCTCTAAGCCTTCAGCCGCCATCAAACGGCCGAGTTCTGGGAACTCAACGTCATAGCAAATCAAGATGCCAATTTTACCGGCGTCGGTATCAAACACCTGTACGTGATTGCCACCTTCAATGACCCAGTCACGCTTCTCATGCGGTGTGACATGGATTTTGCGCTGCTCTTCGATGGTCCCATCGCGCCGGCAAAGATAGGAAACGTTGTAGATCACATCGTCTTCGTCGAGTGGCATCGAGCCAGTGATGATATTGACATTGTAACTGACCGCCATCTGCGACATTTCTCGCTTGAAGCGATCGGTGTAGCCCGCTAAAAAGCGAATCGCATCCTTTTGGCGGCTTTGATCGGTCAAGCCCATCAGGGGCGCATTAAAGAATTCCGGGAACACCGCGAAATCACTTTGATAGCTCGACATTGCGTCAACAAAGTACTCGACTTGCTTAAGCATCTCTTCGACCGAATCGATTTCACGCATTTGCCACTGCACCGCGCCAATCCTCACATTGCGAATGCGACTGCCGAGAATATTATCCGACGGCTCGTACAAGAAGTTGTTCCATTCCAGCAAAGTGGCAAAACCGACCGAGCGCTTGTCCTCGGGCAGATACTTACCGAGCAAGCGCTTGACGGTGAAGTCATTGGCTAGCTGAAACGTTAGAATCGGATCGTAGATTTCGCGACGGTGCACGCTCTCAATATATTGCCCAGGGGTCAGCTCGTCCGCATATTTATGGAAATTGACAATACGTCCACCTGCCAGAATTGCTTTCAAATTCATCTGCCGACAGAGCTCTTTGCGCGCGTCGTACAAACGCCGGCCTAAGCGGAAGCCGCGATACTCAGGGTGGATAAGCACGTCGAGACCATATAAGGCATCGCCTTTACGGTCATTAAGAATATTTTCGCGGGCATCCATAAGGTCGTCATAGGTATGCGGGTTACTGAAGCGTGCATACTTAACGCGCACCGTCAGGGCTACGCCGACCATTTGACCGTTATCTTCCAGACAGATTTGCCCTTCAGGGAATTCTTTTACTAGCTTGAGAATAGTGTGCTCTCCCCAAGCCCCGCCGATATCTGGGTAAACCTTGTCCATCAAGGCTTTCAATTGCGGGTAGTCTTCTTTGCGTATATTGCGCAACTGCAAGTGCAGATCATCAGGACTCATTCGACTTCCTTTGTATTCCTTAGTACAACATGTAACTTAGTATGACGAAGTCGCGGTAATTGGCAACAGCTAATCGGCTTTGGCTATTGCACCTGAAGTTAAGGATGTATACACTTCTGGACGTCCAAATAAAATAATAAAGGTTCGCTAACTTATGACTGAAGCTGCTAGCGCTCGTGCGCTGCTCCCACTGGGGCTCTTTCTCGCGCTTTTTCTTGGTGCCGGTATTTACTTTCAACTCACAGGCGTGGATATGGCGTTTTACCAACTGGCGAGTCCAGTTGCGATTTTACCGGCAATTATTTTGGCGGTGCTGCTGAGTAAACAGGCCTTTGAAGAGCGTATCAATACCTTCGTGGCCGGTGTCGGTGACCGCAATATTGTCACGATGTGCATGATTTACTTGTTGGCAGGTGCCTTCTCGACAGTAGCTGCCGCAACCGGTGGCGTCGATGCCATGGTCGCTTTGGGTCTGCACGTAATTCCGGCGAGCTTCCTGTTACCAGGTCTATTTATTATTGCCGCGGTGGTATCCACCGCAATGGGCACTTCGATGGGTACCTTGGGTGCCTTGGCGCCGGTGGCTCTGGGTCTTGGCCAAGCGTCTGGCATTGACCTGCCATTGTTAGCTGGGGTGTTGGTCAGTGGCGCAATGTTTGGCGACAACTTGTCGATCATTTCCGACACCACCATTGCCGCAACGCGTACGCAAGGCTGTAATATGAGCGATAAGTTCAAAGCGAACTTAAAAATCTCGATTCCTGCAGCCATCATCACCATTCTTTGGCTTATCAGCTACGACACTGGCGCAACACCGCCAAAAATCCCTGAGGCTAACTTGTGGTTAAGTCTGCCCTACTTCTTCATTATCGTGTTGGCGGTCATGGGGCTGAATGTATTCGCAGTGCTAACACTCGGAATTATTTTGGCCGCAGCCTTTGGCATGGTCACTGTGGATTATCAATGGGTTGCCTTCAGCCAAGATATCTACAAAGGCTTCGCCAGTATGCAAGAGATCTTCTTGCTTAGCTTGCTGATTGGCGGACTGTCAGCGTTGATCCGTCAACAAGGCGGCTTGAAATTCCTCGCCAGCTCAGTGGGCAATATCACCAAGCGCTTGTTCAAACATCCGCAACAACGTGCGGCCTTTGGTGTTGCCGGCCTCACTGGGCTTACCAACTTCGCCGTAGCAAATAATACCGTGACGATTTTACTTTCAGGTGAGGTGAGTAAGCGGTTGGCGGAAGAAGGTAATCTTGCGCCGCGGCAAAGCGCCAGTTTGCTGGATATCTTTGCCTGTGTGGTTCAGGGTGCGTTGCCCTATGGTGCGCAAGCACTGTTTATGGGCGCAAGTTTTGGGCTTACGCCGATTCAGGTAAGTGTCAACACCGGTTATTGCTTTATTCTGGGTGGGGTTGCATTGGCGATGATCATTTGGCGCAAGCCGCTTGAAGGCCGTGAAAAACTTGAGCCGAGCACCTCTTAATTGGTGCTCGGTAACTCCATGACGCCATCAATTTCAATTTGCGCGCCCTTCGGCAGAGCTTTCACGCCGATAGCGGCGCGTGCTGGGTAAGGCGTACGGAAGAACTCGGCCATCACTTCGTTAACAATGGCGAACTGACCTAAGTCGATCAAATAAATTTGGACTTTGACCATATCTTGCAGCTCACCGCCAGCCGCTTCACAAACCGCAGATAGGTTTTTAAATACCTGCACGGCTTGTGCGCGAAAATCTTCGCTGACAAATTCCATGGTCTCTGGAACCAACGGGATTTGCCCCGACAAATAAACGGTCGTGCCGATTTTAACGGCCTGTGAGTAGGTACCAATCGCCGCTGGTGCCTTGTCGGTACTGATAATGACTTTTGACATGTTATTTCCTTAAACGCGCGACGCGTTGTACATCTGGCATCTTGCGGATATGACGAATCACATCAGCGAGTTGTTTTCTATCATGAACGGTCAGCGCGACATCAATATAGTAGATGTTGGCGTCGACCTCTTCGGTCTTCAAACCGTGAATATTACAGCCGGTCGCTGAAATGTTCGACGTAAGCTTCGCCAACGCGCCTTGGTGATTAACCACCTCGACCCGTACTTCGGTAATAAATTCAGCATCGGGCTTATTATCCCATTGCACTGGGAAATAGCGCCCTGGTTCGTCTTCATGACCACGGACATTCTTGCACTCGCGACGGTGAATCACTAAGCCTTTGCCTGGGCTCACATGGGCAATGATATCGTCGCCCGGAATCGGCCGGCAGCATTTAGCGAAGCTAACCAACAAGCCTTCGGCACCTTTGATTGCCAAACCGCGTCCACTACTGGGTTGCTCGTCTTTAAGTTGCTGCATTTCACCTAGCAAGCGCTTGGCAATCGCCACCGACATCATGTTGCCGAGCCCAATTTCGCGTAATAAATGTGATTTGTCTTCGATTTTAACTTCTTCACAAACCCGCGCGAATTCTTCAGCCGAGATGTCATTATAATTCACCGGTCCCAGCGCGGCGCGCAACAAACGCTCGCCTAATTGCTCGGCTTCGCGAGTTTCTTGCCCTTTAAGATACTGACGAATCTTCGCGCGCGCTTTACCTGTGACGGCAAAGTTCAACCAAGCGATGTTAGGGCGTGAACCTGGTGCGGTCTTGATTTCGACTGTCTGCCCAGTTTCCAATGGCTTGCTCAGTGAATAAACCTTGTGATTGACCCGCGCACCGATACAGGTATTGCCGATATCTGTGTGTACTGCGTAAGCAAAGTCCACCGGCGTCGCGCCTTGTGGCAGTTCGATGATGCGGCCTTCTGGCGTGAACACATATATTTCTTCTGGGAATAGCTCAGACTTCACGTTCTCTATGAACTCGAAGGCATTACCCGTACTTTGTTGGAGTTCGAGTAGGCTTTGCATCCAACGACGCGCCCGCACTTGCGCGGTGGTACCCGAACTTTCTTCAGTTTTATACAGCCAATGCGCGGCAACCCCGCGGTCAGCCATCAAATTCATTTCTTCAGTACGAATTTGAATTTCGACCGGAATGCCATGCGGCCCCTTTAATGAGGTATGCAACGACTGATAGCCATTCGATTTCGGGATCGCAATGTAATCTTTAAACCGCGTTTCGATCGGCTTGTAGAGGTTATGCAGGGCACCGAGCACGCGGTAGCAAGTATCAACTTCATCTACAATCACGCGAAACGCGTAAATGTCCATCACCTGCTCAAAATGCAGTTCCTTGCTGAGCATTTTTTTATAGATGCTGTATAGGTGTTTCTCACGGCCTAGCACGCGGGCGCTGATACCGTGTTCATGCAGACGCGCTTCGATCTCTTTTTGTACGCGCTCAACCAGCTCTCGGCGATTGCCACGCGCTTGCTTAACTTGCGATTCAAGTAGCTTTGCCCGCCACGGATATAAGGCGAAAAAGCCCAAGTGCTCAAGCTCGTTCTTGATGTCGTGAATACCCAAACGGTGCGCCAGCGGTGCATAAATCTCAAGGGTTTCGCGCGCAATGCGGCGGCGCTTATCGGGGCGTAAATGGCCAATCGTACGCATATTGTGTGTGCGGTCGGCAAGCTTAATCAAAATCACTCGGATGTCATGTACCATCGCCATGATCATCTTGCGATAATTTTCGGTTTGTAACTCTTCTTTTGAGTCAAAAGTAAGCTTGTCGAGCTTCGAGACACCTTCAACCAACTCAGCAACGGTCGAACCAAACTGTTCGGCTAAGTCTTCTTGGGTAAATTCGGTATCTTCGATAACGTCATGCAACAACGCCGACATGATGGTTTCATGGTCGAGACGCATATCGGCAAGGATGCCCGCTACGGCAACAGGATGGGTAATATAAGGTTCGCCACTACGGCGTTTTTGCGTTTTGTGTGCTTCTGCGGCCAATTTAAAGGCCGCAGCCGCACGCTGCACCTGATCAGGTGGGAGATACTCGGCTAGTTGCTGCCGGAGACCTTCAAATAAATACACCCGCGTTACTCAAGACCACGAATCGCATCTACAGCAGCAAGTTCATCAGCGTCTTGCTGAGCCATTTCAGTGCGCTCTTCAACATCCAAACGCTCGGCGTCGATTAAGCCTTCTTCGATTTCACGCAAAGCTACCACGGTCGCTTTTTCGTTTTTCCACGGAACCAAAGCGTCTTTGCCTTGGGTGGCCAACTGACGGGCACGGCGTGAGGCGACTAATACCAAGTCAAATCGATTGCCAATACGATCAACAGCTTCTTCTACAGTTACGCGCGCCATAGTTACTCCAACTTAATAAAATAGATTGCAATTGCAAAATGGGTCACGAATTATACGGATTTAACCAGCATTCGCCAAGAGATCTTTGAGTTTAGCCGCATGTCGCGCTTGCTGCAACGCCATTCTTTGCCGCCGCGCCAGCACAATATGCTCAAAGTTGGCCAAGGTTTCGTTAAAGTCATCATTGACGAGTAGGTAGTCAAACTCATGATAATGCGACATTTCTGCCTGAGCTTTCGCCATACGACTGGCAATCACTTCATCACTGTCTTGGCCGCGACTACGCAAACGTTGTTCCAGCACTTCGAGGCTCGGCGGGACAATGAAAACTGACTGCGCCTGCGGATAAGCCTCGCGCACTTGCCGCGCGCCTTGCCAGTCGATATCAAGAAAAACATCGATGCCTTGCTTCAGTGTGTCTTCAATCACTTGGCGAGACGTGCCATAGTAGTTGTCGAAGACCTTTGCCCATTCGTAAAAGGCATTTTCTTCAATTTTGCGCTGAAACGTCGCGACGTCAAGAAAGTGATAGTGCACACCATCGCTCTCACCGGGACGCGGTGCGCGGGTGGTGCAGGAAACCGACACCTGCATGCTGCCATCATTGTGGCGCTCAAGCAAAGCACGGATTAAACTGGATTTACCTGCACCGCTTGGTGCAGCAACAATAAATAAATTTCCGTCAGCGGTGGATGTCGTCATGGCTTCTAAAAATCACTTGCGAATGACGGCAAAGCATAGCATGTTGCTGATGCGCGTGCGACATCTTAACAACGAGGAATCCCGACATGAGTACTGGTTGGATTATTATCATTATCGCCATCGTTTTGTTTGTGTATTTAATCGGTATCTACAACAAACTGGTGCGCCTTAAAAACCAATTCGAAAATGCCTTTGCGCAAATTGAAGTGCAACTAAAACGACGCTACGACCTCATCCCGAATCTGGTTGAGACCGCAAAAGCGTACCTAAAGCACGAACGCGAAACGCTTGAAGCGGTGACGCAGGCACGTAACCAAGCCGCCGCAGCATTACCCAAAGCAGCGCAGGACCCACGCAACGCGAGCGCTATGCACGAGCTTGGTGGAGCAGAAAGTGCACTTGGCAGTGCTTTAGGTCGCTTGAACGTGGTCATGGAAGCGTACCCAGAGTTGAAAGCGAACGAAAACATGATGCAGGTATCAGAAGAGCTGACGAGCACCGAAAACCGTGTAGCCTTCGCCAGACAAGCCTTTAACGATGCGGTAATGAGTTACAACACCTATCGCCAGTCGTTTCCACCGGTTGCAGTTGCCAGCTTCTTCGGGCATAGCAAAGACGCTAGCCTGTTGGAATTCGCTGACAGCGCTGAGATTCAAGCAGCACCTAAAGTTAACTTCTAAGTCGTTTAGCTATGGTCAATTTCTTCGAACATCAGCAGCAGGCTCGGCGCAACACCGGCCTGCTTGTGCTGCTCTTTTTTCTTGCCTTTGGCTTGATCATTGCGGCGGTGACACTGGTTATCGCCTTCATTGCCGGCGCGGTGCAAACCGATGGGAATGGCGGCTATCAATTAAGCATTGAGCCGTTTTTATGGGTTAGCTTAGTGGTCGGCGGCGGTATCTTAATGGTCATGCTGGTCAAATGGTTGCAATTGAAAGCCGGCGGTAAAGTGATCGCCGAATATCTTGGTGGTGAACTTATTTCACCTGACACCCAAGATACTGTCGAGCGCCGCGTACTCAACGTCGTCGAAGAAATGGCCATTGCTGCAAATATGCCCGTTCCGGCGGTATACATCTTGCCCCACGAGAGCAATATTAATGCCTTTGCAGCGGGATATGACACCCGTGATGCGGTGATTGGCCTGACCCGTGGCTCAGTCGAAACCTTTTCGCGCGAGCAGTTGCAAGGTGTCGTAGCCCATGAATTTAGCCACATTCTCAATGGCGATATGCGCCTTAACATTCGCCTGATTGCCGCCCTTGCAGGTATTCTCGCCGTGGCTCATTTCGGTCGTATTCTGCTGTATTCCGGCGGCCGAAGTCGTGGTCGAAATAATAAGAATGCACTGCCGCTACTGGGTATCGGCTTAATGATCGTCGGTGGTATTGGGGTGCTGTTCGGCAATCTCATCAAAGCGGCGGTGAGCCGTCAACGCGAATACCTCGCTGATGCCGCAGCGGTGCAATTTACCCGCAACCCCGAAGCGCTGTCGGGAGCATTGAAACAAATCGGTGCGCGGCAATATGGCAGTCGCATGTTTAGCAAAAACGCTGATGAAGCAGCGCACTTATTCTTCGGCGAGGCACTCAAACACTGGTTCGGCATGATGGCAACTCACCCGCCGCTAGAAAAACGTATCAAACGTATCGAGCCACACTGGAATGGCCGTTACCCTGAGCCTCGCAAAGCCCGCAGTCGCTCCGAAAAAGAACATGTTGAGGCGCAACCAAAACCTTCGGCGCTTAATAAGTTGGCGCTTCTGGCGTTACCTGCGGTGCTGTTGGAACAAGCCCATAGCCCGCAACAAGCTTCGAAATTAGTACATGACTTGGTCTTGAGCGAATTACTTGGCGAGCCCAATCAGGCGTTGCAAGGCTTGAACGCGGCGCAGCAACTCGCGTTGGTGGAGCTCGCAGTGCCGGCGTTGCGCCAAGCCCCCGAGGCGCAGCGACTCAACCTGCTGAAAGATTTACATGAAATGGCGCAGAGCCAAGACCTGTTCCATTGGGGCTTGTATCAACTGCTGGCCCGGCAACTCTTGCCCAAAGGGAGGTTCAAAGACACCCTCGATAACCAGCAAGCCTTAGAGGTGACGGTGACTGCGCTCGAGCGTACTGATGCCGGGCAAAAAGTGGACCGCGTAGCACTGAGTAGAGCGCTGAACACCTGTCGTGGGTGGGCGCCAAAAGGCAAGGAAACGCTCATTGAGAAATGGCTGGAAACGGTGCGCAAGGACAATGTTATATCGCCAGCCGAACGTCAACTGCTGGCGATTCTGTGTGCCTGTATCGAGGTTCCGATTCCTGATGAAATGCTGCAGTAGCGCTTAGTTGGCAGCCAACCAAGCGCTAATATGTTGGTGCAGCTCATTGTCGATAACGCCCACCGTGGCATGATGGCGACCCGGCGCCATCACTAATTCGCGCTCGTCCGACTCCAACGGTAAATAACGTTCGTACGGCGCGACACTATCTTTGTCACTGGCGATCATCAGCATCGGTACATCTAATTGCGGTAATAATTGCTGCAAGTCAGTATCCGCTAGTTCGATACCTTGCTGCTGCATCGCACCAAGGACTCCCTCACGCACGGACTCAGCGGGCATCATTTTGCTTAAGTACGGAAACCAGCCTGCGATCATAGCGTTCGTTGCCTCGTCCATCGGTGCCATCGGCGCAAACAGAATCAAGCCGGCAACATCATCACGCTGCTTAGCGATGTGTGCGGCAGCGACCGTCCCTAATGACAAACCTGCAAGGTAGAGTGGTTTCGGTGTTTCGCGTTGCGGGAGACTATCGATAAGCGCATTAATGACATCGGCATCACGCACGCCGAAGCCCATCTGCTCAGCGGTCGACTCGCCATGACCCAGTAAGTCGGGCGCAATCACATGGTAGCCAAGGAACATAAAATAGGCTGCGCTCATGCCCATGGTCGATTTATCACCACCATAACCATGCAGCAGCACTACGGTTCCTTTGTTCGGCTCAATCTCTTTGCTGTCTAATTGAAGCTTAAAGACTTCCTCTTGGTCACCTACATCGATGGCAACATCAAAGGTTAACTTATTAACCTTATCCTCACTCTCTTGATTTAGCAGGTGATATGGCTTACCAAAAAGATAGCCAGTGCAGCCGCCAAGGTAAGGCAGGCAAAACTCACGCGTGGTGATTTGTAAATTACGCAGCGATGCTTCAGTGTCCCCTTCCAGGGCGAAGGCCATCGGACGCGCCGCTAAGCGTTGCTCAACAACAGCTGCACAACTGACGAGCAGGGTGCTCACCAGAGCGAGCACCGCGAATTGGAAACCTCTTTGCATGTTCGGATCTCAGGCTGACTTCAAAGAGGCTCACTATACCTAATCTAGCTGCTTGCAGCCACTTTCTGCGCCGTCTTTACCAAAGCCTGCTCGAGATCGGCAATAATGTCATCAGGATGCTCGATGCCAACGCACAAGCGAATCGCTTCGGGCTTCACGCCTACCTTGAGTTGTTCCTCAGGGGTCAACTGCCGGTGCGTGGTCGAAGCGGGGTGGCAGGCCAGTGATTTCGCATCACCTATATTCACCAAGCGCTTGAATAATTTGAGCTTATCGTAAAATTGCACGCCTGCTTCGTAACCACCTTTTAAGCCAAAGGTCAGCAGCGATGCTGGTAAGCCGCCACGGATATATTTCTGCGCCCGCTCGTAGTCACGATGATTTTCCAGCCCTGCATAATTCACCCAAGCGACTTCGGGATGATGCTGCAAGAAGTGCAATACTCGCTGCGTATTCTGACAATGGCGTTCGATGCGCAATTCGAGGGTTTCCAGTCCTTGCAGAATTAAAAAGGCATTAAACGGAGAAAGCGCCGCGCCGGTGTTACGCAGTGCAACCGTGCGCACGCGGGCGATGAACGCCGCAGCTTCAAAAGCTTCGTTGTAAACCACACCATGATAGGCAGGCTCGGGTTCATTAAACTGCGGGAATCGTGCTTGGTGCTTCACCCAATCGAAGCGCCCGCCGTCAACAATTAAGCCACCGATGGTGGTGCCGTGACCACCGATATACTTGGTTAGCGAGTGCACGACAATGTGCGCGCCCCATTCCAAAGGCTTACATAGTGATGGGCTGGCAACCGTATTATCGACCACTAAGGGTATACCACGCTGTTCAGCCAGCTTACCGTAGCCTTCAAGGTCAGCAATGTTGCCCGCTGGATTACCAATGGTTTCGCAATAAAGCGCTTTAGTTCGTTCGTCGACACAAGCGGCCAAATCCTCGGCGCTGTCCGACTTAGCAAAGCGCACTTCGATACCAAACGATGGCAACATATGCGCGAATAAGGTGTAAGTACCGCCGTAGAGCTGCGGCGTGGTAACAATGTTGTCGCCTTGGCTGGCAAGCGTGATCAAGGTGTACTGAATCGCCGCCATACCCGAAGCTACCGCTAATCCTGCAACACCGCCCTCGAGCGCAGCCACGCGTTGCTCTAATACGTCATTCGTCGGGTTCATGATGCGCGAGTAAATATTCCCCGGTACAGCTAAGTCAAATAGATCGGCACCGTGCTGCGCATCGTCAAAGGCGAACGCTGCAGTTTGATAAATAGGGGTTGCCACTGCTTTGGTGGTCGGGTCGGTTTCATAGCCATGGTGGATAGCTAAAGTTGCAGCTCGGTAATGTTCAGACATAAAGCACTCACTTTTAATAAATACGCCAATACGGATGTTTATACGTTTAGACGTCCATATTAATTAAGTGAGTGCAATGTGCAAGCTTTTTTCGGCTACTTTTCCAACTATCTACTTCTTCAGCTGAGAAATGAGCTGTAATACATCACTATGAACCCCTGCCGCGGTAACTTCAGGCCCTGCCCCCGGCCCCTGAATCACCAGTGGATTTGCGTTATATTGCTGGCTGCGCACGGTAAAGTTGGCATTGCCCGGTGGTAAGCGAGCATAGACCGAGTCTTCACTAATAGGTACCAGCTCGGTGCCCGCACTTAGCTCCCCGCTTTCGCTTCGCGCTATGTAACCAAGGTAAACCCACTGCCTGGCCTGATCATCAGCGCCTTGGCGCCAGCTATCAAAAGCTTGATCAAATGCTTCGAGGTGTTGTAGAAATTCCTCTGTTGAACAATCACGTAAAGCTTGTGGTACCAAGTTATGAATAGTGACATCAGCCAACTGCAGGGGCAGTCCGGCTTCACGGGCTAAAATAACTAATTTCCGCGCGACATCCATGCCGCCAAGATCGGTACGCGGATCAGGCTCGGTCAGCCCCTGTTCACGCGCCTTTAATAGCCACTCAGACAAGGCATCACCACTGCGATAGTTTTGGAAAATCCACGATAAAGAGCCGGATAAATTACCTTCAATACGCAGAATCTCGTCGCCGCAGCGACAGCGCTCAGCAATCGCTGTCAAAATAGGCAGTCCCGCCCCGACCGTGGTGTTATACAGCCAACTACGCTGGTATTGCTGTAGTGTGCGCTGTAACTCTTGGTAGTACTCCAAGCCACTCGAACCGGCGTATTTGTTCGCCGAAATAACATGTGCGCCAGCCTTCACCCACGCCACGTAGTCACGGCTGACCGTTTTCGCTGCGGTAAGATCCAACAGCACTGTTTGCTGTCCACGCTGTTGACTGGTCTTTATCCATTCGAGAATCGTCGCCGCATCGCTTTGTTCTGCGGCTGCTGTAAAGTCCTCGCGCCAGCCCTCGATAGCCACTCCCCGCGGCTTAATCAGTGCCCGCTTGCTGCGAAATATGGCTGTGACACAACTTTGAGATGCGAGTGACAATTGCGTGGCAAAATAATCTAACCAATAACCACCAATCGTGCCTGCACCTACCACGCCCAGCGCAATTTCAGCTTGGCTCATGCTTCCTCCAAAAATTGTTTGAGTTGCGGCCCATAATTCGCCGTATTAAGAATAAAGCCGTCATGCCCGTGCACCGTCGCTATCGCGAGATGCTCGCGACAATCAGGCAGCAAGCCAGCGAACTCCGTCATCAGGTGTTGTGGTGCCAAATAGTCATCGGCAAAACTAACTAAAAGGGTGGGGTTGCAAATGGCCTGTGGCGGCACCCGGAAATGGTCCAGCGCAGGCCCGAAGCGGGCAAAAAGCTGCTCGGCTTGGGTCGGGTTTGAATTCACCAATTGTGCTGCACGTTCATGCACATAGGCGACAGCGCCCGCTGGATCAGGGAACCGCGCATCGAGTCCTTGCGCTCCACGGTAACTCAACATTGCCAGTGTGCGCGCTAGTTCTATGCCGCGCACGCCTTGGCCGGCGGCTTGCCCCAGCGCCACAAAATCCCGCTGTAAGCTGCGCATGATGACGGCTTGTGCCGCCGGCCGATGAGCTGCACCTAACACCGCTAGGCGAGCCTCGCCGAAGCCCTCATGCTGGGTCAAACTAAGCGCTACGCAGCCACCAAACGATCCACCAATGAGCCCGTGTAACTGCGAGATACCAAGTTGTCGTAGCGCGCTCACCAACAGTTCGGCATGGGCCTCCACTGTGGCAGGAATTTCGTCACAGCTACTGGCCCCCATGCCGCCAAAATAGTCAACGGTAAGCAAGCGATATTGCTGCAATTCAGCATCTTCCACTAAGCCCTGCCACCAGCCCCGACCTGAACGCTTTGGGTCCGATTGGTAAATGTTACGGCCACCGGAAATGCCACCCAAGATCAACACCGCTGGCGCATCATCGCGGCCATAGCTGCGCAACGCTAACTCGCCTTGCGGGAGTGCAACAGAGAAATCTTGATAAGAGAAAGGCATGACGACAGACGAACTCAGATTAATGGGCTGTGACAGCGAATGTACTGAGCCGAGCTGCCCTTGTCAATATAGACGGCTATACTTCCAAACAAAAATGAGTGCTTAATGGCGAAATCAGTTGCTGGCAACACACATTTTCTTGTGATAACAACATTTATTAATGATAATGAAACATACGTTTACGAAAAGCAGCCAAAAGGCGGTCGCAATGCCAACATTTGATATAGTTTCAGAAATCGATCGTGTCGAACTAAAAAACGCCGTTGATAACGCCAATCGCGAACTCGATTCGCGCTTTGATTTTCGCGGTGTCGAGGCCCGTATTGAACTCAATGAGTTCACCGTGACCTTGGCATCTGAATCGGATTTCCAAGTCCAGCAGCTTTACGATATCTTCGCTAACCACTGTGCCAAACGAAACCTTAGTATGGCGGGTACAGAAACGCCGCAAGAACTCAATCATAGCGGCAAAACCTACAGTACCACCGTTACTTTCAAGCAAGGCATCGATCAACCTCTAGCCAAGCAAATCGTCAAGCTTGTGAAAGATAGCAAAATCAAAGTGCAAGCCTCGATCCAAGGGGACAAGGTGCGTGTGTCGGGTAAGAAAAGAGATGACCTACAACAAACCATGGCCTTGTTGCGCGCTTCGGATATTGAATTACCCTTGCAATTTGAGAACTTTCGCGACTAATACTAAGTTATTACTCCGCTATTACTGAAAGCACAGGCGAAGAATGGACTGGCACAGTTTTCTCAATAAGTTGCCCGGCCTTACGTACCAACTGATACGTGAGCCGAACGGACATTTTCGCTTTACCCACATTAGCGCAAATGTCGAGGAGCTGCTTGGGTTCTCAGCGCAACAGTTGTTACAGGATGCCGGCCCACTCCTCGACGCGATTCACCCAGAAGATGTCGAAGAGGTCATCGAGGCGAGTATTCTCTCAGCTCAACAGCACAGCGAATGGCATCATCCGTTTCGTTTTATCCGCCCTGATGGCACGCAGCTTTGGCTTGATGCACACGATTACGGCGAAGAACTCGATGATGGAACCTTAGTATGGACCGGTTACATTATCGAAGCGACTCTGCGCAAACAACTCGAGCTCGACCTCATTGCCAGCGAGCAACGCTTTCAAACCCTTGTCAAAAGCGCCTCAGATATTATTTTCACAGTAGATGCGAACGGCACTATTGGCTACCTTTCGCCTAATTGGCGACGTATCTTAGGCGATGAGCAAAGCGACCCTCTGCATCAATCCTATACCACCATCGTACATCGCGAAGATCTGGACAATTGTAATGCTTTCGTTCAGTCCATCCTCAATGATGGACCGAGCCTTGAAGATTTAGAGTTCCGAGTTCGTCACAGTGATGGTGAGTGGCACTGGTATACCTGTCGCGCAGCAAAAGTCGATGGCCGCGAAAATGACAGTGACTACCTACTGGGCATCGCCCGAGAGATCACTGAGCAACGGGAGCAACGGGAGAAAATGGCGCGCCTCGCGCGGCATGATATGCTGACCAATCTACCGAATCGAGCGTCCTTTGATGAGGCGTTCGATCTCGCCCTACGTAATTGTGAACAACGCCAGCATGCTCTTGCGGTTTTGTTTATCGACCTAGACAAATTTAAACCCATCAATGACAAATTCGGTCATAGTGTTGGCGACCAGCTGCTGATTCACGTTGCACGGCGCATTAAGTCGTGTCTGCGCGACAGTGATTTGGCCTGCCGTATCGGCGGCGATGAATTTTTAGTGTTAACCGAAGCACACCCTGAGGTTGAGAGTGCCATGACGACCGCCGTCGCGATTGCCGAGCGGTTGCGTGATGAGTTGGCCAAACCCTTTGCCGTTGAGAATCTTCAGTTGGAGATTTCGGCGAGCATAGGCGTAGCCATTTATCCTACCCATGCCACCGGCGCAGGTGACCTTGTGCGTTGTGCCGATCGGGCGATGTATGAGGCCAAACAACAAGGACGTAACTGCATTGTTGTTAGCCAATGCTGATTAATCCGCCAACCACTAGCCATACTGCCGCCGCTGCCGATAGAACTTGCATCACGCGCGTACCTAACGACGCACCACCATGGTCATGACTGTGGTCATGCCCTGCATGTTCGTGTTGCTTCGCCCGCCAACGTTGATACAAAAGTACGCCTGTCACCAGTAAACCCAGCAGGTTTAAATAAAATCCGTAATTGATTTTGAAATGATCACGCTCAGCGATATTTTCGATTTGACTGGCGTCAGGCAAGATGTCAAAGGCCGCGAGGCCATAATGCATGAGCAACGAGGCGACCACTAGGCAGGTAAATAACATCGCAGAAATATACAGCGCCATTTTCCAGCCATAGTATTGCGCATTAATGCGTAATACCGGCAGCACCACCAAATCAGAAAAAATGAAGGCCATGACGCCGGCGAATGCGACTCCCTCACCAAAGAGTACCGCGGCAAGCGGAATATTGCCCATCGAGCCAATGAAAGTAAAAAAGGCGGCAATAGGACCCACCACCGTTTGCTGTAACACTTGCCCAAAGCTCAAATCGCCCGCACTGGCGCCAGCTCCCTGAAACAGCCAAGTGAAAAACTCCGAAGGTACAAACGCTGAAATAAGGCCGGCCACTGTGAAACCAATGAGAATATCCTTCCAGACCATCTGCCATTCCATGACATAGCGATTGGCGACCATTTGCCAGAGCTCAGGATCTGTGAGATCACCCCAGTGGCGGAGGTTGTAACCACTCTCCTCGCCGTTACCTTGCTCGTCGTCACGCGCCTCTTCGATTAACTTTTTCGGCCGTGTCACTTTGACAAATAGCCAGGCAAATAGAATCAGTAGGAAGCCACCTAGGTATTCGCCGACCACAAATTGCCAACTCAAGAAAACGGCGATAACAAAGCCTAACTCTATAACCAAATTAGTTGAGGCCAGCATAAATGCCATAGCCGCAGTAAAGGCCGCCCCCTTATTGAAAAGGGCGCGTGTGGTGGCGAGCGCCGCAAAGCTACAGGAGCTAGAAATAAAACCAAAAAAAGTGCCCAGAGCAATAGACTTAGCGCCATCATCACCCATCACCGCGCGCATTTGGCGTCGCGTTACCAGAACCTGAATGATGCTACTGATAAAGTAACCGAGAATAAACGCCCACAACGCCATCCAAAAAAAGCCGAGGCTGGTCATTGCTGCACTCTGCCACTGCGCTAAAAAATCGTTCATGCCATGGGTCCTTTAAATTAATGAGCTATCTTATTGTTCCTATTCATTATTGGTATCTCACTGTAAACATAGCATACTATGAACAGACCCATGTGCCAGAACCTGCAGCAGACCAGGAGTAGCTATGAACGAGTATTGGCAAGCCCGACGATCAGGCCCTTCCGCGCAACGCCCCGGCGATCGACGCACCCCATGGCAACGTGATCGCGCTCGCGTACTGCACTCTGCCGCGTTTCGGCGCTTGCAATCGAAGACTCAAATAATGAATGTCGGTGAAAATGACTTTTACCGCACGCGTCTGACGCATTCTCTTGAGGCAGCGCAAATCGGCACATCACTCATCAATCAGTTGCACCATGTCGGTAGTAGCGAAGAGCGCCAGCTGTTACCCGATCTGAACTTGATGGAAACGCTGTGTCTCGCTCATGACATTGGTCACCCACCCTTTGGCCACGGCGGTGAAACCGCCTTGAACTATAAGATGCTCGCGTCCGGAGGCTTCGAGGGCAACGGCCAAACTTTCCGTATTGTTGGCAAGCTTGAAGCCTATCACGCTGAACATGGCATGGACCTGACACGACGCTCATTATTAGGTTTATTAAAGTATCCTGTGCTGATGCCGGATTGGCCCGTCCCTGACACACTTACGAATCCGGGTAGTCTGGCTAATTGGCGACCCGCAAAAGCGCTGTTTGCTTGCGACGCTGACCTGCTTGATTGGGTACTTGAGCCGTTAAGTGCCGCCGATCGCCAACGCTTTCAAGAAGTTGAAAAACTGGAGCGCTCGCCGTGGCAACGCTCACTCCACAAAAGCTTTGATGCTTCATTAATGGAGCTGGCTGATGATATTGCCTATGGCGTCCACGACCTCGAAGATGCAGTGGTCACTGGCACCTTGTCAGAAAACCAGTGGCATACCCATCTCGACCATGTGGTGAGTAGCCTTGATGGCGACCTAAGCACGTTAATGCGTCAGCTCGGTACACAACTTTTCTCACGTCAACACAGCATCCGCAAGGACGCCATTGGTGCCTTAGTGAATATCTTTGTCACCGCCGTACGCATCAAAGAAGTATTACCTGACGTCAATGAGGAACTGGTCCGCTATAACGCTGTGTTGCCTGAACCACAACGGTTTTTGCTCGATAGCCTAAAAGCGGTGGTGTTCGAACATGTGATCAATCAACCCTCGATACAACAGTTACGCTATCGCAGCCAAACCATGTTGCTCAATCTGTTTAGTGCTTTTCACAATGAGCCATTGCGGCTCTTACCGCACAACACCCGTGCGCGTTGGCAAACAGCCTATGAACAAGAGGGTCAAGCCGGTGCCGACCGTATCCTTTGTGATTACATTGCCGGCATGACCGACGATTACGCAGAACGCATGTATAAGAATCTTTTTGTGATCTGAGTCATTGCAAATGCGAATAGTTTGCATTTATAATCTCCCCCGCTTTTTGAAACACAAATTTTGGGGGATACATGCGTTATTCACTTCTGGCCGGTGCGATCACTGTAGCGCTCACCAGTACAACAACATTTGCTGAAGAAGTTGCAACGCCAACAACGGATGCTGCTGAAGTCATCCAGATCATTGGTGACAAACAAGCTGCACGTACCGTGGCAGGCTCAAGTGCCGTGGTGGCGCCAGAGCAACTTGAGGTTGAAGTTAATACGGACATCAACCAATTACTGAAGACCGTTCCAGGCGTCTACATTCGTGAAGAAGACGGCCAGGGCCTGCGCCCCAACATTGGTATTCGTGCGGCAGCGGGTGGCCGTTCAAGCAAAGTTACCTTACTAGAAGACGGCGTTATGATTGCGCCAGCGCCGTACTCTAACCCAGCCGCATATTATTTTCCTGAAGCTTACCGTATGCACACCATCGAGGTGCTTAAAGGTGCACCGTTGCTGCGTTATGGTCCACAAACCACCGGTGGTGTAATAAATCTAGTGACCACGCCGATTCCACAGCAACGCCAAGGCCAAGTGACCTTGCGTATGGGGGAAAACAACAGCCGCGATATACATGCCTACTATGGTGGAACTGAAGGCGCATGGGGCTGGTTAATTGATACCGTACAACGCGACAGTGATGGCTTTAAAGAAATTGATCGGACCAACCGCGACGCTGGTCACGATATCGAAGACTACTTGGTCAAGCTGCGGTGGTCAGGGGTCAATCAGAGCTTAACTGCAAAAGCGCAGTACTCAGAGCAAGTTTCGAACGAAACCTACGCAGGCTTAACTGACGTAGACTTCGCCCGCAACCCAAACCGTCGCTATGGCTTAACCGCGATCGACCAGATGGATAACCAGCACAGCGGTCTGAGCCTCACCTACGAAGCCGATTTGTCTGACAACCTGAACCTGTCTGTCGTTGGCTACCGCAATGAATACAAACGCGACTGGTTTAAAGGCAGTCCAAGCAGTCTCATTAATGCGGCCAATGCGGGCGACGCCGAAGCACAAGCAGTACTTAACGGTACGCGCGATATTCAAGGACTGGAGTACACGCATAACAACCGCGCTTACGAGTCTTATGGCATTGAAGCGCGTTTACAAAGCAGTTGGGGAGACCACCAAGTTGAAGTCGGCGTGCGTGACCATAGCGACCGCATGGACCGCTTCCAACCCGTAGAGGTTTACGATCAGGTTAACGGTAGCTTGGTTTATCAAGAAACCATTCAGCCAACGGGTGGTGATAATCGTCTCGAAGGCGCTGATGCCATGGCATTTTGGCTCGCTGACGTTTGGCAAGCGACCGCTAATTTGAAGGTACAAGCCACCCTGCGCTACGAAGATGTCGACACCTTCCGTGAGCAATTTGCTAGTGTTGATCGCAGTGACGCACCCAGCACACGCGGCAGTACTGCGCAAGAATGGTTGCCGGGCCTATCATTCACTTACGACTTAAATGATTCAGTACAGTTGCTGGCTGGTGTGCATCGTGGCTTCGCACCACTCGGTGGCGGCGCAAGCGAAACCGATGAACCAGAAACCAGCACGAACTACGAGTTTGGCGCACGTTACCAAGCGCAAACTCTGTATGCTGAAGCCATTTTCTTCCGTAGTGATTTTAATAATCAGGCGGAAAGTTGCTCAGTGGCAAGCCCTTGTAGCAACGGCGCCACTTCCGGTAGCTACGTAACAGGCGAAGCGCTTGTACAAGGTATCGAGCTGCAATTAGGCAATGAGTGGCAACTGGACGGTGCGCGCCTGCCAGTCAGCTTCAACTACACCTATACCAGCGCCGAAATTAGCGAGGATAATGCACTTACCGGCGTCCAAGACGGTGATACTTTGGCTGACATTCCAGAGCAAATTTTCAGTGCGCAAATCGGCTTATTACTCGACAATGGTTGGGACAATCATGCGGTTGTAAAATACATGGACGAAACCTGTGTGAGTGTTGGCTGCCAACGTGACAATAGCGTCTTCGCCACCACTGAATCGCTGTTTACAGTCGACTGGATCAGTCGCTACCCGTTAAGCGAGCAAACCACAGTGTTCCTAAAGGTTGAGAATATCTTTGACGAGCAAGTGATTATTTCACGCTTACCATACGGTGCACGGCCGAACAAACCACAAACGGTTTCTATTGGCTTTGATTACCGCTTCTAAGCGTGAAGTCTTGAGCCGCGCGAGTGAGTTAACGCTCACTTTGCGCGGTTATCCAAGCCAGCACCTCATCGAGCGGCTGCGGGCGACAGAATAAGTAGCCCTGTAACAGATCGCTACCGTGCGCAATCACAAATTCACGTTCGCCCTCAGTTTCGACACCTTCGGCTATTGTTTTCACGCCAAGTTCTTTGGCGATCATCAAAACACCACGGGTAATGGCTGAATTACGCTGGGCGTTATCTATGCCGGAAATAAACGTACGGTCAATTTTGATACCGTCAACCGGAAGTTGATTCAAATAACTTAAACTTGCAAAGCCCGTACCAAAATCGTCAATCGAGATTTGAAGGCCAAGTTCACGCAGTTCATGCAACAACGCAATCATCTGTGCACTATCGCGCACAAAGACATTCTCGGTAATTTCGATAACCAGTTGACCCGGTTCAATCGCATAATCACGCATTGTTGCAGCTACATTTTCAATAAAGTCATCGCGGTAAAACTGTAATGGCGAAAAGTTGACGCTAACACTCTCTAGGCCTGCAGCAATAAGTGCTTTGGTATCTTGGCAAGCGCGCGCAAAAACCCAATCAGCGATCGCAATTATTTGCCCCGTGGCTTCCGCCAAAGGAATAAAGTCATTTGGTGGAATGTAGCCGCGCTCAGGGTGCTTCCAGCGCACCAATGCTTCGACTGCACGAGGCGTACCATTACTATCAACAATCGGTTGATAGAAAAGCTCAAACTGTTCTTTTTGAATCGCTTCTTGTAAATGTGTGCGAAGTTCAACCTGCTGTTGCATTCCGGCATCAAGATCAGAACTGTACCAATGCCACGAGCTCCCCCCGCGACGTTTGGCTTCATACATGGCGACGTCTGCACGCTGAATCAGTTCTACCGGGTAGTTAAATTCACCACTATTGTCGGCAATGCCGATGGTGGCTGACAACGAGACTTCTAAATCATCAAAGCGATAGGGATTATTAAATTGTGTCAATAGCCGCCCAACCAGTAACGTCACCTGCTCGCGTTCCTGCACACTGGTTACCACTGCGACAAACTCATCTCCTCCAAAGCGGGCTAACATATCGTTCGGCCCCATTTGCTGCTGCAAACGTTCAGCTGTTTCAGTGAGAATTCGGTCACCTACTGCATGCCCAAGACTGTCATTGATAGGCTTAAAGCCATCAAGATCGATGAATAAGACAAAAACGTGCGCTGGATTTTCGCCAGTGCGTGCCAGTGCGCGAGCAAGGTGATTTTCAAGTGCATTGCGATTCGGCAAGCGGGTGAGCACATCATGCTGCGCCATAAACGCGAGTGCCTCTTCGCGCTCAACCCGCTCGGTAATATCGCTTTGCAGCCCAATGAAGTGGGTTACTTTGTCGCCGTCGCGTACTGGGGATATCAACAGATCGTTCCAAAATGGCGTGCCATCTTTACGGTAGTTACGAATGGTGACCCTCACCTCACTGCGGGTATGCAGCGCATGACGGATTTTTTCAACGGTTTCTGGATCTGTGTCTGGTCCCTGCAAAAAGCTACAGCTGCGGCCAAGCAGTTCGTGGTCGTTGTGATAACCGGTAATTTCTTTAAATGCAGGGTTCACATAAATAATCGGATAGGTTTTCTCATTCGCGTCACTAATGACCACACCATTGTTGCTGGATTCGACGCTTCGTTCGAGAATTTTTAAGCGCGACTCATTGCGACGTTGCACCGTCATGTCTTTGGCTATACCGTGTACCCCGGTTATTTCACCGTTGATGATAATCGGCATATTGGTTACATCGAGGTCGCGAAGCTCACCTTTGCGGTTAAAGATTTTGATCTCATAACGCTGAGGCTTGCCTTTTTTCGTTGCTTCAAAGTGGGCTAAAGTACGTTCACGGTCAAATTCAGCCACCACCATTTCATAGTTTTGCCCGAGCACTTCGAGCTCATCAAAACCAATCAGGTCGGCACCCGCTCGGTTGAGGCTCATGAAATTGCCCTCAAGGTCGAGGGTAAACACTGCTTCCGGATTATAGCTAAACAGTGAGCGATTGTGCTGCTCACTGCGCTCCCGCTGCACGCGGTCATTGTGCTGATCAATAACAAGGGCAACGAGGTCGCGACTTCGCTGCAATAGATCAAGCTCACGTAACGTCGGCTCGCGACGTTTATGAAAATAAACGGCAAAGGTTCCAATGACATTCTTATGAGCAGGTGAGAGGACGGGGTAGGACCAACAGGCGCGCAATTTGAATTCGGCGATGATTTCGCGAAACGCATCAAAGCGTGCATCATGCGTCATATCAGAGACGATGACCGGCACCCGGCGGTACGCAGCAGTACCGCATGCCCCCACACCATCGGCGATGGGTAAACCTTGTAACCGCGCAACAAACTCAGCCGGCAGACTCAGAGCACTCGCGGCATTCAGCTCTCGTTTGCGGTCATCAACCAACATGACCGAGCACAGGGCGTCATCAATTTGGTCCTCGATCAATGCACAGATATCGGTAAGCTTATCTTCCAACGACTTGTTCTGCGCCAGCGATGCTAAGGTACGGAACTTCGCGGCAACCAAGCGTGCCAAGCGCACGCGCTCGCGATGTCCTATCCACCAACCAAGCGCAAGCGAAGCTAGGGCCATAAGCAGACCATAGACTAATAATTGATGTTCCCACGCAAGTTGTTGAAACGACACATTAATTCCTTAAGTACGTAAGGCCCGATAACGGTAACGATGCCAGGCTAAACCGAGCACTAAGAACAACAGCCCGATAAATACAGTACCAACATGCAACATAACTGCCAGACTGACACAGCCAATAAGACCAAGCAAGGACCATGTTTTTGCGATAAACCTTTGCTCAGGCTGCACTTTAAGTGCGGCCAAATTGGTAATTGAGTAATAGATGAGCACGGTAAATGCGCTAAAGGTCCAAGCTAAGCGAACACCACCGAAAGCAGCGATGGCGATCATTACTATCGCCGTTATCCAGGTCGCCTTTGGCGCTGAAGTTCGCGTACTATTAAGTGTCGCCCAGCCATGGGGTAAATCGCCGCGCCGAGCCATGGCCAGAACCACCCGCGAAACACCCAAAATCAAATTCAACGTAACGCCCAACATAGCCAAGATAGCACCAATAAAGACAAAATCGCGTGCCAGCCCGGGCGCCATTAGTTGAGTTAAAATAAAGTCCTCGCCAATGAACAGTGGATTGCGCTGCATCAACGCCCATGCCACCGCACCGTAGAGCACGGTCACTACTACCATGGTGGCGATAATTGCGCGCGGGATCACGCGGCGAGGTTCTTGCACCTCTTCCCCCATGGTAGCGATGCGACCATATCCAGTGTAAGCAACAAACAGTAAACCCGCTGCCGCTAAAAAGTCGCGTACCGAGAAGGCTGCGGTATCACGCACGAAAGCAGTCGAGCGCGGCGCTTGCGCTGACCACACTACAAACACAATTAAGCTCGCGATAGCTAAGCCGACCAACAACGCATTGACTTGATTCGAGCGACGCAAGCCTGCTAACACCAAAACGGTGAGAAATAAGATAAAGCCAATGGCGATGGCGGTGACCGTCCATTCTGGCCAGTTGAGGTATTGATTCATCATCCATGCACTGGCAAGGGCAGCCGCGGCCGCCGAGGCACTTTTCGCCGCGATAAAAAACCAGCCAGCGACGAAACCTAAATCATGATTAAGAAACGTGTAACCGTACTCATAGGTGCCACCGCTAACCGGATGCACGGCCGCCAACTGAGCACTCGATAAACCATTACATAGGGCCACAAAAGCAGCCAAAAAAATTGCGTAAAGCAACCACTCGCCGGCCAATGCATAACCGAAACCGATACTGACAAAGGCGCCTGTTCCAACTATTGAGCCTAAGCCTAAAATAACCGCGCCATACAGAGCTGTTGAACGCACCAGTTGTTGTGTCATGTGCCCCCGCATTGACCTACTTATTGATGACAGTGTTATACCACGTAAAACTTCCTCGTGCCGCCGCTAATGCTGGCAGGCCGATCTAGATAGGCGTTTGATACGTAATAGTAGTCACTTAACAACAATGATGACAGTCTAAGATGTATCGAATCGGTCTCGTTTGGTTACAAGAAGATTTGCGGCTTGATGATAGCCCGCTCATTCAGCGTGCTGCCGGCGAATGTGAGCAGTTACTGTTTGTCTATTGTGTAAACCCCAAGTGGTTTCAGCACAATCGTTATGGTTTAGTCACTGTCGGTGCGCATCGCTGGCGCTTTTTGCTTGAGTCGCTAACCGACTTACGCAAGCAACTTCAAGCGCTAGGGCAAGAGCTAATTGTGAGCTATCAAAGCCCACTGCATACTTTGGCCGAGCTGTTCGGGCAATTCCCGATTGATGTGCTTTACAGCAGTGAGCATGCGGGTCAATACGAGCGTACCTATCAGCGCCTGTTACAACAACGTTATCCACTCATCAAGCACGCACAAGTGAGTAACAATAGCCTGTTCACCAGCGCACAGTTACCTTTCTCGCTCCAGGAATTACCGGAAAGTTTCTCCAAATTTCGCCGCAAAATTGAACAGCAAAATCTCCGTCAGGCTATCGCTGCGCCGCTGCCGAAGCCGCCGCGGTTGCCATCTCCACCGAACTTCGCCGCCGCATTATTAGAGCGTCATGCAGCGCCCCTGCCAGCGATAACGACGCCGCATCATGCGGAGTTCAACGGGGGAGAATCGGCGGCCCAACAACATCTTACCAGCTACTTTTCTAGCAATGCCGCCAGTACTTATAAAGAAACACGCAATGCTCTAGATGATTGGTCGGCGTCGACTAAGTTTTCCGCTTGGCTTGCCAACGGCAGCCTCAGCGCGCGGCGCATACACGCACAACTGTGTGACTATGAAAGACAGCACGGTGCCAACGAAAGTAGTTATTGGATTTTCTTTGAGCTGCTTTGGCGCGAGTATTTTCATTGGTACGCGCGACTCCACCAACAACGTCTCTTTCGCTTCGCTGGGATCCAGCATAAGCGCCCACAGACGAGTTTCTATGCGTCACGCTGGCAGCAATGGTGCAGTGGCACCACCGCCTACCCCATTGTCAATGCTTGCATGAACCAACTCAATGCTACCGGTTACATGTCTAACCGAGGCCGACAGTTAGTAGCGAGTTGCTTCGTGCACGAACTTCAGCTCGATTGGCGCTATGGCGCCGCATTTTTTGAGCAACAGCTGCTCGACTATGACGTCGCTTCGAACTGGGGCAACTGGCAATATCTCGCGGGGGTTGGCGCCGACCCGCGTGGGCATCGGCGCTTTGATCTTGCGAAGCAAACTCAGCAGTACGATCCCAAGGGTGAATTCATTGACCGCTGGCAAGGTGATGTTGCGGCGCAACCAGAATGGATTGATGCGGCCGACTGGCCGATACAGCACTAACAATGCGTAAGTGACAATGAAGAAAAACCAGCAACCACTCGCCGTCGTTTGGCTCAAGCGCGACTTACGATTGCGTGACCACGAACCTTTGCAACTTGCCATTGCTAGCGGCCAACCGGTGCTACTCCTGTACTGCTTTGAACCCAGTCTCATCGCTGACGAACATTATTCTGAGCGGCATTGGCGCTTTGTTTGGCAAAGCCTAGAAGCACTGCAGCAGGGCTTAGAAAAACGCGTACTCTTGCCATTGCTTATTCGCTATGACGAAGTGCTAACAAGCTTGCAGAAGATTCAACAGCAACAACCGATAGCGGCACTCTATAGCCACGAAGAAGTCGGTTTAGAGCTAACGTTTCAGCGTGATCGAGAAGTTCAACAATGGTGCCGCAACAATGCTATTGTTTGGCATGAAACACCAAGTGGCGCGGTACAACGTGGTAAAACCCAACGCCATGACTGGGACAAACAATGGCAAACCGTGATGCGAGCTCCGCTCGCACGACCCGCGTGGGAGCAAGCGCAGCCGTGGCATGCCGACTGGCTCGACACGCTGGAGCAACGTTCTAGTATTCCTGCCGCGTGGCGAGTAGCGAGTGATGATTTCCAACAGGGCGGGCTGTTTGCCGCACACGCCACCATGGCCAGCTTCTTCTCGACCCGCGGTAAAGATTACCGTTTTGCTATTTCGAAACCAGAGGCCAGTCGCACCGCCTGTTCGCGGCTCTCTGCTTATCTTGCTTGGGGGAACCTTAGTTTGCGGGAAGTTTACCAGCAGCTCCTCAAACACTGGCAGCAACCCGGTTGGCGCATGTCGTTGCGGGCGTTTGCTTCGCGCTTACATTGGCACTGCCATTTTATCCAGAAGTTTGAAAGTGAACACGAGATGGAATGGCGGCCCGTGAACCGTGGTTATCAATCGTTCCCCTATCGCGAGGATGACCAGGTAAGCGAGCACTTACATGCATGGCGACAGGGATTAACCGGATACCCCTTAGTCGATGCCTGCATGCGCTGTTTAAGCCGCACCGGGTACATCAATTTTCGTATGCGTGCCATGTTAGTCAGCTTTCTCTGCCACCATCTCCTCATCGATTGGCGACAAGGTGTGCATCATTTAGCTCAGCTCTTTCTCGACTTTGAGCCAGGGATTCACTACCCGCAATTTCAAATGCAAGCGGGTGTCACCGGCACCAACACCATACGCATTTATAATCCGGTCAAGCAAAGCGAAGAACATGACCCCGAAGGGAGTTTTATTAAACAATGGTGCCCAGAACTAAGCGAAGTGCCGCCAGAGCTTATCCATAGTCCCTGGCAATTAAGCGGGCTCGAACAGCAGCTCTATGGCTGCCATCTTGGCCGCGACTATCCTCTCCCGATTGTGGATCTTAAAGCAAGCGGCAAACGTGCGCGTGACTTACTGTGGGGCTGGCGTAAAGAACCCCAGGTACAAGCAGAAAAACACCGCATACTAGCCCGCCATGTGCGCCCCAACCAACGCAAGAGCAACTCCGCTAACCGCAAGCGCAGCGAATAAGCATTGCTTCGACCCGCGAAACACCGCTACTATCGAAATACAATTACAAAAACTGCTTCAACAATAGAACCTCAAGGTAGCGTTATGAAAACACTAATAAAAACGCTCGTCGCTCTAGCTTTGACGAGCACTCAAGCGGGCGCTTGGGCACAGCCAGCCGAGCAAGGGCGTGTCATTGCTAATGCCGACAACTACAGCGTGCTCAGCTATCAAGACCGCATCGGTCCAGAGAACCGCATGTTGACCACCCGATTAACCGAGTTATTGCCACAGCTCATGGCTGAAACTGAGCTGGATATGTGGCTGGTTATCAACCGCGAGTATGCCGAGGATCCAGTCTATTACACTCTAGTTCCACAACCGACCTTTGCCGCACGACGGACCACTATGTTGGTGTTTAACCGCTTAGCCGACGGCACCATCGAGCGCCTGTCAGTCAACCGCTATCCATTGGGTGAACCCTATGAATCAGCTTGGGCTGGCGGTGAACTCGACGCACAGTGGCAAGCATTGGCCGAGCTGATTGCTGACAAAGACCCACAGCGCATCGGGATTAACGTTTCGCGCGATTGGCCAGTCGCTGATGGTCTTAGCCACGGTTTGCACCAGCGTTTAAAAGAAGCGTTACCTGAGTCACTCGAGCAACGCCTCGTGTCAGCTGAAGACCTCATTGTGCGCTGGGTCGAAACCCGTACAGCAGAAGAGATTGAAGTCTACCCTCAGGTCGTGAGCTTGGCCCGCGGGGTTATCGCCGAGGCCTTCAGCAACCGGGTGATTACCCCTGGTGTTACCACCACCCAAGACGTGGCATGGTATATCCGCGAACGCTTTGCCGAACTGCAACTGCCGGTGTGGTTCATGCCTTATGTAACCCTGCAACGTAAGGGTCAGGGCTGTACCGACGAACAGCCCTTCTGTGGACAAAGTGATAAAACCATTCAAAGAGGCGACGTTATTCACACAGATGTGGGTATTTGTTACCTAAAATTGTGCACAGATACCCAAGAGCTGGGTTATGTGCTTAATATTGGCGAAACCGACGTGCCTGATGAACTGAAGGCGGCAATGGCGGTGGGCAACAAGTGGCAAGACCATTTGACTGACGCCTTCAAGGTGGGTCGCACAGGCAACGAAGTCCTGGAGGCGACTATCGCGAAAACCACCGCGGAAAGCATGATTACCAGCACCTACACCCATCCACTTGGTTTCTATGGGCACGCTCCAGGGCCAACGATTGGCATGTGGGACAACCAAGGCCCAACGCCGATTCGCGGTGACTGGCCATTATATGCCAATACCGCCTATGCAATCGAAGGAAATGCCAAAGTGCCCCTCACCATGTGGGACGGCCAAAATGTGCAGATTATGCTCGAGCAAAGTGCGCTATTTGACGGTGAGAAAGTCACGTACATAGCTGGGCGTCAAACCCAATGGCATGTGATTCGTTAGTCGTTATTCGTTAATCGTTATGCGGGAGTGGAAAATTTATGACGCATTCCTTTCAAAGTATATGTGTTTATTGTGGGGCAAATCCGGGCTTTAGTCCCGTCTACAAAGATGCGGCGCTGCGACTTGCCGATGAGCTTTGTCGCGCCGGTATCACTCTCGTCTATGGTGGCTCCAGCGTTGGCCTCATGGGTATCCTTGCCGACCGTGTATTGAGTAACGGCGGCAAGGTTATTGGCGTGATTCCCCAAGCACTGGTTGATAAAGAGCTAGCGCACGAGGATCTAACTGAGCTGCACGTCGTTGCATCGATGCACGCCCGCAAGGCCAAAATGGCCGAACTCGCCGATGGTTTTATCGCCTTGCCTGGCGGCATGGGCACGCTGGAAGAGCTATTCGAAATGCTCACATGGGCACAACTTGGCTTTCATCAGAAGAGTTGCGCAGTGCTTAATGTCGACGGCTACTACGAAGGCTTATTAAGCTTTTTGGAAGGAGCCGTATCGCAAGGTTTTATTCGCGATGAGCACCGGCATTTGCTGCTTAACCACGATAATCCAGCTACCTTGCTAGAACTTATGGCTGCTTATGAGCCCCCACAACAGCCGAAATGGATAACAGCGAGCGAAACTTAAAAACCTTAAGTATCGCTTAAGTATTGCAACTTAAGGTGATGCCATGTGAGCTTACAGGAGCTGTATCATGGCATCATCCACCACCAAGCAAGACGCTAATGAAGCCGACTCTTCATCTGCCTTAAAGGTCGTTGAAGTAGGGCCATGCCATCCGTTGCGACATCAAGTCGAGCAATTCATTTGCGAGAAATACTGGTTCACGTTCTCAGCATGCTTAGCGTCGTTGCCGCGACTATTGATTGGCCTTTGCGACACCCATGGCGAATTGGTAGCTGCGTGTGGTTTTTCTATCGCCAGTCAACGGCCACTATTCTCCGAACGCTATCTAGAACAAGCCGTGGAAGAACGTATCGCTTCCTTGTTCACAAATGAGGTCGCGCGGGGGAATATCGCCGAAATCGGGTCGCTTGCCTGTCGCAACCACACCTTTCTGCCTATGCTCTTTGCCGCTGTCGTCAATTACGCGCACCAACACCACATCGACTATTTGTTATTTACCGCCACCGCGCAGCTACGCCGCCACTTGCAACGATTGGCGCTTCCCACCCAGGTTCTTGGTAACGCGCCAGCAGTCGCGCTGCCGGAAGCCGAGCGGGCACAGTGGGGTCGCTATTATGACCGTCAGCCGCTAGTCTTGGCGGGTCGTACTGAAGATGGTCTGCGTTTACCGCGTCTGCTCGAAGAACAAGGAGTACAGTATGCGCGTTAATGAATTCTTCAGCCTACTCGAAAGTTATGCGGGAAGTGACGCGCGCATCTCCGATGATCAACGGTCAGTGACGTATCAAGACTTGCTGCATGCGGTCGAACAACTTGCGCAAACGTTTCATGCCGATGGCATAAAACGACTCGGTTTACTTGCCGATAATAGTGTTGATTGGTTGATTATCGATCTCGCGGCCTTGCGCGCTGGCATTACCATCGTACCGCTGCCGTTGTTTTTTAGCCCAACCCAACGGGATAATGCTATAGCTGACGCAGAACTCGATGCCTTAGCTTATTCTCCCAGTCAGATTCAACGTTTGCCGCGCATTCCAGTCGCTCATGAGGCTGCGAAAATCACCTATACCTCAGGTAGCACCGGCACGCCAAAAGGCGTATGCCTTGCGGCCGAACATTTATTGAGTACTGTCGCAGCCATACGTGAGGCGTTGCCGGCCAATGCTTCGACCTGCCATTTAGCGCTATTGCCGCTCGCCGTGTTGTTAGAAAATATCGCGGGATGCTGGTTAGCGTTGAGCTATGGCGCCGATGTGCACTTGCCCAGCATGAAGACACTCGGCTATACCAGCAGCCATCAAATTCAGCAGGAAGTATTCTTCCATCAATTGCGCACGTTAGCTCCGCAAAGCTTAATTTTAACGCCCGCACTAGCTGAGCTTATTGTCACAGGTGTCGAAAACGGTCAACTCGATCCTCGCCCATTCCGCTTTCTAGCTGTAGGTGGCGCTGCCGTGCCAACCTCTTTGCTAACGCGCGCTAAGCGTGCACAGATCCCGCTTTATCAGGGCTACGGTCTGAGCGAATGCGGTTCAGTGGTGTGCTTAAATACGCCGCGACTCCAGCGCCTCGGCTCCGTCGGCAAAGTGCTCAATCATCAAAAAATCAAAGTAGAAAACGGTCAATTGTATACCCGAGGGGCTTATATGCTGGGTTATTTGCATGGCGAGCAGCAACCGGATCGCGCGACATGGCAGGCGACCGGTGATCTCGGCAGCATCGACGCTGACGGCTACGTTTACGTCGACGGGCGTTTATCAAACCTCTTGATTACCAGTTTCGGCCGTAACATTTCGCCAGAATGGCTCGAGACACTCGCCCAGCCCTATAACGAGTGGCAGCAATTTATGGTTTTAGGTGACGGTCGCGAGCGCCTCTGTGCACTGATTACCCCGAGCGCCAATACCACTGCTGCGCAAATAGACAAAGCATTAGTACACCTGAACCAGCAGTTGCCTGACTATGCTCGAATTTCTGGTTGGCTGAAAACGAGCGAGCCATTCAGCACCGACAATGACTTACTTACCCATAATAAGCGGTTCCGCCGCAAAGCAATTCTAAAAACTTACGACCAGGCCATTCAGCAGTTTTATGGAGAAAAACATGACCTTTTTTCAGACGTTATGTGATACCACACAAGAAGAACAGGCCTACTTACTTCAAGCCCCAGCGATTGTAGATACCTTTGCTGGAAAAATCTCACCACAACGTTACCTTGCGTTTCTAACTCAAGCTTATTATCACGTGCAGCACACGGTGCCATTATTGATGGCAGCAGGCGCTCGCATGACCGCCGAACAAGAGTGGTTACGCAAAGCTGTAGTCGAATATATCGATGAAGAGTACGGTCATCACGAATGGATTCTCAATGATATTCGTCACGCCGGCGGAGATGCCGAACAAGTCCGCAATAGTCAACCACATTTTACCACTGAACTGATGGTTGCTTACGTCTATGACCGCATTCAGCGCGCACACCCAGCGAGCTTCTTCGGTATGGTGCATGTGCTTGAGGGGACGAGCGTTAAGCTCGCTACGCAGGCAGCACACACCATACAGGACAGCTTAGGTCTACCGAAAAGCGCTTTTAGCTACCTGCTTTCCCATGGCGATCTCGACCAAGATCACGTGGCCTTTTTTGCCAAACTCATGGATCAAATCACTGATACCGAGGCACAAGCTGCGATTATCCATACCGCAAAAGGTGTTTATCGGCTTTACGGTGATATGTTCCGCGCCTTACCTGCGTGAGGGACGCTTTATGAAGAAGTTTATTCAGGATTGGTCACAACAACATATTCTGTTGCTCGGTGCCCAAGGCGGCGTGGGTCAAGCGCTGGCAACGCAACTGACTGAATGTGGTGCAAAGCTGACACTGGTCGGCCGTCGAGCCGCAGAGCTTGAGCGTCAAGCGCATCAACTCGGCCAAGAATTTGTGGTCTGTGACTTGGCCGCTCCCGAAGCAAGCCAACAGCTAAAAAGTTACTGCCAACAGACATCTCGGCCCGTCAGCGGGTTGCTGAATAGCGCAGGCATCAGCGTTACCAATACCTTCGCTGAGGCAACTTGGGAGCAACATGCGCGCTTACTTCAGCTTAACCTTGTGCGCCCCATAGAGCTGACTCACGCTTTGCTGCCACTCTTGCGCCGCAACCCTGCGAGCTGGGTCATGCATGTTGGTTCCGTATTTGGTGCCATTGGTTTTCCAACACAAGCAACTTACGGCGCCAGCAAAGCCGGCCTAGCACGGTTTTGCGAAGCCTTACAACGTGAACTTGAGGATGCCGACGTGCGCATCATGCATTGTGCACCACGCGCTATCAAAACTGATTTCAATCAAGGCGTCATGGCCAGCTTTAATGAGCGCAGCAAAACAGCTGAAGACTCACCCGAGCAGGTTGCGGCCCTTATCATTAAGCAGATTGAAGCGGGCCACTACCGCCGTGTTATCGGTTGGCCAGAACGCTTTTTCGTCAAATTGAATGCTCTATTTCCGCAACTTGTTGATAGCAGTATGCAGAAACCGCGGCGTTTACTTCGTCAATTATTACAGGAGAGCAAATCATGAAACGCTCTATTATCACTACCCTATGCGCCCTTTCATTACTTGGCACCGTGCAAGCTCAAGATACTTTTGATAGCGAGCTCCTGCAGTTGCAACATGACTGGGCGAACGCTAATTACCAACAACAAGACGATGCTCAAGAGCAAGCCTTTGATGACTTGGCCGTGGCCGCCAATGAATTTGTTACGCGCTATCCCGAGCGTGCTGAAGCGCATATTTGGAAGGGGATTATCTTGAGCACCCAAGCCGGCGTCGAAGGCGGTTTAGGTGCCCTTGGTCTAGCCAAAGATTCCCGTGCCGAACTCGAGCTAGCATTAACAATCGACCCAACAGCGCTCGACGGCTCAGCCTACACGAGCTTGGGAACCTTATACTACAAAGTTCCGGGCTGGCCTATCAGCTTTGGCGATGATGACCTCGCACGCGAGAATTTGGAAAAGGCGCTTGCGCTAAATCCCCATGGCATCGACCCAAACTTCTTCTACGGCGAGTTCTTGTATGAAGAGGGTGAGTACGCACGAGCTGTGGAACATTTAAACAAGGCTTTGAATGCTCCAGCACGCCCAACACGCCCACTGGCGGATAGCGAACGGCGCAAAGAAGTGGAGCAACTACTTGCGAAAGTGAATAAAAAGCTGAAAAAGCGTCGCAGTTAAGCTAGCGTAGAGCGCATGCGAATACTTTAAATATGGAGAGTGGGTCATGCGCTCAAATTTTTTTGCTGGGCTTTTATTCGTTTTCGTCAGTCTGCCGTTGGCGGCACAAGAGGCACGGCCGATAAGCGATGCCGAACAGTTTGCCGTCACGAGTGCGGTTGAGGATTTCCTCTACGGGGCGTCGGTCAACGACGTGCAGGCCCATGACAAGTTCTGGGCACCGGAACTGACGTACACAAGTTCATCGGGTGTCCGCTTCGGTAAAGCCGAGCTGATGGCAGGTATGCGTGACGCTAGAATGCTGCCTAAAAACGAGGTAACTGCTTGGTATACTGCGGAAGATATTGAACTGAAAGCCTTCGGTCCAAGCATTATTATCAACTTTACTTTGGTTTCGACAGATGTCGCCAGCGGTGCGCGCGAGACATTTTTGAATACGGGAGTGATGGTTGAACGTCAAGGCCAATGGCAGGCGGTGAACTGGAATGCCACCCGCACCGCCACCGCGAGCACCGAATAATTACCAATAATTGATACGCGGCCAGAACACCAGTTCGTCGGCAGTCGGCACGACATAGCCTTCAAACTGACTGGCTGTGGCACATGCATGGTTCGGTAAAATCCGCACTTGGTCGCCGACTTCAAGCTTAGGCAGCTTGGCTTTGCTGCCTTTTCTTACCGACACAATGCCATGCTCTTGGCTGGTACTCGAAACAAGCAAATCCTGATACGGCGTGCCATCCATTGCACAGACTAGTCCGTAGCCCTGATCGACCTCTTGCTGTGCCGTACCGCGATCACGCGATAACGCCATCCAACCTGCGTCGGTCATGATCCAGCCTTTGTCAGGACGATGCCCAATCACTGTCGCCACCACACTCATCGCAATGTCTTGCAGTTCACATACATGCAAACCGGCCATGACCAGATCTTGAAAAACATAAACCCCAGCGCGCATTTCGGTAACGCCGGTGAGATCCTCTGCGAAATGGGCTGTGGGTGTCGAACCGACACTAACGATTGGACAGGGCACCCCCGCCGCAACAAGCTGGTCGCGAACAGCCACCGCGGTCACACGCTCATGCTCGGCGGCAGCCTCTTTGGCAGCCTTATCGGGACAATGGTACGAACCACCTGCATGCATTAGAATTCCGGAAAATTCGCCATTTTCGTGCAAATATCGCCCAATTTCGACGATTTTAGGGTCATTTTTACTGAGTCCAGCGCGTTCGCCATCACAGTCAATTTCAATCAACGCAGGAATTTTATAGCCAAATTGCTCAGCAGCTTTAACCACCGCTTGTGCCTGCGCCATACTGTCGAGTAACACCCGCAGCGTAACCCCCGTCCGAAGTAACTCAACAACGCGCGGCAACTTGTCGGGGCTGATACCTACCGCATAAGTAATATCGGTGAAACCATGCTCAGCAAAGTACTCTGCCTCTTTCAACGTCGACACAGTTATCGGCCCTTTCCCATCAGCAAAGAGTCGGCGCACTACATCAATTGATTTGGCAGTCTTTACATGCGGTCGCAGGGTGACGCCAAGCGTATCCATGTGCTTTTGTAAACGAGTAATATTGCGCTCCATTTTGACTGGATCGAGCAATAAATACGGCGTGGTAAGTTCGGCGAGGTTCAGCATGGCGAATACCCTTACGACCTTAAAAGAATGAACACTATTATGGAAGACGTTAGCGGCGCCCACAAGCAAACCGGCATAATTCCACTCAAAGCCACCCGTTGCCCGAGTTGCACCTCAGAGTTACCACCGGCCGAGAGTTAAAGCTCTAACTCCGCATAGGCCGGTTCATGAAGGCTGCTGAGAAAGAGTTTACCCTCGCTCTCGGCAGCTCCAGTAACATGCGCGAAAGCGCCACTTGGGTCTTGCAAGCTGCGCAACACGTTACCATTGCTATCAATGGCAATAAGATGGCTGTAGCGCTGGGCTTGCGGACGCATAAAGCTTGGTAACCGCTGAACTATTTTGCGCACAAACGGATAATTCGACAGGGCATCTAAAGCACCACTCCGGGGACTCACCAAGCCCACCCAGAATTTACCGTCTGGCGCGTCGTTGATGTTGTCTGGAAAGCCCGGGAGATTCTCCATAATGGCTTCAATTTGGCCATTATTCTGTTCGCCGATGCCGATACGCAAAATACGATAACTGCCGGTTTCTGCCACTAACACCCAATTATTGTCATGACTTACAGCAACGCCGTTGGCAAAATGTAGACCGCCGAGCACAGTGTAGGTAAGCCCTGTTTCTGGCACATAGGCAAGCAAGCGACCATTACCCGCATGCTCCATAATATCCAGCAGGCTGGCTTGGTAGGTGCCATATTTGTCGGCCGCAAAACGCGACGAGGCATCCGAGAAATAGACCGTACCGTCTGCCGCAATATCTACGTCGTCGGCATAGCGTACCGCACGTCCATCAACTTCCGTAACAACCAGCTCAAGACCCGTTTCGCGCGACCAACGCATCAAGCCCAAATAAGCATCGGCAATCCATAACGTGCCGTCGGGGCCGAACTCTAAGCCGAGGGGGCGCCCACCCGTTGTAGTTAAGATAGAAAAATCGCCGTCGTGTTCACGCCTTACGATATCGCCGTTGAGCAAGCCAAACACCGGTCGCCCCTCGCTATCTAAGGTGATGTCTTCCGGACCTTCGGAGTTTGCTAGCTGTTGGCGTTCGGCACTTTGCAAAGCTGTATTTGGCGCGTAGGCACCGACAAAGCCCTGATCACGCGGCGCATTCCAAGCTCGAGGTTCAATAGCGACTGGCCAAAACAACAGGTAGGCAATTGCGACGAGCACAATTATGACCGCGCTTGGTGCGAGCGCATGGCGTTTTGACATGATCTTAAATCCCTATTGTTGTTCTAATGGGTTTGTTAAAAATTCCATTACGCGCTCGGCGGTTTGCGCTGGACGCTCAACCATTGGCATATGGCCAATACCTTCAAATATTTCTAGTTCTGCGTTTGGAATTCCTTTATACCACACGGCGGCTGCACTCACATCGAGCAACTGGTCATGGCTCCCCCAGATGATTAATGTTGGCACCGCAATCTCAGAAAGGCGGCCATCGAGTTGATCGAGATTACGAAAGTCTTCAGCGATCTGAATATATTCTGCTTTATGCTGCTGATAACGCTCGGCCATGCTGCGCAACACGAATTTAGGAACATACGGCGGTTGCGCCATGGTCATGGCATAAAACTCTTGAAAGTCGCTCCAATTATCAATTTCGAAAGGGGATTGGCCTTGTTGAAACAATTTTTCTGCGCGGCTGGCGACAGGTGAGGTCACACCTGCAGGATCAATAACCACGATGCCTTTAGTGCGCTGCGGATACTGCAAGGCAAAGTTGGCGGCAATCAAGCCGCCCATCGAATTACCAATAACCGTCGCACGATCAATATTTAGGGCATCGAGTAAGCGCTGTAAACGCGTTGCTTGGGCGCTCGGGCTATAGCTCCACTGTGGGTCAAAACCGGTTTCTCCGTGCCCCGCAAGATCAGGGATAATAATGTTATAGTGCTCATCTATTTGATTGGCAAAGCGCAACCACAACTCTTTCGAGGCCGTGTAGCCATGCAATAGCAGCAACGTCGGTGCGCTGTCACGTTCCGCATTGCGGCGGTACACCGAAAAGGTAATATCACCTAAGTCTACTTGCCCTTTTTCAAAACCATAAAGTGCGGCTTCAACGCGCTGTGTGCTTTGATAGACCAGTTGACCAGTGAGCGGGTGCCAGGTGGCGGCATACAAGAGGATAAAAACCACGGCCAGTCCGATAAGCCACTTTTTCATGATTGTGCTCCGCTTTTAAAGCAATGATCTTGCGGCCGAAAACGCCAAGCCAAATAACGATAGACAAAACTGAAGCCCGGGAACATTGCCGTGACTTTACCACTTTTGCTTTGGTACCAGCTATGACACCCGCCCGTTTGCCAAACCGTGCGCGCCATTTCGTGATGGATTTTATCGGTATAGCGCTGCTCTGCCTCAGCGGTGACCGCAACGCTGGTCGCTCCGCGCCGTTCCAGCTCCGCTAAGACACGCATGATATAAATCATCTGTGATTCAATCACAAAAATCGCCGAAGTATGCCCAATACCGGTATTCGGGCCCGTAACCAAAAACAAGTTCGGAAAATTCGGCATCATAGTGCCCAAATACGCCCGAGGATAATCTTCCCAGACGTCGTCTAAACGCGCTTCATGTTGCCCAACGACATTGAACCCCAAAGCGCCATCAGTCGCTTTAAAGCCTGTCGAATAAACGACTAAATCCAGTTCAAGCTCTTGACCCTGTTGGGTTATGAGACCTTTTTCGGTGAATTCACGAATACCATCATGGCGATCATGCAAAGTAACATGGTCGCGTGCTAAGGCTGGGTAGAGCGTATTCGAGACAATAATACGCTTACAACCAATGGTGTAATCGGGCGTGAGTTTTTGCCGTAAATCTTTGTCGGGTATTTGCTTACGCAAGTGCCTGCGTGCCTCGCGTTCGGCAAACACTTTCAACAAGGTCGGCGAATATTTAAACGCTAACACCCGCCACTCGAGCGCCCAATAAATGGCTTTACGCAAAACCTGATAAAACGGTCTGATCCCCAACAGCTTACGAAACCATGGTGCAAACTTTCGATCAGGGCGCGGCATCACCCAATGCGGGGTACGCTGAAACACGTGCAGCTGGGCAACTTTGTCGGCGATCGCTGGGATCACCTGCGCGGCACTTGCGCCACTACCGATAATCGCGACGCGTTTACCAGTGTAATCATAACTATGATCCCAAGCATTGGTGTGAAAGCTTCTGCCTTGATATCGCTCCCGCCCAGGGAAGTCCGGGATCAACGGATTGCTTAATGGCCCTTGCGCACTAATCACTGTACGCGTTAAAAATACGCCGGCACTGGTGGTTACCTGCCACTGTTGCTCATGCTCTAACCAGCGCAACTCGGTCACATTGGTGTTCAGCAATGCTTTATCGGCTAAACGATGTTTTTCGAGTACCTGCTTGGTATAAGCCTCCAGTTCTGGTTGCTCAGCAAACATTTGTGACCATGGGTAAGGCTCACTGGCTAACGAGTAAAGTGGCGACTGCACATCGACTTGGGCGCCGGGGTAAGAGTTTTGACACCAAGTGCCCCCCATAAAGCTGCGACGCTCCAACATAACGAAGTCAGTCACCCCGCGTTGCAGCAACCGCAGTGCTGCCGATTGCCCGCCAAAGCCAGTACCAATAATGATGACTTGGTATATGTGTTGTTTCGTCGCCAATGCTTCGGTTCCAATAAGTGTAAATACAACTAACAAATTAACGGTTTTATCAATCATATTCTACACTTGTAGTAATTTATAAAAGCTAATCTTCAATCCAAACTAACGGCGAGTAGACATGACCCATGACCGCGACAAGCAAATTAGCGAGGCACGGTTCCATAAGCTCTTTGACGATACGCAAGCGATGTCTATTCAAGGCTACCGAGCTGATGGCACTGTCGTATATTGGAATGCGGCCTCAGAAAAAATTTATGGATACACGACCGCAGAAGCCTTAGGGCAAAGTTTATATGATTTGATTATCCCCAGCGAAATGCGGGATGACGTACAAAAAGCAGTGGCCTGGATGTTCGAACATCAGCAAGGAATACCCTCTGCTCGATTGAACCTTAAACATAAAAACGGCACGACGGTTCCTGTCTTTTCTAGCCATACGGTGGTCGCGCTGCCCAATGACGAGCCAATCATGTTTTGCATGGATGCCGACATGCGCGCTTTGGAAATTGCTGAAAACCAAGTGCAGCGGCTCTCCTATTTTGACCCATTGACCGAGTTACCAAACCGTCGACTTCTACTTGAGCGCCTGGCGAGTATTCTGCGCCCAAATAACGGAGAAACCCCTACTGCAGCTCTGATGATCATTGATATCGACAACTTTCATAGCATTAATGAAAGCCTAGGCTATGCCAATGGTGATCGTGTGCTCATGCACTGTGCAGAGTGTCTACAACAGTATGCACCAGCACCCGACGATATTGCCCGACTAGGTAAAGATGAGTTTGTTATGATTCTCGCAAGCGCGGGAAACACTCCGGCGGCGGTTGCGACGAGCGCCGAGCAAATTGCCAAGCAACTTTTAACAGCGCTTGAGGCCCCCCTGCAATTGGACAATAGCACCCACAAATTGAACGCTTGCGTCGGTATTACGCTGTTTGACTGTCCGAGTGAACAGCCGGGTGATGAACTCTTAAGGCAAGCCGATATCGCCCTCAAGTCAGCAAAACGATCAAACGATGCACAAATCTGCTTTTTTGATACCAAAATGGAAGTGGCGGTCAAAGAGAGACTACAGATTGCACAAGCACTCGCTAATGCGATTGACAAAAAAGAGTTTAAAATCGCTTTTCAACCGCAAGTAAATAAGCTTGGTCAACTCATTGGTTTTGAAGCATTATTACGTTGGAACCACCCCAAATTCGGTGATATTTCCCCCGAACAATTTATTCCGATAGCGGAGACAACAAGCGCTATTTTGCCCATTGGCGACTGGGTGCTAGAACAGAGCTGCATGCAATTGGTGCAATGGGCATCGCAGCCAGGCGCTGAACATCTCAACGTATCGGTGAATGTCAGCCCTGAACAGTTCAGACGCGGCGATTTTGTCGACCGCGTAAGGCAAATATTGCTCCAGTCGGGAGCCAACCCCAAAAATTTACGCTTGGAGTTAACCGAGAGTTTGATGGCCGGAGACATCGATTTTGTTGTGGCTCAAATGCATAGCTTACGTGAGCTTGGCGTTTCGATTTCATTAGATGACTTTGGTACGGGTTATGCGTCACTTGCTTATTTATCTCGGCTACCACTCGACGAGCTAAAAATTGACCGCGCCTTCGTGAAAGACCTGAACAAGCAGGGTAAAGGTGAGCTCTTAACGGAAACGCTGATCAGCCTTGGCCGCAGTATGAATTTGGCAGTTATTGCCGAGGGCGTGGAAACTCATGAGCAGTTTGAGCGTCTACAAGAATTAGGATGTGAGTTTTTCCAAGGCTATCTGTTCGGTAAGCCAAGCATCGATGTTGAATCCTATTTAAACCAGAAGAGTTAAGCTATGCGTGAATTGACCGCCATTATTTTAGGGGTTGCCTTGATTATCGCTGCTGCTACTGCGGCCATTGTAGTAAGTAATGCTATTACCGAGGTAAAGGCGTTAGAGCGAAGCGTTACAGTCAAAGGGCTCTCTGAACGCGAATACCTCGCCGACACCGTGATTTGGCCGATTCAGTTCACCAGTGCAAGTAATGACTTAGCGGCGATTTATCAGGAAGTTGAAGCCTCTAAAGCAAAAATTGTCGCTTTTTTACTGCTACAAGGTATTGCCTCCGAAGAAATATCCACATCGGCACCTAACATTGTGGATAAATCAGCTCAGCGTTATGGTGGTGACGCAAGCGCACCATTCCGTTATACCGCTACGCAGACGATTACCGTTTACTCAGAAAAAGTTGAGGCCGTACGCGAAGTGATGAGCTCACTATCCGAGCTTGGTAAGCAAGGCATCGTGCTCAATACCGACGACTACAATGCTCAGCCGGAATACCTGTTTACCCGTTTGAACGAAATCAAACCCGAAATGATCGAAGAAGCGACTCTTAAGGCACGCGAAGTCGCGCAAAAGTTTGCTGAGGACTCCGACAGCGAGCTGGGCAAGATAAAACGCGCCAGCCAAGGCCAATTCAGTATCAGCCCGCGTGATCGCCATAACCCGCATTTAAAAACCATTCGGGTGGTTTCCACCATTGATTACTATCTTTCGGATTGAAGCTGCTCGCGCTGCGGTAAACCACTGATCACTAGTGTTGATAGCACTAGAAGACCCGTCGAGACCGCAAGGCATACCAATAGTCCAAGACTTTGGTAGAGCCAACCTGACAGTACTGTGCCCAAAAGGCGTCCTGCTGCGTTTGCCATATAATAGAAGCCAACGTCAAGCGACACGCCGTCGGTCCGCGCATAGGCAACGATCAAATAGCTGTGCAAGCTTGAATTAATTGCGAACAACACGCCGAAGATGCCAAGCCCGACGATCAAGCTCGCTGCAATTGGAGCTTGTTGCAACAAGGCAATTGCTAGCAACAACGGACTCAAACAAAGCAGTGCACCCCAAAACATCGCTTGCCATTGTGGGGAGGTGTGCGCACCACCGGTAAAGCGCGGTGCGACGCCCTGTACCACGCCATAACCGATGACCCAAGCCGCCAGGAAACTGCCAACTTGCCAATGGTCCCAGTTGAGCTGGCTAGCAAGAAACACCGGCAAGGCCACCACGAACCAGACATCGCGCGCACCAAATAGAAAGAACCGTGCCGCCGAAAGTCGATTGATCGCTGGACTCTTTGAGAGTAACTCTTTAAATTTTGGTTTGTTTTTGGCGACACCGGCGTCGTTTCGCAAAAACACTAAGCTAAATACCCAGACCACTAACAGCATTACCCCAAGGGCTAATACCGCGCCCTGGAAACCGAGCGTAGTGAGCAGCAGTCCCCCTAAGAAGAAGCCGACACCTTTAAGGGTGTTTTTTGAGCCCGTCAGCAGCGCTACCCACTTGTAAAGCTGCCCCTGTTGCTGCTCAGGCACAAGTAACTTAATTGTGCTTTTCGCACTCATTTTATTTAAATCTTTGGCGATACCCGATAACGCTTGCGCCGCCATCACCCAGAGCACGGTGAGCCACGCCGACGGCACCAATAACATGGCAAGCGCCACCACCTGCAGCCCCAAGCCAATATTCATCGTGCGGTTCAGCCCCCAGCGCGCGCCTAGCCAGCCACCAAACAGGTTCGTCACCACGCCAAAGAACTCATAAAACAGAAACAGCATGGCGACTTCAAGCGCACTGTAACCCAATTGGTGAAAATACAGCACCACCAACATGCGCAACGCGCCGTCGGTTAGCGTAAAGGCCCAGTAGTTGCCGGTAACAATAAAGTACTGGCGTAACGCCGGAGAAAACCGCGCTAGCATGCGCCAACCTTGGCGACGAGCTCGACCGCACGGTTCGCATAACCCCACTCATTGTCGTACCACGCATACACCTTTACCTGCGAGCCATTAATAACGCGGGTCGACAGTGCGTCAATAATACTTGAGCGCGGATCGGTACGGTAATCGATCGACACTAACGGGCGCTCCTCGTAACCTAAGATACCTTGCAGATCGCCAGCTGCAGCCTCGGCCAACAGGCTATTGACTTCATCAACACTGGTTTCGCGTTCAACTTCAAATACGCAGTCAGTCAAGGAGGCATTAGCTAGCGGCACGCGCACAGCGTGGCCATCAAGGCGACCTTTCAACTCAGGAAAGATCTCAATAATCGCAGTGGCTGACCCAGTCGAGGTCGGAATCAAGCTTTCACCACACGCGCGCGCTCGACGCAGATCTTTATGCGGAGCATCTAAAATTGTTTGCGTATTAGTGATCGAGTGAATCGTGGTAATGGAGCCATGTTTAATGCCGATTTTCTCATGCAACACTTTCACGACCGGTGCCAAACAATTGGTCGTACAAGAGGCCGCAGTCACAATGCGATGTTCGTTTGGGTCAAATAAATGGTCGTTAACCCCCATAACAACATTGAGCGCACCCGCCTCTTTAACGGGCGCCGATACCACCACGCGCTTAACTCCCTGCGCTAAGTAGTCATTCAGTACCGCAACTGTTTTCATCTTACCCGATGCCTCAAGCACAATGTCACAGTCGCTCCAATCGGTTTCCTCAATCGCTTTGCTTTGACTCAGTGGAATAGCGTTGCCATTGATCACTAGCGCATCTGAAGAGGCTTCGACCTGAGCGCCCCAACGTCCATGTACTGAATCAAAAGTAAGTAAATGAGCAAACGTTTCAGGGTTTCCACCCGGGTCATTCAAGTGCACAACGTCAATATCGTTGCGCTCGCTAGCAAGTCGCAGCGCCAATCGACCAATACGGCCTAAACCATTAATGCCTAATTTGATTGTCATATTACTTCCTTATCCGAGGCTAAATTATGCCGTCTTAATTAAAGGTGTTTTTGCATTGAGTGTTAACTGAATGACATTACGCATCCAATCGGGCAATCCCGGATTCAAACGGTAGTAAACCCAGCGTGCATCTTTACGATCGCTCAATAGGCCATACTCGCGTAATTGCGCCAAATGCCTTGAAACTTTTGGTTGCGACATTCCAGTAGCAGCTACTAAATCGCAAACACAGAGTTCACCGTGTTGGGCCAGCAAAAGAGTCATCCGCAAACGCAATGGATCGGCCATTATTTTAAAAAAGTCTTGGGGCTCGTCGTACAAGTTTGGACGCTCGGAGTCGCGCTGCAGAATCGTCAGAAACATGCGGATGCGTTCTGTGAGCTCCGTTGCAGTTTCTTCGAATGCGGTGGCTTTCTCACTCTTAGCTGGATCAGGAAGATCCCAAGCGATATAGTTTTGTTCCGCGAAAAGCTCGCTGCATTCTTCACGGGCTCGCTCACAGAGGCTGATTACATAGTCGAACGAGTCACTTTCTAGACTCGCTATCGATTTTGAGCAAAGGTTCACAGTCGAAATAGCACGCTTTTTTAAGGCTTTAAGCGCTTCTGGATGAGGTGAGCTGGGCGCAAAACCAGCACTCTTGACCTCTATTTCTCGGCCACTCAAGTCACGTAACATGGCTTCTGCCATGAGTGAGCGCGCTGAATTTCCTGAGCATACAAATAAAACGCGTTTTTTCATGATTTCATCATATATATGGAAAGACATATATATGGTAAGCCGTATGAATTATATGTTCAAGACGATTCCTCGCAAAATTTGGCGTTCTCTATTACATTTACAAAAAGCTCAACAGCATGTTGAACAACCAGCTTGATTAAGGAATCGCATGGAACGCAGTACGTATCAACGCCCAGAATTTTGGCGGGTCGCCCAACGCACTTGTATTATTGCGGCTGCGGTCGATATCGCATTTTTTGGCATCTTTCTCTATCTGAACTCACCAATTCTCGCTTGGGTGAACGTTGTTAGCGTGCTCATGTATGCCGTTGCCTACTATGCCTACGGTAAACGTATGAATGGTCTCGGGACACTATTAGTGTGGACTGAAGTGATCGTCCATGCGACCTTAGGTACGGTTCTTATCGGCTGGGATAGCGGTTTCCATTACTACCTATTGATGTTTATTCCGGCCTTAGCCGTGACCATGCGCGGCACAGCCGCAGTTGTTGCGCTTGTTGCTTTGTGGGCGTTTTACCTTGCGCTCTATTTTCTCGATTACTGGCAGCCACCCTTGCAACCCATTGGCACGGATGCCTTACTTGGCATTCATATTTTTAATGTGGCCGTGGTGTTCGCAATGTTTAGCTATCTCGGCTTCTTTTATGCCAAATCGATTACCAGTGCGAACCGCAAGCTCAATCGTTTAGCTAGCATTGACGAGTTAACGCAGCTGTATAACCGTCGCCAAGCACGTGCGTTAGCCGAAACGGAACTCTCACGAGCCGACCGAACCAACTTACCCGTCGCACTGATACTCCTCGATATCGACCATTTCAAGCTAATCAACGACGTTTACGGTCACGATAAAGGTGACCATGTGCTCGAATATATTTCGAAAATTATGAAGGGCGAATTGCGTCAGCATGACATTATTGGACGCTGGGGCGGTGAAGAATTTATGATTCTGCTGCCCGAAACAGACCTTGCGCACGCCGAATATATTGGTGAGCGGCTGCGCAGCGCTATCTCTTCTTATGCCTGGAGTACTGATCTAGGCCACGATCTCCAAGTTACGGCAAGTATCGGCATTAGTCAGCATAAAGAAAATGAAACGCTGAACCGCCTACTTAAACGCGCGGATACGGCCCTCTATATGAGTAAATCAGAGGGCCGTAATCGTGTGACTGCGATTCGTGAAATTCCAAAGCACTTGGTGACAAGTCCCTAAGTAGCAGACAACGTAAAAACATGGCAAAGCTGTGGCATTTTATTGACACCTTCTTAAATCTCGACTTGACTGCTTAAGGTGTCCCACAAGGACTGCAACCGTGTTTATGGAGGAAGTTATGAAAAAGATTACCGCTAAGTTAGCGACCTTATCTTTGGTTGTCGGAAGCGTTTCTGCACCCGTAGCGTTGGCATCCGAAAGCCCTGTATATGACTATTTTTCAGCTTACTATCAGCTCGTTGAAGTGGACGAAAACGAGACGGGCATCGATGCAGAACCCGATGGGTTCGGGATTGAGTTCTCTAAGCAGTTCAACGATTTCATGTACGTTATCGCCAGCTATGACGACGTCGGTGGCGACTACCAAGTTGGCACTTTCAACTACGACGTCGATACGCAGCTTTTGATGGCCGGAGTAGGCTTCAAATACAGTGCGTCGCGCTACACTGACCTATTCTTCGAGCCATCAGTGGTCTACGCAGAAACGGACGTCGCCGGCTTTGATGATGACGACACCGGCTTTGGCGCCAAGGCAGGCTTCACCCACGCCTTTAATCCAGCGTTTCACCTAAAAGGCTACCTACGTCACGTCAACGTGCTTGATGACGACACCAACAGTTACGGGGCCGAAGCGCGCATCCTATTCAGCGATTCGGTGCACGGCATCCTTGCCGCTGAAGCCAACTCCGACGAAAAATTATATCGCGCTGGCGTCAGCTTTAGGTTTTAAAGAGAGCGAATATATTTACTAAGATGAAACGAAGCCATGAATACTTCTTCTGTGCGAATCTTTGTGGCTTCGTTTTTTAAATACGTAGGGAATGCTTTTGGGTTAAGCACCCATACCGAAGGTCGATTCACACGACTTTGAACATACCACCCCGGAAATAAAACCACCCCACGAACCGGTAAGTCTTTACCTGTCGACTCCTTTAACAACTCTTTTAGCCAATAAGATGCAGCTTTAACTTGCTCGACAGGGTCACGAGATAAAGGCTTTCCAAAAGCGGTTACCTGTGAGCCATCGTAATGAAGTTCAGATCTACCTTTCGTGTTCTTAGACATGGTTTTTGTTTCTATCACATAGATCCCACTCTCATGAATAACCACGTGATCTAAATTAAAGTTTTCAGCCTGAATATCATGAAAGACTTGCGCTCCTTCGGTGCGCAATCCCTCTAAAAATTGACCAACAGCACGCTCCCCGCGTAAGCCTTTCTTGATGACATCTGCTGTGCGGATTGCTTTTAACATAAACAATAAGCAAATAACCAATCCGACTAAAAGTAAAATACCTGAAAAAATAGGATTAGGTACACTGCTGCTCCACCAATAGACAAGATCTGTCACAAATACCCCAAAAAGCATCATCAATACTGACAAAGGGAACAAAAGCCTATCCATAACAACGTTGATGAGTCGCTCATACAAAGATTGACCAGGAACATTCCATGGATTTGCCTTGATTGGTGAAACCTTAGCGTCCTTTAATTTACCCACAGCTCTTACCTTAATGTTTTAATATTTGTTAAAGTGTAATCAATAAAAATAATTTAGTGAACTTAACAAATGATAGAGCGAGAAGTATGAGAATAAAACAAACTGAAATTCAGCTAAAGCCGCGGAATCGCGGTTTTCACTTGATAACGAGTGAGATTGAGGAAGCTATAGCCGAGCTTGCGAACACAAAGGTGGGACTTTTACATGTATTCATTAAGCACACGTCGGCGTCATTGACGATAAACGAAAACGCCGACCCTACGGTGCGTCAAGACTTTGAAAGCCACTTAAATGAGATGGTGCCCGAAGATGCGCCCTATTACGTGCACACTTACGAAGGCCCAGATGATATGCCCGCGCATTTGAAGTCGAGTCTGTTGGGGAGTAGCGTTTCGATTCCAGTGACCGATGGACGCTTGAATATGGGAACCTGGCAGGGTGTGTATTTGTGTGAGCATCGTAACCACGGCGGTTCGCGCCGGCTGGTACTGACGTTGCATTATGAGACATAAAAAAGGCGCCCGCAGGCGCCTTCATAAATCATCAGAAATGATTAGCTTTCTAAGTCAAAGCGATCCAAACGCATCACTTTCACCCAAGCATCAACAAAGTCATTGACGAACTTCTCATCTGAGTCGCTCAGTGCGTAGACTTCGGCAATGGCACGTAGCTCTGAGTTAGAACCAAAAATCAGATCCACAGGAGTTGCGGTCCATTTCAGTTCACCCGTTGCACGGTCATAACCTTCGTAAACGCCTTCGTTGTCGCCTTGCTTCCACTCGTTGTCCATGCTCAGCAAGTTCACGAAGAAGTCATTGCTTAACTGGCCTGGACGGTCAGTGAACACACCGTGCTGTGCGTCGTCATAGTTGGCGCCGAGACTACGCATACCGCCTACCAGTACCGTTAATTCTGGTACGGTCAGGGTCAACAAGTCCGCTTTGTCGACGAGCATTTCAGCAGGTGACATACGGCTGTCTGAGCTGTAGTAGTTACGGAAACCATCAGCGGTTGGCTCAAGGAAGGTGAACGACTGTACGTCAGTCATTTCTTGCGTAGCGTCGGTACGACCTGGCGCAAATGGTACAGTGATGTCATAGCCCGCATCTGCCGCAGCTTTTTCAATCGCCGCTGCACCGCCTAAAACGATGACATCGGCAAGTGATACTTGCTTGTCACCACGCTGAGCGTCGTTAAAGTCGGCTTGCACGCCTTTCAGTACGTTCAGCACACGCGCCAGCTCTTCTGGGTCATTCGCTTCCCATTGGTTCTGTGGCGCAAGTGCGATACGCGCACCGTTCACACCACCGCGCATGTCAGTGCCACGGAAGCTAGATGCTGCCGCCCACGCAGTGCGTACTAGTTCTGCAACGGTCAAGTCGGTGTCAAGAATTGACTCTTTAATCGCCGCCGCATCGCTATCATTGATCAAAGTGAAATCAACCGCAGGAATTGGGTCTTGCCACAACAGTGGCTCAGCTGGTGAGGTGTCCACAATATAACGAGCGCGTGGGCCCATGTCGCGGTGCGTTAACTTAAACCAAGCTTTGGCAAACGCTAGCTCAAACTCTTCCGGGTTTTCTTGGAAGCGCTTGGCGATTTTGCGGTACTCAGGGTCAAACTTCAGCGACAAGTCAGTAGTAAACATGATTGGTGCGTGACGCTTGCCTTCAATGTGCGCATCAGGAACTAAGTTAGAAGCTTGGCCGTCAACTGGGATCCACTGAATCGCACCTGCTGGGCTGCGAGTTTGCTCCCACTCAAAGCCGAACAAGTTGTCGAGGTACTGGGTGGTCCAAGCAATTGGATTCACCGACCATGCACCTTCAAGACCCGAAGTAATGGTGTCTTCTGAGTGGCCTTTACCACATTTGTTTTTCCAGCCGAAACCTTGCTCTTCGACTGGAGCAGCAGCAGGTTCCGCACCCAAACACTCGTCTGGTTTGTGCGCACCGTGCGCCTTACCGAAGGTGTGTCCACCAGCAATCAGTGCAACCGTTTCTTCGTCATTCATCGCCATACGACCAAAGGTGTCGCGAATGTCTTTCGCTGCTAACAACGGATCAGGATTACCGTTAGGACCTTCAGGGTTTACGTAAATCAAACCCATTTGTACTGCCGCTAATGGCCGCTCGAGCTCGCGGTCACCACTGTAACGCTTGTCTTCAAGCCATTGCTTTTCTGGTCCCCAGTAAACGTTATCTGGTTCCCACTCGTCTTCACGCCCGCCGGCAAAGCCGTAGGTTTTAAAGCCCATTGATTCGAGAGCAACGTTACCCGTCAATACCATCAAATCAGCCCACGAAACGCTACGACCATACTTTTGCTTGATTGGCCACAACAAGCGACGGGCTTTGTCCAAGCTCACATTGTCTGGCCAGCTGTTCAACGGTTCAAAGCGTTGTTGACCACCACCCGCGCCACCGCGGCCATCGTTGACACGATAGGTACCGGCACCGTGCCACGCCATGCGAATAAAGAACGGACCATAGTGACCGTAGTCAGCTGGCCACCAGTCTTGTGAATCGGTCATGAGGGCTTCGATATCAGCTTTCAGTTGATCCAAGTCAACTTGTTTAAAAGCTTCAGCGTAGTCAAAGTCGTCGTAAGGGTTTGAGGCTTGGTTATGATCACGGAGTGGCGTTAAATCGAGTTGATCAGGCCACCAAAACATTTTGGTTTTTGCTTCCTGAGCGGTTGCACCTACCGATGCCACGCCCATGGAAACCGCAAGTGCCAACGCTGACACTAGGGGTAACGTTTTCTTAATCATTGGTATCACCTTTGCTGTTTGCAACTAAAGTAATTTAGAAGATGTCGATATAGCAAAGCTACTATAGACGACATTTGCTAGATTAGGATCTGCAAAGGCCATTGAAAAAACAGATTAGGTTAATCGAAAACCCTACAAGCTACGTGGTTAAAGGGCTAGCTTAAGCTTCAACATCGAAGGCCACTGCATCACCGCCCTCCTGCTTCACCAGATACAACTGCTTGTCGGCGCGCTTGATTAAATCACTGGGTAATTCGTTTCTACGGATTCGGGTCACGCCAAAACTGACCGTCAACACACCGTGCAAGCGACGGCCAAATTTGTGTTCAATCCCGAGGTTATGGATGGCGTGGCGTAAGCTCTCAATACTTTCCCGTGCCTGTGCCAAAGAGTCTGCTTGCAGCAGCAACGCAAACTCTTCTCCACCGTAGCGATAGGCGCGACTGTCGGGTAGTTCAAGGAATGCTTTCGCAAAGGCGATCAAAGCTCGGTCACCGGCTTCGTGGCCGTAGTTGTCATTAAATGGTTTGAAGTCGTCAATGTCAGCCATAACAAAGTAACAACTCCCGTCGGCAGTCGCGATAGCATTTGCAACGTCTGTTTGGAAAGCGCGGCGGTTGAGTAAATTAGTTAGGCCATCAATATGTACCAATTGGTCAAGTTTTTGGTTGGCCTCACGTAGCGCTTGGGTGCGCTCGGTTACCCGCTGCTCAAGGTCTGTGTTGGCTTTGATGAAACGCCGCGCCATCACACGGAAAGCGTTTAACACCTGGTTTATTTCACCATAGCTTCGTACTTCGCTTTCGTTCTGCTTCTCAATTTCATCGTAATTCTTGTCATCCATCAGCGCAGCCAACGAGGCGAGCCGACGCAGTGGGATAGAGACTTGCTGACGCACAAACACAATTGTGGTCAACAGCACGCCAAGCACTAATAATGAACCGATTAGAGCAATCACCATTGGCAGAAAGAGCGCCTCACTAGTAATGAGTTCCTTAGGATACACAGCAAAATACCACCAGTCTGGCGTCCCCAAGTGCTGCACCAACACTAGGTAGTCATCATCGATATCATCCCAGACTTCTTGCTCGAAAGCTTCAGGGTTCGTGATCAGACGGGCGGCAATCTTTTGGTAGAGTGGGTCGTCGTAGTTTTCTGGCGTTAATGTGTCGCGTTGCTCGCTCAATGCGTCTGAAAGTGTAGAGCTGGTGATAAGCGCACCTTGCCTATTCAACACATAGTTACTGATATCTACATCTACAGTGCGACTCAGGTCGTCAGTCAATTGCGCCAAGCTGACGTCAAAACTAGCGTTTACAAGGTGCCTACCATTGCGGTCAACCGGGCGTTGATAAGTAATGGTCCAAAAACCGCCCGAATGATCTTTATAAAGCCCCGTCCAGTTTGGTGCGCGCTCGGGGTTTTCACTTTGCAGCGTTGACTTTAATGTAGAGAAGTCCGTCATCACCAAATCAGCAGCAGCAAGTCGTCCCCATGCTTGCTCACGAGAATAGAGCGCCAGCGCATTTTCGGGTAGTGACAAGTGAGTATTCGTCACTTGACCTTCCCATGCAGGCCCTAAGTCATTAAGCGTACGAACACTGATAATCAAGCGTGCGCGTAATTCATCAGTAAGTGGGGTAGGTCGTGGGCCAACAAATACGCTCATGCCTTTAAAGTAGTGATCACCTGCTTTTACCCCAGTAAAAAAAGACTCTTTAAGCCGCCAAACGTCCGGCGAGGTCTCTTCAAACCAATCATAAAAATAAGTTTGTAAGTCGGGTACCTGACGCAGGTTTTGATAGCGGGTAAGAAATTCTTCTGCCAGTAGATCGCCACGACTCTCAATTGCCTGCAATTGATATTGGTTGGTGGTTAGCTTTGTTGCGACTTCACGTTGAATTCTTTCAACTACCGTTTGCTTGGCTGAGGGATAGGTTTGCCAAAACGTGATCAGAAGCGTCACCAACAGAATACATACTGAAATGACGACCACGTGCCACAGTAGACGGGTCGTCAGTTTTTTCCTTGGCTGTTGGCGGCGTTCTTGCATTTATAACCTTGCTTCGGCTTCATCGATATGGGCTAGCTTATAATGCCCGCGTTGGTTGAGTTTAACGTCATACATCAATTTGTCTGCGCTGCGGATCAATTCCTCAGCGGTCGACTCTGCCTTTCCATGATAAATAATTACACCGATAGAAGCGCCTATCAACAACTCAAGCTCGTGCAAATATACCGGCAGCGACGCGGCCTGAATCAGGCGTTCTGCGACATCAGTTACACTATCGAGCGAGTTTGTCTCCAGTACCGCTATGAATTCGTCACCGCCCCAACGGCACAGCACATCGCCTGCACGAAGGACATCTTTAAATCTTGAAGCGACTTCAACAAGGAGCTGATCGCCTATGTCATGACCATGATTGTCATTAACTTGTTTAAAACGATCTAAGTCGACAAACATAACGGCCAACAGGCTTGTTTTTTTGGCCTGAAGCGGTATCGATTTACGTAGATATTTATATAAAAAGGCTCGATTAGGTAATCCAGTAAGACGATCTGTCTCTGCTGCACTTTGCAATTTATGCATACGATCATGCTCTGCGGTAATATCTTCAACGGTACCAATAATACGTGCAGGCTTACCCGTTTCATCACGCTCCACTACAAAACCACGATCGAGGATCCAAATCGCATCTCCATTCACACCGAGCATGCGATACTCATTTTCAAAGGTATCATCACCAGGCTGTGAGCTGGCCATAAAACGTTCAAGCCTTTCCATCAAGCCATCACGGTCATCTGGATGGATATTATCAAGCCAAGTACTGTGACGATGCTCGTCATGCTCGGGCTCAAAACCAAATATTCGGTACCATTCTTCAGAAAAGTAAACTCGATTGTCATCGGCTCTCCAGTCCCAAACACCACCGCGCGTCGCCTGCAAAGCATAGCGCCAACGCTCCTCCAACTCGACCATTCTATTTTGTTTAATGCGCAGTTCATGCGTCAATTGCTCAGCGGCGCGCGTTGCGCGATTCCGGGTCATCTGCAGCGCTCTAATGTACGCAGCCAAAACACCAGAGATAAGTAATCCCATGAAGAAAAATAGTAACGGTCGTTGCACATGAATTGCCGATAATTCATCGCGATGATTGAAATCGAGTAACCAGTCTCGCCCGCCAAACGAAAAAGGAACGGAGGCATGCAAATAGTAAGGTTCTGACTTTAAAGCGCGGCTGGATCGATAGAGCAGCGCTTTTTCATCAAGCATACGGCTGTCATAAATAGACAAGTTAACGGAAGCCCCATCGTCCCTTTCCCAGTTTTGAATGATGCCATTAATGAGATCTGTCATTCGAAACGGGCTGTAAGCCCAACCAAGAAGCGCATGATAGGGGTCAGCTTGCATCTCTACAGCTTTCGGTTCGAACACAGGGACGTACATTAGGGTGCCAGCCTGCTTTTTATTTCCCATTTCTTGCAGCAGCTCGACGCGGCCACTTAAGGCCGCCTTTCGTGTTAGCGTGGCTCGATGCATCGCATCACGACGCGTTGGCTCAGTGTACATATCAAAGCCAAAAGCGCGTTGATTACGCTCGTCAAACGGCTCTAAATATAAAATTGCACTGTATATTTCTCGGGGAGTTTGCGGATGCACACTAAAATCTAAAAAGCCTTCGTCACGCACACGCTGAGTGAAGGTGTTTAGGTCATCAGGCTTCAGATAAGCAGCGAAGCCAATCCCTTGCACTTCCGTAATCAAACCGTCCTGACGCAGTTTTTCTGTATAGGCACGCCATGTCTCGCGATCGACCATGGCTGCGGTTTCATAGAATCCTGCAGCACCGCGCAGCATAAGTTCATAAGTGCGGAGGCGTTCTGTTAAGGCAACTTCTACTTGCTCAATATTGAATAAAAAGCTCTCCTTTGCGCGACTAACTTCAAGTGAGAAGCTCAGATAACCGGCACTAATGCTGGCTAAGACACCGCAAAGAAAAGCAACAGACGGTACCCACTTTGATTTATTCAAGCTTCTTTCCCCAAGTTCAGCGTGCCTTAATTGTGTTCATTATGTAAACTTTACCACAAATAGATTCAATACCCACTTGGTACTAATGGACAAGACTATGCAACTCAACGTAATCAAACACCCTCTTGTACAACATAAACTTGGCTTACTGCGAGAAGCAAATCTTTCAACCAAAAGTTTTCGTGAACTCGCCAATGAACTTGGCACGTTACTCACTTATGAAGCTACACAAGACTTTAAACTTGAAGATTGCGAAATTAACGGCTGGGATGGCAAAAAGATTATCGTTAAGCGCTTAGCTGGTAAAAAGGTTACCGTGGTACCGATTCTCCGCGCCGGCATCGGTATGCTGGATGGTGTACTTGAACTGCTACCTGGCGCTAAGGTGAGTGTGGTTGGGCTTTATCGCAACGAGGAAACGCTTGAGCCAGTAACTTATTTTGAAAAGTTTGCGGGAGAGATTGAACAGCGCACCGCACTGGTGATTGACCCAATGCTGGCGACCGGTGGCACCATGGTCGCAACCTTGGATATGCTGAAAGAAAAAGGCTGTCGTGATATTCGCGTATTGGTGTTAGTGGCTGCACCCGAGGGTGTTGAGCGGGTGACCTCGGCGCACCCTGATATTCCAATCTATACCGCTTCGCTCGACGACCACTTGAACGAAAAGGGTTACATCGTGCCAGGACTTGGCGATGCCGGTGATAAAATCTTTGGTACCCGCTAACTTGATCTTTAATTGGGGGTAGCGTCTACACTATAGGTACATTCAGTAAAAAGGAGGTACTTATGAAACGCACTGCTTCTGCACATTGGCAAGGTGGTTTGAAGGACGGTAAAGGCACAGTCTCCACCGAGAGTGGCGTGCTCGACCAACAGCAATACTCATTTGGTACCCGTTTCGAAGACGGCAAAGGCACGAATCCTGAGGAACTGATTGGTGCGGCACATGCCGGCTGTTTCTCTATGGCACTGTCGATGGTGCTTGGCGAGCATGACATGGTCGCCGATAGCATCGATACTAAAGCGACAGTACATCTTGAAGAGAAGGACGGTGGCTTCGCGGTGCCGAAAGTTCACTTAGAACTTCGCGCGTCTATTCCTGGCGCCGACGTCGACAAGTTTTTGGAAGCGGCCGAAGCCGCGAAAGAAAACTGTCCGATCTCGAAGCTATTTAATGCCGAAATCACTCTCGACGCCAAACTCGAGTCCTAGTTTTGGTTGCTGCGCGCCATAAAGGTGCGCAGCAGCTCTATCATCTCTTGTTGTTCCTGTGTCGAAAGCACATCGAGTAGACGCTGCTGTGTCTGCACGTGCGCTTTGATAGCCTTCTCAATCACATTCTTACCGGTTTTTGTCAGCCGTACCTCGCGCTGACGCTTATCTGCTGCCCCGATACTACGTTGAATCAGCCCCTGTTTTTCGAGCGAATCGAGACGACTGGTCATCGAACCTGACGTCACCAACATTTGTTGCAATAATTCCTTAGGCGTTAAGGCGTAGGGCGCGCCACTTCTGAGCAGCGTCGCCAAAACATCAAAGCCAGCATCGGTAAGCTCAAACTGCCGAAACGTCTTCGACATTTCTTGCGTCAGGTACTTGTGAACAATCTGCAAACGCCCAATCAACGCCATACTCGAGGTATCGAGATCAGGTTGTTGCTGCGCCCATAAGTTTTGAATGTGATCTAAAGCGTCCATTTGCGGGTACTCTCTTGAAAGTCATTTATCTTGAATTCAAACTTTTAATCATTTATCTTGACTTCAAGATATTCGTTTAAGGAGTCTATTGCAATGCCTACCCCCGTTTCTTGGTGGCGCTATCTTCTTGTTGCTGCCATTCTGGTTCTCTTCGCTGGGGCCTTTTATATTGCAGCCTTTGGCCTGCCCTCGGCACAGGTTGATGCACAAGACTTTGTCGATTTGCAACAAGGTAGCAACCCGCATGAGGGCTTTCGTCGTGCACACGCCAAAGGCTTCTGTATCGCTGGCGACTTCGTTAGCAGTGGTGCGCTAGCTGAATACAGCAACGCACCTATGTTTGCGGCTACAACTACGCCTTTGCTGGGGCGAATCTCAATTGCTGGGAACAATCCATTGGCACCCGATTTAAAAGCGCCAGTGCGTAGTTTGGCTTTGAGTATCGCGACGTCTTCTACTGAGGTCTGGCGCACCGCCATGAACACGCCGCCGGTTATGGCTGTACGTAATCCGCAAGACTTCTATCAACAGCTGCAAGCTTTGGGTAACGGCACCATTCAACAGTTCTTTGCTGAGCACCCGGAAAGTGCGGCGTTTCGCGCGTGGGCGGCGGACTACCAGCAAACTTCAAGCTTCGCGACCGAGGTGTATAACAGCATCAACGCGTTCTATTTGATCAACGACGTCGGCACGCAGCAAGCGGTGCGTTGGCAAGCGGTACCGCGTGCTGCCGCTGACCATGAAATACCCGCTGAATTTGCTGGCAGTGATGACGCTTTGCAAAATGAGTTTGCGGCGCGCTTGGCCGCCGACCCGGTGATATTTGATCTGGTGTTTACTCTGGCGGAGCCAGGTGACGATGAAACAGATCCAACGGTGTTGTGGCCCGATGCGCGTCAGCAAATCGTTGCTGGACAGTTGGTAATTCATGACATGACGCCACAAGCCGACGGCGCTTGTAACGCCATTAACTTTGACCCAATGGTGCTGCCGACCGGTATGGCAGCGACTGCTGACAAAATTCTACGCGCCCGTTCTGCCGCCTATGCGGAATCCTATCGGCGCCGCGCACGGGAGCAATAATGATGAAAAACTTTAGCCGCAGCGCTCGCTGGTTACATTGGTCGATGGCGTTGATTTTGCTATCGCTCTTGTTTGCAGGCTTAACCATGGTGCGCAGTTTAGAGCCCTGGCAGTTGCCACTGCTGCAATTGCACAAGTCGTTTGGTTTTGCTGCTTTGGTACTCGTGCTGGTGCGTTTAGTTGTACGCATACGTCATGCCGCGCCGCCATTACCTGCCGACCTCGCCAAGTGGCAACGGGCTAGCGCGCGCGTGAGTCATGTGTTGCTGTATTTGTGTATGCTGGCGATGCCGGTGAGTGGCTATCTGATGCAAAACGCCGCGGGGCGGCCCATTGAAGTATTTGGGCTGTTCACTTTACCTCCGCTGCTTGAGGTGGATCTTGCGCTTTACGGAATTTTGCGTGAACTGCATGGCTGGGTTGCATTTAGCTTTATTCTGCTGATTTTGTTGCATGTTGGCGCAGCGCTGCAGCACGGACTGATACGCCGTGATGGCGTGCTGCAGAGTATGTTAGGGCGGCGCCGCTAGTCTCTTCTGTGGCGGTTGCCGGTGAGCATCGGCCGTATCAATTCGATGCGGCCACGCCAGCCGGTAATAATGACCGCAGCGACGTGAATAATTGCTGCCGCGTAGAGCAAGTTGGCGAGCCATTCGTGAATTTCTTCGAGCGTGCTATTTCCAAAAAAGCGATCGATTTCTTCCATCATGACGCCGGTCACGCCGAGCCCAAAGAATAGGAGGATGACGGCAAACACCATGAGCCAACCGAGCGGATTATGCCCTGATTCGATGGGGGTTTGGCGCTGCTTTAAGTGCTGCAGATGTTCTTGGAGCGCCTGTTTGGACAGTTCGATCGTTTTGAAATTACCGTAACTCTTGTCGACAAAGCCCCAGATGATTCGTACTGCAATTGCTGCGACTGCCGTATAGCCAAGCCATTGATGCCATTGGCTGCCCGCTTCAAGAATGAAGTAGTTGGCGATGAAAATGGCTACCAGCAACCAATGGATGATGCGGATCAGGGGATGCCAGATCCGCACCTGTTGAGAGCTCTTAGTGTGCTTCACGCTTCACCACTTCACCGTTCACTGGGTTGAAGTAGATCTCAACTTTGTTGCCGTCTGCATCGGTGCCATAGATTTCATAGCAGTTGCCTTCGGTCACTTTAAATTCGTTGATTTGATAGCCTTCGCTCACCAAGTTTTGCTGGAACTGGGCTTGGTCTTGCCAATCGCTCATCGGTGCGCTGGTGCACTGGGTGACTTCTGCGGTCGGGCTACATGCTGCAACTGTTGCGATAGCAGCTGCGGTAAATGCTAGTTTGTAAATGTTCATGGTGAACTCCTATTGTTGATTCTGATTGTAGTTTAGAAAAGATTTATTACGGTTTCCTTAAGCTTAGACTAGCTCGCTGATTTCTATTAAGAAACCTGATTTATGTCAACTTTACGGGATATTGCGCGCTATGAGTCAGGTCATTATAGTGAAAGTATAAGGTATGTCGGCTGTTAACCGAGGAATGGACATGACCGAAGCCACGCAAGTTCGCTTACTGAAAACTGCCATGATAGTGGGTGTAGTACTGCTTATTTGCGGTCATATTGTGCTGGCCGTTACTTTCGCCAATGACGACATCGGCCATCGCGGCTTTATTTTGGGAGCGGCAATGAGCGCAATTGGCGTGGTGTTGTCGTTACCGACCAAGATTTATTTGACCATTTTACTAATGGATTATACCGAGCGTACCGACAAGCGTTTTACCCGTTCGGCTGATGGGCAAGCGCGGGCGGGGGAGACGGAGTTTAAAGAGTGACCCTTGAAAACCTGGGTTTCGGGATCATGTTTTGCGTAATACTTTAAATTAGGAGTCCGTGTGGTACCACTGTCGATTTTAGATCTTGCCCCGATTACTGAAGGTTCCTCAGCTGCCGAATCATTGCGCCGTTCGGGTGACTTGGCTGTCCATGCTGAGAAGTGGGGATTTGGTCGCTTTTGGATGGCCGAGCATCACAATATGACTGGCATCGCCAGTGCCGCTACAGCGGTGGCCTTGGCGCATATTGGCAGTGTGACCTCGTCGATTCGTATTGGCGCGGGCGGCATCATGCTGCCGAACCATGCGCCGTTGGTAGCTGCGGAGCAGTTTGGTACCTTGCAGGCACTCTATGGTGACCGCGTCGATTTGGGCTTGGGTCGTGCGCCTGGTACCGACGGCGCTACGTTGCGAGCTTTGCGCCGCGACTATAACTCCGCTTCAAGCTTTCCGGACGACGTGCGAGAGTTGTTGGGCTATTTGGATGACCCTGCGGAAGGGGCTTTCATTCGAGCCGTGCCCGGGCAGGGCTCGCATGTGCCGGTGTGGATTTTGGGATCGAGCCTTTTTGGTGCGCAGCTCGCAGCAGCTTTAGGGCTGCCCTACGCCTTCGCTTCGCATTTCGCGCCGGACCATTTGCATGCCGCATTAGATGTCTACCGCCGTGAATTTAAAGCCTCCAAGTACCTGTCGAAGCCTTATGCCATGGCTGCCGTCAACGTTTTCGCCGCCGATACTGAAGCAAAGGCTGCGCGCTTAATGAGTTCAATGCAGCTACAGTTTGTCGCTTTACGCCGCGGTAACCCCGGACCTCTGCCCGCGCCTGTGGATGACATTCATTCTGTCGTTGATCCCGTATCCTTAGCTGGTGCCAATCACGCATTGAAATACACCGCATGCGGCGTCCCTGAAGACGTTCACGCCTATTTACGCGACTTCATTTCTGCCACCGGCGTCGACGAACTCATGCTCACCTGCCACGCCTACGACCATAGCGCCCGCCTGCGCAGCCTCGAAATCGCCGCCGATCTCTGACACCCCCATCCGTCATCTCGCGCTAGCATAAGAGAGGGCTGCCCTCTCTTAGCGCCAGTAGAAAAGGCCGGCGGTGCGGCCAAGGGTACGCGCCATGCTATAGAAGTCGGCGGCGCGGTGGGTGGCGCCGTAGCACACGAGTAGCGGCATGAGATGTTCTTCGCGCGGGTGACAGAAGCGTGCTTCGGGGGCTTCAGCCCAATTAATCAAGCGCTGTTCGCGGTCATCTTCACTAATATCGGTACGCATCAGCGTATCTTTTAACCAATTCTCAAACGCTAAATTACGCTTCTCGGTTTCTGGGTCTTGCGGCGCGAAAAACGCTTTCATGTTATGAAATGAAAAGCCGGAGCCCAAGATCAACAAACCTTCGTTGTTTATTGCGGCCAAGGCTTTGCCCAAGGCAATGTGCTGCTGCGGGTCCAGGTTGTGCATTAATGACACCTGAATCACCGGGATATCAGCGTCAGGATACATTAACTTCAATGGCACAAAGACACCGTGATCTAGGCTGCGCTGGTCATCAGCGGTGGCAGCGATATCGTGCTGCGCCAGCGTTGTGAGTACCTGGTGCGCTAACGCAGGGTGTCCTTGCGCGGGATATTGAATTTCGTAAGACTCCGAAGGGAAGCCATAATAGTCGTACAACAAGCCAGGAGATTCAGCAGTTGTTACCGTAGGCGTTTCGGCCTCCCAGTGAGCACTGACAACCAAGATAGCTTTGGGTTTTTCTAGTTGCTCGCTGATACCCTGCAGTTGGGCCACCAATTCTTGGTGTTGAGGATCGCCAAGCAGGGGCAAAGGGCCCCCGCCGTGCGACACAAACAGAACTTGATGTTGTGTCATGATGATTTACTCTACTTACTTTTGGGTGATTTTTGCGGCAATTGCATTGTCGAGCGAGAGACGACCGCCACCCAGAGCCGTTAGCGCCGCGGTTGCTGCCAATAGGCTCAGCGCAAATTCGTAGCCGTTATTGGCCATGAATAGACCATTGCTCGCATGCACGCTAAAAATCGCAACCACCATGGTGAATGCTGAAACTAGGGCCGCTGGGCGTGTTAGTAGACCAAAAATCAACGCCAATCCACCGAAGAACTCCGCCGCTCCCGCAAGTAGGGCCATTAAGAAGCCAGGCTCCAAGCCGATGCTTGCCATCCACTGACCGGTGCCTTCGAGGCCGTAGCCACCGAACCAACCGAATAACTTCTGCGCACCGTGCGCGGTCAGGATGATGCCAACAGGTACGCGTAAGAATAGTGCGCCAATGCCTGCGTCGGATTTAAAGATGGTGTGTAATTTTGAGTTGTTCATAAAAATGCCTCCGTTAAGTTGATGGAGATACTTTACTACCTGATCATGGGTAGATTAATGGGGCAATTCGTGCTTTATTATCCATGATTCGTGGTTAATGGTAGGAGTTAAGCGTGGATAGACTGCAAGCAATGCGCATATTTGTGACCGTCGTGAATGAGGGATCTTTCGTGCACGCCGCGGAAAAACTTGAGGTCTCGCCGCAGTTGGTAAGCAAATCGCTGAATCAACTCGAAGAACACCTCGGCGTGCGCTTGCTCAACCGCACCACGCGCCGCCAGCATCTTACCGAGGCAGGCAGCGCCTACTTCGCACGAGCGCAACAGGTTCTAGCCGACATTGACGACATGGAATTACAGCTCTCAGGCCTACAACAAAAAGCGCGCGGCGTGCTGCGTATCAGTGCGCCGGTGTCATTCGCACTGCGCCACCTAGCCCCTCTGTTGGTAAGCTTCCAAGAGGCTTATCCGGAGGTAGTGGTGGATCTGCAGCTCAATGACCGCAAAGTCGATATTGTCGAAGAAGGTTTTGATATCGCCCTGCGCATAGGTAAGTTGGAGTCCTCATCGTTGATTGCTAAGCGCCTCGCTCCCGTACGCTTGGTCTATTGCGCCGCGCCGCAATACTTAGCTGAGCATGGCGAGCCACATGACCTCACCGCGTTGCGCGACCATCGCTACCTCCACTACAGCTACATGGACGAGTCATTGGTGCCGACCGCCGCGCAGTTGATGCGCAGCAACAACGGTGACGTACTCGTTGCCGCGGCTTGCGAAGGTGCGGGAATCGCGTTGCAACCGACCTTTATCGCCTGCGAAGCGCTGCGCGCCGGTCGCTTGCAAACCATCTTACCTTCCTACGAACCAGAGCCTATCGCACTCTACGCCATCTTCGCCCACCGCCAATTCATGGCCAGCAAGGTGCGCGCCTTCCTCGACTTCGTCGATGGCTACTTTGGTGAGCCGCCTTATTGGGATGATTATTAAAGAGAGGGCAGCCCTCTCTTTGCGTTATTTGCTATTTATATCGATTGATGTATATTTTTCATACACAAAAGGATATAAAAGATGCGATTAAACGATTCGAAAGATATAGCTGAAGCGGTGCGAAAGGCGCGCAAGGCCTTGCGGTGGTCGCAAAGCGAGCTGGCGGAGAAAGTTGGTACGACGCAGGCGGTGATCTCGCGATTTGAGGGCAGAGGTGAGGCACGGATCGACACGCTTCTCAAAATTACCGAAGCACTCGACTTACAACTTGTGATGCTGCAGAAGAGAGAAAGCCCGCTTTGGGATGACTAACCCGAAGACATTTATTCGTCATCTGTACGCGCCAGCACCTCAAACTCACCGGCGCCCGACTCGACCACAACAACCTCAATCGGCTGGCAACAGATCTGGCAATCCACGATTTGCTGCTGCCCCACGTCATTCACGGGGTCAATCTCAATGCTGTTGACCACCATGCAATACGGGCAACTAAATTCAGCTTCGTGTGTTAATGACATACAACCTCCGAAGAAAAATGTCCCTAGCTTCAGTATGCGCAGCGGCAACTATGAGATCAAAGAGGGCTGCCCTCTCTAATGCAAGCAAAAACTGCTTACTCACTCACAAAATAGTAAACGCGGGCAATCAGCGAACCCTCGAATTCGTACACCGCAATACTCGACTGCGCGCGGCGCTCATCTCCAGCGAGCCACGAGGCCTCTTCAATCACCGACACACGCGAGCCTAGCACCTGCACATCCACTAGCTCACTGCGGCACGAAGCACACGAAGCAAAGTAGCTGTCCATCGCCTTTACCAATGCCACGCGGCCAGCGGTTTCCACCGCCACCGAGTCACCCTCTACCGTCAGCCATTGCACGTCGTCTGTGACCATACGCGCCATGGCTGCGGAGTCTTGTGCGTTGAACGCCGCCACGTAGTCTTCGACTAACGCCGCATGGTCGACTTCATTCGCAGCCACCGAAGTACAAAGCAAAAAAAGAACCCCAAGAAGTAAGCGCATCAGGCCTCCCGCACATACCGAAAACGTGGCACTTCTGCGCCATCAACGACAACACTCTCCACAAACATAGCAAAGGGGCGCACCCACAGCGCACGCTCACCATATAAAGGCCGATACAACACCAACTCTTCTTCGCTTTCAGAGTGCCGCACCACATCGAGCACCTCATATTCGGGGCCTTTGTAATGCTGATAAATACCGGGTTTTACATGGTTCATAGACTCTTCTCTCACGCATCAACTGACACGAAAATACGCCGTAAAACAGCTGCCCTTGCCAAGCTCGCTTGTCACCTTAAGGTCGCCACCATGCGCACGCGCAATTTGCGCGCACAGATAGAGCCCAAGCCCCACGCCGTCAACCGCGCCAGCAAGGCGCGTCCCACCACGATAAAACGGCTCAAAAATAAACGCTAAATCCTTTTCGGCAATCCCTTCGCCAAAATCCCGTACCGCAACCAAAAAGCCGTCTTCAACTTCGGTTAAACGCAGCTGAACCTTGGTACCAGGTTGCGTATACTGAAGTGCGTTTTGCAATAGGTTCCGTAGCAAAAACTTAAATCGCCCGACGTCAATGGTAACAGCCATTTCCGGCACATTCCCCACAGTTTCAACGTTAGCAAAAGCATCGTCTTCTTGCAGTACATCCTCGACCACCATCGGTAAATAAACACGCGAACAATGCAGCACTTGGAATCCTGCCTGCAAGCGCTCGCCTTCTAGAAGCTGTTCTATCAAGCGTTCCATAACCTGCACGTCGCCCTCAATCGCTTGCGCATGCGGCGATTCATCTAGCATCGCTAACGATACTCGCAGGCGCGCTAAAGGCGTTCGTAACTCATGGCTGGTGGCGAGTAGCAGCTCATTTTTACCGGAAATGACACGCTCAATCTGGTCGGCCATTTGGTTGATCCCCTTGGTCAAATCGCTCAACTCATTGGAGGGGTGCTTACCCACTCGCGCAGCAAGATCGCCCTCGCCAATTGCCGAGACCACCTGCGTTGCTGTCACAACAGGTTGCAGCCAACGCCGCAGGAGCCAATAGCTGCCCACCATAGCAGCGCATAGTAGAAGCCACGGCCAGTGCGCAATCCAAGGCGCGTAAACTAAGGTATTCACCGGTGCGGAGGTAACGGCAATCCAGCCATCCTGAACCTCGTAGAGTAGATAATAGGCAAAGCCATACTTGGCATACCGCAGCGAGCCGAGCGGCTGCGAAATCGGCAACAACTCTGAAAGGGCCGGAAAGTTGGGATCCGTAGTTGTCACCGAGCCATTGCGCTGCACCAAAATCGCGCCTTTGATTTCGTCGGCGGTGCTATAAAGCAACTGATGATCTAAAGGCTTACTCGCAAAAGTCTCAAAACGCTCCACGATTAGATCATGTTGGCGTTCAAGTTGCGCTAAAGCTTCGCGCTCATCAGTTACCCAATATGCCGCAAGCAAGCTAAAAGTGATAAGCGCAATTGTCAGGGTAAATAAGACCAGGAAGCGCGCAAAAAGGCCTATTTTTGGAAAGGTCATGGTTGTCTACCAATGAAGCAATAACCAGCGTTACGAATGGTTTTTATGAAGCGAGGCTGGTTGGCGTTGTCGTCTAACTTACTGCGAATTCGACTCAGCAATATATCGATTGAGCGGCTATACAGCTCAACATCAACCCCCTTCACGGCATTGAGCAGCTCATCGCGACTCAGTACTTGGCCGGGTTGCTTTGCTAAACAACAGAGTAATTTAAACTCCATGCCGGTAAAGGTCACCGGAACGCCATCTAGCACCACGCGGTGGTGCTCAGGGTAAATATCAAGCCCGCTAAAGCGCCAAAGGTTACGCTCTGGTTGCGCGGTTCCGCGCCGCAATAGTGCATTCACCCGCGCCACCAATTCACGGGGCTCAAATGGTTTTGCTAAATAGTCGTCGGCACCGATTTCAAGACCCAAAACTTTATCAGTGAGCTCGCCTCGAGCCGTCAGCATAATGATCGGTAGTGTGTAGTTCGCGCGAATTTGCTTACACAGCGAAAAGCCATCTTGTTCGGGTAAATTCACGTCGAGCAATATCAGTTCGGGTTTACTGATAGCAAGCTGCCGCAGGCCTTCAGACGGTGTACCACAAACCGTAAGTTGAATGCCGTAATTGAGAAAATAGTCAGTGAGACGGCTCCCAAGTGATGGATCGTCATCAATCATTAGCACATTTTTCATAACGCCTCCCTAACGCCAATTCATACTGCCAACAAACCACTGCAAAGCCAACAGAAACCAGCGAATGTTACCTTTCGTTACATTGCGATGCTGTAGCGAAAGGTTTAGCCAGCCACGAACACTTACTATTCCTACAACGCGCAGACAGATGCGCTGTTTAACAAGGTAGGAAAAAAAATGCGACTTCTATTCATTTTTACAGCATGGCTCATGTTCGTTCCGAGTGTACTCGCCAGCGAACCTGCTCCCATGGGCCAGCAACTAGAGCGACTTACCCAAGAGTTCGTTACTGAGGGCTATAAGTTTTATCCCATTAGCGCGACCTTCAATGGCGTGTCAGCCTTCAACGGCAAGTATGCACCACCATGGAGCCCTGAGCTTCGCAAAGCCAAACAAGATTATTTCAAGCGTTACCTGCACCAGCTTAGTCAACTCGACCAAGCGCAGCTTAGCGCAAGCGAACAAATCACTTTCGACATCTTTCAGTATCAACTTGAGTTAGGGCTCGAGCGTCAACAGTACCCAGAAGAGTTGCTGAGCTTTAATCCAGTTACCGGAGCGCATCTTTACTTTGCAATGTTGGGTTCGGGTAGTAGCGGCCAGCCGTTTAACACCGAGCAGGACTACCGTGACTTTATGCAACGTAGCGTGGGCTTTGCACGCTGGGCCGATAGCATGATCGTGCGTCTTGAAGAGGCAGCGCAGCAGGGAAAAGTGCTACCGCAGTTCACGGTCCGTGCCGTTGTTAAGCAACTTGAGCAGCAATTGGTAGAAGACGTTCAAGACAGTCCGTTTTATCAACCGTTAACTCGCTTACCTGAAGCGCTAAGCTACGAACAAAGCGCAGCGCTACGTCGTGACTACATAGCGACAATCAATGAGGTGATTTTGCCCACCTACCAACAACTCTATACGTTTTTTACCACAGACTATGCCGGCAAAGCGCGAACCAGTATCGCCCTCGAAGAGCAGGACAGCGGTTGGTACGCGTTTTATATTAAACAGCACACCACGCTCGAGCTCGACCCGCAAGCGCTCCACAATACTGGCAAGCACATCGTTGCGCAGAATAAAGTTGCATTGAAAAAGCTCAAAGCAGAGCTCGGCTTTACCGGTTCACTGCCTGAATTTTTTCAGCATTTGCGCCACCACGATGCGTATTACTTTGCCTCAGCAGAGGCACTGATTCAGGCCTACCAGCAAGCCAGTGCCACAGCTCAGCAAAACCTCGACAAGCTTTTTGTAGGCTCTCACTACCAAGACTACAACGTGGCTCAAGTGCCTGATTTTGCCGCAGCGCAAGCCCCGAAAGCAACCTATCGACCGCCGGCACCTGATGGCAGCCGTCCGGCCACGCTCTACATCAACACACTCGATCTAAAATCGCAGCCGAAATATTTGGTTGATAGTGTTGTCTTGCATGAAGCTGCGCCAGGCCACCACCTACAAAATCTTGCAGCACTGCAAAATACGCAGCTTTCGAACTATCGCAAGTCACTTAACTTCAGTGCGTATGACGAAGGTTGGGGGCTCTATGCCGAATCACTTGGTGAACAACTGGGCCTGTACGCTACACCGATGCAGCAACTCGGTCGCGTGTTGGCTGACCAACAGCGAGCTGTTCGCGTGGTGGTGGATACAGGGATCCACGCGCTCGGCTGGACCTATACCCAAGCACAAGATTACATGCGCGAAAATACCGCCCTAAGTACGACTGAAATCGATGCCGAAATTGCACGCTACATCGCGAGTCCAGGGCAAGCACTTGCTTATAAAATGGGTGAACAAGAGATCAATGCCTTGCGAGAATCTGCTCGCGCAGCTTTAGGCACAGCCTTTTCACTGCAAGCTTTTCATCAAACGGTACTTGCCACGGGAAGCGTTCCGCTGCCCATTCTCAAGCAACAAGTAAGAACTTGGGTACTTGAAGAACTTAAGAAACAGGGCCTTGCGTTGGAAGTTTCATTCACCGACCTTGCCGCATTAAGTCATCAGCAGTTCGCCGCTATCGTCGCGCAAAGCGCTAAAGTAAAAGCAGATGTTGAGGCGCTTTTCGCGCCATTCGAGCAAACCATTACAGTTGCCGTAGAGTTTGTTGATGACAATCTTGATGAAGTCGGTGGCGTTACCGGTGTGGCTATGACGCCAGAGCAAATTGATATAAGCATCGCCCGCCAGTTCCAAGCAGGACTCGATAAAGCTATCGCCGAAGGCTTACTCGCAACGCTTTACCACGAGTTTCACCATTTAGTACGGGGCTGGACAGTCGAGCAAAATGAGTTTTTACCGAGCATCCCTAATGCGGCAGTGAATGAAGGTTTAGCGGTTGTTTTTGCTGAGCAGATGAGTGGCGTTCGCGAAAGTTGGCTCGATTATCCCGACCACGTCGCGCATTGGTTAGACGAAATTCTCGAACTTCCGCTGCGCTCAGATTACCAGCAATGGATGATGGGCACACACCCAGATGGACGTAAGTATGTCGGTTATCGTGTGGGTAAATATGTCATTGAGTCAGCACTTAAGCATAGCAAGCTGTCGATTAACGAGCTCACCTTCAAGCCTGTAACTGAACTGATTGAATTCGCACAGGCCGACGGGCGCGTCAAAGACGCTATTGATAAAACAGTTGAAGCCTATGGCGGTGAAGCGCTGCTCCAACTCAAGTCGCTAACGCTGCTTGACCATTCCCAACAATTTTCACGCGGACAAAGTAGTAATGTTTGGCAGGGCCCGGCAGTGACCTACCTCAACGAGGTCGATACCACTTTTACCATTGATTTTGAGCGTCAACATAAAGAGTTTAAGCAAATGACCCGCCCCACCGTTGGCAGTCACCATGCGCCGCAGCCCTCAATCACCCATCACCTTTTTGTTGATAACCAAGGTTATGTTGTCGATCATGCGCAAGCCAGCTATCGGCCCGTACAAAGCTTGCGCTTTGATACTGTCGGCGCCAGCTACGAAGCGTTTTCAGATCTCTTAATTGTGCGCAATATGCTAACGAACCCAGTTAAAGCTAGCTGGAAAGATATAGCCTACATTGAAAATCAAGCTCACGACGTAATAACGTTTCAGCCGGACGCAGGTGCAGAATATACCGTCTATTTAAACCAAAAAACCGGCTTTATTCGCCGCCTCACGCGCATGCAGCAAGACGAACGCTACTCCTATGATTTTCTTGAGCACACCAAACAAAACGGCATTGTGTACGCACAAAAATTAATGGTGAGTCATGCCGCAGCGCCCGTTTATGTCACGCAACAACGCACCCTACGCTTTAACTCAGTTACCCCAGAGTCCATCAAGCTACCGAAAGACGCAACCCTAGCGCCAGCACCGCAATTTGTGGATGCCTCCAGCCTTAGTTTTCGTGAGCTAGCACCAGGCGTTTATTTTGTCGGACAAGATTGGAGCTATACGCTGTTTATTGATGATGGCGACGGCTTTATTTCTGCGGGCGCATGGCAAGTGGACGCAGAGTCACGAGAATGGCAGAAAGCCTATGAACTCCTGGCCCAGAGCACCGGTAAAGAGTTGCCAGTCAAGCAGCACATTGTCACCCATCACCATCATGACCACCTACGAGGGGTACCTGACATCATCGCTCAGGGCGCAACGCTCATAGCGCCAGCAAAGACCGTCGATGCCATCTATGACTATCTTGCCAACGCATCAGCAAGTGCACCAACCATTCTGCCGGTCGCAGACCATCGCCTCATCGGCACGCGTAGAGTCCTGTTGCTTGATGTCCCTACCAGCCACGCCAGCCATAACCTTGCGGTGTACTTACCTGACGCCAAGCTCCTTTTTACCGAAGATGTGTTCGGCAGCAGCCTACAACAAGGCTTTCACTCGCCCTCGCGCTGGCCCGAAAATGATACCTACGTACGACTTGAGCATCTGCAACAAGAAGTGCAAGCAATGGGACTCGAGGTCGAACAGTACGTGTCGTCACATCACATGCGAGTGCTTTCACCTGCCGAGATCCAGCAAGCCTTAGCTCACATGAGAACTCTACTATGAACCAATTGCTCTGGGTCATCGACTCGCCCTTTTCGCGCGCCATCAAGTGGTTATTGCTACAGCAAAGCGTCCCACATAGTGACCACCTACTTACGTGGGATACGTTGAGTAGCGATGATTTATTAGCTAGACACAACCCAAAGCAACAAGTGCCAACGCTCATTACCGAAAATGAAACAATAAGCGACTCATTGCTCATTGCCTTATCTCTACTTGACCATGACTGGCATCGCAGCCTCGACGCCAAGCTCTTTCGTTTAGCTGACTGCGACTTTGAAGCTACGCTTATTTTTTTATTCCGCGCCAATCTGCTCGAGGAGCAATTTGGAGCCAGCCGCGAGAGCCAGCTCATGCGTGAGGCAGGCGTTACGAGCTACCAAAAGAATAGTGATGTACTGCTCGATGGCCTCCTGCCAAACCCACTCGCACATTATGCCCAAACCCAAGTAGGCATTGGCTTCGTGCTGGTGTTTTCAATGTTACTTACTTGCCGCCACATCGCTAACTCTGACGCGATTGGTAACTATCGGCTCGCCGAACTGCAGCAACTCCAGAAAATTCTTGTAAGGGACCCCAGTTACCAAAAACTGGTTAACAACTACGCAAACGAACCGAGTCACCAATGGCCGTTCTTTCTCAAAGCATTATGAACAATCGTTCAAACACCTTTCAGACGTTTACTCCATTAAAAGGAATCACCATGTACAAACAATTTGCCATCGTTTTAGCTATTTTCATGTCGCTTCTAGTCGGCCCAAGCTTTGCCAGCGACGAGCTCGTCGTACTGCAAAAAGAAGGTTTTGAAGGGAAAAAACGTGAAGACTATTTCTATTTGATCGGTACCCAATCCCGCGGCGAACCGGCCAACTTTACCGTGTGGAGGAGTCAGTTTGATGCCAGCAAAACTTGGAATGGCAGCGGCGAACCTACCCTTTCAGTAGCCGATGCCGTCGCTAAAGCGCAGGCTTTTTATCAAGCTGAAGGCGAGTTGAGGCTGATGGAGCTTGAGCTACGTCAAGGCTACTCGTTTAAGTCCGCAGAAGCTATGAACGACACTGTTTGGTATTACCTTATCAGCCTTGCAAGCCCAAGCGACTTCACTGAAAAAGGCGTTGAAGGCGATAAACTTTATACCGTCGTCGTACTCACCAGCGGCGAGGTTGTCCCGCCTTATACCCCAAAATAGCTGCATGGTGAAAACCCATTGCAGTGAGGTGAATTCGCACAACTGAACCTATAGAAAACGGAGCTGCCCTCCCTAATGCGACAGCAATTCAGCGAGCTGTTCAGGCGGCAAAGGGCGGCTGAAGATGTAGCCTTGAACTTCATCGCAGCCGAGCTTTTGCAGGGAGCGCCATTGCTCTTCTGTTTCGACGCCCTCGGCGACGGTAGCCATTTTCAAACTCTTAGCGAGTGCGATAATGCCTCGAACAATAGCGACATCGGTGGTGTTTTCAATCGTCAGGTCGTCGACAAAAGACTTATCAATTTTCAACTTATCAAAGCCAAAACGTTTCAAATAGCTAATCGACGAGTAGCCGGTACCAAAGTCATCCAACGAGATCCGAAATCCGGCTTTTCGTAGCGCGCTAATAGTGATGAGTGCCTGCTCAGGATTCTGAAGAGCGACCGCTTCCGTCAGCTCTAATTCAATTGCACCCGGAGCGATACGTTCCTCCGCAGCAATCGCCTGTAAGCTCTCTACCAAATCAGGATCGTCAAAACGACTTGCAGATAAGTTCACCGAAATGACAATCTCAGGCAGGCCCTCATCTTGCCAAGCTCGCGCCTGTCGAGCCGCCTCGCGAAACACCCATTTATCGATTTCACCAATCAAGCCACTGCGCTCAGCCAGCGGGATAAAATGGCCAGGCGACACTTCACCCAGCTCCGAAGAGTGCCAGCGCAACAATGCTTCTACGCCAACAATACGACGTTCATTCATGGTCACTTGCGGCTGAAAGACGAGCGAGAATTCCTGGCGCTCCATGGCAAAATTCAAGGCACTAAGTAATGCAAGCTGCTCTGACGCCCCAGCATGAAGCTTATCGCTATACACTTGGAAATTATTGCGGCCCTTCTTCTTCGCTTCATACATCGCGACTTCGGCATGCTGCAAAACTTCATCGGCGCTGGTGCTATTATTTGCAAACCCCACCAAGCCAATGGAAGCCGTTACCAAGGTATTCTGGTCTTCAATGCGCATCGGCGCGCGCACCGTGTTTAACACTTTCACCGCCCACTCGCCTGCCCCACGAATATCGCTATTTTCGAGTAGCACGGCAAAGACATCCCCGGACATTCGATAAACCTTGCAGTCATGCTGTGCTATGCGTTGCAGCCGTTCGGCGACGATACGAAGAACACGGTTGCCTGCTTCAATTCCCAGCGCGTCGTTAATCAGCTTGAAGTTATCGAGGTTGATATAAAGCAACGCTGATGACCCTGTCTGATCATCGCCACCTAACGCAGGAAACTGGGCTTGGTAAGAACTCCGGTTCGGCAAGCCGGTCAATTGATCAAAGAACGAAAGTTGATGGATCTTCCTCTCATTTTCGATGGACTTGGTTACATCGTTTTTAAACGAAATGTACTTAACATTATTTCCTTGGCGATCCTTCAGCGGAAAAACGGTGGTCAATTCCACCACTTCATCACCATTTTTGTGCTTGTTGATCAGCTCACCCGACCAAGGATTGCCATTCAAGATGTTGTACCACAAATCGGCAAAAACGCTCCTTGGCGTGCGCCCAGAGCCAGTAATTTTGGGATCCTGACCAATTAACTCTTCCGGTGAATAGCCGCTCGACTCAAAGTACGCCTTGTTGGCATATTCAATTCGAGCATCGATGTCCGTGATAAAAATAGGGTTCGGATTTTGCTCCACCGCCAGGCTCAATAGATTCACTTGTTGCTCTTGTTCCAGCCTGACACACCAGGTCAAAATCGACTCCAACCAAACCGTAAGCGTTTGCGCATCACGCGCGCTGAAAAAGCGCTCTGCGTCGAGCAGTACAATAAACCTTTGACTGCCCTCAACCGACTGAGACTGCACCGCAAGTACGTGCATCTCAGCATTATTTGCACAATAACTGCCACGCCTACGTAGCTTGGCTAAATCAATATAGCGGGGTGCGTTGGCAGCGTTACCGCTCTCTACCAACAATTCCAGTTCACCATTGGTTACCGAATATAGCGCCGCACCTGCAGACGGGACCACATAACGCGCATGCTCAATTGCATAGGCTAAAAAGCGATCTTCACTCTGCTCCGATGCACTATTTGAAAGCTCAAGCAGACTCTCGTTCAGTCGAGCCTCATGAGCGAGATCCTCCGCTTGCTTTTGGGTCGTCGCGACTTCCTCGGCAAGCTCCAAGTGAGGCCGCGTAACAGCTTCGACAAAAATCGCCCGGTACAAAAATACATAGGCCAAGATCTTGTACACGTGACCAAAGAAATTGTAGGTGTCGGTCACCTCTTGATAAAGCGTAAAGAATATCTCGCTCATCGCCATCAAGAGTGACGAAACCACCAATGCACTGGTATTTGCAGTTGTTTTGGGGCTCCGCAAACCCACACTGAATAACACTGCAGCGAATAAAAAGAGTCCTACGAGTACATATTCGCTAGCAATCTTGAATGCGGTCAGCCCCTGCCCCTTGATATAGGTTGACGGCAGAAGCTCTTGGAAAAAAATCATGAACAGGCTGCCCGCCAACGCTAATGTTACGATGGTGGACAGAATGAAATGATCCCACTTCAATTGGAAACGCCACCATGGCATTACAGCCATAACCAACAGCGCAACCGCCGAGAAAAATCGCGCCATCAACCAAAAGTTAATTGCCTTTTCCGAACCCGAAGGCGAAATAAAACTCGGCATTCCGGCATAAGAGAAAGTGTGGACAAAATCAAAGATAGCAACCGCAAGCATCAAACATGAAAACACCAATAAATTGCTATTCTGGATAAATATTCGGGTGTTCCAGCCCACGGAAAAAATAAGTACCGCGACACTAATTGCAATGACTTCGAGGACATTATGCGTGCTTAGAAAAAGGTCAGGAGCGCTCAACCAGGAGATATCTTTGAACACGAACAAAGGAACCAAAGCCAACATTGCGCAGACGAAACCAAGACTCGCTTGTTTAAAGTCATTACAGTGTGTCGGATGGACCAGTTTTTCCATCTACAAAACCCTTATGAGTTAGATAGTTACCAAATAGTGCGTCAGATTTTGTCGTTGCGCAAGTTTTAGCCACACTTTTTGTAAGGTCTTAAGATGTCATTGTATGAAAAAGCCTTTATAGTTACGACTATTCGGACAACAAAAGAAGCCGTCGACGGATGGACGACAACATCATCTACTACAACCGCAACGCAGAACAACTCGCCGACCAGTACGACAGCCTCGCTTTTGAGCAGGTGCATGGCGACTGGCTGAATGAGTTACCGCGTGAAGGAATGGCGCTGGATGTTGGCGCAGGCTCAGGGCGTGACGCGCGCTTTTTAGCCTGTCACGGCTTTGAGGTAGTCGCTGTCGAGCCTGCCGACGAACTTCGCGAGCGCGCCCAGCAGTATGATGTCGCCCAAGCTGATGGTTGTAACCCTATCCATTGGCTGGACGACAGCCTGCCCGAACTCAACCGTGTACAAAAGCTACAAACTAAATTCGACTTAATTCTGCTCAGCGCCGTATGGATGCACATTACACCGTCACAGCGCCAACGCGCATTCCGCAAACTCAGCTCATTGTTAAAGCCCAACGGCAAAATGGTCGTCTCGCTGCGCCACGGTGCCAGCCCTGACGAACGCACCATGCACCCCGTCAGCACCGACGAACTCGCCGGTTATGCACAGCAGCAAGGCTTGAGTTATCGTGTTCTGCGGCCAACAGCCGATCAGTTGCAGCGGCCGGATGTGGAATGGGAGACGGTGCTGCTTACCTTGCCTGACGATGGCACCGGTGCTTTTCCATTGCTACGTAACATAGTCGTGAACGATGCCAAGGCATCTACTTATAAGGTCGCATTATTACGCACATTGCTTCGCATCGCCGAAGGTCACCCTGGCGCAGTGATGACGCAGACTGATACTCACGTCGAGCTACCAATGGGCTTGGTTGCTCTGTATTGGCTTAAGCTCTACAAGCCACTGCTCGACCATTACCAACTTCAACAAAGCAGCAGCAGACGTGGACTTGGCTTCGTTAAGGCAAGTGGTTGGGGTCAGCTTTCCGACATGACGGCCAACGATTTTTATATCGGCGCTTGTTATTTTGACCCGGCGCGAGCAACCACGATCTATCACACGCTCAAAGATATCGCCACAACGATTAAAAACATGCCGGCGAAGTACATCACCTTGCCTGGCACTCAAACTGAAGTGTTTGGCGTCGAACTTGCACGCACAAAAAAGCCGCAAGGGTCCTTGGTACTCGATTACCAATTCCTCAAATCGCTCGGTACATTTTACGTGCCTCGTGCGATCTGGGACGCACTCTCACGTTTCAGCGTTTGGATAGAGCCGGCGTTGATAAACGAATGGAGTCAATTGATGGCATCGTACCAACGCAACCAGTCGCGATTCACCCTTGCCGACTATCTCAATGCTTTGCGCTGGGAAAATCCTGAGCGCACTACTAACCGCGTACGTAAACGAGTCGATAACTTATTGGCACAAGAAGGTGTCGACTGCTGTTGGTCTGGTAGAGCTTTGAAACGCCAGCGCTATGCGGTCGACCACGCGTTTCCCTTTGCCCGCTGGCCGAACAATGATTTATGGAACTTGTTGCCGACGCGCACCGAGATCAACTCGAACAAATCAGATAAACTACCCACCCAACAAACACTGGTGCAGGCGCGTGACCTCATCATCGATTGGTGGCGAACGGGTTGGCACGAGCATCGCAGCGAATTTTTCACGCAAGCCAATTTAGCCTTGCCTAACTTAGCACCAGATAACAAAAATTATGATGACGTATTCGAGGCACTAACACTGCAACGCGAACGCATCAAACAGACGCAGCAACTGCAAGACTGGCACTTGACGCGCTAAAATCGGAGATTTTGCAATGGCCCGCGCCCACGCTTTACACATTCTCGTTAAGACTCAAGCCGAAGCCGCCGATTTAAAGAAGCAACTCGCCGCTGGTAAGAAGTTTGGAGACTTAGCTCGTAAGCACTCACTTTGTCCTTCAGGCAAAAAGGGCGGCGACTTAGGCGAATTTCGCCGCGGTCAGATGGTGCCTGCTTTCGATAAAGTCGTCTTCACCAAGCCCACGCTTGAGGTGCATGGGCCTGTGAAGACGAAGTTTGGGTGGCACTTGATTAAGGTGCTGTCGCGGGGGTAGGTCTCATTTTCATGATTATTGAGCAAACTCTATTTCGTACTTTTCAGCTAAGCTCCTTACAATGAAAGAAGCATTGTAAACAAAAACCCCATCTGGCTTCTCATAAAAACAGAAAATGGTGTTGGTCACATTTGGTTTCGACACATTGAATGTCTGGCCGCCATAGGTAGTCGTTGTTGCATTCCCATAAGCAGTATTTCCATACGAGTACACATTCGCGTTTGTATAAGAAGTAGTCGGTGTTGTTATCGTATTTTGTTGCAAGTACGTCTGCCCATCAATTATCGCAAAATATTTATATCCATTTCGGAGAGCGAGCTCAGCACTTCTTAACAATGAAAAATCAGATGCTCTCTCAAGACTGGTGAAACCATTTCCATTAAACGTGACAACAAATACATTTTCATCTAGTTGAGTTTCAGAAAATCCACCTTTGAAGCCTCTAGATTGATAGCCTGTTGCACATCCTACCAACGTCAGAAAAAGAGTGACAATCGTTACACCGTAAACAATTCGAGCTGTGGTGTTCATGTTGAACCTCCATATTCACATTTTTTAAACATTTTTTGATTATAGTAGATATCGATTAAATATCAGCGTATGACCGAAAACTCTTGGAATAATTTTGCCGAAAGTGGATATTTCAGTCTCCAAGTTATATTCATTGGTTGAGAACTCTCGCCCTTTACAAACTTTACAGGTCCACAAGCTCGATACGCAGCACCTCTCGTGGTCCTCACAAAAAGCTGAAAGCGCCAACCGTTTTCAGCACTATCAAGGTAACGCCGTCCTGCTGCTGTGTGCGGCGCCGCGCTGTTTTGAGTTTGCCAGTGAAAGAGTTCACGGTTAATTGCATAATCATCGTACGCAATACCTTCATGTAATAAGCTCTGCTTGTCTAGGGTCACAAAAAGTAACTCCATTTTTGCTTCCTGATCACGCCAAACACCTTCCCGTACAGCGGCAAAATGCGACTCGGTATGATATCCGACCGCAGTCATTATTTCGCGGTTTTGATAGGCGCTATGGAGCTTTAAGCCAGATAACTCTAACTCTGGGAGTGGGACGAACTGTTCATTCGTCACAGCATCTAGAGCATCAGCTAGTTCTACTAATTCTCCCATTAACTCTGGTGTTCGAGACAAGTCTTCCAGAAAACCATCCACTGTCTGCACGCCTGTTCCACCACATATTTGATAAGCCAACATGAGCGCACGCTTCCGTGAGAGCGCATCACTCCCAAGAGAGTTATTACCAATCGATCTCATTACAGCGAGATAATCAGGATCGTCAATATGGAGAACGTCTTTAAAACGTCGATTGAGTTTGGTTTCAAGTTCGGAGGGTTCACCTTCTATAATCTGTGCATCACGCTGCAACCGCGTCCAACCGGAGGCTCCATTCTTACGGTAAATATCCTCGAACTCTAAAGCCTGCTCGCGCACGAACTCGGCTAAATGGATATCTTGCGCTCCATGACGAGCACGATAGCTGGTAAGCTCTATTTGCAATCGACGCCAGTTCAGATTCACGGCATAACGTAAACTCTGCAGAATCTGCTCACGTGCTTGCTTTTGCATTTGCAGATAACAACCAGGGGGCAAATGCCCAAAACCGTGTTCAATGCCATCAACAACTTGGCGTTTCGATAAACCAGTAATCGCGCTATACAAAACATCAAATCGAAAGTCTTCTGAGTACTGGCCAACAAAATCAAGAATCAAACAACTATCTTTGCCGTCGTGCAAACGAAGTCCCCGCCCAATTTGTTGTTGAAACAACGTCGCGCTTTGTGTCGGGCGCAATAACAACAAAGTATCGACGAAAGGTAAGTCGACACCTTCGTTGTAGAGATCAACCGTCACAATTACATTGATTTTCCGTTGCTCGAGTAGCTTCGGTAATCGTCGCCGGTCACTTGACGACGTCTGTCCGGTCACTAGAGCTGCTTTAACGCCATGATCATTAAAAAATCGTGTCATGTACTTTGCGTGTGCAATCGATACACAGAACGCCAATGCACGACAATCAGAAATTGAGCTTAGATGCTCTTCCCATGCCCTCAATACAGCTAATGCACGGCTATTCTCTCCGGTTAGTAGTTGCTCAAGCTGCGCAGTTTCATTTGCGCTACGCCAATTCACACCGGAATAATCGATACCATCAGCACAAGCGTAATACTCAAAGGGAGCCAGTAACTGCTGATCTAACGCATGCCACAATCTCATTTGCGCCGAAGGAGTGCCATCAGGCCGTAAGTCAAAATGCTGAAGAATATTTAGCCCATCACTACGCTCGGGAGTTGCGGTAAGGCCCAAAAGATATTTAGGCTGTAATTGCTCTATTAGCCGACGGAAGGAAGCGGCCTCGATATGATGGCATTCGTCAATAATGACCATATTCCAGTAATCGTTGCCTAGGTTTTCCACGAGCTCCCGGCTATTCAGGCTTTGGATGGTTGCAAACAAGTGGGTATAGGACCCCGGTTCATGTCCGTCAGCCAAATAGTCTCCAAAATTACCGTTGCGCATGACGTGCCTAAACGTTTGCAGTGACTGCTGAAGGATTTGGTTTCGGTGTGCTATAAATAATAGGCGTGGCTCGCCACCTTCCTGCTTACAGAGTCTCTTGTAATCCAGCGCTGCCATCACAGTCTTGCCCGTACCTGTTGCAGCCACCAAGAGGTTCCGATATCTCCCATGTGCACGCTCATTTTCGAGCTGATCGAGGATGATTTGCTGGAACGGTTTTGCTTGGATATCAAAAAATGTCGTGATTACGTTGTCGCCATAATCGCGTTTACCACTTTCTTTAGCTAAGGCTGATCTGAGCTCGCTTTCATGAGTTTCATTATGTGGGTCAAAAGTTTGAAACTCTTCGTCTTGCCACAAGGTTTCGAAGTGAGCGCGGGCGCGTTGATATAGGAAGTTTTGGCCTTTTTCGGTGAACTTGACCGTCCACTCGAGTCCCCCCATTAGCGCCGCACCAGAGAGATTAGCACTCCCCACGTATGCTGAGCCAAAACCTGTTTCACGCTCGAATATCCAAGCCTTAGCATGCAAACGGTTACGTCGGCCATCCAGCGAAACTTTGACTTCGCAGTTTGGCAATTCTGCCAACATTTTCACCGCTTTAAGATCGGTGGCACCGGTGTAAGTGGTAGTAATGATTCTCAAGCTTGTCCGCGACTTCTGCTGCGCATCGACAGCAGTTATATCTCGCAGCAAATTGATGATTTTTCGCACACCAGACACGGTGATGAAACTCATCAGGATATCGACATGTTTACAACTCGAGAGCTCAGCCTTCAGCTCATGAAATAAAGCTGGTGAGTCCTTTCCTGAGGTAAATAGCCAAGGTTGCGCCATACCCACCTGCGGCAGGTCTACACTCTCTTTAGATTTGTGCAATGCTCGTAAAACTTCAGGAGGGCTTAAATAGCGGCTTGGAGGTTCGAGATTAGCCAGTCGCCGAGCATATATAACAAGTTCGTTCAGTATTTCGATTTGACGATGAATGCGCTGGTCAGTTCCACCATTATCGTTTTGGAGTTCAGCTAAGGCATTGGATATTTCTTCAGTGAAAACTTCTGCCAAATGTCGACTGCTTGTCGTTAGATCCAGCTTCTCACTAACCTCTTCAAGCCCTGAATCGGCAATTTTTTGCGCCAGCGCACCATTTTTTAGAAGCTCGTAAAATCCTTCTTTCATCACCTGTCATCCCTAGCTGAAAAACTCTTAAGCTAAAGTGCCAGGTTTTCGAAGCTCGAGCAAACCTTGTACGAACTGTATTTGATAACCATCCGTACCGTTATTCGGTTAATCTTGCACGTTACCACATTTTGAGCACTCCAAAGGATTGTATGAAAAGCGCTTATCTGGCTGCCCGTTTTTAGTCACATGTCTGCGGCTTAGTGATAAACGCGAATTACATCGTGTGCACTTGGGTAAGTCTAAATAAATTGAAATTGCACCAATTATGAGCACTCCCGCCATAATTCCGACTAAGATTTGGGTACCGGGGTCCGTAACTACCTCATAAATAAAATAGGAAACAGCTGCTATAGGTATCCATAGTAATGTACCGCCTCTCATAAACTGTACCTTTCAGTTCGTATTACGCGAGCAATCTCTTTTACTAACGATGCTGGTCCAACAAAATCGCATTGCCATCAGGGTCCCGAATCATCAAGCTGCCGCGGCTGTCAGGGCCATCTAAATTCGCATTGAAAACTTCAATACCCGCGGCTTCTAGTTGTTTCCGAAGTTCGCGGATGTCGGTGAAAGGCTCTACGTTCTTGCCGTTCTGGTCCCAGCCGGGGTTGAAGGTAAGTATGTTTTCATCGATGTATTTGCCGAACAAACCAATTACATGCTCGCCGTTTTTCAGAATGGCCCAGCCTTGTTCGCTCATATCAGCTAAGGGCTCGAAGCCGAGCTTTTTGTAGAATGCTAAAGAGGCATCAAGGTCTTTGACGGCCAAACTTAAAGAAAATGCACCTAAATTCATGAGCTTGCTCCTTATCGGATCAAAACGGTTATGCTTTTTACATAAATTATTTTATGTTTTTCATAAATTATTTATTGAAATACGAAATAGCTTCGATTAAATTATCACCAACTGCACGAGATAAGGAATCATCATGAATACTAGCACACAGAAACTATTTGGCATTTCAGCATTGGCGCTTGCCGTGCTTTTCCCGATCTATTGGATTAATGCGATAGGTTTTGCATTCGACGTTGGCGAGATGAGTTACCGTCAGGACTTCACAACGCTCGACGTTTGGGACTTAATCTTCTTGATCATCGGTCTGCTTGAAATCACTGTCTATATAGGTCTGCGTAATTACTTTAAAGATCAGATCAATGGCGGTCTCGCAGGCGTCTTATTGCTCATCATGGCTGGGCTTATCGCACTGACGCACGCGACCTTATTGATTGATCTTACGGTGGGACTTGGTTTGTTCCAAGCAAGTTCAAGCTTTCTCGATACCATAGCAATTGCTTCAATATTGGTATTAGGGCTTTATGCAGTTACGTTATTCGCGCTTTCGATCGCGTTGTTGGTGCGTTTTCCCGAATTGCCGACCCTCATTAAGATCTTCGCAGCACTGGGCCTCATCACGGCAGGTTCGCAAATCACCATTGTGTTCTCATTCGCGAACATTATTCTCTTCCCGGTTCTTATGCTCATTGTGGCGTTTCACTTTTTACTCGGCGACACCGGCGTAGAGGTTGTCTGATACTGGAGGCGCTATGACGATTCGAATCAATCTAGATGTAGAGATGGCACGCAACAAGCTCTCTCTTACCGAGCTTTCTGAGCGAGTCGGGGTCTCGATGACCAACTTGTCCCTGCTCAAAACAGGTAAGGTCAAAGCGATTCGCTTTAGTACGCTCGAAGCAATCTGTCGTGAGCTTAAATGTCAGCCGGGCGATTTGTTGGAGTACATTGGGGACTAAGGGTTAAGGCGATGCGAACGCTTGGCTCAAGTAGTCCACGAAGAGTCTCGCTTTCGCTGACAGGTTGCGGTTGGGTGTATACACCGCCCAAATACCCTCACGCGCATCGCGGTAATCAGTTAATACTTCTTGCAGCTCGCCCTGCGCAAGTGCTTCGGTAACGTAGTAGTCCGGCAACTGCGCTAACCCAAGCCCTGCTTTACAGGCATCCAGTAAGGCAAGACCTGAATTACAACGAATGCGCCCATTGAGGCGCAGTGACCGCTCAACCCCCTGCTCACGAAAGCGCCAATACTCTAACGTGCCGAGCAAGCACTGATGCTGATTTAGCTGCTCAAGAGAGGTGGGGGTACCGTATTCGGCAAGATATGCCGGACTAGCGCAGACTGAGAGTTGACGATCGCCCAAACGCTTGGCAATTAGCGACGAGTCTTTCAAACGCCCTAAGCGAATCGCAACATCGATACTATTTTCCACCAAATCAAGGGTGCGGTTGGTGAGGTTAAGATCCAATCTGACCTGAGGGTATTCCTGCAAGAAGCGGTGGGCCAAGGGCGCAATGTGTTGTTCACCAAAAGTCACCGGCGCGGTGACTTTTAATAAGCCTTTTGGCTCTTGCTGCATCTGCGTTACGGTGCGCTCAGCCTCTTCTAAACCTTCAACGAGCTGCTTACATTGATCATAGTAAAGCTGCCCCGCTTCAGTTAAACGAACGTTTCGCGTGGTGCGATGCAACAATTTCACGTTAAGCCGCTGCTCTAACGCAGAGACTTTTCTACTGACCTGCACGACACTGGTGTCTAACCGCCCTGCAGCTGCAGTAAAGCTGCCTAGCTCGGCCACGGCAACGAATTCAGTCACGCCTTTCCAACTTGCCATAGCTCATTGCACTCCGGTTGCTCATTACCGAGACATTATTTCATATACGTAAAAATATATTTCATATTCGGCTAATTATAACCAAATTAGTTTGTTTTAAACTACGTCGCATCGCAACTTTTAACTTAGAGGCTCTACTTATGGCACTCGAATTACAACCCGGTCAAACATCCATCAAGTCAAAAGCAGCTGTGGCCTGGGGCCCCGGCGAACCGCTCACCATGGAAGAAGTAGATGTGGAACTCCCGAAGGCTGGCGAAGTCTTGGTGCGCATTGTCGCAACTGGTGTCTGCCACACGGATGCTTTTACGTTATCAGGAGAGGACCCTGAAGGGGTTTTCCCGTCTATTCTTGGGCACGAAGGTGGCGGTATTGTCGAAATGGTCGGCGAGGGCGTGACCAGTGTCGAGGTCGGTGACCATGTGATTCCGCTTTATACGGCAGAGTGTGGTAAGTGTAAGTTCTGTACGTCAGGCAAAACGAACCTTTGCCAAGCTGTTCGTGAAACGCAAGGTAAGGGCTTGATGCCAGATGGCACCTCGCGTTTCTCTAAAGACGGCGAAACGATTTACCACTACATGGGCTGCTCGACCTTCTCTGAGTACACGGTATTGCCTGAGATATCGCTTGCTAAAGTGAATAAAGATGCACCACTCGATGAAGTTTGCTTGCTTGGCTGTGGCGTCACCACGGGCATGGGTGCGGTATTGAATACGGCCAAGGTTGCCAAAGGCGATACCGTGGCCATTTTTGGTCTTGGCGGCATTGGCTTATCTGCAATCATTGGCGCGCGCATGGCAGGCGCGAGCCGTATCATCGGTATTGACATCAATGAGAGTAAATTTGATCTCGCCAAGCAACTTGGTGCAACTGACGTCATAAATCCACAGCATTTTGATAAGCCGATTCAAGAAGTCATTGTTGAAATGACCGATGGCGGCGTCGACTTCTCATTCGAATGTATCGGTAATGTCGACGTGATGCGTCAAGCACTCGAGTGCTGCCACAAAGGTTGGGGCGAGTCAGTTATTATTGGAGTGGCCGGCGCGGGCCAAGAGATCTCGACACGGCCGTTCCAACTTGTGACCGGTCGGGTATGGCGTGGCAGTGCGTTTGGTGGCGTTAAAGGCCGTTCGGAACTGCCTGGTATTGTTGAACGCTACCTCGCTGGCGAGTTTGGTCTACAAGAGTTCATCACTCACCGCATGGGACTTGCGGCGATTAATGACGCTTTTGATTTGATGCACGAAGGTAAGAGCATTCGTTCGGTCGTCTTGATGGACCGCTAATCGCACTGTTGCGGAACCCAAATGGCAACGCCTTCGGCCGTTTTATCCATCAGGCCGAAGGACTTGCCGACGTTAATACCAAAACCAAAGTTACCGCTGCTACGGCCAATGCCAGTGCCCACATAAACTGAGTCGTCTTGTTGTTCGCCAGTACGCTTGAGCAATACGCCATTCGCTCCCACTTTGGCAGCTGCTTCACGCAAACGCTGCAGTGCGGCGTCAATCTTTGCCTGCTCGGTAAACGCAAAAGACGCATCGCTGGTTGAAGTGAGTAGCGCTATAGGCTCAAAACAGATGGGCTCCTCGAGGTATATCAATACCTGATCTGCACTTATTGGTGCACGGGCGGTACCAATCATATTGGTGGTACTCGGTGATGCGCACGCTGTGAGTGTCACTACCAACGCTACGATAAGAGTGCGAGCGATCATAAAGACTCCGATGCAGTGAAGTTATATTGTTAGCCTAGTCCTATTGTGAGCTTTTTAATAGTCCCGCATTTTCAGGCGTGTTCAAGCGCCAATCATAATCGGTGAAACGGATGCGGATATCACTAGCCAAGGCTTTGCGCTCGGCTTTGTCGTCGGCTAACGCGTCGGCATATTGGCGCATATAGGCGCGAAGATCGCCGAAGTCGTCTTCATACCAATCGAAGATGCGCGATAAATACAAACCTTTCTCGTCAATGCCACTTTTCGAGCGATCGCTCAAGAAGGTGCGCATTTGATCGTCAAGTTGGGCATCTAAAGTGGTTGGGATATAAGCTTCAGCGCGTAGCTTCGGACAACTCATCGCCGCGCATACTAAAGCGGCATGAATCCGCGGTTCGTCAAAATAGACGCGGATGGTTTTGTGTTCGACCCAGTCCAACGTGCGCATGCGACCCAGTAAATCCACTACTTCGCGTTCCCAGGCCGAGTAAAACAAGCCGCCAAGGTCACGGATTGACTCGCGCTCGCCACTGGCAAATGACTCATAGTGATCGACAATAAGCTCTAGCGTGAAAGCATTGTAAGCATTGATAAGAAACGCCAACTGTTGGTCTTCGCTCCACGAGCGGTATTGGTCGACAGAAACATCCGCCAAGTTTTGCAAGTAGGCGTTGAGGGCCGGCTCGTCTTTCTGCAGTGCGGCGTAATCCACCACCGAGCGGCGGCCTTCATCGTAGACTACAACGTGCTTCTGCAATAGCTCAGTATAAGCCGCGTGGCTGTGGTCAAAGGACCCGGTACCTTGCGACTCGGCAGAAACCGTGCTTAATGGTAGTAGCCACATCAGGGTAATAATCGTAATCAGTTTATTTTTCATAATGATAGCGGCATTGAAGAATGGTCAGATGCCCCTCCTCGTAGTGATAAACCAGACGATGTTCACGGTCTATTCGACGTGACCAAAGGCCTGATAAGCTTCCTTTCAGGGGTTCGGGTTTTCCGATACCTTCAAAAGGAGTACGCATACATGACTTGATAAGTTTATTGATGGCTTTGCGCATTTTGGGCTGCTGTTCCCACGACAAGTAATCATCCCACGCGTGAGGTGTCCAGCTTAACAAGCATTCATTCTGTTTTTTCATCGATCAGGCCCCGCTGCGAGGCCTTACCTTGCTTAAACTGCTCAATCGATTCAGCTAAACGTGAAGCGTTTGCCGGAGAGCTTAGCAAATGAATGGTCTCTTCCATGCTGGTGTAATCTTCCAATGAGAGCATCACTACAGGACGCCCGCGCTGACTCGTGATGACGGTAGGAATATGATCCTCTACCACGGACTCCATATACCCTTTGAGCGACGCACGTGCCTCGCTATAGGTAATCACTTTAACGGTCATAATAGCGCCTCGCTTTAGTGTATGACAAAAACATTGTACTTATCATTGTACAACAAAGCAAGTTATAACCGACCCTCAGCGCCGTCGCGCGCGTTTATTCCGTCGCTGCCACCAAATGTAGGTGCCAGTGATGGCTAACAATAAAGGTAGTACGCCGACAAAGCTATACCAAATTTTTACGGCGAGCCCGCCCCACGTGCCGAAATGTAAGCGGCGGAACGAGTCCAAGGTTTTCATACCAACGCTTTGCTCGTTGAGGTTGTAGGTGCTTAGATAGTCACCGCTGAAAGCATCATAGTTCGATACGCTGCCGTAGTTACTGAGCAGCGGGTTCGCTGTTGGCGCGCGGCCAAACACGGTGAACGGCAGCTCTGGTTCAAACGGAAACAGCAAATACGTCGGCTTGAAGCCATCGATGCGCTCACGACTGTCAGCTACCAAGGTATCGATATTCACCTCATCGCTATACAGACGCTCGGTCATAATATGATGCTCTTGGCCGCCGCCGTGCTCCGTCCATTCTTCATAGAAAATCAGGCCGTTGTAGTACACGCCGGTAATGCCCAACACCAGCAGCACCGGCGAGGCGAAGGTACCGGCCATTTTGTGTAGGTCGCTGAACACCACCAACATGCGTTGGTTCCAGCGCAGAGTGAAGAAACGCGCCCAAAAGCGACGGTACATGATCAGTCCCGATACGCCCATGAACAACAAAAACAATCCCAGGGTTAAGCCGATCAGCAGCCCCAAATGTTCGGTAGCAAAGCTAAACTCTAGCCATTCAATGTCATTCAGCAACAACGTGTAATGCAGCTCAACGAGCCAGTCGGTTAGGTAGTGGCTAGGCTCAGTGGGTTGGCTTTGCAGCTCTCCGGTATAGGGGTTCAAATGAACCTTATGCCAAACGTCGGTGCCCTCTTTGATGACGAACACGCGGTCGGCTTCGTCATGGCCGGCTGGGAAGATTTCCCAACTGCCGATTTCGTACGCTGGCAATTGCTCATTCACACGATCTTTCAACGTGTCATAGGGCAGTCGCGGCCCATCAGAAGGCGCCAGCGTCGCCACCTCAGGCAGCAACAAGCTATCGATTTCTTTTTTGAAAACCAGAATACTTCCGGTCAGGCAAATAAGCAGAAAGGGGATCATAAAAATGATCCCCAACCAGCCATGCCACTTATGCAGTGATTTGCGCATGCTCATAGCTGTCAGCTAACCCTTAAAACGCATAAGTTAAGTTGGCAGAGTAGTTACGCTCGGCGCCGTAATATCCCTGCGCCCACAATAGGCTGTTCAGGTATTTTTCGTCGGTGACGTTGTTGGCGTTCACACTTACCACCACCGCGTCAGTCAGTTGGTAGCTGGCCATGAGGTTCAATCGGCCATAAGCGTCTTGCGTGGTGACAATGGCTTCACCGGCATTGGCGTAGACGTCACTTACGGTGCCTTGCATGCGTGAGATTTTGTCTTGCCAAATGTAGGTCGCACCTAGTTTGAGCTTATCTAAAGACGCCGGACGGTAGGTCAGCGAGCTACGGAACAAGTTCTCTGGGGTGTAGTCTTTAACCAACTGGTCGCCTTCAATATCGAAAGAGGTTAGGGCCACATTCCCTTGCAACCCTGGGAGAATTTCGCCTGCCAGCTCAACCTCGAAGCCTTTACTTTCGATTCCGTCAACTGCGCGGTACACCGGCTCAGGCACACCGGTTTCTGGGTTCAATGCATCACCAGCGCCAACGCCCAAGTTTTCTTGCTGCACGTTAAAGTAGGCAGCTGACAGCAAGGCGCCGCCGTTGAACAAGTCGGCTTTGAAGCCTACTTCGCTGTTTTTGCCGGTCAGTGCTGGCAAACGCTCGAAGTTCTCGTCGCGCAGGTTTTGCGCCATGAAGGTTTCGGTGTAAGAGCCGTACACAGTTACTGCGTCGCTAACGGCATAAGTTACGCCAAAGTAGGGGACAAATTCGCTTTCGTCACGTGAGTTATCCACACCATAGCCCATACCTTCGGTTTCAAAGCTGTTGTAGCGGCCACCCGCAAGCACATTTAGGTCGCTCGTTAATGAGAAGCGCCCTTGTAAGTAGATGGCCTTCTGCGTGTTCTCAATGTCACTGCCCGCTAGGCCGTCGGTGAATTCCGGGAAGGGCGTGTTGCCGTTCCAGTCTTCAAGCGCTGGCATTGCTGGGAAGCCGTTGCCAGTGTGGTAATCGTACAAGCTGGTATCGATATAATCCAAGCGAGCGTAGTTGGCACCGACCACTAACTGGTGTTCTTGGCCCCAAGCATCGAAGCTGCCACTTACATAAGCGTCGAACATATCCTGCTTGTCATCGAGGTCATATTCACTGCCGTAGCCTACTAAGCCTAGGCCGGTTTCAGGATCGAGGCCGGTGGCAGGATCAGCCAAGTAGGTGTAGAACAGATGGCTGTCTTCATCGGTGCGTACGCGATTGTAGGCCATACGCAAATTCCAGCGGTCACTCAACGCGGTTTCCAGATCAATAAAGCTGCGGCTTTCTTTGACATTCCACTCTGACCAATCGGCGGCAATGTTGGTGCTGCGGTCAAAGTTAGTCGGTGTGCCGTCGCCATAATAGAGCGTTAATGCACCCCAAAGATTGCCGTCGGTCTCGCTGTTGGTTTCGCTGTGACCGAAGGTGATCAAGGTGTTGGTGCTTGGTGCATAGTCGGCCACGGCATAGAACACTTGGCCCTCGTTGGCGTAGCGGTCGAGATACGACTCACGGTCATCGGCCACCACCACTGCGCGCACTCGGAAGGCATCGTTCACTACCGCGGAATAGTCGGCTTCGAGACGCTTGGTATTCCAGGAGCCCACAGTGGCGCTCACGTAACCTTGGTTCTCGCTTTTCGGACGCTTCCGCACTAAGTTAACGGTCGCTGACGGGCTACCTACGCCGGTCATGATGCCGTTGGCACCGTGTACGACTTCAATCCGCTCGTATAACGCGGCATCGACACGACCATGGGTGTTGTCGTTGATAAGTGGCAAGCCAAGGCCGTCAATTTGAAAGTTATTCACAGCAAAGCCACGCGAAGTGTAATAAGTACGGTCACTTTCGACTTGCTCGACGTTGATGGTCGCTGAGTTTTCTAACGCACTGTTCAAATCATGAAGAGCGAAGTCTTTAAGCTTCTCGGCACTGATCACGGTGACGGTTTGCGGGGTTTCTTTGATACTAATATCGAGCTTAGAAGCAGATTCTTGCTCTTTTGATAGGTAACCACTTTGCTGCTCGCCTTTAATTTCTAGGCGCTCCATGGCTTCGGTGGTTTGCATTTCAGCGGCGAAAGCCTGGGGCGCGAGGGCAAGACTTACAGCAACGGCAACACGAGACATCATTTTCACAACAAGATCCTCTTCGGCATGATTCTAAATAATTGATGCCGGCGATCTTAATGCAAATGCGAATGGTTCGCAATACCGTTTTTTACTCTTTATATGTACCTTGACCTTGTACTGAAAGCGTGTCGATAATGGGCTAACTCATTCTTGTGGCTGACTTTTCATGACAATAACTCCTTCAATACTCATTTCAGGTGCAGCGGCTGGTATTGGTGAAGCGACGGCGCTGAAGTTCTTGGCGGAAGGTTGGCGTGTGGGTGCTTATGACATTGATGGCAAAGGCCTGACTGCACTTTCTCGTGAGGTAGCGGAAAGCCAACGTGCCCAGTTAGTCACTGGCTGCTTGGATGTCACCGACAATGACAGTTGGCAACAGGCACTGGAGGACTTTACCTCACACACGGGCGGCAGTTTGAACCTGTTATTCAACAATGCGGGCATTTTATGCTCGGGGCCGTTTGCTGATACCTCACTTGAACAGCAGCAACGTTTGATTGCGGTGAATGTGCAGGGTTTGCTGGCGGGCTGTTACTTAGCTTTGCCCTACTTACAAAATGCCGCCACCAGTGACAACGGTGCGCGAGTGATCAACATGAGTTCAGCAAGTGCCCTCTATGGCCAGCCGGCGTTGGCGGTCTATTCCGCCAGTAAATTTGCCGTGCGCGGTATCACTGAAGCATTGGACTTGGAGTGGGCTGCGCATGGTGTGAAAGTCATGGACGTGATGCCGTTATTCGTGCGCACGCAAATGGTCACCGACATGAATGCCGGTAGCATCAAGCGGCTGGGTGTGCGCTTAACACCGGAAGATATTGCCGCGACCGTATTTAAGATGGCGCACTATCGCGGCAGCCGTGTGCATTGCCCTGTCGGTCTGCAAACCAAGCTCATGATGGGCGCCAGCAAGCTCTCACCGAACTGGCTGACGCGCCTGACCAATCGCTGGATTACGCGTTAGTTAGTAGTTACCCACGTTCTTGGTAGTTACGCTACCTGAACCGTCGTCGATAATATTCAAGCCGCCGACGTTTTTCACGTTGATACTGCCAGAGCCATCATCGATGGTCACCTTACCGGTAACGTCTTTAATGTCCATGCTGCCTGAGCCGTCATCGACACGAAGGTTGCCGTCGATATCGCGAATATCGAGACTACCCGAGCCATCATCGACTTCGACATTACCGACAATGTCAGCGATTTCGATACTGCCTGAACCATCTTCCACATCAACGTTCGCCTTGATGTTGCGGATAGTGATAGAACCTGAACCGTCATTTACATCGAGCGCCAGCCCCTCTGGCATGTACACCACTAAGTCGATGCGCGGGCTCCCGTCGCCCCAACTGCTGGATGAGATCTTAGACACCAAATCTGCTTCGTCACCGTCTGGTTTCAGCGTCAGTTCAACGTCATCGGCATCTTGGTAGTGGATTTCCGCGACGACATCGATAGTGGTGCGACCTGGCTCACCATAGACTTCAAGAAAACCGGCACCCGCTTCTATTTCAAGCTCATTGAGCCCTGCAGTGGCAAGGCTTAACTCTCGTTTCTCATAGTTGAGATCATCATCGCCCCAACCACCATTACCGTTGGCGTACACCACACAACCGCTGAGCAAGCTTGCTGCGGCCACTGCAATTACTGTCATTTTCATTGAGTTTGTTCCTTTTTATTCTCGTGTTGTAAGTGTAGACGAATTCGTTTGCGGCAGGGTTTACATGCGAGGTGAAATTTTTTTAATCCTTTTTTAATAGGATTAAATTGATTTATTGACCCTATGCACCTATATTCCTACAAAGATAGGATTTATAGAAGAACGCTGTAACTTAAGCAATTATTCCTTTTAACGTAGGATTATTATGGCTCGCACAATCACCGTTCCACAGCCACCTCAGCTAGACGCACCACTTGATATGGAGACGCTGGGCGCCTTCGTGCGCTACAAGCGTTCAACACTCGGTATTACGCTGGAAGATGCTGCAGCCCTCTGTGGGCTATCAAAACAAGCCTACAATAATATTGAAAAAGGCGTCGTAACCGTGCGGGCTGAAACCTTGTTTAAAGCCCTTGATGGGCTTGGCATTGCTCTAACAGTAGCGCCGCAACAGGAAGCTGACGATGAGTGGATCTAAAACGGTTCCAGCAATTGCGGTTTTTGCTCGCTCTCACAAAGTCGGTGATCTTAGTTTTCAGGGGGCGCAACAGTGCCTATTTAGTTACGCTGATGACTGGTGCGACATCGGCTTCCCTATCTCGCCCCATTTAAGTTTTAACGCGGTGCAAAAAGGTGAAGTTGCAAATGCTACCGTGGTGAATTTCTTGCGCAATTTATTCCCAGAAGGCTCAGCATTCGAGAACTTACTCGCCAGCCAGCACATTTCGCGCAACAACTTGTACGCTATTCTCTCGGCAATCGGCCACGACACTGCTGGAGCCCTTACTTTTGGCGAACCATCGACAGCGAGGCACGAGCCTGCACTACGAGAAGTCACAGAAAAGGAACTTGTTGAGCGCTTGCAACAACGTAAGGATATGAGCCTGTGGGACGGAAAGTTTCGACTCTCAGTTGCCGGTGTGCAGAGTAAGCTTAATGTGTACATGAAAGATAAAAAGCTCTTTTTGGCTGAGGGGGAGTACGCCAGCACCCACATTTTAAAATTTGCTCCCAAGGACCACCCAACGCTCGTGCAAAACGAGCATTTCTGTATGCAACTTGCGCGTGCTGCCGGTCTAGACGCTGCGCAAACGGACCTACTGCCGCTGGGTGAATATACCGCTCTACTCGTTGAGCGTTTTGATCGGCGCGCGCTAGCTAACGGTGTCGCCAAACGCCATATCATTGATGGTTGCCAAGCATTAGATATGCCGCCCGAATACAAATATGAGCAAAACTTTGGGAGTGGTCGTGACGTGCGTCATATCCGCGAAGGTGTCAGCCTTGCAAAGCTTTTTGCCTTCGCTGATAAAACTTCAGTACCAGTACTCACGCGACAGAAGTTGCTTGATTGGGTGCTATTCAACCTTATCGTTGGTAATAGTGACGCACATGGCAAGAACGTTAGCTTTTTCATTGCAGCGGACGGTTCACTTTCCCTCACACCATTCTATGACTTGGTGTCAGTGGTGTGTGAAGGTGAGTCAGTAGAAAAATTGGACACCGATCTAGCTATGGCCATCGGAGATAATTTTGCTGTAAGTCGCATCACAGCTTTCGATTTATTAAGCTTTGCCGACGAGAACGGCATCAAGTTTGACCTACTCGAGCGGCGTTTGCTGCGCTTGCTTGATTTGACGGAAAAATACTGCATATCTGCGAAGGATGCGTCGGAAGCGACGCAAAAAATAGCCGCACACGTTGTACAACGCTGCGCGGCTATTCGGGAGCAAGCAGCGCAACTCGAAGAAGTTGCGCGCGGTGCATTTTAGCTTTGTTTTGAAGCGATATACTCGTCGACAAACTGCTCGAGAATGTTCAACGGCACTGGACCATTAGCAAGAATCACATCGTGGAACTCGCGAATATCAAAATCATCGCCGAGCGCTTCTTTTGCCTTCGCACGTAGTTCCAAAATCTTGTTCATACCGATTTTGTAAGCCGTAGCTTGACCAGGCATTACGATATGGCGCTCAACCATTTTCACGGCATCGGCACGCGCATTCGGCGTGTTATTCACGTAATACTCGATGCCTTCTTCGCGCGTCCATTTCTTCGCATGGATACCGGTATCAACGACCAAGCGGCAGGCGCGCCAGAGCTCCATCGCCAAACGCCCAAAGTCTGAATACGGGTCTTGGTAGAAGCCGATTTCTTTCGGTAGCTTCTCGGTATAGAGACCCCAACCTTCAGAATAGGCGGTCACACGACCGAACTTACGGAAGCTTGGTACGTTCTCCAATTCCTGCTGAATCGCGATTTGCATATGATGACCTGGAATCCCTTCGTGGTACGCCAAGGCTTCCATCTGATAGGTCGGCATTGAGGCCATGTCGTACAAATTAGCGTAGTAAGTACCTGGGCGTGTGCCATCCATTGAAGGCTGCTGGTAGAACGCTTTACCCGCTGACTTCTCGCGGAACGGTTCAACTGCTTTGACAATCATGTCAGCTTTTGGCTTCTTGATGAACAGCTCATCTAGGCGACCACGCATCACGTCAATGATCTCTTTCGCTTCGCTAAGATAACGCGCACGCCCCTCTTCGGTATCCGGGTAGATAAAGTCTTGGTTGTTGCGCATGTGCACGAAGAACTCTTGCAAGGTACCGTCAAAACCAACTTTGTTCATGATCACGCGCATTTCGTCATGAATCCGCGCCACTTCGCTGAGGCCAATTTCATGAATTTCGTTTGCGGTCAGATCGGTCGTGGTGGTGCGCTGCAAACGGTTGTTGTAGAAAGCTTCACCGTCCGGCAGCTTCCACGCACCGTCTTCGGTGGTGGCTTGCGCTTCAAGCTCTTCAACCACTGCGATTAAGTTTTCATAGGCAGGCTTAACCGACTGCAACATAGCGGTTTTTGCTTGGCTGGTTAGTTCATTGAGTTGGCTATCATCGATATCAAGATTATCAATTTTGCCCGTAAAGTCCGCCCACAAAGCGCTGGCCTCGCCATCATCGAACGGCGCACCAGAAATGATATTTTTGCTGTCGCTGATCACATACGGATACACGAATTTCGGCGCCATGATACCTTTCTCGGCACGCAACTTAAGGTTCTCACCTAATTGGTCAAACAATGCAGGTAGGCCATTCAAACGCGCGATGTAATCTTCCGCATCTTTGATATCTTGAATACGGTGCTGGTTGATCAACAACGCCGCTACGCTCGAGTGCATACCGAACATCTGGTTCACCGGGTAGTTGTGGTGACGCCATTGATAATCAGCGATACCCTCTTCAAGCTCTTGCTGCATCAACTGCCAGCTCAAACGTGTTTGTTCATTGAGTTTGGCTGGATCAATCGCATTGACTTGCGCCAAATGCTCTTTCGCCATCGCCAGACCTTCTTCATTATGTTCTTGGGATAAGTCGTCCCATTTATCTTGGTTCTCTTCAAGGCCCAGACGCGTTTGGAACATTGGGCTGCGCATGACATTCGCCATGAAGATGTCTTCAAACAGCTGATTGGCTTTTTCTGATTCAGCGGCAATCACTTCTGCGCTGTAACTTTCAGGTGTCGTTTGCGCTTGCGCGTTTGGCGCCTGATTCGCATCATTTGTGCTCGGCGCTTCGGAGCATGCGCTCATAAATAACGCCAGCGAGACTGCGGCGGCAATTTTTGCTTTGTACATTCTGGATTCCCCGTGTTTTTGTAGTGCTTTCATTGTACTGGCATTGTCTGCGGGTGCGAGCCCATTCATCAGCTCATTCGCTGCGTTTGTCGCAATCGGCTCAAATTGTGAGCCGAATAAGGGCGTGATTCGGCTCACATTTTAGATAGAAATCCCTTACACTTATGCCATCACTCTGGACAACGAGAGCACCATGATTCAGCCCTTTTCGCAACTTTGCTGCCCTTTAGACAGCGCACCTTTAACGCTGAGCGACAAAACATGGCGCTGCGAACAAGGCCATAGCTTCGATGTGGCAAAGCAAGGTTATGTGAATCTGTTGCCGGTGCAGAATAAGCGCTCGAAGGATCCGGGCGATAGTAAAGCCATGGTGCAGGCGCGCTCGCGCTTTCTCGGCGAAGGCTTTTATGCGCCATTGGCCGACGCTCTGGCAGCAACGGTCTTGGCTGCGCCTGCGGGGTCTTTGCTGGATGCGGGCTGTGGCGAGGGCTATTACCTGCGCCACGTGCTTGATACGGCGGCTTCCCACAATGCTGGAAAGAGCGTTGAAATGAGCGCTGCCGCGTTAGATATTTCCAAATGGGCGGTGCAAGCCGCCGCAAAACGCGATTCTCGCGTGTCGTGGTTGGTTGCCTCGAATAGCAGTATTCCAGTGCCCGATAGCAGCATCGATACAATCTTGTGCGTGTTTGGCTTTCCGGTCGAAAGCGAATTCAAACGTGTGCTGAGTGACAGCGGCCGGCTCATTATGGTCGACCCAGCACCGGAGCACTTAGCTGAGCTCAAGCAGGTGATTTACGACGAAGTGAAAGAGAAGCCGTCGAACTTGCCGGTTTCTGAAAAGTGGCAACTGGTGTCTGAACAGCGCGTGACCTTCAGCGTTACATTACCCTCACGCGACGTCATTCACGATTTGCTCGCCATGACCCCGCATTTGTACCGCGCTTCCAGCGCCGGCCGCGAGCGTGCCGAAGCGTTGACGTCGCTGACCGTCACCGTCGATGTTTGGCTACGGGTGTTTAAAGGACACCCTCTGGCCGCAAGTCACCATGCAGGAATTTCACCACAAATACGACCTTGCCGTAGGTTGCAAATGACCACTTGATACAGTCATTAAGTGCTTGCATTACCGCGTCATAGTCACCAAAGACTTGCGTACTCAATGTGTTAGTGATCACTTTCACGTCTTCGTGTGCGCTGAGATGTGCATTAAGTTTCTCGATAAAGCCTTTAATCGGCTCGATGTAATCATCGGCGAGTGGATACTTGCTGATGTCGATGGTCAATTTCATCGTCTCACTTCCTTATACAGGTTAGTTTGTACGTTCTCGATAGCTTTGGTTTTCATTCAGCGAAAATAACATTAAGATGAAGCGTGCTCGCTGATTACCACTTTTAGGACCCGAATCTCTCGCATGGATATTATCACTATTATCGTTCTCACGGGCCTGACCAATCTGACTTTTGCTTTATATAGTTGGCATCAAGTCAGCAATCCTGAGTCGCACTTTGCATGCCGAGCATTTGCCTTAGCGCAGTTTATCAAGGCAGTTTCGTTTGTTCTTTACGCCATCTCGCTCTATCACGGCTACGACCACTTACGTTTAATCGCGAATTTGCTTATTTTTATTGGCTGTTGGGCCGAGGTACGTTCTTACAATCAATTGGCGTCAGCGGGCATTAAATCTAGCTTTTTGTGGGCTGGAACTTTGGTGACATGTATGGTGTTTAGCTGGTTTCATTTCACCAGCGGTGATGGCCCCAACAACACCATGATTGTCACTGCCTCGGTATTGCTGGTATTGCCGTTTGGGTCTAGCGCCTTTGCCCTTTACCAGCTTCTCAAACAGCATCCTGCTAGCGTATTCCCGCGAGTGTTATTTATCGTAAACGCCATGATCGGGCTATTTTGCTTTATCCGCGCTCCGCTCGCTGCCAGTGACTCAGCCTTCACCATGACCGGCTCCGTGGTGGTTAATGAGCTCTTTATTTTCGCCACTTTTTTACTTGGCCTTGGTAATGGAATTGGTTTCATCGGCTTTTTAAAGGAACGCTCCGATGAGCGTCTGAGCGTCCGTGCCAACGTTGACTACTTAACCGGTATTTGCAACCGCCACTATTTTGAAAGTGTGGCCAAGGCCCACTTGCAAGCAGACGAAGATTTCACCCTCTACTTTCTCGACATCGATAAATTTAAAGCTGTTAACGACAACTTTGGCCACGCCACTGGCGACGAAGTACTGCGTCTTTTTGGCAAGCTGCTTCGTAAACAACAAGAGCGCCACGACGGCGTTGTGGGTCGACTTGGAGGCGAAGAGTTTGGCATCATACTCAGGGGCAGCGCCAAAGCAAACCACGCCCCCATCATCCACAGATTACGCCAAGACTTCGCCATGCTAACAAAGAATAAACTTGGCTATCCTATGAGTTTCAGTTTGGGTTCTTGTGCAGCAAAGCAAGTTAACTCAGTCAGCGAGCTCATGCGTAACGCAGACGTCTTATTGTACGACGCCAAGCGTCGTGTGCCGGAGAGTTCCAACTAGACCGTAAACTGCGGCATTGTAGTGTCCATTTGCTGAAGATCATTAAAAGCAAAGAGCGGAAGATCATACAAGTCGGCGAAAACGTCGTAAATTTGCGCGGATGCCCGCATTACGTTTTTTAAATCAGGGTAAGCCGGCGACATACGCATGTCATTGAGAGCTTTAACCGCAACTTTCACGCGCTCGTCAGGAACACAACACATGTGCCCCGGTATCGTTGGATAAATGCCTTGGCAGCGAAACTCGCGCAAAATTAATGGGATCTTGATTAAGATTTTTCTGCCGTTGGTGCCCAAACCTTCAATGTTGCGAAGCATTTGAGCGAAGGGCATAAAATCATTTTGTCTGGCGCAATCGCTTAATGACTTTTCCAGTCTTTGCCAGTTCTGCGCAAGTAGCGAAATACTGGCATAGATATCATCACGAAACGCAATTTGTTTACGGCTTTCTGCATTGCAAATAGCATTCGAGACTGCAATCGCATCAGCCGCACGGTTTGCACGCTGAGTAGCTACAAAGCCTGAATCCAACCACATCTTCGGCTCATCTAGCCCACGCGTCCTTAGATGCGCAACAAAAAATGCCGAGTTCTCCCACGGACCCGAGCGCGACCACACCACGGCCAGCACATACAGTAAAAAACGATCACTTTCGTTGGCCAAATCAAGACTAAAAGTATCTTTCGCACCTTGCAGCTTAAAACCAAAGTTTGAGACCCAACCGGCATAAGTGCCATCGTCTTTAAGGGTGACATAAGGCAAAGAGTGCTTCGTCTGATGAAATGCTTCCATCAGCTCACCTACGGTGTTTATCATCTAGTATTCGCTCCGCATTTTTATTGTTTTTTAGCATCAGATAACAAGAATAGGGTTTGATCGCCATACCCCATCCATGACCCTGTACTCGCAGAAATAGTCTTATCGCTCTTCGGATCATACCAGCCAAGCAAGCGCGTGGGGTTTAAAGAGTAAACCTGTTTTACACCATTTGAAACCAAATTAAGCATGCCAATGGCAATGCCGTTTTTGTTGCGAATGTATTGCATTGTGACCCCCTAATCATGAAGAGGTGGTCAGACTATCGCACTCGTGCGACAAATTATGTCGAGCGGAGGAAAACAGGAGGTGAACCCGCAGTAGAACTGCGGGCTACGTGGTGTTTATTCGATGTTTTGGATCTGAATATAGAAAGGTTAATCTGAATTGCTTGAGTAACAATCGTAGAGTATGTCAGCAAACTGCTTTTCATCAATGGCGCCAAGCACCAAATCAACCATCGCATCAGCTAGTTGTTCGCGCTCAATCACGAGTTCATAGTCATTCAGCGCTAAATATTCGAGCGCAACCATTAAACCCGTGCGCTTGTTAGCATCCGACAAAGCATGCGCTTGTGCGATGACCAAAGCATATTTTGCTGCAATTTCAAACACGTCATCTAAGCCTTCATAGCTTATTGCGTTATCAATTCTAGCTAGGGCGCCCTCGAGTTTACCTTTATCTGGAGCGCCCTTATTACCTGGCTCGGTCGCTAAAATAAAGGCATTAATTTCAATGACCCGAGATGACGGGAAATGAATAAGTTGCATCACATGGACGCCAAACGTTTAAAGGTCTTGTTGTGCTGTGCGAGGATGATTCGAGCTTCAGCATAAACCAAACGTTTGCCTTCCGGCGAATCCAGATTGAGTTGTTTAACCGGTTTAATCTTCGGCCGACGAACTGGTTTATTTACGCCATACTTTGCGAGTTTATTTTCCATTTTAACCTTCCGATCCTAAGCAAAATCGAACTGAATAAATCATAGTAGAACACAACAGATATATCACTCGATATTCTGAATTTGCTCGCGCATCTGCTCAATCAACACCTTCAATTCCACCGCAGCGTTGGTAATGTCCGTGTTGATGGACTTCGAACCAAGGGTGTTCGCTTCACGGTTGAATTCTTGCATCATGAAGTCGAGGCGACGGCCGCAGGCGCCGCCTTTGCGCAAAATTTTGCGGGTTTCGACGACGTGGGTGTCGAGGCGGTCGAGTTCTTCGGCGACGTCGGTTTTCTGCGCCAGCATGACCATTTCTGATTCGAGGCGTTGTGGATCGAGTTCGACTTTTGCATCGGCAAGACGGGTAAGTAAGCGCTCACGTTGCCACTCCAAAACTTCTGGCATGCGTTTGCGTACTACGGACACTTGCTCTGAGACACCCTCTAAGCGCTCTTCAATTAAACGCTCTAGGGCTTTACCTTCGCTTTGACGGTTGCCAATGAACTCAGCGACGGCAGCGTCAAAGGCGGCAACCACGTCATTTTGCATGGCGTCCATGTCGGCTTCGTCTTGCGCCACCACGCCCGGCCAACGTAGCACATCAATTGGGTTCAATTGCGCAGAAGCACTTTGGTTCGCAATCCAGTTCGCGCTTGAAATGACGCTTTTCGCCAACTCTTCGTTCAACTGTAATGCACCTTCGGCTTGCTCGTTGAAGCTTACACGAAGATTGGACTCGACTTTGCCGCGCTGCAGTTGCTTGCGTAATTTTTCGCGCAGCATGTTTTCCATGCCACGGAATTGCTCAGGCATACGGAAGTAGGTCTCCAAAAAGCGCTGGTTTACCGAACGAAGTTCCCACGTCACGGTGCCCCAATCAGCTTTGTGTTCGTGGCGGGCATAACCGGTCATACTTTGAATCATAACGGTACTCTCTTAACTTGAATTGGCGCTAGTTTAGCATTGTTTCGCGTTCGGCAAAATTCGGTGTTGGCTAAGCGAGTAGGCAAGACAGAATTTCACATTCACATCTGATATAATCGCCGCCACTTATTTTTTCCTCAAAACAAGCCGCAAAAGGAGCCAGCCATGCGTCCAAGTGGTCGTACTGCCCAACAAATTCGTCCGGTGACCATCACCCGGAATTACACCCGCCACGCCGAAGGCTCAGTTTTGATCGAGTTCGGTGATACCAAAGTGCTGTGTACTGCCAGCGTCGATCGCAATGTACCGCGCTTCTTGAAAGGCAAAGGCCAAGGCTGGGTGACGGCGGAATACGGCATGTTGCCACGTTCAACGCACAGCCGCATGGATCGTGAAGCGGCACGAGGCAAACAAGGTGGCCGCACGGTTGAAATCCAACGTTTGATTGGTCGCTCATTGCGCGCTTGTGTTGACCTCGCAGCGCTGGGCGAGAACACTATCACCATAGATTGTGACGTGCTGCAAGCTGACGGCGGTACGCGTACGGCTTCGATCACTGGTGCTTGCGTCGCATTGGTAGACGCGTTGAATTGGATGCGTAAACAAGGATTAGTGAAAACTAATCCATTAAAAGGCTTAGTCGCCGCCATTTCAGTCGGTATGTACAACGGCCACCCGGTAGCCGACCTTGATTACCCAGAAGACTCGAAAGCCGAGACCGACATGAACGTGGTCATGACCGAAGCTGGCAAACTCATCGAAGTGCAAGGTACCGCCGAAGGCGAACCGTTCTCGTTTGAGGAAATGAACGAGATGCTCGGCCTCGCCCGCCATGCCATCCGCGAGCTGATGGACTTGCAGAAGCAAGCGTTGGCCTAACATTATTGTTTTTCAAACATCGAACAGCAAATAGCGAGCAACGGGTCCCATGAAACAGTACCAAAAAGATTTTATTAGCTTCGCCATTGACCGTGGCGTTCTGAAATTCGGCGAATTCACTTTGAAGTCGGGCCGTACCAGCCCTTACTTTTTCAATGCCGGCTTGTTTAATCACGGCGCTGATTTGGCCAAGCTGGGCCGTTTCTATGCTGCGGCATTGCAAGACAGCGCGGTCGATTACGATGTGTTGTTTGGCCCCGCCTACAAAGGTATTCCGATTGCGACGGCAGCTGCAATTGCACTGTATGACACGTATCAAAAAGACGTACCGTATTGCTTTAATCGCAAAGAAAAGAAAGACCACGGCGAAGGCGGCAACCTTGTGGGTTCGCCGTTGCAAGGTAAAGTGATGTTGGTGGACGATGTGATCACTGCCGGAACCGCGATTCGTGAGTCGATGGAAATTGTGCAAGCGAACAATGCTGAGTTGGCGGGCGTGCTGATTGCACTGGACCGCCAAGAAAAAGGTAAAGGCGAGCTAAGTGCGATTCAAGAAGTCGAACAAGACTTCGGCACCAAAGTGGTGAGCATCGTCAAACTCAATGATGTTATTGAGTACTTAAAAGATAGCCCCGAGTTGGCTGAGCATCTCGAGGCTGTCAAAGCTTATCGTGCACAATACGGCGTGGCTTAAACCACGCCGCCGCTCTTAGAAGCTTTCAGAAGGCGCGTATTGCATGCCGATGCGCGCATTTTGCACCTGACACTCGGCGCCCGCCGTTTGAGTTTTAGTGTCTTCACCGCCTATTAAGGTCATGGTGAATTGTTCCCACTTCACTTCAACCACCTCGCGCTCACGACATAACAAACGCAATGAATCATACAAGCCGCGATTCGCGATAAAGTTAGTGGTCGGCTCGACTTGCACTACTTGGGCATCTTCCGCAAAGCTTACCGCGTTCACATCATTACCGGTGAAGGTGCCAGCTGAGCCTGCCATCAAATAATGGAAGGTCGCAGCAACAGCGCGTTCGTTTTGTTGTGCGCCAGCAGCGAAGAAGACCCCACGCTCACCGGCCACTTTGAAGTCACCGCTGCGTAGGCTGACTAACAACGCGGTTTCGGCGTCGATTCCCACGGCTAAAGGTACGCGGTTGGTAGCTGCGACACGCAGTAAGCGTCCATGGTTACCTTCTTCGCCCATGCGCGTATCGACGGTGCCCCAGCGGAATAGACCGGCGCCACCGATGGGGTGATAAGCAACACTATTTTCGTTCAAATTACGTGGACAGGTATCGTCTTTGTGACAGCCCAAACCAGGCAAGCGCGTCGCGAATACGCCTGCTTTAAGTGCTTCACGGCTGCTGCCGCCGGCAATCATCGCTTGGCTGGTCATCACATTAGCAGAACGCCCAGCGGCAGCCACGACTAGCTTCTCTTCAGCGACACGTTCAGCGATGCCAACGGCTAATGCGTTGGGCTCGTTTAATTCAGTCACCAACAACGGGCGCAACAAGTCTGGGTTACCATCGGCAAAGAACAGCACATCAGCATTGCGGATTTGGGTGAGCGCGTCACCGGCTTCGCAGAACGCCAGTTGGCGTGCATGTAAATCGGCATGCACAACGTCACGGCGAAATGCGCTCATTTCACTTGCACGGTAATCGTTCAGTTGCTCACAGGCGTTGTCTTCACGGGCTGCTTTAACTGCTGCATCGATGGGTAACCACGAGGCATCAGCACCGGCGCCAGCGAAGGCTTGCAGATAGTAGTTAACTAAGTCCAAGCTATCACGCTGGGCGGCAGTCACGACCAAAACATGAGGGGTCTCGTCACTACTTACTTTTTGTGCCTGCGACAAAATCTGTCGCATGTAGTCAATGTTCACTTGGCTCTTAGTCGCGGTTAGATTAACACCAAACGCAGCATCGCGCGGAACTGGCATTTCCAGATGGTCGATAATCAAGTCCCAATCACGCTCAGATAACTGCTGGTACAAGTATTGGGTCGCGCGACGGGTAAACTCTTCGGTAAAGCTGCGCTCTGAAATAACGTCTTGCTTCACGCGATCTCGGAGCAATTCGATTGCTTCTTTCAGGTCATCTCGGGTATCACGGCGCAGCGGCGACCAGTTTTTATCGTCAAGCAAAGCCTCGACGTAGGGCCCGCTCAAATTCACATAGCGGTCATAGCGCATGGCGTCACGGTCAATCCAGTCGGTATCGGCACAACGCTGCCAAGCCATGCTCGAACACACTTCGAGGGCATCACCTAGCAATACCAACGGATAGAAATCCGTTTCTTTTTCTTCTTGTGCTTGGCTTACGGGTGCCAGTGCGAATACTGACAGTAGCGCCAAGCCACAGGTGAATAGTGTTTTGCGCATGTACTTACTCCTCATTGACGTGCGTCTTCGCAATATGTTTTGCCCTAGCTTGCGCACAGTGTAACACCTTTTTTTGCCTATCCGAGGTGCTATACTGCAAGCCTAACTTGGTAATAACCATTTCGACCTTGGTTGGGGCGCAGAAGTTGCATACAATTTTCAATTCAAAACTCTTCAGCAAGCTCATCGTTGGGCTCTGCTTCGTGGTTGCGCCAGCGACATTTTCGCCTGTCGGCGAGGCCGCAGAGCAGCCGCAAGAGCTCGTATTTCGTATGCCCGACCCCTCACCGATCACCGACTATGCAGTATCCGTCATTACGGAGGTTTATAAAGAGTTGGGCATCAAAGTGAGTTTCGTCGAAATGCCACGCGACCGCAGTCTGACGGAAGCCAATAAGGGCCATATCTCCGGTGAGTTGGGCCGTTTGCCCAATATTGGTGAAGAGTATACCAACTTGGTCCGCATCGACTTTCCACTGTTTGACTCGCGCGTGCTATTAGTCGCGGATCGGCGCGATTGTGGTTTATGTAATTTCGAGGCCATTGAGAGCTATGCCTATATCGGCGGGACACAATCCGTTGAAAACGTTATTGCGCGGCAGACCGTCGAAAAACCAAGTATTAAAGTGGTCAACTTTGAGCAACTGCAGTTGTTGTATGAAAATGACCGCGTGCAGGCAGTTATCGTTAATGACTTCGAGGCCCAGCAGCTGCGTTCAATCAAGAGCCCCTACACGATTACAGTCCCGTATACGCGCAACACCGGGTATCACTTTCTCTACAAAGACTATGCGTATTTAGTCCCGAAAGTCGAAGCAATCTTAGCGCGCATGGCGGCGAATGACCGCTTACGCGAAATCGCTCGCGCAACCAATGCAGAAATGCTCGTAACGCCCATGGTCAGCGCCACTTCAGAATTTGGCTCGGTCAGCATAACCGCTGGTCTACGAGAGAATTATATCGAGCTTGATGGCAGTGGTTATTACTGGGATCTAATGCGCCGCGTTTTCACTCCAGCAGCCAATGAGGTAGAGCTATTTGCCAATGGTCCAACGCGTGCTTACCTTGGTTACGTTGACGAACGGTTTGATATTTTCGTGGGCGACTACACTGTAGCGACGCAAGCTCACTCAATTACCTCAAGGAATCATATCGATTTTGATCAAGGGCTCTTTTTATTCGCTCGAGATGAAGAGACATTGAACAAGCTGAAAGCAGGTGAGCACCCACGACCCATTTGCCACATTCGTAGCTTTTCCTATAATTACCTGTTCCCAGAATCGACCTCGTTTTATGCTGCGGACGACCAACTTGATTGCTTTGCCATGCTCGATATGGGCCGCGTTGCTGGTGTGATTGATTACAGTGATCAGGCTCCGGAGTGGAGTGAGTACCCCTACAAGATTGCGCAAATTCGTGACCCTTTACCACTGCATGTGAAATTTCGTAATGACCCGCGCGGGCACCGCTTGCGGGACTGGTTTGACAGCGAACTGCGGCGCCTCGTCGAAAGTGGCGAGATCGCTGAGATTTACACCGAAGAAATACTGAAACGCAGCAAGTTTGATTTGAATATGCCCAAAGTTAATACGCCGCAAGGACCGCAATAAATGTTTCATATTGCTCTGCACAACCCTGTGATGCCAGCTAATACTGGCAATATTATTCGACTCAGCGCCAACAACGGCTGTCAGTTACATCTCATTGAACCTTTGGGCTTCGACTTTGAAGAAAAGAAGCTGCGCCGCGCAGGGCTGGATTACCATGATTTAAGCAATGTGGCACGCTACCCTGACTTTGCGTCTTTTGCACAAGCGATGGGCGAGCGTCCGATGTTCGCTTGCACCACGAAAGGCAGTAGCAACTATACGGCGGTCAGCTACCCCAGCGAATGTGTCTTACTATTTGGCTCTGAAACCAGTGGCTTGCCGGACAGTGTGCTCAGCCAATTTAAGCCCGAGCAACGCATTCGCATCCCGATGATGCCCAACAATCGCTCGCTCAATCTTTCCAATGCGGTCGCAATCATAAGTTACGAAGCTTGGCGGCAACACAGTTTTGCTGGAGGCGCTTAGTGGCAACCCAACGCGATTACGGATTTTGGGTCAAAGTTGCCACACGGGCCTCAGTAAGCGTCGCCTTTACGCTGATTGTCGTAAAGTTGTGGGCATGGATAGCGACGGATGCGTCAAGTATGTTGGCATCAGCGACCGACTCGATGCTCGACGGGCTTGCGTCTTTGTTTACCTTCTTTTCAGTCCGTTATGCGCTGCAGCCGGCCGATCGTGAACACCGCTTCGGTCACGGTAAGGCGGAATCGCTGGCTGCGCTGGTACAATCGGCGTTAATTACTGGCTCGGCTATGTTATTGCTGGTCCATAGTGCGCAACAACTCTGGCAGGGCAGTGTGGTGCAGCAAGCCGATATTGGCGTCTATGTGTCGCTGTTGGCTATTGCCCTGACATTGGCTCTGGTTATTCTGCAACGCGCTGCGATCCGTCATACGGACTCGAAAGCCATTGCCGCAGATCATCTGCATTTTCAATCTGACTTATTGCTCAATAGCGCGGTTATCGCTGCCCTATTGTTGAGCGCTTACGGTTGGTATTGGGCGGATAGCGTATTCGCAATCTTAATCGCGGTTTATCTTGCTTATGGCGCGATACGTATTGGCTGGGAGGCTTTTCAGGGGCTCATGGATCGCGAGTTGCCCGATGCAGACAAAGCACAGATTATCGCCGTGCTGCGCGCCACTAAAGGAATTCATGGTTGGCACGATTTACGTACCCGTGCTTCGGGGCCAACGCGCTTTATTCAGTGTCATGTGGAACTGAAAGATGAACTATCGCTGAAGACAGCGCACGATATTGCCGATGGCGCGGAGCAGCGCTTACGCGAACTCTTTCCAGATACCGATGTGATTATTCACATGGATCCGCTTTCTGCTGTTCCTGAGACGAGCGAGTTTCCTGAAACCACGCCACCGTCTGCTCCAGCGTTGGCTGACGATACACATCGGCCTCAATAAAAAGCTCGTGTCGGGCGCCAGGAATGACCTCCAAGCGACTTTGCGGGTGCGACAGCGCACACACGAACTCCGCCTGTCCGCGCGGGTCAACGACGGTATCGCTGCCCGCTTGTAACACCAACACAGGAATGTGGATATCGGCGGCTTCGGAGATCGCTTGGCGACTCGCTGATAATGCTTGTGATACCCAACGAAAACTTGGCCCGCCGAGCTTTACCTCTGGATGGTCTTGGTACAGTTGGCGGAAGGTTTGGTAGCGCGCCAGACTTTGACTCAGTTCATTTTGCGCAAACGGCACTTCGACATACTCACCGGTACCAATAATAAACCACGGCCGTTTAGGCATAAGTAAGTTGTTTAGTGCCGCGCCAGCATGAGCAAAGCCAGCGGCTAACCAATGCGGTATTTTGCCAGTCTGGATGCCAAACATGGGGGAACACAGCACGGCATTTTTGACCTTGTGCGGGTAACGAGCCAAATACAATGCGGCGATCGCACCGCCCATCGAGTGCGCCACTAACTGCAGCGGCAACTCTTTACCATAGTGTTCTTGTACTGCAGCTTCTGTAGCGCGCGTGAAAGCGGCAAAATCATCGACGAAATCGTCAAACCGGTCGACATGCCCATTATGCTCATGTGCTCCGAGCCGATCGGAATAGCCTTGCCCCCGATGGTCAACAATTGCCGTGGCGTAGCCCAACTGTGCCAACTCCCATACCAACTCTGGATATTTGATGGCCCCTTCGATGCGCCCTGGGCTGAGCAATACGACCGCTTTGGCGTTTTTCGGAAAAATATGGAAGTAACGTAAGGTGACATTATGGGGTCGTTCCATGTCGTGCATCTGCACATGCTGACGCCAAAACGGCATGACCGTGTCATTAAAAAAAGCCTGCCACGCTGACTTGTTATCGTCGCTAGGTTTTTCAGAAAGTGCTGTTACTAGATCTAGTTCGGACACCTAGGTGCTCCTTTGTAAAGTCACCGCTACTTCTAAACCACCTTCGGGATGATTACGTGCATCAATATGGCCGCCGAGCACGGCTGCGGCACGCAGACTAAGTGCCATGCCGAGACCAACGCCCGCTTTGTGATTACGCGACGGGTCGGCACGATAAAATGGCGTGAAAAGCTGCTCCAACTGGTCTTCAGGTACCCCTTGACCATGGTCACGCACCAAAATAGTGTAACTCGCTGGCGCTGCCTGACAACTTATTTCGATCGTTTCATCCGTATATTGCAGCGCATTACGGATCAAGTTTTCAAGTATCAACCGCAGTAACTCAGGGTCACTGTCAATGACGGGCCAGTCGTCAGTCTCATGTACCTGCAATCGTTGACCGTGTTGCGCATCCACATAGCCCAAGTCTTTCACAAGCTGCGACACTAGCTGTCGCACATCAACGGGCTCAGCTTGCAACTTCACTAAGCCATTTTCCAAACGTGAAAGCGACAGGATACGTTCGATAATCGTGCTGAGCCGCTCGAGATCGCGGCCCAGTTGACCTAAATGTTGCTCGCGCTCATTACCGTCGTCGTCATCTTGACTCAGCATGAGTGCAACCTGCATTCGCGCTAATGGCGAACGCAGCTCATGGGAAACATCCGAGAGTAAGCGCCGCTGCGCATCACGCGATACCGCGAGATCATATGCGGTGGTCGATAGCGCACGCGCCAGCTCACCGAGCTCATCATTGCGTTTAGGTAGACGCTTCAGATCTGGCTTTTCGCTGCCTTTGGCAATTTCACGGGTCGCGTGGGTTAAGCGCCTTAGCGGCATCACTAACCATGCACCGAGCAAAATTGCGATTGCTAAACTGCCGATTAATAGCGCTAGTGTTTGTACCCGCTGCGTTTGTTGTTCAGAGACCACTTGCTGTTCGCGTTCGTCAGCGGTAATAGGTCGGGTGACCAACAAGCTATAACCATCAAGCTTGAAGGGGCCAATGAGCATACGATTGCCAATGGGTAGTTGTTGCGGCTCTTCAGCTTCAAGTTGCGACAATAACAGGCGTCGGTGTGAGGCGCTTAAGCTGCGATCAAGCTGCAAACGTTCTTGCCCACTTGGTGCTAAGCTCGCTGCGACACGGTAGTCACCCGCCAACAAACGCCCAGGAGTCAGTGAACGAAAGGTGTTTACATCGGAAAGCAGCGGCGCCAGCGAGGACTGTACCGCTGCGGGCACGGGGCTTGGCGCTATCGGCTTGCTAAACCATAAGGCTAGCAAGTAACCACTGCTCGCCACTGCGAAGAGCAGGACCCAAAAAAGGAACAACAGTCGCAGTGAAAGCGAGTGGTACCAACGCATCAGCTGGCCTTACGCGAACTGAATGATACGGTAACCGCGACCACGCACGGTCTGAATACGCTCTGGATCCGTCGGCAGCTTTTTACGAATGTTACTGATATGCACATCAAGACTGCGGTCGAAAGGTGCCAGCGAACGCCCAAGAGCGGCGACTGAGAGCGCATCTTTGCTTACCACTTCGCCGTGGGCACGGACTAAAGTGCGCAGAATATCAAATTCGGTTGGCGTAAGGTCAAGTGCCGTTTCGTCGCAAACCGCAGCGTTTTGCGCTGGGTCGATGGTGAAGCCAGCGTACTCGCTTTTCTCGGGGCGCACACTCGTGTGTGGCGTGCGGCGCAACAGTGCTTTGACCCGTGCCACCAACTCTTTCGGATAAAAGGGCTTGGGTAGATAATCGTCAGCACCTAATTCGAGGCCAGCAACACGATCGTCGTCGTCACCACGGGCGGTCAACATGAGTACCGGCGTATTGCGTGCTTGCTGACGCAACCGTTGCAGTAATTGAAAGCCATCGATACCTGGCAACATAACGTCGAGCAAGATCAGATCGAACGACCCGCTTAATGCGCGTTCCAGACCGGTCTCGCCGTCGGCGGCGAGGGTCAGCTGAAAGCCTTCCTTGGTGAGAATTTGCTCTAACATACTGCTTAGTTCAGCATCGTCATCAACAAGTAATATTTTGCTCATAAGTTACCCTGTGTTGTTATTGTAGCTCTTTACAGACTAAGCATTATGTAAAGACACCTCTAAATAGATAGTCCATTTACGCATCTTTTACGAACTCTTTGAGCTTGCGAGCGAGCGTATTTCGCCCCCAACCGAGTTTCTCGGCTGCGCGTTGCTTATGTCCGTCGGTACTTGCCATAGCAGCATCTACAGCAATACGCTCAATAGTATTGATAAGCTCACTTAAAATATCACTTTCGTCGGCGGTTAAGCGTTGTTCGATTTCGCGTTGTAAAGCGACTTGCCAGCTCTCTGTGGGCGGCGAGTTCAGCACCTGAGCTGTCGCCCTTTGCTCTAGGTCTTGTGGCAGGTCGCCAACGTCAACACGACGTCCTGGCGCCATCACGGTCAACCAGCGACAGGTATTTTCGAGTTGTCTAACATTACCAGGCCATGGCGCCGCCTCCAACTTCGCCAGCGCTGCAGGGGTAAGTTGCTTGGGTTCAGCATTCAGCTCGGTCGCCGCTTTGGCCAGAAAGTGCTGCGCCAGTTGCGGAATGTCACTACGACGTTCCGCCAACGTGGGGATTTGCAAGCGAATGACATTCAGGCGATGGAAAAGATCTTCGCGGAACTCTTTTTCTTGTACGCGTTGTTCAAGCTGCTGATGGGTGGCGGCAATAATGCGCACGTTGACCTGCACCGGCTCATAGCTGCCGACGGGGTAAAACTGGCCTTCGGCGAGCACCCTTAGTAACCGTGTTTGCACGGCCAGCGGCATGTCACCGATTTCATCAAGAAACAAGGTACCGCCGTCGGCTTGTTCGAAGCGGCCGCGACGGCGCTGCGTAGCCCCCGTAAAGGCGCCTTTTTCATGGCCAAATAATTCGGATTCGATTAAGTCGGCAGGAATCGCCGCCATATTTAAGGCTATAAAGGGTTTGTTGCTACGTGGACTGTGTTGGTGCAGGGCACGCGCCACCAACTCCTTACCCGTTCCCGAAGCGCCGGTAATCAGCACCGTGGCGCTTGAGTGGGATAAGCGACCAATGGCACGAAACACATCTTGCATGGCTGGGGCAGCACCTATCATCCCCGAGACCTCGCCAGCCCCCTCAAGTTTGTTGCTTTCAGCTTGTTCGAGTTGCAGCGCACGGCTGATGGTGTGTACCACTTCGTCCATGTCGAATGGCTTAGCCAAGTATTCAAACGCACCGCCTTGAAAGGCACTCACAGCAGAATCAAGATCCGAGTGAGCGGTCATGACGATCACCCGCAACTGGGGAAAATGGCTTTGCATGTAATCGAGTACTTGCAAACCGTCGTCGCCAGGCATGCGAATATCGGTCAACAACACCAAGGGTTGTTGCTGCTCTAGTGCTTGATACAGGCTTGTTGCATCGGCAAAACTTCGACTCTTAATATTGGCACGCTGCAACGCACGCTCGAGCACCCAGCGAATTGAACTGTCGTCATCTAAAACCCAAACAGGTTGTTCACTCTGCGTACGTGTCATGCCTTACTCCTGTCCTACGTCGTGCTGCTGGGATTGCCGAGTTTCGATATAAGGTAGATACAACAAGAAGCGGGTGTCACCCGGCTCAGACAGCAACTCCACCTTGCCAGCATGTTGATGTACGGCATTTTGCGTAATGGCCAAGCCAAGTCCGGTACCACCGGCACGGCCGCTTACCATTGGGTAAAATAGCGTTTCTTTGAGTTGCTCAGGCACGCCAGGACCATTGTCTTGGATTTCAATCACCGCGCACTGACGGTAGCGCTGGCCGTAAAGGGTTTGCTGGTGCAGCACTCGAGTGCGTAGATAAATTTTGCCCTGCTGGCTATTTTGCTGCAGCGCCTCGCAGGCATTCATGACCACATTCAAAATCGCCTGCTCGATGGCGTCAGCGGCCATATTTAGCTCAGGTAAGCTCGGATCGTAATCACGTATGAACTCAATCGTTGCGGGTGCGCTGAGCTTGGCGACGGCAATCACCCGCTCGATGACTTCGTGCACGTTGGTGGTTTCGCGTTGCGGTAGCTCATGTGAACCCAGCATGCGATCCACCAAATTACGCAACCGATCGGCTTGGCTAATAATCAGGTCGGTATAGTCGTGCAGGCTTTCATCTTGCAGTTCACTTGCCAAGAGCTGGGCGGCACCGCGCAAGCCACCTAGTGGATTTTTAATTTCGTGAGCCAGCCCGCGCACGATGCTGTGCGCCGCTTGTAGCTGCTGCTGTTGCGAATTCTCTTGATTGATACGGCGTATCTGATCGACTTGGCGTAGCTCTAGCAGTACCTGCAAATCACCCTTCTCGGAGCTTATTGGCTGCGCAATAAATTCGATAGTGATGCGCTGGCCATCATGAAAAATCCACGTTACGTCGCTGTCGGAAACGCTTTGCTGGTCGCGCAGCGCGTGGCGTAACACTTCCGGCTCCAACGAGCTAAAGCTAAAAAGGCTGAACAAAGGGGTATTGAGGAGGCGTTTGCGGCTACCATCTAATAACGTTTCTGCCGCTGCGTTCATATAGCGGATGTGCAATTGGGCATCCAGTTGCACAATAGCGGTGAGCAACTGGTCGAATTCTGGTTGCACCATTTTGGTGCAATCAGTTTTGGCCACTCGTGCCACCCATGTTCACGCCGTTTGAATTCAGTGCTGGATTATAGATTGACGCTTGATGAATAAAAATAACGGTGGTGTCCGAAACCGCAAGCTCGGCGCCGTTTTCATCAAATAACCTGACGCGCAAACGATGTTCGCCGCGATTCAGGTCGCTCAAGGTTACACCAGCAGAGGGGCCTTCATAGGCAAGTTGGTTGTCGACCCATAACTCGTAGTGCAAGCGCCCAGGAACATTGCGTGTGCGCGCCGCCCAAGCCACGTCAACGATACCTTCATTGCTACGAATGGTCGCTTCATGCGTTGGCGTAGTAATAGCGATGCTTGCTTCGACACTCCCATCATCTTCACTCGCGTCTTGTTCGGCCGAGTCACCTGTCGATGCCGCAGCCTTCGTCTTCACCGGAGCAAACTCGCTTACCACAGAGTCGACTTTCACTTCTTCGGCACCAGCTTCTTTTTTATCGGTATACACCACGGTGCCATCTTCGAGCACCTTCTTGTAGACCTGAGCCTGACTGGGGGGCGCACAAAAAAGGCTCACCATGACTCCAAGTAGCAGCGTTGCAAGTAACGATGTGCGGGTCATAATGAGCCTCCTGTCGTGCTTTAGTTTCTATGACTGAGCATTAGACCGAATAATAAAGATCAAATTCAATCGGATGCGTGGTCATCTTCAAGGTCATCACTTCTTTCTGTTTCAACGCAATGTACGCGTCGATCATATCGTCGGTCATCACGTCACCTTGCTTCAAGAAGTCGCGATCTTTGTCGAGTGCTTCCAACGCCATTTCTAGCGAGTGACACACGGTTGGGATCTCTTTTGCTTCTTCCGCAGGCAAGTCATACAAGTCTTTGTCCATAGCATCGCCAGGATGGATCTTGTTTTTGATGCCGTCGAGACCTGCCATCAACAAGGCCGTGAAGCACAGATACGGGTTCGCCGCTGGGTCAGGGAAACGTACTTCGATACGGCGTGCCTTGGCAGTGGCGACCAATGGAATACGAATCGACGCTGAACGGTTACGTGCTGAGTAAGCCAACATGACCGGCGCTTCGAAACCTGGGACCAAACGCTTGTACGAGTTCGTCGCAGGGTTGGCAAACGCGTTGATCGCGCGTGCGTGCTTGATAATACCGCCAATATAATAAAGCGCTGTTTCGCTCAAACCGCCGTACTGGTCACCCGCAAACAAGTTTTTGCCGTCTTTCGCCAGTGACATATGCACGTGCATGCCTGAACCGTTGTCGCCAACGATTGGCTTCGGCATGAAGGTCGCAGTCATACCGTATGAGTGAGCAACGTTGTGTACGACGTACTTATACACTTGGATTTCGTCGGCTTTCTTGGTCAGCGTGTTGAAGCGAGTTGCCACTTCGTTCTGGCCAGCAGTCGCCACTTCGTGGTGGTGTGCTTCAACCACTAAGCCCATGTCTTCCATCACTTCACACATGGTGCTACGAATATCGTGCGCTGAATCTACTGGAGGCACCGGGAAGTAACCACCTTTCACGCCTGGACGGTGCGCTAAGTTACCGTCGGCATATTCCTTACCTGAATTCCACTTCGCTTCCTCAGCTTCGATTTTGTAGAACGAGCCACTCATATCAGTGTGGAAACGCACGTCGTTGAATAGGAAGAACTCTGGCTCTGGGCCAAACAATGCGGTGTCAGCGATACCCGCGCTTTGCAAGAAAGCTTCGGCGCGACGCGCAATTGAGCGTGGGTCACGGTCGTAACCTTGCATGGTGTCTGGTTCAAGAATGTCACAGACCACATTCATGGTTTGCACATTTGAAAACGGGTCCAAGACGATAGAAGAACAGTCAGGCATTAGAACCATGTCTGATTCGTTGATACCTTTCCAGCCGCTGATTGACGAGCCGTCAAACATTTTGCCTTCTTCAAAGAAGTCTTCGTTGATCTGCGACACCGGGATGGTGACGTGCTGCTCTTTACCTTTGGTATCGGTAAAGCGCAAATCGACGAATTTAACTTCGTTTTCTTCAATAAATTGCATTACGTCTTGTGGTGTCGACATGGTTTGCTCCGTTAGTCGTTAAGTTGAAAAGCGTTGTTCGCTATTCGCTGTTTGCTGTTCGGCTAAAAGACTGCAAGCTGTGTGCCAACTTTTGACAAAGCAATTAAATTCAATACCTTGCAAACAACATATAGCACATAAATCTGATTTGTCTGGCTTGCTGCCGGTGCTTTGGTGCTTTTACGTCGAATTTTGCACCATTATAGTGCATATATTCGCACCATAACAGTGCAATCGTGACTTATCCAGAGAGGGCAACCCTCTGTGGATAAGCCCGAGGCTTAGCACAGAGGGTGAACGGTGGAATGCGGGCTCTAGCTGCGGCGTTTCAGCAATGACGCATAAAGCAACGGAATTACGATTAAAGTAAGGACGGTCGATACCGCAATACCGAAGATAAGGCTGACCGCGAGACCGTTGAATATCGGATCGTCTAAGATGAAGAACGCGCCCATCATTGCCGCGATAGCAGTCAGCACAATTGGCTGAGTACGCACAGCGGCAGCTTTGATAACGGCATCGTTCAACGGCGTACCGGCAGCCACCGCTTCACGCACAAAGTCGACCAACAGAATCGAGTTGCGCACGATAATACCAGCCAAGGCAATCATGCCGATCATGGATGTCGCGGTAAATTGCGCTCCCAGTAAGGCATGACCTGGCATGATGCCGATTAAGGTCAGCGGTATCGGTGCCATGATCACCAGCGGCGTACCGTAGCTACCAAAATGGCCGACCACCAATAAGTAAATCAGCAGCAAGCCCACGGCATAAGCCAAGCCCATATCACGGAAGGTCTCGTAAGTGATTTGCCATTCACCATCCCATTTCACCGCCGCCTGATCCCACTCGGTAGGCTGTGTGATATAGCTTTGCGGCAATTCAATGTCTGCGGCCGCATCGAATAAACCATACAACGGAGAGTCAAGCTCGCCGGCCATGTCCGCAGTCACATACACCACCGGACGCAAATCCTTATGGTAACGCGGCTGCTGCAATGGCACGGTGACCCGCTCGATGAACGCACTTAGCGGCACCGCTTGCCCTTGCTGATTCGTCACTGTCAGGCTTTCAAGCTGTGCTAACTGACCTTGCCACTCCGCTGGCAAGAAGAGTTGCACTGGAATAGGCTGCAATTGATCTACGCTGGCCAAATAGGTCACCGGCATACCGCTGAGTGCGGTTTGTAGTACCTGCACAGCTTGCGCTGGACTGACACCAAGCTGGGTGGCGCGCGCATTATTGATCTGCCAAATTTCTTCGACGCCATCATCAACTAGAGTACTGTCGACATCGACCACACCCTCGGTTTGCTGTAACTGCGCCAGAACTTGCTGCGCCGCAGCCTCACGCTCTTGTGCGGAAGGCCCGTAGACTTCAGCTACTATAGGGGCCAGTACAGGTGGTCCTGGTGGCACTTCGACCACTTTCAAACGACCACCAACGGCTTCCGCTATGGGCGTTAATAACGGACGAATCGCTAAGGCTATTTCATGACTCGCGCGGTCACGGTCTGCTTTATCGGCCAAGGTAACTTGAATATCGCCTTGGTGCGATGCGCTACGCAAATAATATTGTCGCACCAAGCCATTGAAACCAATAGGCGATGCCGTGCCAGCGTAAATTTGCGTCGCGGTGACTTCTGGCACTTCGTCTAGCTTTTCTGCAAGCGCCAGCAAGACTTTGTTGGTTTGCTCAAGACTGGTGTCCTCCGGCATATCCAACACCAGCTTGATTTCGCTCTTGTCATCAAACGGCAGCATCTTCATCACCACCGCTTGCACTACCGCAAGACCGAGCATGGCGACAATCAAAACGATCAAGCCAAAGCCCATGAAATAACGTTTCTTGCGACTTTCGAGTAAGGGACGCATGACGCGCTCGAATAAGCGTTGCAGACGGCCATCTTTTTGCTCGCCGGCCTCGTCGTGATGACCTGAATCTTTCAGCAAATGCCGCGCCAGCCATGGTGTTACCGTCAAAGCAATGATCAACGACAACAGCATGCCCATCGAGGCATTGATCGGGATTGGGCTCATATAAGGCCCCATCAGCCCACTGACGAACGCCATCGGCAACAGTGCGGCGATCACCGTAAAGGTGGCCAAAATGGTCGGCCCACCGACTTCGTCGACGGCTGGCGGAATCGCTTCTTTCAGCGACTTGCCCATGCCTAAGTGGCGGTGAATGTTTTCCACCACGACGATGGCGTCATCAACCAAGATACCGATCGAGAATATCAGCGCGAATAACGACACACGATTGAGAGTAAAACCCCAGGCCCACGAAGCAAACAAAGTGGTCGCGAGGGTTAGCACCACGGCACTACCGACCACCACAGCCTCGCGTTTGCCAAGGGTGAACAACACCAGAGCTACTACTGAAATAGTGGCAAAAATGAGTTTCTGAATAAGTTTTGAAGCTTTATCGTCGGCGGTCTTCCCGTAGTTACGAGTCACTTCGACGTCTAATGCCGGTGGCAACCACTGCGCCTCAAGCGTGGCTAAACGCTCAAGCACGCGGGCGGCAACATCCACCGCATTCTCGCCAGCTTTTTTGGTAACCGTCATGGTCACTGCGGGCTGCACATCACCATCTTTTGCGCGTGACCACACGTAACGCGACGCCTTGTTGGCACTTGAACTAATGGTTGCGACCTGCTCCAAACGCACCGGACGACCGTTTACCACGGCGACAACGAGCTCGCGCAGTTGCTGCTCACTCTCAATAAAACCACCGGCCTGAATGGCCAATTGTTGACCTTGCTGCAAACGATAGCCCGCTTGGGCGCTGGCATTTTGACTCTGCAGCGCTTGTGCGACCCGATTAAAATCGAGCCCTACTTGCTCTAATGCTGTGCTATCTAAGGTCACGCCAATTTGCTCAGGCTCGGCACCAATCACTTCAACATCACGCACGCCTGCAACGTTTTGCAAAGGAGCGCGCAAGGTGTCGGCCACCGCTTTTAAATCAAGTTCCGTAGAAGTTAGCGTCAAGCCCAAGATAGGTACATCATCGATACCACGCGCTTTGACCAGCGGTTGGCTGGTCTGCGGGTGTTGTTGCTGCCACGAGGCGAGGGTGTCAAATAACTCTACCAGCGCCTTATCGCGTGGCACGCCGACCTCGAATTGCACAGTAATCAGCGCTTGCCCCGCTTGCGCTACCGAATAAATGTGCTCAATGCCCTGCATGCGCGCAAAGTGCTGCTCTAGCGGCGTTGCCAGTTGCTGTTCTACTTGCTCGGCGCGTGCGCCAGGAAACGCCACCATAACGTCAGCCATGGTTACATCTATTTGCGGCTCTTCTTCACGGGGCGTGATCATGGCCGCCATAAGACCTAACAGTAGACCGAACAGGGCCAGCAAAGGTGTTATTTGCGAGCGCTCGCCCCACGCCGCTAGACGCCCAGCAATCCCCATTTTATTCGCCATAGCTGACCACCTCGCCAGCATCCAAGCCGCTAACAACTTCTACGTCTGCGCCGTACCGAGCACCCAGACGGACTGCGCGCCAGCTATCATCAGCTAACTTAACCATGGTTAATTCGCCTTGGCGATAGACCGCAGCGGCGGGAACCACTACACCAGCATGCTCACCAACTTTTACGCTTACGGTTTGCCATTGCCCCGGCAGGAATCCGGTGTCGGCGGGTAAATTCAAGCGTAAGCGCTGGGTACCTGTTTGCTGATCGGCGGTTGGGAAAACTAAAAACTGGCTTGGCTCAATACCCGCGACACGCGCCCATGCGAAGCGCTGCGCTGCCGCCGCATAAGGCGCCGGCAGGTCCACATGAATACGCAACTCGGCTGGGTCAAAACCGCTCATCAAAGGTGTGCCCGGCTGCACCAGCTCGCCGGGTTCGACCAAGCGGGCGCTTACCACCCCACCGTATGGGGCTTTCACTTCGGTATACGACAACTGCTCCTGCGCACGAGCCACTGCGGCTTTAGCGGAACGTTGCTGGGCTTTAGCGCTGTCTAAGTTTGCTTGTACCCGGTCACGCTCGGCAACTGGCACGAGCTTTTGCTCAACCAAACGAATCACGCGATCGTACTCTTGTTGCGCGGCGGTTAAATTCGCTTCGGCAGCTGCGAGTTGTGACTCGGCTTGCGTCAATGCTTGGTATTGATCAACAGAGGTAATCGTCACGATGGTCGCACCGGCTGGGACTTTGTCACCAACCTCGACCAGCACGCGCTCCACGCGCCCTGACACTTGTGCCGACACGGTGGCTGCATTGGTCGCTTCCACGACACCTTGCAACTGGACTAAGTCAGCTAAACTTTTCTGTTCAGCTTTTATGGTGGCTGCACTACTCGCAAAAGGCAGGAGATACAAGCCACTCACGGCCAAAGCTAGCACGCCAATCACGCCTTGTCGTAATGTCATCATTCGTTCCTCAAAATAGTGAGCATAGCTAATAGTTTAGATTGTGCTTATTTTAGGCTTTTCTAAAATAAAAGTCTAGGCTGGTACAACCTCCGAAAAAATTAGCAAAACATATCCACACCCATCTAAAAACTAGGTATGCTGGTCTTAAATTTACTAATAATCATTCTTATTGCACCCATACAAAGTCATGCAAGTTTGATTCATAGCCAAAGAAGAATGATCCTATGTTCTATCGAGTGAGCTCCAGCGCTGCGCGAAAGTTTGTCGTCTCCGTTGCCACCTTATTTGTGGTCACTGGAGTCGTAGGCGCAATTGAGCTTGCTCTCTACCAAAATGAACTGCTTATGGCAGTCGTCCCTCAGTCGCTTGTTTACTCAGCTTTGATTGTTGGCATTGGTCTTTATGGCTTGTTGTATCGTTCTAAATGGTGCTGTTGGCTTGCGGGGCTCAGCTTGCTAGCGGTACTTGGCACGGTAGCCTGGTTGATTGAGTTTGAGGGCAACGTGCGCTTAATCGCACTCCCGCTGTCCTATGTCGCGGTACTGCTGTGCGGTACAGCTCTATTATTTTTCGTCAAACCCGACAGTAAGCTCGGACGTGTCGTCTGGCGTTTTTGCATCGCCTGTTCAAGTCTCATTTTCTTATTTATTCAAGCGTCCGTTTGGGGTCTATTCAGTGACAATGCCTTGGCTCTCAACCAAGCCAATTTCATTGCTCTTAGCTTGATTTCAGTTCTGGTCAGCTTGGGTGCAGTTGCATTAGCAGTGCTCATGCACACATACAACGACAATCACCGGCCAACATTGCGCTCGCAAGTTATTATTATCGCGATGACCATCATCGGTGTGAGTATTTGGTACACGCTGAACTTAAATGAACTCCGCAGCCAAAGCGACAAAGCCGAAACCAAAATCGAGCTCATCGCTCAGATGATCGACGCCACCTTAGAGACGCAAAGTAATATCGCCAAGCAAATGCAACAGCGGTTTACCACAGCGCAAGACCAAGCCACTTTGGCGCGCTTGATTGAACTCGACACCACGAGCTTCGAGGCAAATAACTCAATTGTCCGGGGTTTTATTCTGTATGACGGACAGCAAAACGTACTCATGAGTAATGGCTATGCGACTGAATTTCTCGCTGCAGACATGCTTAAGTCGGACCGCTTTTCGGAGTGGCTTGCCGCGGCCGAGCAGGATATTCGTTTAGTAATTCATGGCGCATCGTTGGCCACTGCAGACCCCATTTTTATTATTTCGACGCCGTTTAACACACCCAGTGCTGAACCCCGTCAGTTACTGACCCTACTTGATGTAAATAAAGTCATTGCAACCCAGTATTTGAGCTATTTCGATAGCATGGAAACTTACTTGGAATTTAGCCCGCAATTGCTTATTTCGATGCAAGGTTCAGCCTCCGGCACACTATCACTTACTGAGCTGATGCGTCAGGCACCGCATTTCATTACCAGTTCAGCGGCGATTGCTGGTTCAACCGAGATGAACTTTCATAGCGTATTGCGGGACTATTCAGAGATCCAAAACAGTGCACAGTTAGATCAACTTTTATTGTGGTTAACCTTTGCCTTTGTCTTTATCTACATTTTGGCTGAGGATAACTCACAGCGCGCCGCCAAACGCCAGCACGAGCTCGCCTACCTTGCGAAACATGATGACATTACCGGTTTTTTACGACGCGATTCTTTTAATGCGACCTTAGCTGAGCGCGACCGGGTCGCAATGCGTAAACAGCGGAACATGCTATTTATTAACTTGGACGGCTTTAAACCCATTAACGATAGCATTGGCCATACCTTAGGTGACAAAGTGCTCTATGAAACGGCGCGACGAATTGAGAGCTGCGCCCCAGCAGGTTCGGTACTAGCGCGTTTTAGCGGTGACGAATTCTTGGTTTATTTTGAGCCTAACCAAGAAAAAACTGCAGACGAATGTGCTGACTGCATTTTGCAAGCCGTTCGCAAACCTTATGAAATCGATGGCATCGATATCCATCTTTCCGCGAGTATCGGCAACGCCAACAACGAAGAACTGCCCATTGAAGCGTTGCAGTTAATTCAGCATGCCGAAATTGCTATGAGCCAAGCCAAACGACTTGGTGGTAATCTTACGCAACACTTCATGCAAGGTATGGCACGTGACTACCAGCAACAGGTCCGACTGCGTAACGCCTTGCAGATTGCTCTCGATAGGAAAGACTTTGAAGTCTACTATCAACCCATTTTCAATACGGCCGATCACACCATTACCGGTGTAGAAAGTCTGGTGCGTTGGAATTTGGATGGTGAATTTGTTTCTCCCGCAGAATTCATCAAAATTGCTGAGAGTACCGGACAGATCATTCCGCTCGGTGAGCAAGTGTTGGATTTAGTCTTGGCCGATATTCAGCGTCATCCGCAATTACAAAGCATCAAAGTGACCGTCAATGTTTCGGCACAGCAGTTGCAGCGTTATAACTTCCCTAAGTTCCTTGCTGAACGACTTGCCTTTTACCAAGTTGCGGCGCGTAACCTTACGTTAGAGCTCACCGAGGGCGTATTTGCTGGTGAAACTGTATCGACTATCGCGGCCTTGCAGCAGTTGCGTGACATGGGCTGTCATGTCGCCATTGATGACTTCGGTACCGGCTTCTCGAGTCTGTCTTATCTGAACCGCTTACCGGCTGATATTATCAAAATCGACCGCGTTTTCACCCACGGCATCGCCGACGATCCAGAGCTATTTGTCGTGGTTCAAAAAATCATCGAACTCTGCGGTCAGTTGCAAAAGCGTGTGATCGTCGAAGGTATTGAAGACGAGGTACAGCTGAATATCTTTACCCAACTTGGGGTTGAGCGCGTACAAGGCTTTTTCTTCGCGCACCCGATGCCTATCCGACAGTTGCTCAAGCGGTTGGTAAAATAACTGGCGTCTGTTAGGGTGACTGCGTATAATACGCCGCTATTTTAACCAATGACGGGAAACCGTCCGCGGCGATCACTTCTCAAAAAGTTTCATCTCGCGTTTTTACAGGCTTTATTAATGACTATTCAAGCAACCGAACTTTCCAAATTACGCAATATTGCCATTATTGCGCACGTTGACCATGGCAAAACGACCCTTGTCGACAAGCTGTTACAGCAGTCTGGCACGCTCGAAAGCCGTGGTGGCGCAGAAGAGCGTATTATGGATAGCAACGATCTTGAAAAAGAGCGTGGCATTACCATTCTGGCGAAAAACACCGCGGTTAACTACAAAGACTACCGTATCAACATCCTCGATACTCCAGGGCACGCCGATTTCGGTGGTGAAGTTGAACGTGTATTGTCGATGGCCGATTCAGTATTGCTGGTTGTTGACGCTGTTGACGGCCCAATGCCACAAACCCGCTTCGTTACCCAAAAAGCTTTTAATCACGGCCTCAAGCCAATTGTCGTGGTAAACAAAATTGACCGCCCTGGCGCGCGCCCTGACTGGGTTGTGGACCAAGTTTTTGATTTGTTCGATAACCTTGGCGCAACCGACGAGCAGTTGGACTTCCCGATTGTTTACGCCTCAGCGTTGAACGGTTTTGCAACCCTTGACCCAGATTCGCCTAGCGAAGATATGACGCCATTGTTTGAGACCATCCTTGAGCGTGTATCTGCGCCTGACGCAGACCGTGATGGCCCATTGCAAATGCAAGTTTCACAGCTCGATTACTCAAGCTACTTGGGCATTATTGGTATCGGTCGTATCAAGCGCGGTACCTTAAAGTTGAATCAACAGGTCAACATCATTGGTGCTGACGGCTCGCAACGTAACGGTAAAGTTGGCCAAATCTTTGGTTACCTTGGTCTTGAGCGTATTGAGACCGACACAGCCAGTGCCGGCGACATCGTTGCTTTCACTGGTCTGGGTGAACTGAAGATTTCTGATACTATCTGTGCTGCCGGTCATCCTGAAGCGCTACCTGCGCTAAGTGTTGATGAACCAACAGTGACCATGACCTTCCAGGTCAACACCTCACCGTTTGCTGGTAAAGAAGGTAAGTTCGTTACCTCGCGCCAGATTCTTGAGCGCTTACAACAAGAGCTTAAGCATAACGTTGCCTTGCGCGTTGAAGAAACCGACAACCCTGACCGCTTCCGTGTCTCCGGTCGTGGTGAATTGCACTTAGGCGTATTGATTGAAAATATGCGTCGTGAAGGTTTCGAGCTAGCGGTATCACGCCCTGAAGTTATTATCCGCGAAGTTGACGGCGTCAAAGAAGAACCGTTTGAGAACTTGACCGTGGACATTGAAGAGCAGCACCAAGGTGCGGTCATGGAAAAACTTGGCTTACGTAAAGCCGAGATGACCAACATGACACCAGACGGCAAAGGCCGTGTGCGCGTTGACTTCATGGTACCTAGCCGTGGTTTGATTGGTTTCCAAACCGAGTTTATGACGCTGACCTCAGGTTCTGGCTTAATGTACAAAACCTTCGACCATTACGGCCCACACAAAGGCGGTAAAATCGGCCAGCGCATGAACGGTGTATTGATTTCAAACGCCACCGGTAAAGCATTGACGTACGCCCTGTTCAACCTACAGGAGCGTGGTAAGTTGATGGCCTCACACGGTGATGAAGTGTACGAAGGCCAAATCATTGGTGTGCACAACCGTGGTAATGACCTTACCGTTAACTGTTTGAAAGGTAAGCAGCTGACCAACGTGCGTGCGTCTGGTACCGATGATGCGTTGACGTTGTCGCCGCCGATCCGTTTGACACTTGAGCAAGCACTTGAGTTTATCGATGACGATGAGTTGGTAGAAATTACGCCGAAGTCGATCCGTATTCGTAAACGTTTGCTTACCGAAACCGAGCGTAAGCGCGCGAGTCGTAGTAAAGAAGGCTAAACCAAGCTTAACTTTCAGCTGAATCAGAGGCCGCGACCACACAGTCGCGGCCTTTTTGTTTGGCTTGATATAGCAATTTATCAGCGGCATCGAGCGCCTTGTCTAGACTTTGCTGAGGATCCCAAGCGATCACTCCAGCACTGAGCGAAACACTAAACTGCTCATTGTCACTGGTAAATGGCTGCCCCTTGAAGGCTGCGGACAGTTGCTCGACTTTCTTCGCCGCATCGGCCGCAGAGCTGCCATCAAGAATCAAGGTAAACTCCTCGCCACCGGTGCGCGCGCAAATATCGGTATCACGGAACTGACGGCGCAGCTCCTCAGCCAAAGCAACGAGCACTTCGTCGCCCATTGCGTGCCCATAACGGTCGTTCACCTGCTTGAAGTGATCTAAATCCAGCATGACCACCGCCAGCGCTTGGCCGTGACGCTTGGCTTGCGCCTGTAACTTTTCTGCTTGCGTGAATAACGCACGGCGATTCACTAGCCCAGTAAGACTGTCGGTTGTAGCAAGTTTTTTAAGAGCTTGGTTCTTCTCGCGCAATTGCTCGGTGCGTTCCTTGACCTCTTGCTCCAAGCGCTGGCTTAAATCAGCAAAAGGCCGAGCGATGCGTCCCGCGCTTATCCAACCGATTAGGGCAAAGGCGAGAGCAACCGCGAGGCCAATCCACGCCGCTTGCCAACGTAACTCGGTGACGGGATGCAGCGCTAGCTCAATGGGTTCACGGACGATGATCTGCCATTCCGGCCCACGATAGTCCGGGCCACTTTTAATTTTCGCATAGCCAATCAGATATTGATTACCATCAATCCATTCTTGTACATCCCAACCACGTGCAATGACCTGCGGGTTCAGTTGGGTTGCCAACGGCTGCTCCTGCAAACTGTCGGGCCCTAACAAAATTTGATTTTCGGAGCTAACGAGCAAAATGTCGGTTCCGGGCAGCGACTGTAAGCTCGCCATGGCTCGCCGCTCCACCTGTTCCGCCCATTGCCAGTTTAAGTGACTGCCCAAAACCCCCCATACTTGACCGTCGGGAGTTTGCAATGGAACTGATACATCAACGAAGCGTAAGGGCTCATTGCCCCCTGGGTTGAGGATTTTTTCTAAGAGCAATGCACCGTGCACATCACCTATATAATAAGGTTGCTGCAACGCTTGCTCGAACCAAGGCCGAGCACTTACATCAGCGCCTTTGAGAACGTCATTTGCGCTCACCAACACACGGCCATCGGCATCTGTCGCGCCTATCCAGGCATAAGCGTCGTAGCTTTCGAAGACTTCAGAAACCAAGTTAGCGAGTTGCTCCTGCTCTTGTGCGTTTTGTGGTGGGGACATTAGACGCGCTGCGGTTTGTAGGTCACGGAGACGTTCAATCATGCCGCGTTCAAGTTGATAACTCACTTGTTGCGCGACGTTGGCTAAACTCAGACCAACCTGTTGTTGAATTTGGCGTGTTGCCGCCTGAGTTAAAATTGCGGTAATGATGATCGAAAGGAGCAGCCCGAAGCCTGCATAGATCATGAACCAACGAATTTTAAGGTTCACTGGCACTAGCATGCATTACACCATGTCGGGGTGGGGCAGCACGTAATAAAAGATGGAGAAAAAATGCAGCACACTGCCAGCGAGAACAAACACGTGCCAGATGGCGTGATGAAATTTTAACGATTTCCAGACGTAAAAAATGACGCCTAAACTATAGGCTAAACCACCTGCCAACAGCAGCAGTAGCCCGCCGCTGTCGACAAATGTCAGCATTGGTTTGATGGCGATAACAGCCATCCATCCCAAGCCCAAATAGAGTGTCAGCGAGAGCCACTTCTTGCGGTTTTCTATCGCCAACTCAAGTATCACGCCAAAAATGGCGATACTCCAAACAATACCTAACAGCGCCCAGCCCCAAGGACCGCGTAGATTCACCAGGGCGAATGGCGTGTACGTGCCAGCAATAAGCAAGTAAATTGCAGCGTGGTCCATTTGTTGGAAAAAGCTTTTCACTCGCGGCCACGGGAATGCATGATAGAACGTCGAAGCCAAATACAATATGATCAGACTGGCACCATAAATGCTCGCACTTACCACATGCCAAGCATCACCGTAGGCCACAGCCCACACCAACATTACCACTAGACCAACGATACTGGCGATAGCACCAATACCGTGGGTCACTGCATGTGCGACTTCTTCAGCGATGCTGTAAGCCTTCGGTTTGCTCACTTTGCTCAACGTTTACTCTCTCAACGACTTAACGATGCGTTTCTTCAGGATCTTCGCGACCCGGCTTATGATAATCACGACTAATTTGCTCAAGCTTGCGCATAAACATGTCAAAGTCGCGCTCACTGTTGTAATCGAAGTGATATTTATTATGGAACTCGAGGCGCATTTGTACGTTATGCCCTTCAATAAAAAGCGTGTAACCATCGTGATCGGTATACGCTGTTATTCCCTCAAGGGTATGCTTGCCTTGTTCAGCTTTACCATGCTCATGAATCTTCTCATAAGCGTCGAGCACTAATCTTTGATCAACTTCGTTTTTCATGGTTGCGCTCCTTTTTCTTCAGTATATCTACAAAATGAGGCCTTTTCCTATCAATTACAACCCGGCTTTTACATACATACATGAATGTTTGTTTAATATGCGGTATAATCTTCGGCAGTTGTCTAACTTGAGGTGAAATGTGGTTCGACGTACCAAAGCAGATGCCCTTACAACCAAAAATGAGTTGCTTGACGCCGCTGAACGTTTATTCAGTGAGCGCGGGGTATCTAACACATCGATGATGCAAGTTGCAGAGGCTGCGGGCGTTACCCGCGGTGCCATCTACCATCATTTCGAAAACAAGCTCGATCTTATCTACGCACTTATGGAGCGAGTTAGTTTACCGGTCGACGAAATGCGTGATGAATTACGTGCCCAATTGCCGGACGAACCGCTACGCCAACTCCGTGAGCGCGCCTTGCATATTGTGCATCAAGTTCAATATGATCCTCACATGCAAGCGCTCGTTAATATTCTTTGCCATAAGTGTGAGTACGTTGAAGACACGCTACCGATTCACCTACGTCACTTAAGCGGTCGTAACGAGTGCATCGAGGAGTTCATCAAGCTCATCGAGTTGGCCCAGCAACAGGGGAGCGTGAGCCCTGATTTGGAGCCGAAGACATTCGTTATCGGTCTGTTTGCCTTGGTTGACGGCCTATTCTACAACTGGCTTCTCGATACCGATTACTTTGACCTATGTACCGCTGCAGAGCGCACAATTGATACCTACCTAGCCGGTATTCAAAAGCAGGGCACCTAGCCCTGCTTGTCGCGGCGGAAACTCGTTTTCCAACCTTTATATTTTTTATGCACGCCGCGGGTCAGTGACTGAAAGTAGTCTTCCATCAAGTCGACACCAAACAGCACGCCGACCACAACGACCGATAACTTAATCGAGGTTTCTAAGTGGCCGAGGCCGATTGCCACACCGATCGAAGCCAATGCCCAAATGGTCGCGGCCGAGGTAACGCCGACAACGACCCCATCGCGCGCCAGCATAACCCCTGCACCTAAAAAGCCGATGCCAGTAATCACCTGACCGATGATCCGCGAAGGGTCAGTTGCTTCGGTCATCACCGAAGCTGCACCTACAATAAACAGGTAGGTACCAAGGGTGATTAGCGATGAGGTGCGAATCCCCACTGGCTTGCCGCGCATCTGCCGTTCGAAACCGACCAACGTACCGCACAATAGCGCGGTACCAATGGCTGGCCAGGTAAAAGGCTCGATTACAAGCAGTTGCTGCCAGTCCACAGCTGTTTAATCTCCTTGCTTAAGGAAATTACCGAGAAAGGTCGCGTCTAGCTCTGCGATTTTCTCTGCATCCGTCTTGGCAATACTTGCCACTGCAGGCGCAACCCACGCCCCTAAGTTTGCCAACACCCCGCGTAGATCAGTCATCGCGCGCACAGCACCAAATTGTCCCGGCGAAGCGCCTGCTAACAGAACCGTCTTACCCATCCAAGGGTTGGTGTCGAGGCGCGAACTCCAATCAATCGCATTTTTCAATAACGGCGGAATCGACGCATTGTACTCCGGCGTCACCACCACGATTTTGCTCGCTTCTGAAATAGCCGTTGCCAACTTCTGAATATTGCTCGGTACGCCGTTTTCTTCTTCGTAGTCGCCTTGATAGAGCGGAGCATCAAGTTCAGCCGGTGGGTACACGTAGCATTGCTCGCCGTTTAACTCAGCCACCTCAGCTAAACGCTCTTGTAAGCGACGATTAATTGAAGCTTGGCGGCTGCTTCCTGCGATGATCAATAAACTCATTATTGTCCCTCCTGCATAGCTTGAATAAAGGCGTCGGACTCGGCGATCGCCGCTTCCATTTCTTTGATTAACTCGGCAACGTCTGCTTGTAAACTACGGTACTCCCCACGAATGGCGTCGACAGCAGCGGCGTTAAGATTATGCTTTAAGTACAACACATTATCTTGCAGCTTTTCCAGAACTGGATCCATCGTTGCGGCAGCGCGCTCCATGCTCTGTAACAACGCGCTATAGCGTCGCTCAGTATCGCGTAGTGAGCGTTCACTCTGACGGCGTAAATTATCATTGCTGTATTCTTCTAACTCATCGCGCCATTCATCAAATAGGTCTTGGGCGACGTCATCAATGGCTTCAATGCGGTCATATACACGCTCGGCAGCGGCAACACTTGCTTCGTAATCTGAATTCAATGCTTTGTATTGGGCTTCGAGTTCGCCGCCATCAATTTGCAGCATTTCATCGAGGCGTTCGAGTGCTGATTTAAATTCTTCTTGGGCATCCGCTTGCGCATCTCGCGCGTCATCGACGCGATCGACCAGAATATCGCGTTTATGAATACCCACCTTTTCCATGGCACCGTAGTAGGCGCTTTGACAACCCGCTAAAAAAACCACGGCTGTCGCGATTGTTAACCAACGCATCGCGCTTCTCCTTTTGGATAGGGAAACAGATTAATAAGGTAACTCAGTTCCATCCCAGTGTAGCAGCTTGCCGCTTTGCTCCGTAGTCAAATTTTCAATCACCTGCGCGATGCGTTGCGCAGACAGCTCTGGCGTGTAAAGTTTGTCCGCAGGCAAGCGTTCTTGGAACGGCGCCGACAATTGAGTATCTGTGGTCCCAGGATGGATCGCCGCAATGATCAGTTGCTTATGGCTACGCCCCAGCTCAATAGAAGCCGTTTTCAACAACATGTTCAACGCCGCTTTGCTAGCGCGGTAGCTATACCATCCGCCTAAGTAATTGTCGGTAATGCTGCCCACCTTGGCACTAAGCTGAACCCAGAAGGCCGACTTCTTGCGTGGTAACTTTGGCAACACCTGTTCCAGTAATAAAATAGGTAAAATGGCGTTCACTTCGAACGAATGTCGCAATTGCTTTGCATTGACCGCCCCCAAATGCTTCTCCGGCATAAAGTCATCGTTGTGCAGCATACCCAAGGTACTTATCACACCATCGAGGTCATTAAGTTGCTCTGTCTCGGCTTCGAGCTGCTCAGGTGCGTAGCCGCCGACAACGCGCCACTGCAAATTTTCATGCATAAACGGCGCTTCCCGCCGGCTCCAAGCCGTCACCAGCACACCTTCATTCAAGTAATGCGTGACCAAGGCTTGCCCTAGTCCCCCACCAGCACCAACCACCAAAACATGCTTCATATGCTTCGTTCCCCTCCTAGGCCATCGAACATCAAACAGCGAACAGCAAACAACGCTTTTCTTATTAAACTTTACGCAAACGCCGCGGTTTGGGATTATAGTGACTCCTTAACAACCATAATTAGGACCACTATGAGCGACGACTCCAGCTCTACAACGTCAACCTGGCGCGCCAAACTGGCATGTGCCTTAAGCTTTTTAAAGTACTTCGGTAGACGTTGTATGGACGACAAGATCACCATTATTGCCGGGCACCTGACCTTCGTCAGCATGCTCGCGCTGGTGCCGTTGCTGGTGGTTATTTTCTCGATTTTTTCTGCGTTTCCGATGTTCGAAGCCCTACGAGCCGAAATCGAAGCATTTCTATTCGCCAACCTCTTGCCCACCTCGGGCGAAGAGATTTCACGTTATCTGAATGAATTTGTTGGTAACGTCTCGCAGATGACCGCCATCGGTGTGGTGTTTGTTATTGTCGTGGCAGTGAACCTGATTTCCACCATCGATGCCACCATGAATCGTATTTGGCGCAACACTAAGCGTCGCCGTCTTGCTGTGGCGCTCGCCGTCTATTGGATGATTTTAACCTTGGGCCCGTTGTTGATGGGCTCTGGCATGGCCGTTAGCTCCTATCTGATTTCCTTGGCATCTTTTGCCGAAGATTACGTTTCAGGCGTCCGCACAACATTGCTGAGTGTGGTGCCAATTGTGACGTCGGTGATTGCCTTTTTACTCATGTACGTGATGCTACCTAACCGCGTGGTAAAGGTCCGTCACGCCTTTTGGGGCGCTTTACTTGCCGCTGTCCTCTTTGAAATAAGCAAGACTGCTTTCGCTTCTTATGTGACGGCTTTCCCTTCTTATCAAGCCATCTATGGTGCTTTGGCCGCGATTCCAATTCTGTTACTGTGGATCTTCTTATCATGGACCATCGTCTTGATAGGGGCGGAATTGACCGCCAGTATTGAAGAGTTTTTTGAGGAAAGCGATGAAAGCACTACTGCAGAGAGTAACGCAGGCGAAAGTTGAGGTTAGTGGCGAGACCGTGGGAGCCATTAACGGTGGGCTGCTGATATTTTTGGGAATCACCCCAAGTGATAACGAGACAATAGCCAGCAAGCTTGCCCAGCGCGTCGCTGGCTATCGAATGTTCAGCGATGCTGACGATAAAATGAATCTCAGCCTCAGCGATACCGGAGGCGGCGCACTCGTCGTATCACAATTCACCTTGGCAGCCGACACCAACAGTGGCCGCCGCCCAAGTTTTTCAACGGCAGCACCACCGCAACAGGCAGAGCCTCTTTACCAAGCCTTTGTCGATGCATTAAAACGTCTTGATATTGACGTCGCCACCGGCGAGTTTGGCGCCGACATGCAGGTCTCGCTGACCAACGATGGACCGGTCACCTTTTTGCTCGACACGGAGAAAAATTAAGTTATGTATCAAGTCATAAGTCCCGCGAACGAGCAACAATGGCAAACCTATTATGATCTGCGCTATCGCGTACTGCGGGAGCCATTTCAGCGCCCTCGCGGCTCCGAAAAAGACGAGTATGATCAAGTAGGCTACCATCGCATGGTAGTCAACGACGCAGGGCAAGCGGTGGCGGTAGGTCGACTCCATTTCAACAGCCCTGAAGAAGGGCAAATTCGGTTTATGGCGTCAGCGCCCGAGCATCGGGGCGAAGGCCATGGCGTAGCAATTGTCTATGCATTAGAGCAACTCGCGCGCCACGAGGGCGCAAAGCATATCGTCATTAACTCGCGCGACAACACACTGGGCTTCTATCAGAAATGTGGCTACGATCTCGTTGAAGAGGCAGACACTGTTACCAACCCCGGCGCCGAGCATCAGCTGCGTAAAACCTTAACTGAATACAACCGCATTATTTATCGGCCAGATTGGTGCCAGGAACTGCAAGCCACATGGCACGAAGAGATCCCAATTTCGGAGACGATGGGCATCCGCATCAGTCAGTACACCGGACGAGAATTTGAAACCCATGCTCAGCTGTCACGTAACATTAATGTGCATGGCACGATGTTCGCTGGCAGTATTTATTCGCTGGCGACCTTGACGTGCTGGGGGTTGCTGCATTTACAATTGCGCGAACGACAACTGCAAGGTGCAGTGGTGTTAGCCGATGGCAACATTCACTATCACAAGCCCATCACAAGTGAACCAAGGGCTGTGGCGCGATTGCTGGACATGAACGGCGATCTTTCCAGCTTAAAAAGTGGACAAAACGCACGCGTGAATCTTAAATCACAAGTATTCGATGGTGATAAACCGGTGGCCGAGTTTACCGGGCAGTTTGTTGTGCTGGCTAAAAAATAATTTAAGAAAGGACGTAAGCATGAGTGAATCTTTATCCGCCCAGCAGTTGTTACGCATCCGTAGTAAATTAGAAACTGTCGTTGCCGAACAGCCCGACAGTCGCGCTGCCACATCGGCTAATGCCGCATTGCAACGTATGCGTAGTGGTGAATATGGCTATTGTATTGAGTGTGGTGACGAAATATCCGCAGCACGATTAGCGGCTAAACCTGACGTCGCGCTCTGCGTCGACTGCCAAGCGCTGAAAGATGAAGATGAGGACGCCTAAGCGTCCTCTTTCAATTGGAGTGAGCGTTAAAAAGTGGCTCCTTCGGTAACCAGCATTCCCAATTTCCCGCTGTAAATCAACGCCGCTGCCGCTTCAATATCTGGCGCGAAATAGCGGTCCTGATCATAGTAAGCGACTTTTTCTCGTACTAAACCATGCGCCTGCTCAATTGCTACCGACGCTTTCAGCGGACGACGAAAATCAATTCCCTGCGCCGCTTCTAATAGCTCGATAGCAACGATATCGCGAATATTTTGCGCAATGTCGGTCAGCCGGCGTGCGGCAAAGGTTGCCATGGACACGTGGTCTTCTTGGTTCGCCGACGTTGGCAAACTGTCCACCGAGGCTGGATGTGCCAGCGTTTTATTTTCCGAGGCCAAGGCTGCAGCGGTCACCTGCGCCAGCATGAAGCCTGAGTTGACGCCACCATCATTCACCAAGAATGGCGGTAAGTTACTCAAATGATGGTCGATTAACAGCGCACTGCGACGCTCCGACAAAGCACCAATCTCACTGGCAGCAATAGCTAGCATATCCGCTGCCATCGCCACCGGCTCGGCATGAAAGTTACCACCTGAGATAATGTCGCCATTGTCATGGAACACCAACGGGTTATCGGTCACGCCATTCGCTTCACGGGTCAGAATCGTGCTGGCATGCTGCAATTGGTCATAAACAGCTCCCATCACTTGCGGCTGACAACGCAACGAGTAAGGGTCTTGGACTTTTTCGCAGTCTTCATGATCAGCAGCAATCTCTGAACTTTCGGTAAGTAACTGACGGAAGCTTGCGGCTACGGCGATCTGCCCTAGCTGGCCTCGTACTTCATGAATGCGCGGATCGAACGGTGCGCGTGAGCCCATTGCCGCTTCTACCGACATGGCGCCAGCGACCAAGGCGCTATGGAACACTCGTTCTATCTGGAATAAGCCGTGTAGCGCCAATGCGGTTGAAGCTTGAGTACCATTTAATAGTGCCAAGCCTTCTTTCGGCGCTAGAGTCAGTGGCTGCATACCAATTTTCGCCAACCCTTCTTTCGCTGGGAAAATCTCGCCCTGATAACGAACACGCCCCTCACCAATCAATGGCAGGACTAAGTGTGCTAACGGCGCTAGGTCACCTGATGCGCCCACAGAGCCTTTGCTCGGCACACAGGGGTACATCTGTTCGTTCAATAGGGTCAGCAGACCGTCGATAACCTGCTGGCGAATGCCAGAAAAGCCACGGCTGAGTGAATTCACCTTGAGCAACAGCATCAAGCGAACCACTGTATCGTCCATCAGCTCACCGGTACCCGCAGCATGCGACAATACGATACGACGTTGTAAATCTTCCAATTTTTCCGGCGGAATACGGGTATTGGCGAGCAAGCCAAAGCCAGTATTGATGCCGTAAACCACTTTGCCAGCGGCGAGGACCTCGGTAATAGTCGCTGAGGAGCGCTCAATTGCCGCCGCTGCGTCGGCATGTAACGCGACCTGTTGCGGTGCCTGCCACCATTGGCGCAGGTGATCTAGGCTCAGCTTGCCTGGTTCCAGAGTGAATACTGCCATTACTTGTCCTCCACCATTGGTAAATCGAGCCCTTGCTCTTTCGCACATTCAATTGCAATGTCATAACCGGCATCAGCGTGACGCATGACGCCAGTACCTGGGTCGTTCCAAAGCACACGACCTATCCGTGCTGCTGCGGCATCGGTACCGTCGGCCACAATGACCACGCCCGAATGCTGTGAATAGCCCATGCCGACGCCACCGCCGTGATGCAGGCTGACCCAGGTCGCGCCACCGGCAGTGTTCAAGAGTGCATTGAGGAGTGGCCAGTCTGAAACTGCGTCAGAGCCATCTTGCATGCTCTCGGTTTCACGGTTAGGGCTCGCTACCGAGCCGGAATCAAGATGGTCACGACCAATCACGATCGGCGCTTTCAACTCGCCGTTTTTCACCATCTCATTGAACGCTTTGGCGATGCGTGCGCGGTCTTTTAGGCCAATCCAGCAAATACGCGCCGGCAAGCCTTGGAAGCTAATGCGCTCACGGGCCATATCCAGCCAGTTGTGCAAATGCGGATCGTCAGGGATGAGCTCTTTTACCTTGGCATCGGTTTTGTAAATGTCTTCTGGGTCACCCGACAAGGCGACCCAACGGAAAGGCCCAATACCTTGACAGAACAGCGGTCGAATATAGGCCGGAACAAAGCCCGGAAAATCAAACGCATGGTCTACGCCGACGTCTTTCGCCATTTGCCGAATATTGTTGCCGTAGTCGAGTGTCGCAGCACCACGTTGTTGCAAGGTCAGCATTGCCTGCACTTGCACAGCCATTGACTGCTTCGCCGCCAGTACCGTCGCTTCAGGTTCACTTTCTTGCTTGGCTTGGTAGTCTTCAAGACTCCAGCCTTGCGGCAAATAGCCGTGCAGGGGATCGTGCGCCGAAGTCTGGTCGGTGACCACGTCGGGTGTGATATCGCGCTGCACCAACTCATCATAAACATCTGCGGCATTACCGAGCAGGCCCACCGAAATCGCACGACCTTCGGCTTTGGCTTCATTGATCAGTGCCAAGGCTTCATCAAGTGACGTGGCTTTATGGTCCAAGTAACGGGTACGCAAGCGGAAATCTATACGCGACTCATCTACCTCAACCGCCAACATGCAATAGCCGGCCATAGTTGCAGCGAGAGGTTGCGCGCCACCCATACCACCTAAGCCACCGGTCAGTACCCAGCGACCTTGAGTCTCGCCTTCGAAGTGCTGCTTCGCCACCGCGACAAACGTCTCGTAGGTGCCTTGCACAATGCCTTGCGAACCGATGTAGATCCATGAGCCGGCAGTCATCTGCCCGTACATCATCAGACCCTTTTTATCGAGTTCGTTAAAGTGCTCCCAAGTGGCCCATTCCGGAACCAAGTTTGAGTTCGCAATCAGCACCCGCGGCGCGTCTTCATGGGTTGGAAATACACCGACCGGTTTGCCTGATTGGATAAGCAATGTTTCAGTTGGCTTTAGGCGGTCTAACACCTCAACGATCTTGTCGTAACTTTCCCAACTGCGGGCTGCGCGGCCAATACCGCCGTACACCACAAGAGCGTGCGGGTGTTCTGCCACTTCAGCATCCAAATTGTTCATTAACATGCGCTTGGCCGCTTCCACTTGCCAGTTACAAGTGGAGAGTTCACTACCGCGTGGGGCACGAATCGTACGGCTGGTATCGAGTCGAGTAAAGCTCATTGTTGGTTATCCTCTATTAAAACTGTAGATGTCCGCCAAGACTAAAGCGTGAACCTGGATGGGTGAGTACCGCATAGGTCACAACGCCTTCGGCACTCCAGGTGCGACGGTTAATGCGTAAGCAGGGCTCTGGCTTGGTTAAGAGCAACCATTGGCAGAGCTGAGTTGATGGTGTTACCGCTTCGATTTGATGGCTCGCCTCGGTCAGAGGCTGCGCCTGACACAAATACTCGTGCGGTGTTAAATCGTTATAGTTTTGCTTTAAGTAATCGGCTGCGAGCGCTGGATTCACATAACGCTCTTCTACTTGCACTGGTAAATCGTTTTCAAAATGGCTGATCACCGAATGAAAAACCATGTCGCCGGGTTCTAAATTGAGCATCTCGGCCACTAGATCGGAGGCATGTTCGCGCCGCAGCAAATGAACTTGTGCGTGATAGCGATGATGGCGCGCACGAATTTCATCGGCAATATTACGAATCGCCATAAACGAGGTTTGCGACTTAATCGGTGCGACAAAGGTACCTGAACCTTTGGTGCGAATAACAATGCCTTCATTGGCGAGCTCTTGCAGCGCGCGACGCGCGGTCATGCGACTGACTTTAAATTGCAACGCCAAAGCGTTTTCGGAGCTTACTGGATGATTCTCAGGCCATTCGCCAGAGGCTATTTTGTTGTAAACATGCTGTTTGATTGCGGAGAATTTAGCCATGCGTCAGCGTACCCATAGGTGTCCTTGCTCAAGATGTGCTAAAGTGTAGGCAACTCAAATTGTATATACAAGCGTTTCAAGGGAGAAAGTTGTATGACTCAGCGCCAGCAACGTATTGAAAATGTGACAGTGGCAACCATGGATCAAGCTAGCTACGGCGACGGCTATGGCTTGCTGCCCAACGCTGTGGTGTGTATCGATGGTGGTACGATCAGTTACGTTGGATCCGCCACAGACGCCCCTGAATCACCTGCTGATGCTGATATTATTGATGGCCAGGGCAAGTTGCTGACGCCTGGCCTCATCGACTGCCATACCCACCTTGTATGGGCTGGCTCGCGGGCCGATGAGTTCGCGCAACGCTTGCACGGGGTGAGTTATGCCGACATCGCCGCGCAAGGCGGAGGTATTGCGGCGACGGTCCGCGCCACGCGTGCTGCAAGTGAAGCCGAGTTAGTCGAGGCTGCCGCACCGCGTCTTCAGGCATTACTCCGTGAGGGAGTCACGACCCTAGAAATCAAATCAGGTTATGGTCTCTCACTTGAGCATGAGGGCAAGCAATTACGCGCGGCGAAACAGCTCGCTGCAACCTATCCAGTGAGTGTGCAAACCACTTTACTAGCTGCGCATGCGTTACCGCCTGAATTCAAAGACAACGCCGATGGCTATATCGATGCGATTGTTACTACCATTTTGCCAACCTTAGCGGACGAGGGTTTGGTCGATGCCGTCGACGCGTTCTGCGAAAAAGTAGGTTTTTCTCCTGCACAAACGGAGCGTGTCTTCAAAGCTGCACAGCAACGTGGTCTGCCAGTAAAGCTGCATGCTGAACAACTAAGCAATCAGCACGGCAGCGCACTTGCGGCACGCTATCAGGCGCTCTCGTGTGACCATTTAGAGTATCTCGATGAGGCAGGGGTAAAAGCTATGGCAGCTAGCGGTACGGTCGCAGTCTTACTGCCGGGCGCTTTTTACTTCTTACGTGAAACCAAGTTGCCGCCGCTCGACTTGCTACGCCAGCATGGCGTGCCGATCGCCCTCGCTACCGATGCCAACCCTGGCACCTCACCCATTTTGAGCTTGCAATTGATGCTACAAATGGGCGCTACCCTGTTCCGTATGACCCCAGAAGAGTGCTTACAAGGCGTGACGGTACATGCGGCACAGGCGCTTGGCTTGACTGACCGTGGTCGGATTGCCGCAGGCTTGCGGGCCGATTTATGTTTGTGGGATTGCACCGAAGCAGCCGAACTTACCTATCAGTATGGTACCGACCGTTTGCTCAGCTGTTGGTATCAGGGCGTGCGTCGTTGAAGTCCATGCAAGTAAGCAAGCACTAACTCACTAAGCACTTGCGCACAGGCCATATCACCGGCTTCACGGCCGGCGGGGTGTAAACTTGGCGCCGCTTCTGCCAGATGTAAATAGCGTGTTTGCGACAGCGCCGCCAACTCAGCAATAAGGGTATAGCCATGTTCTATGGCTAAACCGTTAAAGTTAATTGCACTGGCCGGCACACCTTGTAGCGCATCAACATCAATTTCGATACCCAGTGGCCGTTGCCAAACTTGCGCTTGTGCTTTGAAAGCGGCTAATTGTTCCGCCCAGTTGGCCTGGTAGAGTTCATGCACACTGGTATAAGTAAAACCGGCATCGGCCAATTGGCGCAAACTCTCAGCGTTATTCTTGCCCTCATGCAGTCCCACCACATGATAGTTCGCCAAGAAGCCATCAGTATGGGCGTAACTAAAGCCGTTACCACTATGACGTCCCTCACGCGCACGAAAATCAGCATGAGGATCCAAATTCATGGCTCCGACTTGCTGTTCCGTTGCTTCGCTCAGGCTACGTAACAAAGGGTAGGCATTGTTATGGCCACCGCCGATGAGAATAACTTCATAACCTTCACTGAATAACGGCAACAACGCTTGCATGACGCGCTGGTCGAGTTGTTCGCACAGATCGCGTAATCCTTGAACGTCACTCGCATCCGTGGTGCGTAATGCTGCCGCTTGCTGCTGTAAATCCTCGCAATCAACATGCCCGACTAACAGTAACTCGTGGCTCGCAATGAATGCATTTGCTTGTAGATTGCATAATCCTTGTAACGCAGCCGGCCAAGCAGTTTCAGCGCCACCCCGGCCTAAGTTACCGCGCGGGCCGATACTCTCCGGCACACCAATAAGTGCCACTTTGGCACCCTTTTCCCGGGCCTTATGCAAGGCGCTACGGTAGTTGGCGGGCGTGTCACAGTTGGGCAGGGCGTGGAGGGTTTGCCCAAGACGGACTTCCCCTTGGCGTGGTTTACACCACGCCTCAGGATCACAAGGAACTAAATACATAAGTTATTCGATATCAAGCGGCTCGGGCGAAAGAATGACACCGGTAGTGTCGGCGTAGAGGTGATCTTCTGGCAAGAAAGTAACACCGCCAAAATTCACCGCGACGTCAACTTCACCAATGCCCTCCGCAGGCGCACCGACGGGAATCGATGCCAGCGCCATGATACCAATATCAAGCTCATCAAGTGCGTCAACGTCGCGCACCGCACCAAAGCAGACAATACCTTCCCAGTCGTTGTCGAGAGCGAGTTCAGCAACGGCAACATCAATCAAGGCACGGCGGTTTGAACCACCGCCGTCGATAAGCAGCACTTTACCGGTGCCCGCTTGCTGCACCACTTCTTCGATGACGCCCTTGTCTTCGAAGCATTTCACGGTGACCAATTGGCCGCCGAACGATACACGTCCACCGTAGTGAACGAACATGGGCTCGACCACGTCGACCATGTCAGGGTAAAGATCGCAAAGCTCCGAAGTATTGTATTCCATTGCCGTTCCCCTGCCTGTTACATCATTGATAGAAGGATAGTTTCAGGCACAGTATAGCCGATAACGTTACAAAATGAAGCGGCTCAAGTCTTCATCTTGCGCTAACTTGCCTAAGTGTTCGTCAACGTAGGCGCCATCGATGTTAATTTGCTGCCCTTGCAAGTCACTTGCGCGGAACGAAATGTCTTCCATCAAGCGCTCCAACACGGTGTGCAAACGTCGCGCACCAATGTTTTCCGTCGTTTCGTTGACTTGGAAAGCCGTCTCGGCAATGCGCTGAATCCCATCTTCAGTAAAGGCAACATTCACCCCCTCTGTCGCCATCAACGCAATGTATTGTGTCGTTAATGACGCATTCGGTTCGGTCAGGATACGCACGAAGTCATGGCTGGTCAGGGCATCTAGTTCAACACGAATCGGCAGACGACCTTGCAACTCTGGAATCAAGTCCGACGGCTTCGACATCTGGAACGCACCTGAGGCGATAAATAAAATGTGGTCGGTTTTCACCATACCGTGCTTCGTCGAGACCGTGGTCCCTTCAACCAATGGCAGTAGATCGCGCTGCACGCCTTCACGCGAAACGTCGGGACCACTGGTGTCACCGCGTTTACAGATCTTGTCGACCTCATCAAGGAACACGATACCGTTTTGCTCGACCGAATGAAGCGCCTGTTCTTTCACTTCTTCAGGGTTCAGCATCTTGGCCGCTTCTTCTTCAACCAATTGCTTGAAAGCATCTTTGATTTTTAGCTTGCGCGGCTTGCTCTTGTCTTTGCCAAGGTTTTGAAACATGTTTTGCAACTGCGAGGTCATTTCTTCCATGCCTGGCGGCGACATAATTTCCACGCCCATTTGCGGCATGGCAATATCGATCTCGATTTCTTTGTCGTCGAGCTGGCCTTCGCGTAGCTTTTTGCGGAACACCTGACGGGTGCTGCTTTGCTCACGCTCAGTTTTATCTTCGTCAGCCCAGCCTTTTGCTGGTGGCAGCAGCGCATCTAAAATGCGTTCCTCGGCCGCCTCTTCGGCGCGGAAACGCACCTTCTTCATCATCTGCTCACGCGTCTGCTTTACCGCAGTATCGGTAAGATCGCGGATGATCGACTCAATTTCTTTACCAACATAGCCCACTTCGGTGAACTTAGTTGCTTCGACTTTGATGAAAGGCGCGTTGGCAAGCTTAGCCAAACGACGGGCAATTTCCGTCTTACCTACGCCGGTCGGGCCGATCATCAGAATATTTTTCGGCGTTACTTCTTGGCGTAATTCATCTTCCAATTGCATGCGGCGCCAGCGGTTACGCAAGGCGACCGCGACAGCTTTCTTAGCATTGTCTTGGCCAATAATATGACGGTTCAGCTCATCGACAATTTCACGTGGGGTCATATCAGACATCGGCCACAGACTCCTGTTCTTCGATGGTTTGGTTGGTATTGGTGTAGATGCAAATCTCGCCGGCTATCGTCAGAGCTTTCTCCACGATGTCGCGGGCGCCAAGCTCGGTGTTTTCCAGCAACGCGCGCGCTGCCGCTTGGGCATAGGGACCACCTGAACCAATCGCAATAAGATCGTTTTCAGGCTGAATGACATCACCGTTACCTGAAATAATTAATGAAGTGTGTTTGTCGGCCACCGCCAATAATGCCTCAAGACGACGAAGCGCGCGGTCGGTACGCCAATCTTTGGCGAGTTCAACGGCGGCTTTGGCAAGGTTGCCTTGGTGTTGTTCAAGCTTTGCTTCGAAGCGCTCAAACAAAGTAAACGCATCAGCCGTTCCGCCAGCGAAGCCAGCGATAACTTGATTATTGTAGAGACGACGTACCTTTCGTACGTTGCCTTTCATGACTGTGTTACCAAGCGTAGCTTGGCCATCACCGCCGATGACAACTTTATCACCGCGGCGGACAGAAACTATTGTAGTCACAATTACGTCCTCTTAAGTTGCTATGCCAAGTTTAATGAGGGCGTAATTGTGAATTTCAATGGCTTTACGGAAATCTAATGCTTAGAGATTCCAGTTCCAGATTTGACAGCCGTGAATGCTGGCACGCTGTAGCGTATGACGGTCGGCCTCTGCAGCGCGCTTGGTCTCGTAAGGGCCCAATACCACGCGATACCAGGTACCACCGTTCGAGGGGTAGATTTCGGATTCTAGACCTTGCATAGCGATCGCGGCCTTCAAGCGCTCAGCGTCGGCGCGCTTGCGGAACGAACCACATTGCATGAGCTTAGGCGGGCCTAACTCACGCTCGGGTACATCAACTTCAACTTCGAGGTTCTCGAGCTCTTCAATGTACTGCCAACGTTCCTCAGGTTTTTCCGGAATAGGCTCCGCTTTCGGCTGCGGTTGGCTGGCCGGAACCTCTTGCGTGACCGGCTCAGGTGCATTGGGGTTACCACCGGCGATGAAGCGCAAACCGACAACCAAGGCCAATACTAAGATGATGGCCAGCACCACAATCCCCCAGGGAACATTGCGCTCGGGTGCTTTTTTGCTGCCTTTCTTACCGCCGCTGGGTTTCCGTTGCGGCGGGCGTTTGCGGTTTGCGTAATCCATGCTTACATCTTATCCAATGTTTCAATGCCGAGTAGTTCTAGACCTTGGCGTAAGGTTTTTGCCGTTAATGCAGCAAGCTTCAAGCGGCTTTGCTGCAGCGCTTCGTCTTCGGCCTGCAAAATTGGGCAGGCTTCGTAGAAGCTCGAAAAGGCACCCGCAAGCTCAAACAAATAGCCACATAAGAAGTGCGGCATGGCTTTGTTCGCCACCGTATGTACCACTTCGTTAAAACGCACTAATAAATTAGCAAGCGCTTGTTCCCGTTCGTCTTGCAAGACAAAGGTGCCAGAAATCGTATCAGGTTGCACGCCGGCTTTGTTAAATACGCTCATCACACGCGTGTAAGCGTACAATAAATAAGGCGCGGTATTCCCCTCAAAACTCAGCATGGTGTCCCAGTCGAAGATGTAGTCGCTGGTACGGTTCTTGGATAAATCAGCGTACTTAACTGAGCTAATACCGACAACTTTGGCTACGTTAGCTTGCTCTGCTGCTGACAAGTCCGTGTTCTTTTCTTGTACCAATGCCAGTGCGCGCGCTTCAGCCTGATCAAGTAAATCGGCGAGCTTGGTGACACCGCCGTCGCGACTCTTATACGGACGACCATCTTTGCCCATCACGGTACCGAAACCGTAATGATCCATCTGTAAGTCTTCGCGGGCAAAACCAGCTTTTTTCGCTAAGGTAAAGATTTGTTGAAAGTGCAAACCTTGCCGTTGATCGACAAAGTACATCAAGTGATCACCTTTCAGCTGGTTCTGACGATAACGTACTGCAGCTAAATCTGTGGTTGCATAAAGATAGCCACCGCCTGACTTTTGCACGATAACCGGCAACGCTTCGCCTTCTTTATTTTTGAACTCATCGAGGAAGACGCACTGAGCGCCTTGGTCCTCAACGAGTAACCCTTGAGCGCGCAAATCTTCGACCACTTGCGGTAAGTCATCGTTGTAGGCACTTTCGGCCATTACGTCGGCGCGAGTTAGTTTGACGCCTAAGCGATCGTATACTTCTTGGCAATGGCTCAAGGAAACATCGATGAACTGCTGCCAAAGTTGCAAACACTTGGCATCGCCCGATTGCAGCGCTACCACAAGCTCACGCGCGCGGTTGGCAAACTCGGAACTTTCGTCGAAGCGTTTTTTCGCAGCTTTGTAAAAGGTTTCAAGGTTGCTGAGCTCCATTGCCAACTCGCTACCTTCGAGCTCTTCCATATGTGCCAGCAACATTCCAAACTGGGTGCCCCAGTCACCGACGTGGTTTTGGCGGATGACGGTATGGCCCAAAAATTCGCACACGCGCGCGACAGCATCGCCGATAATCGCAGAACGTAAATGGCCAACGTGCATTTCTTTGGCTAGGTTAGGCGACGAATAATCAATGACAATGCGCTGGCTTTGCTCTGCATTAGCGACACCCACATGAGCATCTTGGTAGGCGGCTTCGAGCTGCTGTAACAGTTGATCTTGGCTAATCACAAAATTGATAAAGCCTGGGCCAGCGATGGTCGCCTCGGCTACCAAACTGTTCTCTGGCAGCGCGCCAATCAGCGCTTCTGCCAATGCGCGAGGGTTGGTCCCCGCAGGCTTTGCTAACATCAACGCAAGGTTGGTAGCAAAATCGCCGTGGCTCTTATCGCGTGGACGGTCGAGTTGGATACGCGGACTCAAGTCGGCAGGTAATGTGCCTTGTGCTTGTAATTCGGCCACCGCGGCCGCCAATAATTGCTCCAACTGCTCTTTCATTTACGTCCAACCTTTTTCATTTACGGGAGTCGCCGCATTTTACTAGCTAAAGTCTTGTGGGTCTACGTCCAAGGACCAGCGCACGCGACGTAATTCAGGTAACTGCTCAAGCTTGGCCAGCGTGTGTTGTAAAACTTGCTGGCGTAACCCACGTTGCTGGCACTGTACCAACAACTGAAAACGGTAGCGACCGGCGCGGCGCTCCATTACCGCGGGCATTGGCCCTAAGACGATTACGTCGGGATGCTGCGGTAACTGTGCGGCGATAGCTTGCAACGCGGCTTGGGCTTGCTGAGCGTCATTTGCTTCAGTACGAAACAGCGCCATTTGGGCAAAAGGCGGCAGTTGAGTGAGCTGCCGTTCACGCAACAACGAGCGCGCAAAAGCGGCATAGCCGTTGTGGATGAGGTCTTGCAATAAATCATGCTCGGGGTGGTGAGTTTGCAATACCACCGTACCAGGCGCACTGGCGCGGCCGGCGCGCCCTGCCACTTGCGTGATAAGCTGCCCCAACCGCTCGGCCGCACGAAAATCCGAACTGTACAGCGCGCCATCCACATCCAATAGGGCCACCAGAGTGACGTGTGGAAAGTGGTGACCCTTGGCGATCATTTGCGTGCCAACCAAAATGGGATATTTATTTTCTGTGGCATCGGTCAATAGCTTGGCCAGACTGCCTTTACGACGCGTACTGTCACGGTCAATCCTGAGCACTGGATAATCGGGAAACAGCTCGGCCAAACTTTGCTCGAGCTGCTCGGTACCGGTCCCGCGACCGACAAGCTGGGTTGAACCACAGTCAAAACACTGCCGCGGGAGGCGTTGTTGATCGCCGCAGTGATGGCACTGCAGCATTTGTTGGCGCTGATGCACAGTATAATAGGCGTCACAGCGCCGGCATTGCGCCAGCCAGCCACATTCGTGGCAGAGTAACGCAGGTGCATAGCCACGACGGTTCAAAAACACCAGCACCTGTTGCCCACGCTCAAGCTCTTTACGCATCTGTTCTATTAGCGGTTGCGAGAGCCCAGCTTTGAGCGGCAATTGTTTGATGTCCACCACGGTCTGCCGAGCGAGTTTAGCGCCGCCAGCGCGCTGAGTAAGTTGCAAATGGGCGTAGCGCTTTTGTGCAACGTTGTTAATGCTTTCTAATGAAGGCGTCGCCGAGCCCAGAATGACCGGCACTTGTTCTTTTTGCCCGCGCACCACGGCTAAATCGCGCGCATGGTAGCGAAAACCCTCTTGCTGCTTCAGCGAATTGTCGTGCTCTTCATCGACGATGATCATGCCCAAGCGCTTAAATGGTGTGAAGATCGCCGAACGCGTGCCGATAACGATGGCTGCACCACCGTTTTTAGCATCCAGCCAAGCATCCAGCCGCTCGCGATCCGTCAGCGCCGAATGCAACATGACAATCGGCACCGCAAAACGCTTCTGGAAGCGGCGTAAGGTTTGCGGCGTGAGACCAATTTCCGGTACGAGCACCAACACTTGCTTGCCTTTACGTAACACGTCGGCCATCGCCTGCAAGTAAACTTCGGTCTTGCCGCTGCCGGTGACGCCTTCCAATAAATAGGTTTGCGGCTTACTTGCCGCCCCAATCGCAGCAACTGCAAGAGCTTGCTCAGGATTGAGCTGCAAGGGTTCGCTGCCTATGGCAAAGGACCAGTCCGCATTCGTTTGCGGCGCATGCTGAAAGCCTTCAATAAGCCCCTTGTCTTGCAAAGCCTTGAGTGCGGAGGCGGAGAATTCTTGGGCGGTGATATCGCGTCGCAGCAACGGTCCATTACGTAAGGCAGCCAGCAAGCGCTGCTGTTGCGGTGCTTGGCGCAAACTGTTCAGCTCCACGTCAGCGCCCGCGGTGGTAACCCGAAAACCCTCGGTTGTTTTATAGCTGGCGGCCTCACCCTGGCGCAACAAAACCGGCAGACCGTGATTTAGCACTTCGCCTAAGGGGTGATGATAATAGTCGGACGCCCATAGCAGCAGTTCCCAAACGGCTTTGGGTAACAGCGGCTGCTCATCCAGAACAGCGGAGATGGGTTTGAGTTCATAATCACTGTTGCCGTTCCGGGCTTGACCCAGACTAAAGCCAACCAACGACCTGTTGCCGAACGGCACCTTCACCCTGACCCCACAGGCAGGTGCGGTCTCACAAGCATAGTCAAAGCTGCGCGCAAGGGGCACCGGCACTGCCACTTTCACGACGGTGCTGGTATTCGGAAAAAGTTCGGTTGCTGAAGACTGGCTCATAGCCGCTATTGTGCGACCATGCGTAGCGCGGCGCAAGCGCGATCCTGTGCTTGATCATTACACAGGGTTCAGGTAGAATCCGCGCCCTAATTATTCCATTATTAACCACGTATGGTGTGCGGAGAGAGTCCGTATAGCGATGCGGCCCAATTGAGGTAACCCTTATGAAAGCAGGTATTCATCCTAAGTACGAAGAAATGAACGTAACTTGCTCGTGCGGCAACACGTTCACCACCCGTTCAACTAAAGGTGGCGAATTGCACCTTGACGTTTGTTCAGAGTGCCACCCGTTCTACACTGGTAAGCAGCGTATTATGGACACTGGCGGTCGTATCGACAAATTCAACAAGCGTTTCAGCGTGTTGGGTGGTAAGAAGTCATCGTAAAAACGATGCTTTAGCACCAGATTTAGAAAAAGGCGCCAAAAGGCGCCTTTTTTTATGCTTGATCACTCTTCAGCCTGCTTTAGGTCTCCATTTTACAGCGGTTCGTTTTTGTACAGTCTTCAAGTTTGCTGAACCGTAACAGGTCGATAAGGGCGACCTGACCATCAGGTAAGATTTGTTATTCGCGCTCAACCCTCTACAATGGCAATTATTCACTTAATGAATGTTGACTATAACAATCGCACAACGATGCAAGAGGGTACTTACGTCCATGTCTGACTTTCGCAAGCAAGCGCTCGATTATCATGCCTATCCTACGCCTGGAAAAATAAGTATTGAGCTGACGAAACCAGCAGAAACCAGCAAAGATCTGGCTCTCGCCTATAGTCCCGGCGTCGCCGAACCGGTGCGCGCTATTGCTGAGAATCCTGATGACGTGTATCGCTACACCGCAAAAGGCAATATGGTTGCGGTGATTTCCAATGGCACAGCCATTTTAGGTCTTGGCAACCTCGGCCCCATGGCAGCGAAGCCTGTGATGGAAGGTAAAGCACTACTTTTCAAACGTTTTGCCGGACTTGACTCGATCGACATTGAAGTAACCCACCGCACCACACAAGACTTCATTAATACCGTTGCCAATATCGCCGACAGCTTCGGTGGCGTGAACTTAGAAGACATCAAAGCACCGGAGTGCTTTGAAATTGAAGAAGCTTTGGTAGAACGATGCGACGTGCCGATCTTCCATGATGACCAACACGGCACCGCGATTGTCACTGCGGCGGGCTTGCTGAACGCGCTCGAAATTCAGGGCAAAGAACTGCGCAAAGCACAAATCGTCTGTTTAGGAGCTGGTGCTGCCGCGATCGCCTGTATGGAATTGCTCATTAAATGCGGCGCGCAACGCGAGCACATCTATATGCTCGATTCCAAAGGCGTCATTCATACACGTCGCGAAGACTTGAACCCATACAAATCGCTGTTTGCCAACAACACGGATAAACGCACCTTAGAGGACGTGATTACCGAAGCCGATGTTTTTGTCGGTGTTTCGGGTCCTGACTTGTTGTCTCCAGACGCGTTAAAGCTGATGGCTGACAAGCCTATTATCTTTGCTTGTTCAAACCCTGATCCAGAAATTAAGCCAGAATTGGCGCATGAAGTGCGTGACGATTTAATTATGGCAACAGGTCGCTCAGATTACCCGAACCAAGTGAATAATGTGCTCTGCTTTCCGTTCATTTTCCGTGGTGCGCTTGATGTTCGCGCCCGCGCCATCAATGACGAAATGAAAATCGCCGCGGTCGAGGCCATCCGCCAGCTCGCCAAAGAGCCGGTGCCAGAGTCAGTATTAAAAGCCGCTGGCGTCGAAAAACTCGAGTTCGGTGTCGACTATATTATTCCGAAGCCACTCGACCCACGCTTAAAAACCCGTGTTTCCAAAGCCGTCGCTGAAGCGGCAGTGGCGTCGGGCGCTTCGCGCATAGATTTGCCGAAGAACTATATGGCGGAGTAATCACTCCGCTTTCACCTTTCTTTTACATCACTTTCTTCTAAAACATGACCTGTTCTAGGTCATGTTTTGTGTTCTTCGTCTCATTCCTAGTTATTCATGAATATTCATGTTTTTATGCTTGTAGGAATAGCTAAGAATCAGCGTTGATTTCAATCAACAAGGACAAGAACAATGACGTTAGGTGATTACTTAAAACAACAACGGACCGAACAAGAATTAAGCCAGGCTGAACTCGCTGATAAGATGGGGGTAGAGCAATCTTATCTATCAAAATTAGAAAGCGAACGATCCTTACCCTCCACAGAAATTTTGGCGGCGTGGCTCGAAGCGCTAGCACTTGAACTCGACACCGTATTGGCGCAGCTCGATCGAGCCTACATTCACGCTAAATTAAGCCGCATACCCAGTGTTGATGCCTGGCTGCGCCAGCAAAAAGTACAAAGTTTGGTGCGTGAGCGCATACGCTTGTACGCAGCTGTGCTCTTTATCGCACTGGCCGTACCCATGTTTTATCTCGGCTACACTAAGCTCCTATTCGATGAAGCGATTTACGAATATGAATCGCCGGGCGTGGTGTTACCTGGTGAACCCCAAGACATCTACCATTTAGCTCCGCAGCTTCAAAGTGGCGGCTTGGCCGAGCGGCAAGAGCAACACCTCGAAATGCTCAAACGGCGTAATCCGAAGATTCTTTTGCTTAGCGACTATCGTGGTGAACAGTTTAATCGCCCGATTCCGGACGCCGTAAATGATTCTTTTACCCGCACTTACTACCTTGAACAAACGCACCAGCAACCGCGTTGGCAGAACACGCTACTGCAAGCGCTGGGACTGTTTTTAGGTACCTTCGGGCTAGTCCTACTGATTATTTTGCTGAGAACACAAAAAAGATAATACTTATTCTTGTTTTGTGCATTTTTATTCAATATACTTAGACCATCTTTAGGTCATAAGTTTACTGTGGATGTCAAAGCAAGAAACCATACAATGCGCTGTTTTTGGAGCGAGCGGCTATAGTGGCGTTGAGCTTGTGTGGTTGCTGCATAACCATCCAGTTTTTTCGTTGACCTATGCCTTTTCTTCGAGCGCACGTGAAAAAGCAGAACCAATTTCCGCGTTGTACCCGCAATTAGCGGGCCGGTGTGAGCAACTTCTGCAACCTTGGCACTCGGATCTGTTGCCGCAACTGGCGCAGCAGGTTCGAGTGGTTTTTTTAGCGCTACCCCATGAAGCCAGTGCTGAACTGGCACCACAATTAATTGCTGCTGGGTTAGTGGTTTTTGATCTCTCTGGTGCCTTTCGGCTTGGCGACCCCGACACTCATTTGCAAGCCTATGGTTTTGCCCAACCGCAACTTGAACAGTCAATACCGTATGGCTTAGCCGAATTCACTGAACTTAAAGGCAACGAACCTTTGGTGGCGGTACCGGGCTGTTATCCGACCGCGGCAGGTCTTGCGTTACGGCCCCTTATGCCATTGCTTGCCCCGCACAGCACGCCGATCGTGAATGCGGTGAGCGGCGTCTCGGGTGCTGGTCGCAAAGCCGCGTTAACTACCAGCTTTTGCGAAGTAAGCCTGCAAGCCTATGGCGTTGCAACGCATCGTCACCAGCCAGAAATGGCGCAATCAATAGGTCGTGATGTCGTGTTCGTTCCGCATTTAGGTAACTTTAAGCGCGGAATCTTAGCAACAATTTATGCCGAGCTTGCCGAAGGCGTGAACGAGCACACAATTGCCGATGCCCTCGAGGTAACCTACGCTAATCATCCTTTGGTGCGGTTGGTCGCAACGCCACCCAAGCTGCAGCAAGTGGTGGGTACGCCGTACTGCGACATCTATTTTAAGGTTCACGGTGCACAGCTGATTCTGTCCGTAGCCATCGATAACTTACTCAAAGGCGCAGCAGCTCAAGCGTTGCAACTTGCCAATCAGTATTATGGACTCGCCTCAGCGACCGGCTTGCAACCAAGCCCAGGAGCTGTGGTATGAGCACCCCGCTAGTGATTAAACTCGGCGGTCGGGTGCTGACCGATGTCGCCGCCTTGCAGCAGCTACTGACTACCGTCAAGCGCCTGGCCGAATTACGCCCTTTGGTATTAGTGCATGGCGGTGGTGACCAAGTACAAGCAATGCTCCAGCAGCTTGGCCAAGAAAGTGTCAAAGTCGAAGGCCAGCGGGTCACGCCCGCCGCGCATATCCCAATTGTTGCAGGAGTGCTGGCCGGCGACGTGAATAGCCAGCTCTGCGCCCTCGCTCAACAACATGGTTTACAACCGGTCGGGTTAACGCTGCAAGCGGGGAACACGGTCATTTGCGAAGTTGACAGTAGCCGCGGTGCAGTGGGTATTCCGCACGCCGGCTCGGGCCAACTGCTACAGTTGCTCATTGAACAGAATTACTTACCGATTTTAAGTTCGCTTGGGGTGAGTGCCCAAGGCGAACGCCTCAACGTTAATGCAGATCTCGCTGCCGCTGTGGTTGCACAGGTGCTGCATGGCGATTTGATTTTACTTACCGATGTGGTCGGCATTCTCGACCACGACGGCCAACTCATTGACACCATTACTGCAGCCCAAGCCCCTGAGCTTATTGCCAACGGCACTGTCCGCGACGGCATGATAGTGAAGCTCAACGCGGCTTTACAGGCCGCGCAAGTGGTCCTCAACAAAACCTCGCGACGAACCATCGCGGTGGCCGGCTGGCACGACGCCAATGCGCTAACTCGTTTAGCGCGCGGTGAGCCAGCTGGAACCCGCGTTCGCCTTTAACGCACGTTCGTCGTCGATTACACAATTTTAGTTAGGAATTCACATGCAAGATTTATTAGCAATGCGCGATTTGAGCAGCGCACAATTGAGTCATATTTTAGATTTGGCACAAACCATTAAGCAGCGTCCTAGTGCTTGGCAGAACCACCTGCAAGGCAAAAGTGTCGCGCTGGTATTTGAGAAACCTTCACTTCGCACCCGCGCTAGCTTTGCTGCAGGCATTAACCGTTTGGGTGGGCATAGCATTTACCTAGATGCGGAAAACCTGATGGGTACGCGCGAACCCGCCAGTGATGTCGGCGCTAATTTAGCTCTATGGCACGATGCGATTGTGGCGCGCGTCTATTCCCAAGCAACGTTACACGAGCTTGCCGATGCCTCCGATAAGCCGGTGATCAATGCGCTGAGTGACGAATGTCACCCATGCCAAGCCTTGGCTGATTTACTTACGCTTACTGAGCAACTGGGCGATCTAAAACAAGTAACGCTTACCTATGTCGGTGACGGCTGTAATGTATGCCATGCCCTGATGGCGGGTGCCGCCTTAGCGGGCATGAATTTGCAAATCGTTACCCCGGTCGGTTACGAGCCGAATGCAGCGTTGTTGGCCGATGCCCAAAAGGTAGGGGCAACGACAGGGGCGGAAATCACGCTTCATCACGATTTCAATCAGCTGCAAAAAAGTGATGCTATTTATACCGATACTTGGTTCTCAATGGGACAAGAGCGCGACAGCAATCAAGTCATGCATGACTTTGCGCCTTATCAAGTCAACCAAGATCTGATGAAACAACTCGGTGCTAAGTATTTTATGCACTGTTTGCCTGCGTACCGTGGCCGCGAAGTCACCGCAGAGGTTATCGACGGGCCGCAATCCCTTATTTTGCATCAAGCCGAGAATCGGCTACACGCACAAAATGCTGTTTTAGTTGAATTATTTGCAGGAGCCCAAGCATGAGCACGTCCGTCAACAAAGTTGTTTTAGCCTATTCTGGTGGTCTCGATACCTCGGCAATCGTGCCTTGGTTGAAAGAAAATTATGACTGCGAAGTGGTCGCTTTTGTCGCCGACGTAGGGCAAGGTGCTGACGAGCTTGAGGGCGTGGAAGCAAAAGCCATCGCCTCTGGTGCGAGCAGTTGCTACGTAGTCGACTTAAAAGATAAGTTCGTCAATGAAGTCATTTACCCGACCCTGAAAACCGGTGCTATTTACGAAGGTCAGTACTTGTTAGGTACCGCCTTGGCGCGGCCCATCATCGCGCAAGCACAGGTCGAGGTTGCTCGTAAAGTGGGTGCCGATGCACTGGCCCACGGCTGTACCGGTAAAGGTAACGACCAAGTGCGTTTTGAGTCATGCTTTGCGGCACTAGCACCAGACCTACAAGTCATCGCTCCATGGCGCGAGTGGACCATGCGTAGCCGCCCTGACTTGTTAGCCTACTTAGCCGAGCGCAACATTCCATGCGCCGCATCGGCAACTAAAATCTACAGTCGCGATGCCAACCTATGGCACATCTCAACCGAAGGCGGTGAGCTCGAGGACCCGTGGAACGCACCTTCTACGCAAGTTTGGACATGGACCGCGGAACCTGAGCAAGCACCCGACCAGCCCGAATACTTAACCCTGTCGTTCGTGAAAGGTGAGTGGCACGCACTGAATGGCGAAACCATCGAGCCCGTGGCAGCCATTGAAGCGCTCAATGAACTGGCGGGTAAGCATGGGGTCGGTCGCCTTGATATGGTTGAGAACCGTTTAGTTGGCATGAAGTCGCGGGGTTGTTATGAAACTCCAGCGGGTGCGGTGCTCTACGCTGCTCTGCAAGGCCTCGAGAGTCTCGTGCTCGACCGCACCACGCAAGACTATCGCATTCGTTTGGGTAACGAATTTGCCCAGCTACTTTACGATGGCCGTTGGTTTACACCATTGCGCGAAGTGATGCTCGCCGCGGCCACGAAACTGGCTGAGCCATTGACCGGTGACATCGTCGTGAAGCTCTATAAAGGCCAAGTGACGGTCACGCAAAAGCGTTCGCCGAACAGCCTCTACTCCAACGCCTTTGCGACCTTCGATGAAGACGAAGTCTATAATCAAAAGCATGCCGAAGGCTTTATCCGCTTGTATAGCTTAGCTAGCCGGATCCGTGCCTTGCACGAACACGAAGGAGGCTCGTCATGAGTTTATGGGGTGGACGGTTCAGCGAGCCCAGCGCCGCTGAATTTAAACAATTCAATGACTCGTTACGCTTTGATTATCGACTCGCGCCCTATGATTTGCAGGCATCACAAGCATGGGCGCAAGCGCTTCACCAAGCACAATTGCTAACAGCGGACGAAAACCAGCAGTTGCAGCAAGCTTTGCAAGAGCTACAAGTCGCGGTCACCCACGATCCGCAACTACCATTGCAGACAGAAGAGGAAGACATCCACAGCTGGGTTGAAGCCCAGCTGATTGAAAAAATTGGTGCGACTGCAAAGAAATTGCATACCGGACGTAGCCGTAATGATTTGGTTGCGACTGACTTACGGCTCTTTTGTAAAGCTGTGGGCGCTGAGCTCATCAGTGCTAATTTAGCGGCGATTCAGGCGTTACTGAGTTTTGCTGAACGTTACCAAGCTGCGCCATTACCAGGCTACACCCATTTGCAGCGCGCCCAGCCCATTATGGCGGGCCATTGGGCGCTCGCCTACGTGCAAATGCTGCAACGTGATGTCAGCCGCTTAAAAGAAGCCATGAAGCGTATCGACGTGTGTCCACTCGGCAGTGGTGCGCTTGCGGGCACCACCGCACCTCTTGATCGCGAGGCATTAGCTCATTCGTTGGGCTTCCGTTATGCCAGTGAGAACAGCCTCGACGGCGTCTCAGATCGTGACTTCGCGTTAGACTTACTGCACAGCGCCAGCACCGGTATGGTGCATCTGTCGCGTATCGCTGAAGATGTGATTTTTTACTGTTCCGGTGAGTCGGGCTGTTTTGCCATGAGCGATCGTATTAGCAGTGGCTCATCGTTAATGCCACAGAAGAAGAATCCGGATCTGTTCGAGTTGCTGCGTGGCAAAACGGGGCGGGTATTCGGGCATCAGCATGCCTTGCAAACCACGTTGAAGGGCCTGCCGTTGGCCTATAACAAAGACATGCAGGAAGACAAAGAAGGTTTGTTCGATGCCTTGCATACTTATTTGCAGTGTTTGCAAATGTTGACCTTTGCGGTGCCCGAATTGAGTGTGAACGAAGCCCATGCCAAGCAGCAAGCTACCTTGGGCTATAGTAATGCCACGGAACTTGCCGACTATTTAGTGAGCAAAGGTATTCCGTTCCGCGATGCGCATCACATTACCGGCGCGGCAGTGCTCTATGCGCAGCAGCAAAACAAGCCTCTAGAAGAGTTATCCATTGATGAATTTAGTCAATTTTCAGCGGAAATAGGCGACGATGTCTACCCTATTCTCGAACTTGACTACGGCGTCAACCAACGAAAAGCGCTCGGCGGCACCGCTCCTGCAGCAGTGCGCACAGCAATCAAACATGCCAACGATTGGTTGCATGCTGCAGAGGCAGCGAGCAAGCACGTGCGGCAAGCGCGTTTAAGTGACGCCGATAAAATCTGTGAATTGATTGCCTATTGGGCCGAGCAAGGCGAAAACTTACCGCGCGATAAAGCCGATGTATTGCAAGCGATTCAAAGCTTTGCTGTGGCAGAAATCGATGATGAAGTCGTGGGCTGCGCCGCTTTGTATGTGTACAGCACCGGCTTAGCGGAGATTCGTAGCTTAGGCCTGTTCCCTAAAGCACAAGGTAAAGGTCTCGGCGCTGAACTTGTCGCCTTTCTGCTGTGGAAAGCGCGCGAACTCGGTATCAGTCGCACGATTGTGCTAACCCGTGTACCTGAGTTTTTCGGGCGTTTGAATTTCCGCCTGACGGTCAAGGACAAGCTACCAGAGAAAGTCATGAAAGACTGCGAGCTGTGTCCACGCAAAGATAATTGCGATGAGACCGCACTCGAATACTTGTTGTAAAAGCGAGAGACCTCGACTCAGTCGAGGTCTTCTTCTGCAGGGATAGGCAAACCACGGCGAGTGAGCTCATCACGTACCGAAGCTGGGATTTTATGCGGGTTGTCTTTACGCAAATCATCGTCTTCTGGCAACGGCTGCCCAGTAAACGCATGCAAGAAAGCTTCGCAGAGCAATTCACTATTGGTCGCGTGGCGCAAGTTCTTCACTTGGCGACGGGTGCGCTCATCGGTGAGTACTTTTAACACTCGGGTCGGAATTGAAACCGTGATTTTCTTCACTTTCTCACTTTTTTGACCATGCTCGACATACGGGTAAATGTACTCGCCATCCCACTCCATACTGCACCTTCTTATTGAAAACCCCACATAATGTGATGAATTGTACTAGCGTCTGCGGTACAGTCAAATTTATACGCTTAGCTGTCTATACGGCTGTGATCTGCTAACCTTGCGTAAAAGTACCTTTAACTGTTCTTTATCCTACGCAAGTGCGGTCGTATAATCGCCATTTTTCGCCCCAAACGTTGGAGAACGCAGACGCATCATGCAATTAGAGGTTTCGGACGCCCAAGTTCAAGCGGTTGCTGAACAAGTACAAGTACATAAATTTGGGGGCAGCAGCCTTGCTGATGCCTACTGCTATCGCCGCGTGGCGCGCATCGTGACTGAGTACGCCGGTGCCAGCGATCTCGTAGTGGTGTCGGCGGCAGGTGATACCACCAACCGTATTCTGGCCATTATCGACGCCAAGCAGAACGCCGCAGATGATGATGACTTGGGCATTGCAGAAGTCTTATTGAAACAGCTCGAGAAATATCAGCAAGGGCTCATTACTGAATTACTCAGTGGGGAGCAGCAAGCACGAGTACTCGAAGCCTCGCAACATGACTTTAAACGCTGGTGGAACTGGCTCGACGGTGGTGAGGTGATCGACAATCGTCCCGAGCTTTTGTCTTATGGCGAACTATGGTCTGCGCGCCTGCTGGCCGCATTGCTGCAACAACAAGGTACGCAAGCCGACTACATAGATGCTCGCACCTTTTTGGTCGCTGACGATGCTCCTGAACCCTTTATTCGCAACGAAGTGTCTCGTACCGGCTTGCTGAACCGCATCGCTCCGCATGCGGGTACACGTTTTATCGTAACAGGCTTTATCTGCGCCGACCCCAGCGGCCGCTCTCTTATTTTGGGTCGTAACGGTAGTGACTACTCGGCCACCTTAGTCGGTAGCTTAATCGATTCGAAGCAGGTCACGATTTGGAAAGACGTTGCAGGTGTCTACTCTGCTGACCCACGGAAAGTTGAGCGGGTAGTCAGCTTGCCCATTCTCGATTGGCGTGAAGCCGAAGAGCTTGCGCGCTTGGGTAGTCCGGTATTGCACCCGCGTACATTCCAGCCCGTAAACCGTGAACGTATGGTAATTGCCGTGCGTTCAAGCTTGAAGGTCGAGAATCAACAAACCCGTATTGGCCAATACGAAGACACTGAACCAACAGGCAAAGTACTCACTGCGCTGTCTGAGGTGGTGCTATTCCGTGTTGATTTACGCGACGCCAAGCTGGTACAAGCGTTTGAAGATCTTGACCTTACTCCGCTGATTAGCTGGAACGAAGTCGCGCAACATCATGCCTACTATGCCTACCACCAAAACCATTTAGAGTTTATGGAGCGTTGGCTTGAAGCACAAGATGTGAAAAACAGCGCCAGTAAGCTCACCGGCTACTCAATGCTGGCTTTAGTCGGCAATCGCATTCAAGAAACTGAACAATTTGCGACGTTCAAGCAAGAAACCGGCGAGCAAGCGATTCGCCGCTTGGCACTCACACCTGATAATAATGCGGTGGTTGCGATTCTCGAGCAAAAACTTGATAACCGCTTGCTCAATCGTATTCACAGTCAATTGTTCAACCATCGCCGCAGCCTTGGTGTGGTCGTGGTAGGTCGCGGTAATATCGGTAGTGCTTGGTTGGCACTTTACCGCCGTTTGCGCGAGCGCATCAACGAGCAAATGGATGTGCGAGTGATTGGCATCTTGAATTCGACACAAATGTGGCTCGACTACAACGGCCTCGATTTAACCGACTGGCAAGACAACTTTGCCCGTTTGGCGCGCCCATACGAGATGAGTCAGTTGATTCCGGAACTGCCCAATGCGCCTTATGATGAATTGGTCATGCTCGACCTCACTGACGCCATTGCGGTAGCGCAGCTGTATCCAAGCTTCTTCGCTAACGGCTTGCATATTATTAGTGCCAACAAGCGTGCTGGGGCTTCAAGCGAAAGCCAATACAACGAAATTCGTACTATTCAGCGAGAATATGAGCGGGAATGGTACTACAACACCACGGTCGGTGCTGGTTTACCCCTGAATTACGCCCTCAATGATCTGCGTAACTCAGGCGACACCATCCGCAGTATCTCCGGTATCTTCTCGGGTACCATGTCGTGGCTATTCGAGAACTTCAACGCCGAGGTGAATTTCAGTGATTTGGTACGCGAAGCGAAAGAGCGTGGCTTGAGTGAACCTGATCCACGTGAAGATTTATCGTGCCAAGATATCATTCGCAAGTTGTTGATTTTGGCTCGCGAAATTGGCTTACGCTTGGATTGGAAGGACATCGACGTCGATAGCTTATTACCAGAGCATCTTGCCGAGATCCCACTGGAAGAATTTATGCAGCGCTTGCCGGAACTCGACGATGGCATGCAGGACCTTTACCAGGACGCACAAAAGACCGGTAAAGTGCCACGGCTACTCGCCAGCTTCGCCGTACAAGACGACGACAGCGTCCGCGCGCGAGTCGGTATCGAATACATTCCTGAAGGCGATATGCTTGCCAACTTGATTCCCGGCGAAAATATTTTCGTGATTTACACCGATTGGTATCACGAAATGCCGTTGGTCATTAGTGGCCCGGGTGCCGGTAAAGAAGTGACTGCAGGCGGCGTACAGTCTGACCTTAATCAGTTGCTAAGCCGCCTCAGTAAAAAGGTCTAGCGCTAGAAAATCGAGTCGTCGTCACCAAATACAGTTGGCGACGACTTCGAATCTGCATACTCCGTTGGTGCTGTGCCAGGAATAAAGTACTCAAAACGTGTGGTGTAGTCGTTCGCTCGACTCAACTTTCCAGTAGCCAAGTCGATACGCGCTGAAACCAAACCTGGTGGTACATCGAACGGTTCTGCAGCAACTTCTTCAACAGCCGTTTCCATAAAATCAATCCACATGGGTAAGGCTGTTTTCGCACCAGCTTCAGTGCCTGAAATGGGCTGCTCGTCGCTATCTAAGTTGCTGTTCATGGTGGTGCTACCGAGCGCCCGTTCAAGGTTGTCGAAGCCAACCCAACCGGTAGCTACCAAGCCACTGACAAAGCCCGAGAACCATGTATCCTTCACGTCATTAGTGGTACCGGTCTTACCGGCTACGTTGCGCCCTGCCTTGCTATTGATAGCCTGTGAGCGTTGGATACGCCAGGCGGTACCGTTCCAACCGGTTTTGTGGGCCCAGCTTCCGCCCCCCCAAACTGCTGAATTCATGGCTTGCGTGACCAAAAAGGCATTCTGCTCGCTGATCACCTGCGGTGCTGGTAAAACATCGCGCTCTTTTGCTTCACATTCAACACAGGCGACTTTGGGTCGCGCTTGATAAATGGTCTGCTCTTCGGCATCGACTATTCTTTCGATAAAGTAGGGCTCAACGAGATAACCACCGTTGGCAAAAACCGCATAGCCTCGCGCGACTTCCAACGGCGTCATTGAGGCAGACCCCAACGAGAGCGATTCATTGCGCGGCAATTCATCGTAATCAAAACCGAATTTGGTGAGGTGATTGACGACGGTTTCAACGCCCATAGCACGCAATAAGCGCACCGAAACGACGTTCTTCGACTTCGCTAACGCCTCGCGAACGCGAATAGGCCCCTCATACACATCTGGCGAGTTGCGTGGCCGCCAAGCGATACCGCTGCCAGGATTCCACTGATTGATCGGCGCATCGTTGACCAGGGTTGAGAGCGTGAAGCCGTTCTCTAGGGCTGCCGAATAGATGAATGGCTTAATGTTTGAACCTGCTTGACGTTCCGCCTGCACCGCACGGTTAAATTGGCTCACGGTAAAACTGTAGCCACCTACCGCAGCGGCAATGCCGCCATCACTGGGGCGCAAAGCAACCAGTGCTGCACTTGGCTCAGGGACTTGAGCGAGGCGCCAGCCCTGCGGTGTCGAGCGCACGCGTATCACGGCACCGCTCGTAAAAATATCTTGTACTTGCTCAGGTGCGGTACCCTGGCGTTCTTGGTTCATAAAAGGCCGTGCCCACGCCATGCCACTCCATGGTAATACTGCCTCTTCACCATCGGCAAAAAGTAACTGAGCGTCGCGCTCTGTAGTACTCAAGACGACAGCTGGACGAGTTAAGCCAATCGTCGCAAAGCTTGCTAACTGTTCCAGAAGCTCTTCGCGTGCCGGCGGTTGTTTTGTGGTTTCTGACTGCCATAACTGCGCTTCAACGCCGCGATAACCGTGGCGCTCATCGTAGCCATGCAGGTTATGTTGAACGGCGCGTTGCGCCGCTCGCTGCTGCTTGGCGCTGGCCGTAGTGTAGACTTTTAAACCGCTGTTATAGGCAGTGTCTTCGCCATAGCGGTTGACCATTTCTGCGCGAACCATTTCCGCTAGATAGGGCGCTGCCATAGTCACTTCTGCACCATGGACTTTGGTTTTGATCGGTGCTGCTAATGCGGTTTGGTACTGCGCTTCGGTAATCTTGTCTTCCGCTAACATACGGCCAAGCACCACGGCTCGGCGGTCACGCGCTCGCTCGGGGCGTGAGATTGGATTCATCGTTGATGGCGCTTTCGGCAAACCGGCAATCATCGCCATTTCAGCGAGGGTTAATTCACTTAAGTCTTTACCATAATACACTTGGGCTGCCGCACCGATGCCGTGTGCGCGATGACCAAAAGTGATTTTATTGAGGTAGAGTTCCAGAATTTCGTCTTTTTCTAAGTGCCGCTCAATATGCAGTGCGATGAACGCTTCCTTTATTTTTCGCGTCCACGTTTGCTCCAAAGTTAGATAGACATTTCGTGCCAATTGCTGGGTGATCGTACTACCGCCACTTTGAATATCGCCGGTGGTAAACAATTGGAAAAAAGCACGTCCTACACCAATCGGGTCAATACCAAAATGGTCATAAAAGCGGTTGTCTTCGGTGGCTAAAAACGCGTCGATAAGCGGTTGTGGCACTTGCTCTAAAGTGACAGGGATACGGCGAATTTCGCCGAATTGCGCGATCATTTCGCCGTCTGCAGAGTACACTTGCATCGGTGTTTGCAGACGCACATCGCGGATTTCTGCCACAGTTGGCATTTCGTCTTGGTAGTACAAGTACAATCCGCCGACCGTCAGCGTTCCTAGTACAAATGCAATAACTAGGCTATACATTAGCCACTTAAGGAATTTCACAAATTTATCCTTTTTTGGATCTAGTGCTATCTTATAAAGAGTTCTTTACATTGCAATATATGCTGCAATCTGTTGCTATATCTTGCTGCCTATTATAGAAAGTAAAGTAAAGATTCCTATGCATTTTGAAAAAACTGCTATGCTCTTTACATTAGTCTTACCTTTCTGTCGTGCGCAGCAAGTGGCAAGAAAAACAAAAATTTATAAGCCATTTACAATTCCCGTTGGGAGAATATTATGGGGCTGTTTGGTCTAGGTAAAAAACCTGGTCTAGGCATCGATATCGGAACTGATGCGATTAAAGCAGTGGAAATTGTACCACAAGGCGACAGCTATGAGATTGTGCGTGTCGCCGAGGCGCAACTTCCCAAGAATCTTATCACCGACGATGAAATTACTGACATTGACAAGGTTGCACGCGCCTTAAAGCAAACTCGAAAAGCTTTGGGTACGCGCGCACTCGATGTCGTAAGTTCTGTTTCCGGTAGCCAAGCGATTTCAAAGCAAATCGCTGTCGCTTTGGAACTCGATGACGAAGCCATCTCCGAGAAAATTGAAACTGAAGCCGAAGCGTTGATTCCGTATCCGCTAGCCGAAGTCCGTTATGACTTCGAAAGCCTCGGCGAGCATCCGACCATGCCCGGCCAACAACGTGTTCTGGTAACTGCAACCCGAACCATGAGTGTTGATACGCGCGTGCAAGCCCTTGAAGAGGCTGGTTTCAAAGTTCGTATTATGGATGTCGACAATCAAGCCATCCTGCGCGCCTGTGACCATGTCATGCCGCATTTGTATCCCGATTTATATGACCACAAGCTACCGCTTTTAGTTCTCGATATCAGTGGCGCAGCCGTGCAGATGATTGTCATCGGCGGCGGTGAAGTTATCTACACACGCTATCAAAGTGGTGGCCTGAGCAGTCTTATCAGTGCGCTCGATAATGATGGCGAAGTGGACCATGGCGAACTACTCGCGAAACTACGCGCCGATGAAACCGATGAGTTTTCACCACTGGTACTACAGGACTTTTTGGGCAATATGTGGGCACAAGTCAGTCGCGGCATGCAAATCTATCGCAGTAACGCGACCAAAAAAGACTTTGCAGGGATTGTGTTAGTCAACAGCGGTGCCATGCTGCCTATGATCGCCAACATGCTCGCCGAGCAAGTTGACTATCCAGTGATCAGTTTGAATCCATTCGAACATTTTCCCTTGCCAAGCAAATTGGAACATTTAACCCCCCACGGACCTCGGTTTGTTGAGGCTTTGGGATTAGCGTTACGGAGCTTTACAGAATGGCACACGTAAACCTACTCCCATGGCGCGACATAGCGCGCCAACGCGCCAAACAAAAGTTTGGCATTCAAGCATTTATTGCGCTCGCAATAGCAGCGTTGCTGGTTTTTATTGCTTACAAAGTCATCCAAGACTTCCAGCAACAACAGCGTGCGCGTAATCAGTTTCTAACGTCGCAAATCACGATTCTTGATGCCCAAATAGCTGAGATTCAAGACATCAATAAGAAAAAAGACGACATCGTGAACCGTATGGAATTGATTCAGTCATTGCATCAAGATCGCAATACCGCAATTCGCGTGATTAATGAATTGTCTGCGCGCGTTCCCGACGGCGTACATATCATGCAAATTGAAAAGCGCGGTAACCAGTTGAGCCTGCGTGGGCGTTCGGTATCAAACAACCGCGTATCCGAGTTCCTGCGTGCGATGACCGAGTCTGATACTTTTGTGAATCCGGTGTTACGCGAAATCTCATCGGATGCCGGCGAAACTGAAGGCCCAACGCGCTACAGCGCATTTTCACTGAGCGTATCAATTCGTAAACCGGGCACTGGGCCAACGCCTGCAAATGGAGGTGCATCATGAGTAAATCGATGAACCTACGTGAACTCGATATTAATGAAATTCCGTTTTGGCCCGCACCATTTCGGTTTGGAGCGCTGCTGCTGCTCGTGATCGTATGTTTAGGGTTGGCCTATCACTTTTTGCTCTCCGATGAATGGGGCGCCTACAAGCGTGAACAAGCTAAAGAGCAGCAACTTAAAGATGACTATCGCGTTAAGTATCAAACAGCGGTAAATCTACCGATTTATCGCGAACAGCTGGCACAGCTGAATAAAGATCTCGAAGTCTTACTGGATATGCTGCCATCAGACGATGAAACCGCGCGCCTGCTGGATGACATCACCTTAGTCGGCACCCGTAGTGGCTTGGAGTTCGACCGTATTGAGTGGTTACAAGCGCAACCGCGTGAGTTTTATACAGCACTACCCATTCGTATCGATTTAAGTGGCGAATATCATCAAATTGGTGACTTTATTGGTCAAATAGCTGGCTTACATCGGATCATCAACGTGAAGGATTTCACCTTACAGTCTGGCGATTTTGGTAGCGCTCTAACCTTGAATATTACTGCCGAAACCTATCGTCAGAAAACCTTGAGGGCTGAGCAATGATGAAACGTTGGCCACTCATACTTTGCACCGCCACACTGCTCACTGCTTGTAGCCAAGCGAGCCAACAAGATCTGGTTGCGTATACAGAACAAGTAAAAACCAGTTCGGTTCCAACCGCGCCGCCTTTACCAGAGATGCCTGAATTGGAGCGCGTCACCTACACCGGTACTAATTTTCGCAACCCTTTTGAGCCAGCGCCACTCAATGCACCAGCTCCAGGGCAGAATACACCGGGTTGTCCGCAGCCCAACCTCGAACGCGAACGTGAAGAGCTTGAGTCGTTAGGCTTGGATCAGTTCACCTTGGTGGGCACTATGCGCACCAATAGCGAGGGGCAAGTTGCGCTAGTGAGTACCAATCAAGGTCGTCTCTATCGCGTTGCGATGGGAGATTATATGGGCCTAAACTTAGGTCAAGTTACACAAATTACCCCAGAATTTTTAATGATAACTGAATGGGTTCCAGCCGGTGATGGCTGTTGGCAACAACGAGATACCGCACTGCGCCTACCGGGTACACAAGGGAGTTCAGATCTATGACGTACGCAATCCGCTTCTTGATGCTCACACTGCTATTGCCGATGCTGGCAAGCGCAAACGAGCTAGTACGTATCGAACAAATTCCACTGGCTAACGATCGCTTCAACTTAGAAGTACATTTTAATGAAGCAGTGAAGGCGCCCGTTGTTCGACGTAGTGACAACCCTTTGGTGCATGAGTTTCTACTCATGGGGACGGCCAATGAACTAGGCGATGGCGTGCAGCAGCTTGCCAATCACCCATTATTACGCAACGTTACCATTGAACAACAACGTGAAGACACTCTGTTGCGGGTTGAAACGACACAGCCACTTGAACATTTAATGAGCCGCTACGAAGGCGTCATGGTACTGGTGTTCGTGGAAAGTGACGAGGCCAGTGGACAACAACAAACCGCGGCAGTAACCACGACCGAGCCAAGCGCTCCTGCCACTGAACCAGAGCAAGCGCCGGTCACCGAAGCACCGGAACAGTACGAAGCAGAGCCGCAACCAGCCGTTGTGACCACCTCTGCTGCCGAGCAGCGCAGCATGGACGATGCCGGTCCGCGTATTAACGACATCGACTTTACCCGTCTGCCTGATGACGTTGCGTTATTGCGCGTTAACCTTAGTGATGAAGGAATTGACCATGAGGCACGCGTGCGCGGCAACCGTCTAGAGTTGACGCTCTATGACACCGACATCGACGATGACTTGCTCTACGTGTTAGATGTCAGCCAGTTCGCAACCCCTATTGCGCACATTGAAACCTTCCGCGAGGGCGGTGATGCTGTCATTACGATTACCGGTAAGACTGCGTTCCGTCATCAGCTTGAGCAAATCGATGGCTCCTTGAACCTCAAGTTTGAAGAGCCGATGGAGGTTGTGGTCGATGATGGCTCACAACGTCCTATTTCATTGAACTTCCAGAATGTTCCAGTACGTCAATTGCTGCAAATCCTAGCCAACGAGAATGACTTAAACTTGGTTGCCAGCGAGTCAGTGTCGGGTAATATCACCTTGCGCCTTGAGAATGTTCCTTGGGAGCGCGCGCTGAACACTATCTTGCGTGTAAAAGGCCTATCCAAGCGCCTTGATGGCAACATTCTCATCGTTGCGCCTGCGGACGAGCTTGCTGAGCGCGAAGCACAGGAACTGGAAGCGAAACAGCGCTTATCACAACTCGCTCCACTGGAAAGTACTTATATTCAGATCAACTATGCGAAAGCCGCTGATATCGCTGCGATTCTACGTACTGAAAGCTCCGACTTACTATCTGAGCGTGGCGCAGTTACCGTCGATGAACGCACCAACACTTTGCTAGTGCGCGATACACCGCGTCAGATAGAAGAAGTCGAAGCGATGGTGAAAACCTTAGACGTAGCGGTCAAGCAAGTGGTCATCGAAGCACGGATGGTAACGGTACGTGACAATATCAGTGACGAACTCGGTATCAACTGGGGTATCGGCAACGACAATGCTGGCGGCCCTGACCTTTGGGGTTCGAACACCAACACGTCGACTGACTTGAACGTTAACTTACCGGTCTCTAATCCAGCAGCAACTATTGGCTTCCAAATTGCCAAACTCGCTGATGGCCGTATTCTCGACCTAGAGCTCTCGGCTTTAGAACGCGAGAATAAAGGTGAAGTCATCGCCAGTCCGCGGATTACCACAGCGAACCAGAAGAAGGCCTACATCGAACAAGGTACCGAGATCCCTTATGTGGAAAGTGCATCATCAGGTGCAACCTCGGTACAGTTCAAAAAGGCCGTACTCGGACTTGAGGTAACACCGCAAATCACCCCAGACAACCGCGTTATTATGGACTTGGTTATCACCCAGAACACGCGTGGTGAAACAGTATCAACACCAACCGGTCCTGCGGTCTCTATCGATACCCAAGAAATTGGTACGCAGGTATTGGTCGAGAATGGCGAGACCATTGTGCTGGGCGGTATTTATCAACAACAAATCTTGAATGACATTACCAAGGTTCCAGTATTGGGCGACATCCCATACGTTGGCGTGCTGTTCCGTAGCGACAGTCAAATCAATGAAAAGCGTGAACTGCTTATCTTTGTAACGCCACGGATTGTAATGTCGACGCCGTAATCCTTGCTTAAATGGCTGTGACTTGCGATAATCCCGCCTCTTTTTGGTTGGGTTAAGGAAGGTCAAACAGACACTCCGGATTCCGTGAGTCACAGCTATTAAACGAGTGATGTAAAGCAAAGATATGGCTGAAAAACGTAACATTTTCTTAGTGGGCCCCATGGGGGCAGGCAAAAGCACCATTGGTCGACAGTTAGCTCGGCAACTTCACCTCGAATTTTTCGACTCGGATGCAGAAATCGAGCGCCGTACCGGTGCAGACATTGCCTGGGTCTTTGAGCTCGAAGGCGAAGAAGGCTTTCGTGCGCGGGAAGAAAAAGTTATCGAAGAACTGACCGAGAACACGGGTATTGTGTTAGCCACTGGCGGCGGCTCGATCTTAAGTAAAGAAAGTCGCAATCGCTTATCGGCACGCGGTATTGTGGTTTATCTACAAACTCCCATCGAAAAACAACTCGCGCGTACGCAGCGCGACAAACGTCGCCCACTTATTGCTGAGGCTGACGACCCGCGTGCGGTACTCGAAGAATTAGCTGAACAACGCAACCCACTTTACGAGGAAATCGCTGATGTGGTGGTGCGCACCGACGAGCAAAGTGCTAAGTTTGTGGTCGACAAAATTATTGAACAAGTAGGCCTCTAACGACGGAGCGGCACATGACAGCGAAGCAAGCAACCGACCATAACTTATCGCGCATACGTGTTGGGCTTGCAGAGCGTAGCTATCCAATTTACATCGGTCGGCAACTGTTTGAACAGTTGTCGCAGCTCCTTCCTAAGCTCCCGAAGCAAATCTGTATTATTACCAACGCAACCGTTGCTGCGCACTACTTAGAACCGGTTCTTGCATCGCTTGGTAGCGAGCACACTTTCTTAGTCCATGAAATCGACGATGGTGAGCATGCCAAGAGTTTGGCGAGCTACGGCGCTATTATGGACGCGCTGATCGCGCGCAGCTTCAATCGTGATTGCGCAATCATTGCCCTCGGTGGCGGGGTAGTAGGTGATTTAGCCGGCTTTGTCGCCGCGACTTTTCAACGTGGTGTCGACCTCTATCAATTCCCGACCACGTTACTTGCTCAAGTCGATTCGTCAGTAGGCGGAAAGACTGCCGTCAATCACCCGGGTGGCAAGAATCTTATTGGCGCCTTTTATCAGCCGCAGACGGTGGTGATTAGCACCGACTGTCTAAGTTCACTTGAGCCACGGGATTACGCCTCAGGTCTCGCTGAAGTGGTCAAGTACGGTATTATTTATGACGCTGACTTCTTTCATTGGCTTGAAGCCAATCAGGCGAAGCTTAATGCCCGCGACAGCAAAGCACTCAGCTACGCAATTCAGTGCTCGTGCCAGATAAAAGCCGATATCGTCGCCCAAGATGAGCGTGAACAAGGGCTACGCGCGCTTCTCAATCTTGGCCATACCTTCGGTCACGCAATCGAAGCCGAGCTCTATGAAGATTGGCGTCATGGCGAAGCTGTCGCAGCGGGCACCATGATTGCGGCTGAGTATATGCGCCAGCAAGGTGAGCTCGATGCAGCCGCAGTAGCTCGCATCGAGGAATTACTCAAGGCGTTTGCGCTGCCGATACGAGCGCCGAAGCTGCCGGAAACACGGTGGCAACAGCTGATGTATCGTGATAAAAAGGTTCAGGCTGGTGCGCTACGACTGGTGTTACCGACTGCGATTGGTAGCGCTGAATTACGCACGATTACCGATTGGCCGTCCGTGTGGTCGGCGATCGAAGCCATGACAGAATCATCTCAATAGGCTTGGACCACAACCGTGAAGAAGAAACATCGCGCCTTTTTGAAGTGGGCGGGCGGCAAATACAATCTCGTAGAACCTATCACGGCACTCCTTCCTGCTGGCAATAAGCTCGTTGAACCCTTCGTCGGTGCTGGGTCTGTCTTCTTAAATACAGATTATCCAAACTATGTCTTGAACGACGTGAACCCCGACTTGATCGCACTTTTTAAGTTCATCAAACGTCGGCCACAGACCTTCATCAATGATGCACGCAAGTTATTCACCGCACAGACCAATTCGACGGCAGCCTATTACGCACTCCGGCAAAACTTTAACGACAGTAATGACGCTTACGAACGCGCACTGTTGTTCCTGTACTTGAACCGTCATGGTTATAACGGTCTCTGTCGCTACAATCAGTCAGGTGGCTTTAATGTGCCGTTCGGGCAGTACCGCAAACCCTATTTCCCGCAAGCGGAGATCGAAATCTTTGCCGAAAAAGCCCAACGCGCAACCTTTACCTGCATGAGTTTTGAGAAGGTCTTTCGACGCGCGCGTAAAGGCGACGTTATCTACTGCGATCCACCCTACGCACCCTTGAGTGCCACAGCAAATTTCACCAGCTACGCCACAGCAGGGTTCAGTTTAGATCAACAACATGAACTCGCACGGCGCGCTGCGCATGCCGCGCACAAACGGCAAATTCCAGTATTGATCAGCAACCACGATACGGATTTAACGCGGCTACTCTATGCTGACGCTGACTTACAAAGCTTGCAGGTATCTCGCTTTATCAGTCCGAAGGCCGACGGTCGGACCAAGGTTGCCGAATTACTCGCACTTTATACGCCTAATCTTGCCGCAAGCAATGTCATTTCACTGGCTCAAGTAAAACGTAAGGTTGCGCCATGACTGCACAATTAAGTTGGTTTACCAAAACCTTTGCTGAGCTCACCACTGTTGAGCTGTACGAAATACTACAATTACGTCAAGCGGTGTTTGTCGTTGAGCAGACCTGTCCCTATCTGGATGCGGATGGTGCTGACGAGCAAGCCTATCATTTGTATGCGCGTGCTGACGATGGTGCCATCGTTGCCTATGCGCGACTGTTCTTACCCACTGAACAGGCACCCTATAGCCGCATTGGTCGCGTTATCAGTGCGGGTTCGGTACGCCGCCAAGGCCTCGGCCGCGAACTTATGCGCAGAGCCATTGCTTGGTGCGAAGAGCAAGCTCCGCAGATGCCAATTCGCTTAGGAGCACAGGTTTATTTGCGCCGGTTCTATCAAGATTTTGGTTTTGCTGAAATCAGCGCAGAGTACCTTGAAGACGACATTCCTCATGTTGATATGGAGCGTCGTTCGTGACCATGCCAGAAGCCTTTCAGCTTAAGCAAACACCTCAAGGGCTTGGACTGAGCTGGCATGCGCACCCGGAAATGACCCCATTGGTCATCGATTTCTTAAGTGGCAAACAAGCGTTTCGTGGGCAACAAGCCAATCGTAAAGACGAAGCCATCGCGCGAGCCTGTTTACTCACCAAAGCGACGACTGAGCAACCTCTTACTATTCTAGATGCCACTGCCGGCTTAGCACGTGACGCCTGGGTGCTGGTGCAACTCGGTGCAAGCGTCACGCTGAACGAACGCCAGCCGATGGTGCACGAACTGTTGGCGGATGCCCTGCAACGCCTCTATAACGAGCATCCGGAGTATCGAGAAAAGCTCAAGCTCGCACCGACACAAACTCTACAAGCCTTTGCCGACGACACTTTTGATGTGGTTTACCTCGATCCGATGTACCCCAAAGGTGCGCGCAAGCAAAAAGCCGCCGTCAAAAAAGATATGCAAATGTTTCAACACTTGGTTGGTAGTGATCTTGATGCCGATGAATTACTTGCACCTGCGTTGCGAATTGCCCGCAAACGCGTTGTGGTAAAGCGCCCGCAACATTCAGATTTTCTTGCGCAACAAAAGCCTAGTCACCAAGTGATTAGCAAGAAGCATCGGTTTGATATCTACGTGACCAAGGGCCCGACAACATGAGTCCACGACAGAAGTTTGACGTCGTTATTATCGGTGCCGGTGCTGCAGGTCTGCACTGCGCGTGGCAAGCCGCGGCACGCGGTTTACAGGTGCTGGTCGTTGATCACGCCAAACAAGCGGGTAAAAAAATCCTCATTTCAGGAGGGGGTCGCTGTAATTTCACCAATATGTACGCCAGCCCAGAGAATTACCTCAGCGCTAACCCGCATTTCTGTAAGTCCGCACTAAGTCGCTACACTCAATGGGACTTTATTGCCCTGGTAGAAAAGCACGGCATCGCCTATCACGAGAAAACCTTAGGCCAACTGTTCTGCGACAACAGTGCGAAAGACATCGTGCGCATGCTGTTGGATGAGTGCGACCAGTATGGCGCGCAGGTCAAATTGCGAACCGCCATACAAGACGTTTCCCATGACGGCGCGGTATTCAACGTTAGCACTGAACAGGGGACCTTCGTTGCACCACAGCTGGTGGTAGCCTGCGGCGGACTCTCTATGCCAAAGCTTGGCGCCACGCCATTTGGCTATCAACTCGCGGAACAATTTGGGCACCGCATTTTACCCGTGCGCGCGGGCCTTGTTCCGTTCACGCTCCATGACGACACCAAGCAGGCATTCAGTGAGTTATCAGGGCTCTCTCTCGATGTGGTCGCAAGCAATGACCGTGCTAGCTTCAAAGAAGCCATGTTATTTACGCATCGCGGCCTGAGCGGTCCATCAATGTTACAGCTTTCGTCCTATTGGCACCCCGGCGAAACCTTTAGCGTGGATTTACTACCTGGTCACGATGCCATGCAAGAGCTGCAGCAGTTGCGCCAGCAGAAGCCCAAACAGAGCTTACATACAGCGTTACAGTCGTGGTTTCCGAAGCGCTTTGCACAGTTGTTCGCTGACCAGCAGCAATGGCCTGAACGTAAGCTCGCGGATTGCAGCAATGCTTTGTTAGCCGAGGTGGCCCAACAGCTCCATCACTGGCAAGTCAAACCGAATGGCACAGAGGGGTATCGTACCGCAGAGGTTACACTCGGCGGCGTGGATACCGATGACTTAAGCTCGAAGACCATGCAGAGCAAGTTGCAGCCGGGGCTATTTTTTATCGGCGAAGTCGTCGATGTGACCGGCTGGCTGGGAGGATACAATTTTCAATGGGCGTGGGCGAGCGCCCACGCTTGCGCCGAAAGTTTAGAGTTCGTCGGTTCCTAATAACTCTTTTTCCATTTCATCAGCAGTGATCGCTACGGCCCTCACCACTGTTTTCAAAGCGCTGGCCGAGGTGTTTGCGGAAATTTTTGCGCGAAAGATTGCCAAATCCTGGTCACCCATAGTGTTGATTTCCCAACCACCCAATTTTACCGAGCCAGAGGCTTCCAATAAACGCTTCATGACCTCGCTGCTAAAGCCGACTTTGCTGGTGGCTGCGACCGCCCAAACTTCACGTACTTCCATCTGGCCCAGCATGCTAGTTTTACTATTAACAAACAGCACTTGAGAGCGATCATCAGTAAACTCTAATACTGCGCGAAAATCACCATCGCTATCAATTTCCCATTCGTAATCAGCATCTTGTAGTGCCGCTTCAACGCGCTCGTCGTACTCAACGGTGTCTTCACCAATTTGTGCAAAGGCCGCAGTTGAGCCGAACAAAAACAATGCTGCTAAAATAGTAGGTACGAACTTGCTCATGTGTATGCTTTCCTTAATTAACACTAAAAAAACAAGAGTAATGCTTTTATGTGAGAAATGTAACCCGCTCTCTCTAAAAGGATTCTATTTCAATAAACGTTGTAAAATGAGCCAGATGCTTTAACGTGAGGCTATGCAAACATTTGAACAACCGCCACAACAGCACAACGCAAAGTCAGGGGCGACGCGACAGGTCGGCTTCGAACTAGAGTTTTCCGCGCTTGATGTCGCAAGTACAGCGGAATGTGTAGCGCGCGCAGTCTCCGGGTCCCCCTATGCTAAGTCACCGGCTAACTGGCAAGTGGATGCCTCGTTGGGATCGTTTAAAGTGGAGATCGATTGGGATTTCTTACAGCGGTTAGCGGAAGATCGGGGTGAACAAGCTAACAAAGAGGCTTGGCTCGACTCCTTAAGCAGTGCTGCAAGCTTAGTCGTGCCGGTCGAAGTTATCTGCCCTCCCATCGCCCTTGATAAGCTCGATGTGCTCAATGATATTGTCGAAGCGTTGCGTGGCGCCGGCGCACTCGGCACCGACGAGTCCATGATTGCAGCCTACGGCACGCATATTAATCCAGAACTGCCAAATCTAGACGCAGCGACTGTCCTCGCATATATGCAGAGCTTTGCGCTTTTGCAGTGGTGGCTCGTGGAACAGCATCATGTTAATACCACCCGTAAGTTGAGTCCCTATATTGATTTGTACAGCGAAACTTATGTTTGTAAGTTATTGCAAATGGACTCACCGACGCTAGCCACCCTCATTGACGACTATTTGGAGTTCAATCCCTCGCGCAACCGCGCGCTTGATATGTTGCCACTATTCTGCGAGCTCGATGCCGAGCGGGTAAAGAAAGTCATTGACGATAAAAAGCTCAAAGCAAGGCCTACGTTGCATTATCGTCTACCGAATTGCCGTATCGATGTCGCAGACTGGTCGCTGGCAGATGAATGGAATACTTATTGTGTGATCGAGCGTTTGGCTAATCGACCCAAAGCGCTCAAAGAGTTGGCCGGAGAGTTTCTTGCCGCGCACCGGCCTATGCTCGGAGTCGCGCGAAAAGATTGGATAGAGTACGTATCAAAATGGCTCAAAGAAAACCTCGCATAGGCGTTACCGGCGCTGGTAAAAAGTGGTCACCGAGTTGGTGGAGTACGCGCTTGGCGCTGTGGTTATGCGGTGCTGAGGTTGAGCGAATCAGTGTCCACCACCGGCCTTCTGGGTTGCCGCTGCAGGGCTTAATAATTGGGGGCGGCAGCGATATCTCGCCGGAGCATTACGGTGGTACGCTTGAGGGCAAGGTTAGATATGATCCAGAGCGCGATGACTTAGAGACGCGATGGATAAAAAAGGCCTTGCGCGACAAGCTGCCTATGTTGGGTATTTGCCGCGGCGCACAGCTGATCAATGTGGTACACGGCGGCAATCTCTATGACGACATTCGCCACCTGCGCGAGCATACCTATAACCGCCCTGGTTTGCTGCCAACCAAACAAGTTTTTGTTCGTGGCGATGCGAATCTAGCGGAAGTTGTGAAAAAGCGAAAATTGCGGGTTAATAGCTTGCATCACCAAGCGGTGCATGACGTGGGCGACGGCTTACGTATTGTTGCACATGATCTCGATGAGATACCGCAAGCGATTGAAAGCACCGATCAACGTCCGATTATTGGCGTACAGTGGCATCCGGAATATTTATTTTATGTGCCGAGTCAACTGCGTCTCTTCCGTTGGCTCGTCAAGCAGGCGCAATCACTTCTCTGAACTCAGCAGTAGTCGCTGTAATTCAGGTAAGGAGCGCACTTCATAATGCGGTGGCTCAACCAGAGGAAACGCTGCGCCGTGATGATTGAGCCAGCAGGAATGCAAACCGCTGCGTTGTGCGCCAACAATATCTGAGTGCGGATTATCACCTGTCATCAACACCCGTTCACGTTGCGGCTGCTGCATTTCTTTGAGTGCATAGGCAAAGATTTCAGGCGCCGGTTTGGCGACACCCACTTGTTCGGAAATCACGACTAAATCGACCAGCTCTCGCAATCCTGTTTGCTGCAAACGGGCCTCTTGTAACTCAGTAAAGCCGTTCGTCACGATGCCAACTTTTGCTGACTGACGAGCGCTCTCGAGCAATGAGCGTGCTCCCTCAAGCGGCTGGCAGATTTCCGCCATGGCTGCCATAAAGCCAGTATTTAGTTGATCTGCGCTTACTCCGAGCTTCGCGGCCCAATGCGCAAAACGCTTACGCTGCAATTGCTTGGCATCGATGGTTCCAGCCTGATAAGCGTCCCACAAGGGCTTGTTTAAGGCTTGATAGTGTTCGTAATCTTGCTGCGAAAAATCAACGCGGTAGCCCTGAAATAGCTTTTGCAGACCGGCAAACGCATCAAATGAGAACAGCGTTTCGTCAGCGTCGAATAATAACCAATCATACTGCTGGAGTGTCATTGCGATTCCTTGACTTGCCATGCAAATGTCGCGAGCTCTTGGCCCGTGTGTGGGTCAACCACCGCTGTCACCGGTTTAAAGCCTAGTGCAAGAAGAAGCTTTTGACTGCGTTGGTTGGTTGGACTGGTGATAGCTAATAGCGTCGACAGGTGCAATTGCTGGTGCGCACGTTCAAGCGTTTTCGCGGCAGCGCTGCGGGCAAGCCCTTGACCATAATACTCCGGCAATAGTGCAAAGCCGAGATCAGGGTACGGTAAGTGGTCACGCTTCACCAGGCCACAAATACCTACCGCAACAGTTTGGTACTCTACGAGCCATAACCCAAATCCGTGCTTTTGATAACTTGCGCGTATATTTTGCTCAATGTAATGACGAGCGTCTTGAAGCGACGTTATGCCACGATCACCAATCATTTGACGAAAGTCAGAGCCTGTGTACAAGGCATGAATAAATTCAGCATCCGCTAAATTAATCTCACGCAGCGCCAACTCTGGCTTTTCGCCACTGCGCCCATCTCTTTTGTCCATGCATTTGATTTTATTCAATTTTTGTACTTTATTTATAGGGAACCCGTAAAAAGGAGATTACACATGTTACGTTGGGCTCTGATTTTTCTTGTCGTTGCCATTATCGCGGCAGTTTTAGGTTTCGGTGGTATTGCCGGTGCCGCTGCTGGTATCGCAAAAATTATTTTTTATGTGTTTATTATCCTACTACTTATTTCGGTTGTTATGGGCCTTGTCGGGCGCGGTAAACCCAAATAAACATCGCTTTCTAACGGCCGCCAATTTAGTTGGCGGCCTTTTTTATTCCTTACCAACTCCACCACAGCCCTACCAGACCTATCACGATAAAGACTGCCGCCGCAAGCACGCGCACCACATTCAATGGCACATAGCGCATAATGCGTTCGCCTAGCATGACCACTGGAACATTCGCCAGTAGCATGCCAATAGTTGTGCCGAGAGTCACCCAAAGGACACTTGCATATTGGGCACCGAGCACCACCGTTGCCACTTGCGTTTTATCACCTATTTCGGCGAGAAAAAACAGCACAAAAGTTGCGAGGAAGGCACCACAGGTTCCACAATTCGCTTCATCATCGTCGAGCTTATCGGGCACCAACACCCATAGACCAATTGCGATAAAACTTACCGCAATAATGATACCGGCGTATTGCTCGGGTAACCAGCCAGCGAACCATTGACCAAACCAGGCCGAAATAAAGTGATTGATGAGCGTCGCCGCGATAATACCGATAATGATCGGCCACTTTTTTCGATACCGCGCGACCAGCAGGAGACTCAACAGTTGCGTTTTGTCGCCTATTTCTGCTAATGCAACGGTTAAAGTTGAAGTAATAAGTGCTTCCATGATGTACTCCGGCGGGACCTGAAACCAAGGCAAACAGCAACCCCCGCCAGTTAGCGGTTGCTCTTTACCTCAGGTCTTGCCAGTTTCGGTGGCCCGAAACGAATACACCATGAGCCATTGAGGGCTCAATTATGTTGACATATTCTCTCGCGCAACAACGACGTCGCGCACGAGTTGACTACTCCCCTAAGACGGGGCGTATTTTAACCGACTTTTTGAACTAAAGACAAGTTGATGGCGTATCAACTACACTATCAAGAACACTCGGTTGCATTAAGTGGAGTTCAACCATGTATAAAGCGATTAAAATTAGTTTTATGACTCTCGTTATTGCTCTCCTAACAGCCTGCACTAGCTCAACCGCGCAGTATCAGGCCGCCGGCGAGAAAGGTTTTGGTTACAGCGATAAGCAGCTCGCTAAAGATATGTACTGGGTCAGCTACAAATCTCGTGATACGAGTGCGCAAAAGGCAACGGATTACGCTCTGTTGCGCGCGGCTGAACTTACGCTAGCCCAAGGCTACGAGTGGTTTGTCGTAAGCGAGAAAGATGTTTCAGGCAAGCGTTTAGCGCGCAATGAACAGACCGACGTGCATGTCGATACCATTGCTGATTGTACTTCGGACATGTGCGGAAGTGTTCCAGCCACGCGCAAATATGGCAGTGATGGTGTCAATATCAAACAAGAAGAGCGTGCCGACTTTACCGTAGAGCTCACTGTGTTGTTCGGTAAAGGCGAACGTCCAGAGCCGAAGTTTGTGTACGATGCAGAAGCAGTCATCCAAGCGCAAAAATCAGCAAAAACTTAAAAAGCACCCACATCTGCCGATGTGGGTTGCGTTTTTAGGTCACTCATTGCCACGCACCAATGACCAAACCGGCCAAGGTGAAGTAAACAGTGATATAGCCGCCATGCACCAACATATAAGCCAAAGAGCGTTGCTCAAAAAGACTGATAACGACAAAGATCATCGACGCCCAACCAAAGCCTGCAAGAAATCCTGCCGTCATGCCCCATTGCCAATCGGTGCCAGGTGAAGCTAAAAAGAAAGCAAGATTAATACAAATCACCCACGAGACAATCAGGGTAATGGTAAAGACCTTGGCAGGGTTGAAGGCTTTAAGCTGTTCATCGGTGATGCCCGCACTGCGTTGCCAGACTTTTGCAAACAGCATTGGCGAATACCATAGACCGCCCACCACGAGGTTAAGTAGGGTTGCAACTGCAACCGCCCAGTAATTGATCGCCATTGTTTCCATTGTCTTTTATCCTTTTATTGTGATTATTAGCTAGGACTGCAAAGCTAGTTATAGGTTATCTACCTACAAATAGGAAGTTTTCGGCTACTCCGTCGGAAGTCATTCTTTTTTGGCGCTGAAGGCGTATACTTTGTACTCAGCAGTCACTTTGACGTAAATCAACGATTCGTGGTGAAAATGATGACATCTCACATCCATTGTCAAAATTGTAGTATGGCAACCTTATGCTTGCCCTACCAACTGAGCCCTGAGCAAACGGAGAAGCTGGATACGATTATCCAACGGCATCGCCCGCTGCAGAAGCGCGACGTACTGATCCACAACGGTGAACCACTGAAGTTTCTTTATGCAGTGCGTTCAGGCTCGTTGAAATCCTACACATTGGACAGCCAAGGCAGTGAGCAAATTATCGATTTTCACCTACCCGGCGACGTGATTGGCTTTGATGGCCTTATCGATGGTAATCATCGCAGTTACACTCAAGCTCTGGAAACCACCATGCTGTGTGAAATTCCGATTCAGTCACTCGATCAACTCTCGGCTGAGTTACCGGGGTTACGCAAGCAGCTTTTAAGGGTAATGAGCGGTGAGTTGCACGCCAGCAAAACGCTTTTAGGAACGCTAAACCACCATTCCGCACAGCAGCGGTTAGCCAATTTTCTAGTAACATTATCATCTCGCTTTCAACAACGTGGCCTGTCGAGTCGTTCCTTCCGTTTGTCGATGACTCGTGCTGATATTGGCAACTACCTCGGCCTCTCAGTCGAAACCGTGAGCCGAATTCTGACCCAGCTACAGCAAGAAGGTGTGCTTGCCGTTCAGAACAAGCTTGTGGAAATTACTGAGCTAGAGCGCTTACGCGCCCTAGCCGCTTAAACTTACTGGCAAGAGCCGCAACAGAAATCCTTACCGTGTTGCGGTGTCGCCTGTGGCTCACAAAACAATACTTGGTTTTCGAGAGCGATGTGCTGCTGCAAGTCATTGATCAACTCTTGGGTACCTTCGTACAGCATGATCCATGAACCACAGGCGCCGCGGGGGGCCTTACCGTTATTCGTTAGTGTGTTTAATTGCGCTAACATGCGTTCGTGTTCACCATGCTCCTCTTCCATGACGGCAATGGGCCCACTGGGATAGATGCCGCCAGCCAACATCGGGAACAGAATTTGTTCTTCCTTCATCATATGGCTTTCAAGTTCATTGAGCATTTCGCTTAGCAGGTCTGCTAGGCCCGTTGGAACGGCTTCGTGATCGTTGTGTACTTCTTCAACTTTGCGAGCAAGCTGAATAAGTTCGGGCACTTGTTGGCGATGCTTTTCGTGAAAATTGGCCAAAATATGCTGAATTAACTCTTGGCTCGAAGCTTTCTGCCATTGTTCGATAAGTGCTTGGTACATAGTGACATCCTTACAGTTTCGTCAATTGTGTTGCTACTGAATCTGCAATTTAAATGCCAAAACTACCTACTTTGATTTATATCGGTTTAATTGTCTGCATGGTAAATTTCACCTAACTAAATACGGGTGAATCCCGCACAAATGGGTTCTTTCTACCATGCATGAAACATCATTACTTGAGACGTTAATCGCGGACCTGGTGACTGAATTGCCAGCCGTCGTGCGTCTACAAAAGCTGGTAAGTACTCTTCGCCGCCATTTTGCTTGCGGTGCCGTTGTTCTATTACAGCAAGACCAGCAAGTGCTGCGACCGATCGCCAGCACAGGCTTGGTGCGCGAAGCATTAGGGCGACGCTTTATTACCGAGCAGCATCCGCGTTTAGCGGCTATTCTCGCATCACGCGAAACGGTCCGCTTTGAACCCGAGAGCACCTTACCTGACCCTTACGATGGCCTGATTGAGGATAGCCCTGACGGCCATCTCGCGGTGCACGACTGTATGGGAATTGCACTCTATGTCGAGGGGAAGTGTTGGGGCGCCCTGACGCTTGACGCACTCGAGCCGGGTACCTTTGATGCCGATACCATGCGCGAGCTACAGCGCGCCAGCCTCCTCGTCGAAGCAGCAATTCGCATGGGGCAAATCGAACAGGGCATTCGGGCACTTCGTAATAGCCGCCGCGATGGCGAAACCGAGCTTGCACCAGCAGCCGGAAATAGCGCCGAAATTATTGGTCGCAGCCAAGCCTTACAGCAGGTATTGCAAGAGCTTGAAGTGGTAGCAAGTGCTGACTTACCGGTCTTGCTTTTAGGCGAAACGGGCGTCGGTAAAGAGCTATTTGCACGACAATTACACCGCTGGTCACCACGCCGTGATAAGCCTTTGGTCTATGTGAACTGTGCCGCCTTACCCGAATCCTTGGCCGAAAGTGAGCTATTCGGTCATACCAAGGGGGCATTTTCCGGTGCAACTGCTGAACGTGCCGGTAAATTCGATAGCGCTGATGGCGGCACCTTGTTTTTAGACGAGGTCGGTGAGCTACCGGCGGCAATTCAGGCCAAGCTATTGCGGGTATTGCAGAACGGCGAGATTCAGCGCCTCGGTAGTGACAAGTCACACAAGGTAAATGTGCGTCTTGTCGCCGCTACCAACCGTGATTTACAGCAGCAAGTTAAGAGTGGCGACTTCAGGGCCGACCTGTATCACCGCTTGAGTGTGTATCCATTGCCCATTCCGCCATTGCGCGAGCGGCGCGATGATATTCCGCTGCTGGTTGGCCATTTTCTGGAGCTGAATCGTTCACGCTTGGGCTTACGCGCCTTGCGCTTAAGTTCGGCGGCAGAGCATGCGCTGATCGGTTATGATTGGCCCGGTAATGTGCGTGAACTCGAGCACACCGTGAGCCGCGCCGCCATTAAGGCGCTTAGCCAAGGTGCAGACCGCCAAGCGATTGTGAGTATTGGCCCCGAATTGCTGGATTTGCCGAATACGCCAAATGCCGCCGCGGAAGTCGACAGCACAGCTTTTACCCAGACCAGTATGAATCTGCGCGATGCGGTACAAAAGCTGCAACAGCAAATGATCGAACAGGCGTTACAGCAAGCTGACTATAAATGGACGCAAGCGGCACGTATACTAGAGATCGATCCCAGTAACCTGCACAAATTGGCGCAGCGGCTTGGTCTCAAATAAAGGTTTAAAATGAGCGGCGTCGCTGTGGAGTAATATGACCGTTTTTTTACGTATTTTAGTTTGGCGCACGATTGCCATTTTAGCGCTGTTACTTGGCTTAATCGGCCTGTTGCTGCCGATCATGCCGACGGTGCCATTCCTTCTGGTTGCCGCTTGGGCAGGCGGTAAAGGCTGGCCGGTGCTCGAAGAAAAGCTGCTCGCGCATCCCAAGTACGGCCCGCAAATCATTGCCTGGCGGCGCTATGGTGTGGTGAAACGCCGACCTAAAGTCATCGCTATCGTGATGATGTCAGGCAGCGCCATCATGCTAAGCTTCAGTCCCGCTCCACTTGCAGTGAAATTGGCGGTGATTACGATTATGGCCACCGTGGCGATTTGGCTGGTGCTACGTCCGGAGGAGATCCCGCACAATGACCCATCCTGAAGCAATCCTTCCTGAGCTCACGCGTGAGCAGCTATTACGTTACAGCCGACACGTGATGCTACCGAGTTTTGATATGCAGGGGCAAGAACGCTTGCTTGCCAGCAAAGTGCTCGTTATCGGTATGGGAGGCTTGGGCTGTGCTGCTGCGCCGTATATAGCCGCAAGCGGTATTGGCGAACTAACCTTGGTCGATCATGACTTGGTCGACAACCATAACCTGCCACGGCAAACACTCTTCACAGCTGCGGACATTGGCAGTGCGAAAGTCACCGCAGCAAAAGCCTATTTGCAGCCGCGAAGCCCCGACTGCAACATTGCGGTGGTGCAGACAAAAGCAACGGACGCTAACCTCGATACTTGGGTGCAAAATCACGATGTAGTGGTTGATTGTTGCGATAATCTCGCCACACGCAAACTCATTAATCAGGCCTGTCGACGTCATGCAACGCCACACGTTATGGGCGCAGCGATTCGTTACGAAGGCCAACTCAGCGTCTTTATGCACCAAGACGACGGGCCCTGCTATGGGTGCTTAAGTCAATTGTTTGGTGAGCAGCAGTTGAGTTGTATGGAGGCAGGAATACTGGCCCCCGTCGTGGGAGTGGTCGGAGCCTTACAAGCGGTAGAAACCCTTAAATTGCTCGCTCGTGTCGGCGCACCGATCACGCACAAAGTGATGCTCTACGATGGTTTGCACGGCGAGTGGCGTAGCTTTAATTTGCCACGCCATCCACAATGCCCAGAATGTTCGGCTTAGCCAGGACGACCGTCAGCGCGTGGCGTGGTCAGCACCGGCAAGTACACCAGCACATAAATCAGATAGGCAATAATCCACGCGGTGCCGGCATAGAAGTACCAGTCAACGGTGTAGGCTGGCCATATCCAAGCAGCAAAAACCCGCAGTAGCGCCGCGATAATCACCAAAACAAATGCCAATGACATCACTTTTTTCGGTTGCAGTGGACGGCCACTATGACCAAGCGATACCCGCGCCAGCATAGCTAAGATCATGCTGCCCATGGCGCCAGCGGTCAGTGCATGGGTGGCGGTGCTCAGCGTCACTGTAGGGTTCAAGTAGTGCACAGCGTAGAGCGCTAAGCCGATAGGTAAGAACCAATAAGCAATATGGAGTGACCACACCAAGGGTGCTTTCAAGGTAATCCAAAGTTTCCAACGCGCACAGCGCAGCGCCAGTAAGACCGCAGCAATGCCATACAAAGCGGCCATTACTTGGGCGCCGATCAAGCTACTTACCTGAGTTATTTGCAAGGCAAAAATCAGCCATAAACTGCCAAGGCTTAAACGGTCAAGCCAGACAATCGGTTGCACTTTTTGCGTCATGGTACCGTTGGCAGTAAACATAGGAATAACCCGCCCCCCAACAATTGCCATGAGTAGGGTAATCAGCAATACCGCATTTTGACTGCCAACTTGCTGTAAATCGAAGCGACCGGTGAGCAGCCCGTAATACATCAGGCCATTGCACAGTGCCAACAACAGAAGCACGGGTACAAAGAATAAGTTGCGCTGCTGACGCACGGTAATGAGCGGCACAGCCAACAGCACTGCAGCTAAAGGTAAAAAAGCAAGATCGAGCACGATCGGCACATAAAGGGGTAAAAACTCGCCAAAAAGTAAGCTAATTCGTCCCAGTAACCAAACCACAGTAAGTACACCCAGCGCGCGACCATGGGTTGCCCGCAAGCCAGTCCAGTTTTGCACAGCAGTCAGTAAAAAGCCGACGATAATGGCAGCGACAAAGCCAAAAATCATCTCATGACTATGCCAAAACATCACATCGGCAAAGACCGGTAATTGTACCGTCCCACTGAGCACCCAAAGCCACAGCATCATCGCCACCGCACTGAAGGTCGCACCCAATAAAAACATTGGACGAAAGGCTTGGCGCAATAACGGCCACATTTTTTGTTCTACTTGAAGATCAGTAATTTGTAACATGACGCACCCTTAACATGCATTTTGTATCTATGTTTATAACACAAAATACTGCTGCATCGACACTGATTTCCTAGGTGTACCTCTTATTACTTTGCCAGCCAACAAAGACTTTCCATAGCTACCTAAGAAGGAGTACTCAGCGACATAATTACGCCTCTTTGCGCCCGGTTTTACTCTTCCACTAAAGCGGTAGGCACCTCTGTAACGCCTTGTTTCATCAGCGTTTGACAGCTATTCCAGCGCGCAGAAATCAGTAGACTGAAGCTAGTTAACTTCACCGTCGTACCCTGAGGAGCTTGGCTATGACAACACCGCAACAAAACGTGAGTAAGTTTGATCGCTATCGGGCGCTCGGACTCTCAACTTTTGCGTTCACACTGTGCTTTGCCGTGTGGACTATTTTTTCAATTATCGGAATTCAAATTAAAGACGACTTTAATCTGACCGATACCCAGCTTGGCTTGCTAATGGCGACGCCAATCCTTACGGGTTCGATTAGCCGTATGTTTTTGGGTATTTGGACCGACCGTCTCGGCGGCCGTTGGGTGTTTGGTGTCTTGATGCTGACCACCGCACTCTGTGTGTACCTACTCACTTTCGCTAACAGCTACTACATGTTGCTCGTCGGCGCTTTGGGGGTAGGTCTCGCAGGGGGTGCTTTTATTGTTGGTGTTACCTATACCTCGGCGTGGTTTGAAAGCAAACAACAGGGGACCGCATTAGGCATTTTCGGAGCCGGTAACGTCGGCTCGGCGGTGACCAATTTCGGTGCGCCGTTCCTGCTTGTTGCTCTTGGTTGGCAAGGTGCCGCACAGGTCTATGCCACGGTGATTGGTATCATGGGTATCGCCTTTATCGTCTTGGCGAAAGAAGACCCACTCACGCAGCAACGCCGCCAGCAACCGAAACAAAGCTTCTGGGAACAAATGGCGCCACTTGCGGAATTGCGTGTCTGGCGTTTTAGCTTGTATTACTTTTTTGTCTTCGGTGCTTTCGTTGCATTGGCTCTATGGCTGCCACACTACTTAATGGAAGTGTACGACCTCAGCATCAAAGAAGCCGGTATCATTGCAGCTCTCTATACCATTCCGGCTTCTTTGTTCCGCATTCTCGGCGGTTGGTTGTCTGATAAATACGGCGCACGGCGGGTCATGTACTGGACCTTTATCGCCTCTGCAGTTTGCACCTTCTTATTGAGCTACCCATCGACTGAATACATCGTTCAGGGCGTACATGGCGAGATCCGCTTCCAATTCGAAGTCACCTTGGCCATGTTCGTGGTGCTGACCTTTGTCTTGGGTTTCTTCATGTCATTAGGCAAAGCCGCGGTGTTCAAACACATTCCAGTCTACTACCCGAAAAGCGTCGGTGCGGTCGGCGGTGTTGTCGGTATGATCGGTGGCCTCGGCGGCTTCTTCTTGCCACTCACCTTCGGTATGCTCAATGACGTGATTGGCGTTTGGCAGAGCGTGTTTATGTTGCTGTTCGCCATCACAGTCGGTTCGTTGTGGTGGATGCACTTTGCTATCCGTCGTGCCGAACGTATGGAGTTACGCAGTGGCTCTGAACAAACCGACTTACCTGAACTATCGACGCCTGATCACTACACCTTAGATGACTGGCGCCCAGAAGATAAAGGCTTTTGGGAAACGAAAGGCAAGAAAATTGCCACGCGCAATTTGTGGATCTCGATTCCCAACCTATTCCTCGCTTTCGCAGTTTGGACCATTTGGAGTATCTTGGTGGTCAAAATGCCGCAGCTTGGCTTCGGCTACTCGTCGAATGAGCTGTTCTGGCTCGCCGCATTGCCAGCACTGTCTGGTGCGACATTACGAATTTTCTACAGCTTCATGGTGCCAATTTTTGGTGGACGACGCTGGACCGCAATTTCCACCGCGTCGCTGCTCATCCCCTGTATTTGGATAGGGTTTGCCATTCAGAATCCTGATACGCCGTACATGATTATGTTGATTCTGGCGCTCCTTTGCGGCTTTGGTGGTGGTAACTTCTCTAGCTCAATGGCCAACATCAGCTTCTTCTATCCGCAAAAAGAGAAGGGCGGTGCCTTGGGCATGAACGCCGGGCTAGGTAACCTAGGTGTGTCGGGTATGCAGTTGCTGGCACCATTGGTTATTGCCAGTAGCGTATTTGGCCCCTTTGGTGGCGACCCGCTAACCGTAGTCAGCGGCGCCAATGCCGGTAGCGAGCTATGGTTGCAGAATGCCGCGTTCTTATGGGTGCCGTTGATTGCCATTGGTGCCATTGCGGCGTGGTTCGGCATGAACGATATTTCGTCTGCCAAAGCGTCATTTAGCGACCAAGCGGTTATTTTCAAACGCTCACACAACTGGATCATGTGCATTTTGTACTTGGGAACTTTCGGTAGCTTTATCGGCTTCGCTGCTGGCTTCCCGCTGCTCTCGGGTATGCTGTTCCCTGAAGTCGACCCAACGAAATATGCTTTCCTAGGTCCTCTTGTTGGCGCTCTTTCGCGACCTGCCGGCGGTGTGATTGCCGACAAGCTAGGTGGCGCACGGGTGACCTTCTGGAACTTCTTACTCATGATCGCCGGTGTGGTCGGGGTACTTTACTACTTGCCTCTGGGCGACAGTGCTGGCAATTTCACTGGTTTCTTTGTCTCGTTCTTGGTGTTATTCATTGCCACAGGTATCGGTAACGGCTCAACCTTCCGTATGGTACCGGTGATTTTCTTGAATCAACGCAAGCGCGTGCACGGTGATACCGATACAGCCATCAAAGAAGGTAATAAAGAGTCTGCGGCAGTTATCGGCTTTATTTCAGCCTTTGCAGCCTACGGTGGCTTCTTTATTCCGAAAGCTTACGGTACCTCAATTGCCATGACTGGCAGCGTGGCGGGCGCGCTCTATGCCTTCGTTGGCTTTTACGCGCTATGTACCGTTATCACGTGGTGGTTCTACTCCCGTAAAGGTGCTGCTGACCCTTGTTAAAGGGTCGGCTGGCAAGCTGCACAGCAGATATAAAAAAGGGTCACATCAAGTGACCCTTTTTGCGTTTTTTTGCCTTATTTTTTCGGTCGGAAAGGTTTCATCACCGCTTCATCACACTCAAGGTAAGGACCGTTCATTAGATCGATACAATACGGAATAGCGGGGAACACGGCATCAAGGCACTGACGAATGGCTTTGGGCTTGCCCGGGAGGTTCACAATAAGGCTCGAACCACGCAAACCCGCAGTTTGCCGCGACAATATGGCGGTCGGTACGTACTTCAGCGACTCAGCGCGCATGAGTTCGCCAAATCCAGGCATCATACGATCACACACCGCTTCGGTGGCTTCCGGCGTGACATCGCGCTCGGCGGGACCTGTGCCGCCGGTGGTGACGACCAAACAACAGTTTTCGTCGTCTACCAGTTCGCGTAGGGTTGCTTCAATGACATCTTTTTCGTCTGGAATCAGGCGATAATAGGCTTGCCAAGGCGAGGTTAAATACTCCTTTAGGGTATCTTCAATGGCCTTGCCGGAAATATCTTCATAAACACCGGCACTGGCGCGATCACTGACCGTGACGATGCCAATGCGGGCGGTTGTGTCAGCTTTCATAATTCTCCACTTTACTTGCGGTCATATCATTTGCTTGCACGAGACCCGCCAACTTCAACCAGTAGCCATTGCTCTCGTTTTTCGCTAACGGATATGGCTGCAAACCGTCTTGATTCATTTTAAAACGGCGTAGCCAGGCCATGTTGTCATGGACTTGTGGGCTTAAGCGTACCATATCCACTAAGCCATGCATGCTCTTGAGCTGGTTAATCAAATTATAGCGTGAGCCCGACTGGGTCTGAATGCCATTCAGCACAAACACCTCGGTGCCATCTTGGCTGGTGACCGTGCGCCCATGCGGGTACTTAATACAGCAAAGTTCACACTGATCTTTGGCACGATTCTCGGAGCGCGCAGTAAAGCAACGACCGGACCAGGCCAACGGCAAATGACCAAAGGCAAACAACTCCGTCTCGAAGCAGTCGCGCACGCTCTCTATGAGTGGCTCGGCGAGGAGTTCAGCCAGCCAATCACGCGACAGCTCTACTGGAATAACCCAGCGCTTCATGCCCATGCCAACGAGCTTGCGCAGGCTGTGCTGGTTGTAGACTTGCAGCGCTGCGCCGCCGACAAACGGCAACTTGCTCTCGTGCAAAAGACTGATCGCGCCCACGTCATTAGCTTCCACCATGAACTCGCCATTGTCGCAGTATTTACGCAACTCACGTAACTCTGAGGGCGCTTCAAGTAGCGTCATGGTCGACAAGCATACTTGCTTACCCGCTTCGCGCAGCATTTGCGCCAGCCGAAAATAATCTTCGAATTTAAGTTCCCGCCGCTTGCTGCACACGGTTTCGCCCAAGTACACACAATCGACGTCAGATTCAGCCACCTGCTGATAGAAACGCTCAACTTGCTGCTGTGGCCAAAAATACAAAATAGGTCCAAATGAGAACTGCATAATCACTTCCATTTTCGGTGGTAGGCGCCCAAGGTGGTTTGGCTACCTTCAGATAAATTTGCTAACACCGCATTCCATTCGCTTTGCACAGCAAAATGTTCGGGGTCGTGCATGACGCGATCGATGGCTTGCCGCCATACCCGTGTGATCTGTGCCACATAGGCTGGGCTACGTTGCCGCCCTTCAATTTTCAAGCTGGCGATACCCTCTTTGTAGAGCTCGGGAAGTAAGTCCAAGGTATTCAAACTGGTAGGCTCTTCCAAGGCATGGTAGGTGGCATCACCTACTTTAAAGCGACCTTTACAAAGTGTGGGGTAACCAGCGGTTTCGTCGGCCGCGAAGCGATCGATCATGATGCCATTTAAGCGTGACTCGAGCCCACCATCGGCGGTTTCATCCCAACGTACGTGTTGCGCTGGCGAACAAGCTCCCGCGGTATTAGGCGATTCGCCGGTCATGTAGGAACTCAGATAACAACGGCCTTCCGCCATGATGCACAAGCTACCGAAAGCAAAGACCTCGAGCTCCACGTCCGTCGTACGTGCTAAGGCTCGGACCTGCTGCATGGAGAGTACGCGCGGCAGCACCACACGTGTTACGCCGAACTGTTTGTAAAAGTCGATGGCGGCTGCGTTGGTCGCCGAAGCTTGCACACTTAAATGCAGCTCTAACTTGGGGTAGCGTTCAGTGGCATAGGCCAGCACGGCGATGTCCGCAATAATCAGCACATCGACACCCGCTGCGGCCGCATCATCGACCGCTTGGCGCCAATGATCCCAAGTTCGAACGTGGGCAAAGGTATTGATCGCCACATGGATCTTCTTACCGTAGCTATGCACGAGGCGCACCGCGTCGCGTAAACTTGCCGCGTCAAGATTCAAGCCGGCAAAATGTCGTGCGTTCGTTTCGCCTTTAAAACCCACATACACTGCGTCAGCACCATTCTCGAGCGCCGCTTTCAATGCTGGCATACTGCCAGCAGGACAGAGTAATTCCATGTTTTCGCCTTTACTTTTTACCTGCAATGAAGACGTTTATTGATCTTCACCATGAACATGCATTCATAATGGCAATTATAATGCTTCGTGACGTTGACGTGGCGCAAATGCGAGGCAATGAATGGTTATCACCAAAGTAGTAGAGTGGGCACCGCGGGTGCTGGCAACAGGCGTGTCGGTGGCACCGGCGGGACTTACTTGTAAAGTGATTGAGCAATTATTTAGGCGGATGTTTTCGGCAGATAGCAAAGCCGGCGCCTTCGACTTTCTTGCCGATCGTTGGGTGGCCATCACCATCACCGATCTCGGCCTCAACTTTGTCGTCACCAGTCGACCTCAAGGCGCTCAACACGTGCTCTGCGTGCAACCCAACGCCAATGAGGTTGCGGTGACCATGCGCGTCACCTGGCCAGTGTTACTGCAACTGGCCACCCAGCAAGTTGACCCCGATACACTGTTTTTCCGCCGCAAGCTACTTGTCACCGGTGACACCGAACTTGGCTTACAGCTCAAGAACCTGCTCGACACTATAGAAATCAAGGAACGCATCCCGGCATATGCCTACCAAAAATTAGAATTGTTGGCAGAAAAGTCTTTGACCTAGATCAAAGAAGTAACCCTTCAGGAGTATCAAATTTTTGATCTGAATCACTTAAAATAAGCTCCACATTCGCCGCTTTATTGGAGTTCGCTATGTCTGCGGTAACTTGGGATCAAGCTTTGATCGACAAATACAACATTAACGGCCCGCGCTATACGTCGTACCCGACTGCGCTTGCGTTAACCAGTGACTTTGACCGCGCTAAGGTGGAGCAAACACTTGCAGGGGCGCCCAAAGCCCTGAGTCTGTATTTGCATCTACCGTTTTGTCATAAGCTTTGCTATTACTGCGGCTGTAATAAAGTAATTACGCGGCACCAGCATAAGGCCGACCGCTATCTGGATATGCTGGCCAAAGAAATGGCGATGTACCAGCCGATGCTTGGCGACCGCGTAGTCAACCAAATTCATTTGGGCGGCGGCACTCCGACTTTCCTTACTGAAGAACAACTGACGCGCCTTTGGCAGTTGCTGAACCAGTATTTCACTATAACCGACGATGCCGAGTTAAGTATTGAAATCGATCCGCGTAGTTGCAGTGACGATAAGCTGCGCCATTTGCGTGAACTGGGCTTCAACCGGGTCAGTTATGGCGTGCAAGACTTCGATGAGAAGGTGCAAATTGCCATTAACCGAGTGCAAGACACCGACCTTATCAAACACCAAGTACAACTGAGTCGTGAACTCGGCTTTGACTCGATCAACTTAGACTTGATTTATGGCTTGCCTTATCAACAGCCAAAGAGCTTTGCGGCATCCATTGACCAGGTGATTGAACTTGCACCCGATCGCGTGTCACTGTTTAGCTACGCCCACTTGCCACAGCGCTTTGCTGGACAGCGTAAAATTCCTGATAGCTCGCTGCCATCAGCGCCAATAAAGCTTGAGTTGTTGCAACTTGGCATTACTCGCTTTAGCGCCGCAGGCTACCAGTTTATTGGCATGGACCACTTCGCCAAAGTTGACGATGAACTTGCGCAAGCACAGCAACAAGGTCGTTTACAGCGCAACTTCCAGGGCTATACCACTGCCGGGCAAGACTGCATGTTAGGTCTGGGCGCTTCATCAATTAGCCAAATCGATGGTGTACTCTGGCAAAACGCCAAAGATTTGCCTGATTACTACAAAGCAATTGAAAGCGGCGAGTTACCTGTGGTCAAAGGCTTCAGCTTAAGTGCCGATGACCGTTTGCGTGCGGCCCTAATTTCGCAGGTCATCTGTCACTTTAATCTTGATCTCGAAGCGTTCTGCGAGCAGTGGCAAATCGACGATTTTTGGGATTACTTTGCCAATGCGAAGGCTAAGCTGCAGCCGTTTATCGAAGATGGTTTGGTCGAGGTGTCGACAACAGAACTCAAAGTGACTGAACTAGGACGCTTGTGGGTGCGCAGCATCTGCGCCTGCTTTGACGCCTACCTCGATAGCGAGGCAGGAATGCCTCGCTACTCGAAAGTGGTGTAAGGCTTTAGGCGAACAGTTGTAACAGTTCGCCTTGCTTATTCACGGTAACAAAGTCGGCAATGCTGCCGGCTTTTATTTTATTGACCATGAGCGTAAGTGGTTGCTCTGCTTCATCGCTGCTTGGCGGATGACCAGCACGACCTTCCATGCTGGCAATAAAAGCGATATCCCAATCCATACCGGTACGGTTTGACTCGGCCACCAATACGTTAAAATCGGTCACCTCTTCCGGCAATTTATCAACACAAAGCACCGGCTCTAACGCCCCACCTTGCTGCTCGGCAAAACGCGCTTGCTGGCTTGCCGTGGCATCTTGCGGTAATTCGGCTTTGGCCAATACAAATAGCAAACGTTGTGGCTCCGGTTGCTGCTGGGCAGCGGCGATGAGGTCGCTATAACTTTCAATAACCATGGTTTGTTTCTCTTACAAAGATTTTCGACCTGTTATTGTAGTTGTTTCGTGCGCTGCACCCCATACAACAAAAAAGGGAGCTAGGCTCCCTCTTTGTGAGTAGTTTTTGCCATGCTAGCTGGCTCGGCGCCATGCTGCCTGTGCCGCACCTACGGGATGATCGACTTGGCTTTGATGCCGACGGTGATAGTGACGCTTATTATGCTCTTTCTGCCGCCCTGAACTAAAAGCTGAAACCCGCTTCAAGTAGCCAATCACGCGGGTACCGTAATCGATATCGGCCGAACCGCATGACGAGCAGGCGTGCAACGTACGTTTATCGATATGCTCACATTCATTACAGATAGTAATCTTGATGTTGATGCAAAAGTAATTACAGCCCGTGCGCGCTGCGGTATTGAGTAGCGCTAGATAGCCGGCCTGATTGAGCTTCTCATCTAGGTTCAAGTGCAAGGCAGAACCACCATCAAGGTATTGGATAAGTTCGGAGCCATGCAGCACAAATTTGTCGAGCGCATTCGAGTTTTCGTCTTCGACCACATAAAAATAGGAGTTGTAGCAATCACGCGGTACGAAATAGCCATCTTCACGATCCCATTTGGCATTTTTCACGCCTAGATTTTCCGCCGGCACAAATTCAGTGTTGAACATGTAACCGTATTCTTTGCGCGCCGCTTTGTTGGCGTCATAAATCACCTTCAAGCGCTCTTGTACAAAGGCGGCGTATTCGGGGTTATTGCTGGCTTCAATGCCTTGTGATTCAGCAGCCTCGACCATGCCGTTAATGCCGATGGTCAGGAATTGCTTATCCAGACTGATAAAACCTGCGTCATAGACGGTCAATAAACCTGCTTCTTTGTATTCCTCCATGAGTTTGCGATAGGCCACCTGATATTTCTGGATCTTGTCGATTTCGGTCGCTAAATCGCGGCCATCTTGCACCAAGCGGTTCATATTGATGGTAATGACGTTGATCGAGCCCGTTGCCACCCCTCCTGCACCTAAGGTATACGAGAAAGTATTGTCGCTAATTTCGCTACGTAGCCGACAACAGGACGCTAACGAGTCGGCATTGTCGGATAAATACACGAAAAACGAATTGCCGTCAGCAAGTTCCGCGGCGACCCCTTCGGCAAACTGCTGATCTTTGCACGCACCGTTTTCGGTCAGCATCGCCACCGTCACCACAGGGAAGGTCAGAATGGTCTTTTTGCGTTCGTTGTTGAACCACTGCATAAAGAAATCTTGCAAGCCGCTGACAGACTCCCACTCAGGCTTACTGAAGTCAGGGAAGACGAAATCACCAAACATGCTCTCGAAGTAGAACTTGTCGTACACCGAGATATTCCAGAACACACTTTGGTAACCGCGCGCTGCCGCAGGTTGGTTCAACGCATACACCACGTGTTGCAGATGGTTTTCGATTTGATGGCGATGCGTATTAAGGTAATCGTCACCGTAATCTTTGCGAGCAAAATAATCGAAGTAGGTTAGAAACTCGACCGTAGCCACCGCACCAGCAAATTGCGAACTCACCGCGAAAACGAAGTTCACAAAGCAGCCACAAAAACTTTCGAGGTGCTTCGGTGCTTGTGATTCGCCACCTAGCTTGGTTAAGCCATCGCGCAAGAATGGATACATGGTCACCGACACGCAATAGGGCTTTAGGCTGGTTTCATCGTGTACGTAAATCTCATGGTCTTCGATTTGCCGAACGTATTCTTGTGCCAAATCATGACCAAACAGCTCAGCTATTTTCGTGCTGACCTGCTTGCGGTTCACTTGCACGAAGAAGTCTTTCATGAGCTCTGCTTCTAGCGTCGCAATGTTCTTTTGGGTAACGTTGGCATTGGCGTCCATCTTCGAGCCATCGGCGGCATTCTGGGCCTGCAAGTAGTCGTGGATGAACTGCATTTTGTGGTCAATTTGTTCAGGTTGTAAGCGCAACATGTTGTTCTTCCTTTCTTATGTTTATAAATTCCGGGCAAAACAAGGCGTTGAGCACTTCCCCGGTGCGTAAGTCGTAGTAACGTTGGTTGGTGGTGGGCGCATCAAGGCCACCACATTCAGGGCGCCACGGCCCAGTTTTTAAGTAAGTTAAATGCTGCATTAACGCTGCAGAGACCTGCTCGTAACCAGTGTACAAACAGGTATGTAAGCCTAATAATTGGGCCCGACGCAGTAGGGTTGCGAGGCGTTCGGGGTACCATTCGCCGCCCAGAAATAGCACTGCGGTAACAAGTCCTTGGTAGCGATTCAGCTGTTTCTCGAAGTGTTCATCGGTTAGTTCAACACCTCGGCTTGCCGGCCAGCTGTCGGCACTGTGACAGCCTTTGCAACCAACCGGACAGCCGGTAATGGTGTAGGCAAGCGCCACCTCACCCGGCACCTCTTGAAAAACAATGTCCACTGCACTAAAACGCATCATTTCGCCACCAAAACACTATATATTGTGTTTTAGATTAGATGATGGCACTAGATTTGCGTTGATCGTGATCAACAAATGCTGTTGCTGGGTAAAAACAACCCACAGTGGCTAATTCACTCCTAATATTGCTGGGTAATTACCACCCATTACGCCGTACAAACACATATAAAACAAAGAGATAAAAGTTGGCAAGGCAATTGCAACAGAACCGGTGGAGATTAACCTCATAACAAGAAGGTGATGTATGGCCGGTTATAAAAAACTTTGGTGGACGCTGATTGCGATTCTCGCAGTTACGTTCGGAATATTGGGTTACTTCGGCAACGAAGTGTATCGTGAGGCGCCGCCGATACCGGCGAAGTTCGTCACCACGAATGGCCAAACGCTAATGACCGAAGAGTCGATTCTCGATGGTCAAACCGCATGGCAATCCGTCGGTGGTATGCAGCTTGGGTCGATTTGGGGGCATGGAGCCTACCAAGCGCCGGACTGGACCGCGGATTGGCTGCACCGTGAACTCTTAGCATGGTTAGAAATTGCCGCAGCAGAAGAGTTTATGACAGAGTACGACAAGCTTACACCAGCGCAGCAAAACCAACTGCAGTTTGCGTTGAAGCAAGCCTATCGCACCAACACTTACGATGCGGTAAGCAACGAAGTGGTGATTGACGAACGTCGTGCGCAAGCCATTGCCGACACAGCGGATTACTACATTCGTTTGTTTAGCGATGACGCTACACTACGTAGCACACGCGAAAGCTACGCGATGAAAGAAAATACCCTACCAAGTCTTGAGCGCCGTGAGCGCATGGCGGAGTTTTTCTTCTGGACTGCCTGGGCGGCCGCTACCGAGCGCCCGGATGCTGATGTAACTTACACCAACAACTGGCCACACGAGCCGTTAATTGATAACACACCAAGCCCAGAGAACATTATCTGGTCGATTGTCAGTGTGATTCTGTTGATTGCCGGTGTCGGTGGTTTGATTTGGGCGTGGGCCTTTATTCGTAAACATGACGAGGAAGAACCTGCGGCACCCAAACAGGACCCGATTAGCTTGGTTAAATTGACCCCGTCACAAAAAGCTCTGGGCAAATACCTGTTCATTGTTGTGGCGTTGTTTACCCTGCAAGTTTTATTGGGCGGCTTTACTGCGCATTACACCGTGGAAGGCCAAGAATTCTATGGCATTAATGTATCTGAGTGGTTCCCTTATAGCCTAGTGCGTACCTGGCACATTCAAGCGGCCTTGTTCTGGATCGCGACAGGCTTCTTAGCGGCCGGCTTATTCTTGGCACCGATTATTAACGGTGGCAAAGATCCTAAGTACCAAAAACTCGGTGTCGATATTCTATTCTGGGCACTGGTTGTGGTGGTCGCGGGTACCTTTATCGGTAGCTTCCTTGCCATCGCACAAATCATGCCTGAACACTTGAACTTCTGGTTCGGTCACCAAGGTTACGAATACGTTGACCTCGGCCGCTTATGGCAGATTGGTAAATTTGTCGGCATCGTATTCTGGCTTGCCCTGATGATGCGTGGTGTGATTGGCGCCTTTAAAGTCAAAGGCGACAAAAACTTACTCGCTCTGTTCACCGCTTCAGTGGTTGCGATCGGCCTGTTCTACGGTGCTGGTTTCTTCTACGGCGAGCGTACTCACTTGTCAGTGATGGAATACTGGCGCTGGTGGATCGTTCACCTCTGGGTTGAAGGCTTCTTTGAAGTGTTCGCCACCACTGCGATTGCCTTTATCTTCCACAGCATGGGTTTGGTCTCACGAAAAATGGCCACCACAGCGTCACTGGCATCAGCATCATTGTTTATGCTTGGCGGCGTGCCGGGTACTTTCCACCACTTGTACTTCTCAGGCACCACCACTCCGGTCATGGCTGTAGGCGCAACCTTTAGTGCCTTGGAAGTAGTCCCGCTTATCGTGCTTGGCTATGAAGCATGGGAAAACTGGAGCATGCAACACAAAGCACCATGGATGGCTCGCATTAAATGGCCGTTAATGTGCTTCGTGGCGGTAGCGTTCTGGAACATGTTGGGCGCTGGCGTGTTGGGCTTCATGATCAACCCACCAATTTCGCTCTACTATGTGCAAGGGTTGAACACCACACCTACGCACGCCCACGCAGCCTTGTTCGGTGTCTATGGCTTCTTGGCGCTCGGTTTCGTGCTACTCATTTTGCGCTACATCCGTCCGCACTTGGCCTTCAACGACAAACTGATGACCACTGCGTTCTGGTGGATGAACGGCGGCTTAGTCTTGATGCTCTTCAGCAGCTTGCTACCGATTGGCTTCATTCAGTTCTATGCCGCAGCTTCAGAAGGCCTTTGGTATGCGCGTAGCGAAGCCTTTATGCAGCAACCGTTACTCGAAGGTCTACGTTGGGTGCGCACCGTGGGTGATGTGATCTTCATCATCGGCGCCCTAGCGATTAGCTGGCAGGTTGTTAGTGGGCTTTGGGGTAAACAGCCTCAAGTCGATGCCGCTGCAGTGAAACAAAACTAACGCTTTCTCGTTGTGGGAGGTGCACCGGTTCTCCAGGGTGCCCTCCCTTTTTCTTTGGAGGTGCTGATGTCACGAAGTCAAACACGCCAGCGCAAACCCAATACCACCGACGCTATGCGGGCGTTATTGGCTACCATTCGCAACACCATTCCCTTCGGCCTCGAAGACGCCGACATGTGCCAAGGCATCTGCCGCGGCTGCTCCAAGAAAATGATGGAAATGCTCGACGCCGAAGTCAGCCAATGGCAAGTCGACCTCGACAACCAAACTGCCGAGCCGACCTTTGCTGACCTCGCCTTTATGGAAAAGCTTGCACGCCGAACTTACAAAGTTTTGCAGCGCAACAACCTTATTGCTTAATCGTAGATGACGTAAGCTTGTTCGGTGACCGGGCTGTCGGCGCTGGGTTCGTTGTTCACGAAACCTTGAATACGCGCCTTGCGTTGAACGTTGAAGCGTTGCCCGTAAGCACTTTTGACTTCATCTTCAGGCACCGAAAACGGTGGGCCTTCACGGTAGCCGTCAGGGTATCCAACGGTCACCAACAAGCCTCGGCTGCCATTCGGTAAGGTTTTCCGGAGCAGCTCCACATAACGTACGCGCATTTCCGGTGGCAACGCGACCAACGCAGCACGGTCATACCAACCATCGACGTCTGCAAGATCTTTGGTGGAGAGCTCAAAGACATCACCCACCCAAATCACCAACTCATCAACCGCATATTGCTTAAACTTACCGACGCTAGTCACTTCTGGCTCAAGTTGGTTTTCGGCGAAAAATGCCTGCACCGCAAGCTCACTCAGCTCCACACCGAACACTTTGTAGCCTTGATCAAGCAACCACAACATATCTTTCGTCTTGCCGCACAACGGCACCAAAATACGGCCATTTGGGCAAGCTTTAGGAAAGTATTCCGTCAGCAACTCATGAAAAGCGTCGCGGTGAAAGCCAATTTGTTGCTGCTGCCAGCGTTGATGCCAAAAGTTGTGGTCCATAAAAAGCCTCCGTATGTGGAGGCTTTAGCTTACTGCAACAAATGTGTTGTGCAAATCAGACTTTACTCAACGCTACTGCAGCAAAGGCGAATCCGATACAGCAAAATCAAAGCCTTCAATTTCAGCGGCTTGAATGAGGGTGTGGATGTATTGCGCGACGGCTTTACGTTCTACTTTCTCGTTCAAGTAGGCGGCGATTTTGTCTTTTACCGCGTCGTAGGGGAGCTGCTTGCCTTCGATTTTGCGGTCGACGGCGACCACATGGAAGCCGTAACGGGTTTCCACCGGGTTCGGTAGCAGTCCTTCGTTGGCGGTGAAGACTTGGCGTTCAAATTCAGCAACGGTTTGACCGCGGCTGATTTGCCCCAAGCTGCCACCGGTTGCGGCAGATGGACAAGCCGAATGCTGTTGGGCTAAACGCGAAAATTCATCGCCTTCGCCTAACTGCTTGATAATTTGCTCGGCCATCATTTTGGCGTTCACGCGGTCGAGTTCATCATCAGGCGCGGCAGCCAACAAGATATGGCGTACTTCCAGCAACGGTGATGTGGTAAAGCGTTCCGGATTTTGCTGATAGTAGGTTTCACAAGCTTGGTCATCAGCTTCTGGCATGTCGACTTCACGCTCGAGTAACGCTGCAAGAAAGTCGTCATCACTGGCATCCTTGTTTTCGTCTTTCACGTGCAGCCCAAGTTCGGCTGCACGTTGACGGAACAATTCACCAATCACTAATGACTCTGCTGCTTTCGCCATCGCTTGCTGCTGGCTATCTGCTGGATGGTATTGCATCTCAGCGAGGATTGCCGGTTCATCAATCGTGGTGTGGTTGACTTGAATCATCATTCGACTCCTTAACGTGCCGCTTTTTGCCGCACGATTTGGTGCTGACGGCGAAGGTACTGCACTGGCACGCTGAACATGTGCACCAAACGGGTGAATGGGAACACCAAGAAAATAGTGAGACCCAAGGTGATATGCAGTTTGAAGATCCAGTGCACATCGGTCATGGCGGCAACTGCGGTGGTGGCATCAAAGGTCAACGTATTCTGCGCCCACGCCATCAATAGCAGCATGGTTGAACCATCCATGTGACCGAGTGATACAAAAATCGACAAGAGGCCCAGAATTAACTGTGCGTAGAGCAACAACAAAATCGTGATATCCATCGTGCTGCTGTTGGCACGAATACGCGGATTTTTCAGGCGACGCACAATTAAAATAGTCATGCCGTAAAAACACACGATACCCGCCAAGCCACCGGCAACAATGGCTATAAGCTGCTTAGTGCCAGCACTAATACCCAACACATGCCAAACTTCGCCTGGGGTTAACAGGCCGACAAAGTGACCGGCAAAAATCGCCAAAATACCGATATGGAAGGCAATACTACCGCGGCGCAGCTGTTTCTTTTCGAGCAACTGGCTGGAGCTAGTTTTCCAGGTAAATTGCTCACGGTCGTAACGCATCCAAGTACCGATGATCATGACCGCCAACGCAATGTAAGGGTAGATGCCAAAGAAAAACGTGTTTAAATAACTCATGACTTGCTCCTTAGACGTCCGCGGCGTTTTTCACGTTGCTGAGTTGATCAAGATTCAGTGGAATGTACTGGTCACGACGCTGCCCTTCCGCTGGGCGGTTTTGCGCCGTTGGACAGGTGCTGGTGGCGTCATTACCAGTAAAGGTCACCATTTCTTCTTCCCAGACTTTGTCGAGTTCTTTCGGCGTGTCGTCACGCTTTTCCGACTCGACTTGTGCACGCACGTCGCTTAAATCAATCTCAACTTGCGCCAGCTCTAACAGGCTCTTAAATAGCACTGCATAATCACTTTCGCGTTGCTCCAAGCGTGCTGCCAAGACGGCCAAGATATGCGCGACTTCGGCCAAGCCTTCGCGTGCATTGTCGTCGCCTTGGGTAGCCAAGAATTCGAGGTATAACGGAATGTAATCTGGCAACTCTTTGACGCCGATCTCGAGACCCGCTTGCTGATACTGTTGCATCAAATCGACCATAGCTTGCCCGCGATCGCGTGATTCGCCATGTACGTGTTCAAACAACAACAATGACAGTGAGCGGCCACGCTCAAACAGGCCATCGTATTCCGACTGCCAATCCATCATGTCGCCGCTGGTGCGGCGCACAATAAAGTCATCGAGCGCTTCTTGTTGCGCCGTGCTCAGTGCCGAAGCTCGCACCAGGGTACGCAACTCCGGCACTACATCGAGCAGTTCTACTTTCGGGTAGTCGAGTAACAGTGAAATGACTTGTAATACTTGCATGGGATTACTCCTTCACCGTTACAGGGATGACTTGGCGGACGCTTTGTTTCTTCGCGCCAAACAAGTTCACATCGTTATTGCCATCGCTACAGCCATTGCCGAAGGTAAAGCCACAGCTCCCTTTCAGGTCATAGGCATTTTCAGCATAAGCACGGTGACTGGTTGGAATCACGAAACGGTCTTCGTAATTTGCCAGCGCCATGTAGCGATACATCTCTTCCACTTGCTGCTGGGTCAAACCAACTTGCTTCAAAACTTCCAAGTCTTCGACACCATCGACGTTCTGGCTACGTTTATAGGCACGCATCGCAATCATGCGCTCTAACGCCCGCACAATCGGGAATTCGTCACCAGCGGTCAGCATATTCGCCAAGTAACGCAGCGGAATACGCAGTGACTTCAGATCTGGAATTTCACCATTCATACCGACGTGACCCGCTTCCACCGCACTTTGAATTGGTGACAGTGGTGGCACGTACCACACCATTGGTAAGGTGCGATATTCAGGGTGCAACGGCAGGGCAACTTTCCATTGCATTGCCATCATGTACACCGGTGAACGCTGTGCAGCTTGAATCCAGTTCTCGGCAATACCTTCTTTGCGCGCCGCCGCTTGCACTTCTGGATCGTGCGGATCTAAGAAGATATCGAGCTGCGCCTGATAAAGGTCTTGCTCATTCGGCGTATTCGCCGCTTCCTCGATACGGTCCGCATCGTAAAGCAGTACGCCCAAGTAACGAATACGGCCTACACAGGTTTCTGAACAGGTGGTCGGTTGGCCTGCTTCGATACGCGGGAAACAGAAGGTACATTTTTCTGATTTTCCGGTTTTCCAGTTGTAGTAAATCTTCTTGTACGGACAGCCCGACACACACATGCGCCAGCCACGACACTTGTCTTGGTCAATCAAGACGATACCGTCTTCTTCACGTTTGTAGATGGCGCCTGACGGGCAAGCGGCCACACACGCAGGGTTCAGACAGTGCTCGCACAAACGTGGCAAATACATCATGAAGGTCTTTTCAAACTGACCGTAGATGTCTTTTTGCACCACTTCGTCGAAGTTCTTGTCTTTCTTACGCTTGGCAAACTCAGTACCGAGAATTTCTTCCCAGTTCGGGCCCCACTCGATCTTCTCCATGCGCTGACCTGAGATCAGTGAGCGTGGACGCGCGACCGGTTGGTGCTTGCTGTCTTTTGCGGTGTGTAAGTGTTGGTAATCAAAATCAAACGGCTCGTAATAGTCGTCAATTTCAGGCAAATCTGGGTTGGCGAAAATATTCGCCAACACCCGACGCTTGGCACCGATTTTCAGTTCCAAGTTGCCTTTCTTATTGCGGACCCAGCCGCCATTCCATTTGTCTTGGTTTTCCCATTCTTTCGGGAAGCCCACGCCTGGCTTAGTTTCAACGTTGTTGAACCAAGCGTATTCAACGCCTTCGCGTGATGTCCAAACATTCTTACAAGTGATGGAGCAGGTATGACAACCAATACACTTGTCCAAATTTAGCACCATGCCAATTTGAGCTCTTACTTTCATGGTAACGTCCTCACTCCAACCTTATTCAGTGTCCAACCAGTCGACTTTGTCCATCTTGCGAACCACCACGAATTCATCGCGGTTACAGCCAACGGTGCCGTAGTAGTTAAAGCCATAGGCTTGTTGTGCGTAGCCGCCAATCATATGGGTCGGCTTCATGACCGCACGCGTCACTGAGTTGTGAATACCGCCGCGGGTGCCGGTTAACTCTGAACCTGGTACGTTCACGATGCGCTCTTGCGCGTGGTACATCATGCTCATGCCTTCTGGCACACGCTGCGAAACCACCGCACGGGCACTAATCGAGCCGTTCACGTTAAAGATTTCGATCCAGTCGTTATCTTCAATACCGGCGGCTTTGGCATCGATTTCACTCAGCCAGACAATCGGGCCACCACGTGACAGCGTCAGCATCAGCAAGTTGTCAGAGTAGGTGCTGTGGATACCCCATTTTTGGTGCGGAGTGATCCAGTTCAACACGATCTCTTTGTTGCCGTTACCCTTCTTGTTCAGCACTGGCTCGACGGTTTTCAGGTTAATCGGTGGCTTGTAAGCACACAGGGTTTCACCGAAGTCGCGCATCCACTCGTGATCTTGGTAGAACTGCTGACGACCGGTGATGGTGCGCCATGGAATCAACTCGTGAACGTTGGTGTAGCCGGCGTTGTACGACACATGCTCGTCTTCCAAGCCTGACCACGTCGGTGACGAAATGATCTTGCGCGGTTGTGCGACGATATCGCGGAAACGGATTTTCTCTTCCTCTTTTGGCTTCGCCAGATGCGTGTGGTCGCGGCCGGTGAATTCACCGAGTGCTTCCCACGCTTTTACCGCCACGTGGCCATTGGTTTCTGGTGCCAATGACAGAATCACTTCACAAGCATCAATGGCACTATCGATCACGGGGCGACCTTTGTTGGCACCTTCTTCGTGGTGCACACGGTTCAGTTTGCCTAAGAAATCGACTTCTTCTTGGGTGTTCCAGTTGATGCCTTTACCACCATTGCCAAGCTTGTCCATTAGCGGACCGAGCGAGGTAAAGCGGTGATAGGTATTCGGGTAGTCACGCTCAACAATGTTGATGTTAGGCATGGTCACACCAGGCACAGCTTCACACTCGCCTTTCCACCAGGCTTTCACACCGTACGGCTGCGCCAGTTCGCCCGGCGAGTCGTGCATGATTGGTGTGGTCACCACATCTGTTTCGACCCCTAAGTGGCCTTGGCACACGCGCGAGAATTCTTTGGCGATACCTTTAAAGATGTCCCAGTCACTGCGCGCTTCCCACACGGGGTCAACGGCTGCGGTTAATGGGTGAATAAACGGATGCATATCCGAGGTATTCATGTCGTCTTTTTCGTACCAAGTTGCAGTTGGCAAGACAATGTCGGAGTACAGGCAGGTGGTCGACATGCGGAAGTCGAGGGTCACCCACAAGTCCACTTTGCCCTCGGCGCCGTCGTCGACCCACTCGACGTCTTCTGGCTTCTTACCACCGAAGTCGCCAAGGTCTTTGCCAAGCAAGCCATGTTTGGTGCCCAAGAAGTGCTTGAGCATGTACTCGTGGCCTTTACCTGATGAACCCAGCAGGTTGGAGCGCCAGATAAACATGTTACGCGGGAAGTTTTTCGGATCGTCCGGCTGCTCACAAGCAAACTTCAGCTTGCCGCCTTTCAGTTGCTCAACAATGTAGTCTTTTACATCAACACCGGCTTTTTCTGCCGCAGCTACCAGACCTAATGGATTGGTACCCAGCTGTGGCGCTGACGGCAACCAGCCCATGCGCTCGGCACGCGTGTTGTAATCAATAATCGAGCTCTGCCACTTGTTTTTATCAGTTAGCGGCGACACTACTTCACTCATGTCGAGCTTCTCATAGCGCCACTGGCTTGAGTGGTTGTAGAAGAACGAGGTACCGTTCATGTGACGCGGTGGGCGCTGCCAATCAAGACCAAACGCCAACGGCTGCCAGCCGGTTTGTGGGCGCAGCTTCTCTTGCCCAACATAGTGCGCCCAACCGCCGCCTGATTGACCGATACAGCCACACATCATCAACATGTTGATCAGGCCACGATAGCTCATGTCCATGTGGTACCAGTGGTTCAAAGCGGCACCGACGATGACCATCGAACGACCTTTGGTCTTGTCTGCGTTGCGCGCGAATTCAGTTGCCACACGGATCACGTCCGCTGGTTTAACGCCAGTGATATGTTCTTGCCATGCCGGTGTGTAAGGCACGTCATCTTCATAGCTTTGCGCACGATTTGGATCGTTGCTGCCATCGTCAACGCCATATTGCGCCAACATCAAGTCGTACACGGTCGCAACTAATGCGGTTTCGCCATTTGCGAGCTCGACACGCTTGGCTGGAATGCGGCGTACTTGCACTTCATCATGATGGGTGTGTTGGAAGTAATCGTATTCGTGCGGAGCCGCACCGAAATACGGGAAGCCCACTTCGACCACTTCATCATGACCGTCTTTCAGACTGAGTTGCAGATCAACGTCACCACCTTGGTCTTTTTGCTCAAGGTTCCATTTGCCTTTCTCGCCCCAGCGATAGCCGATAGCACCGTTCGGGCTGGTCAGACGTTGGTCCGCAGCATTCACTGCAATGGTCTTCCAATCAGGATTGTTGGCTTCGCCAAGATTGTCGACCAAGTCAGCCGCACGCAAGAAACGGCCCTGTTTTAAGACCTTCTCGCCTGGCTCAAGCATGACGAGCATCGGCATGTCGGTGTAGCGCTTCACGTAATCTTGGAAGTAGCTACTTTGCTGATTCACATAGTATTCTTTCAAAATGACATGGCCGAACGCCATCGCCAAGGCTGAGTCGGTACCTTGACGCGGCGCCAGCCACGTGTCACCAAACTTCGACGCTTCTGAATAGTCCGAAGTGATAACGCAGGTTTTAGTGCCTTTATAACGAACTTCAGTCAAGAAGTGAGCATCAGGCGTACGGGTTTGCGGAACGTTCGAGCCCCACACGATAATGTAGTTGGAGTTATACCAGTCAGCTGATTCAGGCACGTCAGTTTGTTCGCCCCAAATTTGCGGCGATGCCGGCGGCAAATCACAGTACCAGTCGTAGAAACTCAGGCAGTTACCACCAATGAGCGACAAATAACGTGCGCCAGCCGCATACGACACCATCGACATGGCCGGAATCGGTGAGAAACCACTGATACGGTCAGGCCCATAGGTCTTCGCGGTATACACATTACTCGCGGCAATCAGCTCGTTGACTTCTTCCCAACTGGCGCGCACAAAACCACCCAAGCCGCGACGCTCTTTGTAGCTCTTGGCTTTCACTGGATCAGTAACAATCGACTCCCATGCTTGCACCGGGTCTTTATGCTGTTCTTTCGCGTCGCGCCATAGCTCCATTAGCTTTTGACGCATCTTCGGATACTTCAGGCGGTTCGCGCTGTAGATGTACCACGAATAGCTTGCTCCACGCGGACAGCCGCGCGGTTCGTGATTCGGTAGGTCTGGGCGCGTGCGCGGATAGTCGGTTTGTTGGGTCTCCCAAGTGACCAAACCGTCTTTCACGTAGATTTTCCAACTACATGAACCGGTACAGTTCACGCCGTGAGTCGAGCGCACCACTTTGTCGTGCTGCCAACGCTGGCGATAGCCATTCTCCCAAGTACGGTCTTGGTCTGTTGTTACCCCATGCCCATCGGCAAAAGGTTCTTTGCGGGTTTTGAAAAACCGCAGTTTGTCGAGTAGATGACTCATCCTCAAACTCCTAGTAGATGTCGTTACGCGCTAAGTTTGCAGCGGTCATCGTGGTATTGCTATAGGTCGGCAAGCCCGCTAGATAGGGGGTATACGCCCTCTCTACCCCTTTTTGAGTACGCTCGAAACAAGCTAACTCATTGTTTTATATTGATTCTCAAATTTCGGCTTGGATCGCTCGGTGGCGCCAAAAGCAAAAGAGGTAGCCCATTAAAGACACTTGCCAAGACCGATCTGATGCAAGTCTTGGGAATTACCGTTAAACTAGACTTAGTTTCATGTTCAGTGAGTTTTTTATGCGGCAGTTTTCCATCGTCACACGCGTCGGTATTGCGCTCGGCCTTATGGTCGCGCTTACTGTAGGCACTTTATTGGCCTCGTACTGGCTCTCTGAACGTGCCGACCAGGATGCATTGGCCATCAACAAAGCCGGCTCTTTGCGGATGCAGAGTTATCGCTATGCATGGCACCGTCTCCACCAACCTGAGGCACAGGTCACCGCTGAACTGGCGCAGCAACTCCAAGGGACTTGGCAGCATCCAGTTTTCAATCGCTTTAGCCACGGCGACAGCGCCCTTGCCGCGCAATTTCAAAGCACTCGTGAAAGCTGGCTGGAGCTCCAAGAACGTATTGCGACTGAAGGCGTCGTCGCTGAGCAAATCGAAGCCTTAATCGCCCCTCACATTAGTGAGCTCGACGCGCTTGTAGGTGCGCTGCAACAAGAAGCAGAATCACGCATTCGGGCGATTCGACTGATCCAAGTGTTGAGTCTTTTCGCAACGATTATCCTGGCTGGGATCATTGCCTATTGGCTGCGTAGCCGCGTGCGCAAGCCACTACAAACGCTGACCCAAACGGCCCGTCGCATTGGCCAAGGCGATTTTACCGCACGCGTGAATCATCCTATGGGCGATGAACTCGGCGTGCTCGCCGAGACACTCAATAAGATGAACACTGCGGTCGGTTACATGTACGGCAACCTCGAAAAACGTGTTGATGAGCAGACGCAAGCGATTCAACACAGCAATACCAAGCTGCAGTTCTTGTATGACATGGCGCGGAGCATTATCGAGCGTTCGCCGAGTTATCAAGACTTTACTCATATCATCGATGGCCTTAAAGAAGCTGCGCGGATTGACGACCTCGAGCTATGCCTGATCACTCCGGCGGGCGACAAGCCTTATCTACAAGTCCAGCCTGAAGCCGCCGAAGACGACCCTTGTGCTGGGGTCGATTGTGCCGAGTGTGTGTCAGCCGGCGGCGGCGTTAGTGTGATGGAAGATAAGCGCGTTTATCGCTACCCGATTGAACGTGACCACCATTACTACGGCGTCTTGGTTGCACGAGTCGAACTCGGAGGCCAACTTGACGATTGGCAACAGCAGTTATTGCAGTCGGTCACCGATCAGTTGGCTATTGCGCTCAGCTTGAAGCAAGAAGAAGAGCAGGTGCGCCGTCTCGCGCTGATTCAAGAACGTACTGTGATTGCGCGCGAACTACATGACTCCTTGGCACAAGCCTTGTCCTACCTGAAGATCCAAGTCACGCGGCTTGATAAAGCCATTCAAAAAGAGGACGCTGCGACCATTGATGACGTGTCCCATGAGCTACGCGAGGGCCTCAATTCGGCCTATCGCCAACTGCGCGAGTTATTGACAACCTTCCGCTTGAAGGTCGATGGTGCAGGCCTCATTAACGCACTACAGACCACCTTGAGGCAATTCGAAGAGCAGTCTGGGCTCGCCTTCCGGCTTGATTATCAGCTCGCTAATGCTCCTTTGGAGCCACACGAAGAAATTCACCTGCTGCAGATTATTCGCGAAGCCTGTCAAAACGCTATCCACCACAGTCAGGGCTCAGAAGTGGTTATCCGCATGCAACAGACGCTTGATAAAGGTATTAGTCTGAGTATTGAAGATGATGGCGTCGGAATTCCCGAGAATGCTGAGAAACTTAACCACTATGGACTGGCGATCATGCAAGAACGTAGTAAGCACCTAGGTGGAGAACTTCGGATTCAACGTCGGGAACAGGGTGGCACTGGGGTCTACTTCGAGTTCTTGCCAGCCTACGTTAATGAGCAAAAAGCGGCGGAGCTCGCCTCTTAAGTTTATGGGTTGAAGTAAACACTGTGCCGGCGCAGATAGACGCCGGCAACAATGACTGCACACACCAGATAAAACACGGCGAAAGCGACCAGCGCCAATGCAGGAGTGCCGGTTACACTTTGCACCCCCCACATCAATGGAATATAACCCGCTCCTGCGGTTGCGCATGCCGCTAGCCAACGCAAGGCAATCGGCAGTTGGGCTGCAGGAAAAAGCACACTTGCAGATCGATAGATTGCGCTGCTGGCTAGCGAAGAAACCACGAATAACACGAAGAAAACTAATAAAAACAGTAGAAAATACTGCTCCGGCGCACCACTGTGAAAGGCTTGCTGAGTAAGGTACGCCGCTGCCGCACACGCCAGTGCCAGCAACACGGCACAAACAAAAGTCACCCGCGCCCCACCATAAAGGTCCGCAAGCCATCCTCCTAAAGGGCGCGCTACCACCCCAACTAGCGGTCCCAACCACGCATAGGTCAAAGCTTGTGGGGCATAATCGTTGCTTATTGCATTGACTAGTTCACCCGCTTGCCATTCGCGACTCAAACCGAATAGAAACTGCAGCACTAGCGGAAAAGATAACGCAAAGCCAATAAACGAACCGAAGGCCATGATGTAAAGCACAGTCATGACCCACAAATGTGGATTACGAATTAAATGACGACGGTGAAAAGGTGCATGCTGCAGTTTGACTTGATGCTGGCGGTGCGCAGGAAAAAGCACTGCAATACAGATGAATAGCAGCAACATCCAAGCGAGATTGCTCAGGCTTATGGGCTGTTCTGGGCGCATACTACCCAGCACATTCCCCATACTTATCGTCGTCACGAAAGGCTCGGGATTGCCGCCAATCAGATTTGGTAGGGTCACCACTAAGGGCGTGGCGATTTGTGCCAATACAATACCTGTACCACCGACAGCGGCAGTTACCGCAAGCTCCCAACCCATAGTGCTAGACTCGGAACTAGTCCGCTCCCCGCGCACGTAGAGCTGGGCACCACCTAAGCCTGCCAACACCGCCAAGAGCTGCAGTTGATTCAAGGCAAACGAAGCTTGTAAAAAAAGCCAACCCATCGCTACAGCGACTAGCGCCAGCAGTGCGGTGGTCGTGCGAATAAAACGCCGTGATAACGAACGCGAACCGAGCGCGAACCAACTCAATTGAAACCCCGCCGCGGCAAAGCCTGTCAGCGCCAACAATCCAAACAGTTGCGCAAAATTGAAGCCAAGACCCAAGGCGTACAAAACGACCACAAGTACACTCCAGCACATCCATACGGAAGTACTGGCAATGACTTGCAATGCAGTCATTTTGTCGATGGTTTCGCTGCTGGTAACAGGCTGCACAATTGGCCTTTTGATGACGGACGACTAAGCTAAGGATCGAGCATGGAAGGCCTTTGCCGCAAGGCTTCTCAGGAGTTAGCAGCAGGGTATTTAGAGATACAGCTACTACTCACATAGTGGTAGGTTATGATGTTAAACCTATGATTATTAGATATTTTTCAATGGCAAACCAAGTTGTTTTGTCGACTTAAGTTCGCTAACTTAGGCCTTGGTAAACCATGCGCCAGCGCAACAAATATGTGAAAATAGCGGCAACTAAAGAAAGGAGAATACCATGACTGACATGCGCTCGAGCATCATGCTAGTGGACGACCACCCGTTACTGCGTAAAGGTCTCAAACAACTTATTTCACTGGAAGACGAGCTCGAAGTTGTCGCCGAGTTTAGCAACGGCAAAGACGCCATTCCCGTAGCAGTGGAGCTTGACCCAGATCTCATCATTCTCGATCTCAATATGCAGGGGATGGACGGCCTGGAAACGCTTAAACATCTACGTGACGAAGGTGTGACTTCGCGTATTGTCATGCTCACCGTGTCGGATGCCGATGAAGACGTCGTTGCCGCGATTACCAACGGCGCAGATGGCTATTTGCTGAAAGACATGGAACCTGAACAGTTGATTGAGCAAATTAAGCGCGCCATCGAAGGCAAGATGGTACTCAGCGAAGTCATTACCGAAGTATTGGCAACTGCCCTACGCCGCCCTGCGCCTCAAGGTGGTGGCAAGCTTGAAAGCCTGACCAATCGCGAGCTCGAAATTTTGAAACTCATTGCCAAGGGCATGAGCAATAAAGTGATTGCCCGTGAGCTGGATATCTCCGACGGCACGGTCAAAGTCCACGTGAAGCATTTACTGAAAAAGCTCGGTTTGCGCTCACGCGTCGAGGCCGCGGTTTGGATGGTCAATCAGCAGGGCGGTAAGCATGAGTAATTCCTGGTTACCCGTCGCGGACGCTCTCGCCGCGATGCAAAGCCAAGTCAGCGCCATCACGGAGACCGAAACCGTAAGTTTGTACGAGGCCTTAGACCGCGTTCTTGCGCAACCTGTGCGCGCCGATATTAATGTACCCGGCTACGATAACTCTGCGATGGACGGTTATGCGCTGCGCGCAGCAGACGCCTCACAGCCCCTCAAAGTCGTCGGCGAAGCCTTTGCTGGCCACCCTTTCGAAGGTGACCTGCCCGCCAATAGTTGTGTTCGTATTATGACCGGTGCGCAATTACCGCAAGGTGCCGATGCAGTCGTGATGCAAGAAAATGTTGTGCGTGAAGATGCTGACATTCAGGTACAAACCACCGTTCAGCGCGGTGACAACGTACGCCTCTGCGGCAGTGACATTGCGGCCGGTTCTGTGGTACTTGCGGCTGGCCAGCGCCTCAACGCTGTACATGTGGGATTGCTCGCCTCACTCGGTATTGCTGATATTCATGTCATTCGTAAATTACGCGTTGCGTTATTCTCTAATGGTGACGAACTGGTGGTGCCCGGCGAGCCACTGCGTCAGGCCAGCCAAATCTACGACAGCAATCGCTTCACCCTCACGGCCATGTTACAACGCTTGAATGTCGACATTATCGACCTCGGCCACATTGCCGATGACCCTGATGCACTTGAGAGTGCGTTCCAGCAGGCCATGCGCAGTGCCGACCTTGTCATCAGCAGCGCGGGGGTCTCGGTCGGTGACGCCGACCACACCAAGAACACCCTCGCAAAGCTGGGGCATATTGAGTTTTGGAAGATTGCCATCAAACCGGGTAAGCCGTTTGCATTTGGCCGCCTCGGTGATGCGTGGTTCTGTGGTTTGCCGGGGAACCCCGTGGCCGCCGTCGTCACCCTCGATCAGCTCGTGCAACCCCTAGTGCGACGTATGGCCGGCGAGCAAGTGACGCCACCATTACAACTTGAGGCGAAGGCCGCAACCGCAATCAAGAAACGTCCGGGGCGCACCGATTTTCAACGCGGGCGCTTCAGTCAACGCGACGGCCAGTTGTGGGCTGAGCCTGTTGGCAGCCAAAGCTCTGCAGTGCTCACCAGTGTTGCGCAAGCAAATTGTTTCTTAGTGCTTGAACAAGAACGCGACAGCATTGCGGCGGGCGAATCGATTATTATTCAACCATTTGATCAGCTGCTGACCTAGATCAAGGCAGTTTTATTGATTTGACTCCACACTCGTTGCGTGGACAACTGTGGAGTCACTTATGAAATTTGCCGATTTATTGGTGCAAGAATTAAAACAATTCGAATGCGAAGCACTCTTCGGCATTCCTGGCGACTTTATTTTGCCGTTACTTTGCGAACTGCAGGATAACGGCGCCTTACCCTTTTACACACTCAATCATGAACCCAGCGTTATTTATGCCGCCGACGCTGCAGCGCGGATTCGTCAGCGCCCCCAGGCCGCACTCCTCACCTATGGCGCCGGCGCCCTAAACGCTGTCAATGCTATCGCGCAAGCCTATGTGGAACGGGTTCCGTTAGTTATTCTGGCCGGTTTTCCAGCACAACAAGAAATCGATCGTAACGTGGCGATCCACCACCAAGCCAAAGACCTCGACTCGCAACGCCGTATCTTAAGTGAAGTGACCGAACTACAGGTGCGTTTGAATAATCCAGCAACCGCTAGTGGACAGTTGCGAGCAGCATTACAATGTTGTCGCGAAACCTCTCGGCCTGTGTTGATTGAAATCCCTCGCGATGCCATTAACTTCTGCTACGTTCCGTTGCCACCTTATGAAGCGCCACAAATGCCGGAACGCGAGGCGGTGAAGCTTGAGAGTTATCTTTTCCAGCGGCTGCAGAATGCTCGGCAACCCGTGTTTCTTGTGGGTATCGAAGTGCAGCGCTTTGGCGCTGCGCAAGCCGTTGAAGATCTCGCGTTACAGTTAAATATTCCTATTGTTACCAGTTTTTTGGCGCGGGCGAGTATTAGCCACGACCACCCTTGCTACCACGGTACCTTTATTGACGAGAGCGACACTCATGCCTATCAGCTATTGCAGGAAAGCGACCTTATTATTCATTTGGGTGTCATCGTCACTGACAGTAATTTTGCCGCCTATCCAAATTTTGTGCGCGGAGATGCAGTAGTACAACTGCATCAGGGCACAACCTATCTTCCGCATGAGCGTTGTTACGATATTGATTTGCAGGCGCTTTGCTTGCGACTATTGTCGCAGCATCTACCACCCTATTCGACTTGGTTCGAGCCAACACCCGCTAGCGAATTTGATCCTCATTTAGCGTGGAATAGCACAACAGTCGTCGAACTCATTGATGCACAGTTAAGTAGTCAAGATGCCTGCGTGCCGATTATCAGTGATGTCGGTGATTGTCTATTTGCATCATTACACGCCGATGCCAGCCATGTCATCGCGCCCGCATATTACGCCTCGATGGGCTATAGCATACCGGCGGCGCTTGGAGTGCATGTGACTACGGGACTTCGTTCAGTCGTATTGGTCGGCGACGGCGCTTTTTTGATGACGGGACTAGAGCTATGCCAAGCGGTTCATTTCGGTGCGTCCCCTATTGTGATTCTATTTAATAACCGACGCTGGGATATGATTGAAGCCTTTGCTCCCGAGCTTATCTGTACTAGCTTGCCGGAGTGTGATTTTCAACGTTTGAGTCAAGCGTTAGGTGCGGTGACACATCAGGCCAATGACGCCAAAAGCTTTGACGCCGCTTTCAACGCTGCTTGGGCAGATTCGAGTAAACTACACGTTATCGAAGTACAGCTTGGCCGCGAACGCAGTGCCCGTCTAACGCGTTTCGCTGATGCTTTCACGCAGCGCTTATGTGCTAGGTAAGGTGCTAGGTAAGATGCTAGGTTGGATCAAGGGATGATGCAACGCGGCAGCTTTGACGTGGGCGACCACGCGTTGGCCGACTCTGAGAGCTAGTTGCTGCCATGCGTCATCACTGACCAAGGCAAAGAAATACTGCTGCTGGCATTCGAGTTCGACTAAACGCTCACCGGCGCGATGACTCTCATGAACGGCAAAAATCACACAGGTGATTTGGTTGCGCACACTCGAGTGTGGCACTGGTTGCAAGCTTAAGCTGACGTCACGGGCATAAATGCGTAGCCGCTGCTGCGGCTGTTCATTGAGTCCTGGCAACGGAGACGTCACCACGCTCATGCCCAGCAGCGAGCGTAGCGGTTCCTGTCGCAGTTGCTGTAGCAACGGGCCACTGCTGAGTACCTGACCACGCTGCAGCAAAACCAGATGATCACTCACTTCGGCAATATCAGATAGTTGATGGCTCACGAAGAGTACCGGCAACTCATGACGCGTTGCAACTTGCCGTAGGTAGTCTACAAACTGCTGACGAGTGGCTTCATCAAGAGCCGAAAACGGCTCATCGAGCAGCAGTAGCTGTGGTTGCGCGAGGAGCGCACGCGCAAAGGCCACACGCTGCTGCTGACCACCGGAAAGTTGCGAGGGCTTTTGCGCCAGCAAATCAGCGACACCACAGTTGTTGATCACCTCGTCCCATGACACATAATGCTGTGCCGCGCGTTGCCAGCCATAACGTAGGTTTTCCGCCACGGTCAAATGCGGGAACAAGCTTGGCTCTTGCAAGACCAAGCCAATTCGGCGTTCCGCTAGTGGCATGCGAGTGTTCGCATCCTGCCACAGGTGTTCATTAAAATGCACCTCCGTCATCCCCGCTGGGGCGAATCCAGCAATCACTTCAAGCAAAGATGTTTTACCTGAGCCCGAGGCACCGACAATCGCCGTTATGCCAGTGCTAGGCAGCGTTAAGTTCACCTCAAGAGGAAAATGTTGGCGTGGTAGCGAGGCTTTTACACTGAGAGTCATGCAGCAGGTCTCCGTCCGTAGACAATGGCAAGTACCACCACCGCAACCGCAATGAGACCAAGCGATAATGTATGTGCGGCGGAGTAATTCAACGCTTCAGTGTGATCATAAATCAACACGGACAGCACTTGTGTTTCGCCAGGGATACTGCCGCCAATCATCAAAATAACGCCAAATTCACCTAGCGTATGCGCGAATACCAAGGTCGCCGCCACCACAAAACCGCCGCGACACAAGGGCAGCGCTATGGTGCGTAGCGCATGCCAGCGGCTGGCACCTAAACTCTCCGCCACTTGCAGTGGGCGGCGCCCCATGGCGCGGAAGGCTTCCGTTAACGGCTGCACCGCAAAAGGTAAGGAGTAAATAATGCTACCGATCACAATGCCGGCAAAACTAAAGGCCAAATGCCGTCCGCCAAGGGCCTCGAGGCTAGCACCAATAAAGCCATGCGGACCAAGCGCCAGCAATAAGTAAAAACCCAACACCGTCGGCGGCAATACCAAAGGCATCGCCACAATCGCCTGCACCCAGCCACGCCAACGCGAGCTGGTAAACGCCAGCCACCAAGCCAAGGGCGTTGCTAACACTAGCAAGATAACGGTCGTGACCGTTGCTAACTGCAGGGTTAATGCTATGGCTTGATAATCAGTCGCTTGTAACATAGGCGAACTCTTGCGCGACGGTGGATTGATAGCCAAAGGTAGCAAGTATCTGCTGACTCTCGGACGCCAGCATAAAGTCATAGAGCAATTGCGCGCCGCTATTTTGCTTCGCTTGATGCGTCAGGGCGATTGCCTGCGGCAACTTTGCCGCAGTTGGCAAATGCGAATAAGCACTGCTTGGTAACCCTAATTCAAGAACCTGCGCTAGCGCCACAAAGCCTACATCTGCGGCACCGACGTGCACACGATGGGCGGCTTGCGCCACGTTGTCACCGTAAACTAATTTATCGGCATATCGCTCGTGGGAAAAATGACGCTGCAAATAAGCCAACGCAACTTGACCATAAGGCGCATGCTTGGGTTGTGCCAAAGCGACAAAGTCAGCCTGTTCGATCATGTGTTCAATTGTTCCCGCCTGATCTGGGTGCCACAGCACCAGTTCGCCGTAACCAATGGGTACGGGAGCAGCGAGCGTCAAATCGCGTGCGTAGAGTATGTCGAGATATCGCGGCTCAGCGGAGACAAGTAACTGATAGGGCGCGCCATGGGTCATTTGCGCAACCAACTTACCGCTCGCAACATAGGCCACCGTAACGCGGTATTCGGGGTGGCGTTGCTCAAACTGCGTGCGAATTTCTTCCAATGGACCACGCAAAGAGGACGCAACGGCTACGTGGATGGTCTCGCGCGCCGACACAGGCGCCACTACGCTAATCGCAAGAAGCACTAACGAAAGCGTGAGACGCAATTTAAGAGGCAACACGGTTCTCAGTCCCATCGGCCCAGCGGGTTGCTGCCGTTCGGTCACTTTCCTTTGCGGCAACCCAGTAGTTGTCTGAGCTGGTTACTTCGCGCTTCCAAAACGGCGCTTGGGTTTTTAAGTAGTCCATGACATACATACAGGCAGCAAAACCGGCCTGGCGGTGACCGGCCGCCACGCCAACAAAAACGATTTGCTCGTTCAATTTCAAACTACCCACGCGGTGAATAATAGTAATTTGCTCAACCCCGAAGCGTTGCTGTGCTTGCTGCGCGAGTTGCTCAAGAACTTGCTCGGTCATACCGGGGTAATGCTCAAGATGGAGCATTTGCAGATCGCCATCAACCAGTTCTCGAACCAGTCCCGTGAAAGTTATCACCGCGCCACAATTGCTGGCATTGCTCAGCTTCAAGTACTCCTCCGCTTGGCAAAAATCAGCCTTCTGTACGCGCACGTTAATGCTCATACTAGCCTCCTGTGACCGGCGGAAAGAACGCCAATTCATCGCCACTCTGCACGGTGGCGGTCACATCGGTAAAGGTGAAATTCTTCGCACAAAGCACCTCATTGGCCAACAGCTCATGCTGCCAAGTTGGGTGCTGCGCCACCAAGCGCTCGCGGATCTGCGCAACGGTGTCGTTGCGCTGGCTCTCGACTTCAATTTCGGCACAGTTGAGGCGCTCACGTAGTGCCGCAAAAAACTTTACTTTAACCATGGTTCACATGCTCCCGTTGCCAGTGGCCACTCTTGCCACCGGTTTTTTCTTGCAACTGAATGCCATTGATAACGAGTGCTGGGTCAACGGCTTTGCACATGTCATGAATGGTCAACGCTGCGACACTTGCCGCGGTCAACGCTTCCATCTCGACCCCGGTGACGCCCTGTACCGCACAAACAGCAGTGATCTCCACCCGCCCTTGCGCAGGCTGCAAGGTAAACTCGACTGTCACTTTGGTCAGCGCCAGTGGGTGGCACAAGGGAATAAGGTCGCTGGTGCGCTTGGCCGCCATAATGCCGGCGACGCGCGCAACGGCGAGCACGTCACCTTTGCGTAGCGATTGCTGTTCTATTTGCGTCACCACTTCTGGCGTGGTTTGCACCGTAGCGACTGCGGTGGCCTGGCGCACGGTCACGGCCTTCTCACCGACATCGACCATGTGCGCCGCGCCCGTTTCATCCAAATGGGTAAACTGTTTCTGCGTCATGATTGTTTCTCCTTCGTACTTAAGCACTGCGCGCGAGACGGGCATTGAAGTTACAAGGCCCCTGCAAGCCATCGAGCTGCGGTCGAATAAGCTCTTGCCAGGCAAGTTGCGCGGCAGACAATGAACCTGGAATTGCAACCACCAAGGTATTATTTGCCAACCCAGCGATAGCCCGCGATTGCAGAGCCGAGCTGCCTATCTGCTGGAAGCTCAGTTGACGGAACAGCTCACCAAAGCCGGTGATCGTCTGGTCGAACAATGGCTCTAATGCTTCCGGCACACAATTGTGCGCGGCAAAGCCCGTGCCGCCATTAAGAATCACAACCGACAACTGCGGCTCGGCAATCCAACGCGAAACCACCGCGCGTAATAGGTATTTGTCGGTGCCGAGAATTTGCCGTTGATAGCGGTGATGCCCAGCTTCAGCAATGGCATCTGCTAACCAGTCACCGGTTTCATCGGTCGCCGGCGTATGCCGATCGGAAACCGTAGCCAAAGCGATATGTAATGGCCGATGCTGTTTTGCTGTCATATCGATACTCCTAACATTTCAATCGCATGCCGCCATTGTTGCGGCGTATTGGTATTTTGTAGTTGATAGCTATACGGCCATTCAACGGGCTGCGCAGCCAGCGCCTGTAACATGCCACGGATGGACCAATCACCGATTGGATTAGCAAGCTGTTCGGTCAAGTAATTCATGAGTTCCGCCGAATAGGTCACCACGCAGGGAAGCGGTGAACCGTTAAAATAGGCTGGCTGGGGTTGCGCGAGTAAGTGATACAACGCATCGGCGGTGAGCAGCGGCATATCGATAGGCACAATCAGCAGCCGCTGAGAGGCTAATTCGAGGGTGTGGAGTACGCTGATTAAGCCGCCCAACGGCCCCCTTTCAGGTAACTGATCGACAATACCATCTGCACTATTACGACTCACATAGACCTGCTGACAACCCGCTTCTCGCAGTAATTGTTTGCAGCGCTCTAATTGCGTTATGCCAGCAACTTCAAGCAGCGCTTTATCTTGCCCCATACGTGTTGACTTACCGCCGGCGATAACTATCCCAATCACTTGCATACTAACCACCAATCATCGCCAAATGGCGCGTCGCACCACTTTCTTGCGCATGCAGCCCATGTGTCGCTTTTTTGCTGAGCACAAATTGCTGCAGTGCAGCTTGCAGGGGTGCAGTATCGTCGCTTTGTAAGTAATGACGTAGGTCTTGATGATGCTCGGTAAACAAACACAAAAAGAGTTGCCCTAAACTCGACACGCGCAAACGATTACAGTCATCACAAAAATCACGGCTATAAGGCATGATAAGACCAAGCTTGCCTTGATAATCTGGGTGCCAGAACTCCTGCGCAGGGCCAGCAGTTTTGGCTTTGCTGCACTGCTGCCAACCTTCGAATAGCAACTGATCTTTAATACTTTGACCACTAATATGATGACGTTGGTAGTAAGGTACGTTGTCATTGGTCCGCATCAGCTCGATAAAACGGAGGCTTACCTTGCGGTTGCGGATGTACTCTAGAAAGTCTGGCAAGGCGCCACCGTTGTAGCCCTTCAGCAACACACTATTTACTTTGACTTTGGGAATACCGAGGTCGATGGCTTGATCGATTCCGTTCAAGATCGCGGGCAAACGATTTTGCCCCGTGATCAAATGGAAAGTGCTGGGATCCAGGCTATCGACGCTGACATTGATGGCGTCCACGCCAGCCTTCCGCCAAGCGGGCAAGTCACGCTGCAAGCGATAACCGTTGGTGGTGATGGCGACTTCTTCGATACCCGGCACCGCTTTCACCGTTTGAATCACTTCGAGTAAGTCTTTGCGCAGGCATGGCTCGCCGCCCGTCAGGCGCACCTTACGCGTTCCCAACGCAGCAAACGCAGTTACTAAACGGCGGATTTCAGGCACACTGAGTTCGGCCTGACGTGACGTACAATCAGGGCCATCGGGCAAGCAATAATCGCAACGGAAGTTACAGTTCTCCGTGAGCGAGAGGCGCAAGTAGGTAAAACGACGCGCAAAACGATCCATTAGCATGGTCAACACCTTTCCAAGTACGGGAGGTTAGTTCGTTTCCAAACCAACCCGGTGGCAAATGGCCACGGCACACAGGTCATAGCTCTTGGCCTTAGAACCTGCCGCTCGGCGTGAATGTGAGGCTAATAGTAGTGGCCTCTGGGGCAAATTGTTATTGCCATGAAGTAAGGGCCGGACTACCTCTTTGGAGTTAGTTTGGTACCATTCGACATTGCGGTTTATTGATCCGGATCAGCGTTTTTCCTATGCCATTCGTTAAACTGAACAAGAATTTTTGCGCTGGATCAATTTTGCTGTATGACACACCTTATGAATGCCCCTGAACTGCTTTCACCGGCCGGTAGCCTTGACGCTATGCGTATGGCCTTTGCCTATGGCGCCGACGCCGTTTACGCCGGTCAACCACGCTATAGCTTGCGCGTGCGTAACAATAGCTTTGACTTAGCCAATCTCGAAATAGGCATCGCCGAAGCCCATGCGCTCGGTAAAAAGTTTTATGTGGTCGCCAACATCGCACCGCATAACGCCAAACTCAAAAGCTTCGTCGAAGATATGGCGCCAGTCGTCGCGCTCAAACCAGATGCCTTGATCGTCTCGGACCCAGGTATCGTCATGTTGTTGCGTGAGCACTTTCCAGAGCAAGCACTGCACCTGTCGGTACAAGCCAATACCATTAATTGGGCGGCAGTTAAGTTTTGGCAGCAACAAGGCATTACGCGCGTCATCTTGTCACGGGAACTCGAGGTGAAAGAAATCGCCGAGATTCGCCAGCAGTGCCCAGACATGGAGCTCGAAGTGTTCGTACATGGCGCGCTGTGTATGGCGTATTCAGGGCGCTGTCTATTGTCGGGCTACATCAACAAACGCGACCCGAATCAAGGCGCTTGCACCAACGCGTGCCGCTGGCCTTATCAGGTGCATGAAGCCAAGGAAGACGAAGTCGGTCAATTCCAGCCCATCGATACGCCCGTATTGCTCGAAGAGCCACAACGCCCCGGCGAGTTGATGCTGATGGATGAAGACATTCACGGCACTTACATTATGAACTCTAAAGATTTACGCGGCGTGCAGCATGTTGAGGCCTTAGCCAAGTTGGGCATCCACTCGCTAAAAATTGAAGGTCGCACGAAGTCCGATTATTACGTCGCACGCACTGCGCAAGTGTATCGCCAAGCCATAGACGATGCGGTTGCAGGTCGGCCATTCAATCCGACCTTACTGGACGACTTAGAGGGTATGGCCAATCGCGGCTTTACCGAAGGATTCCTGCGCCGCCACGTACCTAGCGAACTACAAAACTACCAGACCAGCCACAGTCAGGGTGAGCAACTGCTGGTGGGCGCAATCGCATCGACCGAAGGCGCGAACGCCTGGGTCGACGTAAAAAATGCTTTCGCCACCGACGACCAACTGATTTTGATGAAGCCATCGGGCAACGTGCGCTTCACCGCAGGCATCATGTTTAACAAAGACGGCGACGAAGTTTCTCGCGCCCCCGGCTCGGGCCATCAAGTCGAGCTGCGCTTGCCTTGTGCGTTAGAACAAAGTGACCAAGGCTTTGCCATGTTACTCAAAATCGTCCCGCCACCACCCCAAACCATTAGGGTAAAGGAGGTCTATCATGCCAGTAGTCATTGATAGCGATTGTATTAACTGTGATATGTGTGTGCCCGAGTGCCCCAATGATGCAATTGAAATGGGCTCAGCACACTATGTCGTCAATGCCGACAAGTGCACCGAATGCGAAGGCTTCTACGATGAGCCAGCCTGTATTCCCGTATGCCCTGTCGATTGCATGACGCTCGTTCAGGAATAGTTCGCGCTTAGCTCGCTTGCGACGCGGTTTGTCGACACACCTGCTGCAACCACTGCAGCGGGTTGCTCTCGGCTTGGCTACGCGGATAGGCCATGCCAATGGTCCGCTCCAGACTCAAATCACTTATTGGCCGCAACATCACATCTTGACGCTCACGCAACGACTCTAAGTCCGGCACCAACGCACAGCCCACACCCGCAGAGACCAAGCCCAACGCGTACTCGATGGTATGAATGTCCGCGCGGATATCCGGCTGAATCCCTTGCCGAATCAACTCCGGATACAACGCCGACCAAGCTTCGCACGGCGTGCGCTTGATCAACGCCAAACCTTGCATTTGCGCCAGCGATACCTGATCTTGCAAAGCCAATGGATGCCCCGCCGGCAACGCCAACACAAAACGGTCATGCCAAATTGGTAAAAATTGCTCGCCTGCCTTTAGCATCCGTGGGGTAATCACCCGTGCATCTGCCTCATCTTCCGGTTCGACCAAGTGCAGTTCAAGCCCATCTACCCCAGCGGTGAAATCCCGCAACAGTTGACTCATGCGCTCAACACCTAATGCCCGAATCAAGCCCAAACGGAATTGCACGCGCGTGACACTATGCCGAAACGACGCCCGCAACGACTGCATTTGGCTGAGCATGCGTCCGGCATGCCCATACAAGCGCTCACCATCCTCTGTTGGGGTAACCCCTCTGGATTGCCGTTGGAAAAGTTGCACTTGTAACTCGTCTTCAAGCTGCTGCAAGGCTTTCGATAAGCTCGGCTGTGCGACGTGACAGGCGCGCGCTGCCGCGCTAATGCTGCCTTGTTCATAAACGGCAACGAAGTATTGTAGTTGGCGTAAATCCATAGTTTTAAGCTATACCTACTCTCGTATTTATATTATTTAACTCTACGCCATTTCATCGTAAAGTGAAGTAATAAAAGCGTTGTTTGCTATTTGCTATTCGCTGTTTGTTTAAACAAAAAGCGAGCATAGCGAGCGTGCGAACAGCGAACATCAAACAACGAAGTTGAGGATTTTATGGCTCGTTTCCCTTTTGATTGGCAAGACCCATTTCAATTCAGCGACATGCTGACCGAAGAAGAACGCATGATCCGCGATACCGCGCACCAGTACTGTCAGGAAAAACTGATGCCTCGCGTGCTGACGGCAAACCGCGAAGAACGCTTTGACCGTGAGATCATGAATGAGCTCGGTGAATTGGGCTTGCTCGGTGCAACGTTGCCAGAAAAATACGGTTGTTCAGACGTGAATTATGTTTGCTACGGCTTGGTCGCGCGCGAAGTAGAGCGCGTAGATAGCGGCTATCGCAGTGCGATGAGCGTGCAGTCGTCGCTGGTCATGCATCCAATTCACGAATACGGCACTGAAGAGCAGCGCCAGAAGTACTTACCTAAATTGGCCAGTGGTGAATGGGTCGGTTGCTTTGGTTTGACCGAACCGGATGCGGGTTCTGACCCCGCGGGTATGCGCACAACAGCGAAGAAAGTCGACGGTGGCTACGTGCTGAAAGGCACCAAAATGTGGATCACCAATTCGCCGATTGCCGATGTCTTTGTGGTTTGGGCGAAGCTCGATGGCGAAATCCGGGGGTTTATCCTCGAAAAAGGTATGCCAGGTCTGTCAGCACCGAAAATTGACGGTAAATTCTCGTTACGTGCATCGATCACCGGCGAAATCGTCATGGATAACGTCGAAGTTCCAGAATCTGCGTTGCTACCGAATGTCAGTGGCCTTAAGGGGCCATTCGGCTGCCTCAACAAAGCCCGCTACGGTATCGCGTGGGGCTCGTTAGGCGCGGCGGAATTCTGTTGGCATGCTGCGCGTCAGTACACCTTGGATCGTAAACAGTTTAATCGTCCATTGGCGCACACTCAGCTCATTCAGAAGAAACTTGCTGACATGCAAACCGAGATCAGCATCGGCTTATTGAGTTGTTTGCAGGCCGGTCGCCTGATGGATGCTGGCCAATTGCCGCCAGAAACTATTTCACTGATTAAGCGTAACTCCTGTGGTAAAGCGCTCGATATCGCGCGTGTCGCACGTGACATGCATGGCGGTAACGGTATTGCCGACGAATACCACGTGATTCGTCATGTCATGAACCTCGAGGCAGTCAATACCTACGAAGGTACCCATGACGTGCATGCGCTGATTCTGGGACGTGCTATCACCGGGCTACAAGCTTTTAGCTGAGTTTCACCTAGCAACGCAAACTTTTGGAGGCGTATATGGCTGCAGCAATGCACCCATGGCTGGGCGAATTTATCCAGCGTATTGAGCAACAGAACCTACCGCGGGCCCAAGCTGCCGGCGGTATTTTAAGTGAAGCCGAGCTGGTCGAATTGTTTGACTCGCAACTTGCCAGTCGTTTACTCGATCTGCAGTCGCGTTTAATGCAAGCCGCTGGGCAAAGCTTTTACACTATCGGAAGTTCCGGCCATGAAGCCAATGCCGCGGTAGCAAAGGCGATGCGCGTGACCGATCCGGCCTTTTTGCATTATCGCAGCGGCGCCTTCTTTTTGCAGCGAGCCAAGCAAAAGCCCGGTTCGACGCCGTTGTATGACATGTTGTTGAGCTTTGCTGCATCCAGTGACGACCCCATTTCTGGCGGTCGCCACAAAGTGCTCGGTAGCCTTGACCTGCACATTCCACCGCAGACCAGTACCATCGCCTCGCATGTGCCGAAGGCCATGGGTACGGCTTTTGCGATTGGCCTCTCCAAACGTTTGCAGCACCACGGCACGTGGCCGCATGATGCCATTGCCATGTGCAGCTTTGGTGATGCCTCAGCCAATCACTCGACCGCTTTAGGCGCCATTAACTCGGCTAGCTGGGCTGCATATCAGCAAATTCCGATGCCGCTGCTGTTCGTCTGCGAAGACAACGGCTTGGGTATTTCAACTCATACCCCACAAGGCTGGATTCAACAGCAGTTGAGCCAACGCCCGGCACTCAAGTACTTTTTCGCTGACGGTAGCAATCTTGCGGAAACCTATTTGGTCGCCCAACAGGCCGCTGACTATGTCCGGCAAAAGCGCAAGCCGGCTATTCTGCACTTGCGTACCATTCGCCTCTTTGGTCATGCCGGGGCGGATGCCGAGGTGGCCTATCGCAGCAAGCAAGAAATTGCCCGCGACGCTGAGCGTGATCCGCTCTTGCATACTTGCGCAGCTTTGATTAGTCGCGACTTGTTCACGCACGAAAGCTTGGCGGCCTATATTCGCCAGCAACAGGAACGCATTGCGCGCGTTGCGCAACAAGCTTCACAACAACCAAAGTTAGAAACAGCCGCGCAGGTGATGGCCTCGATTGTGCCACCGAAGCGCGATGAAAGCTTAGTCCCAGCGCCGCTCAATGCGCCACAACGAGAGCAGCTGTTCAAGTTTGATAAGCATAATTACGGTAAGCGCCAGCATTTGGCGAAGCTGCTGAACTGGTCGTTGCATGATCTGATGGCGCAATACGGCAACATTGTCATGTGTGGCGAAGACATCGCCAAAAAAGGCGGTGTTTACCATGTAACGCAACACCTCATGGAAGCCTTTGGCCCGAACCGTGTACTCAACACGGTGCTCGATGAACAAAGCATTTTGGGCTTAGCCATTGGTATGGCACAGCAAGGCTTTATTGCCATGCCAGAAATCCAGTTCTTGGCTTACGTGCATAATGCTGAAGACCAAATCCGTGGTGAAGCGGCGACCTTGTCATTTTTCTCAAACGGCAACTACACCAACCCAATGGTGATTCGTATCGCCGGTCTCGCCTATCAACGAGGTTTTGGTGGCCACTTCCACAATGACAACTCGTTTGCGGTGTTCCGCGACATTCCTGGCGTTATCGTCCTGTGCCCATCGAACGGCCATGACGGCGCCCTATTAATGCGTCAGGCCGTGCGCTTAGCCGCGGTCGAGCAGCGGGTCGTCATCATGCTCGAACCCATCGCCTTGTACATGACCCGCGATTTACACAGCGAGGGCGATGGCGGCTGGCTGTGTGACTATCCCGACCCCGAGCAGCCCGTACCTGAGCTCGGTGAGCCGGGCGTTCATGGCGATGGCGAAGAGCTTGCGATCGTTTCCTACGGCAATGGCTATTACCTTAGCCGCCAAGCGGAAGCGAAACTCGCACAGGCAGGGCACAAGGTGCGCGTCCTCGACATTCGCTGCTTAGTGCCATTGCATACCGACAAAATCGTCACCGCCCTCGGCAACTGCAAGAACGTGTTGATTGTGGATGAGTGCCGCCGCCGTGGCTCGTTGAGCGAGGAGCTTATTACCGCACTGCATGAAGATTATGCGGGCCGCTTTATGACACAACGTATCACTGCCGAAGACAGCTTCATCCCATTAGGGAAGGCGGCCTATACGGTATTACCGTCGGCAGATAGGATTGTCGAAAAAGCCCAAGCGATGTTGCAAGGAGACTCTGTATGAAAAAGACAGCACTCGTCGTTTGCCCTGGCCGAGGCACTTACAACAAGCCAGAACTTGGGTCGATCTCCGCGAATATCGATGCATCTTCGCCGAAAATCAAAGAAAATTTACAGAGTGTCTTAGCGACCATTGATCAAGAGCGGGAACAGCAAGGACTCATGACGGTCTCCGAGCTGGACCAAGCCAAGCTGTTTAAAACCTCGCTGCATCAAAAACCTGAACACGCCGCAGCGCTTATTTATGCGGCGGGCTATTTAGATTTTCTCAGTATCGATCGTGAGCAATATGACGTGGTTGCCCTCACTGGTAACTCGATGGGCTGGTACACCGCTATGGCCTGCGCCGAAGCATGGTCAGTGCCAACCAGTACGCGCCTGGTGACGAGCATGGCACAGCTCACTGCGGGTGGTGCCGGAGCACAGTTTATCTACCCGATTGTCGACGCCGATTGGCGTCCTGATCCGCAGCGTATCGCACGAGTCGAGGAACAACTTGCGCAGCACTCAGGCGAACTGTTTCGCTCAATTAACTATGGTGGCTATGCCGTTTTGGCCGGCACTGAGGCTGCCTGTAGCGCCGCCGTGAAAGCCTTGCCGACCGCCGACGAACGCTTTCCTATGGTATTGCCAGGACATGCTGCGTTCCATACCTCGATCATGGCGGAAGCTGCAGCAAAAGCTCAGGAAACCTGGCCCGTGGCTGCATTCCAAACGCCACAAACACCGCTGGTCGATGGTCGTGGTCACGCATGGTTAACACCCGCGACGGATTTGCGGGCGTTGCAACGTTATACCCTCGGTCATCAAGTCACGGAGACATACGATTTCAGCAAGTCGGTCCAAGTTGCAGTGAAAGAATTCGCGCCGGACCACATTATTTTATTGGGACCAGGCAGTGGCTTGGGCGGCGCGGTCGCACAAGCATTGATCGAAATGCAATGGCAGGGGCTGACCGACAAAGCCAGCTTCAGCAAACGCCAAGCGCAAGCCGAGCCTTATGTGCTTAGTATGGGCCTACCTGAGCAGCGTGCTCTGGTGACAACTGGGCAAAATTAACCGGTAAGTCGCGCAAGCATGATTTACCGCGCGCGGTGAGATCGGTCATAAATTGAAATTGTTGCCGTGGGTCAATGGGGTACGCTTTGAGTTTGTAATGCGTGCCCCAAGGCTCTTCATTGGCCACCACCACAATCGGTTTTGCCAGCTGCACATAGGGGCTGGTCAGCGCCACATCTTCTAGCAAATGTTTAACGCGATTGGCGTCATGTTCAGGGTGCAGGTAAAAATCCACTACACACATCAAGCTCGGTCCGCCATTGTTGGCATTGTGAATTAAATTCGACCACAGTTTCAGATGTGGAATAAACACTACGGTGTCGTCGGGCGTCACAATTTCAACCGCCCGCATGCCAATATGTTTCACTTCACCATAGGTGCCATCGACCGAGATCCAGTCACCAGGTCGGTACGGCACTTCATACACGGCAACCACGCCGGCAATAATACTGCTGACATAATCTTTTAAGGCAAAGCCTATGGCCAAACCGGCGGCGCCTAGAATGGCGACCATATTGCGCGCGGTCGGCTCGATGACTAATGGCACTATCCAGACAATCGCGAAGATAAAAACAATGACACGGACTGTCGGGATGAGCGCCAGCACCAACAGCCGTTGCTTGCCGTGCAAATGATTCGCCAGCAGCGGTAAAAGCTTTTGGCTGCACCAAATGAACACCAACGAGGCAACAATCACTACGCCGATTTCAATCAGCACCGCACTATTAATTTCTTTGAATATAGCTAGAAACTGTTCGGTATCCATTGTTCGCCTCGCCGTTAAAATCCATCGAGCCAATAACCGCGTGCGGCTAAGAAGTCACGCACATCGATATAGGCGTACACAGTCGTACGCCAAACGCGTTCATCATCCAGTTCAATCACACCGTTTTGCTGAAGTCGCAAGAGCTGTACGTCGAGTTGGTCTGGCGCCAACATGGGTAACACCCACTGCAAGTGCTCGCCGCGCAGGCCATGATGAAGCAGCAGTGCATAGAGAATAAATGCGGTGCCATCGTCAGCTTCACGGGGCAATTGCGGTGCTTGGCGCTCACTATCACGCTCAAGCGCCCACAGCGCAAGTGCCACCCCCATGTTGCCTCGGGCTTTCGCGGCTAATTTGCGTAAGCGCTTGTCGCTCCCCTCAATACAAACCTGTCGTAATAAATCCGGCGTGGCTGCAGCAAAACAGTAGCAATGCGGCAAGCTCAACGGCCAAGCGCGTTGCAAAAAAGCAAAGGTCCAACTGTCGACCACCACCACACCTTCACCCAGTTCACCTCGTAACAAGCGAGGTAACAGCGCACGCACGAATTGCATGTGCGAAGTTGTGCGCAGCCAAAATGACGAAAATTCGTCGAGCAACCAACGTTCACATTTTTGTGCTTGCCACCAGCCTTCCGTATCTGCACTTTCTAGTTGTTCAATGCTGGGGATCTTGAGTTGCTGATAGTCATGCTGTTGTGCCCATTGCCGAAGAATTGCGCCTGAGCCACTAAACGGTGGGCTCACCACAAATCTGACTTTGGGGACGTTCTCAAGCTCAGACCACGCCTGCTCGACGGCTGCTACAGCAGGTCCCACGTCAAATTCCCGGTAGTGAGGAAAGTCTTGGTCTTCCGGTGTTGAATCCTCATCAGCGTCGCCACCCATAAGGTTACGCAAGCGAATCAGCACCTTCTGCACCAGCGTACTGGCCGGAGCGGAGGGGCGCGCAAAGTCTTCGAGCGGAATCAGTTGCCAATGATTGCTTTCGGCCATAAATTTAAGCCATCCTTAAGTTCATTGATGTATTACACTGTACACCATCTTGCTGAAACAAAAAGTAAATCAATGAAACCATCGCAAAAAGGTTTAATGCGCATTGTTCGCGCTACCGGCAACTCAATCAGAGGCTTTCGTGCGGCTTGGAAATCGGAAGCTGCTGTCCGTCAGGATTGCCTCTTGGCGCTCGTGCTGATCCCACTGGCTCTCTGGCTCACTGCAGATGCTACCGAGCGCGCTTTACTCATTTTACCAGTGTTTATTTTACTCATCGTCGAGCTTCTAAATTCAGCCATTGAGGCCACGGTCGACCGTATCAGTCCTGATCTGCATGAACTCAGCGGCAAAGCGAAAGATATCGCTTCGGCCGCTGTAATGTTCAGTTTGCTGCTGATTGGCGTGATGTGGACCCTTATCCTTTGGCCCCAGTTGCGCACTTGGCTTGGCTAGTCGTAGCTGATCTGCGCTTGACCGATGGTGTTGGCGTCCGTACCAAACCATAGGCTTTGGCTGGCATCGTCAAACACCATATGGCGCACGGTGCCGCCACCACTTGGTACTTCTACCGGTGTGGTAAAGGTTTCACTGGCAATATGAAAGCCCACGATGCGGTTTGGCTGCGGCCCAGTTTCCGCAAACCAAACATAGCCTTTATCGTCAGCGGCCATGGCGTAAGGCAACGCCGCATTCCCGCCAGGCAACGCCCACTCTTCGATAGCGCCGCTGTCACGATCGTAGCGACCTAAATAGCCACCAGCATAGTCGACATAATAGATGCCGCCATCAGTACCTTCAGCTATGCGGCGCGGACGATTTGCCGCAGGACGCGGCAACTCTACTTCTTTTAACGCACTATCGGTAAAAGTGACCAGCTTATTGGAGCCAAAAAGCGTCGCCCAAGGCTGGCCGTCCACCATGATTAATCCATAAGGGCGAGCCCGCTTGGTCGCCACATCATAAAGCTCAATCGCATTGGATTCAGCGTCATAAAAACCGAGCTGGTTAGCACCTTGCGCGGTAAACCAAATATCTCCATCGACGGTAAATTGCTGCGTATGGACGTCACGGCGGCCATCACCTGGCAGCGTATATTGCGTAATTTCATAGGTCTCATGATCGATCTTACCAATATGAGCAGCTTTATTACCGGCATACCAAGCGCCGCGTTCATCAACAATTATGTTGTGAGGCCCAGCACCCTCGGGTAAGTCGATGCGCTCAAAATCACCCGTTTGCGGATTCAATACCGCCGCATAATCCGAGCGTTGTCCGACGAACCACACACGGTCGGCGCTTTGCACGTAGGGATCACGCGGGCGCGAATCTGGCCATGGCACTTGCCACTCTTCGATGGTTACGGTTGCAGGTGCATTTGCTGCCGTTAACAATACTGCTGTCGCTAGACTCAACATAAGCAAGTCTCCTTTGGTTTAGTGTTCCTCTATTATAGCGAGTCGCCTAAATATTGGTTCACAGCCTCGCGCCACTCAGCACCGCGCACATACCCGAGCAACGCACGATTAATTTCTTCGCGACGCGCATCGGCTGGCGGTAACACAATGGCATAATCTTGCGGAGCGAAAGTTTCGGGCAAGACAGATAGATTGGCAAAGCCTTTGCGTAGTTGATACTTCAGCAACGGAGCATCATAGACAACTGCATCTACTTGACCTTTGTTGACCGCCTGCAGGGCTGCAGCTAATGAAGGATAGTTTTGATAGCCGAGATTTTCACGATCGAGCCAGTACGAGCTATACGAATTTGGTACGCTCGCCACTCGCACCTGGGCGAGATCATCTTTATCTTGCACTCGCGTCGAGAGCTTATTAATGGTTAACGCAGAAGTAATCGAGGCGGTAAAACTTGAAATAATAATAACGCTCGTGAACATCCAAATCAGACCCACCGCTCGGCCGGCTGCGCTACGCGGTGATTTATCGCCATAGCCAACGGTGGTCATGGTGACCGCCGCCCACCAGAAGCCTGCGCCAATACCGCGCAACGAACGACTATCAAACTCGTCAGGATTATGACGACGCTCGGCCAACCAAACAAAAATACCAGCAACCAGTAGAATTCCGATCAAGGCGACCAAAACCGTTAGGAACTCAAAGCTAAAAAAACGCTTAGTTAGGGTCCACCACGCGGCTTCTTCCACTGCTGGCACCGCAATGCCCAACCCTGCATTGTAAAAAGGCAAGGTAAAATCGATTTGTCGTTCGCGGTCAGCCGTGACCGAAGTCGCCCCTAGGCCGACATCATAGCGCTCATTCGCGACGCCATTGATCATCTCATCAAGACCAACGGGGTAATACTCAAACTCATAATTGTTGGTGCTGGCAATATCTTCCCATAGGGCAATGGTTAGCCCTTGAAACCTTCCGTCACCGTCTTGAGTGACAAAAGGTGGACTCACACGCACTGCAACTTTAAGGGGAACGGTCGACGTATCTGCCGTTGCTTGCGCAGTTTGTGCTACGCTCACTGGCATGACGCCGCAAAGGCTTACAACTGCGGCGAGAAGAATCATGAGTTTTCGCATTGGAACTCCTTGTTTTTCTGTTGCTTCTAGGGGCACACTTAAGCCTAGTATACAGACCTCAATTGAAATGGGTGGATTATGGAAATTTTCATCGCCGTGTTGTTTTTCGCCTTCTCAACGACGATCACGCCAGGCCCCAATAATGTCATGATCATGTCGTCCGGCGTGAACTACGGCGTGCGCGCAAGCATGCCGCATTTCCTCGGTATCTGTTTGGGCTTTCCGCTGATGGTATTGTTGGTTGGCTTCGGCTTTGGCGTCATTTTCGAGAAGTTTCCGAACCTACACCAGTTGATTAAAGTGGTTGGGGTGGTCTACCTGCTGTGGCTTGCTTGGCATATTGCCAGCGCTGAACCGAAAGCGATTAAACGTGGCGACAAAAAACCATTTACCTTTTGGCAGGCGGCGTTATTTCAGTGGGTCAACGCAAAAGCCTGGATGATGGCTTCAGGTGCGGTTGCTGCCTATACCACGGTGCAAGGCAACCCGGTCATGGAAGTGGTCGCGATCACCTTGGCCTTTTTGTTGATGGCCTTTCCCTGTGTGGGCGTGTGGTTACTGTTTGGTTCGCTGTTGCGCAAGGTGCTGTCGAACTCAATCTTTCAGCGCGTGTTTAATATCACCATGGGGTTGATCTTGGTGGCCTCCATCATACCCGTGCTGCAGGAACTTTGGCGCTACTACTTCGCCAGCTTTTAAAGGCTCAACAGGGGTTCGTCTTCGGCATCTAAATACGCTGTAATCGCATCAATAAAGGCTTCGCCATAGCGGGCAAACTTAGTTTGCCCCACCCCTGAAATCATCAACATACTATGTTCATCGGTCGGGTAATGCACGGCCATTTCGACCAATGTGGCATCGTTGAACACCACAAACGGCGGTTTATCTTCGGCTTCCGCAATACTTTTCCGCAACGCGCGTAGGCGGCGGAACAATAACTTATCGTAGTCCGCCCGATCGGTGACTTTCGGCTTGCTGACCGCCAAGTTAATCCGCGGTTCAGCGAGTTGCAGCGCCACCTCGCCGCGCAATACGGGCCGCGCCGCTTCGGTCAGTTGCAAAGTACCGTAGTGCTGAATGTTCTGTAGCACCAAACCGCGATGGATAAGCTGGCGAATAATGCTTAGCCAGTAGCTCTGACTCTGCTCCGCACCAATACCAAAGGTCGACAGCTGTTCATGACCCAGCGCCGTTAAGCGCTGCGACTGACTGCCACGCAAAACATCAATGATATGGTTCGCACCAAAGCGCTGGCCCACCCGATAGATGCAACTGAGAACCTTCTGGGCATCGGTGGTGCCATCGTACTGACGCGGCGGATCGAGACAAATATCGCAGTTGCCACAGGTCTTATCGCGGAACTCATTAAAATAATTCAGCAGCACTAAACGACGGCAGGTCTGCGCTTCACCTAGTGCCTGCATCGCCGAGAACTTATGCAGCTCAACTTGGCGGCGTTGTTCATCGGGATGGTCGTTGATCATGCTACGGATCCAGCCAGCGTCACTTGGGTCATAGAGCAATACCGCCTCGGCCGGAAGTCCGTCGCGGCCAGCACGACCCGTTTCTTGATAGTAGGCTTCGATACTGCGCGGCACGTCAAAATGAATGACAAAACGCACATTAGGCTTGTTGATGCCCATGCCGAAGGCCACGGTGGCGACCACGACATCGATGTCATCGCGAACAAAGCCGCGTAATACTTCTTCACGTTCTTCGTGTGGCAGGCGTGCGTGATAGCCACGCGCTCGGATCCCGTCGTTGCGCAAGCGCTCGGCGAGGTCTTCGACCTTCTTGCGACTGCCGCAATAGACAATACCCGAAGCGCCTTTTTGCTTGGCAATATAATCGCGTAGCTGTTTTTGCGGCTTGTATTTTTCTTCGACGATGTAGCGAATGTTGGGCCGGTCAAAGGAGCTTTTAAAAATCTCTGGCTCATGCAAATGCAAGCGTTGCACGATGTCGGCTTCGGTCGCTGCATCGGCGGTCGCGGTGAGTGCCATAAACGGAATGTTCGGCAAGGCTTCGCGAAGCTGTCCCAGTTGTCCGTATTCTGGACGGAAGTCATGCCCCCACTGCGAGATACAGTGCGCTTCATCAATGGCAATCAAAGTAATCGGCCACTGTTGCAGTTGCCGCATGAAGTAGCCTTGCAACGCGCGCTCGGGGCTAACATAGAGCAACTTCAGGGCGCCCTGCGCGGCATCTTGCATGATCTCATGCTGTTGTTCGGTATCGAGACCGTTGTGCAAGGCGGCTGCGGCAACCCCCATAGTTTGCAAGCTTTCAACCTGGTCCTGCATCAGCGAAATCAGCGGTGAAACCACCAAGGTCACACCATCGCCCATAATAGCTGGCAATTGATAGCACAACGACTTGCCGCCGCCGGTGGGCATCAGTACGAGTGCATCTTGGCCTGCTTGCACGGCCGCGATCACTTGCTCTTGGCCCTGCCGGAATGAGGCATAACCAAACACATCGGCAAGGGTTTTTGACAGCGCGGCTGCGGTCATTCTGGCGGGCTCCGATTGCAGAAGAATTGAATAGGGTCTATTGTATGCATCCCACGCGCTAAGCACCACCGCCGAACCGTTATTTCCGACAAATCCGCGTGGTAACTGATTAAATTTCGCACACCTCTGTGCGCCCAGCCAAACAACCTTGGGCGCCCAACTAAGTATGAGAGTTTACTGCATGACCGATGATGCTAAACGCAGTCGCCAAGGGGTTTTATTTGCGATTGCCGCGTACACCATGTGGGGCGTTGCGCCTATTTATTTTAAGTTGTTGCAACAAGTACCAGCACTGGAAATATTAGCGCACCGGATTATTTGGTCATTCATACTCGTACTACTGCTTATCGTTGGCTTACGCCGCTGGCAGCGCATCAAGCCGGTGGTGACCAATAAAAAACAAATGTTGCGTCTGACCATTGCGACTTTTCTGCTTGGCGGCAACTGGTTTTTATTCATTTGGGCCATCAATAACGACCATATTCTCGACGCCAGTTTAGGTTATTACATTAACCCACTCTTGAATGTCGCCATCGGTATGGTGGTATTTGCCGAGCGTATGCGCCGCATGCAACTGGTCGCCATCGCTTTGGCGGTGATTGGTGTGCTAATTCAGGTGATTTCGTTTGGCTCAGTGCCGTGGGTTGCGCTGGCGTTGGCGTGCAGTTTTGCCACTTATGGTGCGATTCGCAAGCGTCTTCCGGTCGACTCGATGACTGGGTTGTGGCTGGAAACCACGATTCTGCTGCCGTTTATGCTGATCTATGTGTTTTTCTTCGCCAACTCAGGCGCCAGCGACATGACGAGTAACACCTGGCAACTGAACCTACTGCTGATTGCCGCAGGTATTGTCACCACCGCGCCATTATTGTGTTTCACGGCAGCGGCGCAACGCATTCGTTATGCGACCCTCGGCTTCTTCCAGTATATTGGTCCCAGCTTGATGTTCATTTTGGCGGTGTGGGTTTACGGTGAGCCATTAGCGGCCGACAAGTTGGTCACCTTTGCCATCATTTGGGCAGCTTTAGCGCTCTACAGCCTCGATACGCTGTTTCATCAGCAACGCTCTAAGCGTGCATAGGCAACCACTAACCACTTACTGCCTAAGTCATCGAAGTTGACCTGAATACGGCTTTGCGGGCCGCTGCCTTCATAGTTGAGGACGGTCCCTTCGCCAAACTTCACATGGCGTACCCGTTGGCCTAACTGAAAGCCACTTTCGGTAAAGGCCTCATGGCTAGCGCCGCTGTGGAAGCGACCATAGCTGGCCTGATTGTCACCAAACCCAGCGCTGCTGCGTGATCGCGTCTGCATGCGCACATGGTTCAGGTTCTCAGGTGGAATCTCAGCAATAAAACGGCTCGCTCGATGCAGTTTTTCTTGCCCATAAATGCGCCGTTGTTCGGCGTAAGTGATCACCAGCTTCTGCATCGCCCGCGTCATACCGACGTAACACAGCCGGCGCTCTTCCGCGAGCCGACCTGCTTCGTCGAGTGACTGTTGCGACGGAAACAAACCTTCTTCAACGCCGCACATGAACACCAACGGAAACTCGAGACCTTTCGCACTATGCAGCGTCATTAATTGCACCGCATCTTGATGTTCTTCCGCTTGCTCTTCGCCGGATTCTAACGCCGCATGCGCTAAGAAGGCGTTCAACGGGGTCATATCTTCCGGTGTTTCGGTACCCAGCTGATCAAAGTTATCGCAAGCATTCACGAGCTCTTTTAAGTTTTCCACCCGCGTTTCCGCTTTTTCGCCTTTCTCAGCTTGGTACATCGCCATTAAGCCGCTGCTCTTGATCACCGTATCAACTTGACGGCCAAGACTGTATTCCGCGGTTTCGTCTTCGAGCTCTTGCACTAAGTCAATAAAGCTCAAAACGGCGTTTGCTGCACGGCCGGTAAGCACCTTCTCGGTGGCGAGCTGCTTTGCGGCATCCCACAATGGCAGTCCCCGTTGCCGTGCGCCGTCACGCACAATCTCCAGCGTACGTGCGCCAATCCCGCGCGTCGGCGTGTTGATCACGCGTTCGAGTGCCGCATCGTCATTGCGATTTGCCAATAGACGCAAATAAGCCAGTGCGTCTTTAACCTCTTGTCGATCGAAGAAACGTAAACCGCCATAAATCCGATAAGGGATGCGAGCGTGCAGCAGCGCTTCTTCCAACACCCGCGATTGGGCATTACTACGATACAGCAGTGCCACATCTTGCAGAGCGTTGCCTTGTTCGTGCCACGCCTCAATCTGACTGGCGATATAGCGCGCTTCATCCAACTCATTGTAGGCGGCGTACAAATCGATCGACTCGCCGTTACCGCCCTCGGTCCAGAGTTCTTTGCCTAAACGATCACTGTTGTTGGCGATGACGCTGTTGGCCGCGCTCAGAATAGTGTTGGTCGAGCGGTAATTCTGCTCGAGCCGAATGGTGTCTACATTCGGATAGTCACGGGTAAACTGATGAATATTTTCTATTTTGGCACCGCGCCAGCCGTAAATTGACTGATCGTCGTCACCGACAATGGTTACATAGTTTTCGTACTCACCACCGGCGCCACCGCCAGAAAGCAATTTGACCCACGCATACTGAATGGCGTTGGTATCTTGAAACTCGTCCACGAGAATATGGCGAAAACGCTTTTGGTAGTGTTCACGCACAATACGATTATCGCGCAGCAATTCATGCGCACGCAGCAGCAGTTCGGCAAAGTCGACTAAGCCAGCGCGATCACAGGCCACTTGGTAGGCGTCATAAATTTCTTTGTAAGTGCGTTCGTTAAAATCATGGCCATCAAGATGATGCGGGCGTAGGCCTTCATCCTTCTTGGCATTGATAAACCACTGGGCTTGCTTGGGTGACCAACGCTTCTCATCCAAGTTCATGCTGCGCATAATGCGCTTAAGCATGCGCTGTTGATCATCGCTATCGAGGATCTGAAAATTCTGCGGTAAACCAACATCCATGTAGTGCGCGCGCAACAGACGATGCGCCAAGCCATGAAAGGTGCCAATCCACATCGCCCGCGTGGAGCTGCCGACCAGCTCTTCAACCCGCCCACGCATTTCTGCCGCAGCTTTATTGGTAAAGGTGACCGCCATAATGCTGTACGGCGATAAATGATATTCCTGCAACAACCAGGCAATGCGGTGTACCAGCACCCGCGTTTTACCACTGCCCGCGCCAGCAAGCACCAGCATATGGCGCTCTGGGGCACTAACCGCAGCGCGTTGTTTGTCGTTGAGTTGCTCCAGAAGAGGGTGCGATGTCATAGCAATATCCATTGGTACTTTGCTGGTCAGTGTAAAGCGCAACTACTGTATATGCAACCAGTTAGCCGCGACCATGAAGTCGTTCACTCAAGCGAGCAAATAATCCGCCAAGTGCTGATTGTCCGCATAGGCGAACGTCGGCAGCACCACCAGCTCATGTTCGTCGTAAATTCCGCCGCGGAACCAAGCGGCCTGCCAGCCAACACGATGGGCGCCGAGCACATCGGCTAATGGGCTATCGCCAATGTGGAGCCAGCGTGCGGGCGATAAATTAGGGTAGTGGGCCTGCGCCGCCTTAAACATGTCCGGATACGGTTTGCCACGACGGCCCTCGCCCGGTTGTATGACATGCTCAAAGTAATCGCGTAAGCCAATTTCGTTGGTATCAACATTACCATTGCTGATGGCAATAAGCGGGTAACGCTGACCGAGTGCCTTAAGCATGGCATGGGTTTGCGCTGGCACCGTTACTTGATTGCGCGCATTGATAAAAGCTTGGAATCCTTGCTCTGCGCCGGCTCGTGCCACATGTTCTTCGACGCCCAATTCCATCAGACCGCGTTGCAGGGTGACGAGGCGCAACAGGGTCATATCGCTGGCCAAGCTGGGATCACTTTGCATCAATTGCCAGCGTCGCTGCGCCCATTGTTCTTGAGTCCAGCGTCCGGCTTCGGGGAAAAGTTCGCACAGCGCGCGATAGCCTTCCGCCTCGGCCCGGCGCATGACTGGCACGTTATCGTAGAGCGTATCATCAAGGTCAAAACTTAAGGCGCCAATGGGCTGCGGGCGACGGTAAAACTGCATGTGGAACTCGTTGTTTGGTGTTTGCCGTTTGCTGTTCGTTGACAGCTACTTTTTGCGCGCTCTTGGGTGTGCCGCATCATAGACTTTCGACAGATGCTGGAAGTCTAAGTGCGTATAGACTTGGGTCGTACTTAAGTTAGCGTGGCCCAACAGCTCCTGCACAGCGCGTAAATCACCGCTCGATTCTAACATATGTGAAGCAAAGGAGTGGCGCAGTTTGTGCGGATGTAAATTACCATGTAGGCCCTGTTGTTGGCCCCAATGATTCAGGCGTTGCTGTACCGTGCGAGGGCTGATGCGTTTGTTGCGCTGGCTGATAAAAAGTGCCACTTCGGTCAGGTTACCGCCAAGCCAATTCGCACGAATCGGCAGCCATTTGCGTAAGGCTTCCGCAGCACAGCGCCCGTAGGGAACAATCCGAGTTTTGCCACCTTTACCCAGCACTCGTAACTCTTGGTGGCGAGGGTTAATGGCATCGATATCAAGCGCCACCAGCTCGGCCAAACGCAGGCCACTGCCATACAGCAGTTCCATCATCGCCGCGTCACGCAAGGCGAGCTCATCGTTATCCGGCAGTTGTAACAGTTGACTGATACTATCGACATCGAGATTTTTGGGTAAGCGTTTTGCGGCTTTGGGGGCTTTGGTGTGGCGTGCTGGATTATCGTTGCGCCAGCCTTCGCGCATGCAGTAATCAAAACACGATCGCCATGCGGCCAAACGCAGTGCCAACGATGCGTCACCCAAACCTTGCCGGCGCCAGTCCATAAACAAGCGCTCAAACAACGGTTGGGTGATCTCAGCCACTTGCTCAACACCTTGTTCGGCAAGGTGCGCGATATCATTTTTTAAAACGCGGCCGTAATTAGCCAAGGTGTGGTCGGCAAGCCCACGCTCACCGGCCAAATGGTTCAAAAAGCGCTGCCGCGCATCAAGCAGAAGCATGGTGCTGTAAAAGCGGCGGTAGCACTTGGGTCAGCAACACTTGTAGTTGCTTGACGAACAAGGTATCCATCGCCGGCTCAAAATGCCCCGCATCATGGTTGCCAATGGCGAGCATGCCCAGTTCGCCTTTATCACCTAACAGCAACAACACCACCGAAGCGATACTTTCGTCTGGGAATAGCAAACGCTGCTCATCGGTACTCAAACGCCCTAGGTAAATGCTGTCGTCGCGGAAGCGCTTGCTCAACAATTGTTTGTGCGTGTCAGCGGCAAAGGTAAATTGCTCTTCGAGCTCCAGCGGGCTATCGAAGAACTTCAAGCTTAGCGCCGGCATTTGCAGTTGCTCTGAGAACGTTTGCTGCAGACTATCCATCACCTCTTCGAGGCTCGAACTCTGCAGCAACTTCACATACAACTGACTGAAATAGCGGAACAGCTCTTCGTTCCGTCGCGCGGTGACCATCAGTTCCGTTATTTCTTCTTCGAGCTGGTGCACGCGTTGACGTAACACCTGCTGTTGGCGCTCTACCAACGATACCGCGCCTTTGCTCTGATGCTTAACGCTGAGGCTTTGCAACAATTGCGGATGACGCTCAAAAAAGTCAGGGTTCTCTTCCAAGTAGGCCGCAATTAAACTGTCATCGACCAAGATCTCGTGAGCTTGTTTTTTTGCTTCTGTGCTCATAATTTCAAATGTCCATCATAAACATGTTCCGCCGGTCCGGTCATGCGGATCGGATGGCCTGGCCGCCACTGAATAATCAGTTGCCCACCCGGCAAATGCACACGTACTTGCGAATCAAGCTTGCCTTGTCGCATACCAATCACCGCTGCTGCGCAAGCACCGCTACCGCACGCTTGCGTCTCACCGGTGCCACGCTCAAACACCCGCAACTTGATGTGCTCGCGGTTGATGATTTGCATAAAGCCGACATTCACACCTTCAGGAAACCGCTCATGGGTCGCCAAAGCACGCCCAAGGGTTCCGACCGGCGCATGATGAATGTCGTCGACCTCGATCACACAATGCGGGTTGCCAACCCCCATGACCCCACACATTACGGTTTGCTCTTGCACCCGAAGTACGTAGGTTTGTTCTTCTTTATTGGCTTTAAAGGGCACCTCCGACGGAATAAACGTCGGCATGCCCATTTCAACGGTAACACGGCCGTCACGCTCGTGGCGCATCACCATAGTGCCCGCTTTGGTGCTTACTTTTAGCTCTTGCTTATTGCTCAGCCCTTTTTGCTTAACATACAAGGCAAAACAGCGTGCACCATTGCCACACTGCGATACCTCACTACCGTCCGAGTTGAAGATACGATAGTGAAAATCCAGTTCAGGATCATAGGGCGGCTCAATCAACAATAGTTGATCGAAGCCGATTCCGCGATAGCGATCCGACCAACGTCGGATCTGCTCAGGGTTTAAGTAAATATTTTGCGTCACGTTATCAATGACCATGAAGTCATTGCCGAGACCGTGCATTTTACTGAAATTCACTCATTGTCTCCGAGCAAGTGTTCACCCTGCCACAAACTTTCCAGCGGCTCACGCTCACGAATCAAGGTCGCTTGCTCGCCATGCACCATTACTTCAGCTGCGCGAGGACGGGTGTTATAGTTCGACGCCATAGTAAAACCATAAGCTCCCGCGTTCATTACGGCAAGTAAATCACCCTCTTGCGCAGCAAGATGCCGCGCATGCCCAAAAAAGTCACCGGTTTCACAAACGGGACCCACGACATCAACTAACTGCTCATCGACGCCGTCGTGACGCACCACCGGTTGAATCGCGTGATAGGCGTTGTAGAGTGACGGACGCAGCAAGTCATTCATACCGGCATCAACCAACAAAAAGTTTTTCTCGCTGCCTGGTTTGTAGTATTCGACCTTGGTGACCATGATGCCGGCATTGCCAACAATCGAACGGCCCGGTTCCAGCATCAGCTTCAGATCACCCAGTTCAGCGGCTTTCTCTTGCAGCGCCTGTAAGTAACCACTCACTTCGAGTTTTTCTTCGTGCTGATAAGGAATACCAAAGCCGCCGCCCATATCTAAATGAGTGATATTGATACCCTCAGTACGCAAGTCTTTGACCAAGTCAAACATCCGCTCTGCGGCATCCAAGAAGGGCTGCGGCGTAAGGATTTGCGAACCGATGTGACAGTCCGCACCACAAACATTCAGATTCGGCATTTGTGCAGCACGACGAAATACGTCGCGGGCTTCGCTCATGGCGATGCCAAACTTGTTTGCTTTAAGCCCTGTCGCGATGTACGGATGGGTTTGCGCATCAACGTCAGGATTGACCCGCAGTGACACTGGCGCTACCACATCTTGCTCCGCAGCAATCGCTTGTATGCGTTCAAGCTCAGCAGCCGACTCAACATTGAAACAGCCAATACCTTGTTCCAATGCATAAGCGATTTCTTCGTGACTCTTACCCACGCCAGAGAAAACCACATCGCTGGCTTTGCCACCGGCTTTCAGCACGCGCGCTAACTCGCCGCCGGAGACGATATCGAAGCCTGCGCCTAAACGAGCAAGTAGGTTTAATACAGCTAAGTTGGAATTGGCTTTTACCGCATAACAAAGTTTGTTGGGGGCTGGCCAATGTTGGGCAAACTGTTCCCAGTTCGCTTTGATCGCAGCTTTAGAGTAGACGAACAGCGGCGTTCCATACTTTTCAGCAAGGTCCGTCACCGCACAATCTTCTGCGAACAATTCAGTATTTTTGTAATTAAAACTCATGATGTTACGTTGCTATCCTGTGCTTGCGAATCGGCTACAGCTGCCGCTGGTTTATTCTGCTCAGCCGGAGGTGGCATTTCTAATGGACCTTTTTGTCCACAGGCGACCAACAACAAGCTAGCTGCTACAATGATTGGACGCATTACTTTCAGCTTAAACATCGGTAAACTGTACCCTTGTAATTCGCGATTGAAACGTGTGCTTATCATCGCATTGCAGCGCACAAATGTCATTACTAGGAGTAGACATGCAAGACCATGAGTATCATGAACTCGCCGAAGCGACGATTTGGGCGATTGAAGCAGCTTTTGAAAACACCGGTCTCGACATCGATAGCGAGTGTGACGGTGACATGCTGGAAATTACCTTTCCAAACCGTACGGTCATGGTGATCAACAAACAGCCGCCGCTACAACAAATTTGGGTAGCCACCAAATTCAACGGTCACCACTTTGAATACCGTGACGGTCAATGGATTGATAACCGCACCGGAGCCGAATTGTGGGAGTTGCTGACTGACTCAGGCAGTAAACAAGCCGAGCAGAACATTCAATTAGCTGCAGACGCTGCAGGCGGTGCTTAATATGAGCCAAGTTCTGCGTATTGCGACTCGCAAAAGCCTATTAGCCATGTGGCAAGCTGAGCATATCCAAGCACGGCTCGAAGCGCTGCATGAAGGCCTCACGGTAGAGTTAGTGCCGATGAGCACGAAGGGCGACATTATCCTTGATACCCCGCTGGCTAAAATTGGCGGCAAGGGCTTGTTCGTGAAAGAACTTGAGGTCGCCATGTTAGAAGGGCGTGCTGACCTTGCCGTACATTCGATGAAAGACCTACCGGTCGAGTTTCCACCGGGGCTTGAGCTGTTTGGTATTTGTGAGCGCGAAGACCCGCGCGATGCTTTTGTATCGAATCACTACCATAGCTTGGATGAGCTCCCTGAAGGCGCGGTCGTGGGAACCTGTAGTCTGCGTCGCAAGTGCCAAATCCTCGCGCACTTTCCGCATTTAGTGGTGAAGGATTTACGCGGCAACGTGCAAACGCGCCTCGGCAAGCTTGATGATGGCCAGTTTGATGCAATTATTCTTGCCGCCTCGGGCCTGATCCGCTTGGAACTAGGCGAGCGCATTCGTCAGCGTTTACCTGCTGAAGTATGCCTGCCAGCCAACGGACAAGGGGTGCTGGGCATCGAGTGCCGCACCGATGACACGCAAACCAAAGCTTTGCTTGCGCCGCTTACTTGCGCCGATACGCGCAGCTGTGTCCTCGCCGAACGCGCCATGAACCGCCGCTTGCAGGGCGGCTGCCAAGTACCGATCGGTGCTTACGCAGAATTGCATGGCGACCAAATCCATTTGCGCGGCTTGGTCGGACGCCCGGACGGTAGCGAAATCATCGAAGGCGATATCAAAGGTCATCGTGACCATGCCGAAGCATTGGGTACCGAGCTCGCTGAATATTTATTGGCACGCGGCGCCGGCAAAATTTTGGCCGACGTATATGCGGAGAACGAACTTCATTCATGAAGCGGATCCTGATTCTTCGTCCTGAAGCCCAAGCGGCTGAGCTGCAACAGTTAGTACAGGAGCACGCCCTGAGTCAGGGCGTACGCATTGCAACCGAGAGTGCCAGCATGCTCGAAATCAAAGGCTATGATGACCCGTCACGTAGCCTCGCTGACACCTTGCGGGCCAAGTGGGACGGAGCCATGATGGTGAGTGTCAACGCCGCCAACTATTTTGCCGAGCAGGCGCGTACGTGGGCACCCAATCTTGCAATGCCTCGGTGCCGTTGGTTTGCCGTTGGCCCCGTCTCAGCGGAAGCGATCGCTCGTGTCGTTGCGCGCCCCGTGGTTTGCCCCTGGCGCGAGCACAATAGCGATGCCTTGCTCGCATTGCCAGAACTACAGCAGGTCAGTGGTCAACGCTGGCTGATTGTGCGCGGTCGCAGTGGTCGAGAGTTGTTTGCGGATACGCTGCGCGCACGTGGCGCTCAAGTGGAGTATCTCGAGGTCTATGAGCGGGTTTCCAATCCGCCGACAGCGGCACAAATGGCAAAGTGGCAGCAGAATATCGACACGATTATGGTGAGCAGTGCGGAACAACTCGGTGCATTTTTAGCTGCAGTTCCAGCAGACAGTCTTGACTGGCTCGCCAATTGCACCTGGATCGTGGCGAGTCATCGGCTGCAACAATTATTGCCCGCTGGCATCGGTAAACATGTAATGATTGCCGATAGTGCCGCAAGTTTTGCTATGGTAGATGCATGGCAACGCGCTATGCAGGTAGAAAAGGATCATTTATGACTGAACAGAGTACTGAAAAGAGTACAGCAAAGCAGGAAGACGCGCAGGTTATAGAGGCGCAGAGTGATGAGGCTATCGAGCCGCAAGAGTCGTCTGCAGAACCAAAGCGTGGTGCCGCTTTACCTTGGTTACTTACACTGATTCTGCTCGCTGCGCTCGTGGCCGCCGGTTGGGCAGGCTACCGCTATGTCTACCAAGAGTTGCTAGTGACCAACCAGCAACTACAACAACAGCTTGCCGAACAGGATCAGCAACTCCAAGGCTTGCAACAGCAAGTTGAGAGCGAAATCACTGCTCTTGAGCGCCAACAGCAACAGCTGCCAAGCCTCGTTGAACGACAGCTGCAACAAAGCGAACAAAGCGTGCTGCGCAGTGTGAGCGAACAGGAACAGCGACAAGCTGATCTGGCCCGCGCCGTGGCCTCAGTGCAAGCTGAATTAGCGAGCCTAGATGTCTCACAAGCCACCGCATGGCGTGTGCTCGAAGCGCGGCAATTGGTCGCCGAAGCCAGTAATAAATTATACATTGATCAAGCGCCGGAATTGGCTTTGCAATTACTAGAGCTTGCCGATACCCACTTGGCGGCACTCAACAATCCTGCGTATCAAGCGGCTCGCCAAGCGATCAACGACGACAAAGTTGCCTTACGTAGTGTCGACGCCGATCGCCACCTTGCGGTAGCAATGGAGTTAAGCAGCCTGCGTGCACGACTATTGCAGCAACAATGGCGCATTAATGCCCCAACGCGCACCTTAGTAGATGAACAGGCGCCTGCTGATGCGCCATGGTACGAACACCTCCAAGCCAGTGCGAGTACGCTCTTCCAGCAGCTAATTCGCGTGCAACACCGAGAGAAGCCGATCGAACCGCAGCTTTCGGCTGCTTTTGTAGAGCTTGCTAAGCAACGGGTGTTGCTGCAATTACAACTCGCGCAACAAGCCGCACTGAGCCAAACTGATGCGCTCTATCAGAGCAGCCTGCAAGAGGCACTGGCCTTGGTGGCGGAACTAGAGCAGCAAAGTGACCTGGAGTTGGCAGCCTTACGCAGTGACTTAACCGAGCTTGCTGCACAGTCATTGCAGCCGAGCCTACCAGAACAATTGCGTAGTTTGGCGTTAATGAACCGCCATGCCCAAGCCGTCAATGCTGGAGTGAGCCAATGAAATACGCATGGATCATCGTTTTACTCCTTATCGCTGGGTTATTTATCGGCCCGTTGTGGGATGGCAATACCGGCTATGTGCTGATTGCCGTAGGTAATTACACGATTGAGACCAGCTTAGTTGCGGCGGTGATCTTACTGGTACTCGCCGTTATTGTGTTACGCGTCATCTGGGGCTTCGTCATGCGCCTGGTACGTGGTACCGCATGGGGTATGAAGTGGTTCGGTCAACGGCGTAACAGTAAAGCGCAACAAGCGCTCACCGACGGTGCGACTGCGTTAGTTCACGGTGACCATCGCAGTGCCTCGAGCGCCTTTAATCGCAGTTGGCAGCTGCGCCACGACGGCACTGTTGCGTTGTTTGCCAGCTATGCCGCTGCGGCAAATGAAGACTACCCACAAGCGCGCAAATGGTTGCAGCATGCTCCCAATCCAACTGAGCTGCAACTTGCAGAAACGTTATTCACCTTGCAACAACACCCTGAGCAAGCGGAACAGCGTTTAGCGGAAATTAAAGAACTACGTCAGCGCTATCCACAACACCCGCAACTGCTACGAATTGCCCTGCAAGCCTACGAACATTTGCACCGCTGGGACGAAGTTCTCGCCAGCTTAACTGATGCTGAGCGACTGGAGGTAATGACGGCAACGGAGCGCAGCGAGCTCGCCGAGCGCGCCTACCGTGAGCGGTTTTTGGCGATCGGTCGCGAGGGACCTCCGGCGTTAGCAGCCTTCTGGAAGAGCTTGTCGCGTGATGAGCGCCGTACCGCAAGCATTCGGCACGCTTACTTAAGTGTACTGAAAACCTACCAGTTAGTTGAAGCTGCGGATAAGATCGCCGCACGCGGCCTAAAACGGGGCGACTTAAAGCTAGCGCAATTACTCGATAAACAGCTGTTGGTTGCAGGAATTGAATTGCGTGATTACCTGCAACAGCAACTCAAGCAACACCCTGAAGATGGCTTGTTACTGCAGGCGATGGGGCAGATTGCGATTGCCACGAAAGAGTGGGCACTTGCGGAGCGAGCGTTACGTCGCGCTTCTGAATTAGTGCCATCGCGGCGTGTCTGGCTCGATTTAGCTAAAGTCTACAGCGCGCAAGGCAACTCGCAGGCAGCCTTAGCTGCCTACGAGAAAGCTGAGTTGGGAACCCATTAATAGGCGTAAGCTTATTGGCGTACGCCTTCAATCGATAAATACATATCGACAGTTTTAGCTGCTGGGCCCAGGTCATAATCAATACCGAAGTCGGCGAGGGTAAGGGTCACTGAGCCCTCAAAGCCGCGACGGAAACCACCCCATGGATCAGGGCCGGCACCTACTTCGGTTACCGCAATTTCGATTGGCTTGGTCACACCACGCAGAGTTAGATCACCTGCCAGTACCGCACTCCCGTCACCATTTGGTGTAAAGCTAGTAGAAGTGAAGGTTGCTTCTGGGTATTCATCCACCGCCAAAAAGTCGTCGCTGCGTAGGTGCTTATCGCGCTCAGCGTGGTTACTATCGATGCTTGCTGTATCAATCGTAACGTTAACGCTTGCTGCACTTGGGTTGGCTTCGTCATAGCTGAACGAGCCTTCGAAATCGGTAAACTCGCCCAGCAGCCAGCTGTAACCTAAGTGGCTGATCTTAAACTGAACGAAAGCATGCTGGCCTTCGATATCAATGACATAATCTTCCGCCTGCACCGGCTGTACTGACGCCGACAAGGCTGCTGTTACCGCTGCAACTAAAGCTAATTTCTTCATAACATCCTCCTAAGGTGAGTTATTTTTGTGGGCGTAACATGCGCTTTAAAGTGTCATGTTTGTCCCAAAAATGGTGTCGTAACGCGGCGAGGGCATGGATACCGGCCAGAATTACGAGACTCAATGCTGCATACCAATGCACGTCACCGGCGAGCTCCTCTTGTTGCGGAATGCTGGTGATCAATGCTGGAACTTCAAACCAATCAAATACTGAGATACCACGGCCATCGGCGGTCGAGATCAAATAACCGCTGATCATCGTGACAAATAACAAGCCATAAAGGAGTAGATGCCCCAACTTTGCCGCACTGCGTTCATAACGCGAGCCATGCAATTTGGGCTTGGGGTTCATCAACGTCCAAATGCTACGCAACAAAGTTAGTGCGAGCAGTGTGAGTCCAATCGACTTATGCCACCATGGCCCGAGGCGATACCAAGGGTCGTAGTAGCTCAATGTCAGCATCCAATAACCAAGCGCAAACAAGCCGATAACGGCAAGCGCCGAAAGCCAATGGATAATGATGGCGGTCCAGCCATAACTGTTGGTGGTATTTCGTAGCATCACAGTTTCCTTTACGTCACTGTGTGCATTTTAGTTCAGAGAAATGAAATGAATAGTGCGTTTATTAGGGTCAACACTTCGAAGGAATCGAAAGGATAAAAGCGATGTTTGATGTTTGCTGTTCGTTCTTGGTTTAAACAAACAGCGAATAGCGAATAGCGAACAACAAAAAAGCCCCCAGCGTTAGCTGAGGGCTTTTTCTTAATTAAAGCCTGGCGGTGTCCTACTCTCACATGGGGAAGCCCCACACTACCATCGGCGCTGAAGCGTTTCACTACTGAGTTCGG
>JBLWUU010000003.1:0-277180 GCA_048268755.1 Pseudidiomarina sp.
CGCAGCGCCACCGTAGGTTTTTGCCAAAACGGTAGTGATCGCAGCAGTCAGAGTAGTTTTACCATGGTCAACGTGGCCGATTGTACCTACGTTCACATGCGGTTTCGAACGTTCAAATTTTTCTTTTGACATGACAGCCTCTCTTTGGACAACGTACGGTGGTTTAACACCTAAATTGAGTCAAATTTACGTAACCGATGAGAATTTTTCGAGGGGGCAGGCCGAAGAGATGGTGCTGATAGGCGGATTTGAACCGCCGACCTCACCCTTACCAAGGGTGCGCTCTACCAACTGAGCTATATCAGCACTAACAGATTATTGGAGCGGGTAGTGGGAATCGAACCCACATCATCAGCTTGGAAGGCTGAGGTAATAGCCATTATACGATACCCGCATGCCTTGAATCGGGCCACCTCAAACCATTCTGAACTCACCGCATTAAACAGACAATGCAAATTGGTGGAGGGGGCAGGATTCGAACCTGCGAAGGCTGAGCCGTCAGATTTACAGTCTGATCCCTTTGGCCACTCGGGAACCCCTCCGAACAAATTTTGAGTTGGTGCCGGCAGAGAGAGTCGAACTCCCGACCTACTGATTACAAGTCAGTTGCTCTACCAGCTGAGCTATGCCGGCACCCCGGTTAGGTGGAGCGCATTCTATTGTATCGATTTTGATGATGCAATAGGAAATGCTGATTTTTTTACGATTCCGCGACTGTTTGGTTAATTTGCGAACGGATGTTGCAAAATAATCGTTTCAGCGCGGTCTGGGCCTGTTGAAATAATGTCCACAGGAACGCCAGTTAGTGCTTCGATACGCTTGATATAAGCAAGCGCCTCGGTTGGTAAATCTTTGTGCTCAGTAATGCCTACTGTGCTTTGTTCCCAGCCTGGCATACTTTCATAAATAGGCTCGACACAGTCGTAGTCTTCAGCCGCCATCGGTGGGTACTCGGTAATAGTACCATCAGGTAACTTGTAACCGGTACAAATTTTTAATTCTTTTAAGCCATCAAGCACGTCAAGCTTGGTCAAGCAGAAACCACTGACAGAGTTGATTTGTACTGCACGGCGTGCGGCAACCGCGTCAAACCACCCCGTACGGCGTTTACGACCTGTAGTTGCTCCGAACTCGTGACCTTTAACGCCCAAGTGTTGACCCACATCACAGTCTAGTTCAGTCGGGAACGGCCCACTACCGACACGTGTCGTGTAAGCTTTAACAATACCCAGTACGTAATCGATGTAACGTGGTCCAAAGCCAGCACCTGTGGAAACACCACCCGCTGTTGTATTGGATGAGGTGACATATGGATAGGTACCGTGATCGATATCAAGCAAGGTGCCTTGTGCGCCCTCAAACATGATGTTTTCACCCGCTTTACGAGCGTCATCAAGTAACGATGGGATGTCTGCAACCATGCCCTCAAGTTGCTGAGCAACCTCACGGCAGTATGCAAGCACTTCGTCGACGTTAACCGCGTCAACTTTATAGTAATTCACCAGCGTAAAGTTATGGAACTCAACAACCTCACGGAGCTTTTCCTCAAACCGTGCGAAATTGAACAAATCGCCAACGCGCAAACCACGACGGGCAACTTTATCCTCGTAGGCAGGACCAATACCGCGGCCGGTGGTACCGATCGCTTTATTTCCTCGCGCCTTTTCACGCGCTTGGTCGAGAGCAATATGGTACGGCAAAATCAACGGACAAGCTTCGCTGATGAGCAAACGCTCGCGCACGGGTACGCCACGCTTCTCAAGCATTGCGATCTCTTCCATCAAAGCTTCAGGCGACAAAACGACGCCGTTGCCAATCACGCATTTAACATTCTCGCGTAAGATGGCGGATGGAATTAAGTGTAGAACGGTTTTTTCGCCATCGATGACGAGGGTGTGTCCGGCGTTGTGCCCGCCTTGATAACGAACTGCCAACGAAGCCTTATCGGTAAGTAAATCTACAATCTTACCTTTACCTTCGTCACCCCACTGCGTGCCGAGAATTACGACATTTTTACCCATGATTTGTGCTACCAGCGTTACTGTTGAAAAAACAGGCGGCGATTTTAACAGGTATTTGCCGCCTTCGGTAGCCCATCGGCTTCAGCTTAACGCTTTTTTCAACCGTTGGTAGTCTTCGCAATCATGATATAGAGCGAAACCAAATCGTAGACGTCTTCCGCGGTAGTCTGTTTCAATCCCAGCGTGTTGAAGCTTATCAGCAAGTTGCGCGACTTCAGTCGCTGACGGCAGCTCGAAAGTCAGAAAATGTCCGTGCTGGCTTAGGTCATCAACCAACAAATTCTCACGTTTCAATAACGGATGCCCGAGCGCATCAATCACCTGTAAAAACGCTTGCTGCAGTTGCTGCACGTACCGGTGAGCCTGAGCCACAGTAATATTGTCATCCTGCCACCACTGCAACACGGCTTCGAGTCGATACAGCGCAGTGAAATCCATGGTAGCGCCGGCAAAACGCATGCCGTCATTGGCGTACTCAACTCGCTCCTGTTGTGGTTGCGCCAAATTGGCAAAGTCAGCAAACCAGCCTGTATACTCTGGGCGAAGCTGGGTACCACGCGGCACACTCATAAAGCAGCAACCTTCACCGGCCTGCAAATACTTGTATGCACCGGCTACATAGAAAATCCGATCGGCCACGGCGCGCAAACTTGTTGGCAGTGCGCCACAGCCATGATAGCCGTCGATAATCACCTGTGTGGAAGCAGGCACGTGTTCGAGCCAACTACCAACCCAAGGCGCAACAACTCCCGAATTAAAAAATACCTGACTACAAAAGACTAAATCAAACGTTTGCGCCTGCAACGCCTGTTGCCAACGCTCAGCAAAGCTAGCATAGGGCTCACAACTAACCCGCACCACCTCAACATTAGCGCGCTCTTCAAGACGACGCACCTGCCGCGAGAAACTATGAAACTCACCATCACTTGTCAGAATCCGTAAGGGCTGCGCGGGACTAAAACAACTGATAACGCGATACAGCAACTCGTGCGTATTACTGGCAAAAACAAATTGCTCAGGCGCAGGGTGATCGAGTAACTCAGCCAACAAGCGCTGCACGTTAGGAATCCGTTCACCAAAAACCATATCCCACTTATGGTCAACACCTTTGGCACTGTCGTCCCAATACGCAAGCTGCGCCGCACGAGTCACGTCAGGCCAATAGTGATGGCTGTGCGGCGAACAATGCAGGGTATCGGGATGCTGCTTCAGAAAGTGTTGATAATGCTGCTTGAAAGACATATGGGTTCCGAGAGCGATGTTCGATGTTCGATGTTCGATGTTCGATGTTCTATGTTCGATGTTCGATTAAACCAAAGACATAGTCATCAATCCTATATCCTTTTAAACGAAAAGTGAACGCAGTGAACGTGCGAACAGCGAATAGCAAACATCGCTTTCTGCTTTCAACGAAAAGTGAACGCAGTGAACGTGCGAACAGCGAATAGCAAACAACGCTTTTTGTTGGTCACAAAAAAGCCGGCGCGGGGCCGGCTTTCAACTTAATTTCCTGAGATATTCTTCAGGTATTTGAAGAAATCACTGTCAGGTTCCAAGACGATAACATCATTGCCTTTAGCAAAGCTGGTCTCGTAGGCCTGCAAACTACGCAAGAACTGGTAGAACTCTGGGTCCTGCTGATAAGCTTCAGCGTAGATACCGGCTGCTTCAGCGTTACCTTCACCGCGAATTTGGCGCGATTGACGCTCGGCGTCGGCCAACATAACGGTGACGCGGGCGTCAACGTCAGCACGAATGAACTCGGCCTGCTCACGACCTTCTGAACGGTGCTCACGGGCAACAGCTTCACGCTCGGCGCGCATCCGCTGGAAAATCGACTGGCTAACCTCGGTCGGCAAGTTGATTTGCATCACACGTACGTCGATAACTTCGATACCCAATTCCTGTGCGCTGTCGGCGCCACGAATCAGTGCTTCACGCATTAGGTTATCACGCTCACCTGATACGATTTCTTTAATCGTACGGCTACCAAACTCTGCACGTAAGCCGCTATTCACACGACGTGTTAATAGAGCTTCGGCTTGCGCCTGATTACCGCCATTAGTCGACAGGTAGTAATTAGCGAAATCAGAGATACGCCATTTCACATAAGTATCAACGATAAGGTCTTTCTTCTCGCTGGTTACGAAACGGTCCGGGTCACCATCAAGTGTTTTGAAACGTGCATCGAGACGCTTCACTTGCTCAATCAATGGCAGTTTAAAGTGCAAGCCAGGTTCGTAAACCGTTGGCATGCCAGTATCAGCATCACGCTGAACCTTACCAAACTGAATAACAATCGCGCGCTCACCTTCATTCACTACAAACAGTGACGAAAAACCAAGGATCACGGCAATGATAACGAGTACTGCAATTAAGTTTTTCATAGCTTAGCCCCGACCTCCGTCGTACCGGTCACTGGTGCGGCCGGTTGAATTCGTTGATGTGCTCTGACGGCTTGTATTAGAGCGCGTCGAGTTACTTGAGGTTGAGTTTTGTCCTTCATTACCTGACATCGAGCTCGATGAGTTATCGGTAGTGCGACGTTGCTGCTCTAAAATCTTGTCGAGCGGCAAGTACATCATGTTGTTGCTGCCTTCCACGTCGACCATAACCTTCGCCGTATTGGCGTAGATTTTCTCGAGTGTTTCCAGATACAAGCGATCACGCGTTACTTTTGGCGCCTTATTGTACTGTGGCAACAGCTCGTTAAAACGGGCTATCTCACCCTGCGCTTTTAGCACTTGCTCTTCGCGATAGGCTTGCGCTTCTTGCAAGACACGGCGAACTTGACCACGCGCCAACGGTTCGACTTCACGCGCATAAGCTTCGGCTTCGCGAATAAAGCGTTGCTCATCCTCTTGCGCCGCGATGGCATCATCAAACGCATCTTTTACCGCTTCTGGTGGACGCGCAGGTAGTAAGTTGACGTCTACAACCTGAATCCCCAACTGATAAGGCGCAATAATGTTCTCGAGCAACTCTAAGGTGTTGGTGCGAACATTTTCACGGCCAACGGTGAGTACTTCGTCCATAGTGGTGTGGCCGACGACATAACGCAGTGCACTATCGGTTGCTTGCGCAAGACTGTTATCGGCATTTTCAACCGCATATAAATAATCGCGCGGGTTGATGATCCGATACTGTACGTCAAGCTCAACATGCACAACGTTCTCGTCTTGGGTCAACATAAAGCCTTCAGACTGGAACTGACGAACGTTACTTACGTCGACAGTTTCAACACTATCGATAAAAACTGGACGCCAGTGTAGACCTGACTCGACAAGATTGTGGAAGTTACCGAAACGCAAGACTACGCCGCGCTCCGCTTCTTTTACCGTGTAGAAGCCGGCGATAAACCAAACGACTACAAGCAACACAGCAATGATGCCGAAGCCCTTGCTGGGGAAACCGCCACCCGAGGATGACGACCCGCCGCCTTTTTTACCTGAGCCGCCGATACCAAATTTGCTTAAAAGATTGCGTACCGCTTCATCAAGATCCGGTGGACCTTGATCGCGACCGCCTTGGTTTTTCCATGGATCACGGTCGTTATTGTTACCGTTTCCCGGTTGATTCCAGGCCATTGACTACTCCAACTGTAGGTCGAACTATAAATGAATTTTGTCGTCTGTAATGATCTATTCTACAAAGCCTTGCAAACTATCGCCATACTCATCGGCAACTTGTTTGCATAAACGCTGCCAATCGACCGCTGACATGCGCACTTTTAACGCCAGTGCGCCATCGTCACACGCGGCTTCTTCCGTAACGCTATTCAGCGCGTATAGTCGCCCACGTAGCTTGCCCATCGACGGCGGGATTTTTAACGCTACGTTGACCATTGCTGGTCGCAACCGTTGCTCAAGCGCTTCTTTCAGTAACTCAACACCGTCGCCGGTTTGTGCCGATAACCAAACCCGAATCGGCTGGTTTTGATCATCGTAATCAATCCGCGCTTCGCCCGCATCAATACGGTCGATTTTGTTACAAATTAATAATTGTGGCACTTCGTCTGCGCCAATCTCGTGCAATACTTCGGTGACCTGCTCAACATTCTCTTGTTGGCGCTCATCACTTATATCGATAACGTGCAGCAAAAGATCAGCATCTTGCGTCTCTTGCAATGTCGCTTTGAACGCAGCTACCAACTCATGCGGAAGATGACGAATAAAGCCTACCGTATCAGCCAAAATAATCGGGCCGACGTCAGGTAGCTCCAGCTTGCGTAAAGTTGGGTCAAGCGTTGCGAACAGTTGGTCAGCAGCGTAGACATCCGACTCAGTAATACGGTTAAACAAGGTCGATTTACCGGCGTTAGTATAGCCAACAAGCGATACGGTTGGTATTTCCGCCCGTTGTCGGGCGCGGCGACCTTGCTCGCGCTGCTTTTGAACCTTCTGTAAACGTCCTAAGATATTTTTAATTCGCCCACGAATCAAACGTCGGTCGGTCTCAAGTTGCGTTTCACCTGGGCCACGTAAGCCGATACCACCCTTTTGCCGCTCCAAGTGCGTCCAACCTCGAACAAGACGCGTTGAAATATGTCTTAACTGCGCCAGCTCGACCTGTAATTTACCTTCATGGGTGCGCGCGCGTTGCGCGAAAATATCCAAGATGAGTCCAGTACGATCAAGGACACGACACTGACAGAGCTTTTCTAGGTTACGCTCTTGGGTAGGTGACAAACTGTGATTAAAGATAACGATATTGGCGTTATGCAGCTTTACTGCTTCAGCAATTTCTTCCGCTTTACCACTGCCAACAAAGAACCGCGAGCTCGGTGTCGAGCGCGCAGCAGTTACCACCGCTAGCGTCTCTACGCCTGCGGAGGAAACAAGTAATTTTAGTTCAGAGAGATCTTCCCGATCGTTTTCAGCCGGAAAATCAACGTGCACCAGGATAGCCTGTTCACCACTTTCAAACCTATCAAACAAGCTACCACTGCTCCTTCAAGAATCTTAGGTTAGTCAATCGCCTCATCACCAGCCGCTTCTTGCTGCGGCAAGTAGTTTTGCGGAATTCGCGCCGGAACAACGGTCGAAATCGCATGTTTATAAACCATCTGACTGACTGTATTCTTCAACAAAATCACAAATTGATCGAACGATTCAATTTGTCCTTGTAACTTAATACCATTTACCAAATAGATAGATACAGGTACGCGCTCCCGACGCAAAGCATTCAAAAACGGGTCTTGTAAAGTTTGCCCTTTAGCCATTTTCGCATCCTTTTTCTTTTTATTGTTTTAGTCCGGCAGCTTACTACAGACCACAGATGCCAGTCCGCTCTACTATAGTCTAACGCTTTTCAATTACCAGCTGCGCTGATGTTGTTTTTCGTACTCACCTTAACTATAAGGCCAAATTGTCGGCTTTCAAGGTTTGCATTATGTAAAGTTTTTGGGTGCTTGTTGGCAATACGCAACAACTTGCTCAACAAGGTCCGGAGCCAAGCTATCGAACCAGCGTACATCATGCCACTTACGCAACCAGGTCAGCTGCCGTTTGGCCAACTGACGCGTCGCGAAAATTCCCTTATCGACCATAGATTCATAGTCTATATCGCCGTCTAGATATTGCCATGCTTGTCGATAGCCAACGCTGCGCAGCGCTGGTAGATCAAGATGCAAATCTCCTCTTGCACGCAATGCTTTGACCTCATCCAAGAAGCCTTGTTCCAACATCTGACGGAAACGCAATGCAATACGGTCATGCAATACCTTTCGATCAAGTGGCGCTACGGCAAGTTGCACTGCTGGATAAGGCAGTGCACCACTGCGCGTTTGAGTCAGTTCAGTTAACGACTTGCCACTGACTTCATAAACCTCTAATGCACGAATCAAACGCTGCGGGTCATTGGGGTGGATACGTGCAGCGCTGGTGGGGTCAATGCGGCTGAGCTCTGCATGCAAGACCTCACTACCTTGGATTTCAAGTCGCTGCGTCAGCTTTTCGCGTACCGCTGCATCTGCCTCAGGCAACTCGGACATCCCTTCAAGCAAGGTTTTGAAGTACATCATAGTACCCCCAACCAAAAGCGGAATACGACCCTTAGCGAGAATGGCGTCGATTTCGCGCCGCGCATCTGCAGCAAATTGCGCCGCTGAATAGCGCTCAGCAGGATCGCAAATATCAATCAAACGATGCGGCGCCCGAGCGAGCTCTGCTGCGGTGGGTTTTGCTGTGCCAATATCCATTCCGCGATAAATCAGAGCCGAGTCAACCGAGATAATATCGGCACCGAGCTGCTGACTTAACTCGATCGCTAGTCCCGTTTTCCCAGCCGCGGTCGGGCCATAAAGGCAAATCACATAGGACTGATTCATCGCAGTGACTCCGGTAATTCAGGCAATTCCACTGCAAGCGTAAATGCTGTACTCGCTGCCAACTGTTGTTGCCAAACCTGCCACCAATGCTCGGCTTGCACTTGGCTGTACTGCTGACTGACCTGCAAACGGGCAAACCAGAGCCAAAAATCCAATGGCGGCTCAGCGTGATTCTCTAACATTTCTATCACCGTTTCTAGGCTGCTCACAACATCGCTATGGCGCAGTGCGCTTGGTACTTGCTTGACCTGCCAATGGCGCCCATCTTGCGCTAGTAAAATCCCAAGTTGGGCCAGCCGCGTAGGCTCGATTTTCTCAAGTCGCGCTACCAATTCAGGATTGTTGAGTTTAACTGGAATCAATAACGGCTGACCGGATAAGCCAGTTTGATACTGTTGTTGCCACTTTTTGGCATTCGCCTGTTGCTCAACTGCTTGCAAGTTCAGCAGTTTGAGTGATTCTACAGCAGTCCTCTTTCCCTGCTGTGGTTGCTCCTTAATAAGCGCAAAGCGGTCTGCCAGTACGGTTATCACCCTAGCTATTTCTGCCGCGTTTGGCATGGTTGGAGTCACTGGCTGATTAGCTGTAGCAAACGTTCCACGCGTTGCAGGCTGTAACCCCGGTAGCGGCGAATTTGAACGCGGCTGTAGCTCGGCAACTTGTTGGCGCAAGCTTTCTGGCGCCGCTTGATAATGATGTTCTGCACCGGCGTTATGCTGGGTCCGCAAGCCTTCGCGCACCGTTTGCAAGACAAAATCGTGGATCTGCCGCGCATGATGGAAACGCACCTCATGTTTAGCTGGATGTACATTCACGTCGACGTCTTGTGGCGGCAGCTCCAAGTACAAAACAAATGTCGCAGAACGATCATCGGTCAAACTGTCGCCGTAGGCTTGGCGAATTGCATGGTTGAGCATACGGTCACGCATCATGCGGCCATTCACATAAAAATATTGGGCGTCCCCCTGATGACGACACTGCTCAGCCGCAACGACCCAGCCCCATAACCGCACACCTAAATGTTCCGCTTCAATAAAACTCGCATGATTAGTAAAACTACTACCAATAACCTTAGCTATTCGTTGGAGTGCATCGGCCTCCGTCACCGCCGGATAGTTACGCACGGTTTTTTGATTGTGGTTAAGGACAATGCGCACATCGTAACGACTCAAGGCAATACGCTTCAGCAGGTCATCGATATGGGTGAATTCAGTTTTATCAGTACGCAGAAACTTGCGCCGTGCAGGGGTGTTAAAGAACAGGTCCTCTACGTCAACGGTCGTGCCATCGGGATGGCTTGCCGGTGCCAGCTCTGCACTCATATCACGCCCTTCAACCCAGGCGCGCCAAGCTTGTTCTTGCCCAGCAGGTTTCGAGGTGAGAGTTAAGCGCGCAACTGAGCTGATACTTGCCAGCGCTTCACCACGGAAACCGAGGCTTTGAATCGCTTCAAGATCTGCCAGTGAGCGGATCTTACTCGTCGCGTGCCGGGCCAGTGCGAGTGCGAGTTCATCTTTGATAATACCCGCACCGTTATCGCGAATGCGAATGCGTCGCCGACCGCCTTTTTCAATATCTATGATGAGCTGATCCGCGCCGGCGTCGAGACTGTTTTCAATGAGCTCCTTGACCACTGATGCGGGACGCTCAATGACCTCGCCTGCGGCGATTTGGTTTGCCAGGCTAATCGGTAGTAACTGTATGGGCATGGCTAAACCTATTCGGGACTCGGAATTTCGAGTACTTGGCCAATTTGAATGACCGAACTGTTTAAATTGTTCCGCGCTTTGATGGCCGCGATAGAAGTGTTGTAGCGCTGCGCTAGGATTGACAAGGATTCACCGGAGCGTACCACATGGCGACTCGCGCGGTTATTGGCAAACATAGTGCCATCCGGCGGACGACGCATGAAATAGCTGCGAACCCCCTGATATATTGCGCGTGCGAGCTTTTGTTGGTGTTGATTACTACGCAACAATTGCTCTTCAGTAGGATTCGTAATAAACCCAGTTTCCACCAACATCGACGGCATCGCCGTCGAGGTGAGCACTGCTAAGCTCGCGTGTTGCGGCTTCGACTTGTGCATCCGTGTGATCTGCTTTAATTCTCTCAATACATCATTCGCTGCTTCGTAGCCGCTTGCCATGGCATGGTCCATGCTCATAGATATCAACGTCTCGTTGAGAAAGTTGTCCTCATTCTCAACCGCAGGCACGCCACCAAGAACATCAGAGAGACGTTCTTTGTTCTCCAGCAAGCGACCCATTTCGGTGCTTGCGCGGCGATTCGATAATACCCAAATCGATGCACCGCGCGGCTGCGGAGAAGTAAAGCCATCGGCATGCACTGAAACCAATAGATCAGCTTTAATGCGCTCCGCTTTACGTGGTCGCTCATTCAAATTGATATAGTAATCGTCGCTACGAATCAGGTAAGCCTGCATACCTGGGTCGTCATTGATCATTTTCGCGAGTGCGCGCGCGACTTTCAACACCACGTCTTTTTCATAGGTACCCGAAGGCCCAATTGAGCCAGGGTCTTCGCCCCCATGCCCGGCATCGATCGCTATCGTGACTTTGCGTTCCTGCAAGTCGTCTGCACTTAACGCCGCGGCATCGCGCTTTAATGAAGCTCCAGGAAGGTCTACCACCAAACGATGTCCGTGCATTTGTTGCGGCGGTAAAACTTGAATCACTGGGTCAACTTGCTTATCAAGTTCAAGCACGATGCGCGTACTGCCTGGAAGCTTGGGAGTACTGGTGCGAATATTGGAGAGCAGTAACGACTTTGATTCCAGTTGATCAAGGTTCACATTGAGTGCGGTACTCGGAAAGTCGATGACCAGACGATACGGATGCGATTGATTCAGCGAAAAGTAGCTGTACTCTGGAGCGCCAGCCATGTCAAAGACCACTCGGGTGTTATCTGGCGATGGCCACATCCGAATGTTTTTGATTGTATTTGCCGCTTGCACAGGTAGCACAAAAGCCACCAACACCAGCGTCATGACCGTAGCAAAAAAACGTTGCATTAGAGTTTTTCGAGGAGCTCTCGACCTCGTGTAGTTAGCGCACCTATTGTCATTTCGCGTGCTTCATCAGCATATGCGATGACAATCTTTAGATCTGGCTCTGGTAGCACACCTTTTCCGCGTTGCGGCCACTCCGCCAGAATTATTGTATTACTGTCAAGGTAATCACGAATGCCCATAAATTCAAGTTCTTCAGGATCAGCCAGGCGATACAAGTCAAAGTGATGTACCTGCCACGCTGCTAAGTCATAGCTCTCAACCAATGTATAAGTCGGGCTTTTGACTTTACCAAGGTGCCCTAGCGCTTGAATAAAACCACGGCTAAAGGTAGTTTTACCGGCTCCCAGCTCACCAATTAAGTGAATCGTTAAAGGCGTTTCACCCTCATTTTTCTGATTTTTTACCACTTCTGCAAGACGCCCCGCCAAGGCCAACAATTCGCCTTCTGACGCCAAGAAAAACTGCTTTTCACTCATGGATTCACTAACTTCCGTAACGGCCCAAATAAATCACTCGGTAGTGTACCACGTTCCCCCGCAATTGCAGCGTGCTCACCGGCTACCGCATGCAACCAAGTCGCGACTGGCAACACTGCTTCTACCGGCAAACCCTGACCCACGAGGCTACCAAGGATACCGCTTAGTACATCGCCAGCCCCACCTACCGCCAGCGCAGGACTACCACGCTGACAGATCCTTATGCGCTGTGCATTGGCATGCGCCATTAGCGAACCTGCGCCTTTCAACACTACAAACGACTGAAAACGATGACTTAATTCTTCGACCGCAGCATAACGGTCTTGTTCCACATCACGAGTTTTACATTCGAGAAGACGTGCTGCTTCGCCTGGATGTGGCGTCAGCCATAGAGGAGCGGTGCGCGGCAACCAAGCGTTATGCTGACTCAACAAGTTGAGACCATCGGCGTCGAGCACTACCGGTAGATCGCTTGCTAATACCCATTGGCACAAACGCGCAGCCCAATCACTCGTGCCTAAGCCAGGTCCCATCACCACCACATCACAACCTTCGAGCAATGCCATCACTTGTTCGCGCGACTCAGCTTGGGTTTGTTTCACCATGAATTCAGGTTGTGCACTGGCGATAATTGCCTGACTTTCTGGTTGCGTCAGAATCGAGACTTTACCAGCGCCAGAACGTAAGGCAGCCTGTCCAGCCAGTACTGCGGCACCTGTCATACCGAGACTGCCGCCGATAATGAACACATGCCCATGACGTCCTTTATGACTGCTACGTTGGCGCGGCGGCAAGTGGCGCGCGACCTCTTCTTGTTCGATGAGCGTGGCAAATGGACGCTCCAATTGACGAAAAGATGCAGCAATTCCGAGTTCGGCAAGCTCTAGGCGCCCAGCGAAATGCCCCCCCTGTCCCGTCAAAAGGCCTGGCTTCCAAGCAATAAAGGTCACCGTATAGTCGGCCTCAACGGCAATCGGACAAGGTGTACCGGTATCGCTTTGTAGCCCCGTCGGACAGTCGATACTCATTACCCATAACTTGTGAAAGCCCTTGGCATCATTAAGCATTTCCACGACGCGCACATACAACGGGTCAAGCTCGCGCGTTAATCCAGTCCCCAGCAGGGCATCAACAATGACATCTTGTTCAGCGAGATGCGTACGATCAAGCTCTTCCAGCGGCTCTACTTGTCCCTGCTGATCAAGCCATGCTTGCGCGGCTTGTTGAGCTAATTCGGTTTTTGCTTCACTTGCCACGACAGTGACTTTATAACCAGCGCGGCTCGCCAAGCGCGCAAGTACCCAGCCGTCGCCGCCATTGTTGCCTGGGCCACATAAAATCATTATGCGTGCAGGGGCCGGATGCTCCCGTTCGAGTGCAGCCAGACAGCTCTGAGCGGCACGTTGCATCAGTTGCGAAGGGCTCACCCCAAGATTCTTCGCTGCATCTAATTCACGCTCACGAACTTGTTTGGTACGAAAGACCAATTGCTGCATACTTAATTGCATCGGTGCATCTCCACTACTTTTTTGTTATTTTTGAGCACTCGCCTGTAAGCATAAGACGAATTACATGGATTTCCAGCAACTTGCGGTAGATATCAAAAAATGGGGCCAAGAACTTGGCTTTCAAAAGGTCGGTATCACCGATCTTGATCTAAGTAGTGAACGCGCTGCGCTGCAACAGTGGCTGGATGCTGGCATGCATGGCGAAATGGAGTATATGGCGCGCCACGCCGAACTTCGAACTCGCCCCGACCAGCTCCATGAAGGCAGTGTGCGTGCTATTTCGGTTCGCATGAATTACTTGCCTGCTGAAGCTGGTTTTGCGAAAACCCTGAAAAACCCTCGCCTTGGCTATATCAGTCGCTACGCTTTAGGTCGCGACTACCATAAACTCCTGCGCAAACGTCTGAAACAGCTGGGCGAGCGGATTAAGGCCGCCTGTGCTGACTTAGATTATCGCCCCTTTGTCGACTCCGCCCCCATTCTCGAACGTCCTCTCGCGGTTAAAGCCGGTTTGGGATGGACCGGAAAGCACACACTAGTACTAGACGAACAAGGCGGCTCTTGGTTCTTCTTAGGTGAATTATTGGTAAACCTGCCCTTGCCTGTTGATGAGCCAGTCGAAGAAAAATGCGGCAGTTGCAAAGCTTGTATCACCATCTGCCCTACCCAAGCCATTGTTGAACCTTATAAACTCGACGCGCGCCGCTGTATTTCATACCTGACGATTGAATTGAAGTCAGCGATACCTGAAGAATATCGCCCACTTATGGGCAACCGCATCTATGGCTGCGACGACTGTCAGCTTATCTGCCCTTGGAATCGTTATTCGCAACTCACAGCAGAAGACGATTTTGCCCCGCGTAAAGATCTTCATGCCCCAGAGTTACTCGAATTGTGGAGCTGGGACGAGGAGACCTTCTTAAAGCGTACCGAGGGCTCCCCTATTCGCCGCATAGGTTTTGCCTCCTGGCAACGCAATCTCGCTGTGGCGCTTGGTAATGCCCCGCACGACCCGACGGTTATCGAGGCGCTACAAGCACAACGCGGTAAGGTTAATGAGATGGTGGATGAGCATATCGACTGGGCGTTACAGCGCCAGCATAATAAAGCAGCGACAACGACCAAGCAGCTACTCAGGCTAACGCGCGCTATTGAAAAAGGCTTACCACGCGACGCTTAGTTGTGTTGCTGTAAGCGCTGCAGCAAAGCACGGAAATAGTCTGCGCCTTGCTCATGCGCCACTTCCATATTGCGCTCGGGTATCGATTCCGGATAGGGGTAGCGAGCAAGAACCTTTTCTAGGCTCGCCTCACGGAGCAGGTGAAGAACAGGAAAAGGGGCTCGATTCGTATAGTTACTGACATCGTCCGCCGCCGTATCAGCAAATTGATAATCGGGATGAAAACTGGCGATTTGCAGCACACCTTCGAGGTTAAATTCTCGCAAGGTCAGTTGGGTGTAATCGAGTAAATCAAGATAGTCTTCGAAGTCAGTAAATCCTTTACTAAGCACCAGCAGTGTCGTTTCGATGTGCTCATTTTCGAGCAACTCTTGTATAGCGTTGGCCAAGTCGGTGAGCGCAGCTTCAACCGTTTGTGCAGCACTATCGCGGTAAACAACCCGTTGTTTTTCAACTTCACGGTGCGCAAAGGGGCAAAAATTGAGGCCGACCACAACTTCTGCAACCCATTGCTGCACCGCAGCGCAAGCCGGACTTAATTTGCTGGAGGCGGAGAGCCCCTGACTCGATCGCGCAAAATCTTCCACAGCCCGTCCTTGCATTCACCAATAACTATAACGCTTCAAGTACAATGCTACCGTGCTTTGGCAGCGTACTCTAAAGCACCTTTAATCGCCGCAACCTGAGCATCAACGCACTCGACTGGATTGGTGTTGGCGCTATCTGGGTAGACTTCGGTCGTCGTCACGAAACGCGCATCGGTAAGACCCATACACAAACCTAAGCCTTTACCATCGTATTCAATCACGCCCTCTTGCACCATCGGCGCGCCGATCAGACAGCCTTTGTCATCAGCGGGAGCAATATGGGTTATCGGTTTAACGGTTTCGATAATTGCACGCTGGAATTCAGGCTCCGAGCGCTTGCTGTCGGCCACTAAGTAGAACCCGTCAGGAATATTCCAATTGGTATTGGTGGTACCGTCGCGTGCCGCTTTGGCAGGACGAAACTCACTATTATCAGTGTCCGTAGTCTCGTGCAGATCAATATGCACCTCAGGTGCGAGTTTATGCTGCTGCAAATACGTCATGATGAGTGCACATTCTTGTGCTGGGCTATCCGCTTTGAATGAACGATTCGGGTCGATGGCGTCGGGATTCCAGCGGTTAATGGTCTCGTAACCCCAAGGGCTCAAACAAGGAGCGACGATAATGTTGAAGCGCGCCAAATGATTGACCGCTTCGGTTTCGAGAAAGTACAAAGCTCCATGTACGCCGCTGGTTTCGTAGCCATGCACACCGCCCGTAACTAATACGGTCGGCAATTCCGCCCGCCAATTCCGACTGCGGACCACGAACAACGGATAGGTCGTATCTGCGTAGTTCAATTCACCGTATGTTTCGACATCGAACTGCTCACGCAAATGATCGATACGGCGAATGACATCATGTTCATAACTGCGCCGTTTGCTTTGCTGCGCGTACCATTCTTGCTTCTCTGCATCGCCCCATGGCTTGCCTTGGGTCCCGATTGGATAATCTTGGCTCATATTGCTTACCGCTCCTGCATAAAGGTTCGCTGACGCTTAAACTATGGCGCTATAGTCTAGGCGATTTCAGCAAAAGCCTCCAGTACTCGCGCGCCTACTTACACAAGCACCCACCATGTGAGCCAACCCGCCGCCAACGCTAAACCAGCGATAAAACCACTGGCTAAGCGCATCGCGGGATGCCCTAAAGCTGCTACCATCGTCATTTTTACCGCGGTATTGACGCTAGCAGCAATCAATATCGCTGGTACCGCTATCGTATCCGCCAGGCCGTTGGCCGACATCTTCGCTAACGACAGCGTAATAGCATCGACATCGGTCAAACCAGAAATAGCGGCCACTGCATAAATGCCAAGGGCGTCAAAGTACTGATGAGCATAATGGGCGAGTATCAAAATCACCACGAGTAGAGCTGCAAACTTTAAGGCGGTGACAATATCAAACGGGTTGTCGATACCGACATGGACGACTTTTGCCGTTTGTTTTGCGCGCCGAATAAGATAAAACACACCAAGATAGGTCACCACCATCATGGCGAGTAAGGGCCCCAAAAGCTGTTGCAACAACTCGGTATTAATAATCGCGACTTCGACAAGCATACGCGGAAACATGGTTCCAGCAGCAAGCAAGATCGCTGCTACCAATAGCTTGTGCCCCTGCTCTTGAACCTTGCCAATACGGCTCAAACTCAAGGTTACTGCCGTTGACGAAGCCAAACCTCCAAATAGCCCCGTCAATAGAATGCCACGGTGGCTACCCAATACTTTAATGGAAAAATAGCCCACAAACGAAATGCCGGTAATCAAAACTACCATCCAGCCGACTAGGTACGGATTGATGACATTGCCCGGGCCGGTACCCTCATTTGGTAACAACGGCAGTAACACCACACTAATCAGCAGCATCTGCAGAATCGCAAATAACTCACGTTGTTGCAGGCGCTCTAACCAACCGTGCAAAAGCGGTTTTAAACTAAGTAAGAAAGCTGCAACAACCGCGGTCGGTACCGCCACCTCGACCAAGCCTATGGCGCATAACGACCCCAATAGAAAGGTGAGTAATAAAGCAAGTTCCGTGGTGATACCAAAGTCGGACGTTTGTCGCGCTTCGAGCAAATGTGCGACGACGACTAACGCGGTGATACTGAAAAAAACTGCAACCCACAATACAAGGACAAAGGTTTCAGGAAGGACGTGTACTAAAAGCGGTAAGATTCCGCCTAATAGGCTGGTGATAGCAAAGGTTCGCAGGCCAGCAAACCGCTGGCCTTCGCTTTTATCGCGCTGGCTCCAACCGCGCTCTATGCCGATGATTAGACCGACCGCAAGCGCATAAGCAAGCGCAAGAAAGTCCATGTACTAAATCCATAAAGCCATTGCGCACTGCACCAGAACTGCGATATTGGCGATCGCGCCTAAGACGAAAAACCAGCTCCGCGGACTTGGGTTCTTCTCGGTAGCTATCGCATAGTAGAGCACCATATGGAGAATTCGTGCCAACGCGAATAACATAACCCAATAACCAAACCACACCGAATCGAGGCCGATAAACATGCCTAAGAATACGGTGAATAAAAACATTGGGACATTTTCGAGAGAGTTCATAAAAGTACGGTGAGTGCGGAATACCAGCGAATCATGACTAATGTCATCCGGTACCTTACCCGGTATAGCGCCTGGTTGTTTGGCTTTGACTGCCGCAGCGGTTCCCCACTGGACTAATAAAGTTGCAATAATTATCCAAATTCCGCTCAGCACAACAGGATCATAGGTGTTCATAGCCGTTCCCTTATTCTAGTGTGTTTATTCGGGCTTAAATAAGCCGATCAACGTATCGTCGTTGCTTGTCGTTTGTTGTTGTGGTTCTTCTTTGTCTTTAAACGTATGCTGACAGGCCACACACTGCACCTGTTCTTCCCGCACATTCCCTTCTGGGTCAGTACTAATGGTTAGCTGCAATGTATCTGCAGCGCCGCAAGCTGGACATTCAGCGCCAGCAATAAATCGTTTCCGTGTGCGTGCCATATTCACCTCGAGTTGCTTCAGGTATAATTGTCGCAGATTCAAAGATCAACACCAAGCACAAGGTTCTGCATGATTTCTATCCGCGGCATGGCGCTAATGCGCGGCGGCAACGTCCTGCTCCAAAATACTGACATTACGATTTTCCCCGGCCACCACGTCGGTGTAGTCGGCCGCAATGGCACCGGCAAATCATCGCTATTTGAGTTATTACGCGGTGAGTTGCAAGTCGAGCAAGGCGACTGTGAGGTGCCAAAACAATGGCGCATTGCCAGCGTGAAACAAGAAACTCCCGGCCTTGAACAAGCAGCCTTAGACTATGTGCTTGATGGTGATACTGAACTGCGGGCGCTAGAAGATCAATTAAAACAGGCGGAAGCTGCTGACGACGGCCATGCTATTGGCCGTCTACACGACCAATTAGCGACCATCGGTGCCTACGAGGCTCCTGCCCGTGCGGCCTCATTGCTGGCGGGTCTCGGCTTTCGTGACGCGCAATTCCAACAGCCCGTGAAGGCCTTTTCTGGTGGTTGGCGCATGCGTTTGAACCTTGCCCAGGCGTTGATTGCACGGGCTGACTTGCTGCTCCTTGACGAACCGACCAACCACTTGGACGTCGACGCTATTTTTTGGTTAGAAGATTGGCTGCAACGGTTTCCAGGAACCCTGATGCTCATTTCGCATGACCGTGATTTCCTTGATGCGGTCTGCCAACAGATCATTCATATCGAGCAACAGACAGCTACCTCGTACAACGGTAATTATTCCAGCTTTGAGCGGCAATACGCTGAGCAAATTGCCCAGCAACAAGCGCAGTTTGAGAAAGAACAAGCGCAACGCAAGCATTTGCAAAAATACATCGACCGATTTCGTTACAAAGCCAGCAAGGCACGGCAAGCGCAGAGCCGTATAAAAGCCCTAGAACGGCTCACGGCCAGTGCTCCTTTGGTAGCCAATAGTCAGTTCCAATTTCAGTTCCGTCCACCTGAGCAACTGCCAAATCCTTTATTGACCTTGGACAACGTCCAAGCGGGTTATGGCGACACAGTAATATTGCAATCCATTAAGTTTAACTTAGTACCCGGCAGCCGCATCGGGCTGTTAGGACGCAATGGTGCTGGTAAATCGACCTTGGTCAAGCTGCTGGCGGGAGAACTCAAGCCACAAAAAGGCATTTTGGAGCTTAATTCTGGTATCAAACTCGGCTACTTTGCCCAGCATCAATTAGAGTTACTGGACGGAAATGCCACAGCACTTCAGCACATTCAGCGTCTTGATGCGCAGGCTTCCGAGCAACAATTGCGTGACTTCCTGGGCAGCTTTGGTTTTTCTGGCGATCAAGCAACCCGCCAGGTCTCACCCATGTCTGGGGGTGAGAAAGCGCGCCTAGTGTTAGCAATTATCGTGTACCAAAAACCAAACCTACTGTTGCTGGATGAGCCGACCAACCACCTTGATTCGGTCATGCGTGAAGCTTTGGTCTATGCCTTACAAGACTTTGAAGGAGCTATGGTGATTGTTTCGCACGACCGTCACCTTTTGCGCACCACGGTCGATGAGTTTTTCTTGGTGGCGAATGCCCAAGTGCAACCCTTTGACGGTGATCTCGATGCCTATCATGAATGGCTGCAAAACCAGCAAAAATCCACGCCAGCATCACAAGAAAGTCCATCTTCACCAAAGCTTGACCGCAAAGCTGAAAAGCGCGAAGCGGCTGAGCGACGCCAGCGCTTGAAACCTTTTAAAGATGCGGTCGCGAAGTACGAGAAAGAAGTGCATAAGCACGAACAAGCATTGGCCGATATTAACGCTAAGCTGGCTGACAACAGCTTATATGAGGCGGAGAATAAGTCTAAGCTGACCGACCTCCTACAGCAACAGGCTACGCTTCAGCAAGCCCTGAGCCAAGCCGAAGAGCTGTGGATGGAAGCCGAAGAAACCCTACAGTCAGAAGAGGCAAGCGCTTAATGCAGATCCCTTGGCAACAACTCGACAGCACCACCCTTGAGGCTATTATCGAGGCCTTCGTTTTACGCGAGGGTACCGATTATGGTGTAGATGAAAAGTCGCTCGCCGAAAAAGTGGAAGATGTGCGAGCACAACTGCGCAACGGCGAGGCAATCTTAGTTTGGTCGGAGTTACATGAAACTGTGAATATCATGCCTCGGGCTGGTTTTGAGGAAGCCCCCGATGACGAATAAAAACGTCCCGCCACGGCACGTTGGGGTCGCCTAATATCAGAAAGTTCGGATTGCCTAATTCGACCTCTTCATTGTAGGTCAATGGCTTAAAGGTCTCACTGACAATACTGCCGCCAGCCTCTCCGACAATTACATCTGCCGCTGCGGTATCCCATTCACCGGTGGGGCCAACCCGCAAAAAACAATCCGCTTGCCCTTCGGCAATAAGACAGGCTTTGAGTGAACAACTACCGGCAGGCAGTGTACTCAGGTCCCGGTCTGGATTCATGCGTTGCATGACTCGTTCACGGGGTTGACGCCGGCTAATGGCGAGTATGACAGGGTCAGTTTGTGGTTGTGGTACGCGGCGCACCTGTAAACGCTGCTCTCCGTTGATATCACGTCGAAAAGCGCCGACCCCACGCTGCGCAAGATAAAGTTTATCTCCCGCTGGCCAATAGATAACGCCCAAATGCGGTTGGTGCTTCTCAACTAAGGCGATGACCACGGTAAAGTCACCGCTGCGCGCGATAAACTCTTGCGTGCCGTCAATCGGGTCGATCAACCAATAGCGCTGCCATTGCTGTCGCTCGGCAAGGGTAAGGTGCTTGCCCTCCTCCGAAAGGATCGGAATAGCGGGTGTGAGTTCGGTTAACTGTTCGGTAATCAAGCGGTGCGCGGCAAAGTCAGCGCTCGTAACCGGCGACTCGTCGGCTTTTTCGTAGGTGTCGTAGGCCTGTTCTTCGTAGAGTTCCATAATCAAGTCGCCAGCACTTTGGGCAATGCGTGCGGCGCCTTCAAGTAACTCTGTGTACTCTTTGGGGCTCACTTCTCTAGTTCCCTCAAGGTCATCAATAGCGCAGCAATACTTCGCGCTTCAGTAAAGTCCTCTTGCGCCAACAGCGCTTCAGCCTTACTCAACAACCATGGCACCTGTTCCAACGGTTCCGGCTCATCGCCTTCCAATTTTTCTGGATACAAGTCTCGAGCGATAAAAATATGCATGGTCGCTGAGAAAAATTGCGGCGCCATAGTCACACTTTTCAGTGGTGTTAGTTCACGAGCGCCAAACCCAATTTCCTCTTTGAGTTCACGGATCGCAGCCTGCTCTGGGGTTTCACCTGGATCAATTAGGCCTTTGGGGAAGCCCAATTGGTAATTATGCAATCCAGCTGCGTACTCACGAATGAGCATAATTTGCTCATCGTCAATAAACGGCACGACCATCACCGCGCCACGACCGCTGCTTTGCATACGTTCAAACTGCCGCTCCACGCCATTACTGAACTTCAAATCCACCGCCTCAATGCGTAACAGGCGACTACGAGCTACAATTTGACGTTGTAGGATTTCAGGAATTGGTTTTCGGGCCATGCTTTACCGCCAACGAAATGTTTTCTGGAAATAACCGGAATAAGCCTGCATTACTAGCTCTGTACCGACCGTTTCGGTTACTATAGCGGCTCGTTATAGGCGGTACAACCAACAGGAGCTTTTCATGAGCGAAGTTACGACACAATTTGACGCTGTAGTCATTGGCAGCGGCCCTGGCGGCGAAGGCGCAGCGATGCAACTGGTCAAAAAAGGTCGCAGTGTTGCCATGATCGAAAAGCACGATTCGCTTGGTGGCGGTTGTACGCATTGGGGAACCATTCCTTCAAAAGCACTGCGCCATTCCGTCAGCCGTTTAATCGAATATAACACCAATCCTTTGTTTATGGGTGCTTGCGCGCCGCAAAGCATGTCATTTGCCGCAATTCTCAAACACGCCCAAGGCGTTATCCAGAAGCAGGTGCAAATGCGCAGCGGGTTTTATCAGCGCAATGGCGTTACCGTACTCCACGGAACCGCCAGCTTCGAAGACACCAATACCATTAAGATCACGCAAGACGATGGTACTATCGAATACATCGGTACCAAGCAGATCGTTATTGCCACGGGCTCACGCCCTTACCATCCGCCTGATGTCGATTTTTCCCACGAACGGATTTACGATTCAGACACGGTACTGTCGCTTAAACACGAGCCGAAAAGTATTATCATTTACGGTGCAGGTGTAATTGGTAGCGAGTATGCGAGCATTTTCCGTGGGTTAGGCGTGAAAGTTGACCTCATTAACACCCGTGATCGGTTGCTATCGTTCCTTGATGCAGAAATTTCCGATGCGTTGAGCTACCACTTACGTAACAACGGCGTCGTAATTCGTCACAATGAAGAATACGAGCGCATTGAAGGCCATGCCGATGGCGTGACCCTGTTCACCAAGTCAGGCAAGCGTTTGGATGCGGATTGCTTACTCTATGCAAACGGCCGCTCAGGTAACATTGAAGAATTGAACGTGGCAGCCTTGGGGCTGAAGCCCAATTCGCGCGGCCAACTTGAGGTTTCTAATCAATATCAAACCGAAGTCGAAAACGTTTTCGCCGTCGGCGATATCATCGGCTATCCATCACTTGCTTCAGCCGCTTACGACCAAGGCCGTATTTGCGCTACCGCGATGTTAGAAGGCGACTGCGAAAAGCGTCTTATCAGTGATATTCCGACAGGCATTTACACTATTCCTGAAATCAGTTCAGTTGGTAAAACCGAAGAAGAACTGACGCAACAAAAAGTGCCTTACGAAGTCGGCCGTGCACAATTTAAGCACCTAGCTCGAGCACAAATCTCAAACATGGCGGTTGGTAGCCTGAAAATTCTATTTCATCGTGAAACCAAAGAGGTGCTCGGGCTCCATTGTTTCGGTGAGCGGGCTGCAGAAATCATTCACATTGGCCAAGCGATCATGGAGCAAAAAGGTGAAGGCAATACGATTGAGTATTTTGTTAATACCACCTTCAACTACCCAACCATGGCTGAGGCTTACCGGGTCGCGGCACTGAATGGTTTGAACCGTATTCGCGACTAACACTCTTCGGCTTTTATGCTTGGCAGCTCGATGCGGACTGCCAAGCCGCCCAACTTGCTGCTGCGGCCAAAGGTAATGCGTCCACCATGGCGCTCTACGATACGTTTCACAATCGCTAAACCAAGCCCTGAACCTTTACTTGCGCGAGCTTTATCACCTTGCGTAAAAGGCTGTAAAACATGCTCTATTTGGGCAGCTGGAATACCTTCGCCATCGTCACTCACGGTGACCCACACCCTCTCTCTATCAGGTGTGTAGCCGGTTTCAATTAATACCCGTCCACCACCATAGCGCTCTGCGTTTTCCAGTAGATTCAAAAGCACGCGCTTAATCGAAATCGCACGTACTGGAATTTCCGGCATTTCGCCATAATTCACCATGATATTCGCTTGCCAAGATTCCGGTACGTGACCGACGACGTCTTCAACTAAATAATTAAGATTCTCACAATCGGAATCCGCATGCGTATCGATTCGTACGTAGTCAATAAACTGGTCGATAATTGCATTCATATCATCAATGTCACTGATGATACCTTCGGCAAGATAGTCTTCACTGGGCGGCATCATCTCGGTGGCGAGACGAATGCGCGTTAACGGCGTGCGCAAATCATGTGACACTCCCGCCATTAGCAGTGCGCGATCTTGCTCGAGCTGTTTAACCCCTTGAGCCATTTGGTTAAAGGCGCGTGTTACTGCAATCACCTCGGTTGAGCCACGCTCCGGTAACTCATCTGGGTATTCGCCACGACCGACTTGCGCAGCCGCGGCTTCCAAAGATTTCAACGGCTTATTCTGCCAGTTGGTAAACCACATACCACCCAACACGCTCAGGCCACCAATCAAAATGAGGTAAAACAACAGGGGTGAAAAACGAGCCTCGTCAAAGGTGTCGAGACGAATGCGTAGCCAATAACCATCGAGCGATTCGGTGCGGATCCAAACATAATAAATCTCACCTTGCGCAATCCGGACTTCCGTATCAGCTGCAAGATATTGACTCATTTGGTCAGAGAGAAAGTTATACGTCGAGGCATTAGTTAAGTCATTCGCCAGCGCCTCACGCTCCGTAAAGCCGTCAATCCCGACGGCATCGGTGTAGCGCTTCGCCAACAGTCGTTTTTCAGCTGTTGAGAGGTCCTGCTCGCCTAACCAACGGTCGAGCACGATAATACCTTGCACCTGCTTGGCGACCACTGAACTGATTTGCTGCAGGCTGGGTTTAACCACGTACAGACCCACCATCACGTATGAAACGATTTGGTTGATCAGCAACAAGAATGCGATCAGCGCCACAGTTCGCGCAAACGCCGAACGCGGGAAAAGTCTCATAAGTTAGGCTTTTTTGCTGCCATCAGGCACGAATACGTAGCCAAGTCCCCACACCGTCTGAATATAACGTGGGCTGGTCGGGTCGACTTCTAACATCCGACGCAAACGTGACACCTGTACGTCGATGCTGCGTTCCAATGCACTGTAGTCACGACCGCGCGCTTGATTCATCAGTTTATCGCGCGACATCGGCTGACGCGGGTGTGTGACTAACGCTTTCAGTACTGCAAACTCGCCGCTGGTCAACGGCATCGGCTCGTCACCTTTAAACATTTCGCGCGTACCTAAGTTCAAGCGAAACTCACCAAACACAATCTCTTCGTCATCTGCGCTTGGCGCCCCCGGAATCTCTTTACCTCTGCGCCGCAAAACCGCACGAATGCGCGCCAACAGCTCTCGAGGATTGAAGGGCTTCGCCAAGTAATCATCCGCGCCGAGCTCAAGACCAATAATGCGGTCGACTTCATCACCTTTTGCGGTCAGCATGACAATAGGAATGTCGTTATTGGCGTGTCGCAAACGTTTGCAAATAGACAAACCGTCTTCACCCGGAAGCATTAAATCCAATACCATTAGATGAAAATTTTCGCGTTCCAACAGCCGATCCATTTGTTCACTTTGCGCTGCCGAACGGACATAAAAGCCTTGCTCAGTGAGGTAACGTTCCAGCAACCCACGCAGCCGAGCGTCATCATCGACCACTAAAATTTTGAAAGTTTCTTGCGACATGCGAGCCATGCTCCCAGTGTTATCTTGTTGTTACCACTATAAAAGAAGGTACCCCTTTTGCCAACGCATCAACTGTGTCGGGTGCACTGTTTTTGTATCTAAATATGTTATCTGAGCGAGCTCATGCTTCAGTCGTTTGCCATGCGCGACGCATAAGGGTCTTTGCCGCAGCTGGGTCGCTCAGCCTACCATAGCCCAAAAGAGATACTTCTCCCAAGCGGCTTTGGCAAAAGGCGTCGGCGACGTCGTTTGGCGCATGTTGCTGCAATAGTGCTGCTTGCATGGTGCGTGCCATGTGCTCTACCCATTGCCGAGCAAAAAACGGTTGCGCTTGAGCTTTCTTAAGCAAATTCGGCAGCTCAGCGATTGCGTCGTCGAGGGAGCGATTTGCACCTTTAACTTGCGCCAATTCTTCTTGCAGCGCAGCAAATGAATCCGGTTGCCGCTCGACGGCTCGCAGCGCATCTAAACACTGAACGTTACCACTGCCCTCCCAAATCGCATTAATTGGGGCTTCACGATACAATCGCGGCATGATGCAGTTTTCCATCACTCCGCTGCCGCCAATCACTTCCATGGCTTCATACGCATGTTCAGGTGTCCGCTTACAGATCCAATATTTTCCCACCGGTACCACGATCCGCGCCAGCGCTTGCTCATGCTCGTCATCACGCTGATCAAGTGCGGTGGCCATACGCATGGTCAACGCCAGTGCCGCTTCACTTTCCAGAGCTAAATCGGCAAGTACGTTTTGCATGAGTGGCTGGTCAATGAGTTGGGCACCAAACGCAGCGCGGTGCTGGCAATGATGCAGTGCCTGCACGGTCGCTTGCCGCATGCCTGCTGATGAACCGATCATGCAGTCATAGCGCGTCATCGCCACCATTTCGATAATGGTGCGCACGCCGCGCCCCTCTTCGCCAATCATCCACGCCATGGCACCGCGAAGCTCCGCCTCGCTCGAGGCGTTGGCCACATTGCCCATTTTGTCTTTTAAGCGCTGAATTTGCAGTGGATTTTTACTACCATCAGGACGCCAGCGCGGCATCAGAAAGCAACTGAGACCGTGCTGCGTTTGCGCCAACACCAAGAATGCGTCGCACATTGGTGCCGAAACAAACCACTTATGACCGACGAGCTCATAGATTTGCCCCGGCCCTTCAGCACCCACAGCATAGGCACGTGTGGTGTTCGCGCGCACATCTGAGCCGCCCTGCTTTTCAGTCATCGCCATACCGATAGTGACCGCCTGCTTTTGCTGATCAGGCACATTGCGCGGGTCATAACGATGCGCGAGAAGTTTAGGCAACCACTGCTCGGCAAGATCAGGCTGGTGTTGCAAGGCTGGCACGGCAGCAAAGGTCATGGTGATGGGACATCCGTGCGCCGCTTCTACTTGTGTATGCATATAATACTGCGCCGCACGCGCAACATGGGCGCCGAGTTGTGGTTTGGCCCATGGCGAAGCATGCAAGCCATGCGTGGTGGCAATCTGCATCAGCTGATGATAAGCATCATGATATTCCACCCAGTCGACACGGTGACCAAAGCGGTCGTGGGATTGAAACTGCGGTTTATGCGCATTGGCTAGAAAACCCAAGGCAATGGTTTCGGACTTGCCAGCGAGGGCCCCCATCGCCGCAATATCTGCTTCCGCCCAGGTCGCATGCCCGCGCCGTACCGCCTCTTGCAAGGCGATATCCGCATGGAAAAGGTTATAATTTTCCAGTGGTGGAGGTTGATTTAACACCTCATGAGTGGTCGCCATGAACTGCTCTGCTTTTTGCCACTTGGTCATGTTGACCTCCAATCCCTCGTCTATCTCTACTAGGTAACCTATAACTTAGGCTTCGGCTTGTCATCTGTCGAATCAGGTTGCAGCAAACTTGCGCTAAATTAAGATTTGCTTAAGTTTCAAAATGCAGCATTCTTATAGACATCACCTGCATTGCGGAGAAACTATGCGCCTGTTACTGGTAGAAGATGACAGCCTGATCGCCGAAGGCGTCGTTACTGGACTCAAAAAACTAGGTTATCAGGTCGATCATTGTGTCAGCCAACGCCAGGCTGAGAGTGCGTTAAGTACCGATACTTTTCAGCTACTTATCCTCGATCTAGGCTTACCGGATGGGCTTGCAATTCCGCTCATTGCCAAGCTTAAGTCGCGCGGTTTGCCTACCCCCATTTTAGTGCTTACCGCGTGGGACGACGTTGAAAAGAAAGTTGCAGCTCTCGATGCTGGAGCCGATGACTATGTCGTTAAACCTTTTGATTTACGTGAGCTCGAGGCACGAATACGTGTGTTGGTGCGGCGGCATCAGGGCCGTCAGTCGGATGCGATTCACTGGCGCAACTTGACCATGGATCTCGCCAGCCATGACGTGCGGGTTGATAACGACATCGTCGACTTAACGCGACGCGAGTGGCTTTTACTGAAAGAGTTCATGCTGAATCCGAAAAGGATTTTATCGCGCGAGCATTTAGAGTCAGTTCTTTATGGCTGGGAAGCCGAAATAGAGAGCAACGCTATTGAGGTACACCTGCATCACTTGCGTAAGAAGCTAGGCCGCGATTTACTCCGTAACGTCCGCGGTGTGGGTTATATTTTGAACCAAGATTATCAAGGACAGCAAGCATGAAGTCCTTATCTTTAAGACGCCAGCTATTAATCAGCACAAATATCGTGGTCATTGCAGTCTTGGCTTTAGGCGCATGGCTCAACTACCGCATGACCTTACATGAGCTCGACGAAGTCTTTGATGCAGAATTAGCCCAAACCACTCGCGTTTTAAAAAGCCTGATCCACGATCCGGGCTTTCTCGATCAAAGCGGTTCATTGCGTATCATCGAATTGCCGCAGTTGCCTGGAAATTATGAAGCGGAAGGCGACGAACGTCAGACTGACGGGCACCCGTATGAACGCAAGCTAGCCTTTCAAGTCTGGGACACGCAGGGTAATTTATTATTGGCCAGCGAAAATGCGGTTGGTACACCGCTTTCCCAGCCAACGCGTGGCTACCACGAAGTAGTGCGAGGCGATTACACTTGGATTGGCTTCAGTTATTTTGACCGACAAACACAAAGTTGGATCTATACCGCACAACGCGAAGATGTACGGGGTGAACTTTCCGCCTACATTACCGAAAATCAGCGCTGGATAGTGTTATTAACTTGGTTACCCTTATCGCTCGCAATTCTGTTGACGATTATTTGGTTTATGCGCCCGGTAAAGCAGTTCGCACAACAGTTGCAGCAACGCGATGCGCATGACTTAAGCCCTCTAAGTGCTGAACTGCCGAGTGAATTAGAGCCTATCCAAGCGAACATGAATGCCCTGCTCGCGCGCGTTCATATTTATTTAGAGCGCGAAAAAAACTTTATTGCTGACGCCTCCCATGAATTGCGCACACCGCTGGCCGCATTACGCTTGCACGCGGCCCAAGTCGACCCCGCGGACCCCACTAGCATTCGCGCGGTACAGCAAGCGACCGAACGTTTAACTCATTTGGTAAATCAATTACTCCTTTTAACTAAGTTAGAGGGCACTCAGCTAAGTCGCTCGCAGCTCACACCCGTATCACTCGAAACGTTAGTGCATGAGAGCATTGCTGAACTACCGGAGTCCCTTACCGCACAATGTGAATGGCAGCTATCTATTGCGCCGCAGCCAAAGGTTTTGGGGTTACCGACCCTCCTAGCGGTGATGCTTCGCAATCTGCTACAAAATGCCGCTAAATATGCCGGCCCGCATGGCCAAGTGACCGTTCGCACGCAACACGCAGCAAAAGGCTTAGCTCTGCTGGTTTGTGATAACGGGCCGGGCGTTCCAAGCGCAGATCTCAATCGTCTAGGTGAGCGTTTTTATCGGCATCCAGAAACCCGTCATATCGAAGGCGCGGGACTCGGCTTATCCATTGTCAAACGCATCGCCGAGTTGCATACTATCGAGCTGATTTTTTCCAGCCCAAAAGATAGCGGGCTGTGTGCGCAACTCAACTTTAATTTGCTCGTAGACAATTAAACACAACGTCCATTATGCCTAGAACCAATCTCATCACCCGCAATGGCTATGCCAAACTTCAGGCAGAACTCGATCATCTATGGCGTGTTGAGCGACGTGAAACCACAGAAAAAGTTGCCTGGGCTGCCAGTCTGGGCGACCGCTCGGAAAATGCCGACTATAAGTACAACAAGCAGAAGCTGCGGCAAATCGACCGCCGAATTCGGTTTTTACGCAAGCGCCTAGAAGTCCTCAAAATAGTTGATTATGCGCCTGCACAAGATGGCAAAGTGTTCTTTGGTGCGACCGTAACGGTGGAAAACGAAGACGGTGATGAAAAGCGTTTTTCCATTGTTGGACCGGACGAAATCTACGACGATAAATCTGTGGTTTCCATCGATGCCCCCATGGCGCGCGCGGCACTTGGTAAAGGCATCGACGACGAGTTTGCGGTTCGTACACCAACGGGTCAGCACTTTTGGCTGATTACCGCTATCACCTACGAACGCACCCGCACCGCCAAATAAAAGTGTAACTTAAGCTTTTCTTAAGTCTTCTCGCACAAACTCTGCTCAGTGCTATCAAAGGAGCAACGGTTTGCGAGCAGCGTTACAACACTTTTTTCATGGCTTAAATGCCTATCGGCCACTCTTATACATACTTTTGCTGGGCTTGCTAGGACTTAGTCTGAGCCGCATGGCGCTATTTGCAGCTTATGCGGAACGCATCCAGCAAATACCTGACTGGCCACTACTTTTGTTGACCGGCGTACGTGCCGACTTAATCGTCATTGGCTACATGTTGGCAATACCACTGCTCATTGCACCACTGCTTTTGTTGCCCCCGCTACGAAGCCTCTGGCAACGCTTTTTACAAGCTTGGCTGGTGGTTAGCTTGCTACTATTGTTTTTTATGGAGGCCGCGACCCCCGCATTTATTGCGCAATATGACGTGCGCCCTAACCGTCTATTCATTGAATACTTACTCTATCCACGCGAGGTCCTTGGGACGCTTTGGAATGGCTTTCGCGGCTGGTTGCTGCTGACACTGTTGTTCACTGTGGTTACCGTTTGGCTCTTGCGCCGCTTGGCACGTAGCCAGCGTGTACAACCCAAGTGTACACGGTATTCCGCCGCAATTTTGGTGTGGCCTTTCCTCGTTGTGCTCACGGTCATCGCAATCCGCTCGACCTTCGATCATCGCCCCGCGAACCCAGCCTTTTTTGCCCGCACCGGTGACGCGCTGGTAAATTCATTAACCATTAGCTCAGCCTACTCGGTCGAATTTGCGCTCTACAACATGCAACACGAAGCATCCGCTAGCGACCAGTATGGCAAAGTAGACGCCGACGATTTAAAAGCTTTTGTCGCAGATATCGACTATTTGCAAGAAGTTCAGTTTCCTTACCCTGAATATCCCACAGTACATTGGCAACAAGCTTCGCGAGACCGCACACAACCGCTTAACATTGTCATTATTTTGCAAGAAAGTTTGGGCTTTGGCTTTTATGAACGCGGCTTGACGCCCGAGCTCGCGCGTTGGTCGGAAGAAGGCTGGTGGTTTGAGCAGCTCTATGCAACGGGTACACGCTCCGTGCGGGGTATTGAAGCTGTGGTCGCTGGCTTTTTGCCGACGCCAGCCCGCAGCACCGTCAAATTAAGCTTGTCGCAACGCAACTTCTTTACCCTAGCTGATGTGTTACAGCGCCAAGGCTACCAAACGGAATTCATTTACGGCGGTGAATCGCATTTCGATAACATGCGCAGCTTCTTTACCGGCAATGGCTTTTCTTCGATTATCGATGAGAACGATTACAGCGCACCTCAATTCGTTTCAACCTGGGGAGTCAGTGACGAGGATCTCTTCAACAAGGCGCATGAACGCTACAACGAATTGCACCAACAGCAAAAAGCTTTCTTTTCGTTGGTTTTCACCTCATCCAATCATGAGCCCTTTGAGTTGCCACAAAACAAGATCACGCCGGTAAGCGGTGTTCCACTGCAAAGTGTCGAAAATGCAGTGAAGTATGCGGACTATGCCTTAGGCAACTTTTTACAGCAGGCGAAAAATAGCAGCTATTGGGATAATACCTTGTTTTTAGTCGTTGCTGATCATGACAACCGCGTCTATGGCGACGCACTGGTGCCAGTAGATAAGTTTCATGTTCCAGGCCTCATTCTAGGCGCAGACATCAAGCCACAACGTCTTCGCACCATCGCGAGCCAAGTTGACCTTGTGCCAACCCTATTATCACTTGCCGGCGTTTCGGCTTACTTACCCACATTAGGCCAAGATCTGAGTGCCGATACAGCGCCAGCCAACCGTGCCTTTTTACAATTTAATCAAACCTTTGCCTATTTAGATGGCAGCACGCAACCGGCCCAAATAACAGTCTTACGACCCAACGCAGAACCGCTCGCTGGTACCTATGATGTTGCGCAACGACAACTTGGCGAGCTTCAGCCCGCTCCAGCCGAAGAAGCAGCTCAAGCACTGGCTTGGGCAGCTTTACCTTCATGGTTGTACCGTGAGCAACGCTACTTCGTACCACTCGCCGCAGAGGATGCGACAAATCAACGTAAGGAGGTCGCAAGCAGCGCAGAATGACTGCTATACTGCGCGGCAACTCAAGAAGACGTAACCAAGAGAGACTTTTTATGAGCTCGATTTCTCAGCAAATCGCGACCGAATTAGCAGTGAATGCCCAGCAGGTCCAAGCGGCCATCGCCCTGCTCGACGAAGGTGCAACGGTGCCTTTTATTGCGCGTTACCGGAAAGAAGTAACCGGCGGATTAGACGATACGCAACTGCGTAATTTGGCGCAGCGGTTAACCTATTTACGTGAGCTTAATGACCGCCGTGACGTGATTTTAGCTAGTATTCGTGACCAAGAAAAACTTACTCCAGAACTCGAAAAAGCCATTCTTGCCACACAATCAAAAACTGAATTAGAAGACCTTTATCTACCCTACAAACCGAAGCGTCGTACGAAAGGCCAAATTGCGATTGAAGCAGGTCTAGAACCGCTAGCCGATCAGCTACTGCAAGACCCCAGCCAGGACCCGGAAGCACTCGCTACAGGTTTCCTCAATGCTGACGCAGGTTTTGCTGACAGCAAGGCGGTGCTTGAAGGCGCGCGCTTTATTTTGATGGAGCGGTTTGCTGAAGATGCCGCATTATTGAAGAAAGTTCGCGATTATCTGTGGAATAACGCTGAAATTACTAGCACTGTCGCAGCAGGTAAAGAGCAAGAGGGCGCCAAATATCGCGACTACTTTACCTTCAGCGAAGCCCTGAAAAAAATTCCTTCGCATCGTGCGTTGGCGCTGTTCCGTGGCCGTAATGAAGGCATCCTGCAATTAAAGCTCGATGCCGACCCGCAACAGGAAGACCCCAAAGCGCGGAGCTACGGCGAGCAACTGGTCGCAGAACACATTCAGTTTAGTCCAGCTGATCGCGCCGCCGATGCTTGGCTGCAACAAACCATTCAGTGGACCTGGCGCATCAAGCTGCTCTTGCACATGGAAACTGAGCTGTTTGGCAGCGTGCGCGAGCGCGCTGAAGCGGATGCAATTAAGATCTTCGCCAATAACCTCAAAGATCTGTTGATGGCTGCACCCGCCGGGGCGAAGACCACCATGGGTCTTGATCCGGGCGTTCGCACAGGCATCAAAGTTGCGGTAGTGGATAGCACCGGCAAAGTACTGGGCACCAATACGGTATTCCCGTTCCAGCCACAAAATCAGGTCGACAAGGCCATGCGAACGCTCGCTGGTATGTGCAAACAACACAAAGTCGAACTGATCGCTATCGGTAACGGTACTCACTCGCGTGAAACCGATAAGCTTGTTACTGATATGCTTAAAGCGCAAAGCGATTTGAAAGTAAATAAAGTGATTGTGAATGAGGCAGGCGCGTCGGTTTATTCCGCTTCTGAATTGGCCGCACAAGAGTTTCCAGACCTTGATGTATCACTACGTGGCGCCGTGTCGATTGCTCGTCGCCTGCAAGATCCACTCGCCGAGTTAGTGAAGATTGAGCCGAAATCTATCGGTGTTGGGCAATACCAACATGACGTAAGCCAAGCGCAGCTTGCCCAGAGTCTTGATGCTGTGGTTGAGGACTGTGTTAACGCTGTGGGTGTCGATGCCAATACCGCATCGGTTGCCTTACTTGCGCGCGTAGCCGGTTTGAATAAAACGCTCGCCCAAAATATTGTTGCCCACCGTGACAGCAACGGCCGGTTTGCCGATCGTAAAAGTCTACTCGACGTTGCCCGCATGGGGCCGAAATCGTTTGAGCAAGCGGCTGGCTTTCTACGCATCATGGATGGCACCCAACCTCTCGATCGCTCGGCCGTGCACCCTGAAGCGTATTCACTGGTAGAGAAAATCGCCGCTGACCATGACAAACAAGTGGCCGAACTCATAGGCGACAGTCCATTCCTGAAAGGTTTGAATGCGCAAAACTACACCGATGAAAAATTCGGTTTGCCGACCGTCCGCGATATCTTGCGTGAGCTTGATAAGCCGGGTCGTGATCCGCGCCCCGAGTTTAAGACCGCGACGTTTAAAGAGGGCGTTGATACCCTGCAGGACTTGCGTCCTGGCATGACACTTGAAGGGGTTGTCTCAAATGTAGCCGCCTTTGGCGCGTTCGTTGACATCGGTGTGCATCAAGACGGCCTAGTGCATGTGAGTGCGCTGTCGAACAGTTTCGTCAGCGACCCGCGTGAGGTCGTGAAAGCCGGCGACATCGTGAAGGTGAAGGTGCTTGAAGTTGACGTTCAACGTAAGCGCATCAGTCTCACCATGCGTTTACAAGACGACGCACCTGCTGCACCGACGCAAAAAGCTGAAACGTCAAAGAGCAAAGCGCGCCCTACGAATAAGCAGCCAAAACCTCGTTCTGGGGGCAAGAGCCCGCAGCCGGCAGCTACTTCAGCAATGGGCTCTGCGTTTGCGGAAGCTTTTGCGAAGGCAAAAAAATAGCCCGATACAGCAGTACCGAGCTATCTTGACCGACAAGGCGAGGCTTTTTAGCCTCGCTTTTTTATTGCTGCCGTTTAAGCAGCGAGCTGTGGACTACGCAACATTTGCTTAAAGTTACGCTTATGCTCCTCGAATGCTGAGCGCAGCTCGGCGACCTTGGCCTGCATGTCATCCATGCTTGGTACGTGGCCAGCCAAAGCTTTGGTCTTGCTGTCGAGCAGTTGTTTCCGTGCCAGATAATACTCACGTAAACGTAACATCAAGGCGTCGTATTCATCATGCAATTTTTGCAGGGTTGTCTCGCAGCCAATAGCGGCTTTTGCCTTGGCTTTTTTAAACTGCATTTCCAGCTTGGCTTTTTCAATCTGGTAACCATTGGTACGCTTGAGGTTTCGCGTCAGCCCTAACCAAGAACAACTACGAATTAGCCATTTGGTCGGGTCAAACTGCCACCAGCGGATACCGTTGCGATAATCAGCCGAGAAAATATGGTGGAAATTGTGGTACCCCTCACCAAAGGTCAACAGCGCCAGTACACCATTGTCGCGCGCAGTGTTACGGTCGGTGTAGGTCTGCTTGCCCCAGATATGCGCCAAGGAGTTAATAAAGAACGTGGTGTGATGGTTAATCACCAGCCGCGCGAAGCCAACTAAGATAATCGCGCCCCACACATCACCAAGCATCAGACCAATCGCCAGCGGCCAACCAATCGTGGTCAATAGGGTCAATGCTAAGTAGTGACGGTGCTGCCACATAACCACTGGATCTTTCTGCAGATCTTTGACGTTGTTGTAGTCATGATAACGCGAGGCTTGATATTCACGCAGCATCCAGCCGATGTGCGAGTACCAAAAGCCGCGCTTCGCTGAATAAGGGTCATTGTCGTTATCGTCGACATGCTTATGGTGTTCTCGGTGATCTGACGACCAATGTAAGGCACTGTTTTGTACAGCAAGCGCTCCACCTAAGGCAAATAGTATGCGCAGTGACCAATGCGCATCATAAGTACGATGTGACCATAAACGGTGGTAACCCGCGGTGATTGAAATTCCGGCAAAGGCGATGGTGCCAACCAGTGCAAACCACATTCCTGCGGAAAAACCATGGGTCAATCCGTACCATGGAACACCAATGGCAGCGACAAGAAATGTGATGGCAAAAACAAGGGTATTGAGCCAAATGACTTTTGGCTTAGCAACTGAAGACTTCGACATAAAAAACCTATATTAAAAAAGCGGCATGTCCGTATTTCCGAAGAAACAAATTTTAGCGAACATGTGTACGCTGAATTTACGCATCTTTGCTCCGCCTTGCAACTATTATTTGCTTTAAATCGACGAATTGCGTGTACAAGCGTTCACTGACATAATCTCTCTTTTAGGCATCAAAGCACAAAGGAAGTTCAACTATGGCAGGTGTACGCGCCGCGCAAAAAGAAAAAACTCGGCGAGCTCTGATTCAAGCAGCAATGAATCAGCTCAGTGCTGAGCATGGGTACGCGTCGTTGAGCTTGCGGGAGGTTGCACGCGAGGCGGGTATTGCCCCTACCTCGTTTTATCGCCACTTTCAAAACATGGAAGAACTTGGGCTTACTTTGGTCGATGAAGGCGGTCTTGCATTGCGCCAACTATTACGCCAATCACGCCAGCAAATTGCCAAAGGCGGCTCCATCATTCGCGCTTCGGTGACGACCTTTATGGAGTTTGTCAGCCATAACACAGCTATTTTTCGCTTGTTACTGCAAGAAAAGTCCGGAAATTCTCGTGAGTTTAGGTTAGCGGTGCAGCGCGAAGTTGAGCACTTTACCGCCGAACTGGTCGACTATCTGGTAGACGAGCAAGACTTTGAGCGCGGCCTCGCCGAACTGCAAGCAGACGCTATTGTCCGCATCGTGTTTAGCGTCGGCGCCGACGCACTTGATGCCTCTGCTAGCGAACGTCAAGAACTGTTAGAAAACACCATCGCGCAAGTGCGCATCGTCGCGCGCGGCGCTGCTGTTACCCGTACATTGGCCAAGTCAGCGAAATCATGATCAGTGCCACCACTGACATGACCGCTGAGAGTGGTAGCCCTAAGCGCCAGTAATCAGAGAATTTATAGCCGCCAGGTCCCATCACCAAAATATTCGATTGGTGACCTATCGGCGTTAAAAATGGCAACGATGCACCAATCGCGACCGCCATGAGGAACGGGTCTTGCGACGCTTCCAACGTATTCGCCATGCTCAATCCGATCGGCGCCATTAACACGGCAGCCGCAGCATTGTTGATGATATTCGACAGCAGCATGGTAACCACGAGCAACAAACTGATGGCCACCATACCTGGGGCGTCCTGACTAACCCATAGCGCCATGCTTGCTAAGGTATCCGCCGCACCACTGCGCTCAAGCGCCCCGCCGAGTGGAATGGTGGCGGCCAAAAGAACGATGATCGGCCATTCGATATGTTCATAGAGCTCTCGAATAGGGATGACGTTCGCGAGCACCATCAATCCCGCCGCCATGCTAAAGGCCACGGGAACACTTAAAAAGTTCAAAGCACTTGCGAGGATGGCTCCAGCAAAAATACCGAGCGGCATGAGTAATTGACGCTTTTTCCCGAGGCGCAAGCTACGTTGCGCTAAGGGAAAACAACCAAAGCGGTTAAACACATCGTTTAAGACTTCGGCGTCACCTTGCAGGAGTAGCACATCACCAGGCTTAAACCGCACATCTGACAGACTGGGCTTTAACGGCTGGCCTTCACGCGCGACGGCAAGCACATTCACGCCGAAGCGGTGACGTAGTCGCAAGTCGGCAGCCGAGCGCCCTATCAAACGCGAATCATGGCCAACGATTCCCTCAATGACCTTGATTTCGTCAGAAACTAAAAACCGCGTGTCGATTTCTTCTTCGGCGTTGAGTTCAAACTTAGTAACATCCAAAATTTGTTGCAGGGTGCTCGCGTCCGCTTCAACAATCAGCACGTCTTCCGCCCGCAAGCGTTGATAGCGCGGCGGGGCGGTAATCATCTGCTTACCACGTTTAAGCGCCACGACAGCAAAGTTCTCTTTGATCTTCGACTCAAATTCAAACAGCGTATGACCGACTAAACTTGCGCCTTCTGGCAAATACAGCTCGGTTAAGTAAGCACTCACATCGTAAGGTGAAGTAGAAGTGTCACGACTTTTACTGCGCGGCACCAACCAATGTGCCGTCAGCCACATCATCAGCAAACCAGCAACGGCAACGGTGAGGCCGACAGGGGTGAAATCAAAAATGCCAAAGGGCTCGGCGCCGTGACTGGCGCGGATATCAGAAATAATAATGTTTGGCGGCGTACCAATCATAGTGATGGTCCCGCCTAACAACGAACCAAAGGCCATAGGCATTAACATCAAGGAGGCGTGCCCTGCACCATTGCGAGATAATTGCAGTGCGACGGGGATCATAATGGCCATGGCGCCGGTATTACTGATGAAGGCCGACACAAAGGTGGTGAGGCCCGTCAGTACAATCATCTGTAGCCAAACTCGGTCACCCATTTGTTTGACTCCGCTGGCCATCGTGTCAACCACACCGGAACGCCACAACGCATGGCTGATAACCAAAACCGCCGCAACAGTGATAACGGCAGGGTTACCAAAGCCTGAAAACACCTCTTGGCGCGGCACTAAGTCAGCGATATAGGCTGCAAAAAGCGCGCCCATTGCGACAAAATCATAGCGCCAGCGATCGGCGACAAAAAGCACCAAAGCTGTGATGAGGATCACCCCAATCCAGATTTGATCGGCCATACTAAGTTTCCTTGTTATGCTTGGTTATGCATAGTCTTGCTTAGAGTGGCTTGATTTCGTGGGAAGTCAACCATTTTACTGCTACTATGTTGAAGAAAAATAACACTATAGGAGAGAAAGATGTTCCTTCGTATTGGTCTCACAGCGCTTTGTGCAAGCCTCAGTTTGTCAGCGTTTGCGCGTGACATAACACTACAAGAAACCGTCACCACGCAGTCGATCAACAGCGTCGCGGTAAGTGAAGACGGTCAAGTCGCAGCTTTTACTCGGGTCATACCGCGTACCCCCTATGTCGATGAAGATGGCGGCAGCAATGTTGAGCTGTTGGTAGTGCGCGGCGAACAAGAGCCTGTGCCATTTATCACCGACAAACAAGGTGTTGGTGATGTGAGTATTCATGGTGACGCCATCTATTTCACTAGCAAACGCGATGGTGACGAGCACACCAGTCTCTACAAGATCTCTCTTAACGGTGGTGAAGCGCAAAAAGTCTTTAGCCATAACAACAGTATCTACAGCTATGCGCTGAGCGCAGATGGTCGTTACTTAGCATTTCGCGCCCGTAGCGAAGCCGACAAGAAAGCTAAAGAACTAGCGAAAAAAGGCTTCAAAGCTGAAGTGTATGAAGAAGAAAACGAATTTACCCACGCTTGGCTTGTCGATTTAACCAACGAAGAACCAATGGCAGCGCAAATTACCAATGACCGCCAGGTTCATTCGATTGCGTTTCGCCCCGGCCATGAGCAACTTCTTCTGCGCACCGCACCAACCGCGCTGGTTGATGACAACTACATGAGTAGTCAGTACGAATTGGTCTCGTATGCTGGTGCTCAAGAAAGTGCATTTGAGACAGTCGGTAAACTAGGGAAAGCTGAGTTCTCTCCAGATGGCCGTTACTTAGCGGTAATCGGCTCAGCAGATTACAACGACCCGTCGGACGGTCGTTTATTTGTATTTGATCTCCAAAACCAGAATACCGTGCGCGAGGTTTTACCTGACTATCCGGGGCATGTGCAAGATATCGACTGGCGTCGCAACGACGAGCTTATCTATCTCGGCCACATGGGCACTGAAAGTGAAGTCCGTGCCATTACCATGCAATGGCTCGAAACGCGCACGCTCCTTGAGCCGGGCGAAGCTATCGTCGTCGATATTGAAGCCACGCCGCAACAGCCAGGCGTGTACGCTCGTGCCCACCGGGCGACGCATCCAACTGAGTTGTTCCGTATCGAAAACCAAAGCATGATTCGTCTCACCGACTCCAACCCTTGGTTAGCCGATATCACCATGCCTCGCCAAGAGACCATCAGCTACGAAGCGCGTGACGGCCTCGAATTAGAGGGTATTTTGGTCTACCCAACGGACTACCAGGAAGGCACCCGCTATCCGTTAATCACCGTCGTGCACGGTGGTCCAGAAGCGCATTACAGCAACGGTTGGTTGGACCGCTACAGCAGCCCTGTTAAGTATGCTGCACAGCAAGGCTATGCATTATTTTTCCCTAATTACCGTGGTAGCACAGGTCGTGGTGTCGAGTTTTCGAAACTTGGCCAAAACGATTATGCTGGGAAAGAGTTCGATGACATTGTTGATGGCAAAAACCACTTAGTAGAGCTGGGGCTGGTCGACGGTGAGAAAGCTGGTATCACTGGCGGCTCTTACGGTGGTTTTGCCTCAGCTTGGGGTGCAACGGCACAGACGGAGCACTGGGCGGCGAGCGTCATGTTTGTCGGTATTAGCGATAATATTTCAAAATTCGGTACTACCGATATCGCCAAAGAGATGCACGCAGTGCATGCCCGTAGCTACCCATGGGAGAAATGGCAGTGGTATCTTGAGCGCAGCCCTATCTATCACGCCGAAAAAGCACGTACGCCAATTCTTATCATGCATGGCAAGGAAGACACGCGCGTGCATCCGAGCCAATCCATGGAACTCTACCGCTACTTGAAAACCCACGGTAATGTTCCGGTGCGCTTGGTACTCTATCCTGGTGAAGGCCATGGTAACCGCCGCGTTGCCGCGCAGCTGGATTACAGCATGCGCCTGATGCGCTGGATGGATAGCTTCCTGAAAGAAGGCGCTACCGAGGCTCCTGCTCATGAACTCCCGCATGCAGAGCAACTTAAGTAATACCCCTCAGGACCCGCTTTACAGGCGGGTCCAATTCCTTTGGGCCCTGCTGTGGGTCATGTTCATTACATTTACCATTCTGGGGGCGTTTAATTACGCGTTGAACGATATCCGCTGGATCGCTCATATGCATTGGACGACCAGTATCTTGAGTCTTGCGCTCATCTATTGGCATCGTCAGCGGCCGGAGCATACCTTCTATGTATCGTGGGCGGTCGTACTTGTTTGTGCTCTCGTACTAGCAGCCTATATTGTCGTCATGAAAGGGCGTGACTACTCACTGATTTGGTTAACTATCTATCCACCTGTGGTGTTTTTTCTACTTGGCCGCCGTTGGGGACACATCTTAAGTGTCCTGGTTGCAGGAGGTTGTCTTATCTATGCCGGTATCTCAGCTCCTACTTGGCATCCTGCGGAATTTACTGGTAACTCTTTACTGAATATACTTATTGCACTTGCGGCTCTTATCGCCATGCTGCGACACATTGAACGCACCCGCTCTGAGGCATTTCATTATTTGCATGAACATAGTGAACGGCTCGAATACATCGCGATTACCGACCCTCTCACCGGTTTAGTGAATCGCACCAAACTCGATCAAGCGCTCTACCGCGGACTCCAAAGTGCAAAGCAAGAACAAAAAGCTTTGTCCGTAATCATTTTGGATATTGATCATTTTAAGAAAGTGAATGACACCTACGGCCATCAAGTGGGCGATCGTATCCTTATTCAGCTTGCCCAAGTTCTCCGCAGTAACACGCGCGGCTCAGATACGCTTGGCCGCTGGGGTGGTGAGGAGTTTCTCCTCATTGCCGAAAGTTGCACCCGCCAACAGGCAAAAGTGCTCGCCGAAAAAATTCGACATGCCGTCGCTGCCTTTAGCTTTTATGAAAGTATCCGTATTACCGTTAGTTTGGGTGTCGCCAGCTTTCAGCACGGCGATGATGAAAGCTCACTGATGCGACGCGCAGATAAAGCTCTGTACGCCGCAAAAGCAAATGGCCGCAACTGTACGATTACCGAAGCAGAACTAACTAAGCTTGCGACCGATTAATGCGCGCCCCATCATCCGCCATGAAGGTTCTTTACCGTACATGGTGATCCCCATACGGAACACTCTTACCGCTGCCGATCGAATTATGTAGGTTGCGAACACCAATACCGCGAGGCTACCGGCGACTTCCCACCAGGCGACACCACCGTCCGCAACCCGCACCGGCATGACAGCAAACGAGGTTAACGGAAACCAGCTTAGCACTTGCGCCAAAATGCCTTGTGGACTGTCCATAATGCCGAAACCAGCGCCAACGAATAAGGCCGGAATCAACATCACAGCGGTACGACCCGAGTGATTCGGATCGTCGATGGTTGCGGCAAAGCCGGCCATCATCGCATTAATCATCACCAAACCAATCAGGGCAAACAGCACACTGGTCGCAACCACGCTTGGACTAATCGGTGGCAGATTAGTGACACCTCCTTTGATAACACTCATGAGAACTGTCACGAGTACCATAATGATAACTACGGTCAGCATGCTTTTTAGGCAGTGCAGCGTGATACCGAGAATTTTCCCGTCCATCCATTCGCTGGGCGTAATGAGTGTCAGCAGTTGCTCGGTAACCCGTTGCTGCTTCTCTTGGGTTATCGCGGTCATCATTAACCCGAAACTACCGAATACCCCAACCATAATGCTGACCAAAATCAGTAACGGAATCGCCGTACTGGCTTCGACATCTTGCGATGCGTCGTCGCGACTTATTGTCACTGTGACGTTTACTGGGGTATTAACTAACTGCACTTGCTCGGGACTGAGCGGGAGCGCGCTCAACTTGCGTTGTTGCAGTACTCCTTGTACAACTTGCTGCACGCGTTCTTGCCAGCTCGCACGGTTGCTCGCCCACAGTTGAGCCCCATAGCCTTGCTCAGCATCCGCACTTATTTCAAGCACACCACTGTAGGTTCCATCAGCTAAAGCTGCGCGCGCCACCTCAAGATCTGCGACAGGCTGCCACTGAATTTGTGGTAAACCGGGTAACTCGAAAGGCGCAACCACCGCCACTGTATGGCTTTCTTCTAGAGATGATTTGAGGACGCCCCAGCCGGCTGATATACCGAACAATGCAGCCATCAATACCAGTGAAAAGAGTTCTTGCTTCCACTTAAAAAAACGACGAAATTCAAAACCACCTATTTGCGCGACTTGTTGCCAACGTTTCATGCTTGCACCGCCTGTAAATAAAGTTCATGAAGACCATAATGCTGCCGACTGAACTGCATCACTGGCGCCATAGACTGCAACCGAGTGAGCAGATGCGCGAGGTCAATTTGCTCGCTACAAGTGAGTTCAAAGGTGTTATTTGGGTGTGAAACAACTGCGTTGATGTAGCCCTCAAGCTCAGTGAGTTGTCCTACTTCTACAGAGCTAGCAAACTGCACACGAATGTTTTGCTGCGGCTGCAGCGTCGCTCGCACTTCGGCTAAGGCGCCCTGTGCGATAACACGGCCACGATTCATCAACACGAGTTGATCGGCCATGCGCTCGACTAAAGCCATTTGATGTGCACTTAAGATCACCGTTTTACCGGCGCCTCTGAGCTCTTCGAGCACGCTTAAAACGAACTCTTGGTTGACGGGGTCTAAGCCGGAAAAAGGTTCATCAAGAATAACCAGTTGCGGACTATGCAATAAGGTCGCGATGAGCTGAACCTTTTGCTGGTTCCCTTTGGAAAGCTGGCGCATCGGCTCGCTTGCACGCTCGGTCAGCTCAAAACGCTGCAGCCAATTGGCAATGCTTTGTTGTGCATCTTCACGCGCCATGCCTCGGAGCTTGGCAATGTAGCGCAAGTTATCTTGTACCGTACGGTCCAGATAGAGCCCGCGATCTTCAGGTAAATAACCGAATTCGGTGGTCGCCAAAGTGGCGCTTGCTACGCTATTTGATTGATAGGAAATCGAGCCACTATCAGGCTGTGTCAAACCCACCATCATGCGCACTAAAGATGATTTGCCTGCTCCATTTGGACCCAGCAAAGCTAAAATTTCCCCGCCACGGGCGCTTAAGCTCACCTCATCGACCGCACGGACAGTAGCGTAATCTTTGCAAACGCTTCGCACATCAACTTGCATTGCCTGCTTCCTTGTTGCCTTAACTATAAGTTAGCTAGCTAGTCTAAAGGAATACTTTGCGGGGGTCGTTAATAAAATGTGAATAAGTATGTCAAAAAAAAGCCCCGCTTGTGGCGGGGCTCTTCGAAGTAACTTTGAGTCAGCTGTTACAGTTGCGGACCTGCAGCAACCAGTGCTTGACCTTCGTCATTGTCAGTAAACTTCTCGAAGTTGGCAACAAAACGACGCGCTAAATCATGGGCCTTCAAGTCCCATTCGCTGGCATCTTCATAGGTGTTGCGCGGATCAAGAATTGAGGCGTCTTCGACGCCAGCCAATGCGCTTGGCATCGCCAAGTTAAAGTATGGCAAGTTTACGAATTCGGCATCTTCAATGCTGCCATCAAGAATCGCATCAATGATGGCGCGCGTTGCTTTGATGGAGATCCGTTTACCGGTACCGTTCCAACCGGTGTTTACTAAGTAGGCTTCAGCGCCAGCTGCTTCCATACGCTTCACCAATACCTCTGCATACTTGGTTGGATGCAGCGACAAGAATGCCGCGCCAAAGCAGCTTGAGAAAGTTGGCGTTGGCTCGGTGATACCACGTTCGGTACCCGCTAGTTTAGCGGTGAAACCTGAAAGGAAGTGATACTTGGTCTGCTCTTTGGTGAGCTTAGAGACCGGTGGCAATACGCCAAACGCATCAGCGGTTAAGAAGATAACCTTCTTCGCGTGACCAGCTTTCGAAACGGGTTTTACGATGTTATCGATGTGATAAATCGGGTAAGAGACACGCGTATTTTCAGTCTTCGAACCATCATCGAAATCTACTGTGCCGTCATCGAGAACCGTTACATTCTCAAGTAGCGCATCACGACGAATCGCATTGTAAATATCAGGTTCGGCTTCTTGCGATAGGTTAATCGTCTTCGCGTAACAACCGCCTTCGAAGTTAAACACGCCATCGTCGTCCCAACCGTGCTCATCGTCACCAATCAGCTGACGTTTAGGATCGGTCGACAAAGTGGTTTTACCGGTACCTGAAAGACCGAAGAAAATCGCTACATCGCCTTGCTCGCCAACGTTCGCTGAGCAGTGCATTGAGGCAATGCCTTGCAATGGCAAAAAGTAGTTCATCATCGAGAACATACCTTTTTTCATTTCACCGCCGTACCAGGTACCACCGATAAGCTGGATACGCTCTGTCAGGTTAAAGGCCACGAAATTTTCTGAATTGAGACCATGTTCTTGCCACTTCGGATTAATGCACTTAGCACCATTCATAACCACAAAGTCAGGCTTAAAAGTTTCCAGCTCTTCTGCGGTTGGGCGGATAAACATGTTCTTAACGAAGTGCGCCTGCCATGCAACTTCAGTGATAAAGCGCACTGATAGACGCGTATCTGCGTTAGCACCACAGTAGGTGTCGACGACGAATAAGCGCTTTCCAGACAATTGCTCGGTAACAGTACCTTTCAAATCGGCCCAGACTTCTGGCGAGATAGCTTTGTTGTCGTTTTTGCCTTGATCAGCCCACCACAGGGTGTCTTTTGTGGTCTCATCACGGACAATATATTTGTCCTTCGGAGAGCGACCGGTGAAAATGCCGGTATCGACGGCAACAGCACCAAGTTTGGTTACGGTGCCTTTTTCGTAGCCTTGAAGATCGCTGCGGGTTTCTTCTTCGAACAACACATCATAAGAAGGGTTGTGGACAATTTCAGTGACGTCTGTGATGCCATAGTGGCGTAAATCCAGATCAGTCATGTCATGGACTCCTGCGGGTCTGGTCTGAGCAAATTAAAATGAAACGAAAACGGGCCGCGATTTTACCTCGAAACGCGCAAAAATGGTAGCCTACGCCGCCGACCACCATTTAACTTATCGGTTTCTTTACGATTTTTGTTTTGCTGCAATTTTTTGCTGGAGAGCTTCCGCGACCTCTAGAGCCGTAAATTGGCGTACATCACCATGATGCAGCGCCACTTCTTTGACTAACGTCGACGAGATGAATGAATTTTCTTCTGAAGGAGTCAGGAATACGCTTTCGAGGCCCGGGTAAAGCCGTCGATTCATGTTCGCCATCTGGAACTCGTACTCAAAATCCGAAACGGCTCGCAAACCGCGAATCAGTACCGTCGCACCGTACTCTTTGGCAAAATCAACCAACAAGCCGCTGAAGCCGACTACGGTCACATTCGGTAATCCAGCGGTGACCTGACGTACCAGCTCAACCCGTTCCTCGAGGCTGAACATAGGGTTTTTACTGGGATTGTTCGCCACGCCAACAACGATTTCGCTGAACAAGCTCGCAGCCCGTTCAATCAGGTCGGCATGACCATTGGTGATAGGATCAAAGGTTCCTGGATAGATAGCACGCTTGTGCATGAATTTCCTCCAACACAAGAAATGAGGATGCGCGATGCCCCGCAAATCAGGTAAACTATAGCTAATTTCTAGCGATTACGTCTGCGTAAGCTTAATTCAAGCTCGGAGAATTACATGAAGAACGATTTTTATCAACAGCTCGACACTCAACTTGAAGAACTCCAACAAGAGGGGCTCTACAAGAAAGAACGCATTATCACCAGTGAACAAGCGGCTGAAATTAAAGTTGGCGATGGCCAATCAGTGCTCAATTTCTGCGCCAACAATTACTTGGGTCTTGCCAACCACCCTGACCTGATTGCTGCTGCCAAACAAGGTCTTGATGAGCATGGTTTTGGTACCGCTTCAGTGCGTTTTATCTGTGGCACGCAAGATATTCACAAAACTCTAGAGAAGAAATTAAGTGACTTCTTGGGTACTGAAGATACTATTCTTTACTCCTCATGCTTTGACGCTAACGGCGGTCTGTTTGAAACTCTCATGGGGCCTGAAGACGCGATTATCAGCGATGAATTGAACCATGCTTCCATCATCGACGGTATTCGTTTAAGCAAAGCCAAGCGTTACCGTTATAAAAATAACGACATGACCGACCTCGAAGCACAGCTTAAACAAGCTAAGGCCGATGGCGCACGCCATATCCTGATTGCTACCGATGGCGTATTTTCGATGGACGGCGTCATTGCCAATATGAAAGGTATTTGTGACCTTGCCGACCAGTACGGTGCCTTGACCATGATGGACGATTGCCATGCCACAGGCTTCCTTGGCGCAAAGGGTAAAGGCACGCATGAATACTGCGACGTCATAGGTCGGGTTGATATTATCACCGGCACCTTAGGTAAAGCCTTAGGCGGTGCTTCTGGCGGTTACACTTCGGGTAAAAAGCAAGTCATCGACTGGTTACGTCAGCGTTCACGCCCCTACCTGTTCTCGAATTCTGTCGCGCCAGCGATCGTCCAAGCCTCGATTCGCGTACTTGAGATGTTGGAAGAAGGCGACGAGTTGCGCCAACGTTTGTGGGACAACGCCAACTATTTCCGTAGCGAAATGACCAAAGCAGGCTTTACTTTAAGCGGTGCCGACCATGCCATTATTCCAGTGATGATTGGCGACGCTAAACTTGCCTCAGAAATGTCCGATCGCTTATTAGCGGAAGGAATTTATGTGATTGGCTTCTCGTTCCCAGTGGTGCCACGCGGTAAAGCGCGTATTCGTACGCAGATGTCAGCGGGTCATAGCCGTGAACAGTTACAGCGCGCCATCGATGCCTTTATTCGTATTGGTAAAGATCTCGAAATTATTTAACCGGTCGCTGCACCTGCGGAGGCAATTTTTATGAAAGCTTTAGCCAAATTACACGCCGAACCTGGTATTTGGATGACCGATGCCGAAAAACCTGAGTACGGCTACAATGATTTATTAATCAAGATTAAAAAGACCGCAATTTGCGGTACCGATGTTCACATCTACAAGTGGGACGAATGGTCACAGCAAACCATTCCAGTGCCGATGGTTGTGGGGCACGAATATGTCGGTGAAGTCGCCGCGATGGGCGATGGTGTGCGTGGCTTCGAACTTGGTGACCGCGTTTCCGGTGAAGGGCACATCACTTGTGGCCACTGCCGTAACTGTCGCGCTGGCCGCCGTCACCTGTGTCGCAACACGGTTGGTGTTGGGGTCAACCGTCCAGGCGCATTTGCCGAATATCTTGTGATTCCCGCTGAAAACGCGTTTAAATTGCCGGACGATATCAGCGATGATTTAGCCGCTATCTTTGACCCTTTTGGTAACGCAGTGCACACCGCCCTCGCCTTTGACTTGGTTGGCGAAGATGTACTTATTACCGGTGCCGGCCCTATCGGTATTATGGCTGCGGCCGTCGCGCGTCATGTTGGCGCCCGCCACGTGGTCATTACCGATGTGAATCCCTACCGGCTCGAGTTAGCACTCAAAATGGGCGCCACTCGCGCTGTTGACGTGAGCAAAGAAAAGCTCAAAGACGTCATGAACGAACTTGGTATGAAAGAAGGCTTCGATGTGGGGCTGGAGATGTCAGGCGTACCTTCAGCATTTTCACAAATGCTTGAGACCATGAATCATGGCGGCAAAATTGCCATGTTGGGCATTCCCCCGCAAAGCGTTGCCATTGACTGGAACCAAGTCATCTTCAAAGGCTTAACGATCAAAGGCATCTACGGTCGTGAAATGTTTGAGACCTGGTACAAAATGGCGAGTCTATTACAATCAGGGCTCGATTTATCGCCAATTTTGACGCATCATCTACCTGTAGACGAGTTCGAAAAAGGCTTTGAAATCATGATCTCAGGTCAATCAGGGAAAGTCGTTCTCGACTGGGAAAACGCATGAGTGACTGGACCCACATGAATGTCGCCACAGCTTTCGAGCTGTGGCAGCAAAAGAAGGCAGCATTTGCCGACATTCGCGATGCACGCTCGTTTGCGATGGGCCATATTCCTGGCGCGGTACATCTGACTGATGCCACGCTGAATGACTTCCTCGCTGAACTAGACGATGACCAACCGGTCATTGTTGTTTGTTACCATGGCAACAGTAGCCAAGGGGCTGCTGAATACCTCGCCCATCAAGGTATTGAGCCGGTCAGCAGTATGGATGGCGGGTTTACCGCTTGGGCCCAACAACACCCAGACGCCGTGGAGCGCAGCTAGCCATGCAAAAATTACTGGTAACCCGCAATGCAGAAATGATGAAACGCCTGCACAGTTATCTTCAACGCCGCGGGATACCAGTCACGGTAAGCGAACACGGTAACCAGCTTGAACTATGGCTTACGCAGTCAAGTTACAGCGCTCTTGCGAAAGATCTTATCAACGAATTCAAAGCCGACCCAGACGCTGCCGAAGCCGAACTTGAAAGTACTCCCGCAGCGACGCAACCTGCGAAAGTGACGGCATCGATGACACAGCAATTGCTGCAGCAAGCGGGCTTAGTGACAATTGTTTTTGCCGCACTGGTAAGCTTGATTTTTGCGCTGCTCAATACACAACTCGCAACCACTGTGTTCGATTCACTGCGCATAAGTGACACCTTCACCGACCTGCCATGGAGCCAACCGTGGCGTTTTTTAACGCCAGTGCTACTGCACTTTAGTTTGCTGCACTTCTTATTCAACGTGTTCTGGTGGTGGTATTTAGGGGGGCGTTTTGAGCGTTTCTACGGCTCCACTTATCTGCTAATTGCTTTGGTGTTCTGTGGCGTGTTCTCAAACGTCATGCAATTCATGGTCAGTGGCCCTTATTTTGGCGGCTTGTCCGGCGTAGTCTACGGTTTGTTTGGGTTGGCCGTGGTGGTTTCGTGGCAGCGCCCGCGTCATCCGCTATTTCTACCGATGGGACTGATTGCTTTCATGCTGGTCTGGTTGTTGTTGGGCTATACCGATCTACTTTGGGTCAGTGTTGCCAATACCGCCCATTCCGCTGGTCTAATTGCTGGCTTGGTGCTAGGTGTAGCCCTGCGCTACATTGAATATTTCCGTAAGAAAAAACAGATTTCCTAATGACAGGCTTTCCAGAAATTACGTTTCCTGTGGTCACCACGGGTGGTGAAGCCGCATGGCAACACACTACTAGCGAGCATTGGTCGGCCTTGGCACGTGATTGGCTATTGGACCCCAGTTCATTGACCGCCAAGTTGAAAGGCCAATGTCAGCAGTTTGAAGTGCAACTGCTTGGTCAACGCGAAGCGCCTCTGCTAGCTGACGAACAAACTTGGTTGGGGCCGCAAAAAAGCTGCATCGTGCGCGAAGTCCTGCTTTGGTGCGACGGCCAACCTTGGGTGTTCGCCCGCAGCGTATTTCCATTTAGCGCCCTCGCCCAACAACAGCTACGCTTAGAAGACCTTGGTACCAAGCCACTAGGGGAACACTTGTTCAAGCAGCCCGATCTAACCCGCAGTGCAGTCGAAGTTTCAAGCTTCGCCCCTAACACCAAAGTTGGGCAGCTTCATCAGCAACTAGGCTTTGCCCCAGCTACCTTGTGGGGCCGCCGAAGCCGCTTCACCGCAGCAGGTCAACACGTCTTGGTTGCGGAAGTTTTTATTGGCGCCTCCCCATTAGCACAGGAGCTCGCAAATGATTGATGCATTATGGCGCCTCATGCGCGCTGACCGTCCGATTGGTACCCTGCTTTTAGCGTGGCCAATGCTCGCCGCATTGCTCATTGCTGGAAAAGGCAACCCACCGCTAAAAGTGGTTGTGTTGTTTTTGCTAGGCGCCTTCGTCATGCGCTCTGCCGGGTGCGTCATTAATGACTTTGCTGACCGCGCTATCGACGGTCATGTCACGCGCACGAAAAGTCGTCCCCTCGCAACTGGCGAACTAAAAAGCTGGCATGCTCTGGCACTGTTTATCGCCTTGCTGATTATCGCCTTCGCCATTGTTGTGCAATTCAATAAAAGCACCATTCTCTTAAGTTTTGCTGCTGCAGGTGTTGCCACTCTCTACCCGTTTTGCAAGCGCTTTACACAGTTGCCGCAAGTGGTGCTTGGCATTGCTTTTAGCTTTGGCATCCTGATGCCGTTTACGGCCTTAGAGCAGGGACTTCCGCTCAGCGCATGGCTACTTTTTGCTGCCAATATTTGTTGGACGGTTGCCTATGATACGGAATATGCGATGGCCGATCGCGAAGATGACCTTAAGATCGGTGTTAAATCAACCGCTATTTTATTTGCCGGCTATGACCGTATAGCTATCGCCATTTTGCAGTTGGCAACGCTCGGCCTATTGGTGTGGCTGGGATATGAATCACAGTTGGATGGGCTATTCATGACCGGGCTGGTCATTATTGCACTATTGTTTGCTTGGCAGCACCGGTTAATTTGGTACCGCGAGCCGAGCAAATGCTTCCACGCTTTTTTACACAATAATCATGTCGGCTGGGTGCTTGCGGCGGCAACCGCCGCAAGCTACTGGTATTAATTTAACTCTTCGCTTGTAAGCGGCGCTGCACAGATTGACGTATTGTTTGCATTACCGCTGCATCAAGCAGCCGGTCGATGGTGTCACTTAAGGCAGACACGTCACTATGCGCAACAAAGTTGCCATCGCTATTCACCTCGATAAGATCTTCACGTTTCAAGGTGGAAATCAAAGCACTGAGTAACTTCTTATCGAAGAATTCCGGTGCATTGACCCCGTGCATCGCACTTAGACGTTCGGCTAACTCTACCGATGCTTGCTCAAGCTCAGCTCGACCTTGAGCGCCCCCCTGCTGCAGCAGCTCAAATAGAATTGCATAACGTTGCAGGGTCTCGCTCGCCGCGCGAGCCAACAACTGTAATTGGAAGAACTCCGAACTTTCACGTGAGGCCGCACGATAATGCTCATTGTCCAGAGCGTGCAGTAAGCCTCTACTCACCATATGTTCCACGATAGCTTGCGACCACAAAGCCATGGCACCGGCGTCATGACTCAGGAACAGTTCCTCTTTCAACAATGGCTGCAGTTGTCGAAGCAAATCGCTAACCTGCTCAATTTTGAAGGTCCGATGGGCACAGGCAAACGCCGCGATAATGGCTGGAACAATCACCATATGCATAATGTTATTGCGATAATAAGTCATCGCTATGGCAGTGGTGCCATCAAGACGGATCATTTCACCCATCGTATCGCTGACCACGGTGAATTTATCGTGCCGTTTCGCCAATTGCCAAAGTTCCTCGCCCGACTCTGCCGGCACGTACGCAAACTTACTGTAGGGAACGTCCCGAAGCAGGCTGGTATAGACATCCAACTGCGCAACCAACTCCTCGTGCGACAGGGTATGTTGCTCGGCGCTTAGTAACGCCAATGCGGTAAGGTTGACACTATTCATACCTGCAGCATCATTTATACGCTGCATGATTTGCTCGGCAAATAAATTCACCGTAGGAGTTAGCCAACGCGGGCGCGCTGGCTCTTCTGCACCTAAGGTAATCGACTCACGCCAACTAGGAGTCAATTTATCTAGCGTCTGACCCACATTAATTGGCTCGCCAAAGGTCACATAACCATGACCGAAGTTGCGTAAATGACGGATACTTGAGAGTACCTGCCAAACAGATTCTTTCTCTTTTGACTTACCTTTTAATTCTTTGAGATAGGTGCCGACTTCCATGACGTGTTCATAGCCAAGGTAAACCGGAACAATCGACATTGGCCGCTGTTGGCCGCGCAGCATACCTTGCAGGGTCATCGCAATCATGCCGGTTTTTGGTTGCAATAAACGTCCGGTTCGACTGCGTCCACCCTCGGTAAAGTATTCCACGGGGTAGCCCTTTTGGAACAAGCGATCAAGGTATTCACGGAAAATCGCCGAGTAAAGCTTATTACCTTTAAAGCTACGACGGATGAAGAACGCCCCCCCACGACGGAACAAAGGGCCCGCAGGGAAGAAGTCAAGGTTAACGCCGGCAGCAATGTGTGGCGGTACCAAGCCTTCTTTGTATATTACATAGCTGAGTAGGAGATAATCCATGTGGCTACGGTGACACGGAACATAGATGACTTCGTGTCCAGCTTGTGCCAACGCACGAATGCGCTCGCCCCCTTCAACATGAATACCGTTATAAATACGACTCCACATCCAGCCCATAATGCGATCAAGCATCCGCACTAAAGTGTCGCTGTAATTCGCGGCAATTTCGTCTAAGTATTCATAAGCACGCTTGGTCGCCTTTTCGTGGCTGATTTTTTTACTGCGCGCTTCATCGGCAATAGCTTTTTGTAAGGCTGCACTCTGCAGGAGTTCTTGAATCACTCGTTCGCGGTTGGCGACCTTGGGGCCTGCTACCGCATGGCGCAGACGCACGAAATGTACACGCGCTACCCGCGCGAGTTTATGCGCTACTTTGCGCTCAGCACCAAACTGATCGGTCATCTGGCGCAAGCTAACTGGACGGCTGCCACGCACCAAGATATTTCGCCCGGAAAATATTACCAGCCAAAACTTACGCCAACGACCCGGGTTGTCGAGATCAGCAACCATGGTATTGCCTTCGCGTGGTTCTTGCCCGGCTTTACGCCCCCAAAACAGTCCAATCGGTGCGAGTTGCACATCGAGTTGGCGCTCTTTTTGGTGGCTTTTTAATAAATGCAAAAATTCATCGATCGCGGCTTCGTTGGTATCCGCTTTGGCCTGCTCTAAAAACATGACTCGCGCATGGCGCTCACCGTTTATCAACAGCGGCTCAAACAGCTCGGGCAAACCGGCCTTTTTTAACGCTCGATTGGCGACAATAAGATCGGTAATAGAGGTCGAGCGCATCACGTACACCACGTGTTGCGGGTCGCCCACAGCACTTATATTCTCATCGAAAATCGTCTCAAACCGCGTCAACCAACGAACCGGCCAGTACAATACCTTCGCGACAAAGGCTTTCCAACGCATGCTTTTCCCCTACTGTTTTTGCTCCTTAAAAGGATACCATCGATTTCCTTGATTTGCTGTTAGAAAAAAAAAGCACAAAAAAGTTGCGATCTAAAAACACCTGTATATACTCACAGTATTACTGTATGAATAAACAGGTATCGATATGCGACCTTTAACGCCACGACAGCAAGAGATTTTGAACCTCATTAAAGACACGATTGAGGCAACCGGTATGCCACCAACGCGTGCAGAAATCGCACAGCGCTTAGGCTTCCGTTCACCGAACTCAGCTGAAGAGCACTTGAAAGCTTTAGCCAAGAAAGGCGTGATTGAAATGCTTCCAGGCATGTCGCGTGGTCTTCGCCTTATTGGTGCCAACGACGAGGATATCCCAGAAGGCTTGCCATTGATCGGTCAAGTCGCCGCAGGTGAGCCGATTCTGGCGCAGCAACATATCGAAAGTCATTACCAAGTTGATGAGAACCTATTTCGCCCGCACGCAGACTTCTTACTGCGCGTAAACGGCATGAGTATGAAAGATATCGGAATTCTTGATGGCGACTTACTCGCTGTCCACAAAACCCATGAAGCACGCAACGGCCAGATTATTGTCGCCCGAGTTGAGGACGACGTTACCGTCAAACGCTTCGAACGCAAAGGAAACATCATTCTCCTACATCCAGAAAATGAAGAGTTTTCACCTATTCAAGTCGATCTAACCCATCAATACTTCACTATCGAAGGTTTGGCGGTCGGCGTGATCCGAAATGGAGCCTGGTTATGAGATACAATTACCCGCATGCAAACCTCGAGTTTGCCGTTGAAGCCCTCAACATCAGCGATGAGAGCACACTATCAAGCGAAGACTTCGCAACCATGATGCCGCGTATACAGTCACTAGCGCTACGCACCAAGCAGTGGGTGACGGTCATCGGTGGCTCCCGCCATGTAATTCAGCAGTTAGTTAATGCGGGTGTAAGTCGGTCGCGTATTCGCTGGGTCGCAGGACGTGATGCTGACCAACGAGAGTGGGCTACAGAGCAGGCACTGCTCGCCGGCACCTCAAGTGTAGTACTAAGTTTTTTAGACGTTTTGTCGTCACCGCGTGTCGCACAGCGACTGAAAATGGCAAGTAAAGTGAGCCAAACTCACAGTTTCGTTTTCCGCTCTCTACCTTCTCAATCCCCACTCCACTAAAATTGGGAAGGTTCCCTGCAAGGCTGCTTCGGCAGCCTTTTTTTTCGTCTATAGCTAAAAATTTCTTAACTTTAGCGGTGGCTTTTTCAGCTACTCATGGTATTTTGATCGAGCAGCTTACTGCTAACACAATAAATAACAATAATTATTGATACAAAACAACAAAGGGTTAGTAGGGAAAGCGATTTTCTTGTCTGAAATGCTGTTCCTTTTTCTGCTCACCTCGTTGTTCTTCAGGCTCGCACTTCGGTGTATTCGCGGTAAAGTCCGCGTCGGAAGAATGAGAGGAGATGTCGCGTGAGTATTAAACTCATCACTGCGCTAACAGCTATGGTTCCCATGGCTGCGCAAGCTCGTTCTCAGTTAAACCTCCCACAAGGGGTCACTGAGATTAGTAATCGTGTTTACGATCTGCACATGACGATATTTTATATCTGTTGTGTGATAGGTCTCGTTGTCTTTGGGGCCATGTTTTGGTCCATGATCCGCCACCGCAAGTCTAAAGGTCGCAAGCCAGCGACGTTCCACGAGAACGTCAAGGTAGAGATCCTTTGGACCGTCGTACCTTTCTTGATACTCATTGGTATGGCAATTCCTGCAACCTCGACGCTGATTGCAATGGAAGATACTTCCGAAGCAGAGCTCACCGTCTTGGTAACTGGCTCGCAGTGGAAATGGCATTACAAATATTTTGATAGTGATGTGGAGTATTTCAGTTTACTTGCCACACAGCGCGAGCAAATTGAGAACAAGTTCGACAAAGGTGAAAACTACTTGCTCGAAGTTGACCGCCCACTGGTCATTCCTACCGACCGAAAAGTCCGTTTCCTAGTGACCTCAGATGATGTTATCCATTCTTGGTGGGTACCCGATTTTGCAGTTAAGAAAGATGCCAACCCGGGTTTCATCAACGAAGCGTGGACCAAGGTAGACGAACCAGGTATCTACCGCGGCCAGTGCGCTGAGCTTTGCGGCAAAGACCACGGTTTCATGCCTGTTGTGGTTATCGCTAAAGAGCCGGCAGAATTTGACGCCTGGCTAAACGAGCAAGAAGAAATCGCACGCCGAGAGAAAGAAGAAGAGCAACGTCTGCTGGCCATGTCGATGGACATGGACGAGTTGATGGAGCTTGGCGAACGCGTCTATCTCGGTAGCTGCGCAGCTTGCCACCAAGGCAACGGCGAAGGTATCCCGGGAGTCTTCCCAGCGCTTAAAGGTTCACCCATGGCATTGAATGACATGCAAGGCCACATCGATATCGTGGTTAATGGTAAGTCAGGCACGTCAATGCAGGCCTTTGGTAACCAGTTAAGCCTGCGCGAGCTTGCCGCAGTTATTACCTATGAGCGTAACGCGTGGGGCAACGATACCGGTGAAACGGTACAAGCCGCCGACGTTAACGCATTCATGAACGAATAAGGGAGACCTGACTATGAGCACAGTTGTTGGCGAAGTTGATCAGCACGACGATCACCATCATCATGCGCCGTCGGGTATTACCCGTTGGCTATTTACCACGAACCACAAAGATATTGGCTCACTGTATCTTTGGTTCTCATTTATTATGTTCCTTGTGGGCGGCTCGATGGCGATGGTTATTCGCGCCGAGTTGTTCCAGCCTGGACTGCAACTTGTAGATCCGCACTTCTTTAACCAGATGACCACTGTTCACGGCCTTATCATGGTCTTCGGTGCTGTTATGCCAGCCTTTACTGGCCTAGCAAACTGGATGATTCCAATGATGATTGGTGCGCCTGACATGGCGTTACCACGGATGAATAACTGGAGCTTCTGGATCCTGCCATTCGCATTTGCCATCCTTTTGGCCTCATTGTTTATGGAAGGTGGCGGTCCTGCATTTGGTTGGACGTTCTACGCACCACTGTCGACCACTTACAGCAGCGACTCTACCGCGTTGTTCGTGTTCTCAGTCCATATCATGGGTATTTCATCGATCATGGGGGCGATCAACGTCATCGTCACCATCATGAACATGCGTGCGCCTGGCATGAGTTACATGAAGATGCCGTTGTTCGTCTGGACTTGGTTTATCACCGCGTTCCTGCTTATAGCTGTTATGCCAGTCCTGGCCGGGGCGGTGACCATGGTTCTCACCGACAAGTATTTCGGCACCAGCTTCTTTGATGCAGCCGGTGGTGGTGACCCCGTATTGTTCCAGCACATCTTCTGGTTCTTCGGACACCCTGAAGTTTACATCATGATTTTGCCGTCCTTCGGTATCGTTTCGGCGATTATTCCGGCTTTCTCGCGCAAAAAACTGTTCGGTTACGCCTCGATGGTCTATGCCACCGCAGCCATCGCCGGTTTATCCTTCTTAGTGTGGGCTCACCACATGTTTACCACGGGTATGCCGGTCTTTGCCGAACTGTTCTTTATGTACTGTACGATGTTGATTTCGGTGCCCACGGGGGTCAAGGTCTTTAACTGGGTAGCCACCATGTGGCGCGGCGCCATCAGCTTTGAAACACCGATGCTGTTCGCGCTGGCCTTCGTGATTCTATTCACAATCGGTGGTTTCTCAGGCTTGATGCTCGCCATCACGCCGGTTGACTTCCAATATCACGATACCTACTTCGTAGTGGCCCACTTCCACTATGTTCTGGTGAGCGGTGCGATATTCTCGATTATGGCCGCAGCCTACTACTGGCTACCGAAGTGGACCGGTCACATGTATGACGAGAAGCTAGCGAAAACGCACTTCTGGGCATCACTCATTTCCGTTAACGTGTTGTTCTTCCCGATGCACTTTGCCGGACTCGCGGGTATGCCACGACGCATTCCAGACTATTCAATCGCGTTTGCTGATATTAACCAAATCGTGAGTATCGGTGGCTTTGCCTTCGGTCTTTCACAACTGATCTTCCTGTGGGTAGTTATCAAGTGTGTGAAAGGCGGCGAGAAAGCACCGGCGAAGCCTTGGGAAGGCGCTGAAGGTCTTGAGTGGACAGTGCCATCACCCGCGCCATACCACACCTTCGATACTCCACCAGAGGTGAAGTAAAATGAGTGAACGACCAACTCAACCTGATAACACGCGTATCGTCCGTCGGCTTTTGCTGACGGTCGTAGGCATGTTCGCGTTCGGTTTTGCGTTGGTTCCACTGTACAACGTGTTCTGTGATATCACTGGATTTAACGGTCGCTTTACCGATGGGCAAGCGGCCGCCAACACTAAAGCAGTGGATACCAGCCGAACGATTAATGTGCAATTTATTACACGTGTGAATAAAGGCATGCCATGGGGCTTTGAACCAGAGGTTCACTCGGTGCGCATGCACCCGGGTGAAACCAAAGTGGTAAATTTCTTAGCTAAGAACCCGACTGGACAAAACATGGTCGCGCAAGCTATCCCGTCCGTCGCGCCTGGTGAGGCTTCGCTCTATCTCAACAAAGTCGAGTGTTTCTGCTTCAACCAGCAGCCACTTGCGGCAGGTAGTGATACGGCGATGCCGATGCAGTTCTATCTCGACCCCGAGATCCCCGAACATATTCACACGGTTACCCTGTCTTATACGATGTATGACATGACAGAAAACGCTCAACCTGATGCACTGGCTGCGCTCGCGCAACCAGTGAACTGAGGATTTTGCAATGGCAGAACAAAAACACGAAAAATATTACGTGCCAGCCTCAAGCCCATGGCCGATTGTCGGCGCCATTGGCTTAGGTCTCATTGCTTTTGGTGCCGGCCACACAGTGATCGACGCCAGTAAGGATGCTGACGGCTGGGGCATTAATGTCTTACTCGGCGGCATCGCCGTCATTTTAGTTATGTTATTTGGTTGGTTTCGCGACCAAATCAATGAATCCATGTCCGGACTTTACAGCAAGCAAATTGGTCATTCCTATCGCCAAGGTATGGCATGGTTTATCTTCTCCGAAATCATGTTCTTCGCGGCTTTCTTTGGTGCGTTATTCTACGCCCGCGTGATTGCCGTCGAATGGCTGGGTGGCGCCAGCAATAACGCCATGACCAACGAAGTCTTGTGGCCTGGGTTCGAAGCCATTTGGCCGTTAACCGAGACGCCGGGCGGCACTGAGTCGGGTGCGATGGGTTGGACCGGCTTACCGCTATACAACACCATTATTCTAATCATCTCTTCGTTTACCTGTCACTTTGCCCACGTCGGCTTAGAAAAAGGCAAACGTAAGCAACTGACAGCTTGGCTGGGTATTACCATTATTTTAGGTTGTATCTTCCTGTATTTGCAGGGAGCTGAGTACGTTCATGCCTATGAAGAGCTCGGTTTAACTTTGGATTCAGGGATTTACGGCAATACCTTCTACATGCTTACCGGTTTCCACGGCATGCACGTTACCTTAGGTACTATCATGCTTATCGTGATGTTCTTACGGGTACTGAAGGGCCACTTTACGCCTGAAAGTCATTTCGCCTTCCAGGCCACAAGTTGGTACTGGCACTTTGTCGATGTGGTTTGGGTGTGCTTGTTTATCTTTGTCTATGTACTCTAACGAGTCGTGCGTGGCCGTACTAAACCACGTACTAAACCAAGGGTTTAGTACGGTCGCGGATTCGGATCTAGCAAGCCAGTTGCGAGAAGAATAATAATAATAAGTATGGCGAGAGCCGATGCGCCGACGCGGCGCCCTAAATAACGCGTCATGGATGGTTTATTTGGATCGTCGCGTAGCATTGCTAATAACGCACGCATAAGATTAAAAACCATAAATAACATGAGTAGTACTAAGATGATTTTTGCAGTAACGACCATTCTTCGTTCCTATTTCGGTAATAGCTGATGCGCCGTAGCACCCTTCTGGTTTCGCTCACCACTGTGCTGGCAATTGGCTTTTTGGTCAAGCTTGGTTTTTGGCAGCTCGACCGTGCCGCCGAGAAGCAAACCCTCTTTGATGACTTCGCCGCCGCTAAGACACAAGCTGATGCGGTCGATTTCACGATGTTACCGCGGCGAACCGAAAGCTTAGATCGTTATCAACCGGTGCAACTTAAAGGCAGCTTCATTGACGGATACTTATTGTTAGACAATCAAATTTACCAAGGTCAGGCTGGGTATCACGTCATTGGCCTACTAAGCTCGAATGACCGGCCGCAACTAGTGCCCGTAAACATGGGCTGGGTGCCGGTGGGGCTTGACCGAACCCAGCTACCGCAACTGCAATTGCCAGAAGGCACCATCACTGTCAAAGGCTGGTTTTATCGCGCATCTGCGGACGGGTTTTCCTTAGCAGATCAGATCGTTGAGCCTAACGGACCACCGTGGCGTGTGCAGCAGCTGGATTTTGATGTGATTAGCGAGACACTTGAGCTTCCCATTGCCAGCTCTGTGGTGCTACTCTCCGAAGCAGAAGATTACGGCTGGCCAAGAGATTGGCAGCCACAGGTGATGCCACCCGAGAAACATCAAGCCTATGCTTTACAATGGTTTTCGCTGGCTGTAGCCCTACTTATTGTGGTACTTCTCGTCCGCCGTTCCATAACGAAAACAAAAAAGGAAGGGACATGACTTCAGTTAAAAAATCCCGCGCCACCCTGATAGGCGTGGTACTCGCCTTTGCGCTACCAGTCATTGGCGCTAAATTTGTGCTCGATCAAAGCTGGTATCAAGGCGCGGCAACTAACAAAGGGACCATGCTGGTTCCGCCGATTAAATTAGGCGAACAAGTCAACGCACGGTTACCCGAAGGCTGGCATGTAGCATTGATTGCAGATGACAATTGCGGCGCCCAATGCGAACAAGGCCTGTATGCGATGAACCAACTTGATGTGGCGCTCGGTAAGGAGAGTGACCGCGTTAAACCATTGGTATTCAGTCGTGCGGAGCTGGCGTTTGATTTAGGCCAGACCCCAATGGTGCAACCCTTCAATGATAACGAAATTATCGATAGCTTAAGCGCGTTGCCGCCGTATCGACTCTTTATTATCGACCCTTTAGGCAACGTTATGTTGCACTACCCCACTTTTGCTGACGAAGAGCAAATGCGCGCTGAAGCGAAAAACCTGCTCTCTGATCTGCGAACTTTATTGAAGCTTTCTCGAGTAGGATAACCTCATGCGTCTTCTCGTAAATATCAGTATTGCTTTAGCACTTGTTGTGATTGTACTGGGTGCCTATACGCGCCTTACCGATGCCGGCTTGGGCTGTCCAGACTGGCCTGGTTGTTACGGTCACCTAACGGTTCCTTCAGGCGAAGAGAAGGTGAGTGCCGCGCAGCAATTATTTCCGGATACCCCGCTAGAACACCAGAAAGCGTGGAACGAAATGATTCACCGTTACGCTGCTGGTTTGCTTGGCCTGATGATTTTAGTCATCGCCATTACGGCAGTCGTACGCCAACGGAAACGTGCCGAAACGCCGGTCAAACTTCCACTGCTACTACTTGCCCTAGTGACCTTCCAGGCAGCGTTAGGCATGTGGACAGTCACCTTAAACCTGCAACCCTTGATCGTAATGGGGCATTTGCTTGGTGGCTTTACTACTCTATCGTTGCTCTATCTCTTGCGCTTGCGTTTACAGCGACTGCACCTACCCATGGGCGATCCAAAGGCGCGTTCGATTGGTGGCTTGGCGTTTGTTTCCCTGCTGGTAGTGGTCGCTCAGATTGCGTTAGGAGGTTGGGTTGCAGCCAACTATGCGGCGCTCGCCTGTACCGAGCTGCCGATTTGTGAAGGAAATTGGTCTGCGAGCCTAGATATAGCCGGCGCTTTCTCTGTGCCAGAGGCAGTTACCTATCAATATGGTGCGCATGACTATGCCGAGCGCATGACCATGCATGTCACGCACCGCATTGGAGCGATTGTTACGCTGTTAGTCGTTGGTTTTATGCTGATTCGCGGCTACAAGTCAGCTCAATCGTCGAAGATTCGTAGCAGCCTCAATTGGGTTACCATCGCCTTAATCCTGCAAATCGCTTTAGGGATTAGTAACGTGGTACTGATGTTACCTATCGGCGTTGCTGTCGCACACAATCTAGTGGGTGCATTACTCCTACTAAGTTTGGTAGGCTTAAATTATAAAATCGCACGACACGCTTAATTAGCAATCAAAATAATAATAATAGGTCAGTGCGTAAGGAAGTTAGTTGTATGACCGAGATGACATATAAACGTCACGCCCAATGGCGCGACTATTTAGAGCTGACAAAGCCAAGAGTAGTATTATTACTACTGCTTACCGCGCTTGTCGGCATCTGTTTAGCAAGTCCTACATGGGTAGGCTGGGACATTGTTGTTCCAGCTATGGTAGGTATCGGGCTGATGTCCGGTTCCGCTGCTGCCGTTAACCATTTAGTGGACCGACATATCGACGCGCGCATGGCGCGTACACTGCGCCGTCCGCTACCATCGGGGAACTTATCTCCACGCCATGTGCTAACTTTTGCTGCGCTCATCGGCGCCTTAGGTTTCGTAGTTTTGGCGCTGTGGGTGAATATGCTGACCGCATGGCTTACCTTTGCTAGCCTCGTTGGCTACGCCATCGTCTACACTATGTACTTAAAGCGTGCCACGCCCCAAAACATCGTGATTGGCGGCTTAGCGGGTGCCGCCCCGCCGCTACTCGGTTGGACCGCAGTAACCAACGAGATTCATCCCCATGCAATTTTGTTGGTAATGATCGTTTTCACTTGGACGCCCCCACACTTTTGGGCCTTAGCCGTACATCGCGCGAAAGATTACGCTAAAGCGGAAATTCCAATGCTACCGGTGACACACGGCATCGAATTTACCAAAACTTGCATACTGCTCTATACCATCTTGCTCGCGATCATCTGTCTGTTGCCTTATATTGTTGGCATGTCAGGTTTGATTTATTTGATCGGCTCCAGCGTTCTCAGCATTTGGTTTTTGGTCTATGCTTGGAAACTCAAATTTGCGCCAGAAAAGCACACAGCCTATCGCATGTTTACCTTCTCGATTTGGCAGCTAATGGCACTCTTTGTGCTATTGTTAGTAGACCACTATGTTGCAACACCAGCACTTCAGTTGGCTAGTTAGCAAAAGGATATGAGGTTTTCGGAATGCAAAAATTATTAGTTTCGGTGGTTGCCATTATTGCGCTGGTTGCTGGCGTGGTCATTTTTAATAGCCTGCCTAAACCACAGCCCCAGGCACTCGTTTATAATCCGCCCCGCGCACTTGAGCCATTTATGCTTGAGGGCCATAACGGTTCACAGCTCACAAACGCTGACTTGACCGGTCAATGGACGCTGTTATTCACGGGGTATACCTCGTGTCCAGATATCTGCCCCACCACCATGGCAGATCTGCGCAAAATAATGCCGCAGTTGACCTCGTTTACCGAGCGGGACGTGCGGGTGTGGATGATTAGTGTCGATCCAAAACGCGATACCTTGCAAAAGCTGGCTGACTACAACACCTATTTTGGCAAAGAATTTATGGGCGTACGTGCGGAACACAAGAACTTGTACCCATTTGTTAACGGCTTAGGTTTGATGTATTCAATCCCAAGCGAAGGCGAAACAGACTATTTGGTCAATCATAGTTCCGCCATCGTGCTAGTGAACCCTGACGGCGAGCGCCATGCCATCTTCAAAGCAAGCCATGAAGCCGGCCAACTGCCAACGGTCGACATGGATCAAATGGTGCAAGACTTCCAGCTTATCACCCAGCAGTACAACTAATCTGGCCAGCGCCCCTGTGCATCGGGGCGCACTAACGGCACCGAATACCAATAGAAACGACCACCTTTACTCAGGCTTGGCACCGTACAGTTGACGCGGGAGCGGCCGATAGGCACATCTTTCGCAGTAAAGTAAGCTTCATCACCTTGCCATTCAGGCTGAAACTGCTGGCCTTGATAGAAACAATTCATTTGCGCCGCTCTGAAGTCCTCGACAACCGCCGTAAAGCGGATTTCAAGCGAATTCTGTTCATGCGTCAAAACCATGTTGTTTGGCTGCATACTGCGTACCGGCAGCGGTAAACTGGCTATCTTCGTCGCTAGAGTTTTTAAATTCGCGTATTGAGCGGAAGCTGGGAAGCGTGGTACTTGGGCTAACGGGCTGTAGGTTCCCCACGGGCCACTGTGTTGACCAAACGCCACGAAGTCATGTTCGGCCAATACTTCAGCTAATGCTGGGTTGTACTCACCGTAAGGATAAGCGAAGAAACGCGGCTGTTCGCTCCCCATTCCCTCTTCCAGTTGCTGCTGGGCCGCAAGAATATCTCGCTCTTGCCGTGCTAACCATTGCGCTTCTGATTCACCTTCGCCGCGCCAGGTCATGTGCGCATGACTGTTGGAATGATTGGCTATCTGCGCGCCATAGCTTTCCAATTCTCGTAACTGTTCCCACGTCATATAGAGCCGTGGTGTCTCGGTCATGAGTGCTGGATTGATAAAAATCGTGAACGGATAGCGATATCGCTTAAAAACTTCTAGGCCATTTTCATAGACATTGCGCCAGCCGTCGTCAAAGGTTAACGCGACGAGTTTGTCCGGCACTTCACCTGATGCTATGAGTTGTTGCGCTTCGCCTAACGAAACCACGTTATAGTCATGCTCTTTAAGATAAGCAAAATGGGCTTCAAGCTCTGCCGCTGTTACCGAAGTCACGCGCGGTGTATCATCACCGATATGGTGATATTGCAGCACGACAACTCCATGTGCTGTTTGCGTCTCATTTGCTTGTAAAGGACCTACGGCTCCAATCATGACCACAGCTAGCAGCACAACTACCAATCGCATTGTCGATCTCCGAAAGTTTTGGGGTACCTGGCCGGCGCATAAGAAGATAGTCGCCATCGCCTTACCGATGATTGTATCCAACATTGCAGCGCCTTTATTAGGCCTCGTTGATACCGCTATCATAGGCCATCTACCTGACTCAATCTACCTGAGTGCAGTTGCACTTGGCGCAATGATCGTTAGCTTTATCTTTCTATTGGCGGTATTTCTGCGCATGACCACCACCGGTGAAATTGCGCGCGCTTTTGGCCGCAAAGATGAAAGCCAACAACGCTTGATCGGCATTCATGCGCTTACCTTTGCGTTGCTGTTAGGTGGTGCTATTTTGCTCGCCAAACCATGGCTCATCGATTTCGCTTTCTGGCTCATCCAACCCAGTGCTGAACTTGCAGGTTACGCCGCGGACTATATCGCCATTCGTCTATGGGCGGCACCTGCAGCACTTATCAACCTTGTTGTCCTAGGCGTATTACTCGGGCGACAACAAAGTAAAAAAGCCATGTTATTGGTGATATTTACCAATGCGGTGAATGTTGTTGCCGATGTCATCTTAATTATTGGCTTAGGCCTCAATGTTGAGGGTGCGGCCTGGGCCTCTGTTACGGCAGAAATCAGTACGGCACTGCTGGGCCTCTACATGTTGCGTGACCTACTCCGACTCGAATTAAGTTGGCAATTACAGAGTAGCTATTTCGCGCGCTTTTTTGGCATGAACCGTGACGTCTTTATCCGCTCACTGGTCTTGCAGCTGTGTATGGCCACAATGACCGGTTACGCCGCACGCTTTGGCGATCTCTACGTTGCCGTCAATGCCGTGTTGATGCAGTTTTTGATGTTAATTTCATTAGGGTTAGATGGCATAGCGTACGCTGTCGAAGCACTAGCGGGTGCGGCTGTCGGACGACGCCGTAAAGCCGAGGTCAATTATTGGCTACGCCTCACGCTGATGTGGTCAATCGTGTTTGCCGGCATTTACAGCCTGACCTTTGCCCTTGCAGGCGAAGTCATTATTCGCTTACTCACCGATCTTCCTGACGTGATTAGTACGGCACTACGTTATTTACCTTGGGTGATTCTGCTGCCACTGCTCGGACATTGGAGTTATTATTTTGACGGTGTTTATATCGGTCTTGGTTGGACGCATGCAATGCGTGACACGATGCTCATAAGTGCTTTGGTGGTGTTTTTACCAAGCTGGTGGCTCGGTCAAACATTACTGGCAAAAGAAAATGCCAACCACGGCTTGTGGTTGGCATTGAGTGCTTTCCTTTTAGCCCGAGGCGTTACCCAGTGGCTATTTTTACTCGCTCGCCGGCGCCAAGTCATCCAATAAGATGAGGCCTGGTGGTAAACCACCACCGGTTGCATCGACCGCTGCAGCAGTATAGATGCCACCGCCTTCAAGCGTCAGCGGTACCGGGCCGATCGCGGCAGTCTTTGTACCTGTCGCAGTGACAGTCACAACATAGTCACCTGGCAGTAGCGATACATAGCCGGTCGACACAAGACTTTCAGCGTTAAACGGAATGTCAGTGAAAGCGGGATCTGCAGTGCTGATATCGTCGGTTGCCGTAACGTAAATATCAACGTTCCCCGCGCTTGGTGAAGCGTGGACTAACTGAATTTGCGCATCGGTCGCAATACGGCGCTGCATTTCAGTGACTGCGGCTAAGGTTAACGAACCGTCAGCAACAGCACCCACTGCATAGACGCTCAGCTTGTCACTGGTCGCTAAGCTTAACGGCACGTCATCAAGTACGGTCGCACCGCCAGCAACATTTACATCAACAACATAGTCGTCGGCTGGCAGGTTAATAAAGCCAGTCGCGTCCATGAAAGCTAAGTCAGTGATCGCTGGTTCGCCATTGTTTACTGCTACATCCACAGCTGGGGCATCGGCACTTGCGTGGACGACACGAATCTCAGCGCCAGCATTTACATCGGGTAAAATGGCTGCGCCCTCACCGTCAGCAACTTGCAGCATGACCGGAGAGCTACCCGTCATGGTATTGGCTACTGCGGCAACAACTAAGTCAGCGCCATCAGGCAGCGTGATCGTACCGCTGTCATAGACAACTGATGCTGGCTCGCCAGCTACAGTGATACGCACTTGGTAGTCGGCTGCTGGCACCTCAACTTGACCAGAATTATCTTTATAGGCCAAGGTTGTAACCGCTGCTTCAGCACTTAAATCGGCACCCGGCGCAGTTACATAAATATCCACCAACGGTGCATCAGGAGCGGCATGTACAACTTCAACGCGCGCATTGCCCGCAGTGACGTCAGTATCTTCATTTGCAAAAATCAGTGGTTCGATCGAACCATCACCGACTTTACCTACCGCGAAAACTTCATAACGCAAGTTTTCGCCTAAGTTAACGTCAGCAGGTCCAATCACGGTTGCAGTTGATGCATCGGCGAGAATGCCGTCGACTTGGAGGCTGTAAGAGCCTTCATCGAGTTCGAGCACACCAGAAGATGCGCCGTAAGGAACGCCTTCAAGTACTGCGTTACCATCCACTAAAACATTTACGTCTGGAGCGTCCGCAACACTATGGTGTACACGAACAAAGGTTGATTGCGGGGGGGGTGTTGGAATATCAACGACTGGGTCTGGATCGTTACTATCACTACCACAAGCTGCTAGCATAAGCACCGCGACAGCGGGTATACTAAATTTTGTGATCCCATTCATAGTTTGTTCCTCGTTGTGTTATAGGCAAATTCCACATACGCAGGGACAAATTGTTTGGGATCACTTTTTCACTTATACAACTTTTAAAATTTACACAATCTTAATAATAAGAATGTTCGCCATGCTGGTGTTCAGTAACGTCTTTCACGCCTTTCAACTCTTCAGGAAAGCGCTGTAACAACTCTTTCTCAATGCCTTCTTTAAGCGTTACATCGACCATGCTACAGCCGTTACAACCACCACCAAATTGCAAGATTGCGAAACCGTCGTCGGTGATCTGGTTGATCGCTACACGGCCACCATGGCTTGCTAACTGCGGGTTAATTTCTGCTTGAATTACGTATTCAACGCGTTCAATCAACGGCGCGTCGTCATCCACCTTCTTCGCTTTCGCGTTAGGTGCTTTCAAGGTCAACTGCGAGCCTAATTCTTGCTCTTCAAAGTCAATGACCGCGTCTTGTAAAAAGGGTGCACTACCCGAATCCACAACCGCATCAAAACCGCTAAATGGCAAGGTTTCATCGTCCGGCTCGACCGAATCAGGCGGGCAATACGAAACGCCACACTCTGCTGACGGCGTCCCCGGGTTCACCACAAACACACGGATATTGGTGTTATCCGGCTGTTCGGCAAGCAATTTGCGAAAATGCGCTTGCGCGCTTTCAGTAATACGAATCATGGGGTTACCACCTCACTGCTATACTTGAGTGTTTTAGTAAGGTATATCTTATCGCAAAAATCGGTCATTGCATAGTAAGCAGCTTGGGGTAAGGCGTGTCTTTTGCTAGCTTAGAGCGGTGTTTCAACCATTTAGGAAAGAATTATGCGTTTGCTCAAGATGTTTGCGGCCGTGCTTCTTTTGATGTCAGTGTCAGTTTCTGCCGCTACCTTAAAAGACTACCTGCCGACCGATGTTACTTATGACCCAACGATTCCAACTCCCAAGGAAGTCTTAGGTTATGAAGTTGGGGAGTGGCACGTACGCCATGACCAGTTGGTACGTTATATGGAAGTTCTTGCAGAAAAAAGCGACCGCTTCACTATTGAAATGACAGGTCGTACGCATGAACAGCGACCTCTGTTGCTCTTAACGGTTACCACCCCAGAAAATCATACCAACATCGAGAGCTTACGTGAGGCACATACTGCCATTGCCGACCCAAGTCGCAACGGTGATCCGGAAACAGCGCCTTTGGTCCTCTACATGGGCTACAGTATTCATGGCGATGAGCCGAGCGGCAGTAACGCAGCCTTACTTTACGCATACTATCTAGCAGCCGCCCAAGGTGAAAAAATTGAAGCGGTACTGCGCGATACCATCATCTTGCTCGATCCTAGCTTGAACCCTGACGGCTTGGCTCGTTTCGCACAATGGGCAAACCAGCATCGCAGTCAAAACCTAGTTGCCGACCCACAGCATCGCGAACACGTGCAAGGCACGCCGCGTGGCCGGGTCAATCATTATTGGTTTGACTTGAACCGTGACTGGTTGTTGTTACAGCATCCGGAATCGCGTGCGCGCATCGCAAACTTCCAAAAATGGAAGCCAAACGTGTTAACCGATTTCCATGAAATGGGTACCAACAGCACTTTCTTCTTTCAGCCAGGTATTCCAACGCGTCGTAACCCTAATACCCCGGAAGAGAACGTAACGCTTACTGCTAAGTTGGCCGAAGGTCATGCTGCTGCGCTTGATGAGCAAGGCCGCTTGTATTTTACCGAAGAGTCTTTTGATGACTTTTACGTCGGTAAAGGTTCAACTTATCCCGACGTACAGGGCGCCATCGGTATCTTGTTTGAGCAAGCTTCGAGCCGTGGACACGCGCAAGACTCCATCAATGGCTTAGTTGAATTCCCATTTACTATCCAAAACCAGTTCACCACATCGTTGACCACCATGTACGGTGCACACGCCAACAAGGTGGCCTTCTTGGATTATCAACAGCGTTTCTTTGACAGTGGCTTAGAGCTTGCTGACGACGCAGATTTCAACGGCTACGTGTTCGGTGATAGTACGGATCCTGCACGGTTAGCTGGAATGCTAGAGATCCTCGACCAGCATGAAATTCAAGTGTACCCGCTGACCTCAGAGGTCAAAGAAAACGGCAAATCCTTTAAGCCGGGTTCGAGCTACTATGTACCATTAGAGCAACCACAATACCGCCTGATACGGGCTATTTTTAGCACTCAGCAAAGCTTCCTCGATAACACTTTCTATGATGTTTCAGGGTGGACTTTGCCGTTAGCGTTTAATGTTGAATTTGCCGCCACTGATAGCCGCGTGCGCCACAGTGACCAAACCTGGCAACAACCGCAAGCGCCAGCCGTCAGCATCGCTGCTGATGCCTATGCCTATGGTTTTGATTGGCATAGCTATTTTGCACCACGTGCGCTGCAAGAATTACTTGCAGCAGATATTCACGTGCGTCAGGCTGCGCAAGGCTTTACCGCAAAAACAGGCGACGGCCAGCACCAGTTTGCACCGGGCGCCGTTGTGGTTACCAAAGCTTATCAAAGCAAGCCTTGGCAAGATGTCCAAGAGCAGCTGCTTGAAATTGCCACTCGCAACGGTATCGCCGTAATTAGCATTAGTTCAGGCTTAACACCACAAGGCATGGATCTTGGTAGCCGTAACCTAAGTCCGGTCGAGCCGGTAAGCGTGATGATGCTAGTAGGTGATGGTGCTAACATGTATGAAAATGGCGAAGCTTGGTATTACCTTGACCGCCATGTCAGTATCCCTGTGTCGATGATCGATACCGACCGCTTTAACCGTGTCGACCTTGAGCGTTACACTCACATTCTCTTGGTGGATGGGAGCTATCGTACACTGGATGACCGCAGCGTATCGCGCCTCCGTGATTGGGTGCGCGCAGGCGGCACCGTCATCGGTCAACAAGGCGGCGCGAAGTGGCTTGCTGAGCAGAAATTACTGGCGGCTAAGTTTGTCGAAGGCGCCGCTTTCGATGAGAAGTTTGATAGCAGCACGCTGAGCTATGCCGACCGCGATAGCTACTACGGTAAACGTCGTGTTGCTGGGGCCATCTTCGGTGCTGAACTCGATTTGAGTCATCCACTGGCCTTCGGCTTCCCACGTACCAATTTGCCGGTTTTCAAAGATAGCCTAAACGCGATGGAGATCCCTGAATCGCCGTTTATTACGGTGGCTCGTTATCAAGAAGAGCCTCTGCTAAGTGGTTATGCTGCAAAAGAAAACCGCGAAGTCATGAGTGAGAAAGCAGCCATCGTTGCACACCGCTACGGTAGTGGTCGTGTGGTTGGTTTTGCCGACGATATGAACTTCCGTGCCTTCTTCTGGGGTACAGCTAAGCTACTGAGTAATGCAATCTTCTTATCGCCAGCCATTGACGCCTACGCGCAAAGCGATGAAGATGCCGCAGCGGCAGCAGCCGAGGCAGCAGAAGAGAGCCACTAAACACATCCTGGCGCATGCGGCTCGGTATAACATAACGTCCATGCGTCAACGGCCTTTGCACCCCGTCGCTGTAATGCTGCAGCGGCGGCGGTCACCGAAGCACCACTGGTCAGCACATCATCGACCACAGCAATCGTCAAACCACGCACATCCCTAGTGCAATGCATTGCCTGTTGCATACTCAACCACCGTTGCTGGCGTCCTAATTTATGCTGAGCCACCTCATCACGCAAACGCCTGAGTAATCCTGCGCTATAAGGTAATTGCAATTGCTCCGCTAATGCCCGCGCTAGCAGTCCAGCTTGATTGTAACCGCGTCGTTGCCAACGTTTTCGGGTCATCGGCATTGCGACAATAAGATCCGGCCATGCCACCTGATACTTCTGATAACAAGCAATAAGCTGAGCCGTCATGAGCGGCGCCAACCAACGCACGAGTTCCGGTGATCGGTGAAATTTATAGCGTTGCACTAAGTGCCGACTTTCTGCCTGCCACGCCAAGGCCGCAAACCAATGGCGACCAAAGCTTTGTGCTTGGCGTTGGCCGCGCCAATGCAAACAGGCTGGGGGTAAACGCGGTAGATCCGCAAAACACGCCTTGCAAAAGCCGTTGTGCTCATTGGCTTTCAACGGTAGCAAACAAAGCCAGCAGCAGCCTGTTTGCAGCTTGGCAAAAAACCTCGGTAAAGTTACCATGTGCTCCTCCATGAGCAGGTTGGAATATCTAATGGTAGATCAGGTTTGGACGGAGGTCAGTGGTAGCGGAGAGGATATTGTTGTCCTCCATGGCTGGGGTTTGAATGCGAATATTTGGACCCCGATTGTGTCCCAGCTTAGCCAACAAGGGCGCCTGACTCGGCTAGATTTACCGGGTTACGGCGAGTCGCCTTGGCCGCCAAACGAAGCGATTACTTTTGCCAAGCTATGTCAGCTTACCTTGGCGGCGCTGCCTGAGCGCTGCCACTTGATAGGCTGGTCACTCGGTGGCCTGGTCGCGACGCAACTAGTACTTGATGCACCTGAACGCTTCCACAGCTTAACCACGGTGGCATCTTCGCCGTTCTTTCCGGCGCAAGAGCCAGATTGGCCTGGGATTGAGCCCAGTATTTTGAATCAATTTGGCAAACAACTTAGTAAGGACTTTCGCCGCACCGTTGAGCGGTTCTTAGCGCTGCAGTCGCTGGGGAGCCCGCACGCCAAAGCCGATGTCAAAGCAATTAAAGAGTGGCTCTTTAGCAAGCCAATGGCGAATGTTGAGGTCTTAGATGCTGGACTCGATATGTTGGCGCAAGTCGATCTACGTGCGCAGCTTAAACATATCGAGATTCCGTTTTTCCGCATCTATGGCCGCTTGGATGCTCTCGTGCCGGCGCAGATTGATGCACAAGTACAGCAACTGGCACCAGCGAGCCAAAGTTACGTGGCACCGCATTGCAGCCATGCGCCTTTTATCAGTGACCCTGAAGCTTTTTTAACAGCTTGGACACGTTTCTTTCAGGACGTTTCTCAACGTTGACACTGCGCACAGTAGACGGTACTCCGCTGGCCTAAGCGAATTTCTTTTAATTCGCTTTTACACACCATGCATTGCTTACCACCCCGTCCGTAGACGTTTAAGTGCTGCTTGAAATAACCTGGGCTACCATCAGCTTGGGTAAAGTCCTGTAAGGTCGTTCCGCCTTGCGCGATCGCCGCAGTCAAAATTTCTTTAATGATCGGCACGAGCTTTTGATAGCGGGCGAGGCTAACTTTACCCGCTGCACGTTTTGGATGAATCCCCGCTTTAAACAACGACTCATTGGCGTAAATGTTACCGACCCCAACGACCACATGATTGTCCATGATGAAGGTCTTAATTGACTGCTGCTTGCTCCTTGATTTGCTATGCAGGTAGGCGGCAGTAAAAGCATCGGTAAGCGGTTCAGGGCCCAAGTCTCGGAGTAATGGGTGCTCGAGTCCAGGATGAACGTCACTCACCAGCACGCAGCCGAACCGGCGCGCGTCATTGAAACGCAAACATTGCCCATTGGTAAGCTGTAAATCAAAATGATCATGCTTCACCACAAGACTCTCACGCGGTACCACGCGAAGTTTTCCAGACATGCCTAAATGCAGAATTAGATAGCCCTTATCAGTATGCAAAATAAGGTATTTAGCTCGCCGCTCAACTTGAGTTATCAGCGCACCGGCGAAATTTTCCACTTGCTCAGGTATCGGCCAACGCAGGCGCCTATCGCGCACTACGACTTTATCGATCTGTTGCCCTTCAAGATGAGGCGCAATGCCCATCCGACTGACTTCAACTTCGGGTAACTCTGGCATTTAATTTCTCTTGTGTTTAAGCTCGAGGTTCATTATATTCCGCCGAAATTTCGGAGGTACAACGACCATGAATAGAACCGACTCTCGACTTGCAGTCGATGATTTCGCTACCGACGCGATTGATATCGACCACTTGGCCGAGCACGGCTATGTCATTGTACCCAATTTCCTGCCGCGCTCCCAATGTTCGGCGCTCTATGACTATGCGCAACAATTACCGCAGCAAGCCTGGCAACAGGCGGGTATTGGCCGCTCCGACAACTACACCACCAACACCGCCGTACGCCAAGATAAGATCCGCTGGTTGAGCGCGCAAGAACCCTTAGAGAACGCGTATATAGAGATGATGGATCAGCTTCGCGTGCAGCTTAATCGTGAGCTATTCATGGGCCTATTTGATTATGAATGCCACCTTGCCCATTATCCGCCAGGAGCGTTCTACCGTAAGCACTTAGACGCATTTAAAGGCCGCAGCAACCGCATTCTGACGACTGTTTTTTATCTTAATTCCGAGTGGCAGGAAACCGATGGCGGACAGTTGATCATTTATGGCGACCGTGGCGAGGTGCTTGAAACCGTGCTACCGGAAGCCGGCAAGCTCGTCGTTTTTCTCAGCGACGTATTTGTCCATGAAGTGCTCGCGGGTCTAAGAGACCGCTTCAGCATTACCGGCTGGTATCGTCTAAACACAAGTATCAACGGACGCGTCGACCCAACGTCATAAAGTTAATCAGCAGACACAAAAAAACCCAGCCGAAGCTGGGTTTTTAATACGTTATGTTCGAGTAGCGAATTACTTGATTTTCGCTTCTTTGAACATTACATGCTTACGAACAACCGGATCGAACTTTTTGATCTCGAATTTTTCTGGCATGTTACGCTTGTTCTTGTCGGTAGTGTAAAAGAAACCAGTACCGGCAGAAGAAACTAGACGAATCTTATCGCGCATGATTTAGCTCCTTACACTTTTTCGCCACGTGCACGCAAATCTGCAAGCACAGTGTCGATACCGTTTTTATCGATAATACGCATACCTTTGGTAGAGATACGCAGCTTCACCCAACGCTTTTCTGATTCTACCCAGAAGCGGTGAGATTGTAGGTTCGGCAGGAAACGACGCTTGGTCGCATTGCGCGCGTGAGAACGGTTATTACCGGTAACCGGACGCTTTCCTGTAACTTGACATACTCGTGACATCGTTTTTTACTCCAAAAATTGCTTCAAGCTCGCCTGTCGCCCATCGCGGCCTTGCCTTGAATCCGAGGGCGCATTTTATACAGTAAACCGGCTCGGTAATCAAGAGATAAGCGTTATTTTTTGATCTTTTTGATCGTTCAGATGGTGGCGCTACTCTACTACAACAGACCGCGCTCGGCAAATGAAACTGGCCGCCCGCTGCCTATTACAAAGTGATCTAGCAAAGCAACATCGATCATCGAAAGGGCTTTTTTTAAGCGTTCTGTGACTCTTTGATCGGCTTGGCTTGGTTCTGCTACACCTGACGGGTGATTATGCGCCAAAATCACGGCGGCGGCGTTGTGCTGCATCACCAATTTAATAATTTCGCGAGGATATACCGGAGCGGCGTTGATGGTGCCATGAAAAAGCTCCACGTACTTTAACAGCCGGTGTTGGCTATCCAATAGCAACACTACAAAAACCTCCCGTTGTTGGTGTCGCAGTTGCGAAGTTAGATAATCGCGCACCATTGCCGGCTGGGTGAAGCCATCATCGCGGCGCAGTTGCCAAGCGAGGTAACGCCGTGAAATTTCCATTACCACCTGTAACTGCATGACGCGTGCCGGTCCCATACCTTGTTGCTGCAATAAATCATCGGCAGGAGCTGACAGCAGTCCACCAATCCCTTCATAAGTGGCCATCAAATCACGAGCATAGGTGACCACATCCCTGCCACGAACCCCTGTACCTAATAGAATCGCAATTAACTCAGCGTCGCTTAGCGCAGCAACGCCCATTTCAGCTAGTTTCTCGCGCGGCCGCTCACCACTTGGCCAAGTTTTAATGGTTGCCATCTGTTCCTCCTTGAACTCACCTTTTTACAGACAATAAAAAAGCCACTCTAATGGTGGCTCTTTGTGATGGCAATCATCTTTTTATGTGCGTGTTGCACTCATCGAGCTTAGTTATCGACAGGCGCTGTCATGCCGCTACGTTGCATACTCGATAACTCTCTTTCCGCAACTTCACGCTCTTCTTCGATTTGTTGCTTAGTGCGACAACGACGACGCTTAAAGTTGGTACCTACCACATGCTCAGAGCTGCAATAGTATTTCTTCTCACCCGCCATAACTTCTTCAGCTGTCCCTACGTCGTCGGCACTAGCCGTTTGACTAGAGTCGCCATTTGAGGCACACCCTGCGAGTGCCAAGGCGGCTGCTAAAATTAAAAATTGTTTCATAAATTCCTCCAGATTGAATGGAGATAGTAACAACCCAATTTTTTTTGCACAAGTTTTTTACAATTATTTTGATTCGCTTCTTATGAGCGGCTCATGCTATCTTATCGCGTAAAGATTACGTAAGGACTCACTATGACGGAAAGCCTTTCTACAGCGCTATCAGGCCGCCATGTACTCGTAGCTGTTAGCGGTGGTATTGCCGCCTATAAAAGCCCTGATCTTGTTCGACGGTTACGCGACGTAGGCGCTATTGTTCGCGTCGTAATGACCAAAGGTGCGCATGCTTTTATCACTCCCCTGAGCTTGCAGGCTGTATCCGGTCATCCGGTACACGACGACCTGCTCGATCCCGCGGCAGAAGCAGCGATGGGCCATATTGAGCTGGCCAAGTGGGCCGACGTTATCCTCATCGCACCCGCCAGCGCCAACACCGTTGCCCGCTTGGCCAATGGCTTTGCCGATGATCTACTTAGCACTCTGTGCTTAGCCACAACGGCTCCGATCATGGTCGCGCCGGCGATGAATCAACAGATGTGGTCAGCTCCTGCTGTACAAGACAACATTAACCGGCTACACGCCCTAGGGGTTCATGTAATTGAGCCTGCCAGCGGCTCTCAGGCCTGTGGGGATATTGGCGCTGGGCGCATGCCAGAGCCGATTGCGTTGCGTGACGCAGTGGTGGCCTTACTGGCCCCCAAAGACAGCCCGTTACGCGGCTTGAATATTCTTATCACCGCAGGGCCGACGCGTGAAGCCATTGACCCAGTTCGCTATTTAAGCAATCACAGTTCGGGCAAGATGGGCTATGCCCTTGCCGCGCAAGCGCAGCGGCTCGGTGCGAGCGTCACCCTGGTGAGCGGCCCCACACAGCTATCAGCACCCAACGGCGTCAACTTAATCGCAGTCGAAAGCGCGCAACAAATGCTTGAAGCGGTCGAAGCGCATGTGGCCGATACCGCAATCTTCATCGCCTGCGCCGCCGTTGCTGATTATCGCCTCGCCGCCGTCGCAATCAATAAAATCAAGAAAAATGCGGATACGATGCAGCTTGAGCTAGTAAAAAATCCAGATATCTTAGCGACCATTGCCAACCGCCCTCAGCCGCCAATGTGTGTCGGCTTTGCTGCAGAAACTCAAGAAGTCGCTCATTACGCAGCCGACAAACTCAAGCGTAAAAAGTTAGCCTTGATTGCTGCCAATGACGTAAGCGACAGCAGTATTGGTTTCAACAGTGATGAAAATGCAATGACGTTGTTCTGGCATAACGCGCAGGGCGAGCTGGAGCAAAAAGCGCTCGAGCGCGCACCAAAGCTAACGATTGCTGAAGCTATCTTGCGTCAAGCAGGTGAATTATATGGAGAGAGAAATCACTAATGACAAGTAAACCTAATCGCAAAGAGCAGATTCTTGCTACACTCGCGCACATGCTAGAAACCAGTCCTGGTCAGCGCATCACGACCAAAAGCTTAGCAGCCGAGCTAGGTGTTTCAGAAGCGGCTCTTTATCGGCACTTTCCTTCTAAAGCGCGGATGTTCGAAGGACTCATTGAATTTACCGAAGAGGCAGTGCTAAGCCGAATCAACCAAGTGATGGAAGTCGAAAAAGACACCTTGGTGCGTTGTGAAATGATGTTGCGGGTGGTGTTAACCTTCATCGAACGCAACCCAGGTATTACGCGAGTTCTTACCGGTGATGCGCTTATGGGGGAACACGAGCGTTTACGTTCACGCGTGCAAAACCTTTTCACCAAGATCGAATCGAACATCAAGCAGGCGTTACGAGAGCGGCGGTTGCGTGAGAACGTGCAAGCACGTCTGGATGAGGCGGTACTGGCGAATTTATTGATGGCCTATGCCGATGGCAAAATCGCGCAGTTTGTGCGGTCCGAATTCAAGCTCAAGCCAACGTTAGAATTTGATGCGCAATGGCAAACCATTGCACACCAATTACTCTGATGTCTTCGCGCGACTCAGCAGGTTCATTGCTGCCTGCTGAGGCGTGGTATCACCGTACAAAACATCGTAGATTTGCTCACAAATCGGCATCTCAACATCATTCCGCCGTGCCAGCATCACCACTTCTTTGGTGTTGCGATACCCTTCTACAGCCTGTCCAATTGACTTCATCGCTTCATCGACGCTTTTACCCTTACCCAGAGCTAAACCAAAGCGCCGGTTGCGTGATTGGTTATCGGTACAGGTGAGAATCAAATCGCCAAGCCCCGCCATACCCGTAAAGGTTTCTGGCTTAGCCCCTAACTTCAAACCGAGACGTGTGAGCTCGGCAAGACCGCGGGTAATCAGTGCAGTCCGGGCATTCGCACCAAAACCTATACCGTCAGCCATACCCGCGCCGATGGCAATCACGTTCTTCACCACGCCACCCAGTTGAACACCGATAAAATCATCATTGGTGTAAACGCGGAAGCTACGATCACAATGCAATAAATCAGACAATTCTTGCACGAAGTCAGGATCAGTAGACGACATAGAAATCGCGGTCGGCAAGCCTTTCGCCATTTCCATAGCGAAGGTGGGTCCAGAAAGCACTGCAAGCGCATGTTCATGACCGAGAATTTCTTCGGCCACTTCAAATAACAAGCGTCCTGTGCCAGGTTCGAGGCCTTTTGTCGCCCAAGCGATGCGCGCATCACTGCGCAACAGCGGCTGGATGTCACGCAAGACTTCAGCGAAGCCACCACTCGGAACCACAACCACAATGTTGCGCGCATCCTCGACAGCTTCAGCTAGGTCACTGGTTATCTTGAGTGCTTCTGGCAGTTCGATACCCGGCAAATAGCGCTTATTTTCACGCTCTTCTGCCATGGCTCGAACCTGTTCAGGGTCACGCCCCCACAAGCAGATAGGACTGCCCTTGCGCGCAAAACAAAGTGCTAGGGCAGTTCCATAAGAACCGGCGCCTAGCACTGTTACTTGAGTATTTTTCATTAGTGGCTTAAAGAACCAACTAACTTACGCGTCTGCTTGTTCAGCTGCTTGCTGCTGCTGACGCTGCACGTGCTGAGCAAAGACTGCGTCAAAGTTTACCGGAGCAAGGTTCAATTGTGGGAACGTTGCGCGGCTTACCAGGCTTGCCAAGCACTCACGTGCGTATGGGAACAAGATGTTCGGGCAGAATGCGCCAAGCAATTGAGCGCGTTGCGCTTCTTCAATTGAATCAGCGATAGTGAAGATACCTGCTTGATGAACTTCAGCCAAGAACGCAACGTCGTCACCGACTTTGTTGGTCGCAGTAATTTTCAAAACAACTTCATAAGTGTTGTCTTCAAGCTTTTCGTTCTTGACGTTCAGATCAAGGTTCAGCTCTGGCTGCCACTCTTTGCGGAAAATTTCAGGTGCATTTGGCGACTCAAAAGAAACATCTTTAGTGTAGATGCGTTGGATTGCGAATGCTTGTTGCTGTTGCGCTGCGTCTTGTGCTGCGCCATTTACTTGCTGTTCATCAGCCATGGTAATACTTCCTATTAACTATACGAAAAGACAAAATTATTTTTTAACGAGCGGAAAACTAGCGCCCTGCCAGGCAGAGATTCCACCTTGTAATAAGGCAACGTTTTCATAGCCCGCTTTTGTGAGCTGCTGGGCAGCTGCTTTTGCGGTCATGCCGGTTGCACATACTACCACGATGGGGGCAGCTTTATATTTATCAAGTGCAGCCGTATCATTTTTCCGGATCCGCTCAGAAGGTAAATTGATCGCACCATGGATATGTGCTTTGCGATATTCGTCTACCGAACGGATATCAACAAACACGCCGTCATTGCGATTGACAAGTAATGTCGCTTCTTGTGCTGATAATGCTTTCACTTTTGAAGTGGCCGCAGAAACGTAAGAAACAATAATCGCAATCAGCAAGACCACCCATAAAATACTCATCAAATAGTGGTCGGCGGCAAAAGCAAGAAGTTGATCCATGGTTATTCACTACTCCTACTGAAAAAATCAAGCACAAGAGTATACCGCCTGAAATGTCAGTTACCAGTAAAATTTGGCGGCATTTCGACCGACAGCGGATGCGTTGCGGCGGAAAATCGCATAAACTAATGAGTTATCAAGCACAACCTAAAAGCAAGCAACTTCGAGGATGTTTCATGGCGAAGCCGCACACTCCATTAGCCCTTTTAATTCTTGACGGTTGGGGCCACCGCGAAGCGGCAGCAGACAACGCGATCGCTGCTGCCAATACACCCACCATGGATGCGCTCTGGGAAAACTACCCGCATACCTTAGTGGATGGCTCAGGGATGGCCGTTGGCTTACCCGATGGGCAAATGGGTAACTCCGAGGTGGGTCACGTCAACCTGGGTGCGGGTCGTGTTGTTTATCAAGATTTTACGCGTATCAGCAAAGCTATTGCCGATGGCGATTTCTTTCACAACGGTACCTTGGTCAACGCCGTCGACGCTGCTGTGAATAACCATGGCGCCGTGCACATCATGGGCTTGCTTTCGCCAGGCGGCGTGCACAGCCATGAAGACCATTTGCTCGCCATGGTAGAGCTCGCCGCACAGCGCGGCGCTAAACAGGTCTATGTTCACGCTTTTCTAGATGGCCGTGATACCCCGCCGCGTTCTGCAAAGCCTACCATTGAGCGTTTCGAACAACTCTTCAGTAAACTCGGTGTCGGTCGTTTTGCCAGTCTTTGCGGTCGCTACTATGCAATGGACCGTGACAAGCGTTGGGATCGCGTTGAACAAGCTTGGCAGGTGGTCGTTGAAGGCCAAGCGCCGTTTCATGCTGATAGCGCTGGCATTGGTTTGGCGCAAGCCTATGAACGCGACGAAAGTGATGAATTCGTGAAACCAACACGTATTGGCGATGCCGCGCCCATTCAAGATGGCGACAGTGTGATCTTTATGAACTTTCGCGCCGACCGTGCACGTGAACTGAGTCATGCCTTTGTTACTGATGGTTTTGACGGCTTTAGCCAAGCACGTCGTCCGCAGCTCGCCGCGTACGTTTCGCTGACTGAGTACGCCAAAGATATCCATAGCCAGGTCGCTTTCCCGCCCGAAGAGTTGAATAACGTGCTCGGCGAATGGCTAGCTAAACAAGGTTATTCACAACTGCGTATTTCCGAAACCGAGAAATATGCGCATGTCACCTTCTTCTTTAGTGGCGGCCGCGAACAAGAATTTGACGGTGAAACACGCGTTTTGGTGCCTTCACCTCAGGTTGCAACCTATGATCTGCAGCCAGAAATGAGTAGTGAAGAACTGACTGACAAACTGATCGAGGCCATCGAAAGTGGCCAACAAGATGTCATCATCTGTAACTATCCAAATGGCGACATGGTCGGTCACACTGGTAACTTTGACGCTGCAGTTAAGGCCGTTGAAGCGGTCGACCGCTCGATTAAACGTGTCGTTGACGCGCTACACAAAGTTGGTGGCGAATGTCTTATTACCGCCGATCACGGTAATGCAGAACAGATGCAAGATCATAGCACTGGCCAGTCGCACACAGCCCATACCAGCGAACTCGTTCCGTTTATTTATGTCGGTCGTGATGCCACTGCGCGTGAAGGAGGTACACTGTCGGATGTGGCCCCCACTATGCTGCATCTGCTCGGCCTAGAACAACCGGAAGAAATGACCGGTACGCCGATTGTTACCTTAAAATGATGACACTTGCCGTGCGTGCGCTTCTTATCAGCTTGCTGCTGTTGGTAACAACAGAGAGCAGCGCATGGCAAAATGCCAGCCAAGAAACCGCTGCCGAAACCCAAGCGCGCATTGATGCTATTGCCCGCGAGTTAGAGCGGCGCTCCGCTGCCATGCAACAACGGGCGCGCGAACTGAGTGCCACCGAGCGGCAAGTACAGCAACTTGACCAACGTATCGCCGCCGTTGCCGGTCAACTGGCCGAACTTGCCACCTCCTTGCGACGCACCAACCAACGCATTAATGAGCTGCAACAACAACAACAGCAGCTCATAGCAGAGCAACAGCAGCAACAACAGTGGCTGGCGAAACAGGTCGATATGGCCTATCGCATCGGCGAACACGACTTATTAAAGCTTATCCTTAATCAAGAGGAACCGGCCGAGCTTGAACGTTTGCATGGTTATTACGGCTATTTCAATCGCGCGCGTCTGCAAAAGTTAGAAGAACTAAAGGCCACGCAAGCAGAACTTGAACAAGTAACGGCTCAGGTTGCCAGTGAACAACAGCAGCTTGCGCAACAGAAACAGCAACAAGAGCAACAGCAGCAGCGCCTCGAGCGGGAGAAAACCGAACAACAAAAACTCGTCCGCCAGCTTAATCAAGAGCAACGTCAAGATCAGTCACGCGTGGCGCAGCTCGAGCAAGACCAACGCGAACTTGAGAACGTATTAGCGGCAATTATCGCCGCTCTGCGTGACGAACCACAACTTGATGGGCTGCGCCAGCTCAAGGGTAAAATGAGCTGGCCGACGCAAGGTAACGTGCAACGCATCTTTGGACGTTCACGCAGCGGTGGGGTGAAATGGAAAGGCATATTAATTGATGCAGCGGAAGGCTCTCCTGTGAAAGCGATTGCGGATGGCCGTGTCATTTACGCCAATTGGATGCGCGGCTTTGGACTTCTATTAGTGCTTGACCATGGCGACGGCTACATGAGTCTCTATGGCCATAATCAGACGTTGTTACCTAATGTGGGTGAAGTAGTGCGCCGTGGCGAAGAGGTCGCACGGGTGGGTCAAAGTGGCGGACGTGAAAGCCCCGCGCTGTATTTCGAAATCCGCCTTAAAGGTGATCCCGTGAACCCTACGCAGTGGGTACGCTAGATGCTGAAGCTCATAGCAATGCTTGCAGCTCTTCACCTACCACTGGTTGCCGCGAAGGAAAATTCGAATGCAGGTCCACCCGTCGAAGTGCCACAGACGAAACCTCGTATCGCTATTGTCATCGATGACCTAGGACATCATGCGAATAATGCTGCTTTTATTGAACTCAATTACCCCCTGACACTTGCTATCATGCCCTTCAGTAGCAAAGCTGAAGAGCTTGCTGAACAAGCCTCTGACGCCGGACATGAAGTCATGATTCATATGCCGATGCAACCCGAGTCAATGGCCGAACAAGCGCAAGAAGTCCTCGATCTAGCGGATACCAAAGCGCAGTTTCTTGCGACATTGAGCGCTGCCTTTTCGCGCTTACCTCAAGCACAAGGCCTGAATAACCATCAAGGCAGCCTAATGACCGCCCAGTCGCTGCAAATGGAATGGTTAATGGCTGCGCTTAAGCAACGCCAGATGTACTTTCTTGATAGCCGCACAAGTGCGGCAACTGTGGCGGAAGCAACCGCGCGTAAAGTCGGTATTCCCAGCAATCGCCGCCACGTATTTCTCGACAACGACCCAAGCCTTGAAGCAATTGCGGAGCGCTGGAAGCGCGTCGAACTCATAGCTGAGAATCAAGGTTACGCTATTGTCATTGGCCATCCATACCCTACGACGCTGCAGTTTTTACAAGAGCTCGCGCGCAAGCAGAGCAATGCCTATGAGCTGGTTTATTTTTCCGAGCTATTGTGCCTTCCGGACGCATCATCAAAGGCTAGCAACTCGTACTGCTGGTAAGCAAATAACTAAGAAGTTTCGTTTTCGAGTTTGGTGAGTAAGATGAGTGCTTCGTCGCGTGTTGTGCCACAAACCGTGGGTTCAGCTGCAAAATCAGCGCACACTTGAGGTCGATCGGGGTGATGAAATATACCGCAGAGGTTATTTTCAGTGAGGTGAATACAACGAATGCCAGCGGGTTTCCCTGCTGGCATTCCTGGTATTGGCGAGCTTATTGACGGTGCAATGCAACAGGCACCGCAACCGACTCTGCATTCCATGGCTTACGCCATGGCCATGCGTAACTTCTTCATCGCATTCGCTTCGAGCTGACGTACACGTTCTGCAGAAACTTCATACTTGTCAGCAAGCTCTTGCAGTGTGGTTTTGTTGTCTTCGTCTAACCAACGTGCCCGCACGATATCTTGGCTGCGCTCATCAAGCGTTTTGATTGCCGACAACAAACGTTGTTGGGTGTGCGCTTGATACTGCTCTTGTTCCACTTCTTCCGCCAAATCTGAGCGCTTATCTTCGAGATATTGCGCCGGCGAATAGGTTGAGCCTTCACGCGCATCGTCATCGTCTGAGCTCAATTCAAAGGCTTGGTCATGGGCACTCATGCGTGCTTCCATTTCCATTACTTCTGAAGTGCTCACACCAAGTGTTTCGGCAACGTTGTTCACTTCTTCTTGCGTGAACCAGCCCAAACGCTTCTTCATTTTGCGCAAGTTGAAGAACAATTTACGTTGCGCCTTGGTCGTTGCGATTTTCACTGTACGCCAGTTTTTCAACACATACTCGTGAATCTCAGCTTTGATCCAATGCACGGCAAATGATACCAAGCGTACACCGACCGATGGGTCAAAGCGACGCACAGCTTTCATTAGACCGATGTTACCTTCTTGAATCAGGTCCGCTTGAGGCAAGCCGTAACCTGAATAGCTACGCGCCACATGCACCACGAAGCGTAAATGCGACATGATGAGCTGGCGGGCAGCTTCTAAATCATCTTCTTCAGTTAACCGTACTGCCAAATTGTGTTCTTCTTCAGCAGTAAGCATAGGAATGCGGTTGACCGACGAAATGTAGGCCTCAAGGCTTCCGCCACCTTGCGGTACTGCTAATGCCATGTTTGTCATTTCAGTGCTCATGCAACAACATCCTCTCTTTGCTGGTGACTGCGGTCTCTGGATTACTTTTGCAGCCACCATTTCAGACACTTTTTGGGCCTGAAAGTTCCCTCATTCTAGCAAATCTGACGCTGCTGACAATGGGATCCTTGTGATCATTCTATTACTTACATGGGGCTATTTTACTGGGGTTCAATAGCTCTGACATGTTTTCTTACAGCTATGTGCGATCCTAACAACCCTAATCCAATGGCGAGGCCCCAAATGACGCCCATTTCGGCCAGATTCAACCCCATTAAACGAAATTGGCTTTCATAAAGATCAGCTATGCTTCGTACCGCGCCACTTAACCACCAGAGCAATGCTGCAGTGGCGAGCCAAGTGATGATTCCGCCAACAATTCCATACCACAGTCCGGTATATAAAAACGGGCGTTGAATATAGGCATCCGTTGCACCGACCAACTTCATCACCATGATTTCATCACGCTTACTACTGATATTTAGGCGAATCGTGTTGCCGACAATGAGAACTACAGCGATACACAGTAGTAATGCCAAGCCTAAGAAGCCATCGCGAATCAGTTGTACTATCGCTTCAAAGCGTTGCAGCCAACCCACATCCAAGCGTGCTTCATCGACTTCGCGTTGTTGTTTAAGCTCTTGAAGTAATGCCTCTGCTGCGGCTGGTGCGCGATGATTCGCGTGCGGTGTCACTAGCAATACGTCAGGCAACGGATTGCTATCAAGTGTTTCGAGGGCTTCGCCAAAGCCAGACTGTTCACGAAATTCAGCGAGTGCCGCTTCTTTCTCGATTAATTTGATCTCAGCAACAGCAGGGTTGAGCTCAATGCGCTTAGCAAAGGTTGTTACCGCTTGATCGTCGAGGTCCTGACGTAGGAAAACCGTTATCTCTGAGGCGTTTTGAAAGTTTGCACCCACGCTATCAGTGTTTTTAACAATCACATAGAGTGTCGCCGGCAAGGTTAAACTAAGGCCTAATACCGCCATCGTCATCAATGAAGCAAACGGGTAACGCGCGAGCTCACCTAAACTGCCAATACATTGCTGGGCGTGATGCAGCCAGAAGGTAACGAAGCGCCGCCAAGCGGAAATTTTTACCTGCTGTGCACCTTGCTGTCGTGAACGAAATAGTACACTCATGCCGGTTCCTCCGCCAAGCCATCGTCAATCATGCGGCCATCTTTCAGCGTCAGGGTGCGATAGCGCATCCGCGCAATCAGGCTTAAATCATGGGTGGCTATCAGCACCGAAACGCCAACGCGATTGAATTCCTCGAACAGCTTAATGATTTCTGCGGAAAGCTTAGGGTCAAGGTTACCGGTAGGTTCATCAGCAAGCAGGAGTGGCGGCTTATTTACAACTGCGCGCGCGATGCCCACACGCTGTTGCTCACCGCCCGACAACATCATCGGATAATGCCGAATTTTGTCTGCCAAGCCGACTTTATCGAGTGCTGCTTGCACGCGTTTGCGCGCCTCACTCATACTATAACCTTCAATCAAGAGCGGCAGCGCCACGTTGTCGAATACGGTGCGATCCATTAACAGGCGGTGATCTTGGAAAATCATGCCGATATCACGACGCGCGTATGCTATTTGCTTACGCTTAATACGTTTTAAGTCATGACCGTTAATCAACACGCGCCCTGTGGTTGGGCGCTCCATTAAACTTATGAGCTTGAGTACAGTACTTTTACCCGCACCGGAGTGGCCGGTCAAAAATGCCATTTCACCGGCAGCAAGCGAGAAGCTGACGTTTTTCAGCGCTTGAAAGCCGCCAGGGTAGACTTTACTGACTTGCTCAAATTGAATCATTCGCCTTGTGGCTCCTCAATTGCTTTTTGGAACAAGGCCTGCACGAAAGGCTTCGCCTCAAATGGACGCAAGTCGTCAATCCCCTCACCGACACCAATATAGCGAATCGGAATGTTGAATTGGTCGGCAATGGCGAAAATCACGCCGCCTTTTGCCGTGCCATCAAGCTTAGTGAGTGTAATACCACTTACCCCAACCGCTTCAGTAAACAGTTTGGCTTGGCTAATTGCGTTTTGTCCCGTGCCCGCATCTAAGGTCAGCATGACTTCATGGGGGGCATGTTCGTCGAGCTTTTTCATTACGCGTACGACTTTTTTGAGCTCATCCATCAAGTGTGCTTTGTTCTGTAATCGACCTGCGGTATCGGCTATCAAGACATCAACATTACGCGCCTTTGCGGCGGCTACCGCGTCATAAATCACCGAGGCACTGTCAGCACCAGTGTGTTGCGCAATAACCGGAATGTCGTTACGTTCGCCCCATACCTGTAACTGTTCAACTGCAGCGGCACGGAAGGTATCCCCCGCTGCTAACATGACCGATTTACCTTGCTGACGGAATTGCTGTGCGAGCTTTCCGATCGTTGTCGTTTTACCGACGCCGTTCACACCGACCATTAAGATCACATAAGGACCTTCCGCCTGCTGCGGTAACTCGAGGGGTTGCTCAACCTCTTTGAGAATCTCAACCATATCGTCTTGGAGTAATTGATACAGTGTTTCGGCGTCTTTAAGCTGGCGACGGTCAGCTTGTTCGGTTAAACGCTCGACGATACGCATTGTGGTTGGTACACCGATATCAGCTGTGAGCAACTGCGTTTCAAGCTCTTCAAATAGCTCATCGTCGATCTTTTTATCTTTAAAAATGCCCCACAGGCCGTCGCCAATTGCGGTTGAAGTTTTCTTCAGACCACTCGTTAGACGCTTCCAAAGGCTCGGTTTCGATTGCTCTTTAGCGGGCTTAGGTTCTGGTTCCGGTTCTGGTTCTGGTTCTGGTTCCGGCTCTGGCTGCGGTAGCGGTTGCCCAGCGCGACTCTCGGCAGTGACTTGTGCACAAATTTCGGTGGCGTCAGGCGCAACAACTTCGGCAACCGATGGCTTGTGTTCGTCCATTCGGTCGACAGTTTCCGGCTCGACATCACTCGGAATGGCCTCATTCACCGGTGCCTCATTTACAAAAGGCTCGGGCTCAGGAGACACTTGCTCTGGTGTGTCGTCTTGCTCGGGTTCGTTGACTGGGTTCTCATTTACAAATGCCGAGTCCTGCTGTTCGCTTTTGTCCTGCTGCGCTTCATCTTTATCTTTTTTGAACAAACGCGAAAAAAATGATCCTTTAGCCATGCCTTGTTTACCTTTGGAAGTTCACTGCGAGTCAGTTTACAATGGCGCCAGTTTATCATGTACGCTGGTCGACGGCATCTGTACTTGCCGCTCGCGACAGTCAGAATTGAGGATTACTTTAGCATGCGACGGCAGGCAAACAAGCAGAAAAACAGCGTGAGCCAACTCCGCATTATTGGCGGTACTTTGCGCGGCCGTAAGCTTGCCATTGCGGATTTGCCTGGCCTGCGCCCGACCACGGACCGCGTGAGAGAGACGCTGTTTAACTGGTTGCAGTTTGAAATTGCCGGCCAGCGTTGCCTTGACCTTTTTGCGGGAACAGGAGCACTGGGCTTCGAGGCTCTGTCACGGGGCGCTAGTGAGGTCGTTCTTTTTGAGCAACACCGGCAAGCTGCGCAACTGCTCCGTCAGCATGCTCACGATCTTAACCCGCAGTGCGCGGGAACGCTGTCAGTAGAGCAAGTCGACACCCTGCAAGCATTGCAATCTAGAGCATCAGCGCCCTATGCGATTGTCTTTGTCGATCCGCCATTCCGAAGTGACTTGGCCGCCCCGAGCTGCACATTACTGCAACAAAACGGTTATGTCGCCGAAGGGAGTTGGGTCTATGTAGAAACTGAAAAAGAATGGCAACTGCAAGTGCCAGAAAATTGGCAGTTAGAACGTGAAAAAGTAGCTGGACAGGTTTGCTATCGACTCTTTTTAGTCGGCGCCGTCGCTTCCGAGAAAGAGGAAACAGAATGAGTGCGTTAGTTTGGATTGGCCGTATTGTTTTTGCAGTGATTTGGGGGGCGATGCTGGCAAATCTTGTCTGGCCGTTTCCCGGTAAAGGTTATGCATTGTTCTTGATCTTACTGTTTTTGCTAATTGCGCTGCACTTATTGCAGTTGCTGATGTTTGCCACCGTTTACCGCGAGCACATTCAGTGGCGTCGCGGTGATTATTGGCAGATTCTTCTGTTTGGCGTCATTGGTTGGCTCGCCATTGTGCAAGCGCAACCTCAGCGTAAACAGTCTTAACTCTCGCTGTCGCGTTCCATACCAATATTGGTGATGCCCTCGGTCACGACCATTTCTTGTAGCTGGCGCACCATCGCTTGGCTTGGTGGTGCTTTACTCGCTTGCATCGCCTCTAAAAAGTCGACCAGCGCCTGCTGCACTTCGATTTCGTAAACGGCCAGCTCATGCTCGCGGAGCATCTGACGGCGCTCCTCGGGCTCCATTTCGGCACCTTCAGTCAGCTCTAAGAATTTAGCTACGCCGGCTTGCGATACCTTAGCAACACTGACCAAGTCTGCCTCATTCTTATCGATAAACCCTTGCAGCATGATACTAATCGCAGTGCAAGCATCCATTGCGGGGTACACACCAAGCATGTCGTGACCATGCTCACTTGGTGTAACATCGTCGACCTTCTCTTGCCAGCGACTGAAATTCACTTTGACCTTTTTACCTTGCCAACTCCAATCCCAGCAAGCATTCAAAGCACCACGCAGAGGCTGCGGATCGCCAAACCCTGTCACCTGATGAAACAGCTCATAATTTGGGTACATACGCTCACATAAGTACAGAGCCGCCAAGACCTGATAACCAAAATCGAGTTCGCGCAGTCGCTGAAAAGTGTTGAGTGCCACTAAAATGTCCCCTTCCTTTTTGAGTGCTCACAGTGTAACAGATTAAAGGATTGTACCCTGCGATTTTCGTTAGTACACTCAAGTCATGCAAGTAGTTTCAGAGTTTCCCTGCAGGAGAACTGCGGGCTACAGGGTGCGTCATGGTTGATTTTAAGCAAGTGAGTGCGGCGGCGGATCGTATCGCGGCGCGGGCGTTGCGAACGCCGGTGAAGCAGAGCCAAGCATTGAATTCTGCGTTGGGCTGCCAAGTTTATCTGAAGTGCGAAAATGAACAAAAAAGCGGAGCTTTCAAGTTCCGTGGCGCCTGCAATGCCCTACTGCAACTCTCGCCAGAACAACGCGCAAAAGGCGTCGTCACGGTCTCTTCCGGTAATCATGGCGCAGCGCTCGCAGCTGCGGGTCAGATGCTAGGTGTACCCGTCACGGTTGGGGTTGCGCATAATGCTTCGCCAGTGAAACGGACCAACATGTTGCGTTATGGCGCTAACATTATCGCCATCGAGCCGGGTATGGAGGCGAGAGAAGCCTTTATTGCGGAACAGCTTGCACAAAACGCCATTGTCATTCCACCCTACAACCACCCCGATATCATCGCCGGGCAAGGCTCAGCGGCATTGGAACTCATGGAAGAATATCCGCAGCTCTGGGGAATTGTTACCCCGCTGGGCGGCGGCGGATTGCTTAGCGGGAGTTGCTTGGTCGCGGAGCATTATGATGCGTTTTGTTATGGTGTCGAACCTGAGCTTGCCGCAGATGGTAAACAGTCATTGGAAAAGGGTGAAATACAGCCTGCGATGCCACCGCAAAGCATCTGCGACGGCCTTTTGACCAGCTTAGGCAAACATACCTTTGCCATTATCAAAGAAAAAGTCACGGATCTCTTACTGGTCAGCGACGCTGAAGCAAAAGCCGCGCAAGAGTTAGTGGAGGAAACCACAGGCATGTGGATAGAGCCCAGCAGCGCCACCGTCATCGCGGCCCTGAAACGCTACCCCGACATCTTCAAGGAAAAACACGTCGGCGTCATCCTCTCCGGCGGCAACTGCACTAAGTCTTAGTTTTTTTGGCTTAAAACGAACATCAAACAGCAAACATCAAACAACGCTCTTCGCTATTTAGCGAAGAGCCCCGATAGATCGGCAAACGCCTTAAACTCCAACGCATTACCGCTAAAGTCATAAAAGAACATCGTTGCTTGTTCGCCAGGTTGACCTTCAAAACGAATATGCGGCTCAATCACAAACTTGATACCTGCAGCGGCAACGCGATCGGCGAGTGTACGCCAGTCTTCCATGGTCAGGACCACACCAAAATGCGGCACCGGCACGGCATGACCGTCGACAGGATTATGATGGGCAACACCTGTACGTTCGGGCGCAAGATGAGTGACCAGTTGGTGGCCGTAAAAATCCCAATCGACCCATTCATTGGCTGAGCGACCTTCGCTGCAACCAAGAATAGCGCCATAAAACTCGCGGGCGCGAGCAATGTCATCGACTGGAATCGCTAAATGGAAAGGTCGTAAGGCAGAATCGACAGGACTCATTTAGGGCTCTCGTTGTATACGTTTAGTGTTTGAGTGTCATCACTGCAGCAGGTTTGCGCCACATGCGCACACCCACAGCGGTGAGTAATAACATCCAATTCAGCGGTGGAACCATTCCACACAATAGTACGGCAAGCATACTCCACAATGGCTGGCGATAATGACGACCGACCAGCACATAAAACAACAATGCCGCCACTAAACCTTGTAATAGAAGAAGGCTAAGAGGCATAGGATAACCCTTGTTTCTGTGTCTGTTTTTATTGTCGGATTAGCCTACCGTAACTTCATGCAATTGTAAAAGAATGTAAATGCCACTGTAATATCAAGCGTTTAGGGCCTGATCTAAGTCCGCAATTAAGTCTTCTACATCTTCAATACCCACCGAGATCCGCACGAAATTGTCGAGAATTCCTAATTTTTCACGGTTCTCTTTTGGAATCGACGCATGGGTCATGATCGCAGGGTGTTCGATCAAGCTTTCAACACCACCAAGGCTCTCAGCGAGGGCAAAGATTTCCACGTTTTCGAGGAAGCGACGTGCCTTCTCAATATCGCCTTTCAGTAAAATTGAAATCATACCGCCGAAGCCTGACATTTGGCGCTTCGCCAATTCATGCTGCGGATGACTTTCCAATCCAGGGAAGATGACTTTTTCGACTTCTGGGTGCTGCTCCAACCATTTGGCGATGGTCATCGCAGCTTCGTTATGCGCTTTCATGCGCAACGCCAATGTTTTCAAACCACGCAAGGCTAAGTAGCTATCGAATGGACCGGCAACAGCGCCTACTGAGTTTTGTAAGAACGCCATCTTTTCGGCGAGTTCTTCGTTGTCACCGACCACGGCAACGCCACCGACCATGTCAGAGTGCCCGTTCAGGTATTTGGTCGCCGAGTGCATTACGATGTCTGCGCCCAATGCCAACGGCAGTTGGTTGTATGGCGTCGCAAAAGTATTGTCGACCACGACGATGATGTTGCGGCCTTTCGCCACATTGACGATCGCTTCGATATCGACCAGCTTAAGCATTGGATTACTTGGCGTTTCAACCCAAATCATGCGGGTCTTGTCCGTAATCGCCGCTTCTACAGCGCTGATGTCGCTCAAGTCAACGTAAGAAAAGTCGAGACCTGCTGAACGGCCACGAACCTTGTCGAACAGACGGAAAGTACCGCCATATAAGTCGTCCATCGCCACAACGTGGTCGCCGCTATCGAGTAATTCCATGATGGTTGAGGTTGCCGCCATGCCTGAACCAAAAGCAAAACCATGGCTACCGCCTTCAAGGCTGGCTACCGCACGCTCCCAGGCAAAACGCGTTGGGTTGTGTGAGCGTGAGTATTCAAAACCTTTATGCACGCCAGGGCTCTCTTGAATGTACGTAGAGCTAGTAAAAATTGGCGGCATCACTGCGCCAGTCGCCGGCTCAGGAGCCTGACCACCATGAATGGTTTTGGTTGCAAATTTCATCTTCTTAGCGTCTGCCATTACTTACTCCTCCAGCAGATTCTGAGCGGCCATCCACTCATCGTTATACAGTTTCGATAGGTAACGGTTACCGGTATCACACGCCAAGGTAACCACACGCTTCGGCTCGGTTTGTTCGCGGCAATAACGCAGCGCGGCCGTGATCAAGGTGCCACTTGATGAGCCCACCATCACGCCTTCTTTCACCAACAGTTCGCGGGCTGTATTGAATGCATCTTTGTCACTCACCGCGTAGGCTTTGTTCGCCAGCTTTATGTCACAGATATCTGGGATAAAGTCTTCGCCGATCCCTTCTGCAAGCCAACTCCCCGCTTCGACGGTTTCACCGCGATTTACCAAAGGTTCCAGAATAGAGCCCTCAGGGTCGGCCAAAACGAGGTCGACGTCAGCATTCTGTTCGCGCAAATAACGGCCGATACCGGTAAGTGTACCGCCAGAACCCACACCACAAACAAACGCATCAAGGTCACCTTCCATTTGATTCCAAATCTCGGGACCTGTGGTTTCATAATGCGCTTTTACGTTGGCTTCATTGGCAAATTGATTGACATAAAAGTAGCCATTCTCTTCAGCCATGCGCGCTGCCATGTCTTGGTAATATTCTGGATGGCCTTTTTGCACGTCTGAACGCGTGCGGACCACATCAGCACCCATGGCTTTCAAGTTATTCACTTTTTCTGCCGACATTTTATCTGGCATGACAATTTTCAATGGATAGCCTTTGCTGGCGGCAACCAATGCGAGTCCAAGGCCAGTATTACCTGCGGTCGCTTCGATGATAGTCATGCCTGGCTTGAGTTTGCCTTCCTTTTCGGCAGCTTCAATCATGCTGACCGCGATACGGTCCTTGATCGAGCCACCTGGATTCATCAGTTCAAGCTTCAAATACAATTCACATGGTCCAGTGTCCATGTTGCTAACTTTCACCATTGGCGTGTTGCCAATCATTTCGAGTACGTTTTGATAAACTCGCATGTTTTTTGGTCCATTCTCTTTGCAAAGTTGCCGCATTATCGCACGATGCCGCCCTAAGATGCCAATCACAGGTGCTCGTTGCATCATGCTTTTTGCTATAAGTTATGGCACATTAGTTTCATCATTGACGAATCAATTGCCCAAGGGGGCCTCATGACACTTTCATCTCTACTCTACAAAGCCGGTTTTGTTGCCTGTGCGACACTAGCTGTCGCGGGTTGCCAACCGGCCCCACAATCACCTCACGATGCTTTTATGGCAAAGTTCCAACCCTACTGTGGTAAAGCTTACGCCGCCGAAGTTGTCGCTGATAACCAACCCAGTGATGCATGGCAGCAAGACCTAGTGGTACACATTCGCGACTGCGAAGCGAACGTCATACGTATGCCGCTCCACGTGGGTGACGACCGCTCGCGTACCTGGGTTTTAACCCGTACCGAGCAAGGCATTGATTTCCAGCATATTCATCTGCATGAAGACGGCACGCCGGATGACGTATCGCCCTATGGCGGCCATACCGTAGCGAGCGGTGAAGCAAACATGCAAGCCTTCCCCGTTGATGAAGCAAGTAAAGCCCTATTTACGCTGAACGGCCTCGATGTCTCGACCGCCAACACGTGGATCATCTCGTTTGAAGGCGAGACCATGTATTATGAGCTTACCCGCCCAGGGCGCGAATTCAGAGTGGCTGTGGACCTGTCGCAACCGATCGCTGAGCCACCTGCGGCTTGGGGCTACAACCCTTAATTTTTGTGAAGGAGCCGTGTGTGATTCTTGATTTACGTAGCGATACCGTAACGCAACCCACCGCCGCCATGCGCGAAGCTATGGCGGCAGCCCCTGTCGGTGATGATGTCTTTGGCGACGACCCGACTATTAACGCCATGCAGGAACGGGTTGCTGCTATGGCAGGCAAAGAAGCCGCATTGATTGCCAGTAGCGGCACGCAAACCAACTTGTTGGCGTTGCTAAGTCACTGCCAGCGGGGGGAAGAGTATTTAGTCGGTCAGGAGTATCACACCTATCGCTACGAAGCCGGCGGCGCGGCTGTGTTGGGTGGTATTGTGCCGCAGCCCTTTGAAATCGAGGCCGATGGCACTTTAGATTTAGCCGCTGTCGAAAAGCGTATTAAGCCTGATGACCCACACTTTCCAGTCACACGGTTGTTAGCGCTTGAAAATACCCATACCGGTAAAGTGATTCCGCAAGCCTATATGCATCAAGCTCGAGCATTGGTCAATAAACATGGCCTGAACTTGCACTTGGACGGCGCTCGGGTGTTTAACGCCGTAGTTGCCACGGGTGAGTCACTTGCTAACCTGTGTGCGCCATTCGATAGCGTCTCGATTTGCTTCTCGAAGGGACTTGGCACGCCGGTTGGTTCGGTTTTAGTTGGTGATCGCGACTTCATTAAGCGCGCACACCGTTGGCGCAAAATGCTTGGCGGTGGTATGCGCCAAGCAGGTATTGTCGCGGCGGCGATGGACTACGCACTTGATCACCATGTCGAACGCTTAGCCGATGACCACGCCAATGCCTTGGCGCTCGCTGAAGGTTTGAGCAAGCTAGACGGCATTCGCGTCGAACCAGCGCAAACTAATATGGTCTATTTGAACTTCGAGTCTGCCGAGCGCGCCCGCAAAGTGAGTGAACACTTACGTAAACAAGATATTGTGGTCGGCGCCGCGCAACGCATGCGCCTCGTCACTCACTTAGGCATTCCGGCAAACGCTATTGAGCACATCGTTACGGCTTTTCGCGACGTATTAGCAAAAGTTAGTTGATAAGTCCGCTTTAGAGCTCCTGTAATTGTTGCAGCAAGCGGTCCAGCGCGCGGTAACTGAGCGCTTCGGCCAGGTGGGTTTTGTTGATGTGTTCGACCTCGGCAGCATCAGCGATAGTGCGAGCTAAGCGCAAAACCCGATGATAGGCGCGATGCGAAAGCTTAAATCGCTCGATAGCTGCTACGAGAAAGCTATGATCGTCATCGCTCAAGCGACAAAATTCTGCCAATTGCGCCGTTTTGAGTTCCGAGTTGAGACAGCCTTGGCGTCGCATTTGTAGCACCCGAGCTTTAGCGACTTGCTTGCGCAGTTTTGGCGTCTGCGACTCTTGCTGTTGATGCTGCTGTTTCAGAACATCGGGCTGTCGCGGCACCTCGACTTGCATGTCCAAGCGATCGAGCAGCGGCCCCGAAAGCCGACCGAGGTAGCGGGTTATTTGATCAGGCGTGGCGCGGGCACTCGCTAAGGTGCCGTCAAAATGTCCACATGGAGAGGGATTCAAAGCACAGACCAACTGAAATTGCGCGGGAAAAGTCGCTTGGTAACCGGCGCGGCTGATCGACACCTGCCCTGACTCCAACGGCTCACGCAACGAATCGAGCACATGTCGCGAAAACTCAGGAAGCTCGTCGAGGAACAACAGCGACTTATGTGCTAAGGAAATCTCTCCTGGTTGCGGCGGCGAGCCACCACCCACCAAAGCTGCCGCAGAGCATGAGTGATGCGGCGAGCGCAAATTGCGCTCGAGCCAAGCACTGGGGTGCTCGGCATTGTAATTGTGCCCGGCGACACTGCGAATTGCGGCAACTTCCAGCCCTTCCACATCGGTCAGTGGTGGCAAGAGCCCCAACAACCGCTGCGCTAACATGGTTTTTCCCGTCCCCGGAGGACCCACGAACAACACGTGATGGCCGCCCATCGCCGCCAAAATCAACGCACGCTTCGCTTGCTCTTGACCAATCACATCGGCTAAATCGCCATAAAAATGTTGCTGCTCGCTAGGTTGCAAGGGTGCTAGATGCGGCAGGTGATGCGGCCCACGCAAGTGCTCGGTCACGTCGCGCAGGCTTTCGGCAGCGACACATTGCTGCGCGCGTACCACACTGGCTTCGGTTTGATTAGCTAAAGGAATGACAGCTTCACGACCTTGCTCGCGACACGCCAACATGGCTGGCAATATGCCCGGTACGCCGCGCAGTTCGCCATTCAGTGTCAGCTCACCATAAAATTCACGAGAGACCACCGCCCTTTCACTTATTTGACCATCGGCAACCAAGATGCCAATGGCGATGGCTAAGTCATAGCGAGCGCCATGTTTGGGTAAGTCAGCAGGCGCTAAGTTTACCGTGATTTTCTTCGCACGCGGAAACTCAAACTCACTCGCTTGAATCGCCGAACGTACCCGATCGCGTGCTTCCCGCACTCCCGCTTGCGGCATACCCACCACAGCAAAGGCCGGCAAGCCAGACGCCAAACATACCTCTACCGTTACCAGCGGTGCATCCATACCATAGAGCGCACGAGTGAACACCCGCGCAATCGAAATCGTCGTCCCTACCATAACCATGCCCTTCCGTGGCTAAAACACCAAGTTTAGCGCAGTGTAGCGAATTCAACCTGTGCGTTATGACCTCAACTTGGGTAAATTTAAGCTTCGTCGTAAACGCTGCGACGTGGAAAACCGGAAATGACCTCAACCCTCCGGAGGCAGAAGTCACAGGTTCGACTCCTGTCGGGTGCGCCATTTCGAATGACTCTAGCGCAATCTAGTATGATTGTAGTCTGCAAATTGATCGCCCCTGTAGTTCTCCATCTCGGGGAGAAGTCATTTTTTCGTTCGAAAGATCTTACTGACCAATTTGACATCTAATATACAGGCAATAGCTAGACCAAAAATGTACGAAAGCCAATAAGTATTGGTGGTTAGAGACTCAATTCTAAGAGCTACAAGGAATTGCTCAGAAAGACCTATAAGAGCAGACAAGCACCAAGTTAGAATCAAAAAGGCTAGTGAGAAAATTGAATCGTCGTACTGCATTTCAGTAACCTTGACAATGTAACTACCGATCGCGCCGAAAGCTGTTAATAATGTTATCGGATACCTTAAAATTCTCATGGTTTTTCAAACTCTTTTTTATCGAGTGGCTTGTCATACCCTGGTGTCGATACGGTAGGGGTAGGCGGAGTTGCTCCAACTGCCTTCAAGATTCCTGAAACATAAGAATTTGAGTTATTGCCCTCTTCCGAACTACTCGGGAAAAAGTCATAGTCAGCCTTATCGTCATAATTTCCATCTAACTCGAAAAGTTTATCAATAAACTCATCTTCATTCTTAAACGAGCTAGGAACCTTAACATCTAAGCCTCCAGAGTGAGGTGCAGCATCTGCCTCTCTATTGATATTACTAACTAAATTTTCTCCCAGAAAGCCTTCTGGGCCTGCTCCTAATGTGGCATATCTTTTTCCATCAGAGTCAAAATTTGAGAATATGCTTTTATCTAATCCGTTCTGGTTGTCAGGTTTTATTCTGATTAAGGTGTGAGAGTGGCCGAAGGCTACTTCATGCCATTGTACTTTAATCTCTCTACCATCAGGGTCAGTATACTTATATGGGTTGTTATTCGCATAGGTATAACGATTAAACCCTTGAACACCTTGGAGGCTTACTAGGTGACCAGTAGAGCCAACGGGATCATTCGAATAAAACCGCCCAATCACTGGATCATAGTATCGTGCCTGCATATAACTCAAGCCGGTCGCATCATCTTTAATATGCCCGGTAAAGCCAGCTAAGTCTTGATTGGCAGTAACGTTGTTAAGCGTTTCACCATATGGCGTGTACGCTTCCTGCCAGAGAATCGCACCGCTGCTGGCCGTTCCAGTTTGCGCACTACCAAGGCTGTCATGATGTAAATAGGTCACGGCGTTATTGGTAATGCGTGCGAGCGTGCCCTGTGCCCCGTGAATGTAATCCGTACTTTTGCCAGCATCGAATTTGTCGACATGCACCAGCTGGCTTCATCAATTTACCACGGTAACGGAACGGTGACGGCCCTCCGGAGGCAGAGGCCGCAGGTTCCTGAAAGTTCAAGAAGAAGTGTTGGAGATGTGTTTTGTTGACATTACGTAGAACCATGGATACTTTAGAATTTAAACTAGTTTTTAACAGGGAGTTTACCTAGGTGTCTGCTTACTATAATAAATATCATCTTATCTTAGCTGCTGGACTGTTATCCTTCAGCCTGAAAAGCATTGCATCTCCGCTATTCAACGTTGCAGACCAAGCACAACCAGCGTCAAAAGTAGTTGAAGTGGTGACGATGACAAATGGGAAGTGGGGCCTACAGTTTAATGCCGATCCTAATCGCGCAACACAAACAAATGACGCTAGCCTCAGTCAGAAAATCGATCTGTATGACCTTGCAACCTACAAAAGCACACCAGAGCAATTTCCGTTGGACCTGGCGGAAGTCGTGAGCTATTACTATGCGTCTGAAACTCATCACTTTACCCTAGCATTGAGATACCCGGATAGCGAATCTGAACTTGAGCAAATCATCTATGATTTCTGTATTTACGACGTCGATCCAGCCTCAAAAACTCAGCTCTTCTGCAAATCCATGCATGTGCGCTTTGGCAAAGCTGAATTCATGAAATTATTAAAACAGTTCGGGGTCGACTACAAATCAACCGATCGGAGACTACAGAGCTATTGAATAAACTGTTAACAGGTTGAGGGCTACATTTTGCCGTTTATTGTGATGTAATTTTCTAGTATCTTCGCTGCTCAACTGGGAGTTTTAAAATGTCAGCATCACTTCGTAGAATTAGCCGCTCACTTCATTTGTGGGTATCACTCGGAATCTTTATTCCTGTGGTTATCGTCATTGGTAGCGGTTTATTACTGCAAGTCAAAAAAGAAGTGGACTGGATCCAACCTCCCACACAAAAAGCAGCAGAAGGCGCGCCGACCCTTAGTTTTGCTGAAATTATCGACGCAGTTGCGCAAGCTCCTGAGGCACAGCTCACCAGCTGGGATGACATCGACCGGCTTGATGTAAGACCAAGCAAAGGCATCATCAAAGTACGCGGCAATAACCACTGGGAAGTACAGCTCGACGCAACGAGCGGTGATGTATTACAAGTCGCTTACCGCCGTGCCGACACGATTGAAGCCATTCATGACGGCAGCTGGTTCTTTGAAGGTGCCAAGCTGTACGTTTTCTTACCCGCAGCTATCTTACTTTTCGTATTATGGATAACCGGGCTGGTTATGTTAGTGACCACCTTAAAAAGCAAATACCGCAAACACTATTATCAATCAAAGCGCCATCGATAAGTTGAATTGCACACTTCTGCCCTGCGCATACGCGGCTTGTTCGTCTGCGCTCACATAATAGAGCTCATCGGTTACATTGCGTATGCTTGTGCTCAACACGGTGTGCTCAGTCAATTGCCACGAAGCGCCAGCATCAACGATAACTACACTCTCTAATGTCCGCTCACCAGCTGCTGCGCGTGTTTTGTCTGCCCGGTACTGCATGGTAGAAAACAAGCGCATGGTATCCAATCGGTAGCTAAGTTCAACGCGCTGCGTGTTGGCGGGGATATCAGCAACGGTGTTTCCCGCCTCGTCTACGCCCTTTATCCACGCCCCACTCACGGCTAGATTGAAGCCACTCTGACGAGGTTGCCAGCTGAATTGATACGACACGCCTTTAACTGTCGCGCGATCGAGGTTGGCGTACTGCAACAGGTCATCACTAAGCGACAAGCGTTCAATGTAGTTATCAATGCGTTGATAGAATACACTGACATCGCCGCTGAATTGCCCACTGTTATAAGCTAAGGCGCCTTGCAGGTTCATGGCTTGTTCAGTAGCTAAGTTTACGTCACCCAGCACGGTGCCTCGCGGTGTTTCGCCCGAGAAGAATCGCTCGGTCAATGTCGGGTTTCTAAATGCACTGGAAATATATAGGTTGGCGGACCAATGTGGTGTGAACGCATAGTTAGCGCCGGCAAAGCCACTGATATTCGTATTCGTGCTTTGTTGGCCCTGATTCTCTTGTCGCAGCCAATCGAGGCGCATACCCGCCGCGAGCGCAATATTGCCAATGCGACGTGATGCATCCACGACACCCGCAAACGCCAGTTCATCAGCAGTAAGCGACTGCACGCGATACACCTCTTGGGCTGCCAAGGTTAATTCGCGTTCATCAATGACGACGTTTTCTCGGCCGTTCAATTGCAGTTGCCAATTCATCTGCCATTGGGCCAGTTGTGCTTTACTGCCTAAATCTGCACCAAAGTTAAGGGCTTGATTACTGCTTTGATTAATACGACGACCGGGGCGCAACGTGTTGCTATCGAGTTGCGATTGATGCCACCACACGTTGCCGGTAACCGCAGCGCCGCTGTCGCCTGCCAATAGATTATCGAAAGCAAAGTTGAGCTTACCAAGCCAGTGTCGATTGGTTGGGTACGTCGTAATTTTGTTCTGAGGAAAGTCGCTACTCGATTTGCCCACATCTTGACTGTCTGAGTAGAGTGTCCACGCTTCCTTTAATGTCCCTTCTTCTGGTCGATGACGTACAAAAAAAGCCGCCTGCTCGTATTGGTCGAATAGCGTCATACCGTTTGCATCTTTACCATTACCTGCGTTGCGATACGCTACTTTCCAATCGGTATTCCGATGAAAGCCGGAATAACTAAAATCTTGACTATTCTGGTTGCTACTCCAGCCGACTTGTAGTTGGTGCGCGAACGGCTCTTTAATTCGCAAATTCACCGCGCCGCCAATCGCACCCGATCCTAGATAGGTCGAGGCAGCGCCTGGGATAACTGCTACCGAACTAATAAAAGAAGGTGGAATAAAATCGACACTCGCCCCCGCTCGGCGATCGCTTAGAATGGGAACACCGTCCATCAAGGACTGAATTCGCCAGCGAGAAAACCCGCGAATACTGATGTTTTGCAGTTGCCCGCCCTGACCATTGAGACTTATTAATGGCGACTGTGTGAGAAGCTCATTTAAATGCGTAGGGACCACTAGATGGTCTTGATCATAGTCGTATTGTGTGAAGATTCGTGACAGGGTTTCGTGATAATAAGGATGCTGTCCAGTTACGGTAACCCGCTCCACTTGCTGTGCGGCATGTGCAGCAACGCTTGGCACCAGCACACAGCTGAGCACAACGCAGCTATAAAATCGCCAAAGCGGATTAGAATGAACGTTCATGATATCCAGCACAAGAAATAAGAACGGCAGTGCGAGCACTGCCGTTCACTTTACAATAAAGCCGTACGTTTAGTCCGTAATCACAGGTAACCCTGGTGTCCATGGGCCACCAGCATCAACCACTTGCTGCTGTAGGCTAGGCACTTTCGTTTCCTGCAACGTTCTTACCCGTTGGCTCACTTCATCCAAGCCTTCATTAGCATAACCTAACTGGTCTTGGTGCTGCGGAGTCGGGCCATAAGAAGAACCCACGGCAGAGCTTGCATAGCCCAAACGGCTCATAATGTTGGCTGGTTTAGCACCTTTGCGATCACGCGATGCGAGGCCATAGAGCGCTCGATTCACCGCATTAATCTCAGTTTGAAGTTCACCATACTGCGTTTCAAGTTGCGCGATGTCGCCTGGCGTTTGGTCAATTGCTTGACGTAATAACGCCATGGTCTCTTTCACGTTATTGAGTACCGTTGTGGTGGTAATGGCTTGCTTACGCGCTGCGACGACCGCTCTGTCATACTCAGCACGCACCTCAGCAGAAGCCCCTTCGAGTGCTCCATCGAAGATAGACTCCAACACGAACTCGACCGGTTCGGTGAGTTGCGTAACGGTGGTACCTTCGCGCTTAAATAAGGTTGCCGAGTAAGCGCCAGGCAGTGCCATCATTGCACCTCGAGAACGCCCACCTTCTTGCCCAACAATAGCGGCAGTGTTCGCGTAGTTCATATCCCAAGTAACCCGGTGGAGCCCTTTCTTAGTGCTTCCCTCGACGCGATCAACGAACTCACCATTGGCATCTGAAATTTCAAGGTACACGGCAGGTGCAGGCTCTTGGTTTTCTGCTTCGACCGCTTCCCAACTCGGATACTTCGGATACTCGTTGTTCTCTTCAAGCGCTTTTTTCTCAGCGGCTTGACGCTGCTCCTTACTGGTTAACAAGCTATCTTTTAGGTAGTAGGTTAGCGTGGCGCCATGCGCAGGGTTGTTCGCGATAAAGGCATCATTACCATCGGTATCACTGTGATTTCCATCAAGTTGGAACCACTTCACCGGGCGGCTCGGCGCGAATAACAAGGCATCTTCCTGCATGCTTCGCTCGGTCAAACCACGTAGCGGAGCATAGTCATCGAGTATGTAGATACCGCGACCAAATGTACCAGCCACTAGGTCGTTCTCACGACGCTGAATTTTCACGTCACGGGTAGAAATAGTTGGAATTCCACCATCAAGTTCAACCCACTCTTTACCGCCATCGACAGTAAAGAAGACGCCAAATTCGGTACCGATAAACATCAAGTTCTTGTTCACGTGATCTTGCACAATACGCCACACAAGATGCTTCTCTGGCAAATCACCGGCTAACGACGTCCAACTCCGACCTAAATTGGTCGACTTGATCAGGTAAGGCTTATAGTCGCCGTACTTGTGGTTATCCAGTGCGACGTAAACCGTATTGGCGTCAAAGAGGTCAGCGCGAATATCATTCACATAAGCGGTCGCTGGCACCCCTTGGATGTCATCTAGATCGATTTCCTTCCAGTTGTTACCACCATCGGTCGTCACTTGGATTAAGCCGTCATCGGTTCCAGCCCAAAGAATGTTTTCATCTACCGGGCTCTCCGCAAAGTTGGCAATGGTATGGTATTCCGACATGGCATAGAGATCCCATCCCGCTTCTACCGACCAAGTGCGTCCCATCATCGGCATATGCATGCGATTGCCATCTTTGGTTAGATCGCCAGATATTGCTGTCCAACTGTCACCGCGATCATCTGAGCGCCACACGCGCTGCGAGGCAAAATAGATACGCTTCGGATCATGTGCTGAGACGTTAATGGGGGCGTCCCAATTGAAACGCTCTGCTGGATCACCAGGTAAGGGTTGTGGCTTGATGTAAACACCTTCTTTGGTGGTCATATCAACCCGGGTTAAATTACCCTGCTGCCATTGAGAGTAGACGATATCTGGATTACCTGGCTCAACCGCGGGTTGGTGACCATCACCGCCTAGCGTCAAAAACCAATCTTTATTTTTGATTCCATCTCTGCGCGCCGTACGTGATGGACCGCCCTGCGTTGAGTTATCTTGCGAGCCACCATAAACGTTATAAAACGGTGTCGCATCATCAGGCGCTACTTTATAGAACTGAGTGATCGGCAGATTCGCCATAAACCGCCAAGTTTCCATGCGGTCGTGCGACATATAGATACCGCCATCAGACCCGATTAACACAAAGTCGGGGTCAGTGGGGTGAAAGGCCATGGCGTGGTCATCGACATGCTTATGGGTAGTGTCGATAGGCGTCCAGGTTTTACCGCCATCGTCAGATACCTTGCTGTAATTACTTGCGATGTAGACACGGTCGAATTGATGCTGATCGACAAAAATTTCCTGATAATAATGAGGTCCTGTTCCGCCGCCGACTTCATCTGACATCTTCGTCCAGCTCGCTCCTTGATCTGCTGATCGATAGAAGCCGCCTTCACGGTTGTCTATTTCGACTGTAGCGTACAGAACATCAGGGTTCATAGGTGAGATGGCCATACCTATCTTACCCATATTACCGGTTGGCAAACCGGTTTTTAATTCGGTCCAAGTATCACCGCCATCGTCCGAAGTATAGATGCCAGAGCCAGGTCCTGTACCTACATAGGCTGCCACCGTGCGCTGACGAGACCACGTCGCCGCATAAAGCTTATCTGGGTTACGCGGATCAATCAGTAACGAGGTAACCCCTGTCCATTCATCTTCTGGGGTCAGGACTTGTTTCCAGCTCGTACCGCCATCGGTCGTTTTATATAAACCGCGTTCACCACCGGCAGTCCATAAAGGACCTTGAGCGGACACCCAGACAATATCTGGGTTGGTAGGGTGGATAATGATGTCAGAAATATGCTCTGACTTTTCTAGCCCCATATTTTTCCAAGTTTTACCGCCATCAAGCGATTTATAAACGCCATCACCAAAGCTGATATGGCGACCACCGTTATTTTCGCCGGTGCCGACCCAAATGATATTTGAATTGCTTGGCGCGATGGTCACATCGCCAGTTGAGTAGACCGCTTGATCGTCAAATATAGGGGTCCAGGTAGTGCCCGCATTAGTCGTTTTCCACACGCCGCCAGAGCCGACGGCTGTGTACCAAGTCGATGGATTGTTTTGGTCGACAGCGATATCCGCGATGCGCCCTGACATGTAGGCCGGGCCAATGCCTCGTAACGCCATGGTCTTGAAGGTGTTGCTATTAAAGATGCCCTCGTCGTTTTGTGACTTATCGGCGAGGGCCGGCGCACAAGAGAGCGCCATAGTGACAGCTACTGCGGCTTTTAGGATCGTTTTCATTATTATTGCCTAGGTTGAGGTCGTTAAGTTATCTAAACTATAGACAAGCGTGTCGCGATTCAACGGAATAAGCGACTAATGCACAAATATAGGAGTCCAACGCGTCAATAAACAATACGGGTAAAAAGCGATCAAATTCAAGCTCTTAACTGACCTTGATTTCAGCTGAGTTATGGCTTGATTTGCTAGTTGCTGTCGAAGGGCACAGCGGTGCCCCCGCTCAAACCCGACACTCGTCACAGATATCAGCGGTAGGCAATTGCGCAAAACTTTTCGCCAAAAGGTGGCGCAGTGGTTTAGCGCAATAGTGTTTTTGGGTCACATGCGGATGTGAGCGTAAGCGCCCTTTCAACACGTTATTCCCTACGTCTGTCAGCAGTGGATTGTTGGGATCAATGGTGGGGCCCGATGCACGCGCCTTTAATTCCGCTGGCAGGCTGAGCACCGGCACTGTTGCCGAAAGCTGTGCCGCCATAAAGAAGGCAATCGAATAACGCTCAACGCCTTGGGTAGGACTTTCCACTTTGTGGTTTGTGGCTTTTAAGAAACCATCGGAGGCCAGCTCTAGGAGCTCGCCAATATTGACGACAAGCGCACCAGGAATAGGTTTCACGTCAATCCAATCGTTACCACGCTCCACCTTCAGGCCACTTTGGCCGTCTTGCATGACTAAGGTCAGATAACCTGGATCTTTGTGCGCGCCCACCCCTTGCTGAACAGCTTCTTGGGCTGGATAGCGGATAAGTTTGGCATGAGTATAGGGTTGCTCGCCGATGGTCGCATCGAGCGCGTTACGTTCAACACCCAACGACTCGCAGAGCTTCTGGAGTAGGTTCACAGTGATGTGACTCATGTCTTGTTGAAGCTTTAAGAGCGCAGGCTTGAGTGCTGGCATTGCGGTTGGCCACACATTGGGACCGATAAGTTTTTGCCACGGATAACGCACGTCACCTGGTGCTAGCGCTCGTTCTTCATTCATCCAATCAAATTGTTCGCGAGCATCGAGTCGGCCAGCGGTCATCTCACTACCGACCGCGTTATAGCCGCGAAAATGCGGCGAATGAATCATATCAACTTGCTGCTTGTCAGCATTTGAAAGCTGAAAGAACTCTTTGCTGAGCGCAAGGTACCGCTGCTGTTGATCGCTGTCCAGGCCGTGATCAACAAGATAGAAGAAGCCCACCTCACTTGCGGCATAACGCAATTGCGCCAGCCCTTCAGCAGAATCCAGCGATGTCATTGAAATAATCGGTAATGTCGCAGCGTGCATAAGCGCTCCTATCGTTGCCTGTCGTCACGTATCGTTTCGTGACGCATCTCACTATAGGCCGCTGCGGGCAATTTATGAACGAACCAATTTTTCTAACTTAGATTGTTTCGCTATAGCGCTTACCAGTAGTGCTCTACCGTGACATTCCCCGGTTTACGGCGTAGGTTTTTCGGTAAGCCTTTGTCGGCGAGTACCTGCTTCGCGTCGCGGATCATGTCGGGATTGCCGCAGAGCATTACCTGAGCATTCGTATCCAGCTTGTCGCCGAGCGCTTGCTCGAGTTTGCCATCGAGGATCAAGGCCGGGATGCGACCACGCAATGCACCCGTGGAATCTTCGCGGCTGACGACAGGCTGGTACGAGAGCTGCCCAGGGTGCGCGGCTACCCAATCGAGGATTTGCGCTTGATAGGCTAAATCGTTGGCGTAACGGACGGCATGAATCAGGTGAATACGTTTAAAGCGCTCATACGGGATTTTCGTGCTAAGCATCGATAAATAGGGGCCAATCCCGGTACCGGTAGAAATGAGCCATAAGCTGTCGCCTTCCGGCACTTCGTTCAGCGTAAAAAATCCAGTTGGCGGCTGACTGACTTGGATTTCTTGCCCAGCGCGCAAGTCATGCAACTTAGGCGAAAACTCACCGTCATGCACACGGTTCACTAAAAAGTCGAGAATCGGTTCTTGCGGGCCGTTGACCAGTGAGTAGGCGCGCTGGAAGCGTTGCTCGCCATCCTGCAGGCCTAAACGTACAAATTGTCCGGCGATGAACTCAAAAGATTCAGGAACTTTGACGCGCAGACTAAAAAGCTCGTTATTCCACGCGTAGTTCTCTACCACTTCGCCAGTCATCCATTGGGCCATTTCTTCACCTTTTGTGTTTCGTATATCGCTGGGCTAACTTTATTGATAGAGTACGCTTTTCTTTAATTCGGGGCTAGGTTATGCGCGGAAAAATATGGCTAGTTGCAGTGTTAACTAGCATTGCCATCAGTGGTTGTGGTGAACAGCAAAACCGTTCAGTGGTACGCTATTCGCAACCGCAAGTGTGCGAATTTGCCGACACCTTAGCGGCCCTCGATAGCGCGCAGCCCGATCCGAAGCAAATGCGCTTTTTAAATGAAACGTGGCATAGCCTCGACCGCGAAGATCGCTTTCGCCCAGACGAAAAACGTGTCGCTGCCGAGCGTATGGAAGCACTCAATTATTACTTAGCGCAAGACACCTTACAGTTATTGGACAAAGTGCTGGGGATTACCGCAGAAACCTATGAAGAAATAGAAGCTCTACGCAGGTTTTCCAGCAACCCCAAAGAAATGAAAGTGCCCGACTCGATGATTCGTAATTACCGCAATGCGGTCCAAGCCTGCTGCGCCGATGCCGTGAGTCGCAATGCGACCGCGTTGTTGCGTGCCGACAAAGAATCGGGGTTATATGCAGTCGGCCGCCGCGCGTATTTTATGCAACGCGACGTCAATGCCTTGCTCGATAACGAACTTACGTTTGCCGACTATCGCCAGAAAATTGCCGCTGCCGCAGCGAAATTACCACCGGCGCCAGAGTTGCAGCTCAGTGCTGATTGGGTCACTTGCAGCAACTAAAATTAATCTTTGCTATTCGCGTCTTGCTGCAGCTGCTGGATCTGCTGCTCTAACTGCTCTACGCGTTGACGCAAGCGCAACAAAAGTTGCTGTTGGACGTCGAGTTCTTCGTGGGTGACCACGTCGAGTTTACCTAATTGCTGCTGCAGAATCGTCTTAATCCGCTGCTCCATGTTGCCAGCGAAGTCTTTTACGCCAGACGGAATGCTGTCGTTGATTTGCTTGGCGATGTCTTCAATTTTTTTCGCATCCATTTCAAACTCCTAGGGCGAATGTCGGAATAGTCTTTTAGCTTAGCAGGAGTTTGCGCTAAAATCTGCTGTTCTGTCGTTCAGCCCCTATGCTCTGTTGATAACCTAAAGGAACCTCATGCAGCTTAACCCGCGCCAGCAAGAAGCCGTGCAAGCCATAAGCGGCCCCGTTCTCGTTCTAGCAGGCGCTGGTAGCGGTAAAACGCGGGTGATCACCGAAAAGATCGCTTATTTAATTACCAAGTGTAATTACCAAGCACGCCATATTGCTGCGGTCACGTTCACTAACAAAGCCGCGCGCGAGATGAAAGAGCGAGTGGGACAAACGCTCGGACGTCAGTATACTCGCGGCCTTACAGTTTCAACGTTTCACACACTTGGTCTCAGTATCATCCGCAAAGAGGTCCAACAATTAGGGCTTAAGTCAGGTTTTTCGTTGTTTGACGATCAGGATTCTTTTGCGCTGTTAAAAGCCCTAACCGAACCTGAACTGGATGGCGACAAAGAGCTATTGAAGCGCTTGCAAAGCACCATCAGCAACTGGAAGAACGCAATGTTGTCGCCGCAGCAGGCGCTTTCGCACGCGAAAACGCCGGACGAAGAAGAGTTCGCTGAGTTCTATCGTCGCTATCAGCAGAACATGCGCGCCTGCAATGCGCTCGATTTCGATGATTTGATCTTGCTGCCGACCCAGTTACTTGCCAGCAACGAGCATTCGCGTCAGCGCTGGCAGAAGAAGTTTCAATATCTGCTGGTGGACGAATATCAGGATACCAATACGTCACAGTATCAATTGGTGAAGTTACTTGTCGGTGAGCGTGCCCGTTTCACTGTGGTCGGTGACGACGATCAGTCCATTTATTCATGGCGTGGCGCACAGCCACAGAATCTCGCGCTGCTGCAAAAGGACTTTCCCAGCCTGCAAGTTATCAAGCTAGAGCAAAACTACCGCTCGCACGGGCGTATTCTTAAAGCCGCAAACATTCTCATAGAAAACAATCCGCATGTGTTTGACAAAAAGTTGTTCTCTGAAATGGAGTATGGGGTGCCATTACGGGTCATTTATGGCCGCAATGAAGAGCATGAAGCCGAGCGTGTGGTCGCTGAAATCGTCCGCCGTCGCTTCTTAGAACGCACGCCTTATTCGCATTTTGCTGTGCTTTATCGTGGCAACCACCAGTCGCGTATCTTCGAAAAAGCACTACTGACGAACCGTATTCCTTATCGCATGACCGGCGGACAAAGCTTCTTCGCTCGTGCCGAAGTCAAGGACGTCATGGCGTACTTACGGTTATTGATGAACCCAACCGATGACACTGCCTTCATCCGTATCGTCAATGTTCCTAAGCGTGGCGTCGGTCCGCATACGGTCGAACGTATTGGCGAGTTGGCTCACGAGTTGCACTGCAGTTTACTTGAAGCGGCGCAACACCAAGCGCTGAAGACCCGTCTTGGCAGCCGCGAGTATCAGTCAGTGCAGCTTTTCACGCATTTGATGGGGCAAACAGCTCGCCGCTGTGACGATAGTCGCGACGTTATGCCTGCGCTCTATCATCTAATCAAAGAAATCGGCTATGAAGAGTGGCTCTACGAAGCGAGCCCCAGCCAAGCTGCCGCAGAAATGCGCTACAAGAATATCAGCGAGCTTCTGCGCTGGGTGGGTGAAATGCTTAAGGGTGACGACGAGCACGACCCGCTTAATTTCGAACAAGCCGTTGCAAAACTTTGTCTGCGCGATTTAATGTCGCGCAACGAAGAAGAGGATGTCGGCGACCAAGTCCAACTGATGACTTTGCATGCGTCCAAAGGCCTCGAGTTCCCACATGTATTTCTAGTGGGTATGGAGGAAGGTTTGCTGCCCCATCAATCCAGCATCGATGACAATATGGTCGAAGAGGAGCGCCGCTTAGCTTATGTCGGGATCACCCGCGCTCAACAGTCGCTGATTTTCACGATGGCGAAAGAACGCCGCCAATATGGCGATGTAATTCGCCCGGAGCCCAGTCGTTTTCTGTTTGAGTTACCGCAGGATGACTTAGAGTGGGAAGGCAAAACACCAGTGACGGCAGAAAAAGAAGAAGAAACTCGAGCAAGTGGTCTCGCCATGCTGCGCAGCGCACTCAAAAATTAAATCGCTTCCTGCTTCGCCCGAGCAGGAAGCCATCTCGGCTCGCCCAACTCTTTCCCCACACCGAGCTGTACGCCGGCTTTGCGTAAGGCATCCAGTTGTTCTTGCGTATCAACGCCGGCCGCCGCTACCGTGATATCAAGTTCTTGGCAAAGGTTAACCACGTTGCGTACCATGACTCCGGCACGTTCTGATGCTGCGGTCTCGCTGACAAAGCGCGGGTCAAGTTTCACATGAGTAAATGGGTAGTTAAGTAAGTATTGCAAGGCTCCTGAACTACGACCAAATTCATTCAATGCTAGCCCTACGCCGGCATCGGCTAGGGTTCGCAATGCGGTGAGTTGGCGTTTGGAGTTATCACTCAACTCGGTCTCACTAAACTCAAACACTAAGAGGTCTGCCCGCACGCCAGCCTTGCGGATGATTTCCAGTAAGGCTTTAACGTCAGCCAACTTATAAAGATGCTTGGTCGATAGGCTGACGTAAATGGGGATTTGCAACTCTTCGTCGCGCACGATCTCGCAGCAGCGCGTCAACATCCAATGATCCAGTTGCAAGATCATGCCGGTTTTTTCGGCGACATTGAGAAAGCTTTGTGCCGTAAGTAATTGCTCACCGCGCTGCCAGCGCACGAGCACTTCGCGGGCACGCGCTTGACGTGTCGATAACGAGACTAAATCAAACTGCTGTAAGACAAAGTCTTGGTCAAACTGCGCGTGTCGTAATTCAGTTTCACGATGCAAAGAGGCAACCAGGTCTTTGTGAATACTCTCGTCAAATACCACGTACCGCCCACGCCCCATGCTCTTGGCCTGATACATGGCGGCATCAGCATCGCGCAATAAGCGTTCGGCAGAGTCATTGCGCGACTTGCACTCAGCAATCCCCACACTCGCACCCGAATAATGCTCAGTTTCGCCAAATACAAACGGCTTGCGCATGTGCTCAATGATGCGACTCGCGACTTCGCGGGCGTCGTCAATATGGCTGATAAGGTTCAATAAGATGACAAACTCATCCCCCCCTAAACGTGCAACCGTATCGTTATCACGCACACACTCACCAATACGTTTACTCGCTTCGAGTAGGAATTCATCACCGGCAGAGTGGCCAAGTGAATCATTGATATCTTTAAAACGGTCAAGATCGACAAACAGCACGGCAAAATTATGGCTGGGGAAGCGTCGCTTCTGATTCAGTGCTTGCTGCAAGCGCTCAGTAAACATCGAGCGATTGGGTAAACCGGTCAAGGTGTCATGATGCGCATCGTAGAAGAGCTTTTCTTCAATCTTCTTACGTCGCTCGATTTCGTTGACTAACTCTTCGGTACGCTCTGCTACTTTCTTCTCGAGGAAGGCGTTCACGCGCTTCACTTCGTCGGCATTGCGGCGACGCTCTAGCGCAACAGCAACGTGCTGAGAAACGAAGTTTAGCACCTCAAGGTCATCTTGTTTGTAGTTGACCTCATCCTTGTAGGTTTGTACCGATAAAACGCCTATCACTTCGTCATCGACCACCAACGGCGAGCCGAGCCATTGGGTCGGTCGACTACCGTAATATTTTGTCGGACCTTCAACCTCTCCGGCATTAACTAATTTACTGTAAGCCACTTCGTCAATGTAAGCCGGTTGTTGAGTTTTAATCACATACTCGGTCAGCCCCTTGCTCAGCGGGCGTCGATCAACAATTTGCTGGTCACGTTCGTCGACATGATACGGGAAGTGGATGTGACGTCGGTCATCATCTAAAAGAGCGACAAAGAAGTTGTCGTTATTCATGAGCTTGCCAATTTGCCCATGTAATTGCGAAAAAAACGTACTCATGCTTTCAGAGGTATTCGTTAACTCTGATATCGCGTACAACACCGCTGAAAGCTTCTCAGCACGTTTACGCTCTGCGATCTGTTCTTCTAAGTTGCGGTTAATGTCGCGTAAGTTTGCCGTTTGCCGATCAATCTCTTCACGCATGAATTCACGTTGTTGGATACGCTCTAGGGCGTTAACGATATGCTGCGAGACGAACATAAACAGTTCTTTATCATTCGTCGTATAACCCACCTCTTCGGTGTAACTTTGCACCACCATCGCACCAATAACACGGTCGCCACTGCGCAGTGGCACCCCTAACCAGTCGACCGGTGGTGAGCCTAAGTCGCGGATTTCGCCACGCTCAACCAGTTCATTGAAGTTTTGTTCACTTAACAAAAAAGGTTCACTGGTACGCATGACATAGCCAGTGAGCCCCTGCCGAAGAACCTCAGCGGGAAATTCCTCATCGCTTGGCATGGCGTCATACTCGTCAACAAAGTAAACAAAGCGCACGGTATCGTCGGCATGATCGTAGACGCAAACATAGAAGTTCTTTGCCATCATAAGTTCATCAATGATGGCATGTAACGCTGGGTAGAACTCAGACATGTCGCGTGCCGACGAGGCAAGTTCAGAGATTCGGAACAGTGCTTTTTGCACCACTTCAGACTGGCGATACTTCAAAGCAATGTTTTTCAGGCGTGCAACAGCCTTGCGCAGGCGCGCAATTTCAGGATTGGCTACTTTCTTCGTTTTGCTGTTGCTCATCGGCTTTTTGCAAGCTCTTTGTTCGTTTTTTAATCTTATTTTATGTTTTTTTGTGAACAAACATTCGTTCGATTATATCTTTACATTTATTTACAAGAAAGCATTTTGCCGAGTTTTTCGCCATTAAGTTCGTTATACAACATGCACAAAAAAACCGCCGAAGCGGTTTTTCGTTAAAACATTTGTCGAATTCAGCCCTAGATATCGGCAATCATATAGTCGATAGCTGCTTGAATTTCATCGTCGCTACAGTCACCACAAGTACCTTTCGGAGGCATTGCGTTATAACCTTCAATAGCGTGCTTTAATACGGTATCCATGCCTTGTGCAAGACGTGGTTCCCAATCGGCTGCATTGTTAATTTTTGGCGCGCCCAAAACACCGCCAGTATGACAAGCGGCACAATAAGTATTATAAATCTGGTCACCCGAACGTGCGCCACCCGCGCTTGCACCACTGTCAGCGGTAGCTGCAGCGTCACCGGTACGAACTTGACCGATTGGCGCGATACGTTTTGCAATGTCTTCATTGCTATCTTGCGGTAACATAGTGGCACCCGCGCTGCCGACTACAAAGGCCATTGCAGCGGCGAGGAAACGACCCGATTTTACGACTTTAAATACGTTCACAGTGGACTCCTGTTGCATATCGATGAGCTTGCACGCTCACAAAGTTGTTGCGATTATAGCCAGATTCCGTCCAAGGTTAAACATTTCGTTGCATGTCTTCTCCAGCAAATAATGATACGCGTAAAATTGCCCTTTTAGATCTCGATGCTTTTTTTGCCAGCGCCGAGGTTTTACGTGATCCGAGTTTGCGCGAAAAGCCCTTTGCGGTCGGGGGTGGTAGTGAGCGTGGCGTCGTTGCCACAGCCAATTATCTGGCGCGACAGTTTGGTGTGCGCAGCGCCATGTCGGGAGCTCACGCGCGTCGCTTATGCCCGCATTTACATTTTGTCGCCCCCGATCACCGTTACTACCGCGAATTATCCAAACAAGTTCTAGCGGTTCTTCGGCAAGTCACCGACATTGTCGAACCTGCATCGATCGATGAGTTTTACCTTGATTTAACCGACAACCAAGCTTATCAAGGGAGTGCCTCGCTGACCATGGCAGCGATACGCGACCAGCTGCGTGACATGGGGCTTACCGCATCTGCGGGTATCAGTTGTCAAAAAATGGTGGCCAAAATTGCCAGCGAGGAGCAAAAACCAGATGGACAATATGTCGTGCCGCCTCACCAAGTGGTCGCCTATCTCAGTCAATTGAGTCTTAAGCGGATACCTGGCGTGGGACCCAAAAGTCTTGAGCGCTTGCAGAACGCTGGCTTTTACCTTGGCAGCGACATTCAACAAGCAGAGCTAACGCGGCTACAACGGCTGCTAGGCGATAAGTCCGGCTGGTTATTGTACCAACGTTGTACCGGCAACGACCCACGCCCAGTAGTGACCGAGCGCACGCGCAAAAGTATCGGCTGTGAGGAAACCTTACGCCACGATTTTCAGCATTTACGTCAGTTAGAAAGCTTTCTCGATGAGGTATTGCTTCCGCAATTGCAAAAGCGCGCGGGCAAAAGCCGCTGGCAAGACGTTTTGATCAAAAGTCAGACGGTGAAACTAAAGTTTAGCGATTTTCAACAAACCACCGTTTCCAAAACCGCTAAAAAAGCCTCTCCGAGCTTGTTTTATCAGCTATTACGCGAAGCTTGGGAGCGCCGCCAGCAACGCGGCGTACGACTGATTGGGATTAGTATCACCCTACCCGACCCAGACGAACAGTTGCAGTTGGAACTTGAACTTGATTAGCGGTGTGCGCGACGACGCCACCAAAACCAAACGCCCGTTATCGGTAACAGCATCAACGCCAAGCCTCCTAACAACATCGCTGTTAGCCAGAACCATCCTCCCACAGCTGCAATATGTAATGGATAGACCATTTGTGATAGCTGAAAACCCAGTGACTTGGCCCGTACGTCATCAGCACTAAGCAGCGCTCCCTGTGGAGCAAAAACTAAATAGCTACGACCATTCGGGTGCCATTCGTCGGCGTGTTGCAAGCGCATGCGGTAGTTGCCTTCCTCTGTGGGCGCTAGATAGACTAAGCGCGGCGTTTGCTGCGGCCAAAACTCGTTGGCAATGGCAAATCGTTGTTGCCAATTGGCCGCAGTCGTTTGCGGGAGAAGCTTTGCCTGCTGTGGCACGGTTTGCGGCAATAACTGCGACAAGCCGGCGTTTACGGAGGCGGCGTACATAATTGCTGTGCCGGTAAGCAGCAACGCGGCAATCGGCACAAGGAAAATGACACCACTACTGCGATGTAACTGCCACAAAGTCGCTATAAACTGTCGCTGTCGAGGTCGCACAAAACGCACGCTTAGAACGCGCCAGCTCCAATGACGAGGCCACCAGCGCACGACACCCGCAATCACTAGTAGCAAGCTCAGCAACCCCAAGACGCCCATGATGTCTTTGCCAAGTTCGTGCAATAGTAAATGGTGGTGAAACTCGACCATCCATGACACCCAGTCACCTAACTGCGGACGCGCGAGCAATTCCTTACCGGAGCTATCGAAATAGAAGGTCGTCCCGGCCCCATCCACCACTTCGATCCAAGGTTTGTCGGCACGCGGCAAATAAGCATAGCCAGCATCAAACCGATTAAACACATTAGCCGCCTGGGTTGCCGAGGGAGTTTCGGCAAGTCGCAGTTGCGGATACTGCCACTGTAAAAGTTCGGTTTTATATAACAGTAAAGTGCCGGTCAATGCGACCAGCACTACCCACAAAGCCAGGGTAAGTCCGAGCCACTTGTGCACTCGGCCAAAACCATGCCGCCACATTAGAATTGGTAGCTCCAATTCACACTTACAGTCCGTCCACGACCAGCGAAGTTACGCGAATCAGGACCCACAGTTTGGGCGTAATAGGTGAAGTAAAATTCATCTAATAGGTTTTCGACGCCTACCGTGAACTGTCCGTAATCCATTGTCTCAATTAAGATTTGTGCGTCGAGCGTTTCATAGCCGTCAAAGTTGTTGATGGCTTGTGCGCCACTGTAAATGTCGCGGTCAAACAGCATGTTGTACTGCAAACGGCTGCTTACTAAAGCGCCCCATTGCTGTTCCCAGAACAGGTTGGCGCGCTCAGGGGCAATGTTGCGACCACCTAATTCGGCGTCCACACGATCATCGCCATCACTGTCGTACTCACCATTGGTCTTGGCATAATTCACGCCAAAGCTGGTGTCTGGCGAATAGGCATAGCTGGCGCTCAGCTCGTAACCGTCGATCTCAGTGCGTTCACGTTGGACGCTGTAAAAGCCATCCGCGTCTGCTTGTAAGCGCGCACCTAAATCTGAGTCGGACATAAAGTAACTCGCGCTTAAGGTCATTGCCGAGCTACGGTACTCCACCCCTACTTCACGGTTATCTGCAATCACCGGTTGCAAATCAAGGAAACTGTTGACGCTCAAACCAGGCTCGCTGATACCACGCAGCACACGGCCTACGTCGGGCATGCTGAAGCCTTCTGAATAGCTAGCAAATACGCGCCAGTCGTTGCTTAGCTCATAGACGATACCGGCATTAGGTAACAGTTCGTTGAACGATGGCTCGCCGCCTTCGACAAACACGCTGCCGTAACTTGCGAGGGTTGTGAAATCATCGACATTCAGAGTGCCATCTTCATAGCGCAAGCCAGCACTTAAAGTCAGGCCGTTAGCTTGGTAACGCACTTGCGTAAACGGCGCCCAGTTTTTGAACGTTGTTTCTGGAACCCACTGGCGACCCGTCTGTGCCAGCTCTTGGAAGGTGGTGTCATTGAGGTAATCCAGCCCCGCGGTAACGTCAATCGGCGAGTCGCCAACATTGCGCCAGTTCAGGGTCAAACGCGAGCCGTACTTCTCGGAATCGTTGCGAGACTGATCAAACAAGTTTTCGCCGTACGCAGGGTCTTGGAAGGTACCATAGGTTCCACCACCATAGAGCGCAGAAAAGTCTTGTGAAAATAACTGCCAGTTGAGGTCAGCACCCAGTAAATTCGCATGGCGATAGGTTAAGGTGGCGGTGGTCACTTTGTTGCGTGGCGCATCACCTGCGGTTGGTTCTGCCACGGAAATCGTCGGTTCACCGGCAGCGCGGTCGCCACCAAGCGAAGAAAAGTCACCATTCCCCTCCATATCGAAATGATTCACCATCGCTTCGATACTTTGCAGATCATCAATGCGGTAGCCCAACTTTGCAAAGACATCATAGCTTTCCGAATCCATGGTATCGCCTTGCGCAGTATCCACACCGATAAAGTCGCCATTGCCGTCGACATACATGCCAGTGCTACGCAGTTGCACGCCAGCAACTGCAGAAACATCACCTGAGGCTGCACGAACGAGGTAGCCCGCGCGATAACCTAAGCCGTCACTGGTTTCACTGGTGGGCGCAGTAAAGCCCGCGGTGACTTCATGTTGCGCGCCTTGGGTTGCTGACTTGGTGATGATATTGATGATCCCACCACTGGCGCCCAAACCTTGAATTGCGCTTGCACCGTGAATGATTTCGACGCGCTCAATCATCAGTGGGTCAATCGTGTACGCTGCCCGTGAACCATTACGGAGAGGGTTGGACTGTGGCACCCCATCAATTAAATACAACGGCTCGCGACCACGCAGGGTTTCGCCGGCGCTGGTTAGCTTTTGTCGTGACGGCGAGAATGCCGGTACTAAATTACCCAAAACGTCAGACAGGGAGTCTGCACTCGCCAATTGTTGACGCAGATCTTCGCCATCAATCACGGTTACCGTTGCTGGCACACTTGCCGCGGTCTGTTCGGTGCGGGTTGCGGTAATTTTGATCCGCTCGTTGGCTTTTACCGGCTCACTGCTGGTTTGCGCAGTAGCTTGCGGAACGAAAACGGGGCTTGCCAATAAAGTGGCAATGGCCAGGCTCAGCATAGATTTTTGCATGATCAGGAATCCTATTGACGCAAATTTAGTTCTTGTGAAAAGAAATTGCGCTAATGATAACGATTCGCATTTATAGATCAATACCTAAATAGGAATAGTTTTTATTTACTTTTGGACTAGAACTTATTTGGTGTCCAACAGATTGTGTGAGTTCATGCTTTCTTCCAGCAACGCATCCACCTTAAGTGCCTGACACATTTGTACGTATAGTACATGACACAAATGCTGCATACCAAGTTGCATAAGCACGCTGTCGGTGCGCACGTGAGTGTCACCACCTAAGGCAAAGAGCGGGATGTCGGCGAGAATACTGGTGGGGTTATTACCGTAGCGCGTCAATGAGATGACCTTGGCACCTTTGCTCTTGGCTTGGCGCACTATTTTTAGAATGTCGCTATTTTGCCCGCCATCCGAAACCACAAATAAGACATTGCCTTCGCTTAAGGTCGTCGCCATTTGAATTTGCAGGGCAGGATCGGTACTACTCAGTGTCACTTTGCCTATTTGCATCAAGCGCAAGACAAAGTCCTTTGCCACAATTGCTGACTTGCCAAAACCCGCCACTTGAATGGTTTCAGCAGCAATGAGTAATTTCAGTGCGTGTTGAAGCTTCTCTGTCTCGTTGAGATCACCGACACCTTGCAATACCGCGTACGTGGCGTCGCGCAATTCGCGGAACGAGCTCGCGATGGATCGCTCCTGAGAGGGGTGACTTGCGACCCTTCGTTGCTGGCTTGAGGCCGAAATGACCGCTTCATTCACGGCAAATTTAAGATCAGGATAGCCGCGGTAGCCCAATTTTTGGCTAAACTTAACCACACTCGATTGGCTAACGCCGATGGCATCGGCCAATTGCTGCGACGAGTAGTCGCGTAATAAATGCGTGTTATCGAGAATAAAATCAGCTAATTTGCGTTCTATAAGCGACATATCGTCACGCATGGCGCGGATTTTCAGTAAACAAGACATAGTTGCACGCTTATCTTCATAATCTATGAAAGTCGGTAGACCATATTGAATAATTTATTACTCGTTGGCAATATGGTCAGCAAAAATCCACCTACAACTACAAAACCAAGGTTGCTTTTATGAGCTGGATGTCCGTGCTACCCCCATTGGTAGCAATTATCGTGGTGTTCTGGCGCAAAGAGGTTATTGTCGCTCTCTTGCTTGCCATTGTTACCTCCGAACTACTTTTAACCTGGCAAGGCGGTGAACCATTAATCTACACTTTTGTGGCCACGATTGAACGCATTATTTCGGTGTTTGGCTCGGCCGGCAATACCCGCATTCTCATCTTCAGCCTGATGGTGGGTGCTCTGTTAGCCTATATTCGCGAATCCGGCGGTGTCGCCGCAACCGTTGAAGCGTTATTAGCGAAAGGCTTAGGCCGCACCAAGCGATCAGCGAGCTTAATGACGGTATTTACCGGTATTTTCGTGTTTATCGAGTCGAACCTAAGCGTACTGACCGCTGGTATTTTATCGCGCGGTCTATTTGAAAAGCTGGGCATGAGCCGTGCACGCTTGGCTTACATTATCGATAGTACCAGCGCGCCGATTTGTATTTTGATTCTGCTCAATGGTTGGGGTGCTTACATTCTTGGCATGCTCGATCAACAAGATCTGCCTGGTTCAAGTGTAAGCACCTTGTGGAGCACCATCCCATTTAACTTCTATGCGTTAGTCACCCTCATCATCGTGTTCTACACCGCCTTTAGCGGACGCGTGCATGGACCGCTACGTAAAACTGAAGAAAAGCCTGTCGAGCATAAAGATATTCCGGAGCATGTGCCAAGCAACAGTAAAGCGCGCTATATGCTCGTACCACTTACCGTGATGGTGGTCGGCATGGTTGCCTTTATGTTTGGCACAGGTGGTGGCGATATCACCCAAGGTGACGGTTCTAAATCAGTGCTTTACGCAACAGTCCTGGCCTGTGTTGTGGCTTATTTCATGCTGGTTTCTAGCCGCCGCAATACCCACCAACAACTGGTCGACATTGGCTTCAAAGGCATGAGTGAATTGCTTCCGCTGGTATCAATTGTACTGCTCTCCTTGGCCCTTGGCGCGAGCTTGCGCGAACTGGGTACGGGTGTCTTCTTGGCAGGCCTTGTTGGTGAATTCTTACCGTTATTCTTGATTGCGCCCATGCTATTCATTGCCGGCGCTCTGATTTCATTTACTACAGGCACGTCGTGGGGAACTTTCGCTATTTTGATCCCAATTGCGGCACCGATGATCTTAGCGCTCGATTTACCAGCGCCATTATTGCTTGCGGCTGTGCTGGGTGGCGGTGTATTCGGTGACCATTGTTCACCTATCTCAGATACCACCGCGGTTTCGGCGTTGGCCTCGGGTTGTGACCTATTGGAGCACGTGCGAACCCAGTTACCTTATGCGCTCACCGCTGGCAGTATTACGCTGGTGCTATACGTGGTGACCAGTCTTATCATGATTTAACGAGGGGCTTACGATATGCCATTGGTTATGCGTAAACGAATGAATAGCAAACGAACGGTGCTCAGTAGCTTAGCTCTTGGCATTGGACTGGTGCTAGGCGGAGCAGCGAGCGCTGAACCCAGCAACATTTCAGCGGCGAAAATTGATGCCACGGCGGCGCGCGTTATGGATGCCTACACCGTACCTGGCATGGTAGTTGGCATTGTTGAAGGCAATGAAGTCGTGTTTGCTGGCAGCTACGGCGTGCAAGAGGTGAATAAGCCTGCGGCAGTTACCGAGAAAACCTTGTTTAAGATTGCCTCGGTCACCAAGAACTTTACTACCGCTGCGCTCGCTTTATTAGTCGATCAAGGCAAAATCAACTGGGATGACCCCGTCATTGACCACATTCCAGAGTTTCGTGTAGAAGACCCATGGATTACCCGTAACTTTACCATCCGCGATTTGTTGATCCATAAAAGTGGTCTACAGTTGGGTGCGGGTGACTTAATGTTCTGGCCAACACCGAATAACTTCACGCGTGAGGATATTCTACAAGGACTTCGGTATTTGCCGATGGACGGTGGTTTTCGCACCCAGTATGCCTATGACAACATCCTCTATGTTATTGCTGGAGAACTCACCGAGCGCGTAACCGGACAACGTTGGGAAACCTTTGTCGAAGAAAACCTCATGCGTCCGCTCGGCATGGAGTATTGCTTTGCAGGCCCCGTGCCTGACGAGTATAAAAAACATATCGCACAACCCCACGGCTGGTTGAACGAAGAACCCACAGTTGTGCGTCGTGATTTTGCCGATGATTACCTGACTTCAGCGCCTGCCGGTGGCATTCGTTGCTCACTGCAAGCCATGACCAAGTGGATGAAGATGCACAATGCGCGCGGTGCGTACGTGACCGCAGATGGCGAGCAGAAGCAGCTCATCAGCGTGCAGCAACATGCGGAGATGTGGTCGCCGCAAACCATTATGAATGTCGGCTCACGTGCCTATGAGTGGGATAACACGCATTTTGCGGCCTACGGTTTAGGCTGGCGCATGCATGATGTCGATGGTTTGTTACGCATCCATCACACCGGTACGCTGCACGGTATGAACGCTTATTTATCGTTCTTCCCTGAGCTCGACACCGCTTTCTTGGTGCTGCTTAATCGCTCCCATAGCGATGCTCGCACAGCGATGATGCAAACCTTAATCAAGGCCTATACCGATGCACCAGAACGCGATTGGCTAGCCGCGGTGCAAGAATGGCGTGAGCAAGTCAGTCAACGTCGTGCCGCGTCATTCGAAGAGCCTGAAACCAGCGCCGTGACTGCAGAACAAGCTGCTCGAGTAGTCGGTGAGTATGTCGACCCCTGGTTCGGCCAAGTCAGTGTCACCTGGCAAGATAACCAACTGCGTTGGACCTCGCATCGCTCAGAACGTATGGCCGGTGAATTATTCCATGTAAATGGTGACACTTTCGCGGCCCGATGGGATGATCGTACCCACCATGCCGACGCATTCGTGCGCTTCACCAGTTCATTACGTGGTGATATCGAAGGTATGATGATGGCGCCGATTGACCCCGATGCTGACTGGAGCTTTAATTTCGACGATTTAGATTTTACCAAGCAAACCACGCCTGAGTAGGAACCGCATAACGCATGAGTAATGGCTTACACTTTCGCCCAACACGGGCTGAAATAGACACTGACGCACTGCGTCACAATGCAACAATGGCTCGCAAACATGCGGGCCATTGTAAGTTAATGGGCGTGATTAAAGCGAATGGCTACGGCCATGGTGCGGTCGAAGTCGCCCACGCGATCAATGGCAGTGTCGATGCTTACGGCGTGGCATTTATTGATGAAGCATTAAAGCTCCGTGATGCGGGATTCAACCAACCGATCGTGTTACTCGAGGGGTGCTTTTCTGAAGCCGAGTTGCCCGTCTGTGCGCATTACAACTTACAACCCGTGGTGCACCAACAGGCGCAGCTGGACGCGATTTTAAATGCCCGCCTTGTGAAACCTTTGGCGGTATGGTTAAAGGCGGACACTGGCATGCATCGCTTGGGGTTTACGCCAGAGCAAATCGACACAGTCAGCAAGCAGCTTGAGAATTGCCCGCAGGTCGGCAGTGTCACGGTCATGACCCATTTTGCCAATGCCGATCGCCATCAGCACCCGCTAAATGAGCGTCAACTCGATCGCTTCAACGAAGTCTGTGCCCGCACCACTCCAGCTCGTACTCTAAGCGCCGCCAACACGGCTGCGTTATTAAGTAGTGCGCTTGATTTAGGCGATAAAGCTTCGCAATGGTGCCGCACGGGTATCATGCTCTACGGCGTCGACCCTACCGAACAGCAAGAAGCGTTGCCATTATTGCCAGCCATGCGTTTGCTTGCGCCGGTTATGGCGCTCCGCGACGTCGCGGTAGGCGAAGCCGTAGGCTATGGGAGTCAATGGGTTGCCGAGCGTCCCAGTCGTATCGCCACACTCGCTATTGGCTATGCCGATGGTTACCCGCGCCATGCACCAAACGGCACGCCCGTTTGGCTAAATGGTGTCGAAGTGCCACTCGCCGGCACGGTGTCGATGGATATGATCACCGTTGACGTGACGGATATAGAGAGCGTTAGCATCGGCGATGAAGCGGAACTTTGGGGCCCTAACCTTGACGTTGCCAAGGTGGCTGAAACGATAGGAACGATCACCTATGAGTTATTAACACGGGTCAGCGAAAGAGTTCCTCGCCACTACAAATAATTTATGCCAAAATAGATCACGCTTAGGAATAATATTCCTTCATAACGATTTAAATTGCTCGCAAGGGAGTTACTGTGAAAAAACTTGCACTCGCATTCGCCATTAGTCCGCTTTTGCTGGCTTGCAGCCAAGCAGAGCAAGCGACTGTTAACTCCGCGCCGGAGGCTTCAGCGGCAGTCGCTGCTGCGCCAACGCAGCAGTTGCCCAACTACTCCACCGACGTTATCGGTGTCGAGCAGCGCTTTTTAGAGCCTGAGTTTTGGCTGCAACGTGTCGAGCAGCCACATGCGCTCGTTATGACACCGGATGAAATCGCCGACTTCAATGCGCGCTCGTATCGTCTACAAGACGAAATGGTCTATTTGCACGAGCTACCGGAAGCCTATTCTGCCGCCGAATTAACCGCAAAAATCGATAATATTAGCGGCTTGCCTAGTTATCCGCGCCATTATGCCGACGGCCGCCAAGCCACAGACGACGAATTAGCAGCCTATCGCAATGCGAGTAACTTCGCGGCGATTGCTGAGCGTAACCCAGTGCGCTTCGGTCTGGTCGTACAACGCACTCCGATGCGGACGTTTCCGACATTAGATAAGCTCTATAGCGAAGATCTTGATACCGATATTGACCGCTTCCAAGAAACTGGCGTGTTCCCAGGTATGCCATTAGCTATCTTGCATACCAGCAGTGACGGCGAATGGTACCTTGCGCAGTCGTTTCACTACCTAGCTTGGATTCAAGCCAAGCATGTTGCTCTGGGTCCACGTGAGGAAGTGTTAGCCTTTGCTGAAAAAGAACCCTTTGCCGTCGTCACGGAAGCAAAAGTACATACTAATTACACGCCAAGTATGCCGGCCGTCTCCGAAGTACAGCTTGATATGAGTACGCGCTTACCGTTACTAAGCGCTGAACAAACCGGTCATAACGTACATGGACAGAATCCATTCGCCAGCTATACGGTTGAAATGCCCATCCGTGATGCGAAAGGCGAACTCGCCTTTACACCTGCGTTGATTCCCCGTCACAACGACGTCAATGTCGGTTACCTGCCCTATACCGAAGCCAACGTGATCACCCAAGCGTTTAAGTTTCTAGGTGAGCGCTACGGTTGGGGACATGATTACAACGCCCGTGACTGCACCGGTTTTGTGCTTGAAGTCTATCGCACCATGGGCATCGAAATGCCGCGCAATTCAAGCCAACAGGGCTATGGCGAGTATGGTCAAAATGTCGTTTATGACGAAAACAGCAGTAACGAAGAGAAACTAGCGCGCCTTGATAACGCGCACGTTGGCGACTTGATTTATCTACCCGGCCATGTGGTCATGTATTTAGGTAAATTAGACGGCGAACACTACGTTATCCATGACGTGCACGGCCTCAGCTACACTGATAGCAATGGTGAGTATTACCAAGGCACCTTAAATGGGGTGTCGGTAACACCACTCACGACCTTAGGCTTCGGTAAAAATGACACCTACCTTGATCGCATCTATGCCATCAAGTCGGTACGCTAAACAGGACGCTTTATGAAAATTACAGATATTAAACTTGCTAAGTTACGCGTGCCGTTGAAAACGCCTTTTAAAACGGCATTACGCACCGTTGAATCCATTGAAGACATCGTGGTCATGGTGCATACCGATACGGGTCATGTAGGCTATGGCGAAGCGCCTGCCACGGCAGTGATCACTGGCGATACCCATGGCTCTATTATTGAAGCCATCGACCGTATCATTAAGCCGAAAATCGTCGGCCAAGATGTCTCTGAACTCAACCACATCGTTGGTTTGATTCAAAACGGCATTATTCGTAACTACAGTGCCAAGGCCGCCGTCGAAATGGCTGTCTATGACCTCTGGGGTCAACTCTACGACGCCCCACTTTATAAAATGCTCGGCGGCGGCGTACCGACCATCTCAACCGATATCACGATTAGTGTCGACTACATCGATAAGATGGTTGCCGATTCACTTGAAGCCATTGATCGCGGTTTTGAGACCTTAAAAATTAAGGTTGGTAAAGACATCGGTGTGGACATCGAACGCGTTAAAGCGATTTATGCTGCGGTCGAAGGCAAAGCGTTGTTGCGTCTCGATGCGAACCAGGGCTGGACCCCGAAAGAAGCCGTGTACGCGTTAAATAAACTTGAAGACGCGGGCGTGCGCTTGGAATTAGTCGAGCAGCCTGTGAAAGCGCGCGACATCGACGGCATGAAGTTTATCACCGAGCGGGTCAACACCCCGGTCATGGCGGATGAAAGTAGCTTTGGCCCACGCGAAGTTATTGAGCTTATTAAGATGCGTGCTGCCGACATCATTAACATCAAGCTGATGAAAACCGGTGGTATCTCGAATGCAATAAAGATTGCCGACATCTGCTCTGTGTACGACATGCAGTGCATGATCGGTTGTATGCTGGAGTCGAGTATCAGCGTCTCTGCGGCGGTTCACTTGGCAGTGGCGAAATCGAACGTCATCACCAAAATCGATCTCGACGGTCCATCGTTATGCGCCTTTGACCCAGTTGAAGGTAGCGTGAAATTTAAAGAGTCGGAGATCTCAATCGCCGACGCTCCAGGCCTTGGCGTCCAGTCGGTTAAGGGTCTTGAGCCGATAAACCTAGAACGCTAAGGGCTCCCAGCAGCAGGGCGTAACGCCCTGCTTTGCTGATCCAAACGATAAGCAGAAACTGCCAAAACCTTAAGCGCAGCATACCGGCAATAAACGTCAGCGTATCGCCAATAAACGGTGCCCAGGCCAGTAACAACGACCATTTGCCATAGCGCTCAAACCACCAGTGTCCGCGCTCGAGCGATTTGCCTTTAAACGGAAACCACCGCCGTTCCTGATAATGCAATAAATACCGCCCTAAACCATAATTGACGACGCTACCGAGCGTATTACCCAGCGAAGCCACGAGCCAGATCAGCCAAGGGTTGTACCCGAGTTGTTGTGCCGTCACTACCAGAATCTCTGATTGCGCGGGCAACAAGGTGGCCGCTAGAAAGGCCACCGTAAACAAGCTCAGGTACATAGCGGTACCCTAGTCCTTCCGGTAGAGCTTAAACCAAGCAAGCGTATGCTCGATTTTCGCCACAATACGCGAAGGTTTCGCAGTAACACCGTGGTAGGCATCCGGCACGCGAACCATGACCGTTGGCACTTTTTGCAGTTGCAACGCTTGATAAAACTGTTCTGTTTCTGCCATTGGCGTGCGACGGTCTTTCTCGCCAGTAAACAGCAATGTAGGCGTGGTGACATTACCGACGAGCGACAACGGTGAGCGTTTCCAATAGTGCGCCAAATCTTCCCATGGCATTGCTGGGAACTGATTCTGAATCTGGCCAATAGAGCTATCGGCAGTCAGTGTTTTACTCACCCAGTTGATGACCGGGTTCGTCGCTGCAGCAGCGTTGAAACGATCAGTGAGACCGACTGCATAGGCTGTCGCTATGCCACCTGCCGAACCACCGGCAATGAAAAGATTGTTCGGGTCAGCGATACCCATCTCGATTAACTGATCAATGCCCGACATGTGATCGGCAAAATCGCGCTCTGAGGAATAGTGACCATCGAGCAACATAGCAAAATCTTTGCCATACGAGGTACTGCCACGGTAGTTCACATACAACACCACGTAGCCTTCGGCGGCATAGCGCTGATGTTCTGCGGCAAAAAACGGTCCGTAGGACAAATGGGGTCCGCCGTGGATCTCAACCATGGTTGGATAGCGCTTACCTTTCTCATAACCTGGCGGCAAGATGTACCAGCCTTGAATTTCGGTATCATCAAACGATGAGGTGTAATTAATTTCACGTACTTCACCCAAGTTGCGATACGCGAGCACATCGTCATTCAAGCTGGTCAAGGTGCGTGCGGCGTCGTCATGCTGCACAGCCACGTTGGCAAGGTCGTAAGCAGAAGCTTGCGTATACGCAATCGCGCCAGTATTGGCGGCGACTGAATACATACCCATGGTATACGGACGGCTAGCGTAGATACCGCCGACATCGCTCACGCGGGTGCTGAGCTCACCGGCTAAACTTACGTTGGCGACCTTAATACGCCCACGATCGGAATATTGGACGGTCAGCTGGTCACTACCCACCCACTGTGGGCTTTCCAGTGATCGGTCAAAGTCATCAACAATGGCTTCCACCGCGCCCGAGCTCAACACCATGCGATGCAAGCTCGCATTGCGGTAGGGTTCCGCCGCATTGCTACCATGTAAAAAGGCTAACTGCTCGCCATCGGCCGACAGTGTGCTGGCGTATTCATCGCCCGGCCAGTCGGTGAGTTGCGTCAAACTATTGTCGGCAAGGCTCACTTGCCACAGGTCGCTTTCACGTGACTGATATTCCCAGTCCGTGTTGCGGTTGGCGCTAAAAACGATCGCTGAATTGTCCGCGAGCCAAGTTAAAGGACCGCGATGTTGAAAGGGTCCTGTGGTGATCTGCCGGGCGCTACCGCCTTCGCTTGGAACTACGAAGATTTGGCTATACGACGACGGCATCACGCCGCGGCCATCACGTTGGTACAAAGTGCGCTCAACAATAATTGGCGCCTTCCCCCACTTGGCTTTCTCTGGCTTCTTCACTGACTTCACGCTTTTCGCAAAATCACTTTTCGGCTCCGGCACCGACACCAAAAACGCTAACTGCTTGCCATCCCGTGACCACGCCAACTGACTCGGGCTTTGCTGCACTTCAGTAACTGCCGCAGTGCGTTGCTCGTCAACCCAGAAGACATGAATTTGGTTACGCCCAGAACGGTTTGAAGTAAACGCTAAGCGCTTGCCATCAGGTGACCAGCTTGGATTGCCATAACTGTGTTGATCGGCGAACAGCGGCGTGTGTTGCCCCGACTGCGTGTCCACCAGCCACAAACTGCGGCGGGTACCATCGGTCATAATGTCGAAACTATTGCGCACGTAAGCAACATAACGGCCATCGGGAGATATTTGCACGTCGTTGGCAAACTCCAATGCGAAAATGTCCTCCGCTTGAAGGGTACTGGTAACTGCCATGGTGTGCTTCGATTCGGCGCTATCGTCCTGCGCAAAGACTGGCATGCCCGCCATACTGCTGACGAGCAAGCTCAAAGAAAAGAGAAGTGGTGTCTTCATAAGTCGGTCTCGTTGCCTGTTCATATGTTAGGTTTTTATACGGATAGCGTTGAGCCTACCGAAAGAACCGAACTTTAGGCAACGATTAACGACCAAGGTGACGAATTAAGAGATTAATCGTCTTCTTTTTTGCGTGTCAGTTTATCGAGGTAGCCCATCGCGAAAGCCGACCCCACAAAAGTTAAGTGGATAATCACATACCACTTAATTTTATCCGCATCGACATTATCGGCGTTCATAAACACTTTGAGTAAGTGAATTGAAGAAATCGCCACTATCGAGGCGGCGACTTTGTTCTTCAGGCCACCCGAGTCAATTTTGCCGAGCCATGCCAGCTTTTCAGTGTCACCACCAATATCGAGGGTTGAGACAAAGTTTTCGTAACCGCTGAGCATCACCATCACCAGCAAGCCGCCTACTAACGCGATATCGATTAACGTGAGTGTGAGTAAGATTAAGTCCACTTCCGGCATGGTGAAAATGAGTGGCACCGCATGAAACAGTTCTTGAAAAAATTTGACCCCAAGCAGCATGACCGCCAAACTCAGGCCCAAATAAATCGGCGCCAGCAACCAACGTAAACTGTACATTAAATTTTCGACCAAACGTTCCATGCAAACTCCATCCAAACGTTAACAGGGTTGATACCGCTAGTGTAACGCCTTGCTGCGTGGCTGACGAGAGCTATTATCTCAATTGCCATACTTAAGGTATGGCAACGCCTCAATAATAATCCTGCAAATAATAGGGTTTATACCTACAAAAATTTCACGAACACCCTATAATTAAGTAGTTCCTAAAATAAATAGGGGTTGTCGCATGGTCGAAAGTCTTTTCTCCAATGCTGATGCACTGTTTTTAGCGCGCGTTCAGTTCGCTTTCACGGTCGCATTTCACATTATCTTTCCTGCCTTTACTATTGGCATCGCTAGCTATCTCGCCGTGCTCGAGGGGCTTTATCTCAAAACACGTAACCCGGTGTACCAAAAGCTGTTTCGCTATTGGCTGAAGATCTTTGCCGTTGCCTTCGGTATGGGCGTGGTCTCGGGCATTGTCATGAGTTACCAGTTCGGCACTAACTGGGCGGTCTTCTCAGACAAAGCAGGACCCGTGATCGGTCCACTTATGGGCTATGAAGTACTCACCGCGTTTTTCTTAGAGGCTGGTTTTCTCGGCGTCATGCTGTTTGGTATGAATCGCGTCGGCGAAAAGCTGCACTTTTTTGCCACTCTAATGGTTGCCGTCGGTACTGCAATCAGCGCATTTTGGATACTGTCGGTCAATAGTTGGATGCAAACTCCAGCCGGCTACGCCATGAATGATGTCGGACAATTCGTGGTGGAAGATTGGTTCGCGGTGGTCTTTAACCCAAGCTTCCCCTATCGCTTAGCGCATATGTTACTTGCTGCTTACCTCACCACCGCATTTGTGGTCGGCGGTGTTGCCGCATGGCACTTGTTAAAAGAGCGTAGCAATGCCGCTGCCCGAAAAATGTTCTCTATGGCAATGTGGATGGCTCTTCTTGTTGCGCCGCTACAAGTTTTTATCGGCGATCTTCACGGTTTGAATACACAAGAGCATCAACCGGCGAAAGTTGCGGCAATGGAGGGGCACTTCAAGAGTGAAACCCAAGCACCTCTCTATCTGTTCGGGATGCCGAATATGGAAACCGCGGAAGTCGACTACGCCATTAAAGTTCCAGGGCTCGCCAGTCTGATCCTTAAGCACGATGTCAATGCTGAAGTGACAGGTCTCGACGCTTTTCCACGCGAAGACTGGCCACCGGTACCCGTCGTTTTTTGGGCGTTCCGAATCATGGTAGGGCTCGGACTCCTCATGGTCGTGATTGGTATTTGGGCTGGGGTGCAACGTGCACGTGGCAAACTTTACGAGTCGTCATGGCTGCATAAATCAGCGCTGCTAATGGCACCCTCTGGCTTTATTGCCGTGATTGCCGGCTGGATCGTAACCGAGGTAGGCCGTCAACCATGGGTCATTCAAGGCTTGTTGCGTACTGAAGACGCAGCATCCCCTATCGCTGCAGAAGGTGTTGGCGGAAGCTTGCTTGCCTTCATCATCGTGTACTTTTTCGTATTCGGTGCCGGTACCTTTTACATTCTACGTAAGATGGCAGCAAACCCAGAACAAGTTCATATCCCAGACTATGCCAAACCTAAGCCGGTCGGCATGGCCGCTGAACGTCTTATGCACGAGGAGGACTAAGCATGGATTACGCACTTATTTGGGCAATTCTCATCTCCGTTGCAGTGTTCGCCTATGTCGCACTCGATGGCTTCGATCTTGGCGTCGCCATGCTCTTCCCGTGGTTTAAAAAAGAGCAAGAGCGCGACATTATGATGAACACCGTTGCGCCGGTTTGGGATGGCAACGAAACGTGGCTGGTATTAGGCGGCGGTGGTTTGTTGGCGGTTTTTCCGTTGGCCTACGCCGTGCTTATGCCCGCACTTTATATGCCGGTTATTGCGATGTTGCTGGGACTTATTTTCCGCGGCGTTGCCTTTGAATACCGCTTTAAAACAAAGCGCGGCAAAGCATTATGGGACTGGTCATTTATTATCGGCTCGTTTGTTGCGGCCATGAGCCAAGGCATTATGCTTGGCGCCATGCTGCAAGGCATCAGCGTCGTCGACCGCGCCTACGCCGGCGGCTGGTTCGATTGGCTGACATGGTTCACAGTGTTCTGCGGTTTTGCCGTAGTTGTCGGCTACTTACTCTTGGGTGCCACTTGGCTGGTGATGAAGACCGAAGGCTCATTACAGCAACGAGCCTACTCTTTGGCTTACAAAGCGGGCATCGGCTTATTCGCCTGTATCGTGTTTGTCAGCTTGTTCCTGCCATGGCAAGACGCCTATATCTACGAACGTTGGTTTACTTTCCCAACCTCGATTGGCTTGTGGGTCTTGCCGGTGTTATTGGTGGTGCTGACTATCGGGCTGTTGAACTCACTCACGAAGAAGCAGCAAGGACGCCCGTACCTATGGTCACTTGGCCTATTCCTCATTGCCTACAGTGGCTTCGCCGTCAGCATCTTCCCGTATTTGGTGCCACGCGAAATCACCTTATGGGAAGCCGCTGCACCTGACAATAGCCTCGTCTTCTTGCTGGTTGGTGCCGCAGTATTGTTGCCGATTATTTTTGCCTACACCGGCTACACCTACTGGGTCTTCCGTGGCAAGGTTCGCGCTGACTCGGGGTATCACGACTAATGGCCAAACAAACGTGGCAACGCCTTGGCTGGTTTCTGCTTTTTTGGCTCGCAGGCGTTGCCGCCGTCACCACCGTCGGCTTACTTATCCGCTGGGTGCTGCTGTAGGGTAGCTACCCAGCACCATTACCTTATTGCGTAGTTGTATGAGCGTTAGAGCGGCACGGATAGCGGTGTCGTCGCGGTGCCCCTCGCACTCGAGGTAGAAATGATACTGGCCAAATTTTTGCCCAGTTGGGCGCGATACCAGTGAAGTTAGGTTCACGCGGTAAGCGGCAAACACTTGCAGATGCTCCACTAACAAGCCTGGGTGATCGGTATCATCAATGATCAGTAACGAAGTTTTGTAATTCACGCCTGCCTGTGGCACTGCATGTTCCCCTTGGGGCTCACGTACAGCGACAAAGCGCGTTTCATTGTGCGCGTAATCGGTAATGTCATGTTCGACATGAGCAAATTGATGCTCGCCAAGGCAATGTTCAGGCACAACAGCCGCCGCCGGCTCTCTACTTTGTTGCAGTAGCTGCAGCGCCTCACTGTTACTGGCGGTATTCATGATCGGCACATCATAACGACTCAAACATTCGCTGCACTGCCCCTGCGCGACAAACTGTGCGTAGATTTTTTCCGGCTGAGCGTGATTCGCGACCAGAGAGAAACGTACCGGAATACTCAACTCACCGACAATCTCTAGAGGCCGTTTTACAAAGGTATCGATGACCGGCGAGACGACCCCTTCGACAATATTTTCAATGGGTACGACAGCTAAATCAGCTTCATTGGGTAGGGCTTTCAATACACGCGCCAAAGCAGGATAAAACGCCAACGTGTAATCCGCTAGCTGCTGACCAAATTCGCAGGCGGCTAGCTCAGAAAAAGTGCCAGCGGGCCCCAATGTAGCAATGCGCATAGATGTTCTCGTTCGTCATGAGTCATGACCTAATAAGGTAAACAGGAACGCCCATGATTACTAGTGTTGCGTGGTCTGATTTTGTAGGTAGCGCTGCTTACGTCGTGGTTTGAGCTGATGCAAGTCGACAATTAACAGTGCATCGATACTGTTGTTGAAAGCTGGATCAATACTGAAGCAGGCAAACTGCACGCCGCCGGGCTCACAAAGCTCGCTGTATTGCTTGAAAAGAGGCGGGAGTTTGACACCTAGCTGCTGGAGCTCGGCTTTTAGAACTTGCAAGTCTTGGGTGTAATCTTTCCCCTCGAACAGCTGCTGCAATAGGGCCTGCTCTGTCGGCGTAAAGACGAAGGTATGTTTGGGCTGGGCAACGTCCTGCAACGGCGGAAACCATTGTTGGTAAAAGCCGACGATAAGCACTTGCGCGGGCCGCGGAAAGTCACCCGAGAGACTCACAGGCCCAAATAGATAGCGCACCTCTGGGTGTTGTTGGGTATAAGCTCCAATGCCTTGCCACAAATAGTCCAAACTGTAGCGGTTACGGTACTGAGGCTGAATAAAACTACGTCCAAGCTCCATACCTTGCGCCAAGTAACGTTCCATGGCGGGCTTAAAACGAAATAAGCTAGCTGTATAAAGTGTTTCGTAAGACTGTTGCATGTTTAGCTGTGCAACAACTGCTAAGCGATAGCTGCCCGCAATCTCCATCGCTTGTGCGTCCCATAGCAACAAATGACTAAACTGCACGTCATACCGGTCAAGATCACGACGTTGTCCGGTGCCCTCACCTACGGCACGGAAGGTTACTTCGCGTACTCGGCCAAGCTCACGCATCAAGGGGCAATCGGTACGATAATCAGTGAAGTAAAGGTCTTTGCCGTCTGGGGTGGAGGTTAAATAGGTACAGTCGCTCAAGGCATTGCGCAACGCCAAACGGGGTTCAGCGAGGGCAATGCCCTGTTCGGTTGGGAACATTCCAGACTTGCCCGCGCCGACTCGGTACAAATGCTTACGCAACATAAGCATGCGATTTTTTAAGCTTAGGTCCGTTCGATGATGATGCTTGTAAGCGATACAGCGGCCGATACGAAAGTGCAGCACACCGGCACGCTGTCGAAACATCTCTTCGACCAGCAACAGTGTTGAGAGCGGTTTATACATGATCGAAGAGGCGTAAAACGTCCACGAATTGCGGCCGTCGATATGAATCGGCAAAATAGGCGCTTTAGCTCTATCGGCGATACGTAAGAAGCCGGTTTCCCAGCGGGTATCGCGCACGCCTTTCGGACGCAACCGCGACACTTCACCAGCAGGAAAAACGATCACCGCCTTGTCCTCGGCCAAATGCTCGTGAATGGCTTTGATTTGCTGCCGCCCCGCTCGACCACCTATATTCGTAATCGGCAAGAGCATGGGCCGTAGCGGCTCAAGGCTCCACAGCATGTCGTTCGCAATCACCTTGACGTCGGGTCGTACCTCAGCCACTAACTTTAACAAGGCAACACCATCTAGCGAGCCAATCGGGTGATTCGCAATAATGACGAGCTTACCTTGGCTTGGGATATGTTCGCGCTCACGATCGGCAACCGTGTACCGAAAATCAAAATAGTCGAGCACTTGATCGACAAAGTCACGGCCGCGCAAATGACCGTAATCAGCAGTGAATTTCCGAATATCTTCAGCATGAAGAAGACGCTTAAGTAACTTGCTGACCGGACGTTTCAACCATGATTCCAGCGCCGGATGGTGGAATACCGGAGGTAATTTTTGTTGAATAAGTTGGTCAACATTTAACATAGCTACCTTTTACGCTGAGCGTTGTGAAACCAGCGATAGGCTGCCAACAATGCATGACAGTTCTGTGCAGAATAGATGAATAGTTTGTGACAGGCGAACGTTGAACCGAAACGCACATGACAGCGTTTTCATCTACACTGTTACCGTTAACTCATTCTTGCTTGGGAAATTACCGCATGTCGACTTTACGCTTCATTTTTATATTGCTAGCTACTGCGCTGCTTACCTCTGCTGCGCATGCCAAGCACATCTCTAACGCCACAACGCTGGTAGAAAATGTGAATGTTATTAGCTGGGAAGGTCGCCAAGCGAACGTCCTGACCGAGCAGACGATCGCTATCCGCAATGGTGTTATTGTTACGGTCGCTGCTGACTTGACCGCACCAGCTTCAGCGCGTGTGATCGATGGCAAAGGCGGCTATGTGTTAGCCGGATTTACCGAGATGCATGGCCACGTGCCTGCCGCGGTAAGTTTTGCCGGCATGCCGAAGCGCTATGCCGATGACATGCTTTATCTGTATCTTGCTAATGGCGTCACCACCGTGCGCGGCATGCTCGGCTACACCAACCAGCTGCAACTCAAAGAGGATATCGCCTCCGGTCATCGCCTTGGCCCCACATTAGTTTTAGCGGGACCAAGTTTTAACGGCAACACCGTCGAATCGCCAAAGCAGGCTGCGCAACGCGTGCGAGAGCATGCCAACGAAGGCTGGGATTTACTGAAAATCCACCCTGGTTTAGCTCTGGAAGAGTACCGCGCTGTTGCGGCGGCAGCACGTGAGGTGGGAATTGACTTTGCTGGGCATGTTCCCGTTGATGTCGGCATCGACGTTGCCATGACTGAAGGACAGCGAACTATTGACCACTTGGACGGTTACCTGCGTTACGTTGACGCCATAGATCGTGCGATTACCGCAGAAGAGCTAAAACAATTAGTGGATATGACGGTGACGAGCAACATGGCGGTGGTGCCGACGCAAGCTCTCTGGGCGACGCTCATCGGTGCGGGCGATGCGACAGCGCTCGCTGCCTATCCTGAGCTTGATTTGGTCCCACAACAAGTGCGTGAGAGTTGGCTCAATTACTACCCCAGCCAAGGCTCGAGCTACTTCAACACAGACCATGCGGCTATACAGCAAGACAACCGCCAACGACTATTAAAAGCCTTGCACGACGGTGGCGCTACTATTGTTTTCGGCACTGACGCACCACAGCTCTTTAGTGTGCCTGGCTTCTCGATTCACCATGAAATTCGTTACATGCAAGATGCAGGTATGTCGTTAGAAGCGATTTACTACACCGCAACCGCGGCGGCCGCTGAGTATTTCGACAAAAGCCATGATTTGAAGGTCGGGCACGTTGCACCAGGCTACCAAGCCGACTTTATGTTGCTGCGTCACAACCCGTTAGAATCGGCAGATGCATTGCGCTCACCTGCAGGTGTGATGGTGCGCGGCCAATGGCTTGACCGCTCCAGCATTGACGTAAAGCTAAGCGAGATTCGCGCCGCTTACGCGACATCAACAGAGTAAGGATTGAGAAATTGCCGCCGCCAAAGTAGGTTTCGTTCCACTTGATTGAGCTCTGCATCGTCACAAATAGTAGACCACTGTTTTTCGATAGTGGCTATTTGGTGCCGCATGATAGCTTTCGCGTCGGCTTCAGTAAGCAAATAACTTGCAGCACTTTTTAAGCAGGTACTTAAAGCACTGCGATTATCACGGCCATGGACCAGCATGGCTTGGCTCTGTTCATTGCCTGCACGGCCTTGAGGACAAATGTCATAAGCGGGGGTCAAGGTAAGGTCCTTGCCATCCCAAAATGCTGCATGATTGCGCGCGTGGTCATCTGTGTTGCCGACCAGAATATTGAATACCAAACGCTGGAAGAGCTCACGCAAGGTCGCCTTTGGCTCGATAAAACGATGACGAATGATTTCGGCAAGTGTTTCGTAGCTGGCGTAACGGGCCATCATGTCGTCCAGTTCAAGTAACGTTAGCGCCGATACCATGATCTTGCGCCCCCAACCTTCAGGCTGCAGTTGGCGATCAAAGCGCTCGATTAACAGCACATCTTTATTGGCTGCGTTAACCAGTTCAACCGGGGCAACATCAAGCCCGACTTCCTCAGCAAGCCGCATGGCAACGTACTCGGCTTTCACCACGCTATAGGTGTCCGTTGACGACGAAAACTTCGCGATATACTTGCATGTATCCGTTTCAATCAGCGCCTTCGGTCGCGCACCACCGATAGAGCTACCGTGGAACAATGCGTGGTCAAGCTCTGGCGTTAAGGGTATTCCTTGCTCGACACGCTCCGCCGATTCAACCAGTTCCTCTAATAGAACATTCTTGGCTGAGCGTGGCACATAGTCGGTCGGCGACAATTGAAAATCGAAGGCGCCTATTCGATCGGATCCCGACTCCAGTAAGTAAACCAGTTCACCGAGTTCAGCAGTATCCCTATTCTGTGCCGCTCTACCCACTAACTTATTAAGGATGACTCTGCGCCCCCACGCGTCGGGCGCAGCGTCACGTAGGCAGTTAGGCATGCTCAGCCCAGGCACATTTTCTAATCGCCCTTTGCGTAACGGTAGCTCTGGTAAATAGAGTGGAACGGCTGGCTTTTGCTGTTCAACACGTTCTAGGTAACTTTGCCCGTAATTGAAGCGCAGTTGCTGTCCGTTGGCTTCCAGTTTGCCTGCAACAATTGGAGCCGCTGACCCTGGCAACCAAACCCAAACGTATGCTTCACGATAGCCTTTCAAGTTGGGCAGGTTAGAAGTCATCATCGACCTCGCGTGCGGGCTCGCGTACCCGCTCTGGCAACAGTGTCAGTTTTTCTTCTTGTAATGTGCGATAGCGACGTAATTCACCTGAACTCGGAGACGCGTCGAACAAAGCAATACCCAGTAGGCTCGCCAGTTCAAAAACGATGCCGATTTCACATTTAGGATCTGCTTTCTCAATGCGCTGTAACGTACTACGCGAAATGCCAGCGCGTTCCGCTAATTGCTGAGCGCTAATACGTTGTTGCACACGCGCAGACCGAATAAGACTTGCTAACACAGCCAGTGCATCTTCGGTATAACGTGAATAGGTGCGCGCGATAGATTTGGGCATGATCGACTCGTAAGTTAGTTATTACTAACTTAAGCGTAGACCAGCTTTTGATAACCGTCAATTATTTGACCGTTTTATAAACCACTAAATACCTTACTGAACTATATAAAGTCCATTTTAGTTATTATTTAATACTGCCTCGTAAACACCGGTGATGACGCTGCCGTAGTTGCCGGTTTCGAACTGCTTACCCAAAAACTCATAGCCATCATCTTCTTCGACGATAGGCGAATGACGGGCGTTGGTGAGCAAAATAATCCCGAGGTCGAGGGCCGGGTCAACCACTGTAGCGGTGCCGGTCCAGCCAGTATGGCCAAAGGCCTCATGGCTCGCATAAGGACCGAAGTGCCAGCGGGTTTCGCCATCGGCAGCGCGGCGCCAGCCTAGACCAAAACTACGGGCCCGCGCATGTGGTGCCGTGAAGATGTCGAGCACACTCTCTTCAAACAAGTGTACATTTCCGTAACCACCACCGTTCAACAGCATTTGTACTAACACTGCAAGATCAGGTCCAGTCGAGAACAGACCCGCATGGCCAGCGACACCTCCCATTGAATAGAAAGCCTTCTCGTCGTGTACTTCGCCTTGCAAGGTGTAGGTACGAATTCCTGGGAATTCGACGCGGCCACCGCGGGTGTTGCCGTTCAGCTCGGTCGCCGCAAACTCACTTGGCAGACGGCCCTTGCGCAAAGGCGTAAACAGCGTGTTGTGCAGGCCAAGGGGTGCGTAAATATGCTGCTCAACGTATTGGTCCAGAGGCATGCTGGCAATACGTTCAACGATAGTGCCTAAGAGCTTGAAGCCAGTGTCACTGTAAGTGGCTTGTACGCCGTTACCCACTTTAAAAGGTACTTTGGTGGCGATAAGGCGCTGTGTTTTTTCTTTGTCACGTGAATAAAACAGTTTGCCGAGCTTGTTCTCAGGGTCAAAGAAGTGCACTTGCGGGCCATAGCCTGACTGATGGTTCAATAAATCACGTACGCGGCGTGCTTCACGCCCCTGTCCTCGATATTCGGGTAAGTAGTGATAAATTGGTGCATTCACATCCAACAAACCGCGCTCGACCAAGTGCATCATTGCCATCGCGGTGGCGAAGGATTTGGTATTCGAAGCGATATCAAAGCCCGTCGCCAACGTCATTGGCGTTGGCGAATCAAGTAGCTCGCCGTTTTCGCTATAGCGCTTTGCGTAGCCATAGGCTGTTTGCTTGATGATTTTGCCGTCTTTCACCACCACCAACACTGCGCCCGGAAAGCCGTCGGCAATATCCTGTTCAATGAGTTCATCGACTTTACGAAAGGCGTCGCGATACTCCGTGGTCGCGTCGATTAGCGTTGGATAAGGGATCTGCACCCGTAGCTGTGCCCCTTCAGGCTGCACCGACTTCACGAACAACGTATTCAAGCCGTTTTCTGTGCGACGCTTGAGCGAATAGTTATAGGTTTTATCGCCTTGTAGCGGTGTCGCCAAATTTAACGTCTCGCCATTGATTTCAATTTCGGCCGTGACGTCTTGCGCCGCCGACAAGGTGATTTCACTACGCCCTTCGTAAGCTTTAAAACGTAATTTATCATTGACCCATTCGCGGCTTGAGCGCTGCGCCGCTGGCTCAGGGAAAACGGCATCGATTTGCCCTTGCTTAACCTTTGCGACCGTCGTGGGTTTCGACTCACTCTCCGCTTGATAGCGTTGCCACAAGGGTTCGAGTTGTTCAGGGAAGTAGCGCTCTAACAGAGCAAAAACCGCGGCCGTGGTTTGGCTGTCGTTCTCTCCGTTCACACTCCACGGCAAGAAGTGCATTTGAAACGCTGATAACGCGCTGCGCGTTTGCTCATCAAACACACCGGTTTCAATCACACCGTAGCCATAGGCGCGCATAGCTGCTTGCAGTAAGCCGATATTTGCAGGTTGCTGATTAAACTGCCGCCAATAACGCGCGAGAGTATCTTGCTCATACCAAGCACCGACCCCTTGTTGATAAAGCTGATACCACGGAAAACGTGGACCCGGGTCGTTTTTGCGCATGAAGGCAATATCAGAGTGGCCAACGACAGCGGTGGGATGAATATCTGGATGACGCGCTAAGATCTGCTGCGACAACTCAATTACCGCCTCGATTTGCTCAGGATCATAGTCAGGAAAGGTACAAAGTCGATTCTCGCCATGTTCAGCACGCGTTGCCTGCTGACTGGTATCCCATTGACATTGCGGTACATTGACAATTTCAATACCGATCGAGGTGTCGTTCAGCTCCGTACGCCCTTGCCAATAGGAGTCACCTGCATGCCAAGCACGCGCATGCTCGTCGACTAACTGAAACACCTTAATGTAGTCTTCTTGATAACTCGGATCACCACGTTCGGGGACGAGGTAGTGCGAACTTAGCCCTTTCGGCTCCACTAAAGCGCGCACGCTTTTTTCGTAATCAATAGCGGTGTAGTGCAAAACCAACGACTTCACGCGTTGGCTTTGGTTAGCGGACGGCATTTTTTCGTAGTCAGTACTGCTACAACTATTTAATGCCAGCGCTGACACGCTAGCCACAAGAGCTAATGTTAAAGGCTTCGATAACAACTTCATGATGCTTGGCAATGTTTCCGAATAAAATCTGCATGGCTCGGCAGCTGCGCCACCGACTGTTTAAAAACGCGCTGGATTGTCGTTAAGTGCTGCTGCATGGTGGCAGCCGGCATTTGCTCTGCGATAGGGTGCACCTGTTCAGGAGTGAGGCCCTGACCGTGAAACATCGAGAACCAGCTAATTTCGTTAAAAAGCTCATTATTACTATTGCGAAAAATACTCGCGTTTTCGCGATATAAGTCCAACCGCTCTTGTAGCGAATCTGGAATCTCCATATCGCGGCAATAGCGCCAAAACTCTGAATCATCGCGATTGGTGAGCTTGTAGTGGCACATGACAAAATCGCGAATATTGGTAATTTCTTCCGCGGTGTAGCGGTTAAAAGCTTTGGCGCGCTCGGTCATGTCACCTTTACCTGGTAACAAGCTAATCAAGCGCATAATGCCTGATTGCGTAAGCTGTAATCCAGTCGACTCAAGCGGCTCAATGAAACCTGCCGACAAACCGATGGAACATACGTTGTGCTTCCAAGCCTCGTCGCGACGACCATTGATCCAACGCAAGTGATTCGCTTTGCTGTCAAAGTTTCCAATGGTTTCGCGGAACTCACGCTCTGCTTTGTCGCTGTCTGTGAAGCGACTTGAATAGACCCACCCCTCACCAGTGCGGTGCTGCAACGGAATCTTCCAGCGCCAACCTTCGTGATGCGCAATGGAGCGGGTATAGGGTAAAATGTTGTCAGCGTCGTGCTGACCTGGCAACGCGACAGCGCTGTCACAGGGCATCCATTTGCGCCAGTCGTGATAACTCACACCTAATGTTTCACCAATCAACAGCGCTTTGAAGCCGCTGCAGTCGATGAAAAAGTCACCACTTACTTCGCCCTGTTTTTCTAATATCAACGAGGCAACGTAGCCATTCGCGTGTCGTTTGGCCTCGAGCATGCGGTCTTCCAGCGCTACAACACCCCGTTGTGTCGCATAATTTTTTAAATACCGCGCATAGGCGGCAGCGTCAAAATGGTAAGCATACTTGATATGCCCCAACGGGCTGCGCTTATCAGCAATGGGGCGGGTAAATTTATGCGCCAGCGCAGCGCTCCATTCTAGATTAAGTTCAGGTAGCGGAATGGCGTTGGCGCTACCTTGTTCGCGTTCATGGCGCAGGTAATAATGATGGAAAGGCACGCCGTTCAAGGTCACACCGTAGGTGCCGAACGGATGCATATATTCATCGCCAATGTTTTGCCAATTTTCGAAGGCAATACCTAACTTAAAGCTACCGTGTGTCTCACGAATAAATTCGTTTTCGTCAATTTGTAAAAGCTGATTGAATTCACGAATCCCAGGAATGGTTGCCTCACCGACCGAAACGGTGCCAATCGCGGTGGATTCAATCAAGGTAATCTTGTAATGCTGACGATCAAGGACCTTAGAGAGTGCTGCAGCGGTCATCCAACCGGCCGAACCGCCTCCAAGAATGACGATGTGATAAGGCTGAGACATGGACGTATCACCTGATTTATTGCGGCTAAAATAGCTGCGGCCAGCCGAAGCTGACCGCAGTTCTTCTTTCCTACTTCCTACAACTTACACTCTAAAAATTAGAAGTTGTAAGTCAGCTGTAGGGTGTACGAGCGACCACGTGGGTCGGCCACACGAGGGTCGAACGCTGCACCAGGCGAGTAGTCGTTCTGGTGTGCAGTGAACGGTGGATCGCGGTCAAACAAGTTCTTGATACCGAAGGTCACGTCCCAATCTTCCAACGCCATGTAACGTACGCTGTAGTTGTAGATTAGGTAGCTACCCACTTCACCATCATAGTACAACGGATCCGCTTCACCTGAACGTACTCCTGGTGGCGTCTCGTCGTCGTAGCTGTGACGGTAAATTTGCGTCAAGCTGTGCGCGAAGTCACCTTTCGCGTAGTTAAAGGTCACGGTGTGCTTCCAGCGGAGTGGAATGTTACCGCGTGAGTGTGTACCTACGAGGTTTTCGCCCCAAGGCGCGTTATCAAGCAGCTTCTTCTTGTCTTCGATCAAGTAGCTACCGTTGAAGTTCACACTCCACAAACCTTCGTTCAGCTCGCCATTGGCTTGCATACCCACTTCAATACCACTGGTTTGACGTTCACCGGCGTTGATGTAACGCGAGTCAATCGTCACCAAGTTGCCTTCGCTATCGCGAATGAAGTTGTCTTCGAACAAGTCATAGTTCTCAAGCAGGTCACGGAAGCCAGGAATTTGGATCGTGCCGTCGATGATGATTTCCCACCAGTCGATGTTCATTGAGAAACTATCCGTTGGCGCATAAACCACACCAAAGCTTGATTGCTTAGACTCTTCTGGACCAAGGTCTTCTTTACCGCCAAATAAACGGGTTGGCTGAATTGGCGTATCACAATTTGGATCGCTTTGGTCAACTTCACCATTTGGACAGTCACGTGGATCGGCAAGATCCTGACCCGTGTACGGTTCTTCAGTTACACCGTTGAAGAGTTGGTTAAATGATGGCGTACGGAAACCAGTACTGTACGCACCACGAACCAAGATTTCATCAGTCGGTGTCCAAGTGAAGCCTACTTTCGGATTGGTGGTGCCACCGAAACCGTCATAGTGGTCATAACGTGCCGCTAAGTTCACCTCGAAGTCTTGTACTACTGGTACTAGAGCTTCTACGAACACAGCTTTAACAGTACGGTCCACGTCGTCAAGCGCGTTAGCGTTGTCAAAAGGAGCACCGTAAATGTCTGGGCGGTTTTCAGCAGCACGACGGTCGCCGTTGAACTCGTAACCTTCCTGACGGATATCAACACCACCTGCGACGAAGATATTGTCGCCACCAAGGCCTAAGTTGAAGCCTGAGTCACCGGTGATTGACGCATCAAACTGGGTCAATGTTGTTTTACCGCCGTAAAGCATAACGCCTTCAGCTGACGCTGCAGCGAGAGCTGCCATACCTGCATCCGACTGTGTCTGACTTGGTAGTAAGAATGGGTTGATTGCACCACTACCAATGCCCTGCGCAAGCAGTTCAGTGTAGTGATAACCACCGCCGAGCTCTGATTCAGACTCGTTGGTCGCATGACCTAAACCGACACGGTAGTCCCAAAAGCCGATTTGGCCTTCAACACCGAACTGAATTTTCATTGCTGTCGTTGTGGTTTCGATTTCACGAGGACCACAATCCATACAACGCCAGCGGTAAGCAATTGGCGCGCCGATGTTCAATTGATCAGCACCGTAGTAATCGCTTAATGCGTCGACGATGTAGTCGTATGATTCACCCGTGCTTGGATACCAACCTTGTGAACCGATTGACCAAGGCGTGATTTGGTTGGGTTCGAAAACTTTTTGTGAGGTCACTTCAGAACCCATGAACTCAACAAAACCTTCGGCGCTATCGCCAAGGGTCATGGTCGCACGACCAACAAAGTCAACACTATCAACTGGTTGTTGCAACGCCGCGGCACGAGGATAATCCCATGCACAGCTAACGCCTTCGTTACGCGCACGGTTCCAAAGAGCAGCACCGTCATCATCCATATTTGGATAAACATCACAACCCGGCATACCTGGTAACGCTAATACGTTAAGTACATCGTTGGTTAAACCTGTATTTGGGTTGATCAAACCAGTACCGATAAGGTTGTAGTTCGGGCTGGTTGGATCGTCGCCACCTGGACGGTTGTTCAGCGACGCGAATGGCGTACCACGGGTATCTGGTGAAAGGCCGCGCTCAGGTTGGAAAGTGCTCGTGAAGTCACGGTCAACACCACGCAGAATTTCTGCGGTGCGATAAGACAATGATGCCATCACGTTGTAACCATCTGAGTATAAATCACCGGTACCGGCTAAAGCGTTGAAACGATAGATATTACCGCCACCTGCTTCAGTATGATCCGCAAAGGCCCCTACTTGCGCGCCTTGGAAGTCTTTCTTCAAGATGAAGTTGATAACACCACCGATAGCATCAGTACCGTATACCGCTGATGCACCGTCACGTAGAATTTCAACGCGCTCGATGGCTGAGAAAGGAATTGAGTTCAAGTCGACCGAACGACCTTTCAAACCGTGCGTCGCTGTACGACGACCGTTCAAAAGAACTAGGGTAGAACCGGCACCTTGCTGACGCAAGTTGGCGCTTGAAGCACCGTTATTACCACGTTCTTCACCACTTACGATACCGGTGTTACTCGCCAAGTTATCGTTTGAGTTTGAAGCCACGTTCAACTGCAACATAAGTTGTTCAGCTGTGGTAATACCCTGGGCATCAATGTCTTCACGCGAAATAACGGTCAGTGGTAAGTCACCTTCCATCGCTGTGCGCTTAATGCTCGAACCCGTTACCGAAATGCGTTCGACTTTTTCTGTTTCTTCGTTTTGCTGTGTGTTCTCTTCTTGATCGACATCCTGCGCATAAGCGAGTCCGCTCATACTTGTCGTCAACCCCAGCACGAGTGCTATCTTATTGAGTTTCACTTTGCAATCTCCGCTCGTTGTAAGAATCTGGTACGTATCGTCAGTACGTCTTCTTGTTATACCCCTCGCCGTCATCGACGAAGAATTACTACAACAGATGGTAGAACCATCAATATATTGAAAGTATCACATATTCTTATAATGTAAATAATAAATTATTCCAAGTGATTTTCTGTGCATTTTTTAGTCTCCCGTCTATCTTCACTCGCGACACAGTTAAAATTCTTCTTTAATTACTTTAACTTAACCAATCAGGGCGAATTTGTTGCGGAATGTGACAGACTTCATTACCTAGGTATGTAAAAAATTTATGCCGAGAAAGTCTAACCAGCGCTCCGCTTATTACTCCTTGAAGAATAAGCACCAAACATTTTTGTGGAATAATTTATTTTTTGCAAAAGCTCACGTAGGATACCTTTAGATTTTCACGTGATCTTTTATCCATCATCGAATAAAGAGTATAGCCATGATTCGTCGTTTTGCCCTGCTGCTTAGCCTTGTCGTTTTAGCGTCATGCAGCCCTTCAAAAATCAGTTCGCCTGAGCAGCAGCGTCTGCAATTAGGGCAAAAAATCATGCTCGACTTTCGTTACTTCTGTACCGATGGAGCAACGAGTGACGATTGCAAAACTCCAGTTACTGAGTTGCCTGAAGAACTGGCTGAAGTATTGCGCAAGGGTAAGATTGGCGGTGTGATTCTGTTCGCTGACAATCTACAAAGTGGCGAGCAAATCGTAGCGCTGATTGACCAAATGCAAACCGTGATGCGTGAAGCGCAATTGCCACCACTCTTCATTGCCGTCGATCAAGAAGGCGGGCGCGTTGCGCGACTCCCCGCCGATATTTCGACACGTTTTGGCGGAAATATGGCCTTAGGTGCGAGTTATGCGGCACATGGTACTGCTATGGCTAAACAGGTTGCCCAAGGCATTGCCAACGAGTTGAACATGCTCGGCTTCAACTTAAATTTCGCTCCCACGGTTGATGTCAATGTTAATCCAGAGAATCCCGTGATTAATGTGCGTAGCTACGGTGAGGACCCCGCCATTGTTGCCGAGCTTGGGCAAACCACAGTGGCGACACTACAACAACACGGCATTATGAGTGCGCTTAAGCATTTCCCTGGCCATGGCGACACCCATGTCGACAGTCATACCGGCCTGCCGCGCGTCGAGCATAACCGCGAAACCATAGACGCAGTTGATTTATTGCCGTTCCGTCACATCATCCATAGCTCAACGCCGCCAGCGATGGTGATGACCGCACACATTCAGTACCCCGCCCTCGATGATACCAAGTTCACCGCCTCTAACGGCGAGCAAACAGTTGTGCCTGCGACCATGTCGCATAAGATCTTAACCGGTGTGCTGCGCGAAGAGCTTGGCTTTACTGGGGTTATCGTCACCGATGCACTGGATATGGCCGGTGTTGCTCATTATTACGCGCCGCTTCAGGCCACTATCGCCACCTTTAAAGCCGGCGCTGATATTGCCCTCATGCCTTATACCATTCGTACGTCGGCAGACATTGAAGGCTTCTGGCAGTATTTCGCTGGACTGGAAGAAGCCGTCGCACAAGGCGAAATTGATACCGACAAGCTCGCTGCGTCAGCGCTGCGTATTCGTCAGCTCAAAGCGCAGTATCGTCTCGACGTACCACCTACCACTACGCTAGCCGGACGCATTGAAGCGCTCGGACAGATGCCACTTACGGATAACCTGCAAGCAGAACAAGCCTTAGCGGACGCAGCAACCACGCTGGTTTATGACAACGGTGTTCTCCCGCTGCAAGCACAGCAATGGTATGCGGTCATGCCCGATACCCTGCGCTGCCAAGCGTTTACCGACGCATTAGCGCAACAACGACCGCAGGTCACCACTGAGTGTTTGAGCTTAGCCGAACTACCTGAAGGGCAACCTTGGTTAACATGGCCAGTGAACGCGGCAGTCGTGGTGGGTGATATCACGCCGCACCACAGTTTGGCTGAGATGGGTGGTATGGATGATTTAGCCAGTTGGCGTGATCGCCCGAGCAAGGCTGATCAGCATGCGTGGTTGCAAGAGTTGTTGGCATTTACCAAAGAACGTGAACAGCCCACGGTGTTTGTCGCTCTGCGCACACCTTATGTGCTCAGCGACTTCCGTGCGGTCGCTGACGTGGCCATTGCCACCTATGATTACAGTGCAGCGCAGCAAGCTTCGGGTGAAGTCACAAGCGCCAGCTTCAACGCATTGGTAGAAACCTTATTGACTGGCAACGCTGCAGGTAGCTTGCCCGTTACCGTTGACTAAGCTGTTCGCGCACATGCGCCAACAACGGATCGGCAACAGCGCCTAATTGCGGGAGCTGTTGCCACTTCAAACCAGCACCTGACACCTCTTCGAGTCCCTGCTGCCCCGTACTATCACCGACAAACTCCAGCACGTACCCCTGCGCGCGATCAGGATCGCGGTTCAAGCAAACATCCACCTGATAGGGCGGATGCTCGCCATCGTCAATGGTGAGGTCACAAATTCTTATATCGACAAAGCCATCGCTGACGTTATCCGGAATCGCGTAGTAGTCGGCAAGACTGTAGTCCTGATAAACACCGCTCAGCAACGCCGCTAAGCCCGCTTGCAGAGCCATAACATTGAGTCGTCGTGCGACCTGTCGACTTGGATCACCGCGGTGTTCGCCACTCTCAATAAGTATGGTACTGGCGCCCGTACCGGCAATGGCATCACCAAAGGAACGCTGGGAGTATGTATCGTCGTAACGACCAATACCGTTTGGCAGCCAGTGCGACAAAACCTGTCGCATATGGGCGATAAGTTGCTTGGCCCGCAAGCGTGCGCCATCCACATGTTTGTCAGGATGGTAGGCCGGAGCCAAAAACGCAATCGTTGCCGGCTCACCGCCCTCGCCCGCCGCATAGTAGGGGTTTTGATCATGCAGATTAAACGCCACCGACGGTTTGAGGGTCTGCACCTGTTGCCACAACAACCGGCCCTCTGGGGTTTGCTGCGCCAGCGCATCACGATTCATATCGATGCCCTGCGCTGTTTCGCGCGTGCCAGCCGCAGCCCCATCAGGGTTGAGCATCGGAATCACATGTAAAGTCACCAGCTCCTGCCAATCAGTTGGGAGATCTGCGGGGTGTTCATTAAGCAGTAATTGCAACCAGTCCAATACCGCTGCGGTCGCAGTCGACTCGTTGCCGTGCATTTGCGTCCACGCCAACACCACCATCGGACCATGTCCTAGTGACAACCGTCGAATAGGCGTGCCCAGATAAGAACTTCCCACCACTGTATGCGTCAACTGCTCAGTCGCTGCCATAGCGTCAAGAACCGGTTCAATATCTTTGTACGTGAGCTGGCGTTTAGCTAAATGCGGCCAATGTTCGGCATGCCAACGTGACTCGAGTTCAGTAAAAGTTTGATTCGGATGAGGCATAAAAAATCCTATGTCGATGGCGTTGAGGTGCTGAGCGCATCAAGCAAATAAGCGATATGGCGATACTGTACTTTGTTACTGCCCGCATGATGGCTCAAGCCGATCTCGCAGGTGCGGCTGTTACTTACCGCATGCTGACAGTCCGAGGGAACTTGTTCAGCTAATGGCGCTAATGCACTGGCATTCAGTTCTGGTTGGGTGAAACCTTGGTCACCAGCAAAACCGCAACATTGGATCTGCTCAGGTTCAATCACATGCTCACTGCAAAGGCGCGCGAGGGCGCGCAAAGAGCTCCCCTGATCGAGATGCCGACTACTACAGGTCACATGTAGCAGCAGCGGTTCATCAAGTGGCTGCAAAGCAAGCCTTTTCGCAACGTGTTGCTGAAGATAAGCGGCGAGATCATAGCTACGCATACCCTCAAGATCTTTGGCTTGCAAAGCACATGGGCTGGCATCAAATATCACTGGGTAACGCCCTTGTTCGCTATATTTCCAGAGCAGCTCTCGCAATTCGTTCTGTTTCGTCTGCGCTTCGTGCGGATAGCCTTTGCTTAGGTAGGGCTGCCCACAGCAGGCGCCGTTGGTGGGTGCAACTATAAGCTGAATGCCAGCGCGGGCGCACAAGCGCTCCACCACCTGCGGCAACGGCTCCTGACCATCCGTGCCGAAGACGCGATTCGGGCAAGTGGTGAAGTAAATGGCTTTTTCTGAGCTCTCGACTGCTCGCGATGCTGATGGTGTCTTGGCGGCGGGCGGCAATGTGGGGCGGCGCTGCTGTAATTTGCTCAACGGGCGGCCTGCCGCGAGTGCAAAGCGAGCAATACTCTCAGCGCCTGCTTGATGCCCCGCTAGCCATTTTGCGATCCGCGGATACTGCGCCTGTTCGGCGCGTAATTCTTTTATCCACGCACCGGTGTCGATACCAACCGGACAGGCCGTTGCACAAAGCCCGGTTGCTGCGCAGGAATCAATGCCTAAATGCTGAAAATCCTTCGCAATCTCTTGCTGCTCTGCTGGCGTGCGTTGACTCGCACGGCGCATCAAAGCAATGCGTTGGCGTGGGCTCAAGGTGTAATGCAACGACGGACACTGTGGTTCACAGAAACCACATTCAATACAAGCGTCGACAGTTTCATTAACCTGGGGCATGGCTTTTAAGTCGCGTAAATGCGCCTGTGGATCGTCATTTAAAATCACCCCTGGATTCAAGATACTCCGCGGGTCGATCAAAGCTTTAATACGTTGCATGACCGCCAAGCCAGCACCACCCCATTGTGCATAGAGATAGGGCGCCATATTGCGCCCAGTGCCGTGTTCGGCCTTGAGCGTGCCGGCAAAACGTTCGGTAATAAGCGTACTGACCGCATCCATAAATGCGGCATAACGCTCAACTTCCTGCGCGCTCGCGAAGCTTTGGGTGAAGACAAAATGCACATTCCCATCGAGTGCATGACCGAAAATAATCGCTTCAGCATAGCCATGTTGGTCGAACAGCTGTTGCAGCGCATTGACCGCCTCAGGCAAGGCTTCAAGCGGGACCGCAACGTCTTCAATAATGACGGTGGTGCCACTCGCCCTGACTGCGCCTACTGCTGGGAATAAACCTTTGCGAATTTGCCATAGTGCCTGACTGGTCACCGGGTCGCTGCGCATCGGGCAAAGCGCTGTGAAATCCGCCAGCAAATGTTCCAGTTCTTGTTGCGCCTGTTGCAGCGCTGCTTCGTCATCACGTCCGATGTCGATAAGTAATGCCACCGCGCCAGGTGGCGACGTCAATTCGGTCAATTTTGCTAACAATGGCTGTACCGATACCAACGAGCGGTCATCCATCAACTCAACGGCTTCGACGCCAAGCTGCTTCAGTGCGGGAATCACCGCACAGGCCGCATGACTGTCGGGGAATAAATACAAGCCAGTCGCACTCGCTTTTGGCACTGCAACCGTGTGGTAGGTGATGTCAGCGATAAAGCCTAAGGTTCCCTCTGAGCCAATCAGCAAATGACACAGAATGTCGAGTGGGTCTTGATAATCGAGTAACGCATTGAGTCCATAGCCCATGGTATTTTTCAGGCGGAACTGCGTGGCTATGGTGTGACTTAGCTCTTTATCGTTACGAACCTGTTCGGCGAGTTCGGCTAGGCCCTGCAGTAATTCGCTGTGACTGGCACGAAAGGCCGCAACAGAGGTTTCATCCGTGGTGTCCACATAGGTGCCATCGGCCATGACAAAACTCATCGCGGCCAGCGTGTGATAGCTATTATGCTTAACCCCGCAACACATACCCGAGGCATTATTGGCGGCAATACCGCCCACTTGGCAGGTATTGATTGACGCCGGGTCGGGGCCTATTTTACGGCCGTAAGGGGCGAGCTTATGATTGGCATGAGCGCCAATCACGCCCGGCTGAAGTTTGACTTTGGCGCCTTGTTCTAACACTTCTATTTGCTGCCAGTCGCGCGTGAGCATCACTAGCACAGAGTCACTAATCGCTTGCCCAGATAGACTGGTCCCTGCCGCGCGAAATGTGAGTGGAACTTGATATTCACTCGCTAACCGCACCAACGCTTGTAATTCGCTTACCGTGGCTACTTGCACCACCAACTGCGGTACTTTGTGGTAAAAACTCGCATCGGTACTGAATGCCAAGCGCTGACTCAACGCAGTGATCAAACGCGTCGACGGAATAGTGTTCGCTAGTTGGCGTTGGAAGCTGTCGAATGCTGTGCTCACAGGCGCTCCTGCATGAGTTTAAACTTGGGTTTTGCTATTCAGTCTAACTAGTTTATATTTGAATAAAAAATTCCGTTAGCTTGGTAACGCTGACGCTTGGAACCTAAAGGTGGGACACGATGTCCGCATTTGCAAAAATTAAAGCCGTTCAAAATTCTCTTTCCGCCAGCGAGTCGAAGTTGGCGGCGTTCACATTAGAATCGCCGAGCGCCTTACGCGACCTATCCTCGCAACAACTCGCAAGCACCGTTGGCGTGAGCCAGTCGAGTGTAGTGAAATTCGCCCAGAAGCTTGGCTATCGCGGCTATCCAGCGTTCAAATTGTCAGTGATTGATGCGCTGAACAAAAAAGCCCATCAAAGTGCGCGCTTACACGGCGAAATTACCCTAGAAGACGACTTTAACGAGATGGCCGACAAACTCCTTGCTGGCAAAATCAACGTCTTAAGTGAAACCCGCAACCTCAATGAAAAAGCTGCTTTTGCCCAAGCCGTGCGCAAGCTACTCGATGCGCAACGCATCTTGATTGCCGGTATTGGCGGCTCAGCTTTAGTTGCCAAAGACTTATCTTACAAGCTACAAAAACTTGGCCTGCATGCTATCGCCGACTCCGACAGCCATATTCAATTAGCCAATGCCGCGACCTTTAATGTCGGTGACGTCGTGGTTGCCATCAGCGAATCGGGTAGTACCCATGAAGTCACGCGTGTGGTCAAAGAAGCGCGTCGTCACGGTAGTAGCGTAATTAGCATTACCCGCTATGGCAAAACACCGATCACTCAGCTTGCCGACGTAAGTTTGTATTCTGTCGCTGAGAGCGAGCCGACACGCTTATCTTCAATTCATGCGCGTACGGCCCAGAACTTAGTCATCGACTTGTTGTTCATTGCGCTGATTCAAGCGTCCGAACTCGGTCGCAATACTCTCTCGCGAACCAACCAAGCTTTTGCGCGTTTGCGCAAAAGCTAATCGCTATCTGGATACAGCAAATACGGCTGACGTTGCTGCTTAAATTGCGCTAAATCAGCCTGCCAACTGGCACGAATTTCAGCTTCACTCTGCCCAGCAATAATCGCCTTACGCAGTTTGTCGGTGCCGCTCAGCTTATCCATAAAATCGGGCGAGGTGAAAAAGTCATCAGCTTGCCCTGCCGCTTTAAACGCTTGATAGGCCTGAAGTAACGGCTTGAGGTCGAAACCTTGTATTTGGCTGTTACGGAGATCTCGGCCGTATAGGGATTCGCCTTCCAACTTAGGGTTGGGCGCACTGTTTGGCATGCTACGTGGACTAAACTGGAATTCACCCAACGCGACCTGATGATGCCCTAGCACTTGGAACGGAAAGTCTGTACCGCGGCCAATACTTACAGCCGTAGGCTCAAACAAACAGAGCGACGGATACAGCTGGATAGCTTGGGCATTCGGTAAATTAGGGCTCGGTGCAACAGGTAAGTCATACGCCATGTCGCGGCGATAATTCGCAACCGGAACCACCGTGAGTTCAAGTTCCGCCGCTGCATTGATCCAGCCTTCCCCTTTAATCATCTGCGCCAATTCGCCGACGGTCATGCCGTGTAACAAAGGTATCTCGTGCATACCGACAAAGGACTGAAACTGTTTTTCGAGCACCGGCCCGTCAACAAAAGCACCATTCGGATTCGGACGATCCAGAACCAGCATCTCGATGCCTTGTTCAGCCGCCGCTTCCATCACGTAATGCATGGTACTGATGTAGGTGTAAAAACGTGCGCCGACGTCTTGGATATCAAAAATGATGGTATCGATGTCGGCTAACATCTCGGCACTCGGCTTTTTGGTTTTGCCGTAAATCGACAAGATCGGTAGGCCGGTACTGGGGTCAATGGCGTCATCGATGGTTTCGCCGGCGCCAGCATCACCTCGAAAACCGTGTTCCGGTGCCAGAACTTTGGTGACATGAATGTCTTGCGCGAGCAAGTAATCCACCAAATGCTGGTCGTGGGCGCGCGAGGTTTGATTCACCACCAGTGCGACATTCTTTTCAGCCAGCTGCGGCAAATAAAGCTCGGCTTGCTCAGCGCCTACGATAGGCTGGGTGTTTGGAGTCGACGGTTGGGACTGCTCGGCACAAGCTGTGAGCGCCAGCGCAGTAACTAAAAGGGTCAACCAGCGCTTCATTTTTGCGACTCCACCGCGCGGCGTAAGAAGCCATGCTTTTCTTGTAGTAAGTTTTCAGCTTGTTCTGCTGGCAAACCAGTAAGAATCATTAAAATCGCTAATTTTGCACGATTATCGGCGCTTTTTAATGCTTTTTCGGCGACGTTGCGCTCGCATGACGTGGCTTGCATAACAATTCTGATGGCCCGCGCGCGCAGCTTTTCATTACTGGCATTCACATCAACCATCAGGTTTTCGTAGGTTTTGCCCAAGCGAATCATGCTTGCTGTGCTGAGCATATTCAGCACCAATTTCTGTGCCGTTCCTGATTTCATCCGCGTTGAACCCGTTAAGGCCTCAGGCCCCACCACCGGGCAAATACCTATTTTAGCGGTGGTCATTAACGGCGAGTCCGGATTACAGGTGATTGATGCAGTGGCGCAACCGATGCTGTTTGCATACTCAAGTGCGGCCACAACATAAGGGGTGCGACCACTGGCCGAGAGCCCGACGAGTACATCGTTGGCGCTTAGGTTTACGGCCTTCAAATCATTGACACCTGCTGCGCGGTCGTCCTCTGCCCCCTCTACGGCGAATTGAATCGCATGCTCGCCGCCAGCGATAATTCCCTGCACTAAGTCATCGGGAACGCTAAAGGTCGGCCGACACTCAACCGCATCAAGAATCCCTAAACGACCACTGGTACCGGCGCCGATGTAGAATAGCCGCCCGCCACTTTGCAACTTGTCGACGATGGCATCTACCGCTTGTGCGATTTGCGGGATCTGACTTGCAACGGCTGGGGCAACTTGAGCGTCTTCGTGATTAATCTTGCGTAAGATCGCCTCGCTCGACAACAAGTCGATATCAAGCGTGTCGGGATTACGTCCCTCCGAAACAATACTGTTAAGTTGTGCCAACAGGTCTTCAGTTTTATTCATATCTTCCATGGTTATGCTTCACTTACTTTGCGCTGGTTTGTTGGTGCCGTATTCGATTGACTTCCGGCCAAACAAATCAGCGTTGAAATTGCAGTACCGATCATCAACTGCCAGGTGAAACCAATATCGGTCACCCAGTCTGCCGGTAATAATAGTTGCTGCGTATACGGCTGCATCACTAATGGGACGAAGAAACCAACAACGAGTGCGGTGGTTACCGAGCGACTACTGCCACGTTTACTAAAGAGCGTGACAAAGTAGACCCCAAGAAGACCGCTGTACGAGAACACCATAACGCTCAAGGCAAACTGCAGTAACGGTGTTTCGGTATATTGCTGCCAGTAATAACATAGGCACGCCATCAGCCCCAGAGCCGCAGCGACCACCGCCATACCAACACGGCCCGCCTTCACATAGTGCTCGTCGCTATACTGTTTACCTTTGCGTTGTTGCCATGGCCGGTAGATATCCTGAATCACCACACTGGACATAGAATTAAGACCTGAATTAAGAGTCGACAGCGCCGCGGCGATAATACCGATGGTCACCAAGCCACGCACGCCCGCAGGGATTTCAGTCAATACGTAGTACATAAAAATAGTGACCGCTTCACCCGCAAAGGTCGGTACCGGACCGTCGGCTTGCCCACTCGCCATAATATCGGGACGCTGATAATAGATGAACAACAGTAGACCGATGATTATGAACAATAGCATCACCGGAATCACCATCACCACCGACATTAAGATGGCTTTGCTACCCTCTTTGGCATCTTTACAGGTTAGTACCCGCTGGGTCATATCTTGGTCGAGGCCGAAAGCTGCAATGTTCAATAAAACAAAGCCGGTAAGTACCGACCAAATATTGAATACCCCGGAGCTACTGAAATCGACGTTAGTATCAATCAAGGTCAGTTTCGACGGCTCGCCTGGCGCTGGATTTTGCAAAGCGCTCACCAGTTCACCGAAGCTTACTGGGATGGCATTGTAAAGCACGATTATGACCGCAATAGCTGCGCTTACATAAACCACTGCTTGCAGCACATCCGAGTATATAACCGTACGAATCCCGCCATACACGGTGTAGATAAGACCAATGAAGGTAAGCAACAAGGTGGCGGTGATGACGCTGTCCGCATCAATATTGCCGAACAAGATCATCGCCACCGCGATAGCCGCCATATACAGGCGCGCGCCGCTGGCAAATACGCGACCAAACAGATACATCAGCCCAGCTTCGCGTTTGGCTCGCTCACCAAAGCGTTGCTCGAGTAACTCGTAGACCGTGTAAACGCGCTGCTCGTAGAACTTAGGAATAAGAAATAGTGCGACAAACCCCACCGCAATAAACGCACCGATGTTGGTCGCCAAATACGTCAGATCACCACGGTAGCCTTGATCAGGACCACCAAGGAACGTCGCCGCCGATTGCGACGTGGCGAGCACCGAAATCGCCACCACCCACATCGACATTTTGTTACCGCCAAGAAAGTAGTCTTGTGTCGAACTACTCTTACGATTAAACAACCAGCCACTACCCAGCAGCACCAAACCGTAAGCCACAAAGACCAAAATATCGGCAAAGGAATATTGACCTAGCATCGTCCATCGCTTCTTTGAGTCATCATACGCCTAAAATAAATTATTCCACTACGAATGTATATACGGAATATAAATTTGGAATAAAAAGAGAGGGCTGCCCTCTCTTTTTACGCTGGTGTGGGTTGCGGGCGCACATGGGTTAGGGGCGTTCGCTGATAAGTTGTTGGACGGTGCGGCGTAGCAGGGTCTCGAGTTTGGCGCCGGCGTGGCCGACGTTGGCTTCGGTGTTGTCTGGTACGCTTGCTTGCGCGGCCACGGTGAATTCGCGGGTGCCGTCAGCGAGGGGTAAGCAAATGTGGGCTAATGCCACCACTTCACTGGTGCCGCGGGTTTCGCTTGGGCCTGCGCCCAACTTATGAAAAATGCGCCAATTGCCGTTGGTCGCGGTATCGAGCGTTTCTTGCACGCTGAGCTCAGCAAGCTCTGGGTATTCAGCCTGCAACGCTTGCGCGACTGCGCGGTGCGGGGTCAGGCTTGCGCCCGCCATCATGCCTCCCGCATCGGCACTGTTTTCACTGTGTCCGGGACCATAAAAAAGCATCATCACTGCGTCATCGCTAAGCCCAGGCATACGTGTTGAGGGAACGCGCTTGTGGGTCGCTAAACGCTTCAAAAACTCGGCGGAAGCGAGGGTCGTCATCGGTTTATTGCCAGTCAGGCCACACTCTTCACAGCGGTAGCTGAGTGCGCCCGGATCGCTATCACGAGCAACAATTTGTGCACTGACGGAGCGCGAGGCCGTGCGCCAATATGTATCACTTGGGGCGAACGCAGAAGGCCCATAAGCACCGCGAAATTTCACTTTCGGTTGGCCGATATTGAGCCAGGCATCATGAAATAATGCGGTCAAATAATCGCGCCCTGCGACATTGGCAAAATAATAAGCAATAGCGTTCGAGTTGCCATCAGCAGCGCCAGAAGGCTCGTAGCTATGCACACTGGTAATCAGATCAGCTAATTTGACCTCGCCCACAACAGTATCTGGCTGGGCAAAGTTGTCACTGAGTAGCGACATTGCACCAGCATAGGCCATAACCTTCGAGGAGCTCCAAGGCTCATAGAGATCATCATGAGTTTCGTCGTTTGCGAGATAGCGAAACGCAAGCTCATCACCTTTTTGGGCATAATCAATTACCAACACCTTGCCGGCATCGTCACTGAAGTCAAAATACTCCCAATTATGTGCACTCCGCTCGACCCAGCCGCGCTCACGCCCTACTTCACTGACGGTGGCGTAGCGCGTGTCGGTAGCATTCACATTCGGTGCGCAGGCCTGCCAACGCTGCTCAGCATTTGCCGGTTTAAGCGGTGCTGCTCCCATGATCTGTTCGTAATAAGCAAGCCCTGTCGGCTCTTCAGCGGTGCAAGCAATGAGCGGCAGCAAAGCGCAGCAACTCAAAACGTATTTTGTTGTTTTTTTCATCGTTTGATTCCTTATTATTCCCAGATCAAGAATAAAGTATTACAAAACAGGTGGCAAAGTATGGCAGTATGTCTGCTATAACAAAACACGAACACTCAAAGAAAGATAGTTTATGTCGCAGAAGAAATCGTCAGAGCCCACACCGCTTTATTTCGCCGGTATCGATGGTGGCGGTACGAAATGCCGCGCCGAGCTTTATGACGCTCATGGAAATCTACTCGGTGCTGGCGTGGCTGGCGCCGCCAATATTGCCCGCAACGGCGACGTCGCACGGCAATCGATTCTTGATTCTGTAAAGGCGGCAATAGCACAAGCTGATTTGCCGCCAGAAACGCTCAACGACACGATCGCTTGCGGCGGTTTCGCCGGTGCTAACTTGCCGTCAGCCAGCAATGCGCTGAAGCAGTGGCAGCATCCATTTCATAGCTTTTATTTCACCTCTGACCTGCACACCGCACTTTATGGCGCCCATGACGGAGCGAACGGTGCAGTTCTTGTGATTGGTACGGGTTCTTGCGCCGCGGCACTGAAAGGTGGTGAGCTGACACAGTTTGGCGGTCACGGCTTTTTACTTGGCGACAAAGGTAGTGGTGCATGGCTCGGCAAGCAAGCTGTGGTGCACACCCTCGAAGCCATTGATGCTATCCAACCCAAAGGTCAACTAGCCAAAGCCGTTTGTGATCATTATCAAGCGCACAGCGCAACCGCGCTGGTCGATAAACTCAACCAAGCGAACCCCGGCGTGTTTGGTGAGCTTTGCCCTATAATTCTTGAGTTAGCCCATCATGCGGAGCCAACCGCACAGGCTCTGGTCGAAGAAGGCTGTCGATATCTAAGTGCAATCGCCCGTAAAGCCATTCAACGTAGCGATGGAGCCTTAGTGTTGGCGGGGGGTGTCGCGCATGCTCTGCAACCGCTTCTCGATAGCGACATTCAAGCTAAGCTTACCCATAGTACTCATGGTCCGGAATGGGGGGCTATCTTGCTGTACCAACATGGCGCATTTAACCAAGGAGCAAATGCATGACTGAGAGTCGTATGCAGATTGAGGCGCAAGCCACACCTGCTATCATCCGTGCACAACTTGCCGCAAACGCACCGATTTGTGAACAACTAGGCGCCGAGTTGCGCCAGCAGCAACCGACCGGGATCATGATGATTGGCCGCGGTACTTCCGACCATGCCGGGGTCTTTGCCAAATACCTCTTTGAAGTCGAAGCTCATACTCCAGTTTTTGCCGCCGCACCTTCGGTTGCGGGTGTTTACGATAGCCAGTTGCAACTCAACGGCTACTTGGCGATTTGCATCTCGCAGTCGGGACAAAGCCCCGATATCGTTGAACAAGCAAAACGCGCTAAAGCTGGTGGCGCACGTCTTGTTGCTATTGTAAATGTCACCGACTCGCCGTTAGCGCAGCTCGCCGATACCGTACTGCCCTTGCACGCTGGCCCAGAACTGGCCGTGGCCGCAACGAAAAGTTATCTCGCCAGCCTGAGTGCGTTGAGCCAGATCTGCGCATACTGGCAGCAAGACCAAGCGCTAAAACAAGCGCTCAACGCACTGCCAGAGCAGCTCGAACAAACGCAACGTGCGCCGGCCTGCCTCCATGCTCAACAATTACAAGACTTGCGCCATTGCGTGGTGCTAGGTCGCGGCTTCGGTTATGCCATCGCGCGTGAAATCGCGCTCAAACTCAAAGAAGTGCTTGGCATTCACGCCGAAGCTTTCAGTAGCGCTGAATTTTTGCACGGCCCAGTAACACTGGTCGAACGCCATCTCACGGTTTTCAACGTGCATATTCATGATGAAGGCAGCGACATGCACCGACGCCAATTAGCCGATATCAAAAAGCGTGGTGCACACCTGGTGCAAATGCCTGCCACCGAGACACTTCACCCGCGCCTGCAACCGCTTGCGGTAATGCAGCGCTTTTATCTTGATATTGAACACGCCGCGCGGCAGCTCGGACTGAATCCCGATGCACCGCCTGGCCTGAAAAAAGTAACGGAAACACACTAATGTTTGTTTGCGACTACGTACTTACGCCACAGGGCTGGCTACACAATCAGCAAGTCATCCTCGAACACGGCCGCGTGAAAGCGATTCACGATGCCCCCGCGCAACACGACTTGCCGGTCTATCACGGTCGACTGGTGCCCGGTTTTATCGATGTGCAAGTCAATGGCGGCGGTGGTGTGCTGTTCAACCAAGAACGTACACCGAAAGCGCTGCAACAAATCATGGCCGCGCACCTGAAGTACGGCACCACCGGCATGATGCCTACGTTAATTACCGATAGTGTTGAGGCCATGCTTGACGCGGCCCAAGCGGTGAAAGATGCCAAGCAACAAGGCATCCCCGGTATCCTAGGTGTGCACTTTGAGGGGCCTTGGCTGAGCGTCAAGCGCAAAGGCGTGCACAGTGAAAAGTATATTCGTGAACCAAGCGACGCCGAACTCGCGCTGCTCACCGACCCTGAACTCGGTTTGGTCATGGTCACCTTGGCCCCAGAAACCGCCTCAAAGCAGGTCATCAAAAAGCTGAGCAACGCCGGTATTAAAGTCTTTCTAGGTCACTCGGATGCCAGCGCAGAGCAAGTTAATGAAGCGCTCGATGCCGGCGCCATCGGCTTTACGCACCTCTATAATGCGATGTCGCAGTTGCACTCTCGGGCGCCAGGCATGGTCGGCGTGTGTCTTGCTCGTGACGCCTATGCTGGCCTCATCGTTGATGGCTACCATGTCGACCCGCAGGCGTGCCAAATTGCCTTTCGTGCGAAGGGCAAACAGCAGATGATGCTGGTCACCGATGCCATGGCTTTGGCCGCAACCGAGGCGACAGAGGTGCCGTTTTTTGACACCAAGATCCTCCGCGACGGCGACAAGCTAACAACGCCGGACGGTACCCTTGCGGGCTCATGCTTAACCATGCTGGACGCCGTTAAAAATACCGTCAACATGTGCGGCGTACCCCTCGCCGATGCTGTCGAAATGGCAGCGACGACCCCCGCAAAAATGCTTGGCCTCGAACATGAGTTCGGTTGTATCGCCGCCGGTCATGTCGCCAATTTCATGTTATTAGATGAACATTTAAACATTGCGCAGCTCTGGCTGCACGGTGAACCTACGCAACAGGAAGGATAACCATGGCCACTTTTATACCGATGCTCGTCATTGGCTTATTATTCTTTATTTTCGGTTTTGTGACCTGGCTTAACGGCGCTTTGATACCGTTTTTACAGATCATTTCTGACTTGAACGAGTTTCAGGCCTTGCTCATCGCCTTCTGTTTTTATATCGCCTACGTTGTCATGGCATTGCCGATGTCGTGGGTGCTTGACCGTACTGGCTACAAAAACGGTATGGTCGTTGGCTTAGCGCTCATTGGTTGCGGACTTTTGCTCTTCGTACCCGCCGCACAAACCCATTACTTCAGTATCTTTTTGCTCGCTCAGTTTGTTGTAGGGTCGGGTCTAACGATTTTGCAAACCGCGTCGAACCCCTACATTGTGCGTATTGGCCCACATGAGTCAGCCGCCGCGCGCATCGCGATTATGGGTATTTTGAACAAAGCTGCAGGGGTGATTGCACCGCTCTTTTTCACTTGGTTAGTTCTTGCTGATTTTCCTAACGTAAGTGCAGCGAGCATCGCCGAACTCAGCGCCAGCGAGCGCGCCGACCAAGTCGCGGCAATGGCAGCAAAGATCATTCCACCTTATGTTGGCATGGCCGTCGCCATGTTTGTGCTCGCAGTCGCGTTTTTCATGGTACGCCTGCCGAAAATAAAAGAGGAAGCGCCTTCGGGTGCTGCGGTACACGAGTCGGTTTTAAAATACCCACAGCTCGTACTCGGCGCGATCGCGCTGTTTTTCTACGTAGGTGTAGAAGTCATTGCCGGCGACACCATTGGCATGTATGGCTCGAAGTTAGGTCTGGCCAATTACTCCAGCCTGACTTCTTATGTGATGGCAGCCATGGTCGTCGGTTATGTGCTTGGCTTGATTCTGATTCCGCGCTGGCTCAGCCAACAGGGTGCCCTAACCGGCTCAGCGCTGCTTGGCTTAATTTTCACTGGCCTGTTGTTGATTAGCTCCGACACCAGCACCACCATTGCCAGCGTATTGTGGGGCTGGAGCGGCGTACCGTTAGTGCCCGATTCTGTAGCTTTCTTAGCGCTTCTCGGCTTTGCCAATGCCATGGTGTGGCCGGCGATTTGGCCACTGGCGTTGGCTGACCTAGGCAAGTTCACCGCGCGTGGCTCAGCGATTTTGATCATGGGGATCGCCGGTGGCGCAATTTTACCGCTGGTCTATGGCGCCATGGCTGAGGGGCTGGGAAACAAAGGCGCTTACAGTTTATTACTCGTCGGTTATCTGATTATCGGCTGGTACGGCATCAAAGGTCACAAAAAGCGCAGCTGGTAGCAACTTTTTACTGGGTGCTCCCGTCTTTGTTAAAAAAACGGAGCACCCACCATGAATTTTCGCGTATTTTTAATCGTTTGCCTCAGTAGTCTACCCATTACGGTAGCCGCGCAGTCCTCCGCATTTACCCTGCAAGGCAACACCACCCACGATTACCAACCGAGTTTAGAGCAGGCTACCAAGCAACTCGCTCAACTACTCGCGATCGAACCGAGTGAAATCCCCCACTTACAGATTGTGCTTAATAAGACCGCGACCGAGAATCAAAACTACCAACAAAGTGCCCCAAGCGAGCCGAGCCTGTTCTTGTCGGAAGATTTGCTCGAAAAGAAACAACGGGCAAACGAAACCATGGCATCCGTGGTAGCACATGAAGCATGCCATTTGTGGCTTATCGAACTCGCAAAGCAGCGCGGACTTGAACAAGTCAAACAAGGCTACCTGCCCAGCTACGGCCACAGTCAACTCAATGACTGGTTTGACGAAATGGTTGCCGTAGCATGCGAGCAAGGCGCCCTCGCCGAACAACGTCGGCAAGCCGACTTCAACTTTATTCCTCTTGCCACTTACCTGACGCAAATGCATCCCGTGTACGAACGCATGCAAGCGCAAATTGAAGCGGCTGTTGCAGCCCAGAAGGCGAAAAAGAGTGGCGGCCAGAGCGTCGTCAAGTTAACCGTTGAAGGTGAGAACTTTGCCGATTTTTATCGCCAGTCTGCCTATTTCGCTGAATTTCTAATGGGTCAACCAGAACAAATCTCAATTGATAAATGGCTACACTTAGCGCAAGAAAAAGATCCCGAAATTATCGCGTCAAAATTGGGCTTCGAAAATTTAGCTGAATTTGAGCAAACGTTTTATCAATTTATTCCGTGGTAAGCTTTGTTAAATCGGGCCTTTCGGGCTATCCTTTCTACATTATAAGAAGTAGAAAAAAAGAGCCCGTGCGCCCGTGGAAATGCATCTACCAACCCTGATTATTACAACCATTACCCTCAACATCTTGTTGGCTGGGGTGATGTTTATTATTTATCAGGTCCGACGCTCGCAAAAAAGCTTTCTCACCTGGGCGCTCGCTTGTGCGGTTTTTGCTATCGCAGTTATGCTCACCAGCATGCGAGCAATTGTTGATGACCAGCCTTGGTTAACTGTCTTTATAGCTGACCTATGCATCATTTTTGCGCCATTACTGGCACTGCATGGACTTCGGCAATATCAAGTGCAAGGCCCAGTATCGTTGAAGCTAGTCGCACTGGTCATGAGTTACAGCGCTTTGCCGCTGGTCTATCTGTATACCTCGCCGCTGCATGCTCAGACTTTAACCGCAGTTATCACCGCTGCAATTTACCTCTTTGCTGCGGCCTATATGCTTACGATTAAGCAAGCACCGGCACTTTCGCGTAATGTCTTGTTTTTACTGTTTTTGCTGCATGGGGCGTTAATGCTCGGTATGGCAGGCATGCTGTTTCAGAATCTCGGCGCCAAACAGTTAATTACCGTTGAGCCGATTTTAAAATTGATCCTCATTACTCACCTATTACTCACCACCGGCACCGTCACGCTTTTCCCGGTGTTTGCATTCGCGATGAGTGAGCGTCGATTACTTGAAATCGTCAACTTCGATGAGCTCACCCAGCTTTATAATCGCCGTGCGTTTTTCGAGCGCGGCAGTATTTTGCTGGCCAAAAACCGCGTGCTGCGCAGACCTTTCTGCGTACTCATGCTCGACTTAGATCATTTTAAGGAAATTAATGACCGTTTCGGTCATGCCGCAGGTGATGCTTGCTTGCGAGAAGTGGCCCGCATTATTCGCGATAGTGTCCGCGATAGTGACGTTGCCGCGCGTATAGGGGGCGAAGAGTTTGCTTTGGCGTTAAGCGACGTCGATCGTAACCAGGCCGAACTCCTCAGCTACCGACTCTGTCAGCGTATTGCGCAGCAGGTGTTTGAGCACAATGACGAAAAAATTGAATTAACTGTCAGTATCGGCGGCATCTTTAGTATCTCCAGCCGTCGCGAGCTAAGCGACTTACTCAATGCCGCCGATTCAGCCCTTTACGAAGCTAAGGCCGGCGGCCGCAATCAATTCAAATTCGCTTAAACCCTAAGCGGTCACAATTCCAGCCGATCGTGCATCTTGGCTAAAAAAGGAGCACGATTATGAAACACCTATGGAAAGCAGTTCTTTTCACAACGTTTGGTTTAACTGCTTGTGGCGGAGGCGGCAGCAGCACGCCACCTGATTCAGGAAACCCACCACCTCCGCCGGCAGGTTCTTCACTCCAAACCGAGCTAAGCGGTACGCAAACGGTTGAGCTGTTGCAGCTTGATGGCAATGCGCAGCTTGCGGCAACAACCAATGGCCTTTTATGGCGAGCCAATGCGCAAGCGACGTGGCAAACACGCTCGCCAATGACCGAACCCGTCACCGCCCTCACCATTATTGAACAAGGCCATTACTTACTCGCGTTCGCCGGAACTGATAGCGGCCCAGCAGGGCTCTTCAAGACCACTGATGCTGGAGTGACATGGCAGGCGGTGAACCATAACTTTGGCGGCGACCAAGCAACGCCGATAAGAGGTCTTCAGTACGACGCGCTCTCCGATCAAATCTATGCAATAGGCACAGACGCACTGGCAGTAGCCGATCGTAACGCTGAAAATTGGACACTTTTAGCTGGACGGTGGGACACCTTTGGTACTGGGCTAAGCCTTTTGCGCATCGACAGCATCGCTAACGTTATTTGGTATGGCGGACAAGGTGCCATTGAAAATGGCTTTCTGGTGCGTTACGACCGCGCCACAAGGGAAATTCAACGCTGGAATGATTTATTGCCCAACCCTTCGGTTTTTAAAGGAGGTCTTGTCCACCCCACCGACCAGGGTTTGATGTTGTTCAGTGGTGAAGGTGGCATCGTTCGTAGCGACGATTATGGCGCTGAATGGACGCAGCCGCTTGGCGATGTAAATCACCGCTTCTATTTCGATATTGTGCTTGCGGAATCAGGCTCACTTTATAGCGCTCGTTACGATAAAGGCTCACCGACACAAGAGCTGGTTGTCGAATGCAGCACCGACAACGGTATCACGTGGCATGCCAACGACTTTAGTGACGAAACTAGCTATGGCGGCGTGAAAAGTCTGCTGCTCGTTGAAGATACAAGTACAACACGGCTCTATCTTGGCCTTTGGGATAATGGCATCAAGTCGATCGACATAAGCGATTTGCAGTGTAGCTAAAATAAAGTAGTCTAACTTTCTACTTTGTCGACACAGGTTAAGTCCATGGCTATCAAATTGTTACGTGTTCTGGCGCTCTCGAGCGTTATTTTTTCTGTCGCCGCAGCGCCGGCCACCACCTTCGCCCAATCAGCCGAGAGTATCCGCGCCAATGCCGAAGCAGTGCTTGATGCGTTCGAGGTACCCGGCATCGCCGTGGTCGCGGTGAAAGATGGTGAGGTGATTCTGGCTGACGGCTTTGGCGTGCGCGATATCGCCAGCGGCGAGCCGGTCAATGCCGATACGTTATTTGGCATTGCCTCGAACACCAAGGCGTTTACTAGTGCTGCCATGGCAACCCTGGTCGAGCAGGGCAAACTCGATTGGGACGACAAAGTGATAGAGTATATCCCTGAGTTTCGTCTTGCTGATGAAACCATTAGCGCCCGCCTCACCATTCGTGACCTACTCAGTCACCGCTCGGGCTTAGGCCTTGGCGCCGGCGACTTGATGATCTGGCCAAATACCGACAAAACCATCGATGATCTTCTCGAAGGTCTTGCCCATGTGCCAGTGGAGAATGATTTACGTCAGCAGTTTGCCTACAACAATCTAATGTTTGTCACTGCCGGTGAAGTGATTGCGCGAGTAAGCGGTATGCCCTACGGCGACTACATCACCCAAACGTTCTTACAGCCTTTAGGCATGAACAACACCCGCGTCGGCTTTTCTAATATTCCTGCCGACAACGATAACTTCGCTGTGGGCACGATTGAGTATGAAGGCGATTTACATCGCTTCCCGCTCGACTATTTAGAGGACTTTAGCTCAGCTGGGGCTATGGCGAGCAGCGTGAACGACTTAAGCAAGTGGTTACTTACACAGTTAAACGGCGGCGAGGCCCCTAACGGCGAACGCTTGTTTAGCCAAGGGACGCAAAATACCATGTGGAACGTGGCCACGCCATTACCGGCAGACAGTAATGCTGCGACCAAGTTTCGCGGTGTTGGCCTCGGCTGGTTTTTGAAAGATTACTACGGCGTTAAACACGTTTCGCATAGCGGCGGCATTTTGGGCATGCTGTCACTCACTACGCTCATTCCAGAGCATAACTTTGGCATGGTTGTACTCAGCAACCAACAAGCCTTCGGTGCGCTCACGGTCGTCACCGAAGAAGCGCTAGAGGAGTTACTCGATTTGCCTGACCGTGAGTGGCTCACGCAGATGCAGGGAATTCACCAAGATTTCATGGCAAGCAAAGCTGAGTTTGTGCTTGAGACACCGGAGCAAGTGCGTGAATCACTGCCGTTAGCCAGCTATGCAGGCACCTACAACGACCCTTGGTACGGAGATGTGAAACTACAGGTAGTTGATGAGGAATTGCGCATCGATTTCACCCACACCGAGCTATTAAAAGGCCGTCTCGAACACTATAACGGCGACACTTTCGTGGTCCGCTGGGATGAGCCGTTATTAGAAGCCGACGCCTTTATCGACTTCGACGTGAGCCGCGACAACGCCGTACAGGGCGCACGTATCGAAGCGGTGACCGACTTTACCGACTTTAGCTTTGACTTTCATAACTTACGGCTCGAGCGCGTCGAGCCGTAAGTTGTCGGATTACTTATTGGCTGCGTTATAGTTTTCAACCCACTCAGTCAGTAGGCGCACACCATAACCATTACCACCGGCCGGATGAATGCCATTCGCGCCGGTTGCGTAAGCGTTACCAGCCATATCGATATGAATCCACGGGGTATCTTTGGCAAAGTGCTGCAAGAAGCGTGCACCCGCTTGCGCCCCAGGCGAGCCGACATTCTGTACGTCTGCTAACCAGCTGTCGATGATACCCTCATAAGGGCCTAACGGTAGTTGCCAAACCAGCTCACCGGTGGTTTCGCCGGCTGTTTTCATTGCCTCAAGCAACGCTGAATGGTCACTGAAGACCGCAGAATAATCAGTGCCTACCGCACCCACTTTTGAGCCGGTTAAGGTCGCGATGTCTGCAATCGCACGCGCTTTCAGCTGATCGCGTGCATACCAAATACCATCGGCGAGAATCAGACGGCCTTCAGCATCGGTATTCACCACTTCAATGCGCGTACCGTCACCGGCAACTAAGACGTCACCTGGCAGGGTTGCACTACCCGAGATCAAGTTGTGCGACAAAGGTACCACGCCGGCAACGTTCACTTTTGCATCCTTACCTGCCAACGCCATCACCGCGCCCAGCACCGCAGCACCACCAGCTTTGTCGGTTTGCATGCGTACGATTGAACTGCCCGAGGTTTTCAGGTTGTAGCCACCCGTGTCAAAGGTATTGCCTTTGCCGACTAACGCAATAGGCGCTTCGTCGTTGCCACCTTGGTACTCAACCACCAACAAGTGAGCTTTGTGCTGGCTACCTTGGCTCACACCATAGAGTGCGCCCATGCCCATTTCTTTCACTTGCTCTGGCGTATAGACGGTAGCTTTGATGTCGTCATAGCCGCTCACCGCTTCTTGCGCTAACTCGGCAATGGCTTGCGGATAACCGTCGCTGCCCGGCAAATTGATAATGTCACGAGCTACAAAGACGCCATGCGCTAACGGTTGAGTGGTTGCGTAAGCTGCAGCAGCCGCAGAACCATTGCCACCATGCCAATGTACGGTGTAGTCCGGCCGCGCAGCTGGCTCGCTTTTATACTTATCAAAACGATAGTTGCGTAGGTCCATGCCGTGCGCCATTGCAGCGATTTGTGCGTCACTGTAGCCCTTGGCATGAACAACGACGTTGTCGGTTTTATCGCTCAACTGTGCCGCTAGGGTCGCGCCTAGTTTCTCGGCATCCTTGCGCTGCAGCGTCTCGCCCGTGCCCACAACCCATAAACGCTTAGCATAAAAATCAGGCAAAGCTAATAGCTCAACCTGCTGCCCGCTTTTGCCAGTGAACTCTTCAATGGCAAGTGCGTTCTGAATCATGTTTCGAGTGTCTGCACTCCACATTTGCGGAAGCGCAACGCTGCCGTCGTCGCTCTCCGCTGCGAGCAGCACCAACACATCTACGTTGTCCATATGCTCATGAGCAAAGCTGTGTTGAGTTTGCACATAGTCCGAAAAGGACGCTTGTGCGTGCGCCGCGCTGTTCATCGTAAAACTAGCTGATAATGCAGTGGCTAACACCACTGCTAATACATTCTTCTTCATGCGTTTGTTGCTCCTAGAACGATTTAAAACTGGGCTAAAGATGCCCCACGGAGCCTATGAAAACAAGTGATTAATCGATGAAGTGGGTAGACAATACGGCGGTTTTTCCCTAGAATTCCCGCCTGCTTGTTCGCAAGCCCCAGCATTACCTTTCTAATGCGCACCCGTAGCTCAGCTGGATAGAGCGCTGCCCTCCGGAGGCAGAGGTCACAGGTTCGACTCCTGTCGGGTGCGCCATATATATTGCACTATAGAAGGTTAGCGCGTACTAACTAAATATCTTCTGGGACCAGCTTGGGACCACTTTGCGACCATCATTTGTATTCGTTAGTTATGACGCGTCTATAAATAGACTTTTTGCTTGATTTCGATAATCAAATTTCTAAGTTACTATTTAGGCAACAATATTCCAGACTTTTCATCCCGTTCATAACTAGCTCGAAGCCAACTTACAACCCGATCATAGTCCAATAGCTCCAAATCATAACGCGATGACTTAGGCTTCTGTAGTAGTAATCTAAGCCCGAACGTCATTTAAAGTGGTCGTGTAATCTCTCGCATTTTTGACGTTCAAGACTATCTTAACGACGACTGCTATGCTTATAGTTAGCAGATTATCGGTGCTTACCAATTCTTTTTTGCGCATTGTGTATCGCTCGGGAGTGTCGGTAATAAAGAGGCATTTGGCTAATAAACAAATTGGATAATTCGGATGGATTCGCCTGTGGTTTTTAATGACAATAAAGCTTTACTCTTTTGGGCCGTCGCAATTTTCGTGGGCTATCTCGTATTCTCAAGGGTGCGCCATAAAGCGCCTGCGAGGCCGGTATCGGATCGTGTTTATCAGCGCTTTCTCGCCCGCATACTAGGCGAAATGATGCTCGGCACATTTATAGCTCTTGCAGTGATAAGTGTGATCGCCCATCCGCGAGAAGTAATTTTCTTCGAGTTGCCCTACATATGGGCGTTTCTGGTAGACGGTGCGTTAGCAGCGTTGTTCTTGTTTCTAATCGTAACGTTGATGTTGCTGGCTTCAGCTAAATTTAGGCGCTAAGTCAGCTTTATAGCGATAAGCGCCTCCGTCTTGATTTACGCATCGAAAACTTCTTCGTTCTAGTTTAACGGAGGTTTCTACCGATAATTACTCAGGTTTTTCGGGGAGATTACACCTGCATATAACTCAAGCCGGTCGCATCATCTTTAATATGCCCGGTAAAGCCAGCTAAGTCTTGATTGGCAGTAACGTCATTAAGAGCTTCGCCATATAGCGTGTACGCTTCCTGCCAGAGGATCGCACCGCTGCTGTCCGTTCCAGTTTGCGCGCTACCAAGGCTGTCGTAGCTAAAGCTGCGCAAGCCAACTCAAAAAAACCTAGATATCACAATAACTTTTATGTAGCATTTACCAACAATACATAAAATAATAACAATTATGCAATTAAAAAAATCGGCTCTTCTCGTATTCCTATTGACCTCGTTAACTGCCTGCGGCGGTGGCTCGGATACCCCAAAACCAACTCCGGAAATTTCTAAGTATACTGTAACCGTTGATCATAATTCGGGTGGTGCAGTTTCACCTACAACAGCGTCTGTTGAGTCTGGTAGTACAGCAACTTTTGAAATCTCGCCTGATGAGGGCTATTCGGTCTCATCTGCATCGGGCTGTAATGGCTCGTTAACAGACCTTAGCTATACGACAGGCGCCATTAATCAAGCCTGTACGGTGCAAGTCACATTCGCCGAGTCTGTTGTCTCCACAACCATAGCGGTAAGCGATGACGTCGCAGCGCTAGGAAGCACATCCGTCTCGAGCAACTATCCGAGTGATGCTATCCAAATTGACTATGGCGAAGGTAAGCTTTCACTATCGGTTCCAGAAAGTCGTTTCACAACAGGCTTTGAAGAAGCTCTGATTGTGGTCATTTCTGGACAACTTGATGATGACCGAGCTATGCAATATGCACTAATGCTTACGCCTGATGACTTAGCCAAGCTGGAAGAACCTGATGCCCTGTCATCGGTCCGTGTTGATACCGTTTCAACCGCGTTTGCCGCCTATGCGGTTTCATATACCGAAATGGAAAGTCCGACACGCGAAGCGCTGGCCGAATTTGAGCAAGTTTTTGTGCCCGATACCCTGCTCAGGCGCGGGCACCTGCTAAGCCTATACCAGTCAGGTGAGCGCGCCAACGCTTTCGGCGAGGACATTAATATCTTTGCAATACTGAGTTCAAATTTAGCCTACCGGGAAGCATTCGATGCAGCTATACAGGGGCGCCCCAGGTTGGATCTGCTTGCCCAAGAGGCAGAGCAACAGCTTTATGAAGTGCTAGATCAGAATGACGGCGTTGAGCTTCCCTATGGCGAATATTTTGAGTTTACAAACGACGCCTCAGGCGATCTGACCAAACTATATGCCGACTATTCTACTTCTGCCATAACGGCCACCGTAGGCCCTGTTGCAGAAGCTCAGCTGAGTTACAATTTAGTCGACGGAGAAATCGTTATTGACCAAGACGCCGCAACTCGACCTATGAGCACTGATTTAAGCAGTTGTGTTCACGATACTACGGCTCTGACATCTGAACAGTTTTTTATTGATGCGGCCTATTCTGCTAGCCGATATACCCTCACCTTACCTTGTGAACGTGCCATTGTTGCCTTAAAGCCATTACGCAGAATTGGCGACGCATACCTAACACTCATAACGACACGTGACTATGTGCCGCCGGCAGATTTTTTCTTCATGGGGTATGGCAATTTCACCACTGACGAAGTTGTGATCGAGAAGCAATCGTTACGATTACTTAACCAAGTAGATAGTGACTCTTTATTAACAGGTGATAGTTTTTCAATTACAGCAGGAAGTCAACTTGTCTTACCTATTGTTGATTTTTCACAGTTATACAGTTACGGCGGAGGTAGTGACCTAGCTGAATTTTCCACAACCACCAATATGTCTGGAAGTTATATAACGTCCGCGGCTGACGCTGAGGTCGACATTCCAGCTCTAGATGAATACGAAAGAAGCGGTGCGTGGACGCTAAATGAAAGCAAGACCGAATTAACATTGACGCTCGACGAACAACCTAACGTCGACGTGAGAGTTCACAAAGCAATGGTGCACGGTTCCGAGTATGCGCTGCTTAATGAGGTGAGCGTTTCGGGCTATGTTGGTTATCGTTTTCTTAGCTATGGTGGTCGTATTGATGAGCCGATGCCTCCAGAGGCAATAGTAGGTCTTAACGACAAAACCGATCCAGAAATGCTAGTTCTGGCTTTAGATCCTCGTTTTGATAGTCAACTCGAGCGGTTTTACGAGAATTCTTACGTTTATCCTTATAGTTTCCTCGCCAATGGCACTGGTAGTTACGCGTTTAGCGATTTTAGCTGCGATCCTCAATACTTTTCCTCGGAAAATCCCCACGAGCACCTTCCTAAGGGATGTTCCGCGACAGTGAGAGTTTCGCCGCAGTTTAATTGGGACTTCAGCAACGACAGCATTAGACGATTCAATGGCGGTTGGAATGGAAATCCAATGAATTGCACGTCTTCGTTCTGCAGCGTTGAGCTGTTTCGACTTCTAGAACTAACAGCGGAAGGCTCAGCGCTTGTTTACCGAGATAAGCAAAGCTACCAAATCAGAGTGCAAGATGGAGTGCCCGAGATTGTTGCGCTGCCGTCGGGACCATCTTCTATTCTCCGTATGCGGGTTGTTGCTCAATAAAAGACTTAGCTGAAAAGGATTAGTCAATAAAGCTTAGGGCATGGGCGCTATTGTTAGTTCTAAGTGCCTGTGCCCCTATAACTGCAGCAAGCTCCACGAAATTAATAGGTACTCGAGGCTGGTCTCAAGAGCAGTTGAGCGAGTTGTGTAGTGTAAACCTACGAACTATTCAGCGTGTTGAGAAAAGAGGCAGTGCATCGCCAGAAACAATCAAGGCATTGGCCGCGGTATTTGAAGTCGGCGTCGATACATTGCTGCGCTCGCAGGCAAATACTCCGCAAGGCGCTGCAACTAGCGTGCTTAACACACTAAAAAACTTTGATGATTTCCAAGGTCGCTCAAGTCGTTATGAGTTCTGGTGGTTTTTCTTGTTTTTTGTATTACTGCTTGCGCTCGCTGAAACATTACATGTGGTGCTGACGGGTATTGTCGCTATTATTTTACTCGTTCCCTTTTTGGCAGTTTCAAGTCGCCGACTAAGAGATGCCGGGCAAAGTATCTGGTGGCAATGGCTGTATCTAGTCCCTTTTGGCATACTGTTAGTGCTGTATTTCTTAGCCATGCCTAGCTTAAAGCCTTCGCAGGCTAAGACTGATGCGTTCGATTAGAGTCAGTCATGCTCGCGCCAGATCCGAAAGCGAACGACCATATACCAGATAAAACCACCCACAAACATGAGTAACGCTAAAATATTCAGTTCATTGCGCTTTTCATACTCTTCGCCCGTGAGATAAAACCATAGCAAGCCTCCTACTGCCACAATCAACGCGATCACGCCTTCGACTTGTAGCTGTCTTGAGGTGTTCTTGGTAGTGATTTTACTTTTCCCAAGGTGCTTTTGCTGTTTCGGTTTATCTGTTTTTACGTAGCCACAGGCGGGACAACTGTAGTTATTATCTAACACTTGGTCTTCGCATTCAGGGCACTTCTCAATAGCCATAACGACACCTTCTGTTTCTTTAAAAGATTTTGCTCGTCAGACTTAGCCAAATCGTCCGAAACTTGCTTGTCGATGCTGCTCGATGAGTCATGAGTAAAAGCATGGTCAACTTGTTGGAAATGTTCAAGTCGAAAAACTTGATACTGCGAATGGGTTTGCGGTGAGATATGATGAGATCACTTATGACTTCAGTCGACGACCAAAATGCTTGCCACCTTACTAAAGACTACTCGCCCCGCGTTTCTTTTTTTAACTCTGGTGCTCATTGCCCTGGCTGCTGCACTAGCGGTCTATCATGGCCACAGTATTGCACTTCACCTGGTCGGCATGGTGCTACTCGGCGCTCTTTGCGCTCATGCGGGTGTGAATGTACTCAACGAAGTTCACGATGCGACTTCGGGTCTTGATGAACTGACAACACGCACGCCATTTAGCGGCGGAAGTGGCGCGTTGCAAGCTCAGCCCGAAGCACTACGCTCTGCCGCAATTTTCGGCTGGCTGCTCATCGCAGTCGTTGTTTTGCTAGGCTGCTATTTTGTTTATTTACGAGGTTGGGAGCTACTCCCGTTCGGCCTTGTTGGACTCGTACTGGTCATCGCGTATACCCCACTCATTACACGTCTTCCTTGGCTTTGCTTATTCGCACCTGGTTTGGGTTTCGGGCCGATCATGATGGGTGGAGCTTATTTGGTTATTACTGGCAACTTAACATTTGCGGTGCTTGCGGTTTCGCTCGTGCCATTTCTGCTGGTCAATAACTTACTTTTACTCAACCAACTACCTGACGTTGAGGCCGACCGACAGGTGCAGCGCAATAACGTCATCACCGCATATGGGTTCAAGACTGCGAGTAAAATCTACCGTGGTTTCTTGGTCTCTGCTTTTCTCGGTCTGGGGTTGCTCGTCGCAGTCGAAGAGTTACCACCCCTCGTATGGATTAGCTTTGCCACTTTCCCGGTAGCAGTATGGCTGTACCTAGGTGTGCGGCGACTTCGCACCCCCCACCCGATACCCGCATCGTTACTTGCGCTAAATGTTGCACTGACACTGAGTGTCCCAGCGCTGATGGTGACAGCGTTGCTGCTTACCTAACCTTTTTAGTGAATCACGCGGCCATGGTCGATAGGCGAATCGATAAAACAAACTCACCTGCATCCGAATGCGTTGCTAATTGCCAGCCATTCAGCTGACAAATGCGTTTGACGAGGTGCAAACCTTGACCCAGTCCCTGGCTTGACGGACTTCGAACACTGGCAGCAACAACATCTCCTGAAGGCGGAGACGCTACTGGGTTTCGAAAGCTGAACTCATGGTCTTTTAAGGTGATTTCCAACACCGGCGCACTGGCGTGTTCCACCGCATTGTTGAGCAAGTTGGTTAACAGTAACTGCAGTAGATTCTGATTTGCTTGCACTCGAATACCAGCTGGCACGTCAATTGTGAGAGCAAAGTCATTTTGCTGCGCTAACTTACGATGATTTACGACACAAGCTTCAATTTCCGCTAATAAACTCAATGATTCGGTATGCACTGATTCTTCACGCGCCAACGCTAGTAACACCGTCGTTGTCTCCTCGATACGCGCGACCATGTCGTGTAATTGCTTCACTTGCTGTTCACTTGGCGCACGGGAGGTATCAAGCCGAGCACTCATTAGCTTTAAGACCGTGGTTGGAGTACGCAACTCGTGACTTATATCACGGGTGAAGTCAGCTTCGCGGCGCAAGGCGTTTTGTAACTTGTCGACACTGGTTTTAACCACTTCAGCCAAGTAACCAATTTCATTCCGCGGTAAGTTCTCAGGCAGCTCAATGGCTGTTGCAGAGGCTTCCCGCCTTTTAAATCTATCGGCTAGCTGTATTAACGGCTGGGTGATGCTGTGCCCGAGATAAAAGCTCAATAACCAAGCTGCGAGCAAAACAATAACGAACACAAGCGTAATCCACGGTATCAAGCGCGGTAGGTAATCTCTCGATACCTCGAAACCCGTCACATCTGCAGCCAGTACCCATTCCTGCGCACCCAACATTAGCGAGCGGCTATGCAGCGTACCGCCTTCCACAGTCGGAAATTCAACACGTTCGGGGGATTTTCGCTGTAGTTCTTGAATATTTTGCGGAAATTCTTGCCATCCTGCATGTAAGGTCATAAACGGAAAGCGCGGCTGGACGATGCGCGTTTGCTCAGCATATACCTGTTCAATGTAATCGGCTTCACTACTCACCAAGCGGTTGAAGATATTATCTTCGATGACCCAGGCATACACGATAAGCAAGCTTACTAAAGTCGCCGCTAACGCCAGCCCAAAGCCGACAATGGCGGTTTGCACCGTACGGTTGATGCTGGCGTGGCGTCTACTCATGTTAATTCTCGCTGGTTTGCAGTCGAAAGCCGATCCCATGCAATGTGGCGAGCATCGCGGTGTCGTAAGGCTTATCGAGCGCTTGTCTTAGGGTGTAAATGTGTGAACGCAGCACATCGCTATCGGGAAGATCATCGCCCCACACTTTACTAATGACCTGTTGACGGCTGACAGCATTCGGGTAGGCGCGAACCAACAACATCAAGATGGCAAAGTCGGTGCTACTTAGCTTAAGTAGCTTGCCCTCACGTTGCGCCCATTGTCGCCGTTCATTCACTTCAAGTTCACCGATCTTAACGGTTTGCGCCTGGTGCAATTGTTGCCGTCGCGCCAGAGCCTGACAGCGCAAATAAAGCTCCTGCAGATCAAACGGCTTGGTTAAGTAGTCATCAGCGCCGGCGGCGAAGCCAACCGACTTATCTGAAATGCTATCGCGCGCGGTCAACAGGAGTACCGGCGGCACCGGGTCACACGTCAGCTTAATGCTCTCGCACACTTGAATACCCGTCATGTCGGGCAACATGACATCCAAGACAATCACATCGTAGTCATGCGCTTGTGCCAGCTGGAGTCCATGTTTCCCGGTCGCGGCAAAGTCAACTTGCACGCCCTGCTCCTCAAGAAAGTCACAGACTTCGGTCGCGATAGCTAAGGTATCTTCAACCAGCAAGACCGTTAAGGTGGTCATTGCAAAAGCTCCTTTATTTTCTCTACAACAGCATCTTGCCCCGTTTCAGCATTCGGTTTAACAGCAATATCTGGTATCACCGGCGCCGCTCCACTCGCGCCACTTGGGCGAACTAGCATTCGCGTGGCCACGTAAGCGCGTAGTTGCGAATGTGGCAAGTTAAATAAATTCCCCTGCGCGGTTTGATTGGCAAAGCCACCCGTAGGTTCGCCGGCTAACAGGGCCATTTGATTGTCCTGGACTGTCGTGGCAAAAACGATAGCTGCCGAATAAGTAACTGGGCTGATCAACACATACACATTACCGTTAAAGCGCTTATCCACTGCTTTTGGCTTCACTTTATCGGTCCAAGGTGTACGAATAACCTCACCCACACTTCCTTTATAGCCGAACCAGCCACGATTGTCCTCGTTAAGTCGTTCTGTCATATGCGACACCAACTGAAAAGGCGCTTTAGCTAGGTAACTCGCTAGCTCTGTCGCGGTATCCGTGTTACCACCGGTATTATCACGGATATCAATGATGAGGTGTTCGATGTTTTCACGTTTCAGCGTAGCAAAGTGCGCCGCAATCGTTGCCGCAAAGTCATCCGGATCGACGTCAAATGAGCTCACTTGAAGATAAGCAGTAGTGGCGTCCAGCAATTTAAGTGCGACATTATTTGTCGCAGCAAGATCCGAGATGGCCTGCCACTGTTGCTTGCTCGTAAGTGTATAAGACTTCACTTCTTGGCCATGTTGTAGCTCAAGCTCAAAACGACCGATCATGCCAAACACCGCCCACACCATTTGTGGGAAGCGCTCTGCGAAAAAAGCTTCGCGTAAACCACGTGTCTCGCCACCGACATAACGCTGCCCTTGCACGACAATGTCCGCTGCCGCGATGCCGTTAATTGACACCACTCGCGTACCTTTAGCGAGTACCACGTCCTGTTCACTTGCCATCAGCTGATAATCGCTGGCTAAAAACAAGCCGTTGTCTTGCGTTTTGACGCGGAACGGAAACGGTTGTGCACCACCTTCGACCTGCGCAGCATACTCCTGATAAGGCCAAAGCAAAAAGCTATGGCCGTCATTGAACAAATGTGACAGTTGCCCCACCTTACGAAAGAATTCGACCCGCGTAAGTGGCTCTACAATGGAAGCTTTGAGTTCGCTTGCGGTGCGCTCAAGGGCCTGCGTGTCAGCATAACCAGCATAATCTGGATGACGCTGTTGTACGCCAGCAATCATCGCATCGATGTCTTGATGCAGCGCTGCCACCGGGATCTTTCGCTCCATGAGCGTGGGATCAGCCAAATCCGGGAAAATATCGAGATGCGACTGCGCGCAACCGCTTAAATACAAACAAATGCCTAAAATTAAAGTTTTCATGATTTTCATAGTCGTCTCCTAACGCTTCCCACGCATCTTAACCAAGCGTTTGTGAAGACTTTGTCGAGCCTCTTATAAATCCCTTCACATTCTCACGACGCCCACCTTCATAAGATGCACACGTTCTTTAATCTGGAGACATACAATGAAAAACTTACTGTTATTTTTTACCACTGCTGTTTTGCTATTGGGGAGCTGTTGTCTGAACACTGCAATGGCTAAAAAAATCACTGACGACGCGACCGACACTCGTGTGCTAATGCTGATTTCCAGCCACGGCAGCGAAGCCGAGCCCGAACTTAGCTATGACCTAGAAGAACTGGCCCAAGCTTATTTAGTTTTGCACGACAATGGTGTCGCAGTAGATATCATGAGCCCTAAAGGCGGCGCTGTGTTGGTGAAAACCAACAAAGATAATCTGGCCTATATTCAACGCTTCAAGAAGCTTGCACTTGAGCAACTCGAGAATACCTTAGCGCCGCAAGCTATCACGCTAAGTGATTACGCTGCAGTCTTCGTGATTGGTGGCTCGGGTGCCATGATTGACTTACCCGCCGATACCGCAACGCAAGAATTACTTAGCGCTGCAGTGGTTAGTGATATGACCATCACTGCGGTCTGTCATGGTCCTGCTGCCTTAGTGAACTTGCAGCTTGCTGACGGCTCTTGGTTTGTTGCTGGGAAACGCATGAATAGCTTCACTAATACTGAGGAGCATGCGTTTTCGGCGGAACACATCGAACATTTCCCATTTTTGCTGGAAGACAAGCTAAAAGAACGTGGTGCTATCTTCGTCAATAATGCACCGATGTTGCCGTATGTTGCCGTAGATGGAAAGCTTATCACTGCGCAGAATCCTAGTTCCGTCGCTAAAGCGGCTGAAGCAACCGTTTTGGCGCTAGGATTACCTTTGCAAAAGCGCGAAGCTTTCGCCGACGAAGCGACCATGGCGCTTATTTCGCAGGCACGTGAAGCGGGTCCAGCGTTGCTCGATCTTGCTTTGGCGCATAATCCTGACAGCTACGATATGAACTACCTTGCCCTCTACGGTTTCTATGCTTATCGTTTAGCAGATGACGCCGATAAATCGCGTGAACTGGCGATCATGCAAACCATTCGTAAGTACTTTTCGCATCCTGAGTACGATACTCAATTGATCGTGAATCTACTTGAACAAGGCCAAACTGACACCGCACTGAACATCTTTGCCGAGTTCAAACAACAGTTTGCCGAGCATGCCAACGTGGCGAAATTAGAAGCGCTTTTTTAAGCGCTTCTCAACTAAACTAATACCTGAGAAGGTAACGTAGTATAAGCAGCGATTTTTAAAGAGGCGGGAGTGTGCTTAAACCTAAGGTCGTCGTTCCACAGCAATTCATACACGAACAACCTATCCGTCATGGGGAGGAATTCGGCGTGTTGTGCTGGAATACGCAAAAGCTTACCGAGAAACCTAGGTTTCAACGAGCTTTGGCTGACGTTTTAGCGGACTTCCCCTGTTTATTTTTGTTGCTCCAAGAAGCGAAGCTGAGTACCAAAAGCAATTGGCTACTCCCACACTGGTCCTATGCCGTGGCGCCAAACATGCAGACGCGCCGCTCTACTTATGGTGTTCTCACCGCTAGCCAATATACTTTTGCCGAAGCTCAACCGCGACTGAGCAAAAAACGCGAGGGCATGTTCGCAACTCACAAAAGCTACATGCTCTCGCATCACTCTTTGGCAGAAGGCGGCTCTTTGCTGGTCGTCAACGTTCATGCCATTAACTTTGTCAGTACAAAGCAATTTTCCAGAGAAATCGAGCTTATTAGAGCGGAGCTATTAGAACACCAAGGCCCGCTCATCGTCGCTGGCGATTTTAACGTCTGGAGCCGTCAACGCCGCTTACGCTTGCTGCAGTTTTGTCGCAGCTTGGGCCTCCGCAAAGCAATTATGGTCGATCCACACCATATTAAAACCTATCGACAACATCCCCTCGACTTTATCTTCTATCGCGACCTCTCACTACAAGAAACCTCAGCTATTGATACCAGCACAGTATCTGATCATAACCCTCTTTATGCCCGCTTTAAGCTCTAGTGACTCCAGATATAGCAAAGATAAGGGTAGGAAAAGTGTTAATAATTAGTCACAATAGACCTATCCTTTCCGATCTAGTATTCAACTATTTGAATGTGCGGCGCGAGTTTATATGCGGTTGACTGTTTACACTATTATATTGGTTATTTGTTCAACGCTGTCATGGTCAACTGCATCGGCTGCGCAACCGTCCTTTGACGAGTTCGACCGACTCGCAGACCAACGCGGAGGCAGGCAATCCTCCGTTTATGCCATTTATAAAGACCCGCAAGATTTTTTGTGGTTCGCAACTGACACGGATGGAGTGCTGCGCTACGACGGCTACGATTACTTATCATGGACCGAGCAACTCATTCCCAGCAAAGAAAAGACGAGCTTTTCTTCGTTGTTGATGACTCCAGATACAACGCTTTGGGCTGCAACATGGGGTAATGGACTGGTGGGTTGGCGTGCCGATAAACAGGCGGCGAGCCAGTTTCTGCACGTCCCAGAGGCTGACGAAAGTCTACGCGATAATCGCGTACAAACGCTCTTTCACGATCGTCAGCAGCGACTTTGGGTTGGGACGCTTAACGGCTTAAGCTATCTTGAGCTCTCACATGAAGGACTGTGGCAAATGCATAGCCTTCCGGATGGGCACCCCCTTCGCACACAACGTGTTTGGTGGTTAGCTCAAGGGCCTGCCTACTTGTGGGTGGCAACCTCGCAAGGTTTATATCGATTGTCGGAAGACTTGCGAGAATGGCGCCAATTCTTATTAAATCCAGCTGAACAAGGCCCAAACCGCCAAAATGAAGTTCGCACCGTCGCTATTTTTGACGGAGAAGTTTGGATTGGGACAGACTTTGGTGTTTTCTTTTTTAATCAACAAAGCGAGCGCTTTGAACCGGTCCAGTATCCGGAGGGTGCCGAAGACTTGAGCCAAGTGCGTTCCAACGTCCTCGTGCAGGATCCTAGCGCGCGCGATGCGCAGCAATTTTGGTCAGGCGGCTGGGGTGGCTTGTACCTCATAGATCGCGAGAAGAAGCAATATGTAAAGCTAGGCGATAAGTGGAATAAGCTAGGCGATGTCGATGTACGAAGTATTGCTTTCGATAACGTGGCCGATATGTGGGTCGGCACGCGTGATCAAGGGATTTACTTCGGGCGGCGACAACGACAAAGTTTTGCATCAACTCCAAGTTCAACGGAACTTGCCGAGCTTGGCTTGGCCGAACAACGCGCAACCAATGTTGTGTATTACAGCCGCAATAATGACCTCTGGCTAGGGACCGCAGAGGGCGTGTTACGGCGAGATGCCGCCACATTGCAATGGCAGTGGCTACCGTTTCCTGCGGAAGACTTTGTCAATCAAGTAGAGACTATCTTCGTTGATTCCCACGATAACCTATGGGTCGCAACTAATTCCCAGTTATATCACGCAGATGCTCGTCAGCCGTCTGAATTGCAGCGCTATCGCTTACTTCATGAGCAACTTGAACTTACCGACCAAGCGGTCAACGCGATTTATGAATCCAGCCCGGAGGAATTACTGTTTGCTTTTTGGGGGCAAGGAATTGCGGCTCTTGATCCAGTACAACAGCAAGCGGAATGGCAGTCCCAAGAATTAGCCGGTCTGCGCGGCAACCAAGTCTATGACATTGTCTACCTTGAAGGTTATGGGCACTATGCCGCAACGCGCTACTCAGGCGTTTTTCATCGCCCCCTAACTAGTAGCGAATGGCAACCATTTCCAGTAAAACAAGATGAATTACAGGGTGCTGATGATTTCTTATGTGCATACGCACAACCACCGCAAACACTTTGGTTTTGTAGTGTTGAGGGTCTATGGCGACTTGACGCTGCGACGGGCGATTTGGAACAAATCGGCGTTGAGCAAGGTTTACCAGCGGATCGTGTCGTAGGAGTGCAAGCAGATTCACAGGGGATTCTCTGGCTGCTCACCAGCCAGGGGCTCGCCCGCTATGACGAAAAGCAAGGCAAAACCATTAATTTTGGGGTCAACGATGGGCTACCCGCTGAGGTCATGCTGCGCCAGTCGGTTGCAAGCGATGCTTCAGGTCTGATGACCGTGGGTTCGGTGCAAGGCGCATTTACTTTTGCGCCCACAAAACTGGAGCTCGATACGAATCCGCCTCAAGTTGCACTGACGAAACTCGTGATTAACGGCGAGGACCGCACTGGAAGCCTTAGTTTCAATGAACCTCGAGTTACTTTGCAACCTGAGGAAAAAAGTTTACTGGTGCAATACAGTGTTATGGATTTTCACGATACCTCGCGCAATAGTGGACGCTATCGCTTACTGGGCGCGAGCGAAGAATGGAGTAACTGGAGTGTCAGTCGCGAGATCTCTTTTGCGGGCCTATCTGCCGGTGATTATGTACTGCAGATTGAGGGTCGGAATAGCCAAGGTATCACCTCTGCACAACCTACCGAGCTTGCCATTAGTATTTTGCGGCCGTGGTGGCAAACCACTTCGGCGCTAGCACTTGGCTTTGTTTGCTTGCTGCTCGCAATCTATCTGTTATTGCGTTTTCGCTATCGCTCTTTAGAAGCTGCCAATAAACGTCTCGATGAAGAAGTTCAATTACGCACACGTGAATTAGAACGCGTGAATATACAGCTTCGACAACAATCGCAAACTGACCCTTTGACGGGCTTACTCAATCGCCGCGGCTTTAGTGAGCGTTTCACTCAGTTGCAGCGTCAATTACAAGAACGAAACGAACCGTTAAGCCTAGCGTTGCTCGACGTCGACCATTTCAAACAAGTGAATGACCATCATGGCCATGATGTTGGCGATAGAGTACTGCAAGCTATCTCTGAGTTGCTAAGCAACCGTTTACGCAAGCAAGACATTGCAGCAAGGTGGGGCGGTGAAGAGTTTATCTTACTCTTGCCTAATACCGATGCTCGCAGCGCCTGTAGCGTTTGTGAAGCACTGCGCCACGCCATTGCGGAATTAGCTATGGAAGTACAAGGTGCACCCCTCAAAGTGACGGTAACCTTTGGTGTGGCGGCTCATAATAACGCAGACATTACTCTCGGCGACCTATACAAACAGGCCGACGACGCGCTCTATCAAGGTAAATCAAGCGGTCGTGACCAGGTGATTATTGCTTAAATCTAGCGCAACATGGCGCTACTTTTTGGGCCCTCTAGAGTAACTTAGCGGGCTTGATTCAACGCCTGAATGGCAAAACTACCAAGCCAATGTCCACCTTCGTAGCTATCGCCAATCAGGTTGGGATAAGAATAGGCCATGTGTTGATCGGCAACTTCGCTCAAATGGGCGTATTGTGGATAAGCGTTGGCAAGGGCGTATAGGTTCCATGCGCGGCTGAAGTTCAAGCCATCCAAATGGACTAATTTGCCATCGCTGCGGTCACTCACTCGGCCCACTTCAAGGCGATAATCGACATCAGCGAGCTGCGGCATGAAGTCTTGGAGCCACGGCAGAAATTCATCCTTAGGCAGAACCCGTTGCATCAATCCAATTTCCTCAAGACATGGTGAGATGAAGTCATAACCACTAGGTTCCCAGCTAATTGGGCAGTTCTTATCGTCCAAGAAATAATCGCGCGAACGTTGTTCGATCAACCCTTTCAACTCTGTAAGCTCATGATTGACCGCGTAATCATAGGCAAAACTTAAACCGAAGGCGGTGTTGGTGTGCTCGCCCACACGCACCGGGTACACTAGTTTTGGCAAAAATTCGGTGTAGCGCTGCACAATCACATCTACGAGTGGTTGTAGATTCGCGGACAACTCGCTAGCCATGGGGTCATCCCATGCTTTAAGTTCATCCGCCAGTTTCAGTAGCCACGCCCAACCATAGGTTCGTTCAAACGACTTGTTGATGTCTTTACTGAAGAACGCGGCTTCTTGTGCACCATTTTCGGCAGTGATATTCCGCTTGAGTATGGCTCGAGCCTCGGCAGCATGTTCGATGTGGGGGAACTGCCGCAAAAGCGTCACTAGCGACCAGTAACCATGCGCGGCGCTGTGCCAATCGAAGCAACCATAGAAAATCGGATGGTGCTCCGCTGGCTCTTTTAAATCTTCCGCACTACCTAGGGTAATCCCAGTCTTATAGGGATAGGGCGTTTCGACGCAATGCAATGGCAAAGTGATGAGCTTGTCTGCTTCGCTCAAGGTGAGTTGATGTGCGGACTCAGAAGTGACGGCTGCTGGGCTCAAAGTCCCCGAGGCTAACAATGCTGCGGTGCTTAGTAACGTGCTCATAGACTTACCTTCATCGAACGGGCCAAGAGCATATCATCATGCCGCAAAACCGAACGCATGTCAGGTAAGTCTTTCGCAAGAATCGGGTCGTTAAGCTTGCTGAGCTAGATACTCGTCGTAAGTACCAGCAAAGTCACGCATACCGTTGTCGGTGAGCTCGATAATCCGTGACGCCAAAGACGACACAAACTCGCGGTCATGGCTGACAAAAATCAGCGTGCCGTCATAGTGCTCAAGCGCGAGGTTCAGTGCTTCGATGGACTCCATATCCAAGTGGTTGGTCGGCTCATCCATGATCAGCACGTTCGGGCGCTGCATGATGAGCTTGCCGAAGATCATGCGACCCTTTTCGCCACCCGAGAGAATCGTTACGGGCTTTTTAATATCGTCCTGCGAGAACAACATACGCCCGAGTACGCCACGCACAGCCTGCTCGTCGTGGTGTGGCTGCTTCCACTGACTCATCCACTCGAACACAGTTAGCTTTTCTTTAAACCAATCAGCGTGATCCTGTGCGTAATAGCCAATATTCACGTTTTCTGACCACTTGATGAGACCACTGTCCGGTTGATAATCACCCACTAAGTTCTTCAATAAGGTGGTTTTACCAATACCGTTGGCGCCGATAATCGCAACTTTCTCACCCACTTCGATCATGGCGCTGATGTTTTTCAACACCTGAAGGTCCTCAAAGCTCTTGTTCACGCCTTCCATTTCGAGCGCTAAACGGTACAGTTTTTTCTCTTGCTCAAAGCGAATAAAAGGACTGACGCGACTCGATGCTTTTACCTCGGCCAGTTGAATCTTTTCGATTTGTTTGGCGCGCGAGGTGGCCTGCTTAGCCTTTGAGGCATTCGCCGAGAAGCGACTCACAAACTGCTGCAGTTCAGCGATTTTTTCTTTCTTCTTGGCGTTTTCATTGAGCAATTGCTCGCGTGCTTGCGTCGCTGCAAACATGTATTGATCGTAGTTACCTGGGTACACGCGTAACTCGCCGTAATCGATATCTGCCATGTGCGTGCAGACGCTGTTCAAGAAGTGGCGATCGTGCGAGATGATAATCATGGTTGCTTGGCGCTCATTCAAAACATTTTCGAGCCAGCGAATGGTGTTGATGTCCAAGTTGTTGGTCGGTTCGTCAAGGAGCATGATGTCCGGCTCTGAGAACAACACCTGGGCCAGCAATACTCGCAACTTCAAGCCCGGCGCAAGTTCGCTCATGAGGCCAAAATGTGCTTCTAAAGGAATGCCGACGCCTAATAGTAATTCGCCGGCACGTGATTCTGCGGTGTAACCGTCCATTTCTGCAAAGGCCACCTCAAGATCGGCAACCTGCATGCCCTCTTCTTCGCTCATTTCCGGCAAACTATAGATACGATCGCGCTCAGCTTTCACCTGCCACAACTCTTCGTGACCCATGATCACGGTGTCGACCACACTGTATTGCTCGTAGGCAAACTGGTCCTGGCGTAACTTGCCCACACGCATGTTCGGTTCAATCGAGACATTACCCGCAGACGGCTCTTGTTCGCCGCTCAGAATACGCATAAACGTAGACTTGCCGCAGCCATTAGCGCCAATCAGACCATAGCGATTACCTTCGCCAAATTTCACAGAAATGTTTTCAAAAAGAGGTTTTGCACCAAATTGCATGGTGATGTTTGCAGCAGATATCACTTAGAAGCACCCGACTAAAAAATAGGCGCGTAATCTACGTGTTTTAGCCGCAAATTACAAAGGAAGTTTTGAGCAGGTGCGGTTATTCCTCGCCATTACCCGGCGTCGACTTGTTGACTTCGTCAGGTGTACCCCAACTTGCCAGCCATTCGTGGACAGCGTCACCTGAAATGAGGTTACCCTGTGCAGCAGACTCCATTGCTCGCAGTGTCTCATTCCAACGTTGTTGCTCTGTACTTGATCTTTCCATAGCCACCTTAATCTCCTGCATTTGCATTAAAACTCCCTGCCAGCACCCCACCATCAATGGTGATTTCCGAAGCATTCATATAGTTGGCTTCGTCGGAGGCTAGCAGTACACAAACGGCGGCCACTTCGCTGACTTCGCCAAAGCGATGCATCGGGCAATCCGCGACGATTTTCTGGATATTCTTTTCGCGTTGCTCACCTTCACCTAGCATGGGCTCCCAAATAGGAGTCAAAATCGCCGCCGGGTGGATGGAGTTACAGCGAATCGGCAACCCTTGCTGGGCACAATAAAGCGCAACGGTTTTAGTATGATTACGAATCGCCGCTTTCGACGAAGCATAGGCTGCGGCTCCGGGAATACCGACCAATCCCGAGCGCGATGACATGTTAACAATGCTTCCAGCACTTTTCGTACGACGCATCATCTGAATCGCGTGTTTGCACCCCAGGAAGGTTCCGTCGAGGTTCACCGCATGAACGCGATGCCAATCTTCTAATGAGACATGTTCGGGGTCATGTGGGCCTGTCGCGGCTTCAAGGCCAGTAATTCCGGCGTTGTTAAATAGGCCATTTAGGCGCCCCATGTTTTGCTCTACCCATTGCATAAGCGACTGCCACTCGCTTTCTTGGCGCACATCGAGCGTGTAGGCATGAGCACGCTCGCCGAGTTCGGCCGCAAGCGCTTCAATTTCGTTGGTGAGTATATCCGTAAGAATCACAATGGCGCCTTCGTCGTGATAGGCGCGCGCAACGCCTTCGCCAATGCCTCTCGCGGCCCCAGTGATCACAATGACTTTATCTTTGAGTCTTGCCATGTCGCGTCGTTTCATCCTTCGCTTGGGTTCATTCTTAAAGTATAGCTAAACATGCCGCCAAATGATGTTGCCAAAAATCGGCAGAATGCTGCAATGCGTTGCGCCCTAAAGGGATTTCGCAAACGCAACGACCATTATATTGGGCGCGTGGCAGGGGGAGCACCACTACACCATGCTCTTCTGCATAACGCGTCACGGCCTTAATCAACGTGTCTTCGTCTGCCTCAATATGCAAATGAAACATCCCTGCCTGTGGTTGCGTTGGATTGACTTGCACCCCCGGTATGGCAGCCAACAATGGCGCCAGCTCTTGCGCATAACGGGCCACTTCTGGCATGACCGATAGGTTTTCTTCTAGCCCTTGTTCGGCGGCAAACACATACGGATACATCGAAATCAAGTTTCCACCTGCGCGCCTTGACCAAACGCGCGCCTGTGCGACGAATTCTGTCGCACCAGCTAACACCGCGCCAGCGATGCCGCCTAAGTCTTTATAAAAGCTGACATAAACACTATCGAATAACGCACATATTTCGGCAAATGAACGCTGATAATAATGCTCACACTGCCACAACCGAGCGCCATCAAGGTGAACTGCCAGGTCGTACTCGCGTGCCCATGCGACCTGCTCTTGCAACTCTTCCCACGTCGGTAACTGTCCGCCAATTTCACGCATGGGAAGCTCGAGCACTAACGCACCAAGTCGTTCAGGACTATCACAAGCCTTTAGATCTTGTACTGTTAGTACCTTTTCAGACTGCCCAACTTGATGACCCTGCAAGCCCCAGAGTTGCTGATAGCCGTCTTGCTCATGCAAAACCAAATGGGAAGTTGGGTGCAGCGCTACACCTTTACGGCCAGTTCGCTCAGCGTGAATGCGGAGCGCCATAGGTTGCGCTAATGTGCCACTAGGTAAGAAGATCGCAGCAGGCTTGCCAAGCAACTTGGCGATACGAGTTTCGAATTGTTCAATAAGCTCGCCAGCGCCATACACATCTGGGCTAGTGAAGCCCTCGGCACGCTCAGCGCAGCGGCGTAGCGTTTCGGCCATCGACCGTGGCGGATGGCGCAGAATGGAGTGCTTTGCGGCACTCGCCGCACGTTGATAGTTGGTTTTGAGTTCGGACATATTCACAACCACCCTTTTTGATGCGCAATCCGTGCCGCTTCGACGCGATTACTTGCATGCAGCTTACTGATCGCCTCTGAGAGATAATTACGGGCAGTGCCTTCAGCAATAAACAATGCTTCGGCAATAGCTTGAGTGCTCATGCCCTGTCCTGCTAGGCGCAGCGCCTTGCGCTCTTTTTCCGTAAGAGGGTCATCTTGGCCAAGCGCTTGCAGTAACAGCTCGTTGCTGATCACGCGCTCTCCGGCGCAGACCTTTTGTAATGAACCAATGAGTGTGTCGATGGGCGCATCCTTAAGCAGGAAGCCACTCACGCCAGCATCAACGGCGCGTTTAATATAACCTGCACGATTGAACGTAGTAATAATCACAGTTTTAAGTTGTGGCTGATGCTTTTGAACCCATTGCACTAACTCAATGCCAGACAGGTGCGGCATTTCGATGTCGGTCAGCAGTATGTCGTATTGCTCTTGTTGCAACTGTTGTTGCGCTGCCGCGCCATCAACTGCCTCATCGACCTCGTAGTCGGCCTCTAGGCGAAGCAAACTAGCTAATGCGGTACGTACCATGGTTTGATCTTCGGCGAGCAAAATCTTCATGTTGCTGCTCCATTTGCTTCCGGCGCTTCAAGCTTCGGTAGCTGCAAAGCCACTGCGCAGCCCCGTGCGGTAGAAACTTCGACGGAGCCGCCGAGCGCTTGCATTCGTTGTTTGACACCTAATAGGCCGTTACCACTTTGCACCTCAGCATGAGTACCATCATCGGTAATTTGCACCCGATAGACATCGGCGCTTTCATCAAAATGAATGGTGCAGATCTGGCCCGAACTATGCCGGATAACGTTCGTAACCAACTCGGTTATGGCAAGCACTAAGGCGGTTTCACGAGGTGCATCCAACAGCGGCGGCTTACCTAAAATGTCGGTGCGAAAACCGGCATCATGCAAGCGTTGTTCTAAGCGTTCTAATTCGAGCGCAAGCCCGCTATGTTTATAGCCCGACACGCTCTGGCGTACCTGCGACAAGCTGTGGCGTGCTATTTCGCTGAGCTCCTGTAGCTGCTGCGCTGCAGCATCGTACTGCTGTTTACCAAGTTGCGCTTTGGCCAAATCCGACTTCAATACAATACTTGAAAGGGTATGCCCCAAGATGTCGTGTAAGTCGCGCGCAATGCGCTCGCGCTCCACACTCGTTGCGAGGCGTTCAATTTCGTCCGCACTACGACGCTCTGCGGCGGCGTGCCGCTGCCGCAAACGCTCAATACGACCAAAAATTGCAACAGTGATAACGATGACACTGCCGTAATGGAAAAACAGATCCCAATGAGTACCTACATGCCACTGAAACACTGCCAAGGTACCGATAAGCCCCATGACTGCAGCTAACGCATATGGCCAACGATAGGCAAAGCCAACGAAAAAACCGACATAGCTGAATAAGGCAACCGAACCCGGGTTCCACGGCGTGACCGCACAGGCAATAACATACATACCGATAATCGGCCCAAGCATGCGTTGGTAAGGCAAATAGAAGCAATAAAAATACAGCCCGACAAATCCCAACATGGCGAGCGAAAGCAACACAATCTCGCTAATCGTATAGGGGAATAGGACCATCGGTAGGATGTAAAAACCTAAGTTAAATAGGTAAACCCAAGCGTGTTTCGCATCTTCGTTAGAGGCTTTTTGTGTGTTGTTATCGCTGGTCATCATCTGCTTCTTCCGTTCGAAGTGATCTCATTATGGCCATTGATAGTCCATTCGACCAGTGACATTTGTCACCTTCAATTGCTGACAAAAGCTACTGCCGCGTAAGCACTTGTCTCCCTAAACTTGGTGATAACACTATTCACTGGAGATCGCCCATGGCAGTCGCACACTTATCTATTCACGGCTTAAGCAAAAGCTATGGCCAGCATCGCGCACTTCACGATGTGGATCTCACCGCCTACAGCGGAGAGGTTCTAGCGGTACTTGGTAAAAACGGCGCAGGCAAGACCTCGTTGATCAACAGTGTACTTGGCATGCATTCCTACCAAGCGGATCAGCTCGAGCTATTGGGTCAGCCTATGTTGACGCAACAACGCTCTTTAGAGGTACGACAGCGCTTAGGCGTTATGATGCAACTCGGTGCACTGGCAGCGAACTTAACTGTCCACGAACAGTTGGACCTGTTCTGCAGCTATTACCAAAACGGTTTTCAGGTTGCCGAGCTTATTGAGAAATTCAACCTCAATAGTATCGCCAAGCAACGCTTTGGAAAACTCTCTGGCGGCCAGCGCCAGCAAGTCCTTTTCGCCCTCGCCGTGGCGGGTAAGCCCGATTTACTGTTTCTTGATGAGCCCACCGTTGGGATGGACGTCGAAGCGCGTCATGCGCTCTGGCAGCATATTCAGGACTACCGCTCAGCGGGCACAGCCATTGTACTGACCACTCATTACATCGAAGAAGCTGAGCGCTTGGCGGACCGTGTCGCAATGTTGCGTGACGGCGAAGTCATTGCCGCAGGCACTTTGACCGAGGTGATAGCTGATCACGGTTCACTGGAGCAAGCCTACTTGGCCAACATGCAGGAGCAACGTCATGTTTAATGCGAATTTATACGTTAAAGAAGCAGGCTATGATTTACTGAGTTTATGGCGCACGCCAGCGTTCTTTTTGCCCGCTATTTTATTTCCGGTCACATTTTATATCTTTTTCGGTATCGTTTTTAATTTTAGCTCGGGCAGCGGTCAATACATGCTCGTTTCTTATGCCTGTTTTGGTATGATGGGTCCGGCTATGTTCAACTATGCGACCGCCGTCGCCAGTGACCGCGCCCATGGCTGGCTTACCCTGAAACGCGTTGCGCCTATGCCATTAAGCGCTTACGTAGCAGCTAAGTATTTCAGTAGCTTGGTATTCGCCTTGTGCATTGCCTTAATCCTGTTTGTCACCGGTGGCTTATTCGCGGGAGTTGAACTCTATACGTGGCAATGGCTAGCGCTGTTGCTGGTATTGCTAATCGGTACCCTACCCTTTGCTCTTATCGGCTTATTGCTCGGTCTTTGTTTGTCCGACAAAGGTGCGCCAGCGGTCGTCAACTTGGTTTATTTACCGATGGCCTTCTTATCTGGTTTGTGGGTACCCATCCAGTTTCTGCCAGAAACCGTGCAATACATCGCCTATGGCCTGCCCGCCTACCACTATGCGCAGTTGGCACATGCTGTGATTGGCACGAGTCAGGGCCATAGCATTTGGCTGCACTTGGCTGCTCTTGTTGGCTTTACCTTATTACTTACCGTTATCGTACGCTGGCGTTATCAGCGCCTTTCGCACTAATTTAAATGAGCCTATTACCAATGAAAAAGATACTTCTATTACTCGCCGTTGTTAGCGCTGTACTGGCCATCGTATTGAGTTTACCAACTCCGAAACCTGCTGACATGGGGAGCGACAACAGCTTCGTGGTCGGTCCGGTGAACATTTTTGACGGCGAAAAATGGCGCGATGAGAAATTCGTGGTTGTGCATGAGGGCTGGATTACTGAGCTCTCGATGCAACGACCTGACCTTGACTTACCTTACCGTGAAACCCAAGGCCAAGTGCTGATGCCAGGCTTAATCGACGCACATGTGCACGTCTGGGGCGATGCCCTTGAACAAAGTTTGAACTTTGGGGTGACCACCGTGATCGATATGTTCGGTGACCCTAGCTTTTTGCAGCAGCATAAAGCTGCCCGCGCGGAAGCCCAACAAGCTAAACACGCTGACATCTTTGGCGCTGGCTACTTAGTCACTGCACCTAACGGGCATGGCACGCAATACGGTATTCCGGTTCCTACATTGAGTGAGCCTTCCGCCGCACCCGAAGCTGTTGCTAAACGTCTCGACAGTGGTTCCGATTTTATTAAGATTGTTTACACTCAGGCCGATGCGGTTTATCAACATGCACCGTCGATCTCGTATGCGGAGCTGGAAGCCACCGTTAAGGCAGCCCATCAAGCACAGCAACTCGCCGTAGTGCATGTTGCCGATCACGCTTCTGCAATGGACGCCGTCAAAGCCGGAGCCGACGGCCTAGTGCACAGTTTCTTTGACCGCCCAGCGAGCGATGAGCTGGTGCAGCTGATGCGCACTAACGGAACTTTTATTATCCCAACCATGGCGCTTTATGAGGGTATGTTGCGAGGTGAATTGAACGAAACGCTGTTAACCGCAGAAAACATCAAGCTCCCAGCGAGCGCACAGGCTAGCCTCAATCAGTCATTTGGCAACACTCAATTCCCGACGCATTTTTATGACAATCTCCTGCTCACCACAGAGCGTCTTTATGAAGCAGGTGCTCCCATCTTAGCCGGTAGTGACGCACCCAACCCGAGCACCGCTCACGGTTGGTCATTGCTGGTAGAGCTTGAAATGTTGCAGCGTGCTGGCTTACCACTCGAAGCAGTGTTGCACGCAGCAACCGCGGCGCCAGCCAAAGCCTTTAAGCTGCCTCATCAAGGTCGCATTGCCGAAGGAATGAAAGCTGACTTACTGCTGCTTGATGCCGATGCTACAACGAACTTGCGGGCGCTTTTTCACCCACAAGCCGTTTGGAAGAATGGCTTTGAACGGTAGTCTACAAGGGCATAAGCGCGCAGAAAACGGTGATATGACCCAAGGCGAACTGGGCGAGCGGGTCGGTGTGACACGCCAAACGATAGCGGCGATTGAACAACGTCGCTATTCACCATCCTTGGAAACGGCTTTTCGTATTGCCAACGTTTTCAACAAAAGCCTTATTGATGTATTTTGGTTTGATGAAACCTAATTTGGCTTAAACCACTGTCATGATGCTTGCACCTATCGAACTACTGCCGGTGAATATTGTTCAGCTACTCATGTTGTTCGTGGGTCTTTTGGCAATCGCCATGCTGCGGGGGCAACCTCGCTACACCGGTTTGGTTTTGGCTTTTTTGGTGCAAGCACTCGCTGTGCTCTTTAATTTTTTAGAAGAACTGCGGTTTGTGCCAGTGTTCGTTACGCCAGCCATGAGCCTTGCCGGTGGCCCAAGTCTTTATCTCTTTGTCAGGGTCTTGGTGCGGCCGGAACAACCACTGGCATGGCGTGATGCCGTGCATTTTGTACCGGCATTTATTGCCCTCTTTTTCGCAAGCTACATCGGTTGGGTTCTCGCACTCGGTGCATTGAGTCAACTCATTTACCTAAAACTGTCACTTGTGCTGTTACTGCGCTACGAGCGTGCAATTAAGGAGCGCAGGGCTGACACCGAGCGCTTGCAACTGCGCTGGTTGATGTGGCTGTTGTTCACTTTGATGGGTTTGATCGTCATTGAAATCGTGCGCGCCAATCTGCAGCCTTTCTTGCCCTACGAATTGCGCAATCAATGGTACTTCATCGACCAAATCATTCTGCTTTCCTTGCTCGCAAGCTTTCTGGTTGGGATTATTCGGCAGCCTGAAGTTTTCGATGATTTGCAGGAGTTCGAGGAAGCTGAAAAAGCCAACACGCAAGCTTCGAATGAACAGGCGCTTAGTCTCTTCACTGAAATTGATGACTTAGTCAAACGTGAAGAGCTTTTCCTCAAGCCGCGTCTGGCGCTGCAAGATATCGCTTCCCTCACAGGCCTCAATGCCAAAGATATCTCGTGGGCGATTAATCAGGGCGGGCAAACGAGCTTTGCCGACTACATCAACCAATTACGCATTGCGCAAGTGGTTGAGATGGCGCAATCGCAACCGCAAAAATCACTGCTGGATATCGCGCTAGACGCTGGCTTTAGTTCCAAGTCTTCTTTCAATGCGGTATTCAAAAAACAGACAGGAATGCCGCCAAGCCGCTATTTAAAAAGTCTAGAATCTTGATTCTGGTCGCCGCTCGGTCGCCCGCAAACTAGGCTACAGGCACAAACAACAGTGCTTGGAGTCTACCCATATGAAAACTCGCAAATTGAAAACCTTTCCGCGGAGTTGTCTGCGCGGCACTGCGATACTTTTACTCACGCTTTTTATATTCGCAGCCTTGCTGTGGCTCTATCAAGATCTCGAGAGCGGCGAAACCGAGCTGAATCTCGATAGATCGCAAAGCTTCGTTCTTACCAACGTCAACGTGCTGACGATGAATGACCAGCAAGTGCTTTTAGATCACGCGATCGTGGTGCGCGATGGTGTCATCACTGAATTAAGTCCCATGACGCAAGTCACCGCCGATGATCTATCAATCATTGATGGCAAACAAGCTTACGTCATGCCGGGACTCATCGACGCCCATGTGCATGTCTTAGATCGTAGCTATGCCAAGTCGGCGTTAGCTGCTGGAGTGACCACTGTGCGCAATATGGGTGGCTTTCCCTATCACCTGAAATGGCGTGACGAACTCGAAAAGGGAGAGTGGTTTGGCAGCCGTATGGTGGTATCGAGTCCTATTTTTAATAGCATCGAACAAGGCGATCCGCTCGCGCACTTCCGTGTAAACGATCCTGAGCAGGCGCGTCAGGCAGTGCGCGATTACATTGCCGAAGGATACGATTTTATTAAAGTCTACGAAGGCTTACATGCGCAAACGTACAGTGCCATTCTGGCTGAAGCGAACACGCTTGGAGTGATGGTCGCGGGGCACCCTTCTTATGACTTAATGCACAAGAACTTAGACGAGCATGGCGCACTGCGTACCTTTGAGCACAGCGAAGAAATCTACGATGGCTTTTTAGCGCAAACTTTTGACAACGCAAAAGCCGAAGCGGCAGCGCAGTTTTTTGTCGACTACGATGTTGCGCTCGTGCCAACCTTGGCCGTGAATCGAGAGCTAACGCGGCTCAGTAGTGAAAAATATGAGTACTTGCAGCAAACCGACCAAGCGGCAATCACGCCTTTCGCCCGCTTTATTTATGAGCAAACATCGTTTAAGCGTTGGCTCAATGCATCGCCAGAACTAGCGGCTTACAACCTAGAGGTTGATGCTTACTTGCATCATCTCACACAACTTATGCACGAGCGCGGCGTTACCCTTGTGCTTGGTTCGGATGCAGGCGCTTTAACTGGATTGCCAGGCCCCGCCACCATTGATGAGATAGAACTGATGGTTGCCGCTGGTATTCCAACCCATGCAGCGCTGACTGCAGCAACAGTCAATGCTGCACATAGCGTCGACATGGATCAACAACTTGGCCGCATTGCGGTAGGTTTCCAGGCCGATTTAGTAGTGCTAAAAGACAACCCGCTTAGCAAGGTAGAAACCTTGCGCGACCCGATGATGGTGATTCAACAAGGTCGCGCTTTTGACCGTGCAGATCTCAATCAACTGCGAGATGAGGCGCATCAACATTCAAACTGGCTGTTGAGCGTTGCTCGGCATCTGAATTTTCTGCTGTTTGGTTAGCCACAAACGAGGTGCTAAAACGACGCTCGCTGAACGTCGACTCGAAGTCCTGGCTCGATTTGCGTTCAGTTACAAATAAATAGCCGTCCTGCTGTGCGTAGTGTTCTATGCTTTTACCGGCAGCGTTTACATCAAAAAAGAAGTAGGCGCTGCCATCACCATAGAAATTGAGCTCTGCTTTGATTGGGTGAAGTTCTTCGGTGACAGTTAAGTGGTAGTTCGCCTCGAATTCGTTGACATAGCCGCGCAGCTCTTCGTCATCAATTAGCGCATCTAAAGGTAAGGTGTACTCGAATCGTAACTGCTCTTGTTCGGGCATAGTTACCACGCGAACAAGATTGCCGACACGAATTCGCTCGATAATGGCATCGCGCGGATGGAACAGATCAACGAGTTCGGCTACGTCAAAATACTCCATGGCAAACGCAGTTTCAGATGGTGTGTCATCACTGCGGCCTTGGTTTAGGAGTTGAATTAACTCGGCCGGATAGCTGACTTGTAGTCCGTCAGAGCCGGTCCGTACCGCTGTCGTGAGTTGCCCAAACTCACGTTTGTCGTTGCGCAGGTTGAGCGCCTCAAAGCTGGCCTCGAGGTTCACCTGAAGTGTCTCGGTAGGTGTCGTCGGCAGTTGGGCTAAGTGGTGCTCCAGCTTTTGCTGATAAGCGCTGGCATCCAGCTCACTCGCAATGGCCGTTACTGCGCTGAAGAGCATTGTGCTCGCGAGCAATAAGAACGAAGTTTGTTTTAACATTTTAAATACTCAATCGACATAATGAACTTACAGACCCTGCGTGCTTCAAAGAGTTCATAGTAGAAGGTAGGAAATCCGTTAGATGGCCAAAGATAATGCAACACCCGTCTATTTTGACGACGCCACCGGCACTCTGGTATCCGCTGATGAGCGCATTGAGTTGCGTCCGAAAACCTATGCGGTAGCAAAGTTCTTAGCAGCACACCCACAACAAGTTTGTTCAAAAGAAGCGATCATGAATGCAGTGTGGGAAAACAGCTTTGTTGAAGATCAGGCCGTCTTCCAATCGATTAACGAGATCCGGCGGAAATTTGCGCCCACTGCGGTGATTCAAACCTATCCACGGCGAGGCTATGCGTGGTTACTCCCCACTACCTCACAACCTGCCATTCAATTACAAGCCCAGACGCAGACCGCTATTAAGTCGTCAAAACCGCGCTGGTTGTTTTTATCTATTCTTGTGGCTGTATTGCTGGGTTCTGTGACGATCGGTTGGTTTTCTTTCGTTGATACCGGCGAGAGGTCATCGCGGCTGCAAGAAGGGCCGCGCTTCAAAGCAACCGAACACCAAGCTTTAATGGTCTTGCCTACGGATACTGCGGCGCTGACAAAAGATGACCGCGGCCTTGGTTTTGGTGCCTTGCAAACGGTTCTCCAGCGGCTACCGAGCGACAGCAACCGCACCGTTTTTCAAGCCAGTGATGTTTTGGACATCATGGACCGTAAACCGGCTGCAAAGCCAACAGACTATTTTGCAGTTTCTGGCGCCACGCAAATCATCAGCAGTAGGCTGAGTGGCGTACCCGGTGAGTACTCGTTACTTTTTACCGTATGGCAAAGAGACGGAGCGCAACGCCATGGGGTGTTGCACGGCGGGACCCTTGAGCAGGTCATCAGCGATTACACCGAAGCACTGATGCTGCAGTTGTTCGGTGAATTGGCGCGTCCCCATCGTGGAACTTCAACACTGTTAACCACGACCTTAACGCATCGGGCCATGACATTACTTGCCAAGGGAGAAACGCACGCGGCGATTCCCTATCTCGAGAGTGCTGTGCTTGAGCACCCTGAAGAACCGATGCAGCGATTTTTGCTTGCGCGTAGTTACCTACAATTAAGCCAAGCGGCATCCGCATTACCACATATTGAAGCCGGTCTTACCGCGCTTGACGCGTTGCCGCCACAATCACTGCGCGGGCGCCTCCTGTATTTGAAAGGCGTCGCTCTTATGGGCAATAACCTACCGGCGGCGAGTCATTTTCTCAGCGCCGCACAAGAAGCAGCCGAGGCCCAACAGGACTGGCTCTATCATGCTTATGCAAAGGCAATGCTAGGTCAGGTACTGATTCAACAACAGCGTTTCAGTGAAGCGGAGCCTCTGTTAGCCGAGTCCCTTCGCTATCAGCAACTTTTAAATTGTCCGCTAGGGATTGTGCAAGGACACCTAGACTATTTTGACTTTTACTTGGCGCAAGGAAACACCGTAAAAGCACAAGCAGAGTTACAGATTGCTGAACAAGTAGTGCGTGAACGTGACCTCGTAGTCGTCCAAAAAGCCATTGAAGAGTATAAAAATAAACTCTTAAAATCATAGCGTTATAGATTATAGAACTCTTATAGAGTAATTCTAAGTCTTTTATTTCATGTCTTGCCATGCTGTTCCGACAACGAACAGAGGAAGTAAACATGAAATTGAAGTCACTCGCTAAATCACTAATGTGTTGTGGTCTTATCACCGCGCTTACGGCATGTTCCAGCTCGGGTGTTGATCGCTCAGATCTCGATAAAACCATCCAACGTTATCATGCCGTCCTGCTCACCCAAGAGCCGGTAACTTTAAACTCGCGCGTGCCTGAAGGCATGGTAGTGGGCGCAAGTTATGGCTTTTTCGATGAGCTTGATGGTGATTCCGAAGATATGATTTCCGGGGTGCTTGCCGGAGTGCTGGTAGGCGGAGTTGTCAGCGCCCTAGCTGATGGCTCAAATGAAGCCATACGCTACCGCCTTTACCATCAAGACAAAGGCGAATTTGCCGTCATTAGTAAGCAACAACTTGGTGCAGATGTTCAGTGCGTTGAAGTGCAGCAAGCGCAACAGGTAAAACTCTATGCTGTTGATGCGGAGTTTTGTCAGCAAGCCCAAAACGAGGCCCCTGTAAAAGCGGTTTACGGCGCTCAAGTACAGCGAGTGGGTAGCAACGATTGGCGCGCGGCAACGGTGATCATCCAAGGCGATAGCATCGCCGCAGTTACCGAAATCAATGAGGAAATTCCCGCCGGAGCACAACTAATAGATGCACGCGGCACCTGGCTCATTCCAGGCCTCATCGATGGCCATGTGCACTTATCGCAAAGTGGCAGCGCCTTTACGCGACCGGATATTATTGGTGCCACAGAACTACACAGCTATGACGAAGACCAAGCGTGGCTGACTGACCAGTTGCCGGATATCTTGCACGACTACCTTCGCCTCGGAATCACCACAATCGCAGATTTAGGCGGCCCAACACAACGTCTTCACTCCCGTAATCAGCTCGACTGCACGTCAGGTTGCCCGACCATCTTAAGTGCTGGTGAATTGATTAGTGTTGCCCCCGTAGCTGAGCTTACCGGTGCCGACGGTCCAACATTTATGACGGCAAGAACGCCAATCGAGGCAACTGCTGCGGTCAAAATGCAACGCGGCTTTGGCGCACAGATTAGCAAGTTTGTCTTTACCAACGAAGCAGGGCTCAGCCCCCAGCAATTACAGGAACGTTTTGCAGGGGCGATGGCCGAAGCGAAAGCGCACGGTCAGATTGTTGCCGTGCATGCGCAAGACTTAGACTTTGCCAAGGCAGCGATACGTGCAGGTGCAGATATTTTGGTGCACGGAGTTATGACTGCAGCTATCGACCGCGAGTTTGTCGAATTAGCGCAAGCGCATGATGTTACCTACATGCCTACGCTGACAGCCTATGAGCATTATCTCTCGATTTTTAAACAGCAGCTGACATTTACTGCATTCGAACAGCAATTCGCTGACGCATATGTACTGAATTCCTTTGCCGAATTACAGGAAAATCTTTCCGCGACGGTTCAGATGTTTCAGATCTTTACCCGCTATGTGCCGTTGGTCGATGACAGCCCAGAACAACGTGCCGCGTTGTCTGCGCAAGAACAAGCCATCGTGCAGCAACTCGAGGCCCTCTTCTCGCAGCGCATATTACAGGTGCAATTCAGCAATTTGCGGACCGCTCTTGATGCTGGCCTGAAAGTCGGGTTTGGTACTGATGCAGGAAATCCCGGAACTTTACATGCGGTTGCTGTCGCTGAAGAAATTCGTGCATGGCAGCGCGCAGGCGTTAGTGCCGCAGAGATTTTTCAGGCTTTAACCATTGGCAACGCCATGGCCTTCGACATAGCACAGCAGCAAGGTGTTATCGCACAAGGCAAAGCGGCGACGTTTAACTTGCTTCCACGTGATCCATTACAAGATCCCCAAGCCTTATTAACGCCGACACAAGTTTTTCAGGGCGGTGACCTTGTTTATAACTTGGATGACAGCTTATGAACAAAAAACTCAATTTATCAGTTTGGCTGTATAGCGTGGCCGGTATCGGCCTGTGTCTTCTCACTATCAATGCTTTGGCAAAACCGATTGTGATTCGCCATGACGTTAAAGACACTCATTATTTAGCGACACAGGACGACTTCCCGCCTCTCGCGACGCTCTACAAGATTGGTGCGCACGGTACGCTGGTCAAACCGCAATGGGTTGTGACCGCAGCGCACACGGTTTTTTGTATTACGCCAGGGACCGCAATTCGCATCGGTGACCAGATCGTCGAAGTGAAAGCCCGTTACAGCCACCCAGACTACCGACGCGGTGGCGACAACGATATCGCCCTCATTCAACTTGCAAAGCCTCTAACCTCGCCAACTCCTGCCCGCCTCTATGCAGGAAGTAACGAGGCAGGCAAAGATGTTTGGTTTATTGGCTCTGGCGCAACCGGCAACGGCCTGACCGGGCCAACGGTCAATTACAAAGCCAACGCCGGCGTCTTACGCAAGGCTCAGAATCGTGTGGAAAAGGCCAAAGGCAATGAGATCTCATTCACTTTTGACCGTGGTGAACAAGCATTGCCATTAGAAGGTGTTTCGGGCAACGGCGATAGTGGCGGCCCGGCTTTTATGCGGCATGGCAACATTTACTGGCTGCTTGGTATCAGCTCACGCGCGGACTCCTGGTTCAAAGACGTCGGTGAGTATGGTGTAAACGAAGTCTACACCCGTATTTCTGCGCACTTACCGTGGCTCGAAGCCATGTTCGCAGCAACCCACGCGCAACGTTTACAAATGAGTTCAGCAGAGCGCTTCGTACAACCTGGGATCGAGAATATCGATAGCGTGTGCACCCAGATCAACTATACATCTATTAAGGAAGACTAATGTTTAAGCAAATTGTTTCAACGCTACTGTTCGTGCTGTCTATCAGTACGCCCAGTGCAACCGTTGCAGCCAACCAAGAAGCGAAGTTTTACGCTGGTGGTAGCTGCTTTAAGGCCTTCCCCACCTACGATGCTTGGATCGACCTGATGCGTGAACGCAATGGTTGGTTCAAAACGTGGATCATTTCATGGCGCTACGACGAAGAACGCTTTAACGATGCCATTGCGAGTGTGGATTGCACCGTTGGCATCTACCCCAGTACCGATGGCACCATGGTACAAGCCTTTATCGTCAAACCTAAGCAAGTGATAGAACCGCTACCTATGGTGCTCTATAACCGCGGCGGCAATCAGGGGTTTGGTGCGGTAACACTGGCGCAACTCTTGGACTTTATCATTCCTTTATCCAAACAAGGTTATGTCGTCGCTGCAACACAATACCGTGGCGGTAGTCGCCGCTCTGAAGGCCAAGATGAATTTGGCGGGCGCGATGTACAAGATGTGCTCGCACTCAGCGAGTTAGCTGCCGCAATGCCAGAAACCGATAGCTCGCAGCGCTTCATGTTAGGCGTGTCGCGGGGAGCCATGAACACCTTTATGGCCCTACGCGATGCACCAGAAGAAACGATGCACAGTTACCGAGCAGTGGCAGTGATTGGTGGCCTTGTGGATTTGGTGGAGATGAAAGACTTTCGTCCAGAAATGGAACGCGTCTATCGCGCACTCATCCCAGATTACGCCACGCAACAAGCAGAACAGCTTTACACGCGTTCAGTGAGCCTTTGGCCAGAAAAACTACCAGCACATGTGGGCATTTTACAACTACATGGTGAAGACGACGAACGCGTCTCGGTGCAGTCAGCGCGGACATTTTTCGATCGTCTGCAGGCACATGTTAAGTCGCATGAACTCAAGGTTTACAGTGGCGAAGACCACATGATCCGGGGTGAGCGAGAAGCTGTAGTTGAAGCGATTGATAGTTGGTTCAAGCAGCACCTTAATACAACTCAACATCCGACCGACACTATGTCGAAAGCGATAGTGACATCAACGATGTGATAACTTTAAATAACCTTGCAGTCATCGCTGCTATAGGAGCAAACTAATGTATGAGCTAAGTGTGATTTTATCTTGGGGTTCCCCCGTAGGAATTGGTTTATTTTTATTTCTTATGGGCTGTGGTTTAGGCGTTTTCTTTTGGGGGATTTCGCGCTTGCCGCAAAAGCCAGAAAAGAGCTAGACGCAAATCGCCAGTGTGAGTTGCGGTGGCTCGACCATTATTATTGTTATAACACCCAGGTTTGGGGTTTGCATTAAACCGAACTACCTTTAAACCTCAACTTAATATCTCTAGAGGTTCCGATGAGCAATGCACTCGGTCTGGTTCAGAACATTTACCGTGCGTTTTCCCAAGGCGACATTCCGTCCGTCTTGGGGACACTCGCGCCAACCATTAGCTGGACTGAAGCAGAGGGCGGCCCTTACGGGGGAGTTTTCGTCGGTCCAGATGCCGTGCTAGATAATGTATTTATGAAGATCGGCGATGAATGGGACAGTTTCACCGCGGTCCCACACGAGTACATTGCTGAAGGCTCGACGATTGTTGCCTTGGGTGAATACAGTGGTACGTTTAAGGCGACCGGCAAAAGCTTCAAAGCGCCTTTCGCCCATGTCTGGAAACTCGAGGATGGCAAAGCCGTTTCATTTCAGCAATACACCGATACCGCTGTGCACCAACGCCCGTTGCAATAATTCAACTTGGCGCCTCCATATGAATCGAAAAAACCTATTAAAGCAGTCGCTTTAATAGCATTTACTCTTTTGGCTTCACCGACTACAGTTGAAGAATAACTTTAATAAGTAAACGCCAAAGGAGTCTCAAATGAGCAACAGTAGTGGCAAGTGCCCAGTGATGCATGGCGGTCATACCGCCGCGGGCAAATCAAATATGGATTGGTGGCCGAATGCCCTCAATCTCGATATTTTGCATCAGCACGACACCAAGACCAATCCCCTAGACCCTGACTTTAAGTACAGTGAAGCCCTGAAAGAACTTGATGTTGGAGCGCTGAAGAACGACGTGAAAGCGCTGATGACCGACAGCCAAGATTGGTGGCCAGCCGATTGGGGTCACTATGGTGGCTTGATGATCCGTATGGCGTGGCATGCAGCAGGTTCGTACCGTGTTGCTGACGGTCGCGGTGGCGCCGGTACTGGCAACCAGCGCTTTGCGCCGCTGAATTCGTGGCCCGATAACGCCAACCTTGATAAGGCGCGTCGCCTGTTGTGGCCAATCAAGAAGAAGTACGGCAATAAGATTAGTTGGGCGGATTTGATTATTCTCGCCGGCACCATGGCTTATGAGTCAATGGGCTTGCCTGCTTATGGATTTGCTTTCGGCCGCGAAGATATTTGGCACCCAGAAAAAGATATTTACTGGGGCTCTGAGCGAGAGTGGCTTACTAAAAACCGCTACGGTGACAAAGACGACGGCACATCACTCGAGAACCCTTTAGCAGCGGTGCAAATGGGCTTGATTTACGTTAACCCCGAAGGCCGTGACAGTATTCCTGACCCACTGAAAAGTGCTGAAGACGTGCGCGAAACCTTCAAGCGCATGGCCATGAACGACGAAGAAACCGTGGCGCTGACCGCGGGTGGTCATACCGTTGGTAAATGCCACGGTAATGGCAAAGAGGAAAACTTAGGCCCTGATCCTGAAGCTGCTGATATTGAAGAGCAAGGGCTTGGTTGGAATAACCACAAAACCCGTGGCATTGGTCGTGATGCGGTGACCAGTGGCCTCGAAGGTGCGTGGACCACAGAACCGACAAAGTGGGACAATGGCTACTTCTATTTACTGCTCAACTACGAGTGGGAATCGAAAAAGAGCCCTGCCGGTAAATGGCAATGGGAACCTGTTGATATAAAAGAAGAAGACAAACCAGTCGATGCGGAAGATCCGTCGATTCGCCGTAATCCGATCATGACAGATGCGGACATGGCTATGAAAATGGACCCTGAATACCGCAAGATTTCGGAGCGCTTCTACAACGACCCAGAGTACTTTTCTAAAGTATTTGCGCGGGCTTGGTACAAACTAACCCACCGCGATATGGGTCCGTTGGACCGTTACCTTGGCCCAGATGTGCCAGACGAAGAGCTACTATGGCAAGATCCTATCCCTGCCGGTTCGAAAGACTACGACGTCAACGCAGTGAAAGCGAAGATTGCTCAAACTGGCTTGTCGATAAGCGAACTCGCCGCAACGGCTTGGGACAGTGCACGGACCTTCCGCCACTCCGACATGCGCGGTGGTGCCAATGGCGCGCGTATTCGTTTAGCGCCGCAAAAAGACTGGGAAGGCAACGAGCCTGAACGTTTGCAAAAAGTTTTGGCAAAACTCGAACCGATTGCGGCTGAAACCGGCGCAAGTATTGCCGACGTGATCGTACTTGGCGGTAACTACGCGGTTGAGCAGGCAGCTAAAAATGCAGGTTTCAACATTGAAGTGCCATTTGCTCCAGGTCGCGGCGACGCAACCCTTGAGCAAACTGACGTTGAAGGTTTTGAGTGGCTTGAACCCGTACATGATGGCTTCCGTAACTGGCAGAAAAAACATTACGAGGTCACCGGTGAAGAGCTCTTACTTGACCGCGCACAACTGCTAGGCCTTACTGCACCTGAAATGACGGTGTTGATCGGTGGTATGCGCGTGCTAGGCACTAACCATGGCAATACCAAACATGGCGTGTTCACAGATCGTGTCGGCAGCTTAACGAATGACTTCTTTGTCACTTTGACCAATATGAACTACAGCTGGAAGCCAACGGGTTGGAATTCGTATGACATTGTTGAGCGTAAGTCTGGTGAGACCAAATACACCGCCTCACGCGTTGACTTAGTCTTTGGCTCAAATTCAGTATTGCGTTCGTACGCTGAGCTCTACGCTCAAGACGACTCGCAAGAGAAGTTTGTGAAAGACTTCGTGAAAGCCTGGACCAAAGTGATGAACGCTGATCGCTTCGATATCTAGTAGGTCATCTTAAAAAGATCCAAAAGCCTCGCGCGAAAGTGCGGGGCTTTTTTTTGCCTCCCGTGTTTACCCAAGCTTTACATCCCTTTCAGGAATAAGCCTCGATTTGAATCGTTACCTTGATGTCTTTGCGACAAAACAGGAGAAATCATTATGAAAACGATCATCAAACCAAGTGTTATCGCATTATCTTTAGCCTTAGCTTCAACTGCGACCTTTGCTGATGTTGGATCAGCTTCAGTAAGTGCCCAAGCATCTGCTTCAGCGTCAGCATCAACCGAGCAGTCTTTCGAAGCTGACAGCCAAAATAGTCAAGCAACGAATGCCTCTGCACAGACAAATACTTCAGCACAAGCCGAAGCCGACGCGTCAGTACAAGCTGAAGGGCAGGCCGAGCAACCTGTTGACGAGCAAGAACAACCAGTCGTTGATGGAGGTGACGCTCCAAACGAAGCCGACCCAGAAGAAGGTGAAGCCGAGATGCCAGAAACGGAATTGCCTGATGCCAGTTTAGCAAGCAATGCTCTCACATCAGCAACAACCGAGTCCGCAGCAACTGCCGAAGCCACCTTGAACGAGGTTGAAGGTGCGGTAAATGGCAGTGTCGACACTGTTTTATCAACAGCAGTAAATACGGCGTCTGAAGCCGCCGTGCAAAATGCCGTTGGCGAAACAGTGCAGAGTACGGTCGATACAGCAGTAGAAACAGCGGTGGAATCCACTGTCGATGCGACAGTTCGCGATAGCATTCGCGGTGGCCTAGGTATTTAAGCTAACGCGAGACTCAAACCACGCAGCCGGCGCTCTGTCGGCTGCACTTTCTCTTCGGAGGTTATTATGAATTCGAAACAGATCACCCTATCCAGCTGCAGCCTCATACTCGCGTTATCGATCGCAGCACCCGTACAAGCCCAAGAAGATGCTTTCAACTGGTCGGGCAAACTTCAAGCAGGTTATCAATACGACAGTAATGTCAATGTACGTGAACTTGACCAAAATACCGAGAGTTCAGATCAAGCGCTCGTTACAGAAGCTCAACTTAGTTTGCAATGGCGCCCCTGGCGCAACCTTGAACTAAAAGCTGGTGCGCAGCATAGCGATTACGCCTATCAGGAGTTTGACGCTTTCGACCTAGCAATAACAACGCTGAACGGTGAAGCAAGTTACGATTTTGACCTGGTCAAAGTAGGCGTAAGCCGACACGATGCCAATGCTAAGCTCGCTGGCGATGACTTTCTTGATTACCAACTTGATACGCTTTATTTGTCTCGGCTTTGGGGTCAACAATGGTTTACTCGCTTCGCCTACGAAGACACCGAAAAGCAGTTTGCGAACATAAGCGAACGCGATGCCACTGCCACCGCCTATAGCGGGGATGTTTACTGGTTCACCCCATCAGCTCAGAGCTTCATTACCTTTGGCTATACTGATCGCGATGAAACAGCGCAAGATCCGCAATTTAGCTACGCCGGCTCTATCGTTCGTTTACGCTGGCAAACACAAACTCAACTGTGGGGAAATAAACACACTTGGCAACTAGGCTGGCAGTTAGAGGATCGTAACTACGTCGGTTCCATGCCGGATCGCAGCGCCGCACGTGATGAACAGCGTCAGTCGGTACATGCTAAGTGGCAAATACCTTTGAACGATTTATTTCGTGTTACACCTAAACTCGAATACATCGACAACCAATCAAATTTCGGCGCTGTTGATTACCAAGAAACTACAGCAAGCCTAAATCTTAGCGTGCACTTTTAGGAGTGATGAGGCCATGGCCAAATACCCTGTCATGGCCCTCCTCACCTAAATCACTTGCTAGCTCGTATAAATAGTTGCGAAGTTCAGCGAGTGACCCGTCAGGTTTAAGCGCTCGCCAACACACTGCTGCCGCCGTTACCACAGGTGCCGCCATTGAAGTACCCGTTTCGTAACCCGTTTTACCATCGCGACGCGCGGTCGTGACATGCACACCCAAACTAGCGAACTCGACATAGTCTCCCTGATTTGCCCAGCGGTAGATAGCCCCTTCGGCATCTACTGCAGTCACCGCAATCACGTTTTCGTAGGCTGCCGGATAGACAGCTTCAGCCAACGGCCCGTTATTACCTGCTGCGGCAACGAGCAGCACGCCTTTGCTCGCAAGTGCGTTAACAGCTTGGGCAAACAATGGACTATCCGGCCCCGTCAAGGAAACATTAATGACGCTCACACCATGAGTCACCAGCCAATTGAGTGCTTCCAACAAAGGTAAAAGTGCGGCACCATGATGCAGGGCATTATGCCGATAAAATACCGCACCATTAAATAATTCCGCGTTCGGTAACAAGCTTTGGTAATGCTCTGAACGACCTACCAGCAAACCTGCGACGGCAGTGCCGTGAGCGAATGGCTGCTGTAAGCGTTGGTCAATAAAGTTTTTTTGCGTTATCGGTTGGTCGGCGAACGCCACGTGATCGGTCATAATTTGAGTATCGACCATACCAACCTTAACTGGTGCATCACACCACTTGGCTTGCTCTACTACTGCATCACTTTGAACATTTTCCCGCAGCCCGGCGGCCTGTGGTCGATAGACAAAGTGTCGAGATAAGCTTGCGCTCGCTGTTGCTGGTAGCCGCTTGCGCAACTGCGCCATGGAATCAAATTGTTCTGGCACGCGAAAACGCACAAGCGTCATTCCCAATGCAGCGAGCTCCTTCTCACTTAACACCTCAGCCCCTATCGCGCGCAGCTCTTGTTTTACCGTGGTGGTCGCCATAACCAACCACTCTCGCTCAATGACCGGAATACCGTTCGGCAAAGTCCTTTCTACCCACACCGCCTCACCCGACAGCGACTTCAATGTCACGTTCGTTGAGGCTTCGGCTAGTTCAACGACCTCGACTACGGTGACAAGCTCTGAATCGAGCTTTAGATCGTCGAGTAAGCGCTCTTGCACCCGTTGCTCCACCTGCTCGCGCACCTGCTCAACAGGCTTCACAACGTCCCGCAACGGATCTTGTAATACTTGAGCTGCCGCAGGCATGGAGAGTATTGCGGCTAAACCCAGCGCTATCAGTAATATCTGTATTTGGGGGTTTTCCTTCATTGATTTCATCCTAGCTTCCTCCCAAGATTAAGCCGAACGGAGCATTTATAGGAGGATAACGAGCCGAAGCAAAAAAAATTCCAGCTTTTCGGGAATAAGTTTCTCGCCCGATCGTTAACACCATAGCACAACGCCGAAAATGTCACGAAAGAGGATACCGAATGACAACGTCAGTCACATTAAAGGGGCAGCTACGTGAGTTATTGCCAGCCTTGCGCAGGTTTGCAATATCGCTGTGCGGAAATGTCGCTGATGCCGATGATTTGTTGCAATCGACGTTAGAGCGCCTGTTGAGTAAGGGAATTCCTGAGCAAGTTGAAGTAATGCCATGGGCTTTCAAAGTTTGCCGTAACCTATGGCTTGATGACCATAGAGCTCGTCAGGTTCGGGAAAGAGCAACACAACAGCCTGAACTGCAACAAGCCTCTGTAGACTCAGACGAAGCGCAAATGACCGACAAATTGCAACTAGAGGATGTTGACGCGGCGCTGCACCAGTTGCCCCATGAGCAACGTACAATCCTCGCGTTGATTGCTGTGCAAGGGCTTAGTTATCGAGAAGCCGCAGCCATCATCGGTGTTCCCACGGGCACCATCATGAGCCGGCTGGCAAGAGCTCGCAGTAAGTTGGCACAGATTATGGGCATTGCAAACGATCCTCTTGACCAACACCAATCGGGAGCCTCGCTATGAGCATTGAGACCGAAAAGTTATCCGCATTTCTTGATCATGAGCTCTCTGCGGCCGAGGCAGAGGAAGTGCGCCGTGCCCTCGAAACTGACGAGAATGCGGCCGCCCAGCTCGCAGCGATGGTGATGGCTGAGGAACGCTTACGCAAGCATATTGAAGAACAAAATCAAACGCCAATTCCAGAGGCCATAACGCAAATGCTCAGCGAATCTGACGATAAGGTGGTTGCCGGGCCGTGGCAAAAGCTCGGTCGAATGGCTCAACAACACGTTGCGCTAGCTGCAAGCGTAACCTTGGTCGTCGGCTTGAGCTTGGGGTCTTGGCTGACAAGTCATCGTCTGGTAGGTGGCAACGAAACGTTGTCGCAGGCGGTCGTAAACGTCTTAGAAACGAAAGTTAGTGGGAACACCTATCAACTGAACGATTCAGTGACAATGACACCACAACTCACATTTCAAGATCATGAGGGCAGTTACTGCCGTCATTACGAACTTTACGACACACAAGCTGGGCAGACGACCACAGCCATTCAGTGTCGACAAAATGGTGGCTGGAAACCTATTGCAGAAGCAACGACTTTTCATTCGCAACTGCAAGGCGGTTACCAACCGGCTTCAGGACGACAAATGCTTGATGCTGTTCTAGACTCCCTAATGAGTTCCGCTCCGTTATCTCGAGCAGCTGAAGATGAAGTGCTTAGTTCACATTGGAAATCAAATTCAACACTGGAGGAATAATGATGAAGACACTTAAACTTCTTACTTTTTCTCTCATTACCTTGACGCTTGCTGCGTGCAGTTCTCAACCTGACTACCGAGCTGCCGAAGGTTCTGGCTATGGCTATAACGCCACACAGCTTACCGATACACAGTATCGTGTAACTTTTAAAGCCAGAGGCTCCGATGCTGATAAAGCGATGGACTATGCCTTGCTAAGGGCAGCAGAAGTCACTCTGCAAAACGGCTACGATTGGTTCATCGTGACCCATCGCGAAACACTGGTTGATAACCAACGCGTTGAACCCAGCAGTGCACTGCGCTACAACGACTCTCGAGACGTAGTTACCCGCTGCGGCTTAGTGTCGTGCACCACCACTTCTTATCCGCGCAGTTCGTTCAGTGCAGGCGTTCATATCGGCGGCGACAAGTCACAAGACATTAAGAGCATCTTAGAAATCAAGTTAGGTAAAGGCGTTCGCCCAGATACTGACGCCAGTTTTGATGCACTCGAAGTTAGACAGCATCTAAGCCCAGAGGAAGGCTAACCTACAAGCAAATAGTCCCGGCCCTACTTTAGGGCCGGTGATTTGCAGATAGACAAGGTCCAAAGTACACTCAGTGCTCAGTTTTTAACGCAGTGAGCAAAAAATGGCAGCATTTGGTACCGTATTCATGCCCGAAATGGCGCTTAGCACCTTTAACGGTGAACAGTGGAGTTCACCAGAAATGGTCGCCGCCGATCGCATCAGCCTCCACCCTGGTGCACACGTTTTGCACTATGCCAGCACCTGCTTTGAAGGTCTCAAAGCGTTCCGTCACGAAGACGGTTCGGTAAACATTTTCCGTATGGATGCCAATATCGCCCGCATGATTCAAAGCAGTCGCTTACTATCATTGCCAGAGCCCACTGCAGAAATGCTCGAAGCGATGATTATCGAAAGTGTTCAACGCTTCGTCGATGACGTACCAGCGCCGCCGGGTTCTATGTATATACGCCCGACCCACATAGGTACCGAACCTGCGATCGGTAAAGCAGCGAACCCAAGCCTTACCTCAATGCTCTATGTATTGCTTTCACCCGTTGGCGATTATTTTTCAGGCGGCATTCGCCCATTACGGCTACTTCTCGAGCAAAACGGTTCGCGCTGTGCCGCACACATGGGCATGATCAAAAGTGGCGGTAACTACGCCAGTGCCTTACAGCCAATTCTGACCGCACGCAAAGCAGTGAATGCCGACCAAGTATTATTCTGTCCTGACGGCGATGTGCAAGAAACGGGGGCGGCAAACTTCTTGCTGATTGATGGTAACGAGATCATCACCAAAGCACTCGATAGCACCTTTTTACATGGCATCACGCGCAATTCCATTTTGACCCTTGCACGCGACATGGGCATGACGGTTAGCGAACGCAATTTGAGTGTCGATGAACTGTTAGAGCGTGCCAGCAAGCCTCATACCGAAGCGGCGCTATCAGGCACAGCCGCCGTACTCACGCCTGTTGGCACGCTAATTGAAAATGGCAAAGAGTATCAAGTGGGCTCAGGCCAACAAGGGCCTACCACCGAGAAGCTTCGTGCCGCTCTGAATGCTGTGCAGTGGGGCAAAACACCTGATAAGCATGATTGGCTCACGCGTGTTTGAATCGCACATTTAGAAATCAAAAATGCCGTTTGTTATTCAAGAGCTGAACTGGCACAAGCGCCGTAAGCCGGACGCTGAATCGAAGCCTGTAAGTGTAGACGTGGACGATTTCAAGCTAGAGAAAAATCACTTTTGCAAAATTCATGTGACCTTTGACGATGGCGAGTGCGCGACGCTACAGGGTCGCGTAACACAGAATCCAGTCACGGGTGCTTGGTCGATCAATGGGATTAATTCCAAAGGCCAGAGTGTGTCGGCATTGTATGTCGAGAATCCGTCATGAGCGTTGTATGCACCTTATGCCATGAGGCGGCGACAAAGTTCATTCGAGATAGACAGCGAAGTTACTTCAAATGTATCGAATGCGGGCTTATATTCGCCGACCCTCGAAACAAAATCGATGAAACCTCCGAGAAGGAGATCTACGACCTTCACCAAAACGACCCAAAAGATGACGGTTACCGACGTTTTCTCAGTCTGCTTACCGAGCCTCTGCTTGAGCGCGTATCAGCCGATGCTGAAGGGCTGGATTTTGGCTGTGGCCCAGGCCCTACTCTGCACCTGATGCTTGAAGACGCCGGTCTTCACATGGCGCTTTACGATATTTTTTATTTTCCCGATAAAGCACCACTGCAAAAGCGCTACGAGGTGGTGACCTGCACCGAAGTGGTGGAACATTTCAACGAGCCAGCGGCGAGTTGGGCCACCTTGATAAGTTTGCTTAAAGAGGAAGCTTGGTTGGCGATAATGACCTCGCTCTTTACCCGCGAAACGCCGGAAGCGTTTCTGGCCTGGCAATACAAAAACGACCCTACGCATGTCAGCTTCTACACGCCACGAACCATGCAATGGCTTGGTGAACGCTTCGGCCTCACGTGCGAGATCGTTAGTCAGCGCGTGATTTTCTTTCAGCGAGCTCCTGCGGACAAGCATACTGCGCCTGCAAGCGACGTTTAAGCTCTTCGCATAAGCGAAGCGCGCCCGGTTGATCGCCAGTTTGTTGCAACACCAAAGCAAGACCTAACGTTGCTTGTTCATGGATCGGGGCGAAGCTCAACACGCGGCGATACCAGCTTTCTGCCTTTTGGTAGTCTTCCCTAGCAAGGTATTGATCGCCAATAAAGTTGCCTAAGTCGGCATACCACGGCCTGATTTGGACTTCATTGTCTTCATAACCTGTAGTCATGGCTTGAAATGCCGCTATGAAACCATCCAACTCCTGTGCTTTATGCCCTAACGCACCGTGTAGTTCAGCTTGATTCAGCCACACTTGCCACGCCGTAGGGTCGACCTGCAACGCTTTATCATAGGTTGCGATAGCCGTTTGGTAGTCGCCTTGCGCCGATTGCACAAAGCCCAAAGCTTTTAAGGTAGTGGCATTTTCAGGTGCCAAGTTGACGGCGTTTTCAGCGAGAACTTTCGCCCGCTGCAGTTGACGCTGTGCCGTCTCGGTTGCTAACGCACCGGAGGCAACCCGTGCAGTCAGTTTTACCGGCGTATCGCCGGTGTCTCCCGACCACCGCACCACGCGCTGCACCAATGAGTTTGCGAGGCCTGCATAGGCGAGTGCGGCATCTGGATTGAGCTCGATTTGCTGTTGATAGAGCGAAATCGCCATCTCATTATCGGCTAGCCGCATTTGATGGTAGTAGTCGTCAGCGCGCGTTAGCAACTCATCTTGCTTTTCGCCTAACGACGAAGTACGACCGCCACCTGAAGTGGTGAACAAATTCAGATTGGCAATAATCACCAAAATAAGCGCAGCAATAAGTAGCACGCCTACCGCCAACATGCGCCTCGGTCGTCTTTCTGCTGGCCTTTCGACTGCTGGTATTGCTGCCGTAGGCGACGCCCCCGCTAACGGTTGTACCTCTGCCAACAGACGGTAACCACGCTTTGTCAAGGTTTCGATATAACGCGGCGCCCGCGAGTTATCGCCAAGGCTTGTCCTCAGGCGTGAAATGGTTCGCGCAATCGTATCGTCACTTGCGTAGGTGTCACTCCATACCGCCTCTGTGAGCGCTTGCTTGGTCACCAGCTCTCCCGGATGCGCAGCTAAATAGGCGAGCACTTGGCAGGATTTCGGCTCCAAACGCCGTGATGCGTCATCATTTTCAATGGTTTTGGTGGCATCTGCACTGAGTTGACCACTATCAAAGTCAACCTGCCAAGCGCCTATTTTTACCTTGCCAGTAAGGAAATTTTGTTCCATTTCAGTCTATTAACCTTGTCAGGTTTTTGTCCGAAAGATCCGTTAGTATTGTCAGGACTTCTATGCATGCATTTTCTACTATTGCGGCCGAACTATCGAGCCTAACTAACAACAAAGGATATTCGAAAATGCGCTGTAATTTAACTTTATCGCTCTTGCTAGCTGCTGTCGCCTTTATTTCACCTCCGACACTTAGTAGCGAAACGGACCCCAGTACTACGCCAAAGACTTACCAAGCTGAGCAAGTTCGTGCCGATCTAGCACAGCTTTATGAAAACTTGCAGCAGGGTAGTTACGATCTTTTTGTGCACACGTCACACGCTGAGTATGAACAAGCCTACCAGACGTTGATGAAACAAATACAAGGGCCAATGACACAACTCGAAGCCCACAAACTCTTTATGCAGTTTGCAGCGCTCGCCAAGATTGCGCACACCCGAATCGATTTCCCTGTTGATGCTTATCGAGCTTTTATGCAGGGCAACGGTAAAACGCTGCCCATGGATTTTTCAGTCACCCCTAGCAGAATTACAATCAGCAAATATTACGATAGCGATACCAAAAGTCCGATTAAGGTCGGCGACGAAGTTATTGACGTCGATGGGCAACCGGTCCAAGACTGGCTTGCGGCGATTCAAACCTATGTTGCCGCCGACAATACTGAGATCATGGCTTCGTTGACAGAAGGCCAACTTGTGCCTCTATTATGGCTGCATGAAGGTGAGCGTGATAGCTATCAATTACGCTTGCGCAGCGCTACGACTGGGGAAGTATATGAATACACGCAGGAGACGTTATCGCAAAATCAACAAGTCGCAGCGCTCGACGGCGCCACGGCGACATCACCAAGCGAAGAAAAAATCCGCGACTTTGCAATTATGCGAGGCAGCATTGGCTATCTCAAGCCTGGTCCTTTCTACAACGTCTATGCCACCTCGCATGCGGAAATTTGGGACACCGAAGAGTTTCATGCGTTTATTGATGATGCCTTTGCCACCTTTGTCGCCCATAACGTGGAGCAAATTCTTATCGATGTTCGGAGCAACCCTGGCGGTTCCAATAGTTTCAGCGACCACATGCTGGCCTGGTTTGCCGATCGGCCATTTAAGTTTGCTGCAGATTTTCGCATCAAAGTATCTGAGTTATCGCGCGCCTCGAACCAGCGTCGGCTCACTGGCGATGACTCTAACAATGAAACCTCTCTTCAGCTTGCCGAGCTTTTTGCCGCACATGAACAGGGGGATATTGTTTCGTTTCCACTCGAAGAATCTGCGCCTCATGGAACCGATAAATCGGTGGGTGACATACCGGTCTATGTCATGATTGACCGCTATTCGTTCAGCAATGCGGTTTCAGTTGCAGCAATCGCGCAAGATTATGATTTTGCCACCGTGATTGGCGAAAAGACCGCTGACTTAGCAACCACTTACGCAGCCATGGAGAGCTTCACATTGGATCACACAGGTATCGAGGTAGGGTATCCGAAAGCGCATATCATCCGCCCCAATGGCGACCTGAAAGCCGATGGGGTAACACCTGATGTTTCGCTGGATTTCATGGCCGCACCCGAGCTTAGTTCACAAGCTAAACTCGAACGCGTGCTGGACTACCTTCAGCAGAAGTGATTTAGCGTGCTTCACTTGTCAGTGGCGGATAGATTGCACTATCGCCGCTGGCAAACTGCGCTAAGCGCATCGTACGGTCTTCAAGACCCTCAACAAAAGCGGTGAACTGTGCAAGTTCTTCGCCCTGTAAACGCTCTGTCGTGAGCTTTTTCAGATTAAGCGGATTCACGCTTTTGCCATTACGGTAGACTTCGTAATGCAAATGGCGCGCTTGCGATAAGCCGGTGTTACCAAGAAAGCCAATTATTTGCCCTTGTTTCACTTTCACGCCAGGTTTGATGTTGCTAGCAAAGCCTTTCAAGTGGGCGTAAAGCGTTTCGTAGCCGTCATCATGTTGCAAAACGACAGCATTACCATACGAACCATACCAGTCGGCACGTTTAACGGTCGCGTTACCCGCAGCCATAATGGGTGTGCCGGCCGGCGCACTAAAATCAATACCCTTGTGCATGCGCGTGTAACCCAACAACGGATGTTTTCGCTGGCCATAATGCGATGATAAGCGAGCGCCGTTTAAAGGTGTCTTCAACAGAAAGCTTTCAGCGAGGCGACCATCTTCCAGATAGAACGCATCATTGTAGCGATACAAACGTAAATCGTCTTCGCTATTCTTGAAGCGTAAATAGGTGGGTTGTAGAGGCGTTTGTAGGTGGGCAAATAGAGCTTCATCTACGGTGACCAAGGTACGCTCGAAGACCACTTCAAAGCGATTGCCACTGTAGACTTGTCTCTGAAAATCAATGAAATGAGAAAGCGCTAGTAGTGCGCTATTAATCACATCTCCGGGGATTCCTGCAGCGGCGCCGTCCCCATACAAACTGTGATTGATAACAATTGCGTGTTCGGCGACTTCGATACGTGTGGGGACTTTACTCTTGGTCACAAGCCAGTCGTCGCCATTAAGTGTCGCATCCACCCTGATGGCATATTCGCCAGCGAGGCTCACCTGACGTTGCCCAGCCACTTCATCAATCGCTAAAATACTACCGGCCTGAAGCTTGTTTAACGGCACCACATTACGCAACGCAATCGCTAAGTTGGCGATTTGCTGAGAACTGAAGCCTTGCTTAGAAAGCAGTGTAGAAACCGTCTGGCCGCTTTTGAGCGTCACCAGTTGCGCTTCGTTGGACATCGCGTTAAAGGCGCGCTCTGCGGTCACGCTGTCTTTTATCTCAGCGTTATCGCGCACAATACGAACAGGACGCTTTGCACTCTCCTGCGGCTGCAATACATGCTGCGTTTCGTCTTGTTGTCGTGCGAGCTCAGGCTCTTGCTGCCGTTGTTGCAGATCTGCTTGTTGTGTTGCGTCTTCATGTGGCGCATCACTACAGCCAATTAGCAACGCCACAGCAGCGAAACATAAAGCACTTAACGGTTTTCGCATTCGGTATCCTAGCTCTTTTAGTTCAGCAGCTATTCTACCTAAAAACGGTAAACAAATAACAGTGCGGTTTACACCCTATTTACGAGGCTTCGTCGCCTTTTTCGCTCAGCTCATTTTCTTCGCGCGCTGCGCAATAGCTATAATCCGGTTGCCCGGTTTCATTATCGAGCTCAGCGCCAGCGCAAGGCGGCTGCGGACCTAGCTCTTCGTGGGTGTCCCAATAGCTTAATTTCTTTTCGCCCATTTTTACGACCCTCTTTAACGGCTGTGGTCATAAAATAAACGGCAGCCTCGCAGAAAAGGATCTAAATTTAAGTAAGGCGTGATCTCGGTTGATGTCGCTGCGTAATGTAAAGCAGTAGCTGGAGAATGCTTATGCGCCCTTTTATTTTAATTTGTCTTGCCAGTTTTATGCTGCTTACCCCATGGAGTAACGCTGTGGCGACAGAAGAACCTAAGTATGACGTCATCAAACAAGACGGTGAATTTGAATTGCGCCGCTATGCGCCCATGATTGTTGCCGAAGTAGCAGTCGCTGGTTCGATGGAGCAAGCCACCGGCCGTGGCTTTCGAGTATTGGCGGACTACATCTTTGGTAACAACAGAGTGCCCGGTGCCACAAATGCCGAAATTGCGATGACCACACCTGTGACCATGGTGCCACGCAGTGAGACGATTGAAATGACCTCGCCGGTAACCATGCAAGCAGGTGATGGCCAGTGGTTAGTGCAGTTCGTCATGCCGAGCCAGTACACCATGGACTCCCTGCCGAAGCCCAACAATCCTGATATTGAAATCATAGAGCATGAGACTCAATACTATGCCGTGATTCGTTTTTCGGGCTTCACTGGCAACGATAAAGTTGCGAAGAAAAGTGCTGCGCTTAAGTCATGGCTCGAAAGCCAAGACTTGACGCCGATTGGCGCTCCAGAACTTGCTCGCTATGATCCGCCGTGGACATTACCGTTCTTGCGTCGTAACGAGGTCAAAATACGCTATCAACCTGCCGCATAAGCCCATAGCCAACGTGCGTATAGGCCTAGAGGGGTTGTGACCCCAGCGGTAAAAGAATGAATTTCACCATTGCGGACAATGGCGAACGCCGGTGTCACTGGTACGCCCCACTGCCCTGAAATTGCTGCATCGGGGTCGTTGACCACCGCTAATTGGTAGTCGTTGCTCTGCAAATAGTTTTGTACTTGGTGGGCGGAGCCCGAGCTCATCGCGACACTGACGACCGGCAGATAGTTATCAACCCAATCAACCGAAGGTGTCAGCACATGACATACCGGACACCAAGAGCCCCAGAAATAGACAATCACCGGCTCACCATAACTTTGTTCCACGAGATCGATATGTTGCGCGTCCAGAGTGACCCAACGCGTATCAGGCAACGCGCCCTTGGGTAGATCTTTGCCGCGCCATAAGTCCATCACCGTCACTACGACCAATGCCAACAGTAAAAAGAGCAGCGTCTTACGAATCAATTTTTGTTACTCCTAATTTTTCTGCAGCCGCTTTCGCCCAAATAGCTGCAGCTTGTGCAGAGGGGTGATAGCCGTCAGCTGCGATGTACTCTGGTTCATAAGGTAAGTCGAAGTTTAACAGTTCGGTGTTCGTATGTGCTTGGCAGTGCTCAGCAAGGTGATGATTTAATTCGAAAGCTTGCTGTCCAACAAACCAACGCAAGGGTTGCGGAAGGGCAGGAAATTTATGCATCGGCGGCAACGCGGTATAGATGATCTGCTTGGCGTGCAACTGCTCCGTCAGATACTGCGTTAGCTGCTCCAGATCACGACGCCATTGGGTTATGCTGGTGCGCCGTGTCACATCATTGACTCCGACCGACACCAGCACCGCATCCGGTGCTTTAACGTACACCTCATGCTCTTGTAATAACGCCAGAACTCCTGCGCAGGTTAAACTCGATTTCGCAATCAGTTGCCAGCGTAGCGCTCGTTCTGCAGGCGTGAGCGCAACCCATTGGCCGGCTACCGCATCTTCTTGTGTCTGACAGCCCACACCCGCGATTGCGGAGTCGCCAAGTAACAGCAGTTGCAACGCAGGTTCGTCACCCTCGCGCGCCCCATGCCTCGCCCCAGGAGGCTCCGGCAGACGCACTGTTTGTTTTCGCACCCGCTTGCCTTGCAACAGCAATAAAGGCGCCGCAAGGGCAAATAATAATTTACGCATTCCACTAAGGTCCTTAAGCTCTCATGCTATGCTACTGAGACTACCTCAATAAGAGTCCATCATGAAAATCTATGTAGATGCTGACGCCTGTCCAACGGTCATCAAAGAGATTTTGTACCGTGCGGCAGAACGTAAAAAACTTCAGCTTATACTCATTGCCAACCAACCGTTGCGCGTGCCGCCCTCAAAGTTTATTCAAACGCATACGGTAAGTAGCGGTTTTGATGTTGCCGATGACGAAATCGTACAGCGTTGCGAAGCTGGCGATCTGGTCATCACCGCCGATATACCGTTAGCCGCCGAGGTGATTGCCAAGGGCGGACAAGCTCTGAGTCCGCGCGGTGAGCTTTTTACTAAAGACAATATCCGTGGCCGCCTGAACGTACGTGACTTTATGGACACTATGCGCGCCAGCGGCGTGCAAAGTGGTGGGCCACCACCACTCAATCAACGCGACCGCATGGAGTTTGCCAATCACCTTGACCGTATTTTGGCGCGCGCTTAAGACGTTTCCATAAAAAAGCCCGCCAGCAGGCGGGCTTTATCGTTCTATTTTTCAGTTTTTAAGTACATATCCAGCCAACGGGTTTGCTCCCAGAGCATATGTAACACTGACTCACGGGCGCGATAGCCATGCGACTCATGCGGTAGCATCACCAAACGGGCCGTGCCGCCAAGTCCTTTCACCGCTTGGTAAAGGCGCTCTGACTGCATCGGGAAAGTACCCGAGTTATTGTCGTTACTACCATGGATCATCAACAAAGGTTCGTTGATTTTGTGCGCATGGAAGAATGGCGACATGCCGATATACAAGTCTGTATCGTCCCAAACAGTACGCTCTTCTCGCTGGAAACCAAAAGGCGTCAAGCTACGGTTATAAGCACCGCTACGCGCAATACCGGTGGTGAACAAATCACTATGCGCCAGCATGTTCGCGGTCATAAATGCGCCATACGAATGCCCGCCGAGAGCTACGCGCTCAGGATCGGTCACGCCACGGTCAACACCAGCTTTAATCGCAGCACGGCCGTTCATAACCAACTGTTCGATAAAAGTATCGTTAGGACGATTGTCGCCCTCACCGACAATCGGCATGGTGGCATTGGCAAGGACTGCGTAACCTTGCGTGGCGAGATACTGCGGTCCCCAATAGCTAATCCGCACAAACTCATACGGCGAGCCGGAGACTTGCGCGGCAGCCGAAGAACTCTTGTACTCACGTGGGTAAGCCCAAACCATAGTTGGTAAAGGACCGTCTGTTTCTTTGTTGTAACCCGCAGGAAGGTACAACTCCGCTGACATCGCTAGGCCGTCTTCACGCTCGTACGTGATCATTTCGCGGGTGATGCCTTTGGTATGTGGCATGGGGTGTGCAGTTTCGGTAAGCGCAGTCAGCTCGGCATCATCAAGATCACGAACAAAGAAGTCTGCAGGGTCATCCACACCTTCGCGTTGCGTTAAAAAGGTCAACTCTTCCGCGTCGATAAGATCCAATGGACGCTCAAAGTACGGCGCTTCACTACGCCATAGACGTTCTTTCTCGCCACTCGCCAAGTCAAAACGGTCGACAAACGGACGATCGCCTTCCGCCGATGCGCCAGTGCCGCTTAGCAACATGCTGCCATCTTGTAGATGTAATAAACGACGCCCGTCGACTTGCACGGTAAATGGTTGACCTGGGTCGTTATAACGGTCTTCCCATGAACGGTCCCAAACCAATTTTGGCTCAGCGTCAGAAGTTGCATCTACGAGCCAAAGCTTCTCATCGCGGTCCGCCCACCAACGCTCCCAAACCAAAATCGTCTCTTCGTCGGCCGCCAACACGCGACCTAAGCGCTTGCTCAGATCAATCAGCTTTTGCGGTTCAGCAGCAAAGGGGGCGGCTTGCTGGAACACTTGGTCGCGAATTTCTGCTTCGACCGCTGGGTCACCTTGGTCGGTCGCTTCAGCCCATACCAAGGTAGCATCCGCATCGTTACGCCACTGCACTGAACGACGTCCTTGTACGACCGCATCAAAGGCAATCGGTAAGTTATCGGCCAGACCTTGCTCTACCACGGTATAAACGTTCTCGCCGGCTGGATTCCACACCATGGTGGTCTCTGGGAAGCGGTAATAAGGTACCGCATAGGAATACGGACGCTTGATTTCACTTACTAACAAATAGTCATCGCTCGGGGCTACACTCACGCCGTTGTAGAGAGCCTGAGGACCGACTTTCTGTTCTTCACCATCGACGTTAAAAAAACGAATTTGGCTGGTGAAATAATAGTCGAACAAGGCTTCGTCGGTCTTGTTTTGCAGCAAATCTTGGTAGGTTCGCGCGGGTGCGTTGCGCCCTGCACTTTCAGTGACCACCGGTCCAGTTGGAACATTCGATGCTTGCGGCTTCGTTAAGCCTTCAGCCACGGTGTAGCTGTAGAGTCCACTACTATCGTGACGCCACTCGAGACGAGGGCCCCAAACGGCATTCAGCGGGGTGCTTGACCACTTCTTTGCCTTGCCGTTGGTGGCATCAATTAGCCACAACTCAACGCTATCTGTGGTTTGCTGAGCTGCCGCAATGTAGTCACCGTTGGGTGACCAGCTGGCGCCGAGAATCTTTAAGTCACTTGGCAACCCCTTGATCTCTAACTCACTACCGTCAGCGACGTTGAGTAGCTTTAACTCGCTGATGTAACGCGCTTGGCTGACCGTATAATTAGCTGGGTTTATCCGGCGCCCAGCCAATTTAAGCTGCTCGGCGGCAACATCCTCGATGGTTGGCAATGCAGGATACCCCGTGACCATCAAAGTATCGCCGTCAGGACTCAGGCTGCCACCTGGTGACGGTGCTGCATCAACGATATCGATAATTGCTTGCGCTGGTTCTTGATAGGTCAGCTTGACGGGGTTGGCATGAGTCGGCGCAACAGCACCCACGCCCAACAAGGCGCCGACACCGATAGCCAACGCTAATGAGCTTACTTTCAACGTTTTTAGCATTGTTATTATCCTTTCTAGTGTTTACTTTAAGCTAACACATAAACGCACTTGCACGGTGTTTAGATGCCTGCATCAATCGCAGCAAATTGGGCTTTAACCGCATAGTGAGCATGTCATGTCTTATGAACAACAGGTAAAACAGCGCTTCGAACGTATCGCTAAACTTAATCCGAAAGTGAATGCGTTTGTCGAGTTATTCCATGAGCAGGCGCTGCAGACCGCACGCCAATGCGATCAAAGCGAGCCCTGCGGCCCGTTGCACGGTGTCCCTATATCGATCAAAGAGTGCTATGCACTTCAGGGCACCGCAACCACCATCAACTATCCGCCGCTACGCAACTATCGCGCTGATAAAACATCAATGTTAGTTCAACGACTCATCGATGCCGGTGCCGTGATTGTCGGCAAGTCCAACGTACCGGCATTATTGGCCGATGCGCAAACGTTTGGGCCGCTCTACCCCACCGCAAATAACCCTTATGACCTAAGCCGAACACCAGGTGGGAGTACCGGCGGTGGTGCTGCTGCGCTCGCCGCAGGCTTGGTTGACCTAGAACTCGGTAGCGACATTGGCGGCTCGATCCGTAATCCGTCGCACTTTTGCGGGTTGTATGGCTTAAAACCTACGGAAAATGGTCATGCGCACGATGGTCATATACCACCTCTACCGGGCCACGATGTCGGTATCCACATGATGAATAGCACGGGGCCTTTAGCACGCGACGCTGTCCGTTTGCGGCAGGCATACGACATCCTTTATCAACCGGATTGGCAACAGCGTTTTTATCTCCCTGTAGCGCGCCCACAACATCAGCCTGAGAGCCTTGCCGGTTACCGTTTTGGTTACCTAGATAACTTTATGGGACTTGGTGCTGGTAGTGAGGTCGCACGGGCGATGGAAAAAACCATTGCCGATTTACGGGCCAAAGGTGCAATGGTTGAAAGAATTCGTCTCGACGAGCAGTTGGCGCGTCGACTACTCACGCTATGGGTCGAACTATTTGGCTTTGTCATGGGGCAGACGTTAAGTTGGCCCGTACGTAAACTGGTTTATTGGCAATACAGCAAGCTACTCAAGCGCTCAAGTCTACCTGCAACGAAAGCATTGCGTTCGGGCTTAGGTTTAAGTCTGAAGCGGCTCAGTGCTGCACTCAAAGAGCGCGATGAAGTGATTGCCGAAGTGAACCGTTTGTATGCGCAGGTCGATGTGGTCATCAGCCCTACCTCATTAAGGCCGGCCTTCCCGCACAATCATAAGCATGAGTCGATAATGCTCGACGGCGAAAAAGTGCCTTATGTTGATTATTGCTTCCCTTTTGTGATGCTGTATAACCTAACCGGCCAACCGGTGTTGACCGTTCCAACAGGGCTTACCGACAAGGGTCTGCCCGTCGGTCTTTCGTTTGCCGCGAAACATCACCAAGAACCTACTTTGCTGCACCTTGCGCAACTGCTCGAAGATGCAGGTTACCAACACACTCCGCCACAACTTGAGGTTTAAGACATGGTGTCTAAATTCACTGCTTTACTGCTTGCCGTCAGCTTTTTTTTGCCGTTTTCTGCATCGGCAGCCGCTGAGGAGCACTACTTTACTGGCCAACAACCGACTTTGGCTGATATCCAGCAAGCACAGCAAGACGCTGCTGCTGAAGACAAGCTATTGATGTTAGTTCTTGGCGCTGACTGGTGCCATGACAGCATTGCACTTATGGATCAGTTTAACGAACCTAGCTTGCAGGCTGAATTGCAGCAGAAGTTTGTTATGCGTGTGGTTGATGTAGGGTATTTAACGCAAGGCTTTGCGGTAACCGAAGCCTATGGGCAGCCGACTTACTATGGCACGCCCACCGTCATGATCATTGACCCTGAAAGTGGTCAGGTGGTGAACAAATCCGACTGGCAGTATTGGACCAATGCCGCATCACATGATGCGCAAACCTTTGCTAATTATTTTGTGCACGGCTCGTTTTCGCAACCAGCCAGCGCTACAGAGTGGCAGAAACAAGTACAGGCGTTCGAACAGCACCAAGCACAACGTGTACGTGCAGGATTTCAAGCGGTGAGTCCTTTATTAAAGACCTATATCGAGTCCAATCGAGGCCAAGCCAAAGCAGAATTTCAAGCATTGTGGTCTGAACTCGCTAAGTTCCGTAATGAAGTATTTGCGACGACTGTTAAATTGAATCAACAATCAAACGCATCTGAGTTCCCAGATTTTGCCTTGCAAAGTTGGGAGAAAGTCGAGCAGTAAAAGGAGCAACAACTATGTCCGCAGAGCAAAACGAAAAGGTATTGATGATCACAGGCGCTTCGAGTGGCATCGGTAAAACCACCGCACTGACCGCCGCACGTGAAGGGTTCAAACTGATTCTTACCGCGCGCCGGAAGGAGTTGTTAGATGAGCTGGTGGCTGAAATTGGTAGCGAGCAAGCGCTCGGTGTCGCCGCCGATGCCGGCGATTATAAGTCGCTCGAACAAGTTGTGGTGAAGGGCTTAGACAAGTTTGGTCGGCTCGACGCGGTATTCGCAAATGCCGGCACCGGTGTGCAAACACCTGGCACTGAGAAAGGCGATGCCAGCGAATGGAAAACCATGATTGACGTTAATATTAATGGCCTGTTGTATACCGCTCGCCTGACCTTACCGCATCTGCGCAAAACCACTGGCCATTTCTTGCTGACCGGTTCAGCCGCGGGGCGCAATACGATTAAGGGGTCGGTCTACGGTGCCACCAAGTGGTTTGTCCATGGCTTTGCGCAAAACCTAGCAGAAGAAATGAAGGAATGGGACGGCCGCTGCACGACCATAGCGCCGGGCATGGTCAATACCCCATTCTTTGACGAACCGAAGCCCGACAAGCTGGATCCACAAGATGTTGCCGACGCAGTGCTGTATGCGCTCAAGGCACACCCACGCAACTGCGTCCGCGAAGTTTATCTGATGCCAGCCTATCGCAACTAAGCGGAAGCGACCTCGCGATCATAGTGGTCGAGTAACAAGGTTTGTGCGTGCACTAACGGTTGCTCGGCCGCAATGATCTCGGCCTGATGTTCGTTTAACAAACGCATCATCACTTCGTTATCTTCTTCGCCGTGCCACATTTTGATGTAGGTGCCCTGTTTGTAACCGCGCTGCTGACGCAAGTTATTCAGTGCATTTTTGCCAATATAGGTCAGGTAGACGCTATCCGCGTCGCCATACGCGTCGACCAACATCGTCATCAATTTATCGAAGAACACTGCGCCGCAAACCAGCGGGGTTGCATCGTCGCCATCAGCTGCTAAGGCTGCCACTAATTCTTTACCGTCACGTACGTTGCCGTGATGTTCAGCACCGGCCAACAAGATTTGTGCGACATACTCTGTCGCAGCAACGACATCCTTGCCCTGTTCGCAGGCATGCTCAACAGCATCAGAGATCGCAAAGTGGAGAATATCGATAAGCTCCATATTGGCTTGTGCCCAATCGGCCTCTTGCTTCTTCCACCACTTATACGCCGTGTGCTCAAAGTACTCGCCTAACTCTACGAGAATAGCTTTCACGTCATCGCGTTTTACTTTAGGAGCTTCAGGATAATCGGGGTCTATCACTTGGTTGAAGGCAATTTGCATTGCCACAAGTTGGCGCGCTTGCGCTGGCGTCATCGGAATGTCCTCTCGTATGATTTTCGATAACGCCAAAATAGCACAAGTGCTCTTTAGTAGGCGAGTTCTGGCACCGGTAAATGACCTGTTTTAACGTAAATAATGGTTTCTTCGTCAACACGAGGCGTATGCTTACTCGCGTGCGGGCTGCGTAACCAAGTCCCCTGCGGATAATGACCATGCTCATCAATGAATTCACCACTGAGTACGAGAATCTCTTCACCCGCGTAGTGGCGATGGGGCTTGAACACCTCACCTGCTGGCCATTTCACCAACGCCACATGCTCGGTCTCAAAACTATGGAGCGGCATCACTTGCAAGCCGCCTTGCCCTGGTAGCCAAGGGGTAGTGTTGGTGTTGACCCGCACAACCTCGCGGTCAGCACGCGAAAACTGGTGGAGTTTCACAAACAGCGTACAGCCCTGCTCGCTAAACGGCGCATGTGATGAACCCGGGGGGTTACGTAAATAGGTCCCCGCAGGATAGTCACCGGTCTCGTCAGAAAACACGCCATCAAGCACATAAATCTCTTCACCCAATGGGTGTTCATGGGTTGCAAAGTGCGAGCCCGGAGCATAACGGACAATACTCGTTGCCCGCCCCCGTTCAGCCTCTTCGCGCTCCAACAATTTGCGCTCAATGCCGACCGCAGGGCTTGGCTGCCAATCAGCTTGCGCGGTCTCAACCACCACTCGTTTCGAGAAATCCATATTTAACATGGAACAACTTTCTCCTTCACTTCGATGTTGATCCTTGGGTTGAAATACCCAGCACCTTGTAAAGTCCACAGAACTTAAATACTCCCGTCGCAAGGACTACCGCACCTAAGATCCACCATAGATTTCCTGCACTGATAGACCAAGCGATTATGGCCAAACCAATGATAATTCGAATAATACGATCTGCCGTACCAACGTTTGCAAGCATCATGTTTCTCCTTTTAGGACTTACTTAAATACTACTCGTAAAGATAGCTAATGGATCGCTGAAAGCAACTTGAAACGTGCAGAAATGGCACTATATTTCGTAGGTAACTAAATTAAACGGAATCAATCTTCATGCCAGACACAATTATTGTTGCATGCCCTCACTGTCATAAGAAAAACCGTCTGCCAGAGTCGCGTACCCGCGCGGAAGCCAAGTGTGGCGCATGCGGACAAAAACTTTTTAGTGGCGAGGCTTTCAGCGTCACTGCCGATCAGTTTCGCGCTCATCGCGATGGCGAGCTGCCGCTGGTGATCGACTTTTGGGCAAGTTGGTGTGGACCCTGCCAGCAATTTGCGCCGACTTTTAGCGAGGTCGCAAAGTTGTACGCTGATCGTGCGCGGTTTGTGAAAGTGAGTACTGAAACCGAGCCTCATTTAGCTCAGCATTTTGCGATTCGTAGCATACCCACGTTGATGATCATTCAAAACGGACAGGAAGTCGCTCGGCAAGCAGGTGCGTTGCCGCCACAACAATTTAAGCAGTGGCTGCAACAACACCTTGGCTAATGCTTAGTCGCGCTCAAGCAGATGATTTACTAGCGCAAAGTAACGCTGAGACTCTTCTGGTGAGTTCGGCGCGGTGGCTGTGATAACGTATTTTCCGTTAACCACCAGCGTAGGCACGCTCGTGATTTCGGCATCCATCATGTCGGTCATGATTTTACGCAGCTTGTCGGTTTGCGCAGGGTCTTCGAAGGCAGTAGCAAAAACCGCACCATCAATACTATGTTCGGCGAGGAAGCTCTGGATGTCCTCGGGGCTCGGTAACCGGTTTTGGTTTTCGCGTGTACGCTCGTAGAATTCGATCATTTCATCATCAAGATTCGTCTCGGCAACTTGACGCAGTGTATAGAAAATACGCGAATCATAGGCCCAACGCTCATTCGCCGGCGCGGCGCGCTTTACGATCGCAACGTCTGAATATTCCAACGCAAAGGCATTAATCGTCGGGTTGAAGTGCTGGCAATGTGGGCACCCTGGCCACAGAAACTCCATGACAAAGCCTCGCTCACCCGGGGCTTTCTCAAAGTCAGCCAAGGTGAGTGCCGTATCGAGTACTCGATAGTCTTTACCCTCGACAAAATCTGTCGCACTAAATTCCTGTGCGACATTAGGCGTCGGATCGAGCTCGCTTGCGACACCAGATGTCGCACCAGCGTTCTCCGAGCTTTTTTGTGCGTCATTTTCTGTCGCGCCATTTGTATTTTCTGCAGGCTGGCAGCCTAAAAGCAGCAATGTCGCAGCCGTGACGACAAGTAACTTATATGTAGAAGTCATAACTTTCCTCGTTGTTATTCTGTTGTCCCATTTCAACGCAGACTAGGCCAAAAGTCACGTTTTAGATCGTGACCCATGGCACTCACCTTTTCTCGCACCCCTGCTTAAACTAGCTCTATCATAAATTGGAGGGTGCTGTGATGAGTCATTTTTACCAACTGTTATTTTACTTTCATGTGACCGCCGGCGTTATGGCAATTATTTTGTTCTGGGTGCCAATCTTTGCGCTTAAAGGTGGGGAACAGCATAAGCGCTTTGGCCGTTATTATCGCCGACTTATGTATGTTGTTGCTGCGTGCGGCATTGCTATGTCTGCGTTGATGCTCGCTGTGCCAACCGCGGTCAAACCCAATCTACTTAATGCCAACGATTTACAGGCCGTGCTGAACAACGTCCGCTTCTTTGCACTACTGCTGTTGTTCTTGGGCTATATTACCTTTTTTACGGTCTATAACGGCCAACTCGTTTTGCAAGCCAAGCAGAGCCGTGCGCTCTTTAGAACCCCCTTGTTTCTCACGCTTACCGGCATTCTTGCGGTCTTAAGTGTGCTGATAACCTATTTCGGCTGGCATGCGTCCCATCCGTTACTACTGATTTTCGGGGCCCTTGGTCTGTTTGGAACATTCAGTACCTTGCACTTTGTTTTTAAGCGTGAGGTTTCACGCAAAAAGTGGCTGACCGAACATCTAGGTAATTATATTGGCTCTGGTATTGCAGCATACACTGCCTTCATCACCTTTGGCGCGCGGCACCTTATTTCGCTACCCGGTAATTGGCAGATCCTGTTTTGGGTACTGCCAGGCGTGATCGGCGCTATTTTTATCACCTATCTCACCCGCAAGTACGATCCCAAAGCAACAGCCAACAAGGTGACGTCGTGAAACTAAAAGCCTTGATGTTGCGAGTAAAACTTCTGATAAGGAGCTTCTGGCCCTCGTAAAACAATTGCAAAAGGACAATAATAGAGTACCGCTATTGCAACACTAGGTGCCTAATATGTCAGTTTTTCGTGGTTTAACTGTCGCGCTTGTAACGCTTCCCATGCTAGCCTGCAGTCCAAGCGACAACGTTAGCAAACAAGTGAGCTATCACTGTGGCGCGTTGCCGTTAACCACCGCGCTAGATGGTGAAACGCTCACGTTACGCTTTGGTGCGCAAGGCGCCCAAGAACTCACACTAACTCAGAGCCGCAGCGCATCTGGCGCGCGATTTACCGATAGCGCGAGTGGTACCGAGTTCTGGAGCAAAGGCAACGAGGCACAGTTTAGCGCCGAGGGTTTTTCGCTACCGTTATGCGTGGTCGATGGCACCTTGCCGCAACAGCTCAATGCCCGCGGCAACGAACCGTTTTGGCTACTTGAAATCAATGGCAATCAAGCCATCTTGCGGCAACCGGGCAGCGAGTCCAGCCATACTTTTACCCGCACCGAACCTGAGCAAGTTCAACCTTTGCAGACGTCGCTCGATTTCGACAACGGCTGGTCCCTCACGCTGCTCGAGGAAATCTGCTATGACAGTATGAGTGGGCAAAGCTTTCCATTCACGGCCGACCTGCACACCGGCCAAGAGGTTCTGCAAGGCTGTGCCGGAGATCCCAACCGACTCATAGCAGGCGCAAGCTGGCAAGTAATTAACGTACCAAGTGAGGTTACAGAGTCACCGTCATTGACCTTCCACTCAGATCAAAGGGTTAGTGGTTTTGCCGGCTGTAATTACCTCAATGGCGGCTATGAAATAACCGGTGAAGGACTACGCTTCAGCCCGCTCGCGGTCACTAAACGCATGTGCCCACCTGCGGCAATGGACTATGAAGCTCAATTCTTACGTGAGCTGCAGCAAGTCTCTAATGTTAAAGTGTTTAAAGATGGAACGCTGCAGTTACAGTTACCTAATGGCGACTATGTGCAATTGCAACAGATTCCACTTAAGCTGTGGCAAGACTAATTCGCAACAAGGATTCCAACGATGAAGCTTTACGAAACCAAAACCGCCCCCAATCCGCGCCGCGTCCGCATGTTTTTGGCCGAAAAAGGGTTGCTAGATAAAGTCGAATGCGTCGAGGTTGATATTCAAAAAGGCGAAAACTTGCAACCGGAATTTGTCGCCAAGAACCCAATGAAGAAGGTGCCCGTACTCGAGCTCGATGACGGTACTTGCATTGCCGAGACCATGGCGATTTGTCGTTATTTTGAAGAAGCCTATCCGAATACACCGAAACTGCTCGGCGAGTCGGCCAAAGAGCAGGCTCTCATCGAGCAGTGGTCGCGTTGGTTGGATTATTACTATTTTGTACCTTGTGGCATGGGCTTTCAGCATACTAGCGGCTACTTCAAAGACCGCATGACGCCCAATCAAGCGTGGGGGGAAGCATGCATTGCCGAGACCCGAAAATTTATGGCGTTTCTCAACGATCACCTCGCCGAACGCGAGTTTATTTGTTGTAACAAACTCACTGCTGCTGACCTTACCGCCTTCGCTGTAACTGCTTTTGCGCGCGTGATCCAGTTGCGAGTCGACGAGAACCTGCCTCACCTTAATAAATGGTACCAGCAGATAAAGGCACGTCCGTCGGCACAGGTGTAAAGCGTTATCCTTGGGATTGCTGCGTCACATCAGTTAGGTAGAGTAAGCCCGTGGTTTCTGGAAGATAACGCAGCGAGAACAGAATCCGGCGATGGCAGTCAGGTTGTTGCGCCATTGCCTCTCGCAGTTCTTCACGATGGGCTGGGCGTGCTTGGAAAGGCTGCTCTGAAGTCTGCACAAAGGCTTCGTTGATTAGCACCACCTTACAGTTAAGCTCAGTGAAGTAAGCTTGTCGCTGCTCGCGAGATAGCGCTTGGGTACCCGCACCATCTTGCAGCCACACTTCGTAGCCGAGCTCCTGCAGATCTTGCAACCAATTGCCGAGTTCACGTGGGCTCAGATCAGCATTCATAAACAAACTTATCGCTGTGGGGGTTGCTCCCAAGCGTTGTTTCAACGCAGCCAAGAAGCTGTGTAATTGCGCCTGCTGTTGTGCGGTAGCAAAGTAGGCATCGCTCAACTCTAAGGGGACATACCAACCGAGAAAATTTTCTTGATGTTGCTGCGTCCACAACTGCCATTGCGCTGCGCTTGCATTTACTTTGCGCAAATAGGTATCGAAGAATGTCTGTTGGGCCTCAGCACCTTTTGCCATTTCAACAAAGTAATCAGGCTCGGTATGCAACCCTAACCATAGCGGCATTTCACGTTGCCATAGCGTCGCCGTTTCAATCAGCCAGGGCCGCGGATTTTGAAACGACTCTGTACCATATTGTGTCCACTGCAACACGCCAAAGTCGATATCGCGGGCAACCACTTGCTGAAGCAGATAGCGCCAGCCGTGCGCACCCAATTCGGCATCGCGGTTAAGCGGTTGGTACATCACCCCCAACCGCAAGTCATCATTCGCTTTACTCGGCGGCATGAAGCCGCCGGCAACTGCTAAAAGAAGAGCTGAAAGCGCACAATTAAGGCGTTGTCGCTGTCTTGGGCAAAATCGCTTGATAAAACGTGCTGCCATTCCAACCCTAACTCCATACGTAAGTTGTAACCGTTATAGTCTGACTGAAACCATTCCGACATCCAGCCAACACCCAAGCCACCCCGAGTGTCGTCAGCATCACCGATCGCGACCAGATCGCGAGACGTATCGCCCTGCACAAAACCATATAAACGCATGGTCTGCAGATGATTCTGCGTTAGTGAAAACACCGGTCCAGTTTCCAATCGCGTGTAGAATGCGTGTTGGTCATCGTCCGGAAAGTAGATACCATCGACATACCAAGAGCTGTACCACACCCGTTCACTCTGGGGTTCCCACCACTTACTCTCACTCCAAGGACTAAGTAAATCAATAGAGCCACGTAGATACGGCTTCAACTCCTCGTCGCCATCGAGTTGCTGGCGTAAACCGACCGCTAGTACCGAGTTAAAGGTCTTCGAGGGTTTCCAAGTTAGACCCACATCGAGCTCTTGGGTTTCAAAGAAATCGTCTTCGCCGCCTTGCAACAAGCTAATTTGGGCGCCGAGTCCGCCGATCGATGCCTGTGACTCGGTAAACTCATATGCCGCTTGCAGCTGCATAAAATAGTCACCTTGCGCATCGATACCTTGTCCGACGTTGGCACGACTACTGTCGCCCGCCCAACCCGCGATCGTGAACGCCCATTGACTCTCGACTTCACGATGCAAACGCTGCGCCTTCAACAACTGCAGCTCGTCAGGGTCATCGCTAGCGAGCATCTTATCTATCGCGGCCGCCGCATAATGCCGAGTCTTCTCTTTGTCATCGCGAAAGTTAAACGCATAAGCTGCTTGGTGCAGATGTTTAATTTGCGAATTTTCCTCATTGCCCCACAACGCGCGATCAAAATAATCTGCCGACTCGACAGGGTCGCGTTCGTAGATACTAAACGCCAACTCCGCTTGGAACTGCTTATTTTCGGGGTAGTTTACCACCGCTTCGCGATAAAGCGCTTCGAGTGCTGGCCAATCATCACGTTTGCGATAGATATGGGCGCGCTCTTCGACCAATAACGGCGAGTCAAAACGCTCGTCGGCGCGTTCTAAAAGCAGCAATGTCTTTTCGTCATCTTCTTGCGCTTGCGCAATATCGACACCCAACAGCCACCAATCCAGCTCATTTTCTTGGCGCGCCGCTTGCCATGCAGTTTCTGCCGCCACAAGGTTACCTTGTAGATAAGTAAGTCGTGCAATCGCTAGCTCGTCGGCGGCATCTCGTTCCGCCAATGGAATACGTTGTAAGTATGCGACGGCCGCGGCATTATCACCGACCCGCTCGGCCAAGCTTGCCAGTGAACGCAGGTCAACTGCTGTTGGCTCTTGGCCGATGGCAAGTTGTAGCGCCTCATATGCAGCCTCAGGGTCGCGATCGATTAAGCATTCAGCACGCGTACGGATGCCGCGTTCTTTGTTCACCTGCGCCAAAGCTGCGAGGGCTTCGTCGCAGTTGCCTTGTAGCCGCCACAGCTCAGCGACATCGACGGGATCGGCATTACTGCGCGCCAAGAGCTTAATCCGCTCGACAGCAATAGCTTCCGGATGACCATAAAGAATATTCACATAGCGAGAAACCAATACTCGGCCCGGTGCACTGGCTAAGTTCACTTTGCTAAAGCCATCTTCGAGCAACGCAATGGTTTGCTCGGCTTCGCCACGTTGCCAAAGTAAGTAAGTCACCTTTTCCAGCGCGGCAGGGTCTTGATAATCGCGCCATATACGAAGCCAGTTCGCTTCAGCATTGCGGTAATCACCCAAACGTTCATAAGCCATTGCCAAATAAGTCAACTCGGCTTCGTTACTCGCTACCTCACCGAGCAGTTCGACTTGTCGCTGCCAAGCTTGTTGCTGGTGATAATAGTTCATCAGCAGTCGTCGGCGCTGCTGCTGTAGCGCTTGACTGGTAAAGTTGGTGCGCTGTACCGCATCGTAGAGCTCAAGTCGCTCTGCTAACGACAACCATACCACTGGGTTTTCTTGTACTGAGCAATTAAGAAGTCTTTCACGTGCGGCAGCGGTGTTGTCCATTTTCACCAATAACTGCACCTGTTCTAAACAACTGGTTTGTGCTTGGTCGGCAAGCGCAAGCGCCGCCTCAAGTTCGCCGTTTTCTTCCAATAGAAAGTAATACTGTTTCACATCACTCGCGCTTAAATAACCACGCTCCTGCAACCAAGCAAAATAGTCCCTTGCTCGCGCATGGTCGTTTTGTCCAAGCGCCTTATAAGCGAGTTCGCGAATGATGCCGCCGGCCGCCGCGGGGTAACGCTGCGCCAGTGAAAAAGCGCCAGCATCGTCGTTCGCCTCGATCAGCACATAACCAAACTCGGCAATTTCAGCTGGTGTTAATTCAGCGTGCTTAGCATAGCGAGAGAACTGTTGTACAGCAGCGTCAAAAGCGCCGACATCGGCTGCGATACGCGCGGCAATGAGGTTGAGCTCAGGCGTCCAAAGCGATGGCGGAAGCGCATTCAGCCACGCCCATGCGACCTCCTTGGACTGCTCCTGCTGCAACTGATAAAGGCCTTGCTGAATCAACTCAAGCCTTTGATCAGGGGTAAGGTCTGCCAAAAACGCCGGCATCTCCGGCGCCGCTGGCACCGCTCGCGCCATAGCACTACGTAGCATACGCTGCCGCAATTGTGCACGATTGTCCTCGGGGACCTGTGCTAAGAACGTCTGTGCGCGCTCGATATCTTGGTTCAACATCGCAAGTTCAAAGGCATATTGATAAAACGGCTGATGCTCCGGCGCAATATCAATGGCACGCTCAAGCTCAGCTAACGCCTCTTGATAGCGCTCCTCTTGTTGTAGCCGATAGGCCTTATCAACGTAAGGGTAGGTGCGAAACTCTTCATAATCAGACAAACCGATGAAGATCGAGTCACCCATGGTTTGCGGCGCAAAGGCCGCCATCGCTGCAACAACACTTAAAATACGCATGTGATACCCGGTTGACCAGCAACCGCCTCAGCTAAAAGTTTTTTCATCTCGATTTGATGCCGCTCTTGGTAAGCTAGAGCTTCATCGCGCTGTGCATCGCTAATAAATCCCTCACGCACCAAATAATCGCCTAAACGCGTTTCGCCGCGTCGGTCGAAAGACATCATGACCTGAGCCATGACCGCAGGATCGATCACGCGCGATTGCACGAGAGCAGTGCCAAAAGGAACTTGTCGGATAAAGTAGGCATCGCGTAACAGCTTACTTTGCTGCTCCGTCAAATGATTCGAAGCTTGCGCTGAGCTGAGCGCTTCACGCGGGTCTGCACCTTTATCATTCATATACCAATAGCGCAGCCCCAAAGTCACGGCTCCTTGCGTTGTTACACAACCGCGTACAGGTCGTTTGAGTTTGCGGCTGATGGCCCCCTCCGCAACTGGGCTGAGTGCATATTCGCGTCCGACGATTAGCGTCTTGCCATCTTCGGCGAGTGGAATAATCGAATATTTAAAGGCAAGGTCCGCGGGTAAGGCTTGAATTAAGCTTTCGTCTAGAGCGAATGGGTCACAGGCTTGGAAGGAGCTGTATTCCTGCACTGCTATCGCCTCACTGAGCTGGTCAAGCGTGACAAATCCAGCCGTCACTAAGTAGACACCTAAGCGAATACCTGCAGGTCGCTCAAGTAACGCTTTTTCTAGTTCAGCTTCAGTCAACACGCCATTGTCGATAAGAATTGAGCCGAGCGGTTGCTTCCGCGGTGGCGCCACCACCGGAAACACATGCGACGTTTTATCCCAGGCTACTTTACGCGGGTCGCCGTGCTGCAACACTTGCTTGATGGCTCGCAAACTGGCAGTAAAGTTAATCAACGTGCCCCAGAAAATCCGCACAATCGACATAAATCCTTGGAACCAGCCGTAATATTGTTTGGCAAAATAGAAGCGCTGAAACAGGCGGTTCACTAAAAAGAATAAGTTGGCAAGCAGAAAGAATACGATAATGGGTTCATTCTCAAATATCGATAGAACCCGATAAGTGCTCGGGGCAAATTGCTCAACGATCCAGATAACCAACAGTTGAATAAAAACGGCCATTGCCAAGAAACTGATAATGTTAGCAAATGCCCCGCGCCGATCGCGCCACAAGAAATAGTTAATACGCCAATCTTTGCTCCACTTAAGCTTGCGTGAACCTTGGAAAATAATGCCGATGATCCAACGCGTCTTCTGCCGCACCGATGTTTTAAAAGTGGTAGGAAAATACTCGCGCACGCAAACAACATTGCCGTCGCGTTTGCCAACACCTGCGTGCTTCTCGCGCAACTGGGCCTGCTCAAGTTTTACCGGATAGCGCACGAAAACTTCTTCCATCCCCCAGCTTTTAAGTCGAAAGCCAATATCGTAGTCTTCCGTCAGCGACTGCACGTCAAAGGGTAAACCGTCACCCTCTTTGAGTAGTTGCATAATTGCGCGGCGGCTAAAGCAGGTGCCGACACCAGCACTAGGCACTTGCCCCGCCAACGACTCGCGCACGATAATATCTTTACCATGCAGTTCAGCAAATTCGTCTAAATAATGTGCTGCAGTGAAGTTGTACCAATGCTGTGGAAACGGATAAACCGGTAACTGAATCATATCTTTACGTCCAACTAAGAAGTTGAACAGACGTAATTCCATGCTTGAAATCACATCTTCCGCATCATGCAGAATATAGCCCGCGAATTCGATTTTGGTTTTCTTCTCAAACTCAATAATGGAAGCAATAATGTTGTTTAAGCAGTCTGCTTTACTGGTTGGGCCTGGCTCAGCACAAATTACCTTATGCACGTTGGGATAGTTCTCAACAACATGGTCAACGTCAGCTTGTGTTTCGGGATCGTTTGGGTAGGTACCAACGAAAATCTGGTAGTTCTCGTAATCAAGCGACGCAGCGGCATTCGCGGCCATCTTATCCACAACCCCTACCTCGTGCCATGCTGGCACCATAATCGCCAAGGGCTTTTCCGGCTCATCCAGAAGTTTTTCAGGGTCCGAATAGTCGAATTTTCGATAGATCGTTAACTTGCGATAAAGGTTACGAATCCAGTAGTAGCAATCGATGAACAGGTCATCAAGGCCAAAGATAAACAATACTACCATGACGCCGATGGCGAGCCATTTTAGTCCGTATAAGTAAAGGACGAACACATCAAACCATGTCATAAGGAAGCCTCCGGCAACAACTAACTCGTGGTCAACTTACTGCTACTGGGGCTACCTGAGATGTTAGATAATGGATGTTGGAAATTTGCAAGTCGATTCATCCATCAACACCACAAAGGTTAAAGCCCGAAGTTTGTTGATTTTTAGAATAATCTTAGTACAAATTCTGAAATATACTATCTGACGGTAGCAATATACCTAAATCAGCGCTATAACATTTTTTATAATTTATTCGCTGGCTCGACAAATTCTTAAAAGATAAGCTTTCGCATTCGCTTTTAGCGCATGGAGGGAAATGTTACTTCTGGCAGGCTTTTAAATTCGGGGTGTGCAAATAAATAACCTTGCATGTAGCGCAAACCTAAGGACGCTAAAGTTTGCATCTCTGCTTCAGTTTCAATGCCCTCGGCTAATAATCGCGTTCCTTGTAATTCGCATTGGGCGAGAACTTGTTTAACTTCTTGTTGTTTTTCAGGGCTCTGATCAATGTCTATGATCAAGGTTCGGTCCAATTTTAATATGTGCGGACGCAATTCCACCAACCATTGATGGCTGGCATACCCCGAACCGTAATCATCAATCGCTGTTTGGAAGCCGCGCGCCGCATAACTTGAAAAAATACGCTGCAAGTGTGACTTACTGATAATTTCTTCACCCTCGGTCACTTCGAAGACGAGTTTAGTGAGGTCAAAACCATAAAGATCAGCGGCTTCAATCGTCGCTCTTATACACGTTTCAGGGCTATAAACTGCATTGGGTAAAAAATTGATGTGCAAGAATTCTTTGCAACCTAGTTTGGCAGCAGTTTCAATCGCTTTCACACGGCAGGCTTGATCGAAGTAGTAGCGGTTATCATGGGTGATCTGCTCAAACACCCATCCCGCGCCTTCGCCATTTGGACCACGGACAAGCGCTTCATAGGCAATAATCTTTTGTGTATGTAGGTCGACAATTGGCTGAAACGCCATTTCGATAGCGAAGCCGAGATCTTTTCCAGCCAAACAGTCTCGACACGTCTGTTGGCGAATACTCGCGGGTATCGTCATGTAAACCCTTTCTCTGTTTCTCTTATTTGCTAATTAAGCAACCAGGCTAAGCTTCCTACAGCAATCACCAACCACAAAATAATGGCTAGTAACAAAGGTTTAAATCCTGCGGCGCGAATTCTTTTTAAGGTCAAGCTTAGCCCAATTAAGAACAAACAGAAAACTAAAATCCGTTTACCGACTAAGAACATGCCATCATACACAGCCTCGCCTTGTGGTAAAAAAGTCGCGATGCAGATGGTTGCGATAAAACCCACAATAAACCATGGTGGCGCCCACGTCGACTGTCCAGGTTTATCACTGAAACGCGCAGCAACCAGCGCCGAAACAAAAACCACAGGGATAATCCACAATGCACGCGCGAGCTTCGCCGTGGTTGCCACCACTAAAGCCTCGTCACCATAAGCTTCGGCCGCGCCAACCACCGACGAAGTATCATGAATTGCAACTGCAGCCCATATACCAAAGGTATGTTGGTCGAGCGCGAAGTAATGGCCCACCAGCGGAAAGATGAACAGCGCCAATGCGTTCAAAATAAATACCACCGCTAACGCCAGCGCCATTTGGTCGCTGCGCGCACGAATCGCCGGACCTACCGCTGCAATAGCGCTGCCGCCGCAGATAGCAGTACCAGAACCGATAAGGTGTGCGGTACTTAACTCCAGTTTGAGCGCCCTACCAATAAGTAATGCGAGTACCAACGTGGCCACCAGCGACACGGCAATCAACCCGAGCGCATCGCCCGTCACCGCCAGCGCAGTATCCAAATGAATACCAAAACCAAGCAAAACGATGGCAACACCAAGCAGTTGTTTGGCGCGCTTGGCAGGATTGAAATGCCTCGGCACCCAGCCAAAGCCAGCCAACACAAAACCTATCAGCAGCGCCAACGGTGACGAAATAAAGCCACCGATAGCTAACACTGCGATTAAAACGACGCCAAACCAAGCCAACATAAACACCTACAATTGGTTAATGGGGAGTTTCAAATACACTTTACCCTGCTCATCGGCCGGCGGCATTTCACCCGCGCGGATATTGACTTGTATTGAAGGTAAAATAAGCCGCGGCATCTCTAATGTTGCATCGCGCTCTTCACGCATTTTGACAAACTCCGCCTCGCTGACACCGTCATGCACGTGCTTACTTTGTTGGCGTTGCGCCGCAACCGTGGTGCGAAACTCATGTTCACGACCTGCTGGCGGATAATCATGACAAATATAGATTTCCGTTGCTTCCGGCAAGGCCAATAGCTTCTTAATTGAGCGATACAACGTGGTCGCGCTACCGCCCGGGAAGTCACAACGCGCGGTGCCAACATCCGGCATAAATAAGGTATCCCCCACAAAAGCTTTGGCGCCGTCAATAATATAGGCAATATCGGCCGGGGTATGGCCTGGGGTGTGCATTACTTCAAACTGCATAGCGCCAACCGAAAAGGTCTCGCCGTCGGTGAACAGGTGATCAAACTGCGCACCGTTCGGTAAGAACTCTTTTTCCAGATCAAAAACTTCTTTGAAAATCTTTTGCACATCTTGGATGTGTTCACCAATACCGATACGACCACCGAGCTCTTGCTTCACAAAGGGTGCGGCCGACAAGTGGTCGGCATGGGCGTGCGTTTCGAGAATCCACTCGAGTTGCAAATTGTTAGCACGCACAAAGTCAATCAATCGTTGCGCACCCGCTGTCGTCGTGCGCCCTGATTTATAGTCGAAGTCCAATACTGGATCGATAATAACTGCGGCCTGTGACGTGGCGTCCCACACCACATAGCTAAAGGTTTCGCTGTCATCATCTAGGAATGCTTTTACTTGTGCTTGACTCGTAGCGCTCATTGTTACTTCTCCTTCAAGTGCATTAGCTACAGCTAAAATACGTGATTCTCGCCAAGAGTTAAACTGGATCTCTTTGCATTGTTTCACATAGTGCGTATAAAATTGCGCCTTTCTTATTAACAACAATGAGAGTTCACTATGGGTCGCGCCTTTCAAAACCGCAAGGAGTCGATCGCGAAGACCGCGGCGGCTAAAAGTAAAGTTTACAGCAAATATGGCCGGGAGATTTATGTTGTGGCGAAGCAAGGCGGCGTTGAACCTGATGCCAACCTGCAGCTACGTAGCCTCATCGACCGCGCTAAAAAGGACCAAGTTCCAGCGCACGTGATTGAAAAAGCCATCGACAAGGCTAAAGGTGGAGCGGGCGAAGACTATGCACCGGCGGTATACGAAGGCTTCGGGCCGGGTAACTGCATGGTCATGGTGGAGTGTCTGACAGATAACAACGCCCGCACGTACGGCGAAGTTCGCAACTGTTTTACCAAAACCAAATCAAAAATCGGTGCCCCAGGCAGTGTTGCGCACATGTTTGACCACTGCGCGATCTTAAAATTTGCCGGTGACGATGAAGATGCTGCGTTAGAAGCTTTAATGATGGCTGATGTCGATGTGACCGATATTGAAGCTGAAGAAGGTCATATTACTGTTTTTGCTCCGCACACCGAGTGGCACAAGGCAAAAACGGCCTTACAAGAAGCTTTCGCCGACCTCGAGTTCGAAGTCGACGAAATTCAGTATTTACCGCAAGTCATGACCGACATCGCCGGTGACGATGTGGCCATGATGGAGAAGTTTTTGGACATGCTGAACGATTGTGATGACGTACAAAACATCTATCACAACGCTCAGTTTTAATTAGTCTTTAGCTTTTTCCTCTTCCAGTAAGTCCAGAATAAACGCGTATTCCTCGGCGGTTTCCTTCAGGCGTGCAAAGCGTCCTGAAGCGCCGCCATGGCCTGCTTCCATATTGGTCTTCATCATTAATGGATTATCACCCGTTTTCAAATGACGTAACTTCGCCACCCACTTAGCAGGTTCAAAGTACTGCACCTGAGAATCATGCAGACCCGTCGTCACCAGCATTGCTGGGTAGTCTTGCGCACTTACTTGGTCATAAGGCGAGTACGACAGCATGTAGTCGTAGTAGGGTTGATTCTTTGGATTACCCCACTCATCGAACTCATTAGTGGTCAGTGGAATGCTCTCATCCAACATGGTGGTCACGACATCAACAAACGGCACGTGCGCTACTAAGCCACGGTATTGCTCTGGCGCCAGATTGGCTACCGCACCCATCAATAAGCCGCCAGCACTACCCCCCATGCCAAACACTTTGTCAGGATGTGCATATTTTTCGGCCACCAAGTGCTCAGTAACGTCAATGTAATCGGTAAAAGTATTTTTCTTGTTCTCGAGTTTGCCATCTTCATACCATTGACGGCCCATTTCTTGACCGCCACGAATATGCGCGATGGCATAGACAAAACCACGGTCAACAAGTGAGAACACTGATGAGCGGAACCACGGCTCAGACGTTGAACCATAAGACCCGTATGCATACTGGTAGAGCGGCGCTGTACCGTCTTGCTTGAAGTCTTTTTTGTAAAGCAGTGATACTGGCACTTGCGTGCCGTCGTCGGCTGTCGCCCAGGTGCGTGCGGTTGCATACTTCGAAGCATCGTAATTCGGCACCTCTGTCGCTTTTAGGACTTCGCGCTCTTGGGTTGCCATATTCATCGCGTAGGTGACTGTTGGTGTAACTAACGAGGTGTAGTTATAGCGCAACACGTCAGTGTCTTGTTCAACATTCGTCTCAAACGTCATGACATAGCTTGCTTCGTCAGCATTGACGACATAGCTTTGCGCAGGTTCAGCCCAAGGCACAACGCGGATTTGCCGTAAACCCTCGCGACGCTCGTTCAACACCAAATAATCAGCGAACAGCTCAAAGCCATGAATGAAGACCGCTTCGTCATGCGCAACAAGCGGCTGCCATTGACTCTTATCACCAATGTCGGCATGGGCAACTTCCATGACTTGGAAGTTAGGTGCTTGATAATCAGTTAAAATAATCCAGCGCCCATCGATGTGGTCGGCAGAGTATTTAAAGTCACGTTCACGTGGCGCTAATACTTGGAACTCACCGTCTGGCGTGTCCGCATCAAGCACATGCACTTCATCAGAAACCGTTGCATCGAGCTGGATCATCACATACTCATCGTCAGAGCTATTGCTTACCCACATGTAGAAGGTATCGCCCTGCTCTTCATAAACGACTTCTGCAGTTTCCAACGGCTCGCCTAACGTATATTTGATGACGCGCTTCGACAGTAGCGTTTGCCGGTCATTTTCAATCACGAACAGCGTTTCGTTGTCTTTCGCCCAAGCAATGGCCGCTGAGATTCCAGTGATACCGGTCTCAGTCACTGCTTCGGTGGTAAGGTCTTTCACATGCAGTTCGTATTGACGGCGTCCAATGTTATCAACAACGTAGGCCACTTTATTCTGATCTGGGCTGACCTGCAGGTTTGAAACCTGCATAAAAGACTCACCTTCAGCTAGGATATTCACGTCCACAAGGATCTGCTTTTCGCCTGACTCAATGTGCGTGCGAGAATAAATTGGATACTCTTTACCTGCCTCGTAATCAGTTTGATACAGATAATCACCGCGCTGATAAGGCACTGAACTATCATCTTGCTTCACTCGGCCAATAATTTCCTGCTCCAGTTCATTGGTCAGCTCTTGATAATCCGCACGATACGCATCGTAATACGAATTTTCGGCGTCCAAATAAGCGATAACCTCAGGATCTTTGCGTTCGTCATCGCGTAACCAGTAATAATGGTCAACGCGTTCACCATGAGGTGAAACAATTGTGTAGGGTTCTCGCTTAGCGATCGGTGCATCATCTGACGCCGAGCTTGGTCCCTGCGATTCGGTTGCCGGCTGACATGCAACAAGCATGGTCAATGCAGTTGCCAATAGCCACGGCTGTGTATGTTTCAACAATGATCTAGGCATTTGGGGCCTCTTTTTTTTGTAGTAATAGTTATAGTAATAGCTATTTTCTAAGGTACTTTAGCGGTTTTCGAATTCGCCATCGACATAGATGTAAAGATGACATACATTAACACTAATAAAACATTGCTTTTGGTCAACGTTCATACATGTTATTTGTCGTATATTTATTGAACTGCTCCGACCAGATGAGTATGCTGGCGGTAGATTTGTAGTTCGGAATAATTTAATTGTCATCTTTACGAAACAACACCACAGTTATAACCCAACTGAAGGGTTGGAGTACATTTTTGTTTGTCCTGTTGCTCGCGTTGGGCAGCAGCCTTAGTTATGCACAACCGAAAATCCCCATTAGTTCAGCCGTCGATGCCAATGACGTACAACTCCCTCAACTTGACACGCGAATCGAAACCGAATTAGACCGGTTACTGCAGGCTGCAGAATCTGAACAAGCGATGCTTGATGCGATGCGTGAACTTGAGGCAACTGTTGATATTAATACGCCGCCGATGAGTCGTGTCCGTCTACAGTCCTACATTGCGTTATCGCTAGGCTACCTTGAGCGGCTCGACGAGGCTTATACGGTACTCGATAAAGCCGCCGAATTAGCGCGTCAGAGTTCCTTGCCAGATGCTCAAGCAGAAGTAGCAGCGACGCTTATTTTGCTCAAAAACATTGAAGGCAAATTGACCGAAGCCTATACCTTGATCAATAGTGCGACCGTGCATTTAGAAGACGCGCAACTGCCGCGCATCCGCTACTTTGCACATAACCTTATCGCAAGCGTTTTTCGCGCCAAAAACAACACTGAGCGTGCACTTGAGCATCTGATTGCCGCGGCGGCAGCGGTAGATGAAACCGACAATAATCGCACGCCCATTCGCCGTATCTTCCTCAAGCTTCGGATTGCCGAAATCTATAACGAGCAACAGCTTTTTGCGCAGGCGTTGGAGCAAGTCAACGAAGCTGAAGAAGCTATGCTCGCTGCAGATTTAGAAAGCATGTATGGCCCTGAAATTACCTTCCTTAAAGCCGTAACCGCAACCAATCAAGGAAAGTACGACTTAGCGTTCGACATTTACAGTGAACTCGAGCGGCGTATCAAAGGGGACCCACAGTGGAATTACATGCATACCCTAGTACTCAATAATTTAGGTGACCTCGCCATTCGCACGAAACGCTTTGAAGCCGGTATTCAAGTCTTAAATGAAGCGCTTGTGCTCGCGGAAGAAACCAACGACGTGCTAACCGAAGAACTCATCCGCTTCAATTTAGGCTTTATCGACGTCCACTTAGGTCAATATGAGCAAGGCTTAGCAGCAATGCAGCGCGTTGCCGACGAAGCGCGCGGTACCTGGAGTAACAGCGAATTTGAAAAGCTGCTCGGCGAGTACGCCGAAGCTCTCACCATGGCGAACCGCCACCAACAAGCCAATGAAATTCTGGTCGAGCAACGTCAGCTACGCGAGAGTGTTTTCAACACCGAGTTACAAAAAAATGTGACTGAGCTGCAAAACTTGTATGACTCGAAAGACAAGGCGCAACAAATAGAGCTACTACAACGACAGAACCAATTGAGTGACCAGCTACTTGAGAACGAGCGCCAGCGCCAATTAATTCTAGTGTTAGGTGTTGCCGTAGCGCTGTTACTTTCAGCTCTGGCATTTTATCTGTATCGTTCGGCACGTCGCTCAAATCAAGCCTTGCAGCATGCGAACGCGCAACTGGCAGATCAGTCCTTGCGCGATCCGCTTACCGGCTTGCTGAATCGGCGCGCCATGCAGCAAGAGCTGCAACGGCAAGAACGCGAACAGCAGCCACAGAACGACGCCATGGTGCTCCTCGATATCGACTACTTTAAGCGCATTAACGACCACCACGGGCATAGCGCCGGCGACGAAGTAATTCGTGCGGTCGCTCAGCGTCTACTTGAGATCTGCCGTGACGATGACAAGGTGATCCGTTGGGGTGGAGAAGAATTCCTGATTTACCTGAAAAATACCGATAGAGAGGCGCTGCCAAGATTTGTTTTGCGCATGCTTAAAGCGATTGGCGAGAAGCCCGTCGACACCGACAGCGCCAGCTTGTCGATAACCGTTACAGCTGGTTTTATCAGCTACCCATTCGGCGATCTTAATCAAACAGAAATGGACTGGGAAGCAACGCTGCAATTGGTAGATAAAGCTCTTTACGCCGGCAAAGTGCATGGTCGCAATCAGGCGTGGGGCATTGTCAGTCTCAATGTGCCATTTGCTGAAGCACACAAGGTTCTCGATACCGATTTAGCCAAAGCGATTGAGCAGAATTTCGTTTCAGCGATTACCTTGCACGGACCGAAGCAATAGTAACGCCGCAAAGCCCCATCAGAAGCCCCGTGCGGCTAATCAATATCACTTTCTTGGTCGACCGATGTCGGTTCTCTATCACTATCAAAAAAGGCCTCCTGGTGGAGGCCTTTGTAACGTCTATCCCTATCTTTCCTGTGTTTAATTCAGCTCTGCTAGGTCTTTTACACCCATGTTGTAGAGGGTGAATCCATAGATATCTGCGTATTGTTCGATAGTTTTTGATACCGGTGTACCAGCACCGTGACCCGCGTTCGTTTCAATCCGAATTAACTGTGGATTCGGGCCCGTATTCTTCGCTTGTAACTCAGCAGCAAATTTAAATGAATGCGCAGGTACTACACGATCGTCATGGTCGCCGGTGGTGATCAAGGTCGCTGGATAGCTTTCTCCTTGCTCAACATTATGAACCGGCGAATAACCGTAAAGGTACTCAAACATCTCTTTGCTGTCTTCCGCCGTGCCGTAGTCATATGCCCAGCCTGCGCCAGCAGTAAAGGTGTGATAACGCAACATATCGAGTACGCCGACCGCCGGCAATGCGACTTGCATCAAATCAGGACGCTGAGTCATCACTGCACCCACCAGCAAACCACCGTTTGAGCCACCACGCACAGCCAAACGCTCGCTCGAAGTGTAGCCTTCTGCAATCAGGTATTCACCGGCTGCGATAAAGTCATCAAATACGTTTTGCTTTTGCATTTGCGTACCAGCGTCATGCCACGCTTTACCGTATTCGCCGCCACCACGCAGATTCGCAACGGCATAAACGCCGCCCATTTCTAACCACAGTGCGTTGGTAATACTGAATGACGGTGTAAGGCTGACGTTGAAGCCACCGTAACCATACAGAATAGTAGGCGTGCTGCCATCGAGCTCTAAGCCTTTCTTGTGCGTGATAATCATCGGCACTTCAGTACCATCTTTCGAGGTGTAGAAAATTTGCTTTGACACATAAGCATCACTGTCAAAATCAGCTTTTGATTTTTCGTAAACCGTTGACTCGCCGGTTTCTGGTGCAAACTTGTAGATGGTGCTTGGGGTATTGTAGTTAGTGAAGGTGTAATAAAGCTCCTCGGCATCAGCTTTGCCGCCGAGCCCACCTACACTGCCGACACCAGGCAAGGTCACGTCACGCACCTTAGTGCCATCGAAGTCGTACTGCTCGACCTTAGAAATCGCATCAACCATGTATTCCGCGAAGATATAACCCGCGCCAGTACCAACGCTCAATACGTTATCTGTCTCGGCGATGAAATCCTGCCAGTTTTCTGGGCTTGGGTTACTCGCATCAACAGTCACCACGCGCTTATTGGGCGCATCTAGGTCGGTAACCAAATACAAGGTAGAGCCTTTGTTATCCAACGGCGTGGTATCGGCGTCTGTATGCCCTTGAATGGTCAGTAATTCGCTGTCTGGATTACTCAGGTCTTTTATGAACAAACGATTACCTGAAGTCGATACCGCTGCTGAAATATAGAGGTAATTATCATCTTCAGAGACGTAGCCACCGACATAACGATGTTTCTCGGCTTCTGTGCCACCGAAAATGACCGGATCATTGGCTTGCTCAGTACCGAGTTTATGATAGTAGAGTTTGTGCTGGTCAGTCTTAGCTGAGAGTTCGCTACCTTCGGGCTTGTCATAGCTCGAATAATAGAAACCTTCATTACCGAACCAAGAAATACCGCTAAATTTCACATCGACCAGTTCAGGCTCTAACTGCTCTTTCGTTTCCGCATCAATAATGATGATTTTACGCCAGTCACTACCGCCTTCAGAGATTGAGTAGGCAGCAATCGAGCCATCTTTTGAGAAGCTAATGCTTGCCAAAGAAGTGGTGCCATCTTCACTAAAGGTGTTCGGATCTAGGAATACTTCGGTATTGCCTTCTGCATCGGTACGATACAACACGCTTTGGTTCTGCAAACCGTCATTTTTGTAGAAGTAGGTGTAATTACCTTCTTTGAACGGCGCACTGATTTTCTCGTAGTTCCACATCGCCGTGAGACGCTCTTCAATCTCTTGGCGGTATGGAATTTGCTCTAGGTAATCAAACGTTACTTCGTTTTGTTTTTTAACCCAGGCTTCGGTTTCTTCGCTGCGGTCGTCTTCCAACCATCGATAAGGGTCAGCGACCACCGTACCAAAATACTCGTCGGTCACGTTGCCACGAAAAGTCGTTGGGTACGTCATTTGCGTGTTTACTGTTGTTGTCTTTTCCGCCACTTCTGGAGTACTCGTTTCTTGTTGCGGTGAGCAAGCTGCTAATACAGCTACACTCGCCATAGTGATCATAAAACGCATGAGATTTACCTTCTTCTTATTATTTAACTTAATGCTGGATGAGTGTTGGCGAACCATGGCTGTTGGTTCACGCTGGCCAAGAAACCTTGCAAATTCGGCCACTGATGAATATCGAGACGCTCTCGGAACTGTGCCCAGCTCAAGAAGCAAGCCAAGCGCAAGTGCGCGTCGTTGTGGGGATCGGCTTCAGGCCAATCACGGTCATTCAATTCATCAAGAATCGCGATAACTCTTGAGTGTTGGCGCTGTAAATAGCCAATCTCTTCGATAGCAACACCGTCGCGATCGAGTAGGAATAAGTTAATCGTCGTGTCGAGAGCAGTATTCACCAAGCAATACAGGTCGAAGTCTTCGATGTCCTGACAAAAGCCTTGGTCTGCCAAAGTGCGAAGATAACGTAAAATAGACGACGAATCGTGCAACTTTAGCCCATTATGAGTAAAGAACGGTACACGTTTAGCCGGAGAATTCTGCGCACTTTGCGCATAGTCCGTGGGCACTAATTCGAACTTCTGTTCATTGAGCGCCAAGACAATTCGACAATGACGCACAAAAGGTGAGGTATAACTGCCAAATAGTTTCATGTTAGGTCCTGAAAAAGCTAAGCTAGAACAAACTCACAAGAGAGTAGCATAATGAAAAAAGCCATACAGTATTTACTTAAAGGTCTTGCGGTACTCCTACCGATAATCGTGACCATTGCCGTAGTTCGTTGGTTACTGGTTACCATAGAAACGGGATTAAGGCCGATTTGGGTTGCTGCGTTAGGCGAAACATACTACTTCCCTGGACTCGCTTTTTTAAGCTTTCTCGGCATCGCCTTCCTGATTGGTTTCAGCGCACGCTGGGCTTTACTCAATAGTCTATGGGAGTTGCCCGGCAAAATTATGAACAAGATGCCCGTGCTGGATACCGTATACGGCACCATCAATGATGTTATTGAAATGATGTCGGGTAAGAACTTCGCAGACGAGTCGGTGGTATTGGTAACCCTGCCAGGTGGCGACGTACGCCTGATTGGCATTGTCACCAAGAAAAGTACCGACGGTGACCGTCTAGCGCAGTTTCTTGAAGATGACCACGTCGCGGTGTTTTTGCCGATGAGTTACAATGTTGGCGGCTACATGGTGATGGTGCCACGTAGCTGTATTGAAGCGATTGATATGAGTCCCGCCGATGCCCTGCAGCTGACGATCAGTGCTGGGTTAGGCAAAAAACAAGCCAAGGAGTAGTCGATGGCCCTATTGCCATGTGTTGAAATCGAGCCAAATGAACCCGCGAGCCATGCCATTATCTGGTTGCACGGATTAGGTGCAGACGGTAATGACTTTGCCCCTATCGTGCCGCACATTCAAGCGCCAACGGGAGTGAATATTCGCTTTGTTTTCCCACATGCACCGCAAATGCCAGTCACCATCAATGGCGGCATGCGTATGCCGGCTTGGTACGATATTTTAGAAATGTCGATTGCGCGGAAAGTCGATGATGCGCAATTACGCGCCTCGTCAGCCGCCATACGCGATCTTATTGCGCGTGAACAAGAGCGTGGTATTGCGGCCGAGCATATTATTCTGGCAGGCTTTTCACAAGGCGGCGCGGTGGCGTACGAGACAGCATTAACCCACAACGAAAAGCTCGGTGGTTTGATGGCACTCTCCACTTATTTGGCGACCCATGAATCTATCGCACTCAACCCAGCCAACAAAGAGCTTCCTATTCTCATTCAGCACGGCAGCCAAGACCCGGTGGTACCCGAGTCACTCGGCAAGCATGCCTATCAGTGGCTTACCGAGCAAGGCTATAATGCCGAGTATCAAAGCTTCCCGATGCAGCACCAAGTCTGTGCCGAACAGATCGTTGCTATCAATAAGTGGTTAAGCGAGCACCTGTAAACGCTCGCGCCATTGCTTCACCCACGTTTTCGCAGTCGCTAAGTTCGCGGTACGAATATTCACGTGCCCGACTTTGCGACCCGGTCGAGGATCCTTGTTGTACCAATGACATTGGGCGTCTTGATGGTGCCACAATCCTACTGGGATTTGCTGGGCGCCAATAACATTCAGCATCAGTGTGGGTTCAATATGCAACTGTGGGAACGGCATACCGGTAAGGGCGCGCATATGTAAGTCGAATTGACTGCAATTCGCGCCACTCATGGTCCAGTGCCCCGAGTTGTGGACCCGCGGCGCCACTTCATTAATCAGCAAATCAGCCTCTTTACCTTCGCCAACCACAAAGAACTCGATCGCGAATACGCCTACATAGTTCAGCGCCGTTGTTAAGCGATGAAAGGCTTCTTCAGCTTGTTGCTGCAAAGCTTCCGGCACTTCATCGATGCCGCCTAAGCTGTAGCTAAGAATACCTTGGGTGTGCACGTTGGTAATCAATGGATAGCAGCAAACGCTACCGTCTTTTCCACGAGCACCGACCAACGAGACTTCCTTATTAAACGGGATCATGTGCTCGGCAATACCAGGCTCTTTGCCCGCTTCAGCAGCGAGCGCCTGAATGTCATCACCTGGTTTAAAGCGCCACTGGCCCTTACCGTCGTAACCACCACGGGCAGCTTTCAATACCAGCGGCTGTTCAGCTTTCGTCAGCAGCTTTTCCAGTTCGCTCACGGTGCCGTAACTTTGCCACGGTGAGGTTGCGACGCGAGCATCATCAAAAAGTTTCTTTTCTGCACGGCGGTCCGTCAGACTCTTAATTCGCGCAGGGTCCATAAGGAATTTGTCGTGTGCGGCGGCAATTACATCGGCAGGAATTGCTTCATGCTCCCAACTCACCACATCGGCCCAGTCGATCGCTTCAGCAAGCGTCCATGGCAAGGCGACATGCGCAGATAGAGGCTTCACTTCCTGCGTGCGCGTGCTAAAGAGCAGGCATTCATGCCCGTGGCTGATACCGCTCGCGCCCAACATTTGACCTAATTGGCCATCACCGACAAACAACACCTTCATGCGTCAGGTAACTCCAGTTTTGGACCGTTCATCACTTTTTCTTTTTGCGCTTTACGAAACGCATTCACATTTTCGCGTACCGCAGCATCTGTGGTACCGATAATTTGTGCCGCCAACAAGCCTGCGTTTGCAGCGCCCGCCTGGCCAATCGCCAGTGTACCGACAGCAACACCTTTCGGCATCTGTACGATAGACAATAAGCTATCGAGGCCTTTCAATTGCTTACTTGGTACGGGAACACCCAGCACTGGAATGGCCGTGTACGCAGCCAACATACCCGGAAGATGCGCAGCGCCGCCAGCGCCAGCAATGACTACAGGAACACCGTCCTGCTCGGCTTGCGCCATAGACGATTTAAGAAGATCAGGGGTTCGATGTGCAGACACAACCTCAGCGCGCCACTCAACACCAAGGTCTTTCAGCATTTGTGCGGCATGTTGCATAACGGGCCAGTCTGACTGTGAGCCCATAAGAATGAGAACGGGTGCCATGAGCTGCTCCTTTTTGAAAGGAGCGAATTGTAGCTAGGCACGCCGCTCGGTGCAAATTTATTGTGCGACTTTTAGCCGGTTGCGCCCTTGGCTTTTGGCTTGGTACAGGGCGGAATCCGCGGCTTCCATCCATTCGCCCCAATGCTGACCTGATTTTAACTCTGCTAATCCACCGCTGGCCGTGACCGTCACGGTAAGCGACTTAACTGTAAAAGGGTCATGTCGAATGCGATCGAGAATATCGGTAGCTATATCAGCAGCTGTTTTCCTTGCAGTGTTCGGCATAATCACTACAAACTCCGCGCCGCTACTACGGATCACGCTATCATGCTCACGCGCGGCATTGCGGATGCGGCGCGCTGCTTCTTCAAGCACTTTGTCACCAAACAGATAACCATAGCGGTCGTTCACGCTCTGAAAAGAATCCATATCAATTTGCAACAGCGAGACAGGCTTCTTCGCTCGCTCAGATTTTTGGATTGCCTGCATCACCATATCGCTTAGGTATTCACGTTTAATGCAGCCTGTCAAAGAGTCCGTCGCCGCGGCGGTAAAGAGCTTGCGTTGCATACTGCTCATCATGATTAAGAAGGCTGCACCGACACCGATGAGCACCAACATCGACACCGCCACCCGCCATGCGTAGTCAAAAGGTAACACTTGGTAAATGACGGCGGCGAATAAAGCGTAAATAAGCATAATGACCAGCACAAAAATGGTCTTGTCGAACATAAAAAAGACCATGGCGAGTATCGGGTACATCCAATACACGCCCATAATGCCAGCCGACTTCATCGACACGCTAACGAGCGTACCTAAACAACAGATAACCAAAAAGTTAATCCACTGCGGCGCGAGCTCATTACGGTACAGGTAGCCAATTAAGATGAAACCAATAGCCACACAAAATAATGCAGCAGCCGCAGCATAACTACCATCGAGTACTGAGTAGATCGAGGTGCCGGCGATGACAAAGCCTGAACCAAAGTAAATGGTACGCATTGCCAGCAAACGGAAGTGTTGCCACAAGTCGAACGTTGCGGATGGGCTAGTTGTAGATACTGGCGTCATAATTATGTCCGTATTCGTTTTTATTCTGTTAACTTTAACTGCTTTCTGATTATTTGCCTAGCTAGGTTTCAGTCTGTGCTTCTGGCTGCGCTTTACTGGCCTTACGGACTTGGTTTCTACCTTTACGTTTGGCTTCCAGTAAAGCAGTGTCGGCCGCATTTAGCCACTCGACCCAGGTCTGCCCTTTACTCAATTGGGCAACGCCGAGGGACATAGTAATAGCGACTGTTGCGTTTTTGCCATTAAACTCGCTATCGGCCACCAAAGCTCGCAATTTTTCGGCCGCCCGCATCGCCTCCTCAAGTTTGGTCGAGGGGAGAACAATTAAAAACTCTTCGCCACCGACACGAAATAGCTGATCTTCTTTTCGTAACACCGTGCGCAGACGCTCTGCAACTTGCTTGAGAATTTGATCGCCGAACAAATGACCGTGTCTGTCATTCAGTTGCTTAAAGTGATCAAGATCGGCCATAACTAAGGTGGCCGCGCGACCATAGCGCGCATAACTGTAAATTGACTGCTCTAAAACTTGGGTCACAAGGTGCCGATTCTGCAAGCCTGTTAAAGTATCAGTCACCACCATTTTTCGTAATAACTTTTGCAATTCCGCGAGCAAAACGGCAAACACCGAACCCAATACGCAAATAATTATCAAGGTTGTAGCTATTCGCCACCCGTCATCAAGGGGCATAGTCACTATTGCAGTCGACGAAAAAATCATCGTCAGAGCAACTGCCGAAACAATGCCCGCTGCGCCGCTAAAGACAAAGAAGCACGCAACGAGAAGTGGATAGGTCCAGTACACGCCGATATGTCCGTTTAAATAAATGGACATCACGCTAATGACAGTGAGTAAGGCGACAAATACAACACGAATAGGAATTGGAATACGCCTGCCTTGGTAGCGCCAGGCCATTAGCGTAAAGAAGATGCCAGCGCCAAGAATAACCAGTGCTTGAACGGTATTGCCAAGCAGGAATTGCGCGATCGACAAAAGCAGCTCAGTGATACCACCCGCCCAAATGATATTGCCTGTGACTTTAATTTTAAATTTCTGCAACAGCTCATCTGCAGAAGCGTGCGATTTGGTAACTGTTCGCTGCATGAGGTTTCCCAATCCTTTGTCTCAAAGCTATCGCCTAGTTCTAGGAATAGCAAGCCGAATGCGGCACAATGCTCTCATCATTATTCGTTATCTTCGCGAGGTTTGATCATGCTACTCAATGCTAGCGACAGTCTTGTTGTGATTGTCGATGTGCAAGAAAAACTTGCGCCTGTTATTCATCAACGCGATCAGCTCATTGGTCGCATGCGCTGGTTAGGTGAAATCGCCAACGAACTGTCTGTCTCTCTGGTCGTTACCGAGCAGTACCCCAAAGGACTTGGCATAAGTGTAGACGATTTATCGGCGGTCATTGAAAATTCCCGGGTCATCGAAAAAATGCATTTTAGCGCCTGGCAAGAGCCGGCCTTTGTCGATGCTGTGCAACAAGCTGAGAAGCGACAAATTGTGCTTATGGGCATGGAGACCCATGTCTGCATTTTGCAAACCGCCATTGATATGAAAGCAGCTGGTTACTCGGTGTATGTTGTCGAGGATGCGGTTGGCTCACGTCGTGAGACCGATAAACAAGCTGGCTTAGCAAGGCTGCGACAACACGACATCGAAATCATCACTTCAGAGATGGCAGCATACGAATGGCTGCATCGTAGTGGTAACGATACTTTCCGCCATATCACTAAGAACTGGATAAGAGGGTAAGCTTTAGATCTTGCTAATAAACTTCATTTGACAGGGGATTAATTGAGCGTATACTGAACGCCGCTAGAAAAATTCGGCTGTCTAATTGTGGCCTGTTACGAAGTCTATTGCTGTACCTCGTTTTGTAAGTCCCAAGTAATACACGTATTTTTATTAGCAAGACCCTAGATTTTCACATGCATTACGAGGAATATTCAGCATGTCTACTGTAACTGGTAAAGTAAAATTCTTTAACGAAGCTAAAGGTTTCGGTTTCATCGAGCAAGAGCAAGGCGCAGACGTATTCGTACATTTCAGCGCTATCCAGTCTGAAGGTTTCAAAACCTTAGCTGAAGGTCAAACTGTACAGTTTACCATTGCTCAAGGCCCTAAAGGTCCACAAGCTGAAAACGTAGTACCTATGTAAGACGTTGCTTTCGCAACGCATTTAGCGAAACGAATTTGAAGAAGCCGCTCATTGAGCGGCTTTTTTTATGACTTTTCCTGTTCTGATTCAGGCTCGTGCTTACGCCGTTCGGCAGCTTCTTGCTCCGCAGAAAGAAAATCCATATCGTCCATCTCGACTTCTGGAATCTCTTCGCAGACATTACCGCCAAGTTGATTGACCGCGCAGCAAAGATCCCCCACTTTCTGATCAAGCAGGTGCACATGATCGAGCATGCGGCCTATGGCGGTGGCAACCGGATCAGGGTTGTCCGGTGAAATCGCATAAGCATCAAAGCCATACTGCTTGGCCATCGCGGCACGCCGTTCATTAACTTCTTTGCTTACTTTAGTATGTGCAACACGCGCAGGTATCCCCACCACTGTCGTTTCATCAGGCACATCTTTCACCACCACCGCATTCGAACCAATACGTGCAGTTTCGCCAATCGTAACTGGGCCCAATACCTTCGCTCCCGCACCAATCACCACTCCGTCTTTCAAGGTCGGGTGACGTTTACCTTGATTCCAGCTGGTGCCACCTAGGGTAACACCGTGGTATATCGTTACGTCATCACCTATCTCTGCGGTTTCGCCAATAACAACGCCCATACCATGATCAATAAAGAATCGGCGACCGATGCGCGCACCAGGATGTATTTCGATACCCGTTAGCCAGCGCGCCAATGTCGACGTAAAACGCGCTAACCAGTAAAAACGCCAACTCCAAAGCTTATGGCTAAGGCGGTGCCACCAGATAGCATGGAGCCCTGGATACGTGGTTAACACCTCAAACCAATTACGCGCCGCCGGGTCGCGGGCGTAAACGCTTTGAATATCTTCGCGGATGCGCTGAAACATAAGGCTCTGATCCTAAACTTGTACTTGAAGGCTAAGTATACCAATTTCCGCCCCCTTGCGTTAACCGTGCTGATTTCTGCGGTAACTTCAAGGCACTTCACTTGCCATTGTTTAGCGGAAGGGCGTAAGGTGAATAATTCATCAGCAGCAAACAGAGGACTCCAATGATGACCAAGAAAACGCCCCTAGCCTTAATAACGGCGAGCTTGCTCGCTGCGAGTACGCTCGCCCATGCCGACACACTGATTTATGCAGGGCAGTTGATTGACGGTACGGGAGCAGCACCGGTCGAGGATCAAACCATTATCGTCGCAGACGGACGCATTAAGGCAATTGTCGATGGTTTTCAACAAGCAACTGCCGATGATGACGTGATTGACCGTCGCAATAGCACGGTGATGCCAGGCTTTATCGACATGCACACGCACCTCACCTCTGAGATGTCACAAGGCAGCTATATTCACAAATTCACCAAGAGTGCCGCTGATGTCACCCTTGACTCGGTCAACTACGCGAAGAAGACCTTACATGCCGGCTTCACTACCGTACGTGACTTGGGCGACTCTTATGACGCCAGCATTGCATTGCGTAACGCAGTCAATGCCGGAAAAGTTGAAGGGCCACGCATCTTCACTTCTGGTAAATCGATTGCCACAACTGGCGGTCATGCAGATCCGACCAACGGCGCAAAAGCAGACCTTTATCCCTCACCGACCCCAGCTGATGGCGTAATTAATGGCCCTTATGAGGCGCGCGAAGCAGTAAGAGCACGCTATCAAGATGGTGCGGACTTAATTAAATTGACCGTTACCGGTGGTGTTCTGAGTGTGGCGAAAAGCGGCCAGAACCCACAGTTCATGATGGATGAAATTGAAGGCATCGTACAAACGGCCCGCGATTATGAAATGAAAGTGACCGTGCACGCCCATGGTAAAGAAGGCATGTTGCGCGCCATCAAGGCGGGCGTTAATTCTATCGAGCATGGTACCTACATGGATCAGGAAGTGATGGACGCCATGAAAGCTAACGGCGTTTATTATGTCCCAACCATTACTGCCGGGAAATCCGTGGCAGAGCGCGCGGAAATTCCAGGTTACTTCCCTAAATTAGTTGAGCCTAAAGCAAAAGCCATTGGTCCGAAAATCCAAGGCACTTTTGCCGAAGCATACAAGCAAGGGGTTAAAATCGCTTTTGGTACTGACGCCGGCGTGTTTGACCACGGTGAAAACGCCCGTGAATTTGGCTACATGGTTGAAGCGGGTATGCCTGCGTTAGAAGCGATCAAAGCAGCGACTTTCGAGGCCGCTACTTTGCTTGGTACGATCGATGACTTTGGTACTTTAGAAGTCGGTAAGCGCGCCGATGTAGTGGCCACTGAGGGCAATCCACTTGAGAACATCGACGCTTTGAGTAACCTTAACCTAGTGATTAAAGACGGTAAGGTATACAAGGATACGCTTAAGTAAAATCCTTTAACAGTTGGCGGACGTCAGCCAAAATGACGTCCTCCAGCTCTTTCTCATAACCTTCCCGTTCATCGTCCATTTTGCGAATTTCTGCCTTCGGATATTGCTTACGTGCTTCATGGGTTGGCATATGCTTAATGCGCTCATACATTGAGTGCAAACCGCTATAGCGCTGAGCGTAATCAATTTTGCTTGGCTCCACGCGTAAATCGAGCAATACCACGAGGCGTAACGCACCTTCTGACAAAGGACACTGACCTTGGTCCATCGCTTTGGCGATGGTGACAATACTCTCATGTAAGCGCTCGTTACGTTTGCCAACGGCTTCATCGCGGCGTTTATTTTGGCTCTGTAATTGACTAAGTAAACGGCCAGCGATGAACGCTAGTATGGCGATAATTACAACGCCAAGAGCTAACAGCGCCCAAGCCCACCATGGTAAATCAGACATCACTATCCTCCCAGTCGTCGTCTTCGTCGTCGTCGAGAGTCAAGCCTAGCTGTTCTGCTAACTGCTCAAATCGCTCCGTACGTTCATCTACGTACGCTTCTTCGCTGGCACTTAGATCTTCGCCGTCTTCGATAGCGGCCAGTAGACGCTGCAATTCTGGATCATTTTCTAAGCTGCGTAGTTCAGCTTCTAGGGTGGCTTGGTCAAGTCTCGGTTGCGCAGTGGCAGGCGTAACGGGGGCGTTTGCCGGCACCAGCTGAATCGGCTTTTTACTGCCAAAACGCGGATCGTCGGCTGCCTTGCTGCCTGCTTTAGGTGCCTTAGAAGCCCCTGAAGCCACATTAAAGCGTGACCCCGGCTTCTTACCCTTACCTTTATGCTTGGTTGGCTCTGGCGAGCTGCGCTTGAGCTCTTCTTTAGATTTCTTCGGCGCGGCGAGAGGGCCTGTCTTACGCGTCTTCTTTTTACGTGTCATATACGATGAGGTTCCAATGGAATGAATACACGTAGTTTAACTTACAGCGACGCAAAATAAAAAGGCGATGCCGAAGCATCGCCTAGGGTATTCTCTCTTTCTCACACAGCGCACGTGCGATTCACGAGAACGGTTGTCAATTCATCCTTGTTTTTAATTATAACTTCCGTGAGGTTTTTTATTATTATTGTTATTTTTTCGCGCATTAACCGAGCATTGTAATTGTTATTGTTTGCTTGGTTAAAGATGGCCTCCTGGCCTATTCTTATTCCCTGGATTAAAACTGTAAGTTGCTTAAGCAACCGTTGGGTGACGCTTCGCAGCAGTTCCTGTCATTTGGAATGGCATTCAGACTACTGAATCGAAATATTTATTCAATGATTTTTATGATCTAAAAAACGCTTTTTTTATACCCTATTGGTTTATAGGTTGGTTTTAAAAGGCTTTCTTGGTTATTTTGGTAACATAAAAATAAAAAAAAGCAGCCACGATGGGCTGCTTTCTTAGCATTCAGGCGCTTAAATAGCCGCTAACGGCTTATTAATAAAGACCTTGGATGTACTGCGACAGAACCTCAATATCCTTGTCTGTCAATTTTGCGGCCACATCACGCATCATGCCATTCATGTCATTTGCGCGGTCACCGCTACGGAACATTTCCAATTGTGCTTTCAAATAAGCTGCATGCTGACCTGAAACATCAGGGAACTTGGCTAGGCCCATGCCGTCACCGCGCGGACCGTGACACGCTACGCAAGCTGCGATTTTACGCTCTTCATCACCGCCCATGTACAATGCTTGTCCAGCAGCAACCACATCTTCCGGTGCGCTACCCTGCATTGGGTCTTGGCTGGCGAAGTACGCCGCTAAATCAGCGATGTCTTGATCACTCAAGTTCATTGCTTGGCCCTGCATGATGGCATTCGCACGGCCTTGCTCACCGCCAGTTTCGGCCGCAAGCTTATAATCGTGCAGTTGTTTCTCGATGTACGAAGCATGCTGCCCGTTCAGTTTAGGGTACATATCTGAAGGCGAGCTACCAGTTGGACCATGGCATGCAGCGCAAACCTGCGATTTTTGTTTGCCTGCTTCAGCATCACCTTCAGCTGCCATAACGGCGCCGGTGAGACCAAGGTACAGCCCAACGAACAATGCGATTTTTTTCATGATCGATATCTCTGCTCTGGATGTTGTAACAGACGCTATTTTACACAAAACTTCTAAGGATTAAACGCCTAATCGTGATAGTATAAGCATTCCTTCAAAGCATTTTAGAACTCATGGAACCTACAAACCTAAACTTTCAGCCGACAGTGTTCGTCACCAGCGCCGCAGATATCCGTCAATTACCGAGTGATGACGGTGTTGAGATTGCCTTTGCTGGTCGTTCCAATGCGGGTAAATCAAGTGCGCTCAATACGTTGACGCGCCAGCGTAACCTTGCACGTACCAGTAAAACGCCAGGGCGTACGCAATTGATCAATGTGTTTGAGGTTTTACCTGGTAAACGCCTTATCGACTTGCCGGGTTATGGCTATGCCAAAGTTCCGATTGCGGTAAAAGAGAAGTGGCAACTCGCATTGAGTGAATACCTGCAAAAACGCGAATCACTACGCGGTTTAGTGTTGCTTATGGATATTCGCCATCCATTCCGTGAGGTTGACCAAGAACTCCTGCATTGGGCGACTGATAGCGAAATCCCAGTGTTGGTATTGCTCACCAAAGCAGACAAACTCAAGCCTGGCCCACGTAAGTCGACCTTACTGAAAGCACGTGAAGCGGTGTTGGTGTTTGGCGGTGACGTTACCGTTGAAATGTTTTCCTCGCTCAACAAGCTTGGTCTGCCACAAGTTGAAGCCAAGCTAACCGAATGGTTAGTGCAGCATGACGAGTGAGACGCCTCCGCTAAAGGCTTGGTTACTGCTTGGCTTACTTGCACTTATTTGGGGCAGCTCGTTTCTACTAATTAAAAAGGGCCTGCTGGGCTTTGCGCCTGACCAGCTCGCCGCTATTCGTATCGCCTCGGCCGGTTTCGTGTTACTGCCCTTTATCTTAAAACGCTTCAAAACCGTGCAGCCCCATCATTGGTTAAAGCTTATTTGCGTGGGCCTAGTCGGTAGCTTTATTCCAGCCTTTTTGTTTGCCTTCGCGCAAACCGAATTGCCGTCCGGCGTCACCGGCGTACTGAATACCTTTACCCCATTAGCAACGTTAATTATCGGCATTGCTCTGTTCAAACAGACAGCTTTAATGCAGCAGTGGTTCGGTGTGGTAATCGGCTTAATTGGTACGCTATTGCTCGTCACTGCCACGGCCAACGGCGACTTCGAATTTAATCGTTATGGATTGCTTATTATTGCTGCGACCATCTGTTATGGCCTGAATCTAAACCTGATCAAGCACCATATTCCCGATTTGGGAGCTTTAACTATTACTGGCGTGTCGTTATTTTTAGTGGCGCCAGCGGCACTGATCTATTTACTGTTGGCCACACCGTTTACGTCGCAAGTCACACAAGTTGAACTCTGGTTTCCGCTAAGTGCGATTTTAGTGCTGGGTATTATCGGCACCGCGATGGCATTAGTAATATTTAATACGGTAGTGAAATTAACGGATACAACTTTTACTAGCTCGGTGACTTATCTCATTCCGATCGTAGCGCTAATCCTGGGTATCCTTGACGGCGAGCCATTCTTTTTACAACAAGGTGTTGGACTTGCCGCGATTCTGACGGGTGTTTGGATTGCCAACAAACGCAAGCGCCAACCCTTCAATACGCAGCGCTAGAAAAGAAAAAGCCCGGCACGTAGGCCGGGCAAAAAACTTACAATCCAGGGAGAGAACATCTCTGAAAGGACTTCGCAAACGGAACAAATAAACTCGTTTAATGCGCCTTTCACTAACTCTGACTGGTTGCTTTTTGATTAGTTCAAAAAAATTTCCAAATTTCTCAAAAAAGTTTTTTTCCGCTAATTAACTTAGTGAGCTTCGTCCCAATTAGCGCCCACACCAGCCTCTGCGATCAATGGTACATCCAACTCAACCGCCGCTTCCATTATAGTGACCAACTGTTGCTGAAGCTGTTCAACGAACTCTTCTTTTACTTCAAACACGAGTTCATCGTGTACCTGCATGATCAACCAAGCCTGTTCATCCTTCACCTCTCGATGCATGAACTCTGCCACTTTGATCATCGCATACTTAATAATGTCGGCTGCGGTGCCTTGCATTGGCGCGTTAATCGCCGCGCGTTCCGCAGCTTTACGGCGTGCACCATTTTGCGCGCGAATTTCCGGAAGATGTAGGCGCCGTCCAAATAAGGTTTCGACATAGCCATCACGTTTCGCCTGTTGCCGCGTGCGCTCCATATAATCTTGTACCCCTGGGAAGCGCTCAAAATACTTATCCATATATTTCTGCGCTTCGTTCCGAGGAATATCCAGCTGTCGTGCTAAACCAAAGGCAGACATGCCATAAATAAGCCCAAAGTTAACTGCTTTCGCGCGCCGACGTTGTTCGCTAGTGACCTCGTCGAGACTTACCCCGAAGACTTCTGAAGCGGTGGCCTTGTGGATATCGCGCCCTTTCGAGAAAGCCTCTAGCAAGTTCTTGTCTTGCGACAAATGCGCCATAATTCGCAGCTCAATTTGACTGTAGTCAATCGCCATGATGCGGTAACCGTCTGGTGCGGTAAACGCTTGACGCACGCGGCGTCCTGCTTCCGTGCGGATCGGAATATTCTGCAAGTTTGGATCACTCGAAGACAAACGCCCGGTTGCCGTCACGGCTTGGTGGTAAGACGTATGAATGCGCTGCGTGCGCGGGTTAACCATTTTCGGCAATTTATCGGTATAGGTCGACTTCAGTTTGCTTAAACCGCGATGCTTCATAATTACATCAGGTAGAGGGTAGTCGAGCGCTAACTCCTGCAGCACATCTTCGGCTGTTGAAGGTGCACCTTTCGGAGTCTTCTTTAAAATAGGCAGTTCAAGCTTCTCAAATAGAATCGTTTGTAACTGCTTCGGCGATCCCAAATTAAATTCTTCACCAGCAATGGTATAGGCTTGCTCTTCTAATTTTGCTAGCTCAAGCGCTATTTCGTTACTTTGCTTCGCGAGTAAGTGCGCATCGATTTGCACGCCCCGCTGCTCCATATCCACCAGAATAGGTAAGAGTGGTAACTCAATCTCAGTCAATACACTTAACAGGGATTTTTCTTTGCTCACTTCTCCCCACAGTTTTTCATGGAGTCGCAAGGTAATGTCTGCATCTTCCGCTGCATAAGGAGCGGCTTCGTCGAGGCCGATTTGATTAAAAGTAAGCTGCTTCGCTCCCTTACCCGCGATATCCTCAAAGGATACTGGGCGGTGGCCAAGATGTTGTAGACTGAGACTGTCCATATCGTGACGCGACGCGACACTGTTATAAACGTACGACGCCAACATCGTGTCATTCTTAATACCGGCCAAGGCAATATCGTAGCGGCGCAGAATATGACTATCATACTTAAGATTCTGACCAACTTTAGCAGGCTTTGTGCTCTCTATTAGCGGCTTTAATTTCTTCAGCACGAGTTCTCGTGACAATTGTTCAGGCGCGCCGGGGTAATCATGTGCGACAGGAACATAAGCCGCTTTACCTTGTTCGCACGCAAACGATAGGCCTACCAATTCAGCTTCCATATAGTTCAAACTAGTGGTTTCCGTATCGAACGCCCACACGTCAGCCTTCTCAAGCTTTTTAAGCCAACTATCTAACGCGTCTTCACTCAGAACCACTTCGTAGTCTTCATGACTGACGGCGGCGCTTGGTGTTTCAGCCGCGTTCGCCTGACCTTGTTCGGTCACGGGACCCTCTTGCAGCAGCTCGTCAAGCCAGCGTTTGAATTCGAGCTCGGTATAGAGCTCAGTCAGCTTGTCGCGATCTGCGGCTTGAATTTCTAACGCATCCGGAGTGATACCGTCGAGATCAACATCGAGCTTGATCGTCGCCAGCTCGCGTGAGAGCAATAAAATGTCTTGGTGCTCGCGTAACTTCTCCGGCATTGTCTTGGCACCACGGAAGCCTAATTCCGCTACTTTTTCTGGGGCTTCGTACATAGCATCGATTGACTGCATGCCTTGAAGCATTGCTAACGCAGTCTTTTCACCCACTTTAGGTAAGCCTGGAATATTATCCGAGCTATCGCCCATCAACGCTAAAAAGTCGATAATTTGGCATGGCTCGACACCAAACTTATCTTTCACACCCGCTTCGTCGAGCAAGGTATTGGTCATGGTGTTGATTAACATGACATGTTCATTCACCAGCTGCGCCATGTCTTTGTCGCCAGTGCTAATCAGCGTGAAACGGCCTTCTTCACCCGCTTGTTGCGCCAGCGTACCAATCACATCATCGGCCTCGACGTCATCAATACATAGTAGCGGCAAGCCAAGCGCCTTCACGATGGCGTGTAATGGTGCGATTTGGGAACGGAGGTCATCGGGCATCGGCGGACGATTCGCCTTGTACTCTTCGTACATGTCATTACGGAAAGTCTTGCCTTTGGCGTCGAACACCACCGCCATGTGCGATGGCTTATATTTTTTGATCAAGCTGCGAAGCATATTGACCACACCAAAGATTGCCCCCGTCGGTTCGCCGGCACTCGTCGTTATATGTGGCGGTGCATAAAACGCACGAAATAAATAGGAGGAACCATCCACGAGGATGAACGGGTTTTCGGGAACTTGAGGCGTTTCTTTTGCGGCCATAGTTGCATGCTTTCTAGCTGGGTTACGGATGCCGCTAAGCATGCCACAGTCACCTACGTCTCGCCAGCATTGCAGCGCCGGTATCACCGCTTGTTTTTGTGGATAGCATGTGGATAAGTCTGTTGACAATACCTCATCGCATCGTGATAAACGGCATGACCGTACGATGTCTTCGGAGGCTTAACCTATTGGTTTCTATGGGAATTTATCGACTTCACATTCCCTGACAGCTTTATTTTTTTATTTTGTGTCAGTTGTGGAAACTGATCTTCTGCTTCAAGAAGGTCGTACTACTCATAACGCTTAAGTTTCGTGAAGCGACGGTTGTTGTCTTAACCAACCGAACTGTAAGACTATCACATGTTGTTCGTTTTACTAGCTGATCGACGATTATTTTTAGAATGTTTTTCGCATATAAAAATGCGCTATTAGATTATTTTGTAATCAAGCTTTGCTATTGAACTTTTCTATGAAGATCGTCATATTAGTGGACATGTCGATATATTTTTTGGGTCATCAGTACTTTTCTTCTAAAGGAGTACACAACCATGAATCATGCACTGACTGGAAGTGTTGATACTACAGTGCAGGAGCGACGCCGCGGTGCGTTTGATACCAAAGAGTGGTGGCAACGCCTATCAATGGATCAAAAGTTCGGCGTCTATCAGCTAAGCAAGTTTGGCTTTGAGCTTGCGTTTATTCGGAATCTCACAAATGGCCCATTGGCTGTGGTTCGGCGTAATCGCGATTACGCAACAGTTGATCAGCTTGGAGACGTCGACTTAAGACCTAGCATCCAAATTCGCGATTAACGCGCTCCCAACGCATTCCTGATAGCCGGTAACACCTGCTCCACGCTGGGCAGCTGCCCATCATGCCACAACGCAAATGACAGCGCGGCTTGCTCGATTAGCATACCCAAACCATCAGCAACTTGCTTTGCCCCCGCCGCATGCGCTTGTTCTAAAAAGGCCGTTGGTTGTTTGCCATACATCATATCGTACGCCAGCACACTCTCTTGAAACCACGCCGAATGAACGGGTAACTCCGTTCCAGTAAGTGACGCTGACGTGGCATTAACTAAAATCCTTTGCACTTGGCTGGTTTGTCTTGGCGGGCGCGCTAAATCGCCGAACGGCAACGCTTGCAAGTCGCAAAAGTCATTCTGTAATGCGCTGACTTTAGCTGCACTGCGATTACTCATTACCACCTGGGCCCCGGCGCCTTGTAGCGCCTCTATAACACTGCTTGCAGCGCCACCAGCACCAATCACAAGCACTTCATAAGGCAGCTCCTGACACTTCAATACACGCTGCAAATCACGTACTAAACCTTCGCCATCAGTGGTGTCGCCGGCCAGTTGCCCATGCCCTAAAGGTATGAGCGTGTTCACGGCTCCAGCACGCGCGGCGCGCGGGGTGAGATGGGTTACTAAGCCTGCAGCTACGGTTTTAAAAGGAACTGTCACGTTGGCACCGCCGCCACCGCTGCGAAAAAACTTCGCTACCGCCTCTGCGAAGCCAGCTTTCGATGTTAGACTGCGCGTATAGTCGAGTTCGATACCGAATTGCTCAGCAAAGCGCTGATGAATTAATGGCGATAAGCTATGCGCAATTGGATTTCCAAAAACAGTAAATGTCATCATGTTGTCATTCTTGAAAAGTAAAAAAGCCAGCGGCCCAACCTCGCAGTACGACCAACTAGGCGGCGAACAAGGAGTGCGAGCCATGGCTGAACGCTTCTACGATATCATGGAAAGCGATCCACGGGCGCAAGATCTACTTGCCCTGCACCCTCAGCCGCTAAACGCCATTCGCGAAAAGTTTTTCGAATTTCTGAGTGGCTGGCTTGGCGGGCCGCAACTTTTTACTGAGAAATATGGTCATCCGCGACTGCGCGCCCGTCACTTGCCTTTTCGTATTGATGTGAAGATGCGCGACCAGTGGCTGTTATGCATGTATCAAGTGCTAGACGAGCAGGTTCAGGATCAGCTGCTGCACATGCAGTTAAAACAACAGTTCACACGTCTAGCACATCACATGATCAACACTGATTAAAGCTCTTTTAACCAATCTCGGGGCCGCAAATAATCTGTATACAAAAGCGCTTCTGGACTATCAGGCTCTGGCGTATAACCATACTCCCAGCGCACCAACGGCGGCATCGACATGAGAATCGACTCAGTGCGTCCGCCGGTCTGCAGGCCAAATAAAGTGCCACGGTCCCAAACTAAGTTGAACTCCACGTAACGTCCGCGTCGGTATAACTGGAAATCTCTTTCACGTTCACCGTAAGGAGTATTCTTGCGGCGTTCAATAATCGGCAAATAGGCCTCTAAGTACGCGTCACCCACTGCCCGCATAATCGCGAAACACTCCTCAAACGGGCGATCGTTAAGGTCATCAAAGAATAGTCCGCCCACACCTCGCGTTTCATCGCGGTGTTTCAGCCAAAAGTAGTCATCGCACCAAGCTTTAAACTTAGGGTAAAGCTCTGCTCCGAAGGGGTCCAATGCTGCCTTAGCGACTTGATGCCAATGCTTGATATCTTCATCACTCGGATAAAAAGGCGTTAGGTCGAAGCCGCCGCCAAACCACCAAACCGGCTCAGCGCCCTCTTTTTCAGCGATAAAAAATCGCACGTTCGCATGGCTTGTGGGCACGTAGGGATTGCGCGGGTGCATCACCAAGCTGACACCACACGCATTGAATTTACGGCCAGCTAATTCAGGCCGATGAGCGGTCGCTGAAGCAGGCATTTGCTCACCAAAAACGTGGGAAAAGCCGACACCGCCTTGCTCGAGTACATTGCCGTCACGGAGCACGCGGGAGCGTCCCCCGCCGCCACCTTCGCGTTGCCAGCTCTCCTCGGCAAAGTGCGCACCGCCATCGGCTTCTTCAAGGGCGCAACAAATACGGTCTTGTAGACTTTTCAAATAGCCAATAACTTCAGCTAAAGCGGGATGACTCATAGTTAAGCTCGATAAACTTGGTTGGTGATTGGGTCAATAATTTTGGATGGACTCGTCGCGCCACCCACGGCGTCGTCCATCACCCAAGCAACTCGCTCGGCAAAGGTGTCTCTTACGGCTTGCGCTGTGGTCAACGACGGTTCACCTGTATAATTTGCACTCGTCGATACAATAGCACTGCCAAGTGCACGACATAGCTGACGTGCTGGCTCATGTGCGGTAACGCGAACCGCTATTTTATCACTCCCACCAGTTAGCCAGTCGGGCGTCGTAGGCGCGGCCGGCAACAGCAAAGTGATCGGTCCTGGCCAATGCGAAAATACACTAAATCGCTTGTCTTGAGGGATTTTAAGGTCGGCAACAAAAGGCACGAGTTGACTGTAGTCTGCTGCAAGTAAGATCAGCCCTTTCTCGCGTGGACGCTGTTTCAGCGCCAATAACTTCTCGACCGCTTGTTCATTACGCGGGTCGCAGCCTAAGCCAAAAACCGCCTCAGTGGGGTATGCCAATAACTCGCCATCTACGAAAGCTTCTTTTGCCGCTTGCCAGTCCATTCGATTCTCCTACTCAACGAATCTCTGATTTGTAATCACACTCACCACTACCGCATACCAAGCGCTCACCCGCAGCAGTTTTCTTGCGCAGCAATAATGGGTAACGACAGGTAGGGCATGATTCTGCCACAGGTGGCAACGGAACTGAAAATTTACATGCGGGATAATGGTCGCAAGCATAAAAAGAATGGCCAAAACGACTGGTTTTTTGGACTAACTTACCTTGCTCACATTCGGAGCAAACCACATCAGTGCCTGGGTCAAAGTCGGCTGCGGTCATATAGTCACATTCGGGGTAACCACTACAACCGACAAAAAGGCCATAACGGCCTTTTTTGAGTTGCAGTTCCCGCTGGCACCGGGGGCATGGTACGCCCAGCGACTGGGGTTCGAGAAAGTTATCGGTCATTTAATGCAGCAGACCTTCTGGTTCCTCAAACAGGAGTCCTTCCATCTGATTATAGGCATCTTCACAACCTGGTACATTGAACAAGACCATTAAGACCACCCACTTCAGATCGTCAAGTGTGACTTCAGGCATATCGAGTTCCATAACGCGATCCATGACCATTTCGCGGGTTGCGAAGTCAAGTACGCCAAGGTTTTCGAGATACAGTAAGAAGCCCCGACTTGCACAATCAAGACGCGCCGTTTCTTCGGCGGTGAACACACGTGTTGCACTGCTTTGAGAACGATTGAGGTAAGGCTTGGTTTGACTGTCCTGTAGGTCGGCCAAACGCTCTAACCAAGCAAGCGCCTTGTGAATCTCTTGCTGACGGAAACCCGCCCGCGTGAGTTCATCAGTGAGCTCGTCATGATTCACTACCACCTCAACATCCGAGTGGATGAAGTTCTCGAACAGATACATGAGGATATCAAACATCTTTAGCGCCTCCCCACTCTAATATAACCACCGGTGACTGAAGCTACTCGGCCTTCTAATTCTAATAACACTAACTGCTCTGAAACCACAGCGACCGGTAGTCCACTGCGTGCTACGATAGTGTCTATCGATGTAGCCTCATAGCCCACATTAGCCAACAATTGCGGGTTTGCCAAGCTTCGTCCAAAATTATTTTCGTCGGTCTCGGCTCCCTCTCTATCATTAAATGGGGCCGTACGTTTTAAATTCAATTCGTTAAGCACATCATCCACCTTAGTGAGCAGCGCCGCACCTTGCTGTAAAAGCTGTAGATTACCGCTGCGATGCTGATTCCAAATACTCCCAGGCAGCACAAACAGTGCACGATTTTGCTCGAGTGCTAAGCGGGCTGTTATCAACGAGCCACTACGAACCTTTGCCTCGATGACCGCTACGCCTAACGCAAGTCCACTTAAGATACGGTTACGCCGCGTGAAGTGATCACGATGCGCCGCCATACCCGGCGGGAACTCCGAAACAACCAGCCCTGCCTGTTCGATCTGTTGTTGCAGCTGTTGGTGCTGTTTGGGAAAAAACATATCGGGCCCGGTGCCGAGCACAGCCAGTGTTGAACCGGCCTTTAACGCCCCGAGATGCGCATGATGATCAACGCCTTTGGCCAGACCGCTGCTCACCAAAAGTCCAGCGCGGGTAAAGTGTTCAGCGAAATAGGCAGCCTCAGCCACCCCTTCATGGCTCGCAGCACGACTGCCAACAATCGCGATTTGCGGTACCGACAAATAATCAAGGTTGCCGGCAACAAAGAGTACCAAAGGCGCATCATGGATAAGCCGCAGTCGTTCTGGGTACAACGGCGAAAACCAGTGTACAACTGCGCGCTGAGGGCCAGCATTCGAGCCGCTATGCAGCCAACGTTCGAGATTATCGACGTAGCGCGACGGGAGTGAAGCTAAATAAGGTTGCAGTAGTCCCCTGCACTTAGCAATCGTGTTGAGTCGGTAGACTTGACGACGCTCAGTTGCAGACAGGCGCGACAGCGCCAAAAGCTCGGCGGATGAAAATGGCATGGCACTTCCTTGTGCTAGTTATTCGTTAGTCGTTAGTCGTTAGTCGTTATGAGTTTGGGAACGAAATAGGTGCCTACTTCAAACCATTCATGAGCTTCGACCACTATCGCCATACTGTTTTTAGGGAATGTTTTAATCACCAGCAACTCTGCACTGGCTTGGTCGGGTAAACGGAGCGAGTCGCGCCACTTGCGAGACAAATCATCATAGGGTTTGTATAAGTTAGCAAACTCAGGTTTTTCGCCATCCATAAATACCGAGACACCGGGGCGAATCGCTTGGAACATCTGCCCTACCGCCACACCGTCCATAGCGCCTTTATCCAACACCACCATGTCGTACTTGCCATGCTTATTGCGCGCGTTCAACGAGGCGACTACGTAGCCGTCAACTGCTGCTCCATTGGTAGGCGTGATGATTTCCGGTAATTCGGTCGGCTGCGGCGGCAAAACAACATCACCCCGACGAATTTCACGCTCAGGTTTAATGAGTTCACCTTCGATAACATCTACATGATGAAAGTTAATACGTACACCGGCTACGTCACGCAGAAGAACTTGCTCACCAAAATTATCGACCGGCGTGAATACACGGTATTTCCGATCGAGTTCAACATTACCTTTGATAAAAATAGGTGCCATGCCATTGATGCGCGGAGCGCCGCGGTTGTCACCTAAGATTTGCGGTAACCTTGCCACTTCACCGCGCGAAGCAATCATGTGGCCGGCAAGGAAAGGTTCAAGCGCAGCCCGATCGAAGGTCGGAATGGGGTTGCCTTTGGGTTCCAGTTTGCCTTCTGGATTCAGCGTCTTAGTGAGCTTACGACTGAGTTGCGGGCGACCATTTACCCAACTGAGATACAAACGGTCGCCGGGGTAAATCAAGTGCGGGTTGGCAATATCGTCATTCAGACGCCATAACTCTGGCCAGTGCCATGGGTCGTTAAGATACATTGCGGAAATATCCCACAAGGTATCGCCCTTTTTTACCACATATTCGCGCGGTGCATCTTCACGCAAACGAATGACATCGCCACGGGTCGCAGTGGTAGCTGAAGTCTCTTGTTGTTGGGTTGCGAAGGCTGTTGCTGGTGTTAACAGCAAAAAACCGATGACCGCAATCGCTTGGAATCGCCACGTAGTCATGTTGAGCTCCGTTGTAAACTCGTGTTTTCATCCCCAAATTACGTTAAAATTAAGCAAGATGAAACTAGCGAAAGACGAGTTATGACTAAATTAACTATTTTAAAATACCCAGACGAACGTTTACGCACCGTCGCCGAACCAGTTACAAGTGTAGATGATAGTCTACGCGATACAATTGATGCGATGTTCGAAACAATGTACGACTCTAATGGTGTAGGCCTTGCGGCAACACAAGTCAATGTTCACAAACGCCTTTTCCTAGCTGATTGTAGTGAAGATCAGAGCGAACCGTTAGTATTTATTAATCCGGAGATTACGGAAAAAGACGGATTATTCGCTAATGAAGAGGGGTGTTTGTCATTTCCAGGCGTTTACGCCAAGGTCGAACGCGCTAGCAAAGTGACGGTGAAAGCGCTCGATCGCAATGGCGAAGAGTTTTCATTGACTGCTGAAGGTTTGCTGGCCATTTGTATTCAGCATGAGCTCGACCACTTGAATGGCAAGCTGTTCGTTGATTACTTATCACCGCTGAAACGCGACCGCATTCGTAAAAAGCTTGAAAAAGAAGCTCGTTTAAGTGCGGTATAATCACTGATGCGCATCGTTTTTGCTGGGACTCCTGAATTCGCCGCGGGTCACTTAGCCGCCTTGATTGACGCTGATGAGCATGAGGTGGTCGCGGTTTACACGCAGCCGGATCGGCCTGCTGGACGCGGCAAAAAGCTGCAAGCAAGCGCCGTCAAGAAGCTTGCCATCGAGCATGGTATTGCGGTCGAACAACCGCATACATTGAGAGATGCCGACGCCCAAGCGCAATTAGCAAGCTACCATGCCGATGTGATGGTGGTGGTCGCCTATGGCCTGATTCTGCCCGAGAGCGTCTTACGCATCCCAAGCTATGGTTGCATCAACGTACACGGCTCTCTGCTACCGCGGTGGCGCGGAGCGGCGCCAATTCAGCGCGCTATTTGGGCCGGAGATAGCCATGCCGGAGTCGCGATCATGCAAATGGAAGCAGGCCTCGACACCGGCCCAGTGCTGCTCGAAAAAGCGCTACCTATTAGCGCCGACGAGACCTCTACAAGTCTGTACGAAAAACTCGCTGATTTGGGCCCCGCAGCCTTGTTGGAGTGCCTCGCTGACCTACCGAGCAAACTCAGTACCGCGCAAGTTCAAGACGAATCGCAGGTGACCTATGCGCATAAACTGAGCAAAGAAGAGGCCCAACTGGATTGGTCCCAACCCGCCGCGGTGTTAGAACGTTGGGTACGTGCCTTTAATCCATGGCCTATCGCTTGGCTGATCAGCGCCAAAGGCGAGACGATCAAAGTTTTGCGTACAGAAGTTCACCCCGGTCAACCCGAAGCAGCTCCGGGGACTATCCTGCAAGCGGACAAGAACGGCATTGTCATACAAACACAAAAGCAAGCGCTAGCGATTCTCGACTTGCAGCCTGCTGGTAAGAAACCTATGCCGGCAGCGGCATTCCTTAACGGCCGAGCCGAGCAGTTCCCAGTGGGGCAGCAACTACGCGGAGTCAGCGATGAGTAAAGGAGCCGCATCGCGTGCTGCAGCCGCTCGCATACTCTGTGATGTCCTGGAACACGGTCGTTCTCTTAGCCAGGCCTTACCGCAGCATACCGAAAATTTTGAAAGTCGCGACCGCGCAATGGTGCAATCACTTTGCTATGGGGTGCTACGTCATTTGCCCTTACTCAATGCGGCAATTGCCTCTTTTATTAGTAAGCCGCTAAAGAAAGACCTCGTTATATTGCACCACCTGCTGTTAGTGGGCGCTTACCAACTTCTGTTTATGGGCACCTCAGAACATGCTGCAGTTGCCGCCACCGTAGAAGCCACCGAGATGCTGAAAAAACGTCGGCAAAAAGGTTTAGTGAACGCGGTATTACGCAACTTACAACGCCAGCGTGAGGCTCTATTACCCAAGCTAGAGGCAGACCCAAACTTAGTTCACGGACACCCCCGTTGGCTCGCCGAGCAGATCGCGCAAGCCTACCCAGCCCAAGCTCAGGATATTTTTACCGCCAATAACGCCCAAGCACCAATGTGGCTTAGGGTGAACGTTCAACAAGTGAGTGTTGCAGACTTTATTGCTGCGCTGGATGACTTTGCGCCAGAGCTCCGCGGCGAGACCTTGAGCGACAGCGGCAGCATTCGCTTGAACCAAGCCGTGGATGTACGCCAACTCCCTGGCTTTTCGGAGGGCTGGTTCTCAGTGCAAGATATTGCGGCCCAACAAGCGGCACCCCTCCTTGCTGGACAAAACCATGAGCGCATCCTTGACTGTTGCGCAGCCCCAGGCGGCAAAACCGCGCATATTTTGGAATTAACTCCAGAGGCCACGGTGCATGCGCTCGATGTTGATGAGCAACGCTTGTTACGAGTCCGAGAAAACCTTCAGCGCTTGCGCCTACAGGCGACTGTCCTTTGTGGCGATGCCGCACAGCCAGAGCCATGGTGGGACGGTCAGCCTTATGACCGCATCCTGCTCGACGCGCCCTGCTCGGCTACCGGGGTTATTCGCCGTCACCCAGATATCAAATGGCTGCGCCGCCCCAGTGATATCGCGCAACTTGTCAAAACCCAATACGAGTTGCTCGACGCACTCTGGCCAATGCTGCGCCCCGGTGGTAGGTTAGTTTATGCCACGTGTTCTATTTTGCCGGCAGAAAATAAAGAGCAAATAGAATCCTTTATGCAGCGTCATGGCGACGCCGTTGCGGTACCAACCGCGCCAACTGGGGCCCCTTGTTGGCAGCGCTTACCGGGCGAGCAAGGTGGCGACGGCTTCTTCTACGCAATTGTGGAAAAACAACTATGAAAATCGTCATTTTAGGTGGTGGACAAGTCGGTGGTACGCTTGCCGAGAATCTCGTCGGTGAAGACAACGATATAACGGTCGTCGATACTGATATGGCGCGCTTAAGCGAGTTGTCGGAAAGCAATGATATTCGTACCGTGCAGGGCTATGCCTCTCACCCTCGTGTGCTGCGCAACGCCGGTGTTGAAGACGCCGATATGCTCATTGCTGTTACACCAAGTGACGAAACGAACATGATGGCGTGCCAAATCGCCTACACGCTCTTTAAGACCCCCAAGCGCATTGCACGTATTCGTTCGGAAGCCTATACCGACTTTAAAGACCGACTTTTTCATAAAGACGACGTGCCAGTCGATCACATTATTTCACCCGAACAGCAGGTAACCAACTATATCAAGCGCCTGGTGGATTACCCCGGGGCACTGCAGGTAATGGAATTCGCCAATGGCCGCGCCAGTTTGGTCGCAGTGAGAGCCTACTACGGCGGTAAGCTCGTCGGGCACGCCATATCGTCGTTGAAAGAGCACATGCCGAATGTCGAGACGCGCGTCGCAGCCATCTTCCGCCAAGGTAAAGCCATTAAGCCGATGGGAACAACCATCATTGAAGCCGGCGACGAGGTGTTTTTTATCACCGATACGCGCTATGTGCGCATGGTGATGGAAGAGATGCAAAAGCTTGAGCATCAATACCGCCGAGTCATGATTGCCGGTGGCGGTAACGTTGGCGCTGGTTTGGCACACATGCTAGAAGACAATCACCATGTGAAGCTCATAGAACACAATGGTGAACGTGCCGATATGCTTAACGAGCAGTTACGTCACACCACCATCTTACAAGGCGATGCTTCAGACTCGCGCTTATTAAGTGAAGAGCATATCGAAGACATTGATGTTTTTATTGCGGTCACCAATGATGACGAAGCGAATATCATGTCGGCAATGCTGGCCAAGAAGATGGGGGCGAAGAAGACCATGGTGCTGATCCAGCGCCAAGCTTATGTTGATTTGGTCCAAGATAACGTCATCGATATCGCCATTTCACCTCAGCGGGCAACCGTCTCGGCGCTCCTCTCACTGATCCGTAAAGGCGACATCGTAAATGCTTATTCATTGCGTAAAGGTGCGGCTGAAGCGATTGAAGCAATTGCACACGGCGACGAGAAAACCTCAAAAGTCGTTGGCCGAGTGATTAGTGAAATCAAGTTACCACCGGGCACGACGATTGGTGCTATTGTGCGAGGTCACGAGGTGATGATTGCGCACGACGACACCATGTTGCAGGCAGATGACCATGTGATTCTTTTCTTGGTCGACAAAAAATACATTCGCGAAGTAGAACGTTTGTTCCAGCCAAGCGCGCTCTTTTTCTAAGAGCGCCAGAAGGTTGGCGTCAACAGTACCAAAATCGTGAAGACTTCGAGTCGGCCAAACAGCATCGCCACCACCAGTAACCATTTGGCAGTATCGGGAATGGTGGCATAATTTGCCGCCACATCACCCAGACCGGGCCCCAGATTATTCAAACAGGCCGCAGTTGCCGAGAACGCCGTAATGTCGTCAAGCCCAGTCGCCAATAAGCCCAGCATAATCACCACAAACACCAACGCATAGGCAGCGAAAAAGCCCCATACCGCTTCGACTACGCGCTGCGGTAGAACTCGATTGCCTAACTTGACCGAGTACACTCCCGCAGGATGAACCAAGCGATTCAGCTCTCGCACACCTTGGCGGAACAGTAGCACCACCCTGACAACTTTTAATCCCCCAGCGGTTGAACTTGCACAACCCCCAATAAAGCTTGCAAAGATCAATAAGATAGGCAAAAACAGCGGCCACGCCGAAAAGTCAGTTGTGGCAAAACCGGCAGTGGTACTTATCGAGACGGCTTGGAACATCGCCTGATTAAACGCCGTCCCGGTATCTGAAAATTCTTTATGGACTAATACGGTCGCGAATACCAAGAAAATAAGCACGGCCTGAATACCTATAAAAGCGCGCACTTCGGGATCGCGAAAATAGTTCATGATCGAATGGTTCGTTGCAGCTGCGTAATGCAGCGCAAAGTTGATACATGAGAGCAATAAGAACACCACACAAATGGTATTAATCGTGCTGCTGTCGAAGTAGCCCATACTCGCGTCGTAAGTACTGAAACCACCGACCGCGATGGTTGAAAATGCATGGCCGATCGCATCAAACCAGTTCATCCCAGCCAGGTAGTAGGCGAAGGCACAGGTCGCGGTTAGCGCTACATAGATGTACCACAAGTGTTTCGCGGTATCGGCAATCCGCGGGGTCATTTTGGTATCTTTTTGCGGGCCAGGTATTTCCGCCCGGTACAACTGCATACCGCCGATACCAAGCATCGGCATAATTGCGACCGCAAGTACGATGATCCCCATACCACCGAGCCACTGCAGTTGTTGACGGTAAAACAACAAACTGTGAGGCAGCGTCTCAATCCCCTGGATAACAGTGGCGCCCGTAGTAGTTAAACCAGAAAACGATTCAAAAACGGCATCGGTAAAGGATAACGGCAGTTCTTCGGCAAACCACAGTGGCATCACCCCAACCATGCCCAACACGGTCCAAAACAACACGGTCAGCAAAAAGCCATCGCGAACTTTCAAGTCACTATGAATACTGCGGTTGGGATACCAGACAAAAAAGCCTATGACTAAGCTGATAGCAAATGCCAGCATGAAGGCCGAACCACCCCCATCACCAAAGTAAAGCGCAACCGCCGCTGGTGGCAGCAAGGTCACGCTAAACACACAAATCAGTAGTCCCAGTACTCGTAAAATACCTCGAAAACGCACGGCGGTTCCTCAACATTCTTTTAGTTCGACACGCCCTTGTGTCGCATTTTTTAATGCTTCAGCTAAATCGGTAAAGTCCGACTCAGCCACTGCGAGTTGTAGTTCGATACCAGCAGCAAAGTCCTGCTGCTCGGTTAGCGCATCATACTGGGCAAGCCAATGTGAAACTATTTTCTGATCAGCATAATCGTAGTGTATATAAGCTGCTTTGCGTACCTTTTTTTCAATAAATTCGGTCGCTTGCAAGACTTCCACTGTCGCTTGCGAGTACGCCCGTTGTAAGCCGCCGGTGCCGAGCTTTATGCCGCCAAAATATCGCGTCACGACCACCGATAGCTCCGCCACCTCCTGCTTTAGTAGAACATTGAGCATGGGCCGCCCCGCCGTTCCACTCGGCTCGCCATCGTCACTCATCGCATAACGTTGGCCATCATTAGGCGGCCCCGCAACAGCAGCACTACAATAATGATTTGCGCCTGGCCACTTTTGCTGACATTCGGCAATATGCTGCTGATGCTCGACCAGCGAACACACCGGCTTGAGGGATGTAATAAAGCGGCTTTGCTTAATTTCAAGCTCAGTAACAACGGGTGATTTTGGAATCAAATAGCCCTGCACTGCGCTATAAGCCTATGCTTGCACGGCTAATTTTCATCGTCGCTAAGTCAGCGAAGCGATTCGGTGGCTCTTGTTCGGCAAGCAGCAAGTAGATTTGCTGATACGCTAAAACGTTTTTCACATAATCGCGCGTTTCTTTGTAAGGTATCGTCTCTATCCAACGGTCGATTGCCATAGTTTCGTTGGGTATCCAGTCAGTGACTCGATAAATTCCGCCATTATAGGCCGCTGTAGCGAGTACCCAGTTCTCCCCTAGCCGGCGTTTCAGGTCAGCCAAGTAGCGGGTGCCGAGAAGAATGTTGGTATTCACGTTATACAAATCAAAGCGGCTATAGTCGCGCCGCCCGACATATTTGGCAGTGCTTGGTAGGAGTTGCATCAGCCCATGCGCGCCCGCATGAGAATAGGCATCGAATCGAAACGAACTTTCGCGCCGCGAAATAGCTAAGGCCCACTCCATATCGATGCCCGCAGATTGCGCATATTCGCGATGTTCGTTTTCGTAGGCAAAGGGGAAGCGTTGTTCAATAGCACCAAACTCACCTAACTGCCCCAGCGTATAAATGACCTGATCATGCCAGCCCCACTGCGATGCCAACACCGCCATAAGCTCTTGCTCTCGCGCATTGGTATGCTGCAGCAAATCGTACCACTCACGCCGCGCATCAAGATAGCGTTGCAGCTGCAAGAACTCATAGGTTCGCTGGACCCCCGGAAGCTCGCGTACAGTCGCGAGGTCAGCCGCAGTATAATTTATCTTTTCTCGTGCTAACTGTAGCGGCGTACCCAGTTTGCTCGCCGCCAGAAAGCCATAGAAATTGCGTTGCCCAGCAATCTCTTCAAACTGTGCTTGCGCGCGCTGCGGTTGTGCTAATTCTTCATAGGCACGGCCACGCCAGTAACGCCACTGAGCACTGCCACTTGCCGTCGCCATTTCGGCAACTGGATTGTCGATAAATTCGCGCCATTGCCCTTCACGTACCCATTCCGCTAGCTGCCACTGCAAGGTTTGCGTGTCATGCTCCGCCGGCTCTAATCGCACCAACCAGTTGTGCGCTTGATCATGGTTTTTCGCACTTAGCGCTACCGCAAACTTTTGCTCGAGCTCCGTCCATTGCGCTGGCGACAGAGCGATGCCGCGAGGTAGATCAGCAATGGTTTTCAGTGCGATATCTGGGTCACGCCAAATCAGTCGCCCAAGCCCGTAAGTAACTATCTGCGCTGCACGCTCTTGGGCGACGCCCTTATTAGCCGCTAGTTTCGGCAGCTCTCGTACTAGATTCGCTGGGTTGCGGCGTACTTGTCGGTAGCTTTGTATCAACGAGCGAGTCGGCTCTTCGACAAGGCCTGCCAAATAGGGCAATAGCGTATGCTTGCCATCTTCTGCAGCTAACTTAGCGCGGCGCCAAACCAGCTCCTCCGAGCGGTGCCCGGCCTTAGTCCAGGTTGCCAACAATGGGTCGCACTCTTTCGGTAGCGACTCTCCGGTTTGCCAAAGTTGATCAACCGCGCGCATCACGGCAGCCCGCGGCTGCGACTTTTGCGCGAGCGTAAAACGCCAGAAATAGCAGCGGTGATCGAGCCGGCCCGGATGACGAAAATCGCGCAGGAAGCGCTTTTGTTCATTATTACGTGCTAAGTAGTCCAGCCATGGTGAACGCAACTGCCAGTCGAGTGGCGTTTTCTGCATGGCGTTGAAGAAGCGCAACACACGCTCTTCGTTGGCGAGATAACCCACTTGCTGCAGACGCTCCAATTCTAGGTAGGGCGTTAGAGGGTAATCTTCGAGTTGTTCAAGAAGTTGTTGGTATTCAGCGAGACGCCCCCGCTTAGCCGCGTATTCAGCTTTGACAAACAGTTCGCGCTGCTCACTCCGCTGCTCGAAGTTCGCCAACACTGGATCGTGAATTTTCGGCTCGGACCAACCGCTCGAACTCCACAGCAAACTAGCGAGGGCTGTAAAGAGAAGCGCACAACTTGTACCGGTTATTGAACTACACAGTGACCGCATAATTTCAAACGCTCGTTTAAATAATCATTGAAAAATGAGCCTATTCGAGCCAAACTCTCGTAACGACTAATCATACGCTAACCGAAAGCAATCTGAAAATCAGGAGACCTTTTATGATTTATCAGGGTGATAGCATTCGGGTTGAGTTTGTTACTGACGGCATTGCCGAGCTGCAATTTGCAGCCGCTGGCTCAGTCAATAAATTCGACCAGAAAACCTTGGAAGAATTCAGTCAGGCTTTAGCGAAACTCGCCGAAACCAAAGACCTGCGTGGCGTTATCGTCACCAGTAACAAACCTACCTTCATTGTAGGTGCTGATATTACCGAATTCCAAACCTTGTTCGCAGATTTAGAACAAACCAAAACTTGGGTGCACAAAGCCTCACGGGTTTTCGATCAGTTAGAAGACCTGCCTGTGCCGACAGTCGCTGCCATTACTGGTTTCGCTCTGGGCGGCGGCTGCGAAGCAACCCTCGCTTGTGATTACCGCGTAGCGGATACCACTGCAACGATTGGCCTACCGGAAGTTAAGCTTGGCTTAATTCCGGGCTTTGGTGGTGTTGTACGTTTGCCACGCATCATTGGACCAGACAATGCGCTTGAGTGGATTACCACAGGTAAAAACAATTCTGCTGTGGCTGCGCAAAAAGTTGGCTTGGTCGATGCTGTTGTGGCTCCAGAGAAACTCCGTGATGCGGCTTTAGATATCGTCAAACAAGCGGTTGCTGGTGACTTGGACTGGCAGGCGAAGCGTCAGCCTAAACTCGAAGCCCTGCAAGCCAACGATACTGAACTGACCATGACCTTGGTTACCGCAAAGGGTATGGTTGCAGCCAAAGCCGGCAAGCATTACCCAGCACCACATGCTGCAATCAAAGCCATTGAAGAAGGCGCACGCCATGAGCGCGAAGAAGCGCTTAATGCCGAAAACGCAGCTTTTGTTGGCTTAACGCAGACGGACGCGTGCCAAGCACAAGTCGGCATCTTCATGGCCGACCAAATGGTCAAAGGCAAAGCCAAGAAAGCAGCTAAGCAAGCGACCAAAGAAATCAAATCAGCCGCCGTTCTTGGCGCTGGCATCATGGGTGGCGGAATCGCCTACCAGTCAGCGTACAAAGGCGTGCCTGTGGTGATGAAAGACATCCGCCAAGACGCCTTAGATCAAGGTATGGCCGAAGCCAGCAAGATCCTGGGTAAATTGGTCGAGCGTGGCAAGATTGACCATAAGAAAATGGCCAAGATTTTGTCATCAATCACTCCGACCCTGCTTGATGAAGCGGTCAAAGACGTTGATATCGTTGTTGAAGCAGTCGTGGAAAACCCAGACGTGAAAGGCAAAGTGCTGGCAGGTATGGAAGAAGTTGTCGCCGACGATGCAATCATCGTTTCTAACACTTCAACCATCTCAATCGATCGTTTGGCTAAAAACCTGAAAGACCCATCACGCTTCTGCGGTATGCACTTTTTCAATCCAGTGCACAAAATGCCATTGGTTGAAATCATTCGCGGCGAGAAAACTTCAGACGATACCGTGAATGCGGTCGTTGCTTATGCTGCGCGCATGGGTAAAACCGCTATCGTCGTGAACGACTGCCCAGGCTTCTTAGTTAACCGCGTGTTGTTCCCATACTTGGCGGGCTTCGCGGGCATGGTCGATGAAGGTGTTGACTTTGCAGGCATCGACAAAGTCATGGAGAAACAATTCGGTTGGCCGATGGGCCCCGCTTACTTGTCAGACGTTGTCGGTATCGACACGGCTGACCATTGCACCGTGGTCATGGCCGATGGCTTTCCGTCACGAATGCCTCGCGATACCAGCAGCGCCATCGCTAAACTTGCCGAGGCAGAGCGCTACGGCCAGAAGAATGGCAAAGGCTTCTACAACTACGGCGTCGATAAAAAAGGTCGCCCAAGCAAAGAGAAAGCACCTGAAGTCTACGAAATGCTCGGTATTTCAGGTAAAGAACTCAGCGCCGATGAAATCATCGCGCGCACCATGGTGCCAATGGTCAACGAATGTGTTCGTTGCCTCGAAGAAGGTATCGTCGGCTCTGCAGCAGAGTGTGACATCGCCCTGCTTTACGGACTTGGCTTCCCTCCATTCCGTGGCGGGCCTTTCCGCTACCTGGAAACCATGGGCTTGGCCAACTTCGTAGAATTGGCCGACAAATACGCGCATTTAGGTGAAATGTATCAAGTCACCGATGGCCTGCGTGAAATGGCGAAAGCCGGTAAATCGTACTTTGCAGGCTAACGGAGGAAATTATGAAAGACGTAGTAATTGTCGATTGTATTCGTACCCCAATGGGGCGCTCTAAAAACGGCGTATTTCGCAATGTGCGTGCTGAGGACCTCTCTGCACACCTAATGAAAGGCCTGCTTGAGCGCAATCCAGAAGTAGATGTTAACGAGCTTGAAGATATTTATTGGGGATGTGTACAACAGACCCTAGAACAAGGCTTTAACGTCGCCCGTAACGCGGCGTTAATCGCTGGCATTCCGCATCATGTTGCGGCCGTGACCGTAAACCGCCTCTGTGGCTCGTCAATGCAAGCCATGCATGACGCAGCTCGCGCGATTATGGCCGGCGACGGCGATATCTTCATCGCGGGTGGTGTTGAGCACATGGGCCACGTGCCCATGACGCACGGCATCGACTTTCATCCTGGCATGAACAAATCAGTGGCGCGTGCTTCTGGCTCTATGGGCATGACCGCTGAATTGCTCGCCCGTAAGTTTGAAATTGACCGTGCCGCCCAAGACGCTTTCGGCGCGCGCTCACATCAGCGAGCACATCAAGCAACTGTTGACGGCCGCTTCGCTAAAGAAATCTTACCTATTGAAGGTCACGATGCCGACGGCGTGTTGCGCCTCATTAAGGACGACGAAGTCATTCGCCCTGAAACCACAGTTGAAGGCTTGTCGCAGTTACGCCCAGTGTTCGATCCTGCGAACGGCACCGTCACCGCCGGTACCTCATCAGCATTGTC
>JBLWUU010000003.1:277190-371085 GCA_048268755.1 Pseudidiomarina sp.
CAGACGGTGCCGCAGCGATGCTTATCATGTCTGCCGACAAAGCCAAAGCCCTTGGCTTGAAGCCACGCGCGAAAATCCGCTCGATGGCAGTTGCAGGTTGCGATCCATCAATTATGGGTTTCGGTCCTGTACCCGCAACCAAAAAAGCACTCAAGCGTGCCGGACTCAGCATTGATGACATCGACCTATTCGAGCTAAACGAAGCCTTCGCAGCGCAATCACTGCCAGTGCTCAAAGGCCTCGGCATACTCGACAAGATGGACGAAAAGGTCAACCTAAACGGCGGCGCGATCGCTCTAGGTCACCCACTCGGTTGTTCAGGTGCGCGTATTTCGACCACCTTACTCAACCTAATGGAAGATAAAGGCGCGACATTGGGTCTAGCGACCATGTGTATCGGCCTCGGTCAAGGTATCGCCACCGTGTTTGAGCGCCTCGACTAAGCCGCGCTTTTGCACGCCACGGTTTTACCGTAAAATAAACGCCGTATCCTTGTCGGATGCGGCGTTTTTATTTGTGTTGCGGATTTAGAAGGAAAAATCGTGTCAGAAACCATCACAAAAAGCCTCGATACCCTCGGCCTGCGCTGCCCGGAGCCAGTGATGCTGATCCGTGCCGCAATCCGCAAACTCGATTCGGGCGCCCTGCTCGAAGTTATCGCTGACGATCCGGCCACTACCCGCGATATCCCAAGCTTCTGCCGTTTTATGGACCATGAATTGGTGCTCGCCGAGACTGTGGCGGCACCGTATCGCTATGTGATCCGTAAGGGCTAGTGCGCAGAAGAGCGTTGTTCGTTATTCGTACGCTGCGCTGTTCGTCCGCGCTGCTGTTCGGTTGCTGAGGCGGAACATGATGTACATATAGGCAAGCACCATTACTGCCTCGCCGGCCACAACCATATTGATGGTTACCCCGTCCCCATTTGCCGCAGCTACGCTACCCATAACCAAACAAAACACAAAGATAAAGCCGTTGCTGGCGAAGCTTGTGCGTTGGTTGACCATTAAGTCTCGGGTCAGCAACACGAAGGCACACAAGTACACGAGCAACGCTGTGATTGTCGAGCCGCTGGCGAGGATAGCCATACACAGCATCGAAGCAATCCAATGGTGGGTGTTCAACGTCCTCTGTCTCATTATGATTTCCTACATTCGTTGTTCGTTATTCGTTATTCGTTATTCGTTAATCGAAGAGCGAAGACCGGGTGTGGAGGTAGGGAGCTAACTCAATGGGTGTGTGCCGCAGGGATGCGGCACGCAAGCCCCCAGGGAAGGGTTTACGGCGTCCCATTGAGTTAGCTCCCTACCTTCACACAAAGGTCTTCGCCGCTTAGATGTATTTTTGCCAGAATTCGGCTTTGCCGTTGGCTTCGTCGAGTTGGTAGGGCTTGAAGCCAAATTTTTCGTAGGCAATCTTCGCCGGCTCGTTACCTTGTAGGACTTCGAGGGTTAACTTCACGCAGCCGCGGAATTGCGCGAGGGTTTCGACTTCTTCCAATAGCCGCTTGGCGATGCCTTTACCACGGAATTCTTTGATCACCGCAATATCATGGATGTTCATGACTGGCTTGGCCGCGAAAGTGGAAAACCCTTCGACGCAGTTCGCTAAGCCCACTGGCTCATCGTCAACGAATGCAAGCAAAGAGAAAACGTAATCACGCTTAGCCATCTCATCGACCAAGTTCTCTTTGGTCTCTTCCGGCAATGCTTCACCACCGCCCATTGGATCTTGCGCATAATCATTTAACATTGCCACAACCGCTTGACGATGCTTCGGATTTTGATAATCCGCTAAAGTAATATCAACCATGATGCTCTCGTGCTGTTAGAGAAAAATCACGCATCTCGCGACAGACCTCGTCATAACAATGACAATGCACGACATGATCATTGACCATTCCGACCGCCTGCATGAATGCGTAACAAATCGTAGTGCCTACAAAGCTAAAGCCTGCTTTCTTTAAGGCTTTCGCCATCGTATCAGAAACCTCATCAGAAGTCGGTATATCGGCGCCCTGTCGAGCGAAAATACGTGGCGTTCCGTCGCTGAATTGCCACAGAAAATCGTTAAACTCGACGCCCTTTTCGCGGAGCTCTAGAAAAGCTCGTGCGTTTTTAAAAATAGACTCGACCTTTAATCTATTGCGGATAATACCGGCGTTTTGCATCAGCTGGTCTTTGTAGCTTTCGGGTAGCTGCACAATCTTGTCCGGGTCAAAATCACAGTAAGCCTTCTCGTAGTTGGCCTGTTTGCGCAAAATCGTGATCCAACTCAGTCCTGCTTGCTGACCATCAAGGCAGAGCTTGGCAAATAACTCTTGGCTGTCCGCTACTGGACGTCCCCACACGGTATCGTGATAGTGCATGTATTGCGGATCTGAGCCGCACCAGCTGCAACGCTCTAAGTCATCTTGCATTTTTCACTAGGCTCCTGCGGCCGCGCCCTGTCACCAAGGCTGAATAAAGGTTATAATTTACGCCAAATTTCCGTAAAAATCTAAGTACGAGACCATCCCATGGCTAGCTATGATGTAAAAACCTTTCAGGGGCTTATCCTCGCGCTGCAAGATTATTGGGCGCAACAAGGTTGCGCGATTGTGCAGCCCCTCGACATGGAAGTAGGTGCAGGTACCTTCCATCCGATGACTTTTATTCGTGCGGTAGGCCCGGAGCCAGCTAATTACGCCTATGTGCAGCCGTGCCGTCGCCCTACTGACGGCCGCTATGGCGAGAACCCGAACCGCCTGCAACACTATTATCAGTTTCAGGTTATTTTGAAGCCATCGCCAAAAGACATTCAGGAACTCTATCTTGGGTCCCTGCAAATGCTCGGTTTCGATCCACTCGTACATGACATTCGTTTTGTCGAAGATAACTGGGAATCACCAACCTTAGGTGCATGGGGTCTCGGGTGGGAAGTCTGGCTCAACGGTATGGAAGTCACGCAGTTTACCTACTTCCAACAGGTGGGCGGTCTCGAGTGTAAACCGGTTGCCGGTGAAATCACCTACGGCCTTGAACGTTTGGCTATGTACATTCAAGGCGTCGACAGTATCTACGACCTAGTTTGGACTGATGGTCCGCGTGGAAAAATTCTTTACGGCGATGTGTTTCATCAGAACGAAGTTGAGCAATCGACCTACAATTTTGAACATGCAGATGTCGATGTCTTGTTCGCGCGCTTTGACGCTTGCGAGAACGAATGTGAGCACTTACTCTCGCTAAACCTACCGCTACCTGCCTATGAGCAAGTAATGCGTGCATCACATGCCTTTAATCTATTGGATGCCCGTCATGCCATTTCAGTCACCGAACGTCAGCGCTATATTCTGCGAGTTCGGACAATGGCGAAGGGGTGTGCCGAAGCCTATTACGCCGCGCGTGAAGCGCTTGGATTTCCACTGGCAGAGCAAGGAGCCTAAGTCGTGCAATCAGCTACTCTACTCGTAGAAATTGGGACAGAAGAATTACCACCCAAAGCACTCAAAGGCTTAAGTGAAGCTTTTGGTGACGCGCTCCTGAAGCAACTGCAAGAACATAACATCGCGACTGGTACGATGCATTTATTTGCCAGCCCTCGTCGTCTTGCCGTGCAGTTGAAAGACGTGGCGACCCAACAAGCCGACCAAGTTGTAGAAAAGCGCGGTCCTTCGGTGGATGTCGCCTTTGATGCCGACGGCAACCCGACCAAAGCAGCTGAGGGCTGGGCTCGCTCCAACGGGATATCCGTTGCAGAAGCAGATCGGCTAACGACTGATAAAGGCGAATGGCTGCTTTATAAAGCCGAGGTCAAAGGCCAACCCCTTGCCGGTCTACTGCCAGAGTTCGTGCAAAAAGCTTTGGCGCAATTGCCGATTCCTAAGCCAATGCGCTGGGGGACAAGCAATGTTCAGTTCATTCGCCCCGTCCACACCGTGACGATGCTACATGGTGATCAACTCATTCCGGGTGAGGTGCTTGGTGTTGCGTCATCGAACCATTTGTTGGGGCATCGCTTCCACTGTCCGCAGGGAGCAACGCTAACCTCCGCAGATGACTATGAAGCAACACTTGAAGGCGCTTATGTCGTGGCGGACTTCGCAAAACGTCGCAAACGTATTGTTGACGGAATTAGCGCCGCAGCAACGGCTGCTAAAGGTGTGATCCGGGAAGATAACGACCTACTTGATGAAGTTACCGCATTGGTCGAATGGCCAGTGGCGCTTACCGCAAGCTTTGATGAAAGCTTCCTCGACGTACCGAAAGAGCCGTTGATCGTGACGATGAAAGACGACCAACGCTACTTCCCGCTCGAGGATAGCGAAGGCAATCTGCTTTCGAAGTTTGTCTTTGTCACTAACATTGAGAGCAAAGACCCAGAGCAAATCATTTCAGGCAATGAGCGTGTCGTCCGCCCTCGCCTCGCCGACGCACAGTTCTTCTTTGAAACTGACAAAAAGACCAAACTAGAAGAGCGTGTCACAGCGCTCGGTAATGTACTATTTCAGAAGCAACTGGGTAGTATCAAGGATAAATCAGACCGCATCTCGCAAGTTGCCGCAGGTATTTCACAAATGCTCGGCGAAACCGGTGATGTCGCGGCACGTGCCGGCTATTTATGTAAAGCCGACCTCGTGTCCCAAATGGTCTCGGAATTCCCAGAAACCCAAGGCGTTATGGGCATGCATTACGCCCGTAATGATGGTGAGGCTGCGGGCGTAGCAGACGCTATTTACGAGCATTATTTACCACGTTTTAGCGGCGATTCGCTGCCACAAAGCATCCCTGGCTGCGCAGTTGCGCTCGCCGACAAGCTTGATTCCCTAGTCGGTATATTTGGTATCGGTCAAACTCCTAAGGGCGACCGCGACCCATTTGCATTGCGTCGTGCGGCTATTGGTCTACTGCGGATTATTGTCGAAAAAGACTTACCGCTTGATTTACAAGACCTGATTGCCCTATCACAAGAGAGTTTCGGTGGGCTGTTGAGCAACGCGAATGTGGCAAGCGATGTTCTAGAATTCTTACTAGGTCGCTTCCGTCCAATGTATCAAGAGCAAGGTATCAGCGTTGATGTGATTCAAGCTGTATTGGCACGTCGCCCTACTGCGCCTGTGGACTTTGACAAGCGTGTACGCGCCGTCGCTAGCTTCCGCGAATTACCGGAAGCAGAAGCTTTGGCGGCAGCTAACAAGCGCGTCGCGAATATTCTCGCTAAAGTTGAAACGCCTATTGCAGACAAAATTGATAGTGGGCTACTTTCAGCAGACGAAGAAATTAGCTTAGTTAAGGCTCTAGAGGAAGCTGAGCTGCGTTCAAGTAGCGCACTAGAGCAAGGAGACTATACCGGCGCATTAAAGGCGTTAGCGGCCTTACAGAAGCCCGTAGATGCTTTTTTCGATAATGTTATGGTGAATGCTGAGGATTCAGCCGTTCGCGAGAACCGGCAGGCGCTATTGCAGCGCTTACGAGGGTTATTCTTGCAAATCGCTGATATTTCAGTTCTCAATAACTAGGTTATTGATATATCAATAAAAAAGGAGCCGAAAGGCTCCTTTTTTTATGTTTTCTACCCGACAGTCCGATTAAACGTCGAGGTTTGCTACTTTCAATGCATTCGTTTCGATAAAATCACGGCGTGGTTCAACTTCATCGCCCATAAGCGTTACGAAGAGTTGATCCGCTGCAATTGCGTCCTCAATGGTAACGCGTAGCATACGACGTGTTTCTGGGTCCATGGTGGTCTCCCAAAGCTGTTCAGGGTTCATCTCACCGAGACCTTTGTAACGCTGAATATAAACACCACGTTTGGATTCATTGATGAGCCACTCAACAGCTTCAACGAAATCACCTACTGGTTTTTCTTTATCGCCACGGCGCACAAAGCCGCCCTCTTCGACCAAGCCATTGATCTTTTCGCCAATGCTGACCAGTTGGTCGTAATCACGCGACATTAAGAACTCGAAGTTCAATGGATAATCTGTGTCGATACCATGCTGACGTACAGTCACAACTGGTAGATACATTGAGCGTTCTTCGTCAAACTGAACCGAAAGTGTGTACGTCGCTGAATTCGTCTCACGCGTTGTTAAGTCACTCTGCAAGGTTTCGGCCCACTGCTGCATACCCGCTTGGTCTTTCAACAGCTCTTCCGTCAAGCGCGGCGCATACAACAGACGTTGCAAGAAGGTTTCTGGCATACGACGCGATAAACGTTGTTTAATTGCATTTTGCGCCAGTTGGTAGTCATTCACCAAAGTTTCGAGGTTCGCACCTGAAATACCAGGCGCATCCGCGTTCACATGGAGCGACGCATTTTCGAGAGCCATACTGGTTAAGTAAACAATCAAACCTGGATCATCTTTTATGTAGGTTTCCTGCTTACCCTTTTTCACTTTGTACAGCGGCGGCTGTGCAATGTACATGTAGCCGCGTTCAATCAATTCAGGCATTTGACGATAAAAGAAGGTCAACAGCAACGTACGGATGTGCGAGCCGTCGACGTCGGCATCGGTCATGATAATGATGCGATGATAGCGCGTCTTATCTGGATCGTATTCATCGCGGCCAATGCCGCAGCCAAGCGCCGTGATCAATGTTGCTACTTCTTGTGAGGCCAACATCTTGTCGAACCGTGCTTTTTCAACGTTGAGGATCTTACCTTTCAACGGCAGTATCGCTTGGAACTTGCGGTTACGGCCCTGCTTCGCAGAACCACCCGCAGAGTCACCCTCCACAATATAAAGTTCAGAGAGCGCTGGGTCCTTTTCTTGGCAATCAGCCAATTTACCCGGCAGCCCCGCGATGTCTAAAGCACCTTTACGGCGCGTCATTTCGCGTGCTTTACGGGCAGCCTCTCGAGCGCGTGCGGCATCAATAATCTTACCTACGATGATTTTCGCATCATTAGGTTGTTCTAATAAGAAGTCAGATAACTTCTCATTCATCGCCTGTTCTACTGCAGACTTCACCTCAGAAGAGACAAGTTTATCTTTTGTCTGTGATGAGAACTTAGGATCAGGGACTTTGACCGAAACAACCGCGGTCAAACCTTCACGCGCATCATCACCGGTTGCGTTGGTCTTGTACTTCTTATTCAGGCCTTCCTTTTCCATGTACGAGTTCAACGTACGCGTCAAAGCCGCACGGAAACCTGCTAGGTGGGTACCACCATCGCGTTGTGGAATATTGTTCGTATAGCAGAAAATATTCTCTTGGAAAGAGTCATTCCACTGCATTGAAACTTCAACCGCGATGCCATCTTCACGCTCTAACGTAAAGTGAAAAACGCCTGGATGAATTGGGTTTTTCTTATCATTTAAGTACTGAACAAAGGCCGCGATACCACCTTCATATTTGAAGTGGTCTTTACGATCGCTGCGCTCGTCTTGCAAGATAATCGACACGCCAGAATTCAAGAACGAAAGTTCACGCAAACGCTTTGCAAGAATGTCGTAATGGAATTCGATATCGCTAAAAATGGTCGGGCTTGGCCAGAAGCGTAACTCGGTACCGGTCTTATCGGTATCGCCGATTTGCTTCAACGGCGCATCAGGGTCACCCAAGCTATAGAACTGCTCGTAGACATGCCCTTGGCGGCGAATAGTTAGCTGTAACTTATCCGATAATGCGTTTACAACCGAGACACCTACCCCGTGCAAACCACCTGAAACTTTGTAGGAGTTGTCATCGAACTTACCGCCTGCGTGCAAAACAGTCATGATGACCTGGGCCGCAGACACACCCTCTTCTGGATGCAAGTCGACAGGTATTCCTCGTCCGTCATCTCGAACCGAAACTGAGCCATCAGAGTGAATCGTCACAACGATGTCTTTGCAGTGTCCAGCCAAAGCTTCGTCAATGGAGTTATCGACGACCTCAAAAACCATGTGATGAAGGCCAGTGCCATCATCAGTGTCACCGATGTACATACCAGGACGTTTGCGAACGGCATCAAGTCCTTTAAGAACCTTAATACTGGACGAATCGTAATTATTTTCTGCCATAATGTGTTTCTCTATAGTTCCTTGACGGTTCCATGTTCCACGTGGAACATCTTTGTATCAGCACTTTTTATTAGTTCAGGCAATTCCGCCTGATTTATCGCTGAAACGAATAATTGTGCTTTCGTGGCCAACAAGGCCTCACAAAATTTTTCTTGGCTCGTACTATCGAGCTCCGCAGTAATGTCATCCACTAGATAAATACATTGTACTCCGGTTTTACTACTTAAGTACTCTCCTTGCACCACTTTTAGTGCCGCCACTAACAATTTCAGTTGCCCCCTAGAGAGGATATTCTTTACGTCCTCGCCATTGGCTGTCATTCGTAATTCGGCCTTGTGGGGTCCTACTGTACTATGACCATAACGATAGTCAGTATCTTCATGCTGAACTAATGCCTCGCTTAAGCTTTGTGAGTTATCCCATCCTCGTTTCAACTGAAATTTAAATGCGTATTGGGGTAAAAAATGCTTTAAACGCTCAACCAGTATCGGCTCGAAATCCGCCATATAATTTTGTCGAGCGGCCGCGACGCACTCACCATATTGAGCAAAATTCTTATCCCAATAGACATTCTCTTCGGTTCGTTGACGACGTTTTAGCAACGAGTTGCGTTGCTTTAACAAGTAAGAGAACTTTAAAGAGTCGTTCAAAAAGGAATGTTCCACGTGGAACACTCCCCAATCTATGAACTGTCTTCTTACCTTTGGACCACCTAAAACAAGTTCAACTGTCTCGGGCGTCATAAGTTGGACCGGAACCATTTTTGCCATAGGACCAAAGGTACGAAGCAAGTCCCCATCAAGCCGAATTTTTACCTCGCCCGAGATTTCACGTTGAAATCCTAACGTATGCTCTTCTTCGCCTTGGTCAATAACTTTGGCAAAAACGACAAAGCGGTTCTGCTCGTGTTGGACTATTTGTCGAAAGCTTCCAGGCCGAAAAGAGCGACCTGACCCCAAACAGTAGATCGACTCCAACAGACTCGTTTTACCACTTCCGTTTGCACCAACCAGAAGGTTAACTTGACGCCCTGGCGTGACCTTAGCTTCATCAAAATTTCGGAAGTTGGTCAGCGTCAACGCGTCAATATACATAAAGTCCTAATCTAACCTTACAACTAAAGACGCATCGGCATGACGACATACAAAGAAGCATCGTCTTCATTATCTTCAATTAAGCCACTCGCATCTGGCCCTGACAGCGTCATCTTAATCTTTTCACCATGAATGGTGTTCAACACATCGATCAGGTAACTTACGTTAAAACCGATCTCTAAGCTGTCGCCTTGATAGTCGACCTCTATAACCTCTTCCGCTGTTTCTTGCTCAGGGTTGTTTGCAGTTAAACACATCTCACCAGAACTCAAATTAACCCGAACACCACGGTATTTTTCATTTGATAAAATTGCTGCACGCGAACAAGCTTGTTTAAGGACATCACGATCGGCTATCACTACTTTATCGCCACCTTGCGGCAACACGCGACGATAGTCAGGGAAACGACCATCCACCAGCTTACTGGTAAACGACATACCATTGGTTTCGACACGAATGTGATTTGCGCCAATCGCTACTTTCACTTCATTTTCGCCGTCATCGAGCAAACGCATTAGTTCCATAATACCTTTGCGCGGAACAATCACTTGGCGCCCCGGTAAGTTAGGTTGTGGAATCTCAACTGAGCTCATGGCTAATCTGTGACCATCGGTAGCAACCGTTCGTAGCGTACTTGCGTCGGTCTCAAACAGCATACCATTCAGGTAATAACGAACGTCTTGGTTGGCCATCGAAAAGTGCGTACGCTCCATAAGCTCGCGCAAAACGCCCTGCGATGTTACCAACTGAATATCGCTATCCCAGTCATCAATATTCGGAAAATCCTCTGCCGGTAAGGTAGCCAAGGTGAACTTACTGCGACCTGAACGAATCGTCGCTTTTTCCCCACTGGCACTCACTTCCACTTCGGCATGGTCAGGAAGACTGCGTACGATATCCACCAACTTCTTCGCTGGCACCGTAAGCTGTCCCTCTTCGCCTCCCTCAATTTCACACACCGAAACGAGTTCAACCTCGAGGTCGGTACCCGTGAGGCGAATATGGTCTGAAGCAACCTGAATAAGTACATTTGATAAGATTGGAATCGTATGACGACGCTCAACTGCTCCGCTAACTACTTGGAGAGGCTTTAAAAACGCATCACGATTGATGGTAAATTTCATCCCGTCATTCCCCTGTGTTCGTATCCCTGCAGCACCGGCCTTACCAATGACAGCTTTGCTTAGGCTGATAACGTGCGGATTAAGTTTCGATAATCTTCTTTAATATCATGCTGCGCGTCTTTTAATGTTTGTATTTTACGACACGCATGCAGAACTGTCGTGTGGTCGCGCCCACCAAAAGCATCACCGATTTCCGGCAAGCTGTGGTTGGTGAGTTCTTTTGCCAACGCCATGGCCAATTGCCGTGGTCGAGCAATCGAACGTGTACGTCGCTTTGAAAGTAGGTCCGCCATTTTAATGTTGTAGTATTCGGCAACCGTCTTTTGAATATTCTCTATAGTAACTAACTTCTCTTGCGCTGCAATCAAATCTCGCAGCGCTTCCCTAACAAAGTCGATAGTAATTTGACGACCGGTTAAATTTACATTCGCCGCCAAACGGTTAAGAGCACCTTCTAATTCGCGAACATTTGAGCGCAAGCGTTTCGCAATAAAAAACGCGACTTCATGCGGTAAGGTAATGCCACGTTCTTGCGCTTTTCGAATGAGAATGGCGACCCGCGTTTCCAGCTCCGGCGGCTCGATCGCAATAGTAAGGCCCCAGCCAAAACGTGAACGCAAGCGATCCTCAACCCCTTCAATTTCTTTCGGGTAGAGATCACTCGTCATAATAATTTGCTGATTGCCTTCCAATAACGCATTGAAAGTATGAAAGAATTCTTCTTGAGAACCCTTTTTATTAGCAAAGAAGTGAATATCATCGATTAACAATGCATCGACTGACCGGTAGTAACGCTTAAACTCGTTGATGGAGTTATTCTTAAGCGCATTCACCATATCCTGCACAAAACGCTCGGCACGCATGTAGAAGACTTTTGCGCCCTTTTTGTTGGCCATGATGGCATTACCGACCGCGTGCAAAAGGTGTGTTTTACCAAGGCCGGTACCACCGTACACAAAAAGCGGGTTATACACACCCCCTGGATTTTCGGCAACTTGTGTTGCTGCTGCACGAGCGAGCTGATTTGACTTACCTTCAACGAAGTTATCAAAGGTATATTCAGGATGGATATTACTTTCGAAAGCTGGCGCGGGTGAAGCTTCGTCCCAAGGACTTTGACGACGAGAAGGGCGCTCGACCGCTGGTCGCCGCGGCTCGGTTCTAGCCTTGCCATTAACCGCACCGTTACTCTTACCTTCAACGCCACCAACCGCAAAAGACACACTCGGAGCGTCGCCGCCTTTGTCCTTCACAGCTTCACCAAGATAATCGTTGATGAGACTGAGGTATTTGTCCTTAACCCAATCAACCACATACATATTCGGCGCATAGAGCGTCAAAATATCTTCGCTCAGATCCGCCTGCAACGGGCGAATCCAAGTATTGTAATGTTGCGTCGACAGTTCGCTTTGTAGGCGCTCAGTACAATGTTCCCAAAGCGATTTACTCACCCTCTACTCCCTGCATTTCCGTAGTGATAGCGATCCTCGCTGGTGCCCCCACTTTTGCACCAGTTCTTCATAAAAAGTCTGAGAATCGAACACGATTTTTTGTATAATTTATTATTACTGATTGTACTGAAGTCGCGCCTGATTCGCCAGTCTCAAGGTCAATTTATGCGACCAACAACAGGCCTGTTATCCACAATAAGAATGATTGTTGTTTGTCAATTGTGGATAGCTTTTACCGTTGACTTTGATCCTTTTTACCGATAGAATTCGCGCTCTAAATTTTTAGGTAACTCGATTACGGAAGTAACGTCATGAAAAGAACATTTCAACCAAGCGTATTGAAGCGCAAGCGCACTCACGGTTTCCGTGCTCGTATGGCAACTAAAAACGGCCGCCAAGTTTTGGCTCGTCGTCGTGCCAAGGGCCGCAAAGTCCTGTCTGCGTAATTGAAGCAGTTTCCCTATGGTCGGGAGTTACGTCTGTTAACTCCCGCTCAATTCCAGCAAGTCTTCAATAATCCCCCGGTGAAAGCTGTCACGGCTGAACTCACCATGCTGGCAACTCCAAATCATCTTAGTCATCCTCGGCTTGGCGTCACGATTTCAAAGAAGCGTGCGAAGCGTGCTGTTGATCGAAATCGAATAAAACGCAAGATTCGCGAGAATTTTAGGCTGAAACAGCATAAAATACCGCCATTCGACATTATCGTGATTGCAAAAAGCGGTATTGCCGATTTGGACAATGATGCTTTGCAACAACGGCTCGACTATTTATGGCGAACATTAAGCAAGCGGTGCGCGCAATACCTATCGGCTGCATCCGACTCTACCAGTGGTTCATAAGCCCGCTGATAGGGCCACGCTGTAGGTTTCAACCCACCTGTTCGCAATACGCCATCGAAGCCATCCAAAAGCATGGTATGATGCGGGGCTTCTGGCTTGCCAGTAAACGCATTAGTAAATGTCATCCCGGTCATCCGGGCGGCTTCGACCCGGTGCCTGACAGCAAAGCATCGGAATCAAAGAACGAAAGTAAAACAGAGACGAAGGACTTATGAATTCGCCACGTTCCATATTGTTTATTGCTTTTTTGGTAGTAAGTTTTTTCCTCTACCAAAACTGGGTGATTGATACCGCTCCAGGTACACAAAAAGCAGCCCAGCAAGCTTCTCAAACAGCGAATACTGCAACTACCTCTGCCAATACAGAAAGTGCAGTGCCGAGCGCCGATCCTAGCTTACGCGATGAGAGTGTACCAAGCGCAACAAGCAACGATGCTCCCGCAGTTGCCGAGGCCGTTTCAGGCGGTCGTGTTCAAGTAACCACCGACGTTCTTGACGTTGCGATTGCACTGCGCGGTGGTGATATCGTTAACGCTCAGTTACTCGAATTCGCACGCACGCAAGACTCTAAAGCACGTTTTGAGCTGTTACACGATGACCCTGCAAAGCTTTACATTGCACAGTCAGGTCTCGTCGGCCGAGACGGCACCGACTCAGCTGACGGCCGTCCATTGTTCTACGTGGAACGCGATAGCTATGAAATGACCGGCGACACCCTACGCGTACCAATGACGTACACCATGGGCGACGGTTCTAAAATCACTAAAACTTTCGTCTTTACTAAGGGCTCGTACGCAATTGATGTGGTCTACAGCGTACAGAACGCAGGTACTGCACATAAAGAAGTACAGTTCTACGCCCAATTGAAGCAGATCATCACCGAAGCAGGTGGCAGCATGATGATGCCGACCTACAAAGGCGGCGCCTACTCATGGGACGATGATCGCTATGAGAAGTACGACTTCGATGACATGCGTGATAAACCACTCCGTATTGCTACCGAAACCGGCTGGGTCGGCATGCTTGAGCACTACTTTGTAAGTGCTTGGATTCCACGCGCGAATGGTACCAAACAGCTTTCTTCAAGCGTGATTGGCGGCAACCAAGCCTTGATGCGTGTGATCTACCCTACCGCAACCATAGCGCCAAATAGTGAAGCCGAGATTCGCTCAACGCTATTCGTCGGTCCTAAAGACCAAGATGCCATGGCAGCCGTTGCAGAGAACCTCGACTTAACCGTCGACTATGGCTTCTTGTGGTGGCTCGCACAGCCAATCTTTAAGCTCTTGCAGTTCCTGCAAAGCTTTCTGATCAACTGGGGCCTCTCGATCATTGCGGTTACTATTATTATTAAAGCGGTACTGTATCCGTTGACCAAGGCACAGTATGTGTCGATGGCCAAAATGCGCATGATCCAACCAAAAATGCAGGCGCTGAAAGAGCGTCATGGTGACGACCGTCAGAAGATGTCGCAAGCCATGATGAAGCTCTACAAAGAAGAAAAGGTGAATCCGCTCGGTGGTTGTTTACCGATGCTACTGCAACTGCCAATCTTCTTGTCGCTTTATTGGGTACTGTTGGAAAGTGTCGAGCTTCGCCACGCGCCGCTGTTCCTCTGGATTGAAGATTTGTCAGCGAAAGACCCTTACTACATCCTGCCGCTATTGATGGGTGTCTCGATGTGGTTTATGCAGAAGCTGCAGCCGACTCCAGGGACTGACCCCATGCAGCAGAAGCTGATGCAGTATATGCCGGTCATCTTCACTGTGTTCTTCCTGTGGTTCCCATCAGGTTTGGTACTCTACTGGTTAAGTAACAACTTGATCACCATCGGTCAGATGCAGTGGATTTACCGCGGCCTTGAGAAAAAAGGCATGATGGAGCGTCGTAAGAAGAAATGAGCCTCGAGCTAAATAACGATACCATTGTTGCCCAAGCCACTCCGCCTGGACGCGGCGGGGTCGGTATCGTTCGGGTAAGTGGTCCAGCGTCTCGCGCCATAGCCGAGACGCTACTCGGCCACTGTCCACCGCCGCGTAAAGCAGAATACTTGCCCTTTCGTGATGCCCAAGGCACCCTGCTTGATGAAGGTATTGCGCTGTTCTTCGCTGGGCCGAATTCATTTACCGGCGAAGACATCCTCGAATTACAAGGTCATGGTGGCCCTGTTCTTATCGACATGATCATTAAAGCTATTCTCGACCTACCTGACGTGCGCCCGGCACGCCCAGGCGAGTTTAGCGAACGCGCCTTCATGAACGACAAGCTTGACCTAACGCAAGCAGAAGCTATCGCTGACCTTATCGACACAACCTCTGAGCAAGCTGCGAAAGCCGCGTTACAGAGCTTACAGGGCGGTTTCTCGCATGAAATCGACCAGCTCGTCGATGCGGTCATCCGTTTGCGCATGTACGTCGAAGCGGCGATTGACTTCCCTGACGAAGAAATCGACTTTTTGAGCGATGGTAAAGTGACCGCTGATCTCGAAGCCATTCTCGACCATATGCAGCAAGTCATGGTGCAAGCCAAACAAGGCTCGCTGCTGCGTGAGGGCATGAAAGTGGTTATCGCTGGGCGCCCGAACGCCGGTAAGTCGAGCTTGTTGAATGCACTCGCGGGGCGTGAATCAGCCATCGTCACTTCAATCGCGGGAACCACACGTGATGTTTTGCGTGAGCACATTCAAATTGACGGCATGCCGTTACATATCATCGACACCGCTGGCCTACGTGAAAGCCCAGATGAAGTCGAGCAAATAGGTATCCAGCGCGCATGGGATGAGATCCGCGGCGCCGACCGCGTGCTCTTTATGGTCGACGCGACCGAAACGCAAGCAGTTCACCCTGCAGACATTTGGCCAGAGTTCTTTCAACAGCTACCCGCCGAATTACCCTATACCGTGATTCGCAATAAAGTTGATTTGAACGAAGAGCCCGTACAACTTGAAGACATCAGTGGCGTACCGGTTTTACACCTTTCGGCAAAAACTGGCCACGGCGTCGAATTATTGCGTGAGCACCTAAAGCATTGTGTAGGTTACCAAGCTACTAGCGAAGGCAGCTTTATGGCACGTCGTCGCCACCTTGCTGCACTAGAAAAGGCACGTGAGCACTTACTAACTGGGCAAGACGCATTAGAACAGCACGTTGCTGGCGAAATTCTCGCAGAAGAGCTGCGTTTAGCACAACAGCATTTAAACGAAATTACTGGCGAATTTACCTCAGACGATTTACTAGGTAAGATTTTTAGCTCGTTCTGTATCGGTAAATAACCCCCTTCCCCACAACAAGAGCAACAATTATGGGTCTAATTCTCAAGCTAGTCCTCGGTATTGTTTTTGGTATTTTGATCGGCCTCTACATGCCGGAATGGTTTACCCAACTCCTTTTAACCTTTAAAGGCCTGTTCGGTGAGCTACTGTTTTTCACGATTCCGCTACTGATTTTATTCTTTATCACCAGTGGTATTGCAGGTTTGCCGCAAAATTCTGGAAAACTGCTCAGCCGAACTTTGATAATCGCCTATCTGTCCACAATTTTAGCTGGCATCGCAGCCTATTGGCTGGCACGCTTTATCGTCCCTTTGCTCACTGCGGCAGGCGAACAAGCTGAAACCTCAACGCAAGTCCTTGAACCCTTTATCACGGTCGATTTGCCACCCGTCTTTGGCATCATGACCGCATTGGTTTTGGCATTTATTTTTGGTCTCGGCATTGCCGCAACGCGTGCCGAGCAACTTAAACAAATCTCTGACCAAGGCCGCGATATTATCGAAAAGCTTTTGGCCAAAGTGATTATTCCGTTATTGCCGTTCTACATTGCTGGGGTTTTTGCGGCAATGGCTCACGCGGGCACCGTATTCCAGACCCTACAAACCTTTGGTATTGTCCTGCTTATGGCCGTTGCGCTGCATTGGGTCTACTTGACCACCATGTACGTGTTGGCTGGTCTACGCCACGGCCGTAGCCCATTGAGCCTGCTGAAGAATATGCTGCCCGCCTATTTCACGGCACTTGGCACCATGTCGAGTGCAGCGACCATTCCGGTAAGTTTACGTTGTGCAAAAGCCAATAAGGTCAATGATGACGTGGCTAACTTTGTGGTTCCGTTGTGCGCCACGACACACCTCGCCGGCTCGACCATTACGATTGTTAGTTGTACGCTTGCCGTTATGTTTTTGCATGATGCCTTAGCTATCCCGTCGTTCTTCACTATTTTGCCGTTTATTTTTATGCTCGGTATCGTGATGTTAGCCGCTCCCGGCGTGCCTGGCGGTGCGGTCATGTCGGCAGTAGGTTTGCTTGGATCTATGCTAGGCTTTGGAGAAACGGCGATTGCCTTGATGATCGCGCTCTATATGGCGCAGGATAGTTTTGGTACCGCCTGTAACGTCACCGGAGATGGAGCGATTGCGCTACTCGTAGATGAGCCAACTCAAAACTAGACTCGCAAATTACGGTTTTGACTATTCCCGCTTCCGGTTCGGCACGCGAACCGGAATTGCGGCCTGCCTCGCGCTACTGTTCGCTTGGTCATTGGGCTTAGAGCACCCGCAATGGGCCGCTATGACGGTTTGGGGTGTATCGCAACCCACCCGTGGCCTACTCTTCGAAAAAGCCGGTTATCGGAGCTTAGGCACGCTGATTGGCACCAGCATTGGTATTTGCATCGTCATGCTTGCTGGCGACGCTGTGCTATTGAAAGGTCTCGGCCTTACGCTCTGGGTTGTCCTCTGCGTTTATGGCGCGAACCTTCTGCACGGGTTGATCTCGTATGGCGCTGTCTTAGCCGGCTACTCGGCGTCTATGGTGGTTTTGCTCTCGCGCACACCCGATGCGCTACTGCCACTTGGGCTTGATCGCCTGTTTACCGTTCTACTCGGCGTTATCACTGCGCTTGTCGTTGGCTGGCTCTTCACCTATAAACGCGCCGAACAGACCCTCGTCAACAAAATACGTCGGCAAACGGCGGAAACACTGCGCACGATTGCACGCGCCTATGATCAGGGTTCCATTGATAAAATACCGCTGCATGATCAAATCACCAATTTGGCACATCTTGAGACCCAGCTAGCAGACCACGGTGCGGGCTCACCGTCTGCCCACTTATCGGCTAAGTTACTGCGGCGCCTACTTAACGCGCAGCTTGGCTTGCTTGCCCAGCTCGAGACCAGCTCAGTGCAGCACCGTGAAGACCTCGCTGACGCCTTGCGCGAAACCGCACAAGCTTTTACTGACAATGAAGTGAAACCCATCCGTCAGTGCTTGCAGCGGACCAAAGAGTTGATCACTGACAGTACCCTAAAAATCGAATTCCAAGAGTTTTGTGAAGCCATAGAAGATCGCATTCAATTTCGCGAAAGCGGCACCACCGCTCGCTCTCAAAACCGCTTTTCAGTACTGCTGCATCGTGATTGGCGTGGCGCCCAGCAAGCAGCTATCCGCACTTTAGCGGTGATGGCTTTAATTAGTTTTGCCTGGTTTTACACCGGCTGGATGCAGCTCGCCTACCTTTTGCTCGGTGCCTCGGTCATGTTGACCTTGTTCTCGACCATGGAAAACCCCGCCAAGACAATGTATTACGTGTTTCTTGGTCAAGCGGCGGGGGCTGTTATCGCGCTAACTATCCAAGCTTTTATTTGGCCGCATTTGAGTTCTTTACTGGCAATGCTATTGGTACTCATGCCGATAATGTTGGTAGCAGGTTTTCCGCTTTCACATAACCGTACTTCACCCGGTGCCATGGACTTCAATTTGGTCTTTTTGCTGCTCATGCAACCGGCGTTGCACTATCATTTTGAGCCGGTTGCCGCAGTAGGGATTGCCGTGGCGGTGGTCGCCGCGCCTTTGTTAGCTATGGCGAGCTTCAAATTGCTGTTCCCGACCAACTTACGCTCGCGCCAGCGGCACGTGCTGCGCGCATTGGAACGCGAACTTGAGGAGCTCGAGGCGCGCCGTCTGACCGCACAGCAACTTAAACGCTATCGCGCACGCTTCTACCATCGTTTATTCAAGCTTTATCAAATGGCAGATAAACTCGGCTTCAATGATAAACTCACCGCTGCACGCTATTTAATTAGAGTGCAGCAACAACTGAATACCTATCAATAAAAAACGCGCCAAAAGGCGCGTTCTTATATGTTCTCCAACGTTCTAATTAAGCGCGATTCGGCACGATGCGCAACTCAACCCGTCGGTTCAGTTGTCGACCGCTAGCGGTATCGTTGGTCGCTACTGGCTGACTTTCGCCATAACCCATAATCGTGATGCGGCGGGTATCGACGCCATTGCGAGCTAAATGATTACTAACGGCCCACGCTCGGCTTTCAGAGAGCTGCTGGTTGTATTCAGCACTACCTGTGCTGTCCGTATGACCTTCAACTACCATTGTCGTTTTTTCATATTCACGCAGAACTCGCGCTACATCTACAAGGATTGGGTCAAAATTCGAGGCAATCTGCGAGCTATCCGTCGCAAACGTGATGTTACTTGGTAACTGCAGACGAATATTATCGCCATCTCGGATCACTTCAACGCCACTGCCCGAAAGCTCTTCACGAAACTGTTGCTCTTGGCGGTCCATGTAATTACCGATGGCACTTCCGGCTAAGGCACCCACTGCTGCACCCCAGACATAACGACTTTTGTCATGATCGCCTGTACCTTTACCGATTAACGCACCTGCGACTGCGCCTATGGCAGCACCTTTTTGCGTGTTTGTCATCGGTGTTTGGCAACCGGCGAGCACTACAGCCGAAGCTACAACAACTGGAATCCATACTTTCATAAAGTTACCTCTCCATCGTTACAATGTGTCTTTACAAAGTAGCACAAAGGTAAATTTCTGCGCGGTGGCTTTACATAAAATTTAGGGTCCCAAAATCGCTAGCCAGCCTCTATAGTCAGGCCTACTCGTCTTTTGGGGTTAAACGTAATATTTTTCCTTCAGCGGCATCGGTCGCTAACCAAACGGCACCATCTCGTGCAACCTCGACCGCGCGGATGCGCGCACTATTATCGATTTCAATGGTTTGTTCGATCTGCCATTTATTTTCGTCCAAACGTAAGCGCTGCAGGCGCTTACCGGCTAAATGGCTCACCAACAAATCCCCCTGCCACTGCGCAAACAAATCAGCTTGGTATAAAGCCATGTCTGACGGCGCCAAAGACGGCGTCCACTGATACATAGGCTGAACTACGCCGGGCAAATCTTGATAAGGCGTGACCATTGCACCTGTGTAATCGATACCATAACTGGCGATTGGCCAACCGTAATTCTTACCGGCCTGCAGGCGATTAATTTCATCCCCACCTTTAGGACCATGCTCATGTTGCCAAATAACGTCGCGTGCGGCGTCATAGACGATTCCCTGGCTGTTACGATGACCATAACTAAAAATAGAACCTGCTGCCTTGTCAGGAAACGGATTATCGACGGCGGCGCTACCATCGCGTTGCAAGCGCACCACTTTCCCTAAATGATTGTTTAGGTTCTGCGCCTGTTCACGATAGTCAAAACCATCGCCTAAAGTAAGTAACAGGGTTCCATCAGGCAACCAAGTCATGCGACCACCGTAGTGCGCAGCGCCCTTGCGCAAAGGTTGTGCTGCAAATATCTGTTTTACACCAGTGATCTCATAGGGAGCATTTGACGATAAAGTAGCGCGTGCAAGACAGGTGGTATTTGCTGACAACGAGCCACAGGCATAGCTCAGCAATAGCTCACGAGAGTCCTCGAAATCAGGGCTAAGCGTCACTTCGAATAGCCCGCTTTGCCCGGTGACAAACAGTTCCGGCAACTGCAACGGGATAGCATTCACGGAGCCATCGTCGGCAATATGGAGTAACCGTCCGCTGCGCTCGGTCACCAACCATCCTCCTTGCTCAGCTGGGAGCTGCTGCAGTGACCACGGAAAGTTAAGCCCTTGCGCGACGACTTCAACTTTTACCTCAGTGCTTGCCCAGACCGTACTCATACAGCCAGCTAGCATTACAGAACAAAGTAATTTCTTCATACGAGCGGCTCCGCAAGTTCACGTGGCATTGGGTGCCATAATCTATCAAAGATCCACCCAGCAAACGCACCCGTTAAGGCCATCGCACCAAGTCCGGTCCAGCTGCGTGTTGCGGCGATAAGCGTTGGCATAGGGGCAACATAATTGACAATAACAAAGCAGCACAACAAGCCGAAAAAACCTGAACTAATGAACCACCAACGCTCAGAGCCTCCTAGTTTGCGACTACAAAACGCAGCAATTGGCAGAGCAACCACTAGAACGCAAGCTAAAAGTACCGCGAAAATCGGCGAAAAATGAATAAGATCGTGTATTATCGTCGAAATTCTAACATCAAAGGAAACTGGAACGGAAAGTTCGATAAGTGCCGCTAAATTGAATTGGGTTTGAATAATACTGCCTACTATGGCGCCAGCAACAACGGCTATCACAAAGGCTATAAGCGTCTTAAGCATGGCACCTCCTCGGTGCTCGTCAGATCAGGGTTCGTTAGTAAAGGAGACCTTTAACCAATCATCTTTGGCATTGAATTGTAGACTCTTTATTTCACCTTTGCCTTCAATATTCACTAAGTTTTGTTGCTCAGGCCAAAGCTCCTGCAGTGCTTTTTGACGCACGGCTAAACCTTGTAATTCACTGGGAATAGCCGTTTCCTGATACACCCAAAAATCGCGTCCATCCACTTGGTAACCAACCGCCTCAAGCGGTAACTCTTTACCCGAGAGGGTTGCCAAACGAAACGATTCAAGCGCATAGGCAGCGAATAATGCGCGGGTTTCTTCATCGGTATGGATGTCTGCTTGCCGCTTATTAAATAACTCACCGACTGCATGTTCTGCATCATGCAAAACAAAGCGATGCATAACTTCAATGTTGCCCGTTCGCTGGTTAAACAAAATTGTGGTGACTGCCGATTTAAGTTGGTGGGCAGCTGCGCTGCCCACCGACATCACCAAAACAATCGCAACTAACGCACTGCGCATCATTCGTCGTTATCACTCTCAGCTGATTTCAGTTTTGACTTTGCTTCTTGCATCAAATCACGACTGATGTGGTCAGTACCACGCTCAGACTTAAATGCCTCGATGCGCGACTCGATAATCTTGCGCGGGTAATAGTTGTTAGAGATATCGACATCGGCGGTTTCCCAATTCGGATCCACAGCGAAACTAACAACTTCTTTATCCGTCACGATAAGCTTACTGACATTTTTCGCATTACGTCGCCAAATTTCTGCAGGAATTCGATAGTCTTCCGTGCTGCCATCGGCATATGTCATTTGCAGCAAGATCGGCATAACCAAGCCACCAACGTTAGAAAAGTCGAGCACATAGTAATTTTTGTCTTCCGCAATCGCGCGGTCGAAAACACGACGTTCCCATGGCTCTAGCTTTTCAAGGAAGCTCTGATAGTTGTTTCGTTGCTTGTTGGTTACCGTAAAACGATCGTTCTCGTCATAGAAATCGCGCACATCTGGATTCATTTCGACCCAAGTTTTGCGTCCTTCAGCTTCGTTACGCTGAACGAAGAATGAAACCGGTTTGTCAGCTTCGTTTTCGCGATGACGCTGCCAATCGATATCAGGATCTTCAGTATCTAAACGCAATTTGTACGCACGATCGAGGCTAATATCGACATGATCGGTGCTGTAGAACCAGCCACGCCAGAACCAATCAAGGTCAACACCAGAAGCCTCTTCCATGGTGCGGAAGAAGTCAGCCGGAGTCGGACGCTTGAACATCCAACGTTGTGCGTATTCGCGGAAGGCAAAGTCAAACAAGTCGCGACCGAGAATGACTTCACGCAGAATATTCAATGCAGCAGCTGGTTTGGTATAAGCATTTGGCCCCAAACGTAAAACACTGTCTGATTGCGTCATAATCGGCACTTGCACCGATGACTTCATATAATCGATGATGCCACGTGGCTCTACGCCCCATGGTATTTGTGGGTCCCATTCGCGCCCAGCCACGCCATCAAGAAAGCTGTTCAAGCCTTCATCCATCCAGGTCCACTGACGTTCGTCCGAGTTCACAATCATGGGAAAGTAAATATGCCCAATTTCGTGAATAACCACGCCAATCAAAAAGCGTTTCTCGGCTAATGAATAGGTACGTGAACCGTCGTCTTGCAATTCAGTACGCGGGCCATTAAAAGTGATCATGGGATATTCCATACCACCGACCGGACCATTCACCGATTGCGCGGTTGGGTATGGGTAGTCAAACGAGAAACGGCTATACACTTCCATGGTGTGAATAACTGATTCGGTCGAGTATTTCTTCCACAGATCGCCACCCTCTTTCGGATAAAACGACATTGCCATTACTTCAGGTTGGACATCGCCACCTTGCTGATAGCCCTTGGCGTCCCACATGAACTTGCGCGACGAAGCCCAGGCAAAATCACGTACATTTTCAGCTTTAAAACGCCATACTTTGCGCTCGTCCGTGCCTTCCTTTTCGTTTTCGAGCGCCTCTTCAGCGGTGACCACGAAAACCGGACGGTCGGCTGTACGGGCTTGTTCTAGACGCTCGCGTTGGGTGGTGGTAAGAACTTGCTGAGGATTTTGTAATACGCCAGAGGCTGAAACAATGTGATCTGCTGGTACATCGATAGCTACATTAAACTCACCAAATTCCATGGTGAACTCGCCACGTCCTAAAAACTCTTTATTGGTCCAAGCTTCGTAATCAGTAAAAGCAGCGACGCGTGGATACCATTGAGCAATCAGAAAAATATCATTACCACCTTCGCGCGCATCATCAGGAAAGTGCTCATAACCTGAACGTCCACCAACGGCGTCTTCTTCGATAATGTTATAGCCAAAATCGATAGCTAATTCGGTTTGCTCACCTGGGGCCAATGGCTCTGCTAAATCGATGCGCATATTGGTACCAACGATGGTAAAGCTCAATGCTTGGCCGTTATCCACGGCTACTTTATCAATCGCAAATCCTAACTCGTTATCGCTCATAAATTGCTGACGACGCAATTGACCCAATGAAATACGAGCAGGTTTATCGATGCCATTTAAATCGGTTTCCGGATGACTACCAAACGTATCGCTGCGCTCAGCACGTGAATCATTGCGGAAAATATTCTGGTCGAGCTGAACCCAAACATATTTAAGCGTATAAGGAGAATTGTTGTAATAAGTAATGGTCTCAGAGGCATCTAAACGGCGCTTTTCTTCGTCTAAACGTACTTGAATATCGTAGTCAGCACGTTGTTGCCAGTAACGCTCACCCGGTTCACCTGCGGCACTTCGATAAACATTCGGCGTCGGCAAAACTTCATCTAATTGACGAAACTTATCTTCAAAACTACCTTTTGTTTGCTTAATAGCAGAAGCGGCGACGTCGCCGATCGAGCCAAAATTTACGATGGTTATTGCCGCGCAGGCTAACCAGAAACTTGAACGATGCATGAGCACTCTCTTTGTTACGCTAAATTTATAAATATTTTGTAGGGTTAAACTACCAAAGCTATGCTTTTGAAGCCATTGCGTTGGTCGTAAAAAGTTTCCTTTTATCGCGAACTATGCTTTACATTAATTGAAGTTTAATCAAACGGAGAAGATGGATCTCGACGTGGCAACACCAGCTATCCAACAATTTTCAGCATCATCCTTTCGTTACTTAGCCTTTATTGCGCTTTGGATATTGGTGTGGTGGTCCGCAACTTTAATGGAATACCAACCTTTCATAAGTTTATGGTTCCCACCGGCTGGACTGTCGATGGCGGCATTCATTCTGATGGGGACGCGCGCGTTTCTGCCTATTCTCATGGCCTCGTTAATCGTCGGTGTATGGATGTATTCTTTACTTGACCGACCTATTCCTTATCCACAGCAAATATACAACAGCTTGCTATTAGCCGCGGCACATACGATTTCTTATGGTATCGGCGCACTCTATTTTCGACAAACAGTTGGCAAATGGAACGTACAACAACTCCCCCAACGTATTCTTTATTTTCTTATTATAGCGATGCTTACCACTCTACTTGCGGCATGGTTAGGTGTTGGCGCATTCGTTCTTGTCGGTAGTATGGATTTGACGCAAGCTTCGCAATCGTGGCTCAATTGGTGGATTGGCGATTTAGCCGGAGCAATAGTGCTCACGCCCTTCTTTATTCTAGCTCTAAGCGCACTATGGCGTTACGACATCTCATGGTTAAAACCTACCGATGAACGACGCTCCACCGAACGCAAAAAAGGTCCGTTTTGGAGCCATAAAATTCTACTCATACTAGCTCTCGCAGGCTTGGTTATTTTTGCTGATTCCTACTATAACCATGCCGCAATCGCTTATTTTATTTTCTTTATCAGCATCCCCCAAATGTGGATTGTGTTCACTGAACGCATGGAACAAACCGTGCTTTCATTGGCCCTGCTTAGTGTCGCTGTGGCGGTATGGTTCGGTCTTTATGGCGTCAACGAAAATGCGCTTACTTATCAATTTGCACTCTGTGTCATTGCCGCCAATGCCTATTTTGGACTCGCTGTGCCTTCGCTCTTGAATCAAAACCGCCGCTTGCATCATCAAACCCAGATAGATGCCCTAACTCATGTCGCGACACGCGCTCATTTTCTCGAAACTGCTACCGAGAAACTACAGGGACAACGCGCCAATGACTTTCCATTAGCTCTCATTGTGTTCGATCTTGATCAATTCAAAAGTATCAACGACACCCATGGCCATTTAATCGGCGACCAAGCATTGATTATGGCGGCACAAAGTATTCGTACCCATATTCGTAATTGTGACCTTATTGCGCGCTTTGGTGGTGACGAATTTTTGATCCTCTTACCCGAACAAAGCCTGGAGCAAGCAATTAAAACAGCCGAGCGCTTGCGTCAATCCCTGCCCGCAATACCTTCACCGAAAGGGCTTATCCAAATTAAGGCTAGCTTTGGTATTGTCGAAATACAGCCGAACGAAACTATCGAGCAGGCCTTACAAAGAGCAGATCATGCTTTACTCGAAGCAAAACGCAAAGGCCGTGATCAAGTGGTATCATCATAGGCATATATTTGCTGTTTTAGGATAAAGCCCATGGCCATCACCAACATACAACTGCTCGTTGCTACAACTTCAGGCAACACGGAATACCTCGCTGACCAACTCGCCGCACAGCTGCAAGAGCAAGGTTATAACGCACAAATCCATTACGAACCCGACTATTCTGACTTAGTGGAATCCATCACTGATGAAACCCTTTGGTTAGGCTGTATTGCCAGTCATGGTGCAGGCGATTATGCCGATAGTATGCTGGCTTTCGCTGACGATCTACACGCTAAGAAACCACGTTTAGAAACGCTTCATTATGCCGTCATTGCCGTCGGCGACAGTTGCTATGACACCTATTGTGCCGCCGGTCGTGACTTTGACGAAAGCCTCGCCAAAGCTGGCGCTAAACGCCTCATTGAGCGCCTTGAAATTGATATGTCACAGGACGATCCAGAAGAAAAAGCCTCAACATGGCTAGGATCCTTACTCAATCGCATGTGAGTAAGCGCTGTATAAGATCCTCTGAGATCTGTAGATACCCACTGTACAAAACTGTTGATAACTCACACTGTGGATAACCACGGTACTTACACACAGGTTGATCAGAACAAGGATCAGGTATTGATCACAACTTTACGGATCGTTTTGATCCTTATCAAACGTGGTCTCAGCCCGCTTATCCACAGAAATTGCTCAGCTAGTAGTAATAGCAATAAAAGATCTAAAAAAAAGATCTTAATTTATTTATAGATCCTTAAGCACTCGCGAGAACAAAGCTGAACGAAATTTAACCGTTTCGATCTAAGCCAATTCAGGTTAAACTATACGGCTACAATTTTTGCTCTCGATGCAAAGTACACTACGCATTACACAGAAGGCTCTAGGATTACGTTTATGTCGATTACTTCAACTTACCATCAGCATTATGACGTTATCGTCATTGGTGGTGGACATGCTGGTACAGAAGCTGCTCTTGCCGCAGCACGTATGGGCTGTCAAACGCTTTTGTTGACGCATAACATTGAAACCTTAGGGCAAATGTCATGTAACCCAGCCATTGGTGGGATCGGTAAAGGTCATCTCGTCAAAGAGATCGATGCTTTAGGTGGTGCTATGGCTCTTGCAGCTGATCGCGCAGGCATTCAATTCCGCACACTTAATTCGTCTAAAGGCCCCGCAGTTCGTGCCACACGTGCACAAGCAGATCGTGTGCTTTACAAAGCAGCGATTCGTGAACTACTTGAAAATCAAGAGAATTTGCATTTATTCCAACAAGCCTGTGACGATCTTATTGTTGAAAACGATCGTGTTGTCGGCGTCGTTACCCAAATGGGATTGAAGTTTAGTGCCAAAACGGTCGTTCTTACCGTTGGTACATTCCTAGGTGGTCAAATTCACATTGGAATGCAAAATTACCAAGGCGGTCGCGCTGGCGATCCTCCAGCAAACGCATTAGGCAAACGCTTACGTGAACTTCCATTACGTGTAGATCGCTTAAAAACCGGTACACCACCGCGCATTGATGCGAAATCGATCGACTTTTCAGTGATGCAAGAACAACCAGGCGATACACCAACGCCATTGTTCTCGTTCATGGGTAAACCAGAGGATCATCCGCAACAAATCAGCTGCTTCATAACGCATACCAATGATCGCACCCATGATGTGATCCGTGGCGGCTTAGATCGTTCGCCTATGTATTCTGGTGTTATTGAAGGCGTAGGCCCACGTTATTGCCCATCGATAGAAGACAAAGTCATGCGTTTTGCCGATAAAAATTCGCATCAGATATTTGTTGAACCTGAGGGCTTAAATACCCATGAGGTCTATCCAAACGGTATTTCAACCAGCTTGCCATTTGATGTGCAAGTTGAACTTGTGCGTTCGATTAAAGGTTTTGAAAACGCACACATAACGCGTCCTGGCTATGCCATCGAATACGATTACTTCGATCCACGTGATCTGCAGCAAACGTTGGAAACAAAATATATTCAAGGTCTGTTTTTCGCCGGCCAAATCAATGGTACGACAGGCTATGAAGAAGCCGGTGCTCAGGGCCTAGTGGCAGGCCTAAATGCAGCCTTGCAGGCGCAAGATAAAGACGGCTGGGCACCACGTCGCGATAACAGCTACATGGGCGTATTGATCGACGACCTGTCAACTTTGGGCACCAAAGAACCTTATCGTATGTTTACCTCGCGTGCTGAGTATCGTTTGCTACTACGTGAAGACAACGCCGATATGCGTCTTACTGAAAAAGGTCGCGAATTAGGGTTAGTCGATGATGCGCGCTGGGCACGCTTTAACGAAAAGATGGAAGCCATAGCGCAAGAACAACAACGTCTGCGTAGCACTTGGATCCATAAAGATCATCCTGCGGTGAATGCGGTCAACGAGCTGGTCAAAACGCCCATCACCAAGGAAGTTAACGGTGAAGATCTACTTCGTCGTCCCGAGATCACCTACCAAGCGATGATGAACATTGCTGACTTAGGTCCAGGCTTGAGTGACCGTGAGGCAGCTGAACAGGTTGAAATTCAAACCAAGTACGCTGGGTACATCGCCCGTCAGCAAGACGAGATTGCCAAGCAACAACGGCATGAAAATACCCGGTTACCGATGGGCTTTGACTATGCTGGAATCAAAGGTTTGTCGAATGAGGTGATTGCCAAGCTAAATGAGCATCAACCGGAAACAGTCGGCAAAGCTGCACGTATTTCTGGGGTGACACCTGCAGCAATATCGATGCTGTTGGTGCACTTAAAGAAACAAGGACTGTTGCGCAAAAGCGCTTAAAATAAAAAGAAAATGACAATGCAGAAGAAGTTAGCAGAGCTTATCGAACGCGCCGGCTTGCAAATTGCGCCGGCGCAACAAGCACAACTCGTGCGGCTAGTTGAACTCCTCGATAAATGGAATAAAGCGTACAACTTAACGTCGGTTCGTGACCCACAGCAAATGCTCAGTCGTCACATCGTCGATAGTTTGGTAGTGTTACCTCATCTGCAAGGTGAACGTTTTATTGATGTTGGCACAGGCCCTGGGTTACCAGGCTTACCACTGGCAATTGTGCAACCCGATAAAGAGTTTGTTTTGCTCGATAGCTTAGGTAAACGCATTCGGTTTATTCGCCAGGTCTGCCACGAGCTCGGTCTTAAGAATGTTAAAGCTGTGCAAAGCCGGGTGGAAGAATTTGATGACCCAACTAAATTTGATGGAGTCATCAGTAGAGCCTTTGCCTCGCTTAGTGATATGCTGAACTGGTGTCAGCACTTGCCAAAGCCACAAGGTAAGTTTTACGCTTTAAAAGGCGTCTACCCTGAAGCTGAAATCGCTGCCCTAGCTACGGATTTTCCAGCCGACACGTTTCAGGTAGACGAGGTTATCACGCTGCAGGTTCCTGAAGTCGAAGCAGAGCGTCACTTAGTTATTATCTCAACAAGAGGTTAAACGCCCGTGGGTAGAATCATTGCCATTGCAAATCAGAAAGGCGGCGTGGGTAAAACCACCACGGCGGTGAATTTGGCGGCGTCTATGGCGGCCACACGGAGAAAAGTGCTCCTTATTGACCTCGATCCTCAAGGCAACGCGACCATGGGAAGCGGTATCGACAAATACGATATCGAGAACACTGCCTATGAATTATTAGTGGATCAAAAACCCTTTCACGATGTTGTCGTAACGGAAACCAACGGTAAATACCATTTAATTGCCGCTAACGGCGACGTTACTGCAGCCGATGTAAAGCTCATGGATGAATTTGCTCGTGAGCAACGTTTGGCGAGTGCTTTGAAGCCGGTACAAGATAATTACGACTTCATTTTTATTGATTGCCCGCCATCGTTGAGTATGCTCACGGTGAATGCGATGGCAGCAGCTGATTCGATTTTAGTACCGATGCAGTGCGAATATTACGCGCTTGAAGGGCTCACGGCGCTGATGGATACCATTGAACGCCTTGCAGAAGCTGTGAATCCGCGACTGCAGATTGAAGGCATCCTGCGGACCATGTATGACCCACGTAATCGTTTAGCCAATGACGTATCAGAACAATTGAAAGCGCATTTTGGCAATAAAGTCTATCGCACGGTGATTCCGCGTAATGTGCGTTTGGCTGAAGCGCCAAGTTTTGGTGCGCCGGCTATGTACTACGATAAGTCATCAACCGGGGCAAAAGCCTATCTCTCGCTAGCTGGTGAATTGATTCGCCGCGCAGAACAATTAAAAAAAGCCGAAACAGCGGCTGAAGCCTGAGGAAATTACGCTCTATGTCTGCCAAGAAAAGAGGACTAGGACGCGGCTTAGACGCGTTGTTAACCACTAGTAAACATGCTCGCGATCATGAACACGAGCGCCCTGATGGCAACGACGTACCCGACATCAGCAAAGGTGAACTGCAGAAGCTGCCAATCGAGTTCTTACAGCCTGGTAAATATCAGCCACGCAAAGACATGTCACCTGAAGCGCTTGAAGATCTCGCTGCGTCAGTGAAAGCGCAAGGCATTATTCAGCCTATCGTAGTGCGTGAAATCGAAACTGATAAATACGAAATTATTGCCGGTGAACGCCGCTGGCGTGCTGCGCAGATGGCGCGTTTAAGTGAAGTGCCTTGTTTGGTGAAGCATGTACCAGACGAAGCTGCAGTAGCCATTGCTCTGATCGAAAACATTCAGCGTGAAGACCTGAATGCAATGGAAGAAGCCACGGCTTTGCAGCGCTTGCTTGATGAATTCCAACTCACGCATCAAGAAGTTGCGGATGCGGTGGGTAAATCCCGTGCCACCGTGACAAACTTATTGCGGTTAAACAACTTAGAACAAGAAACCAAAACCCTCCTTGAACGTGGCGATATTGAACATGGCCACGCCAAACTACTTCTTGCCCTGCAGGGTGAACAACAAAGCGAAGTTGCGCGTACTATTGCTGCGAAAGCGATGACGGTGCGTGAAGCCGAAAAACTCGTGCGTTTAACCTTAGAGCCGAAAAAACCTGCTGAGCCGAAAAAGCCAAATGCAGATATTCAGCGCTTGGAGCAACGTTTGAGTGAACGCTTGGGCGCAGCCGTTGCGATCAATCACGGACGCAAAGGAAAAGGTAAAGTGGTGATTAATTACAGTAGCTTAGATGAGCTCGACGGCATACTGACCCACTTCCAATTACCTGACGACGCTTAAGCCGTTTGCATTTTGTTGCAATTAGAGCGCAAATCTTTATACTATCGCGGGCTTTTAAATGAGGTTTCGAGCCCGTGAGTGGAACGTTAACACAAGCCGGAAAACAGCTCGCTGTAAAACTATTGCGAGCCCAAGCAGGAACATTGTTTTTATTGGCCTGCACGTTTTCTTTGGCAACATCGTATGAATACTTTTGGGGTGTTGTTGGCGGTGGTTTAACCGTCATGATTCCAACAGCACTTTTTGCATGGCGCGCTTTTGCTCAAGGCGGCGCGCGTGCGGCGCAACAAGTCGTCAGTAATTTTTTTGCCGGTGAGGCAATAAAGATAAGCCTCACAGTGATCTTGCTGGTCGCACTGTTATTGTTGACCTCGCTCCCGCTCGTTGCGGTTTGTAGCGGCTACATAGCAGTTTTGATCGTGCAATGGTTGGCACCGATTTTGTTTTTAAAATCAACTTAAAATTGTGGGAATAACTATGGCGGCAGAAGAGTTAACGCTCCAGAGCCACATTCAGCACCACTTAACGAACGCCAAGATGTGCTCTACCGAAAATGGTATCGCCTTCAATAAAGCGTGTAGTGAAGCAGGGTTCTGGACGTGGCACATTGACACACTCGCTTGGTCGATCGGACTGGGCATCCTGTTCTTAATGATATTCCGTAGCGCAGCGAAAAAAGCGGATACCGGCGTGCCGGGTAAACTCCAATGCTTTATTGAAATGATCGTTGAGTTCGTTTCAGACAACGTGCGCGACACCTTCCACGGTAAAAGTAAGCTTATAGCGCCGCTCGCGTTGACCATCTTCGTCTGGGTTTTCCTGATGAACTTGATGGATTTGATTCCGGTCGACTTCTTACCAGCGTTTGCAGGTTGGGTCGGTGAGACTGGCTTCGGCGTTGATTCGCACGATGTTTACATGAAGATTGTACCTACTACCGATATCAACATGACTGCTGCCCTAGCATTGGGTGTGTTCTTGCTGATGATCGGCTACGGCATTCGCATGAAAGGTATCGTTGGCTTCATTAAAGAGCTTACGTTGCACCCGTTTAACTCCAGCAATACGGGCGTGCAGATCATCTTGATCCCGTTCAACTTGCTGCTCGAACTGATTGCGTTGGTTGCGAAGCCATTCTCGCTCGCACTGCGTCTGTTCGGTAACTTGTACGCTGGTGAGCTAATCTTCATCTTGATTGGTGCGATTGGCCTATTGCAGTTGCCATTGCATTTTGTTTGGGCCGTATTCCACATTCTGGTAATCGTGCTGCAAGCGTTCGTATTCATGATGCTGACCATTGTTTACTTGAGTATGGCCAGCTCAGAAAGTCACTAGTTTTGTATTAACTTTTATTTTTAACTTCAACCTTTGAAATATCGGAGAAAACAATGGAACTAATGTTAGGTCTTAAATATATCGCTGTAGCACTATTGATCGGTTTCGGTGCAATCGGTACTGCAGTTGGTTTCGGTAACATGGGTGGTAAATTCTTGGAAGCGTGTGCACGTCAGCCAGAATTAGCGCCTTCTCTGCAAGTTAAAATGTTCATCTTGGCGGGTCTGATCGATGCGGTAGCAATGATCGGTGTTGGTATCGCCATGGTTCTGTTGTTCGTTCTGTAAGGCTCGATTAACTTTCTCGAACAACTGAACGAATAGGAGGGTGGGTCTATGAGTTTAAACATGACCCTGATCGGTGAATTAATCGCGTTTATCGTCTTCGTGCTTTTCTGCATGAAGTTTGTTTGGCCACCGCTAAACAATGCGATTGAAGCTCGTCAGAAAAAGATTGCCGATGGCCTAGCAGCTGGTGAAAAAGCTGAGAAAAGCCTTGAAGAAGCGCAAGCTAAAGTTGCTGACGAACTTAAGGACGCGAAAGCGCAAGCTGCAGAGATTATCGCCCAAGCGAAAAAACGCGCGGACGAAACAATCGAAGACGGCAAAAAGCGTGGCGAGCAAGAGCGCGAGAAAATCGTTGCTGCGGGCCATTCTGAAGTCGAAGCAGAGCGCAACCGCTTACGCGAAGAGCTGCGCAAGCAAGTGGCGGTATTGGCCGTTGCTGGTGCAAGCAAAATCATTGAGCGTGAAATTGATAAAGACGCTCACAGTGACATCGTTGAAAAACTGGTCGCTGAACTCTAACCAAAGGGGTTTGTGCAAATGTCAGAATTGACTACGGTTGCTCGCCCCTATGCAAAAGCAGCTTTTGATTTTGCACTAGAGCAAGGCGCGATCGAAAAATGGCATGAAATGATTACTTTTGCCGCCGCTGTTGCGAGCGACGAAAGCATGTCCACTTTTTTGAGTAGCGCCGAAACGCTAGAGAAAAAAGTAGAGGTTTTCATTAACGTCTGCGGCGAACAATTGGATGAAAAAGGCCAAAACTTCGTGCGTTTGATGGCGGAAAATGACCGTTTGAAAGCCTTACCTGCTGTCGAGAAGCTATACAGCGAACTGCGCTCAGAGCACGAGCAAGAAGTTACTGTAGACGTTACCTCTGCGGTCAAATTGACCAAAAAGCAGCAAGACAATCTAGCACAGACGTTAGAAAAACGTTTTTCACGCAAAGTTAAGCTGAATTGCAGTGTCGATGCAGCGATTGTCAGTGGCTTATACATTAAAGCTGGTGACACCGTGATTGACGGTACGGTGCGCGGTAAGCTCGATCGGCTTGCCCATGCACTGCAATCCTAATTGGGGACTTGAGCATGCAACTGAATTCAAATGAAATCGCTGAACTGATCAAGAAACGTATTGAACAGTTCGAAGTGGTCAGTGAAGCTCGTAACGAAGGTACTATCGTTTCTGTAACTGATGGTATCATCCGCATTCATGGCCTTGCTGACTGTATGCAAGGTGAGATGATTGAGCTTCCTGGCAATCGTTACGCCATCGCGTTGAACTTAGAACGTGATTCTGTAGGCGCCGTTGTAATGGGTCCGTATGCGGACTTACAAGAAGGCGTTAAAGTTAAATCAACAGGCCGTATCCTTGAAGTACCAGTAGGTCGTAACCTATTGGGCCGCGTTGTGAACACCTTAGGTGAGCCAATTGACGGTAAAGGTCCTATCGAAGCTGACGGCTTTGAACCTGTTGAAAAAATCGCACCTGGCGTTATCGAACGTCAATCAGTAGATCAGCCAGTGCAAACTGGTTATAAATCTATCGATGCGATGATTCCAATCGGTCGTGGCCAGCGTGAGTTGGTGATCGGTGACCGTCAGACTGGTAAAACAGCTTTGGCAGTTGACGCAATCATCAACCAGAAAAACTCTGGTATTAAGTGTGTGTACGTCGCTATCGGTCAGAAAGCATCGACCATCGCTTCAGTCGTACGTAAGCTTGAAGAGCACGGCGCGTTGGAGAACACCATTGTGGTTGCAGCATCTGCTTCTGAATCAGCAGCGTTGCAATACTTGGCAGCCTATTCAGGTTGTACCATGGGTGAATACTTCCGTGACCGCGGTGAAGACGCATTAATCGTATACGATGACTTGTCGAAGCAAGCTGTTGCTTATCGTCAAATCTCATTGTTGCTACGTCGTCCACCAGGTCGTGAAGCATACCCAGGTGACGTGTTCTACTTGCATTCACGCCTACTTGAGCGTGCAGCGCGAGTAAACGCTGACTACGTTGAGAAATTCACCAACGGTGAAGTCAAAGGTCAAACCGGTTCACTCACCGCGTTGCCAATTATCGAAACCCAAGCGGGTGACGTATCGGCATTCGTACCAACCAACGTGATTTCAATCACCGACGGTCAGATCTTCTTGGAAACTGACTTGTTCAACGCTGGTATCCGCCCTGCTGTTAACGCAGGTATCTCGGTATCGCGTGTAGGTGGTGCAGCACAGACCAAGATTATCAAGAAACTTGGTGGTGGTATTCGTTTGGCATTGGCACAGTATCGTGAACTTGCCGCGTTCGCACAGTTTGCTTCTGACCTTGATGAAGCAACGCGTTCACAGCTTGAGCACGGTCAGCGTGTTACCGAACTAATGAAACAGAACCAATATGAGCCAATGAGCGTTGCAGAGATGGCAGTGTCTATCTTCTCAGCTGAAAAAGGCTACCTCAAAGATGTGGCGCAGGAAAAAATCCTCGACTTTGAAAGTGCGTTAATTTCGTACATGAAGAGCGAGCACGCCGATCTGATGGCTGATATTGATAAAACTGGCAACTATAACGACGACATCGAAGCTAAGCTGCACGAAGGTCTTAAAACCTTCAAAAAGACGCAGTCTTGGTAATGAGCAGTGGCCACCTTCGAGTGGCCACACGTCGTTGAGTTAACAGGAGATTATCATGGCCGGCGGTAAAGAGATAAAAACCAAGATCGGGAGTATTAACAATACTCAGAAGATCACTAGCGCAATGGAAATGGTTGCTGCGTCAAAAATGAAAAAGGCGCAGGAACGGATGGCTTCTAGCCGCCCGTATGCCGACAGCATTCGCAAAGTGATCGGCCATGTTGCCCACGCTAACTTGGAATATAAGCATCCGTTCTTAGAAGAACGTGAAGTGAAGCGAGTTGGCTATATCGTCATTTCAACCGACCGTGGTCTGTGTGGCGGCTTAAACACCAATGAATTTAAAGCGGTAGTTAAGCATGCTCAAGCACAGCAAGACCAAGGTATCGAAGTTGATTTTGCGGCGATTGGCAGCAAGGCAACGGGTTTCTTTAAACGCTTTGGAGGCCGTTTGCTAGCGCAAACTTCAGGTTTAGGCGACAAGCCAGGCGTGAATGATGTGCTCGGCACCGTTCAAGTTATGCTCGATGCTTTCGATAAAGGCAGCATCGATCGTCTTTACGTGGTGTACAACAAGTTTGTGAACACCATGAAGCAAGACCCAACGATAGCGCAATTGCTACCGTTGCCAAAAGCTGAAGGCGAAGAGCGTGATCGCGTGCAAGCAGGTAGCTGGGATTACCTGTACGAGCCAGCACCAGAAACTATCTTGGATACCTTGATTCGTCGTTTCGTCGAATCAACAGTTTACCAAGGTGTGGTGGACAACATCGCTAGTGAACAGGCAGCGCGGATGGTGGCAATGAAAGCCGCTACCGACAACGCCGAAGACCTCATCGATCAGTTGCAGCTCGTGTACAACAAGGCACGTCAGGCAGCTATCACGCAGGAAATTTCGGAAATTGTATCGGGCGCCGAAGCGGTTTAAGGCGAAGCTTGCAAGAATTTTAGAGTTAGAGGAAATGTCATGAGTCAAGGTAAGGTCGTGCAAATTATTGGCGCGGTTGTGGATATCGAATTTCCACAATCAAGCGTGCCAAAGGTCTACGACGCGCTGAAGGTGACCGACGGTGACCTCAAGGGTTTGACCTTGGAAGTTCAGCAGCAGCTAGGCGGTGGTATCGTGCGTGGTATCGCACTCGGTACAACCGATGGCTTGCGTCGTGGTATTACAGTAGAAAACACTGGCGAACCAATCATGGTACCTGTGGGTAAACAAACCCTCGGTCGTATTATGAACGTATTAGGTGAACCAATCGACGAAGCGGGCGACATCGGCGAAGAAGAGCGTATGTCTATTCACCGTGAAGCACCTTCGTACGAAGATCAGTCAAACGCTACCGAGCTTTTGGAAACAGGTATCAAAGTTATCGACTTGATTTGCCCGTTCGCCAAAGGTGGTAAAGTTGGTCTGTTCGGTGGTGCCGGTGTAGGTAAAACCGTTAACATGATGGAGCTTATCCGTAACATCGCAATCGAGCACAGCGGCTACTCAGTATTCGCCGGTGTTGGTGAGCGTACGCGTGAGGGTAATGACTTCTATCACGAGATGAAAGATTCAAACGTACTCGACAAAGTAGCATTGGTCTACGGTCAGATGAACGAGCCTCCAGGTAACCGTCTTCGCGTTGCGTTGACCGGTTTGACCATGGCAGAGAAGTTCCGTGACGAAGGTCGTGACGTATTGTTCTTCGTTGATAACATCTATCGTTACACCCTAGCCGGTACCGAGGTATCTGCATTGTTGGGTCGTATGCCATCAGCGGTAGGTTATCAGCCTACTCTTGCTGAAGAGATGGGTGTACTTCAGGAACGTATTACTTCAACCAAGACCGGTTCAATCACGTCAATCCAGGCCGTATACGTACCTGCGGATGACTTGACTGACCCATCACCAGCAACCACCTTCGCTCACTTGGATGCGACGGTTGTATTGTCACGTGATATCGCGTCTTTGGGTATCTACCCTGCGGTTGACCCACTGGATTCAACGTCACGTCAGCTTGACCCGCAAGTTATCGGTAAAGAGCACTATGACGTAGCGCGTGGTGTGCAGTCTGTATTGCAGCGTTACAAAGAGCTGAAAGACATCATCGCAATCTTGGGTATGGACGAGTTGTCTGAAGAAGACAAGATGACCGTTGCTCGTGCTCGTAAGATCCAGCGTTTCTTGTCGCAGCCTTTCTTCGTTGCTGAAGTATTCACCGGTGCACCTGGTAAATACGTTGCGTTGAAAGACACCATCGCTGGCTTCAAAGGCATCTTAAACGGTGACTATGATGACCTTCCAGAACAAGCGTTCTACATGGTTGGCAGCATCGAAGAAGCGGCCGAAAAAGCCAAGAAAATGTAAGAACCGGGAGGTTTAAATGGCAGCAAAAACTGTACACCTTGACGTGGTCAGCGCTGAAGACAGTTTGTTTACTGGCGCCGTTGAGACCGTGCAAGTGACCGGTAGCGAAGGTGAGTTGGGTATCTACCCTGGTCACGCGCCTTTAATTACCAAAATCAAGCCAGGTATGGTGCGAGTGGTAAAAGAAGGCGGTGAAGAAGAAATCATCTACGTTGCTGGTGGTGTGCTGGAAGTGCAGCCTCACAACGTCACGGTTTTGGCTGATACAGCCGTTCGCGGTGAAGAGCTTGATGAACAACAAGCGCTTGATGCGAAAAAACGTGCTGAAGAAGCAATCGCAGATTCAAGTTCTGATCTCAGCTACGCAGAAGCAGCTGCAGAATTGTCTCGGGCGTTGGCACAATTGCAGATTATTCGCAAAATTCGCAAATAATTTGCTCCAGCCTAGAAAGAAGCGAAAGCCCAGCCATCGTGCTGGGCTTTTTTATTGTGCAAATATTCTGCAAAGTCCGTAAGCTCGCGCTCTAGAAGGCAATTTTCCTCCTGTTAATTTCCTGTAATCTCGCTAGAATAGGGCTTTCTGATTCACCAACCGATAAATGGAAGGATTCATGGCATTGAGTGTAGTGGTACTTGCTGCTGGCAAAGGCACCCGCATGCGTTCGGCATTGCCTAAAGTGCTCCATCCAGTTGCCCACAAAGCGATGGTGCAACATGTGATCGACAGCGCACGGCAGCTTGATTCGAGCGCCATTCATGTAATTTACGGCCACGGTGCTGGGGTATTGTTAGAACGCCTCGGTGGGCAAGCGCTTAATTTTGTTGAACAAGCCGAACAACTAGGTACCGGTCATGCGGTGCAGCAAGTGGTTCCGCACCTGTCAGACGACGAGCATGTATTAATTCTTTACGGCGATGTGCCGTTAACGCGCGTTGAGACCCTACAAGCATTAGTAGAAGCGGGGCAAAGCACTGAGCTTGCGTTATTGACGGTTACCCTGCCCGATCCAACCGGCTATGGTCGTATTCTGCGTGACGGAGACGGGAACATAACCGGTATCGTTGAACAGAAAGACGCAACGCCGGACCAGCTCAAGGTTACAGAAGCCAACACTGGAATGATGCTGGCGCAAGGAAAGGCGCTTAAGCGCTGGCTAGCGGCGTTATCAAATGATAATGCACAGGGCGAGTACTACCTGACCGATATCGTTGCTATGGCTGCGCAAGAAGGCGTTCAGATTGCTTCGACGCAACCACAAGACATCCATGAAGTTGAAGGCGCAAACAACCGGGTTCAATTAGCGGCACTTGAGCGTGCCTACCAACAACGGCAGGCCGAACAACTTATGCTTGATGGTGTCACCCTCCTCGACCCCGCGCGGGTTGATGTACGCGGTAATGTTCACATTGCCAATGACGTGGTTGTTGATGTGAACGTCATCTTTGAAGGTGACGTTGAGTTAGGACAAGGCGTGATCATTGAAAGCAACTGCATTCTGCGCAATTGCCGAATCGCCGCTGGTGCCCGCATCAAATCCCACAGCATTGTCGAAGAAGCGCAGGTGGGTGAACACTGCGAAGTGGGCCCTTATGCTCGTTTGCGCCCGGGCTCGGTACTTGAACAAGGCGCCAAGGTCGGTAACTTTGTCGAAATGAAAAAGTCCAAACTCGGCAAGGGCTCAAAAGCCAACCATCTCACCTATTTAGGTGACGCCATCATTGGTGAGCACGTCAATATTGGCGCGGGTACTATCACTTGCAATTATGACGGTGTGAATAAGTCGACCACGCAGATCGACGATGGCGCCTTTATTGGCTCAAATAGCTCTTTGGTTGCCCCTGTGCGCATCGGTGCGCAAGCCACGGTTGGCGCAGGCTCGACCATTACCAAGGACGTAGCTGATAGCGAACTCGCTATTGCTCGTGGTAAACAACGCAATATTACGGGCTGGCAACGCCCGCAAAAGAAAGGATAAGACGTATGTGTGGAATCGTAGGCGCCACTTCCGAGCGCCGTATTAGCGAAATCCTGCTTGAAGGACTCAAGCGCCTCGAATATCGCGGTTATGACTCAGCAGGTCTGGCCGTATTGAACGAGGGCGGCGTGATTGAAAGCATTCGCCGTACCGGCAAGGTACAAGAATTGAAAGACGCCGTTGGTGAGCACCCGCTGAGTGGTACGACCGGTATCGCCCACACCCGTTGGGCAACTCATGGCGGTGTCACTGAAGCCAATGCCCACCCACACATGTCGCACGATTGCATTGCGGTGGTGCACAACGGCATTATCGAGAACCATGACAAGCTACGTGAGCAATTGCGTGCGTTGGGTTACGAGTTCCGTTCAGACACCGACACCGAAGTGATTTGCCACTTGGTACATCACGAGAAAAAGACCCACAGCGACTTATTTGACGCAGTACAAGCTGCGGTAAAGCAGCTCGATGGCGCTTATGGCACCGTCGTCATGGATTGCCAAGAGCCAGGTCGTCTCGTGGTCGCGCGCTCAGGCAGTCCACTGGTGATTGGCCTTGGTATCGGCGAGAACTTTATCGCTTCAGACCAGTTGGCCTTATTGCCAGTAACGCGCAAGTTCATGTACCTCGAAGAAGGTGACATGGCGGATATTACGCGCACCGATGTGAAGGTGTATGACGCTAAGGGTGCGCGTGTTGAACGTGAAGTGCATGAGTCTGACAGCCAGTACGACGCCGGCGGCAAAGGCAACTACCGCCATTTTATGTTGAAAGAGATTCATGAACAGCCAGCAGCGGTACGTAATGCCCTTGAAGGTCGTTTAGTTGAAGGTCGAGTCGCCGAGAATGCCTTCGGTGAAGGCTCAATGGAGTTATTAAAAGGCATCGAGCACGTGCAAATCGTGGCCTGTGGTACCTCCTATCACGCCGGTATGGTCGCGCGCTATTGGCTTGAGGCTTTGGCAGGCGTGTCATGTAATGTCGAAATCGCCTCTGAGTTCCGTTATCGCCAATCGCACGTTCACTCGAACAGCTTGCTGGTCACCATCTCTCAGTCCGGCGAAACAGCAGATACCTTGGCTGCTTTACGTTTGTCTAAAGAACTCGGCTACAAAGGGTCTTTGACCATCTGTAACGTTGCCACCTCATCGATGGTACGTGAATCAGATCTCGCTTATATGACGCGCGCCGGTACCGAGATTGGCGTGGCTTCGACGAAAGCCTTCACCACCCAGTTGGTTGGCTTGATGATGCTAGTGCTGGCGCTTGGTCAATCTCGCGGTCTACCAGCTGACAAGCAAGAAGTCATCGTGAAAGGCTTGAAAACCTTGCCAGCGAAGCTTGAAGAAGCGCTTTTGCTGAGCGACGAGATTGAAGCCTTAGCTCCGGAGTTTGCCGACAAATACCATAGTCTCTTCCTGGGCCGCGGCTCGCAGTATCCTATCGCCATGGAAGGTGCGTTGAAGCTGAAAGAGATCTCGTACATTCACGCCGAAGCCTACGCTGCGGGTGAGCTTAAGCACGGTCCATTGGCCCTGATAGATGCTGAAATGCCAGTGATTGTCGTCGCGCCAAATGACGAGCTGCTTGAGAAGCTGAAATCGAATGTTGAAGAAGTACGCGCGCGTGGCGGCATCATGTATGTATTCGCCGATCGCGATGCTAACTTCAAGAGCGACGAAAGCATGCACGTCATCAACGTCAGCCATTGCGACGAGCTCATTGCTCCGATCGTGTATACCATTCCACTCCAGTTGCTGTCGTACTTTGTGGCCATCATCAAAGGCACCGATGTCGACCAACCTCGTAACCTGGCGAAGTCCGTTACGGTGGAGTAACTTGAGTTTCGCATTAAAAAAGGCGCTACGGCGCCTTTTTTAATGCTTCCTAATCAGAACTTCCTCACACTGTCACTAAATGTACCGCTTGCTTCGACCTTTTCGTTATAGGCCTCAATAGCCTTGGCGTTGTCTTTCAGCCATTGCTCAAAGTGGTGCCCTCGGCTGATACTCTTATTTTTAGCCATAATTACCTCGTCCACTGAATCTCAAACCGCAATAAATACCAATAATTAGTATATGTTGGTATATCAGTTCACCAAGCTCAAATTGAAAACACCTAAACGTTAGCAATAACAGGCTTCACTTTGTCTGGAAAAACAACCACTAGAATGTTAATTTCAAACCCATAAAAATGTAAACTAGATGTGAAAAGGATGACTAACAATGAAAAGGCTTTCGTACATAGCTCCGCACAAGGCTGGTGTGGTATGCGGAATGGTTGCAGCAGGCGTATCGGTTGTTATCTTGTTCCCATTATCTATTTTGATGGGTGTTATTTCAGCAATAAGTGACACGGAAGGTAGCGTCGCTGTCACGTTCGGATTCTCCTTATTTAGCATAACGCTCGCCCCTTTGTTTTACGGTTTTACCACTTATATCTTCGCGCTCATTGCGGCATGGATGTATAACCTTGTCGCGCAGAAAACCGGCGGCATTGCCTACCGTACGCAAGAAGAGAAAGCTCAAGAGCATGAGCAGCATGTTTAAATTCTTGTGGAACGCGGGCGCCGCATTGTTTTGGCTCTTTGTTATTGGTGGTGCAGGCATTTGGCTACCGCTAACCCTATGGTGGAGCGGTGGCTGTGCGAGTGAAGAGTTCGAACGCGTGCAATCACCAGACGCCACAAAAGCGGTGCTCGTTGAAGTAGTCAATTGCGGCGCGACCACCAATTGGCAAACGAATATTGTGGTGACCGAATTGCAGGATGCCGACGAACGCGAATTATTAGTCAGTCTCGACGGTCATCCTAAGGACCTAAACTATGTCATTGACTGGCAGAGCGATAAGCGTGTGGCGGTCGCCGACTTCGACTTCAATCATTTACTTAGCTTTAAAAATACCCAACGCGTTGGTGATTTGGTTGAAGCGGATATCCGCCCACGATTAGTTAGCCAATGATACTCAACGCGTTACGTAGCCTATTTTCCTTTGACGTCGTGGTCGAACTTAGTGAACAGCGCATCACTATGCGGCGCTTCGACACCCACGAAGTTTTTGAATACGAACCGTGGATTGCTATCGCGAGTGAAAATAACAAACAGAAGATTGTAGCTATTGGTCAGGCCGCACGGGAAATGACAGGTCCGGATATAAAGATTCAGAACCCATTCGCACATACGCGCAGCTTTGTTGCGGACTTTTTGTTGGCCGAAAAGGTGGTGCAGTACGGTATTTTCGAAATCCATAAGTCCAAAATTCGGCCGTCACCGCGTGTTGTGATGCACCAGCTAGAGAAAACCGAAGGTGGTTTGACGGGCATTGAAGATCGGGTTTTACGGGAACTAGCGCTCGGCGCTGGCGCACGAGACGTGATTATCCACCTTGGCGCGAAAATTAATACGCGCACGACCACCTTTGATGATTTGAAACAAAATTAGGGTGCCGCCATGAAAAAGTATTTAGCTATTCTTATCCTCGCTTTCGCTGGACTTGTCGGTTGCAGTCAGCCCGTGCCAAATGACAAGCTCGACTATGTTGGTGAATGGCGTAGCCCAGAGATGTACCTGCTGATCTTAGCTGACGGCACTGTTGCCTATGAGCGTTTAAAAGATGGCGGCAAAGTGAGTATTAACGGACCCATGAAGGGCTTTAAGGGCAATAACTTTGAGGTCGGTATTGGTTTGTTCGCAACCACCTTTGAAGTGAGTCAGCCGCCCTACCTTGAAAACGGCAAATGGTACATGGTTGTCGATGGGGTGAAGTTGAAAAAGTCATTAGAAGAGCTTTAGGTAAAAGTACCATGCGAAGAACTCAAAAAGATTAAGTTTGACCATTACTGAACAAGGATTAACATGCGTTTATTTTTAGGAGTTGTACTAGCGCTAGCGGCCGTTATTGGTGCTTGGCTGTTTACCATGGAAACACCATCAGGTGAGCTTGCGACAGCAGAAAAAGAGGTTCTTGCGAAGGCCGTTGCCGATGACAAGCAAGATGTTAACGTGCAGATACAAGAGCAAGTGCAAGCGGAAGCGGCGAACAAAACTGATGCGCAACGTTTAACTGAACCGAGCGCTTTGGAACAGGCATTGCTGCGCTATCCCAACGTTGCTGTTGAGGATATTCAAACGATTTTTGCGGAAGATCCTGAGCTTATCGGTATACGACCTGACTTTATGCTTGCCCTGATGGAGCGTGGGGATATCGCTCCGAATCAAGTGGTCGTCTCAGCACCGCGTATGGGACCTTTAACAGCTTCCATGTTTGTCATTGCCAATGCGCGAAACAGCTTTACGGTTGAACATTTTGAGCAGCTATTGAGCCTTGGTGCAGACATTAATGGTAGCGAAACATGGCGTACTGTCATGGCTATGGAAAATAATCCGACCGTACTCGATAAATGGTACCAACATGCCAGCTTGGGGCCGGAGGTGCATGAAGAGCTTTATAATAAAGCTTTAGCATTTGGAAATTTGGCGATGCACGACTATTTGCTCGATGATAAAGGTGGTGCTACCGCCGATTTAGAAATCGAGCCTATGAATAAGGCGATGGCGTCTGGTATGGTTCGAGGAACCGTCGAGAATCTTGATGAACTAGAGGCGCAACTCGCCGATAGCGCTGAGGTGAATAGCGAAGTTGCAAGGGCTGAGGTTGCACACTTCTTAGCTATGCGCCACGGGCAGGCAATAATGCTCCAAGAATTTACCGATGATGAGAAGGAGCTCGAAGAGTTGAAAGAATCAACGCAAAAAATAGCAGATAAACTTCTACAGCTTTCGCAAGGCAGTAATTAACCAATGATCCGTAAAGTTGTCACTGGTAAACGTTAAGACGAGGTGAAAACCTACCAAAATACAGCTTCTTTGCTATGTTTAAGAGTGATTTATCTCACTTACCCATAGCAAAAGAAGGAATTCCCAATGAGCTTTTTATGGTTTTTATTGGTAGGTCTTATCGCCGGTTGGTTAGCTGGAACGCTAGTGAAAGGCGGTGGTTTTGGTATTTTGGGCAACATCGTTATCGGTATTATCGGCGCTATGCTAGGCGGTTTTTTGTTTGGCTTGCTTGGCCTTTCGAGTGATGGCGGATTGATTGGCAGCATTGTTGTTGCGACCATAGGCGCTATCGTACTTCTCATCATTGTTCGAGCTTTGAAGAAAGCTTAAACCACTCTCTGAATTTCGATTGCATTTGCCATGCCAGTCATTAACATGATTCGGCATGGCTAAACCTCGCAAAAAACAACCACTCCGGACGGTGCAAATCAATTGCAGTAAGTGCCGAGCGCCTTTGTATAAGTATCGCAAAGGTGGCAAAGGCGCGCTGGTGAAGTGTTTTGTTGAACGGATTGTAGAAAACCATACCTCTGAGGTCGGCATTTGTCCTGGCTGCGGGCAAGAGTTTGCCCGCGAAACAATGATTCGTGGTACGCCTGCTTATAAAATTGTGGGCGGCAAAGTAATGGTGAAGTGATGAAGATCAAATTAGCTATTTTAGTCGCACTCGTTGTGGCTGCGGTTTGGGCGGTGCTGGCAAATGAGCCTGCTGAGCAAGGGCAAAGCGCAATCTTGAATCTTGAATCGGAGCGAAATTTAGAAAGCCCTCAACCACTCGCGTGTATTCCGCTAAGCGATGTTACCGCACAGCATAACCCAGTCGATCTGATCACCGGCGTAGCAGAATGTATCGAGCAAGAACGCTATGCTCAGGCTGCAGATCTTTACACTACGGCCATGACTTATGGTTACTACGATACACTTCGCGTCAGTGACCAGACGGCCCATCAAGCGCTCATGGTGACGCGTATGAACGCTTTTGCGAAGGCTGAACAAGCTGACTTAGTCGCCTTGCAGGATGCCATAGCAGCACGCTTAGAGGTACCAGAGCTTTGTCAGCAGCTGACAAGGTTGGGGGCGCCGCAATACTACCCTGACTACATGATTCAGCACGGTATGGAAGCTTTTAGTGCAATGCCTGAAGAGAAAGGTGGCTTGGTGGCTGATTTTGATGCGCAAGCAGCATGGCAACACGCTTTGCAAACTGTGCCGAAGTGCGGTGTCGATACTGCTGCGGATTAACCGCAGCAATCCTCAATTTTATCAGCCTCACCGCGGCGTACTTGAAGCGCATTGCGCACGATACCTATGGCCGAAGTGATGACGATAGCGGCAATCACGAGAGCTATCAGTAAGTCTGGCCATGCAGCATTCTGCGAGCTGACGAGCAGTGCTGAAAAAATCACGCCGGTATTCAATAGCATGTCGTTTCGTGAGCAAATCCAGCTGGCGCGAATATTGATATCGCCATTCCGAAAGCGATAAAGCATTGCGAAGCAAATCACGTTAACAACTAGCGCTAACACGGCGACCGAAAGCATAATGTCAGCACTTGGTTCGCTGCCAAAGAGAAAGCGCTTGATAACGTCGAGCACTACCAACGAGGCCAAAACCAATTGCAGGCTACCATTCAGTAATGCAGCATTCGCTTTGTGCTTTAAGGTTTTACCGACAGCATAGAGACTCGCGGAGTAAACCAAAGCGTCTGCCAACATATCGAGCGAGTCAGCGATAAGACCGCTCGATTGACCCACCCAACCGGCAATAAATTCTACGAAAAACATCACCGCGTTCAGAATCAACACGGTCCAAAGAAGCTTTCGTTGTGCGCTATCAATTTGCGCTTGGCTGTCGACGCCACAGCAACTGCTCATGGTCATTTCCAAATAAATGCTAAAGTTAAATGATGCGCCTTATTTTAACAGGAAAGACTAGTCATGACACATTTACTCCCAGCTCTCGTCCGACGCTATTTCGACTATGCATTGCCAGCTCAATGGCCAGTCATTAACGAAGCGAGGCTGCGGCAAACGGGAACGTTACGTACCGATCTAAAAAGTGAGAAATGGCGTCACTTTACTGCGCAACAACTCTTTCATAAGGGCAGTTTTGAGTGGCAGGCGCAGGTCGGTTGGTTAGGTCCTTTGAATTTACACATCACCGATAGCTACGCTAAAGGCATTGGCGCGGGAAGTATCCGACTCTTCTCTTGGTTGACGCTTGCTGCTGAAAGAGACAAACCCGAACTAAACGAGGCAGAACTTCACCGTTACCTCGCAGAGGGGGTGTGGTGTCCAACGAACTTATTGCCAGCAGCTGGTGTGCAATGGCGCACTTTAGACGAGCAACGCGCCATAGCAAGTCTTGAAGATCACGGTGTGCAGGTCGAACTGGAGTTTACTTTTGCACCTAACGGCGCGGTGCAAGAGATCTATACGCCTGCCCGTTTTGGCCGCTTTGGTAAGCAGTTCCGCGCTTGCCCATGGCGGGGAAGGTTCGCCGATTATCGTGAAGTGCAGGGCCTGCGTATTCCGTTTTTTGGTGAAGTTGGCTGGCAGGTTGCCGATAAGTGGGAGTGGGTATGGCGCGGCGATATTGCTGACGCGAGTTATGATTTTGACTAATCGGTGAGTAGTGACTTTATCCTAGCTTGCAGCATGGGTACGAGGTCACGCTCGAACCAAGGATTGCGCTTGAGCCAAAGGTTATTACGTGGGCTTGGGTGAGGCATCGGCAGCACGTGCGGCCAGTATTCCTGCCAATGTTGCACGGTTTCTGTGAGCGTTGTATAACGTTGCACGCCACAAAACTCGGCCAGATGCCAAGCAATGGCATACTTGCCAATAGCCAGCGTAAGCTGCACGTTAGGTAACTCTCGCAAGAGCTGCTGGCGCCAAAGTGGCGCGCATTCTGGGCGCGGCGGCAGATCACCGCTTTTCCCTGTACCAGGATAACAAAAGCCCATCGGTGCAATGGCAAAACAGCGTTCGTCATAAAAGGTCTGACGATCGATACCTAACCAAGTGCGTAACCGGTCACCGCTTGCATCATCGAAAGGCAGTCCCGAAGCATGCACGCGACGCCCCGGAGCCTGACCCGCAATAAGTATGGGGGCGGTGACCGATGCTTGCACCACGGGACGTGCACCGCAAGGTAAGTCAGGTTCGCATTCACGACAAGCGCGAATGCGCTGCAGGAGATCACTGAGCGACATGCCTAGCTGCGGCGCCAGCGGTGAAACTTCGCCACCCAATTCAGCAGCTTTTCAGGCTTGTGCGCCTGTTTCCACTGGCCGGCCACGTATTTATTGGCTTCTGACATGGTGGGATAGCTATGGATAGTTCCGAGAATCTTATTCAAACCAAGGCCATGCTTCATGGCCAAGACATATTCGGCGAGTAATTCACCCGCCTGAGCACCGACAATATTGACGCCGAGGATTTTGTCTTTACCTGGTTCGGTGAGCACTTTGATGCGTCCGTAGGCTTGCTGATCAGCGATGGCGCGATCCATGTCACTGATGTCATACTCAACTACTTCATAGCTGATATTTTCTCGCTCTGCGGCCTGCTCAGTTAGGCCAACATTGGCAATTTCAGGCGTTGTGTAAGTTACCCATGGGATCACCGAATAGTCGGCACGGAAGGTTTTAAATGGGTCAAACAACGCATTCACTGCGGCATACCAAGCTTGATGCGAAGCCACGTGGGTGAACTGATAAGGTCCGGCAACATCGCCGCATGCATAGATGTTCGGGAAATTCGTTTGCAGTAGGCCATTGACTCGCACGGTGCGATCGGTGTCTACGCCCAATTCCTCGAGTCCGAAACCAGAAGTATTGGCTTGTCGGCCTAAAGCGATCAACACTCGGTCAAAAGGCAGCTCGACGGTTTCGTTCTCATGCTCTGCTAGCAACTTAGCTTGGCCGTCAGCATCCACTTCAAACCGCTCAGCTTTGTGGTTGAGGCGCAAATCCACGCCATCCTCACGCAACTGATGTTGCAACATGGCGCTGGCATCGGTGTCTTCATTACTAAGCAAGCGAGCGCCCATTTCGACAATAGTGACCTGACTGCCTAACAGTTGGAAGGCTTGCGCCAACTCACAGCCAATCGGTCCACCACCCAACACTAATAAGCGTTTCGGCAAGGTACGCAGTTGCCATAAATTGTCAGAAGTAAGGTAATCGATTTGCTCGAGTCCAGCGAAAGAAGGAACCAAAGGGCGTGCACCAGTGGCGATGATAACGCTGCGAGTGGACAGTGTTTGCTCGCCTTCTGCGGTGCGAACCTTAACGTGCCAAGGTGAGGTTAGTGTAGCTTCGCCTTTAATCACATCGACGCCAAGTTCGGTGTAGCGTTCGACTGAATCATGGGGCGCAATGCGTTGCACAACCTGCTGTACTTCGTCCATTACGCGGGCAAAATCGACGTTTTCAATCTTAGCTTCCACACCGAGCTGTTGTGCGGCTCGAGTTTGCCGAATCGATTTTGCGACGTGCAGTAAAGCTTTTGAGGGCACGCAACCGGTATTTAAGCAGTCACCGCCCATTTCATGCTTCTCGATGAGCGTTACTTTTGCCTTCACGGCAGCAGCAATGTAAGCACTCACCAACCCAGCCGAGCCTGCTCCAATTACGATAAGGTTGTTGTCAAAGCTAGAAGGCTTGGAATAGCCGCGATAAGCACGGCGCTTTTTCAAGAAGCCCAGGATAAATTTAGCCACAATGGGTACGATACCCAGCAACACCAAGGCGCCCAATAGGTCGGCCGACACCACATCACCAAGGCTATTCACCTGCGCGAGCTGCGTGCCGGCATTAACGTACACAGCAGTCGCGAGAAACATGCCGAGTTGGCTGACCCAGTAATACGTCCATGTTTTGATCTTAGTTAAGCCCATCACTAAGTTAATTACGAAAAACGGGAATAGCGGCACCAAGCGCAGACTCAGCAGGTAAAAAGCGCCGTCACGTTGTACCCCTTCGTTGATGGTTTTTAAACGCTTACTAAAGCGTTCTTGGACCCAGTCATGCAGTAACCAGCGTGCGCTCAGAAAGGCCAGCAAGGCGCCAACAGAGCTGGCAAATGATGCCAGCAATAGGCCCCACGCTAAGCCGAAAATAGCCCCTGCACCGAGAGTTAAGACCGTCGCGCCAGGTATCGATAGTGCAGTACACACTACATACAATGCGAAATAGCCACCGAACATCAATAACGGTTGCTCGGCAAACAGTTGAGTGAGCTGTTCGCGCTGCTGTTTCAACAGCTCAAGATTGAGATACTGGGTCAAATCAAAAATGAAAACGCTGGCGATTAACGCGGCGATGATCCCAATAAAGAGCAGTTTCTTTACAGACATTTAAGTTCCTATTAAAAACGGTAGCTGAGTGTTAACTGCGCATGGCGTGGTAACGAAGGAAACGCTAAGGTCGCGCCAAAGTAGCCGCCCTCAAACACCGGCGCCCAATTTTCTTGATCGGTGACATTGTTAATGTCCAAACGCGCACTGAACTCTGGCGTGAAACGGTACTGTGTGTGCAAATTCAACTGGTGTTGATCACGAATCATCACCGTTTGTAAAAAGTCGAGTGGGTATGACTTAGTGTAGCTTAGGTCGCCACCCACAGACCATGTTTCGGTTATTTGCCAACCGGCGACCGCATTGGCCTGTACTTCAGGCACACCTTGCAACTGCTGGTTTGAAGCGGCAAAAGCAGTGAAACTTGGTGAACCTATGCCGGTGCCAATGATGAGGTCCGGACACGAATTATCGAACGCATCGGCGATTTGGCCGGTACCCTGAAAAGCAGCTGATTGGTCCCAATGGGCATCGATATAGCTGGCTGCAAGGGTTAACCAATAGCCTTGCTCATGACGGTAATGCCATTGTAGCTCCACGCCCTCAGTCGCAATACCGCTATTAGAGCCATCGCGATTACGCAAGCTGCGGGTTTGGTCAAACCAAACGGCATCAGCGTACCAGCGCGCGCCACTTGGCGCATATTTCACGCCGAGTTCATACAAGCGGTTTTCCGTGGCGAAGTTTTGCGAATCGATCTCCCCTGCCGCATTTAAGACATTACCACCCGCCATGGAGTTTGACGTGGAGTCACTGTCGTAGGCTGTGGCATAAACCATAAGGTCTGGCGTCCAGTTATACTGCGCGGCAAAACTTGCTGCAGTGAGCCAATCGCTATGGGAGTCTTGCTTAGCGGTGGCGCCTGCGGGTGCCAGCGGGTCGCGCGCTTCAACATCGTAGTAATCAGCACGTAGACCAAGCGTAAAGCTTAGCTTATCGGTCAGCATCCATTGTTGTTGGGCGAAGAGTCCCCACTGATAGCTCGTCGAGTCAGTGGTATCGGAAAGATTAAAGTCGCCGACGCCATCGCCATCGAGGTCATATTGGGCGCCAGGCGAGACAAACAATCCTGGGCGCAACTCTACCAAACGCGCTTGCTGTGCGGGCGTTAGAGGAATGCGACGTTGCTCGAGACTGCCGGTTAAATCAATCGGGTTGTCTGCTTCAGTGGTAAACTGGCTGTAGCCTAATACGTCGTTATAACGAACATTTGCACCAAGTACAGTGTTGTCTAAATAATGAAATTCAATACGGTGCTCGAGGGTGTGCGCACCGTCGACGATCTCAACAAAACTGTTTTGATTAATACCTTCGCGCTCAAGATATTGATAGTAGGTACGATTTACGAGCAGCCAGTCACTGTCGAGTTGCTGCTCAAGAACTGAGTGCAGTAGGTAAGTCTCAGCGTTGTTGGTGTCCAGGGGATCGGTTAAGACGGTGCTACGATCGATCTCAACTTGTCCAGTTGGGCTAATCACAGCGCCTGCACCAGGCACAAACGAGCCGTTGGGCTGTTGCCCTTGCCCAGTGATGTAAAGATTACTGTCGATTAACGCTTGGGTCGGCCGGTTGATACCCGCATTGTCGGTCCAGTCAACGTCATAGTATTCAAAACTTAAAGACCAGCTCGTGTCATTTGAAGGGGCCCATTCGTAAGCAAGCAAAAGGTCGTCACTGCGCAGATGCGTATAGTCATAGAAGCTACCCTCATCAACCACCTCAACACTGGCACGAAAGGCTTGGCGGCCTTGCTCGATAACCGCATTGTGATCTGCCAGCCAACGTTTCTGGTCCCATTCGCCGAAACGTGCGCGCAGTTCGGTTCGCGATTCATCTGTGCGTGCTTGTTTAGGAAGTAAATTAACGAAGCCGCCCACCCGTTGCGTGGTACCCAGCATCACTGGCGGAGCGCCTTTGACCACCAGAATGCCCTCATACGCATTGAGTGAAAGCGGAATACCTAAGCCATTGTTGCCTGCTTGCCGGCGCATACCGCCGGTAAAGAGCTCTCCAAGCTGGCCACGCATGCTCGGCAAAGAAGGGTTGCCAAAGCCGGCAGCTGCATGGCTATTGGGGGCAAACTTAGCGATGTCATGTAAGTCATCGATGTTGGCTTCGCGTAGCAACGATTCAGTAATAACGGTAGCAGCACGCGGGATAGCTTGCAGCTGTTCGCTTGCCCCAAAAACACCTTCTACCTCTTGCTCACTGGGCAGCACAATCTCGCGCTGCTCACCACGAACCTCGATGATCTCATCGGGTTGTTCCTGTTGTGCAGCGGCGCTCAGTGGAACAATTAAAAAGGCGTAAAACGGTATTAATTTCAAGGCAATCTCTCCAAAGCGGCTGAATAAGTTTAGACTACGCATAGACGTACGAATAAGTTTATTAGTATCGTACATAGTATCAGTGATTTAAGGGTAGAAGGTAAATGACCGAAACGCCTGAGCGACCAACCAAATCGACGGAATCTATGGACCTATTGCTTAACTCTGTGGCTATGGGCGCCGAACTGCATTTTGAGTCCGGGTTGTGTGGTGCTTGGTCGATTCATGCAAAGCATCCTGAAAAAGTTGGGTTTCATGTCGTATCAAACGGTGAATGCTGGTTCGGTGTAACCGACAATGAATTCTCAAAACAGAGGCTTAACGCTGGCGATGTGGTGTTTGTGAATCAGGGCGTATCGCATTTTCTAAGTGCGCAAGAGCTGCCGAAAGATATGGATCTTGAACAACTTAAGCAGCACTGCATCGCTGAACATGAGCAACAAGGCATTGTTTGTTATGAGCTGCAAGACAAAAGTGAAGTGAATCAGTTAGTGTTCCAGCTGCTGCCACCGTGGGTTGTGGTTAATTCCGGCGAGCAAACTGAGCAGTTGGCGCAGTTGTTGCAAATGGTGCGCAGTGAAACGACCCAGCGTAAGCCAGGATACCGTGCTGTATTACAACGAATCAGTGAAATTATAGCGGTTCAACTGCTGCGGCAAGTGATGCAGAGTAATCGTCACACAACAGGACTTTTTGCTGCCCTAAATGATCGTGCGCTGGCCCCTGTCGTCGCCGCACTGTTGGCGAAACCTGGGCACGACTGGAGCGTTGAGATAATGGCTGAGCTCGCTCACCTTTCAGTCAGCGCCTTTGCAGAACGCTGTCTCAGAGTCACCGGTTATACTCCGAAGAAAGTTCTAGACGCAATTCGTCTGCAACGGGCGAAATATTTGTTGCGCAGTAGTTCTATGGCTATTGAAACCATCGCATGGCAGGTGGGTTACCAATCTGTGACGGCCTTTGGGCGCTTCTTCAAACGTTACCTTGGATGCGCCGCGCAAGCGTTCCGCGAACAACATTGACCAACTGAATCACCTTAATCTCCTACCAAATCACCGAATTGCGCTGACTGCGCTCGAAAAGCGTCGGTGTCTCTCCTAAGCTTTTGCTAAAGCGTAATCTGATAGGAGGTATGTAATGCAAAAGTTTAAGCTCCACACTATTGAGTCAGCACCGGATGGCAGCAAAGAACGTCTTCAAGCTGCGCAAGACAGTATGGGGATGGTGCCAAACTTGTTTGCCGTTATGGCGACTTCACCGCAGTTACTTGAGGCGTATCAAACGCTCGATAGCTTGTTTCAAGAGGCGGGTTTTGACAAAAATGAACTTACCGTCGTGTGGCAAACGATTAATGTGTACCACGACTGCCACTACTGTGTTCCGGCCCATACAGCCATCGCAAAACAAATGGGCGCTGATGATGATATCACCCAGCAGATCAAGCAGGGTGACGCCTTGAGTGACAGCAAGTTGCAAGCGCTGCGGGTATTTACCGAGCGGATGCTGAATGCTCGTGGCAATGTCGATCAGCAGGCATTCAAAGACTTTGCTGAAGTTGGCTATGAGCCGCAACACGTACTCGCAGTGATTCTGGGAATTGCCCAGAAAACTATGAGTAACTATACCAACCATGTCGCCGAAACCCCGGTCGACGAAGCATTCCAAGATTTTAAGTGAGGCAGCATGGCTGACGAAAAACTACAAACGAAATTGGCGTGGAGCTTATTAGCTCTGCGCCTTGGTATTTTCATTGTAATGTTTGTTTGGGCGTTAGATAAGTTTGTAAATCCTGGACATACAGCCGCAGTTTTTGAAAATTTCTATGGCATCGGTGAATTATCTGCCACCTTGGCAGCGGTATTGGGAGGTTTTCAGATCGCCTTGTGTATTGCTTTTGTGCTAGGACTGTGGCGTACGGCAACCTATGGATTGATTTTCGTATTGCATGGCGTCTCGACGTTGTCGTCGCTACCGCAATACCTCGACGCCTTCAATAATTTGTTATTTTTCGCCGCGTGGCCGATGTGGGCCGCTTGTTTTGCGCTGTTTTATTTACGCCATTACGACCGCTACACCCTAGCATTTAAGCCAGCGGCTTAGTCGTCACTGGTGAGTGGGCCTTTGCATAAGGTGCACTCACCGTCGGTAGCCGCAGAACCTTCCACATAACGCATACGGTGAGAGGCTTTGTCACGATTGGCACTAAACTGGTAGCTTTGCTGGCGCTGTTGCGGCTTGCGCGCAATAAACTGGCAGACGGCGCCGCGGCCGTTATGGCGATCGCCTTCATGGATGTCACGTTCAAGTTCTTGACTAATTTGTAAATCAAACCCCTTAAAGATCCGCTCCAGCTCGGCTTTGGAAACCATTAAATCGGCGTTTTCAGGGCCCCCAGTGCCGCGACCTAGCTGATCAACCGTGTACCCTTCAAGCAGGATAAAGCCGCCGGGTTTCAGGCTCGCCGCGATTTGCTCATAAAGGTGTGCACGGCCTTGCCCTGGTAAGTGACAAAAAATAGCAACGATACCGTCGTAGTGGCTGGGTGGAAGTTCTGCTTGGGTAAGATCAACAACCTCAGTTTGGATACTGACACCGCGTTGTTCGGCGAGTTTGTTCGCCTTCGCTAAGCCTACCGAAGAAATATCCATCGCGCAGACATTGGCACCTAATTCGGCAAGATAGACCGAGTTGCGGCCTTCGCCGTCGGCAACACATAAAATATGAGCTTCTTCGAGTGGCGCGAGCAGATCTGCGGCGTGCTCCAATAAGAAGTCGTTCGGGGCTGTGCCGTAAACATAGTCTTCACTGCGATAACGCTCATCCCAACTGTTGTTCATAATCTTGATGACTCCGATACCAATCTAAATTTAACAGTTTTTACCAGCAAAGTCGGAAGCGCTATGGCGTTCTCGAACTTGCTCCTGTTCCTCTCCCCAAGCACGATTGACCATACGACCGCGTTTTACCGCGGGGCGCTCACCAATCTCTTTTACCCATCGCACGACGTGCTCATAGTCGTTCACCTGCAAAAATTCTGCTGCGTCATAGGCTTCGTTGTTCACGACCGCGCCATACCATGGCCAAATTGCCATATCAGCAATCGTGTAGTCTTCACCTGCAATATAGCGATGCTTCGCAAGTTGCTGATTCAAAACATCAAACTGACGCTTTACTTCCATGGTGTAACGGTTGATGGGGTATTCGTATTTCTCTGGTGCATAAGCGTAGAAGTGACCGAAGCCGCCGCCCAAGAATGGCGCTGCGCCCATTTGCCAAAACAGCCAATTGAGCGTTTCGGTACGCTTGGCGGGATCTTTTGGCAAAAAAGCAGAGAACTTTTCAGCAAGATAAAGCAGTATCGAGCCCGATTCAAACACCCGCGTCGGCGGTTGTGTGCTGCGGTCGAGCAAAGCAGGAATCTTCGAATTCGGATTAATTTCGACAAAACCGCTGCTGAACTGGTCACCTTCGCTGATATCAATGAGAAAGGCGTCATAGTCGGCTTCTTTAATCCCCGCTTCCAGCAGCTCTTCAAGCAGAATAGTGACTTTCACACCGTTCGGTGTCGCCAACGAATAGAGTTGAAGCGGGTGCTCACCTACTGGGAGTTCGCGTTCGTGAGTTGCGCCTGCGGTAGGGCGATTTATCTTGGCAAACTTACCGCCACTTGCTTGGTCCCACTGCCATACTTTGGGTGGTTGATAGCTGTTGTTACTCATTCACGTACCTCCATTAAAAAAGTCCATATTCAGGATACCTGAATACGGACTCTTTAGTTCAGTATTGAACGTCGTTTTTACGAAACGCTGTCTTAGTTTTGCACTTCGATATCGTTTTCGACCGATTCTACACCTTCAATGCCTTCGGCGATTTGCTCGGCAAGGTCGGCAATATCAGCGCTCGCAACGACACCGCTTAAAACAACGTTGCCGTTAATTGTTTCGACATTAATATTCATGGCATCGATTTGGCTAGCTTCGACTAATGCGGCTTTCACCCGACCGGTAATAGCTGCATCGCTAAGGAAGTCACCTGCTTCACCTGCAGCTGCCTTGGTTTCATCCCATGCGTCACCAGCAGCATCCTTGGTTTCATCCCAAGCATCGTCAGCGGCATCTTTGGTATCATCCCAAGCATCACCTGCAGCATCAGCGCCCTCTTCAGCCGCCTCTTCAGTTTCGTCTGCAACGTTTTCAGCCGCAGCCTCTGTTTGCTCCATGGCTTGTTCGGCTTTGTCTTCGGTAGACTCTTGCTCGGCTTGGCTACAAGCTGCCAAGGTCAAACTAGAAAACAATGCCAACAAAGCTAAGCGATTCATGCTTTTCATCTAATAACCCCCTGTTTTTAGTTAACTTCCGTCATTAAATGTAGCTCGTATTTACAATTTTGCGAGATTATTTACCTCGAATTTGCGTTAAGCTTGTACGGTAGGCGTGTAGTTAGGTTAAAGATTTTAAAATAGCGGGGTAATCCATGGCGCTTCTAGGTAATATACTTTGGCTGATTTTCGGCGGCTTCATCATGGGCCTAGGTTGGTGGCTTGCTGGTTTGATCGCGTTTATCTCGATCATCGGTATCCCTTGGGGTAAGGCTTGCTTTGTGATTGGCCGTTTTGCATTTTTGCCGTTTGGTTACGAGGCAATGAGTCGGCGCGAGCTGACACAAAAAGCCGATATCGGAACGGGTATCTTTGGTTCAATTGGAAATATCCTTTGGTTGATATTCTTTGGCTGGTGGTTAGCCCTCGGACATCTTGTTGCAGCGCTGGGGATGTTTATTATTATCATCGGTATTCCTTTTGGGATTCAGCACTTGAAGCTCGCGATGATCGCACTCTTGCCGATTGGGCAAACGATTGTGCCAAAAGAAGTGGCAAAAGCGGCGCGGCAGAAAAATGCTGAATCGTACGTTAACAAAGTACGTAACGACAAGTAGGCACAAAGACTAATAGCGAGGAGAGCAGCATGTCGTGGATGATTTACGGGGCTTACGGTTACACTGGCGAATTGGTGGCGGCTTATGCGAAAGAGCGCGGTCAAAAGCCATTGCTTGCTGGGCGTAATGAGAGAAAATTAAAAGCAATCGCCGACAAGTTGGAACTTCCTTATCAAGTGGTCAATCTCGACGACCCAGTTGCACTGCGCCAAGCGCTGGCAGAACAGCAAGTGGTGGTGCATTGCGCCGGTCCTTTTGAGGTCACTGCGGCACCGATGATGGATGCTTGTATTGCCACCCGCACGCATTATCTCGATATTACTGGGGAACTCGCCGTATTCGAACTAGCGCACAGCAAGCATGATGAAGCAAAGCGGGCTGGCATCGTTCTCTGTCCAGGCGTTGGCTTTGACGTTATTCCTACCGACTGTGTCGCTGCGCAACTGAAGGCTGAAATGCCTGACGCTACTGAGCTAACGCTCGGTTTCGACTCTGCTTCGCGGATGAGCCGTGGTACCGCAAAGACCAGCGTACGTCGCTTGGGCGAAGGTGGCGCGGTGCGCCGCAATGGCAACATTGAAACCGTTCCCCTAGCTTACAAAACACGAAAAATTGATTTTGGTAACGGTGAAAAGTTTGCCATGACGATTCCGTGGGGCGATGTTTCGACTGCTTATCACACCACAGGGATCGGCTCGATTGAGGTGTACATTCCAGCCTCGCCAAATTTAGTTAAAAAGCTAAAACGTATGAATTACTTCCGTTGGTTGTTGCGCTTTGAGTGGATGAAAAATTGGCTTGAGAAGAAAATCGAACAGCAGCCAGCAGGGCCAAGTGAAAAGCAACTTGAAGAAGCCCACACCTACGTTTGGGGTGAAGCCAAAAATGCCGAGGGCAAAGTCATTACCAAGCAAGAAAAAGTAATGAACGGCTATAAACTTACCAGCCACGGTGCTGTGGATGTTGCGCTTTGGTTACTCGAACATACGCCAGAGGGCGGTTATTACACCCCGTCAAAACTATGTGGTGCCGAACTGATTGAGCGCTATCGAGTTACCGGTTAATTATCTTAAAAAAGGAATACGACCATGCGGTTTTGGTTGAGTACGTTGTTGGTGTGTTTTGGCTCATGCGTTGCCTCGGTGAGTGCACAAGAGACACAGAGTGATACCAAGGATACAGAGGTAAACTGGGAGGAGTTTGATACTGCGGATCTCGTGAGTCGCATGTGGGAACTTGAGGAAGAGCATAAGCGCGGAGTGTTTCAATTGCGCACCTATGAACCCAACTTTATTTTACCGATCCATCACAGCTCGGATATCAACACCCAGCCGGAATCGCCCTCTCGTGGACCCTCAACCGATACACTCAACAGCTACAAACCCAACGAAGTGAAGTTGCAAATTTCACTGCGGACCAAATTGTTTGAGGATTTACTGCTTCCTAATGCTGATCTTTGGGTGTCTTACACGCAAACGTCACTGTGGCAAGCATGGAATGGCGATGAGTCATCACCGTTCCGCAGCACTAACTACAACCCAGATGTTTTTTATATCGTCCCATGGACTGACGAGCTGGATTTCATTCCTGGCCCAGCCAAAGTAAGGTTCGCAAAAGTTGGCTTTGCACATGAATCGAACGGTCAGACCAAGCCTGACTCGCGGAGCTGGAATTACTTTCACTTCGGTGGTGCGGTGCAATGGGGGGATGTGGTTTGGGAAACGACTTATAAACAGCGCGTCAACGAGACCGGTGACGATGACGACAATCCAGACTTGATTCGGTATCGCGGCAACTTTGAGAATCGCTTTTCGTGGCGTAATGACTTAAGTACCTACAGCGTTACTCGTATCACCCGAGAGCTATCGTGGGATCGTGGCTCATGGCAGTTTGATTTTACCCATCCAGTGAACAGCAACAAACCTGATGGTCTGCGCTTTTATATTCAGTTTTTCTCTGGTTATGGCGAAACCTTGATTGACTATAATCATCGACAGAATCGCGTCGGTATTGGCTTCTTACTATTAAATATTTAGTGGCATCGCATGAGTGATAATTACCTCTTAAGGCTCTACCACAAGTGTTTAAGCTATCCCTTTGGGCGGCAGATCTTCAGCGCAATGTTTGCGCGAAAAGCGCCGTATTTTCGCAGCATAAAGCCGTTCGTCACAGAATTGCGACCGAATTATTGTGAACTGACATTTAAGAAGCGTAAGCAAGTCGAGAACCACATTGGTACGGTGCATGCGATAGCACTTTGTAATGGCCTCGAAATGGCGATGGGCGCACTTGCCGAGGCGAGCATTCCCAAGCATTTGCGTTGGATCCCGAAGGGAATGACAGTAAACTACACGGCCAAAGCCGATAGTGATATTCGCATTACCGCGGAAACTCCAGCAGATGCTTGGCAAGAGGGGGATCTTGCTGTGCAAGTGAAGGGCTTTCGCGCCGATGGTACGGTCGTTATCGAAGGCGAAATCATTATTTATATTTCTTCTAAACCGAAAAGGAAACCGAAGTGAGCCAATTGCCCGCCTGTCCAAAGTGCGACTCGCCGTACACTTATGAAGATGGCGTAATGCTGATATGCCCCGAGTGTGCACATGAATGGTCAACTGCAGAGCCGCAAGCTGATACCGGAAAAGTCTTCCGTGATGCCAACGGTAATGAGCTGGTGGACGGCGATACTGTCACTGTCATCAAAGACCTTAAGGTCAAAGGCTCATCGCTCGTGGTTAAAGTCGGCACCAAGGTGAAAAACATCCGCCTTACCGAAGAAGGCGATCACGATATCGACTGTAAAATCGATGGCATCGGCCCGATGAAACTTAAAACCGAGTTTGTAAAAAAAGCTTAAGTAAGTAGCTTTTTTAACTCAGCTTCAATGGCGAATACGTGCGCGTCGTGTTCGCCTAGCTCCCGTAACGACTCAGCGAGCTTAAGTAAATACTCGCTATTCGGACCGCTGGGGCCGTGCGAACGCGCAATGTGCTCAGCAATTTCCGCCTCGCTTGCTGGACCTAGATAAGCCTCATTGTCTGGGCCCGCCACATACACCACACCTTCCACGGTTTGTGGCTTATCTAGCCATGCAAACTCGGTAAAAAAGCGTAAATAGCCGTTCTTTTCACGGTGATCGAGATGTTCAAAGACGTCTGGGGTCACCTCGTAAGCCATCCCTGCACAACGTGCGCCGGGAACTTCGATAAGCGTAGCCACGCGCCCAGGAGCTTCTGGTGTGCCGCGGTGATCGTGCGAGCCCTGCCAAAAACGCCGTTGCCATCCCTGTATCACCGCGGGGTGGCGTTGCAAATACGGAAAGTCAGCTTTGTAAATCAATGAGCCATACCCGAATAACCAAAGGCTATCGAGATGATCGAGCGGTTGTTTTTCTTTATTTAGAGCGATGGTGTTATGCGACATAAAAAGCTCATGTCAGTTAGCGAATAAGTGGGCAGAATACGTTTTTCTTTGCTATAGATAAAGACAGCTTCTTAAATGAAACGGATTTTTAATGCCATCAGCAGTTCGCTTCTGTCTAGCGCTATTCCTATTATGTAACGTTGCGCTTTTTCCTCTGTCTGTGCAAGCAGCACCGGAGGTTTTGCGTGTAGGCGTTTATGAAAACCCACCGAAAGTGACAATCGACGAAAATGGTGATGTTTCGGGTATTTTCGGCGAAATTATCATGGAAATTGCGGAGCAAGAGAACTGGAAGATCGAAACTGTGCCCTGCTCTTGGTCGGCGTGTTTGCGAATGTTGGGTGCTGGTGAAATTCACCTGATGCCTGATGTAGCGCTTACTGATATCCGTAATGAATCTTATTCTTTTCATGAGATCCCCGTCCTTCATAGCTGGTCGCAACTGTATGCCAAGTCAAGTCGTGCTGTAACTAGCTTAATCGAGCTTGACGGTATGCGTGTTGCCGTCTTACGCGACTCTGTGCAAAGCCAGTACTTAGTGAACCTCGCAAAGAACTTCGGTATCAGCGTGCAGTTTGAAGCGGTCGGCTCGTTCGACGAAGGCTTTGCTGCTCTTCTTGCCGATCGCGTCGACTTAGTTGCGGTGAATCATCTCTATGGCGATCAACGTGCGCGTGAGCTCGGTATGAAGGTTACGCCAGTGATGTTTCAGCCGAGTCGGTTATTCTTCGCTGCTGCGCCACGACCTGAGTTAAAAGAGGTTCTGACAAGTATTGACCGTTGGCTGGCAGCATGGCGGACCGAATCCACCTCACCTTACGTGCAAATAATGCAGCGCTGGGGCGCCTATGCACCGGCTGAACAAAACAAATTGCCGCCGTGGTTACTCCCCAGTCTGGTCGGCTTATTAGCCCTTGCCATATTGGTTGTAGCTCTATTACGACAACAGGTTTTACGTAAATCGCGGGCACTGTTAGAAACAGAGCAACGATCGAACATTATTTTGAACTCGGTCGAAGCCTACATTTTCATCAAAGATACCCAACTGAAATACCGTTATGCCAATAAGCGTGTATGTGAACTCTTCGGTGAAAGCGAAGAGTCCATCATCGGCAAGTCTGATTTTGATTTGTTCGATGAGGTGACAGCGGAGTACCTGCGCGATAATGATTTGCGCGTTATCGACCATGGCGAGAGAGTCGTTGATGAGGAGCAAAATACGACCCGTGAAGGGAAAACACGGCAATTTTTATCGGTGAAAATCCCATTACGTGATGCCAATAATCAAACCTACGCACTCTGCGGTATTTCGACTGACATCACTGAGCATATGCGCATTCAAGAACAATTGAACCAACTTGCGTACTATGACGCTATCACCGGCTTGGCGAATCGTAAGTTACTTATTCAACAGCTTGACCACGCGCTGGCGAGTTACCGACGCACCGGCTTTGAGGGCGCTGTGCTGGCGGTTGATTTGATCGACTTCACATTGGTCAATGACAGCTTAGGACATTCAGTTGGCGACCGTTTGTTACGCACGGTTGCGGAGCGTTTACAGCGACATATTGCGGAAACTGATTTTGCCGCCCGGCTGGGCTCAGACGACTTCGTAGTGGTGTTAGAGGACCTTGGTCCCGATCGTAACGAAGCCGTGCTGGCGGCAAGGCGCTTGGCAAACGAACTCGTCGAAGTAATTCAAGACCCGATTGATTTAGGAGTTCGGAGCCATACGACGGCTGCGTGTATCGGCATTAGTATGTTCTCAGACAGTGATAAAGGCGCGGCCGAAACGATTAAGAATGCAGATTTAGCGCTGAGCGAAGCAAAACGCCTCGGTAGTGGTGCGATACGGATGTTCAATCCGGAAATGCAGCGCACCATTAATCGGCGTTTACATCTTGAAGCTGCATTACGTCGTGCGATTGACGAACGACAGCTAGAGCTCTATTTGCAGCCGCAAGTCGACCATGCTAGCAAGGTGACCGGCGGAGAGTTGTTATTGCGTTGGCAAGACGACGAGTTTGGCCAGGTTCCACCGAACGAGTTCATTCCTGTGGCGGAAAGCAGTGGCTTAATTGTCCCGCTCGGTAATTGGGTAATTGAACAAGCCTGTGCGTTATTGCAACAGTGGTCGACAGAGCCCCAACTCAAGGAGCTGCAGGTTGCGATCAATATCAGCCCACGGCAGTTTAGACTGCCTTCATTTGTTGATTATGTAGCTTCCTGTTTGCAGCGTTATGCGGTGCCGCCGGGTCGTTTAGAGCTCGAAATAACAGAAAATATGCTCATAGAAAATATGGATTTGACCATTGAGCGGATGTCTAAGCTGGGTCAATTGGGTGTGCGGTTTTCACTTGATGATTTTGGCACCGGCTATGCCTCTTTAGCATATTTGAAACGCTTACCCATCTATCAACTGAAAATAGACCAATCATTCGTTGGCGACGTTTTAACTGACGTTAACGATGCCGTTATCGTCGAAACAATCGTTGGCTTAGGCGACAACCTCGGGCTTGAAGTTGTTGCTGAGGGTGTTGAAACGGCAAGCCAAGAACAGGTATTACGTGAACTTGGCTGCCGTAAATTTCAAGGCTTTTTGTATGGACGTCCACAGCCGATTAACTACTGGGTTGAACGCTTTACCACGTCGTTGCATGTGGCCACAGATGAAGCTTAGCGTGTCGCCGGCACGCCCGCAGTTAAGCGCTGTGGTAAGGTAGCGATTAACCAGCTCCGTAATGGGTGCCAGAACACCGCAAGTAGTAATAAGCCGCTGCCCACAACCAAACCGATCAATGCTGTACTCACTGATACCAGTCCATAGCTATTGAGCAATGCGCTGAAAACGTAGATCACATAAGACAAAGCCGAAACCATTAACGCTCGGCGGTCAATAACGAGTGATACGCCTGCTAAGACCAAATAGACAAGAATCGTTGCAAGTGCTTGCAGGAGCCCGACTTCCATATTGCTATCGGCAAGCGTAACGAATATTGGATGGACTAGCAGCGGTGCAGCAAGCAAGTGCAGCCAAAACGCTACATCGGAACGGCGGGTTTGACGCTCGAGGTCACTGCGATCCCAATAAAGTGCAATGGCAAAGACGGTAACACCCGCAACAAACAGCGTCACTTTGAGCAGATCGTCAGAGAAGGCAAACGCCCAAGCCAGTAGTGACACGATGAGACCGACCGTGGTAGCGGCGCCGGCAGCGAGCGTGATCGGCACACGGAAGCGGAACCAGTGCGCACAAGCTACGAGAGTTGTGGGTAGAAATGCTAGCAAGGGAGCGAGTGGCGACTCCGGCCAAATAGCGAGTAGGCTCATGAAGACCCCGCCAAACATACCACCCAGGCAAGCAAACAATAAGACGATGGATGGCAACGCCATACGGCGTTTACGGGTAAAGTATTCAGCTAACAACCAACTTGCGACGGCGACAGCTCCACCACCTAACCACGGCGCAATGAGATTTCCTAGGCTCCACAAGGCTGCGAGCGCTAACACTGCGGCAATAACGACGAAAATATCGTTAAAACCGCTCACTAAGCGGAAATGCTCCTCATCTTGGAATTGTGTGGCACGTTGCCGTTCAACGTAGTCACGTAAAGCGCTGGCGTCCTTATCACTAATTACGCCCGCCGCGACGGCAGAGCGCAAGTCATCATCACTGTACATGATGGGTATCCTCGTTGTGGGTCTGTTGCTAAACATTCACCGCTAACTAGATTGGCAAAAAAATAGCCAACTGGCGAGTGTGAAGCGTTACAAACTGTGTCATTTACATCCAGCGGCGATGGTTTTGGGCGATTTCTTGCGTCCATTCCTGCTGTAATTTTATCGCCTCAGCATAAGGCAAAAACTCAATCGACTCAGACCCCGCGGCGGTATGTAAAACTAAGTGAGCGAAGCCGAGTAGACGCAGCCAAGGACCTTGTTCAACATCGATTTGCTGTACTTTATGGCGTGGGTACCAGTTTTCATTGCGGCTAAAAACACCACGGCGTACCACAAACCATTGCTCTGCAGGTTGCGTGGTGCTAGTGACAAAACTGTAACCGTAGTTGCGCCAGCGCAGAACCACTAGGATCTGCAGTAGTAGCCACCCAAGTGCGGTAAGTAGCAGTCCAAGGACACCGCTTTCGGCGGCGAAAAACAGTACTCCCGCCGCAATCGGAGCGAGCACCGCTAACCACATGCTTGGACCGAGCAAGGCAAGGTTTGAAAGACGCTGCCAATTGACGAGCTCCTGGTCCGGTAAGCGCAGTTCTTGGCGAAAGCGCGCGAAAAAATTCGCATCAACCACCGGCAAAATAAACTGCTGGCCGCCCTGTCCGCTAGCTTGCGCTTGCCGCGGTTGTAGTTGGCTCACGCGGACAACGCTGCGTTGCAGGAGCCGAGCACGCAAGTTACGACGTACATAAACAGCCTGCAACTTGGGGTAACGAAAACTCAAGGTCCGAATCGACAAAGCGCCTGATTTCGCCTGAAAACGTTCGCCCTGAATTGTTAAATGCAAATCGTGATAGGTGATAAGACTGACCACTATGGCGAGTAAAAATAGCAGTGCTAGACCTGCGATAACAGCGCCGCTGACCAGCAGCCAAGCGTTGCCTTCACTTAGCCATGACACGTTGGCTTGCACCCATGGCACCACATAGTCTTCAAGTAAATCCAGTTGGCTCATAGGGTAAACAAGCACGGCCAGCAGCACGAACAGCTTGTTATCGATAATACCGGCGCGAACGATTTCACTGACGGGAAACCGTTGCTCAAAGGTTGCCGGCTGATGTTGTTCTGAGTCTGTCGGCGCTGCGGGCGTGCGCTCATGGGCGGCTAACATACGTTGCCGAAGCTCTTGTGCCAACGGCATCGTTAAGCCCGGAATCATCACTTCTTTGCCCGCCGAGCCGGCACTATCAACACTCAAGATAGTTAGCTTAAAGGGACGGAAATACCAAGCTTCATGAATTTCAGCTTGCTGAATACGCTCGTACTTGAGGGTCAGATGCTGGCGGTTAAACAATCCGGAGCGAATATGCACCGCGTCATCGGCGATCGCGTAAAGAAAGAAGCGTTGCTGCAAGACTGCATTAATAATAGTGAAAACAAGATATCCCCCAGCCAACGCAAAAGGTAACCAAACCGCATTTTTACCGGCGACAAACACCGCCGCCAGCACCGGAATGAGATTCGAAATGTTGGTGACAAACTGCTTTAGTTGCCGGAACAAAAAGAACGCGATGGTGATCAGCGGCGTGCGTTGCCAAGTCAGCTCACTCATTGGCATTATCGTCCAGCTCGGGTTCATTCGCGATGGTGGTTAACAGCTCGGTTTTAAGTTGCAGCGCAAACTCGGGCTCCAGTCCCGGAATGGTCAGGTCTGCACCGCCACTGCCGGCGGTGTACATGGCGAGCCGGGCGATGCCAAAAAGACGCTCTAGGAATGACTGTTTGAACTCAACGTGCTGAATACGGTTGAGCGGCACGGCGCGAATTTTACGAAACAAGGCGCCACGTTTTAAGTGCATGCCCTCTGGACTGCGCGCGTAAGCGGTGAATAGGAAGCGTCGTGACGCAAAAAACAAGCTAAAGAATAACGTCAGCAAGGCCCAGATCACTCCTGCCCACCAGAGCGGAAAGACCCCTTGCGGATAGATTCCGGTAAGGTAAGCGCCAGCAACCATGCCAGCTAAGATAAGCATCGACAACAACGAACGTACTTGTAAGTAAGAGCGGTAACTCGGTTCAGGGGCTACCCAGGCAATGCTCATGTGATCAGTTCCTTGCTTGAAATCGTAAGAAGAACCCCCATTTAACAAGATACACTCGCAAAAATACAGGAGTAAGCCCATGAAAATTTTGATGGTTCTGACCTCGCACGACAAACTTGGTGATAGCGGGCATAAAACCGGCTTCTGGGCAGAGGAGTTTGCGGCCCCTTATTATCTATTTAAAGACGCCGGCGCAGAAATCGCATTAGCGTCTCCGTTGGGAGGCCAGCCACCGATCGATCCGAATAGCCAGCAAGAGGATGCACAAACGCCGGCCACAGTGCGGCTGTTTGAAGACGAAGCGGCCATGGATCAATTAGCGACAACGTTGAAGTTAAACGAAGTCGATGCCGACGACTATGATGCGATCTTCTACCCAGGTGGACACGGACCATTGTGGGACTTGGTGAACAACGAAGTATCACTGCAGCTAATCGAGAAGTTTTGGCGCCAGGGCAAACCCGTCGCTGCGGTGTGTCACGCCCCAGCGGTTTTAGTGAATGCTAAAGACCAACAAGGCGAAACCTTGGTCAAAGGTAAGAAAGTCAGTGGTTTCACCAATAGCGAAGAAGCGGGTGTCGGGCTGACTGAAGTCGTGCCTTTCTTGTTAGAGGACAAGTTAAAAGAGTTAGGTGCGAATTACCAAAAAACCGAAGACTGGGCTTCGTTAGCTGTCGTCGACGGCAACTTAATTACTGGACAGAATCCAGCCAGTTCAGAAGCTGTAGCACGCGAACTGATCAATCGCTTGCAGAGCTAAGCTTCTCTAGATGCAAAAAAGCCAGCCCTGAGAGGCTGGCTTTTTTGTGCAAGTGTTGGGCGAAACCTGAAAGTTTTATTCAGATGTCATTTCTTGCAGACGTTTCTGCAATTCAGGATCTTGCTGAACGCGTTGAATCACGGCGTTGTACTCGTCAGGTGATAAACCTGCGCCATTGACCGCTGCAAGCATTTCTTTTTGCGCTTTCTGCTGAATTTCGCGCTTTTTCTGCTGGTCTTCAGCGTTCTGAAATTGCTTACCGTATTTTTGGCTGACTTGCTGCACGTCATTCATGGCCACAAGAAACTTCTCTAACAATGCATCAGTGATCTCAACTTGCTGTTGTTGCTGCATTGCGGCGCCTTGCGCTGCTTTTTGTTGCATAACCGGAGCTGCTGTTGCAGCACTGATGGCGATTGTTGCACTTATCGCGCTCATTACCAGTAGCTTTTTCATAAAGGTCTCCTCATCGAGGCGAATTTTATAGCCAAGCTCTACCAGCTTAACTACCTACCCAGCGGACCCTAACATTGTGGATGCCCCTCTCGCAAGGGGCTTACACGATGCTTACTTTTTAAGCTACCAAAGATAATTAAATTGCACACCGAGTTGTAACTCGCGGCCAATACCGGGTTCGAACGCACGGCCACTGCCCTGATTGACCACCACTGAACCAACATAATCGCGGTCAGCTAAGTTATGTACCTTTAACCACGGCGCTAACTCGATAGTGTCAAAGCGCCAGCTGTGCTGATATGCCATGTGCCATAAGGTATGGCTGGGCGCGAACACATCGTTGGCGTCGTTTGCGGCAACTTCACCGCGGTACTCACTGACCAACTGTAAGCGCTGCCGCTCACTGGGTTGCCAAGCCAATTGCCAATAGGCTTGCTGACGAGCCACGCCGGGCAGGCGCGCACCATTGCTGTAGGTAGCATCCAAATAGGTGGCGCTGGCGCGGGTTGACCATTGCGCTGCAAGTTGCGTTTGAAGTTCCAACTCAACACCTTCGCGGGAGGTATTCTCGGCGTTGATATAGGTGGTGCGGCCATCATTATTCTGGTCGACAACTATTTCATTGCGCGTTTGAATATCAAACCAAGTGAAGCGTGCCTGGGTGGTCGAGGTTTGCCACTTCAGGCCTGCTTCCCATTGCAGATTATTGGCTGGACCTAAAGCCGTGTTGAGCCCAGTGCCGTCATTACGATACGCCAACTCGGTCAACGTAGGGGTTTCAAAGCCTGCGCCGCGACTGACATAAAACGATAGAGATTCACTTATCAGGTAGTTAAGGCCGAGCATCCAACTGGTTTCATCAGTCTCCGCAGCACCGCTGTCATCAGGGTTCTCTGGAATCACGAAGTAGTCGTCAACGGCAAACTCAGTGGCGTTGTAACGCAGACCGCCTAGGGCTTGCCAAGCTGGGGCAAATTGCCACTCAGCCAGAGCATAAGTTGATTTTGTGCGCACCACGCCATCATCATTGCGGCGAACTTCGCCACGTTCACCAAAGTCATTGACATAGCCAAAGCGGCGGTCGTTTTGCTCGGCGATTTGCAGACCTGAGCTAAATTGCCAGTCAGGAAGATCTAACGGACGCCATTGGTAACTCGCATTCATACCGATAAAGTCCCGGCGTAAGTCAATCACCGCGCCATCGCCGCTGAGGTCTCCGCCCGGAAAGGGGAGGTACTGCTCAACATCACGCCAGCCGCGCCATAATGTCGCTGAAGCGGATCGCTCAGCAGTGTCGTGTTCGATACTGAGCGAAGCTTGTCGATGATGAATGTATTTGCGGGTGTTAAACGTAAAAGCGCGCTCAACTGTTTGGGTTGGGTCGTTGCGCCATGCTTCGGGCGTCAATGAACTTGGGTCTTGCAGCAACGGGGCATTGTTGTTGTCGAGTCTCAAGATCATGCGAGTGCTAGCATTCAGCTGTTGGTACCAGCGCAGCGCTACTTGGTGGCGCTCGGCACTGTTGTGCGGACGCGGGCCATCGGTATTAAATGTGGCGGCTGCAACGCGCAAGGCGCGGTCGCCGTCAACCCAGTCATGCTGAGCAAACATACGTTGGGTGCTGTTGGCGCCAGCCATCACATTAACTTGTGTTGCGGTAGCCGGCGGCGCGGCACTGCGCCAATCAATCACGCCCCCAGCGGCATTGCCGTAAAGCGCTGCCAACGGACCACGAATCACCTGCACGTTATCGGGCTCATCTAATAGGATACTCGAGGTTTGGGCTTGCCCATCGGGCATACTCAATGGCACACCGTCGAGCTGTAAGAGCACACCGCGGACGCCAAAGGCTGAACGCGCACCAAACCCACGCAAAGTAATACGTGTGTCTTGTGCATAGTTGGCACGGGAGTCGCTTTGTACGCCCGCAATTCCACCGAGCAGCTCAGCGGCGTCAATACGTAGCCCGGGGAGTTGCGCTTCGGTGGCGAGGTTAGTCACCGCAGCCGGCGTTGTTTGCGCGGTCGAACGTTGCTTCGCGGTAATTTCAATCCGCTCAATTGGCTCATCAGCTGTTGCTTGGGCAAAGCTTTCGGGAATAAAAGCCATACTAGCGCTGGCAACAGCCAGCGCTAACTTCGATGGTTTCAGCATAAATTACTCGTCAGCGTTACTAATGCGAATCAGTTTACCGTTGCGATCGTCGGTGACGAGGTAAATCGCGCCGTCAGGACCTTGTTCGATATCGCGAATGCGCTGGTTCACCAAGTCCACAAACAAGTCTTCTTCATGCATTACACGGTCGCCTTCGAGGTCAAGGCGCGCCACTTTCATAGTCTTCAGCGCGGCGACGAGCACATCACCTTGCCATGCAGGGAACTCATCACCCGTGTAGAAGATCATGTTAGAGGTCGCAATGGACGGCACCCAGTAATAATGCGGTTGTACGGTGCCCTCGACATGAGTTTTCTCACTAATGATGCTGTTATCGTAGTCGACACCGTAGGTCGCCACTGGCCAGCCATAGTTTGCGCCAGCTTTTGGAATATTGATCTCATCACCACCTTTCGGACCGTGTTCTACCGTCCATAAAGCACCGCTGTCGGGGTGAATCGCTGCGCCCTGAACATTACGGTGACCGTACGACCAGATTTCTGGCAACGCATCTTCTGTACCGACAAACGGGTTGTCTTCGGGTACTGAACCGTCAGGCCAAATACGCACAACCTTGCCGTGATGGTTATCAAGCGTTTGCGCGTCATCCATCGCTGAATAACGGTCACCTAGGGTAACGAACAAATAGCCCTCAGGTGAAAACACTAAACGTGAACCGAAGTGTGCGCCGCTTTTGTATTTGGGAGCACCACGGAAAATCACTTCGACGTCTTGCAGGTTGTTGCCAATCAACTTGCCGCGCGCAACTGCCGTACTATTCCCTTCGCCGCCAGCAGGATCGGCTTCGGAATAACTCAAGTAAACCCAGTTGTTGTCAGCAAAATTTGGGTCGATAGCAACGTCGAGCAAGCCGCCCTGGCTTTTATAAACGACATCAGGAACATTCGTGATCGCTTCGCCGATCACGCCATTCATACCCACGCGGCGCAAAGTGCCAGATTTTTCAGTAATCAAGGCGTCACCATTGGGCAAAAAGGCAATCCCCCATGGGAAGCTCAAGCCCTCAGCAATTGTGGTGGCCTCAACGTTATGGCGTTCGGTTTGTGCGGTTTCTGCAATGGCGTTGCCGGCGAATACGAGGCTCGCAGTAGCAAGTGCCAGTGCGGCTGGTTTGAACATGTTGTGCAACATTATGTGCTCCTTAGGTTCTGTAGCGTATTCATTACTATAGTCAAAGTTGTGATTTGGATTGCTTTTTTCCGACGTGTTGCGACCGAATCACTGTAAAGTGCGTTCAGGCAACAGGTCGGCAATGATTTCTGCCAGTTTCCGGAACGTTTGGCGACGATTCGTTGTAGAGCGGTAAATCAAGCCGATATCGCGTGCCGCTTGCTGTCCTTTTGGCTGCAAGGCCACCAAGTCGGTGCCATTGAGGATCCCGCGGTCAATCGCCATTTGTGGAATAAAGGTCGCGCCAAGTCCCGCGTCGGCCATTTGCACCAAGCTGTGGAGACTGGTTGCGGTAAATGGATTGATTTTGCTCGAATCCGCGAGTTCGCATGCCGCAACCGCATGCCCAGTTAGGCAGTGCTCTTTCTCGAGCAAGAAAATCGATTCATCAGGCAGGAGATCATAAGCCACCGGCTCTTTAAGGTTGTCGGCAAGTGACTTGTGCATGACTAATTTGAACGGATCACGGCCGAGTAAATAACTCTGATTGCCCTGAATGTCCATTGGTAACGCCAAGATCAGCACATCAAGCTCACCGTTGCGTAGCAGTTGCAGCAAGTTGGCAGTTGTGTCTTCGCGAATGTTCAGATGCAACTGTGGGTGATGCTGATGCACAAACTTACTCAAGTCGCCTAATAAAAACGGAGCAATCGTTGGAATACAGCCAAGGCGCAGCGGACCTTCCATCGTTTTGCCTTGGCTCTGGGCAAAGTGCAGAAGCTCCTCGGTTTCAGTAATAATCTTACGCGCTTGCTGCACCACCTCCTCGCCCATTCCAGTAAACAGAAAAGACTTATGGTCGCGTTCGATTAACTGACAGCCAAGCTGCTCTTCTAGGTTCTGAATGCCACTGCTCAAGGTTGACTGACTGACATGGCAGGCCTGCGCCGCGCGGTTAAAATTCTGGTGTTGGTGCAGCGCTAATAAATAGCTAAGGTTTTTTAGACTCGGTAACTTGCTCATCGACTCCCCCACGATGTTGACGACCTAACTGAAAGGTTCAATCATATTTTCCGATTACTATAATCCGTTTTATTCGTTTTAACAAATCCATCCCAACCCCTATCATTCTCCCCGTACCGAGATGGCGTAACACGAAACGCCACCCGATTTATTTTTATTAACGCTTAAACAAGGAGTACACCTATATGTTGACCGTAGGCGATAAATTACCAGAATTTTCAGTTGTAGCTGCAAAACCAGGCTTCAACATGCCAGAAGAAAATGGCGAGAGCGCATTCGAAACCATCACTAACGAAAGCTTCTCAGGAAAGTGGAAAATCATTTTCTTCTATCCAAAAGATTTTACTTTCGTTTGCCCAACCGAAATCGTTGAGTTCGCAAAATTGAATGAAGAGTTCGCTGACCGTGACGCAGTGGTCATGGGCGGTAGCACCGACAACGAATTCGTGAAGTTGGCATGGCGTCGTGAACACCCTGACCTTAAGAGCTTGAACCAGTACTCATTCGCTGACAACGGTTCACTCGTAGATGGTCTTGGTGTACGTGACAAAGAAGAGAACGTAGCACTGCGCGCAACCTTCGTAGTTGATCCGCACGGCGTGATCCAGCACGTTTCAGTGAATAACTTGAACGTCGGTCGTAACCCAGCGGAAATCCTACGTATCTTGGACGGTCTGCAGACTGATGAACTGTGCCCATGTAACCGCGCAGTTGGTGGCGACACCCTGTAAGCGACATCATTACCCCCACATTTGATGATGTCACTTTGAGTGCCGCTTCGGCGGCACTTTTTTTACGGAGGAATTTATGAGCATTGCAGATTACAAACAAGGTTTGGGCGACCACGGTAAAGACACCAAATTGAACTTGTCGAGCATCTTCGGCAATGTCGATACCTCTGGCATGACCCCGACCCAATTTTATGGCACCGCTTTGTCGTTAGCTTATTCGATAGACGATGCAGATTTAACAGCTGCGGTAGAAGGCGAAGCTGAAGGCAAAATTGAAGATAACGTTGTGGGCGCAGCAAAACTCGCCGCCACCTTAATGGCGATGAACAACGTTTACTATCGCTTTTTACACCTGAGCACGGACAAGCAGTTCAGCAAAATGCCAGCCGGTCTGCGCATGAACGGCATGGCTAACCCAGGTGTTGATAAGGCAGATTTCGAGTTGTACTCACTCGCCGTTTCTGCACTAAACGGCTGTGGTATGTGTATTGATTCACACGTGGGTGTCTTGTTGAAGCATGATATCTCTGCGCAAGTGATTCAAAACTCGATCAAAATGGCAGCAGTAATGAATGCTGCAGCAACAGCGCGCCGAATCGCTTAAAAAATATTCGGCAAACGTCACATGTTTGTCACAGTCGTAGGTTAGATTACCCATCGACTTCCCTGAGATCTGGTTGTTATAACCCTTTCGCCCGGCCTTCGCGCCGGGCTTTTTTTTGCCTCGATGTTCGATGTTTGCTGTTCGATGTTTGTTGAAAAAACACGAGTAGTCCGCAGTTCTACTACGGGTTAAACTCTCTTTTTCTTCTATGCTCATCGATACCATGAAATTAATATTGCCATCAGCGAAATACCAAGCCAGCTATTGCGCCTACATCACGGAACTAGGTGACGAAGAGCGGTATCCGTTTCCGTTGGACTTTGATCACCACGACTTCGGAGCCATGCTGGCGCGTATCGAGGCATTCCGTCAGGGACAGAACTTGCCTGAAGGCTATGCCGCAAGCACGACTATTGGCTAATTGACCAAGATGAACTCATTGGTGTGAGCAACCTGCGTCATTACCTCACGCCACAAATCGAACAGGCCGGCGGACATATCGGCTTAGGCATTCGCCCCAGCCGTCGCGGGCTAGGCCTCGGCAAAGTTTTGCTGAAACTGACTCTCGAGCAAGCTTTGCAAAGAGGCATCCACGAGGTTCATATCCACTGCGAGAAAGGCAATCTAGCGTCAGCGGCGATGATCCTTGCCAACGGCGGCAATCTCCACTCCGAAATTACCGATTCAGCTCACCCCTCAGTCATCCAACGCTTCCGCATCCGCCTTGCCCAATCTATAGCCAGTAACTAAGCTTTCCTTATCGAAGAACGAACAGCGAACATTAATCATCTAGTCGCAAGGAGTCCCATGCAAGTAAACTGCGAACGCCTCAAAGCAAACCTCATCGAACTCTCTAAAATTGGCTACAATGAAGACGACCGCGGCATCTACCGGCCCGGCTACAGTGACGCCGATATGGAAAGTCGGCGCTGGCTGCAAGAGAAAGCGAAAGCAGCAGGTTATGACACCTATATGGATGGCGCAGGCAATGTGTTTTTCGGTCGGGGCGAACTCGACAAACCAGCGGTCCTCATGGGCTCGCATATCGATTCGGTGCCTGCCGGTGGTATTTTTGATGGTGCACTCGGCGTGCTTGCTGCGCTCGAAGTAATGCAAACACTCGATGAAAATCAGGTGGTTACCGATACGCCAATTTGGGGCGTCGCCACCGCTGAAGAAGAAGGTCGCTTTGGCGGTATGCTGGGTGCACAAGCCATTTCCGGAAAGCTCAACCCTGAGTGGTTGATGTCAGCGCATGATGCCGACGGCGTTTACTTAAAAGACGCAATGGCAGCCCAAGGGCTGAACGCAATGGATGCGCTAGATGCGGCTTGGCGCCCCGAGCAATTGAAAGCCTATCTCGAGCTGCACATTGAGCAGGGACCGGTGCTATTTCAAGAAAACCTGCAAATCGGCGTGGTCGAGGGTATTTCCGGCGTATTCAAGTGGATTGTGCATTTGAAGGGTAAAGCCGACCATGCTGGAACCGCACCGATGGACATGCGCAGCGATGCCTTTATGGGACTCGCTGATTTCGCCCATGAGATCGAGCGCATCATTGCCGAAAATGGCACCGATAAAACCCGCATCACAGTAGGTAAAGTCGAGCTTAAACCTGGGAACCCCCATACCGTGCCAGGTGAGGCGATTTTCACCATTGTCGGTCGGGATATGGACGAAGACGTCATGAAAGAGGTTGCGAATGCCTGTCGCAAAGCTCTGTCAGCTATCGCCCGCAAGCATCGCTTGATGTTTGAGTACGAGCAGGCCAGTTGGCTGGCGCCGAAACCCTGTTCGACCAAACTCACCAAGGTGATTGAAGAACAAGTCAAAGCCCTTGGTTATAGTTATCAGCGAATGCCAAGCGGAGCGGGTCACGACACGCAGTTTCTATCCGAAATAACCGACGCGGGATTAATCTTTATTCCATCCGTAGGTGGCGTCAGCCATGCACCCGACGAATGGTCGCATTGGCATGATATTGAGGCGGGTACTAATGTACTACTGCATTCGGTAATGGCGAACCTGACTTAAGACTCAAGCAAACCATGTTTGGCAGCAAAATGAATCAGTTCGACCGTCGTCTTCACGTGTAACTTTTTGAAAAGTTTACCGCGGTGATTTTCGGCGGTTTTCGCCGACATTGTCAGCAGTTGAGCGACTTCCTTGTTTGATCTTCCAGCGACAACAAGAAAAAAGACTTCGCGCTCGCGCCGAGTCAAACTCGCCAGCGGGTGAGTGAGTTCGGTGCCTTCAGGGTGTTCGGTTGCGGGGAAAAAAGTTTTACCCTTGAGTACTGCATCGACAGCTTTGAGCAGGGTTTCCGTTGGCGCATCTTTGAATACATAACCAACTGCCCCAGCATGATGAATCGCGTCGATGTACTCTGGTTCATTGTGCATACTTAAGGCAATAACTTTGCTGTGCGGACGATGGTGGAGGATTTTTTCTAAAGCTACAAATCCATTCATCTTGGGCATTGAGATATCCATAAGTATGACGTCGGCCTCGTGGCGCAGTACTGCATTTACGAGCGCCACGCCATCACCACACTCGGCGAGAATATCGAACTTTCCAGTCGCTGCTAACGTTGTCGCAATGGCTTGTCGCACCATGACGTGGTCATCAGCGAGGATTAAGCGAATCACCGAGCCACCTCTGCGCCGGACTTTTGATATGGTAAATGAATCTGCATCTCACAACCTTTACCAGGTGCTGTTATTAATTTAAACATGGCATCGAAGGCCTTGGTTCGATCATGAATACTTTGTAAACCAACACCATACGTCGTTGTTTTACTGTCAAAGCCCTGTCCATCATCACGTAAGAGTAGAAGTAAGCCGCAGTCTGATTGACTCAAAAAAACTTCAAATTGGGATGCTTTTGCGTACCTCACGGTGTTGACCATGGCTGCTTGCAAAATACGAAAGAAGAACAATTCGACGTCGCTATCCAATTTTTCATTGATAGTAAAATCGAGCTTCAAGCTCACGCCAGCAGGCGCTAGAAGTTGCCGCCCAAGCCACTGAATGCCAGCTTTGAGTCCTAAGTCCTGAACCAAAGTGGGGTGTAATAAACGCGATAGTGTTCGGGTGCTTTCAATCGCGGTCTTTACGTGTTGGTAGATTGCGCTGAGGCGCTCATCATCAGTGAAGTGTGCCAACTGGGTTGCGATGCCTGTCAGTTGTTGCCCGAGGTCATCATGTAAATCTCTCGCCAACCGTGCCCGCTCATGCTCTTGCTGTAACCATAAGCGTTTTGCCAGTTGTTGTAGTTGTTCTTGTTCCGCATCAAGGCGTCGCTGCAGCAAACCTTGCTGTTGCCGCAGGTCATCGATCGCTGCGAGCAGTTCATTGGACGTTAATGGCTTCTTTGTAAGCTTGTCGTTGGCTGTCATTCATATTTTCTAATAATTGTTTAAGTGCGTCCTGCGCCAAAGCTTCCGTAGAGGTAATAGATATTACTCGAAGTAGCTCAAAATTGCGCCAATAGTCAGGAAAACTTCTTATCTTATTGAGCAAAACTTGTTGTGAGTTGTTGTCCCCACGCGCCGCTAACGTGAGCATGTACGATTCATAAAGCGTCTCATTCAGAATGGCATCGAGTCGCCGCCAAATGTCGTGTTCATCCGAGAAATCGAAAGAGTAGACGAGTTCAGAAAGAAGCTTCACTTCTAAGAGCCGTGAAAGCGTTGAGTTCAGGACCCGTTCAGCAAAAACTGTGGCGGGTATCTCTAGCTTGCCACTAGAGAGCTGGAGCCAGTCAAAGGCGAGGTGCTGTTCATGATTAAAGTTTTCTTGTAATTGCGACAAGGCAAGCAATGTTTCATTTAACTGTGACTGTTGTCCAAGGTGTAATTCAATCTCGGCTTGCCATAATAAGCTTTCGGTAAGGCCTCTTGGATCATTTATTTGTTGCGCCAGCTGGACTGATGCCTCAGCTGCAACAGCTGCGGCTGCCATGCGGCCTTGCACGAAGTTCAACCGACTCACCTGGAGTTGCGTGTTGGACTCGGCGTCACGACTCTTATCAGCGGTATTTATTAGTTCCGCCAATAAGCGTTCAGCTTGCTTGTACTGACCTTGCATGATGAGTAACTGAGCGAGGCTGATTTGGATACTATGAAGGGTTGCCGTTTCGTCAATAGAACGCGCAATTTCGAGTGCTTGTCGCCAATAAACTTCGGCAAGGCTGAAGTCACCTAAGAGAAAATTGATAAATGCTACGTTATTTATGCTTTGGCTACGAGCGTAGTCATCGCCAGCTCGCAGACGGAGGTCGAGTGCGCGCTTATAGTGCTTTAATGCTTGCTGATAGAGCCCTTGTTCCTCGAACAGCAGACCACGTTCATTCTCGATATGTGCGACAGCTAGGTCATCACCTGTTTCGAGCCCCAAGTCGCGAGCCTCGCGCAACGCTTGCTCGGCGGCTGCGTAATCACCCAAAATTGCTGCAGTCGTAGCGATGTTGCTTAAGGTGGTAATACGCTCTACCGGTTGCGTTTCTGCGGTTCGAAAAGGTAACGCCATCTCAAAATACTCGCGAGCTTGTTCAATTTCCGCCATACGCAAATAGGCGACACCGAAGGCATTGAGCACCAGCCCCTGGCCTTCACTATTTTCTTGTTGGCGAAAGCCAATTAATGCTTGGGTTAGCTCCTGCGCAATAGCCTCTTTCATTTCGCCTTGGATAATCTTCAATTTAGCCAACTCAAACCACCACATTGGCTGCATTGCATCGAGACTCAGCGCTTGCTGATAAAAGTCTCTTGCTTGCTTTAGATCACCGAGTGCGACAGCTGCTTGGGCCCTTTGTTCGAGGACATCCGCCCGCTGCGGGTAATCGATAATGAGCCGATCCAGGACTTGCGCAGCCAAACTGTAATTTTCGTCTAACATTGCCAGCTGAGCGCGCGCCTGTTGCCGCCAAAAGCCAGCTACCTTCGGCGCATCGATCATTTCTTTCAACAGTGCTTGCTCGGTTTGCACATCAAGCTGTTGTCGAGCATCTTGTAGCTGCTCGAGAAAATCCGCCACAGTGTCATTCAACCGCAGGTCACTAACGCTGCGCCCCTGAAGAAGCTCGGTTCCCACTTGTTCAGCCACTTGCTGCGCCAGTTGCGCTGCACTAACAGAGGTAAGCGGAATAGACTCGTTGACGAGGACTTCGTCACCTGGAAAGCGCAAGAGTAACACTAGCAGATGAGGTTGATCAGCAAGAACTTGTTGGTCTAGAACGAGAATAAATTGGGCATCGGTGAGCTCGGCGATGCGAGCTCGATCTCGACTGGAGTCCAAAACTCGAATACCGAGTTGTTGGGTTAATTGATTCACCGAACGCGGCTCCACCGAGTAAAGCTTGGGCTCTGCTTGCAAGAGTAGATGCGTCAGCTGTGCAACGGCGACGGTGTCGACGTCACTGCTAATAGCTAAGGTCTGAACCTGTTCGAAGGATTGGTTTTGCTCTGTTGGTGCTGGCCATGTAAACCATATCACCACAAGGGTGACCACCAGCACAGCAATAAGACTCAACGGTAATAGGCGCTTTTTGGACGTTGTCGTGAAGGTTGCAACACAATGAGCTAGTGAAGGCCGTTGCTCGGGCTCGTCAGCCTGTAAGTTTTGCGCCAGCTGCTTTAATTTGCTTTCTTTGATGGCAACGGCACTCCAAGACTTGGCTTCAGTGCTTTCAAGTAGTAAGCCCAAGAGTTTACCTAAGGCATAGCGGTCGCTGGCATGGGTTGCTCGGTGGGACCGTGCGAGCTCAGGTGCAGTGTAGCCTGCACTAAAATGCGTGGTGGGCGAATCACCATCTTGCGAGCCAATTCCGAAATCGACGATGATTAAGTCACCCTCGTCGTTAACAAGGCAGTTTGCGGGTTTTATGTCGCCATGGATGATGCCTGCTTGATGGCATGCTTGCAGTGCGCTGACAATTTGCTGAAACCAACGGATAGCCTGCTCCGCGTCGATTTGGCTATCTAAAACCTCGGCGAGCGGTGTGCCTTGGATCAACGACATAGTGAAAAACACATGGTCTTCAGTGACGTAGAATTCGTGTACGCGAACGACGTTAGGATGATTTATTTGGCGGGTTAAAAGAACTTCATTGCGAAGGCGTTCGATGGCTTCACTTGATACCTGTTCATTGGCGATTAAAAGTTTAAGTGCGCATGATTCTTCGAGAACAGTGTCATAGACCTCGTAAACGCGCGCCTGTCCGCCGTGCCCTAACAAGCGCACAACGCGAAAGCGGTCAGCAAGCATGGTGCCTGCAGCTAAGATATGAAAATCGCTGCGACGCGTTTGCTCTGCCTGCCAAGGCTGTGTCGATGAATCGTTTACATCAGTCATCAAAAGTCACTGGTTTGAGTTGAAGCACTACTTCTTCAACTTAACACAGTTCATGAAAGTGTCGAATCAATAATGATTTAACTGGCGAGTTCGGCAGCAGCCGCGGAGAGCTCATCTAAGTTATGACCGAGCGTTTTTAGCTGCAATTGAAGCGCTAACATTCCTGAAAAATTATCTATTAAATCAATATCGTAATCAGTGAAATAGTGTTGGCTTTCGAGGCTGTCAGCGTAAATTACCGCAATGACCTCGCCGTCGAGTTCAATCGGATAGGCGAAGGCTGCTTTGATTTGCGCCTTTTGCACACTGTCGCGATCTTTGAGCGTTTGATGAAGTTGGGCATTATTCACAACATAAGGTCGCTTGTGCTCTATGGCCGCATTTATGAGTGTCGATGTACCATCAAAGTCAGTCGGATTTAACCAGCCCGGAAAGTCAGTTGCGAGTGCGAGCTCTTGTCGGTCATTGAGTAAAACTACTGCGCAGCGGTCACTGCCAAGTATTTGCGCTAGGTTAAACTGCAGCGAAGGGAGTAAAGCATTTATATCGTTTGTAGTGCGCCACTTGCCCTGCAACGATCTTAGTTGGCGTTGACTCCATAGGCGTCGGTTGAGGCTAACAGTCAACTCTTGTGCGGTCTTCGCTTGCAGCACACAGGTTACCGAGCCTACTTGAAAAACTAAGCGCTGCTCCAACAAAAGTTTCTGTTGGCGGTTGTTGAGGTAGGTCAAACCATTGGTACTGTTCAGGTCACGGATGCACCACTGACCCTCTTGAAAGCTGATCAGGCAGTGGCGTCGCGATACGGTTGGGTGGTCGATAACGATATCGCACGTTGGCGCTCGGCCCACCACGTAAGATTTGGCCTCGAATAATGAAATTCGAGGCGCAAATCTGTTTTGGAAGACACAATCAAAAATAGCAGGCATCAGCGTTTACCTGATTCGTAAGCTATAGCGAAGGGTATTCGCCATACTTAGAATCCGCCCACGGATGTTTTCAAGATCACCGGTCGAACGCCACACATCTGGATACAATGAGCCATCGTCGGCATGCATCAGCTGAATAAGCGCATTAGTAGCCTGTAAAGCTTGTTGATAGTACCCGTTGGAGATTGCCGTTTGAATGTTAGAAATTGCATCATTCAGCGGTTGGCTTGCTGCTAAGGTCAGCGTGTTAGAGACAGCGTTCACATAGTTTGTCAAACGCGTGACTTTAGTAGCGATCACGGTGTTGATGTCACGCAAGTCAGCGACAATTATAAAGTCAGAGAACTGACCACCATTGGTGCGGACCCGATAACTTCCAGAACCCGTCATGGTGGTAATGTCTTCGAAATCACCGTTGCCATGGGCATGGAACATCCGTAAGGGAGAGCCAGCGGTGTAGTGCAATGACTTGGTATAAAGTTCAATCTCATAAGCACCGCTAAACGAAAAACCTTTAGTTGGATCGGGCTCGACGGAGATTAGTACTGGAAACGCAGTGGGAATTCCGGTTAGCAGAGAGTCTGGCAAGCGATTCAAGATCGAGAGATCGTTGACATCAATTAGCTGTGCATTAACGGTAAAGTTTTGTGCCGTAAGACCCACGGCATTTTCAAACTTAATCGTTAAGTCAAAGCCAATGAGCTCGGTCAACTGCACCGAGGTCTCGACTTTATTGCTCTGCGGTTGGATTGTTAACTCTAAAACTTCCGCACGACTATTCATGGAGGCACATATAAACAGTAGCGCCGTACAAAGGCCAACGAACGTTTTACTGTAATTTGTTGGTAACATACAAAACCCCTCGTGTGCGTAACATTTTGTTACATTCGTTCTTTGACCATACTCTTTTCTGGTCAAAATGTCACCATTTTGAATGGAAAAGAAGGGGCTCAAGCGAGCCCCTTAGTAAATGGACATCCTGTCCCCGTTACATTCCATAGTAGTTGCTGAACAACCGTCCTATAGTGACTGCGAAGCCAGCGCGACTGATTTCAGTCGTCGGTGTAAAGCGGACTTCCAACTGCGGTTCAAGATCGAACGGGCCTTGATTTACGGCAAAGTTGACATTGAGTAGTGAGTAGTCGAGCGCAGTTTGCACATAACCCTTCAAATGAGCTGGAATCAAGTGTTGATCGGCCAGTACCAGAGTTTCTCCGCGATAATCAAAGGTAATATCTGAGTTGCTGTCAAAGGCTTGAGCTTGTGCTTCGAGGCCGAGCGTTTGTACTAGCGAGTAGGCCAAATCCAACTTTTCGACACCACCTCGCGGGTTGAAGCTGCCATTACTGGTCAGCATGACAGGTGCTTGTACTTGGTCACTGTCTTTCAATGCTGCGCCACTGACTGATACCGCTTCGGCGAACGCGATAGAAGATGTGTTGACGTCGCTTAAGTTTGGTTGTGCCTCGTTTAGCAGGTCACGATACTGGCGAATCGCGCCACCCATAACCAAATACTTAGCCAAGTCCTCACGCTTCAACGCTTGATCTGGACGGAACTTGCCGTTGCGATAACCATCCATCAGCCGTTCCGAGACCGCGAACTCGATCGCATTTTGCTGAGGGTGACCTTCGATATCATCAACGCCTTCGTAACCGCCGCTGAGTTCAAAGCTGACCGTCCCGCTGATGACTTCAGGTACACCTGGGCCATTGGTCACATCTAATGGATCGGGGTCAACACCCGAAAGTGACGTTAGACCATAAACGTAGACTTGCCATGTCCCGGCTTGACCAGGGGCAGAAACACGCATGCCGGTTTCTAATACGGGTAGGGTTAAGTTACCAAAGTACTCGGTGCCATCTGGGGCCACTAATACAAGTTTTGTGGTGTTGGCTAGAGTTTCAGCGCTAGCTTTTACCCAAGCAACATCTTCTCCGACTTCAAAACTGAAGGTTTCAGGTTCACCAACCGGGGCATACAGCACTTCAAAGTTTTCTACTCGGTCACTCGGGGTGATCAGTGCATTGGCATTGAAGCTATTCAGATTATTAACGGTTTGGGCATAGTCCATGTCATAGTTGAGCGCGGCTGAGACGGCTGCTTTGGCATTGACATAGCCGGCGCCAACTTCCCACTTTTCATAGCCAGGCATATTAGTGGCCGTTTCTTGCAGTAGGCGTTTGATTTCTAACAATGATAACGTTGGGTTGGCTTCCATCATTAGCGCAATGATGCCTGAAACGTGCGGGGTCGCCATCGAGGTGCCTGAGATCATTGTATAGAAAGGCACATATTCGGTTTCAATGGCATCTAAGTCGGCATCACCGCCGTTAGAAACGAGGTTGGTGCTGGCACGGGTTGAGATGATATCAACGCCAGGAGCAACGATGGTCACCTCATTGTTGTAAGTCCACTGAGTACCATCTGGCATGGTGAATGTACCGCTTTCACTTTTCAGGCCACGCGATGAAAAGCCTGCAAGTTGACCAAATTTATCGCCTGCGCCAACCGACATGCCCCATGGGATTTGGGCATAAGGGTTGTGGCTATCTTCGCCTGGACCCGAGTTACCTGCAGCAAAAACAGATAAAATTCCGAGTTTGTATGCTTTGTATGATGCAATACTTACGGGGCTGTCTGGGCTAAATTTACCGCTTGAGCCCCAAGAGTTGCTCATGATGCGAATGGGAGAGTTAAACGCGTAAACATTGCTTAATGCGTAGTCATACCCACCCACTGCATCGAGAATTGACAGGCCGGCACCAGAACCATAACCAACGAGCTCGGCGTCTGGCGCTGCACCCATATACTTACCGTCAGACATCACGCCGGATCCGGCGATGGTGCCGGCACAGTGGGTTCCGTGACCAACGTTGAGGTCGGTATTGATCTGACCTTCTAAGACGAAGCCGTCAGTGGGTGCAACGAGACCAATCGCCTGCGCATGTGTCACAGCTTGCACATTTTCGACCACGGTATCACCGAAGAATAAATCTTGGTGACTTGCATCAATACCCGAGTCGTTGACCATAATAGTCACGCCTTTACCCGTGAATGAGGTGCCATTTCGTTGCACAAATTCATTACTTTGTAATTGCTCAACACCGGTAATCTTGCGTGCATCTGCGTTGTAGTATTCAAGCTCACGGTTTAACCAAATAGAGCGAACGCCGTCTTGTTGGGCTAATGCTTCAATTTGTTGCGGCGTGGCGACGACACCGATAATGGGGAGCGTGGAAAATTGGACGCCTTCGGTAAGTCCAAGATTCAGTAATTGCTGGATCTGTGACTCGGTAACGGGTTCCATCTGATCGTAGGTAACCACAGCCATCACTGTGTCGGTGACTGCCAAGGTGGGTAGCTTTGCTTGTAATTGTTCACCAATGACTGCTTCGGCCATTGCCTGACCGGTCGCGGCGGCGAGGGTTAAAGCTGCAATGGTGGAAAGGGTAAATTTTTTCATCGTCTAGTTGTCCTGTGCTGCTAATTTTTGTACAGGACAAGTTTTGAATGATTCATGCTGAAGTTCTATGAGGGAGATCCCCTAAAGTTGCTAGCGACATAAAAACGGATTTGGCAAGTAAAATGCACAATTTGATTGATCTGGCGCACTGATATTCGTCAAAAAATAAGCGTATAATCCCCTCATATCTTGTGGAAATAGCTGAGGGCGGTGTACGGTTATGGAGCAGAAAGTTAAAGTCATGGCGGCGGATAAAGTTAAGATCCAACGCCCCGATCCTAACAAGAAGAGCAACGACTACTCACCCCGTAGCCGTATTTATGTGCGTGATGTGAAAGGTAAGCTTGAGTATTTCCGTCGCATCTTCGGCTTTCTCTTACTCTTTGTTTTTGCTGCTATCCCTTGGCTGCAGTGGAACGGTGACCAGGCGGTTCTGCTGGATATCGCCAACCAACGTTTCCGCATCTTCGGCATGACTCTGTGGCCACAAGATCTAACGATTCTCGCTTGGATTTCCATTGTCGCAGCCTTTGCGCTGTTCTTCGTGACAACACTGTATGGCCGCGTCTGGTGCGGTTTTATGTGTCCGCAAACCACCTGGACCTTCATTTTCATGTGGATTGAAAAGAAGTTTGAAGGTGCTCGCAATAAACAGATCGCGCTTGACCGCCGCCCTTGGGACTTTGACAAGCTTTGGCGCAAAACCGGTAAGCATGCCGCATGGTTATTCGTCGCGTTACTGACATCCATGACATTTGTCGGCTACTTTACCGACGTTAGCGACCTTTTCACCAATTTTTGGACCTTCGATGTCGGCTTCTGGGCGATCTTCTTTGTCCTGTTTTTCACTTTTTGCACCTACGGCAATGCCGGTTGGATGCGCGAGATCATGTGTACCCACATGTGTCCGTACGCGCGTTTCCAATCAGCAATGTTTGATAAAGATACGGTGACAGTCTCCTATGATCCGAATCGTGGTGAGCCGCGCGGACCGCGCTCCAAGAAAACTGACCACAAAGAAAAAGGCCTAGGCGACTGTATCGATTGCTATATGTGTGTGCAGGTCTGCCCGACTGGTATCGATATTCGTAACGGCCTGCAGTATGAGTGCATCAACTGTGGCGCCTGCGTCGACGCATGTAATGACGTGATGGATAAGATGAATTATCCGCGTGGGCTGATTCGTTTTACTACGGAGCGAAATCTGGAAGGTGGACGCACACGCAAAGCTCGCTTCAAAGCCGTGGGTTATTTCGTTGTAATGATAGCGATGACAACGCTGTTGATTTGGGATATTTCGACCCGCAAGCCACTTGAAGTGGATGTGCTGCGCGACCGTAACCAGCTGTATAGCATCAGCATGGAAGGCTGGGTACAAAACGTGTATACCCTTAAGGTCTTGAATAAGTCGCAGCTGCCACAAACGTTTAACATCGAAGTGGAAGGCTTCGACCGAACCGAGCTCACGGGCAACACAACGTTGACCATCGACGGCGGCAGTGTCGCCACAGTTCCGGTGACCTTGGCAGTACACCCTGACGATGTGACGCAACGGGTGCATGATATTCGCTTTGTTGTTACAAGCAGCGACGGTGAAGTGACCGAGCAACACGAAACGAGTTTCCTTTATGAGTAATGCCCAGGACGATAGGCGCACGGATGCGACAAGTGACTTTAGTTTTTCTGGCTTAACCCCAGACCTCATCGCCAACGCGCTTGCTAGTGTCGGTGTTGATCCGATGTCAGGTTTACTGGCGTTAAACAGCTACGAAAATCGGGTCTATCAATTTATTGCAGATGATCAGAAGCGTTACGTTGCCAAGTTTTATCGCCCCGCGCGCTGGAGTAACGAACAAATCTTAGAAGAGCACGCCTTTACCGCAGAGCTGCTCGAAGAAGATGTGCCTGCGGTTGCGCCGCTTATTTTGGATGGCGCGACGCTGCATAACTTTGAAGGCTATCGGTTTAGCGTGTTTCCGAGCGTCGGCGGACGTGCGGTTGAGCCGGGCGATGTCGATCAACTTGAACGCATAGGCCGGCAGATAGGTCGTTTGCATGCGGTGGCGCGACAAGGTGAGTTTAAGTATCGCAAGCGCTTAACTGCTGAAGACTTCGTGAGTGCCTCGTTAAGGACGCTGCGCGAAACTCCGCTTATCCCAGAAGGTTTACAAACCGCCTTTTGGGCAATTGCAGAACCTTTAAGCGAACAGCTCATGCACGTCGACTTCAGTGGTTTTGACCAACAACGTTTGCATGGCGACTGCCATTTGGGCAATATGCTGTTGCGTGATGACTTACTGACCTTCGTCGATTTCGATGACGCGATGACGGGCCCTGCGGTGCAAGATCTGTGGATGATGCTGGCGGGTGATGATCGGCAGCAACGTTGGCAGCAGCTTGATGCGCTGGTGAGCGGTTACGAAGAGTTTTGTGATTTTGATGAGCGTGAAACGCAATTGATTGAACCCTTGCGCGGTTTTCGCATCATACACTACATGGCGTGGCTGGCGCGGCGCTGGGAAGACGCAGCGTTTCAACGTGCATTTCCTTGGTTTGCAGAGCAGCGCTACTGGGAGCAACAGGTGCTAGCACTGAAAGAACAGTTCGCTGCGTTGCAAGAAGCGCCACTGGAATTACGCCCGAATTTTAATTTTTAAGTTGAGTAACTATTAGTAACTACAGGAAACGAACTAATGAAGAAGTTGTTGTTTGCCGTACTGGCCTTGATGATGTTCCCTGCCGCCGCGCAGCAGTTTGAAGAAGGTGTGCACTACGAGGTAATCGCTGAGCAAGGCACTGAAGAGCCGACCATTACCGAGTATTTCTCATTTTTCTGTGGTGCCTGCTACCGCTTTGAACCTATTGCGCAAGCCATGGGCGAGAAGTACCCCGAGGCATTTGAAAAGTCGCATGTATCGTTCATCAACTACAAAGGCCAAGGCATGATGATGAATCAAGCGTGGGCATTGGCACAGCGACTGGGCAAAGAAAAAGAAATCGCAGCAGCTATCTTTCAGCGCAACTTTGCGCAAGGCAATATGATCGGTAGCAAAGAAGATTTCGAAGCTATCTTTGCCACCAACGGCGTTGATAAAGCGGATTTCGATAAGATGATCAATAGCTTTGGCGTGCGCGGCATGGCCAATAAAATGGACCGTGAAGCGTCAAACTACGGTGTGAACTCAACGCCGACCTTCATCATCAACGGTAAGTACAAGTTGATCCCACAAGGTTTCAGTGAAAGCCAAAACTTCGCCGACGACTTTATTGCTGCGGCGGGTTATCTGCTCGAGAAGTAAGTTTCTCAATCACTTCGTCTTTATGCTGCCAGCGTTGGTTTAGCCAGCGCTGGAAGCGTGCTTTAAATTCCTCATCATTAAAGTAATCGCCAATCAGCTCGGGCTGCATTGGAATGGTTTCGACATTCACATAAATATCTCTGAGTTGCCCGCTTAGCAGGAGCCAGACGGCTGGACGCTTGTTCGACGGGTACACAATAGTGATGTCGAGAATGGCATCGAACTGCTCCCCCATGGTCTGCAAGGTAAATGCCGTGCCGCCGGCTTTAGGTGGCAGCAAGTGCTTAAACGGACTGTTCTTGCGTTTGTGCTTCTCAGGCGTGAAGCGTGTGCCTTCGCAGAAGTTAATCACTGTAGTGGGAATATGCCGAAACTTGGCACATTTCTTTTGCGTGGTGGCAATGTCGCGGCCTTTTAGGTGCGGCTTGCGAGCAATTTGCTCGCGGCTGTAGCGCTTCATAAACGGCATATCAAGCGTCCAACAGCCGAGGCCAATAATCGGCACCCAAAAAAGTTGCTGCTTTAAGAAAAAGCGCGGCATTGGCATGTTGCGTGAGGCTAAGTGCATGAGCACTAAAATATCGACCCAACTGAGGTGGTTACATAAGATCATGTACCAACGATCGCGGTGTAGTTGTGCGTCGCCGTGAATATGCCAGTGCATGGGTTGGGTCAGGCGAAACATCAGCGACATGGCGTAACCCCACAGGCGAAAAAGTCCATTGGCAAAGGTCGAAAGCCCGCGTTGCACCACTGGAATAGGGAGCAACAGCTTCGGTAAACCGACCAAAATCACCAATAAACCAATAATTGCAGTGGCAAGCGCACCGAAAATGAAATTAATGATGACCCGAAAAGGCGCTAACAACAGCGTGAGCATAAGAGGTTCCGACCAGTTAAGTATCGTTTCATCATACGGAAAATGCGGGGCGATGCTCAACTTTAATTGAGCACTTAAGTTCGTATTGCAGCCTTGCGTATGGCGAAAAAAACAGCTACATTAATACTGTATAAATATACAGTATTTGCGAGGTTGTTATGGCACATCCCTTACAAGAACTGGTGCACAAAGGATGGGTCTGGCAGGGGCGCGAGGCCGCTGAGCAGCTAGCACCAGAACAATGGGTCAGTAGTGGTTGGGCAGAGCTCGATCGGCGTCTGGGTGGCGGTTGGCTACGTGGAGCTGTGCATGAAGTTCAGGTGCAGCATCATTTTCAGGGCGAATTGCCGTTGTTGCTGCCGGTGCTACTGGAGCAGACGAAACCTTGCTTATGGCTCAACCCACCCTGCCAACCCTATTGGCCAGGTTTGCATTATCAACACCTCAAGCAAGCGCCGTTATGGGTACAAGAAAGTGATCAGAAGCAAGCGTTATGGGCTTTTGAGCAAGCCTTGCAAAGCAAAGCATTAGGCGTTGTGGTGGCATGGTTTGACAGCATTGACGCCGGTTCCGTCAGACGCTTGCAGCAGGTTGCAGCCAAGCATCAACAGATAGCTTTTGTGATCACGCCTTGGCAGCAAACCACCGAAGCCCGCGCTTATGTGAATCGCTTGCAACTCAGCTGGGCAGCTGAGCAACTGCATGTGGCCGTGCTGAAGCGCCGTGCCGGCTGGCCCCTGCCCGCCTTCCCCTGCAATGTAGAGCGCCACTTACCGGAGCGCCGTCGGTTATCGGCATGAAACAAAGTAAGTTTTGGTGGTATTTGCATGTGCCGCAACTGTTGCTCGACGAGCAGTTGAGCCTACAGAGCAAAGCGCAGCAGCAACAGCCACAGGTGCTTTGTACCAGTGAAGGTCAGCGCCGGCGACAGGTGGTGCAGGCGAATCGGGCGGCCATTGCTGGCGGGGTACGCTTGGGTATGGCAGAGGTGACAGCGAGTACCTTACTCCCTGATTTGCAGCAACGCGACTATGACGAGGCACGTGAAACCCAGGTGTTGCGGCGGTTAGCGCAGTGGCTGCATCAGGATATTGCGCAAATTGCATTGTATCCGCCACAAGGTTTGCTGCTCGCGGTGCATGATCTGCAACGTATGTACGGGGGCTATGTTGGGGTGCAGCGGCAATTGCAACGACGTTTGCGCGGCATTGCCGTGCAATCGGTTGTCGCTGCGGGTTATAGCCCGTTGGTTGCACGTATTTTGGCGCAGTCGGGTAAAAATGTGCTGAGCACCGAGAAAGCTGCCTTGCAGCAGGCACTTGGTCAGGTGCCCATCACGCAAAGCCTCTTACCATCACAACAGCAACAGCAGTTGCAAGATGTTGGCATTGAGCAACTCGCCCCGCTACTCGCATTACCTGTTGCTGAATTAGGCGCGCGCTTTGGCCGCAGCATGCTGAGTTATATGGCACAACTCAAAGGGGAGTTGTTACCACCACAACAATGGTACCGCCCGCCTTTGCGCTTCCGTGAACGCTTAGATTTACTGACCGAAGTCGCCTCTTGGCAACAGTTACTCTTCCCTTTGCGGCGCTTGTTGCAACAGCTCGAGGCTTTTTTACAGGTACGACAATTAAGCGTGACCGAGCTGGCGCTGATAGCCCACCACCGAGATAAGCGGCAGACCTTTGTGCGAGTGGCGTTCGCCCTGCCCCTATGGCGGCAGCGCGACATGCTGCAATTGGTGCAGCTGCAGTTGGAACGCCAGCAGCTTAAAACTCCTGCTCTAGAGTTAAGTTTACGAGCCGAAGATTTTAGCGCCCGCGAAGCGCAGCACGGCAGTTGGTTACCAGCGCAGCAAGATGCGCATGCGCAGCGCAACGAACAACGGCAGCTACAAGCATTAGTGGGCAAGTTGCAGGCGCGTTTAGGTGAACAAGCCGTGCAGCAGGCACAACTGGCGCAGGACTGGCGCCCCGAGCAGGCACAATACTGGCAAGCGAGTGCCGTCGATGAACAGCCAACAGCAACGGGCGCAAACCTGCCGCGGCCGCTCTGGCTATTGCCCGAAGCCGAACCGATTAATGTCAGTGACTGGCAACTGCAATGGGGGCCCGAACGCTTACAAAGTGGTTGGTGGGATGGCCAAAGCATGGTGCGTGACTATTTTATTGCGCTTGATCGCTGGCAGCGGCAAGGCTGGATTTACCGCGCTTGTGTGGACGAGCAGAGCGCAAGCAACGAACAGTGGTATTTGCATGGCTGGTACAGTTAATCGCAGCGCATCGTGGCGGCCAAGTGCACTGAACTGTGTCACCAATTACAGCTTTTTGTATGGTGCCGCACACCCCCACGAGTACATTGAGCGTGCAGTGCAGCTCGACTACCAGGCGTTAGCCATAACCGATGAATGCTCAGTGGCAGGCGTGGTGCGTGCTTTTGTGGCCATGAAAGCGGTCACCGCTGATTTAACGTTACTGATAGGAAGCTTCTTTGTCGTGCCAGAAGTTGGCACTTTAATTGTGCTTGCACGCAACCGACGTGGCTATGGTCAGCTTTGTCGCTTAATTAGTTTAGGCCGTAGTCGCTGCGCAAAAGGCAGCTACCAAGTTTATATTGATGACTTTTTACAGGGCCTCGATGATTGTTTGCTGCTATGGCGACCGCAAGAAAAGCGTTTTAGCGAGCAAGTGGCGCGATTGCGACAAGCCTTTCCAGAGCGCCTATGGTTAGCCTATGCCCGCCACTACCACGCCAATGATGTAAGTGAAGTTCGCACCTACCAACACTATCAGCGCATCAGTCAGATCCCCGTTGTTGCTGTGGATGAAGTGCTTTATCCACAGGGCGAGCGACAAAAACTACATGATGTGATGACTGCCATCCGTCACCGGCAAACCATCACCGAAGTGAAAGCGCAATTACGCCCCAATGCTGAGCATTATTTACGTTCGGCGGCGCAACTACAGCGTTGCTACCCGGCGCAATGGTTACATGCGGCAGACGCGATTGTCGCGCAGTGTGACTTCAAGCTCAGCGAACTTAGCTACGAGTACCCTGCTGAGCTCGTGCCCGAAGGTCTTAGTGCAACGGAACACCTTCGCCAACTCGCTTATGCAGGTGCGAAACAACGATTTCCTGAAGGATTACGCAGTGACGTGCAAGCGAAACTGGAAAAAGAGCTCAGCCTTATTGCCGAATTAAAGTACGAATATTTCTTTTTAACCATTCACGACATTGTGCAGTTTGCCCAACAACGCGGGATTTTGTATCAAGGGCGTGGTTCAGCCGCAAATTCAGTGGTGTGTTATTGCCTGCAAATCACCGCAGTCAATCCTGATCAAATCGATGTGTTGTTTGAGCGCTTTATTTCAAAAGAACGTGATGAGCCGCCCGACATTGATGTGGACTTTGAGCACCAGCGCCGCGAAGAAGTCATTCAATACATTTACAAGAAGTACGGTCGCGATCGTGCGGCGCTGGCGGCTACGGTGATCCGCTATCGCTTACGCAGTGCGTTTCGTGACGTGGGGAAAGCGCTCGGCTTCAATGAGCAAGAGTTGGGACATTATTTACGCCAAATCGACCGCCGTGACCAAGACACGCCCTGGCATGAACAATTAGTTCTATTGCAAAAGGGCTTACCGGCAACCGAGCGTGGGCGGTGGTTATTACAGCTCACCGAGCAATTACGGGGTTTTCCCCGCCATCTATCACAACATGTGGGCGGCTTCGTTATTGCTGCCGGGCCGTTGGCCGATCTGGTACCTATTGAGCATGCCAGCATGGCCGATCGGACTGTTATTCAATGGGACAAAGACGATCTGGAAACGTTAAAGCTGATCAAAGTTGATGTGCTGGCGCTGGGAATGCTGTCGGCCTTGCGCCGGATGTTGCAACTCGTCGCGGAGCATTCCCAGCGGCCTCTCGATTTAGCGACGATTCCGACCGAAGATCCGAAGGTTTACCAAATGCTGCAACGGGCCGACTCGGTAGGCGTGTTCCAAATTGAGTCGCGGGCACAAATGAACATGCTGCCACGATTGCGCCCCGCTACCTTTTATGACTTGGTGGTGCAAATAGCTATTGTGCGCCCCGGCCCGATTCAGGGGGATATGGTGCATCCTTATTTGCGTCGCCGTGCCGGTGAAGAAGCGGTGACCTACCCCAGTGAAGAGGTGCGGCAAGTCACGGAACGAACTTTGGGTGTACCGATATTCCAGGAGCAAGTGATTAAACTGGCGATGGTCGCTGCCGGCTTTAGCGGTGGTGAAGCCGATCAGCTACGACGCGCCATGGCTAACTGGCGTAGCACGGGCGAATTACAGCAATTTGAGCAGCGCTTGATTGCTGGCATGCAAGAACGCGGCTATCGACTTGATTTCGCCCAGCGGATTTACCAACAAATTTGTGGTTTTGGTGAGTACGGCTTTCCTGAGTCGCATTCGGCCAGTTTTGCCAACTTAGCTTATGCTTCGGCGTGGTTTAAGTACCATTACCCTGCCGCCTTTTACTGTGGGTTGTTGAATAGCCTGCCGATGGGCTTTTATTCTGCCGATCAGCTTATCCAAGATGCGCGCCGTCATGACGTCGCCATTTTACCCGTTGATATACAAACCAGTGCGTGGCAGCACCAACTCGTACCCATGCAGAATGGTATGGCTTTGCGGCTAGGTCTGTGTTTAGTGCGTGGGTTAGTCGAGAAACAAGTGCAGGCACTGCTGGCGCAACGTCCTGCTAACGGCTTTGCTTCGCTAAGTGCGTTGCGGCAGGCGGGTGCCAGCCCGGCACTCTTGCAGCGGCTTGCCGCCGCCGATGCATTGAAGAAAATCACAGGACACCGCTATCAAAGTCAATGGCAAACACTGGCAGAGCAAGCGGAGCAATTGCCCTTATTTGCGACTGTCGAGAACAGCATAGCGACAACACCACAAGCCTCAATAACACTGGCACCGCCATCGGAAGTCAAAGACCTTGCCGCCGACTACCGCGTGCTCGGCGCATCCATTCGACGTCATCCACTCGCTTTATTGCGTGAAAAAAAGCTCTTACGCGGCGTGCGCACAGCTGCTGAACTTGCCAGTTGCCGACATCAGCAAATCGTACAAGTGGCAGGCTTGGTCACTTGTCGACAGCGCCCCGGCACGGCGGGCGGCGTTACCTTTATTACCTTAGAAGATGAAACCGGCATGGTGAACGTGGTGGTGTGGCAAGCCACGGCCCGCGCCCAGCGGCAAGAGTACCTCACCGCCAAACTCTTAAAGGTCGTTGGTACAGTTGAAATTCATGGCGAGGTGATTCATGTGATTGCGGGCCGCTTAGAAGACGGAGCGCCCTTGCTGGCGCAACTTGAAATGGAAGGTAAGCGTTCGCGTGACTTCCACTAAACGGAGTGCACATTCAAAGCATATTCATCCTTCAGCCTTACGTAGTTCTCTGCTGATGCCGGTAAGAAGGCTTTCTCTTCTTCAGTTAGTGGGCGTGCTTCTTTAACTGGGCTTCCGACATAAAGGTAACCGCTACGTAATGTCTTGCCAGGCGGTACGAGACTACCTGCACCAATAATAACGTCGTCTTCTACGACCGCACCATCCATGATCACTGCTGACATGCCGATGAGAATACGTGAACCAATCGTGCAGCCATGCAACATGACGTGATGCCCTACCGTTACATCTTCGCCAATAATGAGTGGGTGACCATCGGGGTTGCGGCTACTTTTCCGGCTTACGTGCAGTACACAGTTGTCTTGGATATTTGTGCGCGCGCCTATTTTAATGTAGTTCACGTCACCGCGCGCTGACACCAAAGGCCAAACACTGCTGTTCTCGCCTAGCGTAACGTCACCAACAATGACGGCACTTTGGTCAATGTACACATGTTCCCCAATGGTGGGTTCAATACCTTGATAACTACGAATATCACCATTCATGGGACTTACTCCTTAAATTGTTAGCTTTTTGATCTAAATCATTATGGGTTAGCCTAGCAGAAACCCTTATTCCACGCGAGTTGATTCAAAAAAGCAGCGATCTGCGCAACAAAACAGCAGTCAGTAAAAAAACACGCAAAAACTGCAAAAAGGCGCTTGACCTTCTAAGTTAAATCTCTAAAATGCGCTCCACGCTTGAGGCAGGCAACGAAGCCGCCAAAAGCATAAGTTTTCAGTCA
>JBLWUU010000004.1:0-224042 GCA_048268755.1 Pseudidiomarina sp.
CACCGACTGCGAAGGTCTCTCCTTTCTACAAGAAAACCATCGGTTACGGACTGCCGGACTTCGCAGAGGAACTCAACTACGGAGTCGATCTATCAACCATCTGAGGGTGGTATCAGATTGATGGGGTGAAGGTGACCCATCAACCATTAAATCCGTATACCAAAAAAAAGTTGTCCACTTTTTTTAAAATAAAAATAATTTTTCATTTTTAATGAATTTTTACCCTCTTCTGATTATTGATGCTTTTAATCTTTTGCCGACTATAATGCGTACATGAATACATAACTTTTACGTAAGGAACTTGGCTATGAGTCAGTCAACTCAAAAAGCTACGCTTTACAGAATGTCAACGCCTGATCACCAGTGCCCTTTTGGGCTAAAAACCCGGCACTTACTTAAAGCCAATGGCTTCGAAGTAGACGACAATCTGTTAGAGAGTCGTCAAAAAACCGACAAATTCAAGGAAAAGCACGACGTCGATACCACTCCACAAGTGTTTATTGGTGATAAACGTATCGGTGGGTACGAGGAGGTTCGAGCCTTTCTTGGAAAGCCTCTTCCTGACCCTGACGCAACCAGTTACCGACCTGTTATTGCATTATTTACTATGACGGCACTCCTCTCTGTAGCCACGTCGTGGTTGTCTTTTGGTCGCGTATTTACCGTACAAACCATCGAGTGGTTCATCAGTTTCTCTATGGTGGTTCTGGCCTTGCTCAAACTCCAGGACGTAGAGAAGTTCTCTACCATGTTTCTCAATTACGATCTTCTCGCCAAAAAATGGGTGCCTTATGGCCGTATTTATCCCTATGCCGAAGGCTTGGCGGGTCTGTTAATGGCAGCCGAATTCGCCCATGTCATATCCATACCCGTCGCATTATTCATCGGCATCGTAGGCTCTATATCGGTGTTTAAAGCCGTTTATGTCGACAAACGCGAGCTAAAATGTGCCTGTGTCGGTGGCTCCAGTAATGTGCCGTTAGGCTTCATTTCGCTCACTGAAAACCTCATGATGGTCGCTATGGCTGTCTGGATGTTTTTTACAATGAACTAGAAAAAGAGCGCTATGCGCTCTTTTTCTTAACGCTTTTTACGTAAAAACAAAATCTCACCAGCGGCAATCAATGCCATACCGATAAGAGACGCCCAAATCACCAGCGGATCGCTCGTCCATTTCACCCATATAAAAGCGACTAAAACGATGACGTCTAGCGTGATTGCGCTGACAAGTATGTAAATATTGGCATTCACCTTTTGCCTTAGATGCCGTAATACGCCCCAGTGGATCGCAATGTCCATCACGATATAAAAAATAGCGCCCAGTGACGCAATTCGACTCAAATCGAAGAATGCCGCTAAGATCATAGCCATAACAATGGTGTAAACCAGCGTATGCTTCTGAATGGAACCTGGCATGCCAAAATGACTGTGTGGAACAAGCTTCATATTGGTCAACATGGCTAACATTCTTGAAACGGCAAACGCGCTGGCAATCACTCCTGATACCGTTGCTACAATTGCAAAAGCGACCGTCACCCAGAGTCCAGTTTCACCGTAGACGGGTCTGGCTGCTTCAGCAAGCGCATAGTCTTTCGCTGTCACAATCTCATCAATCGACAAGCTCGAACCAACGGCCAGGGTGACTAGCACATATATTAGCGCGCAGATAACCAGCGAAATAATAATGGCACGCCCGACATTTCTCTTAGGCTCAACAATTTCACCGCCACTATTGGTTATTGTTGTAAACCCTTTGTACGCAAGTATGCTTAAAGCAATCCCCGCTAAAATACCGCCACCCGTAGCTTCTTCTGGAATAGCCGATATCGATTCAAACTGAATGCCTGAAGCCCACAAACCACCAGCGGCTAAAATCACCAATCCTAAAGCCTTCACAAAGGCCATAAAAAACGAGAACGTTTGAATAAACTGATTACTCAAAATATTGATAAAAAATGCGAAGAGCAGCAACCCAACCGCCAACAACGGAATAAGCCACTGCGCTTCAAAAGAAATTAACTGGCTTGTATAGGACGCAAATGTGCGAGCGACTAGACTTTCATTAATGACCATAGAAAAGTACATCAAGAGTGCGAATATCGCCGTCACACTTCCTTTTCCATAAGCTTTACTGAGGAACATCGCAATACCGCCCGCTGACGGATAGGCTTTCGCCAACTTAACGTAAGAGTAAGCGCTAAAGCCGGCAATGATACCGCCGCACACAAACGCCAGGACAAACCACTCTCTTGCCAGCTGAGCAACTTGTCCGGTCAGTGCAAAAATACCAGCGCCAATCATCACACCAGTCCCCAGCGACACCGCCCCCCAAAGACTCAGGCTGCTTTTCTGATAATCCTGATGTCCGTGTTCATGATCGTGTTCTGCCATAATCAGCTCCTGTGATTGAACTCAGTTGGACCAATGGATCCGGATAATTTTCCAGCCAGACTCAGTCGTATTTGATACGGTTACGGTTTCATTCATCGTTAAATCAACCTCACGCCCGTTATACTCCCCGGAAACGCTATACCGAGAAGTGATCACAGCAAGGCCATCGGCTTCTTGTACTGTCCTTTCAAGCAACTGTGAAGGAACCGCCTGGCTAAACTTAATATCTGACTTAAGGTGATGAGCACTGTACTCGGCCAAGGATCGTTCAACACCACCACCTTCAAAGATAAACACATCATTGGAAAGCACATCTTTAACGACTTCCGTGTCACCTTCAGTCAAAGCCGTTCGAAACCTATCAAGCACAACTGTCGGTTCAGATACTTCCTCGGCACTACTAGGCGCTGAAATAAACAGCACCGAAACCATAAAAACACTCATGAATAATTTCATTCTTATTATTCCTTACATTAACTAGGGGAAAACGCGCTGCTTAGCGCAGAGGCCAGGGTAAAAATAGTGACAGCCAATACCATTTCCGCCGTTATGGAGTTTTTGAGTCGCTTGGCGGCCGCGTTATCATTTAATTGCGGTACGAACTTTAATTTATGCAATGCGGCAACAAGGAGAATCAGCGCCACAAACACAAGTTTCGCTAGTAGTACCGTGTCATACGACGTAAGCGGCAGCTCTGGCATCCATCGCCCTGTTGCACTACGATACATAACCAAGCCCGCAATAAGGAGTATTGGAACCGCTGCAGACATATGCACACCAAAACGCTCCATAATGGCTTTCGCTTTAGCAAGCGGTACCGACGTTGCCAGCTTTCGCAATGAGTTAAGACTGCCGAACCAAACCCAAGCGACTAACAAGTGTGTTAAAAGCGCTAGCTTTCCCCACCAGACGGCGTCACTGCCGTGACCAATACTTAAAAAGCTCCATCCCATGAGTCCAATGGCGACAACATATAGCACCCACTTTATACGTTTTAGCTTAACAACGGAGTAAACAATCCAAGCAATAGCAACCGCTATCTGAAGTTGCATGAACAACCCAACAGGACCAGCCCATATAAATTGCATATATGTCGAGTCGGCCATTCCAGCAAGCCCTTCTGCAGCAAAACTACCAACTTTTAGAAAAAAATACAGAAGGCTTGCTAGCAATAAAAGCAACGCAGCAACGCTATTCTTTCGTTCAGACTGCTTTTTTAAACCGGACAAATAAACGATATAAGGCGAGGCCGTCATCACCGCATTGAGCCAGAATATGAAGGCCAGCGTTAAAACACTGGCCACACTCCAAAAGGTCATCATTTCACCTCAAAGCTAAAATCACCCGAGATTTTATGACTGTCCCCACCCATAGCTGTCCAGTAAACCGTGTAACCACCTGACGGCAGGTTGTTTTTAACAGTAATTTCGTACGCTGCTTTAGGTGTCATACTCATAGAAAAGTCCAACGGGTGCATCTTACCGTCGTCTGAGTGCAGCATAATTTTAGCCAGGCGAACATCACCGGAAAAATTCATCGTAATTTCCGCCGGTGACTCCGACAAAGTCGCACCGTCTTCCGGGCTACTGGATGTCATGCCGACATGGGCGTTGGCCCATGCACTAAAAAATAAAGCGGTGGCGAATGCTAATTTAAATAAGTTTCTCATGTTGTTTCCTCTTTGTTTTATCATCCATTAAAACCAAACTCTGGCCCCTAAGACCACGCCTGTTTCAGTCGTATCTTCACCCATACGTTTCAGCTGGTCCGCCGTGTTTCCTAACGCACCGTTCCAGTAAATACCGATATAAGGAGCAAATTCACGACTCACCTCGTGTCGATAACGCAAACCCACGCGCAAATTACTCAACCCGCTCTCCCGCTCATATTTGTCTGAATCTGTTAGGTTAGCTGTTAACTCAATACGAGGCTGCAAGTACGATGTTTGCGTTAACTGCCACTCATATTCAGTTTCGCTGACAAACTGGACATCACCTTCTTCGTTCACCATCAACGAGTTGTCCATTTCAAACCAATACGGAGCCAGCCCCATGAAGCTAACAACGGCATAATTTTCCATAGAGGCATCGGACGATAAGGAGCCTCGCGTACCAACACCGGCCTGAAACGACCAAAACGGAGACATCAGGTAGCCGTATAACAACTCAGCACTTTCCAAGTCAGTGGGCTCTCCGTCATCTTGAACGTTTTCACCTTCACTTTTGAAGACAACCCGGTGATAATCGCCGCCATACCAAGCCATCATGTCCCAGACAGCAAGGCTCTCCTCCTCATTGGTTCGCGTTAACTCCAACCGATCGAACAGCACTTGCCCGGTGTAATATTCTTTGACGGGCTCGGGCCAGTCCTCTTCCGCATGTCCCGCAACAGCGAATCCTGGCAGCAGCGCCGCACTCATTAATAATGATTTACCGTACATAATCGTCCTCCTTATGCGACATTGACCACACGGAACATACCCGCTTTCATGTGATACAACAGATGACAGTGGAAGGCCCAGCTCCCCGGCGCGTCCGCCGTTATTAATAACGACACCTTTTCACTGGGTTTGAGGCTAATCGTGTGCTTACGAGGACGGGGGTACTGTCCGTTTTCAAGTTCCATCCACATACCGTGTAAGTGTATGGGGTGATCCATCATCGTATCGTTTACCATCACCAACCTCAGTCGTTCTCCATGATGAAACTGAACTGGGCCATCCACCTCGGTAAACTTCTTCCCGTCGAAAGACCACATGTAACGCTCCATATTACCCGTTAAGTGCAGCTCTATCTGTCGCTCAGGCTCTCGCGTATCCGGCCATTCATGCGCGCCGATCAAGTCGGTATACACCAACACTTTATGATCAACGTCTTCCAATCCAATCCCGGGTTCATGCAAACGGCTTATCGGATTAGTAGCAATCATAGCCGCCCCGGCGCCATGTCCGGATTCACGGTGTTTGATTTTAATGTTTTCGACCGGGAGCTCTTTTTTGTGTGTCATTTTATGCGTCATATGGCTGTTATTGCCGCCCATATGCTTCATATTCATGCTATTGCCTTTCATATCACCAGACATTGCCATCGCTCCCATGCCCATAGCGGCCATGCCTCGCTCAGGAGCTTGCCGTAGTTCAGGCACTTCAGCCTCAAGACCAAGTTCTGGCGTTAATGTTCCTCTGACATAACCACTTCGATCAAAGCTCTCAGCATAAATAGTGTAAGGCTTGTTTTGCTTAGGCTGGACAATTACATCGTAGGTTTCCGCCACACCAATGCGGAACTCGTCAACTGGCACTGGCTTCACAGGCTGCCCGTCAGCGGCCACAACCGTCATCTCCAATCCAGGGATTCTCACGTCGAAGAAACTCATTGCCGAACCGTTAATGATACGAAGGCGTACTTTTTCACCAGGCTTAAACAATGCTGACCAGTTCATTGCTGAATCGCGACCATTCATCAGGTAGGTATAAGTACTGCCCGTCACATCCGCAATATCACGGGGGCTCATTCGCATTTGCCCCCACATTTCTCGTTGCTTCCAGGTTTTCTCTAACCCTTGCTGTCGCACGTCCTCGAAGGTCTCAAATATCGTACGTTTTTGATAGTTATAGTACCCCTCCGCAACTTTCAAGTTACGAAACACGGTATCCGGATCTTCGAATGTCCAGTCGCTGAGAATAATGGTATGTTCTCGATCAGCACCAATGTCTCCGTCTTTGGGTTCAATCACTAACGGCCCCAGGTGTCCCAGTTGCTCCTGCAAACCGGAATGGCTGTGATACCAATAAGTTCCGTTTTGCTCGACATCGTAGCGGTACTTGAACGTTCGTCCTGGCTTTATCCCTTCGAAAGATACGCCTGGCACACCATCCATGTTCTCGGGCAATATAATTCCGTGCCAGTGAATTGATGTGTCTTCCGACAACCGGTTAGTCACGTTTAACTTTGCTCGCTGCCCTTCTTTTAAACGAATCAAAGGGCCCGGCATTTGGCCATTGATGGTTATTGGTGTTCCTACTTTATTTCCCACGAGCAGTGGGGACTTTGCAATGGTGAGATCAATCTCATCGTTTGTCAGGATCTGATCTTTAAAACTGCGTCCCTGAGGAGCAGCCCAAGTTGGGGCTACTTTGGCGATTGCTAAAGCAGACGCCACAGTGAATGCAGATTTAATAAACTTTCGACGCCCTTTGTTAAACTCATTGCTCATTATGACGCTCCTCTTTTGAGGTTAAATTTTGATGACGTTGAATGTCCTTTTCCCTATCAGACGGTTCATCGGTGATCGATGATTTAAACCCTTTTATCGCACTACCAAGATCGGATCCCAGGGTTCGTAGCTTTTTGCTACCAAAAAGAAGAATGACAATAACCAGTAAAACTCCTAACTGAACCATACTCATGCCGCCAAATCCCATAGCTAAAGCCCTCCATTTGAGAGTGCTTGCTGCTGCTCTAAACTTGCTATCTGCTGATAAGGTGTAATTGAACCGTCCTTTTTGATTTCATAGACCGTATACGGTTGAAACCGAGTACCCATTTCCATACCAACAGACCCTACCGGCATGCCAGGAACAGTTAATCCAATGCCATTTTCTGACTTTTTCCCAGCTAAATAATGAGAAACCAATGTAGGAGGAACGTGCCCCTCAAAGACATAGCCATTACTAGAAATAGCGGTATGACAGGATTGGACCTCGGCACTAATACCGGAGTCACGTTTTCGTTGGGTCAGGTTGTTCGGATGTTGTACGGACACACTAAAGCTATCGGGTAAAGCTTGTAACCACTTTTCACAGCAACCGCAGTTGGGATCTTTTAGAACGGTTAGTTGCTGCTCTTCTACATCGGTTGCAGATACAGACACGGAAAACAGCATCGCCAAAACAGCGATATTGCGTTTGATAGACATAATTATTCACCGATTAATAAGTTTTAAGGAAACACGCCGAGCGTGTGTTAAATTTCTAGTAACTTATTAAGCGGTAATTATTGGGGGACGGAATAAATTAGACGCGTGTTTAGCACGAATTGAGGTGTCGATGGGCGCATCGACTTTGGCAGAGAGGTTAACTGCAGCGGCATTAACCGAAGAAGACTGTCCGACAAATAAAACCGAGCCGCCGGAGCAATGCCGAATGGTCATGTCAGCACAGCACGAGTTGTGCTTTTGCTCTTCATGCTCACAATCGCTTGCGTCTGCTTCCTGCATCATGCTGTGCTGCATCTGCCCGTCATCATGGCAAGCGTGAGCGTCTGCCGTTTGCGAAAACGACATCGACACTAATATCACTGCCATTACTAACAGAATTCGAATCTGCACGAGCACCCTGCTTTTTTGCAATTTAATAAATTTCAGTTTAACGTCATTTAAACGCATGTCAAATAAGGAGCAGATAATGATGAATCACGAAATGTTCGCAGGTATGGGGTTCCTATGGATGCTGATCGTGGGGGCTATTTTCATTGTTCCTACCTGGCGTATCTGCCAACGAGTTGGCTACCCTGGTCCATTGGGTTTATTAATCGTCGTCCCTTTTGCAAACATAGTGCTTCTGTATTTTATTGCTTTTGGACCTTGGAAAAATGTTGATAAATAGCTAATTCAATTTAACCAAAGCAACACGTATGGCTTTTCATCTCTGATTAGGCGCACGAATGTATATGCCACTATACGTTCACAAGTTGCAGACACTTTAGCTATGTTCAACGTGTTAGCGAATATTGGGCATAGCCAAAAAGTTAAAAGATTCATTTGTGAAAAAGCTTTCAATCAAAAAACTAAAGCTGAAGTTTTAGTAACAAGGTAAGTAACACGCTTGAATCTTAATATTTTTTATCCACTATAAAACAATAAGTTATTAGATCTTATCGATTCCGCCTCTGGCACCATTATTCCGAAAGCCTCGCACTCTTGTGCGGGGCTTTTTTCGTTTATGCTGAGCTTCACGGAGCCGTGGACGCATACCTACCGAACTCCTGCTTCAACGTTAAATCCAACTGGCTTTCGTATAGTTCGGTTTTAACATCGAAATAGCCTAATAGAGTGTGGGATAGATTATCGTGACTCACGCTGGCGGTATCGAAATCATCGAACTTAAAAAGCGCTTTCGGCCATACAACCCATGGCACATGCGTTTGCTCTGCCGGCGCTAGCCATTTGGGTAAGCCATGTAGATAAATACCATTATCGCCAAGTGATTCACCGTGATCTGAGATATACATTACACTTGAATCGAGGTCCGAATTACGCGCTAGCAGGCTTATAACGTCTGCCACCAAGGTGTCGGTAACGACAAGACTATTATCATAGGCATTAATAATTTGCTGGCGCGAGCATTCAGTTAGCTCGGAGCTCGTACACTCGGGCAAGAAGCGTTTTGCTTCGCGCGGTGAACGTTCGAAATATGCAGGACCATGACTTCCCATTTGGTGCAGTACGATTACTGAATCGCTTTTGATATGCGGTAGCCACTGTGCAAGTTCTTTCAATAGAACATCATCGAAACACGGACCCGATTCACATTCTTTGTTGGTCAAATTGACGGTGGTCACGCGATCGCAAACATTCTTACAACCTGAGTTGTTTTCGAACCAAGCTACGCCGATGCCCACCGATTTGAGTACGTCGAGAACGTTTGTGGTATTTCGAGCTGTCGGTGAATAATTGTCGGCGCTATAAAAACTGAACATACAGGGGACTGAAATCGCAGTTGCAGTGCCGCATGATGTCGCGTTTTTGAAGCTTCCTACTTGCCCTGCTTTAGCGAGTCCTGCTAATTCTGTGGTGGTCGGCCGCTCATAGCCATTGATCGTAAAATGGTCAGCGCGTGCTGTTTCGCCGACAATAACTACCATTACTTGCAGCTTTTCTTGGGCGCTGATTTCACGAAAAGCATCCTGGCCGACTGCAATGAAACGTTGCGGTTGAGTTAGCTTCTGTTTAGCAACAGAAACGCTCGCAGAAATGACATTGAAGGGAGTGATACGATACTTCACATCTCGGTGATTACGGAACAAAGAAGCAAAATCATCATAGCTAGTGACGACAGTACCCACTGCCAAAACCATAAAGCAGAGAGCGGTAATCCCACCTTGTTTTAGCCTCGTTAGTGCACCTGCCTTATTGATCTGAATCGTCGCGAGTAGCGCTGCGGGAAGCAACCCCATAAGCAAGGTAAAGAGCAACAACCCAGTTGAGAGCTGATCAGAAGCTTCTTCGGGATCAGTTTCTAGGGCATTAATCAGCATGTCTGGATCTATCAGAACGCCGTACTGTTGCATAAAATATGCGCTCGGTGCGGCAATTAACATGAGACCGATAGCCACGGGTTTAAAAAGATTGAATAGCCGCGCTAAGGTTAATGTCATGCCGTAAACACAAGCAACAAAGAGGACTAATTTTAGTTGCGTTACAGTCGATACCTGGTAGCTCTGCAATGCTTCAAATAAAGAAAGTGAATAGGCCAGTGTCAGCCATAAGGTTAAAGCAAGTAAAACTCCAATATAATTAGCCTTGAATCGTTTCATGCTCGGTACCCATAAGATAAATAAATGCCGACACACTCCAGCAAATAAATGCGGTGGTGATATCATCGATGAAGAAGTGTGCACCCCGTAACTGCTGAACGAACCCCAGCGCGAAGCCTAAAATAAGTGAGCCAATTAACGCGAAGTTAGCTAAGCGGGGATGTTTGTTGCGCCAAAAGAAATAAAGTGCCAACCATGCAAAACCAATGCTTGAATGGCCTGCGGGAAAACAACGTCCAAGTGCATAGTGAGGATTGTTTACGGACCAAAAATCTATGTACGGCTTGGTACCACCATACATTTGTAGGTCCCAAGGACAGTCCATCCCGAGAATCGCCTTAAAGTAATTGACCAGACCAAAAGACAAGACGACTGAAGTAAAAAGCAAAAGATATCGTCTAAATTGAGTACGGTTGCCTAACGGGGAGTAGTGAAAGAGGCATAGAATCAGTGTAACTGTAACTGCGGCTATGTTAATCCAGCGCACACCGTCATGTAACAGCGTTTTAGTAATAAAGTGATCGCGCAGGGCCCAATGAAATCCTTCTAACTGATAAATGTAGTTTGCTAGTAAGAATTTTAGACCGGTAGACTCAACGATAACGAATAAAGCGAAAAACCCAACCGCAATCCTAGGCCAGCTTTTTCTAATGTCAGTTTGAATTATCATCGTCACGCCACTCGCATGTCGACTTGTTGCAATCAACAAGCTTCTTGGAGCGGAATGCTAATGACTTTACATTAAGTCAAACTTAAGAACTGGCTATCGCTAAAAGTCGCGCGCAACAATGGTGTGCGCTAACGAAGTTCTATTTGCGCTGCATACCAAATGCTTCACGCATGCTGTTAGCAAAGGACAGCCAGCGTTCGCGCATGTTGCGTTTCACCGATACATCTACGGAGCCTAGTAACGACCAACCGGTAACTGTAATCGTTTGCGTGGCAGCGTCGCTGCGTTCCGGTGAGTGATCGTCGCTCGAGCCGAGAATGTGGCTGGCTCGTGAAACTACGGCGACGTTGTCGGGGACCAACAAGCTCAGTGAACCCAATACGTTATTGATTTCAATTTCAACATTCGGCTGGGCGAAGTGAGCTTCGCTAAAGTCGAGTGTCACTGAGCCGAGAACGTCAATGATTTTAAGATGTGCGGGAGCCACCCAAGGCCCTTTGCGAGTATTACTGCTCAGAATACTCACCAGTTTTTCATTCTCCGCCGATGCTACAGAGGCGGCACCAAAAGATGCTTGTTTCTGCTTCTGGTAATCAGCATCTGTGGCCATCGGTAAATCAGCAACCAGCTCTACGAGCGTTTGGTGCTGATTAGTTGCCATGGCTTCATCGAGGCGGCGTTCGAAAGCTTCTTTAGAGATAACCTCGTGACTGTAGTTCACAATAAGTTTATCGATCGTTTCTTCGCGGACTTGCTCTATCGGCCGGTCTTCTAATTTTACGGACATTGTCTATTTCTCTATGGTGTCATATCTGTCGGCGGTTGATGGTCATAACTTATAGCACGCGTAAGCTCCCACTGCCCATCATTTAGGCGCCACAGATGCATGTACTTACCGGTGTCATCGAATGCACCATAGTAAAGTTGCGGCGAGCTCCTTGACTCGCCGCATTGACTCAAGTTTAGTTAAGTTATTAGGCTTTTCCAGCAAAACTAATATCTTCCAAATGAATGTACATATAGCTCCACCATTCATTGAGTGATTTCATAAAGTCTTGCTGTAGCTGATCCTTTTTTTCCTCACCGAGTTTCGCTTCAACACGTTTCCAGATACTCGGGTCATCCGCATCAAGAGCCTCAGCATCAGCAAACTCTTCTACTACGAAGTAATCAGCGACATCACGGCCCCCCATGCTGTAATACCAGTAAGAGTCTGGACCACCGTCATCTTTGACCGCTGATTCAATCGCTTCAACAGTTGTTTCGAAGAGTTCATAGTCAGCAACTTTGAAGTTGTAAACGGCAACAAATTTACCCGTTCCCGCAGGATCGCCACTCCACTTAGGCATAAACCCTGCCATATTAAATGAGGTACTTGCCATGTGTGGCACGATTTGCTCATCAACTATTTTTTCGCATTGCTTCCCAGCTTCACTTTCACTGAAGAATGATTGCCAGTTTTTATAGGCACTGGTTAACACAATCGTATTACCATCACCTTGCAGGCGTCGCCACACATTGTAAGGCTTATCTCCGCCTGCTTTCATATAGCATTCACGCCAAGCTTTCGCGCCTTCCATAAAGGGCTTAGTATGACCGGTTTTCAAAGTGAACTCGCTCATCGACAAATAGTAACTTTCGTCTTCGTGATCGTCGGCTTGCGTGACATTTGGCAGCAGCGTCATCGCTAATGCACTTGCAGTTAAATAGAAAGGTAGTTTCCGCATAGGTTATCCTCCTGAACGACCTTTACTGGTTTTCCTTCCGTTACGGCAAGGGCTTCCTGCCCTAAGAGCAAAAAGCGTAGTTCAAAAAACGTACAATGCTAGACTCCTATAGCAACTGAAAGATGAGCATGCGAGGCATTTGTAGAGCTATGTTAAGAAAGTGCAATGAGCGTGGAATAGTTTGCGTACATACAAACATGCGGCTAAACCTATAACTTAGGCCTGTTGCCTGTGGAGAACTATTATGAAAATTCAACATATCGTGATTTCGAGCTGCCTTATTTTCAGCACCGCCGCTTTTGCTGAACCACCGAAAGATAAGCAAGCAGCTAGCGCACAAAAGAAAAATGAGAAAATTGAATTAGCCGTCGAGAAAATCGAACGCACTGATAGCAAATTAAAAGCGCCGCAAGATGGTGACCTCGATGGTGATGGTTATGGTGATGTTGCCGCTGCAGCACGAACTGACTCAGATTATCCCAAAGGAGCCGCTAAAGCTGCTGGTGACCCTATTCCTGGCATCGACATCACGGTGAACCAGAGTCCACCTAGCGAAAGTGCCAGCACAACGGGGGTGGAGAACGCGACAGCAGGACAAACGAAAGCAGCAGAAAAACGGGTCGACGCCCAAGTTAAAAAGGACGCTAAGAAAAAAGTAAAATGCACTCGTGATGAGGATTGTGACGACTACCATCCCCCTAGCTAAAAAGTGCATTTCCATGTTAGATAAATGTGGTAACCTCAAAGGACGTCAAATCAACGGATGACTAGTTTTGTGAACGCACAATCATCAGCAAATGATATGAATCAAACACTTTTAGCCATCTTCACTGGTGTCGGATTCGGTGCGGTTGCAGCGCTGGTTAATTATTTTCTTGCTTTTGAGTTGTATGGCTCTGTAACCATTCTGTTGGGCCAAGTTTTTGTCTTTTTAGCACTCTTTACTCGCGGTTTGCTCAGCGCCCTAGTGAGTACCGTCATTGCTTCTGCTGCGGTCTATCTCTATACCGACAACTCCTTTTTCTTCGTTACATTAGCTGCGGAAATCATTGTTGTCTGGTTCCTCTTTAGACGCCATGTGCCAATTCTGCTCGCCGATCTTATTTACTGGCTTATCTTTGGCATGCCGTTAAGTTATTGGTATCTGCCAACCGTCATTGATGTACCCACTAGCTTTTTAGTCTTGGTACTCGCCAAGCTACTATTAAATGGCTTGCTTTACACCGCCCTAGCTATTTTACTCTATCAACTCACGCCGAAGACATGGCGTAACGTAACCATGAAGCCCGTTGCCGACTCGTTGCGAGGCCGCGTCTTCTATTTGAGCTTTTTATGCATCATCGTGAGCTCGTTAAGTTTCTCACTACTCTACACCGTGCGCTCGGCACAGCAGGTCGAGCAGCAAATTTTGACCGATATAAGTAGTAAAGCTAATAGCTTACGACAAGTTACCGACGACTTTATCAACACTTACAAGGTTGCCGTTCGCAACTTACGCGATAGCATGCGCATCATTCCAAGTTATGCCGAGCGACTGGAAATGTTACGCATCGCGCAAGAAAGCTACCCGGGCTTCGTTTCTATGTTGCTGGCCGACGCCGACGGTCGAATTCTGCATGGGGTGCCAGCGCGCCAATTTCAGGTTTTACAGAATAATCCCAACACCCCGCCAGATATAACTGACCGTGCGTATTTTATCGAACCGAAGGCCACAGGTGAGGGTTATGTCTCGAGTGCTTTCCGTGGGCGCGGATTCGGAACACAGCCGATTCTGGCAATTAGCGAGCCATTCGTAACAAATGGTGAGTTTCAAGGGATTGTAGAAGGCTCACTAGATGTTCCTGAGCTTGTTCGCTTAGTACGCCGGACCGATATCGATCCCGATTACCAATCAGTCGTCGTTACTGACGACCAGCATCAAGTGCTGTTTGCCAGTGATGACCTAAGACTGCGGACGCTTGGTCATTTTGAACCAACCACTCGACCCAACCTATACACACAAAACTTACCGCTCACGCGGATAAATGAGCGCGATTTACTCTTTACCCAGAGGCTCAACGCACAAGGGTGGAATATCTATGTATTTTCGAGCCCGGAGCTCATAACCCAGTTATTTCTTAATAATTTGATTATTTTATCAGTCTTTTTGACGCTCATTGCCGTTCTGTTCGCCTTTGTCACGCACCGCTTTGCACAAGAACTTAATCGTCCGCTGGAGCAGCTCGCCGAGCAACTTCGCGACAATACGGATAGCCCTCTCAGTATCTCAAATGATGAAATGACCCGAGAGGTTCGCACTATTGCCGAAAATCTCACTGCCGCGCGCCAATTGATGGTCAATTTTAACCGGCAGTTGCAGCAACAGGTGAACGAGAAGACGGCCGATCTCGAAAAGTTGAATATGAAGTTACAGAAGCTCGCACGCGAAGATGGCCTTACCGAGCTGCTTAACCGCAGAACCTTTGATGACCTTGCTGAACAACGGTATCACGAGGCTATGGCAACACGTGAGCCCATCGCCCTGATTTTGATGGATATTGATTACTTCAAACAAATCAACGATACCATGGGACATCCTGCAGGTGACGAATGCATCCGTTGTGTCGGGCAATTGCTAAAAGAGCACTTCGAGCGCCGGGGGCATCTATGTGGTCGCTACGGTGGCGAAGAGTTTGCAGTCTTTGTTAGTAGTGTTAATGACGTCCGAAAACTCGTGGAAGACTTTCAGGATGCCCTCGCCACCTACTGTCAGGTCAATGGTCAAGTGGTACCGATGACCATGAGCATGGGGATCGCTGAAGTAAGGCAAACCTATGGTGGTGGCAGTTTCCGCCGTCTGGTTGCTGAAGCCGATAAATTGCTTTATCAAAGTAAAGACACGGGGCGTAATCGTATTTCTATACAATCCAATTGATAGGTTATTCATTTCATGCAGCAACAACGTATCGTAATCACGGGCGGCGCGAGTGGTTTGGGCTTTGCCTTGGCGCAACTTGCCGCTAAAGCAGGTTGGAAAGTCGCAATTCTTGACCGTGACACCGAGCGCGGTGAAGCCGTAATTGGCAGTCTACAGCGCTGGCAGCCGGACACACGTTTTTTCACTTGCGACGTAACCCGAATTAGCGATTTAGAAAATGTCGCCAAAGAACTCGATGAACAGTGGCAGGGAATCGACATTCTGGTCAACAATGCAGGTGTTGCTCAAGTGGGTAAATTGATAGATACCAGCATTAGCGACTGGCAATGGATCATTGATATCAACCTGTTGGGCGTAGTTCGCGGTTGCAAGGCGTTTTTGCCGCTACTGCAACGTAACGGCGGTCACATCATCAATGTTGCGTCGATGGCAGGTTTACTCGATGTGCCCAATATGACCTCTTATAATGCAACCAAGGCAGCTGTGGTGAGTTTGTCAGAGACCCTCGAGAATGAGTTAGCCGAAGACAAGATTCATGTGACTGCAGTATGTCCATCTTTTTTCAAAACCAACCTTGGTCAGGGCATGCGCTCGTCGATTGACGGTATGGAAGCGAAACTCGATAAGCTGATGAGCAAGAGTAAACTCAACGCAACAGATATAGCTAAAGCAATTATGCGCGCGATTGAACGTCAACATAGCTATACAATTCCTCATAAGCAAGGGCGATACGCCTGGTACTTAAAGCGTTTTCTGCCCCGTTCATGGTATCGCCGAATTCTCTACAGAAGCATAAAAAAGAACTCCTAATCAATACCTTAAATCAATTCTAGAGGTACCTGTTCAGAGGTACCTCTAAAGACCTTTAACAAAATCGTAATACCCGCACTCTATTTGCCCATTTCTGTGGTAGTATGCGCGCGCAAATTTCCTCTAGAACCTTTGTGTGCAAGGACTCCGACACATGTGGAAGCTACTCTCTATCGCGCTCGTAGCATTACTTATGAGCCCTGCGGCCTTGGCCGCTGCTGGCCCTCTTGACTTAACTACTTCGACCGTTGGCATCGTCGCTATCATCATCTTTACCGCCGCCTATATATTGGTAATGGGTGAAGAGCGTTTGCACATGCGCAAATCCAAACCGGTGCTTGTCGCCGCAGGTTTGATTTGGATTATGATTGGCTGGATATACGTCGATCAAGGCTTCCCAGGTGTCGCGGAAGATGCCTTCCGCCACAACCTGCTTGAGTTCGCTGAGCTCATGCTGTTTCTGTTAGTCGCCATGACCTACATCAATGCGCTGGAAGAACGTCGTTTGTTTGATGTGTTGCGCTCGTGGATGGTGAAAAAGGGTTTTACTTATCGCCAACTGTTTTGGCTTTCTGGCTTCCTCGCCTTCTTTATTTCACCGATTGCCGATAACCTTACCACTGCTCTTCTGATGTGTGCAGTCGTCATGAAAGTCGCAGATGGCGACAAGAAGTTCATCGGTATGTCATGTGTGAGTATCGTAGTCGCTGCCAATGCCGGCGGTGCCTTCAGCCCGTTTGGTGATATCACGACACTGATGGTTTGGCAGGCGGGTATCGTTAAGTTCCAAGAGTTCTTTGTACTATTCATTCCGTCGCTGCTGAACTACCTGCTACCAGCACTTATCATGAATTTTTTCATTGAGAATAAAAAGCCACACGCGGTCTACGAAGAAGTCGAACTTAAACGCGGAGCTTTACGCATTACGGGTCTGTTTTTATTGACCATCGCTACCGCCGTTGCCTGTCACATGTTCCTGCATCTGCCGCCAGTTCTCGGCATGATGATGGGTTTGGGCTACCTGCAATTCTTTGGTTACTTCTTGCGTATGACCTTACCAGGTTCACTGGCACGCAAACGTGCAATGGCCGAGCGCGCTGGAGATATGGAACGTCTTAAACGCCTGGGTGGTGTGGTGCCGTTCGATGTGTTTAGCCGTGTGCAACGCGCCGAGTGGGATACCTTGTTGTTTTTCTATGGCATCGTTATGTGCGTTGGTGGCTTGGGTTTCTTAGGCTATTTACACCTGCTCTCCGATACCCTTTACAACGAATGGTCACCGACCTATGCCAACGTTGCACTGGGCATAATGTCTGCGGTGATTGACAACATTCCAGTCATGTTCGCGGTACTATCAATGCAGCCAGATATGTCGCACGGCCAATGGTTATTGATCACCCTGACCGCAGGTACCGGCGGTAGTTTGTTGTCGATTGGCTCTGCTGCAGGCGTTGCGCTCATGGGCCAAGCGCGCGGCTATTATACCTTTGCCAGCCACCTCAAATGGGCGCCAGCAATCGCCGTAGGCTTTGCCGTGAGTATTCTGGCCCACTTATGGCTCAACGAACATCTATTTACTCTATTTAATTAACACCCTGTAAACCTTTCTAATGTTCATCTCGTCCTAAGTTCGAAACAAAAACTTAGAACGGGATGAACAGCTTTGATTAAACTCGCCGATACCAGCGGCCAAGATGTGGTCCGCGAAACTAGCAAGCAACGCCCATGGAAGCTTATCATTGGGCTGACGATTACCATCATCATTGCCGCCCTCGCTTGGCCGGCACTCAGTAAATGGAGCCAAACGGAACAAGCGATTCCGCTTGATCGCGTGCGTATCGCTGCGGTAACGCGCGCTGACCTCACACGCGATGTCTCAATTGAAGGGCGTGTGATTGCAGCAGTCGCGCCAACGCTCTATAGCCCAGCTGAAGGCACCGTCACCTATCATGTCGATGCTGGCGACACTGTCACCAAGGGGCAAGCGCTCGCAACCATCGAAAGTCCTGAGCTTGAAAGCCAATTAGCTCAAGAACGCGCCTCTCTGGATGCCGCTACCGTCGATCTTGAACGCCAACGCATTGAAACCCGGAGCGCCAAACTACAAGCTCAACGTGATATTGATATGGCGCGCGTCACCTTCACTGCCGCTGAACGAGAGAAACGTCGTGCTGACGAAGCATGGAAAGCAAAGGCCATTAGCGAAATTGATTTTGAAAAAGCACAAGACGATCTCGAAAACGCCAAACTGGTGTATGAGCACGCTATCGCCAGTGCTCAGCTTGCCGCCGATGCGCAGGTTTTTGAGCTGCAAACAACAGAGCTTCAGGTGGCCCGCCAACAAGCACTTGTCGATGACCTAGAACGCCGCGTTGCGAGCTTGTCGATCCTATCCCCCGTAAGTGGCTTGGTCGGCAATCGTGAAGTCGACCAAAAGAATCAAGTAGCACGCAATCAAGCCATTTTGGGCGTGGTCGACCTATCAGCTTTTGAAGTCGAGATCGCCATCCCAGAAAGTTATGCCGATGACTTAAGTATTGGTATGGCCGCTGAAGTGAATTACTCCGGTACGATTTATGCTGCGCAGCTCGTCGCTATTTCGCCGGAAATCCGCGACAACCAAGTCGTAGGTAATGTGCGCTTCGTCGACCAAATGCCTGCCGCACTGCGACAAAATCAACGCCTCACGACACGCGTGATTCTTGAGCAAAAACCAAACGTCTTACAGGTCAATCGTGGCCAATTCCTCGAGAGTGGCGGCGGCCGTATCGCTTATGTCGTTAGCGATGATATCGCCTATCGCACCACCATTCGTACCGGCGCTTCAAGTATGAGTGCAGTCGAAATTGCCGACGGCTTACAGGTCGGTGACCGCATCATCATTTCCAGTATTGAATCTTTCGGCGACGCTGACTCTGTTCGCCTTACCAACTAAAACGAGAACACTACGCATGTTAAAAATGACTGATATTCGCAAAACCTTTCGTACCGACACGGTAGAAACACACGCGCTTCGAGATTTCAATTTACAAGTAGAAGAAGGTGATTTTGTTGCGGTAACAGGGCCTTCAGGCTCCGGTAAAACCACATTTTTGAACGTGGCTGGTTTGCTGGAAAGCTTTGACGGCGGTGACTACCAACTCGACGGCAAGAGTGTCCGCGGTATGAACGACCGCCAGTTAGCGCAGCTGCGCAACGAGAAAATTGGCTTTATTTTTCAAAGCTTCAACCTACTCCCTGACCTTAACCTGTTCGACAATGTCGATGTGCCGCTGCGCTACCGTGGTTTCGGCGCAGCAGAGCGTAAGCAACGCATTGAACAAGCTTTAGAAACTGTTGGCTTGGCCAACCGCCTGAAGCATTATCCAGCGCAACTTTCCGGTGGTCAGCAACAGCGTGTGGCGATTGCTCGAGCACTTGCCGGCTCACCTCGTTTCCTGCTCGCTGACGAACCCACCGGTAACCTCGACTCAAACATGGCCAGTGGCGTGCTTGATCTACTTAGTGAGATCAATGCACAAGGCACGACCATTATTATGGTGACGCATGATCCGGGTCTCGCACAACGCGCACAGCGCAATATTTTCGTGCGCGATGGTCAGGTAACTGAAATTCAGACCGGCACCAACATCAAAGAATTGCTGCAACAAACTGCGCAAGTTTAGTGAGGTCGTTATGATTGCATATTACGGCCGCTTGGCCCTGCTCAGTTTAAAAAAGAACGTCTTACTGACCGGTTTGATGATTGCTGCGATCGGTCTAGGTATCGGCGCAGCGATGACGACGATTACCGTCAACTATTTAATGTCAGCAGACCCCATCCCAAACAAAAGTGACCGGTTGTTTGCCGTGCAAGTAGATAACTGGTCACCAAATGAAGCTTATAGCGAACCCAATTTACCGCCCGATCAAGTCACCTGGCTTGAAGCGACCCAACTGACTGAGGCGAAGATGGCCTATCGGCAGGCGGGCATGGGGACCTCTTATGGTGTAATCGAGCCGAGAGGTCAGGATCAAAAGCCTTACTTAGCTTCCGTGCGCATCACTTATGCAGACTTCTTTCCTATGTTCGAGCCGCCGTTTCTTTATGGCTCTGGCTGGAGTGCACAAGCAGATGAAGCACGTGAGTTAGTGATTGTCCTCAGCAAAGAAGCCAACAATGAAATCTTTGGTGGAGCCAATTCAGTAGGTGAGACCGTTACTTTCAGCGGTAATGTCTTTCGCGTAGTTGGTGTACTCGACGATTGGGAACCTAAACCGAAGTTCTTTGACCTCGCAACAGGTGCATTCAATGACATGGAAGATGTCTACATGCCCTACACCTTAAAACAGGCACTTGAGCTCGATACCAGCGGTAACAACAATTGCTGGAAGCCGATTACGGAAGAAACCTTTCAAGCTTTTTTAAATTCCGAATGTGTGAATTCACAGTTTTGGATTGAACTCGAGGACCCTGCTGATAAGGGCGCTTACCTTGATTTCTTGCACAACTATGTTGCTGAACAAAAGCAACTGGGCCGCTTTCCGCGTGAGCAAAATAACCGCCTACACAACGTCATGGAGTGGCTGGAGTACCAGGAAGTCGTCGCCGATGACGCACAAATGATGATGTATATGGCGCTGATGTTCTTGGTTGTTTGCTTGCTTAATACCATTGCTCTGTTGTTAGCCAAATTTACCGGCCGCTTTGGTGAAATCGCTTTACGCCGCGCTGTAGGTGCGAGCCGCCGTACCTTAATGCTGCAATATTCGGTTGAAGCAGCGATTGTTGGCGTGCTGGGTGGTCTACTTGGATTAGTCTTAGCATGGTTCGGCTTACAGGGCATCAGCGCACTTTACGGCGACTCTACGGAAGGCCTTACTTCTCTTGACGGCACCATGATTATCGTCGGTTTTGCCCTAGCGATCATCAGTTCGATCTTAGCCGCACTTTATCCGACTTGGCGCGCCTGCAGTATTGCTCCCGCAGGTCAGTTGAAGACGCAATAAAACGCCTACAAAGGAAACGCATCATGAATCAAATTGGCCCTATTTTTAGAGCGTTACTGCGTAACAAAGTTGGCGCATTATTGCTCGCACTACAAATCGCATTAACCATGACGATCATTGTCAATGCTATCCATATGATTGAGAACCGCAGCAGTATGATGGCGCGCGAGTCTGGCATGGATGAAGCAAACCAATTCCACTTAATGTACGTTGGCTACAAAGACAGTTTCAACGAGCGCGTTGCTGTGGAAACTGACTTGCTGGAGATCCGCCAGCTCAACGGGGTGGTCGATGCCACCCAGATCAACTCGACGCCACTAAGCGGTGGAGGTTGGTCGATGGGACTCTCGACCTCGGCCAATAGCCAAGATGGCACCCCTGTCTCGCTCTACTTCGTTGACGACCACGGGATAAACACACTGGATGTCGAATTGATTGCGGGTGAGAACTTTAGCCCTACTGAAATCACCTATCGCCAGTCGAACGATAAGCAATGGCCACAGAATATTTTGCTGACCGAGGCCGCGGCAAAGAATTTATTCCCTGACCTCACGATGGCCGAAATCGTCGGACAAACAGTGTTCATTCGCGACGACGAACCGATGACCATCAAAGGCATTATTGACCACCTGCAGGCTCCTTGGGTGCAGTGGAGTAACGTCAACAATGTCATGCTAGTACCACAACGTGGCTTGTGGAATGCCAACCGCTACCTAGTGCGTACCGAACCAGGCGAGCGCGATCGGCTGATGCGCGAAGTCGAGGAATTGTTACTCGCCAAGCGCGATGGGCGTCTGATCCGCAATGTGACCGCTATGGATGAGCAACGTGACGAGGCCTATCAGGACTTTTTCGCCTTGCAGACGGTGCTCTGGGTTATTGTGACTGTACTGACGCTCGTGACTGCGCTGGGGATTGTCGGGATGGTCAGCTTCACGGTGAATCAACGGCGCAAACAAATTGGCACACGGCGTGCACTGGGTGCTACCAAGGGTGACATCATGCGCCAGTTTATGCTCGAGAACCTATTGATTACGGGCAGTGGCCTTATTATTGGTGTGGCTTCTAGTATTGCGCTGAATATTTGGCTCGTCGACACTTTCAGCCTGCCACGTATTGGTTGGCACTACCTGCCGATTGCCATGGTCGTCTTGGTGGTTGTCGGACAGCTTGCGGTGCTGGGTCCGGCCCGCAAAGCCGCCAACCTGTCTCCAGCATTGGCGACACGAACCACGTAGTAATTAGCCTTCAGCCGCTGTCTCCGCCACCAATTGGCGGAACCAGCGGTGACCTGCATCATGCTGGAGCAGCGGGCTCCAAATCATGGTGAGATCAAGATCAGGAATCGCAAACGGCGGCTCACGCATGGTGAGCTCGTCGTCATCTTTGTACAGACTTGCTGCGCGCGTTGGCAATGTAGCAATCAAACCTTGGCGCGCAAGATGCATCGCCACATGGTAGTTACGGGTAAACACCCGAATGTCACGTTTGTGACCAAGATCCGCTAGTGCTTCGTCTACCCAACCGAGTTTTTGCACGTCTTGCGGGTCCATCCCCACTCCCACACCAAAACCGGTCTTACTCACCCAAACATGTTCGGCTTTAAGATAGTTTTCGAGGCAGTAGTCTTTCAGCAGCGGGTGATCATTGCGCATTAAACATGAGAAATCGTCTTCCCATAGTGCCTTTTGGTGAAACGATTGAGGTAACTTTTCAAAGCGGTTGATGGCCACGTCAACTTTGCCATTTTCAACATCGTGAAAACTGATATCGCTGGGCGTCATGATATCAAGCGTCACCGATGGTGCTTGCTCTTGAATTGCCGGCAGTAGCCGAGGCAGTAGCGTCGAAGCTGCATAGTCAGAAGCCATGATACGGAACACACGATCGGTGGTTGCCGGATCAAATTCGCGCGCTGGTTGCACCATTTCTTCAACTGAATAGAGGATCTGCCGCACCGGCTCTTGCATACGCAATGCGGTTTCGGTCGGGATCATGCCCTCGCTCGTGCGCACTAAAATGGGATCGTTGAGAAGACTACGCAAGCGTTTTAGGCCGTTGCTCATAGCAGGCTGAGTGATATTAAGCTGAGCTGCAGCTTTCGTTACATTTCGCTCGCGTAAAAGCACATCGAGATATACCAATAAATTGAGGTCGATATCTTTAATGTTATTCATAAGAAAAATAAATCCCGCTACAAGAATATAGCGGGATTATAACTAGCTTCTGCAAAATAAACAGCCGTAAAAGCTACGACCTTGGTCTATTCCCAGAAGAATTTTGCCCGTGGCTCAGCGGCAGGCACCAATTGGTTCATCGTCGTCGCATCATACAAACGACCATTCACCATGGTATGGGTGACCCGATCGGTCACGCGGATGTCCTCTAACGGGTTACCGTCGATAACAATGATATCCGCAAGCTTGCCTTGTTCAAGCGAGCCCAGCGCATGACCCATACCGAACTCCATAGCAGGATTGATGGTTGCCGTTGCTAAGGCTTCCAGTGGCGTCATGCCACCTTGCGCCATCATCCAGATCTCCCAGTGCTGCGCTAAACCTTCACGCTGACCATGCGCACCAGAAACCACCTTCACGCCAGCATCGGTCAAACGCTTAGCGACTTCGGCATTGTTGATATGGTTGTAGTGATTATGCGGCGCTTTTTCGCGGCGCATTGACTTCCCAACCAACACGTCTTGTGGCACAAATTTCGAGAGTTTCGGATGCTTCCACACATCAGTTTCGGCATACCAATAGTTCTCACCCCAAATACCGCCGTAAGCGACACCTAAGGTTGGCGTGTAGTACACATCGGTCTGCTGCCAGAACTGCTCGATATCATCATAAATCTCTGCGACAGGAATCGAGTGCTCAATGGTAGTGTGACCGTCAGCAACCATCGACAGGTTATGCTGCAACAATGAGCCGCCTTCAGGCACAACCATCATTTCGAGCTCACGACCGGCTTCAATCACCTGTTGCCGTTGGTTACGACGCGGCTGATTATAGCTCTTCACCGAAAAAGCCCCGACTTTCTTCAGGCGCTCTAGGTGGAATTTAGCATCATCTAAGCTATCAATATGCGAGGTGTAGCCCGGGCCATTGGCACCGTACAGAATAGTACCGGTCGAGAAGGTGCGCGGAGCGGCGATCAAGCCAGCTTTTTGCATCTCACTCGCGGTGAAAATTTCCGTGGTATCATTTGACGGATCGTGAATCGAGGTCACACCAAAAGCCAAATTGGCATAGCTTTTCCAGTTTTGCTCTGGGATGATCTCATACTCACCTGCTGGACCGTGGGCATGGCCATCGAACAGGCCAGGCATAACGGTCTTGCCTGTAGTATCAATAACCGTTGCGCCACTTGGTACCTGTACCTCGTCTTTAGCGCCCACCGCGACGATTTTGTTACCACGCACAACTACAGTACCCTCACTGATGACCGTATCGCCGTTCATGGTAATCACTTGCCCACCAACAAATGCGACCGTCTCGTCATGAATGCCGTGCTTGGCGGTAAAGCTAATATCGCTGCCATTGGCAACTTTCTCGAAGCTGTTGTCGGCGTTTTCAATAGCAAACAAACCTGCAACAGACGCGTGGTACAATTCAGGACCCAATGACCAGTAAAGGTTTTTACCATCCGCGGTCCAAGAGATATTCTCACCTGCACGCACTGACAGCTGCTCTACCGGGAACTGCTTGTCGCTTGGACTGATTGAAATAGGCGCTCCACGCTCAACCAAAGGCGTCACAAACACTTTAAAGCGCTCAGCAAAGGCCAAGTGCTGACCGTCTGGCGAGACGCGGTATTCGGTCGCATGCTCAGACGTATAAAGCGTGCGTTGTTGTTTGGTTTCTAAATCGACAGAAAGTAGCTTTTGCGCACCACTTGAGTCCATTAAGTACACGCGATCGTTGCGCTCACCGAATTGTGGCTGGAAGCCGTTCTCGCTGATCAAGCGCGGTTCAGCGCCCTCTTCTAACGCGAGGTGATAGATACCAGGGTTGATGCCAAAGGTATCAGGGGTGATGTAGCCACCACGCACTTTACGATACACCACGGACTTACCGTCAGGGCTAAATACCGGCTCAATAAACTTACCCTTACCGGTCGCGAGCACTTGCTCCTTGCCATTGCGCAAGTTGCGCACGATGACCTGCCCTTGTTCTTGATCGTCCCAAGTGACGTAAACCAGCTTACTGCCATCACGTGAATAACTTGGGAAAAGCTCCCATGCACCCTCGCGGTCGGTCAAACGCTCAACGTCACCACCAGCAAGGTCGCGCTGATACAAGTGACCTAAGGCTTCATACACGACTTGCTCAGCATCAGGTGATACCTGCACATTGCGGAGCATTTTTACTTTGAAATCATCGGCTTCGATGTTTTGCTTAAAGTGCAACGCGGTTTGGACTTTCTTGGTGGTTTCCACGCTAAACGGGATCACACGCGCTTGGCGACTGTCGACGTCGAGGCGCATAATTTTGCCATCGGCCCAGAACACGATAGCTTTGCCGTCTGGAGTAAAGTCCATGGTCGGATACACGCCATGAATCGCCCATGTCTCTTGCATGTCGCGATCGAGTTGGGTGTAGAGGCGTTGCTCTTCGCCGGTTTCGAGGTTGTACAGATACAACACACTATTGAAGTCTTCGCGCTTGATGTAAGCCAAGTGCTTCCCATCTGGCGAAGGTGTCGGACGAATCGCCCCACCCGGCCCGCCACGGATCACATCGATGTCACCGGTTTCGCGGTCAAAACGCTTAATGGTGTAGATACCTTCCAGTGAGTCTTTGCTGTAGTGGAAGGTTTTGCCTGGCGTGTCATCTTGTGAGAAATAGATGTAACGGCCGTCTGGTGAAAAGGCCGGTTCACCCAAGTCCTTTTGGTCATTTGGACGTTCGGTCAACTGCACGCCTGAACCACCATTGACGTGGTACATCCACACCTCACCAGCACCTAATGAACGACGGGCTGTAAAGTGCTTACGTGCCACGATAAATTGACTATCAGGGCTCCAAGCTGGGCTATTGAGCAAGCGGAAGGTTTCGTCAGTGACTGCACGCTGGTTGCCGCCGTCGGCATCCATTACCCAAATATTGTCGCCGCCGCTTTGATCTGAGGTGAACGCAATATGCTTGCCGTCCGGTGAGTAGACCGGCTGCATTTGCCAAGCAATCCCGCCGGCTAACAATTCAGCGTCACCGCCTTTTGCTGGCATACGATAAATGTCGCCCAACAAGTCAAAAACGATGTACTCACCGTCTGGGCTCATGTCGACGTTCATCCAAGTGCCTTCGTTGACTTGAATTTGAATGTCTTTAAATTCGCCTTGCGGAGCTTGCACGTCCCATTTGGCTGTTTCGTCTTGGGGAACTAGCGCTAGGCTTGGTGCCGCAGATAAAGCGACGCCGACCGCAAGGGCCAGCGTAGATAATTTAGTCATGATTCTTACCTTTGTTATTCGTATTTCGCAGCCTCGCCTTTGGCTGGCAAAGTTGATTTGATGAAGTTACGCAAATCGTCATTCGATAATTTTAGATCTTCAGCACGCAAATACATCATGTGACCGCTGCGATAGCCTTTAAAGTCGATACGGTCTGACATACGTGAGCTTGGGTCAAGATGCCAGCCAGTGTACTTAGCGTCAAAGTAATTGGTAGCACCGTCGTAATAGCCTGACTGAATCAAAACGTTCAAGTAAGGGTTTTGTGCCATTGCCTGACGCAGATTCTCACCGGTGTTGTTGTTGGTGCGGTCCCAAGGATGAACTGGACCAAACATGTTGTACTTCACGTCAGTTTTATAACCGAGTTCTTCACGCAGGTAATAATTAATCGCTGGCGTGAAAGAGTGCAACCATGACGTCAGTTCCGCATTGTAATCAGGGCTATCGCCAACATCGTCACGGTCGATACCTAAGTAGCGCGAGTCCAAGCGACCGACTGTTTGGCCACGGTCGCGCAGCAATTCTTTCCAGAAGAAGCGCGGATTAATATCGAGGTTTGCACGTAGAACCGTTTGCTTGCTTAAACCAGAGAAGCGCGCGACTTCAGTGGCAACGGCATCACGCTCGTCAGCAGGCAACATGGCGCCCTTCGCCAATGCAGGCAGATAAGTGTTCAGAGTATAAGCTTCAACTTCTTCAAGTACTTCAAGTAAGTCTTTGCTTTGCAGGTCTTCGCCTAAAGCATCGTGATACCAAGCTGTGGCGGCAAAGTACGGTAAGCGGTTGGCTGCTTCGACAGGGCCTTCACGGTTGATACCAATCTCAGTTGGCGACACCAATACGACGCCATTCAAATACATCCACTGACGGTTTTGCAGCTCTAACGCCAAGCCGGAAACGCGGGTCGTACCGTAGCTCTCTCCGATCAGGTATTTCGGCGAGCGCCAGCGCTCATGACGCGTCACAAAGGTATTCACCCAATCCGCGAGGTAGCTAACGTCGGCATTCACGCCGAAGAACATTTTTTGTTGTTGCTCGCGCGACGGCATTTCGCCTTTCTCGTTTGGCAACACGCGTGAATAGCCAGTATTGACTGGGTTCACAAACACGATATCGGCGACATCAAGCACCGAGTGAGGGTTATCCTTCACGCCGTAAGGCATGATCGGGAAGCCTTCATCGTCAACACGCAACGATTTTGGACCGGTGTAGGCAATGTGCATCCATACTGACGCTGAACCTGGACCGCCATTGAATGAAATCAATAATGGGCGCTCTTCACGGTTTTTCACGTCTTGGCGTTCATAGTAGGTAAAAAACAAGGTCGCGGTGGCGTCACCATTATCATCGAAAACCGGCTGGGTGCCGGTGGTCGCTGTATATTCAAAACGCTCGCCGTTAATATTGGCGCGATGCGAAGTAACGACCACGTCATCAGCAGCAATTTTGGCGTTTGGTATCGACGCCTCTTGCTGGGCATGCGCGAAAGGACTCAACATCAGCGTTGCGGCAACGCATGTCGCTGCTACCGCTTGTGAAACTAGTTTCATGGATTCAACCTCGTTCTTGTTGGAATTCTTGCTGGAATGGAACCATTAAAGGAGATGCTAGGGCAAACCTCAAGTTCAGTGAGGTCAACGCCCCTAAATTGCAGATAATCCGCACGAACTAGGGGCTAGCCTTATAGGAACAGGCGCCAGTAGACAAACAGCAAAGCGAAGCCAAGTAGATACGCAAGACCTAACCACGCCCACAAATGAAGCGCCTTCGCCATGGGTTGGCGCCGCACAAGAAGGTAATTCAACCAAGCAAAAAACGGCGTAGTTAAAAAAGCCAAGGTCATAGCAAAGCTCAACATGGGGCCGAGTGCAGCTTGAAAGTAAATGATCACTAACATCCCTGCGACGGCTTGCCCCAATACCCAATAACGCAAACTCGAGCGACGCTTGGTGACCAAGCGGTAAGCCTCACGCAAAGTGCGCGCATAGCCATCAAGAACGGCTAAGGTGGTACCAAACATACACAAAAAGGCAATGGCGCCGACCAAATATTCTGACCAAGCACCAATGGTCGCACTGTACATCGCCACAAACTGCTCTGCGAATTTTGTACCCGCCATCGCGATAGGCTGCGGCGCACCAAACTGCACTAACGCACCGAGCGCCAGAAACACCAAGGCCAACAGCGCCGTGCTCCAATACCCCAAATTAAAGTCAAACAAACCATCTTTTAGCGTGACTGCGGTCAGTTTCTGCTTACTACGCAGCCACAGCGAGTTAATCGCGGAAAGCTCAATAGGCACCGGCATCCAGCCCATCATCGCTACGAGAAATGCAAGTGCCGCAAGCTCCCACGGCGACGGCGCAACAAAATCAGCTGGCGCTGGTACTGCCGTTTGCCACGCAATGACGACAGCAATGACCGTTGCCAAGGACAACGTCACCATGATCCATTTGGCTATCGCATCGAGACTACGGTACTGACCACCTAATAAAATAAGCAAGCAAGCCAGCAAGATCAGCCAACAGAGCACCACCAAACTGAGTTGCGGCACAAATAGCTGTAACAGGCTTGCAGTAAGTAATAACACTCCGGCTGTGTTTACTACTGCAGCGATAACATTGAGAGCGGTGAATGCCCATAGATATAGCTTGTGTTTACGATAGTAACCACTTACTAGACTTTCGTTATGAGTTAGCGTGTAGGTGACGCCGAAACGGAAAAACGGATACTTGAGCACGTTAACAAGCAAGATGAGCCACCACAGCTGCCAGCCAAACAGCGCGCCGGCTTGCGTAGAAGCGACCAAATGCGAAGCGCCAACAGCTGCGGCGGCGAGAATGACACCCGGCCCAAGACTTTTTAGGCGCGAGGCAGTAGTTGATGAGGTCATAGCTACCTAGTTATTTGTTATTGTTGTTGTAACCAAGTCTTAGCGAAATCTTCCGGCGACATGGGGTGAGCAAAATAATAGCCTTGCCCATACTCGCAGCCAAGTTCTTTTAATGCCTGGGCTTGCTGTTCCGTTTCAACTCCTTCCGCAATCGTTACCAGACCAAGCGTACGGGCCATAGCAATAATCGTGTTGATCAGCGTTTTACTTGAAGCGTCACGAAGCATCTCTTGTACAAATGACATGTCTATTTTTAGGATATCGACTGAGAATTGCTGCAAATAGGCAAGTGATGAGTAGCCGGTGCCAAAGTCATCGATGGCTAAGCGAAAACCGTGGTCGCGCAATCGTCCGGTGACCGTCAGCGCTAACTGCGGGTCCATCATCAGGTCACTTTCGGTAATTTCTAAGGTGATGAGCTGCGTGTCGAGCCCTGCACAGGTCGAGAGAAAATCATCGACCACATCGGGTGCGGCAAACTGCTGTGCCCCGACATTCACTGAGACAAAAGGCAGTTCGAAACCGTCATATTGCCAACGCCTTAGCTGCTCGCAGGTTTTGGTTAAAACCTGTGAGCCCAGCTCCGGCAATACCCCTTGCTTGCGCGCGATGTCGATGAAAACGTCAGGGCTCACAGCTCCGAGTTCATCATCAAACCATCGACATAAAACTTCTGCGCCAACACATTGATTGTCGCTTAGGCAAATCAGCGGTTGTAAGTAAATGCTTAACTTGTCCTCACGCAGCGCTTTAAGAAAGCGCTCGGTGCGGTGTCGCTCGGCAGAAACCTTGCGCTCAAGGCCCTCATCAAAAATGCAGTAGACGAGTTCGTGCTGTTTCGCCTCGTGCATGGCAATACTTGCTTGCTGCAGCAATTCAGCGGCCGAATCCGCATTGTATGAAAATGCGCCACTGATACGTAACTCCACGTCCCATTTATGCTCGCCTAACAAAATTGAGTCTTCGAAGCAGGATTTTAGGTTGTTGGCGACCGTCATGAATTGCTCAGCTTTTAAGGCATTGGTTTTCACAACTACGACAAACTCATCGCCTGTTATCCGCGCTAACATGACGATGTCCTGGAAGTCGCGAGCGCCGTCTCGCAGTCGCTCGGCAACAATACTTAGTAGACGGTCTCCAGCATGGAGCCCAAAGCGCTCGTTTATACTGCGAAAGTAACGCACATCGAGCAAGACTAATAGGTAATCTTGCTCGCCATTTTGTTCATATTGGCTTTCAAGAAAGTCGAGGAGCCCCGCGCGATTCGCAAGGCCTGTCAGTTCATCGCGGAACGCAATCTCGGCAATGTGCTCTTGATGCTGATGTTGCTCCGTCACGTCTAGGATAAAGCCCTCGAAATGCGTGACATCGCCTTGCTCATTCGCAACACCCTTGCCCTGTTCCCACACCCAACGGATATTCCCATCGGCACAGATAATACGATAGGCCAAACGAAAATACTGACGCCGCTTTGTGGCATCGTCGACACCTTGCTGAACGAGTTCACGATCTTCGGGGTGAATCAGTTCACCCCAAGCAATCCGACTGTTATTAATGAGATCTTGCGGTTGGTAACCAGTTAAATCCAGTGCGCCACGGCTGACAATTTCCATACTCCAGAGCTCGTCGTTTTTACAGCGATACGCCATTCCGGGTAGGGAATTCATGAGCGTTTCGAGGCGGCGTTGGCTTTCTTGGAGATTGCGCGTAATACGTAACTGTGCCAATTCTGCAGCTGCCTGCGCCGCCGCAATCTGTAGCAACTCGAGAACAGTTTCGGAGTACTCGGTAGCTGTATCATTAAGCACTGCTAACAAACCGAGCTTATTTTGATCGGCCGTGAGCATAGGCACACCAATATAGCTGGCCGCACCTAGCTCTTGCAGCATTGTATCCTGAGGAAATGACTCACATACGCCATCAGTAAATGCACACGACTCCGTCGTTAACACCTGCTCGCAGGGGGAACCAACCAAATTATAGCTGACCGGTTGTTGCAATTTGCCATACGAAAAAAAGGCGACTATATGAGCTGTATTAGATGTGTCATCGAGGATTTCTGAGATCATCACGTGATCAGCGCCAAGTAGCCGACTCAGCGACTTGGTTAGATTCTCAATGAATTCAAGCTCCCGCGACTCGCGAAGGTTTTCTGCGAGCGAATGGAAGGCCTGTTCGAGGTCCACGTGTTTAATCGTTCGTGCTCCTTCACAACACCCTGAATTGCGGTTAGTTTGTGTTTTAACTACAGATTAGCCTAATGGGGCTCAAGGTCAATAGCTCACAAATGCTGCACATAAAAAAAGCGAGCCTCAGCTCGCTTTTTATTCCTTAATTAACAACGCTTAGCGGTAATCTTCAACCGCTGGGCAGCTACACATCAAGTTACGGTCGCCGTAGACGTCGTCGATGCGGTTCACTGACGGCCAGAACTTGTTCTCGGCGACGGCAGCAACTGGGTAGACGGCGGTGACGCGGTCGTACGGACGGTCCCAGTTCGCGTCGGTGATGTCAGCCAAGGTATGTGGTGCATGGTGCAACGGGTTGTTGTCCTGCGGCCACTCGCCACTTTCGACTTTCTTCACTTCTTCGCGAATCGAGATCATGGCTTCGATAAAGCGATCCAGCTCGTACTTTGACTCTGACTCGGTTGGCTCAACCATCAAGGTACCCGCTACTGGGAAGCTCATGGTCGGTGAGTGGAAGCCGTAGTCTTGTAGACGCTTGGCGATATCGATTTCTGCAACTTCGGCGGCGTCTTTTAATGGACGCAGGTCGATGATGCACTCGTGCGCAACGCGGTCGTTACGGCCTTTGTACAAGATTGGGTAATGGCCGCTGAGCTTCTTAGCGATGTAGTTAGCGTTCAAAATCGCTACTTCAGTCGCTTCACGTAAGCCACGTGAGCCCATCATCACAATGTACATCCATGAGATTGGCAAAATGCTCGCGCTACCGAATGGTGCTGCTGAAACTGCGCCATTGTCCAAACCGGTGCCTTGAATCGGTACCACACTGTGGTTTGGCAGGAACGGTGCTAAGTGCTTCTTCACGCCGATTGGGCCCATGCCAGGACCGCCACCACCGTGTGGGATACAGAAGGTTTTGTGCAAGTTCAAGTGTGACACGTCTGCGCCTACGTAACCAGGTGAGGTCACGCCAACTTGCGCGTTCATGTTGGCACCGTCAAGGTAGACCTGACCGCCGTGCTCGTGCACCACGTCACAGATGGTGCGAATACCTTCTTCGTAAACACCGTGCGTTGACGGGTAAGTCACCATGATGCACGACAGGTTGTCGCCCGCTTCTGCCGCTTTGGCTTTCAGGTCGTCAAGGTCAACGTTACCGTTCTTGTCGCAGTCGACGACCACAACTTTCATGCCCATCATCTGAGCAGACGCAGGGTTGGTACCGTGTGCTGAGCTTGGGATCAAGCAGATGTTGCGGTGCGCGTCACCACGGCTTTCGTGGTACTTCTGAATAGCCAACAAACCAGCGTATTCACCTTGCGCGCCTGAGTTCGGCTGCATTGACATGGCATCGTAGCCAGTGATGTCGATGAGCCAGGTCGACAAGGTGCGTAACAACTCGTAGTAGCCAGCAGCTTGGTCTTCAGGGCAGAACGGATGCAACTGACCGAACTCAGGCCAAGTTACAGGAATCATTTCAGCGGTCGCGTTCAGCTTCATGGTACATGAGCCGAGCGAGATCATGCTGTGGTTCAAGCTCAAGTCTTTGTTCTCAAGCTTTTTGATGTAACGCAGCATCTCTGTTTCTGAGTGGTGCGTGTTGAAGACTTCGTGTTCCAAGATCGCGCTGGTGCGCTTAAGTTCGCTTGGAATTGACTGTACGTCGCCTGAACCGACACGCGAATCAAGCATATCTACTTCAAGGCCGTGGTCGTCGCCGAACAATGCGGTGAAGAGGTTCTCAATGTCGTCACGGGTCTTGGCTTCGTCCAAGCTTACGCCGAATTGGTTGTCGCCATCAACGCGTAGGTTCAAACCATGCGCTACGGCGCGGTCGATGATTTCTTGCTGGTTGCCTTCAAGCTTGAAGGTCAAAGTATCGAACCAATGCGAGGTTTCCAATTGCACGCCTTTGTCTTGCAAGCCAAGGGCAACGATGTCAGTCAAGCGGTGAATGCGCTCAGCGATCGTACGCAAGCCTTGTGGACCGTGATAGACGGCATAGAAAGATGCCATGTTAGCCAGTAATACCTGCGCGGTACAGATGTTCGAGTTGGCTTTCTCACGACGGATGTGCTGTTCGCGAGTCTGCATCGCCATACGCAAAGCAAGCTTGCCGCGGCTGTCCTTCGAGACACCAATAATACGGCCAGGCAATGAGCGCTTGTACTTGTCACGGGTCGCGAAGAACGCCGCGTGTGGACCACCGTAGCCCATAGGTACACCGAAGCGCTGCGCCGAACCAAGTACCATGTCGGCACCCATTTCGCCCGGCGACTTCAACATCACCAAGCTCATGATGTCCGCAGCAACAGCAACCACACCTTTTTTCGCCTGTACGTCAGCAATCAGTTGCTCAAGGTTGTGCAACTGGCCGTAACGGTCTGGGTATTGGAACAAGGCACCGAAAACATCGTGCTCAGCAGCTTCACGTGCAGGGGCCACGATAACTTCGAAACCGAACATTTGTGCGCGGGTTTTCACCACGTCGATGGTTTGTGGGTACACGTTGTCAGCGACGAAGTAAGCGTTCGATTTGCTCTTGCTCACACGTTTCGCCATGGCCATGGCTTCTGCGGCAGCAGTGGCTTCGTCAAGCAACGAAGCGCTGGCAAGGTCGAGGCCAGTCAAATCCATGGTCATTTGCTGGAAGTTTAAAATCGCTTCCAAACGGCCTTGGGCAATTTCCGGCTGATACGGCGTGTAAGCTGTATACCAACCTGGATTTTCCAATACGTTACGCAAAATAACGTTTGGCACTAAGGTGTCGTAGTAACCCATACCGATGAACGAGGTCAGAACTTTATTTTTCTGCGCAATGGTTTTCAGCTTCGCAAGAGCTTCACGTTCAGATAGCGGCTCACCTACTTGCAAGAACGGGTCACGCAAAATTGCGCCAGGTACCGTATCTTTGGTCAGTGCTTCGAGTGACTCGGCACCTAAAACGGCGAGCATTTCTGCCTGTTCATCAGCACTTGGGCCAATGTGACGGCCAATAAATTCGCCATGATTCTCTAACTGCTTGAGCGTTGCTGTGGTCATTTACTTCTCGTCCCTCAGTTCGGGGTTAAAACACAGGTCAGGAAACACAAAACCCCGGTTTCGTGACCGGGGTTTTGCAATCCATTGCCAAATTAGTCTTCGTCGATAACTGCTTGATAACCTTCGGCATCAAGCAAGCCTTCTACTTCGCTTGGGTCTTCGGCTTTAATCTTAAATAGCCAACCGTCGCCATAAGGATCACTGTTTACTGTTTCTGGCGCATCTTCGAGGTCTTCGTTGATAGCGATAATTTCGCCACCAATGGGTGCGTAGATGTCAGAAGCTGCTTTAACTGACTCTGCTACTGCAACATCATCACCTGCCGCTACGTTGTCACCCACTTCTGGCAACTCGACAAACACCATGTCACCCAGCAAGTCCTGAGCGTGCTCAGAAATACCTACGGTGAACACACCATCACCTTCGTTACGAACCCACTCGTGGGTTGATGCGTACTTTAATTCCTTTGGAATTGAGCTCATGTTGTGATCCTCAAATTAGTTGTTCTGTTGTGTTTGCAGGTTGTCGCTTAGACCAGACCTTTACCGTTGCGTACGAAGCTTGGCTTCACCACGCTAACTGTAACGAATTTTTTGCGCATTTCCACTTCAGCAGTTTCGCCCACTGAATTCGGTACACGCGCCATCGCAATCGAGAAGCCTAAGGTTGGCGAGAAGGTACCTGAGGTGATCACACCTTCGCCACCATCGACAACGACTTTCTGGCCGTGACGCAGTACGCCCTTTTCGCGCATGACCAAGCCGACAAGTTTGTCGTGGCCTTCAGCTTTTTGTTTCTCGAGTGCTTCGCGACCGATGAAATCACGATCTTCAGGTTCAAACGCCACGCTCCATCCCATGTTGGCTTCGAGTGGAGTGATGCTCTCGTCCATGTCTTGGCCGTACAGATTCATGCCAGCTTCTAAACGCAAGGTATCACGTGCGCCTAAACCACATGGCTGTACGCCAACGTTTAACAGGTCGTCCCACAATTTTTCAATTGCGTTTGCTGGTAGCACGATTTCGTAGCCTGCTTCACCGGTATAGCCGGTGGTGGCAATAAATAAGTCGCCTACTTGTGCAGACCCTACTTGTGCAGACATGAATGGGCGCATGCCATCGACTGTAGCGAATGCTTCGTCGCCAATCACTAAACGAAGTTTTTCAGCAGCTTTCGGGCCTTGCAAGGCAACCATGCCTAGTTCGGTTTGTTCAGTAATGGTCACATCGAACTTGCTGGCGACTTCTTGGATCCAAGCAACGTCACGCTCACGCGTCGCCGAGTTAACGACTAAACGATACGACTCATCAGAAAAGAAATAAACGATAAGGTCATCGATAACGCCGCCCTTGTCATTCAGCATGCTGCTGTATTGGGCTTTGCCAGGTACCGACAATTTCGCCACATCGTTGGCGAGCATTTTGCGCAAGAAAGCTTTGGCTTCGGCGCCAGCGACATCAACGATGGTCATGTGCGAGACATCAAACACACCCGAGTCTTTACGCACGGCATTGTGCTCTTCGATTTGCGAGCCGTAGTTGAGCGGCATGTCCCAACCGTGAAAGTCGACCATTTTTGCGCCAGCTTTCACATGCGCGTCGAATAAAGGGGTACGATTTGCCATGGCATCGATGTCCTGTTGTTTCGCATAAAAGTGGCGGCAATTATAAAACTCTAAGGCGCTGGCAACAAATTAAAATTCCTTATGCTATTATTTGTTTTATTAATAATCTTTGGGCGTGTATTACGTCTAATTATATTTTTGGGGCTAAATCACCTATGCAACAGCTCTCGATGGACAGTCTTCGTGCTTTTGTTAGCGTTTATGACCTACAAAGTTTTACCGCCGCTGGACAACAGCTCAATCGCTCGCAGCCGGCTATTAGCCTACAGCTGCAGCGTTTAGAAGAAATGCTAGGGATGCGTCTCTATGCCCGCACCGGTGGCCGCATTCAGCTCACCCCGGCAGGCAATGAACTACTTGAAGCAGCGCGTTCCATCTTGAGCTTGAACGATCAAATCATCGCCCGCCTGACCGAGCCAGAACTGAGCGGTCGCGTGCGGCTGGGCATGACCAGTGAATTTGCCAGCAAGCTGTTGCCGCAAGTTTTGGGGCAATTTGCGCAAGGCTATCCAAATGTTGCGCTCGAGGTGAGTTCCGGCCTCAGCCGAGAGTTGGTGGCCAATGCCGATGATTTTGATGTCATTATTGCGCTCACCGAAAGTGGCGGCAAAGATGCGGGGCAATGGGTGAATCCGGTGCAATGGCTGGAATTACGCCAAGAACCGCTGGTTTGGGTGGGCAATAGTGATAGCCATTTACTGCCCGCACCGCTGCCTTTGGTGGTCGCGCCGGACGGCTGTATTTATCGACGACGCGCCTTAAAGGCCCTGCGCAACGCTGGAATTCAGTCGCGTATTACCTATACCAATTCTGATTTTAGTGGTCTTACCGCGGCGATCGAGAGTGGCTTAGGGATCACGGTTTTGGCGCAAAGTACGGTACCACCGCACTTGGAGAAGATTCAGCGCTGTGCTGATGGTACGCCGTTACCAGAACTCGGTGAAGTTGGGGTGATGTTGTCTACGCGGGCAGCAGAAAATTCCGCCGCCCAGCAGTTAGCGGCCTTTATCCAAGAGCGGATTTGATCAGGCTGCGCTTTAATGGCGCCACATCGTTAGCTAGTTTTAAGCCGATACCGCGAACAAGTTTGAGCAGTGGGTTACTCCCAGCAAAACCACGCTTGAAGCTTTCCATGGCCGTGATCATCTGTACCGCTGCAACTTTGCGCTCGCGCTCCCAGTTGCGTAATTCGGTGTGTCCGAAGTCGTTATTGGTGAGCTTCAGCAACGCCTGTACGTCACCAAAGCCAAGGTTCGCTCCCTGCCCTGCCAACGGGTGAATACTGTGCGCCGCATCACCAAGCAATAGCATACGCTGCGTCAACCAACTGCGCGTGTATTGCATGCGCAGTGGAAAATAGGCGCGCTCTGAGGCTAGTTCTAAAGTTCCTAAAGCGCCATCACTGACGGCTTGTAAGCGTTTGCTGAACGCATCAGCGCTGAGACCTTTGAGTTCCTCAGCAATCGCGGTATCCGCCGACCAAACCAACGACACATGATGGCTATCACCCAACGGTAACCACGCCACTGGGCCACTCGGTAAAAACACTTGGCGCGCACAACCGCCATGCGGCGCTGAACATTTGACCACTGCGACGCAACCTTGCTGTTCATAGTCCCAAAAGGTCATCGGCAATCCGGCGGCTTGGCGCAGTGGCGAGCGCACGCCATCGGCGGCAATCAGATAGTCCGCAGTGTAAGTGGTCGCCGCGGTAGTCACGCTCACTTGGTCGTCAGCAATACTGTGTTTGAGCACTTCGGTGTCGGCTTGCAAGTCGACCCCAGCCTCTGCCGCTGCCAGCCATAATTCGGCTTCAATAACTTTGTTTTCTACGATGGCGCCGAGGTCTGTTTGATTGACTTCGTGTGCGCCAAACTGAATGCGGCCAAAGCTGTCGTGGTCCCACACTTCCATCGCTTGATAGGGCCCTAGTCGGGCATTGGGCAGGCGCTCCCAAACACCCAGCTGTTGCAATAGGTCGCGACTGTGATGCGCAATAGCACTCACGCGTAATTCGGTTTCATCGCCATACGAGGGTTGTGGTCCACGCTCAAGCAGCACCACACGGTGACCTTGCTGACGCAGACCCAAAGCAGCTGCTAAGCCAATCATGCCGCCGCCGACCACAATGAAACGTTGGCTCATGACCTCTCTCCTTTCTCAATTTGCAGCGAGCTTGCGCGACGTGCGAGCGGCGCCAGTCCCATGGTTTGTCGCGCAAACGCTTGGCGCAATGGCGGCAGAGCATCGAGACCCAAAAGTGCAAGATTACGGAACTTGGTGAGCGGCCAGTGGTGATTGGAAAAGCCACGCACTAAAAGATCGGTTAAGCCAATGATGTTGTTGTAGTCCTGTTCACGTTCACGCCAGTAGGCAGCAAGCGTTGCATAGCTACCAAAATCGGTGGCTTGAGCGAGCTGATCGCTTAAACAAATCGCATCGCGAACACCAAGATTAAAGCCTTGTCCAGCAATCGGGTGCAAGGTATGCGAGGCATTACCTATAAGCACCGCTCGATGCACCACGCTACGTTCAGCTAAGTGTAAACGCAACGGAAACTGCAGGCGCTGACCGACGCCGGTAAAGCGTCCCGCGCGGTAACCAAAAGCACTTTGTAATTGCGCTAAGAAGTCATTGTCCGAGAGTGCCAACACGGCTTCCGCTTGCTCTTCGTCAACGCTCCATACCAATGACGCTTGCTGGTTCGGCAGTGGCAATAATGCCAATGGCCCGGTTTCGGTGAAGCGTTCGTAGGCCCAACCTTCTAATGGTTTGTCCAAGTCAATGTTGGCAATAATGCCGACTTGTCCGTAGTCGGTGGTCTTTACGCCAATGCCAAGTTGCTCGCGGATAAACGAACGTTGGCCGTCGGCTCCCACCACTAATTGCGCTTGCAGTTGTTGCTCGCCGCCGGGCGTTTCAAGCGTGACGATACAATCATCTCGCTGTTGTTCGAGTCCTGCAACTTTGCTACCGGCAAGCCACTCGACGTTCGGTAAGCTTTGTATGCGTTCATATAAAGCTTTATTGAGCGCGCCCGCGGGCACAACATACCCGAGTGCGGCAACGCCTTCTTGCTCGGCATGCAGTCGCGTGGCGCCCAGATAACCGCGGTCGCTTACGTGGATGTGACGAATCGCTTCGGCTTGCGCCGCAAGGTCTTGCCAAATTCCTTGGCCGTTCAGCAGGTCAACGGTAGCAGCCGCTAAGGCAATGGTGCGTTTGTCCGGTACTGGCCCGTCCGCTTGGGGTTCAACAACTTTAACCACAACGTCTGGGCGTTGTTGGGCAAACAAAAAGGCCATCAGCGAGCCAACTAGGCCGCCGCCAGCAATCACCACCGGTGTTACTTGTTTTGCATCCACGTCTCTATCTCTGCCACTGTTTTCGGAACGGCTGCGGTGAGGTTGTCATGGCCAGTTTCGGTCACCACCACATCATCCTCAATACGAATCCCCATACCGCGCCACTTTGCGTCAACTTCTTCGGCATCAGCCGGAATATAAAGTCCAGGTTCGACGGTCAGCACCATGCCTGGTTTAAACGGCGTTGATTTATCGCCGCGACGTGCATCACCCACGTCATGCACGTCAAGACCTAACCAATGGCCGAGGCCATGAATAAAGTAGCGCCGGTAGGTCGCTTGCTCCATATTGTCCTGCACGGAGCCGCGCAGGATACCAAGTGCAACTAAGCCTTCGGTCAATGCCTGTGCCGCGATATCTTGTATTTGCTGCAACGTCGCGCCGGGCTTAATACTCTCCAAAGAGGCCAGTTGCGCCTGCAACACGACCTCATAAAGCTGTTTTTGTGGCTCACTAAAACGGCCACTTACCGGGAACGTCCGAGTAATATCGGCAGCATACCCCTGATATTCGGCACCGGCATCGATCAAGATCAAGTCTCCATCATTTAGCACTGCATTATTTTCGGTGTAGTGCAAAATACAGGCGTTCCCACCGCCACCACAAATGGTGCCATAAGCCGGTGCCGCCGCACCTTGCATAGCGAACTCGTGATGCAGCTCAGCTGCCACTTGATACTCAAAGCGACCAGGCGCCACAAACTGCATGGCCCTTTTGTGGGCATCAACACTGATGTTTGCAGCCGTACGCATGAGTTCAAGCTCGGCCGCAGATTTCACTAACCGCATACTGTGCAACCAAGGTGACACCTCTTGCCAGCGCTGCGGCGGCTGTACTCCGCGCTTGCCGCTGTTACGTAGCTCGGCTGCTAAGCCCAATAGCTGTTGAAAGAAGTCTTGGTTGCTCTGATCGCAATACACCGTGTGGGTGCCGTCCAATAATTGCCACAAGTGCTCATCAAGGTCATCAATGGCATGCGCCACGTCTACACCCAAGGCATCGACCGCGCGCGCTACACCTAATCGACGACCGTGCCACACTTCTTGCTGCGGATCTTTCGGTTGGCAGTAGAGTTGTACCGGTAATTCGGCATGTGGCGCCAGTACCAGTACTGCATCGGGTTCATTGAAACCGGTCAAATAAAAGAAGTCACTATTTTGCCGAAACGGGTACTCCGTGTCGTTGCTCCGCGTGGCTAAGTGGGCGCTTGGAATTACCGCAATGGCCGTTTCGCCACACGCTTCAAGCAATTCAAGAACCTGTTCGCGGCGGCGCTGGTATTCGGCAACGGGTACAGCTGAGGCCATAGCAACATTACTCCTTGGAGATCAACTTAATGCAGGGTTTTATTCGTTTTGCAGGTGGTATTGGCGTTTTGCCCAAGCTCGTTGAAGCACAACATGGCTGAAATTCGCAGATACTCCATGATTTCAAAATAAGCACGCTCGGCTTCTTCATCGTCTTCGATGGTGATATCGAGTTTCGCAATTTCGACCATGTCATCGATAGCTTCACGCAAATCGGCAGAAAGTCCGGCTAAATTCGTTTGATTTACGCCAAACCCGACTAAAAACGATTGCACCCACGCTGTGAGTGCCTGCAGACGCTCATGTAACGGCTCGTGATCGCTAGGTAAAATAAGCTGAAAACCAAGATCCGGATCACGCAAGCTTGCGCACGTTTCCGTTGCCATCAACTTCACATGATCCCGCAGTTGCGGCTTAAACGATTGCCCTTCATTAATGAGGTCGCTCAGCAACAGCAGCCACTCATCCCCTTCGACACTCGCGCCGCCAGCGACCATGCCCGTCAAAAGCCCATGAACTTCTGCGCCACTGGCAAGTAAGCCTTGATGCTCAAAAAACTCGGTCAACCGATCATAGCTCTGTGAGCTGGTAAGTTCGGTTTTATCTTCTGGTGATTTACGCTCTGACATAAGCTATTTTCTCTTGCATGGTTTGCATTGCATCCTACCATTGTCAGTCTTTTCAGGCTAGCTGACAAAGCCCCTTCAAGCATGGCATAATGTGCGCAAACGACAACAAAACAGCAAGGAACTGTGAAATGACTCAACGCACCATGGACATCAAGTTGATGGACCGTCACTACAAAGTGAATTGCCCCGAGGGGCAGGAAGTTGCGTTGCAGCAAGCCGCAGACAAGCTGAATCACAAGCTTGAGCATATTCGCCAAGCAACCAAGCTCAGCCACCCCGAGCAGATAGCGGTGATGGCAGCGCTGAATTTAAGCCACGAGAGCAGCAAACTCGAGCATGAACAACAGCAGCGCATTCAAGAGTTGGAAGAAAAGATTAAGTTGCTGCAAGAAACCCTGGAGCAAGTTACCAGCGAACAGCGTCCAGGGCGGAAGTAAAAAGTTAGGATCGCCTGGGATGTGCGCCAGCACGCTAATGTCCCTGAGCCGATGTCATCAGTAAAGGGGCTCACTGACCGGCTATTGTGCAAGCTCGACATGTATCGAGAAGCCTACGGCCGTTGATTTGCGCCCCGCCTTGAACCAGTGGGTTCAAGGGCCAAAGCACGCAGCGGCATCCTGGGTGATCACCCTTTTCCCTATTTTTACTCTTGGTCGGCCTTCGCCTCGGCGACCAAGCGACGCACATCACTCAGTAATTCTTGCGCATCGTAAACAATACCGTCTTTAATGGTGTAACGAACGCCTTTGGTACGAATCGGCTCGTTCTGATCGTTCAATTTGAAATGACCTGTGCCGTACAACACTTTAAAGTTCGCCAATGGATTCTCTGCCACGACCACGAGGTCAGCTTTTTTGCCCGGCACCACAGAGCCAATTTCATGCTCAAGCCCCAAAGCCTCGGCACCATTCAAGGTTGCCGCTTGCACCACTTCGAGTGCGTTAAAGCCCGCTTCACGCAGTAGTTCGAATTCGCGAATCAAACCGAAACCATAGATTTTGTAGATGTAACCCGCGTCGGAACCCGTGGTAATACGGCCACCGTGGTTTTTGTAGTCTTGCAAGAAGGCCATCCACTTTTGATAATTCTTGCGCCACGCGACTTCTTCGTCGGTGGTCCAGTCAAACCAGTAAGAACCGTGAGCATAGCGGCTGGGCTCGAAGAACTCCCACAACTGCGGCAGCGTGTATTCGTTGTGCCAAATCGCTTGGCGCTCACGCATTAGGTCACGGCTGGCTTCATAAATGGTCAACGTAGGATTGATGGTGAAGTCGAGTTCAATGAGTTCATCGCGCACTTGGTTCCATTTTTCTGAACCCGGCTCGGCGGCTTGCTTCCACAAGCGCCCCGCCTCGGCAAAGCGATCTTGTTCGTTGTTGTAATTGTAGTCGGCCGGATAGTCCTGAATCACTTGCTCGGTGAACAGGGCTTCGGGTAAGCCGTACCAATGTTCCATGCTGTCGAGGCCCAAACGCGCGGAGTCCACAACGTTAGTGCGCACCACATTCAACTGTGCATGGTGCATCATGGTGCCAAGACCTTGTTTCTCAGCTTCGTCGAGGGCCGCCGCCATAATTTCCGGGCGAGCACCGAAGAACTTAATGCCTTCTGCGCCCTTTTGCTTGATGTCACGGACCCACTCACGCGCCTGCTCTGGCTTGAAAATCGGCTCGTCGCTGTTCATGCCATAGCCGAGGTACGGGATAATACGCGGTGAAACGATGGAATTATTTGCGGCCTGTTGTTGGTGCCATTTGGTCCACTCGAGACCATTGAAACTACCCGGTTCGCGCACTGTAGTTATGCCATGCGCCAACCACAATTTCAGTACATATTCTGCTGGGATACCGTCGGCAGAACCGCCAATGTGTCCATGCATGTCAATGAAGCCCGGCAAAACGTAGTGACCGGTTAAATCGAGTTCTTTATCGCCAGGTTCCGCTTTCGGGCGACGCTGCTCAAGGATCGGCACGCCCGGATTACCCACGCTGACGACATTTTTGATGCGGTCGCTTTCAATCACAATGTCGACCGGGCCTTGCATCGGTGCGCCTTCACCATTGATCAGATTCACCCCACGCAAAATCAGCCGTTCGTAGGGCCCTTCACCTTGCTCGCCACGAGGCGGAGCTTTCGGCGGCGCAGCCATGAGCTGTGAAGACATAATGGTGGACAAAACTAGCGTAGTCAGAACCCGTTTCAACATGCTATAAATCACTCTATGAAAAGACAATTGCCTCAGAATAGCAGTGCGCCGAGCCGACAGCAATTGCGGCGCGAACTGCTTGCCGCACGTAAAGCGCTAAGTGCCGCAGAGCGCGAACAGGCTGCTGCAGCCATCCAAACGCAACTATTGACCCTTGCAGAGCTGCAGCAACCGTGCTCTATCGGCAGCTATCACAGTGTTCGTGCCGAGCTGCCAACCCATACGCTAAATCAAGCGCTACAGCACGGCGGACACAGTGTGGCGCTCCCGGTCCTGCACCCTATCGTCAAGCATCATTTATTGATGCTACATATTGACGAACACAGCGAATGGCGCCACAACGAATACGCAATACCTGAGCCAGTGTTGCAATGCCAACGTGTTGTGCCGCTGCAAAGCCTACACGTCTTATTAGTACCCTTGGTTGGCTTTGACGCTATCGGCAACCGTCTCGGCATGGGCGGAGGCTTTTATGACCGCACCCTCGCCGGCTGGCGCGCCGGTCGCTACCCCAATCTAACCCCCATCGGCCTCGCCTACGATTGCCAGTTTGTTGAGCGACTGCCAGCAGAGGCGTGGGACGTTCCACTACCTCGGGTCATTACACCGACAAAAATATGGGACTTTAGACGCTAAAAATGTATACTGAAAAGCCATAGCCCACTCACTCAGGAAGCAGGCATGGCTACCTCATCAGAACAACAGAAAAACGAGCAAAAACAAAAGGCTGCAGAAGCAGCTCTCGACTACGTCAAAGCCAATTTGCCGCAGCAAGCAGTCATAGGTGTCGGTACGGGCTCCACGGTCAACTTCTTCATTGATGCGCTCGCTAGTATCAAGCATGACATCGAAGCCGCGGTTTCTAGCTCGGAGGCTTCTACCGAACGACTCAAACAACACGGTATTCGTGTCATTGATTTAAACAGCGTCAGCGAATTGCCGATTTACGTTGATGGCGCTGATGAAATTGACGAGCACATGCGCATGGTCAAAGGTGGTGGCGCAGCCTTGACCCGCGAGAAAATTGTCGCCGCAGTTGCCGATACCTTTGTTTGTATCGTTGATGAAAGCAAGCAAGTAGGCCGCCTTGGCCGCTTCCCTATCCCGGTTGAAGTGATTCCCATGGCGCGTTCGTACGTCGCCCGCGAAATCGTTAAGCTCGGCGGTGACCCGGTTTGGCGTGAAGGTGTAACCACAGATAATGGGAACTGGATCCTCGATGTGCATAACTTCGATATCCTCGACCCGATTCATCTCGAGCAGCAGCTGAACAATATCGTCGGTGTCGTCACCAACGGACTCTTTGCCCAACGTGGCGCCGACGTCACTATCGTTGCCAGCGCAAACGGTATCCAAACTCTTAAATAATCCCAATAAAAGGTGCAATAACAGCCATGTCGCAAGTATCGCTCGCCAAAGATCGAATCAAAATTTTACTTTTAGAAGGCGTTCATGACAGTGCGGTCAACGTACTCAAACAACAGGGCTATGATTCGATTGAGTATGTCAAAACTTCTCTGAGTGAAGAGGAACTTTGCGAGCGTATTAAAGACGTACACTTTTTGGGGATACGTTCTCGTACGCAACTGACCGAAAAAGTCTTTGCTGCGGCTGAGAAGTTAATTGGCGTCGGTTGTTTTTGTATTGGCACCAACCAAGTGGATCTCGCAGCGGCGCGCCGTCACGGTGTAGTGGTCTTTAATGCACCGTTCTCGAACACTCGTAGTGTGGCCGAATTGGTACTTGCTGAAATCATTATGCTGTTACGCCGTGTACCTGAGAAAAATGCCGCGGCGCACCGAGGTGATTGGGACAAGTCGGCCAACGGCTCATTCGAAGCGCGTGGTAAAGTGCTTGGCATTATTGGCTACGGCCATATCGGTAGCCAGTTGAGTATCCTAGCCGAACAAATCGGTATGCAGGTGCGTTTCTACGACATTGAAACCAAACTGCCACTAGGGAATGCCCTCTCGGTCGGTTCACTCGACGCTCTGCTGGAGCAAGCAGATGTGGTGACTTTGCACGTACCCGAAACAGCGCAAACCCAATGGATGATCAGTGCTTCACAACTCGCCAAGATGAAACAAGGCGCCCTTCTTATCAATGCCTCACGCGGTACTGTGGTCAATATTGAAGATTTGGCTGCCAGTCTGCGCAGCGGTCACTTGGGCGGCGCAGCGATTGACGTCTTCCCAGTGGAACCAAGCAGCAATAACGACCTATTCGAATCACCACTGCGCGGTATCGACAACTGCATTCTGACCCCGCATGTCGGTGGTTCGACCCAAGAAGCACAAGAAAACATTGGTATAGAAGTGGCGGGTAAACTGGCTCACTACTCTGACAACGGCTCTACCTTGTCAGCAGTAAACTTCCCAGAAGTATCATTGCCAGCGCACCACGGCGCCCGCCGTTTGCTGCATATTCACCAAAACCGCCCTGGCATGCTGACCAAAATCAACCAAATCATGGCCGAGCAGAACATCAACGTCTCCGGTCAGTATCTGCAAACCGATAGCGAAGTGGGTTACGTGGTCATTGACGTCGATACGCCGGAAGAGAGCACGATCGCCGACGACCTGCTCGAGCAAATGCGCGCCATTGAAGGCACCATTCGCGCCCGTGTTCTGTACTAATAAAAACGCCGACCCAAATGGTCGGCGCTTACGGCAAGCAATCAAGTTTACTCTTTATCAGGCTGCGGCCGACCCACGGTGCGCGCCATGGATTCTGGCGACACGTGACGGACGTCTTTGCCTTTCACGAAGAAAATAATGTACTCAGCGATGTTCTGGCAACGGTCACCGATACGCTCGAGTGAACGCGCTGACCAAAGTACATTCATGACCTTCGGAATCCCACGCGGGTCTTCCATCATGTACGTCATTAATTGACGCGTTAAGCCTTCGTATTGACGGTCGGCTTGGGCGTCCATTTGATGCACTTCATAAGCGCTGTCGAGGTCCATACGGGCAAAGGCATCAAGCACGCCATGCAACATCGCTAAAACTTGCTGGCCGAGGTTCTCAAGGCTGACCAAGAACTGCTGCTGGTCGTTATTGAAACTCTCGAGTGCCACGCGCGCAATACGCTCTGCCTCATCACCAATGCGCTCCAAGTCGGCAATGGTTTTGAAAATCGCGATGATCAAACGCAGGTCACTTGCCGCAGGCTGGCGCTTGGCAATAATTTGCACACAAGCTTCATCAATCTGCACTTCCAACGCGTTAATTTTATAGTCGCGTTGCAAAACTTGCTCGGCAAGCTCATGGTCCGAGTTTTCAATCGCTACCAATGAATCGCGCAATTGTTGCTCAACCAAGCCGCCCATGTTCATCACTTGGGTACGGACGGCATCGAGTTCGTCATTAAATTTGCCGGAGATGTGCCGACCAGTATTTAATTTATCCATGATTCAGCTCCTCTTAGCCGTAACGTCCAGTTATGTAATCTTCGGTTTGCTTCTGGGTCGGCGTGGTAAACAGCGTATTGGTATCAGCATATTCAATCAGCTTACCCATGTACATAAAGGCTGTCTGGTCCGATACCCGTGCCGCTTGTTGCATGTTATGCGTCACAATGACTACGGTGTATTTTTCTTTCAACTCAGTGATCAACTCTTCAATCGTCAAGGTTGAAATCGGGTCAAGCGCCGAGGTCGGTTCATCGAGCAACAGTACTTCAGGCTCGATCGCGATAGCGCGGGCGATGACCAAACGTTGCTGCTGACCACCTGACAAGCTGAAAGCACTCGCGTTTAGACGATCTTTTACTTCTTCCCAAAGCGCTGCGCCTTTCAATGAACGCTCGACCACTTCATCTAAAGTACGGCGGTCGTTCACACCCATCAAGCGCATGCCATAAACCACGTTCTCGTAAATTGATTTTGGGAACGGGTTCGGGCGCTGGAATACCATGCCCACACGACGACGTAATTCAGCAACGTCGACATCTTTGTCGTAGATGTTTTTCTCGTGCAAACGAATTTCGCCGGTAATTTTACAAATCTCAACCAAGTCGTTCATGCGGTTAATACAACGCAATAGGGTTGATTTACCGCAGCCCGATGGACCGATGAAGGCGGTGACACGGTTACGTGGAATCGCCATGGAAATATCATGCAAAGCTTGAGCATCGCCGTAGTGCAGATTCAAATTGCGAATTTCCATAGCGGTTTGATCCGCCGTTAAATTTTCTAAATCGAGGCTCTCTGCCTGATTGTTTGTCGGAGTTACCGAAATCATAGTAAGACCTTTTCGCTTCTGCTTCGTTAATTAATGCTCAAGTGAGCGATACTTTTCACGTAAATGGTTACGCACGCCAATAGCCGTTAAGTTCAAGCCAATGATCACCGTTACCAACAGGAACGAGGTGGCGTAAACCAGCGGCCGCGCCGCTTCAACGTTCGGGCTTTGGAAGCCAACATCATAAATGTGGAAACCTAAGTGCATAAATTTGCGATCTAAATGGAAGTACGGGAAGTTACCATCCACCGGTAACATCGGTGCCGATTTCACCACACCTACCAACATCAATGGCGCAACCTCACCCGCAGCTCGGGCGACGGCCAAGATCAAACCGGTCATAATCGCCGGTGACGCCATTGGAATAATAATGCGCCATAAGGTTTCTGCTTTGGTTGCACCAAGCGCTAAGCTACCTTCGCGCAACGTACTTGGAATGCGCGATAAACCCTCTTCAGTGGAAACAATAACCACTGGTAAGGTCAAAATAGCCAAGGTAATCGCGGCCCACATGACGCCCGGTGTACCAAAGGTTGGGCTTGGCAAGGCTTCTGGATAGAAGATTTGGTCAAGCGAGCCACCCACCATGTAGACGAAGAAACCTAGGCCAAATACCCCGTAGACAATTGACGGTACACCCGCTAGGTTAATCACGGCAATCCGGATCAGTCGGGTAATCGCATTCTTACCAGCATATTCGTGCAAGTAAATCGCCGCAATTACGCCAAATGGCGTCACAATCACCGACATCAACAGCACCATGAACACGGTACCGAAAATTGCTGGGAATACACCGCCCTCGGTATTGGCTTCGCGCGGGTCTTCGCTCACAAACTTACCAATCTGTACGAAGAAGTGACCGAGCTTTTCCACCAAGTTCATGTCGTTCGGAAAGTACACGGCTAACATGCGATACATCGGTAGCGTTACTTCTACACCGCGCATGTCGCGCATCACGACTTCATCACGACTGGCTTGATCACGGAGTGCGAACAGCTCTTTTTCCAGCACTTGATAGTCTTCACGCAGTTGTTGCTCAGCGGCACTGATGCGAGCCTCTTCCTCAGCGGTGAGTTGCCCTTCAAGATCCAGCGCGCGTCGTTCAAGGCGCAACTGGTTCAACTGATAGTTGATGGCACCAATTTCGCTATCTTGCAGATCCGCAGCTTGCTCGTTAATTTCAACAACACGCTCAATACGCTCCTCAAGAACTTGATGCACGTTCTCTGAATTTGCCACTGACTCGCCGTTTTCGAGTACATCCACGACGTAACCGTAGAAGTTACCGTCTTTCGAACGCTCTAATTTAGCCAAATCGGAAGGCGTTTCGTCGCGTACGATTTGCGGCTTGAGCACCCATGTAAAATCAAGAGGTACATACTCGCGGTTACCAATCTTAATCAACCAGCGATCAAGTGTCGGCTCATTGAAGTTATCAAGCTGCACACCCGATTCTTGTAATCGCTCAAGCGGAATCGTTTCAGTGTCATAGACTTCACCGATGATGGTCGAAATCGAACCGTCATTGGCACGCACATCCATCTCGTGGATTTGTGCCGGCCAGAAGAACGACAGACCGCGCCAACCAATCAGTATCAGCAGCCCGATAACCGCGATCAGACTGATACTCACAGAACCTGCGGTGAGCCAAATCCAGGGTTTTCCTGAGTTAAACCATTGCTTCATGGAAATCCTCTCGCTTACATCGAGCTGTATTTATCGCGCAAGCGCTGGCGAACAAGTTCTGCCACCGTATTGAACGCGAAGGTGAAAACAAAGAGCACAAAGGCCGCCAAGAACAGAATACGGTAATGCGAGCTGCCAACTTCAGACTCCGGCATTTCTACGGCGATGTTGGCTGACAAGGTGCGCATTCCTTCAAAAATATTCCAGTCCATAATTGGCGTGTTACCTGTGGCCATGAGTACAATCATGGTTTCGCCCACTGCACGGCCAAGGCCCATCATGACCGCCGAGAAAATACCTGGACTTGCCGTTAACAAAACGACTTTGGTAAGTGTTTGCCACGTCGTTGCACCAAGTGCTAACGACCCGTTCGATAAGTGCTTCGGTACGCTAAATACGGCATCTTCGGCAATCGAGAAAATAGTTGGTATCACCGCAAAGCCCATGGCGATCCCCACCACCAACGAGTTACGCTGGTCGAATGTAATACCAAGTTCGTTGGTGAGGTACTGACGTACATTGCCATCAAATAGAACGTTCTCGATCGCTGGTGATAGTTGAAACGAGAGCCAACCGACAAAAGCGACTAACGGCACCAAAATCAACGCGGCACGACCGTCGGTTAAGCGTGACCGAATCACTTGCGGCAGCAAAGCGCTTGCCGCCGCAAATAACACGATGGCTAACGGCACCAAGACGATTACCGCTATGATTCCTGGTAGATAAGACTCCACCAGCGGCGCCAGCCATAGTCCCGCCAAGAAACCAAGAATAACCGTTGGCAAAGCCTCCATGATTTCTACTGTTGGTTTCACTACTTTGCGCACACTTGGCGACATAAAGTAGGCAGTGTAAACCGCGGCTGCGAGGCCAATCGGTACCGCAAACAACATAGCGTAGGCCGCTGCTTTTATGGTACCGAAAGAGATCGGGACTAAGCTAAACTTCGGTTCAAAGTCATCTGAACCCGAAGTCGACTGCCACACGTAATCTGGTTCCGGATAACCTTCATACCAGACTTCTTGCCACAAGCCACTCCAGGTGACTTCTGGGTGTTCGTTGCTCAGCTCAAACATATGCAACTGATTACCTTCACGCATCAGTAAGGTATTTGCGCGAGGGTCAATGACCAATTGCTCAGCTTGATAGGCGTCAGGGTGCCCACGATACAACTCTGCTTCTGAGGTTGTGTGGAATACCCCTACTTCGCCGTTTTCGGCGATGGTGTAGAAGGTGCGGCGGTAATACTCGACAACGATCTCGGCAATCGCGCTGTCGGCCGCTTGGAAATCACGAATGAACTGATAGCGGCGACCATCGTCACCGGCTACTTCGAACCATTGCGTGATGTTACCGTTGGCATGGCCAAACAACACCGAGCTCGCCCCCGCCAATAAACTCATTGAGGTCACTTCGCCGTAGCGTCGAGCATCAACATTGATCAACTGACGTTCTTTTATGGAACCCGTGCGGGTCACATCATAAACCCAAAAGCGATTGTTCTGACGCACCATGACTTGGCGCAAATCTGGCGTAACCACAAGCTGGTCAACGGCACCGTTAATCGGCAACTCACTGACCTTTGATTCCATTTCCACTGCGCCACTTAAAAAGTTGCGCTTGGCTTGCATGAAGTTAACGAGGACACGACCGTCGCTGGTTTGCGCTGCAAACAACTTCGACTCACCGTCATACTCATAAGCAAGCTTCACGATGTTTTGTTGCTGCGGATCAACTTGCAGTAATTCGCGATCTGAAAGCTCTACTTCACGCGGCTCGACAAACATTTCACCGTCAATAAAGCGACTGTTGAACTTGGGCTCCACAATTCGCACCGAACCACCCGGTACAGCATAAGCATAACGGTTGTTTTGCGGCTGCGTTTGCGTAAACGCGGTCGGCTGCTCCGCCGTCACTTTGGCTCGCAATAGTTCCTGACCAGGCTGCCAATCGGTACCTTTTTTTGCCTGCATTGCAAAATACACCAACTCACCTTCAGCGGTGAACTGGTAACCGATTTCCGATTGCTCTTCCATGCCCATGGCGACGACATTCTCCGCCGGCGTTTGGAAGCTGCGTTGGTGGTTGATTTCGACCCCACGGAAAATCGGTTCGATTACGTAAAGTAGGTAAAAGAAGATGAGCAACAATGCGACCAAGACCATCACCCCGCCGAAGCTTACGCCCCAGCGCGCCGCGCGGTCTTTAAAGAGTCGATAATTGCTGGCTCCCATTGAGGGTTTTGCTGCCGCCATCGTAACCTCGAGTGGTTGTGCAAGTTAGAAATTTCACTGCGCGCAGTATAGTCGAGAAGTATGACAGTATTGTTACAGCGCCGTCATAAAACTGACATTTTCGCGAAAAAGCCGTTGTTCGCTATTTGCTATTTGATGTTCGTTTAAATAAAAAAATCGCTGCTCGCTGAAACAAACAGCGAACAGCGAGTAGCGAACAACGCTTTTTTAGTTCAGGCCGAGCTTTTCTAGTTCTTGCTCCACAACCATTTTCGGCAGCGGAATGTAACCGTCTTTATCGACAATCTCTTGTCCTTTTTTCGACAGTACCATTTTCAAGAATTCAGCAGTTGCTGGGTCAAGTGGCTTGTTTGGATGCTTATTCACATAAACATATAAGAAGCGTGCTAACGGATACTTACCAGCTAATGCACTTTCAGTTGTTGCATCAACATACTCGCCGCCCTCTTCAACCGCGATAGGCACAGTTTTAACACCAGAGGTCAGGTAACCGATACCTGAGTAACCGATAGCATTCAACGAGGTTGAAACAGACTGCACAACAGAAGCTGAACCTGGCTGTTCGTTTACGTTCGCGCGGAAATCACCGTCACAAAGGGCGATTTCTTTGAAGTAACCGTAGGTGCCTGATACTGAGTTACGACCATATAATTGCAAATCGCGGTTGCCCCAACTGCCGGTTAGACCTAAATCGCCCCAACGCTGGACTTGCTCAGTGGCGCCACAAAGACGTGTGTTACTAAATACTGCGTCAACTTCAGCAATGGTCATGCCTTCAATTGGGTTGTCTTTGTGCACGAATACCGCCAAGGCATCGATTGCTACACGTACCGGAGTTGGCTTGTAACCATGACGTTTTTCAAATGCTTCGATTTCTTTCGACTTCATACCACGACTCATTGGGCCGAAGTTTGAAGTTCCTTCAGTAAGAGCCGGTGGCGCAGTTGATGAACCAGCCGCTTGAATTTGCATGTTTACGTTCGGGTAGAGGCGCTTAAATTCCTCAGCCCAGAAGGTCATCATGTTGGCCAAAGTGTCTGAACCAACAGAAGAAAGGTTGCCAGATAAACCGCTTACTTTCTCGTATTCAGGAAGGTTGTCGGTAGCTTTTTGCGCATGTGCTGAAGTGGCTACGAGGCCGGCTACGCTTAAAGCAAGAAGTACTGATTTAACTTTCATAATGACTCCAAGTGTCTGTGCTAAGGTCATGCCAAAAAATTATGGGTTAAAAACTTAGCTTTGCTTAATCAACACTGGGAATTTTAGTAGGTCAATATGACACTTTAATGACAACATCTATTTATTTGTCATATTTCTGCCATTTTAGTGCCACGGTTATGCTGGCGTAATCACCAGCTCTTCCGGAACTCGCACACTAAAGGTCGAACCACGCCCTACCACTGAGTCGATGGTAAGCTTGCAATGGTGATGTTCAACTGCCTGCTTAACGATGGCTAAACCAAGCCCTGAGCCACCTTTGCTACTGTTGCGGTCTTTATCAATGCGATAAAAGCGCTCGGTCAGTAAAGGAATATGCTCGGCCGGAATGCCCGGGCCATTATCGGTGACGCTAAATTCCATTTGTTTACCAACAGAGCGCCAGCGTACGGTAATGGTACCCTTTGGTTGAGTATAATGAATGGCGTTGGTAATGAGGTTGGCGAACACACTGCGTAACTCATCTTCGCGCCCATACATTCTCTGGTCAGCAATCTCAAAAGTTAAGTCATGCTGTTTTGCTTGATTGAGTTGCTCGGCATCTTGTTGGATACGACGAAGCAGTTCCGGAACATTAACGGCGCGCTCGAAAATATCACCACGGGCTGAGTCAATGCGTGACAATGATAACAGTTGGTCGACCAAATTACGCATCCGTGTCGACTGCCCATTCATATCCTTCACAGCTTTTTGTAGCAGCGCTGGTGGCATCGCACTGACATCATCGTCGAGCATTTCTAAATAGCCTTGAATAACCGTCAACGGTGTTTTCAATTCATGAGATACGTTGGCAACAAAGTCTTTGCGCATTTGCTCGAGCCGGCGCAGCTGAGTCACATCACGCGCCATGAGCAAGTATTGGTCCTCGCTGTAAGGCATGACCCGAATTTCTAACTCGATGTCTTCCCGTACCGGCGACGGCAAATAAATTTCTTGGCTAAAGTCACCCTTTTGTAAGTAAGCAATAAACTCAGGGTAACGGATGAGATTCGACAGCCGAATACCGGTATCTGCCGGCCATTTCAAACCAAAATAGAACTGCCCCAACTTGTTACACCAAATCAGGCCTCCGTCACGGCGGAATACAATTGCCGCATCAGGAATAGCTTCTGAGGCTTCACGAAAACGACGTAAGATACGTGCGAGCGCACGACGGCGCTGTTGGCTGCGACGTTGGGTCCGGTAGATTCCGTCGTAAATATAGCTCCAGCTACCCGGAGCACTCGGCGGCAACATGGTGCGGCGGTGCCATAACCAATCCACGAGCTTGTATTGATAGAAGTAATGCCAGGCGAGAATGCCAAGTAAACCGATACTCAACACTTGCCAGAAATAGCCAAATAGCCAGCCGATTACGGCAAGAGGGGCGACATACCAAAGGAAGCCGCGCAGAATAAATACGGCGGAGAATCGTTTATCCATGTCGCACTACCCTACGCTGCAACAATTTATCTTGGTGAGAAGCGATAGCCGACACCACGCACCGTCTGCACCAGGCGATCATGGCCGTGCATTTCGATGGCTTTGCGTAATCGGCGAATATGGACATCCACGGTACGGTCTTCAACGTAGACATTCGTGCCCCACACGTTATCGAGGAGTTGCTCTCGACTATACACGCGATCTGGGTGTGTCATAAAGAAGTGAAGTAATTTAAATTCAGTTGGCCCCATATCGAGACGGTCATTGTAGGCGCTCACTCGATGCGAAATGGGATCAAGTTTTAGACCTTCAATTTCCAATGGCTCATCGAGCGCTGTCGGCGACACACGACGGAACACAGCTCGCATCCGCGCCATCAGTTCTTTTGGCGAAAACGGCTTAGTAATGTAATCGTCGGCGCCGACCTCAAGACCACGGATTTTGTCTTCTTCTTCACCGCGTGCGGTGAGCATGATAATAGGAATACCACGCGTAAAATCATCACTCTTGAGCTTTTTCGCCAACTGGATACCAGAACCTCCTGGTAACATCCAATCGAGCAGGATCATATCAGGGAAAGGCTCGACAATTTTCTCTAAAGCTACTTGATAATCATTGGCTTCCACAGCTTGGTAGCCATGCTGTTCCATGACAAAGCTCAGCATTTCGCGAATTGGCGCTTCGTCTTCAACAATCAAAATTTTTCGTGACATCGTGCTTCACCTAGTCGTTTTTAAGCACCGCCATTATTACGACAGAATATGACAGTTTTATGAATCTACGACATATTTGTGAAAATTACTGCAATTGAATGTCAATCCATACTAAACGATGGTCCGAAGAGCGTTCTCGCTTGCTGACTAAATCTGCTTTAGGTTCACCTTGGGCCGGCCAAAACACTCCGCCATCGATGATCCGAATACCAAACGTTGATGGCAGCACATAGTCAGCGCGTTTCCGCCAACCTGCAGTGTGTTGAGCCGCCAGTGGGTTGTCTGGCGTGTGCGCCTCGCCGCCGGCACTTTCAGGAATAAAATCGCCTTGCACCTTGGGATGCTGTAACAACTGTTCAATGCTTCCAGGCACGTTATCCGCGCTTTCAATCGAAGCGTTGAGATCGCCGGCGATCACAAACCGCTGCTGTGCGGCTAATCCACCTCGACGCCCCTGATCGTCATAGATATAGTCGGTGTCGAGGTCACTTACATATTCCTGCCAAAAGCGTATTTCGTCATGGTTACGCCGACCATTGCGGTTTTCTTCACCATCGAATACCGGTGGTGTCGGATGACTGACCAGCAAATGCAGTGGGTAGCCCTTCACATCTATCAGCACATCCCAATGGGATTTTGAGCTGAGCGGCATTTGTGACCATGCATCGGCGCTGTACCAAGGTTCATGGGACTTGGGTATAAGGGGCTGCAAAGCTCCGGGTAAGTCACGCCATTTGAAAAATTGAAACGTCCGGGTGGCGCTTTGGTCGATGGGATACTTTGACAACACCGCCATACCATATTGCCCTGGATAGTTTCCGTACCCCCAAGCGTCATCAGCAACGCCACTCGCCTTACCATCGCGGTTCAGGTCAAACGGACTGGCCCGCCCTGTATTGACCGGTGCAATGAAACTGTACGGATATTCAATCGGTGCTTCGCCATTCTGGCTGACCGCCAAGAAATCACGGCGGAAAAGATCGAGCACTTGCGCTTCGGGTAAATAATCAAATTCGTTCAAAACGATGACATCTGGGCGAACATGTTGAATGATTTCTGCGATGGCACGAATTTGTGGATACTGATCCGCAAGTGCTTGTGGCAAGGCTTGCGCGCCGGCGGTTTGCCATTGCTCAGCAGGTATGTAGTTCGACGCATCCATACTGACATTGAAAGTTGCCACACGGAGTGTCACTGGCGGTTGTAAATTTTTTTTCGGCACATCACACCCATTTAAGAAAAAAGTAAACAAAGCTACAACACCGAACAGAATAGGCTTCATAGACATTCCTGCAACATTTGAAGAGCGAGTACGACAGCTTTTTATCATATTAGTTCGACTTTATCGGTGCAATTGCCAGCAAAATTGATTAAAATACTGTCACATTTTTGACACAACCAAGTGTTATAAAAGCGTAGAATTAATTCACAAGGCTCAACATCAAGCGGTATTGCCTTTCAAGATTTTTTTTTAAACCACAACCCAGGAAATTAAGAAAGATGAGTACATCTCTGCGATTTTCGCGCACCGCAAGTGCCGTCGCGATTGCCCTCGGCTTTGCCTCAGCAACAGCGGTAGCACAAGACACCTCAGCTTCTATGCGAGGCGAAATTCTTGGACCACAAGGTAGTGGCGCAGCCAATACCACGGTTGTTATTGAACACATGCCTTCAGGTAGCCGTACTGAAGTAAATACCGATAACAACGGTAGCTTCATTGCCAGCGGTTTACGTGTTGGCGGCCCTTACCGCATCACTATCGATTCAGACGTGTATCAAGACGCTCAATACTCAGAAGTGTTCTTGAAGCTGGGCGAAACCTTCCGCCTTAATGCACAACTTGAATCAGCTAATGTTGAGCGCATCAGTGTGACTGGTCAAGCGATCAACTACGCACAATTGAATAATGGCTCAAGCAGTTCATTCGGCGAAGAGCAAATCGAATCACTGCCTACTTATAGCCGTGACTTGAAAGAAATCGTCCGTTTGAACCCACTCGCGACTCAGTTGGGCGACGGCGACCAATTAGTTGTTGCGGGTAACAACCCAAAATACAACTCAATCACTGTTGATGGTATCAACCAGAACGATGATTTTGGTTTGAACAACAATGGTTACCCTACCCAAGGTTCACCTATTTCAATCGATGCGATTGAGCAGATCACCGTTGACGTTGCGCCTTTCAATGCGAAAGACACCAACTTCACTGGTGCGAAAGTGAACGCGGTAACCAAATCAGGTACCAACGAACTTGAAGGTTCATTCTTCTATCAGTACACCAGCGACAGCCTAGCCGGCGACGCTGAAGCGTCTAAGTACGACGAAGATGCTTTGCCACCGAATGTTGATTACGAAGAGAAGACTTTAGGTTTTGGCCTTGGCGGTCCTATCATCAAAGACAAGCTGTTCTTCTACGTAAACTACGAGACACAAGATGAGAGCAATGCGCCGTATCGTGGTCCTATTGGTTCTGATGCAGCAAACATTGCTAACATCACTACCGAAGAACTTAACGAAGTATTGGCGATTGCGCGCGAAGTCTATGGCCTAAGCGATAGCCAGCTAGGTGGTTGGGACATCCCAGCAGACGAAGAAGACAACAAACTTCTCGTTAAACTTGACTGGAACATCAGCAACGAACACCGTGCTGCGTTTACTTATCAGCGCACCGACGGCAACTCGATTCGTAACCAATACGGCGGCGATGGTACTTTGACGTTGTCTTCAAGCTGGTACAACAACGAGCAGATCCTAGACGCATACGCAGTGCAAGTTTACTCAAACTGGAGCTCAAACTTCTCGAGCGACATCAAACTTTCACACAAAAACGTTGAAGCGATTCAAGATCCTTTGAACGGCCGTACCATGGGTATGGTAACTGTTGAAGTAGGGGGTCGTAACGCGATTGAATTTGGTCCTGACTATTCACGCCACGCTAACGAAGGTGAGAACACCACCATCGAATTCCAAGCGAACGGTGAATACCTGATCGGCGATCACGCGATTGGCTTCGGTTATGCTTTCTCAGAAACCGATATCTACAACTTGTTCGTACAGAACGCGCTAGGTTCATGGGAATTCGATAGCATCGAAGACTTCCGTAACCGTGAAGCAGGTTCTTTCTATTACTCAGGCAGTTTGACTGGCGACATCAACGATGCAGCCGCAAACTTCACCCAAGGCCAGCAAGCTGTTTATATCCAAGATACTTGGCAGCCAACTTGGGATCTAGAGCTAATGTTCGGTGTGCGTTACGAGCGTATGCACGCTGAAGATAAGCCGATGTACAACCCGAACTTTGCTGCACGTTACGGCTTTGCAAACACTGAAAACCTCAACGGTAAAGACCTTATCTTGCCACGTGTAGGTTTCAAATATCAGTTAACTGACGACGTACAATTGCGCGGTGGCTTCGGTCGCTATGCCGGTGGTCGTCCTAATGTTTGGGTATCAAACTCATACACTAACAATGGCTTGACCTTCTCACAGTTTGACCGTTTCTTGTCAGACGTGCCATGGTCAGTCTTCTTCGACAATGTCGACCCAACTGAAGTACCACAAGCGGTTAAAGATGGTTTGATTGCCGACGGTTATGTGAATGCTATCGACCCAGACTTTGACTTGCCTTCAGACTGGCGTGGTAGCTTCGGGGTTGATTTCAACAGCTTCAGCATCCCTGCCCTTGGTGATGACTGGTTCGCAAGCGTTGAATACATCTACACCCGTCGTAAAGATGACGTGCAGTGGAAAGACTTAACTCGTGTACCGCTATTGGACGAAAATGGCGAACCACGTCGCACGGTAGACGGCGGTCGTATCATCTATGTTGTTGACGACCCGCTTGACGATCACACTCCAGGTAGTGTTGGCGATCACGGTAACGTACAGCGTTATGACTTGTTGCTTACCAACGGCGACGGTGGTAAGAGCCAAATCTTTACCACAACCCTTGGTAAAGCATGGGACAACGGTCTAAGCATGCGTGCAAGCTACACCAACCAAGACATCCAAGAAGCGGTTGCTGGTAGCTCGAGTACTGCTATCTCTAACTACCGTTTCCCAGTTGCCATCGACCGTCAAAACGTTCGTCCAGGCACTGCGTCTTACCAAGTTGAGCACCGCTTCATGGCGGACGTAACCTACAAGACTGAAATCTTTAACGGTTACACCTCAACCTTCGGTTTGTTCTGGGAACGTTACTCAGGTCGTCCATGGGGCTACGTGTATGATAGCTACGGTGACGTAAGCTTTGGTAACCAGCCGTTCGGTACCTTGGGTCAATCGTCAGTTTACCTGCCGTACATCCCAACCGGTGCTGATGATCCAGCTGTTGCCTACGAAGATGGCTTCGGTTACGACCAGTTCATGGAGTACCTCGAGCGCGCAGGTCTTTCTGGTTATGCTGGCGAATACTTGCCACGTAACACCGAACGCGGTCCTTGGACCACCAACTTGGACTTCAAATTTACCCAAGAACTTCCAGGGTTTGCTGAAGGCCACAAAGGTGAGCTTTACATTAACGTGCGTAACTTGATTGCTATCTTCGATAAAGATGCAGGACAGAAACACGTATTGCCATACGGCGACAACGTTCGCGAATTGGTAAGTGCTTACATTAACGACGACGGCCAATATGTTTACGGTACTCCGTACAACAACCGTGCGTTCGATTTGGTCACGCAAGCACCTACACGTTATTTACCAGAGCGTTCAACGTGGCAGGCGAAAATCGGTATCCGCTACCGTTTCTAAGCACGTTGCTAACATCTAAAGTGTAAAAAAGTACAGAAATGTACAAAAAGCCCTCGCAATTGCGGGGGCTTTTTTTTAGAATGCGCGCCATATTGCTTTCTTACTTCAGAGATCGCTAATGGACCACGAACGTTACATGCGTCGCGCCCTTGAACTGGCACAACAAGCCGAAGCTATCGGTGAAGTGCCTGTAGGCGCAGTTGTGGTCGCCGCTGACAGCATTATCGGCGAAGGCTATAACGAAGTTATCCGTCTTAGCGATCCCTCGGCACACGCCGAAGCCCAAGCTATTCGCGCCGCTGGGCAACATCTCAAAAATTATCGTCTCGTTGACACTACGTTATATGTTTCTTTAGAGCCCTGCGCCATGTGCGCGGGGCTTATTACACATGCGCGCATCAAAACCTTAGTTTTCGCTGCATCAGATCCGCGCACTGGCGCCACTGGTAGCGCCATCGACGTGCTCAATCACCCCACTATGAACCATAAAGTCGAGGTAGTCGGTGGGGTCCTTGAACACGAATCAGCAGCGATTTTGCAGAATTTCTTCCGTAAAAAGCGTGAACAGGCAAAGAACAAGAAACGTGAAGAAAATAGTGTGCATTGATCAATTTTTGGCTACTATTTCATCAAACTGTCATAGAAGTCGCATAGGATTTGTCACCCAATAAAGACAATTTGTTCTAACCACAACCCAGGAAAGCAACATCATGTTGAATAATAAACCTAGTCGTATTGCTGCCGCAGTCGCACTTGCCATTGGCTTGTCTGCAACTGCTACGGCGCAAGAGACCTCATCTAGTATCCGTGGCGTCGTGACCAACGAAAGCACCGGACAAACTATCGCTAATGCCAACGTGACCTTACGTGATGAACGTACAGGTACCAGCACTACGCTGTCAGCAAACGCCAATGGTCTGTTCTCAGCTCGTGGTCTTGCTGTAGGTGGCCCTTACACTTTGACCGTTACCGACAATATGGGTAACACCGAAGTTGTTGAGAACGTTTACCTAACACTTGGTGAAACTGAAAACTTAAGTGTGCAAATCGCGCAACAAAGCGTTGAGCGTATTGAGGTTTCTGGCCGTCGCTTAACCATGACTTCTGGTTCAAGCAGCCCAGCTTCAAACTTCAGCTTGAACGACTTACAAGAACAACCTGCTGCGAATCGTGATATCAAAGACGTGGTACAAATTGACCCGCGTATTTACATCAACGAAACCAATGCACGTGACATTCAATGTGGTGGTGCCAACCCACGTTTTAACAGCTTGACCGTTGATGGTGTGCGCACCAACGATAACTTCGGTTTGAACTCAAGTGGTTACCCTACTGAGCGCATGCCGTTCTCTTACGATGCAATCGAGCAGGTTGCCGTCGAATTAGCGCCGTTTGATGTTCAGTACGGTGGTTTCACCGCCTGTAACATCAACGCTGTTACCAAATCTGGTGAAAACGAATTCTTCGGTAGCGTTTTCTTCGATTACACCAACGACTCTTTGACCGGTGACAAACTCGAAGGTGAGCCAGTTAATATTGGTGCCTTCAACGAGAAACGTTATGGTTTCAATGGCGGTGGCGCACTTATCAAAGACAAGCTTTTCGCATTCGTTGCTTACGAAAAACTTGAAGGTTCTGACACTTTCGACCGTGGTCCTGAAGATGCCAACGTTGCAACCCCAGTGTTGGGCGTAACGCAAGCAGATCTTGACCGTATCGCTGGTATCGCGCGTGACGTTTATGGCTTTGAGCCAGGTTCATTCCCGTCAAGCTTGCCTGTTGAAGATGAAAAATTCTTGGCAAAAATTGACTGGTATATCAACCAAGATCACCGTGCACAGTTCACTTACAACTACAACGATGGCTACTCTATCGCAGAATCTGACGGCGATGACAATGAGCTAGAATTCTCAAACCACTTCTACTCACGTGGTGCAGAGTTCAACTCATACGTTGCGCAGTTGTACTCTGACTGGACTTACAACTTCTCAACTGAGCTCCGTGCTGGTTACTCAGAGTTAGAAAACGCTGTAGTGCCATTAGGTGGTACTGAAATCGGTGAAGTGCAAATTCGTCACAACGGTAACACCATTTACCTCGGCGCTGATGACTCACGTCACTCGAACAAGCTTGCTTATGACACTATGTTCTACAAGCTTTCAGGTACTTACTTGTACAACGATCATACCTTCACTTTCGGTTATGAATATGAAAGTTATGACGTGTTCAACCTGTTCATTCAGGAGTCACAAGGTGAGCACCGCTTTAGCTCAATTGACGACTTCGAAAACGGTTTAGTTAACCGCATTATTTATGAAAATGCTGCTGGTACCAATAACCCTGACGATGGCGCTGGTCAATTCAAGTACGCAGTTAACACGCTTTACGCGCAAGACGAGTACTACTTTATTGATCACGACCTAACCCTTACTTTAGGTCTTCGTTATGACTGGTATACCACTAGCGACGCACCAACCTTAAACCAAGCTTTCCAAGACACCTACGGCTTCGCTAACACTGCGACCCTAGATGGCGAAGGTTTAATTCAACCGCGTGTCGGTATGAACTGGGTTGTAAATGACCAGTTAGAAGTCCGTGGTGGTTTCGGTCTTTACTCTGGTGGTAACCCGAACGTTTGGTTATCAAACAACTACTCAAACAACGGTGTAAGCTTGTACGAAGCAAACCGCTTTGGCGTAAACTTGTTTGACCTTGACTACGGTACTGGTAGCCCAATCATCGACATTCCATTAGAAATGATCGACGAAGTTGCAGAAGCAGCAGGCCGTGGCCCAGTGAACGCACTTGACCCGAACTTCGAAATTCCAAACGAGTGGAAATTTGCATTCGGTGCAACTTACGTTACTGAAAACGACTATGTGTTGATGGCTGACATCTTGCACACTCGTAAGCAAGACGCAGCAATCATTAAAGACCTCCGCGCTGTCCAGTCTGGTACAGCTCCAGACGGTCGTCCAATCTACTCACGTAGCGGCTCAGATGCATTCTTGTTAACTAACGTCGATGGCGACGCTGGCGACCAAACTAGCATCAGCTTCGCGATTTCAAAAGAGCACGATTGGGGCTTCGATTGGTCACTTGCTTACGCTTGGAACAAAGCTGAAGACGTCAACCCAATGACCAGCTCAGTAGCGTATTCAAACTACACCAGCGTAGCAACCGCTGATGCTGAAAACCCTGGCATCGCTACGTCGAACTATGAAATCCCACACCGCTTCACTTTCCGTGGTACTTACACTGCTGAATGGTTGAACGGTTATGATACTAAGTTTAGCGTGTTTGGCTCTGCTAACAAAGGTCGTCCATATAGCTTCACTATGAACGCTCCAGTGGGTGATATCACGCGCGGCCGTTCATTGCTTTACGTACCAGACGGTATGAACGACAGTAACGTTGTTTGGGGTGATGGCTTATCAACCGCTGACATCGAAGAGTTCTTGGCGTTTATCGATAACCACGGTTTGAGCCAATACGCGGGCGGTATCGCTCCTCGTAACGAGTTCAACAGCGACTGGTGGCACAAAGTTGACCTTAAAGTTGAGCAAGAGTTACCAGGCTTCATGGAAGGTCACAAATCAAGCATCTACTTTGTCGTAGATAACTTTACCAACATGCTAAACGATGACTGGGGTGTCTTGTACGAAGCAAGCTTCCCACGTTCAGTTGACGTTGCTGAAGTTAGCATCAACGATCAAAACCAATGGGTGTTTGAAGACATTAAGCCACGCATCAACTCTGTTCAAGGCCGCGCTGGCTCTCCATCACTGTGGAGCGTTCGCTTAGGCTTCCAGTACGACTTCTAAGTCCTACTGACGAGCACAAAAAACCCGGCTTTCGAGCCGGGTTTTTTATTGCCTGTATTTACAGGTATTAAAGGTTGTTAGAAGGTTTAACCTAAATAGACACGCGCGTTGCGGAACATGCGCATCCATGGGCTATCCTCGCTCCAATCATCTGGATGCCAGCTGTTAGCTACCGTACGGAATACGCGCTCCGGGTGTGGCATCATAATGGATACACGACCATCTGGTGTGGTCAAACCGGTAATGCCCTCTGGCGAGCCATTCGGGTTCGCTGGATACTGACTGGCGACACTGCCATCGTTATTGATATAACGCATCGCTACAAGGCCTTTGGCCGTCACTTCAGCTAGGTTATTGCCTTTAAACTCGGCACGTCCCTCACCATGTGAAACCGCGATCGGCATTTTTGAGCCCGCCATCTCTTTAAAGAACAGTGATGGACTGTCTTGTACTTCAACCATGCTAAAACGCGCTTCAAAACGTTCAGAACGGTTGGTGACGAAATGCGGCCATGCTTCAGCACCAGGAATGAGCTCACGTAAATTCGACAACATCTGGCAACCGTTACAAACACCTAACGCAAAGGTCTTTTCGCGCTCGAAGAAAGCAGCAAATTGGTCGCGCGCGCGGCTATTGAACAAGATCGATTTGGCCCAGCCTTCACCGGCACCGAGCACGTCACCGTACGAGAAGCCACCACAAGCCACTAGGCCGTTGAATTTCTCAAGGTTCACGCGACCGCTTAAGATATCACTCATGTGTACATCGATAGCGGCAAAGCCCGCGCGATCAAAGGCGGCGGCCATTTCCACATGTGAGTTCACCCCTTGCTCACGCAAAATAGCAACCACTGGGTCACGACCGGTATTGATATACGGTGCCGCGATATCTTCGCTGCTATCGAAGCTTAAGTCTGCAAACAAACCGCTGTCGTTGGTGTTTTGCTTAGCCGCAAACTCCTCATCGGCGCAGGCCGGGTTATCACGCAAACGCTGCATTTTATGTGTCGTTTCAGCCCAAATAGAGCGATAGTGACTGCGCGCGTGTTCAAGCACCACTTTGCCATCGCGGGTAAACTGCACAACGTCTTCGTTGGTAACTTCACCAATCACGGTTACGACATCGGCTAAACCCGCTTCGGCATAGGCCGCTTGTACCTTCTCGACATCTTCGCTAAGCACTTGAATCACTGCACCGAGCTCTTCGTTAAAGAGCGCAGCAAGGTCATGCTCATGCATGCCGTCGAGGCGTACATGCACACCGCAATGACCAGCAAAAGCCATCTCTGCAACTGTAACGAATAAACCGCCGTCCGAGCGGTCATGGTAGGCCAGTAATTTCTTCTCACGGATCAGCTTTTGCGTGGCATTAAAGAAGCCTGCGAGCAACTCTGCGTTGTCCACAGTCGGAGCGTTTTTGCCCAATTGACGATAGACCTGAGCCAGTGCCGACCCACCTAATCGCGCTTTACCGGCACCCAAATCAATAAGTAGTAGCTTGCTCGCACCTTTATCAGTGCGTAGCTGTGGAGTAAGTGTACGGCGTACATCACGGACGCGACCGAATGCGGTAATGACCAAGCTTAATGGTGCAGTGACGGCTTTATCTTCGCCATTTTGCTGCCATTGAGTCTTCATCGACATGGAGTCTTTACCCACTGGAATCGTCAGGCCTAGCGCTGGACAGAGCTCCTCGCCCACGGCTTTCACCGCTTCATACAAGCCTGCATCCTCACCAGGATGCCCTGCCGCTGCCATCCAGTTGGCAGATAGTTTGATATGTTTCAAATCGCCAATATCGGCGGCGGCAATATTGGTCAACGCTTCACCTACCGCCATTTTTGCCGAAGCGGCAAAATCTAATAACGCTAATGGCGTACGTTCACCCATCGCCATTGCTTCACCCGCATAGCTATCATAACTCGCGGCGGTCACCGCCACGTCAGCCACAGGGATCTGCCATGGCCCCACCATTTGGTCACGAGCAACGAGGCCTGTAACCGAGCGGTCGCCGATGGTGATCAAGAACGTCTTCTCGGCGATTGACGGCAAGCGCAATAAACGCTCAGCAGCCTCGTCGATAACGATGTCTTGCGTAGCAAGTTCACAGCCTTCGGCACGCTTTGATTGCACATCGCGATGCATTTTTGGTGGCTTGCCGAGTAGCACCTCAAGCGGTAAATCGATCGGCGTATTGTCGAAGTGTGAATCCGTCAGTGTTAAGTGTTCTTCTTCAGTCGCTTCACCAATAACTGCATAAGGTGCGCGCTCGCGCTCACAAATCGCCGCAAAGGTATCCATGTGCTCCGCACCAATGGCTAGCACATAACGTTCTTGTGATTCGTTACACCAAATCGCCAATGGTGACATGCCAGGCTCATCGTTCGGCACTTTGCGTAACTCAAAGTTACCGCCGCGACCACCGTCACTTACCAGCTCTGGCATCGCGTTCGACAGGCCACCGGCCCCTACATCATGAATGAAGGCAATGGGATTCTTCTCACCAAGTTGCCAACAACGGTCAATGACTTCTTGGCAGCGACGTTCCATCTCTGGATTGTCACGCTGTACCGAGGCAAAGTCTAAGTCTTCGCTCGAGGTGCCAGAGGTCATCGACGATGCCGCACCGCCACCAAGGCCGATGTTCATCGCTGGACCGCCCAACACGACAAGCTTCGCGCCAACTGGTATCTCACCTTTCTCGACGTGGTTTTCGCGAATGTTGCCCATACCACCAGCGATCATGATCGGCTTATGATAGCCACGTACTTCTTCGCCATTATGGCTGTTTACTTTTTCTTCAAAAGTACGGAAGTAACCGGTCAACGCCGGACGTCCAAATTCGTTATTAAACGCTGCGCCACCGAGTGGCCCATCAAGCATGATTTCAAGCGCTGTAACAATCCGATCGGGCTTGCCAAAGTCTTCTTCCCACGGTTGTTCAAAGCCAGGAATACGCAAGTTAGAAACGCTAAAACCAACCAAACCAGCTTTCGGCTTCGCACCACGGCCGGTTGCGCCCTCGTCTCGAATCTCGCCACCTGAGCCCGTGGCAGCGCCAGGGAACGGCGAAATCGCAGTCGGGTGGTTATGCGTTTCGACTTTCATCAAAATGTGCACTGGCTCATGGAAATAGCTATATTCGCCGGCTGCTGCAGTGCCCGCTGGATAAGGATAGAAGCGCCCCGCTTCAGAACCTACCATCACCGCGGCGTTATCTTTATAGGCCGAAAGCACATGGTCCGGAGTTGCTTCGAAGGTGTTCTTGATCATTTTGAACAGCGACTTCAGCTGTTCTTTGCCATCGATGGTCCAATCAGCGTTAAAGATTTTGTGACGGCAATGCTCCGAGTTTGCTTGCGCAAACATATAGAGCTCAATGTCGTTTGGATTGCGACCCAGGGCACTAAAGTTGTCGTACAGATAGTCAATTTCGTCATCTGCGAGTGCCAAGCCCATCTCAATATTAGCGCGTTGCAAGGCATCACGCCCGCCAGCGAGGATATCAATCGAAGCTAACGGCGCAGGCTCCGCGGCAGCAAATAACGTTTCAGCTTGCTGTAAGCTGCTCATCACCGTTTCGGTCATGCGGTCGTGAAGAATCGCTTCCGCCTGCGCAAACTGTTCATCAGTCAAATCGCCTTCAAGGTAATAAGCAATGCCGCGCTCAATACGACGAATTTGCTGCAAACCACAATTATGGGCGATATCTGTCGCTTTCGATGACCACGGAGAAATGGTCCCCTGACGCGGGGTCACTACAAGCAAGCGCCCTTCTGGTAGATGCTGCGCTAGAGCAGGGCCGTAGGTAAGTAGTTTTTTCAAGACGTGCTGGTCAGCCTCATCAAGTGCACTTTTTACATCTACAAAGTGCATGTATTCAGCATAAATATCTTGCACCGGCACATCAGCTTGCTGCAGGCGTTGCAATAACTTTTCCGTTCGGAATTCAGATAGGGCTGGGGCGCCGCGTACTATCTCCACAGATCATTCTCCAGATTGGCATTGGATGGCAATTACGACTTTTCGCAGCCGCGTATTATAAAGGTTTAATCGTCTTTTTCACACAACCGAAACCACTTCTGCCGACGCTCATTCAGCAAGTGACGTTTCTTGCGTAACCAAGCGCGGCGACGCGCATGCGGAACCAGACGTTTTGTTGTGCGCATTAGGGGGCCTCATCACCACTTCCCGTAGGAAGTGAAATATCTAGCGGTTGGGCTGGAATGCGTCCTCTTTCATCCAACCAAACCAAAGTATCGTAGTAGCGACGAATGTTCCCTACATATCGCACCGGTTCATCACCGCGCGCAAAGCCATAACGCGTTTGGCGGTAATATTTCTTCTGTCGTAATAAGGGTAGTCGTTTACGCACGTCGATCCAGCGATCGGGGTCAGCGCCTTGGCGCTCGGTCAGTACCCGTGCATCTTCTAAATGGCCATAGCCAATATTATAGGCGGCAAGTGCAAACCACGTGCGGTCAGGCTCAGGTATGCGCGCGGGGATAGTATCCAGCATGCGCTCAAAGTAGCGCGCCCCACCGCGGATACTCTCTTCTGGATTCAAGCGACTGCTGACGCCCATCTGTTCCGCTGTCGGTAAGGTAAGCATCATCAAACCACGCACACCAGTAGGTGATGTCGCCCGCGGATTCCATAAACTTTCTTGGTAAGAAATGGCAGCTAGCAAACGCCAATCAAGCCGGCCTGAGTGCTCGACAAAAAAGTCACGATATTTCGGCAAAGTACTCTGTACCGCATCAATGAAATAACTGGTGTCGACATAATTAAATTGCGAGACATGGCCAAAATGGCGATCCACTAATTGTGCTAGCTCACCCGATGCCCGCAAGTCGCCAAAGAAGCGGATAACTTCTGCATACAATGAGCCATCGCGTCCTGGCGCCAGCATCCAGCTGATATCAAGCCCTTCACGTACGGTAAACGCGACACTGATGTTTGGGAAATAACGCCGCTGCATATCAAGAATATTGCTATCGGTAATGGTAAAGGCAATATCGCCCTCTACGACCGAGCGCAGTAATTCCGTGGCATCATGCTCATTGGTGGCGCGCCATTGTAAATTCGGATAGTCCTTAGCATTGCGTTGCAGCCAGTCATGATGGCTGCTCCCAGCAACCACGACCACCTCGCCATCCACCTGAGTCCAGTCGCGCGGTCGATCACGCGAACCTTGACGGTAAACAAGCCGTTGTGCAACTTCTTGATAAGGCGGACCGAAACGGTACCGGCGATCACGACGTGGGGTGCGGTCGAGGCCAGCAGCGACAATATCTACTTGCGCTTGGTCAAGCAGGGAAAAGAGGTCATTGACGTTGTAACGTGAAACCACCTCGAGTTCGACATCGAGTTGCTCAGCGAAGGTGGCAGCGAGTGCGTATTCGAGTCCGCCCTCGCTTTCCAGATCGTGGTAATAAGTTGTCGGACCTAACAAGGTTCCAACCCGCAACACTCCACGCTCCTTGATCAGTGCAAGGTGGTCTGGCTGCGGTTGCGGCGCGCAGCCAGCCAATAGCACTATCGCTATAACGGCAAGCCAACGCGCCATGCTAATTACTCCCACTCAATGGTGGCAGGAGGTTTACCTGAGATGTCATAGACCACCCGTGAAATACCATCAATTTCATTGATGATACGGTTGGACACTTTTTCCAAGAGTTCATAAGGTAAATGTGCCCAACGTGCGGTCATAAAGTCAATAGTTTCGACAGCACGCAATGCAATCACCCAATCGTATTTACGCGCATCACCCATGACACCTACCGAACGTACGGGTAGGAACACGGCGAAAGCTTGGCTAACATCGTGATAGATACCAGCATTGCGTAGTTCGGAAATAAAAATATGGTCCGCGCGACGCAGCAAATCACAATACTCTTTCTTCACTTCGGCCAAAACGCGCACGCCAAGACCAGGACCAGGGAACGGATGACGATAGAGCATGTCGTAAGGCAAGCCGAGTTCGAGACCAATCTTGCGCACTTCGTCTTTGAACAGTTCGCGCAATGGCTCAACCAACTCGAGCTTCATGTCTTCTGGCAAGCCGCCCACATTGTGGTGCGACTTAATCACATGCGCTTTACCGGTTTTTGAGCCAGCCGACTCAATAACATCAGGATAAATCGTACCTTGCGCCAAATAAGAAACATCGTTGATACGGGTTGCTTGTTCATCAAAAATCTCGATAAATACGCGACCGATGATTTTACGCTTCGCTTCAGGGTCATGTTCACCCGCGAGTGCGTCCAAGAACCGATTCTCCGCATCCACGTGGACAATGTTCAAGCCATAATGGTCACCGAACATTTCCATGACTTGCTCGGCTTCTTTGTAACGCAATAAGCCATTGTCGACGAACACACAGGTCAGCTGATCGCCGATGGCGCGGTGGAGTAACATGGCCGTAACAGAGCTATCCACGCCGCCAGACAAGCCCAACACCACTTTGCCGGTACCTACTTGCTCACGAATACGTGCTACGGCGTCATTAATGATGTGTGCGGCAGTCCAGTTGGTCTCACACTCGCAGATTTCCACCACGAAGTGCTCGAGCATACGCATGCCTTGGCGAGTATGCGTTACTTCTGGGTGAAATTGTACGCCGTAAAAATCACGGGTATCGTCAGCCATGGCAGCTATCGGACAGGTCGGTGTTTGCGCGACAATGTGGAAGCCTTCTGGCACCTCAATCACTTTGTCACCGTGACTCATCCAAACATCGAGCAGCGGATTACCATTTTCGTGTACGGCATCTTCAATGTGATGGAACAGCGGGCACGGTTCGGTACGCTCTACTTGCGCGTAGCCAAATTCACGCTCTAACGAGCCCTGAACTTTGCCACCCAACTGCGCTGCCATGGTTTGCATGCCATAGCAGACACCCAATACCGGCACACCTGCTTCGAACACATAGTCAGGTGCTCTTGGCGAACCTTCTTCGGTTACCGATTCTGGACCACCCGACAAAATAATGCCGTTTGGATTAAAGTTTTTAATATCTTCGGCGTCAACGTCCCACGCCCACAATTCACAATAAACGCCAATTTCGCGAATGCGACGCGCAATTAGCTGCGTGTACTGTGAACCAAAATCTAAAATCAATATGCGATGCGCATGAATATCTTGCATGTCGGCTTAACCCATTCGGTAGTTTGGTGCTTCTTTGGTGATTTGCACATCGTGCACGTGTGACTCGCCCATGCCCGCAGAGGTGACACGAACGAATTGCGGCTTGGTACGCATTTCTTTGATCGTCGCACTACCGGTAAGTCCCATCGCTGAGCGCAGACCGCCCATTTGCTGATGAATAATCGTCGCGATTGGACCTTTATAGGCGATGCGGCCTTCGATACCTTCAGGTACCAGCTTTTCAGCTTCGTTACTGGCTTGGAAATAACGATCTGACGAACCATTACGCTGGTTCATTGCACCCAAGCTACCCATACCACGATAAGACTTGTAATAACGACCTTGGTACAATTCTACTTCGCCTGGTGACTCTTCGGTACCGGCTAGCATGCTGCCAACCATCACACAGTCAGCACCCGCTGCAATCGCTTTCGCAATGTCACCCGAGAAGCGAATACCACCATCGGCAATCACTGGAATGCCTGTACCTTTCAAAGCATCAACAGCGTCACTAATCGCGGTGATTTGTGGCACGCCACAGCCCGTTACGATTCGGGTCGTACAAATAGAACCAGGACCGATACCCACTTTCACGGCATCGACTCCAGCATCCGCAAGCGCTTTAGCTCCCGCGCCTGTCGCCACATTACCAGCAATAAGTTGCAGGTTTGGATACTCTTTACGTACATAGGCAACGCGATCAATGACGCCTTGTGAATGACCGTGTGAGGTATCAATGAGCAGCACATCAACTCCCGCTTCTACCAACGCGGCGATGCGCTCTTCGGTACCAGGACCAACACCCACAGCGGCACCTACACGCAAACGTCCGAGCTCATCTTTACAGGCATTGGGTTTATTTTCAGCTTTGGTAAAGTCCTTCAAAGTGATCATGCCGCGCAAATGAAATGCGTCATCAACCACGAGAATTTTTTCAATGCGGTGTTTGTGCATCAACCCTAAGATTTCTTCGCTGCCAGCGCTTTCTTTTACCGTGATAAGGTTGTCCTTCGGCGTCATGATGGTAGCAACACGCTTGCTATTGTCGCTCTCCGCCCGCGCATCACGACCGGTGATGATACCCACTAGCTCGCCGTTACTCTCAACGACCGGAAATCCGTGAAAGCCATGTTCGACACTTAACGCGCGAATTTCACCAAGAGTGGTGTCAGGCGTAACTGTAACCGGATCGGACACCATACCGCTTTCATATTTTTTGACTTTGCGTACATGTGCAGCTTGCTCAGCAATGGTCATGTTTTTATGGACAAAGCCGATACCACCTTCTTGCGCTAGCGCAATAGCTAACGCCGCTTCAGTAACGGTATCCATAGCGGCCGAGACCATTGGAATATTCAGCTCAATACCGCGCGTCAGACGCGTGCGCAGGTCAGCAGTATGAGGTAAAACGGTCGAGTGACCGGGGACGAGTAAAACATCGTCAAAGGTAAGTGCTTCTTGAGCGATTCGTAGCATGGCAACATCCCACTAGCTGAGTTAATGTTGCGGGCAGATTTTACTCGTAATCGGCTTTTCAGTAAACTAATTTTTTTGCTAATCACTACTTAACTAAGGTTCCGCCTCATGCCTGATGCCGCCATCTTTACCGTTGCTCAATTGAATGCTGAAGTACGTCAAGTACTTGAGCAAGGATTTGGGTCAATTTGGCTTATTGGTGAAATTTCAAACTTTGCGGCGCCAAGCTCGGGTCATTGGTATTTCACCCTCAAGGACGAACGTGCCCAAATTCGTGCGGCGATGTTCCGTAATGCCAATCAACGGGCCAAAGTGCGCCCGCAACACGGCATGCAGGTGTTGGTTCGCGCCAAGCTCACGGTGTACGAACCACGCGGTGACTACCAGCTCATTGTCGAGCATATGGAGGACGCCGGCGCTGGTCTCTTGCAGCAACGTTATGAGCAGTTAAAAAATAAACTCCAGGCAGCAGGACTGTTTGCCCCTGAACACAAACAACCCCTGCCCGATACGATTCGTAAGGTAGGCGTCATCACGTCTCCAACAGGCGCGGCAATTCGCGATATTCTGGCCGTTCTGCAACGTCGTGACCCAAGCGTTGAAGTGGTTATTTACCCAAGTGCCGTGCAAGGACAGAGTGCTGCCAACGATTTACTCTTTGCGCTGCAGCGTGCCATTGCGCGCAACGAGGTCGACGTTCTGATTGTCAGTCGTGGGGGTGGTTCACTTGAAGACTTGTGGTGTTTCAACGATGAGCAGTTTGCCTACGCGCTGCATAGTTGTCCGCTGCCGACCATCAGTGCCGTGGGCCATGAAGTTGACTTTACCATTGCCGATTACGTCGCCGACGTGCGAGCTCCCACGCCTTCGGCCGCAGCAGAGTTAGTGAGTCGTGACCAGCGCGAAGTATTACAGCGCTTGCAACAGCTCGACCACCGCTTACAGCAGTATTGGCAACGCCAACGCAACTTTATTCAGCAAACCCTGCAACACTGGCAGCATCGGCTCGAACAGCAGCACCCGCAACGCCGTCTACAGCAGCATAGTCAACGTGTTGATGAGTTAATGGCCCGCGCGGCGGCAGCAATGCAGCGAAGTCAGCGCCACACCCGCGATCGTCTTAGCTATCAAGCACAACGCTTGCGTGCCGTTCATCCGCAGCGGCAGTTAACACCGCTAAGACAAGAACTAGAGCAACTACAACAACGACAGAAGCTGGCCATGCGCCAGCTCCTTAAACATTGGCAGCAGCGGCAACAGTCGGTGGTTCAGAACCTGCAACTGGTAAGCCCCTTGCAGACGATTGCACGTGGTTACGCTGTGGTGCGCTCACAACAAGGGGAAGTGATTCGCAGTCCGGCTCAACTTGGCACCGAAGAAGTCTTTTCGGTGCGCGTCGCCGAAGGTGAATTCGACGCTATTAAAGCGCCGCCAAAGACTGCAAAATAAAATACCAAAGCGGCAAGGTAATAAAGCAGAGTAAGACACCATAGCCCACGACCGCCGCGGCTAAAGTCGGCGCTAAGCCAGCCATAATTGCCAGTGCCCCAGCTGAGATCATGGCAGGCATAGCCGCTTCCATAATAGTGACCTGCACCGCCAACTGCTCGAGGCCAAATGCCCATAGCAACGCCAGCGCCACCAGTGGCATCAGGCCCAGTTTGAGCGCCAAAGCCCAGACCAATGGCCCCCGATCTTCTTGCGGCAAACGAAAACGCAATTGAAAGCCAACTGCCACCATAATGACCGGTACTAGGGTTACCGCAAGCGAATCAATAAAGTGCTGCATCACTTGCGGGTACTCGATACTGCGCAGTGCAAATGCAGCAACCAGTGCGACAAAAGGTGGAAACTTCAAAATCTTCCACGCAATGACCTTCGCGGATGGCCGTTGCGCTTGTTCACCTTCGGTGTGGCTATAGACAGCCGCGATAATGGTCGCGTAAATCGACAAGATGAAGAACGAACCCAGTTGGTCATAGAGCAAGGCATAGGGAATGCCTTCCGGACCGAAAAAAGCCTCGATCATTGGAAAACCCACGAACGAGGTGTTGCCCAATGGGATAACAATCAACATGGCGCCGGTGGTCGTGCGTGACCATTTGCGCCAGCGCGCAACCCAAAGCACTACGGGCACCGTCAGCGCCAATAAGATCCAGGGAATTAAGGCGGGAAACAGGAGTTCCTTACCAAACGTGAGCGCAGGGATTTTTTGCAGCACCAACGCCGGCAACGCAACATAGATCACATAGGCATTAAGAATCTGCCCAGAATTTTGCGGAAATTGCCGACTGCGGCGCAGCAACAAGCCAATGAGCACATAGCCGGCAATATAAAGGAAGTTCGCCATCGTTTCAGAATGCTGGTGAATGATGGCGATAGTCTACAAGGCTTTCCCTGCCAAGAGAAATTAGACTTTAGAAGCGGTGCTCAAGACCCACGGCAAGATAAGTTTGCTCTTCTGCCAAAGTATCAAGGTCACGACCGGTATACCAAGCATAAACTTTGGTATTCTTGTTGAACTTGTAGTCAGCACCAAAGGCGATCGAGTCATCATCGCCATCAACAAAGCTCATCATCTGATACTGCGCTTTTAGACGCCATTGACCGATAGCATGCTGCACGCTAGCAACGAAACCATCTGCCTCATTGGTGCCGGCAACTTCTTGTTGCTGTTGCCACATCAGACCGAACATGGTGTCCGCCACTTTGGTATAGCCGACGAGGCGTTCGATATCATAGCCATCAACATCACGATCAATCGCAGCACCGAAGTAATAAGGCGTGTCATCCAAGCCTTCATCACCATAGGTAAGCGCTAACGAGTAACCGTCATCCTGAGTGTCACCTTCGCTTAACACAATTGAGCCAGCGACTCGGAAATCGGCAAACGCCGGTGAGTAGTATGAAATAGTGTTGCTAGTGCGATTCTCACCCTCGAATAAAGCTTTAACGTCGGCCTCATAATCGCTGAACTGATCGATATCGCCTTGCACGGTCTTCATTACCGTGTCACGACGACCCACGGTCAATTCACCGAAGTTACCGCGTAAGCCAACGAATTGATTTCGAGACTTGAGGTTGTCATCGCCGCCCAGATCGGTAAGGTCTACCTGCCACTCGAGTTGATAGATGACTTCTAAATCATCATTCAGTTGGCTGCCGCCCTTGACCCCAATGCGTGAGGAGTTGCTTACCAGCTCAGACTCGCTGCCATCACCTTCATCGCTGCTCTGCAGCGAAACATTCGCGCGGCCATAAAAATCAAAACTTACCGGAGTCTCATCCTGAGCTACAGCTGCACCACTGAGGAGTGCCAGCGGAAGTACCATCCAAATTGAAGAGTTAACTGTCATAACGGTTACCATCGTTGCTAAGTTGAGATTTGGGCAGGCACACACCTACCCAAGACGCGCATAGCTTATGGCACTTTTATGACAGTTTCATGACTATATGTCACTTTTTTGGCTTTTTGATAAAACTTTTATGGCGTAATTATGACGCTTGTAGTTGTTTTATCCGCTCCGCTTGCTCTTTTTCTGAGGTCGCATAACGCTCCCACTGTGCTGCAGCTTTGCGCGCATCTTCAAAAGCTTTCGCTTTGGCAAATGCTTGCAACGCTGGATTATAGTTCTCTTGCTCCAGTTCAGCCATGCCGATAACCAAGTGCATGGTGCCTGGCTTTTCTAGGTTTCCTTTCGATAAAGCAGCCTCTGCAGCAGCAATTGCTTGCTCGTAACGTTCTGCATTGAGCAAAACCTGTGCGCGCTGCGCATCGAGTTCACCATCGCTACTCAACGCGGCGGCTTGCTCAAGTGCTGCCACGGCTCGGTCCGTTTCGCGAGCAGCAATCCAGCTTTGCGCTAATAGTTTTAAATTGCGTAAGTCGGCTTCGAGCTTGCCTTCAGCAATAGCTTGTTCCATAACTTTGCCGGCTTGATAAGGAATCCCACCGAAAAAGTAGCTTTGCACCAACATTTGCAGATCTTGACCTTTACTCAAAAAGCCTTGTTGGTACGCTGCTTCCAGCATAGCTAGCTGTTGTTTATCTTTACCTAACTGCCCATAAACACCGGCCAGCTGTACCCAATACTCGGGTTTATTAAAATGCTTAATCATCTTTTCGAGAATAACCGCAACTTCAGCGGTCTCTCCAAGTTCGTAATGAATCGCGCGTTGCAAAACGTACCAGCTTTCATCGCCAGCGCTCGCGTTTTGCTCAGCCGCAGCAATCGCTCTCTTGATGGGTGCTAAGGCTTGCTGATAGTCGCCTTTTTGATATAAGGCTTGCGCCCGCAGGACATCGGCTTTCTGCGCATGATCATCACCGACCACGGTTTGCCAACGGTCAAGGTAAGCAAGCGTTTCTGTGTAATCGCCTTGCCCTAATGAAAGTTGCGCGAGACTAAACAGCGTGTTTTGCTTTAACGCATCAGGAATCGGGTCTTCATCGACCACTTTGGCAAAGTAATTTATGGCTTGGTCAAGCTGGTCTTTGCCATAGTGCATATAACCATAGAAGTTCCACAGCATGGCACGCTCGTAGCTATTCATGCTGCTGAGCTTTGACTCAACGTTCTTCAGCGCTGCCAAACCGGCAGCAACATCACCGTTATCCGCCAACTCTTGCGCCCGAGCCAATTGTGAATAGACCTGCTCACGCAACGCCGGTACGCGTTTCGTTTCTTGTGCACCACTTTCTTGTGCAGAGGCGACTTGCATGCTGCCCTGCGCAAGTATGACAACAATAATAGCGCTAATTAAGTTACGCATAATGATTCTCCTAACCGTCGATCTCAAAGGTTAAACGGTTCTGTACGCCTTCAACTTCAACGGTCTCGCCGTTGACAACGCGCGGTTTATATTTAAATTTCACCACTGCATCTAATGCTGCTTGGTCAAAGATTTGTGCGGGCTCCGCTTCCACCACACGAGGATCACGTACCGTCCCTTGCTTGGTGACAGTAAACTCCACCACGACGTAGCCCTCGATACCACGCTGTAGCGCACGGCGGGGATAAGCTGCTTGCACTTTGACGATAGGCAGATACTCACCATCGCTGGTATCTAAGTTCATACCACCGCTAAGTCCGGTATCCGCTTGTGCCACCGCCGAGAAATCGTAATTGCCCTCGCCTGGCGTCATCTCGCTACTGTCCATTTGCGGTTGCGGCAAATCTTCGGGGGGTTGCTCTGGCTCAGGTGGACGTTGTGGTTTGCGTTCCTTTTCTTGCACCACTTCTTCCGGCTTCACCCGCACGAAATCCAACACGCTCCCCTTCGGCGGTTCGCTCATTGCGCCTTCACCACCGGTGATGAACGACTGCATGAGATAAAACAACCCCAGAGTTACGATGGCGGCGACGGCTAATGCTGCTAGAAAACGCATAGCTTATTCTTCCTGTGCGGCAATCGAGACATCAAACACACCCGCGGCCCGCGCTGCATCCATGACCTTAATCAGCGTTTCGGTGGTCGCCAGCTTATCGGCCTGGATCACCACTGACCCCTGCGGATTTTCCGCATAGAGACGCTCTATATTGGCCTGTACCGCACGGACATCAACTTGACGCTTGTTGATCCAAATCTCACCCGTTTCGCTGATGGCAACGAGGATATTGGCACGGTCCTTTTGCACTGCCGTAGCAGCTTCTGGACGATTCACGTCGATGCCTGCTTCTTTAACGAACGTAGCGGTCACAATGAAGAAAATAAGCATAATGAACACCACATCAAGCATGGGCGTCATATCAATTTGCGTTTCTTCTTCATCAATCAAATTGGCAAAATGTTGTTTCATAAATAAAGCCCTCTAGTGGTGTTCCATCAGCATGCGGTCTTCGAGTTTCAAGCGTTCGCGCTTAGCGGTACGCTGCAACCAGGTGGTAGCAAACACACCTGATAGTGCGCCAACCATGCCTGCCATTGTCGGTATCGTCGCTTTCGATACCCCGGCAGCCATCGAACGCGCATTACCCGTTCCTGCAATTGCCATGACATCGAACACTTCAATCATGCCGGTAACCGTACCCATCAGGCCCAACAGCGGACAGAGCGCTACCAGAGCTTGTAACACCGGTACACGACCACCGAGCGCTAGCGCTACCCGCGAAATCATGGCCTGGCGAATCTGCTCGGCATGCCATGAGGACTTGTCCTCACGCGCTTGCCACTTTTGTAACACCCGACGTTTCTCGGCTTGATGGCCACGGCTGTAATAAAAAACACGTTCCAGAATCATCAGCCACATCACGAAGATGAGGATGCCGATGACCAATAACACTTGGCCACCGGTTTCAATGAAGTCCTGAATCGCACTGTAAAAGTCGATGAGGAACACCATAATTAGTGACTCCGCTCAGAACGCTCCGCGATAATGCCAGAGGCTTGTTCTTGCAAAACATGCACGATGTTGCGGCTACGCGTATTCAGCGTGGCAAACAATAAAGTCATCGGAATTGCCACGACCAAACCTAAAACAGTGGTCACCAAGGCTTGTGAGATACCACCAGCCATTAGTTTAGGGTCACCGGTACCAAACAGGGTTATGGCTTGGAAGGTATTGATCATACCGGTCACCGTTCCTAGCAAACCAAGCAGTGGTGCGACGACAGAAATGATCTTGATAAAGGTCAGATTACGGGTGATTTTCGGCACCTCGCGTAAAATGGCTTCGCTGAGTTTCAATTCCAGAGTTTCGGTATCCACTTGCGGGTACTTATCTTGCACCGCCATTACACGACCCAATGGATTATCTTGCTTCGCTTCGTTGTGCTTCAACTGACGTTTCACTTTGCCACCCATTAAGGTAAGCGTGATGAAGCGCTCCAAGGCGATGAGCAAACCAATCACACCCAGGCCAAGAATGATGTAGCCTACTGTTGAACCCTGCTCGATGCGCTCCATTGTGCCTGGAGCTTGTACCAGCAATCCGAGAATCGAGCCGCCCGTTGGGTCCAAACCAAAGCGCACTGGATTGTCGTCGCCCTGTTCCAAGGCTTGAACCGTATTGAGATAGCGGCCACTTGGTTGGCGCACCAGTTCAGCGACGGCATCAGTGCCTGGAATTAACTCGAGGTACTTACCATCAGCGACCATGTTAAAGGTACCGACACGGACGACTGGCTTGGTGACTTTTTCGCCACTTGCTAAGGTTACAGTGGTCTCAAATTCGCTGACTTTGCCCGACTCGGTCATTTCTTGCTGTAGAGCAAACCATACCGACTCGATCTCTTCGATACTCGCAAGCTTCGAACTGGAGCCCATTTTTTGCGCAAGGTCACTCAAGGCTGCGCTACGACCTGGGAATTCCACCGAAACATAAGAGTTTTGCAAAGTACTTGCGGTATCACCCGCCACTTGCTGCAGAACCCCAAACAACTCTTTGAGTGAACCCATACGTTGTGTCAGCGCGTCTTCCAAGGCCGCCAAGTCGCGTTCATTTGCTTCGAAATCACTTTCGAGTTCAGCACTTAAGGCCTCTAAACGATCGCGTTCAGCAATGGCGTCTCGTAAAATCTGTTGCTGCTGCTCAGCTTGTGCGCGAAAGCGTGCTTCCCGCTCTTGGTTCGCTTGTGACTGAGCGAACTTACCTTCTTTCAACTGCTGCAATAGCTGGTCCAAATTGACCGGCTCTTGCGCTAGTACTGGAGTCGAAAGCGCCAGCACCGCTGCTACGAATAAGTGTTTAAGCTTCAACATGGATTATTCTCCTGCTTGCGCGGTATGGAAGATCGGTAACATCAGCAAGTCTGGTGCCAGCTGTTTGCGCGCAATCCGCAATGCTTCTTGCACATTCGAGGCATAACCAGCATCAAGCTCCTGCCATTCACGCTGTTGCTGATTCCACACTCCCATAGTGTCGCCATTGCGGGTTTTGTAGATAAGCACTGTGCGACCCACGCGTAGGAATTCAACGTCCTGACTTTGACCCTCAATCTCCATAGCACCGTTGTATGCTTCAATGGTGCGACCATACTCAGATTCAATTTGATAGGCTTCCATCACGCGGCGGAATTTCTCTGAGACGTCAACGTCGGCGCGATCCATCAGATCTTCCAGACCCGCAATACGGTTATTGCGCTCTGCTGGCAAGAAAGGCACATCGAGTTCAACAAAAGTGGCGAGGCTATCGATCATGCGCAGCATCAGTGGTGTGATTTGGCGTTCTACCACGCTCACTTCGTCAATCGAGGTATTCAGGTCATTCTTTTCCGTCTGCTGCGAGTCAATCTGTTTCTGCAGTTGCTGCACATAGACTTCCAGACCTTCGATTTGGCGACTGATTTGCTTGTACTGCTGTACACGCTCTTGCGTGGTATCGGCAATTTTGTCTACGGTAAGTTGCGAAGAACGCGCGGCTTGATTGATTTCGCTAGCAGCGTCGACCACAGGATCGAGAGCTTGCTCTTGCGCGTTGATTTGAGGACTGGCAACGCCTACGGTGGCTAGCAAACTTGCCACCAAGAGCGTGCGAGTGAAACATGGGTTCATGGAAGCACCTTGCACACGTTATGAATGATGGTGTGCAAGATACGTCAGTTCTGTGACAGCTTGGTGACTGTATTATGGCAGTTTTATGTCAGGATGAATCTTTTGTGCCAGTTTGATTTAAGTTTCGTGTCATTTCACGCATATCAATACCACTCGGATGCTGGAATACACGTAAGCCAAATTCCGGCAGAATAGACAGCAGATGGTCAAAGATATCCGATTGAATACTCTCGTACTCCGTCCAAGCAGTCGTATTCGTGAAACAATAAACTTCGAGCGGTAAACCATCCGAGGTCGGATTTAACTGGCGCACCATGAGCGTCATTTCTTGATGCACGCGGTCGTTATTTTCCAAATACTTCTTCACGTAAGCGCGGAAAGTACCAATATTAGTGATTCGGCGCGTATTGACCGGCTCTTTTCCTTCATCTTTGAGCTGTTGATTCCATTCATCAATCTCTTGCTGTTTATCTTTTAAGTAATCCTTCAATAGGCGGAAGCGCTTCACCGCACTCATTTCGTCGTCGGTTAAGAAGTGAATACTTTGCTGATCGAGTAATAGGCTGCGCTTAATCCGACGTCCACCTGACTCCTGCATGCCACGCCAGTTCTTGAAAGGATCGGAGATAAAGCGGCGCGTCGGAATAAAGGTGATGGTTTTATCCCAGTTCTGCACTTTTACTTGGTGCAGTGCGATATCAATAACATCACCATCAGCATTGAGATTGGGCATTTCCACCCAGTCACCGACCCGAATAATGTCATTTGAGGTAATTTGCACACTGGCAACGAGGCTCAGCAAGGTATCTTGGAATACCAGCATCAACACCGCCGCCATGGCACCCAAACCTGAAAGCAAAATCACCGGGGACTTATCAATCAAAACAGCCACCATTAAGATGGTTGCGACTGCGTAAATCACGATCTTCGCGACTTGAATATAGCCCTTAATTGGCCGCTCATGGGCATCGGGTTGACGCTCATACAGCATATTGATAATCGTCAGCGTGCCACTAATGGCGCGTGCAATGGTTATGACAATAAAGGCATAACAGACGTTGGTGACGACAATCGTGAGTTCTTCGACAAGGTTCGGGACCGAGGTAATACCAAAAGCAATCACCAATGCAGGAACCACATTCGCAAGGCGAGCCACAATATTGCGCTCAATTGCCTGCCGGTCTTTGCCCACAGGGGTATAACTGATGAGATTCAGCAGCCCACGCAGGAGAATTTTCTTGACGACGAAGTTGGCGATCCAGGCACCCAACAGCAACAAGCCTAATTTCGTAAGCGTGTCCATGTCGGGTCGTTCAACCAACCATTGTTCTGCTGTTTCGAGTTTTTCTCGTAAGTCCTGCATATTCGCTGTTCGCTGTTCGCTGTTCGCTGTTCGCTGTTCGCTGTTCGCTGTTCGCTGTTCGCTGTTCGCTGTTCGCTAATGATTAGAAACCATCTAGCTTTAGGTTTCAACAAACATCAAACAGCAAATAGCAAACAACGCTCTTCCAATACAAAAACGGGAGCCGAAGCCCCCGTTTCAAATCAACACGCACGAGCCATCCGCGCGTACAACCACCGTCAGAACGAATAGCTATACTCCAAGCTAATGCCAGTGCCGACCGTACGCGTCTGAATCATACGTCCGTTCTGCTCAATTTCAACATCGTCGCCAAGTAGGTTTTGTACCTTGAACTTCAGCTTCGAATTGAAATCTGGGTAGTAAGTGTAAACTGCATCGAGGCTATGGAACGGCTGCTCGAAAGCGTCGTCGATACCGATTTCACCTTGTTTCACACCCGCGAAAGCGATGCGCTCGCCAGCCACGTTGTAGATTAACGAAGCACTGTGTTCACCATTCAGTGAGTCATAACCTAGCTGCAGGTTCGCAACGTACTTCGAGTGCCCCGTCATACGACGCGTGTTGTTGGTGAGCTCCACGTTACCGGTGTTAGCGATGCTGATTTCAGAATCTGAAAGGGTTAGGTTACCAGTGACGAATAGACCGTCAGTCACCATCGTTAAGTCTTTCAGAAACTCGAATTCGACGCCATAGACTTCGCCCGCCTGACCATTCAAGAAGGTAATCACTCGGTCTGAGTCAGTACCTTTGGCTTCCACTGCCTCGATTGGGTTAGCGAGATCCTTGTAGAACGCTGCCACGGAGTAGTTTTCACCTGAAGGCAGGTACCATTCCCAACGCACGTCAAAGTTATCGATGTCAGTAGTCATCAGTTCGCTGTTACCACGCACTTTAAAGTTGGTGATAGGGTCAACGAAAATAACTTCGGTTAATTCACGTAAGTCGGGACGAACGACTGTGCTACCGTAGCCGAAGCGCAGTTGCATTTCATCGTTCAATTGGTATGTTAGCGCCAGTGAGCCATAGATGTCGTCTTCCATACGACCGGCTTCAGCGACGTCGCCGATCACTGTCATATCGCGAATATCCAACTGAGCTGCGACCTGAGTATATTGTTCCCAGCGCAAACCACCACTCACCCGCCAGTCTGGGGTCACCTGAACATCAAGTAAACCGTAACCGGCTTCGATTTGCTGCGCCGCCAGATAGTTCGGATCGGTTGCCGTTGGGGCACCGAACAACGCAAGACCAAAGTCCGCATCGGTAATGTTGCTATTACTGAACAGATCATTGTATCCCACGTTAGCCAGATCTTCGTTCGCGACCTGCTCGGCACTTAGGGCAAAACGACGTGAGTAAGACGAACGCGCTTTCTTCGAAACTTGTCCGCCGCCTTTGACGAGGATTTCCATATCGGCAAGATACAATGGTAACTCACCGTCTACGCGCCAATCCTGAGCATCATCCTGCAAGGTTTGGAACTGCATCGTAGTTGCCGTGCGCGTTTGTTGGAATGCTAAGTCGCCAACGCCCTCACCTAAGTCACGATTATTGATACGGCGGTAAAACACTTCACCAGGCGCATCACGGTTAGCCCGTGAGTCAGCGTACTGCCAATCTAGCGCAAAACCCCATAATTCAGGGAAGTAATGCGAACCGCGGATTTGGTTAGTAAGCAGTTCACGCTGCTCATAGCGGATATCGGTGTCATAGTAGCTCAAGCCGTCTTCATTAATTGAGTTCGGTGTTTCGATGCCACCTTGCTCGACGCGGTCTGAGGTATTGCGTAAGAAAATGGTCGAGGTTTCAAGCTTATGGTAATCGCCAATTTGAATACCGAAGTTTAACAGTCCGCTAAGCTCGACATCTTGAGTGGTAACGCGTGTTTCACTGCGCTGATTGACCACCGTCTCACCATTCGCGATGCCAAGCACTTCTTCGGTTTCTTCATTGTTCGACCAACCGCTGTCGTAATCAATACCAGCTAAGAAACCAAAAGTAATGTCGTTCCCCAAATCGTAGTTCGAGCCGTAGGTCAATGAGCCCTTAATGTCTGGCGCCATCGACTTACTGTAAACTTCGTTCTGGGTGTTCATTGAGGCCGCAAGGCTACGGTTGATCTCCGCGGCTTCAGCCAGGGAGATATTTTCATAGCTGGCAATACTCGCGGTATTAATCGACTCTTGATAGCGTGCCAGGGCCGACCACATTTCTGGTGACAAGGCACGCGTGCCGTCGTCTTCACCTAGCCAATCATCACCGCCACCGGAATAGCTCAAACCATCGTCAGACAAGTTTGTATTCCAACCGGTGCCGATGGCGACATCAAAAACTTCTTCAGTCGGTATCGATACCGTACGGATATCAACGTTACCACCACCAAAATTAGCGGGCATATCTGGGGAGTACGACTTTTGCACCGACATACTTTCGATGATGCTCGCCGGGAACATATCGAGTGGAATGACATTTCGAGTTGGGTCAGGTGATGGTACCGACGCACCATTGAGTTGTGTGCTCGAATAACGCTCACCTAAACCACGAACATAAATGAACTTGCCATCCACAAGAGTCAAACCAGTGACACGACGCAACGCCGAAGCAGCATCGCTGTCACCAGTTCGTGAAATTTGCTCTGCACCAAGAATATCTGCAACAAAAGCTTGAGCTTTACGCTCTTCAACAACGGCAGCTGCCGAGCCTTGTAAACGCGTCCCGGTGGTAACGACTTCTTCGATGGCCGTGTCATCACTGGTTGACGTGTCTTGTTGTGCATAAGCAACAGGTCCTGACAACGCAAGCGCGATGGCAAGGCCTAGTTTACTTTGAGTTAAAACAGCCTGCTTTTTCATAGGAAACTCCGATTGCGTGACTTAAGAAATACGGGGGAAAGATGCACATCCATGTGCCCCTAATCCGTGTTTAGTCGCGCAGGCCTACGGTCCAGCCGTTGGTCCAATCGTCGTCTTCGCTCACCGCACCGATGAAGTCAACATCATCAAAGAACGGGTCAATGCTGCTTAAGTCTGTTTTTGGCGTTACGGTAACCGGTGCACCTGAAGCGTCGGTCATATCACTCGCAGTAACGTAGCCAGAAGTTAGTACACTTGCGCCAGCGCTCAGGGTGACGTTGCCCGTACCGGCTTCAAACCAGTTTTGTGTCTCGGTATCTTTGAAGTTTTCAGTACATGCAATCACAGAGTTCTGAATTGAAAGGTCGCCGTTGGCAGCAGCAGTTAAGGTTGCCGCATCATCGATTTCCAAACATTCGCCACGCGCTTCGGTGATTAAGAAGTTGTACATCGCACCGTGCGTACCTTCACGAACCAAGACACCTTCTGATTCGTCAGAACCGTCAGTTGCAGTTAATGAACCAATTGAAGTGAAGTTCGCAATGATTGGGTCAGAGTAAGGAGTGGCGTCGTTGTTGCCGCTGTTACCATCGGCTTCAATAGCACGGTTCGCACGGTCATCGGCGTGTTTAACCAGGATGTATTGAATTTTACCTTGCCAGCCGTCAGCCCAGTCCAATGAGTCATCATCGTTACCGGTCAGAACAACGTTTTTCACGTTCGCGGCACCGCCGAAAAACTCAATACCATCGTCCAGGTTGTTGTGGACTTGGATGTATTCAAGTGTTGTACCTGAACCTACTGCGTTGAAAGTAATACCGTTCAATTCGTTATCAAGTGAAACTTCGTAACCTGCGTATTTGACCAAGGCATAACGTAATACGCCTGAATCATCCGCATTATCGTCGCCGCCATAGAAGCCTGCGCCACCTTCACCCTGCAACACACAGTTTGCTAAATCATCCTGGTCACATTTGTTCGAGATACCGAAGCCATTGATAACAATGCCACCCCATAAACCACGAGCGTTGTCGGCAATGTCGAAGCCTTCAACTTCTTGTACAGAAGTGAAAGTGATAGGAGCGTTGCGGTTACCGTCAGCCATGATGTTTGCGCCGCGTGCAATACGCACGAACGAGTCGCCGTCTTCAAAAGCAAGGGTTACACCCGCATCGATGGTCAAGGTTGGACCTTCACGGTTCACATCTGCTGTTGCTTCAATGTTTTCACCGATGTAAAGACCATTTGGGAAAATGTGCGCGCCGCCTGGCAATTCAACCAAACGAATATCGCTCGTCACTGGGCTCTCTGGCGTTGAAAAGCTACGCGGATAAACACAGTCTGCGCCAATCTTCTCGCCACGAATCGTCGTACCTGATGACTCATAAGAAGCACAGTTGTTGGTATCTGGCGTGCTGCCGCCACCTTCATTAACTGAGTTATCAATTGAGGTAGGGGTCAAGTTGATATCGCCACCACAACCAGCAAGTAGCATAGAAGCGGTCAAGGCAGAAAGAGCGAAAGCTTTAGTGCGGTTCATGTTAATCTCCAAAGGATTGTAGCCGAATCTGAATTTCGTGAACGCACTTTAAGGAGGTTATGTGACACCTAGGTGACGCGTTTATGAACACTTCATGACAATAGGAATAGTTGCGCTCAAGTAGAGATTGGATAAACTGAGCACAGCCAACAAATGAGTGAGTCGATGTCAGGTACCACTAAAATTTCCAAATCCCTGCTTACCAACGTGTTGTCAGTGTATTTTGTGCTGACGCTGGTGGTGACCTGTGTGCAGGTAATGGGTGAGTACTTTGATACCAAAAGCCAACTCGTCCAAGAATTACAAAACCAACAAAGTACCTTTAGTAACTCCGTTGCTCGCTCCTTGTGGGAGTACAATAATCCACAAATTGAAGCCATTGCTGAAGGTTTGATCAATATTCCCGCCATCGCCGGCATTGTGATTCGCGATGAAGGTGGCGACGTGATCGTTAAGTTGGGTCTGACCGAGAACGTCAATACGTATAATCTAGCGGCGGATGTAGAGGATTACGTTATTGAAGAGCACAACGGGCTGTTCGGGTATTACGCTTCTATTATTTTTGAGTTTGCCGGTACTTCCAATCGTGTCGGTGACGTTACCCTATTCTCAACCCGCGATATCGCCCTCGAACGTATCCGTTTTAGTCTCTATTTTATTTTTGGTAACGCAATTATTAAAAGCACCTTTTTAATTGTGCTGTTTACCTTGGCGTTTAGCCGCATGCTAAATCGGCCGATGGAGATGCTTACCCAGCAAATCCGCAACTTCCGCCTCGATGATCTTGAGCATTCACGCATCAATTTGAAGAGTCACCGCCAAGCGGAGTTTACGATGCTGGAGCAAGCTTACAACCAGCTGCTCGATAGCATCGAAGACTATCAAGAGGACTTAAAACGCACGCAGCAGCAATTGCTCAAAGCCAACCGTCAATTAGATGACCAAAATGCTATGCTTGAGCAAGAAGTGGCGCGCAAAACATCTAGCTTGAGCCAGGTTTTAACCGACCTCGAGCGGCGTAAAAACGAGCTCGAACAACGCCAAGAAAAACTTGAACGAGAAATCCGCCAGCGCAAAATTATTGAAGAAGATTTGCGCGAGGCGAACCAGCAGTTACAAAGCTCAGTCACGGCATCAGAGCGTTTACAAGATCAACTGCTCGAAGCAGAAAAACTGGCTGCACTTGGCCGCTTAGTCGGCGGCATCACCCATGATGTGGGGACGCCATTAGGGATTGGTATCACCGCTGCCAGTGTATTAGGGGAAAAACTCGAAGCCATGCGCACTGCACTCGAGAATCGCGAGCTCACCGAGTCCCAGCTGCGGGAATTTTTGGACGCTGGCGGTGAAAGTGTTGGCTTACTCGAAAGTAATCTTCAGCGCGCTTCAGAATTATTGGGAAGCTTTAAACAAGTCGCCGTGGATCAGACCTCCGACGCGGTACGTGAAATCAATGTGAAAAACTATCTTGAGAGTGTCCTGCAAGCGCTACGTCCGCGTTTTAAGAACACCCCACACCAATTTAGCCTGCATTGCCCCGATGATCTCAACGTACGCTGTAATGCCGGGGCGTTGGCGCAAATCGTTACCAATTTAATTCTCAATTCTTTGATTCATGCCTTTGACGAAGACCAGCAGGGGCTCCTTGAACTATCGCTGGCGCGCCAAGGCGATGTGCTGACGCTGCATTACCAAGACGATGGTAAAGGCTTAACTGAGTCCCAACAAGAACAGTTGTTTACGCCGTTTTATACCACCCGTCGTGAGCGCGGTGGCAGCGGATTAGGTACGCACATCATCCATAGTCTCGTGGCACAAACCTTCAAAGGTAAAATTTCGATTAAGTCGGCCCCGCAAGAAGGTTTGGCTTATACCATCGAACTACCGATTCAATTTATTGATCGCTAACGCGGTCCCATTTTTACAGCAAGGAACAGTATATGTGGTTTCGTAATTTGCGTATTTATACGTTAGCTGAAGACTTCGAATTGTCGACGGATCTTGACCAAGCCCTCGCCGAGCACAGTTTTACCCCATGTGGTCGCAGCGAGTTGGCCAGTTTTGGCTGGTCGTCACCATTTGGCCCGCGCAGTGAAGTGTTGTTTCACAAGATCGGCGATAGCTATCTTTTCTGTGCACGCAAAGAAGAAAAAGTATTGCCGAGCAGTGTGGTCAACGCGCAGTTAGAGGAACAGATCGAAGCAGTCGAAGCCGAGCAAGGTCGTCGCGTGGTAGGCAAAGAGAAGCAAACAATGAAAGAAGATCTCGTCCATCGTTTGCTACCTCAGGCCTTCACCCGCTTCAAACTAACGTGGGGTATGCTGGACACCCAGTTGGGTATTGTGGTCGTTGATGCTTCGGCAAGTAATCAGGCCGAAGACTTTTTAGGTCTATTACGCAGTAGTCTCGGCTCATTACCGGTGAAACCGTGGTTTAGTGACAATCCTACCGAGCTTTACTTTACAAAATGGCTTAAAGACAGTGAAATCCCCGGCGACTTTGATTTCGGTGATGAAGCTGAATTGCGTGACAATGACCAGGACGGTGGCATTCTGCGCTGCAAAAATCATGAGCTGACGAGTCCAGAAATTTTAGCTCACTTGGAACATGGCAAGCAGCTGACTAAACTTGGTGTCACTTGGGCTGACCGCATCACTATGGTGATAGAACAGGATATGGCTATCAAGCGCTTTAAAGCCACCGATGTTTTGCTCGATGACCAAGACAAGCTAGTAGATGCCACTGCGGAAGAAAAAATCGATGCAGATTTTGCTTTGCTTAGCGGTGAAATTCGTGAGCTGTATCCGCAATTGGTCAGTTTATTTAACGACGAGATAAGCGTAGATTAAACGCATCAAGACAGCACAACAGAGAGACATAAAAATGAATACGTATCGATTTTCCCTCACTGCAATTGCCAGTGCGCTGCTACTTTCAGCCTGCAGCCAGCCTGCCAGCGAGAGTAGCGCAACCACGGCGGAAGCCTCGCCTCAAGCAGCCAGCGTTAGTCTGGTTGCTGACGCTGAACAACGCTTAGATATCTATCAACCGGTAGACTTAACTGCCGATTTAAGCCATTTGTCAGCTGACCAGCAAAAGATGATTGGGCTCTTAATTGACGCTTCGAAGATTATGGATGAGCTGTTTTGGTCGCAAGCGTACCCAGGTGATAAGCAAGAGCTCTTGGCGGCTATTGACGATCCTAAAGTGAAAAAATTCGTCGAAATTAATTACGGCCCGTGGGATCGCCTGAACAGTAACAAACCTTTCTTAACAGGTGTTGACGCGAAGCCTGCCGGCGCAAATTTCTATCCAGCCGACATGAGCAAAGAAGAGTTCGAAGCCGCAACCTTTGAAGGCAAGATTGATCTGTATACCCTCGTGCGTCGCAACCAAGATGGTGAGCTTTATTCAATTCCGTACAACGTGGCCTACACCGAGCAATTGCAAGCGGCAGCCAGCCTCTTACGAGAAGCTGCTACTCTAGCTAAAAGCGAGGCCTTCGCGAACTACCTAAACCTGCGAGCCGATGCTTTCGAAAGTAACAGTTACCAAGCTTCTGACTTCGCTTGGATGGACATGACCGACAACCAGATCGATATCGTCATGGGGCCCATCGAAACCTACGAAGATCAATTGTACGGCTATCGCGCCGGCTTTGAGTCTTATGTCCTCATCAAAGACATGGACTGGAGCCAGCGCTTAGAAAAATACGCTGAATACCTCCCAAGCCTGCAACGTGGGTTACCTGTCGCCGATGCCTACAAAGCCGAAATGCCAGGTTCTGGCGCACAGCTCAATGCCTACGATGTGGTGTATTATGCGGGCCACTCTAACGCCGGCAGCAAGACCATTGCGATTAACCTGCCAAACGATGAGCAAGTGCAACTCGAAAAAGGCACGCGCCGCTTACAGCTTAAAAATGCGATGCGGGCAAAGTTTGATGAAATCTTAGTACCGATTGCGGACGTTTTAATCGTGCCAGAGCAACGTCAACACATTACTTTTGACGCCTTTTTTGCCAATACCATGTTCCATGAAGTAGCCCATGGTCTCGGTATTAAAAATACGATTGATGGCTCAAGTACCGTTCGCCAAGCCCTAAAAGAACACGCATCTGCGCTTGAAGAAGGTAAAGCGGATATTTTAGGTCTTTACATGGTAACGCAACTGCTGGAGCAAGGTGTAATTAGCGAAGGTCAATTGGAAGATTACTACACCACCTTCTTGGCGGGTATCTTCCGTTCAGTGCGTTTTGGCGCGTCGAGTGCGCACGGGAAGGCCAACATGATTCGGTTTAACTACTTCGCCGATGCTGGAGCTTTCACTCGCAATGAAAATGGTCAGTATGCGGTCGACATGGACGCCATGCGCGGTGCCATGAATAGCCTGTCAGAAAAGATCCTCACTCTTCAAGGTGACGGTGATTATGCGGGTGTTGGCCAACTGTTCGATCAGATGGGCAACGTCAGTGCGCAACTGCAAGCCGACCTCGATCGCCTCTCCGCAGCGAGTATTCCGGTAGATATTACCTTCAACCAAGGTAAATCTACCCTCGGTCTATAACTTTTATAGACTCAAAGATTTTGGCCGGCGAGGTAAAAATCGCCGGTCAAACGCCGATACGCTTCACTATACTCCCCACCTGCAGCATGAATAACTAAGGCATCTCGCACTACTTGTTGCGGCGCTTTCAGTTGCCAACCTTGAACGATGAGTTTCGGCATTTTCTTAACCGTCGTTTGTACCCGCAGCTCATTGACTAAGTAAAATCCCTCAGCGTCGGCCAAGGCCTGCCATTGCTCAGCTTGGCCTGTCGGTAGCACCCAATAAAATAAGCCGGAGTTAGACAGCGAGCGCGCGGCGCACTTGAGCCAGGCGCTAGGCGCAATTTCTCCCTGCCGCGCCAGTGCACGCGCACCTTTAGCACTGGCAAGGTGATTGGCAAAGTAAGGTGGATTACAAACTATGAGGTCGTAAGGCTGCTTTGCCTGCCAAGCCGAAACACAGCGATGTTCAAGCTGGATGCGCTCGGGCCAAGGACTGGACAGCACATTCTCTTGCGCCTGAGCGATTGCTGCGGCATCCGCGTCAAAAGCCTCAATGTGCGCTTGCGGCGCACGCTGGGCCAGCATTAATGCCAACAAGCCGCTACCAGTGCCCATATCCAGAGCCCTTTTGACCCCTACGACTGGCACATAACTACCAAAAAGCAGGCTATCTGTGCTGACTTTCATCGCACATTGGTCGTCTTTGATATAAAATTGCCGGCATTGAAAGCCCATTTTGACTCCAACCACAGCGCGATGCTGCAATGAAAGGATGACATCATGACCCCTGACTGGGATCAACTCGAACTCGACGATGACCTTATCGAAGTCTTAGTCGCTGCAGAGCTTAATAAGCCTGCCAAGGTGCAACAGGCGGTAATTCCTGCAGCATTGGCCGGTCAGGACTTGTTGGTCAACTCACCGACCGGAACCGGTAAGACGCTGGCGTTTTTGTTGCCCGCGTTGCAACATTTACTCGACTTTCCGCGTCACCAACCGGGTAGCGCTCGCGTGCTTATTCTCGCACCGACCCGTGAACTTGCGCAACAAATCGCCGAACAAGCGGACGCCTTTGAAGAAACGTCCGGCCTGCGCACCGTCTTAGTTACTGGCGGCGTAAATTATGGCAGTCAGCATCAACTATTGGAACAGCCACACGATATTCTCGTTGCGACACCCGGTCGTCTACTTGATCTGCTCAATGCTGAACAATATGAACTGGAACACATCGAATGGCTCATCATCGATGAAGCCGATCGGATGTTAGATATGGGCTTCGCTAGCTCGGTCGAAATGATTGCTCAATCAGCACTGCATTTAAAGCAGACACTGCTGTTTTCAGCCACCTTGGAAAGCGCCGGCGTCCTTAAGTTTTCGGCCGCTATTCAGAAAGAGCCAGAGCATATTGTCGTGCAGCCGCCGAAGCGCGAGAAAGGTAAAATCCTACAGCGTTGGTACCAAGCGGATACCGCCGAGCACAAATTTCAGTTGCTGTTGCGCTTATTGCCGGACTACTCAGGTCGGCGAATTATCTTTGTGCGCACGCGTGAAAAGGTCGAAGAAATCTCCGGTAAGTTATGGAGTGCTGGGATTAAGAACATGACCCTGCGCGGCGACATGCCACAAGACGAACGGCAAAAAATCATCGCCCGCATGGAAACCTTTAGTGATGCGACGCTGGTCGCCACTGATGTCGCTGCGCGCGGTATCGACATCGAAGCCGTCGAGTTGGTGGTTAACTTCGACCTACCACGCCAAGCAGACATTTATTTGCACCGTATTGGCCGTACCGGCCGAGCCGGCAAGACAGGTGTCGCTGTGTCATTAGTAGAGGCGCACGATGCCGACCTACTTGGTCGCATCGAGCGTTATCAAGACACTAAAATCGAACGGCGCGTGTTTGCTGAACTAAAACCGCAATACAAGTTCCCAGATCCACGCAAAAAAGCTAAGAAGAAAAAGAAAAAAGCCGACAGTAAAAAGGCTAAGAAGAAGTCTTAGCGCGGCGTTTGCGGTGGCGCATAAAGCGCCACCAAGCAATGAGGTAAAAGCTGGCGGCACCGGCCGCATCGGCCGCTAAGTCAGCCCAACTCGAGGTACGATAAGGCAATAATTCTTGTACGTACTCAATGAGCAAGCCATAACCGGTTAACACAAGCAGCGCGAGCCATATCGGGATAGGAAAGGCATGGTAAAACGCCCACGCCAAAACAAAAAAGGCGCCGAAGTGAACCACCTTATCCATGTGCTCAAAGCGCGGTAAATCGCCGGTCGATACTTGCATCAAAAAGATCGCAGTCACCGCCACCAGTAACACTAAAAACAGAACCCTAGCCCAATTCTTCGATAGCATATTTAGCCCTTGTGCTTACTACATCAACCTTTGCGTTTCGGTTGATAGACACCGACATTTGCGTACCCTTGCTCGTGCAAGTACAACGCCTGCAGTTTACTCATGACACCTTTTTCACAGTACAGTAGATAGTGCTTATCCTGATCTAGTTCCGCAAAAGCCGTTGCTAACTTGAAAAAGGGTACATGCTGTACTGCAACACCCAAACTCTCCGCATCAAGCGGTTTCGCTTCTTGCTCGTCGGCACTGCGAATATCGATGATGATTTCATTCGCATGCACAGCATCCACACTATCAACCACCTGGGCTTCTTCTGCTGTCTGCTCACCGATATGGCGAACTTCTTCGACATTCGCTGCTCGCACCACTTTATAGAGCAACTCTGGGTCAAGCTTAGCTTCCGCCTCTAACACCGCCTCTCGCTGTGCTTTAACATTCGGTTTTACCGAGATAACACCGCAGTATTCAGGCATGCTTCGCGCAATATCTGCAGTGCCTATCTGTTCTGCGATATTGATGATCTCTTGCTTGTCCATCGTGATCAACGGGCGTAACACCAGACTTTCGATAGCTTCATCGATCACCGCGAGGTTACTCAGTGTCTGACTCGACACTTGCCCTAGAGCTTCACCGGTCACCAGTGCGCTCGCATTAATCCGGCGCGCGACAATTTGCGCGGTACGCAGCATTTGCCGCTTAAGCACGACGCCCATTAGACCATTATCAACGTGCTCGAGAATCTCTTCCACCACTGGCGCGAAGTCAATACTGATAAACTTCAACGGATGTGAACTAGCGTAGCTTTCCCACAAATAGTAGGCGGTTTGTCGAACCCCAGTTTCGTGGCGATCACCGCCAAGATTAAAAAAGCAAAAGTGCGTACGCGCGCCACGCCGCAACAACTGAAAACTAGCTACACTTGAATCAAAGCCACCGGATAGCAAGCTCACCACCGTTTCTTGGGTCGGTAATGGGAAACCGCCCAGGCCCGCTTGCTTGTCGCCAAACACACGGACTAAGTCGTGGTCGACTTCGATTCGTAACTCAACATCTGGCTTGCGCAGATCGACCCGCGTATCGCTCACATTTTGCAGTACACCACCACCGATATAGCGTTCGAGATCGAGCGAACTAAAACCATGTTTTCCCTTACGTTTCACGCGAACGGCAAAACTCCGCCCAGCGAGACGAGGTGCCCAGGTTGCCAGTACCTGTTGCAAAATCGGAGTAAAGTCAGCGTTTTCATTGTCGTTTAACGACAACTCATAAGATTGACTAAACCATGCAATGCCAGGAATACGTTGCAGTTCTTCGCTTATTTGTTTGGCTACCATCGGATCATTGCTGTCGACATTGACCTCAATACGGTCCCAGCACCAGACTACTTTTACTTGCGCTGCGGGGGGTAATTCAACCCGTTGCAAAATCTTTTTCAGGTTATTTACCAAGACCTTGCCGTAGCGTTTGCGAACGCCTTTGCTCTTGATGGTGATTTCGGCGTGTAAGCGAATAACAAATTTCATGAACGAACAACTTATCGGATGCTAAAAACGCGCTAGTATAACCGATTTGACGGTCCATCGGAATCAGGGTAACTTGTGCGCGAACCCTTTAATCAGGTAGCACCATGAGTGATGTCACGTTAGAGCAGGCGATTGCCGAATTAGAAAAAATTGTCGTTCAACTCGAACAAGGCGACTTACCCCTAGAGAAAGCCCTTGAAGAGTTCGAAAAAGCAGTGCGTTTGTCGCGCGTAAGCCAAGAAAAGCTCCAACAAGCTGAGCAAAAAGTCAGTCAGTTATTGCAACAACAAAACGGTGAGCAATTGGCCCCTTTTGCGGCTGATTCAGACGACCAAGGAGCAGCTTCGTAGTGACCCTCCAAGCTTTAACTGCACCGCAACGAGACACCATTAACCGCGTTTTAGAAGAACAACTGCAACAGTTCGCATCGCCCGCAGTCCGTCTGCAGGACGCCATGCGCTATGCGTTGGTATTGGGTGGCAAGCGTGTACGGCCGTTTCTTACTTATGCCGTTGGCGACATTTGCGGAGCACCAAGCAAGGTATTAGATAACGCCGCTGCCGCAGTTGAATGCATCCACGCCTATTCGCTAATTCATGATGACTTGCCCGCCATGGATGACGATGATTTGCGGCGCGGGCAGCCCACCTGCCATCGTGCCTTCGATGAAGCGACCGCAATTTTAGCTGGAGACGCCTTGCAAACTCTAGCGTTCGAGTTGTTAAGTGATGCTCAACTCGAGCTGCCGGCAGCACGGCAATTGCAGATGTTGCAGGTATTAAGCCGTGCCAGTGGCAGTCGCGGCATGTGTGGCGGCCAAGCTCTTGACCTTGCCGCAACGGGTCAGCAACTAACCGAGGCCCAGTTGTCACAGGTACATCAATTGAAAACGGGCGCACTCATCCAAGCTGCAGTGCAGCTAGGTGTATTAGCAGGTCATGAAGAAGCACAACTCTACTTCGATGATTTCAGTGAGTTTGCGGCGTGGCTTGGCCTTGCCTTCCAAGTGCAAGATGATATTTTAGATGTCACCAGCTCGACCGAAACCCTTGGAAAAACCAACGGCAAAGACGAAGCAGCAAACAAAAGCACCTACGTACAACTGCTCGGTCTTGAGCAAGCGCAGGTAAAGCTCACGCAATTACACCAGAAAGCGCTTCAAGCACTGCAAAGAATCCCCTACAATACACAGCTACTAGAAAACTTTGCAGAACAGTTGTTAAATCGGGATCACTAAACGCATGTCATCTACTTCTCACGCCGCACACGGTTCGTATCCGCTGCTTGATAATATCGACTCACCAGCAGACTTACGTACGCTAACTGAACGCCAGCTTCCGCAGCTGTGTGCTGAAGTGCGTGAGTTCTTATTGAATTCTGTCAGCCAAAGTAGCGGTCATCTTGCCTCAGGACTTGGTACCGTAGAACTAACGGTAGCGCTGCACTATGTTTATGCGACGCCATACGATCAACTGGTATGGGACGTAGGCCACCAAGCCTACCCACACAAAATACTGACAGGTCGTAAAGATCAACTGCATACCATTCGACAAAAAGATGGTCTGCACCCGTTTCCTTGGCGTCCAGAAAGTGAATACGATACGCTGAGCGTCGGCCACTCGAGCACCTCAATCAGTGCCGCACTCGGTATGGCTATTGCTGCTGAACGTGAGCGCACCGAGCAAAAGATAGCTGCGATCATAGGTGATGGTGCCATGACCGCAGGCATGGCCTTTGAAGCACTGAACCATGCAGGTGATATCAAGCCCGACATGCTGGTTATCCTGAACGACAATGACATGTCGATTTCAGAAAATGTTGGCGCCTTAAATAACCATCTAGCGCGCGTGCTCTCTGGTAGTTTTTATAACTCCGTGCGCGAAGGTAGCAAAAAGTTGCTGCAAGGCATGCCTGGCATACAACATCTGGCCAGCCGCGCCGAAGAACACATGAAGGGCATGGTTGCGCCCGGTACGATTTTCGAAGAACTCGGCTTTAACTATATCGGACCTATTGACGGTCATGATGTGAATCTGTTGGTTTCAACCTTACGCAATATGCGTAATTTGAAGGGACCGCAGTTCCTGCACATCGTGACGCGCAAGGGTAAAGGTTACGAGCCAGCCGAAAAAGATCCTATTGGCTATCATGGGGTCCCCAAATTTGATCCTGCGACCACCTCGCTGCCAAGTAAAAAGCCCACTCATCCGTCGTACTCGAAAGTGTTTGGCGATTGGCTCTGTGAGATGGCGGCTAATGATCCTAAATTAATGGCGGTAACGCCCGCGATGCGTGAAGGTTCGGGAATGGTGCGCTTTTCGCAAGAGTTCCCGCAACAGTACTTCGATGTCGCGATTGCTGAACAACACGCTGTCACCTTTGGTGCCGGCTTAGCTATTGGCGGCTACCACCCAGTTGTAGCTATCTATTCGACCTTCTTACAACGTGGCTACGATCAGCTCATCCATGATGTTGCCCTGCAAAACTTACCGGTGTTATTCGCCATCGATCGCGCAGGTGTTGTTGGCGCAGATGGTCCCACGCACCAAGGTGCGTTTGACCTTAGCTATTTGCGTTGCATTCCAAATCTCGTGATCATGGCGCCGAGCGATGAAAACGAATGTCGCAACATGCTCTACACCGGACATCTTTTACAGCAACCGGCCGCTGTACGTTATCCGCGCGGTAATGGTATCGGCTGTGCAATCGACAACACTCTGCAGCGACTCGAAATCGGTAAAGCGCGGGTGGTTCGCGAGAGCAACACAGGTAAAGTCGCTATCTTGAGTTTCGGCACGGCCTTACATGATGTCTTACCGTGCGCAGAAAAGCTTGATGCAACAGTCGCCGATATGCGTTTCGTGAAACCGCTCGATGAGGAACTCATTAACAAGCTTGCTGCATCGCACGAGCTCTTGGTGACGGTGGAAGACAATGTGGTAGCTGGTGGTGCCGGCAGTGCGGTTGGTGAGTATTTGCATGCGCAAGGTATCAGCACTCAGCTGTTGCAGTTAGGGTTACCTGATAGCTTTATCAAACATGGTGGGCAAGACGAGATCCGAGTCGAGCTAGAGCTCGATGCCGAAGGTTTAGAAAAGCGTATTCGCGAGCGCATGGCCCGTATGTAAAATGGCGGCGGTGGCCAGGCCTGCCAGCAAGTCATCGAGCATGATGCCCATACCGCCATGGAGCTTTCTATCACACCAGCCGATCGGCCCTGGCTTGCGGATATCAAGCCAACGGAATAACACGAACGCCACGACTAAGTTCAACCAAGTCGCTGGTAAAAAGCTTAATGCCAACAAATAGCCAGCGATTTCATCCCAGACAATTGCCGGATGGTCATGTACACCTAGGTGCTCGGCCGTGCGCTGGCACAGTACAATTCCCACAAGACCCGCGACGAGCGCGATAACGAAGTAAAGCCAACTCGGTAAGCCTTGCAAGAGCAACACCAGCGGCACCGCCGCAAGCGTACCAAAGGTGCCAGGCGCTTTTGGTGCCAGCCCGCTACCAAAACCAAGCGAGAGAAAATGCACCGGATGCAGTAAGGTCTTAGCGGTCACTTTAGGCAGCTTTTTAGCGGAAGTGTTCATAGCCACCAACGTTCTCAGTATCTGCTTCAGGGCCCTGCCATGGCTCACCGTCCCGCTCTAGGCGTAACTTGCCCGGCTCACTGGTGATACGGCCAATACAGGTGGGTTTTGCTGGATGACGCGCTATGACTGTATCAAAAACACCACGGCGACTCTCTGGTATGGTAAAGCACAGCTCGTAATCGTCACCGCTGCTCAAGGCAAATTGAATCGCAGCATCGGCAGCGACGGATTCGGTCAACGCTAAGCTTAATGGGATTTCATCAACATCAAGGCGCGCGCCAACATTAGAGGCTTTAAGAATATGGCCAAGATCGGCTTGTAAGCCATCAGAAATATCAATAGCACAGGAGGCCACATCACGCAGGTTTTGGCCCAGCGCAACGCGTGGCGAAGGGAAATACAAACGTTCTAGCACCCGTCGATAGTGACTGTCAGAAACCTTACAACGCTGCTGCTGGCAGGCCAACGCTAAGCCCGCATCACCGAGGGTGCCGCTGACATAAATCCAGTCACCAGGTTTGGCGCCATCCCGCCGCAATGCGTGGCCCTTCGGCAGCAAACCATGCGCCGTAAGAGTCACACTAAGCGGTCCGCGTGTAGTATCACCACCCACGAGCTGGCAATCATAGTAATCACAAATCTCGCGTAGACCATGGCTAAAGCTTGTGAGCCATTCATGATCAACGTCAGGTAATGTGATGGCGAGTGATAGCCACGCAGGCTCGGCACCCATTGCCGCTAGATCACTGAGGTTAACTGCTGCGATTTTGTGGCCAATAGCACGCGCCGGTGTTTGGTCATCGAAATGCACGCCAGACACCATGGTGTCGGTGACGACTACCAGCTGGCTCTCTTCAGGAACGTTGAGGATGGCACCGTCATCACCCACGCCCAATTCCACATCAGCGCGGTTAGGCCAACGCTGTGTGAAATAGGTCGCAATGAGGTCAAATTCGCCAAATGCCATAATGGCAAAGCTTACTTGCGGGTAGGACGAAGGCTATCGATGGCTTTATCGAGTACACCGTTGACAAAACGGTGACTTTCATCGGCGCCAAACGACTTCGCTAATTCAATTGCTTCATTGATCGCTACTTTATATGGCACATCTAGGCGTTCGCGCAGTTCAAATGCAGCTAACCGCAGCACCGCACGTTCGACTTGATCAAGTTCCGCTAACGGACGATCAAGAAAAGGCGAAAGCGCGTCATCAAGGGTCTTCACTTGCCCAGCAACACCGCGAACCAGAGCTAAAAAGTAATCGACATCAATCTTACTGGTATCATTGTCAGTGAGAAACTGCGCTTCGATATCGCTCATGCTGTTCTCACTCAACTGCCATGAATAAATGGCCTGAACCGCTAATTTACGCGCCTTACGGCGTGCAGCAGGTTTCATTTTCTATCCTCTTAAAGCTGTTCTAGCACATTAACCATTTCAAGCGCACTTAAAGCTGCTTCCGCACCTTTGTTGCCGGCTTTCGTACCGCTACGCTCTATGGCTTGTTCAATAGTGTCAGTGGTGATCACACCATTTGCTACAGGAATGTTGTACTCGTGCATAACGCGGCTCAAACCGCTATTACATTCACCAGCAACAAAGTCGAAATGCGGGGTACCGCCACGAATTACTGCGCCAATCGCAATCACTGCATCATAATTACCGCTTGCGGCGAGCTTTTTAGCTGCTAACGGTAACTCATAAGCACCTGGTACTTTCACCACAGTAATCGCATCGTCGCTAACTTGCCCGTAATGCTTCAATGTTTGCACAGCACCATCAAGGAGACTGTCGACGACAAAGTGATTAAAACGCGAAACCACCAAAGCAAACTTCTTGCCCGGTGCTGCGATACCAGCTTCAATAACGTTCATGGTTGTATCCTTTTAAAGAAATCGGCGGGATAATAGCACAAATTTTGCCATCAGGCATGTTGCGGATTCTTTCCTACTGCATGGGCAATCGCTTGTTTCACTCGAGCAAGCTCTGCGTCTATCTCGCCAGTTATCATCATCGCTGGGCGGATATCGATGACTTTTCGTGAGAAGTCCATGCCGACAGGGATCACTGGTACTTGGGTCGCTTTGGCGATATGGATAAAGCCCTTCTTCCACTCGTGGACTTTCTTGCGTGTGCCCTCCGGCGCCAGTGCAAGAATGAGTTCATGTCGTTGCTTAAATTCCTCGACCATTTGCCCCACCACTCCTTGTGCTGAACGGCGATCCACAGGAATTCCTCCTAGCCAGCGTAAGAGACCATTTACTGGGAAGCGAAAAATCGTATGTTTACCCAGATAAGAGAGCTTAAGGCCAAGCGCCAGCATGACAAAGACACCCACAAAAAAGTCCCAATTGGAGGTATGCGGGGCCACCGGAATAATCGCTTGTCGGGTATTGGGTAACTCACCCTCGATGCGCCAGCCTCCAAGCATGCGCATACCAACACGCCCTACCCAACGGCTAAAGCGATTGCCACGAGTTGGAAGCGGTGCACGTAAATGCTCTGGGATGTGGCTCATACGCTACTTACTGTGCTGGTTCTAATACGCTGCGTAGATTTTCGAGTTTCAGTTTTACGCGACGCATATTATCTGGGCCAAGGCGCAACATTTGCTTTTGCGCATCGGGTAAGGCTTCAAGTGCTGGATCAGCGTAACGGTACATGACTGACTCATCGGTCAGCTCAATGACAGTACCGACCGAAGGGGTTTGCATCAGCATATCTATCGCTTCAACAAGAACTGTTTCGGGTGCCGCGTCAGGGTAACCAATTTCGGCTAAGGCTTCTTGTACCAGGGGCTGATAATCCTCAAGCAAGTCGACTAACACCGCTGTATCTAAGCTTACGAACCAGTCAACAATGGTGTTGTAACGGTCGTATGAACGAGGATCGATATAAATTTTGCCGTCTTGCTCCAAAACACGAAACTGGGCCTTCGGACCTTGCACAGGAGCGGCTTCCTTCACCACCACGCCATTTCGCAAGTTATCGACAAAGACCACAGCGTCACGGATCAGTTGCTCGCTTTGCAGCGGTTCAACGGTCTGCTCTTGCTCACGTAAACGTGTCACAATTTCGTCGGTGCTTTGATTTAGCGGAGGTAGCACTACAGCGGGCTCTTCAGGCTCAGCAACTGGCTCTTCCGCAACTTCACTCGGTTCGCCAAGTTCAACAGTGTCAGCGGGGTCTGCCACCATTTCAGGCTCTGGCTCAGGTTCGGCTTGCTGCACTACAACAGGCTGCTCAATTGGCGCAGGCTTTTGTTGGGTATCCTGCGAGAGGTACCATAGAATGACAATAGCAAGGGCTATAACGACCAATAAAGCTGCGATAAGTTTGCCTTTCCCAGCACTCGATGGTTGGTCATTAAAGTCTCTATCACTCATGGTTCGCTCCTCAGGATTAATTCATCGACGTCTATTGGTCGCGCTCGGCGCGTTGAAATACCAACTCAGTGTCACTCGACTGTTCCGCGTTAAAACGATAGCCATTCGCATTGAATTGCTTCAAACCCGCAACGTCTGTCACTTGCTCTTTCATGATATAGCGTGCCATCGCGCCACGAGCCTTTTTCGCCCAGAAGCTGATGACTTTGTATTGGCCATTTTTCTCGTCCTTAAATACCGGTGTAATGACCTTGGCATTTAAGTTTTTCGGTTCGACACTCGAGAAATATTCATTCGAGGCGAGGTTCACCAATACATCACTACCAACGGCCTTGAGATCTTCGTTCAACGTGTCAGTAATGACATTGCCCCAGAACTCATAAAGGTTTTTGCCACGGGCGGTGTCGAGCTTAGTTCCCATCTCCAATCGATACGCTTGCATCAAATCGAGCGGCCGTAATACTCCATATAGACCCGACAGGATGCGTAAATGTTCCTGAGCAAAGGCAATTGTTTCTGCAGACATTTTTTCTGCTTGTAAACCAGCATACACATCGCCGTCAAAAGCGAACACCGCTGGACGAGCATTATCAGGAGAAAACGGTTGATGCCATTCAGCAAAACGCGCTGCGTTTAGCCCCGCAAGTTTGTCACTAATCTTCATCAGTGACGAAAGGTCCTGCGGACTCAACGACTGACAACGATCAACGAGCTCTTGCGCGTACTCCAGCAAGCGCGGCTGACTGTAGTCATCCGTCGGTAACGGGCTTTCGTAGTCCAGATTTTTCGCGGGTGATAATACAACAAGCATCATCCGTTCTCCTTTTGTCCGGTTGACCGATTAAGGCATCGGCTCGAGGTCTTCGCCTTCTTTTTCGACTTCAGGTGGCATTAGATCTTCGCGACTCACACCCAACGCAAGGGCAAGCGAACTAGCGATGTAAATCGATGAATAGGTACCGATAAATACGCCAAATAATAGCGCCGTAGCAAAACCGTGAATCAATGCGCCGCCGAGGAAGAACAAGGCCAAGAGTACCAACACCGTGGTCAATGAGGTGATCACCGTACGGCTCATGGTATCCGTCAGTGCGCCGTCAATAATCTCTTCGGACTCACCTTTACGGAATTTACGGAAGTTTTCGCGAATTCGATCGCAAACCACCACGGTATCGTTAATCGAGTAACCGATGACCGCAAGCAATGCTGCTAGAACAGTTAAGTCGAACTCTAAACCTAGCACCGAGAACAAACCTAGCGTCAAGATAACGTCATGCGCCAAGGCACCAACCGCACCCAGTGCAAGACGCCATTCAAAGCGAAAGGCAATGTAAGCCAAAATACAGATCAGCGCGGTCAGCATTGCCAGACCACCCTGCTCCGTCAGCTGCTCACCGACGTTGGGGCCAACAAACTCAATACGACGCATGGCGACTTCGTCGGTCGAGGCCGCACGTAAAATGCTCAGTACATTTTCACCGACTTCCTGCGCTTTCACGCCCTCTTGTGGCTCAATGCGGATCAATACGTCTTGCTGGGTGCCGAAGTTCTGTACGACCGCGCCCTCGAAGCCATTGGCATCAAGCGTCGAGCGAATGTCACTTAAGTTGGCTTGTTGAGAATAGCCAACTTCGATAACGGTACCGCCAGTGAAGTCGAGCCCCCAGTTCAACTGGTTTACTGCTAGAGAAACAATTGAGGCGACTAACAGTAAGCCACTGAAAATCCATGCGCCAAGCCTGAAGCGCATGAATGGAATCGTTTTATGGGTTTTAATTATCTCGTGCATGTGGCCTCCTAAACCGACAACTTATCAATGCGTTTACCACCCCAGATGGCATTGACAACAGCACGTGTTCCGACGATAGCTGTAAACATTGAGGTCACGATACCGATCATTAAGGTTACCGCGAAGCCTTTAATAGGCCCAGTGCCGATGGCAAACAAAATGATGGCAGCAATAAGGGTCGTTACGTTGGCATCCGCGATGGTTGATAGCGCGCTATCATAACCGTGGTGAATCGCCTGCTGCGGACTACGTTTGGCTTTGATTTCTTCACGTATACGTTCGAAAATCAGTACGTTAGCATCGACCGCCATACCAACAGTTAGAACGATACCGGCCATACCTGGCAAGGTTAAGGTTGCCCCTGGAATCATCGACATAACGCCAATAATCAACACCAGGTTTGATGCCAATGCTAAGTTGGCAACCATACCGAACTTGCGGTAGTACATCACCATGAAGATTAACACCAGAACAAAACCCCAAACGATCGCTTGGGTACCCATATCGATGTTTTCCTGACCTAGGCTTGGCCCAACTGTACGTTCTTCGACGATTTGAATCGGTGCAATCAAGGCACCCGCGCGCAACAACAGCGCAAGATTTTGTGCTTCTTGCACTGAGCTAATGCCGGTAATACTAAAGACACTACCCAGGCGCGATTGAATCGTGGCAACGTTGATTACTTCTTCTTTGCGTTCGAAGATAATATTGCCTTCAGCGTCACGTTCGCCAGTAGCTTTAAATTCAATAAAAAGCGTTGCCATTGGGTTACCAACATTATCACGTGTCGCCAATGACATTTTGTCGCCGCCAGCGCCATCAAGAGTGATGTTCACTGATGGACGTTGGTTTTCATCGAACGCCGAGTTTGCTTTGACAATGTGGTCACCGGTCAAGATAACGTCTTCTTCGAGCAGCACATTGCCACCGTTGCGATTTGGAAACAGCTCAGAACCAAAAGGCACGCGGCCCATTTCAGCATCACGTACGCTGTTTTCGGTATCCACTAAGCGGAACTCAAGCGTCGCCGTCGCACCGAGGATTTCTTTAGCACGCGCAGTGTCCTGAACGCCAGGTAATTGCACGACGATACGGTCGGCACCTTGACGTTGCACTAACGGCTCAGCAACACCGAGTTCGTTAACACGATTACGGAGAATCGTAACGTTTTGCGAAATCGCATAATCTTGGGTTTCGGCGACTTGTGCTTCTGTCATACGCAAGGTGATTTCTTGTGCGTCTTCATCTTCCAGCACAATGTAACCTTCATAAGCACCGTCTAGGTAACTTGCTGCGGCAGCGTAATCCTCTGCAGTACGCAACCGCACGGTCAGGTCGTCGCCATTGCGTTCAACGCTCGTGTAACGGATCCGCTCTTCACGCAAGTCTGCACGAATGGTGTCACGCATTTGCCCTAAGATTTTTCGCATCGCCTCATTCATATCCACTTCCATCAAGAAGTGCACACCACCACGCAAATCAAGCCCGAGTTTCATCGGCGAGGCGCCAAACGCCTCTAACCAGTCAGGGGTTGCGGGGGCAAGGTTGAGGGCGACTACGTAATCGCTACCTAGAGCTTGCAAAATTGCCTCACGCGCACGCAATTGTTCGCTGTCAGAGTTCAAACGGACTAAGATTTGACCTTCTTCCATCACCACCGACTTAGGTGCGATGTTGAGCTCTTCTAGAGTATCTTCAACGGTGCCTAGAACTTGTGTATCGACCGTTGTAGTGCGCGTTGCGGATACCTGCACTGCAAAGTCTTCACCGTATAGGTTAGGCAAAGCATACAGTGCGGCCACCGCCAAAATGACGATGACCATCAGGTTTTTCCAGAGCGGAAACTTGTTTAACACGTTACATCCTTATCCCTATTACAGAGATTTCATGGTTCCCTTTGGCAGAACCGCTGTTACCGCCGATTTTTGCACGGTTACTTCAACGCCTTCAGCCAGCGCGATAACCATAAAGTCTTTGTCTTCGCTGATTTTAGTGATGCGGCCGACCATTCCACCGTTCATCAATACTTCGTCGCCCTTGCTCACGCTCGCGATCAATTCTTTATGTTGTTTTACGCGTTTTGCTTGCGGACGGTAAATCATGAAGTAGAAGATCAAACCGAACATAACCAGCATGAAGATCAGCTCCATACCACCACCTTGTTGGGCTGCGCCGTCTTGTGCGTATGCGGTACCGATTAAAAAGTCCATAATTTCCTCATTCGTATCGAGTTAGATTGAATCACTTTGAAATGGGGTTATTCGCATGGCAAACAACCCTTCATTGCAACTTTTTATAAAAATTGTTCCGCATTCTAACGAATTTATCGCCTAATGGGGAGTCATCTTCGCAAGTCACCGCTAGGCATCTGTAACAATCCATGCCAAACTGAGTTTTTTCTTGGGCAAAACAGTCGATTGTCGCCATGGAACTCTTTTTTTATTGGTTTGATCATTTGGGTGTTGCAGTGTTTGCTATCTCTGGCACATTGCTGGCGTTCCGCAAAAATATGGATGGCTTTGGCGTCATCGTGCTCGCCTCGGTCACGGCTATTGGCGGCGGAACCTTACGTGATTTGATTCTCGACTTGCCCGTGTTCTGGGCCTATGACCCAACCTATCTGTATACGATTATTATTGCGGCACTCGGCACCATCGTCTGGCTGCGTTTTCGGGATTATATTCACCAAAAGACGTTGCTTACCGCCGATGCATTCGGTCTTGCGTTCTTTACCGTAATGGGTGCACAAAAAGCGCATATGGCTGAGTTTCCAGCAATTATCTGTGTCGTCATGGGTACCATGACAGCGTGCTTCGGCGGTATGCTGCGTGACGTTCTGGCCCGTGACATCCCGATGGTTCTCAAAGGCGAGTTATACGCGACGACCTGCCTCGTAGGTGCCAGTGTTTATGTACTCATCGCCGATTTCAGCCCGCTCCTGGCGTTGCTCGTCGGCGGTATGGTTACTTTGCTAATGCGGCTAGGCGCGATTCGCTGGCAGTGGCATTTGCCAGTATTCCAAGAACACGGTGAGTCGCGTTAATCATGTTGCCGACGTCGCTCGCCGTTGTCCTCGCTATTCTTTATATCGCATTACTGTACAGTATTGCCTATCGTGGTGAGCGCAAGACACCCAACGAAATCAAACCCTACCGCTATGCGCTGGCGCAAGGCATTCATTGCACGACTTGGGCGTTCTACGGCACCATCACTCAATCCGCCTATTATGGTTGGTCAATGGCGCCAACATATCTCGGAGCCATTACGGTCTTTCTGTTTGCGCATCGTGTGCAAATGCGCCTACTCCATGTCTGTAAGCAAAAGAACCTCACTTCAATAGCCGATGTGATTAGCCATCGCTATGGTAAGTCATCGAGTCTAGCTATTGTCGTCGCCCTCCTCGCGCTACTGGGCATCGTTCCCTACATAGCGCTTCAGTTGCGCGCAGTGACGGGGAGTTTTGCCACGGTTACCGGTCTTGTCGATCAGCCGCTGCCCTGGTTTGGCGATGTCGCAGCGCTCGTTGCGCTCGCAATGATGGGCTTTGCCATCCTGTTTGGTACCCGCCGTTTGAGTCTCGCCGAACAGCACTCGGGGCTGATGGATGCCGTTGCCTTTGAGTCAGTCGTCAAGCTCGGTGCCTTTATGTTGGTCGGTGCTTTCGTTAGCTACACCATGTTTGACGGTGTCGGCGACCTCTTCACACAGGCCGCGCAACAAGCTGAAATTGCCGAGGTCATGCAAGGGCAACCTAACGGCGCCTTTATTTATGTTACCCATGTTTTATTGGGTGCTATTTCGATGTTTTGTTTGCCGCGCCAATTTCACGTCAGCTACATCGAAAATACCGATCCAGAGGAGTTACGTACCGCACGCTGGGCGTTCCCGCTTTATCTATTTGCCATCAACTTATTTATTCTGCCCATCGCCCTAGCAGGCTTGTTACTGGTGCCACAGGCGGCGACGCAAGACACCTTTATGCTGCAGTTACTACTGCTGGCCGACCAACCTACTATTACCGCAGTTGCCTTTATCGGCGGGCTAGCCTCAGCTACGAGTATGGTAATCATCGCTACGCTTGCGCTGAGCATCATGATGTCCAACGACGTTATCATGCCCATGTGGTTGAAGCTCACGCAGCGCAAGTTACGCAAACTTACCTTTACCCCCAATCGTATATTGACGATTCGCCGTACCACGATTGCGACCATCATCATACTAGCCTTTGGCTTCCATAAACTGACCGAAGCGAATTTGCCGCTGGTTAATGCCGGCTTATTATCGCTCGCTCTGCTTGCCCAACTCGCTCCAGCCTTGCTCGGTGGCTTGGTTTGGCGTCGTGGCAGTTATTATGGCGTGGTGAGCGGCTTGGTCGCCGGCACTGCGTTATGGGCCTGGTTACTCTTCTGGCCATCACTGGCTGCGTCTCATAATTTACTCGACGTGGAACTCGCCTCAGGGGTGCTATTGAGTTTAGCCTGTAACCTTGGCCTTTATCTTTCAGTGTCGTGGTTCACAACGCTGCGCACCCCACCGAGCGAACAGCGCGACTGGACCAACCCGACCCTTTATCACCAAGAGCTTTATCAACACCAACCTATTAACTGGGGCCGTCTCCGTCAGGTGCTCGCACGCTTTTTTGATTCGGTTGAAATCGAGCGTCTACAACAACGTGCGCAACTTAATCTCACCAGCGCCGATAGCGACGAATGGGTGCCCACGCCAATACTTGCGCGAGTCGAACGTGAACTTGCCGCAGTCATTGGTAGCGCCGCCAGCCGTATATTGCTTGAGGCCGTGACACAACAACCAGCCATGCCCATAGCGCAAGTGGTCAACTGGGCAACTCAAGCTTCGCAGCTCTACAAGTTTAACCGCGAACTGCTCCAAGCCTCGGTCGAGAATATTCCGCAAGGGATCAGCGTTGTCGATCAGGATTTGCGGCTGGTCGCTTGGAATCAACGCTACGAAGAAATCTTCAACTACCCCAAGGGCTTCTTAACCGCCGGCATGCCGGTCGCTGAGCTATTGCGGTATAACGCTGACCGCGGACTCCTTGGTAGTGGGCAGGCTGCGGACCTAGAACTCGAAATCGACAAGCGCCTGAATTACCTACGCTCAGGTAGTGCCTATCGCTATCAGCGCCAACAAGGCTCGCTGCATATTGAATTGCAAGGTGCGCCCATGCCAGGTGGCGGTTTCGTTACCACCTATACCGACATCACAGAACTTGTTGCCGCCCAACAGCAGCTCGAAGAAATTAATCGTGAGCTGGAGCAGCGCGTTGCCGATCGCACCCAGCAGTTGCTGCAAGCCAAGCAAGCCGAGGAAAAGGCACACGAGAGTAAAACGCGTTTCTTTGCTGCAGTAAGCCACGACTTAATGCAACCTTTTAACGCCGCCACGCTGTTTTGCGACATGTTACGTCAGCGCTTGGATGGCGAGCACGGCGTGCTAGCACGGCAGATCCAGCAATCACTGCAAAACGCCGAAGAACTGTTGACCATGCTCTTGGATATGACACGGCTCGAAGCTGGCAACCTGCCGGTGAATAAGCAACGTGTTCATCTGCATGAGGTGGTGGCACCGGTCATCGAGGCACAGCGAGTGATTGCAGCTGAAAAAGGCTTAACCATCAGCTATGTACCTTGTCAGGCGGAGGTTTATACCGACCGCAAGCTGATCAGCCGTATGCTGCAAAACCTGCTCTCGAATGCTGTACGCTACACCCAACAGGGCAAGATAGTCGTCGGTTGCCGGCGGCATAAGCAAACTGTACGACTGCATGTCATCGACAGCGGCGAGGGCATTCCACCGAATCAACTCAAAGCAATTTTCCGTGAGTTTCATCAAGTTTCACCGCAAGGTGATAATCCAGGTATTGGGCTAGGTTTGGCCATCGTGGAGCGATTGGGGCAGTTGCTGGAAATACCGTTAAAAGTCCGCTCTACCGTCGGACAAGGCACCGATTTCTCAATGCAACTGCCAGTTGAACGTTGGCGCAGTGTCAGCCTGCGTAATGAAACACCTGCGCTGCCCAATGATGATCGCTTTTTACACGGCAACGACTTCTGGCTTATCGATAACGATAGCCGTATGTTGGCGGCGGTCCAACAGCTGCTCGAAAGCTGGGGAGCCCGCGTCACCAGTGCAACCAGTGCAACAGCGCTCGCGGCAGTTAGCAATGATCAACAGCCAGACCTTCTTATCGTCGACTACCACTTAGACAATAATGTTACTGGCATCGAAGTGCTTCACGAATTGCGCCAACAACCCGGCCTCAGTGACTTAGCAGCAATTGTAATTTCAGCAGACCCTGATGAAGTGTTACGTGAACAGGCGATTGCGGCACAAGCGGGATTCATGCCTAAGCCTCTTAAACCAGCAGCATTGCGCCGATTACTGAAACGTTACTTAAAGTAAGTCGCAGGTTTATTCGTGTTGCTGATCCGGCACGCTGAGCATTTGCTTAAAAACAATGCCAGCTTGAGTACGATTTGTGACTTCGAGCTTACGCAGAATGGCCGAAACATGCTGTTTGATAGTGGTTTCTTGCACATTAAGCTCATAGGCAATTTGTTTGTTTAACAAGCCATCCGCCAAACACTCGAGTACGCGGTATTGTTGCGGCGTCAAAAGCTCTAAACGCTGCGCAAAATCAACCTCAGGCGCACTTTCATCATTGGCAATAGCATCTCGCAGGTGCGCTGGCAGCCAAGTATCACCCGCTAAAACATGGTGAATGGCAGCCTGTAACTCTGCTAACGGCATGGATTTAGGGATATAAGCACTGGCGCCAAAAGCCATTGCTTGACGGATCACCGGCAGTTGCTCATTTGCCGAAACCACCACTACCAAAATGTCGGGATAGCGACTACGCAGTGAGGTGATGGCCGAAAGCCCTTTGTTTCCCGGCATCGACAAGTCGAGCAGCACCAATTCGAGTTGCGGCTGCTGCTGGAGTACTTCAAGTAGTTGCGGGAAGCTCGCCGCTTCAGCAATATCGGTTGAGAGTGTTTCGCCGAGCGCCTGCTTTAACGCCGCGCGAAATAAAGGATGATCATCAGCAATAACAGCTCGAGCCATAGGTGTATCGGATTGGTGAAGACTGATGACCATGCTAGCGTGTCCAGAGAGAAAAGTCAGTGGTTACCTACTCGCAATTCCCTGTGAGTAAGTAACCACTTGTAACAGAGGGGTTTAGAACTTATACCCCACTGACAGGGAGACAGTACGTGGGTCGCCGTAGAAACCTACAACTGCGTCATCACCGAAGGTTGGGCCAAAGTTATAGCCACCTACGCGATATTCCTCGTCGGTAAGGTTTTTACCATGCAAGCCCACACTCCATTGACCACTGTTTGAGTACCACACCACGCTGGTATTGAGCAGACCATAGCTATCTTGGTCCAGCGGTGATGCCGCTTCAAACATTTGTACGTCATCGCGGTAAGCATAGTTACCCGACCATACGATTTGGCCACTTTCGAGGTCAAAGGTCTGGTTGAAACCGATGTTGTAGGTCAGTTCAGGCGTGTTCTGGAACGACCATGCGTCAGTCACATCCGTTGTCTCACCGGTAGCCGGTTCGGTGTAGACCACCGCATCAAATTCAGCATCGATGTAACCCAACATGGCCGTAAAGTTCAGACTCTCGGTCGCGGCAAAGACGGTTTCAACTTCAAAACCTTTCACCGTTGACTCACCCGCATTCAAGACTTGCGAAGAGATACCTGCTTCAACCACACGCTGCACTGTGACTTGCATATCGGTGTAATCCGAGAAGAATACTGCACTGTTTAAGCGCATGCGGCCATCAAGCAACTCTGACTTCAAACCAAATTCGAAGGTATCCACGATTTCTGGATCATACGGCTCATCAATGGTTGGATTGAGCGACTTGTCTGCGCGCATATCAACACCACCCGACTTAAAGCCGTTGCTGTAGCTTGCATAAAGCATTACGTCGTCAGTCGCTTGGAAGTTGACAGCAACGTGCGGTGAGAAGCGGCTCCAATCACCACCACTTGTGAATTCAGAGTTCACCGCGAATGGGTCACCATAAGCTGCTCGCACTTGTGCTGGGTCGTAAGGCGTACCAACACTACCATCATTGATGTAATGCACACCTAGGTAGGTATAACGGAATACGTCCGCTTCTTTTTCGTCTTTGGTATAACGACCACCGAGCGTGAGGCTCCAATCGTCGTTCATTTGATAGGTACCTTGGCCGTAGAATGCAAGGCTATCAGTATCTACACAACCGCCGTTATCCACGGTAACGCCACCGAATGCAGCAAGGTACATTGGCAATACGGTACCGAATACACCACAGGCTTCACCGTCGTAGAAATACACACCACCGACAAAATCAAAGTCACGGTTGTTGGTATAACTCAACTGGAATTCTTGCGTGAATTGCTCATCTTCATAAATTGCTGGAACCATGAAGATTGGCTCACCAGTAGAGTTAAAGTCGATGTTGGTATTGGTATAACCCTCACGACTCGCAGTCACTGACTTGAAGCCCCAATTGGCATCTACATCCCAATTGTAGATAAGTGACCAACCCTCGGTTTCAACCAAATTATCAACCGGCATCGCAGTATTCGAGTTATAAACGTCGTCATAAGGTTCTTGACCCGTTATAGCGCTCGTTTGCAAGCGATAAGCACCTTTCGCATTCGAGTCATCTTCAGTTTTGTCATAAGAAAACTTCAGATCCATATCGTTGTTTATCAGCCACTTGGCTGAAATGCGATAGGTGAGTAGATCTTTATTGTAGTTATCGTCACCGGTGTTTACGTATTCACCAAAGCCGTCACGCTGCAGAGAAGCAACCGCTGCGCCAACATACAGATTGTCGCTGATTGCCGTTTGTCCCGAAATTTTGATATCGCGCTGGTTGTAGCTACCCACGGTGCCCTGAATCGCCAACTCGTCATAACCGGTTAACTCTTTGGTCACGTATTTGAGAGCACCACCGATGGTGTTCTTACCGTAAAGAGTTCCCTGCGGACCACGTAAAACTTCGATACGTTCAAGATCGAAGACTTCCAACACCGCACCCTGAGGTCGTGCCATGTAAACGTCATCGATGTAGACACCTACGCCAGGTTCGAAGCCCCATAATGGATCTTGCTGACCTACCCCTCGAATATAAGCGGTAAGCGTTGAGTTAGTACCACGACTCACTTGAATAGTGGCATTTGGAATACGTTGTTGGAGCTCAGTGATGTCCTCAACACCAACGTCTGCAAGATCGCCGGCACTGAATGAGGACACCGAAACAGGAACCTCTTGCAGACTTTCTGTTTTACGGCGGGCGGTTACTTCAATACGCTCGAGTGCTTTCGCTTCATTTTCTTCGCTTTGCGCTTCTTGTTGCGCGTACGCAGGCATGCTGACTACTGACGCGACGGCTAAAGCCAGCAAGGAATGTCGAAACTTGGGTTGACTCATGATGTCATTCTCCCGGTAACTGTTATTGTTGTACTGTTATCGTTACGTGCTGTCGTAGCACATTTTTTTTATGGCAGGCTTACCCTAGCGCAAAGAATCGAGTTTGTATTCTGTACGTTAGTACTATGTAAATTCTACCGCGTCTCACGCATGATGTTGCTGTCAAAAATAATAACAACGAGGTAATGCATGTTAAGCATGATTGGATTAGTCGGCGGTCTGGTACTTTTAATAGTCCTGACCTTGCGCGGCATGAACCTGTTTATCAGTGCGCCATTGTGCGCCGTTATCGTCGCCCTCACCAGTGGAGTGCCACTGTTTCAAGGCGACATTAACTTTGTCAGTGCCTACATGGACGGCTTTGCCAGCTTTGTTGCAGCTTGGTTTTTCATGTTCTTACTTGGTTCGCTCTTCGGTAAGTTTATGGAAGACACCGGCGCCGCGGATAGTGTCGCCCACTGGATTATTGGCAAGCTTGGTAAAAGCCAAGCTGTCCTCGCCGTAGTTTTAGCCTGTGCTATTTTGACCTATGGTGGCGTGAGCGTTTTTGTCGTAGCTTTCTCGGTTTATCCTATGGCCTTGGCGTTGTTCAAAGATGCCGACCTACCGCGTCGCTTCATTCCGGCTGCGCTGGCATTTGGCTCGGTTACCTTCACCATGACTTCAGCTGGCTCACCTGAAATCCAGAACTGGATCCCGATTCAATACCTCGGTACTTCACCTTACGCCGCTTGGGAAGTTTCTCTAGTCGTTGCGGTCATCATGTTCGTGCTGGGCTATTGGTGGCTGTCGAAAATGATCAAAGCGGCGGTCGCTCGTGGCGAAAACTTTCAACAACGCGTCGGCGACCCAGAGCTAGTAGAACGTAAACTACCCTCGCCAATTAGCGGCTTAGTGCCGTTGATTGTAGTGTTAACACTTAGCTTTTTGTTCCACGAAGAGCTCAAACAAAATGCCCTCATTATTGCCTTGAGTGGCGGTGTCTTGGCCATTGCCATTATCAACTTCCGTTACTTCCAGAATATCTCACGAGCTGTCGGTGAAGCCTCGACGGGCGCTTTGATTGCCATCGGTAATACCTCAGCTGTGGTTGGCTTTGGTAGCATTGCAAAAGTAACACCTGCCTTTGCCGATGCAGTGACCTTTATGACCAGCCTGCCAGGTAACGAACTGGTCGGCGCTGCGGTTGCGGTGAGTGTTATCGCCGGCTTAACCGGTTCGGCATCTGGTGGTCAGGCCATCGCGCTGCCGGAAATTGGACCTCATTACATGGAGCAAGGGGTTAACGCCGATCAGTTGCACCGTATCGTGGCTATCTCATCAGGTGCATTAGACTCGTTGCCACACAACGGTTACGTAGTGACCACTATTCGTGCCATCTGTGGTGAGACGCATCAGGCAGCTTATTGGCCAGTTGCAGCGGTCACTGTGGCAGTACCGTTTATTGGCTTGAGCATAGCTATTGCCCTGTTCAACTTCTTCTAATTTCACCTGTTTTAAGCGAAGGCCGTAACATATGTTTGAAACAACACAGCAATCCGCTCCGGTCATGGCTGCAGCAATGCAGCCTAGCCAATTGCTCATTATCGATCTACTCCGCCATGGCGTGCGCCGGCACCCGCAGCAAGAAATTGTCAGTCGCCGCATTGAGGGCGACATTCATCGTTATACCTATGCTGACAGCTATGCCCGCACCTGCCAATTGGCGCATACCTTGACTAAGTTCAACATCCAGCCAGGTGATCGTGTCGCAACCTTAGCGTGGAATACCTATCGCCATCTCGAGCTCTATTACGCAGTAAGCGGTATTGGAGCGGTTTTGCATACCGTCAATCCACGTCTGTTGGCCGAACAAATTGCCTGGATCATGGCCGATGCCGATGCGCAGTGGCTGTTTGTGGATGCCTGTTTTGCAGAACTTGCTGCCGAAGTAGTCGAACAGCTCCCCAACTTAAAAGGCATCGTGGTTTTAGCTGAGACCAAGAATCAACCTGCGCTCAGTAATGTTAAGCAACCTCTTTATGCCTATGAGCAACTGTTGCTTGAACAAGCCACCGATTACTCTTGGCCTGCTTTACACGAGGACACTGCAGCGTTGCTCTGTTACACCTCAGGCACCACCGGCAACCCGAAGGGCGTGCTCAGTTCCCACCGAGCCATGGTGCTACATGCACAAGCAACCGCCAGTGCCGAATTACTTGATTTACGTGCTAACACCGTATTAATGCCGATGGTTGCCATGTACCATGCCGGCGCATGGGGTGCGCCTTATGCGGCGCCCTTGGCGGGTAGCAAGCTGGTATTACCGGGCAGCGGTATGAGCGGCGCTGACATGTATGAATTAATCACGCAAGAACACGTCACCGTTGGCCTAGGCGTACCGACGATTTGGTTAACCCTGCACAACTATTTACATGAAAAAGCCGCGGCGGTGCCCTCGCTTGAACGCGTTTGTGTCGGCGGCGCAGCATCACCGTTAGGTCTGGTCAAAACCTTCGACGAAAGTTATGACGTTTACTGGCAGCCGATTTGGGGGATGACCGAAACGGGTCCGCTGGCATGCTCAGCGCCCCCCGAACCAAGCCTCTTGGCTTTGCCAAAAGAACAGCGCTACCGTATTCAAACCACCGCCGGCCGCGCCTGCTTCGGTGTCGAGATGGAGATTGTCAATGCCGATGGCGTTGCCCAGCCCCACGATGGCGAGACCAGTGGTGAACTGCGGGTACGCGGCCCGTGGATAGCGAGCAGCTACTTCCAGCGTGACGACCCTGATACCTTTGCCGATGGCTGGCTAGCCACTGGCGATATTGCGGTCATTGATGCGCATGGCTACATGAAAGTTGTCGACCGTAAAAAAGACGTGATCAAGAGTGGTGGCGAATGGATAAGCTCGCTAGATATCGAAAATATCTGTAGCCAACACCCTGCCGTAAACGAAAGCTGCGTGATTGGCGTGAAGCATCCCAAATGGGACGAGCGACCGTTATTGTTAGTCGTCGCAAATAAAGGCAAAAAACTCGACAAAGCAATGCTTTATGAGTTTTTACAAGGCAAGATTGCCAAATGGTGGATGCCCGATGACATTCTCATCGTCGACGACCTGCCCCATACCGGCACCGGCAAACTGGTCAAGAACGAGCTGCGCAAGCAGTATGCAAACTATCTTATTGAAGCGCAGGATGCGAACTAGGAGTAGCTAATGCAAACTATGATGCAACGTGTATTTATCAGCATTTTTATGATCTCGGCAGTATTTTTGAGTGCTAGCTGTGCAGCACAAGAAACCTCCGAGCCGATGCTGGTCGAGAAGCAACGTTTTACCTTTGACAACTACACCACCTTGGGTGGCGAAGTCATCCCACAGGTGACCGTTGGCTGGGAAAGTTATGGTGAATTGAACGCGGCAAAAGACAACGTCATTTTGATCACCCACTTCTTCTCTGGTAACAGTCATGCCGCAGGTAAATATAGCACTGACGATGTCTTACCAGGCTACTGGGATAGCATTATTGGTCCGGGCAAAGCCATTGATACGAATAAGTACTTTGTCATTAGTTCCGATACCTTAGTGAACGCTTTTCCTAACGATCCGAACGTCATCACCACTGGCCCTGCTTCGCTGAATCCAGAAACAGGGAAGCCTTATGGTCTCGACTTTCCAGTCGTAACAATTCGTGACTTTGTGAATGTGCAACATGAGTTGCTCAAGAGTCTAGGTATCAATAAGTTGCACGCTGTTGTGGGTGCCTCAATGGGCTCACTGCAGGCATTGGAATGGTCCGTTGCCTATCCTGACATGGTCGAGCGCATGGTTTCGGTGATCGGCGCCGGCGCAATGGATGCTTGGACCATTATGGCTTTGGAGCACTGGGCGCGACCTATCAAACATGACCCTAACTTCAACGGTGGAGACTACTATGACGGTGACGCGCCACTAACTGGCATCACCAGTACCTTAGCAATGATCACCCAACAAGCTATGCATCCAGTCATCATGAACATGCGTGCGCCACAGCCGGAAGTGATGCCGGAAGCAGCGCTTGAGAGTGTGCTTAATAGCACTCCTGTGCTGGATTATTTATTTGCTAACTCGGCTAACCGTGCGCCTTTAGCAGATGGTAACCACTTACTTTACCTCGTCCGTGCCAACCAGTTATTTGTCGCTGGACACGAAGGCGATTTGGCGAGTGGGCTGGCTAAGGTCAAAGCAAAGACTTTGTTCTTACCGGCAACCAATGACCTCTTGCTACAACCTTACTTAGCCAAACAAGCGGTTGCGATTTTAGAGAAGCAAGGGAAGAACCCTGAATATGGGGAAATAGAGGGGGTCTGGGGGCACCTAGATGGACTCTTCTCGATTCCCAGTAAAGCTGAAGAATTACGAACCTTTTTGGAGAGTGAATAAAAAAGGGGCATTGCGCCCCTTTTTTCTTGGCTTTAGTTGCCGCCGAGAAGGCCTTTAAGTTTATCTTTCACTTTGTCTTCGAGCTTATCTTGCAGCTTCGCTTCGAGTAAACTTTGCAAACGCTCTTCACGATTCTCAGCATCCGTGAGCAAACCCGATAATTCAGTTAAGTCATCACCGTACTCGCCGACAAAACCCTCTGACTGCGTGGTCAACCTTTGGCGCAACTCAGTGAGCTCACTACCGGCCGCATCCATTGCTGCGCTTTTAAGGGCTTGCCCCAACTGGCGGTCAAGGTCTGAGCTTAATTTGAAGTCAGGTGACATTAGGGCACCCTTAATATCCGCATTAATATCTAATCGATTTAAGCTCTCCAGTGCTTTCGCAATAACTTGTGTCCATTGGTTCTCGGCTTCCGCTTCGATGGTCATATTGGCTAATCGTAAGATGGCATTACCATCAAACTGGCTATCGCGCAGCACGATATTCCCTTCACTATCGAGCAACGCCGACAAGATTTTAGCCGCAAACTCACTGCGTTGACTCAAAGCGGTTTCGGCTAAGTTTACACCCTGCACTTTCCATTGCTGACGCGCATCGAAACCTTCCGCGGTCAGCGCCAACTCACCATTTAGCTGTAATAGCGACCACAGTGCGTTATTTTCACCACGAGCGCGGAACACCGTCGGTTGGCCGAGTTGCGCGTGTTGATGGGTAATATTTTCCCAATCCACATCAAGCACCGTAGGCCCGATCGCAAACTCGGTACGTGCTTTCTTAATCAAGAAATCAGGAGGCGCATCAGCGCCAGTGAAAGAAAACCAGATCCCCTCGCCGCGTGGCGGTTTGACCGCCGTCTCGTCAGCAGAACGCTGCAGCATCGGCATTAATTGCTCATAGGCGAGTAGCATATAGTCAGCCCAATGCCGCGCTTGTTCGCCAAACAGCACCGCCGTGATCTCACTTAGCCCCTGACTGTTGAGTTGCATCAACTCACCGACGCGATCGAGGTCATGCTGCGGCGCATCTTTAACGTTTTGCATTTGCGTCTTCAGCTCTGCTACCGCAGTGGTAGCCACTTCTCTAAATTCTTCAATGGCGGCTTTGTCGCTGGCGAACTGTTGTTTTAATTTCTCGAACTTCTCTTTGCGTTGCTGCAGCTGTGCTGGAGTTGAGATATCTCCCTCAGAAAGCTCTTTCACTTGGGCTTCATATTCGGCAAGACGTTCCTTACTCGGTAACTTGCTGATGAGACCTTCGACACGTTGTTTCTGTGTTTCAAAGCTTTGTTTCGCTTCGCTAATCGCGGTTGGAGTGCGCAAATCGACACGCTCCATGACTTCATCAACCGAAGGCATCGAAAGTTGCAACTCTTGCATGTTCTCACCGAACCAACTTTCCATCTGCGACTTATCTGGGAGCTGATAAACTTCGCCAGCAGTTTCCCGTTCGGTGTGCACACGAATACCTGTGCTGACCACCTCTTCGAAATGGAAGCGTCCGAGCAACAACTGTTCCCAATTTAATTCGCCTGCGACTTCACCGATGGCCACACGGTTGTAGTCAGGTTGCGCAGGATCCGTCAACTGCACGCCAGACATACGAACCTTCAGCGGCACCCATTGATGCTCGACTTGCGCTATATTCACTTCAGCGCCATTGAGTGTGCCCAGGGTCCGCTCCAGCGACCACTTCAAAATAGTATCGAGCAACAACCAAGAAAATGCTGCAATCACCCCAACAATAATCAAGAAGGCGACTAATCCCGGCCAACGGAAGGCGCTACGGCGGACGGTATGCTGTTCCATGCTCATTACCCCTTTAAGTTCGCATAAATTGTGTAAAAGCGATTTGCTTTCAACGCCTGCACAATCTTTAACTTGTTAAACCAAGCTTGAATACGGCGCCGATACTGACTCACTATCCAGAAGCTAACGACCGCCAAAATAGGAGCGAAGGCCAGACTTAAGACGAGGCTGCCGAGGGTAATGGTGTGATGAAATTGCACCACTCGCCAAAATGCCGAGTCGTACATGCTTTGCCATACCGGCTGCCAGCTTTCTGCAGATAGAATAGCAAAACCGATGTTGTGGAAAACGGGATCAAGGAGATAGGCCAAACCGGAGCAAATGACAAAACTTAAAATAAAGCCAGATAGATTGACTCGGAATAACAATGCAACGAGTAAGATGACGAGGTTATGTACCCGCCATAATGGCGTAAAACCCATAATCATGCCCAAAACGAAGGCGATAGCGAGCGCCCACGCACCCGACTCGGAATTGAGTGCCTTCAATAGCCTAGCTAATAAAGTTAGCATCCGATTGCTCCCTTAGTTAATGCTGATTTAAAGCATAGCGTAATGGTTTTTATCTGCTACCCTTTTTTTGTAAACACCCGATGAAGATTTTACTTGTGTTTTCGTCAATTTAGCCTTAAATATGCGCGCAATTCTAATGCGGAGCTTTTATGCAAAATGCAGCCTTGATCATCCTTGATGATATTACCGACTGGCAACCCTATTACCCCAGCCAATCGATCGTTACCGCCAGTGAGTATTTACTGCAACAAAACGCCAAAGCACGTGCGCAAATCCTTAATTTGTGCGGTGACCTAAGCTATTTGTCGACTGGCTATTATGTCAGCCTTCTCGCTGAGGCGCGTGGCCAACGTGTTCTCCCGTCGGTAACCACGATTAACGATTTGGCAAACTTTTCGCATTATCAATTAGTGCTGCCCGCCAACACTGATAAGCAAATTAGTAAGTACTTAGCTCAGCAGTCGACCGCTACGTCGCAACGCGTTCTCATTTGCTTCGGCCAAGCCGAAAACCAGCAACTGAGCAACTTTGCACGACAGATCTTCGATCGTTATCCGTGCCCCATCCTCTGGGTTGAATTCAGCCATCAAGGCCGTTGGTTCATTACCAATATTGGCGCAGGTCATCTTGCTGAACTTGATGATGAGCAACAGACCTTTTTCGGTGACGCGCTCGATAGTTTTAGCAAGCGCGTATGGCGTAAAGCTCGGGCTCCCAAAGAGTATCGTTACGACTTAGCGATCTTACACGACCCGGAAGAGGCAATACCGACCAGCGATAAGAAAGCCCTGCAGAAATTTATCAAAGCCGCTAAAGACGCTGACATTGACGCTGAGCTAATCACAGCTGACGACTACAATCGTCTGCTGGAGTTTGATGCGCTGTTTATTCGTGAGACCACGCGAATAAACCATTACACCTATCATTTTGCCAAGAAAGCTGAAGCTAATGGCATGGTTGTTATTGACGCACCGCACTCTATTTTACAATGTGCGAACAAGGTCTTTTTGAAGGAGTTGTTGGACAAACATAAGATCCCAACCCCACGTACCGAACTTTTGTTGAATCAACAAGCCATTGATTTTCAGGCCATCGGTGAGCGTTTAGGTTACCCGGTAGTGTTGAAGATCCCAGATGGCTCGTTCTCGATAGGTGTCGAAAAAGCCGAGAATATCGACGAACTTAAGGCGATTGCCGCCGATCTTTTCAAAAAATCGACGATCTTATTGGCGCAAGAATTTGTTCGTACTGAATTCGATTGGCGTATCGGTGTGCTCAACAACCGCCCGATTTACGCCTGTAAGTACCTAATGGCGCGCAACCATTGGCAAATCTACAATCACGCCAGTGCTAGCAGTCGCGGCAAGTCGGGTGGTTTTGAAACCGTGGGAGTGCATCAGGTACCGAAAGAAGTAGTCAAAACCGCTTTGCAAGCAACACGCTTGATTGGCGATGGCCTTTATGGTGTTGATATGAAAGTCACCGACAAAGGGCCCGTGATCATTGAAATTAACGACAATCCTTCGATTGAGTCAGGGGTTGAAGATTTACTGTTAGGCGATGAGCTCTATTACATCATCATGCGCGACTTCGCGCGCCGTTTGGATGAAAAGTAATGGCGCCAACCTTGCGTAAAGCGACGCTTGCCGATTTAGCTGACTTGGTCGCACTCGAAGCTGCTACCTTTAACTACAGTCAACTTGGCCGGCAAAGTTTTCGGCGTTTACTGCAAAGCCCAAGTGCACACTTGTTTGTATTGCGTGATGCGCAACAATTGCTTGGTTACAGCTTATTACTCACACGCAAAAACAGTCGTGTTTGGCGCTTGTATTCCATTGCAGTTGCCAGCGCTGCCCGCGGTACAGGCGTTGGCCGTAAGTTGTTAGAGCACGGGTTAGAACTTGCACGTAGCCAAGGCGCCAGCGCTATCTCATTGGAAGTGAAAGTAGATAATAAAGCGGCGATAGAATTCTATCGCCGCTATGATTTTGAAGTCGTCGATGTGTTACCCGATTACTATCCGGGGCATGCCGATGGCTACCGTATGCGCCTGAGCTTCACTTAACTTGGCTTGTACCACACCCGTTCGCCGCTATCACGATAGCGTGCGAACATTTCATTAATCGGTTCTAATTCAAGGTTTAAGCCTCGCCCTTTCAGGTAATCTTGATTGTAGAGTTTACTCGCCGAACGCTCGCCTAAGTCACAAGCAAAAGTGACAATGGTTTTGCCCGGACCATGCAACGCCGCCGCTTGCAGTGCGCCAGCGAGGTTAAGGGCAGAACTACTGCCCAAAACAATGGCATCGTGATCGCGCACATAGCGCGACAACGCCAGTAAATCTTGATCAGGCAGGTTCACCGCAGCATCTATTTTTGCTTGCTTGAAGTTCTCGACTAAGCGCATGATGCCGATGCCTTCAGTGAATGAACCACCGTTAGCAACATACTCGCCTTGTTTCAAATAGCTGTAGATACCTGAGCCATCAGGATCCGTGAGCCAAATTTGGACGTCCTGATTACGCTCTTTCAAATACATCGAATTGCCCGCAATGGTGCCGCCAGTACCAGCAACGGACACAAAGATATCGATGTTGCCATCCGTCTGCTGCCAAATTTCTGGGCCCGTAGTCAGGTAGTGCGCGCGGGCATTGCTGGTGTTTTCAAACTGATTTGCCCACCAATAATCATCGCGGCTCTCAGCGAGTTTGCGCGCGGTATGATAGAAGTGGTTGTCGTTGCGAAATGGCACGGGGTCAACAGTCTTTAGCTGAGCTCCGTGCAAGCTGATCATACGCTCCTTTTCCGGCGATTGATCGTTGGGCATGACCGCCAGCATATTGAGGCCCAATGAACGGGCCACAATCGCCAAACCGATGCCGGTATTTCCTGCTGTCCCCTCAACCACCGTCATACCCGGCTCTAATTCACCGCTAGCCATCGCATCTTGGATGATTTGCAAGGCCGCGCGATCTTTTATCGAACCGCCAGGGTTCTGTGATTCCAGTTTTAACCAGATATCGCAGCCAGTAAGCTTTGATAACGAGGCAACTCGAATCATGTCAGTCTGACCGATTAAATCAATCGGACGGTGCGCGTTACGCATAAACGACTCCTATACAGCTTATTCGCTCATTTGCCCTATTGTAACGGGCGCATTTGGAAAGCGGTACCCTCGCACCACCACCGCGCCGTACAGCCATCCTTACTGTCTTGTTGACAACGTTTCAGGACGACACGATTAGCCTGCTTGTCAGCCGCAGCTAGTTTCATTGCGATAAGCGCCTCTTCCTGCGAGGCCTGACCGTCAAGCAAAGGCCGTTGGCACGATTCACCGCGGACCGTGCCCATATCAACAAACTCAACGTCGGTCCGCGAGAGCTGGTAAGGCTGGATAAACTCAACCGTATTACTGCGCGCCATTTCAGCGGCTGGAAACCGTTCGACCTGTGTTGCACAGCCCAGCAATACCCCACAACTAAGCACTGCCATCAGTAAAATACGCATACTTTGCCTCTTCCATGTTTACTTTCATCACCCTACGGCGCTCGGTACTATAAGTCTAGTCTGTTTCTGACTAAGCTATAACTTTCCTGCGCTTAGCTGCATTTTTTCTCAGCTTAGCTACACTTAGTGGCAACTAGCGGAGGCCTTATGAAAACTGAAGCTTATATCGCAAAACTGTTAGAGCAAGCCGATATTCAACTCAATGGTTCGCGCCCTTGGGATCTGCAAGTTCATAGCAACAATATGTTCGCTGATGTTTTAGCACGCGGAAACTTGGGCCTAGGCGAGGCTTATATGCGCGGCGATTGGGATTGCGATCAACTCGATGTCTTCTTTCAGCGCATTCTACAGGCACAGCTTGGCCAGCATATTCGCCCTGTCAAACTCCTTTGGCATCACCTGAAGGCTCGGATTTTAAATCTACAGAATAGCCGCCGCGCCTGGCAAGTTGGCCAGCAGCATTATGACTTGGGCAACAACCTTTACCGCGCGATGCTCGACCAGCGCATGGTCTATACCTGTGGCTATTGGCGTAACGCTGATAATCTTGATGACGCCCAGCGTGACAAGCTCGAATTGGTGTGCCGCAAATTGCAATTAAAGCCAGGCATGCGCGTGCTCGACATTGGCTGTGGTTGGGGTAGCTTCATGAAATACGCCGCCGAAAATTATGGCGTGCGTTGTGTCGGACTTACTGTGTCAAAAGCACAGATCGAATTAGGGCAACAACTATGCGAGGGGCTGCCGATAGAATTTCGTTTGCAAGATTACCGCGATATCAATGAGCCATTTGATGCTGTGGTCAGCATTGGTATGTTTGAACATGTTGGGCAAAAAAATTACGCTTCCTTTATGCAGGTTGCGCAACGTTGTCTCAGCGATGGCGGACTCTTCTTGTTGCATACCATCGGACGCAATCGTGATATTCGCGGCACTGACCCTTGGATCAATCGCTACATATTCCCTAATGGCGAATTGCCTTGTATTAGTCACATCGACGATGCCTCGCGTGACCTCTTTTGCTGCGAAGATGTGCATAATTTTGGCGCCGATTATGATACTACCCTGATGGCTTGGTGTGCTAATTTCGAGCAACACTGGCCTACCTTAAAAGACCAGTATGACGAGACGTTTTTCCGTATGTGGCGCTATTACCTCCTGTCATGTGCAGGTGCTTTCCGGGCCCGCGACCTGCAAGTCTGGCAGTGGGTATTCAGCAAGCAAGGCTTAGCAAACGGTTATCACCGCCCTGAACTAAATTGACTGGCGAGCTACTACAGCTCGCCATTAAAGTCCTTCATAAAGATTTGCCAGGTTGCCATGAAAAGAGCGGCAACGAGCGGGCCAATGACGAAACCATTAATACCAAACAAGACAATCCCGCCAATAGTTGAAAATAGCACCACGTAATCTGGCAGCTTGGTATCGCGTCCGACCAGAATAGGCCGCAATAAGTTGTCAGCCAAACCAATCACGATCGCGCCATAGGCTAGCAGCACCGTTGCGCTTATCCAGTCGCCTGTGGCGTAAAGATATAAACTGACAGGGAACCAGATGATTGCTGCCCCCACCGCCGGAATGAGGGATAAGAACGCCATTACCACACCCCACAACAGCGGACCCGGGATGTCCAAAACCCAGAATATAATCCCGCCCAGCGCACCTTGGACAATTGCCACCACAAGATTGCCCTTCACCGTTGCCCGCGTTACCTCCGCAAACTTGGTAAACAACGCATGCTCACGTTCATCGCCAAGTGGTAAGGCTTTGATAATCAAATTCACCAATGTCTTACCATCGCGCAGGAGGAAAAACGTCAAATAAAGCATGAGCGCAAGACTGACGAGGAAGCTGAAAGTGTTCTGGCCGATGGTGAAGGTTTCTTTGGCCAAGAATTGACTTGCGCTCACTAACGCTTGAGACAACCGTTCCTTAAGGTTGTTGGTATCAACACCAAACTCAACTAAGATCTGATCGATCCATGGGAAAGCGTCACGTAGGCGTTGTAGGATTTGGCGCGGATCGATCTCGCCAGCTTCAATGCGTTGATAAAACTGTATGCCCTCGCTGACAAATGCCGAGGTCAACAAAATCACCGGAATCACTACAATCGCCATGAGCGCAAATAGCGTCAATAAAGCAGCGGTATTCGGCCGCTCGCCAATCTTGCTCAGTACCCAACGCTGCAGCGGAGCAAAAATAACAGCCACGGCACAGGCCCAAAAGATAGCGCCCCAGAACGGCTCTAAGATAAATCCAAATGCAATGCTAACCAATACTAGCAGTATCAAAAATGAGCGACGTTCCAGTTTATCGCGCATGGCCTTTCCCTTCTGTTTATTTTCTATTTATAGTAGATGGCAGAGCTACATAGTGACAAGAGTTCATCAGGGTAGCAAAAATTAATTACCAATAGCGGAATAAGCGTATGAAAACTATTACCGATCACTTGGCTGATTATGCGGCGTACCATCGTGACCGCCGCAATATTGCGACCCACCTCGTGGGCATCCCGATGATTGTCATTGCCTTACAAATCTTATTATCGCGCCCCTATTGGGGTTTTGACGGCTGGTTTATGACGCCCGCACTCATCGTTGCCGTGGTGGCATCGCTCTTTTATCTCCGTCTTGACCATCCGCTTGGCATCCTCATGACGTTGCTGTTAGCACTTACCGTCATCCTCGGCGTTAAGGTTGCAGCACTCAGCACTGCGCTGTGGCTAACATGGGGAATTGGGTTATTTGTGGTTGGCTGGCTGTTTCAGTTCATCGGCCATTATTTTGAAGGGCGCAAGCCAGCCTTTGTCGACGACATTATGGGTCTTGCGATTGGTCCACTGTTTGTCGTCGCCGAAGTGGTCTTTATGGTCGGCGGTAAAAAGCAGCTTCAGCAAGCCATTGAAGCTCGCTTCGAGAAGAGTTAAATGACATCCGTGTCAACAATTCCGTCCTAGCTTAAGATCAGTGTTGAGTCTTACGAGCACCATTGTCGGTCACTTCTTCCGTTGGTGGATTGACCCAAATGATGCGGTTCTGAACTGTTGAACGGTTGGCAGCCGCTTCTACTGCTGCAACATATTCCTGATCAACAACTCGTTTGGTTGACGTTTGTGCTGTGTGCGTGCTCGAACATCCGCTGATCAATACAACGCCCAACAGGCCTAGTGTGAGTACTAACGTACGCATAATCACCTCCTGCGGTGTCTGTTGCTAGCTAAAGTATAGCTGCAAATTTTAGGATTTTTGCAACTTCAATTGTCTCAATGACTTACAAGTTGTATGCTAGCTAAAACCCTCAAATAAGCTAATTGCATCAAGTTGTACAATGAAAAAATTAAGTGCACTTCTCATCTCCGTATCGGTGTTTTCCGCGCTTGCACAGGAACCGCGTAGCAATGTCAGCTTCAGTGACGTACTCGCAGCACCTTTTGCTGAGCCTGACCAACGAATTTTCTATGGCGACTCACCGATACAGTTTGTTGAAAATTGGCAAGCTTTGGAGCGCCAATCGTCAGCGCCCATCATCCTATCGATTCATGGTGGCTGTTGGTTGAATGCTTATGCAATTGAACATACCTATGCCATGAACACAGCGTTACGCGATGCCGGCTTCGACGTCTGGTCACTCGAGTATCGCCGTGTGGGCGACGATGGCGGAGGTTGGCCGGGTACGTTCAACGATATTCAAAACGGTCTCGTAACGATCGCCGCACAGTATGGTGGAGAACAAGCCTTGGCCCAACGCGATGTCACCTTGATTGGTCACAGCGCTGGCGGGCATTTAGCTTTGCTGGCAGGACAGCAACAAGCAGCGCTTATTGACCGCATAGTAGGTTTGGCGGCAATCACGGATATCAGGGACTACGCTGCGGGCGAAAACAGCTGTCAGCAAGTGGGTAACCGCTTCATGCAAGGTGCTGATGAGAACGCCTGGACCGCAGCAAATCCAGCTGCGCAGCCGCTTCAAGTCGACACTTATCTGTTTCATGGTGACGCCGATAACATCGTGCCACTCGCGCAAAGCCGTGATTTTGCTGCGCACGAACAAGTCGAAGTGGTGTGGCTAAAGGGAGCAGGACATTTTGATGTTATTGATCCGCAAAGCAGAGCATGGCTTACTATCCTAAACGAGCTTAAACAACTAAGCGCACAAGATTAGGAAGCTTTTATGAGTAGTATCGACTTCACCGTCCTTGCCGAGCGCGATAACGCAGATCCACTTGCCGCCAAGCGTGACCTCTTTCGCATCCCTGCCGATACGATTTACCTTGATGGCAACTCACTCGGTTTAATGACCCATGCCACTGCCGAACGGGTCCAAGATGTAGTGCAACGGCAATGGGCAGACGATGGTATCAAGAGCTGGAACCTACACGATTGGGTCAATTTGCCGTCGCTGGTGGGGGAAAAGCTGGCCCCCATCATCGGTGCAGCGCCCGGCCAAGTGATTTGTTGTGACTCTATTTCGGTCAATCTCTTCAAAGTTTTGAGTGCAGCAGTCAAACTGCAAGAGGACCGAACGCAAATCGTTTCAACGCAGGATAATTTCCCTACCGACCTCTACATGGTGCAGGGGCTTAGCCAACTTCTTGGCGCGCAGCGTTGTGAGCTGACCACTGTCGATGAACTCGAGTTAGTTGAGCAGCCAAGCCGGTTTATTAACCAGCAAACCGCCGTTGTGCTGTTGACTGAAGTTAATTTCCGTACCGGCCGTCGCTTACCTCTGCAGCAACTTATTGAACATGCCCACGCGGTCGGTGCTTTAGTCGTTGTCGATCTCGCCCATAGTGCGGGCGCCATGCCGGTCGAACTAGACACATGGCGAGCAGACTTTGCCGTGGGATGTACCTACAAATACCTTAATGGTGGCCCTGGTGCGCCAGCATTTGTTTACGTTGCCGAACGTCATTTACAGCGCCTCAATCAGCCGCTGGCAGGTTGGTTCGGCCATGCCCAACCCTTTGCCTTTGATCCGGTCTATCAACCGGCGGATACCATTAAGCAAATGCTCAGTGGCACCCCCTCGGTACTCGCGATGAGTGCAGTGGACGCGGCCTTAGATGCCTTTGCTGGAGTTGATCTGCACCAGTTAAGAGAGAAGTCGTTAGCGCTGAGCGAACTCTTTCTCGAGTTGCTTGCGAACTATGACTTTGCTAACGCATTTGAATGTATTTCGCCAGCCGAGCCACAAGCACGTGGGAGTCAACTGTCGTTTGCGCATGACGATGCTTATGCCATTTGCCAAGCATTAATAGAGGCAAAAGTTATCGCTGATTTTCGTGCACCAAATTATTTACGCGTCGGGTTTACCCCGCTTTATACCAGCTATACGGATATCGGTGTAGCAGTTGAGCGACTCGCGACTATTATGCAGGAAGAAAGTTACCGCGCGCCGCGCTTTCAGCAGCGACACGCAGTTACTTAAGCAGGATTAAGAGAATTGGTTAGCGCAAGACCAGCACTGGTGTTGTGCTTTCTTGTAGCATACGCATGGTGGTGCTACCGACGAGGAACTGGCGGATCCGTGAGTGCCCAAAGGCGCCCATCACCATGATGTCAATGCTGTGCTGCTGTTGATAAAGGTGTAAGGCTTGCTCAACATCACCGGCCAGCAATGCAGTTTCGACGTCGTGCCCGCCAGCACGCAACTGCTCGGCAGCCCACTCTAAACGTTCACGATTGTCAGAAGTATCCGCATCCACCATCACTACATGCACTGGCATCCCCTTGAACAATGGACTTTGCGCCAATAGTTCGATGCCTTTCTTGGTCGTTGCACTCGCGTCAAAAGCTAGCATTGCGCTTTGTGGTTGACTAAAAGCGTCGGGAGTCAGCAACAACGGACGATGGACAGTACGGATCACTGTTTCCAAGTGACTACCGACTTTATGCAGTTGGTTTACTGAGTCCTCACCATGCAACCCTAACACCGCTAATCGCACGTCGCCTTCCATCTCAACCAAAGTTTCAGCAAGCTCGCCGTGGCGTTGGCGTTGATGAACAGTCTCAACGCCGAGTTCCCGCACTTTGCTAGCTGCTTGATCGAGCACCATATGACCATGTTTAAGCGCCAGCTTGGCGCGCTGCGCGTCTAGCTCGGCAAGTTGCTCAAGTAGACCTTCACGCGTACCTAGGCCGATATTACCGGTCACATCCGTGCTCGCTTCCCGCTCATGGTTTTCAAGCACGTGCAACAGCATTAGCGGCGCAGACAGTTGCTGCGCGGCCCAAGCTGAATAGTCACATACGGCGGTATTTGCCGTTGCTGCATCGATACATCCAATTACATATGACATGGTTTTCTCCTCAGCTGGGTCGCTTAATGACCGCCCATAATCTCGTCAGTTGCGCCAGGTTTATCATGCACACCAAAACGGTCAACAATGGTAGCGCTCGCCTCGTTCAGCCCAATCACTTCAACGTCAGCACCTTCGCGACGGAATTTAATCACGACTTTATCAAGTGCACCGACCGCAGTAATGTCCCAAAAGTGTGCTTTGGTCAAATCAATCACTACCTTATCAACGGCTTCTTTAAAGTCAAAGGACGCAACAAACTTATCCGCTGAACTAAAGAATACTTGACCAATAACTTGGTACTGACGGGTCACACCATCGGTATCAATCGTTGAACTGACATGCATAAAGTGGCCAATCTTGTTAGCAAAGAACATTGCCGCCAACAAGACACCCACACCGACGCCTAGCGCTAAGTTATGAGTGGCCACGACTACAACCACTGTGCTTACCATCACAATATTAGTCGACAATGGATGCTTACGTAGATCGCGAATCGAGGCCCAACTAAAGGTACCGATGGATACCATAATCATCACCGCGACCAACGCCGCCATCGGGATTTGTTTGAGCCACTCGTCGAGTACTACAATCATCACCATTAAGAATACCCCAGCGACGAGTGTCGATAGACGCCCGCGACCGCCCGACTTAACGTTGATGACTGACTGTCCAATCATGGCACAACCCGCCATACCACCGAACAGACCCGCACCAATATTGGCAATCCCTTGACCACGGCACTCACGGTTCTTGTCACTCGTAGTATCGGTAAGGTCATCAACAATGGTTGCGGTCATCATCGACTCCAGCAAACCCACCACGGCCAAACCAATGGAATACGGCAAGATGATCATCAGCGTGTCGAGATTCAGTGGTACTTCAGGCCAGAGGAATACCGGTAATGTATCAGGCAACTGGCCCATGTCACCTACAGTGCGGATGTCGATGTCCCAGACAATCGCGACAATTGTCATGCTAACAATACACACCAACGGTGACGGCAGGAGCTTGCCGATCTTAGGTACATAAGGAAAAAGATAAATGATACCCAGACCCGCAGCGGTCATGGCATAGACATGCCAAGTCACATTGGTCAGTTCAGGTAGCTGTGCCATGAAAATAAGGATGGCTAGCGCGTTGACGAAACCGGTCACAACCGAGCGCGACACGAAGCGCATTAAATCACCAAGCTTCAAAGCGCCCATGACGATCTGTAGTACACCGGTCAGTAACGTCGCTGCCAACAGGTACTCCAGTCCATGCTCCCTGACCAGCGTCACCATTAGCAGAGCCATCGCACCGGTGGCGGCAGAGATCATGCCTGGACGGCCACCAACAAAGGCGATGATCACGGCAATACAAAATGAGGCATAGAGCCCTACTTTTGGGTCGACACCCGCGATAATCGAAAACGCAATCGCCTCAGGAATAAGCGCCAGCGCAACCACGATACCCGCGAGCACATCGCCGCGAATGTTCGATAGCCACTGACTACGAATCGTATTCATCATAATTTTCACTTTGTAAGTTAAAGGTTTTCTATCTCGGTGCGAGATCAGTTAAATCGCCGCCTCTTAATGAGCCAGCCAGTAAGGAAGGTCTGTTACGTCTAGGGTGGCGTAAGCAGCTGCAACGCACTTTCTCCAATTACTCGTAAAACAGGGCGCGGAGTATACACTACTCGCACCCTGCCCTCAAATTTACACAGTTTTACGTAAAGTTGTATGGTTAATTTCCGCGGCTTCCTGACAGGACATCCGCTATGCTGCTTTGCCCTTTTTGCGGACGTACAACTGCACAAGGACTGCCGGTATCACCACATCCCACCCCTTGAATACGCGAACCAATGGAGCGCTTATCAAAATTGGGTGAAGATTCTAGTTCATCTAGCAGTCGTCCTAGTTGGGTTCGGTACATACTGGCATCCGCCGTCACCGTAATACGTTCCATTGCTTGTTCGGCCGCCAGCAAGCGTTCACCTTGCTCAGTTTGCGCAAATTCCGTTTGCTCCAATTCACCGTTGATAGCGCTCAGTTGTTGCCTCGCATCGCTGTAACCAACGCGGGCTAAACGAGCGTAGAGCGCGCCCGCCGTAGGTAGGTCTTGCTCCACTAGGGTACCCGTCTGATACAAGCGAGCTAATGCATAGAGCGCCGTCAGTAAGTTTGCTTCGGCGGCTTGCTTAAGTAACGGGACCGCAGCGACTTGCTGATCACGATCGGTTGAGCCAAGGAGCTGTACCGCACGTTCATACTGTGCCGGCGCATAGCCTGCAGCAACCGAGCGTTCAAGCCATTGCTCTGCCAAGGCTTGGTCCTGCTCGACAATAAACCCACGAGCATGCCAATCAGCGAGCACAAACATCGCCATTGGATTGCGACGATGCGCCCCCTTCTCAATAAAGCTTCGGGCTTTTTCATGGTCTTGTGCAACACCATCGCCACTAGCGTAGGCGAGTGCGACAACAGCAGCAGCATCGCCGCTGCCCTTGCGCGCAAACCGTTCTAACTTTGCCAACTCGGTTGCGCAATTACCGTCTTGGCAAATCGTCACCGACTCGGTTCCATCCGCAGTAGCGACGCTGGGCATCAAGGTTAAAGCGCCTAGTAGGGCGAGCGTACCTAAGCGCATCATTACATCATCTGCCCAAGTGGTAACTGCTGGCCATTCAGGTTAAGCATGCCTTGCGCTACTTCAGCATGGAATAAATAATGCTCTTCTTCAACCGTTAACATGCCTTGCTGCACAAAGTTCTGCAGTATCATAGTTGCCTGTTGTTCGACGAGCTCATTCAACTGTTCGGGCTCCATGTCAAACGTTCCAGCTGCTATCAACGCGGTGCGTGCGTAGACACTTGCGAGTTTGTGTGCCAGCGCATTGTCGATTTTTAGATCGGCATTGGCTATCAGGTTTTGCTGAATAAAGGCATCGTCAAGTTGTGCTGGCAGCTGATCAATTTCCGCTAGCGTCATCAGCATTGAGCCATCAAGGCTACCTTCTTTCATGGTAAAACCAAAGTCAGGGGAAGCCAGCTCAGGTTGCGCTGTCAGTAAGTCAGCCTTATGCCGCTCCATCATCCCGGTCATTGTTGCCGCCAGAACTTGTGGATCATCTTCACCCACAAGGTCTTTCATTGAGCTAAAGTAGTCATCGATAAACCCACGATCAATATTGTTGACCTGCGTCAGCATACGCACGTCGCTCACTTCGGTCCCATCGACATAAAGGTTATCCGCTTTATAACCCATGTGAACGTGTACTAGGCTGCCGTCTTCACTCTCTAGCATCGCTAAGTCGCTAACTAAGTGACTCATCAAAAAGAGTTCTTCTTCAGCAGCAGTCACGCGCATCTGCCCTAAAGTAAAAGTGACTGCAGAGGGGTAATAAACACCTCGCAGCATCGTCTTCAGATCCGCAGTCGCATCAACGTTTATCGCCATCGCATTAACATCAACCGAAAACTCATCAGCTACGTTTAGCTGTAACTGTTCGTGGTTACCTTGATAGCTGAATTCACCATTACTGTAGTGACCATCGCCACGGAACTCAGTCATACTAAAACTGAAGTCTGGCAGCGCAGCGGTGCTCTGAATGGCTGGAATATAGTCTTGATAAACGCCGGTGCCTAGGAGGTTGACACTGCCTTGCTGCAAATAGAAGGGTTGTTCTGCATCCCACTGAACATAGGTCTCAAGGCCGGTTCCATCATTGGTGGCTTGCCAAGCGGCGAGACCTAAGCCAAATCCTTGATCCGTCAGAATCGGACCATGCTGAATCGACACGTCGATAAGCGTACTGACTTCCTCAGCGTCCGGATCGGACATTAAGGTTGCCAAATCGACACTCATTTTCAGCACCGCATTGGCGCTAAACCAACCGCGTTCATAACTGACCACTTCTAAACTGTAGGCAGGTTGCTCTTGGTCAAATAGCGCCACATGTTCACGTATACTCGATTCTGCTTGCGAACCAATTAATGTTGGGCTGATGACTAACCCAGCAACCACTACAGCAACGCCAATACCCCATCCTTTTTTGCTCATTTTGTAACTTCCGAAGCTTGTTGTAAAAACGTTATCCTAACGAAATAAAAGGAATAGTTCACTAGAATTTCGTTATAAATGCTGTGATAAATTGTAAAGAGACGCGTCAAGCGCTCTCGTTACCCCCTAATGTAACTTGAGGCGTGGCCGTAAGCGGCGGTTGATGACTTGCGCCAGCATGTATAGCAACGTCCGAAAGTAGCCATGTACCGCCACCTGATGCATACGGTAGAGCGACTTATACATCACCCGCGCCAATAGACCTTCGACCTTCATTGAGCCTTTGGTCAAATTGCCCATAAGACTTCCAACTGCTGAATAGCTGGACAGCGATACCAATGAACCATGATCGCGATAACGAAAAGACGGTAGTTCATGCCCTTTTTTTTGCGCACAAATCACCTTAAAAATATGGCTTGCCATTTGATGAGCGGCTTGCGCCCGTGGCGGCACACGAGAACCATCAGGTTGCTCAACTGCAGCGCAGTCGCCTAGCACAAACACGTTGTCGTGAGTCGAACTTTGTAACGTTGGGCGGGCAATGACCTGGTTGCCTCGATTACATTCAAACCCATTGAGTTTGGCTAGAAATGGCGGCGCTTTTACCCCTGCAGCCCATACTTTGATTGGGGCTGCGATCAGCTCGCCGTCTTTGGTGACTAGGCCTTGCTCATTGATTTCGGTGACGGCGGTACCGGTTCGCACCTGCACTCCAAGCGCTTCTAACTCATGTAGTGCCGATGCCGCAATGCGCTCTGGCAATGCCGGCAAGATACGCTCACCCGCTTCAACCAAAGTGATTTGTAGCTGGCTCATATTGAAATCATCAAAACCATAGGCACGAATGAGTTCAGCAGACTTATGTAACTCAGCCGAAAGCTCCACTCCAGTCGCACCACCACCGACAATTGCAACACTCAGCGGCTGTGGGTATTGCTTCGCTTGAAGCGCCAAAAAGGTGTTCATAAGGGTATGGTGAAAGCGGCGCGCTTGGCGCACACTATCAAGGAAATAACAGTGTTCGGACGCACCTTTAGTGCCGAAATCATTGGTCACCGAACCTATTGCGAGAACCAAAGTGGAATAGGGAATGACGCGTTCGGCGACAATTTCATGACCGGCATCATCGTTCATCGCTGCTAAGCGAATCTGTTGCTGCTCAGTATCAACATCGATCAACTCGCCGGGCTGAAAACGGAATCCCGCACTTGCAGCCTGCACGCGATAGTCAACGCCATCGACATCGGCATCCAATGCGCCTGCAGCCACTTCATGCAATAGAGGTTTCCAGATGTGGGTCAGGTTACGATCCACCAACGTGACCTGAACGGTGCTGTCACGTTTGAACTTGCGCGCGAGACGCGTCACCAACTCTAAACCACCGGCCCCACCACCTACCACAACTATGTGTTCGGTCATCTCGTCATCCCTATTTGCAGTTTTCAAAGTATTCAACGTAAGCTAATTGTAACAGCGAATAAATTGATCCTTTAGCTGCGCAAGGCAGAATTAAAAGGTCTAAAGCTTGAATTTTGGAGTAAAAACTTTGCAGCGTTCTATCTTTTCAATCTTTGCCGCACTGCTTCTAGCCAGCAGCGTGGTTGCCTGCTCCTCGCAAGATTGGCGCAATACATCTCGCGAGCCGGCAGGTTTATCGTTGTCGCCAACTGTTACCAATGAGGCTGTGATTGAAGCCTATGCTGCGGATGCCTTTGGTTGGCGCGGTTGGTTCGCCGTGCATAGCTGGCTCGCAGTAAAGCCTGCCGATGCGAGTGAATATACTGTTTATGAGGTGGTCGGTTGGCGCGTCGATAGTGGCCAACCAGCTCTACGCATTTACCAAACCGCAACGCCGGATCGTTATTGGTATGGCGCGCGACCAGAGAAGCTGCTGACAGTTACTGGCAGTAATGCTGCGCAGCTTATTCCACAGATTGCCGCTGCAGCAGACGAGTATCCTTGGGCGAACGAATACGAAGCAGTGCCAGGTCCGAATAGCAACACCTTTCCCGCCTGGATCGCGCTGCGTTTTCCTGAATTAGGTCTACAGTTACCGTTCAGTGCTATTGGTAGCGGTTACGCTGACAACGACCCACGCTTGCCTTATTAATTGGTCTCGCGCGAAAGACTCACGTCGCTAGCATCGCCATAAACGCAGACACAGTCACGGCCATTACCTTTCGCTTGGTAGAGGGCGGTGTCTGCATCATGCAGCGCCAGCTCTATAGATGACACATTCAGGTCGACACCAGCTACGCCAATACTCACTGTTACCCGTAGGTCATGAGGGGTCGGTTCTGTTAGGTTGATATCGTACACTTGTCGACGCAAGGTTTCTGCAATTGCTTCAGCGCTGCTCAACGATGTCCGGTACAGCAAGATCATAAACTCTTCGCCGCCAAAGCGTGCAACGACGTCATGCGAGCGACACGAGTTGGTCAATAGCTTTGCCAGCTCGACTAAAACACGGTCACCCACATGATGGCCGTGCGCGTCATTGACCTGTTTGAAGTCGTCAAGATCAACAGCTAATACCGCCATCTCGACACCCTGTGTCTTGGCTTTTTCTAACAACTCATTGGCACGACGATGAAAATAACGGCGATTATAAAGACCGGTCAGCGAGTCAGTTTGCGCCTCAACGCGTAATTGCTCTTGGCTGGCTTTCACTTGCTCCAGCATCTTAATACGATAAGCGACAATGAAAGCGAGCATGAGTGCTTCGAGCATAATACCAATGCCGACACCGTGCTTGGTGATGTAGCTAAAGTCGAGGATGGATTTATAATAAAGAACCGCTACTGCGTTAAAAACAAAGAAGAAACCATGACCCAGTAAAAAGTAAATCGCCAGCGGATGGCCCTTGCGCCAGATCGATAGGCCAACGGAAAGTGTAATCACAATCATAATTGCGGCGATGCTACTGGCATAACTAAGTGCAGCAACAATATCAAATATGCCGTAGATGAAATCCACCACGATAACTGCGAGGAGCGCGGACAGTATCTTATGTTCCGTTGGGAAGCTACGCTTGGTATCAAAAATGGCAATCATGAATAGCACCAGAAACATCGCCATTGCCATTAACGATAAATGGAACTGCAAAGCTATATCACCGAATAGCCCAAGCATATTGCTCAGCAAACCGTAGGAGAGTGCAATCCAGGTCGCACCAGAAATCAGATACAAGGCGTAGTAGACATTTTCAACTGAGCGGGACGAGAAGTAGAGCAAAAAGTTAAAGATAAATAATGCGAGTAAAATACCCACCATCAACGCGATATCTAGCATAGTACCAGCCAACGCGTCACGCGAATGCTGCTCGTCATAAACATTGAGTGCAAACCATTGATGAGAGTACGACCAGCTATGAACGTAATAGGTAGCGCTTTGCCCAGCAGCAAGCGTGGTGTCATAAACGGCCTGCTCACGAATCATCATTGGGTGTTGCTCAGCATCATTTAATTCTATTTTTACCCGCTCATACACGACGCCCTCGCGTAATTCGTAAAATTCTACCGCGCGGTTGTGATAAGCCTCAGGAAAATGAATAAATAGTCGGCGCGCCTCACTGCCCGTATTTTCTATACGGAAGCGAACCCATACTGATTTCGCCTCAGTTCCGAGCGCCAACCGGCTTTCATAAGGGGTGTAAGACAGCGTGCGAACTTCACTTAAGCTCATACCAGTGCGCGGTGCAACTGTGTACTCAATCGGAAAGCTTTCGAGTCGAATCGGCTCAGCACCAATTTGGCTGGTAGGTATAGCCGCACGAGCCGACGTTGCCGTAGCCAACAATAGGAAACTGAGTAAGCAGATAGACCCCCAGCTGAGCTGGCGAAGCAATGCATTCATGTAGAAAAGTCTTTACGGTTTGTATAATTATTATTGTTCGCCAAGAGTAATACATAATGGCGAAAAATTCCACGCAGACGAGAGGGGTGAAAATGTGGATAATAGCGCAGGTTGAATACATTCAGGGCAAACGCCCCCGCAAAAAGTAGCGCACATCATGGAAATCAAAGTAAATTTTCTCGACAATCTTCGTCTTGAAGCTAAATTCGACGACTTTACTGTCGTTACCGACCAACCCATTCGCTACAAAGGCGACGGTTCGGCACCGAGCCCATTTGATTATTTCTTGGCTTCATCAGCCATGTGCGCAGCCTATTTTGTCAAAGTCTACTGCCTGTCACGCGATATCCCGACTGAAAATATTCGTTTGTCACAGAACAATATTGTTGATCCAGAAAATCGTTACAACCAGATTTTCAAAATCCAAGTCGAATTACCGGAAGATATTTCTGAGAAAGATCGCCAAGGTATCTTGCGCTCTATCGATCGCTGCACAGTAAAAAAAGTCGTGCAAACTGGACCTGAATTTCAAATCGAAGTGGTTGAGAATCTCGATGAAGATGCGCAAGCATTGCTGATGGGAGCTCCGGAAGGAAGCGCTCTCACCTACATCGAAGGGAAAGACCTACCGCTCGAGCAAACCATCGCCAATATGACCCAGATCTTGGCCGATTTGGGCATGAAAATCGAAATCGCATCCTGGCGTAACATTGTCCCCCATGTTTGGTCCCTGCACATACGTGATGCCGCGTCCCCGATGTGCTTCACCAATGGTAAAGGCGCTACCAAAGAAGCAGCATTGGCCTCTGCCTTGGGTGAGTTTATTGAACGCCTCAACTGCAACTTCTTCTACAATGATCAGTTTTTTGGTGAAGAGATTGCCAACAGCGAGTTTGTGCACTATCCCAATGAAAAGTGGTTCCCATTAAACGCCGATGATTCGGTGCCAAGCGGGTTGCTTGATAGCTATTGCATGCCAATTTACGACCCCGAGGGCGAGCTGCAGGGCTCACACTTAGTTGACACCAACTCTGGGCGTCGCGATCGCGGCATCTGTGCCTTGCCTTTCCGCCGTCATTCTGACGGCGAGACGGTGTATTTCCCGTCGAATCTTATTGAAAACTTATACCTGAGTAACGGCATGAGCGCCGGTAATACGCTGGTCGAAGCGCAAGTGCAATGTTTATCTGAAATCTTCGAGCGCGCAGTTAAGCGCGAGATCCTCGAGAACGAAATTGCCCTACCCGACGTGCCTGCTGAAGTCATGGCGCGCTACCCGGATTTAGTTGAAGCCGTGCAAGCACTTGAAGCTCAGGGCTACCCTATTTTAGTAAAAGATGCGTCACTCGGCGGTCAATTCCCAGTGATGTGCGTAACACTTATGAACCCACGTACCGGTGGCGTGTTCGCCTCGTTTGGCGCACACCCAAGCATGCATGTGGCGTTAGAGCGCAGTCTTACTGAGCTGATGCAGGGGCGTAGTTTTGAAGGCTTAAATGACTTCCAGCCACCGACCTTTAACTCGATGGCGGTAAGTGAACCGAATAACTTTGTTGAACACTTCATCGATTCTTCTGGATTGGTCTCATGGCGCTTTTTCAGTGCCCGCAGCGACTATGAGTTTGCTGACTGGGACTTTTCCGGTAGCAACGCTGAAGAATCCGAGCGACTCTTTGAGATCTTAGCGGCTATCGGCAAAGAGGCCTATGTCGCAGTGTACGAGGACTTGGGCGCACCGGTTTGTCGCATTTTGGTGCCTGGCTATTCGGAAGTTTACCCCGTTGAAGATTTAGTGTGGGACAACACCAACGTTGCTCTCGACTATCGCGCTGACATTCTTAATCTGCATAAGCTTGACGACGCGCAGTTACAAGACTTGGTCGAGCGGTTAGAAGAAAGCCAACTGGATAACTACACTGATATTATTACCCTCATTGGTATTGAGTTTGACGAAAATACCGTGTGGGGTCAGCTCACGATCCTCGAACTAAAACTACTCATTTATCTTGCGCTGGGTCGCCATGAAGACGCCCTCGATTGCGTCGAAATGTTCTTGCAGTACAACGACAATACGGTTGAGCGTGTCTTGTTTTACCGTGCCGTTCAGGCCGTCCTCGAAATCGAGCTAGATGACGAGCTCCAGCTCGACGATTTCGTTTACAACCTGCGCCGTATGTACAGCAACGACGCCATAGAGGCAGTTATTGGCTCTGTCCATGGCGATACACGCTTTCATGGCTTGACGCCGACGAATATGCAATTAGATGGGCTTGATAAGCACCTGCGCCTAGTTGAGAGCTATAAGAAATTGCATACCGCTCGAGCATCCCGTTACAAATGATCCATATGCTCAAAGGCCGCCCGCAAACCCGCATTGTAACCAACTTCTAGGCGTTCGCGTTGGCGAGTAAAACGCCCTACAGGCATGTACTTAGGGGGCGCAATGATGTGTATGGTGCAATCTTTCGGTGGATTTTCGATAAAATCGATGGTTGCATTGTAACGATCCGCACGGTCTTCAATGGCATCACATAGCTTTGGATACTGACTTAGTATTTTGCGAGTGATGCCCAATGAGCGACCTGACGTTTTACGATAACCCTCGGCACGTGACAAGATGACCGTGATTTCCCGCGCGCCCATCTCATACGCTCTTAGTACCGGAATTGAATCGGCCACACCACCATCGGTCATCGCCACACCATCGACCTCCGGAAAGTCACGAAAAGCCAAGGGAATCGCGCACGACGCTGGAAAAAGCTGATGCATATTCTTTTCATCTACCTGTATATAGCATGGAGTTCCGTCATCGACACGAGTCGTCACCGCATAGAGAGGTATCTCACCTGCCTCGTACCGATCAAAATGCAACTCTATTTGGTCATAGGAAGTGCGCCATAACCATTCAACATCGCATAGGTGCCCGCCCAGCATTCCCCGAATCGGATCGATAAAGTCTTTGGATTGTGCCAATTCAGTGAGGATGCGATAACTACGTTGATAATCTTCAGTTAAATAGCCAATCAAATTGGTCGAGCCTGCCGAAACACCGATCGCCACATCAAAAGGCTTAAAGCTCTCGCGCAAAAAACCGTCAAGAACGCCTGCGGCAAAAATTCCGCGCATCGCACCACCTTCTACCACGATAGCTTTCGAGACCGAACCTCTCATTTAACCGTCCAACTTTGGTCTAAAATAAAAATCTTTAAAACGATTTATACCGTTCGTTTAGACGACGGTCAAAGCGACTAAAGAAAAAAAGACGTCATGGACGCCTTTTTTACACTTGGCTAACGTTATCAAGGTCTACACAAATGGTTCTCTCTTTAGTTCAGTTCCGAAGTTATATCGGTCGAAATCGTGAATGGCGTAGCCACACTAATATAACCCGTAACGCGCAGCAGATAGTTCCCTGGCATGTCTGTCCAGAACTGCAGCACTTCAGGGTTCTCCAGCGAGGCACTAGACGCAACCTCGTTACCGTTTGGATCGACTAAGTAGAAATCCAGATCTGCGACACCCGTCCAGTTTAAAGTTGATGTAATGCTGACGTCATTAGGTGCGATTTCCAATGGGAACTCTTGCACCTCAATATTTTCAGCCGATACGCCCATAGTTCCTGAATCGACCTGTTGACTGGTGCCAAAACTTACATCAGGTGCTAATATGGATCCGTCCACATCCATACGATCAAACAAGACGCGGCCGCTTAACAGGCGCACTTCTAAGTCATGGATACCTTCGCCCAACTCATCAAACGTGACAGCAACATCGTGAGGCGATGAATTCGATGCATTCGCTGCGTAAGCTGTTTTTGTTCCCACAGAGCGGCCATCCACGACAAGCTCAACGGAAATTGGATCATTGTTGGTAGCTAAAAAATGAAAGCGCACGCGTTCGCCTCGGATTTTACTATAGAGCGATGCGTTCTTATTATGCGCTTTGGCCACTGTCTGCTGAAATGCAGTGTCCTCATTTTTACTCTGCCAGCGTCCGACATACACAAATTCTTCCACGCGATCGTCAGCTTGCATCCATTCGCCTTGGCTAGACCATAACGTATCGCCTTCTAAAAATGCCGCACGTTTACCTGAAGTTACCTTGGCAAGATCAACAGCAGCTTTTACATCGATATAGCCCGCGCCAACCTCATGCGGCTCATAGTCCATTGGCTCTGCAGTCTCCTTAATAATTTGCTCTATTTGATCGGGAGATAAATCTGGATTAACCTCTAACAGCAAGGCTGCAACGCCCGCGACAAAAGGTGTAGCCATAGAAGTTCCACTAATCGTATGGTAGTAAGCAGCATACTCAGGATGCGCTGGGTCAAGCACAGGTCCCATCGCACCAATCGCGGTATTAGGAGCTCGGGTCGAGGTTATGTCTTGTCCAGGAGCCGTAATATCTGGAAGTTTGTAGGGATGACCCGCTACCCCGCGGCTTGAAAAGTCCGCCAACATTTTCTCACTGGTACCTGCCGCAACGTTGATAACCCAAGGAGCAATCGCGTATTGGTTTAAGGTGTCTTCTGCAGGACCTGAGTTCGATGCCGCGAAACTCACCACCATGCCTTGTCGGTAGGCTTCAAATGAGGCTTTGTTAATCGGGTTATTCGGATCAAACTCCGCGCCGTCACCACCGCCCCAGCTATTGGTTATAATATCAATAGCGAGCCGATCTTGATTCGCAATAGCATAATCAAATCCGAGCAAGGCATATAAAATCGAAATCCCCTCACCAGCTCCTAAGCCTACAAGATTGGCTCCTGGGGCGATACCATCATGGTAGTAAGCGCGTCGCTCATCATTCATTGATGCCATACCTGAACCGGCAACAGTACCTGCGACATGCGTTCCATGTCCCGATGATGTATCGCTATTCGGAACACCTTCGATAAATGCATTACGCCCCCCAAGTAAATCCAAGTCACCAACAATTTTTACATTTTCTACCGTTTTCGTTTGGAATTCTAAATCTGGGTGGGTAGCATCAACTCCCGAATCAAGAACTGCTATCGTGACGCCTTGTCCATCCACGCCGTAAAAATCTTGTACGTAATGACCGCCAGTGATTTCTCCAGAGGTGTAATTGCTATACTGCAAAGGAGCATCTGCGTAAACACTACTAACCGATGGATTTGCTAACAATGCCTCTAACTGTAATTTAGTGACTGTTGCGCCAGCCATTGGCATCGTTTGAAGCGACTTGTAAGGAATGCCAAGGTTTGGCAATATCTGATCGATTTTGCTTTGCTCATGAAAACTGACAATGACTTGATAAGGTCCAACGAACTCCTGCAAGTTTTCCGAAAGTTTGGGACCGATGCGTACATCCGCGTAAACAGATGTTGCAACTAAAATCCCAGAAGCAACAATACCTGTTGTTATAAAGGTGTGTTTCATACTAATTCTCCATAATGATCATAATTGACCTATGCAGAATTACACCTCATATGCAATGACGATATAGGGGATCTCCCCTAACATTAGATCATCGTGAGCCATGCTGAGCTACTTAAGGAATTCAGCAATTTCATTCGCTGAGCGCTCAATATGTTCATGCAAAAGCATACAGGCTTTGTCGACCTCACGTGCGCGACAACTTTCTAAAATGACACTATGCTCACGATCTGCATTATCAACGCCACCAGCGAGAGATAAATGAACTCTTATGTAACGATCGGACTTCACCATTAGATTATGTACCAAATCCAATGTTTGAGGGCGTTGCGCGGCCTCATAGAGGCTGATGTGAAAGCGAAAGTTCAATTCACTCCACGTACTCTGAGTTTGGGTATTGGTATAGGCTGCAACCATCTCGACGAGCAGCTTTTCGCTCATCTGCAGGTCTTCAGCCGTTAAATTCGGGATCGAACGGCGTAATAAATCGCATTCTAAAAGAGCACGTAGTTCAAAGAGTTCGCGTACTTGATTTGCCATCAATTTTGTAGCGGTTGCGCCCTTATGAGCTTCAAACTCAACCAGCCCCTCAGCTTCAAGCTGCAGCAGCGCTTCACGAATTGGAATACGACTCACTTCGAGTTCTTCAGCCAATGCGCTTTGTCGCAGTGGTTCTCCGGCACGAATGGCACCCGTCAATATTTTTTCTCGAATCGCTTCGACTGCTATCTGTGTGCGGGTTTTATAGGCAACCGTCATAGTTCGCTCAAGCAATGTCTCTACTCAAATTGAAAGTTGAGCATAGCAAAAGATTGATGCCAACAGAACGGACCAGAGGGCCCTTTTCGACGCATCAACAATTGTATACAATATACAATTATCAATCCTGGTTAAGAGCATTTGTCATGCAGTTGAGAGAAAATGCCTACTTCTGGGCGCTTTTGGCCGTTGCTCTGTGGTCGACGGTGGCAACTGCCTTCAAAATCGCTTTGGATGAACTTTCCCCAATTGAGCTCGTGGTTTATGCAACAACAGCTTCAGCGATAGCACTCAGCATTACTTGCATGTGCCAAAGCAAGCTTGCCGCGTGCCAAATAGAGCTAAAAAAACGACCTCTCTACTATTTACTCACCGGCTTGATTAACCCGATCGGCTACTACCTTGTTCTGTTCGGTGCTTACAGCTTGTTACCCGGTTCGCAAGCGCAACCCATTAATTATACGTGGGCCATTTCGTTAACCCTATTGTCGGCCCTTTTCTTGGGACGAAAAATAAGAATAATTGATGCTCTGGCCTGTTTACTTGGTTATGCGGGTGTCTACCTTGTTGCCACCCAAGGTAATATCACAAGTTTCCAGTTCGATAGCGCTTGGGGCGTTGTGCTGGCACTTATTTCTACGTTTTTGTGGTCAGCCTATTGGATTATTGATGCGCGGTCCGATGTCGATTCCATTGTATCGCTCACAAATAGCTTTGTTATTGCGACAATTCTACTTTGGGCAATTATTGGTCCCACGCTCAACGTGACGGAGTTATCAATAACCTCTGTCAGCGCTGTTGCCTACGTAGGACTATTTGAAATGGGCATTACCTTTTTGTTTTGGTCTAAAGCGATGCGTCTCGCCACAAATACCTCGATCATTGCTAACCTGATATTTTTATCGCCTATCGTTTCACTGTGGCTTTTGCATGTTATTCGTAATGAAGTCATTCATCCTTCTACTATTATCGGGCTCAGCATCATCATCTGTGCCTTGTTAATTCAACGCTATCCTAAAAAAAGGAGTTCCAAATGATCATCGGTGTCGGTGGTACACAGCAAGAAAAAGCACTCGATGCACTCAACGATATGACGGCAAATGTTCGTCCGATTTCGCTCGAAGAGTACCAACTGCGAGTGGCAAAAGCACAACGTCTCATGCGCGAGAAAGATATAGATGCGGTCTATTTAAATGCAGGGACTAATCTTGAATATTTCACCGGTTTACGCTGGTACCCAAGTGAACGCTTAGTCGGCGTTATCCTTTACCAAGAAGGCCTCCCCACGCTTATTGCGCCCGCATTTGAAGAAGGTTCGTTGACCCAAGCAATGATACTCCCACTTGCCTGTGCGCTTTGGGACGAGCACGAATCTCCTACCGATTTATTGCTTACACAATTAAGCCAAAAGTGCGGAGATGACTTTAACCTGGCCATCGACGAGTCGACCTCTTTCTCGTTTGTTGCGAAGATCCGAAAATCACGACCTGAAATCAACTTGATTGATGCAACATGCATTACTGCTAAATGTCGCATGCATAAATCTGCCGCTGAATTAGCGCTGATTCAAACCGCCATGGATATGACCTTGGTGGTGCACCGCGCCACGGCATCCATTCTCCATGAAGGAATTTCAGCCTCAGAGGTTCGAGCGTTTATTCATGCTGCGCACCAGAAAGTGGGTTCATCAGGCTCGTTCTTCTGTATTGTGCTGTTTGGTGAATCCACTGCTTACCCACATGGGGTGAACTACGAGCAACATCTGCAGAGAGACGATTGGGTTTTAATTGATACCGGCTGCAAATTACACGGCTATCATTCCGATATCACGCGCACCTACCCGTTCGGTAACGCAAGTGGGGCGCAAAAAGAGTTTTGGAACTACGAACGCCGACTGCAACAAGCCGCATTTGACGCTGCCCAACTAGGACAAACCTGTGCATCTGTAGATGATGCGGTACGGGCCGAGCTTGAAAGGCTCCAATTGAAGGATAACTACCAGTTGCCAGGCGTACCTCACCGCACCGGTCATGGCATTGGAATGGACTTGCATGAATGGCCATACCTAGTAGGTGGGGATCAGACAGTATTGGCACCCGGCATGTGTTTTAGTAACGAACCGATGGTTATCAATCCAAACCAGTTTGGTGTGCGTCTGGAAGACCATTTTTACATGACCGACGAGGGGCCGGTATGGTTCACCGAGCCATCAACAAGTATCGATAACCCTTTCAATCTTTAAAATTGTATTTACTTGAGAGTTACAATGAACAATAGAGTTGCGATTTTAAGCATGGATAGCCTCGAGGGCTTTTTTAGCTATGACCATTTGCTGGAACAGCCCTTTCGCGAGCACGGCATTCAAGTAGAAATGGTTTCATGGCGCGATGCCCAGTGTGACTGGAACCGTTACGACGCGGTTATTATTCGCACCACGTGGGATTACCAGGACGACTGCGACGCGTTTTTGCGCGTATTGCAAACCATCGAAGCAAGCTCAGCACGCCTCATGAACTCACTTGCGGTGACACAATGGAATATCAGTAAAACCTACCTTAGGGAGTTAGAAGAACGCGGTGTACCGGTGGTACCAACGCTCTGGGCATCCCATCTCAATGCGAACGCACTCGCCGAAGCTCGTAGCCAATGGCCTAACCGAGATCTTATTGTGAAACCCGCGGTTTCAGCTAACGCAGATGACACCTTCCCTATTCCTACCAGCGAATCCTCTGGTGCTCTTTTGCAACGCATCGGTGCACGTTTCCCCGAGGGCCGTGACGTCATGCTACAACCGTTCTTAGATTCAATCGTCGAAAACGGTGAGTACTCACTCTTTTATTTCGGTGGCGAATACAGTCATGCCATCAAGAAGTGTCCGAAGAACGGTGACTTCCGCGTACAAGAAGAACACGGCGGCACCTTCGCGCTCGCAACACCTTCCACTGCAATTAAAGCGGTCGCTGAACAAGCGCTCGCCTGCGTCAATGAGGAGCTACTTTACGCACGTATCGATGTCGCGATGCTCGACGACCAAACTCCAGCCATCATCGAGATGGAGCTCATCGAACCTAGCCTGTACTTCGGTGTCGACGCGGCAAGCCCGAAGCGTTTTGTGCAGGCTTATTTGAAGTTAACAAAAGAGTAATAAGGAGATGGTGGCCCCTCCCAGATTTGAACTGGGGACCAACCGATTATGAGTCGGCTGCTCTAACCACTGAGCTAAGGGGCCATTTCAGGAAGGTGGTTAATCCCGTGGGATTAACAAAGCGGGCGCAAGTATATGCAATTTTGGCCCGCTTGTCATGACCCCAAAGGGGTGTTTTTACAGTTTGAGGTTATAGAATTCGGCGGCGTTGCGCGCAAATACTTTATCAATGGCATCGTCGTTATCGAGCGCTTTAGCGACGGTCGTGATGTCACTCACGTTGAACGGGCGCTCAGCACGGTTTGATGGTAGGTCAGTACCGAACATCAAACAGTCAGGATTGGTTTTGTAGAGCGCTTTTACCGCTTCTGCGACGTTTACTTCGGTGCGACCAAAGCCACTGGCTTTGATGTGTACGCCAGCTTCGGCAAGTTTGCGTACTTGCGAGAGGCCCGAACGTGCCATACCTAAGTGGTCAACAGATGCCTTAGGCAATTTGATAAGTTTAGGAATGACTTCATCGAGTTCGCGGCTATCCACGTACATCTCGAGGTGCCAACCGGCAAGATCCCAGATCCGCATACCGAAATCCACGAGATTGTCGAGTCCACTCACCACACGACGCTTTAAATTTACACGCACGCCGCGCACGCCAGCATCTCGCAGCGACAAGATCTTTTCGTCTGATACGGTGCTAGGCAAATTGGTAATCGCCACAAAACTATCGCCCAACTTCTCTAGAGCTGGGGCAAGGTATTTTTGATCAAAGCCTTGCGATGAACCCGATACCAGAACACCGCCTACAATTGGTAAGTCACGCGTTCGGTGCTGGTAATCTTCCACCGAAAATGGTGGTGGCAAAAAGCCTTGATTCTCAATTAACGGATACGCGTCATTGTAAATATGCAAATGCGCATCCACGATACGACGTGGTTGCGGAATATCAGTCTTATTCTGATCCATTGCGGTCATAAAGTATCCTTTTCAGCGAAATTAGCACCACCTTAACAAAAATGGCGGCAGATTTCATATCAGCACTATTTATAGTGGCTACAGGTCAGTGTGAATTCAAGCATAAAAAAAGCCTCTGCAGTTCGACACTGCAGAGGCGTTTTCGTTCGACTTTGGGCTTACTCGTCTAAGAACGACTTCAGCTGTTCTGAACGGCTTGGATGACGAAGTTTACGTAATGCTTTCGCTTCAATCTGACGAATCCGTTCACGGGTTACGTCAAACTGTTTACCTACTTCTTCCAAGGTATGATCAGTATTCATATCGATACCAAAGCGCATACGCAAGACTTTCGCTTCACGCTGCGTTAGGCCGCCTAAGACACCGCGAACGGCGTTCTTGAGGCTCTCAGATGTTGCTGAGTCGACCGGTAAATCGAGGGTTGTGTCCTCAATAAAGTCGCCAAGATGTGAATCTTCATCGTCGCCAATCGGTGTTTCCATCGAAATAGGCTCTTTCGCAATCTTCAGCACCTTACGGATTTTATCTTCAGGCATCACCATGCGCTCCGCCAACTCTTCAGGCGAAGGTTCACGGCCCATCTCTTGCAGCATTTGACGCGAAATACGATTCAACTTGTTGATCGTTTCGATCATATGCACTGGAATACGGATGGTACGTGCTTGGTCAGCAATCGAACGTGTGATCGCCTGACGAATCCACCAGGTTGCATAGGTCGAGAACTTGTAACCACGACGGTATTCGAACTTGTCCACGGCTTTCATCAAACCGATGTTACCTTCTTGGATGAGATCCAAGAATTGTAGCCCACGGTTGGTGTATTTCTTCGCAATCGAAATAACGAGACGTAGGTTGGCTTCAACCATCTCTTTCTTCGCACGGCGAGCTTTTGCTTCACCAATCGACATGCGACGGTTGATGTCTTTAACCTTGGCAATTGTCAGCCCGGTCTCAACTTCTACTTCTGAGAGCTTCGCAACGCAACGCTCAAGTTCTGAACGCAAAGCGGCTATACCATCAGCATAGCTTTCACCGCTCTCAATTGCGGCCTCTAACCATGCGGTACTGTTTTCGTTACCTGCGAAGGCTTTCATAAATGCGCGCTTCGGCATGTTGGCCTGTTCAACGCACATTTTCATAATCAAACGTTCTTGCACACGGACACGATGCATCATGTCACGCATGTCTTTAACTAAGCGGTCAAACTGCTTCGGCACCAAGCGGAACTGTTTGAATAAATCACTTAACGCGTCGATTTCGATACGAGCTTTGGCATGATCACGGCCATTTTTGCTAATCGCAGCACGGGTCTTTTCATACTGGTCACGCAACTCACCAAATTTTTGCCGTGCGAATTCAGGATCGATACCGCCTTCATTCGCGTCATCATCGTCCTCGTCATCATCGTCGGCATCATCGTCTTCGTCTTCGAGCTCTTCTTCTGAAAGCTCTGAACCGATGTGAGTCGCCGCTACGGGCGCCTCGTCGACTTCATTAGGGTCGATAAAGCCTGAGATGATGTCAGTTAACCGCATCTCTTCTGCTTCACACTGATCCCACTGATCGAGCAAGAAGTTAATAGCTTCAGGATATTCGGCGACAGAACATTGAACTTGGTTGATCCCTTCTTCAATGCGCTTGGCAATGTCGATCTCGCCTTCGCGAGTCAATAACTCGACCGTACCCATTTCACGCATGTACATGCGCACAGGGTCAGTGGTGCGGCCTAATTCGCCGTCAACACTTGCGAGCGCTGCCGCCGCTGCTTCCGCAGCATCTTCGTCTGCGGTGTCTTCGCTCATCATCAAATCATCGGCATCAGGGGCGTTTTCAAACACCTTGATACCCATGTCATTGATCATGGCGATGATATCTTCAATTTGATCGGAATCTACAATCTCAGAAGGTAAATGATCGTTAACCTCGGAAAATGTCAGGTAACCCTGCTCTTTTCCTTTGGCAATAAGAATTCTGAGTTGCGATTGACGACTCTGCTGCATACAGATCTACCACCTGTGATTTCAAATGGATAAATGATAACCGGTCTTAAACTGAGGTATCGAATTCAAGACCGGTTAGTGTAGCAGATTATGCAGTTTCGAGCCAGAAAATAATCAATTCTATTGTGGGATTCGGTCCAGTGCTAATTGACCCGTACCTACCAGTTTGCCATCTTCAAAAACCAGCGGCGTACACTCGTCGCGGGTGGTATTACCGTCACCTTCAACCCGATGCGTGCGGTAATAAAGTACGTCGTAGCGTATACCATCAACGGTTGTGCGATCAGCAAAGTCAGGTGTACCCATAGTAGCACGCACGCTCTCTGGGGTTGCCGCAGCCGACAAAGCAGCAATATGCGCGCGGTTTTGTTCTTCAAGCTTACGGAAATCGCTCGTAGACCAGTCGTTATCACCGTGGCCATCGGCAACGATGAGACAACCCTGTAGGGTTAAAACTGAGGTAAAGATAATCGCGCCGGCGGCGAAAGCTTTCATGGTTTTCATTCTTATTCCTTTGTCTTCCAGTTTTGAAAAATAGTTAGCGAGTGACCAGGGAGGTTCGCTCTGCGTTAACTCCTCGCTAATGAAGCAAAGATAATGCCAACTCAGAAAAATGATTTGTTTTTATTTATATTCAGCTACTTATGCTTTCAACGGCGAACTAAAGGCTAGTGATTGATTGGGCAATTTCACTACTTTTTGCGAGATTCGCTAATTTTGTACGGCGTTTTTCTGCGCTTTGTGTTGCATCAATGCCATATACTCGCGCTTTTCCGCTGCTGTTAACGGTGCTTGTTGCTCTTTTGCGAGTAGTTCATTCGCGCGCTGCTCAACAAACAAATCAATGAAATAAAGGAAGGTATCAAAAAACTCTTGGCTAATATTATCCTGCTCGAGATGATGCTCCCAACTGACTAACTGACGCAGCAATTTTTCTTCGCGGCGTCCCCGCCAAAGCTCCACTAATTGGGCCGAATTGAGGTTTTGTTCACGCGTCTGTCGATGCAATTCGAGCAGCACGTTAATACCTGGCAACTTAAGTTGCGCTAGCTCTTCATGTAAAGGGATCTCATGGCCAAGTTGCGGATACTGCAATAACAAGGCGATTGCCCGTCGAATCGGAGTCATCTTGAGCTGCTCAGGCGCCTGGGCGCGTTGTCCGCCCTGCTTGACTTGGCCAGCGATTTGCGAAACTTCGCGGCGTAATAACCGCGCTAACTCTTGCAACAAGGCTTCGCGATAGTAGTCGCTCGCAACCTTTTCAATCAGCGGTCGCGCCTGACTCAATAATGCCGCACGGCCAGCGTCACTGGTTAAATCGAGCGTCTCGGTCAAATGATTAAAGAAGTAGCTGGTAAAACTCTGTGCCATTCGTAAACGCTCGGTAAACGCCTCGGCCCCCTCTTTTCGTACCAAGCTATCTGGATCTTCACCATCGGGTAAAAACAGGAAGTTGAGCTCGAGTCCGTCGGTCAGTAAAGGCAATGCATTTTCAAGTGCACGCCAAGCAGCATCTCGGCCCGCACGGTCACCGTCGTAGCAACAGGTGACGCGCTTGGTAGCACGGAACAGCATCTGCAATTGTTCAGTGGTGGTCGCAGTACCGAGTGAGGCCACAGCAAAATCAATACCCGCTTGCGCGAGAGCCACCACATCCATATAACCTTCAACAATGACAACTTGTTCTAGGTTACGGTGCGCCTGTTTTACTTCATAGAAACCATAGAGTTCGCGACCTTTGTGGAAAATACGCGTCTCGGGAGAGTTTAAATATTTCGGCCCATCGCCAGATAAAATGCGCCCACCAAAGCCAACCACGCGACCACGTCGATCGCGGATGGGAAACATCACACGATCGCGGAAAAAGTCATAGTAGCGACCATTGTCATTACGATTCACGAGCTTCAGATCGACCAACTGCTCGCGTGATCGTTGATCCTTGGCGAGATTTTTCAGCAGCTCATCCCAGCCATCAGGCGCATAACCAATTTGAAAGTGTTTAACGACTTCACCGCTCAAACCGCGACCTTTCAGGTATTCGACCACTTCGGCTGACTTTTTATGTTGTCGCAATTGATAGGCAAAAAACTTACTGGCGCGTTCCATTTGCTCGAAATCATCGGCGGCTTGTTGGCGTTTGCGAGCATCGGCTTGTGGATTCACTGAAGTTTCGCGCGGTACCTCGACGCCAAGCATTGCCGCGAGTTCTTCAACAGCATCTGGAAACTCCAAGCCGTCATAGCGCATAAGGAAATCAATGGCATTGCCATGCTCACCACAACCAAAGCAATGAAAGAATTGCTTATCGGGCGCCACGGTAAAACTTGGAGTTTTTTCGTTATGGAAAGGGCAACAGGCTTGGTAGTTACGACCGGCTTTTTTTAAAGGCACACGGCTATCTACAACCTCTACCACATCGGCGCGATCGAGCAGATCATAAATAAAGCTTTTGGGGATAAGCCCTGCCATGGTCGTTGCGGTTCCCTGTTAGTTACATCGAGCGAAGGTATCCCGATTGTACCGCTTCTTGCAGAAATGAAAAAGCCGAAGCGTACAATACGGCTTCGGCTCTCAGCAGTCACTGTAAAAGCAGGATGCTTATCAGTAACCAGTCGCGATGTTAAAGCGTAAGGTCGGTGAACGACCTAACAACTTAGTACAAACGAGTGCGACGCGCGTTTTCGCGCGACAACTTCTTCGCGTGACGTTTTACTGCTGCTGCTTTCTTGCGCTTACGCTCTGCAGTTGGCTTTTCGTAGTGTTCACGACGACGTACTTCTGATAATACGCCCGCTTTTTCGCAAGAACGCTTGAAACGACGCAGCGCCACGTCAAACGGCTCGTTTTCTTTTACTTTAACAACTGGCATTAAAATCTCACCTCAATGAAAATTCTGTTGTTTGGTTATCAACTTTGGTCACTTTTTGACCAAGACGAATAAAAATGGTGCTGAATTGTAGCGAGTTCAGATCCTGATGTAAAGCCTGCGATCAATTTAATTCTTTCTGGTTGAGCATAGAAAAGGATGGAAGCGGTGAAGCATGACAATCAGGCTGGTCGGCATGACACTCATGCTCTTTAATCACCGCTTCCAAAGATGGAAAGCTTATTAAATGCTTTGCGATATTATGTGTTATTTTTGTAAATGCTATTATGACACTGTTATACGTCATATTGTGTCGCAACTAGAACTATTTTTTATGTTTTTTACCTCTTTTTTTAAAACTTGATAGAATACGACAACTTATCCGATGCAACATCGGCGCTCGTTGACAAGGCTTGTGGGGAGTCTGGCATGTTCGAAACCTTCATCTTTCAATTTACTTCGTTATTTACCATGATCAACCCGGTGGCGGCCGTGCCTATTTATATTGCCCTGACCGAAGCCATGACACCGAAGGCAGCACGTTGGGTCGCTATGCGTGCCGCGGTGACTGCATTTATTGCACTCAGTGTATTTGCCCTACTTGGCGAAGCCATATTTAGTTTTTTTAGCATATCGGTCAATGGCTTACGGGTTGCCGGTGGTATTTTGTTCTTCGTTATGGGTTTTGAGATGTTACGGGGGCGTACAGTGCCTAAGCGGGTCGACGGCGAAAGCGACGGTGACTTTGGCTCAGATGTGGCGGTCACACCTATCGGTATTCCTATGATTGCAGGTCCCGGTGCCATCACCATGGTTATCTTGGTGATTCAAGAAGGCAAAACTGCGGCCTCTACCACCTCGGCAACCATCAGCCTTTTCCTCGCCATTGCCTTGGTTTGCGCACTCACTGCTGTGGTCCTAGCCAGTGGTCGACAGCTCTTAGCTAAGCTTGGTCGCAGTGGTAGTAAGATTTTGATGCGCTTGATGGGACTCATCGTAATGCTTATCGCGGTGGAGTTTTTCTTCGCCGGTATTAAGCCTTACGTGATTGATATTGCGCGTTCGATCCCAGCTTAACGCTGGGATCGAGTCTTCACTTACGCGAGGGCAGGGACCTCTAAACCACGTTTGGCATAAAACTCTGCCACGTGCGCTTCGAGCCGATCGGCGGCAATCGCATCACGCAAATCTTGCATCACTTTCTGATAGAAATGCAGATTGTGAATGGTATTCAAGCGCCCACCAAGCATTTCATTACTGCGATCAAGGTGGTGCAAGTATGCTCGTGAATAGTTCTGGCAAGTGTAGCAGTCGCACTCAGGGTCAAGAGGACCGGTATCGGTGCGATGCACGGCATTGCGGATCTTAACCACACCGGTGCTGACAAAAAGGTGGCCGTTACGGGCATTACGCGTCGGCATCACACAATCAAACATATCAACGCCACGCCGCACAGCTTCCACTAAGTCTTCTGGTTTACCTACGCCCATAAGGTAACGCGGTTTGTCTTCTGGCATTTGCGGGGCAATATGGTCAAGCACGCGCATCATATCTTCTTTCGGCTCACCTACTGATAGGCCACCAATAGCGTAACCGTCGAAGCCAATCTTAGTCAGGCCATCTAGTGAAATGGTACGTAACTCTTCGTACATGCCACCCTGGATGATGCCGAATAATGCAGATGGATTATCGCCATGCGCTTGCTTTGAACGCTCAGCCCAGCGCAATGAAAGCTCCATTGAGCTGCGCGCTTCGGCTTGTGTCGCTGGGTATGGGGTACACTCGTCAAAAATCATGACAATGTCTGAACCCAGATCACGTTGCACTTCCATCGATTTTTCAGGGGTCAGTAAAATCTTTTCGCCATTGATCGGCGAGCGGAAGGTCACGCCTTCTTCAGTAATTTTACGCAGATCGCCAAGACTAAAGACCTGAAAACCGCCTGAGTCTGTCAGAATAGGCTTGTCCCAATTCATAAAGTCATGCAAATCGCCGTGTTGCTTAATGATTTGCGTGCCCGGTCGCAGCATTAGGTGAAAGGTATTCCCCAAGCAGATGTGGGCGCCGGTCGCTTTGACTTCTTCAGGGGTCATCCCTTTAACTGTGCCTGCGGTACCCACCGGCATAAAGGCTGGCGTTTCTACCACACCACGCTCAAAAATCATGCGCCCGCGGCGTGCTTTGCCGCAGGTATTAAGTAATTCAAACTTCATTTCATCACCGTTCGATTAGATTCACGGAAAAACAGTCCGAGACGGCCAGTATACCTTAGCTAGGTTTGCGGGTCACAAACATCGCGTCACCGTAGCTGAAAAACCGGTAGCGCTGTTCTATCGCTTCAGCATAAGCCGCCAGTACCTGTTCACGACCGGCAAAAGCCGAAATCAGCATGATTAAGGTCGATTCTGGTAAATGGAAATTGGTGACCATGGCATCAATGATGCGAAATTCATAACCAGGATAAATAAAGATATCGGTGTCAGAGAAGAACGGAGCGATGAGCTCGCCTCGCTGCAGCGCAGCTTGTGCCGCTGACTCCAATGAACGTACGGAGGTTGTCCCCACAGCTACGACGCGTTTACCAGCAGCTTTGGTTGCCAGAATAGCATCGACTGTCTCTTGCGGGACTTCAGCGTACTCGCTGTGCATGTGATGTTCTTCGATGTTATCCACCCGCACCGGCTGAAAAGTTCCTGCACCCACGTGCAAGGTGACGTAGGCAAACTGCACGCCTTTCGCTTCGAGCGCCGCTAGAATTGCTTCATCGAAGTGCAATCCAGCAGTCGGTGCGGCAACAGCGCCAGGCTTTTTGTTGTAAACGGTCTGGTAGCGTTCGCGGTCGCTGGCCTCATCTGGACGATCAATATAAGGAGGCAGCGGCATGTGTCCGTAACTTTCGAGCACTTCGAGTACCGGCGCTTCAGTTAAAAACTTCAATTCGAATAACGCACCCTCGCGGCCTAACATTTCAACTTCAACTGCGCCTTCGAGTAAAAACTTCGCGCCAACCTTGGGTGCGCGGTTGCTGCGTACATGCGCCAGCACCCGCGAGTCATCTAATAGACGCTCGACCAATACCTCAATTTTGCCACCCGACACTTTCTCACCAAGCATCCGTGCCGGGATCACACGGGTATCGTTGAAAACCAACAAGTCGCCCTCGTCGAGCTCATCCACGATCGCTTTAAACTGGGAATGCTCAACGGCACCGGTCACGCCATCAAGACGTAACATACGACTCGCACTGCGATCGGGCTGGGGATAACGAGCTATCAGCTCATCAGGTAATACAAAGGTAAAGTCTTTTACGTCCATAGGTTTCACTGCCGCTATTTTGAGCGCGTACTTTACCTGTTTTTGCGGGCAAAAAAAAGCACGCCCGAAGGCGTGCGAAACAGAGATGACAACCGATCCTATTGATCAGTCAAAAGTTGTACGTCGTGGCCTTGGTTAAAAGATCACTGGGTGACTCACAATTTGCTAGTTGGCGTTTAGAGAAGATATAAATCTTATCTTTACCGCCCTGCTCTTCTTGACCTGCACCCTCGAGTACAAAGGTCACATTTTCTGAGTCAGGCAAAGCGCGCAAGGTACGACCGTAGTCACAAAGAGTGCTTGCCATTGTTTGTTCAAAGCTAGCAAGTTGCTGCTGTAATTGCTCGGTGCGTTCGGCCTTACGAACCTCGACCTTTTTACGCACTTCTTGCCGAGCTTCGGCGATTTCAGCGCGCGCGGCTTCTAACGCCTTTTGAGTCGCTTCCAACTCTTGGCGCGCTTGCTCAAGTTCCTTGGCAATAGCTTCGCCCTCTGCGCCATCGGCACTGCGTTGTGCGAGCTCTAAGTCACGTACACGACGACGCAGCTCACGCATTTCACCGGCATTTTCGCGAACTTCATCGGTTACATGGCGGATAATGCGGATGTTTCCTTCACCGTCATCCTCGATATCCTCAGTAACAATCTCTAAGCCCTCAAGCGCTTCCTCCGCCGCAGCTAGACCTTCGGCAACCGCCAGCTCGATTTCAACACTGTCCACACCCGCCAAGCTAACAACTTCTGGTGGCATCGGTGGAATTGGCACTTCACCGCCGAAGAACATAATGCGGTTCCCACCAATACGGGTGCGATACACGACACCTTGCCCCGCGAGATAGTTGTAGTTCAGGCGATCGCGGGTGATCACGTGACGACGATCGGATTTGCTCTCTTGCTCTAACGCTGTCGAGAAAATACTATTCATGATTTCGAGTTGCTTTCGCAATTCATTACGTTGTGTTTGGTCTGCATGCGCTACAGTACTTGTAGCTAATGCTAATGCGACCGCTGATAATGCGATTAGTGTGCGCATGTTCTTACTCCTTCGTCTCAAAATTTGGGGTAGCATTCAAGTCGCTTGGCTCAAGAATCTGGTCAGTGACTTGTGAAAGTTGATAAGCAAAATAAACTTGATCGTCTTCGCGCTGCGCATTTACATAACGAATCAGATCTTCCATATCCTCTTGCCGTTCGGTACGGCTGGTGTTGAGCACATAACTCACTAGCTGTTGGTTGGCTGCTGCAACATCATCGCGAAAGTCTTCGCGTAAATTGGCCGCGTATTCCGCCATTTGTAGCTGCTGCTGAGCTGCGTAACTGGTCATTCGTTCAGCTACCGCAGCCTGTAGTTGTTGCTCAGTTAAGGCTCCACCAAAGTGAACGTTGAATCCTTGCTCAGTGACTTGTACTTGCAATTGACTCACAATCGCCAACAAAGCCAGTGCTGAGCACGCCAATGATGCGACGGGTAAAAATGGCCGTTGCCACCAGCGTAGCGGTTGTTCGGCATGGCCGCGAAACGTTAGCTCACGAGGCCACTCAGGAACACGCTCGGCTTGGGTGGCATCCGCTGTCTGCTGAATCCAGTTTTCAAATTCGTGTGACTTATTCATACTTCCTCCACCAACTGCTGTAGGCGTTCGACTGCTTTATACAACCGTGACTTCACCGTATTAAGTGGCACATCCAGTTGTTGACTTATCTCTTGTAACTTCAAATGCTGAAAAAACTTCAACTCGACGACTAAACGCTGTTCGACTGGCAATTGTTGCATCGCTCTTACCAATGTCTGCGTCCGTTGCTGTCCCTGATAGACGGCTTCTGGGTCGTGCCAGTCTTGCTCACTCTCGTGCTGTTCAAAGTCATGCTCGTCAGCGAAATCTTTACGGCGACGAAAATGTTCAATGCATCGATAATGGGCAATCTTCATCAACCAATTCTTAAACGAACTTTCACCGCGCCAACCGGCCAAATTGCGGAACAGCGATAGAAAGACATCCTGCATCAAGTCCATGGCGTCATCGCGGCTCCCGCTCATACGCAGGGCGTAGTTAAATACTAAGCCTTCGTAGCGTTGTACCAATTGCAACCAAGCCTGCTTGTTATTTTCTAGGGCTCGCCTCACGAGCCGCTCATCTGATGGTGCAAACACAATTGAGTTCCTTTGTTCTTTGCTACTGTAGTCGAGCGCCAACCACAAAAAGTTTTCACACCAGGCGAAAATTTTCTTGCACGCACAAAAAAAGGCGACCGAAGTCGCCTTTTTATAGTGTACGAGTTTTGCTTAAACGCCAAATGCCGCCTTCAAAATAAAGAAGAAGATAATCGACATGATGGCACCTGCTGGCAAGGTCACAACCCACGACACCACGATATTACGCACGACACCTAAGTTAAGTGCAGCAATACCACGCGCCATACCGACACCCAAAACTGCGCCGACAAGCGTTTGCGTTGTCGAAATGGGTAAGCCAGTACCTGAAGCAATAACTACGGTCGAAGCTGCAGCAAGTTCCGCGGCGAAACCACGGCTAGGCGTCAAATGAGTGATACCTTTACCGATGGTCGCAATAACGCGCTTACCGAGCATTGCTAAGCCCAGCACGATACCAATCGCGCCTACTGGCAATACCCACCAAGCAAGCGCCGCTTTGCTCGAAATCTCACCACCACTTTGCACCACGCTGACGACTGCAGCCAACGGACCAATCGCATTCGCAACGTCATTTGAGCCGTGCGCAAACGCCATGGCACACGCAGTAACAACCATCAGCACAGCGAAGACCTTTTCAACGTTGGTATAGTGCATGTCTTTGTCGGCCGACGGGTCAAAGCGCAAACGGCTGATCATGATCTTACCGATAATGCCAACCACTACACCAATAGCGATAGCAAGCGCAATCCCGTCAAAAGTCGAGAACTGGACGCCAACGTGCTTGAGACCCTTTTTGATGGTAACTAGGGCGATAACGAAGCCCGTCAACGCCATGTAGAAAGGTACATAGCGCTTGGCCATATCAAGTGGGTTTTCACGGTCAAAGATGAGCTTTTGCGCACTTATAAATATGAAGTACGCAATCAGACCGGCAATCATGGGGGTCACAACCCAACTACCGACGATACCTAAGACTTTTGACCATTCCACCGAGTCAGGGCTTACACCTACTGCGGCGAAACCAACGATAGCGCCAATAATAGAGTGCGTGGTCGACACAGGCCAGCCAAGATAAGAAGCGATCAGCAACCAAAAGCCTGCTGCTAGCAATGCACCAATCATACCGAACACCAGTAACTCTGGTGCATCGACAAAGTAGGCAGAGTCGATAATGCCTTTACGGATCGTTGAGGTTACCTCACCGCCGGCCAAATAGGCCCCCGCAAACTCAAAAATCATCGCTACGATGATAGCTTGTTTAATGGTTAACGCTTTGGAACCTACTGAGGTACCCATCGCATTTGCAACGTCATTTGCGCCGATACCCCACGCCATGAAGAAGGCAAATGCTGCCGCCATCAGAATTAGCGTGACGTTATAAGTAGAAATAATATCCATTGTTTGTCTCCGACTTAGACTCGTGCAAGCATGAGCTCAAATCGCGCGCCCACGCGCTCGGCTAGGTCCGCGAGATCACCGACCCAATCAAGGATTTTATAAAGGAACATGGCATCAAGCGGGTTCATGTCCTGCTCCATTGACCGTAACTGGCGGCGCAACTTCACTTGCAGGGCATCGGTATCTTGCTCAATGCTGTCGAGTTCAGAAATGAGGCTATCGACAATTTTGCGTTCACGACCTTTGAAGCCCACCTCTAGCAAATCATCAAATTCACCAATGGTTTCTTTAGCCTTGTCAGTCGCATCTAAACAACGCTGGAGATAAGCATCAAAGCCTTCGACCATAGGTGCCGGGACTTGTAACTCACGCCCTGTAATCAAGCCGGAAATATCTTTTGCTTTATTGGCGATACGGTCTTGTTGGGATACCAATTCGAGCAAATCGGTGCGCTCGACTGGCATAAATAGACCACCTGGAAGGTTCAAACGAATTTGACGTTTAAGATCATCAGCGGCTTTCTCTTTCTTTACAATCGCCTTGCGATGCTCTTCAGCGTCATCCCAATTGCCGGCATAAACGGCTTGGAAGAAGGGTTTTAAAGTCATTGCACAGTCATGCACTTGTTCAATGTGCTCGATCATCGGTTTGATCGGAGACTTAGCAAATACACCTAGAAACGAGTTTGCAGACATAAAAGTTCGCCTTTGTTGCTGCTATTAGAATCATCGTGTTCCCGACATTTTATCGGGGTGCGCATACTAGCCAAAATGAAAGCGCTGCGCAAAGAGTATTCCACATTGTTTTTGCGAAATAACCTGTTTATTGTAATTCAATCACATCACATTGTAAGAGAAAGCTAAATGTTTGAATGGATCTTTTTACCCGAAGCTTGGATTGCACTGGCCACGCTCACGGCCCTCGAGGTAGTCTTAGGTATTGATAATATTATCTTTATCTCGATTTTGGTAGGCCGCCTACCGGAACATCAGCGACAAAAAGCGCGACAAATTGGTCTGCTATTAGCGATGGGAATGCGCATCGCACTACTACTCAGTATCGTTTGGGTGATGGGCCTCACGGAGCCCTTATTTGAAGTGCTTGGTTACGCGTTTTCGGGGCGAGACCTAATTCTCTTCTTCGGCGGACTGTTCTTGTTAGGTAAAAGTACCCTCGAAATACACCATAGCTTAGAAGGCGTAGAAGAAAACAAAACCACCGGTAAAGCAGCAACCTTCGGTGCCATTATCACGCAGATTGCGGTCATCGATATCGTCTTTTCACTCGACTCGGTCATTACAGCGGTCGGTTTAGTGGATTATGTGGCGGTGATGATTATCGCAGTCGTCGTCGCAGTCTTGGTGATGATGCTGGCGGCGAAAGCAATTGGTGACTTTGTGGACCGCCACCCTACCATCAAAATGTTGGCGCTGAGCTTTCTTATCTTAATTGGCTTTACGTTGATGGGCGAAGGCTTAGGATTCCATGTACCAAAAGGCTACGTGTACTTTGCCATGGCTTTCTCGCTTATGGTCGAGCTACTCAACATTCGTGTGCGGAAACGCAATAAGCCTGTTCATTTGAAAAAGCGGATTGCCGAGGACTAATCGGCAACCCGCTTAAGCTGTTCAAAGCAAGAGAAGTTAGAAGCTGTAAACGAGCGTCACAGCAGTTTCAGTATCAAGCTTCTCTTTGCTTGGGTCTTCTAAGTATGAGTTATGGTTGGCAGCAACCGAGAACTTCAGTGCGAGCGAGCTATTCACGTTTGCCGATACCGACAATTCACCACGCGACTTAGTATTTTCTTCACCAATCTCGGTTGACGCTAAAGCATTAAACTTCGAATTCTTGGTGATATCCCAAACTAAGTTACCGGCCAGACGCAAAATTGCACTGCTCTCTTGCTCTTGCACTACGCCATTCACGATAGGTTTGTTAACCGAGTAACCAGGACCAATCTCGTAATCGGCAAACAAGGTCGGACTATAGCGATAACGTGCGCCGTAACCTACGGCGACAGTGCCTTGGTATTCGTAGCCACTGAATTTGTCTTTCTCATACGAGCCGAACACGAACAATGATGACCGACTATCAGGGCTGAACTTATAGTTCGACTGCCCTGAAACAAACAAGCGATCGCCTGTGACGTAGGTGTCACCGGTATTTTGATCTTCTTGTTCCGAACGGTAATAGTCGATCATGCCCTTGTGACGCCAATTCTCATAGTCACGGGCTGCATTCAATTTGGTTTTGAAAGTCTCAGTTTTGGTATTACCAGAGGTGAAAAGTAAGCCTAGCTCAGCCGAAGCATCCCAGTCTTTTTTCTCTTCCGTATTGAGGTCACTCGCATCATCGAACATAAAAATCGATGCTTGAGCGTAGGCACTTGGGGCACCCAAACATGCTACTAAGGCAATAGCTGGCAAAGTCTTTTTAAAATTCACAAACACCTCGTCTTTTTCACGATCCCACATTATTTGTAAGTATAACGTGGGATCGTTATGAAAAAGAACCCCGATTAGTTCACTTTAGCGTCCAATTCGCCCTTTTCGTAGCGTTTGAACATCTCTTCTAGTGAAATCGGCTTGATTTTGTGCGCTTGTCCTGCACAACCGAAGGCTTCATAGCGTGCCTTGCAGATATCAAACATGGCATCTGTAGATGCTTTCAAGAATTTCCGTGGATCGAAATTACTGGTGTTTTGCGCTAAATGACGACGCACCGCACCCGTTGAAGCAAGACGCAAGTCTGTATCGATGTTCACTTTACGAACACCATGCTTGATGCCTTCTGCGATTTGCTCGACCGGAACGCCATAGGTTTCTGGAATTTCACCTCCGAATTCATTGATAATTTTCAACCATTCTTGCGGCACTGAAGATGAACCGTGCATGACCAGGTGTGTGGTTGGGATACGCTTATGAATTTCTTTGATGCGATCAATAGCTAAAATGTCACCTGTTGGTGGACGGCTGAACTTATATGCACCATGCGAGGTACCGCAGGCAATCGCTAACGCATCAACGTTGGTTGCCTTAACAAATTGCGCGGCTTCTTCTGGATCGGTCAGCAGTTGGTCGTGGCTGAGTTTACCTTCGGCGCCAACGCCATCTTCTTCACCCGCTTCGCCGGTTTCCAACGATCCTAGAACACCCAACTCACCTTCAACCGAAACACCACACGCGTGCGCCATCGCGACCGCTGTTTGGGTTACTTGCACGTTATAATCGTAATCAGCAGGCGTCTTACCGTCTTCTTTAAGAGAACCGTCCATCATCACCGAGCTAAAGCCCAATTGAATAGAGCGCTGACAAACTGCTGGTGAAGTACCGTGGTCTTGGTGCATTACTACAGGAATATGAGGCCACTCTTCGATAGCGGCTAAAATTAAGTGACGCAGGAATGGTGCGCCCGCATAGGTACGCGCTCCCGCTGAAGCCTGCACGATCACAGGACTATCGGTGGCGTCCGCTGCTTCCATAATGGCGCGCATTTGCTCGAGGTTATTTACATTAAACGCTGGTACGCCGTAACCATTTTCGGCTGCGTGGTCGAGCAATTGGCGTAGTGAAATTAAAGCCATGAGTTATCTCCTGATGATTGAATCGTAATGGTGCTTAACCATTCTCTGCGCGTTCTTCCAGAATCGCGACTGCAGGTAATTTTTTACCTTCTAAAAATTCTAAAAAGGCACCGCCGCCGGTAGAAATATAGCTAATTTTATCAGCGATGCCGTACTTATCAATTGCCGCAAGGGTATCGCCGCCGCCAGCAATAGAAAATGCAGAACTCTCTGCAATTGCTTCCGCCAGCGCCTTGGTGCCGGCGCCAAACTGATCAAATTCAAACACGCCAACCGGGCCATTCCATACGATAGTCCCGGCATTTTGCAGAATTTTTGCAAAAGCCGCAGCGGTTTCCGGACCAATATCAAAAATCATATCGTCAGCAGCTACTTGGTCGACCGATTTAGTTTCGGCTGTCGCTTCTGCGCTAAACGCTTTGCCAGTGACGACATCGGTCGGTACTGGGATATCACCGCCTTTGGCCTGTGCTGCGGCGATAAGTCGCTGCGCTTCATCCTGCAGGTCCGCCTCATACAGTGACTTACCAACAGCATGCCCGCTCGCGGCGATGAAAGTGTTGGCAATGCCCCCACCAACGATCAACTGATCAACGACGCCTGACAATGATTCCAATACAGTCAGTTTAGTCGATACTTTCGAGCCACCGACAATAGCAACAAGCGGCCGTGCCGGATTGGCTAAAGCTTTACCTAACGCTTCAAGTTCAGCGGCCAATAAAGGGCCGGCGCATGCAACATCGGCATATTTCGCAACACCATGGGTGGACGCTTGCGCGCGGTGCGCAGTGCCAAACGCATCCATCACAAAAACGTCGCACAAAGCGGCAAGCTTTTGTGCCAGAGCATCATCGTTTTTCTTTTCTCCGGCGTTAAAACGAACGTTTTCAAATACCACCACTTCGCCTTTGGCGACATCAACGCCGTCAAGGTAATCGTTCGCTAGTTTTACCGGGGCCGATAACGCGTCGTTAAGGTAATCAACAACAGGCTGTAAGGAAAACTGTGCATCATAGACACCCTCTTCAGGACGTCCTAAGTGCGACATCACCATGACTTTAGCGCCAGCATCCAGCGCTTTTTGAATGGTCGGAATTGCGGCTTTTAAACGTGCATCTGAGGTAACTTTACCGTCTTTTACCGGCACGTTCAGATCTTCACGGATTAAAACGCGTAAACCGGATAAATCGAGATCATCCATCGTGATGACTGAAGACATTCCTGCACCCTCTTACTAATTCGTTAAGTTGAAACTTCTTGTTTTGCGAGCATGACTTGTGCGGTATCCAACATACGGTTGGCAAACCCCCACTCATTATCACACCAGCACAGAACTTTAATTAAATGCTTATCAGCGACACGAGTCTGCGTACCATCGACGATACTGGAGCGGGGATCATGATTAAAATCGATCGACACCAAGGGTTCATCTATGTAGCCAAGTATCGATGCCATACTGCCTCGCGCAGCTTGTGACAAAACACTATTAACGCGCTCTATACTCACTTCATCACGCACGGTGACACTGAGGTCCATTGCCGTCACGTTGGTCGTCGGTACCCGTACCTGAATGGCCTCAAACTTGCCGGCAAAGTGCGGCATGATACGTTCAATCCCACGCGCTAAGCGCGTATCCACCGGGATAATAGAGCGTCCTGCGGCTCGTGCTAGGCGTGGGTCCTGATGATACGCATCAATGACTTGTTGATCATGCATGGCGGCATGAATTGTTGTGATCGCACCGCTTTTGATACCAAACGCATCGTCTAAAACTTTCAGGACCGGCACACTGCAGTTGGTGGTGCACGAACCATTCGAGACGATTTTGTGTGCGGCGGATAGCTGATCGCTGTTAACACCGAAAATCGCAGTGAAATCAACATCTGGATCGCCCGGATGGGAAAATAACACGTGCTCAATGCCGATCTCGTGATAATGCGCGCCGTCTTCACGCGAGCCATGCACGCCGGTGCAATCCAAAACGATATCGACTTCTAACTGTTGCCAATCCAGACAGCTGATTTCCGCCTCAGCCGATACTTTGATGCGGTCGTCGCCGACTTGTAATACATGAGCATCGGGCGTCGTCACGGGCTGCTGAAAGCGCCCGTGACTGGTGTCGTACTTAAGCAGATGGGCCATCGCCGAAACCGGTGCCAATTCGTTAATAGCCACAATCTGCAACTGCTCACGATAGCCGCGCTCGTAGAGAGCACGTAAGACATTACGGCCAATGCGACCGAAACCATTGATAGCTATCCGCGCAGGAGTTTGTGTCATTCTGCGAGTAACTCCTCAGCTGTCGCAACAATATGATCAGCAGTGAAACCAAAGTGCTTAAACAGGTCGCCTGCCGGCGCCGACTCGCCGAAGCTTGTCATACCGATGATGCGGCCGTTTAGACCGACATATTTGAACCAGTAGTCCGCAATGCCTGCTTCAACAGCAATGCGTTTGGTAACCGCTTTTGGCAGTACACTTTCACGGTAGTCGCTGGACTGTGCGTCAAACACGTCGGTTGCCGGTAATGAGACAACACGAACTTGTTTGCCTTGAGCTTGCAAAGTTTTCGCCGCAGCGACAGTGATGCCCACTTCAGAGCCTGTCGCAATCATAATCAGTTCTGGCGCTTCTGGGCTATCTAGCAATACATAACCACCGCGGGCAATATTGGCAAGTTGCTCAGCATTACGCGGTTGCTGTGGCAGGCCTTGGCGACTAAAGATCAGGGACGTTGGCCCATCTTTACGCTCAAGCGCTGCTTTCCACGCAACTGCCGACTCGACTTGGTCACACGGGCGCCACGTACTCATGTTTGGCGTCATACGAAGACTTGCCAACTGCTCTACCGGTTGGTGGGTTGGACCGTCTTCGCCCAAACCTATTGAGTCATGGGTGTAAACGAAAATGCTTTGCTGTTTCATCAGCGCAGCCATACGCACTGCATTGCGCGCGTATTCCATAAACATCAAAAAGGTCGCGCCATAAGGAACTAAACCACCGTGCAAGGCGATACCATTCATAATGGCCGACATACCAAACTCACGTACCCCGTAGTAAACATAGTTACCACTTGCGTCGTCGGCTGTTACGCCTTTAGCACCGTCCCATAACGTGAGGTTTGAGCCAGCAAGGTCGGCAGAACCGCCGAGCAATTCAGGCAATTTAGGTGCGAAAGCATTAATCGCATTCTGTGACGCTTTACGGCTGGCGATATCCGCCGGCTCGGCTTGTAATTTTTCAATATACGCCTGCGCGTACTCTGCAAAATCAGCAGGTAGGTCACCCGCTAAACGGCGTTTAAGCTCTTTCGCCAGCTCAGGGTGTGCTTGCGCATAGGCGTCAAAGCGCTGGTTCCATTCGTTTTCTTTTGCGGCACCGATGTCTTTGGCTGACCACGCCTGATACACATCATCAGGCACCTCAAAGGCCGCGTAATTCCAGCCTAATTGCGCGCGCGCTGCAGCAATTTCGTCAGCCCCCAATGGCGCACCGTGGCAGCTTTCAGAGCCTTGTTTGTTTGGCGCACCAAAACCGATGATGGTTTTGCAAATAATCAGCGTTGGCTTGTCAGTTTCGGCACGCGCAGCTTGGATAGCTTGATCAACAGCGCCAGCGTCATGACCATCAACGTCACGGATCACATGCCAGCCGTAAGCTTCAAAACGCTTGGCGGTGTCATCGGTAAACCAACCTTCGACTTCACCATCAATCGAGATGCCATTGTCATCGTAAAAAGCAATCAGTTTGCCAAGGCCAAGCGTACCCGCCAACGAACAAACTTCATGTGAGATACCTTCCATCAAACAGCCATCACCGACGAAGGTGTAGGTATGGTGGTCGATGATATCGTGGCTCGGGCGATTAAACTGCGCGGCAAGTACCTTTTCCGCTAAGGCCATACCCACCGCATTTGAAATACCTTGGCCTAAGGGCCCAGTGGTGGTTTCAACGCCTGGCGCATAACCATATTCTGGGTGACCCGGCGTCTTCGAATGCAGTTGACGGAAGTTTTTCAATTCATCGATAGGCAAGTCGTAACCGGTTAGGTGCAGCAGCGAATAGATCAGCATTGAACCGTGGCCGTTTGATAATACAAAGCGGTCGCGATCAGCCCAATTGGGGTTTGCAGGATTATGTTTCAGGTAATCACGCCACAACACCTCGGCGATGTCGGCCATTCCCATAGGCGCGCCTGGGTGCCCAGAGTTGGCTTGTTGCACGGCATCCATGCTAAGCGCACGAATAGCGTTGGCGAGATGCTTACGTTCAGAAACTGCTGTCGTCATAACGAAAAACCCCAAATTGCTGCTTGAGAAAAATGCTCACTAGGTGCGCGTATTCTCCACAATTCGGGGCTTCTAAGCAAATTAGATATCAGCGCGTAAGGCTTCAGCTTTGTCAGTTTTCTCCCAAGGGAAGTCGTCACGACCAAAGTGACCATACGCCGCAGTCTGCTGATAAATCGGGCGTTCGAGGTCAAGCATTTGAATCAAACCGTACGGCCGTAGATCAAAGTGCTTGCGTACTAACGCAATTAATTGCTCTTCGCTGTATGGGCTCGTGCCAAAGGTCTCGATGCTGATCGACGTCGGCTCGGCGACCCCAATCGCATAGGAAACTTGAATTTCACAGCGCTCAGCAAGGCCCGCAGCAACGAGGTTCTTCGCCACATAACGCGCAGCATAGGCGGCACTGCGGTCTACTTTTGATGGGTCTTTACCTGAGAAAGCGCCGCCGCCATGACGCGCCATGCCGCCATAGGTATCAACGATGATCTTACGGCCTGTTAAACCGCAATCACCCATCGGTCCGCCGATGACAAACTTGCCGGTTGGATTAATAAAAATACGCTCTTGCTTGGCCGGGAACCATTCTTCTGGCAGTACTGGCTTAATAATTGTTTCAATCACAGCCTCACGTAGGTCAGCTTGGCTGATCCCTTCGGCATGCTGGGTGGACAGCACCACTGTATCAATTGCGACCGGCTTACCGTCTTCATAAACGAAGGTTAATTGGCTTTTCGCGTCAGGACGCAACCACGGTAACGTACCGTTCTTACGTACTTCAGCTTGACGCTGCATCAACCGGTGCGCGTAGGTAATCGGCGCTGGCATGAGAACGTCAGTTTCGTTTGATGCATAACCGAACATCAAGCCTTGGTCACCGGCGCCTTGCTCTTCTAGGGAAGCGCGGTCTACACCTTGGTTGATATCCATCGATTGTTTGCCGATAGCATTCAATACTGCACACGAAGCACCGTCAAACCCCATATCAGAGTGGGTATAGCCAATTTCGCGCACGGTATTGCGCGCCAACTCTTCGATATCCACCCAAGCTTTCGTTGATACTTCACCACCAACCAGAACCATACCTGTTTTGACATAAGTTTCGCAGGCAACGCGAGCGCGAGGATCTTGCGTAAGAATTGCATCTAGCACTGCATCTGAAATCTGATCGGCAATTTTATCTGGATGTCCCTCTGATACTGACTCAGAAGTAAAAAGGTGCTTCGCCATAGTGTTTTGTCTCAACTTGTTTCAAGCCTAAAAAATTGGGCGTAGTTTATCGAAACCACACCCAACTTTCCACATTTAGACGTCTAAAAGTCTTTATTTCTGTTTTAAAGTCGCCATATCAATTACAAAGCGATACTTCACGTCACTTTTCAGCATCCGTTCGTAGGCTTCATTGATATCATCCATCGCGATCATTTCGATATCCGAGGTAATGCCGTGCTCGGCACAGAAATCCAGCATTTCCTGAGTTTCGGCGATACCTCCAATCAATGAACCAGCCAAGCTACGACGCTTCGAAATCAGGTTAAAGACCGCAGGTGATGGATGATGCTCAGCCGGAACACCGACCAAACACATCGTGCCATTGAGGCGTAGCAAGGAAAGATAAGCATCGAGATCATGCGGCGCTGCGACAGTGTTCAAGATGAAATCAAGCTTGTTGGTCCATGCCTGCATTTGCTCTTCATCTTTGGAAATCACGACATGGTCGGCACCTAAGCGCTTGCCGTCTTCAACTTTGCCTGGTGAGGTGGTGAATAGCACGACTTCGGCACCCATTGCGGCTGCCAACTTCACCGCCATATGACCAAGTCCACCCAGGCCAACGACACCCACTTTGTGGCCTTTGGTTACGCCCCAGTGACGTAACGGCGAGTATGTCGTAATACCGGCACACAACAACGGTGCTACCCCAGCCAACTCGAGGTCATCAGAAACCTTCAGGACAAAGCCCTCTTTGACGGTAATGCGGTTTGAGTAACCACCAAAAGTGACGCCACCTAAATGTTTGTCTTCGCCGTTGTAGGTTGCGACAAAGCCGTTCTCACAATACTGTTCGTGGCCTTCATCACAGCTGTGGCAATGGCCACAGGAATCTACCATACAGCCCACGCCGACCGTATCACCGACCTTAAATTTTGTGACCTTGTCACCAACACGGGTGACTTTGCCAACAATTTCGTGGCCTGGGACACAAGGGAATACGGTGCCGCCCCACTCGTTACGCGCTTGGTGTAAGTCGGAATGGCAAACGCCGCAGTAGGCAATTTCAATTTCGACGTCTTCCGCCGTCGGGTCGCGACGTTCAAACTCAAAGTAATCAAGATCTTTATCGGCAGCTTGTGCTGCATAGCCTATGGCTTGTGGCATTTCGTACTCCTTATTACTGTTGCGGATAAAGCAAGGCTTCGTTCACTGTTTGTGTCAGTGGATGGTAGCCAGGCTTTGCCTGCTGATAGATTTCTCGTGCCCATTTCAGATTATCTGGACGCTTCGCCAACTCACGATAAAGCGGGCTGACCAATTTGTTACGGCCAATCGTCAGCAAGTAGTTACGTAAACGATCCCGCGCTGGTTCATAGTCTTTTACAATAGACAATTTTAACCAAGCATGGGCGATTTCAGCGTTTTTACTCTGGGTTAGATTAAACTGTTCGTCTAAGCGGCGCATGTTGACGCTAGAGATGTCGAGCGGCAGGTTATTAATAAAATGCAACCACTCGTGCGTCGTCCAGTCTTCCGTTTTCAACTGTCCACCTTTCAACCAACGTTGCATTTGCTTCTCAACTTCCGCGAACGCATTAGAGGTCGGCTGCGGTGCGTCTGCAGGCAAGCCGGGTTGGTGAATCCACTCGTTCACTTTGTCCATCGACACGACGCCTGGATTTTTGGCTAACAAATGACGCGCCAAATACTCTTTAAACTCAGCGGTGGAAATACTTTGGAAAGCAAAATCATCGAAGTACTGACGCAAGAAATTATCGAAGGTTTCGCGGCCAAATTTATTTTCCAGATAGACCAAGAACAACTGTCCTTTTACGTAGGGGACTTGCGAAAAAACGTCGTCTGGGTGACGCGTGCCAAGATCGATATTGAGCACCGTATCCTTAGGTGCTAAGCGCTCCATATTCTCGAGCAGGTCTTGATAACCCAGCGCCAGCTCCATTTGTGCACGGCGTTCGCCAAACAGTGCTTCCATGATGCGGTTTTCCACATAGCTGGTGAAGCCTTCATTTAACCATAGGTCACGCCAGCTGGCGTTGGTCACCAAATTACCCGACCAAGAATGCGCCAGCTCATGTGCAATCAAGTTAATCAGGGTACGGTCGCCCGATACCACAGTGGGGGTAATGAAGGACAAACGAGGGTTCTCCATGCCGCCAAATGGGAAGCTTGGCGGTAATACCAGCAAGTCATAGCGGTCCCAGCGATAAGGACCATACATTTCTTCAGTCGCGGTAATCATCGCCGGTGTATCAGCCCATTCCCAGGCGGCATCATCAATAATGTAAGGTTCGGCGAAAACCGCTACGTTGTCGCTGATTTCTTTCACCACCAGTTCGCCAGCAGCGATCGCAATCAAGTACGGTGGGATCGGCTGCGGCATACTGAATGAATAATCACCATCCAGCTCAGTATCGAGCTGATTATCGGCACTCATGACCGCAAGCATCCCCGCAGGCGTGCGCAATGTTGCGTCATAAGTGAGACGCAAGGCAGGTGTGTCTTGAATCGGGATCCAGCTACGCGCATGTATTGGCTGTGACTGACTGAACATGAATGGGAACTTGCCACTCTTCGTTTGCTCTGGTGTCAACCACTGCAAGCCACTTGCGGTCGGCGCTGTGTGGTAATGAATTCGTACCTTGTCGCTCTCTTCGCCAATGCTAATCGTAAGCTCTTGGCCAAGGGTTTCGTGCGGTTCAGCTAGAGTAAACTGCGTCTCTTGCCAAGCATTGTCCTGCCAGATCTCAGCTTTACTGATGGTCAGCTCGCGGGTATCCATGTGAACTTCTGTGGCATCACCGTGGCGCGCTAAATCATAGGTTGCGGTACCACGTAATTGCTTCGCTGCGAAGTCGACAGTTAAATCTAATTCAAGATGTGGCGTTGCCACTTCCTGTAACTTTGCATAACTATGCGCGTCTTCCGCCAACGCGCTTTGCGTTGTGGCGGCGGCTACGAGTGTTGCCGCTAACGCCCATGGTTTTAGGTTGTACGTTGTCGCCATGTTGGGTTTCCTTCTGATAAGATGATGACGTTAGTTAATTAGGACCATGTTATGCGAGTACCGCGAATTTATCACCCTTTGCTTCAGGCTTTACCGGAAAATAGTGAACAACCCAGCTTAGCAGAGGGTCAAGTGATCGCTCTAGACGATGAAGCAGCCAATCATGTGGGTCGTGTATTGCGAATGAGTGCCGGTCAACCGCTGCAGGTATTTACCGGTGATGGCTACGATTATAGTGCTGAGATTGTCAGTGCCAGTAAAAAGAACGTGGAAGTTCGTATCACTGGTTTACGGCCAAATAACAGCGAGTCACCACTTAAGATTCACCTAGGCCAAGGTATCTCGCGCGGCGATCGCATGGACTTTGTGCTGCAAAAATCCGTAGAACTAGGGGTGCATAGCATTACCCCATTGTTCACCGAGCGCTGCGGTGTGAAACTCAGTGGCGAAAGGCTCGAGAAAAAACGGCTGCAATGGCAGAAAATCGTTGTCAGTGCCTGTGAACAAAGTGGCCGTGCGTTCGTACCTCAGGTGCAGACGCCAGTTGCGTTGCCGCAATGGTTAGCGAATTTACCACCTGCTTTGCGCCTCACGCTCGACCCGCAGGCCACTAAAGCCTTGCGTGAACAGCAGGTCACCCACCAACAAATTCAATTGTTGGTCGGCCCAGAGGGTGGGTTAACGGACACAGAAATTGCCGCGGCGGCAACCGCCAACTTTCAACCAGTGCAACTCGGTCCGCGCGTCTTACGAACAGAAACAGCAGCACTCACCGCATTATCGGTAGTACAATATCAATTCGGCGATCTCGCCGGCAGTGGCAACTAATTTAAGCAGGAGTTCGACCCATGAAGTTAGCAATGATTATGGATCCAATCGCTACCGTAAAAACCTATAAGGATACGAGCTTCCGCTTGCTACTCGAAGCCCAAGCGCGTGGCTATGAGTGTCATTATTTAGAAATGCACGACCTGTCGTTGGTGCAAGGCAAGCCAATGGCACGTAGCCGTCCAGTAAAAGTTGTCGACCAAAAAGAAGACTTCTATCAGTTGGGCGACAGCGTTGAGCAACCGCTCGCGGATTTCGATGTCGTCATGATGCGCAAAGATCCACCGTTTGATACCGAGTACGTGTACGCCACCTATATGCTAGAGCTTGCCGAGCAAGCGGGTGCGCTGGTCGTCAATAAACCACAAAGCCTGCGCGACTGTAACGAAAAACTCTTCACCGCTTGGTTTGCTGATTTGACACCGCCGACAATTGTCACCCGCCGCGCCGAGCAGATTCGGGCGTTTCACCAAGAGCACCAAGATATTATTCTGAAGCCACTCGATGGCATGGGTGGCGCATCGATTTTCCGCGTTGGGCCCGATGGCAATAACCTTGGCGTTATCATCGAAACACTGACCGATCACGGCGCGCGTTACGCCATGATCCAACGCTACATGCCGGAAATAAAAGACGGCGACAAACGTATTTTAATCATCGACGGTGAGCCGATGCCATACTCGTTAGCTCGCGTGCCATCGGCCGGTGAAACCCGCGGCAACTTAGCCGCCGGCGGTAGTGGTCGCCCCCAACCTTTGAGTGATAGCGACTGGGAACTCGCACGACGCGTTGGACCAGAACTGAAGCGCCGTGGCTTGTTGTTAGTTGGTCTGGACGTAATTGGCGATCGAATCACTGAAATTAATGTGACCAGCCCGACTTGTATGCGTGAAATCGAGGCCGCATATGATATTAATATTGCTGGTGAGCTTTTTGCTGCAATTGAGGCGCGCTTAAAGTCCTAATGTGCTGAGGTTAAGAGGTCTATGGAAGCACTAACGAATTTACAAAATCACTTTCTTATTGCGATGCCCGATATGGACGATCCATTTTTCCATCGTTCGGTCACCTATATCTGTGAGCATAATGCTGAGGGCGCCATGGGGTTAGTGATTAACCAACCCATTGAGCTCAACGTCGCAAAGGTTTTGGAGCAGCTCGAGATCGTTGTCCCTGAACAGTCCAGCATGTTCGACAAGCCCGTTTTTGCCGGCGGTCCGTTGGCGCGTGATCGTGGCTTTGTCTTGCACGGTGCGAGTAATGACTGGAATAGTTCGGCGCACATTAGCGACGACATTATGATCACCACCTCGAAAGACATTTTAGAAGCGATGGGGCGCGATCAGGCGCCAGATAAATTCATTCTGACGCTTGGTTATGCCGGCTGGGAAGCTGGACAACTCGAGCGTGAATTGGCAGAAAATAGCTGGCTCACGATTCCGGCCGATCCTGATATTTTATTCAATACGCCCAGCAACGAGCGTTGGCAGCGCGCCACCGAAAAGCTCGGCTTTCATGCTTGGCAATTAGGTCCTGGGGCTGGGCACGCATGAGCCAGCTTCTCGGTTTCGATTTTGGTACCCATAATATTGGCGTCGCTGTCGGGCAAACCATTACCGGCACGGCGTCTCCTTTGCCCGCACTGAAAGCCAAAGATGGCCAGCCTGATTGGCAAAAAGTAGAAAAGATGATTGCCGAGTGGCAACCTAAACTGTTGGTGGTTGGGCTGCCGTTAAATATGGATGGAAGTGAGCAACCACTTACTGATTTGGCCAGAAAATTTGCCAATCGCTTGCACGGCCGCTTTGGCCTTCCAGTCGAACTACAAGATGAGCGTCTGACGACCGTCGCCGCCAAAGAAGAGCTCTTTGCTCGCGGCGGCTACCGCGAGCTGAGCAAAGATAAAATCGATAGCGCTGCTGCGCAATTAATCCTCGAAGACTACCTTGCGCAATTATAAGCAGGTCAGTTACAGATTCTCTTCGGCATATTGCGCCAAATTACTCCGTACCACACCGTTTAAGTTCACTGTGGCACTGCCTGGGTAATCTTTAAAACGCTCAACAATGTAAGTTAAGCCCGAGGTTACCGCGGTCAGGTAATAACTATCGATTTGCGCTAAGTTACCCGAGCAAATGATCTTGGTCCCGGTGCCACAGCGGGTGATAATCGTCTTCAATTGTGAGGCAGTTAAGTTTTGCGATTCATCAAGCAGCACGATGGCATTCTGGATGCTCCGGCCGCGCATAAAGTTCAGCGACTTAAACTGAATATTCGCCTTATTCATAATGTAGTTTAGACTCGAATCCATGCTCTCATCGTGCTTATGCAACACTTCGAGCGAGTCGGTTATCGCAGCTAACCAAGGTGCCATTTTTTCTTCTTCGGTACCCGGCAAGTAACCTATTGATTCAGCAATTTCAGGCGTATTTCGGGTCACGATAATTTTCTCGTAGATGCCTTGCTCAATCACTAATTCCAGTGCAGATGCCAGCGCCAAAAGCGTCTTACCGCTACCCGCAGGTCCAGTGAGGATAACCAAGTCGATACTTGGGTCAAGTAACGCATTCATGGCCATAGCTTGGTAAATATTCTTCGGATGAATCCCCCACGCGTGATAACTCATCATGCGCTCGAAACCTAAGTCGTGCAGACGCACATGCTCTTGATCGTAGCCGACCACTTTTGCGGCAAAATGCTCAGTTTCGTCAATAAGGTATTGATTACGAAATACCGTGGGTAAGACTTCACGCTCGACCTCATGGAAGGTTTCACGCCCCTCTTGTACGCTCGTCACTTCACCGACGTTCTGCCAAAAATCACCTTCCAGCTCGACGAAGCCCTTAGACAAAAAGCGAATATCATCAATCAGCTGGTCAGTGCGGTAGTCCTCAACGTACTTGATGCCGGCACCTTTGGCCTTTAACCGCATGTTGATGTCTTTAGTTACTAAGACCACTTTGGTGTCGCTGTGTTTTTTCTGCAATTCCAATGCCGCTTGAATAATCCGATGATCGTTTTCCGATAGGTTCAGCACTGAATCGGTTTGCTTCAATTGGTAATCCGGAAAAATCGCTAACGTTCCCTCGGCATGATGTGCACCTTGCATGCGACTTAACGGAACTCCCGCCAGAATTTCTTCGGGGCTGGCATCCTTCAAGGCATCTTCGAGCGAACGAATTGCGACGCGCGCTTCGCGGCTGACATCTTTGTGGCGGTCTTTTATGTTATCGAGCTCTTCGAGCACAACCATGGGGATGACGACGTTATGTTCTTCAAAGTTCAGGAAAGCGAGGGGCTCGTGGAGTAAAATGTTGGTGTCTAACAGATAGTATTTGGGCGTCGTTTCTGTCATGCGCAACCTCAAGCAGCAGGAATGTTTAATTATAATATTTGCGTGCCTTACAACTCTAAGACTAGCGCAGTTTTCATGAAAATGGTGTGAACATTGAAAAAAATTTCGCTACCATGTGCGCCCTTTTTGCATGTGGTAGTAAGTAGAGGTAATTTGCATGACCCAAAGTACAGTACACGACCCTGCACAAGCATTTGTTGCTGGCCAGCGTTGGCTAAGTGAGACTGAACTCGAGCAAGGGCTTGGCCTGATCACTCAAGTGAATGGCCGCATGTTAACTGTGCTATTCCCGGCCACCGGAGAGTTACGCCACTATGCTTCGCAGCAAGCACCGCTTGCTCGCTACCAATTACTCCCCGACGATCGCGGGCAACATGCCGAGGGCTGGTGGTTTCGTGTCACCGAAGTTGAGGTCAATAACCATATCCTCACCTATCATGGCCAACGCGAAGATAGCGGCGAAGCTATCACTCTGCCTGAAGCACAATTGGCCGCACAAGTTGCAACCCAGCACCCTTTAACTCGAATTCTGGCAGGTAAAACTGATCGACTTGATATGTATCGGTTGCGCCAACAAGCGCAGCAACACCTGCAACGTTGGCAGCAAAGTAAAGTGACAGGCCTACTCGGTGCCCGCGCGCAGCTGTTACCACACCAACTTTACATTGCCTATACGGTCGCAGACCGCTTTCAACCGCGCGTGCTGCTAGCCGACGAAGTGGGTTTAGGTAAGACCATTGAAGCCGGTATGATCTTACAACGTCGCCTGTTAACTGGGCGGAGCCAACGAGCCCTCATCATTGTGCCAGACAGCCTCTGCCACCAGTGGTTAGTTGAGCTGAAGCGCCGATTTGCCCTTAGCTTCAGCTTATTTGACGCAGAACGCTGCGAAGCGCTCAGCGATGAACTCGAAAATGTGTTTACCGCTGAGCAACTGATCTTGTTACCGCAAAGCATGCTCGACGCTCAGCAATGGCTCGAACAACTGGAAGAGGCTGACTTTGACTTGCTGATCGCCGATGAGGCCCATCGAATTGAGCCGATTTCCGGACATTTTGACGCCCTACAACGGCTGACCCAAGCGATTGGCAGCGTATTGCTACTTACCGCAACGCCTGAGCAGGCTGGCATGCAAGCTCACTTTGCTCGGCTACAGCTGCTAGATCCTGATCGTTTCCACGATTTTGCCGCATTCCTCGAGGAACAAGAGAGCTATCAAGAATTAACGCCCATGGCGGAAGTGCTTGCTAAACATGGTGCCGAAAAGCTTCTTGACCGCCTGCTCGATTACTACGGTACCGGCCGTCTGATGTTCCGTAATAGTCGCGCACATATCGGCGGCTTTCCGGAGCGTCAATTGCACACCTATGAGCTGACCGAGCTTGAGCTCGAGGGCGCCAGTGCGTTTGTTGGCAAAGCGCAGTGGCTGCAACAACTACTTAAGCAGCATAAAAACGAAAAGATTGTATTGATTTGCGGTTCGTCACTTACCGTACAAGAGCTCTACGACTATTTACGTATCGAGCACGGCATTCATGCGGCGGTCTTCCACGAAGGAATGACGCTGGTCGAACGCGACCGAGCAGCAGAGTTTTTTGCCAGCCCCGAAGACGGTTGCCCGATTCTATTATGTTCAGAAATTGGCAGCGAAGGGCGTAACTTTCAGTTCGCTCAGCATTTGGTTCTATTTGATTTACCGCAGCATCCCGACCTATTGGAGCAACGCATTGGGCGTTTGGACCGCATTGGTCAGCGCGGTGCAGTGCAGATCCACGTGCCAGTCCTACTCGGCACGCGTGATGACATCTTACTGCAATGGTACGAAGCGATGGATGCTTTTAGCCAACCAAACGCAGTGGGTGCTTTGGTGTATCAAGATTTTGCCGCGCAATTAGCCGACTTCTTAACAGCGATAGCTCATGACGAAACGTACGATGATGCTGCTTTCGAGGCCTTTTTAAGCGCCACCGCGAAGCGCGCAGCTGAACTACGAGAAAGTATTCGCAACGGCCGCGACAAACTACAAGAGCTCAATGCCTTCCGACCACAGCAGGCCCAAGCCATTGTCGCTGAAGTTGCTGCCAGTGAGCGCAGTGCAGAGCTAGCTGATTTTATGCAAGAGTTCTGGGCGCGTTTCGGTGTTGATTATGACGCTTTAAACGAACATAGCGGCTGGTTACGTCCAACCGAGCATATGCGCGTAACCTTACCCGGTCTGCCTGATGAAGGGATGACGGTCACCTTTTCGCGCGAATATGCCTTAGCACATGAGCCGGTTGAATTTCTCACTTGGGATCATCCACAAGTACAACATGCGTTAGAGTTATTAACTCGAGATAGCTACGGCTCGACCTGTGTGGCCTTAATGCAAAATCGCGCGTTGCCGGCTGGGGCTTGGTTTGTCGAGCTAAACTTTAGTAGTCAACTCACCACCGCTCCGGCGCTGGTCGCCCATGAGTTTTACCCTCAGCACAACCTGCGAGTACTGCTTGACAGTCAGGGACGCGATCTCACCACGCGGGTGGCTGCAAACGCACTCGATCAGCAATTGCAGTTTGTCGACAAAAAGCAAGCGCGGCAGCTCATGCAACAGTTACGCCAAGCCCTGCAACAGCATATTAAAGCGGCATGGCAACCGGCAGAGGCACAGCAGCAACAGCGCATACAACAGGCTCAGGCTGAACTCGAACAGAGTATGGCACGAGCCCTGCAGCGCTTAAACCAACTCAAACAGCGCAATCCAGCGGTGCGACAAGCAGAGATTGATGCGCTCGAGCAGCGCGAAGAGCAGCTTACTCAAGCTCTAAGGCAACCGTTGTTGCAGCTCGACAGCGTGCGCGTGATGGTGAACTTGCCGGCATGACGTTGCTCGATTACGCCCCGCCCACCGACCCGTACTTAACCTTGGTGCATCAAGACGATGCTCTGGTGGTGGTGAATAAACCTGCGGGGCTGCTCAGTGTGCCCGGCAAAGCCCCTGCGCATCGTGACTCGGTCGCGGCACGCGTCACACGAGTATTTCCCGATGCACGCATTGTGCACCGACTCGATATGGCAACCTCTGGGTTGATTGTGTTCGCCCTAGGCAAGCAAGCACAAGCGCATCTACAACGCCAATTTGAGCGGCGCCAAGTGCGCAAGTATTACCGTGCACGAGTCGCGGGAACGCTCCCTGCAGACGCTGGCAGCATCGAGTTAGCGATGCGCTGCGATTGGCCGAACCGGCCGCGGCAAATGTTGGACTTGGTCGCGGGCCGCCACGCGCAAACACGCTATAAACTCGTACGTTATAGCGAGGGTGTGAGTGAGGTGTTGTTGTTTCCGGTCACCGGACGCTCCCATCAGTTGCGCGTGCACATGCAAGCCTTGGGGACGCCGATTCTTGGCGATAAGTTTTACGCCGACGCTGCTGCTTATGCTGCAGCGCCACGCTTATTGCTCCATGCAGAAGAGATTGGCTTTTTACACCCGCAGACCGAGCAACCGATTAACTTTCACTGCCCTGCTGACTTTTAATCAGTTCGTAAGCAGCTTGAATTTCTTGTGCTTTTTCTTGAGCAGACTCACGCATCTCTGGCGGCAGACCCTGCGCGGCGAGTTTGTCTGGATGGTGTTTCGCCATAAGCTTGCGATAGGCTTTTTTGACCTCCGCAAAACTTGCTTGTCGCGTCACCCCAAGTATCGCATAGGCGTCATCTAGGCGCTCAGTAGGGCTTTGCGTTGCGCCACCTTGGTAGCCACCACCGCCTTGCCCGCCACGAAACCGCTGCCCCGCTTGCGCCATTTGCAACCACATATCCAACTGTGCGCGGCGAAAGCCCAGGGCTTGGGTGACACGCAATAGAACGTCATATTCCGCTTGTTCAAGTTTGCCATCGTGCAGCGCAACTACCAAAATTTGTTCAATGAAAATTTGCAGGAGATCTTTGCGCCAACCGACCTGACGACGGAACTCCGAGACTTTGCTGACAAGTGGGTAGTCAGCATTTTTCCCTTCACGAAATGCTTCTTGCGCTTGTGACTTGGCTGACTCATCCAATTTCAGGTGCTGCATTAAAGCAGAGACATAGTTGATATCTTGCTCGGTGACTCGGCCTTTTGATTTCGCCAAATGTCCTAACACCGCAAATAAGGTATCAATAAACGACTTTTGCATCGCCGCGCCACCACCTTGGCGCATGTTCTGTTCGAGCGCTTTATCGAACCAATGACCAATCAAAACGCCTAAGAAAATTCCTGGCCAGCGCAGCAACATAAAACCAAAAAAGCCACCCAGCACTTTACCCCAAATCATGTCTACTCCTTATTAAAAACATGCTCATTTGCGCGTTGTCGCTACTTACTTTGGGCAAAAGCCGGCATGACACGCTCTGTCAAAAACGCACGAAAATCGTCGAACTCCGCGTAGATAGCCGCAATATCGTGTAGATAAGCCAAGTTTCGCGGGATATCTTGTAAGTATCCAGGGTTCCCATCACGTTCATAACGACGCGCAAAAAGCCCGCTCACATAACAGTGGCGTTGCATCCCCATTAAATCAAACCAACGTTGCCAGGTAGCACGGTCAACCTGCAGATCATCACGTGCCGCACGCAAATAGTCGTAACACTCCGTCGCCAGTTGCTGGACTTGCGTCTGTGGCCAGCGCACATAGCAGTCACGTAATAAACTTACGACGTCATAAGTAATCGGCCCCAGCGCTGCATCGTGAAAGCCGGTAAAAGCCAACTGCCCCTCACCTTGGACCAAAATATTTCGCGCATGCAACTTACGGTGCACACCTACCTGCGGTTGCGCTTGCGCGTTGTCGATTAACTGGTCACAAAACGCCTGCCAAAGGTTTTGTTCGGCGGCCGTCAGTTGCAGTTGTAAGTGCTCTTTGAGTAGCCACTGCGCCATGAGTTCCAACTCAGCGCGAAGTTCTTGCTCAGCGAACAGTGGCAAAGACCCTAGCGCAGAACCTTGTACCTGCATAATGGTTGCAAGATGTGGGTAGACCTGCGGGTACCAGTCCGTCAGCGAAGCTTCACTGAGATGGCTTAATAGCAAGCTGGAGCCGAGATCTGTCATCAGCATGAAGCCACGTTGTTCATGCACTGCCACGAGCTCTGGAACTAAAATTCCCTGAGCTTTATAGCTATCGGCCACCGCCATATAATTGCGTAGTGCTTGCTCAGTGTTCTGCGTGTCCACCGCGATAAAGCTCCGCACACCATCAGTCACACGGTAATAACGCCAAGGTCGCGCATCACCGAAAACCGGCTGCAAATCCTGCTGTGGTTGCCCAGTGACAGACTCGCACCAAGCTTGCAATTGCACTTCTCGCTTATTTTCCACGCTATTTCCTCGTTCACAAATGGCAGGCTTAGTTATTTTGCTTTATCATACCTTCCACATTAGAAAGGACAACGTTGAGTCAGCTATCGCATGCATTACATTACCAAAGGAGCCTGCTTGGGCATCAGTTTCGCGCTTACAGTTGGTTTCACCAACAACGCGCTGGCTCAAGACAATACAGACTTTCTGCAGCAATGCCCTGTGCGCTCACCGCTTTTTGTCACTACCAAGTTAAACCCAATTAAAGATTTAGCGCCAGGTGCCATTGGCGTTCGTGCCGATGCTGCAGACATTGACTCGGAAACCACTCTGGCATCATTTACCGGCAACGTACAAGTCCAACTTAATGAGCAGTTTCTATTAACCGAGCAAGCAACGGTGAACCAAGCCTCGGGAAATATAAATGCCAGCGGCGCGACACAATTTACCGATGGCTATGTGCAGGTGAGTAGTGATAATTTCCGACTGAACTCCGGCGATAATCGCGCCTATCTCGCCGGCGCGAAATACCAACTCCAATCAACTGGAGCGCACGGTACCGCTGAGCTACTTTCGATTTCACCCGAGCAAGTACTATTAGCTGGCTCAACGTTTACCACCTGCCCTACCGACCAACCAGCTTGGCAACTAAGCGCTGATGAAATCAATTTAAGCGAGGATGAAGCTTGGGGCGAAGCATGGCATGCGAAGTTTGAGCTATTCGGGGTACCTGTACTCTATGTCCCCTATATTAATTTTCCGATTACCGATGAACGCAAATCAGGATTTTTATTCCCAACGGTGCGCTCGTCACAGAAAAACGGTTTTGAATTTGAAATCCCCTACTATATCAATATCGCGCCCAATCAGGATGCAACCCTAACGCCACGCTACATGGCCGAACGAGGGCTACAGCTGAAAGCTGAATATCGCACCCTAACCGAGGATGGCTCGGGTCAAGTCAACGTTGCTTACCTCGATAACGACGATAGCTTAGAAAGCGACGCCTCACGTTACCTTTGGCGCGTTGAACATGAGCAAAGCTGGAGTCCTAATTGGCGTTCGTACGTCAATATTCTAGATATCAGTGACGACGACTACCTCAATGATTTGGGCAGCCAGTTCGCCGGTCGTGCCGATGCTCAGTTGTACCGTCACGCGCGCGTTGACTATCACACCGAACATGCGCGCGTCATGTTGCGCGCTGAGGACTTTGAAATTCTTGGTGATTATCGCTCGCCGTACCGAACCACTCCACAACTGACAACATTTTTTGACTGGCAAGATTCACCTGCACTTGAGGTAAATCTTTTTTCTGAGCTGACGCATTTTCGCAACCAAGATAACAGTAATGATTACGCCACTCGGTTTCATATTGAGCCGGCCGTCAAGCTCGCCTATGAAAAGCCAGCCTATGATGTATTGAGTGAGTTGCGCTACAGCTACACCTATTATGACCAAGCGGCCTCGAGTAGCTTCAATAATACGACGCTCAGCGAAAATCCATCGCGTAGCATTCCGCAATTTCGGCTACGTGGACGCTTGAATCTCGAGCGCGATTTCGCTTGGGGCGACCAAACCTATCAGCAGACCTTACAACCACAGATTCAATATCTTTACGTGCCCTATCGCGACCAGTCCGATATTGGCATTTACGATTCGACATTGATGCAAGATGACTATCAAGGTCTGTTCCGTGCAAGACGCTTTTCGGGGCTTGACCGCATCGCCGATGCCAATCAAGTCACCATTGGTGCATCGACCAGTATCTTTAACGAAAATGCACGAGAAATGGTACGCTTCAGTGCTGGGCAAATTTACTATTTCGATGACAGTCAGGTGAGTCTATTTGACGAGAACAGTCAAATTGCCGATGACCGCTCTGACCTCGCGTTCGAGACGCGCTTTCGCTTTAACGATCGCTTATTCTTAAACGCCGCCATGCAATACGACATGGAGCAAAATAACACTCGTAAAAGTCAGACTGCGGTCGAATACCGCATCGACGAAAGCAACCTCATCCAGTTCAGTCATCGACAAGTCACAAATATTCTTAATGACGACATCGAACAATTAGGCTTACAGACGGTCTATCAAGTGAAAGCCAACTGGCAAGTCGCCACAAACTGGTTTTATGATCTTGAACAGAAACGTACCAACGACGCGCTTCTTGCGTTACAGTACAACGATTGTTGTTGGGCGATACGGGTAAGTGCTTACCGACGTATCAACCGAAACTTAGAATTACAAGCAACTGACCCGATGAATCGACAACCAGAGTTCGATAACGGCGTCAGTGTACAATTTATTATTAAGGGGCTAGGGTCCGATAACAGTAACCTGTTCGAGCTGATTGAACAGAGCCTGTTCGGTTATCGCCACCCGTTTTACTTAAGCAACTAGGTAGTTTTCATGAATAAGATGTTGAAGATAGTGAGCATTGCGTGGCTGACCCTCGCAAGTTTGACAGTGCCAGCGCAAGCTAACGAAGTGCTCGATCGTGTTGCCGTTATCGTTAATGATGGCGTGATCTTGCAAAGCGAAGTTGAAACCATGCTGGTGCAGATCAAACGCAACGCTGCGGAGCAAGATATTCAGTTACCGAGCGACGACGTGCTCCGCGTACAAGCTATCGACCGTTTAGTTTTGCAAGAGATTCAACTGCAAATTGCGCGCCGCAATGGGATTGAAGTGAGCGATGCACAACTCGAACAAACCATCGCGAGTATTGCCCGTGAAGCGGGTATGAACGTGGAAGGATTACGCGCGGAGATCACCGGCTTAGGCTCTACTTGGCAGGGCTATCGTGAATCCATTCGTCGCGAAATGATCATCGGCGAATTGCAACGTAACGCCGTGCGCGATCGCGTGTATATCTCGCCACAAGAAATCGCCAACCTGACCAAAATGATGGAAGAGATGTCGAGCAACGAAGTTGAGTATCGTCTCAGCCATATCCTCATCGGCTTGCGCGATGGTAGTAGTAGCAGCGAAGTACAAGCAGCACGTGAGCGTGCCGAAAGTGTCTTAACGTCACTGCAAGAAGGTCGTGACTTTGCTGCCACAGCGATCAGTTCATCGGCTGGCTCACGTGCTCTCGAAGGCGGTGATTTAGGCTGGATGAATATCAATGCCATGCCAACACTGTTTGCCGAAGCGGTACGTGACAAGCGTAAAGGCGATCTCATTGGCCCAATTAAAAGTGGCGTTGGCTTCCACATCCTTAAGGTTGCTGACACGCGCGGCATTGAAACGGTGGAAATTGAAGAAGTAAAAGCGCGTCATATCCTACTGCGGACCTCGGTTATCTTGTCAGATAATCGTGCCAAGGAACAGCTGAACGATTTTCGTCAGCAACTAATTAATGGCGAAGCAGAATTTTCAGACCTTGCACTTGAGCACTCCGATGATACCGGTTCTGCGAGTCAAGGCGGTGACCTAGGTTGGAATGAACCAGGTATTTTTGATGAAAACTTCAAACAAGTTGTGGAGTCTGCGGAGATTGGTGAAATTAGCGAACCATTCCGTTCACAATTTGGTTGGCACATTGTTGAGGTTCTTGATCGCCGCGTACAAGACGCCACTGAACGCAGCAAAGAAAATCGCGCCTACCAGCTACTCTATCGCCGTAAATATCAGGAAGAGTTGGAAAACTGGCAGCAAGAAATGCGTGACCAAGCCTATATTGAAGAGATCACTGACTAAATATGATACGCATCGCCTATAGCAGCGGGGAACCCGCCGGCATTGGCCCAGATATTGCTGTGCTGTTAGCACAGCAAGAATGGCCTTGTGAAGTGGTGGTATTAGGTGATAAGCAAGTACTCCAAGACCGAGCCAAGCAGCTCGGTCTTGCCGTTTCAATAGTGCCTTATGAGGCGGCACGGCCACCTCAACAATGGCCTGCCGGCACACTGATTGTTGCCCACCATGCTACCGCTGCGGCGGTCACTGCTGGACAACTCAACGCCGCGAACGGCCATTACGTTGTCGAGCTGCTAAAACATGCCGGACAAGGTTGCATAACCAATGAGTTTACTGCCGTCATGACCGGGCCTGTGCACAAGGGTGTCATTAATGACGCTGGCATTCCCTTTAGTGGTCATACTGAGTTTTTTGCCGAACTCAGCCAGACCGAACAAGTGGTCATGATGCTCGCTACGCCAGGTCTGCGCGTTGCTTTAGTGACGACCCACTTACCTTTAGCACAAGTGGCCGAGACGATTAAGCGTCCGTTGGTTGAGAGTGTCATCCGCATTGTACATGACGACCTGCAAAACAAATTCGGCTGTTCGGAACCGTCTATTTTGGTGTGTGGGCTAAATCCCCATGCTGGCGAGCAGGGCCATTTGGGACGTGAAGAAATCGAACATATCGAGCCAGCATTACTGCATTTACAGCAGCAAGGCTTAAATGTCAGTGGCCCTTGGCCTGCCGATACTGTCTTTCAGCCTCACTACCTTGAAAATGCCGATGTGGTCGTTGCAATGTTCCATGATCAAGGGCTGCCCGTGCTAAAATATCGTGGCTTTGGTAATGCAGTGAATATCACGCTGGGTTTACCTTTTATTCGCACTTCGGTGGATCATGGTACCGCGCTAGACAAGGCAGGCTCCGGCGATATTTCCATTGGCAGTGCGCGTTACGCTTTGCAAACGGCCATCGAGATGGCAGAACAGCAGCAACAGAATTAATGAGAGTTAGATGAGTAAAACCCACCTCGGTCATCGCGCCCGTAAGCGCTTTGGACAGAACTTTTTGCATGACACTATGGTGATCGATGCCATCGTGGATGCCATCAATCCACAAAACGATGAGCAATTAGTGGAGATTGGCCCCGGCCTCGCCGCATTGACTGAGCCGGTTACCGAACGTATCGACCACCTGACCGTAGTAGAACTCGATCGTGATCTCGCAGATCGGCTGGAGCAGCATCCGTTTTTACAGCACAAGTTGACGGTTCATCGCGGCGATGCTCTAAAAACTGACTTTCGTCAATTTCAAACCGATTCACGCAAGTTACGCGTGTTTGGTAACTTGCCGTATAACATTTCGACGCCGATTATTTTTCATCTCTTGGATCAACTCGATGCGATTCAAGACATGCACTTTATGCTGCAAAAAGAAGTGGTCGACCGATTGGCCGCCGGCCCCGGTAGTAAAACCTACGGTCGCTTATCCGTTTCCGTGCAGCAGGCTTGCGCTGTCGAGCCCGTGTTGACCGTACCAGCGGGCGCTTTTACTCCACCACCTAAAGTAGAGTCGGCAGTGGTTCGATTAACTCCTTATACGGAACCGCCGCACCCGGTACATGATCGCAAAACGCTGCAGCAATTATGTTTGGTTGCGTTCAACCAACGCCGTAAAACCATTCGCAATAACCTCAAACAGCATATTCCTGCCGAACAGCTTGAAGCACTTGGCATCGACCCAGGCGCCCGTCCAGAAACCTTGAGCGTCGCCGACTACTGTCGTTTAGCCAATTGGTATTATGAACAGCAAGGAGATTTATGAGTACGATAGCTATTGACGTCAAAACCCATTACCTTGCCGCGCAGTCTGATCCTGATAACGGTCAATATGTGTTCGCCTATACCATCACGATTACCAATCAAGGCGAAGCCAGCGTGCAGCTGCTGAATCGCGCTTGGCGTATCACCGACGCAGACCATAAAATTACGCGCGTTGCCGGTGACGGCGTGGTCGGCGAGCAACCCCACATTGCACCTGGTGAGTCCTATAGCTATACCAGCGGCACGGTGCTTGCCACGCCCATCGGTACCATGGAAGGACACTACGGCATGATGCACGCAGACGGCAGCAAATTCGAAGCCAAAATTCCTTCGTTCCGTCTCGCTGTACCCAATATTTTGCATTAGAGCGCAACCACTATGGCGCGTTATTTCGTTGGCGACCTACAAGGTTGCGTACAACAACTCGATGAGTTGCTTGCCAAGGTCAAGTTCAACTCGCGCTTTGACGAGCTCTGGTGCGTCGGCGATATCGTTGCCCGTGGCCCTGATTCACTGGCCTGTTTACAGCGTTTAGCGAGCTTGGGCGACGCCTTGAAATGCGTGCTCGGCAACCATGACCTCAATCTCCTTGCGGTACTTTCTGGCGTCCGCAAAGCGAATCCCAAAGACAACCTCGATGCGATTTTAGCATTGCCACCAGAAGCGCAGCGCCAATGGATAGAATTCTTAGTGCAGCAACCGCTTATACAACATGCCGATGACGTTGTGATGACGCATGCGGGGCTCTTCCCGCACTGGACGCTTGCGCAAGCCAAAAGCCTCGCGCAAGAAGTAAGCGAAAGCCTGCAACGCGCCTGGCGTCACGATAAGCTCGGGCTCTGGCTGAGCAAGATGTACGGCAACGAGCCGGCTTGTTGGTCTGCACAGCTGAGCGGTCCCGAACGCATTCGCTTTATCATCAACGCTTTCACTCGCATGCGCTTTTTAGATGCGAATCAGTGTCTCAATCTATCGGTTAAAACGGCTCCATGTGACGAAACTCGCGCACAAGGCCTGCAGCCATGGTTTGCCCACTGGCAACCGCAGCAATTTAGTATCGTTTTTGGTCATTGGGCAGCGCTGCAAGGCGCGACGCAACGGGATGATGTGATTGGTTTAGACACCGGTTGTGTCTGGGGCGAGCATATGACCCTTATGCGCTGGCCGGACGGCCAGCGCTGGCATGCAGAAAATAATTAGTTGAGTGTGACCCGCGCAAACTTGCGCTTGCCTACTTGGTAGACAGCAGTCGTTCCCGCTTGCACCTGTAACTTAGTGTCGGTTACTTTCTCACCGTCAATTTTGACCGCACTTTGTTTGATCATCCGCATCCCGTCTGAGGTAGAGTTCACTAAGCCTGCTTCTTTCAGTAAGTTACAAATACCAAGACTGCCGTCCTCACTCGCCAGCTCTAATTCTGGCATATCGTCTGGAATGGCGTTTTTGCTAAAACGCTGTACGAAATCTTGCTCGGCTGCCTCAGCTGCAGCCTCATCATGGAAGCGTGCGATAATTTCTTTCGCCAACAGCACCTTGTAATCACGCGGGTTAGCTCCATCAGCAATGGCTTGCTTAAAGCTGGCGATCTCGTCCAGCGGGCGGAAGCTCAACAGCTCATAGTAACGCCACATCAGTTCATCAGAAATCGACATCAGCTTGCCGAACATATCGTTTGCAGCTTCGGTAATTCCTACGTAATTACCCAAAGACTTCGACATCTTTTGCACGCCATCTAAGCCTTCAAGCAAGGGGACCATGATGACTGTTTGTGGCTTTTGGCCTTCTTCTTTTTGCAGTTCACGGCCCATCAAAAGATTGAAGCGCTGATCTGTACCGCCCATTTCTACGTCGGCTTTTAACTCTACCGAGTCCCAACCTTGCACTAACGGGTAGAGGAATTCGTGAATCGCAATCGGCTGACCTGTGTTGTAACGCTTTTTAAAGTCGTCGCGTTCGAGCATGCGCGCAACGGTTTGCCGCGCCGCAAGCTTGATCATATCGTCAGCACCAAACTTACTCATCCACTCCGAGTTAAAGCGGACTTCCGTTTTAGCTGGGTCAAGAATCTTAAATACTTGCTCTTTGTAAGTCTGCGCATTTGCTAACACATCGTCGCGCGATAAGGGTTTACGCGTTACATTCTTGCCTGTCGGGTCACCGATCATGCCGGTAAAGTCGCCAATCAGAAAAACGACTTTGTGACCGAGGTCTTGAAACAGGCGGAGCTTGTTAATCAATACCGTGTGGCCAAGATGCAAGTCAGGCGCCGTGGGGTCAAAACCCGCCTTAATCACCAGCGGTTTGCCTTGTGCTAACTTTTCTTTAAGTTCTTCTGTTAGCAGAATTTCTTCGGTACCACGCGCGATTTCGGCAAGCGCATCCGCTACTGACATTGCCATGCTCTCGATTCTCCTGATGATAAAACCAAACGGCCCATAAATGCGTTAAACGGCTTATTGTATGCTATTTACTGCGCTGTTTTAAGCGCAAATAAAAGTAAAGCGACTGGAAAATCATCAAACTTCGTATTATTCTGCAATGAAACCTATTTTAAATTAGGCTGTCGTAACGTTCATCGTAACGCGCATAACGTCATCGATGTAACGTCGCGTAAATAAAAAGTGCGCTAACCTCAGGAAGTTTATGAAGGTCATTACCCAACGAATGGCAGGGCTGTTTGCACAGCTTCCGCGCCGTCATCAAGTTCTCTTGTCTGCAGTGGCATTGGCCACGCTGACGCTTGTGTTGCTGCCCTCCGAGCCAGCGACTGCATCGCGTAATACATCCGATCCAAGCCTCGCCGATAAGCAACTCATTTTGGGCGAGCGCCTTGAAGTACCGATTCAATTAAAAGCCGGCGTAAAAGCCCCCGCGACCCAGGTGGTCGGCACCAGCCAACTACCTGCAGTAGACGATACCAGTGCCGCCGACACTGTTGTAGTTGATGAACCTGCACAACCTAACGTGCATTGGAGCGGCTACGAAGTGAAATCTGGCGATAGCCTGGCGCGTATTTTTGATGTCATGGGTTTTACTCCGCAACAGCTATACAAGCTGACCCAAGATGATCAAGCAGAAAAGTACCTGTTAAAGATTCACCCAGGCGATACGCTGCGCTTTGCCAAGGATCCCGATGGAGAATTGATTCAATTAGCCTTCCAGATCAGTCCTATCGAAACCCTCATCGTGAGCCAGACAGACAAAGGCTATGTCAGCGAGATTGCGACCAAAGAAGTTCAGGTTCAAGAAGCCTTCGCTTATGCCGAAATTGATTCTAATTTTTGGAATGCAGGTATCAACGCAGGGCTGACCGATAACCAGATCATGAGTATCGCTAACATTTTTGGCTGGGATATCGACTTCGCTTTGGATTTACGCAAAGGTGACGAATTCTCGGTCATTTATGAGAAAGAGTATGTTGATGGCGAGTTCGCTGGCTACGGTAAAGTTCTTGCGGCTGAATTCGTTAATCAAGGCAACAAGTATCAGGCAATTTTGCATGACAACGGTGAATACTACGCCGCCGACGGCAAAGCGATGCGTAAGTCGTTTTTGCGTTCCCCCGTCAAATTCACCTATATCAGCTCAAGCTTTAATCCACGTCGTTTACACCCCGTTACGGGTCGCGTACGACCGCACAACGGCACCGATTATGCTGCCAACGTCGGTACTCCTGTGATGTCCTCCGGCGCGGGTAAGGTAATTGCAAGTGCCTACAACAATTTGAACGGTAACTATGTCTTTATTCAGCACGGCGAGCGCTATGTGACTAAATATTTGCATCTGAGCAAACGTTTAGTGAAACGCGGCGACCGAGTGAAGCAAGGTGAAGTTATCGGTCGAGTGGGTGCAACGGGTCGGGTAACCGGCGCACACCTGCATTACGAATTCCTCGTAGACGGTGTTCATCGCAATCCGCGTACCGTTAAATTCCCGCAGGCGGAATCGCTGACTGCGCAAGAGTTACCAACGTTTAACAAGATTGCTGAACAGCGGTTGGCTATGTTGGCTGACCAAAAACGTGTTCAGCTCGCCATGCGCTAACGCGAGTTATGGCATCCCAAACAGAACTTTATATCGGGCTGATGTCGGGCACCAGCATGGACGCACTTGATGCGGTGCTGGTGGAGTTCCAAAACGGCCAGCCCCGTCTCATCAAGCACCTCGATACGCCGCTCGGCGAGCCACTACGCAGTGAACTGCTAAACCTTTGTCGTCCTGGCGCTAATGAGATGCACCGGCTCGCACTGGCCGATCGACAGTTCGCTGAACTTTCTGCAGAGCTGGTATTGGCTTTGCTGCAAACGACGGGCTGTACCGCCGATACCATAAAGGCCATCGGCAGTCATGGTCAGACGGTACGGCACATGCCCGAGGCTATTTCTCCCTATACAGTACAACTCGGCGACCCTAATACGATTGCAGCTTTGACGGGTATTCCTGTCGTAGCCGACTTTAGGCGCAAAGATATTGCCCTCGGGGGGCAAGGGGCGCCACTCGTGCCGGCTTTTCATGACGCGCTTTTTCGGCAACACGCAAAAGCAGCAGAGGCCATAGCTATTCTGAATCTGGGCGGCATCGCCAATATTTCGGTGCTACCGACGAACACAACCGACGTGTTGGGCTTTGATACGGGTCCAGCCAACACCTTGCTCGACCTCTGGTATCAGTTGCAACATCCTGATGCAGCAGATAGTTTTGACCGCAATGGAGCTTATGCTGCAAGTGGTAAAGTCAACGCACGGTTGCTGGCTAAATTCATGCAGGACCCATACATTCAGCAGACACCGCCGAAAAGTACCGGGCGCGAATACTTTAATCAGAATTGGCTAGAAGATTATCTAGAGCAGTTACCCCACTGGCACGGTGCAGACTTACAAGCTACGCTTGCTGAATTCACCGCACAGTCGGTCGCGCATGGCTTGCAGCAGTGCCAACATACCGCGGACATTGGCAGAATTTCAAAAGTCTTCGTGGCAGGTGGCGGGGCCTTTAACGACGACTTAATGCAACGCTTAGCCCTTAACTATCCGCAGGCTAGTTGGCACTCGGTCGCCGAATTAGGCGTTGACCCGCAGCACTTAGAAGCTATGGCGTTTGCCTGGCTAGCGCGCCAATATATGCAGCGCCAGCCCGGCAATTTACCAAGCGTGACGGGCGCCAGCCGCGCCACAGTCCTTGGTGGGCTTTACCTTCCTTAAAACTTGGCGAAAGCGTCGCGGGTTAGATTTTCGTTGTTGCCATTCTCACCAACAACAATGCTGTCTTCAATGCGCACACCACCGTATGGACGTAGCTCGTCAATACGTTCCCAATTTAACTCTTTCGCATCAGCATGGGCTTCAAGCAATTGGTCCACAACGTACAAACCTGGCTCGATGGTGAACACCTGTCCGGCTTCGATAGGACGAAGTAGACGCAAGAATGGATGACGCGGGTCACGGTCATACAAGTCACCGCGGTCGTTCCGCAAGAAGCCGCCGACATCATGAACCTGCAGACCAATAAAATGGCCTAAACCGTGAGGGAAGAACGCACTCGAAAAACCTTGCTCGTAAATGCTTTCAGCAGAGCCGCGCACCAAATCGAAGTCACTCAAGATTTGGGCAATTTTCAAATGCTGCGACACATGTAACTGATAGTAATTGAGACCCGGTTTGATCTCAGTCAGCAGCTCTTGTTGGGCCGTATCAACAGCATTCACCAGGTCGGCAAAAAAGCCGGTCTCACTGCGACTATAGGTACGCGTAATATCGGCACAGTAGCCGCGATACGTCGCGCCAGCATCGATCAAGAACGAGCGACTCTCTGCAGGTGCACTGGTTTCATAGACATCGTAATGCAGAATTGCACCATGTTCGTTCAAACCCACAATGCTGTTATAAGGCAATTCGCTCTCGCGAAAGTTAATTGCCGCCAAATAGGCGTGATGAATCTCGAGTTCACTTTTGCCAGCAAAGAACGCTTCTTTTGCCGCAAGGTGGGCCTTCGCCGCGCGCTCGTTGGCGACGCGTAGATTCTCGATTTCCCAGTTGGTTTTTAAAGCACGATGAAAGTGCAAATGGTCAATCAGATTCTGTGGGTTTCGCGCCCGCACAGGCCAACTTTTCACTGGTTCAGCGAAGTCTTCGCCAAGGAAAGCAGTTGTTTTGATTTTGTCACCCAAATGGGCGGTCAACTTGTCGAGTTCATCGATCACCACTAACTCAACGTGCTCTTGCCACTCAGCGGGGGCAATTTTCACCGCCGCATGCCAAAAGTCGCGTGGCTGGAACAAAAACACGACCGGGCGTTCACCTGGGGTATAAAAAATTGCGCTTTTCGGGCTATCTGTGACAGGGATCCAATACTTAAATAACGGATTCACTTTAAACGGCGCAGCGTTATCGTCTAGAAACGCTACTCGAGGTTGTCCTGCATAGACTAGGACTGACTCAAAATCGGTCGCAGCTAATGCTGCATCAAAACGTGCTTGAACCGCCGCAATATGCGCCGCGTAAGAATTCATGAGGACCTCGCTTGCGAGTTATACAGAGAAGCTAGCGCCACAACCACACGTAGTTGTCGCATTAGGATTGTCGACGAAGAAACGTGCGCCTTGTAGGCCTTCTTCGTAATTGACGGTGCCGCCCACTAAGTACTGAAGACTCATGGGATCGACCACCAGGATCACACCATTTTTTTCAATTTCCATGTCACCAGGATTTACTTTCTCGTCAAAAGTAAAACCGTATTGGAAGCCTGAACAACCGCCCCCAGTCACGTAAACACGCAACTTCAACGCCGGATTTTCTTCATCGGCGATCAGGGTTTTCACTTTATTGGCTGCCGCTTCTGTAAATTGAATTGGCATCGCTTGTGCTGCATCAGTCATTCGAATACTACCTCCACTAATAAGGCGTCTATTTTCGCTTACCTGACTAAAGCGGTCAAGTATTGTCCCCAGTTAGTTCGCTCCACAAGAACAAGCGCTCTAACTCACGCGGTGAACCTTCTTCGAGCACGATGCGCAGCCGAACCTGTTCAGCAGCAAAATTGACCGGTAGCTTAAAACTGCCGGTTTGAGCTTTAAAGTAGCGCATGGTGAAGCTCTGCTCATCAGGGCTGAGTCCGGCAAGTTCATATAAGTCGAATGTTACCGACTGGTTGTCCTCACCACGCCCTTCTAAAGTCGCTTGTATCGTTCCTTTTACAAAACCGCGTTGCCGCTCTGTCTGCAGCACCGCGAATCGGAATTGATAATGACCCAAATCACTTAGACGCTTGAGTTCAAAGTCATCGATTACGACACCTTCTGCAGCAAGCTCCGGCGCCATGATTTTTTGGTAGAAACTCAATTCGCGCTTGAGCGCTAAGGTTTCATCTTGCGCAGCGGCAAGCTCTTGCTGCAATTGTTTGCTCGCGGCCTGTTCGATCCCAAGTTCAACTTCCGCCATGTGCTTCTGATAATCCGCTGTTTCGGCTTGCTCATACAGGGTGGTTTGACGCTCTTCAAGTTCCGCTACCCTGTTCAACAAGTACCAGTTTTGTCCAGCACCGAGTAAGTAGCCAATACCTAAGCCGGCTAAACCAAGCAAAACGAAGAATATGTATTTTTGCTTCTCATTCATAACGGATGTTCTTATCATGGGTTGCAAGACATGGTACCAACATTTTAGGAATGAACAATGACATTGCTTTGGGTTAAAGGCCTGCACCTGGCCTTCATGGTGGCTTGGTTTGCCGGAATTTTTTACCTTCCGCGCTTGTTCGTCTATCACGCACAAACTGAATCAAGCGAGGTCAGCGCGCAACTCAAAGTTATGGAGCGTCGCTTACTCTATTTTGTCACCCCTTTTGCCATTTTAACCCTCGTGTTCGGTCTTTGGCTGATTTTTGCTTATGGCAGTGCTTGGTTTGCGGCGAGCGGCTGGATGCACGTGAAATTGGTCCTCGTTGCACTGCTCTATGGTTACCATATCTACTGCTTCAAATTACTGGCCGACTTTGCCCACGACCGCAACCGTCGCAGCCACAAATTCTACCGAGTATTCAATGAGGTTCCGGTGTTGGCGCTTTTCGCAATTATTCTGCTTGCGGTACTGAAGCCTTTTTAATCGGCAGCGTTCTTTTTACCACGGTTATTTGCTATCATTGCGGCCCAGTGTTTGAACACCTTTTCTCAACTCACTGAGGCCTTACGCTATGAATTTTACCGGCGCCAATATTCTCTCTGTCGAGCAATTTAATCGCGATAGCATCGAGCAAGTTTTCCAAGTGGCCGATCGCATGTTGCCTTACGCTCGCCGGCAAAAGCGCACGCGAGTACTCGATGGTGCCATTCTCGGTAATTTGTTCTTCGAACCCTCAACCCGTACTCGAGTCAGCTTTGGCACGGCATTTAATTTGCTCGGCGGTGAAGTCCGCGAGACCACGGGAATGGAAAGCTCGGCATTAGCCAAAGGCGAATCACTCTATGACACTGCACGGGTGCTGAGTAGTTACAGTGACGTGATTGCCATGCGCCACCCCAAATCGGGCTCGGTCGCAGAATTTGCGGAAGGCAGTCGCGTGCCGGTTATTAATGGTGGTGACGGTGCTAATGAGCACCCTACTCAGGCCTTACTTGATTTGTATACCATCAAGAAAGAATTGGCCTACCACGGCCATGGTATCGACGGCATGCACATTTGCATGATGGGTGACTTAAAGTTCGGCCGCACTGTGCACTCACTGTCACGCTTACTTGCGTTGTATGACAATATCCGTTTCACGCTTATTTCACCGCGCGAATTGATGATGCCAGACAGTGTAATGAACGCCCTTGAAAAAGCCGGCCATCAAATCATGGTGACCGATCAAGTGAGCGGCAGTTCGGATGCCGATATTGTCTATCAAACGCGCATTCAACAAGAACGATTCACTTCGCCAGCCGAGGCTGATCAATATCGCGGAAAGTTTCGTTTAAACAGCGATATTTATACTAAGCATTACAAACCGAATACCGTCATTATGCATCCATTGCCACGAGACTCACGTGCCGAGGCCAATGAACTCGATAATGACCTTAATCAAAACCCGAATTTGGCTATTTTCCGCCAAGCTGACAATGGCGTACTAATACGCATGGCGTTATTTGCGCTCACCTTAGGTGTTGCTGACCAAGTTGAAAAATACGAATGTGAAGTCAACTGGTATAGCGACAAGCGCAACGTCTAACTAACGAAAAGAGGATCACGATGTCTCGATCTGAAGACTTATTTGCCCAAGCCCAACTCACCATTCCTGGCGGCGTGAACTCGCCTGTGCGTGCTTTCAATGGCGTAGGTGGTTCACCTATTTTTATCGAACGTGCCGATGGCGCTTACATGTACGATGCTGACGGCCAGCGCTACATCGACTATGTCGGTTCTTGGGGCCCGATGATCCTCGGTCACAACAATGCCGCCATTCGTGAAGCTACGCACGCCGCAGTTGAGCGTGGTCTAAGTTTTGGTACGCCAACCGCCAGTGAAATCACCATGGCCGAGAAAATCATCTCGTTAGTGCCGTCAATTGAAAAAGTTCGTATGGTGAACTCGGGCACTGAAGCAACCATGACCGCTATCCGTTTAGCGCGCGGTTATACTGGACGCGACAAGATTTTGAAGTTTGAAGGCTGTTACCACGGCCATGCAGATGCCCTTTTAGTAAAAGCAGGCTCTGGTGCGCTTACTTTGGGCGTGCCTAATTCGCCAGGGATCCCAGAAGATTTTGCTAAGCACACCCTGACCGTTACCTTTAATGATCTTGACTCAGTGCGCGCTATCTTCAAAGAGATGGGCGACGACATCGCCACTATCATTGTCGAGCCAGTGGCGGGGAACATGAACTGCATTCCACCCGCGCCAGGTTTCTTGGAAGGCCTACGCGAAATCTGTGATGACTATGGCAGCGTGCTGATCTTTGACGAAGTGATGTCAGGCTTCCGTGTCGCACGTGGTGGCGCACAAGAGTTCTATAAAGTAACTCCTGACTTAACTACACTCGGTAAAGTCATTGGCGGCGGGATGCCAGTCGGTGCATTTGGTGGTAAACGTGAAATCATGGATTACATTGCGCCGGTAGGACCGGTGTATCAAGCGGGAACGCTGTCAGGTAACCCTGTGGCAATGGCTGCCGGTCTTGCGGCGCTTAACCAGCTTGACGACGCCGAATTGTATCCACAGTTAACTGCGAAAGTCGAACGCTTGGTCACTGGCATGCAGCAGCTTGCCGACGACGCAGGAATCCCTTTCACGACGAATCGTGCTGGCTCAATGTTTGGTTTTTTCTTTAGCAAAGACAAGCAGGTTAGCAGCTACCAGCAAGCTACCCAATGCAACATGGAACACTTCAAAAAGTTCTATCACAGTATGCTAAAACAAGGCGTGTACTTGGCTCCGTCAGCGTTTGAAGCAGGCTTTATGTCTGCCGCGCACACTGACGCCGACATAGACGCTACCTTGGCGGCCGCAAAAGTAGCTTTTTCTGAGTTGTAATTAAGCAATCACGTCGTGGTGGTTAGAAGATTTTCTCCCACCACGACTTTTCTTCAACCACGCCTTCACAATTCATATCTTCCGCTAAGTCCACAGGAAATGCTGGAAACGTCCGTTGCTGGCGACAATCGTTGGGAATCGCAACGCCCGTTTGCGGATGAAACGCTTGGTACTGCAGTGGCGCTGGTAATGCCACATCGAGTGGCCGTACGCCCAACTCGCTAAAGGTATTGGCTACCACTGGTAACGCCCCTGTTGCGCCGGTCAAGTTGATGGGCTTATTGTCGTCCCGTCCCAACCAGACTGTCATCAGTTGCTGTGCATCATAAGCAACAAACCAACTATCACGGTAATCATTGGTGGTACCGCTTTTACCGGCCAAAGCATCACGTCCAAACAGCGCCGCTAAACGCTTACCAGTGCCTTCATTTACCACGCCTCGCAAGCCATAATTTACTAACGCTGTCGTTAAGGGATCAAACACCTCGCGCCCTGCACTGGGTCGATGCTGATAAAGGCGCAGACCATCATGGTTCGTCAGCGAGTCAATGGTTGTATACGGACGGTAGCGACCGTAATGCGCCCAGACACCATAGAGTTCTGTCATTTGTAAGGAAGATAGTTCAACAGAGCCCAAAGCCAGCGAGGGCACACTTGGAATAGGTGTTGTAATGCCGGCTTGTCGCAGCTTGCTGACCACCGCCTCAATACCTACGTCAAGCGCTAATTTTACTGCTGGTACATTGCGCGATTGCGCCAACGCATCATAGAGCATAATGTCGCCAACGAATTCGCCGTCATAGTTTTCCGGCTGCCAAATGCGACCATCAATCTCTTCCAAAGTAATCGGCGTATCCTCTAAGACGCTAGCCAAGTTGTAGCTGCCTGGCTGTGACAACGCTAGGCCGTAGAGCGTCGGCTTCATCAAGGAACCGACTTGGCGCATCGCGCCGGTGGCCCGATTGAAACCCAATTGTTGACGGTCGCGGTCACCGACAATGGCACGCAAACTCGCTTGCTGATGGTTAGCGATGACTGCCGCCACCTGCAATTCTTTGCTTTCACTTAAACGCGGAAGTTGCTCCGCGATACTTTTCTCCAATGCTTGTTGCGCAATAGGATCAAAGTAAGTGAACACGCGCAAACCTTGCTCATTCCACTCTTGCGGTACTTGTAACTGACCTAGCTCTTGTTTGACTTGGGCTAAGTAATGCGGTGCCCAAGTTCTTCCCTCACTAGCCCGGCGCGACGGTACCAAAGGCTCCTCTAGCGCAGCCAAGTACGAACGTTGGTTGATCAGCTGTTGCGCAAACATTAGCTGCAGAATCATATCGCGGCGCTCACGCACACGTTCTGCGTAACGATAAGGGTTGTAATACGATGGTCCTTTGACAATCGCCACGAGCATCGCCATCTCAGCTGGGCTAAGCTCTTCAACCTGCTTACCAAAGTAGAAGCGACTCGCAAGTCCGACGCCATGAATCGCGCGACCGCCGTCCTGCCCGAAGTAGATCTCGTTAAAGTACGTTTCCAAGATTTCATCTTTACTAAAACGGAAATCAATAATCAGCGCCATCAAGGCTTCATTCGCTTTGCGCCACAACGTTTGTTCGCGGCTTAAATAAAGATTCTTCACCAACTGCTGAGTTAAGGTACTGCCGCCCTGCACCGTATCCATCGCGGCTAAATTCGCCAATGCCGCACGGCCAATTGAAGAAAGTGATACACCTGCGTGATGGTAGAAATCACGGTCTTCCACTAATAATAGGGTCTCAATTAACAAGCTCGGCAAGCGTTCTAGCCCAACAATGAGCCGGTCCTCGCCGTTTTCACCGGTAACTTGCCCTAACACTAGGGGATCAATCTGAAAGCGATTCAGCTCTCGCCCATCGGGCAAACTCTGGATTCCGGCAATGACGCCACCACGGGCGAAGCGGACGCGCACTTTTTGTGCCATCGCCGGGCCATCAGCAAAGTCGAATGGCCGCCGATGCAACTCGATACTACTGCCTTGGTCATGGTAGGAGCCACTCTGGGCAAGGGTTGCGTCTTCGCGGTAGCGCAACTGCTGCAACTCTTGCAATAGCTGCTGCGGACGCAGAGGTTGATTTGGCGTCAGCTCTAGCGGGCGTGCGTAGACAATCGCTGAGGCCTCATAGCGTTCAGTCGCAAAGCGCTGCGTCAAGGAGCTGTCTAGATAAATGACATAGAAGCAAGTAACAGCCAAAACTGCCAATGCTAATTTAGCAAAGAGAACCAATAAGAAACGCATACACCTTCCAGTACCGAGTTATTTCGACTGAGCAATCATCCGTTTTGTCTTTTGCGTCGCCTGCGCCTGCAACGGATCATCAGGCCAAGGATGCTTAGGATACCGCCCTTTCATCTCTTTTTTTACTTGTTGATACGCATTTTGCCAAAAACTTGCTAAATCCGCCGTTCGTTGCAACGGCCGTTGAGCCGGTGAGAGTAGCTCGAGCACCAGCGTGACCTGTCCCTGACACAGTTTGGGCGAAACCGGCTCACCGAAAACCTCTTGCAGCTTAAGCGCCACCGCAGGTGCTTCACCTTGATAGTTAATCTTATGCTGCAAACCACTAGGCGCCTGCCAGTGGCTCGGACACAGCTGCGCTAAACGCTGTTGTTGCGCATAGTCCAAGCGTGCTTGCAGAGCCGCCAACGGCACCCACTTACGTAACTCGGCAAGGCTCTGTATCTCGTGCCAATAAGGTCCAGCCCAGCTTTCAAGCTCCTGCCTGAGTGCTGCCTCACTAAAGTCAGGCCACTCTTCGTTCGCTGGCAAATGCTGCTCAGCAAGACGCACGCGCGCAAGAAATTGCTGGGTTTTAGCGTCTTGCAGCAATTCTTGCATAAGTTCTCGTTGTTCCTGTACCAACCCAACCAGTAAGTGCACTCGCTCTGTCACCGTAGGTTGCTTCTGCGCGGGCCGCTCAGCTAACACTAGTGCGCCGAGTCGTTGCCGTTCAATTGCTTGCAGGCGCTGCTGCGCTCCTTGCCAGGCCAACTCTGTCTGCCATGTGACGGCCAAAGCTGGGTGCTCAAGATCAGCACTACTTAGCGGCACGAAGTCATCGATGATGGCATCCGCGTTACGTTCACTGAGGCGCATCGACAAAACCAGCAGTAAAGCATCGCCGCCTCGGGTATCTTGCTCGTGAAACTGCGCACCACCCCCGTAAGCGACTAAATAATGTTTTTGGCTATCGCGCTTAGCACGCAGTCGTGCCACACGATCAGGGAACCCCCACAACGCCAATTCAGCGGCCTCGCTATGACTTAATTCTTTAACCGGTGTAGATACCTTCAGCTTGCGTAACCATGTCTGCCAGCGTTGGCGTGCTGATTTACTCAACTGATGTGCTTGCACGGGAAAGTAAACGGACCGCGTCGGATATTCTAACTGTGCCAGTAATAATGCGGCCTGTGCTCGCTTTTGGTCAGCTTCTGAACTTGCCGCAACGGCGATGCGCGCTAACCTCGGCTCGGTACCCTGTGCGGCGACCTGTTGCCCTATCGACGTGAGCGTACCACGGTCATCAACGATGCCTAACTGGTGCAGGAGTTGCTCACCTACCTCAAGGTGGATTTGATTCGGTTTGCTCAGAAATTGCAGTTCAGCAACATCACTCCCCCAGCGCTTCGCCTCAAGCACTAAACCAGCTAAGTCTTCCGTTTCGAGTGCCGGCGCATCATAGTCACGTAAGCCTGGATTTTCCGTTTCAGCCCAGATGCGGAGACAATGCCCCGGCCCAAGCCGCCCGGCACGACCGGCACGCTGAGTCGCTGCAGCCTTGCTGATCCGTTCAGTCGCCAAACGCGTCAGCCCATGGCGCGGATAAAAGGTCGCGCGGCGCTCACGCCCACTGTCCACGACCACGTCAATGCTCGGAATCGTCACACTGGTTTCGGCAATATTCGTCGCCAGCACCACCTTCTTCTCGCCTCTAGGGACAGGCCGTAATGCTGCCTGTTGCTCGGCCAACGAAAGCTGCCGATGTAAGGGTTGTACGTGGATGCCTTCACCTAATGTTAGGCTTTCAGCTAAGCGTTTGATCTCGCGCCAGCCAGGTAAAAACACCAACACTCCCTGCTCAGCAAGCTGTACCGCCTCTCGCACCGTGGTTGCAGTATGTTGCAGCCAATCACTACGTGGCGGTACTGGGCGGTAATGATAGGTAATAGGATGTTGACGTCCGGCGCTTACCAAAACCTTAGCATCACCTAACCAGTCGGCAATTTGTTCAGCCGGAAGCGTTGCCGACATGATCAACAGACCTAAGTCAGGCCGCAGCGGTAACGCTTCGAGCAACATGGCTAAACCCAGGTCGCTAAACAGATTGCGCTCGTGAAATTCATCGAATAAAACCAACCCCACGCCATTCAGTTCGGGGTCCTGTTGCAGATACTGGGTAAAGGTGCCTTCGGTAACAATCAGCAAGCGCGTTGCGGCGCTACTCCGCAGCTCGCCGCGGACATGGTAGCCGACCTGTTCACCAACCTGCTCCCCCAACTGACGGGCAAGGTAGTGGGCAATTGAAATTGCGGCTAAACGGCGTGGTTGCAGAAGGATAATGCGTTGCTGCCGCCATTCGTCTGCAGCCAGCAACGCTAGCGGTAAAGCAGTGGACTTGCCGGCACCGGGCGGCGCCTGCAAGACCACTTTTTGCCCCGGTAGCTGCGCGATGATTTCCGGCAGCAGCGCAGTTATCGGGAGCTCATTGAATTGAGTCGCGGCCAACTTAGTCTTGCAATAAAGCCGCAATAGTGCGCACGCCTAGCGCGGTCGCACCGGTTGCCCACATTGCATTGGCGCTATTGTGATAGGCGCCAGCGATGTCGAAATGCAGCCAACCCTTGCCGTCATTTGGCGCAAAGCGCAGTAAAAAGCCCGCAGCGTTGCTCGCACCACCGGTGCCACCACCTTTTTGCGGACGGCTGTTAGCACAATCAGCAAAAGCTGAAGGGGTATTTTCCTTGTGCCAAGGCTGCAATGGCAAACGCCATAAGTTCTCACGTTGCGCTGCGGCAGTGCTCAACGCTTTGTTTGCTAGATCATCATCGACACTAAATAACGCATTGTATTCATTACCCACAGCGACTTGCGCAGCCCCGGTCAGGGTTGCCGCATCCATAATTCGTTTGGCACCTACTTCTCCGGCATATTGTAAGCCGTCTGCCAGCACTAAACGACCTTCAGCGTCGGTATTCACGACTTCAACACTGACACCATTCTTGTAGGTAATGATGTCGCCGAGTAAATAAGCGCTGCCGTCGACCAAGTTCTCCGCGCAACACAGCACCAGCTGCACACGCTTTTGCAAGCCTTGCTCGATAGCCAAGCCTAAAGCGCCAGCAACTGTAGCCGCACCACCCATGTCGCATTTCATGGCTAACATGCCTTCGCTAGACTTCAGGCTGTAACCTCCAGAGTCGAAGGTGATGCCTTTGCCCACCAAAACCGTATCGATCTCGGCGTCGGCGTTACCTGTAGGATTGTAGTCAACGACCAGCATACAAGGGGGGCGCTTACTGGCGCGGCCTACGGTATGAATGCCCATCCAGCCTTCCTGCAAGAGTTCATCGCCTTTGATGACGCGACTACTTACTTTCTCTGGCGCTAAGCTTTCTAACTTTTCGGCGACCCGCTGTGTTAAAGATTCTGGGTAAATGTCCATCGGCGGTAAGTTCACCAGCTCACGTGTCCAATTCACCACATTCCGTGTTTGCGTAAGCGCTTCACTATTGCTCGCCCACTCTAGTTTATTGGTACTACGCGTGTCGGTGTAGCCATTAGCAAATGCCCACTGGCGTTCAAAGTCCCAACCTTCGCCGCTCAGCTGCACCGAAGTGACACCCAAATTATCTAACTGGCGCCCTGCTTTTTGCACTTTGCGTAAGTTCTCACTCTCATCTTGCCCGATGTAGATGGTTGCGCCCTGCTCACCGACAATGACCGGTGCGGACTTTTTCCAAGCAGAATCAGAAAACTCTTGTTGAACAACAAAAACAGCAAGTGCAGTAGACATGGTTACTAGCTCCCAGTATGGTTGCGAATGAATTGAAGTATATCCTATCTAAGCTACATGAGGCTGACAATGCAGTTTGACAACCCCTTGCAGCAGGCTTTTTTAGTGCGCCGCTACAAGCGTTTTTTAGCCGATGTCTACCACCCCGAGTGGCTTGAGCATAATAGTCCCGACACCCCGTTAACAGTGCATTGCCCAAATACTGGGGCGATGACCGGCTGTGCCGAACCCGGTATGCGGGTATGGTTAAGTGACTCCAACAATCCAAAACGTAAGTATCGTTACACTTGGGAGCTCGCAGCCACAGCCAATGACGACATGATTTGCGTTAACACTCATCGGGCCAATCAAGTGGTTGGTGAAGCACTCGAAACCGGTTTGCTAAGCGAACTGGGTGAGCTTGCACAACTGCGGCCCGAACAGCGTTACGGCTATGATAACCGCCGCATTGATTGGTTGGCAGAGAATGTCACGGGGCAGCAGATCTTTATTGAAGTCAAGAGCGTAACTTTGGCTACTGAGCAGCAAGGTTACTTTCCCGATACCGTGAGTCAGCGCGCCAGTGACCATTTGCGCAGCCTGATCACAATGGTAGAAGAAGGCCACCGCGCCGTTGTACTTTATTGTGTTTTGCATGGTGCCGTGCAACAGGTCAGCGCAGCTGCGCACTGCGACCCCAACTATGCCGAAACAGCCCAGTTGGCAAAGCAGAAAGGTGTTGAGTTTTATGCCCTTGAGTGTGCCATCAGCGCTGATGGAATTAAACCTAAAGGACTTTTGCCGGTGATTTAAGAAACAACCTTTTGCACAAATAAAATTGCGCAGGGTTTAGCTTTCTGGTATATGTACCGACCTTTTTGAAGAACCTCTCATATAGGAGATCCACAATGCCTCAAGGAACGCCGAAAAAAGCTCATGGCATTTTGGCACAAGCTGGCTTGGAACCATACCAAGAGCAGCCGAATGAAGAGTACATGAATGAGAAGCAACGGGCGCACTTCCGGAAAATTTTGGAAGTATGGCGTAATCAGTTGCGTGAAGAAGTGGATCGCACCGTGCATCACATGAAAGATGAAGCGGCGAATTTCCCTGATCCTGTCGATCGGGCAGCACAAGAAGAAGAGTTCAGTCTTGAACTGCGCACCCGTGACCGTGAGCGTAAGTTAATCAAGAAAATCGAGAAAACACTGCAGAAAATTGAAGCTGATGACTTTGGCTTCTGTGATCAGTGTGGTATCGAAATCGGCATCCGTCGCCTAGAGGCGCGCCCTACTGCTGACCTTTGTGTCGACTGTAAGACCCTTGCCGAAATCAAAGAGAAGCAACTTACTGGCGCCTAAGGTGGCCACTGACCTTCCTTATTGTGGACGCTTTGCCCCGACCCCGTCGGGGCCACTGCACTTCGGCTCGCTGATTGCCGCCGTCGCTAGCTACCTTGACGCTCAGGCCCACCAAGGAAAGTGGTTGGTGCGCATTGAAGACGTCGATAAACCTCGCGCTGTTCTTGGCGCCGACAGCACGATTTTAAAACAACTTGAAGCCTTTGGTTTGCACTGGGACGGCGAGGTGATTTACCAGTCACAACGCGATGAAGCCTACCATGCGGCACTCAGCCAACTGCAATCAGAACACCTTTGTTATTACTGCACCTGCACCCGCAAACAAGTCAAAGCACGTGGCCCTTACTACACTGGCTACTGTCGCGATAAACAACGCGGTGCCGACAATGCAGCGATTCGCATCTACAACGATCAGCCTATCGCAAACTTTTATGACCGCTGGCAAGGCGAGGTAACCATTGATCCCAACTTTGCCGCCGAAGACTTTGTGCTTTTTCGCCGCGACCAACTCTACACCTATCAGCTTGCAGTGGTCGTAGACGACATTGCGCAAGGCGTTACCGACTTAGTACGCGGGGTCGACCTACTTACCCCGACCGCCTGGCAGCTAACCCTCTGGCAACAGTTTCAAGCACCGCAACCGCGGCTGATGCATGTTCCGCTAGCGCTAGATGTTAATGGCCGTAAACTGAGTAAGCAAAATCATGCGCCAGCGCTGAACGCTAAGGAACCTAAAGAGCAATTAGCCCGTGCAATTGCTTTTCTCGGCTTAGGTGAGGTCGACACCGGAAATGACATTCAGCAACTTTTAGCTGAGGCGAGTCAGGCTTGGGCGGCAAAGTATCTTTCCTGAAAGCCGCGGACAAGCTACAATACGCTGGTTTTTAATACAGTTGTCGAATAGGGAGACACCACCATTATCAAACGCATGAAAGCCCTCGCTAAAAAAGCGCTTGGCGCCAAAGAACAAAATAGCGAGCTGCCCAAGAATATTCTTGCTAAACCCTTGGTGATCTCCCGTGATCAACACCCCATCTCACGCAAGGATATCGCAGAGCCTGCATTGAAGGTTCTCTATCGACTGCACAATGCCGGTTATGAAGCCTATCTTGTTGGCGGTTGTGTACGGGATTTACTACTCGGCCTTAAGCCTAAAGATTTTGATGTGGCGACCAACGCGAGTCCCGAACAAGTACACAAGCTGTTCCGCAATTGCCGCCTCGTCGGTCGGCGCTTCCGCTTAGCGCATATTATGTTTGGTCGCGAAGTCATCGAAGTCGCAACTTTCCGCGGCCACCATGATGATGACGACGATGCACAAAAGCATGCTAAAAGTGACGCGCAGGGCATGCTCGTGCGTGACAACGTATACGGTAGCATCGAGGAAGACGCCCAACGTCGCGACTTTACTGTCAATGCTTTGTACTACAACATTGCTGACTTTGCGATTTACGACTTCGCTAATGGTGTGCGCGACATCGAAGCCGGCGTATTGCGTATGATCGGCGACGCCGAGACGCGCTACCGCGAAGACCCAGTACGTATGCTGCGGGCGATTCGTTTCGCAACGAAACTCTCGATGCGTATGGATGATAGTGTCGCGAAACCCATCAAAGAACACGCCTCTTTACTACAAAACATTCCGCCAGCGCGTCTGTTCGAAGAGTGCCTGAAACTATTCACTGCGGGTAAAGCCTTAGCTAATTTTGAGATGCTTAGCGAGTATCACTTGTTTCAACAGCTCTTTCCCATGCTGAAAAGCTATTTGCAGGCGACGGAAGAAGCGCCCTATCAAATGCTACGACAGACCTTCGCAGACACCGATAGTCGCATTCAACAAGGCTTAAGTATTACCCCAGCCTACTTATTTGCAGCGCTGTTATGGTGGCCTCTTCAGGCTCGTATGGAACAGCTTATGTTCGAAAGCGGGCTACCGCCGGTTGACGCGATGAACATTGCCGCAGCGGATGTTTGGGGGCGTCAGGTTCAAACCGTGTCGGTGCCGAAGCGTTTCACTATTCCAGCGCGCGAGATCTGGCAGATGCAGCAACGCTTTGAACGGGCCAAAGGCAAGCGCGTGCAAACTTTACTTGGCCACCCGCGCTTCCGTGCCGCATACGACTTTTTGTTATTGCGTGCAGCTACTGCGACGCCGCTCGAACGCAAGAAACTTACCGAGCAAGCGCAGTTTTGGACGGAACAACAAAAGGGCACACAGCCTGCCGACAAACGCCAAGATGATTCCGCCGCGCCACGAAAAAAACGTGGGCGACGTGGTGGCCGACGCCGTGGCGGCCCGCGCAAACGTCCAAGTGGTGACACAAACAAATCATGAACACAGTTTACATAGCGCTCGGGGCAAACCTTGGCGAGCCGGAACGCACTCTGCGCGAGCTGCTGGAACGCTTGCAACATGTGCCCGAGCTCGCCCGCGTGGAGTGCTCCAGTCTCTACCGCAGCGCACCGATGGGACCACAAGATCAACCGGACTACGTGAATGCCGTATTGCGGTCGCAAACTAACCTTGCACCTTTGGCATTGCTTGACTTTCTGCAACATCTTGAAGACGAGTTTGGCCGCGTACGCAGTCGGCGTTGGGGCGCACGCACCCTAGATCTCGATTTATTGTTATTTGCCAACTTAGAATTGCATCATCCGCGCCTAACTGTGCCTCATCCGGGGATGACCGAACGGGATTTTGTGCTGGTCCCTCTGCACGAGCTTGCACCCGAGCTAAGCCTTCCTGATGGCCGCACTATAGGGGCATTGCTCGACGGCCTCCCGAGCCATGACCTCGTCAAAATTACCTGATACAATCGAGGCTATCGTCCTCTAAAGGTAAGGATCTGTAATGGCTGCAATGACCATCGCCAAACTCGCTAAAATGAAGGCGGACGGCGAGAAAATCGCTTCACTCACTGCTTACGATGCCTCTTTTGCAAAACTTTTTGCGCAACAAGGAGTCGACTTTATGCTGGTCGGCGACTCGCTAGGCAACGTGGTCCTTGGCGAATCCAGCACCTTACCGGTAACCGTAGACGAAGTCGCTTACCACACGCGGGCGGTACGCAATGGTGCACCCGAGGCCTTTGTCATGGCAGATATGCCGTTCATGAGTTACGCCACGCCGCAACAAGCCTGCCAAGAGGCTGCAAAGTTGATGCGCGCGGGCGCTAATATGGTCAAACTTGAAGGTGGCGACTGGCTGCTCGATACCATTCGTCAACTGGTCGAACGCAGCGTTCCTGTTTGTGCGCATTTGGGCCTGCTACCGCAATCGGTCAACGTCCTCGGTGGTTACAAGGTGCAAGGCAAAGAAGCAAGTGCGGCAGAAAACACGCTGCGCCAAGCATTGGCGCTACAAGAGGCCGGAGCACAGCTGTTAGTGCTTGAATGTGTGCCAAGTTCCCTTGCCAAACGCATTACCGAAGCACTCGATATCCCAACTATTGGCATTGGGGCTGGGCCTGACTGTGATGGCCAAATCCTTGTGATGCACGATATGCTGGGCATGAACAGTGACTATTTGCCAAAATTCGTGAAGGACTTCTTAGCGGAAGCAAATGACCTTGCCGGTGCCGTCGATTTGTATGTTAAACAAGTCAAGGAAGGCAGCTTCCCGGGCCCCGAGCACAGCTTTAAAGGTTAACGCATGCAATTGTTCAAAAGCTTGCAAGAATTGCGTGCTTGGCGCGCACAGCAAACTGGCCGCATAGCGCTAGTGCCAACCATGGGTAATTTGCATGAAGGGCATCTAAAGCTAGTGGACCTTGCTAAACAGCACGCTGATGTGGTCATCGTCAGTATTTTCGTCAACCCGCTGCAGTTTGGCGCTAATGAAGATTTGGACAACTACCCCAGAACCCTAGACGCCGATTGCCAAGCTTTAGCCGAGCGCGGTGCGCACGGTGTCTTTGCTCCACAGGTGAGCGATGTTTACCCGCGTGGCTTAGCTGTACAAACCTTCATTGAGGTCCCACAAATCTCCGAAATGTTGTGTGGCGCAAGTCGCCCCGGCCACTTTCGCGGGGTAGCGACCATCGTCGCGAAGCTATTTAATATGGTGCAACCGCATACTGCGATTTTCGGTGAGAAAGACTTCCAACAACTGCAAGTTATCCGCCTTATGACGCAAGATTTGAGCTTGCCTGTTGAAGTCATCGGTATGCCGACTGAACGCGCTGAGGATGGCCTCGCTCTGAGCTCGCGTAATGGCTATTTATCGCCATCAGAGCGCCAGCTAGCGCCGGTTATTTATAAGACGTTAACAGAACTTGCCGACGCCATTCATCAACAAGGAATTGATGATGACATCGCCCTAGCAACTGCACGCCATCAATTAGAAGAACAGGGTTTTCGAATCGATTATTTAGAGTTGAGACGGCGCTCTGATCTGCAGCCGGCTCAAGCAGATGACCATGAGCTCGTGGTATTGGTTGCCGCATTTCTGGGCCGCACACGCCTGATTGATAACTTGCAGTTCACGCGCCACGCTTAAGCTTGGCGCGCTAACAATCCGAGTTCTCGCATTTCAGTATGTAAAGCTCCGCGGAGGCTCATTGCTTCATTGGCAATCGCTCGCTGCTCTTCCAACACCTCGCGCAGCATGTCAATCGTCGTAAGCGGATTTGCCAAAACGACACGAAAGACAACCGTCGGTTCACGCTGATACTGCCCCGGGTTCAACTTAGTTCGCGAAACAAACGAACGTCCTGTTTCCCGCTGACGTTTCTGGATAAAGCGCGTTATTGCATTCAAGTGCGGGGTAAGGCGCTTGACCTGATCTGGTGTGGCCTGTTGCAATGCAGCTTTCACCTGCTTAGGTACGAAACGATAGGTCAATAAGCATAGCTGTGGCTCGGTAATGACTTCAAAGTCGTCTTGCGCAGCAATCAACTCAGCGAAAGCTTTCGCCTTTTCAATGCTCTTGTCGATGAGCAACTCATAACCGCGTCGTCCCATCACATGCATGGCAGAATAGACCAACATTGCCATCCCCGGACGTGAACCCTCCATGGTATGCGCACCGAGGTCTTTCGAACCATGACGGATGACATATTCAGCGTGATGCTCAATCGCGCGAACCATACCTGGCTCTTTAAACAACACCATGCCCGCGCCCATCGGCACATACATTTGTTTGTGCGCATCAATCGTTACGCTATCGGCACGCTCAACGCCAGCCAAAAGATTGCGGTGTTGCGCCGACATCAACGTTGCACCGCCCCATGCTGCATCAACGTGGAAGTGTGCGCCAATTTCCTCTGCGTAGTCGGCGAGCTCACTCAGCGGATCGATATGGCCTGTCTCGGTCGTACCGCCAACTCCTACAATCGCTAATACTTTGCCACCGTCGGCGGCAACTTGCTCACACGCTTCACGTAATTTATCCATACGGATGCGATTGTGGTCATCGGTCGCGACGCCAATCAAGTTATTACGGCCAATGCCAAGCACATCGGCAGCTTTTGCCAATGAGTAATGTCCGCGCTCGGAGACCATCACCGTCAAGCGACGATAGCCGTAATGCTGCAAACCAGCGGCTAAACCTTCGGCGGCAACACCGGCAAATCCTGACGCAGGCTTGAGAAGCAGGTTCCGAGCTACCCAGAGTGCAGTAATATTGGCCACCGTACCACCGGAACACATCGCCCCAAGCGAATGTTGGGCACTATGCATCCAACGTCGGTAGAACTCTGCATCGCGTCCGTAAACGAGATTATGGAGCATGCCGAGCACGTTACGCTCTAACGGTGTGAAAGCCTTTGAAGTCTCAATTTTTACCAAGTTCTGATTCAGACCCACCATTAGTTTTGCCAACGGCAATAAGAAATACGGTAGGGCCGAGGTCATGTGACCAATGAATCGCGGCGACGAGGTGTGGACCGAATGCGCGACTAAGTTATTCAGCAGAAACTCGGTATGGTCAGACACATAACGTGGCTGTTCAGGGACCTCGCTGGCGGAGAAATTTTGCTCGATTTCATGCAAAGGCTTCTCGCGCGCTACGATATGCTCGCCAAGAAAGCCCATCAGGTTTTCTGACAGGTCTTTTTCAATACGACCGAGGGTCGAATCTGGCGCCTCTGGCAAGGTGAAGATTTTCAATAGAGCCTCTTCACTTACCTCAGCAAAAACTTGGTCACTCAACACGTTATCCTTAGAGTTGAAACTCAAACGTTACAGAACTGCTTATTCTGCCTCGATCGCTGAAAAATAGCGACCGTCTTCAGGGAGGTTAGCATTCAATTGCCAAAGTTGCTGGCCACTGCGTTGGTACTTGCGCTCAAATGGCGTGATAGGCGCATGTTTGGCCAGCAATGGTTGTAGCTGCGCGGCACAGTTCACCAAAGCGAGACTACTCGCCACCTCGGTCAAGTAAGTCACCCAATTAGAGCGCATCACCAATTCACCACCTAGACCTAAAACATAGGGCCAAACTGGACTGCCATGCCAACGGCGGCTTAGGTGAGCGGCCTTGGGCCAAGGGTTCGGATACAAAATATAGTGCTTCGCCAGTTGCCAATGCTGCTCAACCGCCAGACGCCAAAAGTCTTGCAAATCTGCGCGAACCAGCAGATAGCGTTGACCTTGCTCAGAAGTTTGATAATTTGCGTGGCGCTGCAGTCGATGTGCGGATTTATCCACACCAATGACCAGCGCATCAGGATGCGCTTGCGCCAGCCATGCCGTGCTCTCGCCAACGCCGCAACAACTATCAAGGATTACCGGGCCCTGCCACGTTGCGACTTGCTCCGCCGCTTGCTCAAAGGCTTCCCGATTATGCTCTTGAATAGGCTTTTTAAATGGCGAGCGCAAATGGCGCATGACGACTTGGGTTAAGTCGTCATGATTGCCATGTTGATTGGTGGTAACTGGGCGTGATTCCATTGCCGTCACGAGCGAATCCCTACACCGCGTTGTAACAAGGTATATGCGGTCAAGAAAAAGGCCACGTTAAAGGCGATAATCACGCCTAGCGCAACCCCAACATTGACGTCTGAAACACCCAAGAAACCATAACGGAAGGCATTTACCATATAAAGTATCGGATTGGCTTGAGCAACGGTTTCCCAAATACCCGGCAATAAGCTGATACTGAAAAATACCCCGCCAAGATAGGTCAGCGGCGTCAGCACAAAAGTTGGTACAATCGAGATATCGTCAAACGTCTTGGCATAAACGGCATTAATCAGGCCTGCAAGCGAGAACAAGGTCGACGTTAAAATCACTGTTAGTATCAGAATACCGGCATGGTTAATACTGACATTATCGACAAATGCGAACGACACGATGGTGACAATAACCGCGACAATGAGCGCCCGCGCCAACCCGCCGCCGACGTAGCCGGCAATAATCACTGGCGTTGATACGGGAGCTACCAGCATCTCTTCAATATTGCGCTGAAACTTAGCGCTGAAAAATGACGATGCCACATTTGAATACGAGTTAGTGATCACCGACATCATGATAAGGCCCGGCACGATAAACTCCATGTAGGGCCGACCACTCATCTCACCAATGCGCTCACCCACGATGCTGCCGAAAATAATAAAATACAGCGTCATGGTAATCGCTGGTGGTACCAGCGTCTGAATCCAAATACGCAAAAACCGCGTGCACTCTTTAATCCAAATCGTTTTCAATGCGATGAAATTATAAGACGATGCCATTACTTCGCTCCTGCTGCCGATTTGTTTGCGCGCCCACGTTCCACCAGATCAACGAAGAGCTCTTCGAGTCGGTTGGCTTTATTACGCATGGACAGAACTTTAATCTCCTGTGCACTCAATTGCTCAAATACCTTATTAAGTCCCTGTGACTTTTCCACATCGACTTCGATGGTGTGGTCATCGGTTTGGCGCATGGTAAAACCATCGAGTTGCGGTTCGATGCGCTGTTCTTCACCACGACTTAAATCCAAAACAAAGGTCTCGCGATTCAAAGTCGTCAATAAACGCTTAATAGAGGTGTTCTCGACAATGGTGCCTTGGTCGATAATGGCAATATTGCGGCACAGCGTTTCCGCTTCTTCTAAATAATGAGTAGTAAGGATAATCGTAATACCTTGCTTGTTTATTTCCTCAAGGTAGTCCCACATACTGCGGCGCAGCTCGATATCTACACCAGCGGTAGGTTCATCCAAAATAAGTAAGCGCGGCTCGTGCAATAATGCCCGAGCGATCATCAGGCGACGCTTCATCCCGCCAGAGAGCATCCGCGCCGGCGCATCGCGCTTATCCCACAAGCCGAGCTGCTTGAGGTAATGCTCTGCACGTTCATGGGCGACTTCACGAGCCACACCATAATAACCGGCTTGATTCACCACGATTTGGCGGACGGTCTCAAACTGGTTAAAGTTAAACTCCTGCGGCACCAGCCCAATTTGGCGTTTAAGATCAACCAATTGAGTGTCGAGGTCATAGCCAAAGACACTGACCTCCCCGGAGGTCTTGTTGACCAAAGATGAAATGATTCCAATGGTGGTCGATTTGCCGGCGCCATTTGGCCCCAACAAGGCAAAAAAGTCACCCTCAGCAACTTCCAATTCGATCCCTTTTAAGGCCTCAAAGCCGCCTTTGTATGTCTTCCGTAAGTCTTTAATAGATAGAGCTTTCATGTACTTTTAAGACTCCTCACGCGTTGCCGCTGACGGATCGTAGCCCCAACGCGGTTGCAGTTCCTGCGAGAGCTGCAGATGATCAAGAATTCGAGCAACCACGAAGTCGACTAAGTCGTCGATGCTTTGCGGCTGATGGTAAAAACCCGGTGCTGCCGGCATTACGGTCACGCCTAACTGTGCTAATTTCAGCATATTTTCCAGATGAATTGCGGAAAGTGGCATCTCGCGTGGTACCACGATCAATTGCCCACGCTCTTTGATAACCACATCGGCGGCGCGTTCGAGTAGGGTATCGCTTGCACCCTGTGCAATAGCCGACAAGGACCCGGTCGAACAAGGACAAATAACCATACGCTTGGGCGCTGCCGAGCCTGAAGCCACCGGCGAGAACCATTGCTCTTTGCCGTATATTTGCAACTGTTCTGGACCTACCTGAAAGTGCTCACGCAAAGCGTCACCCATCGCTTTCGGTGCGGCAGGCAATTGCCAATTCAACTCAGTCGCAAATACCACCCGAGCTGCGCTCGACATTAACAGGTGAACCTGTTGTTTTTGTTGCAGCAGGCATTCTAACAAACGCACCGCATAAGGTGCACCTGACGCTCCAGTTATCGCAAGCGTGATTGCGTTATTCTGTGGACTCATGGGTAAGTTCCTCAGCTTCTTTTAATGCTGCAAGTAGCCGCTGGTGAAGACCGCCAAAGCCGCCATTGCTCATAATTAAAACATGCTCGTGTGGCGCTAACGTACGTTGCAACTTCGCAAGTAGTTCATCAACACTATGACTGATGTCGGCATTGGGCACGTAGTCGCTTAGTTGCCACTCAATCCCTTCCGGTTGCAGCAGATAACACGCGTCTGCAGACGCCAGCGCAGGCGCCAACTCAGCGGCATGCACACCACGTTTCATGGTATTGGAGCGCGGCTCGAGCACAGCGACGATACGCTCTTTGCCTACTTTAGCACGCAGAGCATCAAGCGTTAGTTTAATCGCTGTGGGATGATGGGCAAAATCATCGTAAACTGCGACTTTGTTAGGTTCTCCCAACAGCTCTAGACGTCGCTTGGTGTTCTTAAATTCGCCCAACGCCGCTGCCGCAACATCGAGCGGAACGCCGACATGATGTGCTGCCGCAATTGCCATAACACCGTTAGCAGCGTTGTGGGCGCCAACCACCTGCCATTCCACTACAACGCTCTCACTTCCATGACGCACCTCAAACTGCGTTGCGTCATCACTTAACAGCTTAAACAGCCAGTCACCGCCAAGCGTTTTGAGCTCACTCCAGCAGCCTTTATCCAGCACTGCCTGCAGGTTGTCATCCTGCGCTGGATAAATAATCTGGCCGTGCCCAGGAATAATTCGCACCAAGTGATGGAACTGCGTTTGAATCGCGGCAAGATCTGGGAAAATATCCGCATGGTCGTATTCGAGGTTATTCAAAATTAGTGTCGACGGCTGATAGTGCACAAACTTCGAGCGCTTATCAAAAAACGCCGTATCGTACTCATCTGCTTCGATGACAAAGAAGTCGCTATTACCTAACTGCGCCGAGCAGCCGAAGTTGGCCAGTACGCCGCCAACCAAAAAACCAGGCTGATAGCCTGCATAGGCCAAAATCCAAGTTAGCATGCTCGAGGTAGTGGTTTTACCATGTGTACCGGCAACAGCTAGCACCCACTTCTCCTGCAGTAACTCGTCGTGTAACCACTGTGCTCCGGAGCGATAAGGAATACGCTGGTTTAACACAGCTTCTACGGCTTCATTGCCGCGGCTCAACACGTTACCGATGATCACCAAATCAGGTCGAGGATTCAGCTGTGAGGCGTCATAGCCTTGGTAAACATCAATACCTAATGCAGCCAGTTGATCACTCATCGGCGGGTACACGTGCGCATCACTACCAGTTACATGATGGCCCAGCGCTTTTGCAAGGGCCGCAATGCCGCCCATGAAAGTGCCACAAATGCCTAAAATATGAATGTGCATAGAAATTTAGCTCGTTCTACAGTTTCGGTGCCCGAAAAAATGCGGCTAGTGTAGCATGCAAGTCACTTTTACGGAGATTCTTGCAGGCAATTTACCTAATTTTGCGGTAAACTTAGCCGCGATTTTGAGCAGCCCACCAAATGAGGATGTTATGCAGCGTTTAATTCCGACGTTACGCCGTGATCAAGTCGCAGAAGGCCTTATCTCAGTCATAAATACCCTGCAGATTTGTGCCAAAGAAATCTCCTACCGACTTCATCAAGGTGAACTTGCCGGCGTGTTAGGTTCTACTCTTGATGAGAATATTCAGGGCGAAACCCAGAAAAAGCTCGACGTTCTTTCTAACCAGCTGCTGAAAGATATCCTACTCGAGAACAAATTTGTACGCGCAGTTGCCTCTGAGGAAGAAGAAGGTATCGTCGATGGCTTCGATGACGGCAAGTACCTTATCGCTTTTGACCCGCTCGACGGCAGCTCCAATATTGACATCAATAGCATGGTGGGAACCATCTTTTCGGTATTACCAGCGCCAACTAACGAGCGCTCTGGCACCGACATGTTCTTGCAGCCAGGTCACCAACAATTGATGGCGGGCTACGTGCTCTACGGCCCATCGACAATGTTAGTATTCACTACAGGTAAGGGGGTTCGTGTTTTCACGCTCGATACCACGGTCGGTGAATTTTTGCTAACCGACGAGAATGTAGAAATACCTACCGATACCTGTGAATTTGCCATCAATATGTCGAATTACCGCCATTGGCAACCTGAGATGCGCACCTACATCGACGATTTATTAGCAGGCGAAACCGGGCCGCGCTGTAAGAACTTTAATATGCGCTGGATTGCAGCAATGGTTGCAGATGTTCATCGGGTACTCTGTCGTGGAGGTTTATTCACCTACCCTTGGGACAACCGCAAACCTGGCAAGCCGTATAAACTTCGCTTAATGTACGAAGGTAACCCGATGGCTTACCTCGTCGAACAAGCGGGCGGTAAAGCCCACAGTGGCGAGCAACGCATTATGGACATCGAACCAAATGATATTCATCAGCGGATTGGCGTTATATTAGGCTCAGCCAATGAAGTTGATACCTGTTTAAGTTATCTGCAAGGTTCGCAAACGAAGCCAAGCAACGTATAATAAACGGCCAAAATTTTATTCTGACATTAAGTTATCAATAGGAAACACCATGAGCTTGAGTGATGTAAGCGCAGGCAAGAACCTGCCAGATGAAGTGAATGTGATCATCGAGATTCCTGCCAATGCAGATCCGATCAAGTACGAAGTCGACAAAGACACAGGTACGCTTTGGGTCGACCGCTTTATGGCGACGCCAATGTTCTATCCTGCTAACTACGGTTTCGTGAATGACACTTTGTCACTTGACGGCGACCCAGTAGATGTACTCGTGCCTACACCTTATCCGTTACAAGCTGGCTCTGTTATCAAATGTCGTCCAGTGGGCGTATTAAAGATGACCGATGAGTCAGGCGAAGACGCGAAAGTTATCGCCGTGCCGATTAGCAAGCTCAGCAAAGAATACGATCACATCCAAGATGTGAACGATCTGCCTGAACTATTAAAAGCACAGATCACCCATTTCTTTGAGCGTTACAAAGAGCTCGAGAAAGGTAAATGGGTGAAAGTGGAAGGCTGGGGCGATATCAACGAAGCAAAAGAAGAAATCGTTTCTTCGTTTGAACGCGCGCAAGCTAAGTAACACCCATGAGCACCTGCATTGAACTGAAACAACTTCAGTTTACATGGCCGGGTGCTCAGTTACCGCTGCTGAGCATTCCGGAGCTAACCATTGCACGCGGTGAGCGTGTGTTGTTGCGGGGTGCCAGTGGCAGCGGTAAATCCACCTTGCTTGGGCTCATTGCCGGTATTCATATCAGCGGTGCTGGGCAAGTAAAGGTCTTAGGTGAAGATCTCGCCGATCTGAGTCAACATCGTCGTGACCGATTACGGGCCAATGAGATCGGCTATATCTTTCAACAATTTAATCTTTTACCCTATCTTTCAGCGATCGCTAATGTGACCTTAGCCTGTCAGTTCGCTCCAGCGCGCCGCAAACGCCTTGCTCAGCAATCCATCGAGCACGAAGCCAAGCAGTTATTAACGCGCTTAGGCCTTACCTCTGAGCAGCAACATCAGCCCTCGCATCAACTCAGTGTAGGGCAACAGCAGCGCGTCGCTGCAGCACGTGCATTACTAGGCAGTCCAGCACTCATTATCGCCGATGAGCCAACTTCAGCGCTCGACCAAGCGCACCGCGATGACTTTATTCAGTTACTATTTGAAGCTTGTGATGCACAAAACACAACGCTTTTATTTGTCACCCATGACGCCACACTCGCGCCATTATTTCCGCGCGCCATCGAACTGAGTGAAATCAATCAAGGAGGCGTCGCAGATGTTTAAGTTAGCGCTCGCTAGCCTTTGGAATCGCCGGGGCAGTGTCTGGTTAACAATCGTTGCGATTGCTGTCAGTACCTTGCTTTTGCTCGGCGTCGAACGTATTCGGGTACAAACGCAAGAGAACTTCTCTAATACCATTTCCGGTACGGACCTTATTGTCGGTGCGCGTACTGGCTCTACTGAATTACTCTTAAGTAGCGTTTTTCATATTGGCAATTTATCCAACACCCTGAGTTGGCAAAGCTACGAGCATCTGCAGTCGCTTCCAGGCGTGACGTGGCATATTCCAATGGCCATGGGCGATAGTGTGCATGGTTTCCCTGTTATCGCCACAACAGATGCGCTCTTCGCAAACTTTAAATATGGCAATAAGCGCCCTCTTTCTTTCGCTGCTGGGGGTGGCTTCACAGAACAAAACGAAGTCACTATTGCGGTACTTGGCGCCGAAGTTGCAAGTGAGCGCCAACTATCAGTGGGCGATGATTTAATTGTCGCACATGGCACGGGCGAAATTAGTTTCAGCCAGCACGATGCACACCCTTTTCACGTGGTCGGCGTGCTTAAACGTACCGGAACGCCGATAGACCGAGGGGTATTTATTCCACTCACCGCGCAGGGCTTAGTGCACGGCGAATATATGCCAGCCGAGGGCTCAGACGAACACAGTCATGAACACGAACATGAGCACAAACCATCAGTTGAGCCACCGGTTTACACGCTAAGCGCGGTATTGCTTGGCCTCGAAAATCCAGCCCTTGCATTGCGTCTGCAACGCACTATCAACACTTATCGCGGCGAAGCTCTATCAGCCATTATGCCTGGTTTAGCATTACAGAATTTTTGGCGTACCCTAAGTGTGTTTGAGCGTGCCTTAGTCGCCATCTCGGTACTGGTCGTGATTACTGGACTGCTAGGTATGTTGACGACCTTGTTGGCCAGCTTGCGTGAACGTCGGCGCGAAATGGCGGTCTTACGCTCTATCGGCGCTGGCCCGATAACCATTCTCGGCTTATTAGTGGTTGAGGCTTTTGTCGTCACCTTAGTTGGTGTCGCGCTTGGCACTGCTGGGCTCTATACGGTGTTGCTGTTGGGCGCCGAGCTCTTGCAACAACAACTTGGTATTCAAGTCAGCGCCAGTATCCTAACATTACGTGAAATATACCTGTTGCTCGCCATATTACTGGCCGCAACCCTACTCAGTTTATTTCCGGCATGGCGAGCCTATCGCAATGCCTTGGCAGATGGTTTAACGGTGAAACTATGAAGTCGTTTTTTGCAATTCTCCTAGCACTCAGTGTGCTTGTCGCAATGCCGGTGCAGGGACAAGAGTTTGTCGAAACCGAATGGAAGGATTTGGTACCCGAGGGATACAAGCCACCACCGGTGCGTAGCCAAGCCTTTTACGACATGAATCCGGAAGCGATGGGACAACCTGAGTTGAACGCTCCGGTGGTTGCAGCACTCGATGGTAAAAAAGTACGGATCCCCGGTTTTGTCGTGCAGTTGCAAGCTGAGGACAGTAAAGTCACAGAGTTCTTGTTGGTGCCCTATGAAGGTGCCTGTATCCACGTTCCGCCACCACCACCGAATCAAGTTGTGTTAGTGCGCTACCCTGAAGGTTATCCAATACGTCAGGCGTTCAATCCAGTTTGGGTAGAAGGAACGATTAAAGTCGAGCGAGCAGAAGGTGACCTAGCTGTTGTTGCTTATCAATTGGATGCTGTAAACGTAGCGCCGTATCAATAACGGCGCTCGCAAGCTTTGCTAGAGAACTTTTAGAAGTGGAATTCAACGCCCAGATAAGGGCCTTTATATTCTAGGTTAGAGTAAATACCGTCGAGATCGTCAAGTTCGACATTGAACACACGATACCCAAGTTGCAAATTAACATCGACGGCTAAATTTTCAATCGGACGATACTCAACGCCGAATTCATAATCTTCAACTTTCGAGTCTTCAATACTTACCGCATTAGCAAGACCATAAAGCGTTAGATCTGTGGCCGGAATGCCAACCCGAAGCTGACTGTAGAGTGTCGGAATCCATCCGTCGGTGCTCTGCCCCTGTAACGTTTGTTCTCCGCGAACCTCAATGCTGCCGTCTACCCTCTTAGCGGTTACACCCAGATCAAACGACACGAGGTCGTTATCAAAGAGCTCGTAATAAAGCGTGTAATCGGTGTGGCTCAAATCAGCGGTATAGTTAACACGACTATCAGCTGCGAAGTTGGTACCGAAGAATGAAAAATCTTCATTCAATAATTGGTTGCCATCGGTTACCAAGTCATTGTGGCGAACTTTGACGTTGGGAAAAAGTGGGATCGGATGCTCAAACGCAATGTAAGCACTACCTTGTTGATCATCGGCAAACGAGAAGTTCGAGGTGGATTGCTCCGAACCAAATGAACCGCTGGTGTCTCCCTTCCAAGTCTGCGCTCCTGCATAAACGCCAAATACCGTATCAGCATTGACCTGTGGGGCAGCAATTAAACCACTAGCACTGACCACCAATGCTAGAGTGAGTGTTACTTTGCGCATGCCTTACTCCTTTACGCTAAGGTTTATTTAAGTGGTCTTACTTCGGCCACTACATCCAGCGCATCAGCATCAGCGAATTGCAGTTGAAAAGCAACGCTACCACCCACTTTAAACGGATTTTTTACACCAAAGAACATGACATGATAACTACCAGGTTGAAATGTTACCTTTTCACCGGCAGCTATAGTTAATTCAGGTACCCGGCGCATACGCATCATACCTTCGTCATTCATAACATGTTGATGCACTTCACTCGCTCGAGCTACCTCGGTCTTCACGCCTACCAATGTCACAGCCGACGCGCCTTGGTTCTGAATGACAAAATAGCCAGCGCCATTCTCAGTACCTGGAATTGTTGGCTTGACCCATGCATCACTCACTACGATTTCAGCCCAAGCGCTCAACGGCATGACCAAGCATGCGGCGAGCGCTAATTGACGAATTACTTTCACAAGTTTCTCCCCATAATGAACCATGGGGTTAGTTTACACAGCTTTGGGACGTTTTCGCACTAACAAATACAAAATACCCAATAACAATAGGTACGGCCAAAGCCAACTGAACAAGACAGCCACCAAGGCAACTGCTGATACAGCTAACGCTACTGCAATACTGCCGCCGATGGCAACGACCAGCGCAAAAGCACCGAGAGCAATGGCAACCAGCAACAAGCCTGTGACGCCAATACTAATCACCAAACCGACTACGGCGCCGATAAGTCCCAAAATCTCATCGCCAAATAAAAAGAAAGCTAAAACCGCAGCGATAATCCAAAGCCAAGTTGATTGTTTACGCATTTTGTTCTCCAACTAAACTACTTCAAGAAGTTGCTAAAATTTTCTCCTCTCTTAGATATTCAATAATCGTGCCATGTTTTTATCGCTATACTTTTCATGTAGTTAACTAACGTTTTATGAGTTAGGCATAAAAAAACCGCCACAAAGTGGCGGTTTTCACAACACTCGGTGGTCAAACAGCTAGAAGTTATAAGTCAACTCTGCGTAGTAATAACCACCGTTAAAGCCAAACGGTGCATTCGTATTCGGGTACATAAAAATACCGTTGAATTGGCTTGCTGGGCGTTGCTTGTCGGGGTACTCATCAAACAGGTTTTGCACCCCGGCACTCACAGTTAACTGATCGGTGAGTAAATACTTCGCCGATAAATCAGTTACCCACTTCGCACCAAACTCGGTTTGTACGCCTTGGCTGTTTTCCAATACATAATCACCAAAGTAATTAAATGCGACACGGGTTTGTAGGTCTCCCAAAGTATGGGTGAAGGCAACACTGCCGCTATTGCGCGGAACCGAACGCGTCATACGAGTGCGCTCGACGCCGTCAAACAAATTATCCTCAAGCCCGTCTAGCAGCGTCGGTAAATTGATATCGTCGATCTCGGTTTTGTTGTAGCCATAAGCCAATTGCGCGCGCAGCGAACCCATTTGATCTAACTCGAAGGTTTGGGAGGCAACTACATCAACACCGCGAGTTGTTGTATCGACTGCGTTCACGAAGAAGCGTGCGTTATCAGCGCCACTCGCTGCGAGTGCCTCAGCAACTGCGTCGGAATCTTGTGGACTCAAGTCGCCAGAGAGGATAATCCGATCATCAATTGCGATTTGGTAGGCGTCAATGGTAAGCGTAAAGCCTTCATAGCCGTTATAAACGAGACCCGCACTGAAGCTCTGTGACTCTTCCGGCTCTAAGCCTTCGATGCCAAGCGCACTTGCCACTGGGCTGATGTTGTTAAAGGTACCGCTTTGCTCAGGTTGCAAACCATCGCCACGATCAACGAATAGGGTCGAGATATTCGAGAAGTATAATTGTTGCACACTAGGGGCACGGAAGCCGGTATTTGCAGTTGCACGAACCGCCCACTGGTCATTCAGATCATAGCGTCCTGATACCTTCCAACTGGTATTACTACCGAAGTCAGAATAATCTTCATAGCGAACCGCAGCGCCCCACTGAAAGTTGGCAGTCAGCATGTTCTCGACTTCAAGGTAAAAGCCTGTATTGTCACGCGACTGATCGACTTCAGATTCCGGTTTAAAACCGGTAAAGCCTTGGCTACCGCCTGGGCGACCATCATAACCACCATTAATATACGAGGCTTCTTCACCAGCGGCGATTTGGTAACTATTTTCTCGGTAACTAACACCAAATGCGACAGCGAGATCTGAGTTATTCACGAACGGGAAGAAACGCTGGAAATCTATCGTTGCGTTAAGTTCATCAGTTGTCAGGGTGCCGGCATCAAACTGCGTTTGCGAGCTTGGCCCAATTGATGCGTTCAGCGAGTTCTCCAAGCGATATTGGAATTCACTCTCGCCGTATCCTGCACTCGCATCAACATCCCAGCCAGCTACGTTGAAACGATAACCAACATAACCTGACATATCTTGCGTTTCCGGGCTCAACAACGGTAAGAAACCGTCTGGATAAATCTCGAGAATATTACGATTATCAAGCGCTCGACGATAAAACGCACCACTCTGTGAGGTACGATCACTTACACCACCAAACGCATAAAACTCACCCTCGCCTGCAGCGATTGCAGCATTGAAAAAGACGGCCTTGTTTTCAAATGAAGCAGCACCCACGTGGTGATTCAAACGATCAAAGGATTCTTCGCGTGGGTCCAGCTCACCGTCGACTAGCGGGTACTGCTGACGCGGGTCAAGACCGGCACGATTAGTTTTGTTCTTGTGGTGATATTCAGCAGAGAGAGTAAAGTGACCATCGTCACCTAGCGCGAATCCGGTACTACCATGGATTTTGTACTGCTCACCATCACCTTCGTAGGTTTGACCGGCATTTGCGGTGATCGAGCCGCCTTCAGACTGGTCCTTCAATACAATATTGATTACACCCGCTATCGCATCTGAGCCGTACAGTGCCGCAGCACCATCACGCAATACTTCAATGCGTTTGATTGATGAGATTGGAATGGCATTTAGGTCAACGTTAGAGCTACCGCGACCTGTGGTTCCGTTTAAATGCACCAACGCACTCATATGACGACGTTTACCGTTAACGAGAACTAAGGTGTGATCAGGAGATAAGCCACGTAAAGAGGCTGGACGTACGGCATCCGATCCATCGGTAATCGATGAAGAAGGGAAGTTAAAACTTGGGACAGCATACTGGAGCGCACGTGCGGTTTCAGTTATACCACTGGCGGTAAGTTCTTCACCTGAAATAATATCAACAGGCGCGGTACCATCAGTAGCCGTACGCATCGATAAACGCGAGCCGACGACCTGAATTCGTTCTTCAGCCTCAACCGTTGCGCTGTTTTCTTCCTTCGCTAAGGCTGCTGTGTTCATCAGCGTTAAGCTCGACAAAGCGCCGGTGCTTAACATTGCTAGCAATGTCTTATTTCTTTTCATGATGTATACCTCTCCTAGACAAGTACTTCTTATAGTCGTAACAGAATAGCAATGGATCAGACAATTGCTTAGTTGACTTTAGTCTAAGAAAGAACGAAAGGCGATGTTTGCTATTTGCTGTTCATTCTTGGTTTAAACAAACAACGAACAGCGAATAGCGAACAACAAAAAAGCCCCCAGCGTTAGCTGAGGGCTTTTTCTTAATTAAAGCCTGGCGGTGTCCTAC
>JBLWUU010000005.1:0-84074 GCA_048268755.1 Pseudidiomarina sp.
AGTCACTTCAATCACAGTAACAGGTACAGAAGCGCCGTCTTCTTGGAAGACACGTGTCATTCCTACTTTACGACCGACTAGACCAATAGCCATTGTTAAAACCTCTCGTGTGTAATCCTATTACTGCCCGCTTAACCTAGGCTGATCTGAACATCAACGCCAGCTGCAAGGTCGAGACGCATAAGTGCATCAACAGTTTTGTCAGTTGGGTCCATGATATCGATCAGACGCTTGTGGGTACGGATCTCGTACTGGTCACGTGCATCTTTGTTCACGTGTGGAGAAATCAACACGGTGAACTTTTCTTTGCGCGTTGGCAGAGGAATTGGACCACGTACCTGAGCACCAGTGCGTTTTGCAGTTTCTACGATCTCTGCAGTTGACTGGTCAATCAGACGGTGATCGAACGCTTTCAGTCGAATCCGAATTCTTTGATTAGCCATATAAAATCAAAGCCTCAAAATAAAGAGCATTTAAAAAAGAGCACAGAAAAAAACCTACACCCTGGCAGCATACCGGGCGAGGTATTTTCAACGAATCAACATTCAATCCCCTATCGGGATTGCTGTGGCAACCTAACTTACAGTGTTTGTCCCACAAGTGGGATCAACGACTGTGGCCGCGAATTATACACGGAACTGAGCGAAAAGCAAAGGCGATGTTTGATATTCGCTGTTTGTTGTTTGATGAAAGCATTAAACAAACAGCGAATAGCGAATAGCGAACAACGTTTTAGTGGTTTGCTGCGTAGTTTTCGACTTCGCGCCAGACGCGCAATAGGTTCTCGTTCAAGATCTTCTTGATGTCGGCATCAGAATAGCCGCGGTCAAGTAAACCTTGCACCAAGTTTGGATACGTCGAGACATCTTTTAGGCCAACAGGTAATGAATCGCCCACACCGTCGTAATCAGAACCGATGCCAACGTGGTCAATGCCGATAAGCTTTACCACGTGGTCGATATGATCGAGTACTTGCTCGAGAGTGGCAAACGGGAATGGGTTGTCCTTTTGCAGCTCAGCGATACGGCTCTTGGCTTCTTCGCTTTCTTCCCCGTACTTTTCTTTAACCTGCTCGATTTGCTGGTTAATCATGTCGCGATAGCGGTTGGCAGCTTGGGTAACGAAGGTCGAACCGAAGTTGATCATGATAACGCCGCCGTTGTCGCCTAGAGCTTTAATCATTTCGTCGCTCATATTGCGCTCGAAACCCGGAGTATAACGACGGAGCGATGAGTGCGATGCGATGACCGGCGCTTCAGAGATTTCCAGCGTTTGCCAGAAGGCATCGTCAGATACGTGTGAAATATCAATCATCATGCCGATATTGTTCATTTCTTTCACGAGCTCTTTACCAAACGGGCTTAAGCCATCCCACTGGCGACGGATATCGTAAGAGGAATCGGCGATATGGTTGGAGAGCGAATGCGACAGCGTAATGTAACGAATACCACGCTCGTAAAATTCTTTCAGGTTGGCCATGTCGCCTTCCATCGGCGAACCGTTTTCCATGCCTAAGGCAAGTGAAATCAGGCCTTGTTCGAATTGCTTTTCAACGTCGGCAACGTCGTAAGCCATGGCAAATTTGTCGGGTGCGCGCCAAGCAAGTGCTTCCATGCTATCAATTAGTTGATGAGCGAGTTGCTTACTTGCGCCTGGGGTTTGCTCAAGCTGGGCAGGGATATAAATCGACATGAAAGGTACATTCAAACCGCCCGCCACTGCGCGTGGATAGTCAAAGTCGCCACTCGCGGTTGCCTTTGTGACATCTTCCCAATGCTCTGTAAGGCGGTAAGGGACATCAATATGAGTGTCGATGAGCATGTTTTCTTGTGCTAATTGCACCGCTCGTTCGCTTGCTTTGTACTCTTCTGCGTTAACTGGTGTCTGTATAGCTGCGGTTACCGCTAAGCTCACGGCGCTCACCATTCCTAACCATGCGAATTTGTTCACTGCTTGTTCCTCTGCTTAAGCTTTATTATTGGATACTTGCTTAATCCACAAGTGAACAGCAGACTAGCACAGAAACTGCGGAAAAATCACCCTGTCTTAGTGGCATTAAACGTATGGTTTATTGCAACGACCGCACCAGCAACTACCGTACTTACTACTGGTGCGAACATTAACAGTAATAGCCAGCTTGAAGTGTAATCAACCATAGCAATTACTCTGCTTTGCTTGACTGCGATTTAACTACTTGGCGATTATCTGCAATCACAATCGTGGTTGCGTCAGCACCGTGGCGCATACGCAGCATTTTCTCATGATGCTCTCGGCGAGTTTGTTGCTCGACCTGCAACTTCACCTGATGTGCTTGCGCATGAAGACTTTTGCTGAGCGCAAGCTCAAGTTCAGCCTTTGAGTTTGCAAAAGCACTGGTCGATGTTGCAGCAACGGCCAAAGTAAAAAGTGCGATGATGGTTTTCATGGTTGTTCTCCTAGCGATGAATAGAGTGTTAGTCGTTTTCATTCACTTTCATTAACGAATAACAGTTATGTCGCTAGAAGCTATTCAAAGGTTGTGCCAACTTTTAAACTAAATAAGTAAGCTACTGTATTTTATTGCTTTTAATTTTTAATTAGGCTTCATCCAAGAGCAAAGCTTAAGAAGTGGGCTTTGTCATTTCCGCCATTTTTTGGTCAGCTAGCTCACGAGCTTGGACAACAAAACCTAACGCATCACGCAATAATTGCTCTGCACTTTCCGCCGTTGGTCCTTGTTGACTTAACCACTGACGCCAGCGTTTTGCACCCGGTTGACCTTGGAACAGACCCAGCATATGACGAACAACATGCCAACAGCGCCCCCCCTGCTGGAGATGCGCTTCAGTGTAGGGAATCATGGCTTCAACTACCTTCACCTGCTCGGCAAAACTCGCTTGCTGTTCGGTCGGGACTGTTGTCGGTTGCTCGCATAACGCATCAAAACAACGCAAAAAAGCTGGATTTTGATAAGCCTCGCGGCCAATCATGACCCCGTCGACATGGGCAAGATGCTCTACGATCGCTTCCGCGTTGGTGATCCCGCCGTTAATCATCATATGCATGTGCGGATAGCGTTGTTTGGCGCTATAAACCCGTTCGTACTGGAGTGGTGGAATCTCTCGGTTTTGCTTCGGACTGAGGCCTTGAAGCCAGGCCTTGCGGGCATGGAGCGTCAAATACTCACAACCAGCTGCCGCTACGGTGTCGATGAACCGATACAAAAAGTCATCACTGTCCTGTTCATCGATACCTAAGCGTGTTTTGACCGAAACTCGGAGTTGCGGCGCTGCGGCTTGCATGGCACTGACGCAACGGCCCACGGTTTCTGGGTCTGCCATTAAGCAGGCACCAAAGCTACCATTTTTAACCCGATCAGACGGACAACCTACATTGATGTCGACCGCGTGATAGCCTCGCTCATAGGCGCGCGCTGCGCACTCCGCCATAGCTACTGGGTCACTGCCACCGAGCTGCAATACGACCGGTTGTTCTGCGGGATTGAAGGCGAGGAAATCATACTTACCGTGAATTATGGCGCCAGTTGTCACCATTTCCGTGAAAAGCACGGTTTTTTCACTGAAACGCCGATGAAAGTAGCGGCAGTGGCGATCGGTCCAGTCCAACATAGGTGCTACGGCAAGGGTTGGTTTGCTCAGCGCTGTCTGGCTCATACTATTCCGCTACTTTGCTTGGTGTTAAATGGAGGCCGTATTCTACGGTTTCGGCCTCCTAATGCAAGTTATCAATGGTTGCGCGGCATTAAGCTAGGTGCGCGGCGCGCTTGGCTCAGTTGTTCATAGGCAAAAGCGGCTTCGATCAACACGCCTTCATCGCCTGCGCTAGCAAAAAAGCTCATACCCACCGGTAAATGCTCGACAAAGCCCATGGGCACGCTGATATGCGGATAGCCAGCGACCGCAGCCGGAGAGCTGGCCGAGCCGGAATAGTTGTCACCATTCACTAGGTCAATTTTCCAAGCTGGAGCCGTGGTGGGTGCAACCAGCAAATCTAAATCGTATTCAGCTAGTGTTGCATCGATACCATCAGGGCCCGCGGCTTGTTTAGCTCGCGCTAGCGCAGCTTCGTAGTCCGCTTGTTGCTCAACTGTACGCGCCTCAGCCATAACAAAAAGTTCTTGGCCGAAAAACGGCATGAGCGAGTCGGCATAACGATCATTGTCTGCGCGTAAGCCGGCGAGATCCTGGTATGGCGCTTGCGGGTGTTGTGCAAAGTAATCAGCAAGACCGAACTTAAACTCGTGAAGTAGCACGGTAAATTCATCTTCACCCCAGTTGCGTCCGTTCACGAAAGAAAGGTCATCAATGAGCACTGCGCCTGCGTTCTTCAGCACTTGCAACTGACCTTCAAACACTGCATCCACGCCATTGTGGTAACCCATCAAATCACGCATTACGCCAATCCGCTTGCCTTGTAAGCCGTCACTGCGTAAAAAGCTAACAAAGGATTCACTCACCGAATAGCTCGCCGCATCAGCAGCATCTTCACCCAACATCGCATCTAGCATATAAACAGCATCGCGCACGGTACGCGCCATGGGGCCTGCGGTATCTTGGCTGTGGGCTATCGGGATAATACCACTGCGACTCAACAAGCCTAGGGTTGGCTTGATCGTGACGATGCCGGTAATTGCCGCTGGGCATACGAGTGAGCCATCAGTTTCGGTGCCCACCGCAAGAGGAATCAAATTGCCACTGACCGCCGCAGCAGAACCAGCACTTGAGCCACAGGTGCTGCGCGTGGTGTCAAACGGGTTTTTCGTCTGGCCACCGTAACTACTCCAACCAGAACTCGAGCCTGTCGAGCGGAAGTTCGCCCATTCACTCAGGTTTGCTTTACCGATAATCAATGCGCCTGCAGCACGCAGACGCTCAACAATAAAGGCATCTTGTGTCGGATAATGGTCCTGCAACAACAACGAACCTGCGGTATTCGCCAAACCATCTGCGCTATCGATATTATCTTTCAATAGTACTGGGATGCCATGCAAGGGGCCGCGCGACTGCCCAGCTGCGCGCTCGCGATCTAGCTGACGCGCGAGTGCGACAGCGTCCCCCAAAGGCAATAACTGATTCACTGCGCGTAGATCAGCACCACGTTCATTATGCTTGGCAATTTCAGCGTAGTAATGCTTCACAATTGCTTCGGCGCTGAGCTCACCGGTCGTCATTGCGGCTTGCAATTGGTCAACAGTCGCCTCTTGGTAGCTAAACTCCGTTGCTGCCAAGCCTTGGCTTTGCCATAGTAGCCCGGCACTAAATAGCGTGAGCAGCATACGCCGCCAGCTTGATTTGGGTTTTGTACTCATTGTTATTGTTCTCCTGCTTCGATTGCTACCCGAATCTATAGCATCATGATAAACTGCGCCTTATGACAACGAAAGAAACTGCTCGACTGGTCACCAAGGCCGAAAAATTATGTGCGCAACGTGGGGCACGCTTGACTCCTGCGCGTCGCGAAGTGTTTGAAATCCTCGCAGATCAAACTGGTGCCATTGGCGCTTACGACCTGCTCGATAAACTGAAGTCTGCAGTCCCTAACGCTAAACCGCCGACTATCTATCGCGCGCTCGACTTCTTGCAAGAGCAAGGCTTTGTGCACAAAATCACTTCGTCAAATAGCTACGTTCTATGTAGCCATTTTGACCATCAGCACCCTGTGCAAATGCTTATTTGCGAAAACTGCGGAGCGGTGCAAGAGATTCAATCAGAAGGCGTCTACGACGCGCTACGTAAACAAGCCGAAGACCAAGGTTTTCGCGTCGAAAGCCAAACCATCGAAGCCCACGGCATTTGCGCTGAGTGTGCGTAAACGAAAACGGACCTAGTAATCAGGTCCGTCCGGGATTTCATGTTGCGCTAAATTATCAAAGCGCGAATACTGCCCTTGGAATTTAAGTTTCACCGTACCAATCGGACCGTTCCGCTGTTTCCCTAGGATAATCTCGGCAATGCCCTTCTCTTCGCTTTCAGGGTGATACACTTCGTCACGATAGATAAACATGATTACGTCGGCATCTTGTTCAATAGAGCCTGACTCGCGTAAGTCAGAGTTGACTGGGCGGCGATTCGAACGTTGTTCCAACGAGCGGTTCAACTGTGATAGCGCGACCACCGGTACTTCCAACTCTTTCGCCAATGCCTTTAATGAACGCGAGATTTCGGCAATCTCTAGCGTACGATTTTCCGCCATACCCGGCACCGTCATCAATTGCAGGTAATCCACCATAATCAGTGACAATCCTTTGTGGTCACGGGCCACTCGCCTTGCGCGCGAGCGCACTTCGGTGGGGGTAAGACCGGATGAATCATCGACATAAATATTGTTTTTCTCTTTCAGGATAGAAATGGTCGACGCCACGCGGCTCCAATCCTCGTCCTTCAGCTGACCATTACGAATCCGCGTTTGGTCGACATGACTGAGTGACGCCATCATCCGCATCATAATTTGCTCAGATGGCATCTCAAGACTGAATACCAACACCGGTTTATCTTCTCGCATCGCCACGTTTTCACAGAGGTTCATAGCGAAGGTAGTCTTACCCATTGATGGCCGGGCGGCTACGATGATTAAATCCGAAGGCTGTAAACCTGCGGTCATGCGATCAAGATCGGTAAAACCAGTCGAGCGGCCGGTAACCCCATTGGCATTTTTACTGGTCGAAAGCTCCTCGATGCGCTGTACGGTACGCTCCAAAATTGGCGAGATTGCTTGCGGTCCCTCGTTTGCATCGGTGCGTTGCTCAGCAATCTTAAAAACCTTGGATTCAGCAAGATCAAGGATTTCTGCACTGGTACGGTTTTGGGTGTCGTAGCAATTTTCGGCAATCTCGTTCGAAGCCGCGATAAGCTCGCGCAACACTGCACGTTCACGCACGATTTGTGCGTAGGCGCGAATGTTGGCGGCACTCGGGGTATTTTTTGCAATCTCGCCTAAGTATGCAAAGCCGCCGACATCTTGCAGTTCACCGGCAGCTTCGAGGTTCTCGGAAACCGTCACCAAATCGATAGGTTGGTTGCGTTCAGTGAGGCGCGACATCGCAGCAAAAATGAGACGATGGCCACGGTGATAAAAGTCGTCACTAATAATATCGCCAGCAATCGCATCCCAGGCCTGATTGTCCAGCATCAAACCGCCCAACACGGACTGCTCAGCTTCGATTGAATGAGGTGCGGTCTTGATTGCAGCTAGCTTTGCGTCGCTGCGGGATTGCTTTTCGGGACGGTTTGCGGCCATGGTTCTCTCAGAGTTTCAAACAATGGCTACGACTATACAAAATGCGGGGCAAGGAAGGAAGCGGATCCACATCGGATCCGCTTCAATTGTTGATTTTTAATACTTAGTTTCTACGCAGAACCAAGTCACCACTCATGCTGGTCACTTCGATGAGCCCCGAACCAGAACCGACGGTGGTTTCGAGTTGCGCACCTACGCCCCAACGCGATTCATTGGCTTTTGCTCCGTTCAAGCGATTGATAATGTTTCCACCACCACTGACTTCCGCGTTTACTTTAGCGTTAACTTCTCCACCAAGCGTCAGCATCACATCACCGCTTACCGATTCTCCAGTCACACGACCGTTATTTAGCAAAGTAAAGCTGGCTTCCGCATCACCACTGACAGAACGTAGTTCCAACTTGCGAACAGTGCCAAGCGCCACTTCGATATCTCCAGACACCGTTTCTGCTTCGACCTCGGTAGCCGAGCTTTCAGCGGTCACATCGCCGCTGGTAGAGCCATAACGCGCCTTAGTTGCTTTATTATCGCGGTCAATAATATCACCACTGACGGATTTCATTTCTACCACGCCCGCAAGGTTTTGCCCCCTCACATCGCCGCTCACCGAATTTAACCGGATATCACCCATAAGTTTTTCCGCTTCAAGATCGCCGCTTACGGTATTCACGCGTACATCGCTATTAAAGTCGCTTAACCAGAAGTCGGTCGAAACTCCCTCCACATTAAGCTCAGCTGACATCGGCAAGGTGATACTCAAGTCCGTAGCATGGTCACCGGAAAAGTTACGGCGGTCTTCCATATCAACGACAATCGACAAGGTGCTGCCATCCAAGCTAAACGTAAGCCCAGTCGCGTACTCGTCCAGTTCGCCGCTAACTTCGGCATAATTTTCGCTGCTGCCCTTTATGCGCACGTCACCACGCATATTTTCAATTTTTACAAAAACATCGGCAGGTACCGCAAGGCGCTCATCGACACGTTGTTGTTTCGCTTCGGCAAGACCACTGTAAACAAGGCCGGCCATAAGTACTGTGCTGGTTACTACGCTGATAAATGTTTTCATCATGATCTCCTACCACTATAGCTGTTGTAATTTATCGCTCACGACAAATTGGGATTCTAAAAGTTCTAATTCTTTGCTGTAGAGCCACTGTAAGAGCTGCCACAACGCTTTGTTATTTGGTTCCGCCTGAAGCTGGACGCTCACCTCTTCGATGCTCGCACGAATTTGCTCAATTTCCGCAGCAACGAATTCGCTCTCACCATTCCAACCCACCGCTTGGTATTGCGTAAGCACAAACTGGCGTTGTTGCTCATGCTGTTGATTCAAATAAGTAAGCAGTGCGCTCGCCGCAGGCTGTTCAGGATTCACCGCTGGCGACTGCAGACTCATAAAGGTCACACCGCCTACCGCTAACACCATGCATGCTGCGCTTGCCCATACCCAATGCAACCACTTACCGGAGCGCTGTTGGCGCCGCGCGAGGCTGTGCTCAATTCCCGCCCATAATTCACGTTCTGGTGCAGGCGCATCGTTACCCTCTGCTGCCTCGCGTATCAAACGGTCAAGTTTATTGCTTGCGGTTGAATTACTCATCGCTCAGCCACTCCTCTAGTAATGTTCGGGCTCGGTGGACTTGGGCTTTACTGGTACCCACCGCGATCCCTAATTCTTCAGCGACTTCATCGTGGCGTAAGCCCTCGATGCAGTGCAATACAAAAACCCAACGCATTTGTTCCGGTAAGCGTTTGATAAGCTTATCGAGCTCACCTAAGTCTGCGCTCTCTTGCTGCTCTACATTCGCAGCGTAATTAGAGTCGTCAGTCAACGAGACATCTTGGCGCCAGCGCTTTTGCTTACGCATCTCGCTAATCGCTACACGAGTTGCCACCGTATGCAGCCAGGTACTGAATTTACTTTCACCGCGAAAGCTCCCGAGTGCGTCCCACAGCTTGATAAACACTTCTTGTGTTAAATCATGCGCAGTATCGCTGTCACCTGCCAGGCGCCATACCAAGCTGTACACCTTACGATGGTGGCGCTCGAATAACTGTTGGAAGGCTTGCATATTGCCTTGCGCTGCTTGTCTCACCAAGCCCTTATCAGGGTCCTCAAACGCTTGGTGGGTTAATACTTGTGCCGTCACCGGATTGCCCTTTTTGCTTTTCTTGTTAGATAGGTCGCATTGACCGCACTAAAGGTTTACACGAATCGATAAAAACGCAAAAAAAAACCGTAGCCTGTTACCAGACTACGGTTTTTCGGTGCTTTGTGCTTGTGCTAATTAGTCAGCAGCAACCACTTGCAATTTGATGCTAGCAAATACGTCTGCGTGCAAGTGCAACTCAATGTCGAACTCGCCAGTTTCACGCAAGGTGCCGTTTGGCAACAATACTTCGCTCTTCTGTACTTCAACGCCTGCCGCAGTAACTGCATCAGCGATGTCTTTAGTACCGATAGAACCAAACAATTTACCTTCGTCACCAGCTTTAGAGCTGATCACGATAGCTTCAAGTGCATTGATTTTCTCTGCACGTTCTTCAGCAGCAGCCAAATCAGCAGCGATTTTCGCTTCTAATTCTGCGCGGCGCTCTTCGAATACTTTGATGTTCGCTTGGGTTGCAGGAACTGCTTTACCCTGTGGGAACAAAAAGTTACGTGCATAGCCAGACTTAACAGAAACTTGGTCACCCAAGCCACCTAAGTTGGCGATTTTGTCTAATAGAATGATTTCCATTGTTCGCTACCTCTGAGTTTCTGAGATCGTTCGCGATGCCGGCTTACTGATGTGAATCAGTGTAAGGCAGCAACGACAAGTAACGTGCACGTTTGATGGCACGCGCCAACTGACGCTGGTACTTCGCTGAAGTGCCAGTGATGCGGCTAGGAACGATTTTGCCACTCTCAGTGATATAGTTTTTCAGAGTAGCGATATCTTTGTAATCAATTTCTTTTACGCCTTCAGCCTTAAAACGGCAGAATTTACGGCGACGGAAAAAACGAGCCATGATGGTCTCCTCAAATCTTCACAAGTTGCTGGGCATGCAAGACCAATTTACCAACACCGTTTTTATCTTCGATTCGATTCAAAAAACCGGTAACTTGCACCTGCGACCCAACGGTCAATTCGTGTATCCATTGCTTTGCAGCTTCACCACCTAAAACGACTAAGATTCTTACAAAACTGCGTCGTGAGTACCCCGCTTCTTGCTGTTCTGATTGATGATCCAATACAAAACGCAAATGGCTAATGCCGGCTGGGCTGGTGGTTAACTTGGGTGGTTTGCTTACGCTGCCACCTAATACAAGTTGATTACTAAGCTCCACAATGGTTAGACGTTAACAAGCCAGCTTACGCTGCTTCGTTGTCGCCTTGTTCTTCGTTGCGGCTGTCGCCTTTACGCTCTTCTTTCTTAGTCAAAGGAGAGGCTTCGGTCACAGCTTCTTTCTTACGCATGATCATGTTGCGCAATACTGCGTCGTTGTAACGGAAAGCTGTTTCCAACTCTTCAACAACTTCTGCAGACGCTTCGATGTTCATTAACACGTAGTGTGCTTTGTGCAACTTGTTGATTGGGTAAGCCAATTGACGACGGCCCCAGTCTTCCAAACGGTGGATGGTGCCGTTACCTGAAGTGATGGTCTCGCTGTAACGCTCGATCATACCAGGTACTTGCTCGCTCTGGTCCGGGTGGACCATGAATACGATTTCATAATGACGCATTTCTGCTCCTTATGGTTCATAGCTACTGATAGGCTCAGTCACACCTGCAGCAGCAAGGAACGCTTTTTGTTAGTTAAAAAACTTCAGACTGATTTAAGCGGCGGGATTTTAGCCGAATTCGCCTAAGATCACAAGCTTGTGCTGTGTTTTTCTGCGTTTTCGACTAAATCAATAAGTACTTTTACGAACTGTTCGGGTAAAGCGCCCATAGCGTCATACGGTCCTTGTATTTTAAAGCGCTGCTCGTGGCTGCTGTTATCAACACTTCGCTGTGGCGTGGTAAGTACGCCATGAATCATCAACTGTTCGCCCTCTTCAATCCGCACCTCTAGCTGCCATGCATAGGGTGCCGCAGCATCAACCATGCGCCACTCATGGCGGCTTTCGATGCGTTGTTGCACATCAAACAGGACATCTTCTGCGGCTTGCGAAGGAGCTGGCTCGGCCAACTCAAGGTAAAGCTGCGGCTTGTTAGTGCGCTCACCCGGTAAAAAGGTGCCGGTCGGCAGCCAAGCGGCAGCAAGGAAAGTCATCACGATAAGCGACAATACCACTGGACGTAGGCGAAGGAATGGAACTTTTTTCATCAGAGTTTAGCCTTGTCGTTGTCGTACGGCTTCAAATAAGCAAACACCTGTCGCTACCGAGACATTGAGGCTTGAAACAGTGCCTAGCAACGGAATCTTGATCAACTCATCGCACGTTTCACGAGTCAAGCGGCGCATACCGTCGCCCTCAGCCCCCATGACCAATGCTGTAGGACCTTTAAGATCGACAGCATAAACAGATTGCTCAGCTTCTCCGGCAGTCCCCATCACCCACACCTGTAATTCTTGCAGTTGCTTGAGTGCGCGCGCGAGGTTGGTAACTTGCACCAACGGCATCGTCTCGGCTGCGCCACAGGCAACTTTGCGGACCGTAGGGTTTAGTGACGCGGATTTGTCTTTAGGCACAATGACGGCCGTCACGCCAGCAGCATCGGCGGTACGTAAACAAGCACCGAGATTATGCGGATCGGTGACACCATCTAAGACTAAAAAGAGCGGTGCAGTAGCGCTGTTGTTAACCAAATCGGGCAAGTCATTGTCGCTCAGTAGCGGCGCTTCTAATGCCACAATAACAACCCCTTGATGATTGCCACCCTCGGCTTTCTTTTCTAAGGTCTGTTTCGGCACAAACTGCGGTCGAATACCAAGTTTTTGGGCGCTTTGGATAAGCGACTGCAGCGCTTTATCTTGCCGCTCGCGTAGCGCAAACATTTCAACCACGCGTTCTGGGTGACGCTCGACGAGGGCACGCACCGAGTGCAAACCAAACACTGCTACTTTTTTACTCATGCTTAAGATTTTCCCTTACTAATTCTTTTTAGAACGCTGCTTTTTGGCTTTACGCTTTTGTTCAACTTTGGCGCGCTTAGCTTTAACTTTACCGGCCTTTTCGCGCTTTTGTTGACGCTTACTCTTCGGCGCTGAACTTTTGTCTGGACGTTTTTCTGGTCGTTTTTCCGCTAAATCCGCACTACCCGACATCCGATCTTTACCGGTAGGGCTCTCAGCTGCTAGAAGTTTCAAATCAATTTTACGTTCATCCAAGTTAACGCTGCGAACTTTCACGCGCACTTTATCACCCAGACGGTAGACGCGACGGCTATTTTCGCCAATCAATAAGTGCCGCTCATTGTCAAAGTGATAGTAATCGTTATCTAAATTTGAGACATGCACCAGACCATCGATGTGCAGATCATCCAAGCGAATAAAAAGTCCAAAGTTCGTCACCGAGGCGATGACACCGGTAAACTCTTCACCAACGTGATCTTGCATGTACTCGCATTTAAGCCATTCATCAACCTGCCGGGTTGCGTCATCGGCGCGGCGTTCGGTCATCGAGCAATGTTCGCCCAACTCATCAAGTTGCTCATCAGGATACATCCAAGCCCCCTCAAGCACTTGATTTGGCCCTTGCTGCTCTTTCAATAACGCTTTGATGGCACGATGCAAAACTAAATCGGGATAGCGGCGAATCGGCGAGGTAAAATGGGAGTACTCGTCGAGTGCCAAACCAAAGTGTCCAGCGTTATCTGGCGTATACACTGCCTGCTGCATTGAGCGTAACAACATCGTCTGAATCAATTCAGCGTCGGGTCGCTCACGCACCTGCTCTAGCACTTCTGAGTAGTCACGTGTACTCGGATCGTCACCGCCTTTTAAATTCAAGCCAAGCTCGGCAAGAAAGCCACGGAAGTTCGTGAGTCGTTCAGACGATGGTGGCTCATGCACACGGAACAAAGCACCGGCTTCTTCATGCTTTTCAATCAAGCGAGCAGTGGCGACGTTCGCCATAATCATACACTCTTCGATGATGGTATGAGCGACGTTGCGGCGTACCGGTTCGATGCTTTCAATCTTGCGCTGAGCATTGAAGATGAACCGCGTTTCCAGCGTCTCAAATTCAATCGCCGAACGCCCCTGACGCGCTTTTTTGAGAACTTTAAATAGGCTGTGTAGATTCTCGATAGGCGTCAGCACAGCCTCATACTCTTGCCGTAACTTCGGTTCGCCTTCGAGAATCGCGGCGACCTTGGTATAGGTCATCCTTGCATGCGATTTCATCACCGCAGGATAAAAACTTGCATCCAAAAGCTTGCCGCGATTGGAAATTTTCATTTCAGCGACCATGCACAAGCGGTCGACATCCGGATTCAATGAGCAGAGCCCATTGGAAAGCTTCTCCGGCAACATCGGCACCACAAAATTCGGGAAATAGACTGAATTCCCGCGCTCTAACGCATCTTTGTCTAACGGCGTATTCGGGCGAACATAATAGCTCACGTCAGCAATGGCGACCCATAAACGCCAACCATCACCTTCAGGTTCTGCATAAACCGCATCATCAAAGTCACGTGAGTCTTCACCATCAATGGTAAGCAGAGGTAATTCACGCAAATCCTTGCGATCTTTATAAGCTTCTTTGGGAACTTCTTCCGCTAACTTATCGACGTACTCGATTGTTGCCGCGCTCCACTCCGTCGGGATATCGTGCTCACGAATAGCAATCTCAATTTCCATTCCCGGTGCCATATGGTCGCCGAGGATTTCAGTCACTTCGCCCACTGGCGAGGTTCGACGATTCGGCCGACGGGTGATCTTTGCAACCACGATTTGACCGTGACGCGCACCGTTTCGTGCTTCATCGGGAATCAAAATATCCTGATTCAGGCGGCTATCGTCTGGCACCACGATGCCGAGATCATGATCGACAAAAAAACGTCCAACGACACTCATTTCACGCGATTCAATCACGCGTACAATGCGACCTTCACGGCGACCTTTCGGGTCTTTGCCCTGCTCTTGCACCAACACAATGTCACCGTGTAAGACGCTGTACATTTGCTTGGGCGGAATAAATAAATCATCGCCGCCATCATCGGGGCGACAAAAACCAAAGCCATCACGGTGGCCAATAATGCGCCCCTTGATCAGGTTCATGCGCGTCGGCAATCCATAGGCATTAGCTTTGGTATAAATCAGTTGGCCGTCGCGTTCCATGGCCCGCAAACGACGTTTGACGCCAATATGTTGGCGTTCATCGGTGAGCTGAAAGCGCTCTAAAATTTCGTCGAAAGTGATTGGCTTTAAGCGCGCTTCAACGGCGCCTAGAAGCTCTTCACGCGACGGGATTTCAACCTCATATTCAGGTTGTTGTTTGTTTTCTTTGGTCATAATACCTCGGGGTAAACTCACGCGAATTCGTGTGTTTCCAATTGCTGTAAGCATAACAGAGAACACGATAAAACACCGCATTCTTCCTGTTTAATTGTTAAGCAGATTAATGAGTTGAGGAAGGGGCAAGGCTCATCAGCACAACACCGATGATAATCAGAAGTGCAGCAATAAGGCGCAGCGGATGAACACTTTCATCAAGTGCCACAATGCCGACAATAAAAGCGCCTAGTGCACCTATACCCGTCCAAACAGAATAAGCAGTGCCAAGAGGCAAGCTGCGCATCGCCAACGCCAATAGCCAAAAACTCGCGACCATCGCCGTAATAGTGATGAATGCAGGTACAGGACGAGTGAAGCCTTGCGAGAGCTTCATCGCAAATGCCCAAATAACTTCTAAGATTCCAGCTAAGAAAAGTATTAACCAAGCCATAAGATTTCCCATGCGTTTTCACGCCAGGTCGTCCTGGTCAGTTGCTTCCCGTGATGGGTGAGGTCGTCCTCAGAAGAGATGGTGCCGAAGGGGGGACTTGAACCCCCACGCTGTTACCAGCGGCGGATTTTGAATCCGCTGCGTCTACCAATTCCGCCACTTCGGCATTGAAGATTTGACTTGAACGTCGGTAGTGCGAGGCATTATACGCAAGGGATTTTTCCGATCAAGCAAATTATGACAGTTTTCGTTTGTTCGGCTATTTCGTGAACAACGCGAGGTTTTTTTGTGCCTTTCTTGCTTATCAGGCAGGACTTAATGATAATCTGCACTCGCCAAAATCAACGACTACTGAGGTCCTCGTGAGTGAAATTAGCCCAGCACAAAAACTTCATGCATCCTTTCCAAGCGCAGGTTTTTTCCGTCGTTTAGCAGCTTGGGTCTACGATTTATTGGTAGCTGTGGCCATTGTTATGCTGGCATCCGGGCTCGCGCTTGCGCTGGCCGCACTATTGACGAGCCTTGGCTGGGTAAGCCTTCCAGAGGGCATGGATCACGCAGGCTGGTTAAACAGTTCGCCACTCTACGGCCTCTATTTAATTACTGTCTTGGGGCTATTTTTTGGTTGGTTTTGGCATCGCAGCGGCCAAACTCTTGGCATGCGCGCATGGCGCCTCAAGATTCAACAACGCGACGGCGCTCGTATTACTAAGAAACAAACTTTTGTGCGTCTGCTCACCTGCTGTTTTGGTCTAGGTAATCTTTGGGTGCTCGTTGACTTCAAAAATCGCCGCGCTTGGCACGATTACGCCGCCGGCACTGAACTGGTTACGCTATCGAAAGAAGCCAATCAGCTTTATTACTGGAAAGAGCTATAAGTCTCACTTTCGGCACATCACTTACGTTGCATCACTTTCTTTGCATCACTTTCTTTGCATCAAGTAAAGTGCGGCGCCAGCGAACAGCAGGCTCGGCAATAGCGCCCCGAGAATGGGCGGTAAGCTATATACCTGCGCCAGCGGACCAAAAATTTCATTGCTCACATGAAAGCCGAAGCCGGTAATGACGCCCAGCAAAATTCGCGCGCCCATGGTTTGCGAACGTAACGGGCCAAAGATGAAACTTAATGCAACTAATAACATAACCGCCACTGTGATGGGTGCGAAAAGCTTACGCCATAAGGCTAGCTGATAGCGCTCGGTGGCTTGTTGATTGGCTTGCAGATAGTCAAGATAATCGACCAACCCAGTAATTGATAAAGCTTCAGGTTTGACGGTTACCACGCCAAGTTTGTCGGGTGTCAACGAAGACTCCCAAACCCACCGTGACAGCTCTTTGCGGTTGATACGCTCCACCGTATGTTCAGTGATTTCCACGTCGGTAAGTAACCACTGACCGTTTTGATAGGTTGCCGCTTGCCCTTGCACCACAGATTCAAGTTCACGTTGCGCGTTAAAACGATACACCGTTAGGTCGCGCAAACGCCCCGTGTCCTCAACCTCGCTAATATTCACGAAGTGCGTGCCGTCTTTTGCCCACACACCTTGTTGCGCGGAGATTAAGCTACCACCGGAAATCGCTGACGCACGCAATTCGCGGCCTTGCGCTTCTAGCTGTGGCGCAACCCACTCGCCCATGGCCATCACCGCGAGCATCATCACCACTGCGGCTTTCATTACCGAGCCTACGATATTCAAACGAGAACGTCCCGCGGCAAGCATCACTACCAGCTCAGAATTACTGGCCAACATGCCCATCCCAATGAGGCCACCAAGCAAGGCTGCCATAGGGAAAAACACCTCGATGTCACGCGGCAGGCTGTAGAGCACAAACAAGCCTGCTTCAGCCACTGAGTATGTCCCCTTGCCCACTGACTTCAACTGCTCAACGAAGCGGATCAGGCCGGACAGTCCACTCAATACAGCCAAACTTAGCAAAGATGTGGTTAACACCGTGCGAGCAATGTACTTATCGAGAATGCTGAATTGCAACATCTTATGACCTCCGCAACTGCGCAAGTACCCGCAGCCCTAACGGACGGCCTTTGCCGACCAAAATAATACCAAAGATCAGCAACAGCACATGAATCCACCACAATCCAATACTGGCCGGAATCACGCCGTCTGCGACAGCTGAGCGTGCCGCCATGAGCAACAAGAAATAGCCGAGATAAATCAGTAGCGCGGGCGCCATACGCGCAAACTTACCCTGCCGTGGGTTGACCCGACTTAACGGCACAGCAATTAAAGTTAATAATGGCATGGCCAACGGAATCGCCACCCGCCATTGCCATTCTGCGGCGGCTTCTGGATTTTCTTCGCCCCACAATTCAGTGGTGCCATAGGCTTCCAGCTTACGACTGTATTCGCTTGCTTCTTGTTCTTTGATTTGTAACTGGTAGCTATTAAACTCCATGACTTGGTAATCGCCTTCACCTGAGTTGCGGGCATAACGGGTACCATCATTGAGAACGAGCTGCTGCGAACCACTGTCATTGGCTATCACCGTGCCGGTGTCCGCCATCACCACACTGCCGCCGATGATACGTTCGTTCTCGTCACGCAGCGACTGCGCCACGAAGACTTCATCAAGATCACCACTTTCGGTAAGCCCTTGCACAAAAATAACCGCTTTTTGGTTACTCGCTTGCTGGAAGCGCCCAGGCATAATGACCGAAAGCCCCGTATCGCTTCGCGCACGTTCCTCCACCTGACGTTCTTGCTCCAATGACCATGGCACCAACCATAGTGTCAGGGTTGCTGTAACCAATGCTAAAATCGTCGCAAGCACCAGAGTGACACGCGTTACATACCACTCACTCACACCACAGGCATGCAGAACGGTCATTTCATTGTCGGCGTAGATGCGCCCGTGGGCGAGCAAAATGCCGAGGAATAAACTGAGTGGAAGAATTAACGCAGCCAGTGCTGGTAGATTCAACCCGAGCAATTTAATTACCAAATCGCCGGGAATTTCGCCCGCAGAGGCGTCTGCCAACACGCGAACGAATTTTTGACTGACAAAAATGGTCATCAGCACCACTAAAACGGCGATCTGGGATTTAAATGTTTCTCGCATTAAATAGCGGAATATACGCACTAGTGACCACTCTTAACGTTGCTTTTTGCTGGAAAAAACGCAATTTTTCAGTAAACTTGTCATTTTGACAAGAATTATTCTACGGCAGCCCTACCCTGTCAACCGCCGAAAACGGAGTCATTATGGAGTTTAGCGTTAAAAGTGGCAGTCCAGAAAAACAACGGTCCGCCTGCATCGTCGTTGGCGTCTTTGAACCACGCCGCCTGTCAGGCGTTGCCGAGCAGCTCGACCAAGTCAGCGATGGTTACCTGAGCGGACTTCTGCGCCGCGGTGACCTCGAGGGCAAAGCTGGGCAAATGTTGTTACTGCATCATGTGCCAAACATTCTAAGTGAACGCGTACTCCTCGTTGGTTGCGGTAAAGAACGTGAGCTTGATGAACGTCAGTATAAACAAATTATTGAGAAAACGATCCACACATTGAACGAAACAGGCTCAATGGAAGCGGTTTGTTTCTTAAGTGAACTGCACGTTAAAGGCCGCGACACCTATTGGAAAGTACGCCAAGCGGTCGAGGCGGCGCAAGCAGGTTTATATACCTTTAACCAATTGAAGACGCGCAAAGAAGAGCCTCGCCGGCCGTTACGGAAGTTAGTCTTCAACGTACCAACGCGCCGCGAATTACCGATTGGTGAGCGTGCCATCCAGCATGGCCTAGCAATCAGTAAAGGGGTAACTATTTGTCGTGACGTTGCCAATATGCCGCCGAATATCTGTACCCCTCGATATTTAGCTGAGCAGTCGCAAGCGCTCGCCGACAAGTATGACAACGTCAGCTTTAGTGCTGTCGATGAAGCACAAATGGCTGAACTCGGCATGAACGCCTATCTCGCTGTAGGTCGCGGTTCAGAGCATGAGTCCGTACTGTCACTGATTCACTATCAAGGCGCTGATGCCGATACACCACCTATCGTACTCGTCGGTAAAGGCCTTACCTTCGACGCTGGCGGCATTTCCATCAAACCGTCCGCGAATATGGATGAGATGAAATATGACATGGGCGGAGCGGCTTCGGTCCTCGGCGCTATGCAGGCGCTTGCTGAGCTACAAATACCAGTGAATGTGATTGGCGCTATTGCTGGCTGTGAGAATATGCCTGACGGTAAAGCCTATCGTCCAGGGGATGTTCTCACCACCATGAGCGGACAAACGGTCGAAGTGTTGAACACGGACGCCGAAGGCCGCCTCGTGTTATGCGACACGCTCACCTATATCGAGCGTTTCGCCCCAGAAACTGTCGTTGATGTGGCGACTTTGACGGGTGCTTGTATTGTCGCGTTAGGGCATCATGCCAGCGGCTTAATGAGTCCACATAACCCACTAGCGCACGAGCTCCTTAATGCCTCCGAGCAAAGCGGTGATCGCGCTTGGCGCCTGCCGTTGTGGGATGAATATCAAGAAGCGCTCGACAGCCCGTTTGCCGATATGCAAAATTTAGGCGGACGCGATGCAGGTACGATTACCGCAGCTTGCTTCTTGTCGCGCTTTACTAAGAAGTATCATTGGGCGCACTTAGATATCGCCGGTACCGCTTGGCGTAGTGGTGCCAAGAAAGGCGCGACCGGTCGTCCGGTGCCGATGCTCACGCAGTTTCTCTTAAACCGCGCGGGTCAAGGGCAGCACGACTAACATGGTCCACGGTATCTTTTATGTCCTCGATGGACTCGACGAAGCGCAGCAACTCACGCTGTTCTGTAAAATAATTGCAGAGCGTTGGCGCGAGCTCGGCAGCGTGCGCGTCTGGTGCCGTGACCAACAACATGCTGAAGCGCTTGATGAAGCACTTTGGCAGCAACCAGCAGATGCATTTGTACCTCATAACTTGGTCGGTGAAGGGCCAAGTCAAGGAGCTCCAGTTGAACTCTGCTGGCCCGAAGCCCCTGTGGGCCCGCGCCGTTGCAAAGTAGTGGTAAATTTTATGCCCACTGCGCCGCAATTCGCTGGCGCCCAATTGGTGCTTGACCAAGTTCCTAGTGACCCCGAGGCGCGCCAACTCGCACGCGAGCGCTTCAAGTGGTATCGCCAACAAGGGGTCGAACTCAGTACCGTCAACGCTACTGAGCTTCCTCAAATTACAGCAAATTAAAGTCGTGAAGGTTTCGCATGGATAAAACGTATTCGCCCAATGCTATCGAGCAAGCGCTCTACCAAAAATGGGAGCAGGCAGGTTATTTCAAGCCCTCCGGCCAAGGCAGTAGTTACTGCATTATGATCCCGCCACCGAACGTGACGGGTAGCTTGCATATGGGGCACGCATTCCAACATACAATCATGGATACGCTCACACGCTACAAGCGTATGGACGGTTTCAACGCCTTGTGGCAAGTAGGTTCTGACCATGCCGGTATCGCCACACAGATGGTGGTTGAGCGCCAATTAGCCGCGCAAGGACAAAGTCGTACCGAACTCGGACGCGAAAAGTTCATTGAGAAGATTTGGGATTGGAAAGCGCAATCAGGCGGCACTATTACGCAACAGATGCGCCGTCTTGGCGACTCAGTAGACTGGGATCGCGAACGCTTTACGATGGACGAAGGACTCTCGAATGCGGTCAAAGAGGTCTTCGTACGCCTGCACAAAGAAAACTTGATTTACCGCGGTAAACGCTTGGTGAATTGGGATCCAAAACTACAGACCGCCATTTCTGACCTTGAAGTCGAGAACAAAGAACAGCAAGGCCATATCTGGCACTTACGTTACCCATTAGCTGACGGCGCGACGACTGCCGATGGCAAGGATTACCTAGTGGTTGCGACCACTCGCCCGGAAACCATGTTAGGTGACGTTTGTGTTGCGGTGCACCCCGACGATGAGCGTTATCAAGCGCTGGTCGGCAAGTTTATTGATTTGCCGTTGGTGAACCGTCGCATTCCAATTATTGCCGACAGTTACGTTGACCAAGACTTTGGTACCGGCTGTGTGAAAATCACCCCTGCCCATGACTTTAACGATTACGAAATCGGCAAGCGCAACCAAATGGCGATGATCGCGGTACTCGACGACCACGCCAATGTGCGTGAGCGGGCCGGTCTTTACACCGCGACCGGTGAAGCCATCGACAGTATCGGCGATTTCGACGGCATGCTGCCAGAGGCCTATCGCGGCCTCGAGCGCTTCGAAGCCCGTAAGCAAGTCGTCGCTGACTTTGATGCTCTAGGGTTACTCGATAAAGTTGAAAAACACACCAACAAGGTGCCTTATGGCGATCGTGGCGGGGTACCGATTGAGCCACATCTTACCGACCAATGGTATGTACGTGTTGCGCCGCTGGCTGAAGTTGCGACGAAAGCCGTGGAAGATGGTGAAATTGAATTCGTACCGAAGCAATACGAGAACATGTATTTCGCCTGGATGCGCGATATTCAAGATTGGTGTATCTCTCGCCAACTCTGGTGGGGTCACCGCATCCCAGCATGGTATGACAACGACGGTAATGTTTATGTTGGCCGTGACGAAGCAGAAGTGCGTCGCGACAACAACTTAGCCGATGATGTTGCCCTGCAACAAGACGAAGACGTGCTCGATACCTGGTTCTCGTCGGCATTGTGGACCTTCTCCACTTTGGGCTGGCCAGAGAATACTGATGACCTCAAGACCTTCCATCCCACCGATGTGTTGGTGACTGGTTTTGACATTATTTTCTTCTGGGTAGCGCGCATGATCATGATGACCATGCACTTCTTAAAAGACGAAAACGGTAAGCCGCAAGTACCGTTTAAGACGGTCTATGTTACCGGTCTGATTCGTGACGAAGAAGGCCAAAAGATGTCGAAGTCGAAAGGTAACGTACTTGACCCGCTCGACATGATTGATGGTATTGACCTCGATACGTTAGTGCAAAAGCGCACTGCCAATATGATGCAGCCGCAGCTTGAAGCGAAGATTAAAAAGCGCACCGAGAAACAGTTCCCTGAGGGTATCACCGCCCATGGTACCGACGCCTTGCGTTTTACCCTAGCTGCGCTAGCTTCGACCGGTCGTGATATTAACTGGGACATGAAGCGTCTCGAGGGTTACCGTAACTTCTGTAATAAGCTTTGGAATGCGAGCCGTTATGTGTTGATGAACACTGAAGAGCACGACTGTGGTTTGCATGGCGGTGACCTGCAACTATCGCTCGCTGATCAGTGGATCATCGAGTGCTTCAACGATACCGTAAAACAGTTCCGTCATGCCTTGGACAACTACCGCTTTGACCAAGCAGCAGCGATCGCTTATGAGTTCACTTGGAACCAGTTCTGCGATTGGTACCTCGAGCTCACCAAGCCTATTTTGTTCAACGGCAATGAAGCTCAATTACGCGGCACACGCCATACCTTGGTCACGGTGCTCGAGCAGTTGTTACGCTTGTTGCATCCGTTACTGCCATTCATCACCGAAGAAATTTGGCAGCGGGTCGCACCATTGGCCGGCGTCCAAGGCGATACCATCATGTTGCAAGCCTATCCGCAGGTACAGCAAGAGCGTTTTGCTACGGCGCGTGACGACATGGAATGGTTGAAGCAAGTGATTGTTGCAGTACGGAATATTCGAGGTGAAATGAACCTTTCTCCGAATAAGCCGCTGCCGATTCTCATTGCCAACGCTGATGATACCGCTCAACAACGTTTGCAAGAAAACGAAAGTTTCTTGGCGGCCTTGGCCAAGCTCGAATCAGTGACGTTTTTGACCGCATCTGACGATGCTCCAGCCAGTGCTACAGCGTTAGTAGGCCGCATGGAAATTCATATTCCTATGGCGGGTCTGATTGATACGGCTGCTGAGTTAGCACGACTCGACAAAGGCATCGAAAAAGCTGAGAAGGAAGTGGCGATATTTGCCCGCAAACTTGGCAACGAAAACTTTGTCAGCAAAGCGCCAGCCGAGGTTATCGCGAAAGAACGTGAGAAGCTGGCAGACGCGGAAGAGACGCTACAACAGCTACAACTACAACGGGCGAAAATCGCCGCGCTGTAGTTGTTTGCTCCCTGCAAAGCAGCATTACTTTTCGTGCTAGGCGAAGAGTAATGCTGCAACTACTGCAACTAAAGCCGCAAGCATCGGGATCAGCACGGTCACCACGAAGATGTCCTTGTAAGCTTCTTTATGGCTCAGTCCCATTAAAGTGAACAGAGCAATCACTGCACCCGAATGCGGCAATGAATCCAGGCCTCCCGCTGCTAAGTTAGCAATACGGTGCAACACCTCGGCACTGACCCCCGCCTCAAGATATGCCGGTGCCAAACTCGACATGAAGATCTGTAAACCGCCAGAGGCGGAAGCTGTCACACCTGAAATCAAGTTGGCTGAAACGAAAACCGAAAGTAGAGCTGGGATGTCCAAACCCAATAGCCATTGCGCGAAAGCATGGAAGCCTTGTGTTTGAATCACCACACCACCAAAACCAATAACTGCAGCAGTATTTACCAACGGCAGCATCGCATCATCGACACCCCGTCCAGCAGCCTGAATAAATTGCTGCCGCACTGTGGCAAACAGCACAAAACATAATAGACTCCCGACAATAAGAGCAAAACTCGCCCACAACACTGGCTGACTATTGGCAAAGCCCACCCACTGCCACTGGGAGCCACTCATCGCCAATAAACGCGGTACTAAAATTGTCCCCAGCACCAATACAATCGGCAGCAATGAACGCGTCAGCCCTGGTAAGTCAGTATCCTCTTTTGGCGCTAATGCAGCCATCTGTTGGTCTTTATCATTGGCGACATAATGCTCCCCCTGGGCCAGCGCTCGTCGCCATTGCCACTGTAGATAGAGCATTCCTACCCCGGCCATAATGAGTCCAGCAAGCAGACCATACCAGCCACCAGCAAACAGGTCGGTGCCTAAGCCGCGAGCGGCAATCACGTTATGAATCGATGGCGTGCCCGGTAGCGCGGTCATAGTAAAAGTGCCAGCGCCAAGGGCGATGGCTGCCGCATAGAGACGGCGAGGAATATTGGCGCTGCGCATCAAGCTGACCCCAATGGGGTACATGGTAAACATCACCACAAACACAATAACGCCGCCGTAGGTGAGTACCGCACAAACCAACATCGCAATCCACAAGGCGCGTTGTTGGCCTAACCGTGCGGTAATCCCCATTGCGACACCTTGGGCAGCATGACTAGCAGCCATAATGCGGCCAAACAGACCACCACATAAAAACAGCAATAAGAAGTTGCCAGCAAAACTAAATGCGCCAGAGGCTCCAAAGGGAAAGTGTTTTAGAAAGACATCGGCAAGCGGAATACTGTTTGTCAAGCCAATGATAAGAATGGAAAATAATACTGCGAGCAAGATATTGACGCCGCGCAGCGCCAAAAATACAAGTAATGCGAGTCCGACAATAAGACCTAAATCTGCCAACATAAAGCCCCCTTAAATGTTTCTCTTCGGGGGCTTGGTGCGTCAGTTATTCTTCTTCGTCAGCGTCACCAAAAAACGTGCCCCAGCCATCGTAATCGACGCCGGCAATATCTGCGATTTTTGCAACTTCTTGGGTTTGCTGGCGTAGCACCTCTGCGTCTAGTTTTACCTCAGATACAGCAGCAAAAGCAAACAAACGGCTACCATCATCGAGCTCAAACTCATCAGCATCATCCACGTGATAGCCGACTTTCACCAATTCCACCGCAGCCTTCTCTAACTTTGTGAAATCAGCGCTAACCAAGTGATGCTCTATCGTGAAGAGGTCATCAGGGCTGGCGCCATCATCTAGCAGTGCCGCAACGGTATCATCACTCTGCTCTACTAAAGCTTGCATGTCATTTGCCATGGTCGATGGCTCCTTTGGCAGAAAGTGTTGCGAGCTCATGATCGAGTTCGCTTATTTTATTTTGCATGAGTTGATGGCAATGCGCACTTAGCGCGCGCACTGAATCAACGCCAAACTCACTTACTTTTACCGGCGCTAGCATTTCAATAATTATTTTGCCGTTATTCCAGCGATTGAGCTTAATACGCCCATGTAAGTTTGAGACACAAATCGGCACCACATCAGCTTGCGCTTGCACTGCGGTGCGGAATGCACCTGTCTTAAACGGGAGTAGTCCACGACCGTAGCTACGCGTGCCTTCGGGAAATAAAAGCACGGAGATCTTGCGCTCTTTTATCGCTGCTGCCGCTTGCTCGATGGTGCCACGGGCGCGCCCGCTGTTTTTGCGATCGATAAGAATATTGCCAGCCAGCCAGTAGAGTTGACCAAAAAATGGAATCCATTTTAAGCTTTTTTTGCCAATACTGACGGTACTCGGCGGCATTGCTCGGCTTAAGGTAAAGATGTCATAGGTATTTTGATGGTTAGCGATATAAACGTAGGCCCCCCCCGCGAAAAGCCCATCGGGCACGCGAATTTCAAGCTCCACACCGAGTAACTTGTGCATCCGCCCATACCAGTGGGCAAAGATCGGCGTATTGTTTGGATGAAATGGCCGAACCAAGCAGAACAGCAGGCCTAAGACACCACATATCACTACAAAACAACCCAATAAAATCAATCGTACTACTGCGAGCATGCAATCTCCTCGTATTTTGCTGCGCGTTAGTATACCTGTTTCAGCAGCAAAATACGTCCGATCAGTCTTGGCTCTCAACCGTTATTGCGTCAACGCGTTGCAAGCCGCGTGGCAACTTATTCCCTCGACGCCCACGTTCACCGCGGTAATGCTCGAGATCATCAGGCTTGAGTGTCAGCTTACGCTTACCCGCCAGTAGAGTAATGGCAGCATCGGATGGCACAACCGAGGTCGCGACCACATACTCTTCACGCGATTGCGCCCGCAAGGCCGGAATACTAATCATCTTGTTGCCTTTACCTTTCGCTAATTCTGGCAAATCGGCGACTGGGAAAATCAGCATGCGTCCTTCATTTGATACCACGACAAGCAAGTCATTATCGCGGTCATTCACGCGATTTGGCGGTAAGATTTTCGCGCCCGTTGGCAAGTTCAAAATCGCTTTACCATTTTTATTTCGGCTTACTAAGTCACTGAACTTACATACAAAGCCATAACCGGCATCCGAGGCCAAAAGATAACGTTGCTCGTCTTGCGCCATCATCACTTGTTGCACGGTTTCACCAGCGACCATGCTAAATCGACCGGTAAGTGGTTCGCCTTGCGTGCGTGCTGAAGGTAATAGATGCGCCTCACAGGCGAAACTGCGCCCCGAGCTGTCGAGGAAAACAACCTGCTGGTTACTCTTACCTTGCGCACTGGCGAGGTAACTATCACCAGACTTGTAGGCCAAACTTGATCCATCCACATCATGGCCTTTGGCAGCGCGCACCCAGCCTTTTTGTGACAGCACCACGGTAACCGCCTCAGCTGGCGTTAAATCGCGCTCACTAAGAGCTTTGGCCTCTTCGCGTTCGACCAACGGCGAACGGCGATCATCACCATATTTCTCAGCATCGGCGAGAATTTCTTTGCGGATGAGCGTCTTCAAACGGCGATCTGAACCGAGCAGTAACTCAAGCTGTTCACGTTCTTTTTCCAGTTCGTCTTGCTCACCTTTCAGCTTCATTTCTTCAAGCTTTGCCAAATGGCGTAATTTCAACTCAAGAATGGCTTCTGCTTGCGTTTCTGTCAGCGAGAAACGCTTCATTAACTCAGCTTTTGGCTCATCTTCATAGCGAATAATGGCAATTACTTCGTCGATATTTAGATAGGCAATCAACAAACCTTCGAGGATATGCAAGCGCGCTAGCACTTTGTCCAAACGATGTTGCAACCGGCGAGTGACGGTTTGTTGACGGTACTTCAACCACTCCTTCAAAACATTGAGGATAGGCTTCACCTGCGGACGCCCATCTAACCCCAACATATTAAGGTTAACGCGATATTGCTTCTCTAGGTCGGTCGTCGCAAACAAGTGCTGCATCATCTGCTCAACGTCGATGCGATTCGAACGTGGCACGATGACCAAACGGGTTGGGTTTTCGTGATCTGACTCGTCCCGAAGGTCTGAGACCATCGGCAATTTCTTCGCCTGCATTTGCCCAGCGATTTGCTCCAACACCTTGGCACCCGAGGCTTGATGGGGTAAGGCATAGACGACAACTTCACCGTCTTCCAGATGATACTTAGCGCGCATTCGTATACTGCCGCGCCCTGTTTCATAAAGCCGAACGATTTCCTCTTGCGGAGTGATAATCTCAGCGTCGGTTGGGTAGTCTGGACCACGTAAGTGCTCCATCACTTCGGTCAAGTCAGCGCTTGGTTTATCCAACAAGAGCGCACAAGCATGAGCTACTTCGCGGGCGTTGTGCGGTGGAATGTCGGTCGCCATACCGACTGCGATCCCAGTCACGCCATTCAATAAAATATGCGGTAAGCGCGCTGGCAACATGCGCGGCTCTTTCATAGTGCCGTCGAAGTTCGGCACCCAATCAACGGTGCCCTGCCCCAATTCGCTCAGCAGTAGCTCACTGAAACGCGAAAGTTTCGCTTCTGTATAACGCATCGCGGCAAAAGACTTAGGGTCGTCTTGCGAACCCCAGTTACCCTGCCCATCAACCAGTGGATAGCGATAGGAGAATGGCTGCGCCATGAGCACCATCGCTTCATAACATGCGCTGTCACCATGCGGGTGGAACTTACCCAGCACATCACCTACCGTACGCGCTGATTTTTTATATTTTGCCAATGCCGACAAACCGAGTTCCGACATGGCATAGATAATACGTCGTTGTACCGGTTTCAGGCCGTCACCGATGTGCGGTAAGGCGCGGTCCATGATCACATACATGGAGTAATTGAGATAGGCATCCTCGGTAAAGCGGCGCAGCGGAATTTGTTCAACAGTTTCCAAAGACATTATTGTTCTACTCCTTACAACTCAGCCAGGTCGACGAGGTTGCCTTTGCTTTCTAACCATTCACGTCGGTCACCCGCACGCTTCTTAGCTAGCAGCATATCCATAAGTTCTTCAGTCGCGGCGGGCTCGTCCACGGTTAACTGAACGAGACGGCGGGTATTTGGGTCCATGGTGGTTTCACGCAGTTGCAGTGGATTCATCTCACCTAGACCTTTAAAACGCTGTACATTGACTTTGCCCTTGCGCTTCTCGGCATCAATACGATCGAGGATGCCTTGTTTCTCGTCTTCGTCGAGGGCATAGAACACTTCTTTCCCCACATCGACACGATAAAGCGGTGGCATAGCAACGTATACGTGGCCATGGTCCACCAAAGCACGGAAGTGCCGCACGAATAACGCGCAAAGTAGGGTCGCGATATGTAGGCCATCAGAGTCAGCATCAGCGAGAATACAAATCTTGCCGTAGCGCAGTTTTTCCAGGTCATCAGAGTCGGGATCTACACCTAGAGCAACCGAAATATCATGAATTTCTTGTGAGCCGAGGATCTGGTCCGATTCAACTTCCCAAGTATTCAATATCTTTCCTCGCAGCGGCATTACCGCTTGGAAGTCACGATCGCGTGCTTGCTTTGCGGAACCTCCGGCCGAGTCCCCTTCAACTAAGAACAGTTCACCGCGCGCTGGATCTTGCGTCGCACAATCAGTTAGCTTGCCCGGTAACGGCGGCCCCTGGGTCACTTTTTTGCGGACCACTTTCTTGCTCGCCCGCATGCGACGTTGCGCGTTGTTAATACAAAGCTCGGCCAGTTGCTCCGCTTGCTCGGTATGTTCGTTGAGCCAGAGGCTGAACGCGTCTTTTACTACGCCAGAAACAAATGCCGCCGATTGCCGCGAAGATAATCGCTCTTTCGTTTGCCCAGCAAACTGTGGATCTTGCATTTTTACCGACAGAATATAGGTACAGCGGTCCCAGATGTCTTCTGGCGTTAGGCGTACACCGCGCGGTAACAGATTACGGAACTCACAGAATTCGCGCATCGACTCGAGTAGGCCTTGGCGTAGCCCATTGACATGGGTACCGCCTTGCGGGGTCGGAATCAGGTTCACGTAACTTTCCGCCACACCTTCACCGCCTTCTGGGAGCCACGTCACTGCCCAGTCGACCGCTTCTTCATTACCGCTGAAGCTGCCAATAAAAGGCTCTTCGGGTAGCGTTGGTAATTCTTGTACTGCCTCAACTAAGTAGTCGCGTAAACCATCTTCGTACTGCCAGGTTTGCTCAACGTTGTCGACGAGGTTTTTAAAGGTAATTTTCAGTCCTGGACAAAGCACCGCTTTAGCGCGCAGCAAATGGGTCATCTTCAGCACTGAGAATTTTGGCGAATCAAAGTATTTCGGGTCGGGCCAGAACCGCAGTACAGTCCCAGTATTGCGCTTACCTACTGTGCCAGTGACAGTTAATTCGGAGACTTTGTCACCATTTTCAAAAGCCATCTCGTATACTTGGCCATCACGCTTCACCAACACATCGACGCGCGTCGACAGCGCATTCACCACTGAGATACCAACCCCGTGCAAACCACCCGAAAAGTTGTAGTTTTTATTCGAGAATTTACCGCCGGCGTGGAGCTTGGTCATGATCAACTCAACGCCCGGCAAACCTTCTTCTGGATGCACATCAACTGGCATCCCGCGGCCGTCATCTTGCACTTCAAGCGATTGATCGGGGTGAAGGATCACCACCAGCTCACGCGCGTGCCCGGCCAATGCCTCATCGATACTGTTATCGATGACTTCTTGGCCTAAATGGTTCGGGCGTGTGGTGTCGGTATACATTCCGGGGCGGCGACGCACCGGTTCGAGTCCGTTGAGGACCTCTATCGCATCTGCTTTGTAATCTGACATGCGCTCTTCTTTTCGGTGACAAGAATTGTTGTTATGGAATGCTCATATACTGTTACAGGATGAGCGGAAACTCAAGCTAGTATTCAGTTGCGAGACCTTGTTCACGAATAAGTTCTAGCCACTCTTGCAAAAAGCGATTCACCTGAAACTTTTCGTTGCTCTGGTGCATGGCTGGATTAGGTTGTTCATAGATAGGTTTTAACCGCGCAACATTTTGACTGCGCAATACTTCTGCAAGCTGCGCATCGTGATACAGACGCACTTCCAGCTCAGTCTCAACCAGCCCCGGTAATTGCGCTTGCAGCGCATGCTGCTGAATACGAATATCCGTTGTATATGGGGCGCGCTGCAAGACTTTCACACGAAAGTGTAAGTGACTGCCGACTTTAATGAGCTTTTCTCCGCCCTGCTTGAGCTGTGCGACCAGTTTTGTCAGTGCCGCATAGTTCACCGCCGCCAGCCGTTGCAAGGCAGCGAGGTCGAATTGATAGCGTTGGCGTTTGACATCTCTAGTCATGATTGACGAATTTGCTCCCAATGTAATTGCAACCATTGTAGTCCAATGACGCTGGCGGCGTTGTTAATTTTTCCTTGCTCAAGCAGCTCCATGACTTCTACACGCGGCAATACGTGAACTTTTATATCTTCGTTTTCCGTCGCTAATCCTCCATGACTCGCAGCTTGGCTACTGTCGACTTCAGCGATATAAATCGAAATTTTCTCAGTACAGCCTCCTGGTGTCGATAAATAGGTTAACGCGTAGTGCATTTTCTCTGCAGTTAGGCCTGCCTCTTCATCTAGTTCACGCTGTGCAACGCTGGCGGCGCTTTCTTCTGGCTTATCGATCATGCCAGCAACAAACTCCAACAGCCATGGGGATTCTTCTTGTTGGAGTGCGCCAATACGGAATTGTTCCAACACCACCAACCGGTCACGGGCGATGTCGTAAGGAATCACCATCACTGCATGCCCGCGATCCATGACTTCACGTTCAAACTCCTGCGACCAACCGCCGGCAAACAAGCGATGCTTTAAACGATACTTATAAATGCTTAGAAATCCTTCTCGTACTGTCGACTTTTCAATGATTTGATAATCTTCGTGATTAAATTTTTGCACTGTAAACCTTTTCTCTTTGCTAAGCGTCTATTAGATTTTACTCAATAACATGTTTTGCGCGCTCATACTTGGTTACATTTAGACCTAAGTTGTTGCAACTGAACACATGAATCATGCTGGCTATCCGAGTATGCTAGTAATCATTCAAATGTGTATGTAAAATACCGAACAAGTTTAGCAACGGTCATCTGAGCCAGACGAACCTCCAGGATTACGGAACTCATGAAAAAAACGATTCTTTCAGCAGTTATCGGACTTACTTTCGCAGCAAGCAGCTCGGCGGCATTCGCTGACGACCTTGCAGAAATTTTTCAACTTGCATTACAAAACGACCCTACGCTGAAGCAAGCACAAGCGCAACGTGATGCTGCACAAAAAGGTGTCGATATTGCACAGGCAGACTGGTGGCCACAGCTTGGTTTCCAAGCCGGTTACTCTCGCAGCCAACGTGAAACGCTCGACTTCGATAACGCCGGTAATACCTTCATGTACGATATTACCACCACTGGTTGGGACGCAGGCGTCAACCTAAGTCAAACACTGTTCAGCAAATCCGTTTGGGAGCAAACCCAAATTGCTGAAAAGCAAGCTTATCAAGCAGAAGTCAATTACTTGAGTGAGCGTCAGCAACTGATGATTCGTGTGGTCAATGCGTATTTCAGCGTACTTGAGCGCATGGATGACCTTGAGTTTGCCGAAGCTGAAAAGCGCGCAATCGAGCGCCAGTTGGAACAAACCAAGCAACGTTTCTCGGTAGGTCTCACCGCCATCACCGATGTACATGAAGCACAAGCACAGTTTGATAATGCGGTCGCGCGTGAAATCCAAGCGAAAAACGCCGTTGAAATCGCGCAAGAAAGTCTGCGCGAAATTACCGGTCGTTATCATGAACAGTTGGCTGAGCTAGACACTGAAAACTTCTCGCCATCGTCACCGAATCCAGAAAAAGCCGAAAGCTGGGTATCCACTGCCGAAGATAAAAATCTGCAGTTACTGGTACAGCGCGTTGCCGTGGAAATTTCTGAGCAACGTATCGAATTAGCGCAAGCGGGCCACTACCCGCGTTTAGGTCTTGAAGCTAGTTTCGGTACGTCAGACTCTGAACAAGAAATTCAAGGTCGCACCAACGACAGTCCACGTATGGATAGTTCTTCTATCGGCGTTAATCTGAATGTGCCGATTTTCAGTGGTTTCCGTACCTCTGCACAAGCCGACCAAGCGCGCGCCAACTACGTCGCAAGCAGCCAACAGCTCGAGTTCACCCGTCGTGGTGTGGAGCGTGAAGTACGTAATGCGTACTACGATGTTGTCGCAGCAGTGGCAACGATCAAGGCGCTCGAGCAAGCTGTCGTCTCTGCGGAAAGCGCATTGAATGCCACACAAACTGGCTTTGAAGTAGGTACTCGTACCATCGTTGACGTACTTGATAGTACCCGCAACCTGTTCAATGCCCGTCGTAATCTTTCGACTGCGCGTTATAATTACATCCGACAATCACTGACACTGCAGCAAGCTTCAGGTAAGATCAGTGAACAAGATCTGATGGCCATTAACGCAAGTCTCATTAATGAAAATAATTGAAAAACCAAAATTTGAAGCACGGTTTTTACTTCCTAAGTATTGGCTGACCTGGTTTGGGGTCAGCCTTCTTTATTTCATTTCTTGGTTACCTTACAAGTGGCAGCTGGCCATGGGCCGTGGCTTAGGTAAACTCTTCTATAAATTCGTACCTAAGCGTGCCGAAGTTGCCCGCCGCAACTTAGAGTTGTGCTTTCCTGAAAAGTCAGCCACTGAAATCGAAGCGTTGGTGCGAAAGAATATGGCGAACACCGGCATCGCGTTTTTTGAAACAGGGATGGCATGGTGGTGGCCCGACTGGCGCATACGTCGTAAGCTGCACGTGCATGGTGTCGAGCATTTAGAGGCGCCACAAAAAGAAGGTAAAGGTGTCTTACTTCTGCTTTTTCACTTCTTGAGTCTTGAGGTCCACGCCCGTTTGCATGGTTTTGTGAAGCCTGCCGTAGGACTCTATCGCCCCCATAACAACGCCGTGATGGAGTTTTTGCAAACGCGAGGCCGTGGCCGTTCGAACAAGTACATGATTCCGCGCAACGACGTACGTAGTATGAAACAAGCTATTGAAAGTGGCGAGATCGCTGGTTACCTTCCCGATCAAGACTACGGTCGCCGCCGCACTATTTTCGCCCCCTTCTTTGCTGTTCCCGAAACCAGTACCACAACCGGAACGCTGCTGTTCGCCAATAGTAAGAAGTGCGCAGTATTACCCACGACATGCTTTCGGCGCGAAGACGGCACGGGCTATGATATGACCTTTTATCCGGAGTTTGAGAGCTTCCCCACCGGGGACGATTTGGCTGATGTCACACGCGTCAATAAAATGGTTGAGTATGCCATCATGCAACGTCCCGAACAGTACCTATGGGTACATCGCCGTTTCAAGACGCGGCCTAATGAGACCGAGCCGAGTCTGTATCAGCGCTCTTAAGCACATCGGCGAACCATTGTTGCCAAGCTTTCTCAACGACCGTACGCTCATCGGTAAACGCTTGATGAGTAAGTGAATCGCGGTCATCGAGTGCCAATTGATGTAGCCACTCGCGCTCACGAATATACACCTCGGTCAGTTGTTGGGCCTGGTCTGCAGTCATCACTTGCAGTTTTCCGGCCTGCTCAAGAATCCGTACATTATCAGTAAAATCTGTCAACGCCGGATAATCACAGCTATAGCGCAGCACTAGGTATTGAACAAGGAACTCAATATCAGTAATGCCACCCACGCCTTGCTTGAGGTCGAAACTGTGTTGTTCTCTGCGTAGCTCTTTATGACTGCGCATTTTCTCGCGCATCTCGACCACTTGCTGCGCTAAGCTGCCCCCCGCTCGACGCTGTTGTAACTGCTCACGCCGAAGTGTGGTAAATGCCTCGCACAGTCGCTGATCGCCGAAGACTGGACGCGCCCGCACTAAAGCTTGCAACTCCCATGTCCAGGCGTCTTCCTGCAGATAGCTGGCATAGGTTGAGAGACGCGTAACTAATAGTCCAGACTTACCAGAGGGTCGTAAGCGCATATCCACTTCATACAACGTCCCTATCACCGTACGCGTGGTGAATAGGTGCAGTACCCGCTGCGCCAAACGTAAATAAAATTGCTGTACCTCGAGAGGTTTCGCGCCATCCGTTTCACCTTGATAGTCGCTATCGGTCACAAAGACTAAATCAAGATCGGAACTATAGCTCAACTCTAGGCCACCGAGCTTGCCATAAGCGATAACGGCAAACCCCATATCTTCCTGTGAGCGCCCTGGTGGCGTACCGTGGCGACCACTGAGTTGATGCCAAGCAAGATGCACCACAGCGGCGATGATGGCTTCGGCCAAATAGCTTAGATGGTCACTCACCTTCATCAGTGGCAGGGCGCCACTAATGTCAGCGGCAGCGATCTTCAACTGACACGACTGCCGCGCTTGCCGTAGCGCATTCATTTGTGCTTCAAGATCATCCTCTTGCTCAGGGATGCGCAGTAAATACTCATCGACAATCGCGCGATATTCACCGAGTTCCGGCAATTGATAAAGATGCTGCGGGTCAATAAGTTCATCAAGCAAAATTGGGAAACTGGCAAGATGCTGTGCAATCCATGAACTCGCCCGACAGAGCTTCACCAATTGCTCCCGTGCGCCGACATTTTCTACCAGCAATTCAACGTATGCGGTGCGACTCATAATTCGCCGCAGTAAGGTAAACACCCGTTCCAAAACCACTTCGGCATCGGCCAGTTGAATGCACCGCTGTAGGAGCACCGGTACGAGTTTTGCCATGGCCTTGCGCCCCCGCGGTCCGCTGCCGCGTTTGCGCACATCCATGCGTAACTCGTTCACTTGTTGCCAAATCAACTGCGCACGCTGTTTATCAAGGCCGCACTCATGCAACACGTCAAGCGCAGTAGAATCCTCCACCATGTCCTGCCACAGCAGTTGTAAGGGGCCTGCGTCCTCGTCATCACTCTCGTTGTCACCAATGACATTCTGAAAATGCCCATGCACAATAGACATTGCCTGCTGGATCTCAGTAACCAACGCCTGCCAATCCAGGTCAAACGCCGCAGCCATCGCTTGTTGGCGCTCGTTATCTGCGGGCAAGGTTTGCGTCTGTTCGTCGTTATACTCCTGCAAAACATGCTCAACACGGCGCAGCAACTCATAACTTTCGAGCAGCTCTTGAACCGTCTGCTGCGGCAATAGTTCTTGTTCTGCAATAACCTGATAAGCCTGGTACAACGACTGGGTTTGTAATTGCCGTTGCTGCCCACCGCGAATAAGTTGGAAAGTTTGCGCAATAAACTCGACTTCGCGGATGCCACCAGGGCCTAGTTTGATATTGTTCTGTACACCCTGACGTTTGGTCTCTTGACTGATCAGAGCTTTCATTTTGCGCAGTGCGTCAATCGCGGAAAAATCAATGTAGCGGCGATATACGAACGGTCGTAGCAAGTCCTTGAACGCCTGCTCGCTGACGGGGTCGGCACCGATCAGACGCGCCTTCACCATGGCGTAACGTTCCCAATCACGGCCCTGTTCTTGATAATAATATTCCAGCGCAGCAAGGCTGGTTACCACGGGGCCGGACTGACCAAAAGGCCGCAGGCGCAGATCTACCCGAAACACTCGACCATCCGCTGTCACTGCATCAAGCAGACTCATCATCCCCTGCACTAACTTCGTAAAGAACACATCTGTTTCAATGGGCTTGCGTTCGTGGTCGGTTTCGCCACGTTCGGGGTAGCAAAAAATGAGGTCGATATCAGATGAGAAATTCAGCTCGCGGCCCCCTAGCTTGCCCATTCCTAGCACCCACAAGGGTTGCGCGTTACCCTCACTATCGCGTGGGGTGCCGTGGCGCTCGGTAAAGCGAGGGTAAAGCCAATCACGCGCGGCAATAATAAATGCATCAGCCGCCGCGCTTAGATGTTCTAACATAACTGGGAGTGGCAATTGGCCGCTCAAATCAGCCGCAGCTAAGGCCGCAAACCACTGCTTCCGATACTGCCGCAAAACCTGCTGTGCGGCGTTTTCTTGGGTAACCGGTGCCAGCGCAGTTTGTAACTGGTGTAGGTAATCCTGAGGCGACCTAAGCTGAATTTCATGCGTCGTAGCATCGACAACTATCGCAGTCTCATCTTGCGCCACCACGTCAGCCACAAATGGGCTCAATTGGCAAATGTTGGCAATTATCTCAGACGTGCTCGTTGTCATCTGTCGTCCACTCGTTAATTCAACCGTTAACTTAACCAATAAGGTTCTTGCTTCAATGCTGCTTTACGAGAATGTTCAAGTGCATAAAGCAAGGATTCGAGCTGCACGCTCTGCCAATTTAACAAACGGTCTGGTTGATTATCTTCGTTATCCTTGATGGCTTCTCGTAACAATTTAAGCGCCATGATTTCGCGGATACCGCGTACCATGTCTTGCCATGGCGCGCGGAACAGCTCACGATCTTGTTCGTCAAACAAATACCCGACGCAATAACCGAGCTGCAGAGAACTTTGCAGTAGTGGCAATTGCTTCAAGTAGTATTCCGGTTTTAATTCGCCATCTTTGGCAAAAGCATCAATGACATTTTGCCAATCTTCGCGTAAACGCTGAGCCGCCCACTGCCGCAGGGGTAATTGTGAAACTTGTTCATGTCGCGGTTGCTGCTGACACAACGCGCCTAATTCCAATAAAGTTAATTGATAATCGTCACGAATGCTCAGACTCTGTACCAACTCAAGTTGTACCGCATGTTCCTGCTGCTCGATAATTGCCTCATACAGCTTCGGATATTGCTTAAGTGCACGATGGTAAGCGCCATCCTCTGCAGTGAGCTCAGTCAAGCCATCATAGCGACTCAACCAACCAAGATGGCCAAGCATCTGCTCCAGTCGGAGAATATGATCACTTACATCGACTTCTAAGGTTGCAAGTTGCTGCAGCACCACTTTACTTAACCGGATCCCGTCGGTGATCCCTGCCACAGCTCGCACACTTGGGTTCTCGCCTAAACACGCATCGTTGTGTTGCCAGTATTGCAAGGCGTAAGTAAGCGCCCGGTAAAGTCCTGAGCCCACGTCGTCATTGGCTTCTTGTGGCACAAAGTGCGCATGGGTGAAGGGCTCTAGTACCGTTTTGCCAGCCAACATGTAGCCGCGCGCCGCTTTACTCAAGCTCCCCATACGAGCACTTAAGCGAGTGACGATCCGCCGCGCAATTTTATAGGCATCGGCCAGCTCGCCTTGCTGCACTTCAATCTCTATTTCAGCGAGAGTGCGTTGCTGCTCCCCAGCTTGAATAACGCCTTCGTCGTACACGAGCTCAATTCGGCCCTCGCCGCTCGGGATATGCCAGCGGTGACGGGTAAAGTTAGTGGCAAAGATTTCTTCCAGCTCACGGTTAATATCAAACAGCGGAAAATCATCAGGCCAAATATCTTCTTCAAATAGCGTCAAGTCGGGCGTGTCTGCGGTAATCACAGCATTGTACTCAGGACGGCTATGCATGCCGCCAAGGACTTTCCCTGCCAATTTGATCGTTTGCTCGCGCTCATTCTCGCGCTGGCGAATACGTAGCCCCATATCGTGCTGACGGAGGCGTAGGTCAGCCGTATCAAAGTAACGATTGCCCAACGTCATCGTGGTTTGCTCGGCATCCTTGGCCAAGCTTTGGCAAAGTTCCAGTATTTTTTCTTTACTAGCTCCATCGACCAGTAATTTTAGTTCGATTTCTTGGCTCACAGGCGCTCTCACGTCATCATTTTGATCTTGCTAAATACGGTACTCGTAGGCGTTGTGTGGGTCAACTTTATTGGGGTTGACAGGTGCGTACAAAAATTGCACCGTGGGCGGCGATGAAAAGTTTATAAAAACTGACGAACTGGGCTTTACGCGCAGTAAAAAAGCAATATACTTGCGCGCAAATTATGTCCCCTCCAGCCGAAGGCTGAGTCTTACAGGAGATGCTATGTTCAAAGCCAGTGAAGTACTTCAGGCTCAGTATACGAGTGCCGACCTCGGCACCCTGCAACGCGCCATTACCGACAATTACCTCGTCGACGAAGACGCTTATTTGCAGGAACTGATGCAACTGGTGCCTAACGATGACGCTACGCTTGATCAAGTGACCGAGCGTACCGCCAAGTTAGTCAATACCGTACGTGACCGTGCAGATGGCGGTGGCGTTGACGCCTTTTTACAAGAATACAGTCTCGATACCAAAGAAGGCATTATTCTTATGTGCCTTGCCGAGGCACTCCTACGCATTCCTGATGCCTACACTGCAGATGCGCTGATCCAAGATCGTTTATCTGGCGGTGATTGGCAAAAGCACATGGGCGAAAGTGCCTCGTGGCTCGTGAACTCAGGCACTTGGGGCTTGGCATTGACCAACTCGGTGATCAACCCAACGGGTCAACCAATGGAAACGCCTCGTGGTGTTTTCCGTCGCTTAACACGCCGCCTTGGTATGCCCATCGTGCGCAAAGCAACTTATGCCGCAATGCGAATTATGGGTAAACAGTTCGTCCTCGGCCGTACCATTGAAGAGGCTCTGAAGAACAGCCGTGCCAACCGCGACAAGGGATACACCCACGCCTACGATATGCTTGGCGAAGCTGCGCTGACGATGGCCGATGCTCGGCGCTATCACGCTGATTATGTAAACTCTATCAATGTGGTCGCCAAAGAAAACTTTAATAACCCTAAAGCACCGCGACCTACTATTTCTATTAAGTTGTCGGCGTTACACCCACGTTATGAGTCTGCAAACCACGAGCGGGTGTTAACGGAGCTAGCACAAAGTCTTACCGAATTGGTGAAGCTTGCGAAAGAGGCGGATGTTGGCGTTACCATTGATGCCGAAGAAGCCGATCGCCATGAGCTCTCGTTAGAGCTCTTCGAGAAAGTCTATCGTAGCGGTGTCTGTAAAGGCTGGCCACGCTTCGGGCTGGTGGTACAAGCCTATTCCAAACGTGCTCTGCCAACACTGGTATGGCTGACGGCACTCGCGAAAGAATGCGGCGACGAGATTCCAGTGCGTTTGGTGAAAGGCGCCTATTGGGATAGCGAGATCAAACTGTGCCAAATGAACGGCCTAACCGGCTATCCGGTCTTTACCCGCAAGGCGAATACCGACGTAAGCTATCTCGCGTGTTCTCGCTATTTGCTCTGCGAACACACCGACGGCGCAATTTATCCGCAATTTGCTACACATAATGCGCAGACTGTAGTGGCAATTCGTCAGATGAACGAGAGCACCAAGCGCCGCATCGAATTCCAGCGACTACATGGCATGGGTGATGACCTCTACGACACGCTTCTGCAAGAAGACGAGAACACCACTGTGCGCATCTACGCACCGGTGGGCGCACACAAAGACTTGCTGCCTTATTTAGTTCGTCGTCTGTTAGAAAACGGTGCGAATACTTCTTTCGTGCACAAGTTGGTTGACCCTGAAACACCGGTGGAAGAGTTGACTCAGCACCCAATGCGCACCATTACTAAGTACGAAAGCTTAGCCAATACCAAAATTCCTTTACCGACGCAGATTTTCAGCGATCGTAAGAACTCGTTAGGACTGAACATGAATATTCACTCTCAAGCAGATGATTTCATTGCTGCCGTGCAGCAGTACCGTGACAAACAATGGCAAGGTGGCCCCATCGTAAACGGCGACGTTATTGACGATGCCCATCACCGCGTGAGCATTGCCAGTCCGCAAGAGAGCCAACGTCAGATTGGTAGTATCTGTTGGGGCGACAAAGCACTTGCCGAACAGGCCTTGAACAGTGCCAATGCAGCCTATCGTCGTTGGCGCGACACTGACGTCGAAGTGCGGGCAAAAGCACTCGAGAAATTCGCCGACCTAATGGAAGCCAACCGCGACGAGTTGATTGCCTTGTGCTCACTGGAAGCCGGTAAGAGCTTGCAAGACGGCATCGATGAAGTTCGTGAAGCGGTTGACTTTTGTCGCTACTACGCCGTCGAAGCGCGTAAACTCATGGGAGAAGGCACCACCCTGCCTGGCCCCACAGGTGAAACCAACGAGCTCTTCGTGCAAGGCCGCGGTACCTTTATTTGTATCAGCCCGTGGAACTTCCCATTAGCTATCTTTACCGGTCAGGTTGTTGCTGCTCTGGTAACGGGTAACTGTGTGATTGCGAAACCTGCGGAGCAGACAGGGCTTATCGCCTTCCGCGCAGTGCAATTGCTATTAGAAGCTGGTATCCCAGGTGATGTGGTGCACTTCATGCCGGGCAGTGGTGCCGAAGTCGGCTCTTTCTTGGTCAGCCAAGAAGATATCGGTGGTGTTTGCTTTACTGGCTCGACCTACACCGCACAATCGATCAATCGTGCGCTCGCCGCACGCACGGGCGCCATCGTGCCGTTGGTTGCCGAAACCGGTGGCCAGAATGCGATGCTTATCGACTCCACGGCGCTGCCAGAGCAAGCAGTCACCGACATTGTCGCCAGCGCATTCAAGAGTGCAGGTCAACGTTGTTCGGCGCTTCGTGTGCTGTTCGTGCAGGATGATATTGCCGACCGCGTGATCGAGCTACTCAAAGGTGCAATGGCGGAGCTTAAAGTCGGTGACCCGTTACTCCACGAAACGGATGTGGGCCCAGTGATTGATGGCGTTGCTAAGAGCAACCTCGAACAACACGTGGCAGACATTTCCCAAGCAGGCCGTCTGATTGCTCGCGCACCCATGCCAGATTACACCAATGGCGGCACTTTCATGGCGCCGACAGCGATTGAAATCGATAGTATCAATCAGTTGGTAAAAGAGAACTTCGGTCCAATTTTACACGTTATTCGCTATTCAACTGACAAGCTTGACGAAGTTATCGAAAGCATTAACGCAACGGGCTTTGGTTTGACTTTCGGCATACACAGTCGCAATGAGACCTTCGCAGCGGACGTCGCGCGCCGTATCGATGTTGGTAACGTCTATATTAATCGTAATCAGATTGGTGCAGTGGTTGGGGTACAGCCATTCGGTGGTCGTGGCATGTCAGGAACAGGTCCAAAAGCGGGCGGCCCACACTACCTTACCCGCTTTATCACTGAAAAAACGCGCACCAACAACATCACTGCTGTTGGTGGTAACGCGACATTACTGTCACTGGGCGATTAAAACTCGCCCAGCTCGTGCAGGTACAACGATTGGCTGCCGTCTTCAATGGCGGCGGCCAAACTTTCCACCCGCGGTAGCAACCGCGCCATATAGAACTTCGCAGTTTTAACTTTACTTGCTAGATAGGGACGCTCGCCAACCAACGGTTGTGCGGTCTTCGCCATACGCAGCCACAGGTAACCGTAAGTCACATAACCCAACAGATGTAGGTATTCGACAGCAACACTGTTGATGATGTTCTCATCGCCCGCAGCCACTTGCTGCAATACTGTTTCGGTGACTGCTTGCGCACGTTGCACCGCTTTACCGAGCTGTTCATACTCAGCGGCAAGCTCCGCTTCAGGTTCAGCTAACAAGGCTTGAATATCTTCTAATAGTGGTTTCACCAGCTCGCCTCGCGAACCTGCTACTTTACGCCCGAGTAAGTCGAGCGCTTGAATACCGTTGGTACCCTCATAAATTTGCGCAATACGGCAATCGCGAACAAGCTGTTCTTGCCCCCATTCACGCACATAGCCATGACCGCCGAAAACTTGCTGGCCAATGACCGTTGCCTCGAATCCTGTATCGGTGATAAAGGCTTTAGCAATCGGCGTCAGCAGAGCAACTAAGGCATCGGCACGGGCCTTTTCCGCGGGATCTTCACTGTACTTAGCGATATCGAGTTGCTGACCGACATAAGTTGAAAACGCCCGACCACCTTCGACAAATGCTTTCATTGTGAGCAGCATGCGGCGAATATCGCCGTGGACAAGCAACGGATCCGCTTCTTTTTCTAGCTGACGAGTCGCTTTGGCACCGCGCCCTTGCAAACGTTCTTGCGCGTACTCTAAGGCATTTTGATAGGACCTGGCCGCCGCACCGAGGCCTTGAATACCGACGCCTAAACGCTCGTAGTTCATCATGGTAAACATTGCCGGCAAACCTTGGTGCGGTTCGCCAACTAACCAGCCCTTGGCGCCATCAAAGTTCATCACGCAGGTGGCAGAGGCATGGATCCCCATTTTGTGCTCAATCGAGCCACATTTCACGGCATTACGTTCGCCCACGCTGCCATCAGTATCAGGTAGAAACTTCGGTACTAAGAATAAGCTAATCCCTTTACTGCCTGCTGGCGCGTCAGGAAGTTTTGCTAATACCAGATGAACGATATTGTCAGTGAGATCATGCTCGCCACCAGTGATAAAGATCTTAGTGCCACTGATCGCGAAGGTGCCATCCTCTTGTGGCTCGGCTTTAGTGCGAATAATCCCCAAATCAGTACCGGCATGCGGCTCGGTCAGACACATAGTGCCGGTCCACTCGCCGCTCGTCATCTTAGGTAGATACAGTTGCTTCAATTCGTCACTGGCATAAGCATCAATGGTAATAATTGCGCCAGCAGTCAAGCCAGGATAAAGCGAGAATGAAATATCCGCCGCACAGAGCATTTCTTCATACTGCGCCGACACTACTTTTGGCAAGCCCATACCACCAAACTCGGGGTTCGCGGTAACGCCAACCCAACCGCCAGCAGCGAGCTGTTGATAGTTTTCACGATAATTCGCAGGTGTGGTCACGACCCCATCGTTGTGGCTGACCCCTTCTTCGTCCGCCGCACGCGCATGCGGTGCAATGAGACCTTCAGCAAGCTTGGCTGCTTCATCGATGATAGCGCTCGCCATATCCATATCAACCTCGCTCAGCGCGGAGAAGCGCGCCCAATCTTGGTCAACACGGAATACGTCTTGCAGCAAAAACTGCATATCTTCACGGGGAACACGATAGTCTGCCATACCACACCTCAAAAAAATCAAACAATGAATTTAAACAGGTGTTTTAATATCAACTTACGGTCGTGTTGTCCAGTCTTCTAATGCGGGTTGTTGGAAAGCCTCGTTGCCAAGTGCTAAAACCACATGGTTTGGTGCGATAGTAAGCACCTGAATACCTTGCCAATAGTCTCCTTGACGTAAGCGCTGTCCAGCCAGTTCGACGAAGCGCTCTTGCGCTCGCGACGAATACTGATGACCATCGTAAGTAAAGTCTGGAATGCGTCGTTGTAGCGCTCCGTCGAGTTCAGCGATACGCGGAAGTACCGATTGTGCAGGTTGCGCCGTAGTATTATTGCTCCCGGTTGCCGCTATGGCTTCTTCAAAAGCTGCCAAGAGGTCAGCTGGCACCTCATTCAAGTCTACCGCTTCATCACGAGCGACCTCTGGGGCTGCTTGAAACGTCGAGGTTGTGGGTTGTGTCTGCTGGGGCGCGACATCATTTGGCTTACTTGGTAACTCAACGACACGAACTTGTTGGGCTTGACCTATTCTGAGCGATGGCTCCGCCGTTGTTGTTTGGCTTGGCGATTGGGTGGGTCTCGAGGCCTGTTCAGAACCATCGGTCGCTATCGCCGAGCCCATGAAATACCAATAGGTGCCTCCCCACCCGACCACAAGCGCTGCAATGAGGCCCAGCCACCACCACGATCGTGAGCGGTTTGCTGTTGGCGCTGTTGCAGTGAGATGAATTGGTTGCTGTGGAGGAATAAGTTGTGATTGCTGTTGGCGCAAGGCTTTGAGGACTGACGACATTATTGCGCTCCCGTTAAACGTGGGCCCAACGTGGTGTTATGGCTAGCTAACCAAGCCAAGGTCAACGCATCTAACTGCGTCGTAACCGGCAAGCCATGCTCTTGTTGCAACGCTTGTGCGAGCTGCGCTACGCCATCGTCGGCACTTTGCCGGTAACGCTGTAACTCTTGCGCAAGCCATTTTTGATAGGTACTGGCATCCTCTAATTGATATCCCGGTGGCAATGGCCATAAAGCCATGAACTCACCGGTCCAATTATCTGCGGGCTTGCTTGCCCGATCCCCGACAAACTGCCAACTGCCATCAGTACGTTGTAAAAGTGCAGGTAAATTTAACGCGATGATACGGTCAAAGCGCAAGCGCGTTTGCACGCAAGCGAGTTGATAATCCGCTACCCAATCACAAATCGCTCGCTCAGCAGGCGGTTGAGGCAATTGCCATGCCCGCAAAAGATCACGAATGCCCTCTTCATTGGTCGTGTTTATGACTTGCTGACTCAGCTGAGATTCACTTGTGGTTTGTCCGGCACTTTTCTGTCCTGGTAAAAATTGCCAAGCCGCTAGCGCCACTCCTAAGCAAAGCGCAATCACGATACCCGCCGCCATTGCCAGCGGTGAAAAACGGCGTGCGTTGGTCGGCTCGGCTTCGCCAATTTCCCTTGCTGCAGTGTTGATTTGCGCTTTGCCTACAGTTTGAACTTGGTCATTGTAGGCTGCCAGTAAGGCGCGGTCACAAAGCAAATTCAATCGTCTCGGAATGCCACCGCTGGCTTCATGTACGCGTTTAATGGCTGCGCTGTCAAATAATGCGCGCTGCGCGCCGGCGACTTGTAAGCGGTAATTAATATAACGCTCGGTATCGCTCGGCTGTAACGGCAGCAAGTGATAGCGCGCGGTAATACGCTGCGCCAGTTGCCGCAATTCTCGGCGACGCAACAAATCCTGTAGTTCCGGTTGACCAATCAAGATAACCCGTAACAATTTATTTTGGTTGGTTTCTAGGTTGGTAAGCAAGCGTAATTGCTCGAGTACTTGTGGGCGTAGGTGTTGTGCCTCATCGATCAGCACGACACACTGCTCGCCTTCGGCATTAGCTTTTAGTAAAAATTCAGACAATTTGTCGGTGAGACGCTTATTGGTAATATTGCGTTTCGCGTAGCGAATACCAAACTCATCACACAGCGTTGCGAGTAACTCCGTTTCATTCAGCATCGGGTTGAGAATGAACGCCGTGCGGGTTTCTTCTGGTAATTGATCAAGCAATGCCCGTGACACGGTCGTTTTGCCAGTCCCCACTTCTCCGGTCAGCAGAATAAAACCACCACTTCCCTGCAAACCATAACTTAAGTGTGCCAGCGCCTCTTGATGACGCTCACTCATGTAAAGAAAGGTTGGATCAGGAGCTATTGAGAAAGGCTCTGTTTGTAAGCCAAAGTAATTCAGATACATAGTCTGTCTTCATTTACGCAACCAAGTCGAACTCCAGTGTAACGATTGACTTGCATCAGGGCTAGTCATTAGCGATCATCAATGAAACATTTAAGGAGCTCAGTGTGGAAGTTTATCTTGTTGGCGGTGCGGTACGTGACCAGTTACTCGGCAAAGCTGTGCATGAAAAAGACTATGTTGTAGTAGGCGCTACGCCAGCAGAGATGCTGGCTCAGGGCTACCGTCAGGTCGGCAAAGACTTTCCGGTATTTCTGCATCCCGAGAGCAATGAAGAATATGCACTTGCCCGTACAGAGCGTAAGTCAGGGCGCGGCTATACCGGCTTCGCGGTTGACGCCGACCCCTCGGTAACTCTCGAAGATGACCTGTTACGCCGTGATCTAACCATCAATGCGATAGCGCAGGCTCAAGACGGCCAGCTAATCGACCCTTACAACGGTTTACGGGACCTTGAAGCACGCACACTGAGACATGTCTCATCGGCTTTTGTTGAGGACCCGTTACGCATTCTTCGCGTCGCACGCTTCGCCGCACGTTTCGCGGAAGACGGCTTTCAAGTGGCCCCCGAAACGATGCAGCTCATGCAAAAGATGAGCGCCGCTGGCGAACTCTCCGAGCTTGCCAATGAGCGCGTTTGGCACGAAACGGTCAAAGCGTTACGTAGCGCCAGCCCAGCAACTTATTTTGCTATTCTGGCACAAGCAAATGCACTCTCACCATGGTTTGTCGAATTAGATGATGAGCTTACCCTAGAAATTGTTTTGCAACGTCTGAGTGGTTTTTCTACAGATGCGCCAGAAGTGGCTTTTGCACTCTGGCAGGGTGAACTCACTGAAACACAGGTAAAGGAATGTTGCGAACGCTTGCGCGTGCCAACTGAATGGCGTCGGCTTGGACTCTTAGCCTGTCGCTGGCACGCCGCTAAGCACGACCTAACGCACAGCGAAACCCTACACGACTGTCTGAATCAAGCGGACTGCTGGCGGCGCTCAGAGCGCTTTGGCAAGCTTACTGCGATCTGGCAGCGCCAGGGACTCGAAGAACAAGATATACAACGACTCACTCGCGCCTATGAAGCGGCACAGGCCGTTAACGCGAAAGAAGTTATCAATGCGGCAAGCGCTGAGGGGCAGACACTCGCGGGGCCAGCGATAGGTGAGGCCGTGCAGCGCGCTCGGGCGGCGGCAATCACCGCAGCCTTGGCTTAAACTATAGGAACATAAAGAATAACAGCACACCTAACGCAAGACGGTAAATGACAAAGGGCAACATGCCCATGCGCTCAATTACCTGTAAAAATAGCTTGATACAAAGGTACGCTGCGACAAATGACACAACCATGCCAATCAGCACCAGTGACCAAGCCACCGGCTCTGCCTGCTGAGCAAGTTGTAAGCCTTTATAACCGCCGGCTAGCGTTATGACGGGGATCGATAGTAGAAAAGAAAACCGTGCGGCATCGGTTCGCGTTAAACCTAACAGTAACCCTGCGGTGATGGTAATGCCTGAACGCGAAGTCCCTGGAATCAACGCTATCGCTTGTGCAATTCCAATAAACATCGCCTGCCTTAAGGTAAGTGTTTCCAATGCTGCTTTCTCGCTGGCACGCCGGTCGGCATACCACAGCAGCAAACCAAACACGATGGTTGTCGTAGCGATAACAAGGGCAGAACGACCATAGTTCTCCAGTAAATCACCACCGAACAAACCGGCAAGGCCAGCCGGAACCGTCGCCCAAATAATAAACCAAGCGAGACGACTCGATTCTGTGTACTGTCCACGAAACGTACCTAACCAACCGACGAGTAGCTCCCCCACCTGCTGGCGATAATAAAACACCACGGCAGCGAGCGTGCCGACATGTACCGCAACATCAAAGGCCAATCCTTGATCCTGCCAGCCGAGTAATTGTGAAGGTAAAATCAAATGCGCTGAACTCGAAATAGGCAAAAACTCGGTGAGTCCTTGAATAAGCGCGAGAATGATGGCTTCAAAAGTAGACAACGTCAGCTTCCTTGTGATCTATGGTGTGTGCAGATAGGGTAACGGCTCGAAGGCAAATTCTAACGGCTTTAAGCGTTGCTCGCTAGCATAAGATTGCCAATGTTGCGCAAAGCTAACGCCCGTTTGCGGGTGCTTTAACTCCGGTACTAACTCAGCCAAAGGCCAGAGCACAAAGGCATTTTTCAATACCTCGCCTCGCGGCAGTACAATTGGCGAGTCACAGACAAGATCATCGTAGAGCAGTACATCAATATCCAGCGTACGTGGACTATATTTCGGCACATCGGAAGGGTGACCGTGTGCCTGTTCTATGGCTTTACAGGTTTGCACGACCTCAACCAGAGCTAAGTCAGTTTGTAGCTCAACCACAGTATTGAAAAAATCATGGCCATCGAAGCCCACCGCCGCGCTCTCAAATACTCGCGAAACCCTTAAAGGCCGATCAGCAGAGGCAAACCTTTCATGCAGCGCACGAACTCCAGCAAGGATATGCTGTGTGCGATCTCGATTGCTACCCAAGCCTAAATAAACCCATGCCATTTAATTTTGGCTCCGCGTAATTTCTACACCTACGGTACTCGCCGCGGCAACCGCCTGTGGCTTCTCTACTCGCACCGTTACTTCAGTCACGTGAAATTCAGTAAGAATTAACTGCGCAACTTCCGCCGCAACTGTTTCAATCAGTTGGCGAGGCCTCGCCTCTACGAGCTTTATGACGGCTTTACTCAGGGTATCGTAATCTAGCGCATCCTCAATTGCATCGCTTGCGCCTGCCGCAGTCTGGTCCCACGTCATGGTTAAATCAAAGTACAACGGCTGGGTCTGTTCATGCTCCCACTCATAGACACCGATGTAGGCGTCCGCTCGTAGACTTTTAACAAACACTTTATCCATGATGCGTTACTCTTTTTGTCAGCATAGAAATTTTTCTGTAAAGCGCTTATGCTAAGTGCTTTAATCAAGAATGAAAAGCACAGCGGAAGCGTTTCCCTATGGGTGGTTTAATTGTTTTAGCGATTGTCATCGCTTATTTATTTGGCTCTATTAGCAGTGCTGTGCTGATCTGCAAACTATTTGGGCTTCCCGACCCACGCCAAACTGGCTCTAATAATCCTGGGGCCACCAACGTTTATCGGCTGGGCGGCAAGATCCCCGCGCTACTTACTCTCTTTTTTGACGTCCTCAAAGGCATGATTCCCGTGTGGGTGTCTTACTTTTTGGGTATTCCACCGCTATTTTTGGGGATGATTGCAGTGGCGGCTTGTCTCGGCCACATCTTCCCACTTTACTTTCATTTTCGTGGTGGCAAAGCAGTGGCCACGGCATTGGGCGCTATGTTCCCAGTGGCTTGGGAGATGGCCCTATTGCTCATTTTCACCTGGTTGGTGGTATTTAAGATAAGTAAGTTATCGTCACTGGCTGCCATTATTACCGTTTCTTTGGCGCCTTTTTACGCTTACTGGATCAAGCCGCAATATACCGTACCGGTTATCATGATCTCCGCACTTATTATCTGGCGTCATCAGTCGAATATTTCGCGTCTACGCCACGGCAACGAGCACCGCATCAAGCGTGATCGCTAGCCGGCGCTCGCAATTGCTCCAAGGGCCAACGCGGAAAGGTTTTAACCCGCTCATCTACGTGTTCGCCAGCAATTAGGCGTTGTGCCCCGGCAAACGCAATCATGGCACCATTATCGGTACAAAATTCGGGCCGCGGGAAGAACACTTCACCGCCAATTTTTTCTGCAAACGCATGTAGTTGCGCACGCAACTCTTTGTTTGCACTGACCCCGCCAGCAACCACAAGTCGTTTTAACCCTGTCTCTTTAAGTGCACGCCGGCACTTAATAACTAAAGTGTCGACCACAGCGTCTTGGAAAGCTCGCGCAATATCTGCACGGGTCTGCTCATCATCTGCCGCTGCAGCTATAGTATTGGCAGCAAAGGTTTTCAGACCACTAAAGCTAAAGTCCAGTCCCGGCCGGTCCGTCATCGGCCGCGGAAACTTATAACAATCAGGACGTCCTTGCTCAGCCAGCGCTGCGAGTCGTGGCCCCCCTGGATAGTCAAGACCCATCAATTTGGCCGTTTTGTCGAACGCTTCGCCAGCTGCGTCATCTACCGATTCACCGAGCAACTGATAGTGGCCAATACCGTCCACCCGAACCAATTGGGTATGTCCGCCGGAAACCAGCAGTGCAATAAAAGGAAAATCAGGTGGGTTGTCTTCTAACATCGGCGCCAGCAAGTGCCCTTCCATGTGATGTACCGCTACCGCAGGAACTTGCCAGCCCATCGCCAGACTGCGGCCAATACACGCACCTACTAACAGCGCGCCGACCAGACCAGGCCCAGCGGTATAAGCAATACCATCGATGGCTTGTGGCTCCAGGTTTGCTTGTTTAAGAGCAGCTTGAATCAGTGGCAGGGTCTTGCGCACGTGGTCGCGTGATGCCAGCTCAGGCACCACACCACCATAATCAGCGTGTAGCTTAACTTGTGAGTAGAGTTGATGAGCCAATAACCCTTGCTCGGTATCATAGATGGCGATACCCGTTTCGTCGCAAGATGTCTCAATTCCTAGAACACGCATTGCCTAACCTCATACAAACTGCGCTGAACAGCGCTTTTTGGAAAGGCGATAGTGTACTCGATGTTATTCCAAATCTACAGTCACACCTTTCAATGGACCGTCTTCGCCACCTCGTGATTCGCCGCTCAACTTGATACGCAGGCGGAGATCGTTTGGTGCATCCGCATGACGCAAAGCCTCTTCGAAAGAAATCTTCCGCGCTTTGTATAAATCGAATAACGCTTGGTCGAAGGTTTGCATCCCCAGCTCGCGCGACTTCGCCATGATTTCTTTAATCTCGCCCATGTCGTTCTTGGCAATCTTTTCCGCCACGATTGGACTATTGAGCAATACTTCAATTGCCGCTACGCGACCGCCGTCGGTCGTTGGCACCAACTGTTGCGCCACAATGCCACGCAAGTTCAGGGACAAATCAAACATCAACTTGCCGATTTTCTCCTTCGGTACCATATGCATGATACGTTCGATTGCTTGGTTCGCGTTGTTGGCGTGCAATGTTGCCACACACAAATGACCCGTTTCGGCAAAAGTCAGCGCATATTCCATCACCTCTTGCGAGCGAATCTCACCTACCAGAATGACGTCTGGGGCCTGTCGCAAAGAGCTCTTTAAGGCAGCTTCAAAACTTTCCGTATCTGTTCCTACTTCACGTTGGGTCACCATAGACTTACCGTGTTCATGCACGAACTCCACCGGATCCTCGATGGTGAGGATGTGCCCACGTGAATGCTGGTTGCGAAAACCGATTAACGCGGCCAAGCTGGTCGACTTACCGGTACCCGTGCCACCAACGACCAACATTAAGCCCCGCTTCGCCATGATTAATTTGGTCAAAACTTCGGGTAACTTTAATTGCTCCACCGTGGGAATTTCGGTGACGATACGACGAATAACCATACCGGCACGTTGACGCTGCCAAAAGGCGCTCACCCGGAAACGACCAATGCCCTCGCGGAAAATCGCAAAGTTCGCTTCTTGTTCCTTGAAGTACTCGTCTTGGTGCTTCTCGCCTAACGCCTCTTTTACCAGTTCAAGCGCTTGCTCCTCGCTTAGCTTTTGTTCCGTTAAATGACGCAATTCACCATTTATTTTGGCACTCGGCGGTAGCAAAGCCGAAATAAACAAGTCCGACGCGTCCTTTTCAATCATGACCTTGAGTAGTTTATCTAACAACATACGGCCTCCTGAATTTGTTGCATTCGTCATGGCTTACTTGAACGCCTCTTTGTTTGCGGCTTTAGCGCGGGCATCCACGCGTGATACCAAGCCTTGATTAAGCAAGTTTAGCAGGCCTTGATCGAGTGTTTGCATGCCATGCGCAGCGCCCGTCTGAATAGACGAGTACATTTGTGCGACTTTATCTTCGCGAATAAGGTTTTTAATGGCCGGCGTCGCAATCATAATTTCGTGCGCAGCGACACGTCCCCCACCAACTTTTTTCAACAACGTTTGCGAAATAACCGCCCGCAATGATTCCGACAGCATTGAACGCACCATCGGTTTTTCATCACCAGGGAACACGTCGATGATACGGTCAATCGTTTTAGGTGCTGAGGTGGTGTGCAGGGTGCCAAAAACCAAGTGACCGGTTTCAGCAGCCGTCATCGCTAAGCGGATGGTTTCAAGGTCACGCATCTCACCCACCAAGATAACATCAGGGTCTTCACGCAACGCCGAACGCAGTGCGTTGCTGAAGCTGTGGGTGTCGCGGTGTACTTCCCGCTGGTTAATCAAACTTTGTTTATTCTTGTGCACAAATTCGATCGGGTCTTCAATGGTAAGAATGTGGTGATGTTTAAGCTCGTTAATATAATCGACCATCGCCGCTAAGGTCGTAGACTTACCCGAACCCGTCGGTCCAGTCACCAAAACCAAGCCTCGCGGCTGATCGGCTATGGTTTTAAAAATATCTGGCGCACCCAATTGCTCGAGAGTTAACACATCACTTGGAATCGTCCGTAGTACTGCACCACAACCGCGGTTTTGTACAAAAACGTTGACCCGGAAGCGGGCGAGATCAGGCACTTCAAAAGAGAAGTCGCATTCCAGATTCTGCTCATATTCTTTGCGCTGGCGGTCATTCATGATGTCATACACCAGCTCTTGCACTTGCTTGTGAGTAAGCGCAGGAATATTGATTTTACGAACGTCACCATCTACCCGTATCATAGGGGGCGAATCCGCTGACAAATGTAAATCCGAAGAATTATGTTTGACGGCGAAGCCGAGTAACTCTGTAATATCCATACTCTTTCTCTTTTTTGTTATGGGTGAGCCGTTAGCAAATGAATAGCATAGTTGAGCGCTTAAAAGAAGTCCGCTGTCAGATCGAAAACGCATGCCAACAGTGCAATCGTAGTCCAGATTCGGTGCAATTGTTAGCTGTAAGCAAGACCAAGCCAGCCGCTGCCATTCGCCAGCTTTATCAAGCTGGGCAACGTGCGTTTGGCGAGAACTACTTACAAGAAGCGTTAGCTAAGCAGCAGGAGCTGTCAGATTTAGACACTATTGACTGGCATTTTATTGGGCCAATCCAGTCCAATAAGACCCGAGATATCGCCGCTCACTTTGCCTGGGTACAAAGTATCGACCGCATTAAAATTGCCCGTCGCCTAAATGAGCAAAGAGCAGCAGAGTTGCCGCCATTGCAAGTGCTAATTCAAGTCAATATCGATGATGAGAGTAGTAAATCGGGGGTTGCCCCTGACCAAGTCCTAGAGCTTGCAAAGCTCATCGCCGATTTGCCCCAGTTGACCCTGCGCGGGCTAATGACCATTCCTGCTGCAGCAAGCTCGGCGGCGGCACAAGCCGAGAGTTTCGCCCAGATGCAACGGTTGTTTTCTGAGTTAGCGTCCCAATATTCAACTGTAGATACACTTTCTATGGGTATGAGCAACGACCTTGCTCCCGCCATTGCAGCCGGCTCCACCATGGTGCGAGTCGGCACGTCGCTGTTTGGCGCCCGCGAGAAAAATTAAGGAGTAATGAATGTCAACGCAAGTACGTAACATCGCTTTTATCGGTGCCGGTAACATGACCCAAAGTATTGTTGGCGGCATGGTCGCTAGTGGCTACCCAGCCAGCTCGGTGCATGTCAGTAACCCAAGTGCGGGTAAGCTTGAGAAGATGGCCAATGAACTGCAGGTCAACACCAGCCATGACAATGCTGAAGTCGCCGCAAAAGCTGACGTGATCGTATTGGCTGTTAAACCACAACTGATGGCCGATGTTTGTGCATCGTTGCGTAAGGACGTAGCTAACTTAAGTGATAAATTGATTGTGACCATCGCCGCTGGTATCCGCATTGAAAAATACCGTCAATACCTTGGCGAAGATATCCGTATGATCCGTGTGATGCCGAACACCCCTTCTTTGGTAGGCAAAGGCATGTCAGGTTTAGTAGCTGATGATCGCGCTAGTGATGACGATAAAAATTATATCACTGAAGCTTTTGATGGCGTTGGTGCGACCTTGTGGGTCGCTGATGAAGATGAGCTCGATATTTTAGGTGCTGTTGCCGGTAGCGGCCCCGCGTACTTCTTCGAGTTTATGGCAAGTTTACAAAAAGCTGCTGTGAAGCTTGGTTTTGACTCGGACAAGGCACGTGTAATGGTTCAGCAAACCGCGCTCGGCGCAGCAGAAATGGCCATCGCCAGCGAACTAGAACTGGAAGATTTACGTAAACAAGTGACCAGTAAAGGCGGCTCAACCGCAAAAGGTATTGAACAATATCAAGCCTATGATATTGATAAAATTTCTGCCGATGCGGTCGAAGCAGCAGTGAAGCGAAATCACGAAATGGCAAAACTATTCTAAAGGCGAAGTACTATGGAACTCTCCCGTTTTCTAATCACTATCATCTTCGAACTATTCTTGATGGTAGTGATTTTACGAGTTTGGTTACAAGCGGCTCGAGCAGACTTTTATAATCCCATGAGCCAGTTTGTCGTGAAGGTCACGAATCCATTGGTCCTGCCTTTACGCAAACTTATTCCTACCGTCGGTGTTTGGGATCTTGCTACGATAGTCCTTGCGCTGCTGGTCAGTGTGGGTAAGTTCGTCGCGCTCTCGGCCTTACTCGGTTACCCCATGATATGGAGTGACTTGTTGTTGGTAGGGGTACTTGGCGCCATTAGCCAATTTCTGCAACTACTATTCTGGATTGTTATAATTCGCGCGCTTCTGAGCTGGTTTGCCCAAGGTTATAATCCAATGATGGCGATTCTAGTGCAGTTAACCGAACCGTTTTTAGCGCCAATTCGACGCATTATTCCGCCAATTGGCGGACTAGACCTGTCGGTACTCGTGCTGGTTATCGCGATTCAAGCGTTGCGTATTTTAATCGGAATGTAAGAAGAGGCGATTCATGAAAAAACTCATGTTGGTAAGTGCTTACCTAGCGTTTTTAGGCTTCGCTCTCTTTGCTGCTCAGCCAAGCTGGGCGGAACAAAGCAAGCGTCTCGGTCCGTGGGAAGTTCACTATAACGCTTTCAATTCGACGCTATTGCGGCCCGAAATGGCACGGCAGTATAACCTCGAACGTGGCGAAACCATTGCCACTCTAAATATAGCTGTACTCGCTGCTGAACTACCGGGAAAACCCGCACAACAGGTCAGCATTGAGGGTTATGCAATGAATCCGTTAAGTATGCAGCAGCCTTTAGAGTTTTCTGAAGTCATTGAAGGTGAAGCGGTCTACTACCTTGCCCAAACATCTTTTTCTAACCTCGAAACCTTGCGCTTCTTCATCACGCTCAAACAAGGCAATGAGGTCCAGGAGTTGCGGTTTTCGGAAGAGTTTTGGCGTAACTAAGACTCTCCCTGGTCGAGTAACTTAACCCCCACCTTACTTATCTTATCCTGCTCGTCTAACTCACGGACTGTGAGTTGGACGCTGCCAAGAATGAGCTGATCACCCACCACCATTCGACGGTGAAACTTGCGAGAAAAGTAGTCGTGTAGGGACAGTTGGCGCTGCTCGGCAGCGAGCTCGCCTAAGGGATAAAAGCTCCCCACATCACCAAGCGATAGGTCCCCATTCAAAGTAAAATCACCAAAGAAGTCACTGGTGTTCAGGGTTCGCGCTTTGCCGCCAGCAGCTAAAACACGACTGATTTCATCGATGTGCTGAACCTTAGCAACGACCAAGACACGGTCGTGTTCATAAAGCCGGAGTCGGCTTTGTGGACGCAACCACTCACCATCTCGTATCACACCAACAAATTCCAGGGGTACCGACCAGCGCAGCTCATGCCAATAGTGATCGCATGCAGGTGAGCGCTCGCTAATCTCATAGGCCCATAATTCCAGTGGGTCTTTGCTTCCGACTTGGTCAAGCGCCATCCGCCGATCTGGTTCGGCTTGGGCTGGCACCTCGAGTTTCAGCCAGCGAGCCATGGGGGCCAAAGTCCAACCTTGAAGCACCAACGACACCAAAACCACCACAAAGGCGATATCGAAAAATAGCTCCTGTCCCTCTACACCATTGAGCCATGGATACAGCGCAAGAATAATCGGTACGGCCCCGCGCAACCCCACCCAACTAATGAAAAACTGCTCGCGCAGCGGGAACGAAAATGGCGCTAAGCTGATGAACACAGCTAAAGGTCGAACGATGAAAATCATGAGCCCGGCGACGGTCAACGAGAGGCCAATGTTATCGATTAAGTGAGATGGCGTAACCAATAACCCCAAAATCAAAAACATCATGATCTGACTAAGCCATGCCAAGCCGTCCTGCACTTGCAAAATATGCATAAGTTGCGGCAAGCGCGCGTTACCAATCATGTAACCCATTAAATAAGCGGCGAGAAAGCCACTCCCCCCAACCCCCGAGGTAATAGCAAATATCACCACTGCGCTCGCAGCAGCGAGCAACGGGAAGAAAGTAAACTGAGCCGTGATCTTGCGTGCCATATAGATGAACAAACGTCCACCTAGCCAACCGCCGATGTAACCCAATACCAGTTGTTGCGTGACGTTCAGGCTAATCGCGGTAAACGAGAACGCCTCAGCGGTGGCAATGATCGAAGTCATGGTCAACGTTAGAATAACCGCCATCGGGTCATTGGTTCCGGACTCAATTTCTAAGGTAGAGGCAACCCGTTGCTTGATCTTTAGGTTTTGCGATTGAAATATGCCAAACACCGCAGCAGCATCAGTGGAACTTAAAATTGCGCCAATGAGTAACGCAATTGGCCAAGGGAGGTCAAATAGCCAGACAATACCGAGCGCGGTTAGCGAGCAGGTCAACGCGACACCTAATGTCGCGAGGCTTATTGCTGGCCACAGCGCCACCCGAAACTTTTCTTTACGGGTGCGCATGCCGCCATCGAATATAATAATTACCAATGCCAAAGAACCGATAAAAAAGGCTATTTCTGGTTGATTAAACTCTATACCTAATAACCCTTCTTCGCCGGCCAGCATTCCGACAACAAGGAAAACTAACAGCAACGGCGCCCCAAACTGCGACGATACCACCGCAGCCAGAATACTGACCAATAACAATGAGCCCATTAAAAGCATGACACTGTTTACATCAGACAAGCATTTCTCCTTGGGTGAGGTTGCCGCGATGGCGTATAATGTTTGTTATTGTGCCGAAAAGTAAAGCAGCTGTCATGCAAGAAGTCGTATTAGCTACTGGAAACCAAGGTAAAGTTCGCGAATTAAGTGCCCTGTTGGAGCCGCTCGAGTGGCGTGTTCGACCGCAAAGTGAATGGGATTTCGCTGAGGCGGAAGAAACAGGTTTAACCTTTATCGAGAATGCCATTTTAAAAGCGCGTCACGCTGCACAGCAAACGGGATTACCTGCTTTAGCCGATGACTCAGGACTCGCTGTACAAGCTCTTGGTGGTGCACCTGGAATCTATTCGGCACGCTATGCCGGGGCTGAGGCGAGCGATGCTGACAATGTGAACAAGTTGCTGGACGCCTTAGCGCAGGTGCCCAACCATGCGCGGCAAGCAAGTTTTCATTGTGTGCTGGCGTTTTTACGTCATGCTGAAGACCCTACCCCCATTATTTGTCATGGCACGTGGCACGGCGAAATCACCCGCCAACCTTCCGGAACCGGCGGGTTTGGTTACGACCCTGTGTTCTGGGTTCCCAGCGAGAACTGTACTGCTGCCGAGTTGAGCAAAGAACGTAAACAAGTTCTCAGTCACCGCGGGCAGGCCTTGCAACAACTTTTACAGCAGTTAACGACACCATGATCCTACCACCGCTTGCGCTGTACATACATGTCCCTTGGTGCGTGCAAAAATGTCCTTACTGCGACTTTAATTCACATGCTTTAAAAGGTGGAGTGCCGGAAGAGGCATACATTGCGCGGTTGCTTGATGACTTGCGTGCAGATGCTGAGTGGGCGCAAGGGCGACCTATTTCAAGTATTTTTATTGGTGGCGGCACGCCGAGCTTACTTACCCCCGCAGCGGTTGAACGCTTACTTTCCGGTGTCAAAACGCAACTAACGCTTGCGGACAATTGTGAGATCACTCTTGAAGCAAACCCTGGCACCTTCGAACAAGAGCGTTTTGCCGGCTTTATTTCCGCCGGCGTAAATCGCTTATCCATTGGTATACAAAGCTTAGACGCGGAGCAGTTGCAGCGCCTCGGACGTATTCACGATCCTGAGCAAGCCCTCACTGCCGCGCGCTATGCTAAGCAGTTGCCGCTTAGAAGCTTTAACTTCGATTTAATGCATGGCTTGCCGGAGCAAACAATTGCCCAGGCAATGGCCGACCTTGATGCCATCATTGCACTCGAACCACCGCATATTTCATGGTATCAACTGACCATTGAACCCAACACATCATTCGCCAGCCGCCCGCCACGTTTACCGGAAGATGACGTGCTCGCCGAAATAAATGAACGCGGCCATGCCAAGCTCAGCGCAGCCGGTTATGTGAATTATGAAGTCAGTGCCTATGCCAAGCCCGGCCATCAGAGCCAGCACAATCGTAACTATTGGCAGTTCGGTGACTACCTGGGAATTGGCTGCGGCGCACACAGTAAAATCACCTTGCCCCAAGACAAACGTATTCTGCGCTGCGAAAAAATAAGGCACCCACAGGGTTATTTAGATCTCACGCGACAGCTCCGTTACCGTACTTGGGACGTTGCCGAAGATGAGTTGCCTTTTGAGTTTTTTATGAATCTCTTGCGGCTCACTGAGCCGGTTGCTAAACGGCTCTTTAGTGAACGGACTGGCCTGCCGCTAGCCATTGCTGAAAGAGCTCTGGCTCCAGCACAAGCGAAGGGCCTTATTGTTGATAACGGCTCAGAATGGCAAACGACGCCACTAGGGCGCCGTTTTCTTAATTCCATTCTTGACGAGATGGTTTAAGTGCTTAGCTAAGGCGGCGAAATTTCAAATCCCATACGCCATGACCCAGTCGCTCACCCCGCTTTTCGAATTTCGTCAGTGGCCGCTCTTCAGGGCGCGGAACATAGTCGTTCGTGGGGGATAGATTTTCCCACTTGCCTTCTTGCTCAGCGGCTTGCATCACCTCTAGCATATGTTCAGCATAGTTTTCCCAGTCCGTTGCCAAGTGCAATACGCCACCTACGCGAAGCTTCGAGCGCAACTTTTCTACGAACTCGGATTGAATCAAACGACGCTTATGATGGCGCTTTTTATGCCACGGATCAGGGAAGAATACTTGCACACCGGCGAGGCTTTCTTCAGCGATACAATCGCGAAATACTTCCACGGCGTCGTGTTCATAAACACGTAAGTTCGTCACGCCCTGCTGTTCTGCCTCCATCAAACAAGCTCCTACGCCTGGTCGATGCACTTCAATACCGATGAAGTTCTTATCTGGTGCAGCAGCTGCCATGGCAATAAGCGAATGCCCCATACCAAAGCCAATTTCTACAATGGTATCGGCGTCACGCCCGAACACTTCGTGCAACTGAATAGGCCCTTGCGCATGTTCTAAACCCATAGTTGGCCAACTGCGCTCCATCGCCGCCGCCTGCCCCTTGGTTAAGCGGCCTTCACGTTTAACAAAACTACGGATCTGGCGTATGTAGCGACCTTTCTCTTGCGCTTCCGCTAAGTTCTTCTGTGTTTCTGAGGGAGTTTTACTTGCAGACATGGGGCTTTCGTTACTCAACTTTCATAGCTAGCTTAAAGACAAAAAAGGCGCTACCAAGCCCAAGCTTAGCGCGCCTTTCTATTACTTATCGAACCTTAATTGTCTTTTTTCACCGGGATTTCTTTGGTGACAGACATTTTGGCTTCGATACGACGGTTCTTCGCACGATTCTCTTTCGAGTCGTTTGGTACCAACGGACGGTTCTCACTGTAACCTACAGTGCTTACGCGCTCTTGCTCGATACCATAATCGCTGATCAAGCTGTCGCCTACTGACTTCGCACGACGCTCAGACAAGCCTTGGTTGTATTCAACAGTACCAATGCTGTCGGTGTGACCTTCAACGCGGATATCCAACTGCGGATATTCCTTCATGAAGTCAGCGGTTTCACGAAGTTCGCCTACTTCATTCGTCGGGATCTTCGCTGAGTCGAAAGCAAAGTTGATCATCAACTCATGCGTGATGGTTTCGTTACGATACATCACACAGCCCGTTGCATCGACTTTGTACATAGGGTCGGTGTTCGGGCACAAGTCGTCTGCGTCCATTACTCCGTCACCGTCTGAGTCAACCGGCGCTGCGGTTTCAGGCGCTGGAGCTGGAGCCGGCGCAGGTGCTGAGCGACCGAAGTAGTAGCGTAGACCGGTCATCAATAAGAACTCGGTCAAGTCGCCATCACTTTGCTGTACTCCACCCTCGACAAAAAGGTCCCAATTATTCGTTAACTGCTCACGGTAACCTGCACCTACACGTACAAAACGGTTGGATACATCACCGAGCTCAGTGTTGTTAAGACCAATAGTACCGTATACGCTCTCAGTGAAGTTATACATCAGGTCGACACCATAAACGCGACCATCAGCTGTATCAGCATTTTCTAGATCACCACGCAGGTAATCATAGTACATGCGATAGCCCCACTCAGGGGTAAATTGGAAACCGGCTTCAATACCGTAGAATGCACTGTCGAATCCGCCTTTAAAGGTACGTAACTGATTGTTGTCGATAGCGACACGATCAGAATCGGTACCCAATGGTCCAAGACGCGGACCGACATACCACTCGCCTTCGTTCGTTGACTGCGCGTATGCGTTGCCAGTGAATGAGAGGCCTGCTAAAACTGCTAAAGATACTGCGGCGATACGATTCACGAGATGCTCCTTTAATTTCCCAATGAATAGATTTTTATTTCCCATTACTATATACGAAATATGAGGTTTTTGCTTGGTTTTTGGCGAATTCTTTAAGCTTTACAAAAGTTTTACGGAATCTTTGTAGCCCTTTAAAAAAAATTCAGAATGTAAGGATTAGGAAAATATAAGTGGTTGATTTATCTTTAGTACAAATGCAGAAGCAGCTCCCCGCTCACGAATTTGCAGAAACGGTTGTTGCTTGGCAAGAGCAGCATGGGCGAAATGACCTACCGTGGCAACAAGCGCGCGACCCCTACCATGTATTGGTCAGCGAGTTGATGCTGCAACAAACACAAGTCGCCACAGTCATTCCTTACTTTAACCGCTGGCTCGCGCGTTTCCCTGACGTGCAATCGCTTGCCGACGCTCCAGAACAAGAGGTTATGGCGCATTGGCAAGGCCTCGGCTACTATCGCCGTGCTCGCAACCTTCATGCTGCAGCTAAAACTATCGTGACAGACTATGACTCGGTGATTCCACAAGAAGCCAACGAGCTCAAAGAGATCCCAGGCGTCGGCCCCTATACGGTCGGTGCCATTCGCAGTTTCGCCTTCGACGTCCCCGCAGCGATAGTCGACGGTAACGTCAAACGACTTTTTGCGCGCCTGTTCGAACTTCCTCACGCCGTCAACCATAGCCCCCATGACCGATATTTTTGGGCAATATCCGAGCATTACACCCCAAACACCAACAATCGTCGCTTCGCGCAAGGCCTTCTTGACCTTGGCGCAACGATTTGTAAGCCACAACAACCGGTATGCCATGACTGTCCACTACAACAACGCTGCCGCGCCTATACGAATAACAGCGTTACTAACTACCCGAAACGCAAGCAAAGTAAGAAAATCCCGACCCGCACTGGGCATTTTCTATTGGACATTACGCCAACTGGCGTCCTACTACAGCAACGCGCCAGCGAAGGTATTTGGCCGTCGCTTTGGTGCTTACCTGAAGTCACTGAGGCACCGAATGCAACCCAGAGTTACGAATTTAAACATACCTTCAGTCATTACAAGCTCGCTGCCAAGGTATGGTTAACCTCAGCAAGTGATAGCACACCGCCACATGTACGCGTACCGTTTGCCCAACTCGATGACTACGGCTTACCCGCGCCGATTCGCAAGCTGTTAATGACGATACCCTGGGATGAGGTTTGTAACGCCGTACAATAGAGCGTAAAATTCGCTACAAACATTGATGACGTTGAGGTAACCATGAGTCGCACCGTTTATTGTCAGTACCTAAAGAAAGAAGCTGAAGGCTTAGACTTCCAACTTTACCCTGGTGAGCTAGGGCAAAAGATTTTCGAAAATATCTCCAAAGAGGCATGGGCTGAGTGGCAAAAGAAGCAAACCATGTTGATCAATGAAAACCGACTTAATCTCATGGACCCGAAGTCACGGGAGTACCTTGAAGAGCAAATGCAAGCTTTCCTTTTTGAAGGAAAAGACGTGAAAATCGAAGGCTATACCCCACCCAGTGCATAAATACCTACTCAAGCCCCTTTCTTAGGGGCTTTTTTGTACCCCTCTCCGCATATTTCTGCACAATTTTTAGGCACTATTTCCTAAATTTGACTAAGCTATGATCAACATAGGCACAACTTATAGGCCGAACCTAGAGAAACCTCAGCTATTCTGTTAGACTACGAACGAATTTTTCAAGAGGGAGCCACTATGAAAATGCCTTCCTGGCAGCGCGCCGTGGTAAAAGTAGGCAGCGCTTTGATTGCGCCAGACGAAACAGGAACGAGCACTAAATACTTACTAGCTATTGCCCGCTTCATTATAGAGTGCCACGAACGTGGGCAAGAAGTTGTCTTAGTTTCATCCGGCAGCGCGGCGGCCGGACGCAAACATATCGCTTATGATAGCGATACCATCCCAGTTACCGTAAAGAAAGCTATGGCAGCGGTCGGGCAAAATGACATGATGGCCAATTGGTCACGTTTTTTTGACTTCCCGTGCGCTCAGGTACTGATGACTCATGGTGACTTACGTGACCGCGCTAGATATGTGAGTATTCGAAACACCTTGCACACATTGTTAGAACACGATGTATTGCCGATTGTAAACGAAAACGATGCCTTGGCGACCGACGAAATGAAAGTCGGCGACAACGATAATCTCGCAGCAATGGTTGCTACTTTGGTGGATGCTGACGCGTTGTTTATTTGCTCAGATATCGATGGCTTGTTTGACGCTGATCCACGGGTAAAACCTGACGCGAAAAAGATTCCAGAGGTTGATGAAATAACCGAGGAAATTTTTGCGCTTGCAGGCGGAACTACCAACAAGATCGCGACGGGCGGCATGCGGACAAAAATTGAAGCTGCAGAAAAAGCAACGTCACACGGTATTGATACTTATATCGTCAATGGCCGCAAAGGTGAAACCTTTGAATTGATGTTGCAGGGTGAGAACCCAGGCACTCTATTTAAACGTCAGCAAGATCCAATGAGTAACAAAAAGCATTGGTTGCGCCACACGTTAGTGTCACAAGGTGAAATTGTGGTTGATAGTGCTACGGTGGACAGTTTGCTCGCCGGAGAAGCTTTAACCACGACAGGCATTGTGGACGTACAAGGTGACTTTAACCGTGGCGACGCGGTTGTGATTCGCAATGGCGAAAATGCAGAGGCTGTTGCCAAAGGGATTTGCCAATATAGCTCCCACGAGCTTCTGCACATTAAAGGCCAAGAAGTAAGCCACATTGCTGAGCAATATGGTTATAGCCCTATCACTGAAGTCATCGAAAGTAATGATTTAATGATATTGGAGGATGTATGAGTAACTCCGTAGCAACTGAAATTTCAAAACGTGCGGCAGTAGCGGCACGAGCAGTGGCAACACTGAACGAAGAGCAAAAAAATGCTGTTCTGCAAAAAATGGCAGATGCCATTCGTAAACATCAAGATGAAATTCTTGCGGTGAACGAAAAAGACATGGCCGCAGGCCGCGAAAAGCAGCTGTCTGACTCTATGCTGGATCGATTGCAACTCAATCCTGAGCGCATCGAGGGAATGGCGACCGCAATAGAAGAAATCATTGAACTTAACGATCCCGTGGGTGAGCGTATGCCATTCACTACCCGCCCGAACGGCATCGAAGTTGAGAAGATGCGCATTCCTTTGGGTGTGATCTGCATGATTTATGAAGCGCGTCCAAATGTAACAGCAGATGCCGGTGCCTTATGCTTTAAATCAGGTAATGCAGTCATTTTACGCTGTGGTCGTGAAGCCATTGAAAGTAGTAAAGCGATTGCTGCTGCGTTGCACGAAGCGTTGCGTGAAAGTGGTCTACCTGAAGATGTCATCACCGTGGTACCGACCCCTGACCGTGAACTCATGCTTGAGCTACTGCAACAAGACCAGTACATCGATCTTGTCATCCCACGTGGTGGCGAAGGCCTGATTCACTTTGTCAGTGATAACAGCAAGATTCCAGTTATCCAACACTACAAAGGCGTCTGCCATTTGTATGTCGACAAAGATGCCGACCTCGACAAAGCGCTGAACCTTCTGCTCAATGGTAAAACTCAGCGTACTGGCGTTTGTAATGCGCTTGAAGGACTGTTGGTCCATTCTGCAATCGCAGATAAATTCTTGCCCATGGCGGCCCAAGCACTACAAGAAAAAGGCGTCAAAATTCACAGTGACAAAGCCTCTGCAGAGTACTTTGCTGATGCTGATGTGATTGCCGATGATGCCTTTGGTGAAGAGTACTTGGCGTTAGAAATTGCGGTACGCACAGTCGCCGACTTTGACGCTGCAATCGAGCATATCCAAGACTTCGGTAGCGGTCACACTGAAGTGATTGCGACGGAAGACGAAACCACAGCTCAGCGCTTCATTCGTGAAGTCGACTCTGCGGTAACGATGTGGAATGCTTCGTCACGCTTTAGTGACGGTGGTCAGTTAGGTTTAGGTGCAGAAATCGGCATCTCAACCAGTAAACTACATGCTTATGGTCCGATGGGTCTACAAGCACTCACTACTGAGAAATTTGTCGTCACTGGTACGGGGCAAATTCGCGACTAATCATTTAGTCGCCTTGATAACCCGCCAATAATAGAGGCCAATCGCGATCTTCCTGCCAATGGAAGTCGTGCTTGGCCTCTTCTGCTTTACCCAGTTCCTTTTTGAAACTCCGTAACAAGCGCGCCAAGTTAGCTTGTTGCCATTCTCCAGGCTCGCGAAAGCCACATTTGTCGAAGTCAACAATCCAGGCTTTACCATTCTCATCAAGCATTAGGTTGTGGCAGTTTAAATCTGAGTGATACACCTCGTGATCATGTAGCAGGCGTATAGTAGCACCCAGCACATTCCACTCTTGCGACGCTAGTTGCCGCTCTCCGAGCAACTTAAAGACATCCTTCGCGCCAGCAATAACCGCGACCAAAATGTCGGCGCGATAGCCCCATAGCGGCGCGGCAACATAACGTGCGGCAAGAGGCTCAGGTACAGGCAAATCACGCTCACGAAGTGCTAACAACAGTTCGAACTCGGCCATGGCGCGACTGATAGACACTTCTTCCCGCTTAAAGCGATCTTTGTTGACCTTACCTACTAAGCCGCCCCGATAGTAGTGACGTAACAACATGTCCGTCGGTTCGCTGGCAATAAACCATGCAGTACTGCGCCCCGTTGCGGCACCCTTTACTTTGCCCTGCGCTTGCCAGAAGTCTGCAGTAAAATACTGCGCCGAAAAATCGTCAAAACGATCCTTGCGGAACCATATAGTTTCGCGCTTCGACGGTTGAAGAACTTCTACTTGTTGCATTGCGCTCGCTGCTCCTCGTTGTAGCTGTGGCACCTGAGTTTTTATATCGACCAGCATTGCTGCTGTTGCACCTTGATCTTGGGCAAATTCATTTTGTGCTGCCTGTTGCAGTTTATGGCGGAGTTGTGCATCGGTAAGTAACTCAAGACAATGCCACGCCAGTTGTTCTGCTGAAGTAGCAAAGCGGACCGCTTCTGCATTTGCCAAACGTTGGTAGATATCTTTGAAGTTGAACACGTGGGGTCCCGTTATCACAGGAGTATGGGTTGCAACCGGCTCTAACGGATTGTGCCCACCACGGGTAATCAAACTACCGCCAACAAAAGCAACATCGGCAAGCGCATACCAAAGTAGGAGCTCGCCCATAGTATCGCCCAGTAACACTTGATCATTTGCTTGCGGCTCTCGTCCCGAGCTGCGCGATACAAAACTCAGACCAGCATTTGCTAGCAACTCACCGACGTTAGCGAATCGCTCTGGATGTCGCGGCACCAGAATAAGAAGCGCTGAAGGTATTTCTTGCAATACCTGCTCGAACGCTCGAAGAATTTGTTCGTCTTCGCCCTTGTGCGTGCTAGCGGCTACCCAAACAGGTCGCCCCCAACGCTGTTTCAGCGCCGTAGCCGCAGCCAACACGTCGACCGGCACATGGCTATCGAACTTAAGGTTTCCGCGCAGTGCCGCACGATCAGCTGAAACACCTAAGTTAATAAAGCGCTCAAGGCTAGCTTGCGTTTGTGCTGCGACCCAATCGAGCTGTTCCCAAATGTGTCCAACTAACCAAGCAAAGCGGTGGTAGGAAGCAAAGGACTTTTCTGACATTCGCGCATTTAACAGCAAGACAGGTATCTGTCGCTGTTTTGCTTCGCGCAGGAAGCACGGCCACAGCTCAGTTTCTAGAACAAGCACAGCTTCTGGCGCCAGTTTATCGAAAAAGCGTCGCATCGCGCCCGGGGTATCAAAAGGCAAATAGAGGTGGTGTACACGATTGCCAAACAGTTTAAAGGCAAGATCGGCAGCTGTCGGCGTCATCGACGAGAGCGTGATCGGTAAGTTTGGATAGTGATCCAATAGACTATCAATGAGTTGTCGTGCGGCAACCGTTTCGCCAACCGAAACACAGTGAATCAGCAGGCCATGGCGACAACTCGCTGGAATAGTTTGGCGCGCAAGTCGTTCATTCCAACGCTGGCGGTAGGCGGGAGCTTTGCGCCCCCGCAACCATAAATAGAGAAATACAGCCGGCATTAACAGCCGAATGAGCAGTCGATATACGGCTGTCATTACTCTTAGCGCCAGTACTCTTTAATCCACGAGGTCGGTAAGACCTTCCGGTACCATTTCCCACTGCGGCCAGCGATTGCATCATCAGGATGCGGACGGCCGTGAAAGATGATGACCTTGGCGCCTTCAGGAATGCGGGGCTCTTGAAAAAAGCTCAGTGGGAAAGGTCGTAAACAGTGACGTTTAAAACTACGGCACCACTCGGCCGGCCAGTATTTTAGCTTGTTCTGACGATCCACATATTGGGTAATATACTCCTGCTCATTGCGCACGTTCTTACGTGCACCCACAGGGTCTTCTTTAAGGTGTTCAATCGCGTCGACATGCGCACCAATATTGAATCGGAACACGGAGGTGTTGCCGGTCGCATCTGACTTGTCCCACTCCTTAATGACTAAGAAGTCGCCTTCAGGCTCAAAGAATTCATCGAGACTACCAACAATAACGATATCGAGATCAAGAAACAATGTCGGTCCTTCGAGATCATACAGCGGCTGTGCGAACACGGTTAATTTCAACCAACCATGCCCAAAAGTCCAAGGTTTGCGCTCATCAAAGTCTTTAAAACCAACTTCAGGGATTGGTTTCACCTCGACCTCATCACGAATTCCGTCGTTGTCATCAGTAAAGCACACAAACCGGAAAGGACGTGATAGATGACGGCTTACCATCGAGTAAAGCGTGTTTACATAATCAGAGCCATATTTTTGGCCCCATTTGATACAAATTACGTTAACTGGCTGCATTTTATTCTGCCTGTAGATGTCATGTCATATGGGCGTATTCTGCCAAATATTGCCTGCTATGGCTATGTTTCGCCAAAGCTTTCGCGGGGAATATGGCAGGCTTCTGCGATCTTTTCCTTTTTTTAGCGCGTAGCTCTGCTAATACTTTAATACACCGTTGCTAAGTTGCCATCTATGTCGTCATCTACTGAACCAGTATTTTTAAGTTCCGCATGTAAGCTGCAACTCAATCAGTTGCCCGAAAAAGGTCTCACAACAGTCGCCTTGATCCTCGGTGATCAACTTAATGCCAGCCACAGCTGGTTCAAGCAAACCGATGACGAGCGCCTTTTTGTACTGATGGAAGTCCGCCAAGAGACCGATTACTGCCGCCACCATGTGCAGAAAGTCGTCGGCTTTTTTGCGGCAATGCGGAAATTTGCTAGCGCCTTAGCCGATGCAGGACACCAAGTCCTGTACTTAACCCTTGATAACTCGGATAACCAACAATCCATAACCAAAAATCTCGAAGCTATCTGCAAAACCACACATGCTTGCCAGGTACAACTGCAACAGCCCGATGAATACCGACTTGACCGACAGTTTCAGGACTGGAGTGCTAAGGTTGCCAACAAACTGGATATCCGCGTTGACTGGTTTGATAGCGAGCACTTTATTACTCAGCGTAGTGTCTTGCAGGACTGGTTCGGTGCACAAGACAATTATGTCATGGAGCACTTTTACCGCCGTGTACGTAAGCAAACCGGTTACTTAATGGATGGTGAGCAGCCAGAGGGCGGCAAATGGAATTACGACCACGATAACCGTAAAACACCTAAATCCGGACATGACTACCCGAAGCCACTCCTCTTTGCTCATGATGTCACCGAAATTCATCAACTCCTGCTTGCTGCAGGTATCGATACCCTCGGTGAAATTGACAGCAAAAATTTTATTTGGCCGCTGACACGACGCGAGGCCAAAGAGCTGTTAACCGATTTTGTCCAACGCCTGTTACCCAGCTTCGGCGACTACCAAGACGCTATGGTGACTGGGCAATGGAGCCTCTATCATTCTCGCCTGTCATTCGCATTAAACGCCAAAATTTTGGCTCCGAAGCAAGTTGTCGATGCAGCTATTCAGGCGTGGCAGAAGAATCCCGAGGCTATTTCCCTCAATCAAATTGAAGGATTCGTCCGTCAGATCATTGGTTGGCGAGAATTCGTACGTGCGATTTATTGGCAGTTTATGCCGAACTATGGCGAACGTAACCACTTTAAGCATAAACGGCCATTGCCTGACTTTTATTGGAATGGCGAAACCCAAATGAATTGTCTTGCACAAAGTATTCAGCAGTCCTTGGATTACGCCTATGCTCATCATATTCAACGTCTCATGATTACCGGGAACTTCGCGCTTTTAGCCGGCTGTGATCCGGACGCAGTCGATGCCTGGTATCTTGGCATTTACAATGATGCTATCGAATGGGTCGAGTTGCCCAACACGCGTGGCATGAGTCAATACGCCGATGGCGGTATACTGGCAACTAAGCCCTATGTTTCAAGCGGCAGCTATATTCACAAAATGTCCGATTACTGCACAGATTGTCACTATAATGTGAAAAGTAAAACCGGTGAAGATGCCTGCCCGTTTAACCTACTGTATTGGCATTTTATTGACCGCCACTTTGAACAGTTGCAAGGAAATGGCCGAATGGGCTTGATTCTTAAACAGTGGGAAAAGCGCAGCAAAGAAGATAGACAACAGATCATTCAAGAAGCAGAGCAGTTTCTCGAGAGCCTATAAAAAAGGGAGCCGAAGCTCCCTTTTCTTTTAACCCGTGTCACTTATTGAAAGCGACGGCCTCGACGCTCGCCACCACGACCTTGGCGTTCTTTACCGCCAGCGAAGCCTTTTGGCGCTGGACGATCACTACGCGGCTTGCGCGGACGCGCTGCAATCGCATTGTCCGAAAGCTCCATTGACATCTGCTGCTGACGTACGCGAGCTCGCTGTAAGATGCGCAGGACGCCTGTCGGCATGCCTTTTGGCAACTCAACCAAGCTGTGATTATCAAATAATTGGATTTGACCAATATATTTACTATCGATATCACCTTCATTGGCTATCGCGCCAACGATATCTTGTGGACGTGCGCCATGCTCGCGGCCTACTTGAATACGATAGGTATCGAATTCAACATTGGCATCACGACGGTCACGCCCACCGACACGCTTGTCGTTACGCTTACGGTCACCGCGGTCACTGCGCTCTGGACGCTCAGCGAACTTCTTCGGTGCCGGATCAGCTTGCACAATTAGTGGACGCTGTTGCTGCTGCTGCGCCAATAAGGCGACTGCGATTTCAGTCGCAGTTAAATTAGTTTCAGCCTGCATTTTTTCAACGATTGACGTCATTTCGTCAAGACCGCCCTGTGCAACCTGCGCGACTAACTTCTCTTGTAGCGAGTTTTGGCGGAACTTACTCAGCTCAGCAGCATTAGGTACTTCGAAAAACTCGATCGAACTGTTAGTTAAACGCTCGTATTGGCGCAGTAAATGCTTCTCGCGTGGACGGAAGAACAAAATAGCTTCGCCACTACGACCGGCACGACCAGTACGACCAATACGGTGGACGTAGGATTCGTTGTCACCTGGCAGATCGTAGTTAATTACGTGCGTAATTTCAGGAACGTCTAGACCACGCGCTACGACGTCGGTAGCCACCAAAATTTCGATATGCCCGCTACGCAATTGGCTCACGGTCTGCTCGCGTTGACTCTGGTTCAAGTCACCGCTCAATGGCGATGCTTTAAAGCCCGACTTCTGCAGTAGTTCGGTCAATTCCATGGTGTCATTACGCGTACGAACGAAGATAAGCACACGCTGATATTCCATGGTCTCAAGCAGACGCGTTAACGCTGTCATCTTGGTCAGACCACGAACTTGCCAAGCGCGCTGGCGAATATTTGCTTTGTTTTGCGTCTTCGGTGCAATCTTAATATTGACCGGTTGCTCACCCTCTTGATTCACCAAGAAGGTCTTTGCCAACTTGCGAATCGCATTTGGCATTGTGGCCGAGAACAGCGCACGCTGTGACGTGTTCGGTACCGCGCCCATGATGGTTTCGATATCTTCGATAAAGCCCATATTAAGCATTTCATCGGCTTCGTCGAGCACCGCCATACGCAGAGCTGAAAGCTTCAACACACCTTTATTAAGCATATCGAGCAAACGACCTGGAGTACCCACGATAATCTGAGCACCGGTACGCAATGCTTTGATTTGCGGACCAAACGCAGCACCACCGTAAACAGTCGCGACTTCAAGGCCACGCATTTTTTTACCAAATTCAGACAAGGCTTCAGCAACCTGAATCGCTAGCTCACGCGTCGGCGCAACCACTAACATTTGTGTTTCGCGGGTGTTGGCATCTAGCAACGAAAGTCCAGGTAAACCGAAAGCTGCAGTTTTACCGGTACCCGTTTGCGCTTCACCAAGCACGTTTTTGCCTTCCAGCATGGCTGGAATAGCTTGTAATTGAATAGGGGTCGGTGCAGTAAAGCCCATGCTGTTTAATTGATCAAGCACAGGACTAGGCAGGCCCAAGTCGGCGAACGACTGGTCCAAAATAACTTCTGACATAGTTTTCTCACATCATTTCTGTAAAGCATAAGGGGGAATGTACGCCCAGCTACAGAACACGATGAACACTCTGGCAGGAAATAGGCGCTGAACCCCAGCGAATCAGGGGTTGAGCCGCTCCCATCATTAGCGGTAATGACCCTGAGGAGCGCGCACTATACGCTAAATATAACAAAAGTACAAGGTAAACTATCGTTGCAAGTGGCGCGTATAAGCAACATACTCATAAACCAATCATTTAATGACACAGCAGGGGGAATACTATGTCATCCCATAGCATGCGTTCGTTAACTAAAACTAATGCGTTTATCGATGGCCACTGGGTGCCAGTAGATGAACGTTTTACCGTCACTAACCCAGCCGATGGTGAAGTCCTCGCCGAAGTCGCTGATGCTGATGCCACACTCGCCGAGCGCGCAGTTGAAGCCGCAAACCGCGCCCTGCCCGCATGGCGTGCGCGCCCTGCCCATGAGCGCGCTGATTTACTGTTGAAATGGTATGAAACTATACAAGCCAATAAACAGGCACTGGCCGAGCTAATGTGCGCTGAACAGGGCAAGCCCGTCGCCGAGGCTGCAGCTGAAATTGATTACGGCGCAAGTTTCATTAAGTGGTTCGCCGGTGAAGCTGAACGCAGCTACGGTGACGTACTTCCACTGCAGTCAAGTGATAAACGTGTTTCTATCATTAAACAAGGTATCGGTGTCTGCAGCGCTATCACGCCATGGAACTTTCCCAACGCGATGATTACCCGTAAGGTAGCTCCAGCCCTGGCAGCTGGTTGCACCATGGTGGTGAAACCACCACAACTCACGCCCTTGTCCGCCCTTGCGATTGCTCAGTTAGCAAGCGAAGTTGGTATCCCCGATGGCGTGCTTAACATTGTCCCGAGCAGCGATTCGAAAAGCGTAGGCAAAGTTTTAACCGAGCACCCATTGATTCGGAAATTTAGTTTTACCGGCTCAACCAAGGTTGGCAAACAACTTATGCAGCAATGTGCTAGCAATGTAAAAAAAGTTTCGTTTGAGCTCGGTGGCAACGCACCGTTTGTTGTCTTCGATGACGCTGATTTGGATCATGCAGTGGAACAGTTAATGATTTGCAAGTTCCGCAATGCTGGACAAACCTGCATTAGCGCAAACCGTATTTTGGTCCAAGAAAACGTTCTTGATTCATTCGTCAATAAACTGAAAGCGGCGATGCGTGACTTGAAGGTTGCCGCAGGTACTGCAGATGAAGTGGATTACGGACCGCTTATCGATACCGCAGCTATTGAAAAGGTTTCAAGACTGGTGGGGGATGCGCGCGAAAATGGCGCCGAGTGTCTACTCGGTGGTGAAGTATTAAAAGACCTCGGCGAGTTATTTTATGCGCCGACGCTTCTCACCAACGTGACGTCGAGCATGGCAATCACACAAGAAGAAATTTTTGGCCCCGTTGTTGCCGTGCAAAGCTTCACTGACGAAGAAGAAGGTATCCGCAAAGCGAATGACACTCCATTCGGTTTGGCAGGCTACTTCTGTGCGCAGGATTATCGTCGCATCGAACGGGTCAGTGCAGCCCTGGAATGCGGCATGTTAGGCATTAATGCCGGAGCGATTTCACATGCTTACAATGCGTTTGGCGGCGTGAAAGAGTCTGGTATTGGCCGTGAAGGGTCGCGTTATGGCTTGGCTGAATACCAAGAAACCAAGACCCTAACCTTAGGTGGATTCGCATGAACGATATGATGCAACGTCTGCGTCACAGCTATATCAGCGGGCTTACGCGCCCGCTAAGTTGGCGTATTAATCAATTAAAACAGCTGCAACTCATGCTCGAAGAGCACGAGAGCGACTTACTCAAGGCGCTTGAAAGTGACTTGGGCAAGAGTAAAGCTGAAGGTTGGCTCACCGAGCTTGGCTACCTCAATAGTGACATTGATTACACGTGCAAACATCTACGCAAGTGGATGCGGGGCAAACGGGTCTCACAACCACTGATGGCATGGCCAGGAAAAAGCTTTTTGCATCCTGAACCGCTAGGCGTTGTACTCATTATTGGCGCTTGGAACTATCCACTACAGCTACTGTTAAGCCCATTAGTCGCAGCTCTTGCAGCAGGTAACTGTGCGGTGGTGAAACCCTCCGAGCTCGCCCCCAACACAGCCGACATTATCGCCAAGCTACTGCCTGACTATCTGGCTAACGAAGCGGTGCAAGTGGTGACCGGCGGAGCTGAAGTTGCACAAGAGCTGCTGGCCCAGCGGTTTGACCACATTATGTATACCGGCGGCGGTCGCGTCGGGCGCATCGTCATGGAAGCTGCGGCAAAACATCTCACGCCAGTGACACTTGAGTTAGGTGGCAAAAGCCCCGCTGTAGTGTTAGACGATGCAGATATTAAAACCGCAGCGCGGCGTATTGCGTGGGGTAAATGGCTCAATGCGGGGCAAACCTGTATTGCTCCCGACTATGTATTAGTAGCCGACAGCCGTCGCGACGAATTCATCGCAGCCCTTAAGCAGGCCGTAGAAGATTTTTATGGCGCTGATGCAAGCGATGCCAACGACTATGGTCGCATTGTCAACGAGCAACATTGGCAGCGCTTGGTTGGTTATCTGGAACAGGGGACAGTGGTCCATGGGGGCGACTATGATCGTCAACAACGCTTTCTAGCGCCAACCATTATCACCGAAGTCGCCGTCGACAGTCCGATTATGGAAGAAGAAATTTTCGGACCTATTTTGCCGGTTTTGAGCGTGCCAAATCTTGCCAGTGCCGTCGAATTCATTCGTGAGCGAGACAAACCACTTGCACTCTATGGTTTTAGTGCCTCAAAACGAGCACTACAACAACTGACTGAGCAGACTCATGCGGGTAATCAATGCAATAACGATACCTTAATGTTTATGCTCAACCCTGAATTGCCTTTTGGCGGTGTCGGCCCAAGCGGTATGGGGAGTTATCATGGTAAATTTGGGTTTGACACCTTTAGTCATCAGAAAGCTGTGATGCAGCGTCCATTCTGGTTTGACCCGAAATTTCGTTACCCACCCTATACCTCTTTCAAGCAAAAGCTATTGCGATGGTTCAGTTAATAAAAGTGCTGCGAGAGTATTGAAAAACATCTCGCAGCCCTCATTTAATCAGCATCCACTTGTCGTTAAGAAGGAATTACTGTGGCAAACGTAGGTATCAATGTCACCATTGAGAATTTTCAACAAGTCATTTTAGAAGGTTCGAAAACCAAACTGGTCATGGTCGACTTCTGGGCGGATTGGTGTGAACCGTGTAAACAGCTGATGCCGGTTTTAGAAAAGCTAGCAAATGAGTTTAGCGACCGTGTCACTTTGGCGAAAATTGACTGTGAGGAACAACAGCAATTGGCTGCACAATTTGGCATTCGTAGCTTGCCCACCGTCGCCTTCTTCAAAGATGGCCAACCCGTCGATGGCTTTGCCGGTGTGGAACCTGAGAGTGCTATTCGTGCACGTATCGAACAGCATGTCCCGGGACCTGGTGCTGACCTATTACAACAAGCGCAGGAATTGCTGCAGCAAGAGAGTTATCAAGAGGCTTACGCTCTTGCCAAACAAGCTTACGACTTACAGCCGATGGATATTACCGCTCAACTGACGCTTGCAGATGCCGCCTGCAGTGTTGGCCGCCTAGAGCAAACCGAAGAGTTATTGGCACCTATCGGCTTAGCCGATCAAGATAGCTACTATCAGCACGTGGTAAGTAAACTTGAGTTAGCGAAACAAGCAGCAGATAGCCCTGAACTGCGCGCTTTGCAAGAACAAGCCAGTGCGCAACCCGATGACCTTGAGCTACAACTTGAGTTGGCTACCAAACTCTACGATGCCCAGCGCATGGAAGAAGCGTTAGAGCTAGCATTTACCGTGCTAATGAAAGATTTCAACTTTGGCACAGCGAAGAAGCAGACGCTCGATATGTTGAATGGTCTCCCAAAAGGCGACCCACTTGCAGCCCAGTACCGGCGTAAGCTCTACAGTATGATGTATTAGCTTATTTGGCCCGCCGAAAGGTAAGATTGATTCGCTGCTGTCCCAGCAGCGGATGGCTTCCCGCTAGGATCTTACCGATACCATGAAACTTCAACCGATCAACACCGCCCCACACCACCACATCGCCATGATGCAGCTCAACACGCTGCGCGCGTTCTTTGCGGCTGTCGCCTCCCCAAAGAAACTGGGCACTAAGCCCAAGCGACACCGAAACAATTGGCGCCTGTAGGTTTTCTTCGTCACGATCTTGATGCAAACCCATTCGAGTGCCCGGCAGATAACTATTCACCAAGCAAGCATCTGGCTGGAAGTTAGCAAACCCTGCTTGCTCTGCCGCCTCTCGAGCCAACTCAGAGAACAATGGTGGCATTGCGGGCCATGGTTCTGCACGCAGCGGATCCTGTGCAGTATAACGATATCCTTTAGCGTCACTAAGCCAGCCCCAGCTGCCACAGTTGGTGGTACGTACCGACATCTTCTTGCCACCGGGGGTCGTCAATTGGCGCCACGGTGCAACTGCTACGACCTCTTGTATTCGCTGCCACAACTGACGTCCATGAGCCAAAGCAAAGCCTTTTAGCACAAAGGCTTGCGTATCTAATTGCAGCATCGAATGGTGTTCGTCTTGAGAAAAAAGATCCTGTTGCATAACTTTGTTACGTGTTGAGTGCTTGCCGCAGTTTACGGCATACGCTAGGATTGAGCGAATAACTTTCAAGGGGCTGCAGCAGCGTAAACGACGCTATCGGTGCTCCTTGTCGTCGCGCATAATAACTATAAACAAAAGGTCTCCTGTATGAGTACTTCTCGCGAGCACTTTAGCTCGAAAATCGGCTTCATTCTTGCAGCCGCAGGCTCTGCGGTTGGTATCGGAAACTTAGTCGGCTTTCCTGTTGCTGCAACCAAGAATGGCGGCGGTGCCTTTCTAATTATCTACGCATTGTTTGTCGCGTTCATTTGCTTACCGGTTATGTTAGCAGAAATGGGCTTAGGTCGTCGCGCCCAACATAGTCCTTATAAAGCTTATGCTGAGCTCGGTCAGGATACCAAGCGCTGGCGGATCGCCGGTTGGTTAGCAACCATCACACCGTTTATGATTGCTGTCTTTTATATGGTTATCACCGTCTGGATTTTTGGCTACTTGTTCCAAACGCTCTCCGGTAACTTAGACATCATCGCGCAACCAGATTACTTCGGTACCTTTGTTAACGATTATTCGTTTGTCGGCTACTTGATCGCCGTTACCGTAATCATTAATTTCATTTTGGTAGGTGGTGTTCGCAAAGGTATCGAACGCGCCTCAAAAATCTTGATGCCAACGCTGTTCCTGATGCTGGTATTGCTAGTTATCTTTGTCTTAACACTAGATAACGCTATGGCTGGTGTTGAGTTTTACTTAGTACCTGATTTCAGCAAAATAGACGGTAGTGTTATTAATGGCGCTATGGCCCAAGCGTTCTTCTCACTTTCGTTAGGCATGGGGATTCTCATCACTTACGGCTCTTATTTCCGCCGCAGTGATGACATCGTCACCTCAGGTAAACTGGTCGCCATTACCGATACCGCAGTTGCTTTCACTGCTGGCTTAATGACGCTTCCAGCAATTTTTGCTATCTATCCAGACACCAACCCAGAAAGTTTAAGTGATTCATCCGTATCGATGATTTTCTCTTTCTTCCCGCAAATTTTCATGCAGCTTTCTGATATTGTTGGCTATGGTTTTGCAACGGTTGCCGCAGCGATTTTCTTCTTACTCGCATTTGTCGCTGCCATTACCTCACTAGTGTCCATTATTGAGGTACCAACTTCATCGTTCATGGAGCGCCATAACGTCTCGCGTAAAAAAGCGTTGTTAGTAATGGGCTTTGCCATCACCCTCTTAACTTTGCTGGCAGCTACATCGTTTGGCCTGTTGCCGTGGGTGAGCAATGTTGTTAATTATGCTGGGGTCGACAAATCACTCTTTGACATTATCGTAGACGTTTTCTACGAGACGATTTTACCGCTCAACGGTTTGCTTATTTGCTTGTTCGTTCGTTTCCGTTGGAAGCGCAACAACTTTGCCGCTGAACTGAGCGAAGGTAATCCGAACTACCAAACTTCTTGGTTGCATAAGTACGTCGACTTTTCGATTGGTACCTTTATTCCGGTGATTCTTGCTGTGATCTTTGCCAATACGGTCGCCACCAAGTTCTTCGGGACCTCATTTTTATAAGAGCATACTATGTTCGAACAACAACTCGAACAGTGGTTAGTTCCATTCAAGACAGCGCGGCAACGCGCTGTCTTTATTTTTACGCCGCATAATCAGCAACAACGCAAGGTCATTTTAGCGCAGCTCGCAGCAGCACTACCGTCGCCCCTTTGGCTCTCAGACACCTCAAGCACTGGTGCCAAGATGCACCGCTACCGTGACTATCTCGGTCTCACCGCAAGGCAAGTGGTACTCGACTTCGATCAATTAATTCATGCTGATGCACTCGCTGCATTGACCGGCACTGTTATTGGCGGCGGCTGCTTGTGGTTGGTACTCCCCATTCAGCCTACGTCGTTTCAGCAACGGCTGGTTGCTCATGCAGAAAATTATACCAGTATTATTAGTGCAAATAGCTGGTCCGCAATGCGCAAAGCTATCCGTCAGACTCCACCGCACTTCGCGAACATTGTACGGGAGCCAAATCTACCCAGTTCCGCACAACAAGTCGTCATTGATGCCCTTCTCAACGACACTCAAAAAACACATGTTCTGTTGGCTGATAGAGGTCGGGGTAAGAGTACAACGCTTGGCTTGGCGATCAAGCAGGCACGCTTGCACCAACCTATTTTAGTTACAGGACCGCGCCCCGCTGCGCTTGCAACGCTGCTCAAAGAGGCTGGCCCCGCAGCGACTTTTCGCGCATGGGATCGGTTGTTACGCGAGGAGTCAAACCATGGCCAACCTTTGGTCATTGACGAGGCTGCCGCCATTCCTTTGCATTGTTTGCAGCAGTTGCTTATGAAGTTTCGTGTGTGGGCGGTCGCAACCACAGTCGATGGCTACGAAGGGTGTGGCCAGGGTTTTGTATTACGCTTTATGTCGTGGCTTAACAGCCACTTTGACGTTCGCGAACATCGACTTGATGAGCCGTTACGCTGGTCCCCCGAGGATGGCTGTGAAGCATGGCTCAATGACGCGTTGCTGTTGCGCACTAGCACCGACACTAAACATGGAATTCAGACGCCTCATGAGCTTAAGTTTGAGTTTTGCCATGCCAGTGAACTTGATGAAGACGATTTATCGCAAACGATGACTCTTTTGTTAGAGGCGCATTATCAAAGCAGCCCTAATGATTTACGCCTGCTGCTTGATGACCCAGCACAGCATCTTTTACTCGATCGCTGTGCCGCTGAGGTGGTCGGTGTTGTCTGGCTCGCCACGGAGGGGCCGATAGCCAGCGAACTGCAAGGGCCCATCATGACCGGCAAGCGGCGTTTAAAAGGTCATCTATTGCCACAAGCGCTCGGCTTCTACCGCCAACAATCCGCTTGCTTGGACTGGACGTGGTGGCGGATCACACGAATCGCGGTTACCCATACACAGCGCCGAAGCAAGATAGGTAGCAAGATGCTCGATCACGTCATTCGGCAAGCAAAACAGCGTGCTATTGATGCCCTTGGTACCAGTTTTGGGGTAACTCCAGAAGTCTTGAATTTTTGGCAGCAATCGCCGCTAAGAGAAGTGCGTCGAGGCTTGAAGAAAAATGCCGCAAGCGGAACTGTTAGTGCAATTTGGGCGCTTGGACTAACCCCTGAAGCAGCTATGCATGTTCAGGCCCTAGCCGCCGTGCAACAAGCCGAGCAAGCCTGGATGCACGACATACCGGTAGATGCGCCTGCGTCAGCTCAGGCAGAAATTTTTAGCGCTTGTATCACCATTTTACGTGGCTTCAGCCAAGCTGCATTGCCGTTCTCCGATGCTCGCTTCGCTTGGTGGATGCTGGCCACTCACCACCATAAATTAAGTGAGCATCTTACTGAACTGCTACAGCCTGATACGCCAATCGCTAACTTGATACAGAACTACCGAGTCGCCAGCCGCTCTGAACTTGAGCAACAACTACGCGTCGAAGCCCACGACTTTTTGCACAGCATCAACGCCGTGTAATTTATCAAGCGCCCTCCTATTGCGGATGCTGTTTTTGCAAAAATATGCTATCTTTCAGCCTTTATGTCACCCGTTAATGGATCAGAAAAAAGGGTCAATACATGTCTCGAGTCTTAATTATTGGTGCCGGCGGTGTTGCCGGTGTTGTGGTAAAAAAATGCGCGATGTTGCCTGAATACTTTTCAGAGATTCACCTTGCCAGTCGCACCCTCTCTAAGTGCGAAAAACTGCAAGAAGAAGCGGGCAGAGATCGTGTTGTTGGTGTTTACCAAGTCGACGCTGATCAAGCCAATGAAGTTGCTGACTTGATTCGCAAGGTCGAGCCTGCGCTGGTGATTAATGTTGCTTTACCGTACCAAGATTTGCCAATTATGGACGCTTGTTTAGAGACAGGTGTGCACTACCTTGATACAGCTAACTATGAGCCTAAAGACGAAGCGAAATTTGAGTATTCTTGGCAATGGGCATATCACGAACGCTTTAAAGAAAAAGGCATCATGGCACTCTTGGGCGCAGGTTTTGACCCAGGCGTAACCAATGTCTTCACCGCTTATGCAGCAAAGCATTACTTCGACGAGATTCACTACCTAGATATCGTTGACTGTAATGGCGGCGATCATGGTCAAGCATTCGCTACCAATTTTAACCCTGAAATTAATATTCGTGAAATTACGCAACGCGGAAAGTATTGGGAAAATGGCGAGTGGCACGAAACCGATCCGATTAGTGTGCGTGAAGACCTAGACTATCCAAACGTAGGTGTTCGCCCATCTTATTTGTTGTTCCACGAGGAGCTTGAGTCGCTGGTCAAGCATTTCCCAACGTTGAAACGCGCGCGCTTCTGGATGACCTTTGGTGAGCAGTACCTGACACACTTGCGTGTACTTGAAAACGTGGGCATGACGTCAATCGAACCAATCGAATTCCAAGGTCAAAAGGTTGTGCCATTGGAATTCTTGAAAGCAGTGTTGCCTAACCCTGGTTCACTAGCTGAAGGCTACACCGGCATGACCTGTATCGGAACTTATGTAACCGGTTTGAAAGATGGCAAAGAAAAAACCATCTTCATCTACAACAACTGCGACCATGCTGTTTGTAATGCCGAAGTAGGCGCTCAAGCAGTCAGCTACACCACCGGTGTTCCGGCAATGATTGGCGCTTCAATGATGTTGCAAGGTCACTGGATGAAAGCCGGCGTATGGAATATGGAGCAATTTGATCCAGACGAGTTTATGGAGCGTTTGAACCAGTACGGTTTACCTTGGCAAGTTGTCGAATGCGACACTCCATTTAAGCAATAACTTTATGAAGCATAATCCTTATTTAGATACTGCCATCCCATCGCCTTGTTACGTGTGTAACGAGGCGCTGTTGGAGCGTAATTTGAAATTGATGCAGAGGGTCCAACAGGAAAGCGGTGCCGACATTATCTTGGCACTGAAAGGGTTCTCTATGTGGAGTACCTTCCCTCTTGTCCGTGAGTATTTAAAAGGCTGTACGGCGAGCTCAGTATGGGAAGCTAAACTGGCGGCCTATGAGTTCGGTCGTGAAGTGCATGCTTATGCTCCGGGATATAAAGCAAAAGAGATTGAGGAGCTTTTACCACTCGTCAATCATATTTCGTTTAATAGTCTTAGTCAGTGGCAACACTTTCGTGAGCACGTTGCTGCGGCCGGTGTTTCAGCTGGCTTGCGTGTCAATCCTGAGCACCAGGAAGCTGAGACCGAACTTTATGATCCAAGTGCTCCGGGCTCGCGCCTTGGTATTCGCGCAAAAGATCTAGACAACGCCGACTTAACAGGAATTGAAGGTTTACACGTGCATAACTTGTGTGAGTGTGACTCCTACGCGTTAGAGCGTACCCTGCAGGCAGTTGAGAGTAAGTTCGGTCACTTACTGCATAAGATGAAATGGCTAAACCTCGGTGGCGGTCACTTAATGACACGTGAAGGTTATGACGTTGAGCACCTGATCGCTCAATTAAAGCGCCTCCGCGAAACGTATGACTTACAAGTTATTCTTGAGCCAGGTTCTGCGGTTGCATGGCAAACCGGTCCTTTAATTGCGGAAGTCGTCGATATCGTTGAGAACGAAGGGCCTATCGCTATTTTGGATATTTCTGCCACCGCGCATATGCCGGACGTGCTGGAGATGCCCTACCGCCCAACAATAACCGATGCAAAAGAGCCAGGAGTGCTTCCGCATACCTATAAACTAGGCGGGAACTCCTGTTTAGCAGGCGACGTCATTGGGCTTTATAGTTTCGCAGAACCGCTACAACCTGGTTCGCGGATTATTTTTGAAGATATGATGCATTACACCATGGTGAAAACAACGTTTTTCAATGGAGTAGAACATCCATCGATTGGCATTTTGCGACGCGACGGAAGTTTTGATTTAGTACGGTCATTTACCTATGAAGATTTCCGTAACCGCCTGTCATAACTAAATCTTAGATGGCACATACAACAAACGCGCCACAGCGACACTGTGACGCGTTTTTTTATGTATTTGCGTAGAGTGCAAGGCCCTGTAACACAAGTTCGCTTCGCTGCTCGCCACGCCGCTTTAACTCAAGCGGTAGTAATGGCGTCGAGCCTCCGCTAAATAACAAACGGTAATCGAACCAATCAAGCTCAACTTCAGTTACATGAAGTGCCTGCCTAACTAATCCCGCGAACATATTTACACAGCCATCCATGAGCCCATCAGGAGTGCTTACACCGAGTTGATTTGCTCTCCCCCACATTTGATCCTGACGGGTAAAAACCTTAGGCGCACGGCTCGTTACCGAACTTTGCATCAGGTCAACTCCCGGTGCGATCCAACCGCCTAAATGGGCGCCTTCAGCGGTTACCCAATCAACCGTTATCGCCGTACCAGCATCAATAATGACGGTGGCTTTAGGCTGTTCATTATAAGCACCTAACAAAGCAAGCCAGCGGTCAACACCCAAGGTTGATGGTGCTGCATACGCATTGCGAACACCAAAAGCCTGAGCCTCGGAATGCACTTGATTTACCCTAAGCTTGGCAGAGAACCATCGTTCGAGGAATTGATGTTGTTGCGGTCCCCCCACCAATGACAACCAACATTCGGTTACCGTGTCTGGTAATTCTTGTGTAGGGAGTTCCTCGTACGGCAAGTTAAACCATGGCTCAATGTGCCCTTCAGAATCCATAAGCGCTGACTTTACTCGCGTATTTCCAGCATCTATTAAAAGCTTAATTGGTGTCATAACGCAGACTCACCTCGCCAGCATGAAAGTGTTTTACGGCACCCTCGATTTCGACACATAGTGCACCATCTTCAGCAATGCCTTTGGCGACACCATTTATCTTTCTATTGCCCATCGTGAGGGTGACGTTTCTATTAAGTAAATCATCAAGCTGTAACCAGCGCTGTATAAAAGGCTCGAGTCCTTGGCTATCAAAATCCTGTAATCCAGCACGGAATCGCGCGATTAAATTTGCAACCCAAGCGTTGCGATTGAGCTTCTTCGACAGCTCAGATTCGAGATCTGTCCATGCTTGATCAATCGGCATGGCCAACCATTCAGGCATCGACAAGTTCACTCCGACGCCAATAATGGCGTGAGCATCATCGATCACTTGGCCTTCAAGGTCGATAAGAATGCCGGCAAGTTTCTTATTGTCGACAAGTACATCATTGGGCCACTTCAAGGTCACGCCCGTAACACCCGCTTCGCGCACTGCCTCTGCTAACAGAACCCCAATCACAATACTAAGCCCCATGGCGGCGCTCATACCTTGCCGCAATGGCCAGTACATTGAAAGATAGAGATTTGTTGCAAACGGCGAGTACCATTGCTTGCCGCGTCGCCCTCGGCCCGCGGTCTGCGCTTCAGCCAATAAAACCTCACCGGCCTCAAATTCACCGCCCATTTGCAAGCGCTCACGCATAACGTCATTGGTAGAAGTAACAATGCGCTCAAGGTGGACTGGTATCGAACTATTGGGGGCCAACGCCGTTTCAATCGCATTAAGCTCGAGTAGTTCAATCGCTTGGGAGAGTTTATAGCCTTTACCGGTAATCCGAAAAACATCCAACCCTAATGCCTGAACGTCCTTTATATATTGACTGATGGCCGTACGGGAAACGCCTATTTCCTCGCCAATCGTTTGCCCAGAATGAAAGTTTCCGTCCGCAAGCAACTCGATAACGCGGATCATACGATCATTACGCTTACTCATAGCTCGATCAGCCCATCATTACCCATCAACCTAACCTCGGCTTCTATAAGTACCCCAAACTCTTTGGCAACTCTTCGCCTCACATAACGGGCGAGTTCTAAAACGTCACTGCCCTGTGCCCCATCGTTGTTAATTAAGACCAACGCTTGCTTCCGATGGATAGCCGCTCCACCACATTGAAACCCTTTAAGTCCCAACTTATCGATAAGCCAACCCGCAGCTAGTTTGATGTTGCCATTTTCTAACGGATAGTGTGCAACATCGGGATGATGTTGCACGATATCATTAAACACCTTAGGGGTTACTTCAGGATTTTTAAAAAAGCTACCCGCATTCGGTATCTGTGCAGGATTTGGTAGCTTACTATTACGAATAGCGACCACCGCCGACATGATTTCATATGCCGACGCGTTTTTGTCGATGTCGGCAAGCGCACCATAACTCAAACGCGGCCGCCATGCTTTAGGTAAAAAGAAGCGTACATCAGTAATAACAAACTTTTTCGGATGGCGTTTGAAAATACTATCTCGATAGGCAAATTCACATTGCTGCCGAGTGAACTCACACCATTTCCGCTCTTCACGATCCCAAGCTGTTACACTTGAAATAAGCTCACCAACTTCAACACCATAAGCACCAATGTTCTGAACCGGTGCGGCACCAACGCTGCCTGGGATCAGCGCCAAATTCTCGAGTCCCGGCATGTTCTGTTCTAACGTATGAAGAACTAAACGGTGCCAATTCACGCCTGCTCCAACGCATAAATGAAAGCCATCATCGCTCTCTTCAACCTTTATTGAATCGATGGCGATGCGAACGATAGGACGAGAGAAATCACAGGTAAAAATAGTATTACTGCCTTCGCCAAGCACGAGGTAGTCGCCCTTCAACTCAGTCACTTCGTCAGCCTCTGTTATGGTAAAGATTTCAGCGGCGGAATAAGGTAACTGGAAGGAATGTAAGGGTTTTAATGAAATTGTTGTTTGATGCGTTGTCATATTCGCATTTTAAACTAGCCGTACTCTAAAGGCGAGTTAGAAAATTGAAAAACGAAGAACGAATAGCGAACAACAAAAAAGCCCCCAGCGTTAGCTGAGGGCTTTTTCTTAATTAAAGCCTGGCGGTGTCCTACTC
>JBLWUU010000006.1:0-50689 GCA_048268755.1 Pseudidiomarina sp.
TAGGACACCGCCAGGCTTTAATTAAGAAAAAGCCCTCAGCTAACGCTGGGGGCTTTTTTGTTGTTCGCTATTCGTTCCTCGTTCTTCGCTCTTCGCTCTATCTTTCGAAGGTGTAGAAGATATCTCCGCCTTGGGCCTGACTGCTTGCCATTGTTTCAATCAGTAAACGCTCTGTCAGTTGATAACGCACCATAAATGTATTGGTACTTTCTAGCAGTCCCACACCGTATCGCACAAACAATTTGGGAGAGAGGTACTTACCAATATAAAAAGAGGTCTCACGCGTGTTGGGATCATTATCAATACCAAACTCGTCGATACCAAACGTGTCCTGTAGTGACTCACCAATCGCATCCGTGCCCTTGGCACCCAACATCAATAATGCTTGAAGTTGAATATCATCGGAGCTGGTCGATGATGCAGATTGCATGCTCTTACCCAAGATTAAATAGGAGAGAATCTCCGAATCAGGCATCGCGGGAGTCGAATACAACCGGAAATCTGGTTCGGTCAAAGTACCTACTACTTGGGCGCCAACATTGACGCTACGTAGACTATTACCGTTGGCAATATCACGTTTAACGCGCAAATCGAGGCCTGGGTTACTAATATCACCACCATTGTAGATAAATGCACCGCGGTCAATCGTCAATTCTTGGCCATACAGCTCGTAGCTGCCCTCCGCTACATTAATACTGCCAATAGCTGTGGTTGGCCGCCGAGGCTCTTCAACAACTTCAAGGCTGCCTTGCAGGCGCCCAGTAAAACCATATGCATCTACAGATACCTGTTGGCCAAGCGTGACCCGTATTTGTGCGTTGACCGCCAAACCGTCGTCTTGTGCAGGTCCCTCAGTAACTGGTTCCCCATCGCGGGTTATCACAACGTCATTGGAGTTACTAACGGAGGTTTCAAAATCAGGAGCCGTAATTGCTGCATAAGGAATATCCACGGTGCCGGCGATATCGATCGCGCGTTGATTTATATGGACGGTTAAATCTGGACTTACATCAACGGTCGCTGTTGGCATCTGTAACGCGCGGAAATTTTTGCCGGTTATGCGCAAATACGCTTCAGCATCCAAAGGCATGGCAACGCCCTCGACTAAGAGCCAGCCTTGGTTGCCAGCTTTTGCTTGCCCTTCAATTTCGAGCGTACCTTGGGAGTTCGGACGATCAATTAACGCGAGGCGCACATCATTAAAGACGAAGTTGGTTTCTGCGAAAACAACGGATTCGGCATAGACTTCCATATCGCCATTAAGGCTTGGATCGTTCAGGGTGCCAGTTAAATTCAGTTGGGCGGTTGCCTTACCGCCATGATAACGCATCCCTGGTAGCACCCAGTCGAGCATTGCCAGGTCGTCGAGTGCGAATAGAAGACTACCTTCGATCTCTCGCGTGTTATAAAGGTCTAGAATGGCTAAATCGCCAAACAATCCTCCCTCATTATTCGCAAGTTGCCCCTCCAGGTCGGCGGTAACAGCGTCCGCATTGCCTCGAGCGGAAAGCTCCCAATAGGAAAGACGGGTGCTGGTCTCTTGGTTCAGGGCGAAAAAGACCGTATTGTCACTACTCAGTTGCATCCCAACATCGCGGATTTTGAATGTGTCACGATTTAATGTTGCACTGGCATTCAAGGTTACAAGTCCAGCAATACGTTGTGCCACGTCGCGCTCGCGGAAACGGTTCAACAACCAAAGCGACAAACGTTCACCGTTGAGGTTCGCGACTAAGCTCTCTGCCCCCAAGTTGAGTTGCGCGCATAAGAGTCCGAACTGATTTGCATCATGTTGTAGACAAAGACTATTGAGATCGAGCAGCCAAGTATCGTCTGAACGCTGAATTGATAGCTTTGTTGGGGCTTGTAATAGCCAACTGTCTAAACTTACGGTCTGCAGCTTAACGTCCTGAATAATCAGATTAAACTCACTTAATTGCGCACGCGTGTCGATACTGAAGTTTGTTTCGAGCGCTTGTAGTTCACTCAGACCATCAGGCATATAGGGGAGCTGTTGTAGATCTTCGACAATTAGCTGCCCAGTTAAGTTGTCCGCTACCGTTGAGCCATTCAACGTCAACTTTGTACTATTGAGGGCAACCGCAAAATCTCGAAACATCAGTTCGTTATTTTTTAACTCTAGCCCACCCTGAAGCAGAGCTTCTGCTCCCTCTCGACCCAGTGTGCTCCGCCCAGATTCTATTTCGAGATTAATATCGAGGGTGCGCGCCCAATTGGCTTCCAACTGTCCTGCAAGTTCAAGTTCTTCGCTTACGAGACTAAGCGTCGAGATGTTGACCCCTTGCAACGACCCTGCGCCGGATAAGTTGGTTGCTAGCTCGCTGATCCTAACCTGTGAGGGCGCATTCACTGCTAGTGTCAGACGGTTATCAAATTGGTACGCGTCAAGTGTGCCAGTAACCGAGCTTAAACCAGTTTCTACATCGAGTTTTAATGTATCGGTATGGTAGCCAATATTTTTGTAATCTAAAGTCAATTGAAAAGGGCTGTTACGGAAGTCATTAGCAAAATTGCTGTGTTGCCATTCACCGGCGACGGCGATGGAGCCACTCTTGTCGCCAAGCTTGCTGATGCTAACTTCTGGTATTTTAAGTTTCTCGGGGTCAATAAGTACCCGGCCGGACATTGCACTATTGGGAGTGATGTACTGCTCGCTGAGGTCAGCATAATCCGTTAACCAAGGGTGAAGGAGAGTTAATGGTAACTCGTCTAAAATGAGATCCGCTTGCCAAGTCGGTGTTTCAAGCAGCGATGCTACCTCGGCTGTTAATTGTTGCGCTGCAGTGGTCGGTGTCTTGAACGTTGTTTGCAGCTTTAACGGTGTGTTTTGAACGGCGCCATTGAGCTGTACATTGCCGTTAACAGCAGGAAGTCGAGTATCATTGAATTCTAAGGAGTAGTCACCGTCGAGGTTAATTGGATAGTCGCCCGCTAAGCGAAGCGAGAGCTGACCATCATGATTTAACGAAAATTGTGGTTGGTCGAATTGAACGCTGAAGTTCGTTAAGTTCAGGCGAGTATCGACCAAACGCACTTCAGTTTTGACCAGTAGTTGATAGTTGGTTAATGAATTCGAATCAGCTCCTGTTTGTAGTCCGAAATCCTGCACCACCAGTTGGGCAATAGTGACCCTAAAAGGAAGCTCAATCTTAGGCAACACGATCGGCTGTTTGTTACTTTCTTGGCTATCAGCTAACTGCAGTTTGGCACGTTCAATACTAAGTTTATCTATGGTGAGTTGTTTATCTAACAGGTCAAAGGGTTGCCATTTTAGCGTCAAAGTATCAGTTCTGAACTGTTCAGTGGGCGTCACTACCGTCAAGTCTTCAACGACCAGCTCATCAATCAGTGTCCCCGTTAATTGGCTATAACTTACTGTGACCGGTGCGAACTTTATCGCCTGAGATAGTACAAAGCGCGAGCCGGCATTGGTGCTGATCAACAGATAAGCTGCCAAAGGAATGATAATAAATAGGGCCACAACTATCGTGGCAACTCGTTTTAACCATCTCATAAATCGGGCCCTATGGTTAAGTGCAGACGCCAAGGTTTATCAGGTTCATCGATAGCTTGTGCGACATCGAGTCGCACTGGACCTATGGGTGACAACCAGCGAACGCCTACGCCGTAGGTTTGCTTCCAACTCATCGACCATTCCATACCGCTATTGCCCATATCGGTGAATAGCGCGACGCGCCAATTAGGCGCGACCAAATAATCAACCTCTGCACTGGCTACGGCCAAATAACGCCCGCCGACTACAACACCCTCGTCATTGGTGGGACCAAGTTGTTGGTAGGCATAACCTCGGACGCTATGGTCGCCGCCAGCGAAAAACCGTAATGACGGTGATATTTCAGCAAAGTCATCGGTTTCCATGGCGCCGATTTCCGCGCGCGCCAATACGCGCCATTTGTCGGTGAATGAATAGACCGTTTTCCCGCTCAAAGTCAAAGAAACAAAGGTTCCGCTTGAGAGTAGACTATCACTGGCGCCTTCCAAGCGAGCACTGACTCGGTAACCACTATCGACTAGATTACGATTCCGCGGATCGAGGTTACTACTCACGTAGCTAAACTCAGCACTGGGCACTAAAAAACGCGAAGTTTCAGTAGGTTCTGTACCAAAGCGGAAGTCTTCTTGTTGATAGCTGACTTGGTACGTGCGCTGCCAACGATTGTAATGGCGCGTGTCACGTACACTCGTGCGATACAGTGTTGAATCTAGATCCTCGTAACTGCGATCGATAACCTCACCGGTAATACTGTATTGGTCGCGTGCAGGGTTTTTCCCGGGGATAATGTAATCAACAAAACCAGTGCTTTGGATCTGTGAGAGCCGCAAGAGGCTAGAGAGGCGATGCCCGCGGTCGTTAACCCAGCGGCGGTCAAAGCCTAATGTCAGTCGAGCACCGGTATCCGTGCCATAGCCAGGACCGACTTGATAAAAATCACGTTGATTGGGAGTAACGCGAACGGAAACAGGGACCGTTTGCTCAGTTGCTTCCTGCCACAATGGTGCAACTTCAACAGTTTCGAAATAATCACTGCCGGCAAGGGCGACCTGTAGGTCGAGCAGGTCGCGGGTGTGAAAGTAGTCACCTTTTGAGAATTGAAAATAGCGCTCGATAAAGCTGCTAGACAAATGATTACAGCAAATAGACACTTCGCCAAAGCGGAAACGCTCACCGCTAGCATAGGTAAGATGAACAATTGCAGCGGCCTCGCTGAGCTCAATTTGCAGCTTTTGTTCGGTGAATTGTGCATCATAATAGCCGCGTTCTGCAGCTAAATTGCGCAGCATCGTTTTGGTACGTTCGTAGTCAGTGTGAAGTAATGGTGCACCGACCTTCACTGGGATTCTTTGGCGTAGAGCCTGAAGCGCATCGTCGTCCTTGAGTCCGCCTTCAATAGTGAGGTTCACAGCGCTAATGCGAGTGCGTTGGCCTAAGTTAATCGTATAGTTGACTGCAACTTGCTCAGGCGTTCTCGATACTTCACTAGTAACCTCTGTATGGTAGTAACCGAAGGGGCGTAAAGCTTGCTTGATTTCCGCTTCTCCACGGCGCGCAAGAAACCGCACTCGGAAGATGCTGAGCGCAGGCTCTCCAGCGTACTCCAAAATACCAAGGTAACTCTCAACGTTGTCGGCGAGTTCGCCCTCAACGCCACTGTAGGAGACTTTTAAAATTGCCTCGGCTTGCTCTTGTTGGGCATTGGCTGAGTTGTGCAGCAAACATCCAAACAGCAAAACAAGCAAGCAGAGCCCTTTGCGTACGATCACTCAATCACCGTTTGTTGCGAAATAAGTAGTTCATAAAAGTCAGTATATCAGAGCAATTAAATGAAATCGGTGAAAAAAACCGCAAGTAAACTGTAAATAGATATAAAAGACTTGCCAGTGCTAGAGCGGCCAGTATAATTCGGGTTCTACTTTGCAGGGGTGTAGTTCCAATTGGTAGAACAGCGGTCTCCAAAACCGACGGTTGGGGGTTCGAATCCCTCCACCCCTGCCACTTTCAAGTCTTCTCCAAATTAGCTAAGCTACAAGCCTCTTCACTTTTAGGGTGCTCTCGAGCAATAGGGCTATGACCAAAGATAAAGATAAAGCTCCAATCTGGAGTTTGCAGCAACAGCAAGCACTTGCGGCGTTAAAGCTCACTATGTGGCAGCGCTCTACTGTCGATAAACCCAACAAGAGTGATGCAGAAGAACACGTTTCTGAAGCGTTTTTTTGCTATAAAGCGGGGCAATGGTTATTGGTGAGTAATGAGCCTTTGCATGTTGAAATGCCCTCATGGTTGAAAGATCTCGCTCGGGTTTGTGCAGGAAGTGCTGAACGCCCCGCAGAACTTAGCGCATCAGCGGTCACCGAATGGCAGAATGAATTTATTATTCGCCTGTCACCAACGCAGCCGACAGCGACGACTAAAAAGCAACTCTGGCAGCAGTTGGCGCAGATAACTTCATGATTCGCTTGCTTCGCGAATGCAGTACAAGCATGTTAGCCATTGAGAAGGCCAGCCATGTCATGCCTTGGTCCGCCACTACACTAAGCTCTTGCTTTCAAGAGCACTACCATGTTTACGGCTGGTTTTGCGATAACGACCCTAACCAACTTCTTGGCTTCTACATTGCACATCAGGTTGGTGACGAACTGACATTGATGAATATTGCTGTTCATCCAGCGAGTCAAGGGCAAGGAATAGGTCGCGCGCTTATGCAGCATTTGCTTGAACTGGCGCGGCAATACCATGCAAGTATTTGGCTGGAGGTGAGAGCTTCGAACAGCTCAGCACAGCGACTTTATTCAAGTTTGCAATTTACCGAGGTGGGGAAACGCCCGAATTATTACCCGTTAGCAGAAGGGCGTGAAGACGCTATTGTCATGCACAGAGTCGCAGACGATTAGATGATCTGCGACTAATAATCAGGACAAAACTTCGTTTTCAGCAGCCGCATAAATTGCAACGTATCTTCATCGTTAATCGAGTAATAAATTGTTTGGGCTTCTTTACGAAATTTAACCAAACCTTGCTGGCGTAAAACAGCGAGGTGTTGCGAGAACGCTGACGCACTCAACGGGAAATGCTGATTTAAGGCGCCTACGCTCTGTTCACCGTTCGCGAGGTGACAGAGGATCTGAAGCCGATGTTCGTTAGCAATCGAACGTAAAAAAGTCGCAGCGTGTTGCGCCTCATCTTGTTGCATTTCTTCAATGGTCAGCGTACTCATGTATTTTTCCTATTCCGATTTAGCGAGCTCCCGTTCGGTTTTCAAGCCTAAGACCTTGCGCATGGCGAGGCTGGCTGGACAAAAACCAGTGAACGATTGCTGAAAAAGGTTCGCACCGACAAAAACTGTGAGCCATACAAAGTTGGGGTGCACCCAGACAGTTAATGCGACCGACAATAATATCATAAATCCAGCAAAAGCTGTTAGCGCGCGTTCAACAGACATAACACTTACCTCTTTAAGTTTGGTCTAATTTAGAATAATGCGAAATATAGTTTAAGATTGTGCAATTGTCCATAGTTAGCCACTCAATAGGCTCAAAGTCGCCATTTCATTGATCCTGACAGCTTGGAACACGCATCTGAAAAGAGTAAGCTGATCGGCCAAGGATCAAGAAAGAAACATTATGAATAAAGAACTACAGCAAGTGGAATTCCTTCGCCAACATGCGAAGCAAGCGAGTCAGAAGGCTTATGCACCTTATAGCAACTTCTCAGTCGGTGCCGCGCTGCTGATGAAAAGTGGTGAAGTTATCAGCGGTTGTAACGTCGAAAATGTCTCATATGGCTTATCCAACTGTGCCGAGCGAACCGCTGTATTTAGCGCTATTGCGCAGGGCTATGATGCTAAGGACATTGCTACGATTGTGGTCTACACCCCAGGTGACAAAGCCTATGCGCCATGCGGCGCATGTCGACAAGTGTTAGCAGAGTTTCTTGCCAGCGGTACTATGATCACTTCCACCAGTGAACGTCAAATGCGGCAATGGACGATCGAGGAACTCTTGCCTGATGCCTTTGAGTTTGATGTGGAGGCTTTCCGGAAGCCATTATGAAAAGAAGTGAAAAAGAAACAGCGCAATTAGCCTTGCGCTTAATGGATCTGACGTCGCTTAATCAAGCTGATACGCCCGCATCTATTAGTGCTTTGTGTGCCAGTGCAGCCTCGGAATATGGCAATCCCGCTGCTCTTTGTGTTTTCCCTGAGTTTGTGACATGGGCCAAATTAGAATGTGAGCGGCTGCAGTTGCCGATGGTAAAAATTGCGACGGTGACGAACTTTCCGTCAGGCGGAGCAGATGTGGCGCGGGCGGTAGCTGAAACTGAGCGTGCGATAGGAGCCGGTGCCGACGAAGTGGATGTAGTGTTTCCTTATCATGCGCTGAAGACTGGCGATGAACAAGTTGGCTACGAGCTTGTTGCGAAATGCAAGCAGGTATGTGGCGACAACGTAATACTTAAAGTTATTCTTGAAACTGGCGAACTAAAAGAAGCTGATTTGATTGCCAAAGCTAGTCGCCTCGCTATCGAGGCGGGCGCAGATTTTATTAAGACGTCGACTGGAAAGGTTGCGGTGAATGCGACCCCAGAGGCAGCCAAGATCATGCTTGAGGCAATTCGGGAGAGTGGTCGCGCGTGCGGCTTCAAAGCGGCTGGTGGCGTGCGCACGGCTGCGGATGCTGCTGTTTACTTTGAGCTCGCCGAAGAAATTATGGGCGCAGCGTTTTTGTCACCCGATTCGTTTCGTTTTGGGGCCAGCGGCCTCTTGGCGAATCTTCATTCGATTCTCGCTGGCGATACGCCGGCATCAGCAGGGACAAGCTATTAATGTTTTTACCACAAGAGATTATCCGAAAGAAACGTGATGGCGGAGCCTTGAGCCGCGCCGAAATTGACTTCTTCGTGAAGGGGTTGAGTGACAATTCCATCGCGGAGAGCCAGATCTCAGCATTAGCAATGGCGGTCTTCTTTCAGGGCATGAATATGCAAGAGCGTGTCTACCTAACGGAAGCGATGCGTGATTCTGGTGAAGTTTTACACTGGCAAGACTTGCATTTAGATGGCCCCGTGCTTGATAAGCACTCCACTGGAGGAGTGGGCGATGTTGTCAGCCTTATGCTGGGCCCGATTATCGCTGCGTGTGGAGGTTACGTACCGATGATTGCGGGGCGTGGGCTGGGCCACACCGGTGGTACTGTGGATAAAATGCAAGCAATACCTAATTATCAACCGTTTCCAAGTGATGAGCATTTTCGTCAGGTGGTCAAAGAGGTTGGCGTGGCTATTATCGGCCAGACCGGCAGTCTTGCACCGGCAGATAAGCGCTTTTATGCCACGCGCGATGTTACAGCGACAGTAGAGTCGATACCTCTCATTACCGCTTCGATTCTGTCGAAGAAGTTGGCTGCGGGCCTTGATGGCTTAGTGCTTGATGTTAAGTGTGGTAACGGTGCCATTATGCCAAACCTCGAGCGAGCTGAAGAGCTTGCTGAGAGCTTAGTAGCCGTCTCACAAGGCGCGGGCCTGAATACCAGTGCCTTGATTACCGATATGAATCAGGTCCTGGCGCACTCTGCGGGTAATGCAGTTGAAGTACGTGAAGCCATCGCGTATTTGTGCGGTGATCACCGTACTCCGCAATTGCATAAGGTAACCACTGCTTTGGCGGCAGAAATGTTGGTGCTGGGTGGCCTCTCACCGTCTCAGGAAGCTGCTGCCAAAACTGTCAATGACGCGCTCGCAAGCGGTCGAGCCGCAGAAAAATTTGCGCAAATGATCGGGGCACTCGGCGGACCGAAAGATATTTTGGACAATGCCGCATCGCACCTGCCGCTTGCCAAAGTCGCACGACCTGTTTTTGCGAGCGAAGCCCAGCTTGCAAAAGGCAATTATGTTGCTCACATAGAGACGCGACAACTCGGTCTAGCAGTGGTTGCACTTGGTGGTGGGCGTCGTCGCAGTGAAGATGAGCTAGATTACAGTGTCGGACTTGAACATATCGCTGCTTTGGGTGATGAGATAGATACGCAAAAGCCACTGGCCCATATTTATGCTGCAGACGAAAGTAGTTGGCAGGCTGCTGCTGAAACGGTACGTGAAGCCTTTAGCTTTAGCGAAAGTGCTGGCGAATTGCCGCCGGCAGTATATCGCAGAATCGGAGACTAGCTATGGCCCGTGCAATTGTCATGGTGTTGGATTCTTTTGGTGTGGGTGCTGCGGCTGATGCTGCGAAATTTGGTGATGAAGGCGCCGATACATTTGGCCATATTGCCGAGCTTTGTGGCAATGGGCAAGCTGAGGAGGGACGCACTGGTCCATTGCAAGTGCCTCATCTCGTTGAACTTGGTTTAGCCGAAGTTAGTTATGGCGCAACCGGTCGGTATCCGGCCGGTATTGTACCTGCTGAACACTGCCATGGGCGCTATGGCTGGGCACAGGAACTCTCTTCAGGCAAAGATACACCCTCAGGACACTGGGAGATGGCGGGTGTACCGGTGTTATTCGACTGGGGTTACTTTTTAGATAAAGAACGGTCGTTCCCGCAAGAATTACTTGAGCAGCTAGTAGCCCAGGCCCAACTACCAGGCTACTTGGGTAACAGCCATGCTTCGGGCACTGAAATTATTGAACGTATGGGAGCTGAGCATTGCGCATCCGGAAAGCCTATTTTTTACACATCGGCCGACTCGGTTTTTCAGATAGCTTGTCATGAAGAGACATTTGGCTTAGAGCGCCTTTATGAATTGTGTGAGCTGGCGCGTAAATTAATTGACCCCTACAACATCGGCCGCGTTATTGCGCGCCCCTTCGTTGGGAGTCCAGACGCTGGATTCACGCGTACAGCGAATCGCCGTGACTATGCAACTCCGCCGCCTGCGCCTACGGTACTTGATAAACTCAAAGCTGCCGGTGGGCAGGTCATTAGTATTGGTAAGATTGCTGATATATTTGCCCATCAAGGCATCACAGAAAAGCACAAGGCTGATGGGCTTGAGGCTCTGGTCGATAAAACGCTAGAGGTGATGATAAAGGCGCCGAAACACAGCCTTATTTTCACCAACTTAGTTGATTTCGATACTTTATATGGACACCGCCGCGACGTCTCGGGCTATGCCTGTGCACTTGAAACCTTTGATCGATTGTTGCCGCGGGTATTGGCAGAGTTGGAACAAGACGATATTTTGATTTTGACAGCTGATCATGGTTGCGACCCGACCTGGCCAGGGACCGACCATACACGCGAATATGTGCCCATCTTGATGTACGGCAAAAATCTTCCCGCCCACAATATGGGCAAGCGTGAAAGTTTTGCTGACATAGGTCAAAGTATTGCTGAGCTACTGGAGCTTGAGCCTATGGATTATGGTACTTCTATGCTCCCGCAACGACTCTAGCTATAGGGAAACCAACGTGTCTACGCCCCATATTAATGCCACAACCGATGCTTTTGCTCCGACTTGTTTACTGCCTGGCGATCCACTCCGCGCAAAATTTATCGCCGAGACCTACTTAGATGACGCCGAATGCATCACCGATGTACGTAATATGCTGGGGTATACCGGAACTTACCAAGGCGATCGAATCTCGGTAATGGGAACCGGAATGGGCATGCCGTCGTGTGCAATCTATGCTACTGAGCTGGTTCGCAACTATGGCGTTAAACGCCTTATCCGTATCGGCAGCTGTGGTGCTGTGCAACCTGAAGTGCAGTTAAACGATGTAATTATTGCCAATAATGCGAGTACAGATTCAAACATGAATCGGCAACGCTTTGGCGATTTAGACTTTGCTGCTTGTGCGACTCCGCGACTTGTACAGCAGTTTCTTAATACCGCCGATGCTAACCAACAAGCCATTGCGGTCGGCCATGTATTTTCCACGGATAGCTTCTACGATAGCCCAGAGTCACGCATCGAACAGTTGCAACGCATGGGGGTTTTAGCTGTTGAAATGGAGTCGGCAGCCCTTTACGCAATTGCCGCGCAATATAAGGTTCAGGCGCTCTGTCTGCTGACCGTTTCGGACCATTTACTTACCCAAGAAAGCCTTTCAAGTAGTGCTCGACAATCGAGTTTTAAGAAGATGGTGGAGTTTACTTTGTCGGCTTTGGTCTGACTTTACTTCGGGACGGAAAAGAAAAGCGTCACCTACTGGTGACGCTTTATTTCTGGGAGTATCGCTTACTTAATTGGCGATTCGTGGCAAAAGTTGGCTAAGGTCACGAGCAACTTCGGCACGTGTCACAGCTTTATCACCGTTAAAAAACGCTTTAATTCTCGGCTGTAAATCGAATGGTCCCTGTTCTACCTCGAGCTGTACTTGCGCCAATCCCATATTAAGCGCCAATTGCACGTAACCACGCATTTCGGCAGGAATAGCATCAGTGTCCTCAACATCGATAACTTGATCGAATCGCATGACTTGGATCGTTTGTTCTGGGTCGAAGCTCTTGGCTAGGGACTCTAAACCGAATGCTTGCACCAGGGCATAGGCGGTGTCGATGCGGTTGACAGTGTTGTCGCTACCGAATAGCGATGCTGATTCAGGGAATAACAAAGGCGCCGCAGAGGCTGCGCGCATAATACTGTTTTCACTCGTGGTCGTATTGGCAAAGGCTGCCGCACTACCTACAGTATCAAAATAGTGCGACTGGTTTCCTTGGGTTGATTGGCGAACCAACCCTGAAAGAGTCAGCGCGTCTGCCAATTCAATTTTTGTCATGCGCTCATCGGGTGCGAAGCCATCACTACGTGCATCCATGAGACGTTCATTAATAGCGAGCTCAACGAATGCTCGAGCTGGATGGTTCAGGGTGTCATCGATCCCCTCAATGCCTGCGGTTTCGACAAAACGTATAGCGACATCGGTTGACGAAGGTACACCAATACCATTGGTGATACCAAGGGGATCTAAAGTTAGACCACTGACTGAGCCGATGCCTCGTGCATAGACTTTCCAAGTCCCCGGTACAGCGGGTGCACTCACACCAACTGACGAGCCGAGCACTGGAAGACCAATTCCAGAGCCATAGCGATTTCCATTGGGGTCCTCCAGAACAAACGCCGTACCCGTTTCTATTTGTGCACTAGCTAACACTAATGTTGCCGCTGAAGGCACGTTAAAGGTTTCAAACGAGCCTTCGCCAATGGGGGCATAATCGACGGTACGTACGAAACTGTCACCATTACGCAAAAGAGCGTTGGCATTAAAGCTGCGGTTTAATTTAACGGTGTCACCAAAGTCCTCAGCGTGTCCCAATGCAGCTTTGACAGCAGCATGGGCATTAATGTAACCGGCACCTGCCTCCCATGCATCCCGCCCTGGCATGACGGTTGCAGTATCCTGTACGATTTGTTTTACCTCTTGCCACTGTAAATCTGGATTAGCTTCAAGCATCAAGGCAACGATACCCGAGACGTGAGGTGCAGCCATGGAGGTACCACTTGAGAATGTGTAATAGGGGAGTTGCTCAGGTGGAAGTTGTTCTGAGTCTTGCGTTGCACTTAAGGTGCCTGTGCTTGAGAGGGATGCTCGGGCAGAAATAATATCAACACCCGGAGCAGTTACAGTAGGACGATCCTCCCAGGTAAAGGTTTCACCATCAATAGTTACAGAGCCTGACTTACCATCTACACCGCGAGAGCTGAAGTCGGCAAGCTTACCCTCTTTGTCGCCAGCCGCTACGGTAATTACCCACGGTGCTTTTTTAAAGTTGCCGGTGATGGTTGATTCACCTGGGCCCGAGTTACCAGCAGAAAAGACCGTAATGATGCCGTTATCGGCTAGAGCTTTGGTGGCGACATTGGTTGGGTCATCAGGGTTGAAATCGGTTCCTACATCGCCGGTATTACCAAAAGAGTTGGAAATGACGCGAATGTTGTAAATGAACTGGTTATTGAGCGCGTAATCGAAGCCACCCAAGGTGTCGAGAATAAACAGAGCGGCGCCCGAGCCGTAACCAATGATGGATGCGCCTGGCGCAACACCAGTATGTTCGCCTTTGCTCATTGCGCCCGTACCGGCGATCGTTCCCGCCACATGTGTACCGTGACCACCAGCGATATCCGTATTCGCCACGTTTTCTTGATAAGTAATGGGTGCCACACCTGATAGGCTGTTGAGGTTAACTTGTGCTAAAACATTCTGTACCACATGTTGCGGGTACAATAGATCGCCATGCGTACCATCAACACCTGAATCGTTCACAACGACACCGATACCGCGACCCGAGTAGGGGGTACCATTTGAGCGTAATGACTTGTCAGCACGTAAGTCTTTCACACCAGTCAATTCGGTCGCATCGCCGTTTTCGAATACGAGTGGGTCGTTATGCCACACCGAACGAACGTCATCTCGTTGATAGATGGCTTCAATTTGGTCTGCAGTGGCAAGGGCCCCGACCATGGGCAATCGTTGTAAAGCAACACCATTGACGCCCAATAGTTCGAGTGCTTCAACTTGGCTAGCAGAAGGCGCCTCGTTTTGTTCGAAAGTGATAATCACTTGATGCAATGTGTCTGGACTTGCGGCCTCAACGAGAGCTCGTAAATCGGGATCAAATGTCTTTGCAAATGAAGTCGGCACGCTCAATGAAAAAGCGAGTGCCAAGCTCAGTGCAGATAACTTGGTTGTTGTGTTCATTAGTTTCTTCCTCAGTTTGTGTTCTGGACGTGCTTACCTTTGCACGAGGAAGAAAGTCGTGAAATAGGGGAGAACCCCCAACATTCAGGCGCCAACATCTAAAGATGTGTGTTAAAATTCCAACCTTATGAATCCTCTGTTGGTGAAAAGGGAACGGAACGAATGAGTGGTGGTAGTTTGAGTAATGAAGTCAATAAGCGCAGAACCTTTGCGATCATCTCGCACCCGGATGCGGGTAAAACGACTATCACCGAAAAGGTTCTTTTGCACGGACAACGTCTGCAGAAAGCCGGCACCGTGAAAGGTAAGAAATCAGGCCAACACGCGAAGTCGGACTGGATGGAGATGGAAAAAGAGCGTGGCATCTCAGTGACCACCTCAGTGATGCAGTTTCCGTATCGTGATGCGTTAGTGAACCTGCTGGATACCCCAGGGCACGAGGATTTCTCTGAAGATACCTACCGCACGCTGACGGCAGTAGATTCCTGTTTGATGGTGATTGACGGCGCTAAAGGTGTCGAGGATCGGACCATCAAACTCATGGAAGTCACACGTTTACGTGATACTCCGATCATTACCTTTATGAACAAACTCGACCGAGATATCCGCGACCCGTTGGAGCTACTTGATGAGGTCGAAAGCGTACTTAATATTATGTGCGCGCCTATCACTTGGCCGATTGGCTCAGGCAAAAACTTCAAAGGTGTTTACCATCTGATGGATGACGAAACCATTCTCTATAAGACGGGCCAAGGTCATCGTATCCAAGATCGAGAAGTAATCAAAGGCTTAGATAATCCGGAACTTGATGCGCGTATTGGTGACTATGCTGCCGACTTACGTGAGCAAATCGAGTTAGTTAAAGGCGCCTCGAATGAGTTTGATAAAGAGCTATTCCTAGCTGGCGAGCTCACGCCCGTTTACTTTGGTACCGCATTGGGTAATTTCGGTGTCGATCATATGCTTGATGGCCTGGTGCAATGGGCTCCTACGCCGTTACCGCGCGAAACCGATGAAGGTAAGCAAGTGAGCGCAACGATGCCTACCTTCTCTGGCTTCGTCTTTAAGATCCAAGCGAACATGGACCCTAAACACCGTGACCGTGTTGCTTTTATGCGTATTGTTTCTGGCAAATACGAAAAGGGCATGAAAATGCATCAGGTGCGCATCGGTAAAGATGTTCGTATCGCTGATGCGTTAACCTTTTTAGCCGGTGACCGCGAGCACGTTGAAGAGGCCTATCCTGGCGATATTATCGGTCTACACAACCATGGCACGATTCAAATCGGCGATACCTTTACTGCCGGTGAGAAATTTAAGTTCAGCGGCATTCCAAACTTTGCACCTGAGTTGTTCCGTCGTATCCGTCTAAAAGATCCGCTTAAACAGAAACAGCTATTGAAAGGTCTTGTGCAGCTTTCGGAAGAGGGGGCGGTACAGGTATTCCGGCCATTGGCAAATAATGATTTGATTGTCGGGGCGGTCGGCGTACTGCAGTTTGACGTTGTCGTGCATCGCCTTAAGTCGGAGTACAACGTAGACGCAGTTTATGAGTCCATCAATGTCGCCACGGCCCGCTGGGTCTCTAGCAGTGACGAACGCAAACTCGATGAGTTCCGTCGTAAAGCCGAGCAGAACTTAGCTCTGGATGGCGGCGACAATCTGACTTACATTGCACCCACGATGGTGAACTTGAATCTCGCAAGCGAGCGTTATCCTGACATCGAGTTTCATCATACACGCGAGCATTAATCATGTCTGAGAGCCTCTTTGATACCCACTGCCACCTTGATTTCGAGGTGTTTGATGAGGATCGAAACGAGGTTCTTCAGCGTGCTTGGCAAGCGGGTGTTCGACATATTTTAGTGCCGGGCACCCAGCAGGGGGATATCGCCTCGGTCAGTTTAGTCCACGGTACGCAAATCCATTTGCACCGTGCTGTGGGCTTGCATCCTTATTTTATCCAGCAACACAAACCTGAGCATTTAGCGAGGGTAGAAGAGCAACTCAAACAAGACCAACATCTGTTAGTCGGTGAAATTGGACTCGATAGAACCTGCGCGGACTGGGACAAGCAATGTGAGTTGTTCGAGCAACAAGTGCAGTTGGCTGTGAAGTACCGCCGGCCCTTGATTCTGCATCATCGTAAATCGCAAAGTGACTTGCTAGGAATACTAACCCCGTATCTTGAACAGTTGCCAAGTTGCAAAGGGGTTTTGCATGCCTTTAGTGGCAGTGAGCAACAGGCGCAAGATTGGATAGCCAAAGGCTTTAAGCTGGGCGTTGGGGGCACAATCACTTACCAACGTGCACAAAAAACTCGTGCCGCTATTGCGCATGCACCGCTTTCAGGTTTAGTACTTGAAACCGATGCGCCGGATATGCCGATCGCTGGACGTCAGGGACAGCGTAATGAACCTTGTTGCATCGCTGAAGTGTTTCAAGCGCTGCAGAGATTGCGCGACGAGTCACGTGCAGAGCTTGCCCGCGCACTTTGGGACAATAGTCATCAACTTATTGGTTTTCTTGCGGCGGACGCCAGCGGCGATAACGCCACTTATTAAAGGTGATGGTAGCAAGAATACCAGCAAGTAATGCGAATAAAATGAGATACTGACCGTAGTAGGTAAGGTACTCGTGGGTGGCGAGTGGCTCTGCAAGTAATAGCGGTTGATTGACGGTAACATGCAAGTAGCCATGGATAAGTGCGTCTTCACGAACCTCTTCAACCACGACAAATACTTGTTCAGGTTGTTCGGTGACAGCATCAGCACTCACGACCACTTGTCCATAGTTGTCGTAGATAGCACTGAATTCCACCAGGCGATGCTCGGTGAGTCGATCGACGAGCGCTTGCAGCTTTTCTTCGTCATTTTCGATAAGCCAATAACGCGCTTCGTGGCCTGCTTGTGCAGCCATAAGCTCGACCAGCTGTTGGCTATGCGTCTGCAAATCGGCGAGACTGGTTTGCTGCATGCTACTCCATAAATTTTCGATCAGAATAATCAGGAGTAACGCAGCGACTAATCTGCGGCCGCGACGATAGACAAGCTTGATGATATTGATAACATGCTGAGTTGTTGTCATAACAAAACTATACGCTGGGAAGCACTCCAAGAGCAACTAAGAAGAAGAGAAACAATGCCGAATTTACAACAACCTGGCCTGGTTGTATTTGATATGGACTCGACCCTTATCACCATTGAGTGTATCGATGAAATTGCCGATCAAGTTGGCAAAAAGGCTGAGGTGAGTGCGGTTACCGCAGCCGCTATGCGTGGAGAACTTGATTTCGCAGCTAGCTTGCGGGCGCGGGTGCAGTTGTTGCAGGGGGTGCGCGAACCGCAACTTGAAGCGCTTTTTCAGCCTTTGCCATTGAGTCAGGGCGCGGCCGAGCTGATCGACTGGTTTCATACTCGTGGCTGGTATACGGCGGTTGTCTCCGGTGGTTTTACTTGGTTTACCGAGCGGCTGGCCGAGGCGATTCGCTTAGACGCCCATAAAGCGAATATTTTGCAATGGCAAGCAGGAGAGCTCAACGGAACTGTTGCCGAGCCTATTGTTGATGCTGCAAGTAAGGCGGCGTTTTTGCTCGAGTTAGCTCAGCGGTGGTCAATTCCCATAAGTAATACGATTGCGGTAGGTGATGGTGCGAACGATATCGCCATGCTTGAGGCGGCTGGCTATGGCTTTGCGTATTGCGCAAAGCCGGCCTTGCAAGAGATAGCCGATGTAAGTATTGAAGAACCTGACCTCATGCTGATTGCAAAACATTTAAGCGAATTAGCCTAATTTATTAAGGATCGAGAGAGCATTATGGCAAAAGCAAAAACGGCCTATGTGTGTAATGAGTGCGGCGCTGATTTCGTTCGCTGGCTTGGTCAGTGCACTGAATGCAAAGCGTGGAACTCGCTCAGTGAAGTGCGCTTGGGCACGAACAAAAGCGCCGCAGTTGAACGACGGGGGTTTGCGGGCGCAACAAAGGCGACAGTGCAAACGCTCAGTGAAGTTGATCTCGAAGACTTGCCACGGTTCAGTTCGACGTATCAAGAATTCGATCGCGTATTAGGTGGTGGCATTGTGCCGGGCTCGGCAATTTTGATTGGTGGCTCACCCGGCGCAGGCAAAAGTACTTTATTGCTGCAGACCATGTGTCAGCTTGCGGCGTCAATGAACACGCTTTATGTGACCGGCGAAGAATCATTACAACAGGTCGCTTTGCGCGCTCAGCGATTAGGACTTCCCACCGATAAGCTGCGCATGCTGGCGGAAACTTCGGTGGAAACCATTTGTGATTTAGCCGATCGTGAACAACCTCGCGTGATGGTTATTGACTCAATTCAAGTTATGCATCTTGCCGACATTCAGTCGGCGCCAGGTAGTGTGTCGCAAGTGCGTGAGTCGGCGGCCTATTTGACCCGTTACGCGAAACAAAAAGGTGTCGCCATCATCATGGTCGGCCATGTAACGAAGGATGGCTCTCTGGCGGGTCCCAAGGTACTTGAGCATTGTATTGATGCCTCGATTTTGCTCGAAGGTACGGCCGACTCACGTTTTCGTACCCTGCGTGGGCACAAAAATCGCTTTGGTCCCGCAAATGAGTTAGGCGTCTTTGCTATGACTGGGCAAGGCTTGCGAGAGGTGAGTAACCCCTCGGCAATATTCTTGCAACGCGGCGAAGAGCACGGCAATGGTTCAGTGGTAATGGTTATCTGGGAAGGCACTCGACCTTTGCTGGTTGAGTTGCAGGCGCTTGTCGATGCAAGTCAACTGGCAAATCCACGGCGTGTGGCGGTTGGTACAGAGGCGACGCGTCTGGCAATGTTATTGGCCGTCTTGCATCGTCATGGTGGTCTCCACATGTCCGATCAAGACGTGTTTGTGAATGTTGTGGGTGGCGTAAGAGTCACCGAGACAGGTCCAGATCTTGCGTTGTTACTGGCAATCGTCTCGAGCTTCCGGGAGCAACCTTTGCCGCGCGATCTAATTGTTTTTGGCGAAGTTGGCTTAGCGGGTGAAATTCGCCCAGTACAAAACGGCCAAGCACGACTCAATGAGGCGACGAAACACGGCTTTACCCGTGCCATTGTTCCAGCTGGAAATCGCCCCAAGGATGCCATTCCTGGTATGGAAGTCATCGCGGTTAAAAACCTACAGCAAGCACTCGAGGCAATCTAGTGGTTACCGGCCTTGTGATAGCTAGTGTTATTGTCAGTTTGAATCCCTGCTTTGATGACTGGTTGCCACAATGGGTCGATGAGCAGTCACAAGTTGTACCAACAACCGCGCATGGACAGCGCTTAGAGGCGATCATACAGCAGCAACCTGACGTCGTGCTCACTGGAAGTTTTGTCAATCGCTCTTTGAGGTTGGCACTCGAGACGCGGGTAGAGCTGGTGACCGTGCCTTACGTAACCACGCGAGCCGAGTGGCATAAGGCTTTGGATGATCTCGCCATACAACTGCAGCAAAAGCAGGAGTTGCAAAAATGGCGCGATGCGCAACAGCGTCAGTTACAAGGTTTTGACTTAGCCAATCTAGGGAATGTGCTGGTACTCATGCCGAATGCATACACGTGGGGGCAAAATAGCTGGGTGGCGGAACTTATCCAGAGCCACAATGGACAACTGTCGCCGCTGATGGGAACTGGGCAGTTAGTGCGCTTAAGTCTAGAAGAAGTGCTGCTTAGCACTCCAGATACGGTGATCCTTGAAGGATTCTCGCAGGATTATGCGCGTGCTCACGATTGGCTATGGCATCGTGCGGTGCAAGATTGGTTAACCGAGCGCCGCGTGCTAGAGGTGAGTGGCGATATTGCCGGGTGTTCTGATATTCGCGCCGTTGATTATTTACAAAGCCTGATGCCTAGGCAAGGAGCGCCGTTATGAAGCGCTGGATGTTGTTCGTTCTGCTGCCAACGCTCGGCTTAGCGATGTTATTGCATACCATGATTGGGGCTGCTGGCTGGGGCGTAAGTGCCTTAGGTGACAACGCGGCGATGATCATTTATGAATTGCGTCTGCCAAGGATGCTGCTGGCTTTATTAAATGGGATAGCGCTCGGTCTCGCGGGGGCGATATTACAGATCGTGTTTCGCAACCCATTAGCGGAACCGGGAATTACCGGGGTCGCGAGCGGTAGCGCACTTGCGGTCGTGATAGTGCTTTACAGCGGTCTTGCGTTGCCTACGCTCTGGGCGTTACCCGCGATTGGTATGTTAGGCGGACTCTTGAGTTTAATAGCTTTATGGTTAATAGCTGGCGGCAATACTACGGGCTTTCGTTTGATTCTCGCGGGGGTAGCTGTGGCATCGCTTGCTGGCGCTTTGGTGGCCTTGGTGCTGAATTTAGCGCCAAATCCATTTGCTTATTTGGAGTGGAGTTTATGGCTACTTGGTTCAGTTGCGAATCGTGGTTGGGAGCAGGTCTACCTAATGATGCCAAGCCTTGCCATTGCGGGCGCATTATTTGTTTGGCAACGTCGTTTTATTAATGCACATATCTTTGACGCCGCAACCTTAGCGACACTCGGTTTTCGTCAGCGCAGGTCAATGTGGTGGCTACTACTCGGTGTCACCTTGCTAATTTCTGCGTCGGTTGTGACGGCTGGCGTGATAGGCTTTATTGGGTTGCTAGCGCCACATGCGGTACGCTTACTTGGCGAGCAACGGCCGTTACCCTTGGTGGTAATGAGTGGCCTTTGCGGTGGTCTATTAGTCGTTTTAATTGATGCCTTAGTCAAAGTCATTCCGACCACAGTAGAACTTCAGTTGGGCGTCGTTGCTGCATTTTTAGGTGCCCCTTGGTTGATCTATTTACTGGCAAAACAGAGGCTGCAGTGAGTCTAACGAGTCAACAACTTAGTTATGGTACACGGCTTCGGGAGGTCAGTTTTACCGTGCCTGCAGGGCAATTGGTTGGCGTCATCGGGGCTAACGGCGCAGGGAAAACCACTTTGCTACATACCCTGACCGGACAGTTAATCCCAAGTGGCGGAAGTGTGCATTTTGCCGGAGTTGATATTGCGCAACTCGAACCATTGCAGCGCCGTAAATTATTTGGCTTTCTGCCGCAAAATCCAAGTGCTCATGCGGAAGTAAGTGTCGCGCACTTTTTACAAAGTGGCCTGGTTAATTTGCCACTAAAAGTCGCGGCGTCGGAAGAGTTGGCGCGCGTTACTGAACTGCTACAACTCGAAAGTTATCTATCACGCCCGCTAACGCAACTGTCGGGAGGTGAACAACGCCGTGTGCAGCTTGCACGTGCGCTGCTCGGAGATCAGCCTTGGCTCGTTTGTGATGAGCCCACAGCGAGTCTAGATCTGCATTACCAGTTGCATGTGATGCAATTACTCAAGGACTTATCAGCGCAAGGTAAGACAATTACGGTTGCCCTACATGACTTGAGCTTGGCCGCGCGATTTTGTGATCAGCTTGTTCTCTTGCATCAAGGTGCGTTATTAGCTGCGGACCAGCCAGCGGCTGTTCTTACCGATGCTCATTTAGCTCAGGCTTTCGGAATTAAAGCGCGTTGGTTATGCACCGAGCAGGGGGTTGCTCTGTTACCCTCACTGCTCGATCAACAACCTTAAAATTCACGCCGCCATTGTTCCAGTAGATTTGCCGCCCTTACTGGCTTGTCCTTATCGGACAGCCAAGCCTGTTGTGCACTCGTTTGTGCGCTAGGACTGCAGTTATCAAAGCTAATGTAGTGCTTTGCCTCATCCAAAAGCGGATCACCATTCACCCCCCAGTCACCCACTAAACGATCGGCGGCTGAGCATTGTGGTGTCAAGCCATCAAAGTAGCGCCCTTCGCCGTCAGCGTTAACTGTTTCGAAGTTAATAACGAAGCTGCGCTTGTCGCAGAACGGTTGAGGCGACTGTCCGACAGGCTTCCCGCAGGTCGGTTGGCCAATCACGACTACATCAACATAGGGTTTCAGCCCATTAATAATCAGCTCAGAGGATGAACAACTTGCGCCCGTAGTCAGCACGAAGACACGTTCAAGATCGAGTTGCTGTATGCCATCCACGAGTTGGAACAGCGAGGTGTTATTTCGATCGGAGTTTTTGTCGTTGTAGATGAGTGAAACGAACGGATTGCCGATAACATTATTGCCGGCTGCTTGTGACGCAGCTTGGTTCGCGTAGCGAATCAGTCCACCACCATTGTAACGGACATCTATAATAAGCTCGTCAACGCCAACAAGCGCATTATAAGCGCTATTTAAATCAGCGCCGGTACGGTCAATAAAGCTATTGAGTACGTAATAGCCGATGTCTTTGCCTGCTTGTGCGAAACGCTCGACAGCAAGCACGGTGTTGGTTTCAACAGCGGTTTTGGTAATTACATCAGTTTGTTCAGTGCCACTAGGTTTAGCCCAACGAAATGTAATTGCTGTGCCCTCATCAGCAGGGCCCAGAGCCGAGTTTAAAGTACCGTTGGCAATCAAGGTGGCAACGGCAACACCGTCGATTTCGAGGATCTCGTCACCGCGCGACATTCCTGCTGTCGCCGCTGGTGAATTAGCAAAAACATAGTTAATAAATAACCCATCACCGACGATCCGAGTGGAAAAACCAAAACCTACATATTCAGCATTGACGAAACGTTCTTGATATTCTTGCTCTGTTAATACATAACTGAAACGGTCTTGTGGGCTGCGAATCGCATCGAGCAGAGCAAACACGGATGAATAATCTGTCGGGTCGATATTGGTCGGAATATCTTCATACCAAAAGTAGTTTTCTCTCATATAATCTAGGAAAAAGGCATTCTGTTCGTTTACGGAGCAGTTACCTGTATCAACTGAGCCATTGTCAGAGCCACCACCACCGCCGCAGCTCGCAAGTAGCGGAAGTCCACATAGCAAAGCAATACTTTGCGTAAGTTTTTTATATGTAATTGACATGGTCGGCTCCTGATAAAACTGTGTCTTCTCTCTATATATCGCCTTGTAGCGATCAAGTCTAGTAGCTCAATTCATTAGTGACGTTTCACATATTTTTTGGCAAACTGCCTGCTTTCATACGTATTAAGTTTAGCGGAAGTTCTATGACAGCAGTAATGATTGACCTCGAGGGTACCGAGTTAACGCAAGTCGAGCGTGAGCTAGTGGCTCACCCCGCGGTCGGTGGTGTGATTTTCTTTTCCAGAAATTTCGCCTCGCAAGAGCAGTTACAAGAACTGGTTCGACAGACGCGCGCTGCTGCGAGCAACCCACTGATTCTTGCTGTCGATCATGAAGGCGGAAGAGTGCAACGCTTTCGCGAAGGTTTTTCATCTATTCCCGCCATGGGAAAAATTCTCCCGCAAAGTGGTTCGATCGAAGAAGCACAACATATCTGCCAAGAGTTGGGCTGGTTAATGGCAAGCGAAGTTCTAGCGATGGATATCGATATCAGTTTCGCGCCCGTACTCGATATTAATGGCATAAGTGAAGTGATAGGCGAGAGGGCCTTTGCGTCGTCAGCGGAACAAGTATCATTGCTGGCCCGACCGTGGATTAAAGGTATGCATCACGCTGGTATGAAGGTGACTGGCAAACATTTTCCGGGTCATGGTTCAGTACAAGCCGATTCGCATATTGCTGCGCCGGTCGATGAACGACCTTGGGATACCATTCTAAATACCGACCTTCCCCCGTTTGTCGAACTTGCGAATTGCCTCGACGCCATTATGCCTGCGCATGTTATCTATCCCGATATTGATGATAAACCGGCTGGCTTCTCGGAGCGTTGGCTGCAGCATATCCTCCGCGCCCAACTGGGTTTTAAAGGTGTGATCTTTAGCGATGATTTAGCGATGGCGGCAGCTCACGCTGCAGGTGACATGCCGGATCGGGCGCGTGCAGCATTGCATGCTGGCTGCGATATGGTCCTTGCGTGTAACGATCGCAGTGGTGCTGAGGCAGTACTCATCGCTATGGAAAGTGAATTAGCCGCAATCGATCGGCAGCCCAATAGCTGTTATGAGCGCCTTGCTAAGCGCGCCGCATTGGGGATGCCGATGTTACGTAATCATCCACGTTGGCATCAGGCTCAAGCACTGCTCAAGCGCTTCTCTTAATGTTCGCTATGATTCGTAGCTAAGCGGATCTACGGCATTATTCGCAGCGAAAGCTTCCAAGCGCTCAACACATGCGCCGCACTTACCACAGGCTTTTTCGCGGCCATTGTAACAGGTCCATGTGTTGCTGTAGTCGAGGCCCATGGCTAGGCCGTCGCGCAGGATTTCAGCCTTATCATTCGCAAGATAGGGAACCGCAATTTCAATCGGTTCATAATTCGCGATCTTGCTCACCTCATTCATGCGTTGGACGAATGCTGGACGACAATCGGGGTAGATCGCGTGGTCACCAGAGTGGGCGCCATAGTAGACAGCCTCAGCCCCAATTGAAACAGCATAGCCAATTGCTAGTGACAGCAGGATCATGTTGCGGTTTGGGACCACCGTTGATTGCATGGATGTTTCTTCATAATGCCCTTCAGGAATATCAGTTGCGTTCGATGTCAGCGAGCTATTCGCAATAAGTTCATTAATAGCGGTAATGTCGACCACTTTGTGAGGCACGTTCAGCTCATGAGTGACTTTGCGTGCGACGTCGAGCTCTTTAACGTGGCGTTGGCCGTAATTGAAGCTCAAAGCATAAACCTCGTGTCCATCGCGCAGGGCACGATGTAATACGGTAAATGAGTCCATACCACCTGAATAAATAACGACCACTTTTGCCATAACAGAATTCCTTGTGACTACTGTATTACGTCTAATTTGAGGTACAATGACGGTATAGTTTACCGCAAAACAGGATGAATCCCATTAGTACGTGCTACCCAATCAACGAATTGTTTGAAACCATTCAGGGCGAAGGTTTCTACACTGGTACCCCGGCGATTTTTCTGCGTTTGCAAGGGTGCCCAGTAGGTTGCCCTTGGTGTGATACGCAACACACGTGGGACAAGTCAGCTAAGGATCAGGTTGACCTGAGTACCGTCTTAACGAAATCTTCAGCAACTGCACAGTGGACAGAGCTTACCGCAGCCGAGGTACTTGCTGCGTTTAAACAGCAAGGTTTTCATGCAAAACACGTCGTGATAACTGGTGGCGAACCAGCTATGTACGACTTGCGTGAACTTGGAAACGTATTAGAAGCTGCCGGGTATAACCTACAAATTGAAACGAGTGGAACCTATGAGTTAAAAGTTTCCGCAGACACTTGGGTAACCGTATCGCCAAAATTAGATATGCCAGGTGGCTTTTTAGTGCGTCCTGACTGTATGAAACGTGCGAACGAAATAAAACACCCGGTGGCGATGCAAAAGCATATTGATGCCCTAGATAATCTCCTCGAAAGATGTCCTCCGGCTGTGGGCACGATCATCTCTTTACAGCCAATCTCTCAGCGTCCGCGGGCGACGGAGCTAGCGATAAAAACCTGTATCGAACGCAACTGGCGTTTATCAGTGCAATTACACAAGTATCTTCATATCGAGTAAGCCACAGCCTCTTTTCCATTTGCGTTGCCTTCATGCGGCTATAGTTGAGTTATTCAAGTTTGAGTAACTCTTAACTTTCGCAAGGAGGCATTATGCAACATGGACGTTCCTATTTTTCTCCGGTCGTAGCGCACCTACGCTGTCGAGGTCAGGGCATGACCGAATACATCATTATTGTTGCGCTGATCGCTGTTGCTGCGATCGGTGTGTACTCACTGCTAGGCAAAACCGTTCGTAACCAAGTCTCTGGTATTGCCCATGAGGTCAGTGGCCAGAGCTCTTCACAGCAGTTAAATGAAGCACGCTCAAGTGCACGTCGTTCAGGGACTGTGGCAAAACAAGATGTCAATCTTGGAAATTACGATGAAGCGACTGAGTCGGGAAGCAACTGATGTATCGCAATGGTTTCACGACTTTATGGCTCCTTCCCGTTTTACTTGGGCTGATGCTATTGATGCTTGGTTTGCTTGCGCGCAGTGAAGCCCTACGCACCAGTTGGTACCAGCAAACCGTCGCCGATAACATGGCGAGCTCGGCAGCGACGCTTCTTGCGCGAGAAATGAACTTATTAGCCATTACCAATCGTGCGCTGTTTGCCAATGAGTTGACTGTGGCGCAGCTGTTGGGTTTAGCGAGTTGGTTTCAAATGATGAAGGATGTCGCTGATAGGAGTGCGATGGCATCCTCATGGATCCCCTATCTCAACGCGATTACGCGCAACATTGCGAATGTCGTGCAAAAAATCGAGCGTCCGTTTTATCAAGTATTACAAGCGGTAATGTACTTCCAACGCATGGTCACCATCGCGTTACGGGCAACGCAGTGGTATGCCCGTGTGGGGTTTGCGCTGACCTTACCCAAGACAATGGAACAAATCTTGGCTAGGCATGAGCTTCCACCGAGCAAGAGCAAATGGCAGTTGCTCCATGCGCCCGGCATCGTATCGGTACCCTGGTTGTGGTGGACTTATATACCCGCTCAGGCTTCCGGTTCTGACCAGAAACTTGCTCATCGATTGATGCTTCAGAGTCTGGACCCGTTTACTAAAAATCGTAGTTATGAATGGTTTGAAGCAATACAAATTGAAGTCGAAAAAGCCGGCGGTGCACGACTGCAAGAGGCAGATAACGGTGAATGGACATGGCAAAGCATGGACACAGTGTCGATTCACGTAAGAGGTTTACTCGACTCCGATGAGTACCCTTGGGGCGACGGTGCCACCTATTTAGGAGATGAAATTGAGGGGGTGAGCGCAACGGATTTTGGCCGAACATCTAAGATAAATCCCACAGCAACTCAGTGGGGAGTCTCCGATCAAGATGACTTTGCCGGCGGCACACAACGCTTTCGCTATTTTAACCGTCAAGATCTAGACCCCAATGACTGGCCCAGTGTTATCGTTGTTTTACCTCATGCCGTCGCTAAAGCTGGCGCTGTTTATTCGCGACCAGGGCGCTGGTTCCCCCGTGCCGATAATCAATATGAGCAAGCAAACCTGTTTAATGCCCTGTGGCAGAGTCGACTTCAGTCGTTATCGCATTTGGAACGCACCCTTTTAAGCACGCGGTCGAGGACTTCTCATGCGAGTTTTTAACGCGAACACAGGGCAGGCATTGGTAGAGAGCTTAGTCGTTTTATCCTTGCTAGCGCTGCTCTTGCAGGTATTGCTTGAAACCATTGCACCCCTGCACAAGACACAGATGAGCCGCATCGAACTGGCGCGTGAAACGCTTTGGCGTTGGCGGCCTAACACGCTGGAAGACAACAGTTCAGCATATGCTTTTGCTGAACGCGCTAATATCGTTCTTGCTCCGCTTAAAGCACTAACCGGATTAAGCCTTGAGCAGGAGAACTTGCGCACCATCACTGCTGATGAAGATTATGCCGCCATGGCACGCATCACGGATACATGGTCACCCCAAGCGCCGTCCGAGTTGTATTCACGTCCTGCACAGCTAACCCCATTGTCACGCCTGCAAGACCTAGGAGTGGGTAAAGTTCAAGACTTTATCAGTTGGCTGCACTTTACCGAAGAGTTTGCTTCAGACAGTCTCCAGTTTGGTTACGTGGCGAGCGATGCGACACCGTCTGAATTGCCTTGTCAAAGAGGTTCACGATGCTAGTCATTGATCTTCCGGCAGAGTGGGGTGCAGTGGAGTGGTCGGTACAAGAAACTATGACCCATTGGCAGTTGGCGGTGCAACATCCGCCGCAATTGGAGTTACTTGGCTGTCAGGTTAGCCGATGGATGTCGCATTTCGCTTGGTGCGAGACTGGGGAAAGCTTATGGATGCTGCAAAAACTGAATGATGTGTATTGGCTAAGCGAACTTCGTAGCAGCCCCGCAACGAAACGACCAGCCACGAGTAATTGGCGAGGGGTGAAGCTACAGCACTTCAACACACAAGGACAAACTATCGAAGTCTATCGTAGTCCACATCACCCTAAGCAATTAGAGAGTTTTATTAAGCTGCGCCATCAGGTGCGCAAGCCAAAATTGATGGAGTTGAGCCATGGAAGGTTTTATTTGTCGCTGCAGAATCCAACTGAAGACGTCTTCATTTACCAGCGCGCCAGTGGGACGATCTTGGTTAGCGTTGAGCAGAAGTAATCAGGGCCAAGCAAGTGTCGAGGTCTTAGTGGTGGCGCTAAGTTTATTTGCAATTATCTTAGTGCCAGTGACTGCCGAAGAGCAAACCGTGCTTGAAATCATAGAAGCAATAGTCGCTTCGTGGATGTTTGTCTTCTCAGCTACCTGGCAGCAGTTTTTGCTTCACCCCTGGTCTGCATAGTTATGGCTGGATTGTCACTGAAAGCTATGAAGTTGCGCTGGCGCTTCATCATTTTGGGATTAGTGGTGGTAGCTCTGCTCACAGCGAGCTATCAATTGGTTGAAAAGTATTTAGCCCAACAATCACAAGCGCTTGAGCAGCGTATCAATGCCGAAATGGAGTGGGTATTAGTATTCAGTCAAGACCTAGACGCCGGCTCCGTGATTGGCTTAGAGCATTTGCAGCAGCGCAAGTTTCCGCCTGCGTATATCAGTGATGACTGGTTACGTCCCAACGATGCAATGGCGGTTGTTGGGAATAGCGTTGAAAACTTTGTTAGCGCTGGAGAGCCGGTGATTTTAGGACACTTAGGTAAGGTCAGGCGAAGCTCTTTTAGCGATAAGATTGCGCCCGGCGAATATGCAGTCACTGCAACTGTTGGTATTGAACAAGTTCACCATGGGCTACTTGCAGTAGGTAATCGCGTGACCTTGGTCGCTGGGGGCTTTGGCGGCTCAGCGCTGCGTATGCTGACTGATATTGAAGTGCTAGCGTTGGACCGACAACAAAGCGATGCTGCTGGCGCGCAGCTTGCGGTAACGGCTACTTTTCGTTTACGCGCCGAACAAGCGATCGAATTTGAACAATTACGGCAGTCGGGGTTTGCTCTTTGGTTGCAGCATCCTGAGGCGGAGTACCCTGTATTAAATGAAACTCCTCCACCTCTTCTTTTTGTCATCTCAAAGCAGGGAGCGCATTGATGATATTACTATTTTGGGGAGTCGCGTTCTGGGCCCAGAGCTTAGCGCAAGAAATGCCTATTCAGCTACAGGTGGGAGAGTCTTATATACTCGAACCCGCTGGGATTGAGGAAATTGTTGTCACCACGCCGGAAGTATTGGGTTACCAATTACTACCAAGTGGTGCTGTGGTCATTACTGGCACTGAGCAGGGCAGCGCTGAGGCATTAGTTTTCAGCGCGGGGCAACTCACGCAACGTTATCAATTCAAGGTACAAGCGCCACCTAATCAGCATTTGCAGCTTGAACTATCGTCGTTGCAAAGGCAGTACCCACAACTACAAGTCACTCGAGAAGCTGATCAATTCACGCGATTATCAGGGCAATTGCCGCTCGAGGCACAAAGCAAGATTGAGAAGCTCCTACATCAATTCCCCAGCCTTGGAGCGCAAATCGAGTGGCTACCAGCTGCTCCCGAACCCATGTTGGCGTTAGAGGTGCGCATTGCTGAAGTAAAACGCTCGTTCGCACGTCATCTCGGGGTTCGCTGGCCAGGCCATATCAACGGTCCACTTATTCAAGATATGGGGAGCTGGCTGCACTTACCTCTGAGTGCTCAGGCAACGTTAGACATTATGGAGCGTGAGGGACACGCGCGCTTATTAGCAAAGCCGACGTTAACAACCCAAAGTGGAGGTAAAGCGAACTTTCTCGTGGGCGGCGAATTTCCAGTTCCACAAGTGCTTGCCGATGGGTTACAGGATGTCAGTTTTCGGCCCTACGGGATCCAACTCGAGATTGCCCCCACGTTAGCAGCCGAAGGCTATGTTAGTGCCACGTTAGTTGCTGAATTAAGTTCAATCGACCCTGCTACGGCGGTTAATGGAGTACCAGGACTATTGAGTCGCAGGGTAGCATCAACCTTAACATTACCGCTTGGTGAAACGCTGGTGTTATCCGGCTTGATTCAACATGAACAGGCGCGACAAGCGGATAGGTTTCCGGAGTTGCATGCTATACCGATTTTAGGTGCGCTTTTTTCGTCATCACAGTTTCGTGCAGCAGAAACTGATTTGGTGGTAATGGTTACGCCACGTTTGGCGCGCTTGCAAAGTGAAGAGCATGCCGATTTTGCTAAACGAGCAGAACCGCAAACGAACTTTCAACGTGCAGTCGGCTGCGTTGGGTTGCTCGAGTCCTTCCAGGACCTAGGAGGGCGGTCGTATGATTAAAAAGAGCCAGCTTATCCATACGCTACGGCAACAGATCCAGCGCGTAACTTTACAAAGAGAATTCCCCAATAACGAGAGTTTGCGCAGTTATGCAGTTGATTTCTTGTCTGCCTATTTGGCGCAGCAAAATGCGAATCAGGACAGTCACGAAAACAGCCTACTTGTTAACGAAGTCATCGAAGAATGCATGGGATTTGGTCCACTTAGCCCATTATTAGCGGACGACTCAATTAGTGAAATAATGGTCAACCATCACGCTGGGGTGTTTATCGAGCGCTGTGGTCATTTGCAAGCTACTTCGATACGTTTTGAAAGTGAAGCTGAGCTACTACAGGTTATCGAGCGGATGGTTTTACCTCTGGGTCGTCGTATCGATAATGCACAACCAATGGTAGATGCGAGGTTACCAGACGGCTCCCGAGTCAATGCGGTGATAGCGCCGCTGGCGTTACGAGGTGCCTGCTTAACCATCCGGAAATTCTCTCGTAAAGCCCTCACTTTTGAGGATTTGCAAGCTACAGGAGCACTAACCGTTGCGGCAACGGACTATCTGAAGGCGATCGTTGAACTGCGTAAGAACATCTTAGTGATTGGTGGTACAGGAACCGGTAAGACGACATTCCTTAACTTGTTAGCGGGTGAAATCCCTGCCGAGCAGCGCCTGATTACAATCGAGGATGCAGCCGAGCTCAAATTGAATCATGCCAACTTGATTGGTCTTGAAGCGCGTCCGGCAAATGCGGAAGGCAGCGGCGAAATAAGTATTCGTGATTTATTGATTAATGCATTACGTATGCGGCCTGACCGCATCATCATTGGTGAGTGTCGTGGTGCCGAGGCGCTTGATATGTTGCAGGCAATGAATACAGGGCATGAGGGTTCGTTAACAACCCTACATGCTAACAGTCCTCGCGAGGGGCTTCAGCGTCTGGAAATAATGGTGATGCTGGCGGGCTTTGAACTACCACTGTTAGCCATTAGGCAGCAAATTGCCAGCGCTATCGAGGTTATTGTTCATGTCGCACGCCGTTCCGATGGTGTCCGCGTTGTGAATGCTATCAGCGAAGTTGTAGGGATCGAATCTTTAACCTATCAAATAAGCCCACTTTTCGAGCGGAAAAATAACGCATTAGAGGCGACGGGTATTCGTTCTGACTGGGTAAATGATTATGCCTATTGAGCGTTGGCTTGTCGCATGTGTGCTAACCGTAACGGCCGGTATCGTACTTGGTCTATTGGTTTGGGCCGGGGGAGTCATTTATCGCGATGGGCGGCAGCAGATCGAGCAGCGAGCAGAAGCTTCGCTAGCCGTATTTTTGGTTTTTTTGCCCATGTGGCAATTTTATTACGGTGTGGCCTTACTCGCCTTCGTAGTAGCTCTTTTCATATTTACCCTTACTTATGATTGGCGCTGGGTTGTAGTAAGCATCATGTTGACGCTGGGCGCCTTGCCAATCCTCAGAAGCGTTCTGCAAAACAAGCGCACCGAACGCATTGAGCAACAATTACCAGAAGCTCTGAGGTTACTCGCCAATAGTTTACAAGCTGGAATGAGTTTGGCGCCGGCTTTAGCGCTCACAGCGCAGCAGATTCAACCGCCACTAGCTACTGAGTTGTCGGTGATTGTACAGCGTCAGCGAACTGGGGAATCACTCGAGGCAGCTTTCTCTGATCTGCAGCACCGAGCGAGCAGTTCAATCGTCCAGTTTTTCAGCTTTATCATTATTATGAGTGTCAAGCACGGCGGGCAACAGGCTGATGTCCTCACGCGTATGGCCTCAGCAATTCAGCAGCAACACTATGCGCAACAAAGAATCTTGAGTCTATCGGCACAAGCGAGGATGCAAGGGCGAGTCATGTTTTTCTTACCCATTGGACTTTTCTTGTCTTTGAAAATGGTGCATCAGGGCACTACGGAAATTCTTTTGACAACTGGGGCAGGACAGATTTTGTTGTTGATTTGCGTTTGTTTAATGGGCGCGGGCTTCTTTCTTACTCGGCGTATTTTGGGACAGTTTCATGTCGATGACTAATTTGTACTTGGGCTTGCTAATAGGTGCTTCAGCAGGAGTGATTTACCTTACCCTCAATTTGCTAGTGCAAAGCTCATTACCCTATCTGCAGAGTGGCATTACTCGTTTAATGCACAAGCTGCCACCCCGCCTGCTGCGACATATAGAAAGTGCCGCCAGACAGACAGGTGATGCTCAAGAAACCGTGAAGTTTGTCATGGAGCAAGGTGCTATGCTGCTTACCCTTGTGGCAAGCTTGATGTTGCCGCTGCCGACATGGGTAGCTTGGACCGTTTGCGGTTTAATTGCTTTACGTCTTCTCCGTGCTCGGTTAGAGCGACGGCTTTTCGTTCGCCGCTTTGAAAAGCAGTGGCCAAACTGTCTTGATATGCTCGCTATGTTGATGCGCTCGGGTCTTTCCTTTTCTGCGGCGCTGCATGCGTTAGCGCAATTACCGAGTACTTCGATAGCAGTACGACAGTTACGCCAATTGCATCAACAGTTGCACGCTGGGGTAGCCATGGAGGTGGCATTTGCGGCAATGAAAGTGCGCATCCCCAGTGCTGCGTTCACTTCGTTTACCGCTGCAGTGGTGCAAGCTCGAATGAGTGGCTCTGGGCTAACGAATACGCTCATGTTGCAAGCCGAACAAGCCCGAAATGAACAGCAGTTAGCAGCGGAGAAGTTTGCCCAAGAGGTTGGCGTTAAGCTTTTGCTACCGCTGGTGACCTGCTTCTTCCCAGTAACGTTTTTGCTCATTATTGGCCCCATTTTTATAGGCTATTTTCAGTCTTAAATAAGCATAAGGAAAGTGCACGATGAAATATGGACGTTTGTTACTTCACCCCGAGCAATTTTGTCTTTGGCATGAAGTTCATGTACTGACGAGTTTCCCTCAACGCCTCGTTGGCTTACTAACACAAAAGGGATTGCCGCGCGGTCATGCATACTGGTTTCCGAGTTGTTCGGCTGTGCATAGCTGGGGCATGCAGTTTGCGCTAGATATCATTGGTCTAGATAGGCAACAACGGATCATAGCAGTCCGTCGAAATGTCCAACCCAGCTCGATGTTGCGACTCAAAGGGGTAAACTCCATCATTGAGTGTGAAGCGGGCTATCCGTATCCCCTTGAATCAATGTGTGGCCGACGTGTTACGTTTGAAGAGCGGGAGGTAGGGTATGAAGAAACTTTCTAAATACTCGCTTTTGCTAACTTGTTGCGCGTTGTCGTATTCGTGCGCGAACTCCGATAGCAGGCCGGTTCACTCGCTAACCGCAAAGACCGAATCAACTAGAGAGGTGGCGATGCGGGCCTATGCGGAAGGGGACTTCCACCTCGCCGAGGGATTGTTGCGAACGCTTGCGGAACATCCCGTCTATGACCCCCAAGCCCCATGCTTTTTAGGAGCTATTCACTATCGTCAGCATGCGTACCAAGCGGCCCTTCGCCGATTTGAGGAATGTCGCGGACATTTCCCCGAACGTGCCGAAATTTGGTTTAATACCGCAGCTTCGCATCTGCGCCTAGCTACCGAAGCGCTATTGACCGGGCGCAGCTATCAAAACAATCCTGATGGAGAGAACGGTGTGCTCCAGCAGTACGAACGCCTATTACAGGCATTAATGGAGCTGCAGCGCGTCCATACCAAGGAGGTACGCTAGGATGACGACACGATATGAAGGATTTGTGCTGCCTATCGTCGTCCTAGTCATCAGCATTATGGGGCTCGCATTAGGTGGACTTCAGCTTCCCACGGTAGATGATCGAGAACGTCTCCAGCAACGTGAATTAGTAGCAGAACTCTTATTTTGGCATAAAGCGCTTGTTTCATATGCCTTTCATCAAGACAGTGGGGTAAGTAATTTTAATGAGCTACTTACCTTTTATAGCCTTGATAAACCTGAAGTCCGACTACTGAATGGTGAAATCGTTACGTTCAGTGGTATACCTACGTTCGACAGCACTATTGATTTAAGAATTACAAATTTGCCCACGGAAATAGTGGCGCACTACCAGCAAATGTATCCTTTAGGTATTAGCGTCGATCGTACCGGCGGCTTGATACTTGCTCCGAAGGCTATCGATGACTGGGGTTTCACACAAAGTTTACTGAGAAGGAAGGCGGTGGCACGGGCTGAATTAGAAACTGATGTGGACCTCAACCGAAGGCATCTCAACTCCGTAAATGGACTTTATACGGAGGTGCTGAGTGCGCAGCACGCTGAGTTTAATGAACTGAGCTATGTAACTGATAGTCTGGCAACAGTTAGCACAATCGAGAGTTTAAAGCTGTCCACGGCTAGGGTCGGCAGTGTAGATGTGAAGGTGTTAGTTGAACAAATTGTTTTGCTAGAAGAGCAGCTCGGACCCTGTTTGGAGGCAATGGGTCCGTGCCACAATTAGTCATCCTTATCACTGTACTGTTCCTGCTTGGTGCGGAAGTCGCGAGTGTTTTTCGATAGCTCTAATTCAAGATGTAACCCTGCTTTTGCTAGTAGGTGCGCACTAATAGGTGCGGTTAGAAATAGAAAGATGGCAATTAACAACTCATGAAAGCTAAGTCCATCGGTAAGCGAAAAATACAACATTGAGCCGATGATCACACCACCGACCCCAAGCGTGGTATTTTTCGTTGGAGCATGTAGACGAGCCATAAAGTCAGGTAATCGTAACAATCCCAATGAACCAATGAAGGCAAAGCTAGCGCCCAGAATAATAAAGAATGAGATAAGCCAATCGGCCCATACAGGTAACTCTGTCATGCTAACCTCCTACTCAATGAGATCACCGCGGAGAAGAAACTTCGCCGCCGCAATGGTGCCGATGAAACCAAGCATGGCAATCAGTAGCGCAGCCTCAAAGTAGAACGCGGTATTGTGCCAAATGCCGAGCAATATCAATAAGGCCAACGAATTGATATAGATGGTATCGAGGGTAAGGATTCGATCGGGCAAGCTTGGCCCGCGAATCAGACGAATGATATTCATCAAAAGCGCTAAGCTAAACAAGCCAAACGCAGCTTGTAGTGCGTAAGTTAGCATTGGAATATCTCCTTCAGACGACGTTCATAGCGCTGCTTGATCTGCTGAATTGTTGCCTGTGGGTCATCCACATTCAGCCCATGAATTAAAATACTACGCCCATCACGACCAAGCTCAGCGGAGATGGTTCCGGGTGTTAGACTGATCGTGCTCGCTAAAATAGTAATCGGGACCGAGCCACTAATTTCTAGCGGATATTCAATCAATGCAGGTTTAATGTTCTTGGTCGGACGTAAAATAATAGCTGCAATATTAAAGTTGGACACGATGATATCGCCCAATAAAATTAAGAAATATTGCAGGCCCAATAATGGGTGGTGCAACGTGGTTCTGTAGTCCCGAGCGCGCAAGGTGTAGAGCGGGATGATAACCGCTAATATGACTCCCAGTAGGGTCGCGCCCACCGAGATTTTATTCTGCAATAGCAGCCAAAAAGCTAGAAGGAATAGGCTCCACCATGGTGCCGGAATAAGCTTATTCATGCTGTCCTCCTGCTAATACTTGGGAGATATAATCATGCGGATTGGCCAATTGTTCAGCGATTGCGGCAGTTAGACCAGAAAACGTCTGCGCAAAGACGGTCAGCGCGACGGCTCCCAATAACAATAAGATGACAGCAATATGTTGCCAATGACCGTGCTTAACATCGTTTGGTTTGCCATCTAGGGTATTCCAAAACATACGGCTGCCAGCTCGCGATAGGGCAATCATCATCAAAAAGGTCGAGCCAAGAATTAATGGCCACAACCAAGCGACTTGCGCGCCGGTGCGGGCCGCTTCCAAAATGAATAGTTTGCTGACGAAACCAGATAACGGCGGGATACCGATAACTGTAATCGCGGCTAGGAAAAACAAACCGCCAAGCACATTGTGCTGGGCCATTTTCCGCCCCTTGACGATTCGAGAAGCGGTTTTACCTCGTTGTTCGGCGATCATATCGACTAACAAAAATAACGCTCCCGTAATCAACGTTGAGTGAACGAGATAAAAAAGCATAGCGCTTACGGCGTCTTGATGCCCCAAGCTAAGAGTCGTTAGCATGGTGCCTACCGAGACGAGTACTAGGTAAGCGACGACTTGGCGGATGTCGCGACTGCCGAGTACACCTAATCCACCAATTAGGATCGTAAAGAGGCCGAGCCACCAGAGCCAGTTATAACCAAGGAATGCAGCCTCGCCGGCGTCGGCACCAAAGATCAAAGTGAATACACGAACAATGGCGTAAATCCCAACTTTCGTCATTATGGCAAACAATGCTGCCACCGTTCCTGTGGTATTGGAGTAGGCTTGCGGTAACCAAAAATATAACGGCAACAACGCTGACTTCAGCGCAAAGACAATAAACAGAATCATCCCACCGGCACGCGCAATCGCTGCATCATCACCTTGTAGCAAGGCAACTTTACCCGCCATATCTGCCATATTAAGAGTTCCGGTAATGCCGTAAAGCACACCAAGACTGATCAGGAACAGCGCTGAACCCGTCAAGTTCAAAACTACATAGTGCAATGTGGCACGTAGCTTCGCTTTACCGCCGCCGTGCATCAGCAGGGCGTAACTTGATATGAGCAGGATTTCAAAAAATACGAAAAGGTTAAATAGGTCGCCGGTGAGGAAGGCACCCATGATACCCAGCACTTGGAATTGAAACAGTGCTTGAAAGTGAGAGCCCAGGTTATCCTCGCCATGGCACGCGTAAATCAATACCGGGAGGGCAAGTACTGCAGTCAAAAGGACCATGAGAGCAGACAGTTTATCGGCGACGAGAACTATCCCGAAAGGCGCTTGCCAACTGCCGAGAGCGTAGACAATGATTTCACTTTGTACGGCGATAATCAACATGACCGCCACAATCAATGTCAATGATGACGCAACTAGCCCGATGATACGACGGTAGTATTGTGGCCGCTCACCCCACGGAAGCAATTGCAGCAATGCTGCAAGCATAGGTATAACGACAGGCAGAGTAATTAAATGACTAGTTAACATTAACGCTGTCCATCCTGTTCCGCATAATTGTAGTCGTTCACTTCGTCCGAACCGATTTCACCACGCACCCTTACCGCGAGGATGATCGAATAGGCGGTCATCGCAAAACCAATCACGATAGCTGTCAAAACCAGGGCCTGTGGTAACGGGTCAGTGGTATTTTCACTGACCCCAACAATTGGCAATTCGTTGATCACCAAGCGACCTGTGGAAAATAAAAATAAATTCACCGCGTAAGAAAGCATGGTCAAGCCGATGACAATCGGAAAGGACCGCCCACGCAAAATTAAGAAAACGCTACATGCAGTCAGTGTTCCCACGGTTATTGCGTATAAAGTTTCCATTAGTAACCCTCCTGACGGGGACGATGCCGTGTCGTCATTTGGCCAAAGTTTGCGAGTATCATTAAGGTTGCACCTATGACGGTAAGGTATACGCCTAAGTCGAATAAAATCGCGGTCGCAAGTTCGAATTTACCCACCAATGGCCAATGCACATAGGTAAAACTTGAAGTGAGGAAATTATGGTCAAATAGCCAGCTGCCCAGACCAGTAAACAGTGCGATCATGACGCCCACCGAAGTAAGGGTTTGGTAGTTGTAGTCAAAACGCGATTTCACCCAGTCGACGCCATTGGCGATGTATTGCAGTATCATTGCTGCGGCAGTGACGAGGCCCGCGATAAAGCCGCCCCCAGGTAAATTGTGTCCGCGTAAGAAAATGTAGACCGAGACCATCAATGCTAAAGGTAGCAATGCCTGCGATACGGTTTGCACCAATAATGGATGCTTGACGCGATGCCATGTTCGGCCATCGACGTCACTTGATGGCATAAACGGACGTAGATTATTCAGTAACTTGTGAATGCCTGCTGCGGCAATCGCAAGCACGGTAATTTCACCTAACGTATCGAAACCACGGAAATCCACGAGGATGACGTTGACCACATTGGTACCGCCACCGCCGGGAACCGAGTTGGCAAGGAAGAAGTCGGAGATACTATTGAGTGGACGAGTCATCAGGGCATAGTTTAGCGTGCCGACGATACCACCGATACTACCTGCTAAGAGAACGTCTCTAGCGACACGGCGACCACTCGATGCGCGTGGGATTCTTTGTGGCATAAAGAACAAAGCGAGAATCATCAGGATAATACTGACAACTTCAACCACCAGCTGCGTCATCGCCAGATCTGGCGCGGAAAAGTGAATGAAGCTCAAGGAAACAATCAGACCGACGACTGACAGCATCATCAGTGATGTTAGACGTTGCCGGTGCAGCATCGCGGTTGATATTGCTGCTAGCATAAGTAGTACAGCTCCAACCAAACTCACTGCATCAATCGGCAGTTGTGGTCGACTACCGCTGAGTTGCATGATATCCGCAAGTTCTGGAATCACTACAATCAGGGTAAAGACCAGTAGAAATGCGACATAACGTTGCAATGACCCGTTCTCAATGGTCTGCATTAGTTCATCGCAAAAACGGGTGGTTCTGCTAACAAGTTTGGCAAAGACGTCCTTCGCATCGTGAGGATCGAACTGACGACTGAAGGTGAGCAACTCAGCACGGCCGATATAGATGGCGATGCCCCCTGCGACAGCGAGTGCGCTCATCAATAATGGCATATTGAAGCCGTGCCAAATAGCTATATCTAAACTCGGAACACTCCCGCTGACAGCCAGCACTGCAGGCTCCAAAATACCCGCAGTCAGCAACATTGGTGCAATACCTACAGCAACACAAAGAATCGCGAAAACGATAACCGGTACGCGCATCATCAGTGGCGGCTCGTGCGGCTTCTTAGGTAAATCAGTGGCAGGTTCCTGGAAAAACACATCGTGTACGAAGCGCACCGAGTAGGCCACCGAAAGCATTGCGCCTAAGGTAGCTAAGACGGGTACAAACCATGAAAGTCCGCCAAACAAGTGTTGGTTATACGCTTCAGCAAAAAACATTTCTTTGGACAAGAAACCATTTAATAATGGTATCCCAGCCATAGCTGCGGAAGTAATCACCGCAAGTACCATGGTAAATGGCATCGCCTTACGTAAACCACTGAGCTTACGCATGTCACGTGAACCGGTCTCATGGTCAATGATGCCTGCAATCATAAACAAACCAGCTTTAAAGGTAGCGTGGTTCAATATGTGGAAGAGGGCGGCGACGATAGCACCGGCACTGCCCAAACCTAATAGCATCGTAATCAGCCCCAAGTGGCTAATGGTCGAAAATGCTAGCAGGCCTTTAAGATCGGTTTTAAGCAGAGCGAAATACGCACCAAAAAGCAACGTTGCCAGTCCCGTTAGGGTAACGATTGTTGTCCATTCTGGGGTTCCCCCTAAAGCTGGCGTTAAGCGTGCCAACAAGAAAATCCCAGCTTTCACCATGGTCGCCGAATGTAAGTATGCACTTACTGGGGTGGGTGCGGCCATGGCGTGTGGCAACCAAAATTGGAATGGGAACTGCGCAGATTTGGTGAAAGCACCAATCAGCACTAGAATCAGCGCGGTAAAGTAAAGGTCGTGGTTCTTGATTGTTTCCGCCGCACTTAGGACTACATCCACTTGATAGCTGCCGGCGATATTACCAATCAACAAAATACCGGCGAGTAAAGCCAAGCCACCCGCACCCGTGATCGCTAAGGCCATGCGCGCGCCGCGTCGCGCGGTACTTTGGTGGAACCAGTAACCGATAAGCAAGAACGACGATATACTCGTCAATTCCCAAAAGAACCACATAAAAATAAGGTTGTCGGCGGTAACGATGCCGAGCATCGAGCCCATGAAAAGGAGCAAGCAAGCGAAAAAGCGTGGTGCGCTATCTTTACTGCTCAAATAGAAGTGCGCATAGATAACAACCAGCAAGCCGATACCTAAGATTAGACCTGCGAAGAGTAAGGAGAGCCCATCTAAACGGAATGCAATGTCAATGCCGATATTCGGCAGCCATTCAAGGAAAAACTTTGGGACCGCCCCCTCGAGAGTCGCCGGTGCTGCGAATAGCAATAAGATGAGGCTTAGCCCGGTTATACCTGCCGCGGCAAGTGTACTGTGCAGGCGCGAGCGGCTTCCCAGAAGTAACGGGAGTATGGCGCCGATAAAGGGCAAAAATACTATAGCAGCTAAGTTCATTTGTCCTCTCTAGGGCTACGACTTCATAATTTTAAATGGTCGAATGTAAGTCTAATAGGTTTGAATTTACCACTTCGATCAGTCGCTTGCCAACTGCTTCGGTCGCATGCAGTGTGGTGTTGAGCCCCAAATGGACACTATCGAAACTCATAAATAAGCAGAACTATTTTTCTGGTATTTGGCATGCTCCATTGATACTATTGCCGCGCTTTCGAGGTGGTCCCCGTATCGATGTAACTAACAGGGTAAAAAGTTCGCGAGCAAGCCTGCAAGAAAATCATTTCTAGTACTATCATCTCAAATTTTTATCTGTTACAATTCGCCGCCCTTTTTATAAGGGGAAGTCTTTTATTCTCTTTTCATTTTAATGGGAAGTCAGAGTAAAAAAAACGGACAGCGACCCGAGAGGGTCTGTTTAATTAATCAAGCGGAGCACTGCAATGATCCAAATGCAAACTACACTGGACGTGGCCGATAACTCGGGCGCTCGCAGCGTACAATGTATTAAGGTTCTGGGTGGCTCGCACCGCCGGTACGCAAACATTGGCGACATCATTAAAGTTTCTGTTAAAGAAGCGATTCCTCGCGGCAAAGTGAAGAAAGGTGATGTAGTTAATGCGGTGGTCGTTCGCACCAGAAAAGGCGTCCGTCGTCAAGACGGGTCAGTCATCCGTTTTGACCGCAACGCGGCTGTATTGTTGAATAACAACCAACAGCCAATTGGCACTCGTATCTTTGGACCAGTGACTCGTGAATTGCGCTCTGAGCAGTTTATGAAGATTGTTTCTCTGGCACCAGAAGTACTGTAAGGAGTCAGTTATGGCGGCAAAAATAAAACGTGATGACGAAGTAGTAGTCCTGGCAGGTAAAGACAAAGGCAAGCGTGGTAAAGTGCTGAAAGTCGACACCGCTAAAAATCGTGTTTTCGTTGAAGGCGTAAACATCGTTAAGAAACACCAGAAGCCAAACCCGGCTCTTGGCGTTGCTGGCGGTGTGATTGAGCAAGAAGCTTCAGTCGACGTTTCTAACGTAGCGATTTATAACCCAGAGACTGGTAAAGCAGATCGTGTTGGTTTTAAACTTGAAGACGGCAAAAAAGTTCGTTTCTTTAAGTCGAACAACGCAATCATTTAATTTTTAATTTGGAGTTTTACGATGGCGAAACTGCATGATTTTTACAAAGAATCAGTAGTTCCTGAGCTGGTTAAACAGTTCAGCTACAACAGCGTCATGCAAGTCCCTCGGATTGAGAAAATCACCCTTAACATGGGTGTTGGTGAAGCTCTGGCTGACAAAAAGATTCTCGACAACGCAGTGGCCGACCTAGAAGCTATTTCTGGTCAACGCCCAGTTCGTACTGTTGCTCGTAAATCTGTCGCTGGCTTCAAAATCCGTGAAGGCTACCCAATTGGCTGTAAAGTGACTCTGCGTGGCGAACGTATGTGGGATTTCTTAGAGCGTTTAATCTCTATTGCAATTCCTCGTGTTCGTGACTTCCGTGGTTTGAACCCTAAATCATTCGACGGGCGTGGAAATTATAGTATGGGTGTGCGTGAGCAAATCATTTTCCCTGAAATCGACTTTGATAAAGTTGACCGGGTTCGTGGTTTGGATATCACTATCACAACTACTGCAGGCACTGATGACGAAGCTCGCGCTTTGCTCGCTGCCTTTAACTTCCCGTTCAAGAAGTAAGGTGTAGAGTTATGGCTAAAGAAGCAATGAAAATGCGTGAGCTCAAGCGTCAAAAGCTTGCAGCGAAATACGCAGAGAAACGCATCGCACTTAAAGCTGTGATCAGCGATCCGAATACTTCGGATGAAGAGCGTTGGGAAGCCGTGCTGAAATTGCAAAGTCTCCCGCGTGATTCAAGCCCTAGCCGTCAGCGTAACCGCTGCCGCGTTACAGGCCGCCCTCATGGTTTCTTACGTAAGTTCGGTATGAGCCGAATCAAAGTACGTGAGAAAGCGATGCGCGGTGAAATTCCTGGCTTGAAAAAAGCTAGCTGGTAAGCCACGAGTCACGGGAGAAAGCAAATATGAGCATGCAAGATCCAATTGCGGATATGTTCACTCGCATCCGCAACGCTCAGGGTGCTAACAAAGTCGCCGTGCGCATGCCCGCTTCTAAACAGAAATTGGCAATTGCCCAAGTTCTGAAAGAAGAAGGTTATATCGCGGATTTCAGCGTATCTGGTGAAGTGAAAGCTGAACTGGAAGTAACGTTGAAATACTTTGAAGGCAAGCCTGTTATCGAATCAATTGAGCGCGTAAGTCGCCCTGGTCTGCGTATCTATAAGAAACGCAACGAACTACCTAAAGTAATGGGTGGTCTAGGTGTGGCTGTCGTCTCAACTTCTAAAGGCCTGATGACCGACCGCGCCGCTCGCAAAGCGGGTCTTGGCGGTGAAGTTATCGGTTACGTAGCGTAACGAGGAGTTAGGAAATGTCACGAGTTGCTAAAGCACCGATTGCCATTCCTGCTGGCGTTGAAGTTACGCTAAATGGCCAGGAAGTGACAATTAAAGGTGCCAAAGGCTCATTGAGCCGTGTAGTTAACGACGCTGTTGAAGTTGTACAAGAAGATAGCGTATTGCGTACCATTCCACGCGAAGGCGTTGCTAACGCAACTGCTCAAGCGGGTACGGCACGTGCGTTACTACAAAATATGGTGGTTGGTGTTGCGCAAGGTTATGAGCGCAAGCTGCAGTTAGTTGGTGTTGGTTACCGTGCAAATACTGCCGGTTCTAAACTCAACTTAACTTTAGGCTTCTCTCATCCTGTTGAGTTCGATATCCCGCAGGGAATTACTATCGAAGTCCCAACACAAACTGAAGTAGTCGTTAAAGGTGTAGACAAGCAGTTAGTCGGTCAAGTTGCCGCTAACATTCGCGCGTACCGTAAGCCTGAGCCTTACAAAGGTAAAGGTGTACGTTATGCCGATGAGCAAGTACGCCGTAAAGAAGCCAAGAAAAAGTAAGGTAAGACGATGGACAAGAAAACAGCTCGCTTACGCCGCGCAACTCGCGCACGTAAGAAAATGCTTGAGTTGGGTGCAAACCGCCTGGTCGTTCACCGTACACCACGGCATATTTACGCACAGCTCATTGCACCGAACGGTTCTGAAGTACTAGCTTCAGCATCAACAGTCGAAAAAACTGTCAAAGACGCGGTAAAAGCTACCGGTAACGTCGATGCAGCGAAGACAGTTGGTAAGCTGATCGCTGAACGGGCGATTGAGAAAGGCATCAAAGATGTCGCTTTCGATCGCAGTGGTTTCCGTTATCACGGTCGCGTTGCCGCTTTGGCTGACGCAGCTCGTGAAGCTGGACTTCAGTTCTAGGAGACGAACATGGCAAATGCAAATGTAGAAGCTCAACAAAGTGACCTGCAAGAAAAGCTAATCACAGTAAACCGTGTAGCGAAAGTGGTTAAAGGTGGTCGCATCTTTAGCTTCACTGCACTTACTGTAGTTGGTGATGGTCAGGGTAAAGTGGGTTTCGGTTATGGTAAAGCACGCGAAGTTCCAGCTGCTATTCAAAAAGCAATGGAAAAAGCGCGTCGCAACATGGTAACCGTGCAGCTGAAAGGCGACACTTTGCAACATCCTGTAAAAGGCCGTCATTCAGGTTCACAGGTATTCATGCAGCCAGCCTCTGAAGGTACAGGTATCATCGCCGGTGGTGCGATGCGTGCAGTACTCGAAGTAGCAGGTGTGCACAACGTGCTGTCAAAAGCATATGGTTCAACCAACCCAATCAACGTTGTACGTGCGACTATTAAGGCACTTCACAACATGAAGTCGCCAGATCAAGTGGCGGCTAAGCGTGGATTGCGCGTTGAAGACATTTTGGGGTAGTGAACAATGGCGAATAAGACAATCAAAGTAACACAGACGCGTAGCAGCATCGGTCGTTTGCCGAAGCACAAAGCTACTCTACGTGGTCTTGGTCTACGCCGCATTGGTCACACGGTCGAGCTGGAAGATACTCCAGCCGTCCGCGGCATGGTGAACCAAGTCACTTACATGGTAAAGGTGGAGGACTAATACGATGTTCTTGAACTCACTCTCCCCTGCACCTGGTGCTAAAACCAGCAAAAAACGTCTTGGACGTGGTATTGGCTCAGGCTTAGGAAAAACTGGTGGACGTGGCCATAAAGGTCAGAAGTCTCGCTCAGGCGGTACTGTGAAGCCAGGTTTCGAAGGCGGTCAAATGCCAATCCAACGTCGCTTGCCGAAGTTTGGTTTTACTTCACGTAAGTCATTCGTGACTGCTGAAGTGAACTTAGCTGAAGTAGCGAAAGTTGCTGGTGATACTGTTAACATGGCGAGCTTGAAAGAAGCTGGTTTGATTCGTAACGACATTTTGTTCGTTAAAGTAATCAAGTCAGGCGAAATCAACCGTGCTGTTACAGTTCAAGGCATTAAGGTCACCAAAGGCGCCCGCGAAGCTATTGAAGCCGCTGGCGGCAAAATCGAAGGATAGAGCAAATGGCTAAACCAGGATTGGAATCTAACAGAGCTCAAGGCGGCACCTCGGAACTAAAACGACGCCTGCTGTTTGTACTCGGCGCGTTGATCGTGTTCCGTGCGGGCTCCTTTGTGCCTATTCCTGGTATTGATGCCGCTGTATTGGCGCAGCTATTTGACCAGCAAAGAGACACCATCGTTGCCATGTTTAACATGTTCAGCGGTGGTGCACTTGAACGTGCATCGGTATTCGCTTTGGGTATCATGCCGTACATCACCGCATCGATTATTATGCAACTTGCCTCAGTGGTTCATCCACGTTTGGCGGAGCTTAAGAAAGAGGGTGAGGCAGGTCGACGTAAGATTAGCCAGTACACGCGTTGGGGTACGTTAGTACTCGCGACGTTCCAATCAATTGGTATAGCCACTGGCTTACCAAGTCTGATGCCAGGACTCGTTATTGATCCAGGTTTCGGATTCTACTTTACGGCGGTTGTGAGCCTTGTCACAGGAACGATGTTCCTAATGTGGTTGGGTGAGCAAATTACCGAACGTGGGATTGGTAACGGTATCTCTATTCTTATTTTCACCGGTATTGTAGCGGGTCTACCGTCTGCCATCGGGCAAACGGCTGAGCAGGCTCGTCAAGGTGATTTACATTTATTGTTGTTATTGCTGATTGGTGTAATTGTTTTCGCCGTGACGTATTTCGTAGTTTTTGTGGAGCGCGGTCAGCGCCGAATTGTGGTAAACTACGCGAAACGTCAGCAAGGACGTAAAGTTTTTGCGGCGCAAAGCACTCACTTGCCATTGAAAGTTAATATGGCTGGTGTTATTCCGCCAATTTTTGCATCGAGTATTATTTTGTTCCCAAGTACTATCGCAACTTGGTTCGGCCAAGGCGAAGGTATGGTAGCAAACTTCTTACAAGAGGTGTCGTTGACATTGTCTCCTGGCCAACCTCTGTACGTTATGCTCTATGCTGCGGCAATTATCTTCTTCTGTTTCTTCTATACTGCGTTGGTATTTAACCCACGTGAGACAGCAGACAACTTGAAGAAGTCGGGAGCGTTCATCCCGGGCATTCGCCCAGGTGAGCAAACCTCTCGTTACATCGATAAAGTAATGACCCGGTTGACGCTTGCAGGCGCGCTGTACATTACCTTTGTCTGTTTGGTTCCTGAGTTCATGATGATTGCGTGGAACGTTCAGTTCTACTTTGGCGGTACTTCATTATTGATTATCGTAGTAGTTATCATGGATTTTATGGCGCAGGTCCAAACTCATCTGATGTCACATCAGTATGATTCGGTCCTGAAAAAAGCTAATCTTAAAGGCTTCGGCCGTTAAGGTTGGATAATTACGGAGTGTAGCAATGAAAGTTCGTGCTTCCGTGAAGAAAATCTGCCGTAACTGTAAAGTTATCAAGCGCAACGGCGTTGTGCGCGTAATTTGCAGTGACCCTAAGCACAAGCAACGGCAAGGTTAATTCGAGAAAGAAGCCCGCAGCCTAGAAAAAATTCTTGGCTGCGGCTTTGATATGTTTGCAAATTGGCGACCGGTTGAGTATCCTAACGGGCTTTTCAAATCCGGTCACCCATAAACTATAGGAGACGTGTTAGTGGCCCGTATCGCTGGCATTAACGTTCCTGACAATAAGCATGCAGTCATTGCCTTGACTGCGATCTACGGTATTGGCCGTACCCGCTCTAAGCACATCCTTGCTGCGGTGGGTATCGAAGAAAATACTACGATCGGCTCTTTGTCAGAAGAAAAACTAGATCTGCTTCGCGAAGCAGTAGGTAAATTCGCTGTAGAAGGCGACCTACGTCGTGAAGTTTCTATGAACATCAAACGCTTGATGGACCTCGGATGTTTCCGTGGCCTTCGTCATCGTCGTGGCTTGCCTCTACGTGGACAGCGCACTAAAACTAATGCGCGCACCCGTAAAGGTCCGCGTAAACCAATTAAGAAGTAGGGAGTTGAGAAATGGCTAAACAACCAACTCGTACTCGTAAGCGCGTTAAAAAGCAAGTCGCTGATGGCATGGCTCACATCCATGCATCTTTCAATAACACCATTGTGACCATCACTGACCGTCAAGGTAACGCGTTAGCATGGGCAACTGCAGGTGGTTCTGGTTTCCGTGGTTCACGTAAATCAACACCATTCGCTGCACAGGTTGCTGCTGAGCGCGCGGGTGAAATGGCGAAGGAATATGGGTTGAAAAACCTAGAAGTGTTCGTAAAGGGCCCAGGTCCTGGTCGCGAATCATCAATTCGCGCGTTGAACGCTGTAGGTTATCGCATCACGAACATTACTGATGTGACGCCTATTCCTCACAACGGTTGTCGTCCGCCTAAGAAACGTCGCGTTTAATAGGCGCCATACGATAGTTGGAGAAAGAACATGGCTAGATATTTGGGTCCAAAACTCAAACTGAGTCGTCGCGAAGGAACAGATCTGTTCCTGAAAAGCGGCGTACGCGCTATCGATACGAAATGTAAACTCGAAAGCGCACCGGGTCAGCACGGCGCACGTCGTGGCCGCTTGTCTGATTACGGTTTGCAGTTACGTGAAAAGCAGAAAGTTCGTCGTATGTATGGCGTTCTGGAAAAGCAATTCCGTAACTATTACAAAGAAGCTGCCCGTATTAAGGGCAACACTGGTGAGAACCTGCTGCAATTGCTTGAGCAACGTTTAGATAACGTCGTTTACCGCATGGGCTTCGCATCAACTCGTGCTGAAGCACGTCAGTTGGTGAGCCACAAAGCAGTGGTAGTGAATGGCCAGGTAGTCAACATTCCGTCGTTCAAAGTTCGTCCGGAAGATGTTGTGTCCGTTCGCGAAAAAGCGAAAAAGCAGGCGCGCATCGCCGCTGCATTGGATCTCGCTGATCAGCGTGAAAAACCAGTGTGGTTAGAAGTAGACGCGAACAAAATGGAAGGTCAATTTAAGCGTCTTCCAGAGCGTTCAGACTTGTCTGCTGAAATTAACGAACAGTTGATCGTAGAGCTTTACTCTAAGTAAAGCTTAAGCATAAAGAGAGGACACAATGCAGGGTTCTGTTACCGAATTCCTTAAACCAAGGCTAGTCGACATTGAACAAATCAGCCCGACTCACGCAAAAGTGACGTTGGAGCCTCTTGAGCGTGGCTTCGGTCACACGCTGGGCAACGCGTTGCGCCGTATTTTACTTTCGTCTATGCCAGGTGTGGCCGTGACTGAAGTTAAAATCGAAGGCGTACAACACGAATACAGCAGTAAAGAGGGTGTTCAGGAAGATGTCATCGAAATTCTGCTGAACCTTAAAGGCTTAGCAGTTACCATGGAAGGTAAAGATGAAGCTACGCTGACCTTGAAAAAATCTGGAGCGGGCCCTGTCAAGGCTGGCGATATCACCACTGATGGCGATATCGAAATTGTTAACCCAGACCACCTGATCTGTACTTTAACAGGTGATACTGAGATTGAAATGTCAATCAAGGTAGAGCGTGGTCGTGGTTATGTTCCAGCTTCGGCACGTCAGTCCGCTGACGATGAAGAACGTCCGATCGGGCTTCTACTTGTCGACGCTTCTTTCAGTCCAGTTGAACGCATTGCGTACAACGTTGACTCAGCTCGTGTTGAGCAACGTACCGACTTGGACAAGCTGGTTATCGACATGGAAACGAATGGCACTCTGGATCCAGAGGAAGCGATTCGCCGCGCAGCAACAATTTTGGCTGAACAGCTAGAAGCATTTGTTGAATTGCGTGACATGAGCGAACCGGAAGAAAAAGAAGAGAAACCAGAATTCGATCCGATTCTGTTACGTCCGGTAGACGATTTGGAATTAACTGTGCGTTCTGCTAACTGTTTGAAAGCAGAAGCTATTCAGTACATTGGTGATTTAGTACAGCGTACCGAGGTTGAGTTGTTGAAGACTCCAAACCTTGGTAAGAAGTCGCTGACCGAGATCAAAGACGTACTTGCTTCACGTGGTTTGTCTTTAGGCATGCGCCTAGAGAATTGGCCACCAGCAAGTCTTGTTGATCGCGACTAAAGCATCTTTTACAGAGAATTACTGAGAAGGGTATAGGTATGCGCCATCGTAAGAGTGGTCGTCAACTCAACCGCAACAGCAGCCATCGCAAAGCGATGTTCAGCAATATGGCAAGTTCACTTGTGCGTCACGAAGTGATTAAGACAACACTTCCAAAAGCTAAAGAACTGCGTCGTGTTATTGAACCGCTTATCACTTTGTCGAAGCAAGACAGCGTAGCAAATCGTCGTTTGGCGTTCGCTCGCACTCGTGACAAAGATGTAGTTGGCAAGTTGTTCAACGAACTTGGTCCGCGTTATCAAGAACGCGCTGGTGGTTACACTCGCATCATGAAGTGTGGCTTCCGTGCAGGTGACAACGCGCCAATGGCTTATGTTGAGCTAGTTGACCGTCCAGAAGTTGAAGCTACTGAAGCTGAAGAAGTTGCAGTAGAAGAGTAAAATTCTCCAAGGAGAATTAAAAAAGCCGCTCAATTGAGCGGCTTTTTTGTTTCTATAAATCCAATAATTTCTAATTGTTGTTCTCGATAGCTCCAGCAATTTCTTCTTTAGCAATCCCATGAGCATCGGCGAGGGCTTCTATTTCTTGATAGCTCATCCCAGCTCGATACGCTCCTTTGAGTACAGACAATGCTTCTGCACGAGAAGTAACTTCAGTTGAGTCGGCATCATTGTCCGTCGTTATTAGATCGATCAGATCAGAAAGTGAGCTTGAGAGATATTCTCCGATGGCGGGTAACACGCTAAGCGTTGCATGTACAATACCCTCAACTTTCTCAGGTTGCGATGCGCTTGCCGATTGCATAATGCTATCGGCCATTTCGGGTTCAACTCTGACTGCGACTCGAACGAGTTCTTCGACATTTGCAGGATTAGCTCGACTTGCCTCTACGACAATTTCATCTGCATAAGCAGGCTCTGCTTCAACGGCAATTCTTACGAGCTCAGCAGGTTGTGCTACCTGAGTATGCATTGCGACAGCCATGATGTCTTTAGTAAATCCTGGTTCGGCATTTATCGCAGCTTTAATGATCTGCTCGTAATTTTGTGGGTAACGTTCAAATGCAGCATGTAAAATAGATTCGACGTGCTCTGGATAGTTACTTAATAACACGCGTACGGTTCGAGTAGGTGAGAAATTTCGCTTGGTGTAATAGCGGAACATTCTCAAGTAGGTATTAACGAGACGTTTATTTTCTTCCGTGAGTTGGTAACTATTATTGTCTATGTAACCGATCTCGTCACTTAGCGTCATTGCTGCGGTGGCTTTTGGTATTGTGATACCGATAGCTAGACCCAGCGCTATTGTAAGTGCTGTTTTCAATTTCATCGATTGCACACCCCTAGTCGTTCATTGTGTTGTTATTGTTCTTTGAAACGGTTTACAGAACATTAGCAGTGTTTATAGACAATAAACAGTCAAAGATCGTTCAATCTGATTAAAAAAAAAGCAGTCAGAAATTATTTCGCAAAAAGATCTTGCACGCAGTCAAATGATCCTTATAATTCGCCGCCGTTGTCACCGAGGGCAAAGCCAACGAGGATAACGGCCAGCGGCGCGAAGCGCCTGAAAAAAAAAGATCG
>JBLWUU010000007.1:0-28172 GCA_048268755.1 Pseudidiomarina sp.
CGGTGACAACGGCGGCGAATTATAAGGATCATTTGACTGCGTGCAAGATCTTTTTGCGAAATAATTTCTGACTGCTTAGATTTTAATCTAAAGTGTCCTTTTTATCGTCAGATTGCTCTTTTTTCGCACTCTTGTCGGCTTTTTCTTCCTCTTCTTCACAGTCTTCGTCAGTATCCCCAACTACATGCTTTAGCTCTAGGCGCTTAACTGAACGAACCGTCAATATGGGTCCTGATAGTGCATATAAGAAGAAGATGCTAAACAACACAAGTGATGGTTCGGTCGCAACAACAACAAACGCTAAGACAATCGCGAGGATAACTACGAATGGAACACGCCCACGCCAATCGACATCTTTAAATGAGTGATAGCGGAAATTACTAACCATAAGCAGGCCCGCACAAATAGTAATGATTGCGGCTAAATAGCTAATAGATGAAGGATCCACTTCATACTTTGAACCGACCCAAACTAAACCACTTACAATAGCTGCAGCACTTGGGATAGCTAAACCTTGGAAAAAGCGTTTGTCGGAAGAACCCAGGTTGGTATTGAATCGTGCCAGACGCAGCGCACCACCAGCGACAAAAATGAACGCGGCAAGCCAACCAAATTTTCCTAAGTCCGAAAGTGCCCAGTTATACATAACTAAAGCTGGAGCCATGCCGAACGAGACAATATCCGCCATGCTGTCATATTCCGCGCCAAAGTCACTTTGCGTATTCGTCATGCGAGCAACGCGCCCGTCAAGACCATCAAATACCATTGCAATAAAAATAGCGACAGCAGCTGACTCGAACTGGTTGTTCATCGAGGCGACAATAGCAAAGAAACCAGAGAATAGACCTGCAGTGGTCAGCAGGTTCGGGAGTAAAAAGATGCCTCGGTTCTTGGTCGATGCATTATTTGGCATAGAGCTTCCTGATTACAAAATGTTGAGACCGTGCAGGATAGCATAGCATGCGAGCTGCAATAAATAGGCTTTACAGCTCGCCGCTATGGCATAACTCATAAATCGAGTTATTGACTGATAACAATAGCGTCATCGTTATAGTCAACTTTGATCGGTTTACCTGGCAACAATTTACCAGCGAGTAATTGTTGCGCTAGAGGGTTCTCTATCTCTTGTTGAATCGAGCGTTTCAACGGTCGCGCACCAAATACCGGATCAAATCCAGCCGCGGCTAAATGGTCGAGCGCAGCATCGCTTAATTCAAGCTGATAGTCGCGTTCGGCCAAACGTTTATACAAACGTTGCAACTGAATCTGCGCGATTGAACGAATCTCACTCTTCGCCAACGGGTGAAAGACAACCGTTTCATCAACGCGGTTTAAGAATTCTGGGCGGAAGTGATGTTGCAAGATCTCCATCACATCCGCTTTCATTTCGTCATAGCTTTGTTGATGTGCTTTCTCTTGAATAACATCAGAACCTAAGTTTGAGGTCATGATGATCACTGTATTCCGAAAATCCACGGTTCGCCCTTGGCCATCCGTTAAGCGGCCGTCGTCTAAAACCTGTAAAAGAATATTAAAAACATCTGGGTGAGCCTTCTCAACCTCGTCCAAAAGAATCACTGAGTATGGACGACGACGCACGGCCTCAGTCAAATATCCCCCCTCTTCATAACCGACATAACCAGGAGGTGCACCGACAAGTCGCGACACTGCATGCTTTTCCATGAACTCTGACATATCAATGCGGACCATAGCATCCTCAGTATCAAACAGAAATGCCGCTAACGACTTACAAAGTTCTGTTTTACCCACACCGGTTGGTCCCAAAAATAAGAAGGAACCAATGGGTCGCTGCGGATCGGACAAACCAGCACGAGAACGGCGAATCGCATTAGCAACTGAGGTTACCGCTTCATCTTGGCCGACCACGCGTTGATGCAACTGAGTTTCCATTTGCAATAACTTTTCGCGTTCACCTTCAAGCATTTTACTGACTGGGATTCCGGTCCAACGCGACAACACATCAGCGATTTGCTCATCAGTAACCTTGTTTTTCAACAATGTCATCTCTTTGCCTTCGGCTTCTTCGGCCGCTTTCAACTGACGCTCAAGTTCAGGAATGCGACCGTATTGAAGTTCTGACATGCGGTTCAAGTCACCGGCACGTTTAGCAATTTCAGAATCGCGTTTGGCGTCTTCAAGCTGCGCTTTAATGTTTTGCGCACCCTGAACAGCGGTTTTCTCGCTAAGCCATACTTCTTCAAGCTCAGCATATTTCCGCTGTTGTTCTGCTAATTCGCGTTCAAGGGTTTCTAAACGCTTTTTACTCGCCTCATCGTCTTCCTTTTGCATTGCTTTTTGTTCGAGTTGCAACTGAATGATGCGACGTTCGAGTCGATCAAGATCTTCAGGCTTCGAATCGATTTGCATGCGAATACTCGAGGCTGCCTCATCAATCAAATCGATAGCTTTATCCGGCAATTGCCGATCACTGATGTAACGATGAGACAGCGTTGCCGCAGCAACGATAGCAGGGTCAGTGATCTGCACCGAGTGGTGCACTTCATAACGTTCTTTCAGACCACGCAAGATCGCAATCGTATCTTCGACCGATGGCTCATCAACCAGAACCTTTTGGAAACGCCGTTCAAGTGCGGCATCCTTTTCAATATATTGACGGTACTCATCAAGAGTTGTTGCGCCAACGCAATGGAGCTCACCGCGAGCAAGTGCAGGCTTCAGCATATTACCGGCATCCATAGCGCCGTCAGCTTTACCAGCACCCACCATAGTATGTAGCTCATCAATAAAGAGAATGATGCGCCCTTCTTCTTTACTTAGCTCATTCAAGACGGCTTTCAAACGCTCTTCGAATTCACCGCGATATTTAGCGCCAGCAAGCAATGCACCTAAGTCCAGTGAGAGCACACGCTTATGCTTCAAACCTTCTGGTACTTCGCCGTTGACAATACGCTGGGCAAGGCCCTCGACAATCGCTGTTTTACCAACGCCCGGTTCACCAATCAGTACCGGATTATTCTTAGTACGACGCTGTAATACTTGAATGGTACGGCGAATTTCATCGTCACGCCCAATCACTGGGTCGAGCTTACCTTGCTCAGCCCGCTCGGTGAGATCGATCGTGTACTTGTCCAGTGCTTGCCGCTGATCTTCGGCGTTTTGGTCACTGACATTTTCGCCACCACGCACCTGTTGAATGGCTTTTTCAACTTTATCGCGAGTGATGCCTAGACCTTTCAGAATGTCGCCAAGCTTGCCTTTGTCTTCAGTAGCAGCCAACACAAATAGTTCTGATGAAATATATTGATCGTTGCGCTTCTGTGCATATTTATCACACAGATTGAGAAGTGTTCCGGTGGCAGCAGATGCCTGCACTTCACCGCCTGCACCCTCTACTTGGGCGAGGCTATCGAGAGCTTCACTCAAGGCAGCTCGCAGCTGATTGCTGTCAACTTGTAAATAGGTCAGTAACGGGCGCAGCGTGCCGCCGTCTTGGTTGAGGAGCGCATGCATAATGTGCACAGGCTCGATAAACTGGTGATCACGCCCCAGCGCAAGAGATTGGGCATCGGCGATTGCCAGTTGGAATTTATTGGTTAATTTGTCAAAACGCATGATTTTAATACCTCACATACGATAAAAGTCCTTGCCATAAATGTGGGTATAAAACAAGCAATATCAAGTGCGAAATTGATCTTTCCAGATCAAACTAGCGATACGCCCCGCGTTTGGATCTTCTCGATAGGACGAAAAGCGCGGGTCGCTGAAGGTACAGAGGCCACTTTGCGTGATCTGCCTTACGCCAGCGGTTTGCAATATGCGCTCTGCAAGTAGGGGTAAGTCGGCCAACCACTTCCCTTGCTGGTCGCGCGCAAACGTCGCAGCGTCAACTAACTTCCGCTGGGCAAATGCGTCATAGACATCGTCACCTACCTGAAAGTGCGCACGTGAAATCGCTGGGCCAATATATGCGCTGAGCTGCGCCGGCATTTTGGGAATAGCTATTAAAGTTTGCTCGACGACACCAGCCACCAAGCCGCGCCAACCAGCATGCACAGCAGCTATAACCTCACCGTCATGACTGGCCAGCAGAATAGGCAGGCAATCAGCGGTGAGAACGGCACAGATGGCGGGCCTGTCTTGCGCCCAAATGGCATCTGCCGTTGCCCCAGCTTGGCAGCTTTGATAGTTGACGACTTGCGTGCCATGTACCTGCGTGAGCCATTTCGGCGCCACAGGCAATGCCAAACGTTGCTGTAAAATACGACGATGACGAATCACTGCAGCCGGATCATCACCGACATGTGCGGCTAGGTTGCCAGGCTCGGTCACAGTAGTAACTCGCGCCTGAACTCCTCGCGCTAGCGGCCACTCCGGCGTAATGCCAAAGTCATTATTAGCGTTGGTCTTCGCTGGCATGGCTCTGGCGGTCTGCGCGCAGCATTTTCAACAACTCAACAAAGTCAGGTGGCGTCGGTGCGTCCCAACTCATCCACTCTCCAGTGATGGGGTGATGCAGTGAGAGCCGCGCAGCATGCAATGCTTGACGTTTGAAGTTTCGTAAAAAGCTAAGCAACTCAGGTGATGCGTTTTGCGGTGGACGCGGACGGCCGCCATAAGTAAAGTCGCCTACTAATGGGTGGCGTAGGTGCGCCATGTGAACGCGGATTTGGTGTGTCCGACCCGTTTCAAGGCGCAACCGTAAATGCGTGTGATTGCGAAAGCGTTCAACCACTCGGTAATGAGTCACCGCCGGTTTACCTGTGGGTACCACAGCCATGTGCGTGCGCTTGGTTGGGTGACGGCCAATGGGTTCATCAATGTGTCCCCCAGCAGTCATTGGTCCATTACAAACGGCTTCATATTCGCGCGTAATCTCACGTTCTTGCATGGCTGCCACCAAGTGCGTTTGCGCTGGTAAGGTCTTCGCTACAACCATCAACCCCGTGGTGTCCTTGTCGAGCCGATGAATAATGCCTGCTCGCGGCACCTGGTCTATGGCCGGAAAGTGGTGCAATAGAGCATTCAGCAGCGTACCGTCGGGAGTGCCAGCACCTGGGTGAACTACCAGACCCGCTGGCTTATTGATGACCAAAATCGATTCGTCTTCGTAGACAATATCGAGCTCTATTGCTTGCGCTTCAAAACGCTGCTCTTCAACGATTTCGGCGTTAACCGTGATGTCCATTCCAGTAATGACTTTTTCACGCGGTTTATCAACGACCACGTCGTCAACTTTCACCCAACCATCCGTGATCCAAGTTTTTAATCGAGATCGGGAATAGTCAGGGAACAACTCCGCAAGTGTTTGGTCCAAGCGTTTGCCGTTGCAGGAAGCAGGGACCGTACCAGTTAATTCAATATGTTCACTCATAAAATAGACAATGGACCTGTGAAAGCAGCAAAGGCTGCGATAGAATGCATGCAAATTCGATGTGTATAGTGTACCTGTTTGGTCGGCTACGCACCAAAACTAAATCAACAGAGATCAGAACAACTGCTTATGAAACTGCGTATTAGTTTGCTGTTAGCGCTTTCCGTCATGCTCTCGGCATGTTCAAGTTCACCAGATGAAGAAGAACTTACTTCAGCTGTATTAAATGATGCTGCGTTGCTTTATGAAAAAGCGCAAGGGAGTATTGCCGCAGGTAACTTTAGTACTGCACAGAATATTCTCCAACAGCATGCGACCCGTTATCCGTTCGGTCCCTACGCACACCAAGTGCAAATGGACAAAATTTACGTGAACTACAAGCTTGGTGACATTGATAAGGCACTCGCCGAGGTTGATCGTTTCATGCAATTGAACCCGAATCACCCGAATCTTGACTACGTTATGTACATGCGCGGTTTGATTAATCAACGCGCTGACTCAAACGCTATTCAGGAGTTTGTCGGTATCGATCGTTCGGATCGTGATCCAAGCAAAGCTGAAGAAGCTTTTAACGACTTTACCTCGTTGCTGCGTCGTTTCCCTGACTCAAAGTATTCAGCTGACGCCAAGCAACGGATGATTGCAATTAAGAGTCGTCTCGCTAAATATGAACTGGCGGTGGCGGATTATTATATGAAGCGCCAAGCATGGTTAGCTGCTGCAAATCGCGGCAAGTATATTCTGGAAAACTTTCCAGATACTCCCGAGACCGAACAAGCGCTAGAAATTATGATCACCAGTTATGAAGCGCTAGGTTTAGACGAATTGAGCGCCGATGCGCGCGCAACTCTGGCAACAAACTTTTAGGGATTATTCAGCGAACTGCTACTGACGCCGTGTCTTTACACGGCGTCTTCGTTTTCCTCACCAGTACGAATACGAATGACCCGCTCGATCGTGCTGACGAAGATCTTACCGTCACCGATTTTTCCGGTTTGAGCTGTCTCCATGATAGCGTCAATACAAGACTCCACTTGGTCGTCAGCGACGACAATTTCGAGCTTCACTTTCGGGAGAAAGTCGACCATATATTCAGCACCGCGATACAATTCCGTGTGACCTTTTTGCCGACCAAAGCCTTTTACTTCAGTGACGGTCATGCCAGCAATCCCCACTTCTGATAAAGCTTCGCGCACGTCGTCTAACTTAAACGGCTTGATTATGGCTTCAATTTTTTTCATGGGTTGCCTCTACAGTTAACTCACGCTCTAATTCATAGCGAAAGTGATTCGTAATTGGGTAACGTCTATCTTTATTAAAGTTGCGTGAGGTGATTTTCGGCCCCACCGCACCTTGACGACGCTTATATTCATTAATATCAATCAAGCGCACGACACGCAAGACGTCTGGCTTATCAAAGCCAGCATCAACGATTTCAGTTGGTGACCAATCCTGCTCGACGTACAGATTAATAATCTTATCCAACACGGCATAGTCTGGCAGGCTGTCTTGATCTGTCTGGCCGGGCGCAAGCTCTGCGGAAGGTGGACGCTCGATAACCCGCGTCGGAATCAGTTCCTGCGCAGCATTCAAATTCATGTGCCGCGCCAAAGCAAACACCATCATCTTGGGTAAGTCTTTTATCGGCGCAAAACCACCGCACATATCGCCGTACAAAGTACAATAACCTACGGCCAGCTCACTCTTGTTCCCCGTGGTCAGAACCAACGAGCGCGTTTTGTTCGAGAGCGCCATCAAAAGCACACCACGGCTGCGCGCCTGCAAATTTTCCTCGGTCACATCAGGTTCATGCCCCGCTAGTTGAGGCGCCAGTTGCTGGAGAAAGCTTTCGTAGATAGGTTCGATAGCAATAACGTCGTACCGTACGCCCAAGGTCTTGGCTTGTAACTCGGCGTCCTCGAGGCTCATCTTCGAGGTATAACGAAAGGGCATCATGACTGCATGTACAGCATCAGCGCCTAACGCTTCAACCGCCAAGGCAAGTGTGAGTGCAGAGTCAATACCGCCTGATAGACCAAGAGTTACCCCTTGGAAACCATTTTTACGGACATAATCACGAATCGATAGGACCACAGCGCGGCGCACTTCGGCTAAGCGTTGCGGTTCATTGCTTTCGCGCGAACGCGGAGTAAAAGCCGTATCACTCGGTCGAATACCGGTAGCATCAAAACGCAATTCAGCGCAGCACGGTTCACAATGCGGTAACTCAGCAACTAACTCACCGTCACTATCAAGCACTAAGGAATGACCATCGAATACGAGTTCATCTTGGCCACCACAATTGTTCACATACACGATTGGGCAACCCGCTTCATGCACGCGTTGTTGCAAAACATGCAGACGCTGTTCGTGTTTGTCGACCTCAAAGGGGGAGGCATTGATAGAAATAACCCAGTCTGCGCCGGCAGCTATCGTTTTGGCCAAAGGCTCTGGGTGCCATAGATCCTCGCATACCAATAAGCCAATACGATGTCCCATCCATTCAAAGACGCACGGAGCATGACCCGGAATGAAATAGCGTTGCTCGTCAAAAACGCCATATTGCGGTAGGCGTTGCTTATGGTAGCGCGCCAAGCATTTGCCGCGGTGCAACACCGAAACACTATTGAACAGTTCGTTACCCACGCGTTGAGGATGACCTACAACAGCCAACTGATGTTGAGCGCCAGCAGCAATCCGCTCTAACGCTGCATCAACATGACGTTCAAAGTCACTACGGAACAACAGATCCTCGGGCGGATAGCCGGTGACCGCTAGTTCTGGGAAAACAACAATGTCAGCGTCATCGTGCTCGCCGAGCGTAGATAAAATGGTATCGGTATTGCGCTTGATAGCCCCAACAGTGAAGTCAAGCTGCGCGATTGCCACCGTTATCGGTTTCATAGTGTACTTTTACCTCTGCGCGTAACTAAGCTGCGCATAATATAGCAGGCCGCGGCGGCGGGCAAATACTGTGATCAGAGGTGGCCAAGAATGAACGAACTAGTGCCGCTTGTAAGTCGCATGGTTTGCGAGGCTTCATCTATAGTTGCGAGCTCCGCCCATTGGTAATAGACGTTACGTGCCACCTTCGCGTACAAGCCATGGTCAAGTTGTACGTAGGGGACTTGGTCTTTTACCACTAATGGGTAATCTTCGGAAAGGGGATACTGAGTGTCGACATTGGTAGTGACTTGCATAACCTTGCCAGACTCACTCTCGATTAACTGCCAAGCGACAATCAATAAGGGAGCATCGGCAACGCTGATTTTGACTTTTTCAACCGGCGTAACAAGAAAGTGCTCTCCGTCTTCACAAACTAATACCGAGGCAAATAGCTTTACGAGCCGCTCGCGGCCAATAGGAGAGTTTTGATAGAACCACTTACCATTAGCATCAATATGAAGTGGGATTTCACCACAATACTGCGGATTCCACTGCTCCGTTGGAGCATGATTGCGCAGTTCTAACGATTTTAGAAGCTGCTGTAATTGCATTTTACTAACTCACGAGTCGTTTTTGGCGAAGCAGATACCAAAGTGTCGCTTCAGTTCGATTAGAAACCTTGATAGCTTTAAATATAGCAGAAAGATGAACTCGTATGGTGCCCTCAGTAATACCTAAGATGGTAGCGATTTCTTTATTCGACAAGCCCTGAGCTAACAATTGCATGATTTCGAGTTGCCGCGGCGAGAGAAAATTCTCGGCTTGATTATGCCGCGTTGGGATGTCGGTCGTCTTGGCATCATCCGGCACATAGCGGTCATTACGCAATAATATACGCACCGCATGCTTCGCTTCATCCGCACTCGAGTCTTTAGGCAAATAGCTGCGCACCCCGGCAGTCATTGCCTGACGAACCTCAGTCATCGGCCTTGACCAACAAAAAAGAACCACATGCGCAGTTGGCGCGTAATGTTTTATTTGCGCTAATGCTGGACGTAACTCGGCATCGGGTAAGTCCACATCGAGGAAAATTAAATTATACTGGCTGCTGTGCTGCAAATATTCGCTCGCCAGATCAAATGTGGGAGCTTCAAAGATTGAAAGCTCCGAAGTGTAGCTGGTACACAGGTGGATGAGCCCTGCGCGAGTAAAGAACTGAGAATCTATTATTAGAATTTTCATGGATATTTGCGTAATTGTTAGAATATTGACAGTCTACACCGAACATAAACCTTTTTAAAACATTTAGGTGCGGTAGTTGTAAACAAATATAAACTTTAAATAAACGATACGTAATATGTCATAAACACTACAGAGAGAACCCCATGCGAATTGTATTATCCTTGTTAGTGCTAACATTTAGCTTAGTCGCTAACTCAGCAAATGCACAATCGACCCTCTATTTTAATTTCAAAGGCTACACCTTGACCGGACACGCCGGTGAGAGCGCGCAATTAAAACGCTTTGATGGCTTAGTGGTGCGCGATGGCAAGGTTGCTGCGACCGGTAACGCCGAAACATTGGCGCAGTTATTCGCGGGGGATGAGCTCACGCGGGTGGACTTAAACGGCAAGACAGTTTTGCCAGGCATCATCGATGCACACGGGCATATGCTTGGCCTTGGCGAGAATTTAATGCAAGTGGACTTACGTGAAGCCACGTCTGAGCAAGATGCGGTTGCCCGAGTGGTCGCGTTCGCCGAAACTGAAACCGGAGACTGGATTATCGGTCGAGGCTGGAATCAAGAAAACTGGCAAGTACGTAATTTTCCATCGACCGCAAGCTTGGATGAATTCCTTAGTGAGCGTCCCGTTTGGTTGACGCGGGTCGATGGCCATGCCGGTTGGGCCAATAGCAAAGCACTTGAGCTGGCTGGCATTAGTGCCGATACGGTCAGCCCTGAAGGCGGCGAGATTATTCGTGACGAAAGTGGTCAGCCGACCGGTGTGTTGATTGACAACGCAATGGCTTTAGTTGAGCAGCGGTTGCCACAAAAGGACGAAAACTATCATCGTCGGGCGCTTACTGCGGCCTTTGAGCACTTGGTATCGGAAGGAATTACCGGCGTTCATGATGCTGGCGTAGATGCAACAAATCTAGCGGTCTATCAAGATCTTGCTGCGGAACAAGCGATGCCCGTTCGCGTCTATGCCATGCTAAGCGCTATGGAGCCGACGCTACCTGAACTTCTTGCCGCTGGGCCAATCGAAACAGCGGACAACCGATTGACGGTGCGGAGTGTTAAAATCTATACCGATGGCGCACTCGGCAGTCGCGGTGCAGCGCTCATAGAACCGTACCACGATGACCCAAATAATCGTGGCTTGCTGGTCACCCAGCCGGGCGCCATCGAAGACTTATTCGAACTGATTATTCCACATGGATTCCAGATCAATATCCATGCCATCGGCGACCGTGCAAACCGCATTGCCTTGGACAAGTTCGCAACTGCCTTTGACAAGGTCGGTGGACGTAACCTACGGCATCGTATCGAACACGCACAAGTCGTCCATCCTGACGACCTCGAGCGCTTTGCTGACCTCGACATCATCGCATCAATGCAGCCTACGCACGCAACCTCAGACAAGAATATGGCAGAAGACCGCCTAGGCAAGGCTCGTATGCGTGGCGCCTACGCATGGCAGACGTTCCTGCAACAAGGCACGATTGTTGCGGCTGGCTCAGACTTCCCGGTTGAGCTTTCGAACCCGTTCTTCGGCGTTCATGCCGCGGTTACTCGACAAGATCGCAGCAATCAGCCAGAAGGTGGTTGGTACGCCCATGAAGCTATGACGCTGGAACAGGCGCTGCGCGCATTTACCTTGGATGCCGCTTACGCGTCGAATCAAGAACAACTTCTTGGCAGCCTTGAACCTGGCAAGTGGGCAGATTTTATTGTTCTCGATCAAGATCCTTTTGCGGTAGATAGCGCGAAACTATGGCGAGCTGACGTTTTAGCTACTTATGTGGCGGGCGAAGCAGTGTACCAACAGTCATCACAGTAGAGGTAAATAATGAAGTTGCATGATGAACGGCGTGACTACGAACGAGCTCAATTACGGCGAGCGGTTCTAAAAGACGACCCTTTTACGCAGTTTACTGACTGGTTTGGCGCCGCTAAAGAGAGTGGCTTATTGCCTGATCCTACCGCCTTTACCCTTGCGACAGTAAGTCGCGAGGGACAACCTCACCAGCGTATCGTGTTGCTAAAAGACTTCGATGCCCAAGGCTTCGTTTTTTACACCAACTACGCCAGCCAGAAAGGTCAGGATATAGAAGCCAATGCTCGTGTTTCGATGCATTTTGCCTGGTTGCCATTGGAGCAGCAGATACGCATTGAAGGCGTTATCGACAAAATCGCTGTAGCTGAAAGTGAAGCCTACTTTCATAGTCGCCCACGCGCCAGTCAACTCGGCGCCCTCGCCTCAGCCCAAAGCAGTCCAATAGCGACGCGAGACGAGCTTGAGGCTCGGTACCATGAGTTAACCCAGCGCTATGAAGGGCAAACCGTGCCGAAGCCTGAAACTTGGGGCGGCTACCGCATTCGACCACAGCTTTTTGAGTTCTGGCAAGGCGGCAAATATCGCTTGCATGATCGTTTTGTTTACCGTCAATCAAGCGCCAACGAATGGCTTATTGAGCGCTTGCAACCCTAGGTAGCGGCTCAGCACAAAATTCAGCGCACCACTCGAGCTGACGCCAAGTGGCTGCGCTGTATTCGATACCTTGTGTTAACTGCCGTGTACGGGTTGCTAAGGCACCAGCACCAGGAACACGCACGGGCTGCTGCGGGTCTATCGGTTGGGTATTTTTCAACGCCTCAACCAATGCACTCGCTTGCCGCTCAAAAGCTCCCTGCTCGGCCACCGCGGTAGGATCTACCACTTGTAGCCAAACCGTATTTGCATCAGCATCTGCGGCGGCGGCATCATTGCGCCCATAATCACTTAATGCAAGCGTCCACAACTCACTAAAAAGGTTTAAGCCGGTCCCTTTATAGCCAAGTTCTTTACCACCTAAACTCGCCAACACACTGGCCGGCTCAGCGACAAAAGTAGCAGGGTCGCAACTGTAGTCGCCGTCAGCTGTAATCAGCGCCGCGTAAGGTAACTGCTTGTTCTCCGCTAGTGCAGTACGAACTTTGCCGGCGGCGGTCATTGATAAGCTCATGTCGAGTAGTATCGGCGCTGATTCGGTCGGCGCGCCAAGTGCGAACGGATTTGGTGAAAAGCAGGCCGACTTGGCACCATAAGGAGCCACGACTTCTTGTGCCGGAGTGCTACACATCATTTGTATTAACATGCCCGCGTTCACCGCCTGCTCCAGATAGACTGCCAATGCAGCGACATGTTGCGTACGTCGAATTATAATCGTCCCGGTGCCACATGCTCGGGCCATTGCCATCGCTCGTTTGACCGCTTTCGGTACCACGTAGAGGCCAGATAGTAGGTCAGCATCCCAGAGTTCAATTGCCGCACGCCCCTGCACTACCTCGGGTTCTCCGGCAGGCTTGGTTTGCCCCCTTTGCAACGCTTGTAGGTTGTAGCGTAGACGCAGCAAGCCATGGGTTCGAAAACCAAGCAAGTCACCAGCAACCAAGTGCTCGGCCATCGACTGTGCGACATCTTGTGTCGCACCCTGCTTCATCAAACAACGGCTTGCCCAGGCCACCATTGTTGCTGCTGTTGGCTTTTTTTCTTCGCTCATGAGCTCCATCGCTTGTTATTCGTGATTAGTTCGATAAGCTTACCAAATAATCTATAAAACATACGACACATTGCAGAGGAGTAAGCGCTCGGTGTCTTCGCAAACAATAAAACGGATTGGCGTACTCACCAGTGGTGGTGACGCCCCAGGGATGAATGCAGCACTGCGAGCCGTGGTACTTGCAGCAGATCATTACGGAATTGAAACGATCGCTTTTCGACACGGTTATCAGGGCTTATTAGAAAATGACGCAATGCCGATTGTGGCCAAAGACGTGCTGCATATTTTGCAATACTCCGGCACCATCATTAAGAGTGCGCGCTGTCAGCGCTTCAAGGAAGTTGAAGCAGCAAAAGAAGCCGCAGCGAACCTAGATGCCCACGCAATCGATGCCCTGGTTGTCATTGGCGGCGATGGCTCGTTTCGTGGTGCAGACCATTTAGCTAATCACTGGCAGGGTAAAATCATTGGCGTACCGGGCACCATTGATAATGACCTCTACGGCACAGACATGACGATCGGCTATGCAACAGCGGTCAATATTGCCATGGATGCCCTGGATAAAATTCGCGACACCGCCGATGCCATGGACCGTGTTTTTATTGTTGAAGTCATGGGTCGTGATGCCGGCTTTATCGGCCTAGGCAGCGCGATGGCTGCGGGTGCAGAACGTATGATCCTGCCTGAGCTGCAAAAAGAAAAACCGTTAACCGTAGCTGCGCTCGTTAAACACATTCAACGAGTGCAAGAAATTCGTGGTGAAGGTAGTTACGTCATGGTACTCAGCGAACATCAATGGCCTGGCGGCGCAGTATCCTTGGCAGAGCAACTTGAAGCAGAACACCATCTGCCCTGTCGCCCATGCTTACTCGGGCACATTCAGCGCGGCGGCGCGCCAGCACCGGCGGATCGCATCTTAGCCTCGGAACTCGGAGTTCATGCGGTTGAGCTGCTGCTTGCCGGTGAGCATCGAGTGATGGCGGGTAAACGCGCCAATGAACGCGTTGCGGTTCCACTTACGGATACTTGGCAGAAGAAAAACCCACTCGATCAGAACCTGCTACGTATTCAACACGAAATATTTAATCCAGTGAAGAAAAATCGGCGTACGAAAACAGACAATTAACGCAGTAAAAGTGTAGCAATTCGGGGCTTTTGCGCAGATAATAGCCCCCTTTTTTATTTGCCCATTTTTACTGCCCTGTTGCAACGACGGAGGTGCTTGACCTTGAGCCAACATCTAACTGACGCGGTAACTTCCGTAAACGTCCAAACTGTCGCGCCTGTGCGCGAATTTTTTGGTGCCCAAGTTGATAACGCCATCCATGCGAATGCTACGCATATGATTGGCTTTGGTTTTGACGGTACAGCGTGTTTCCGTAAAGGAACGCGTAATGGTCCTGATGGTCTACGTGCGGTCTCGGAAGATATCGAATCCTACTCGCCTTACCTGGACGCCGATCTTTTCGATCTGCCGTTTTATGATCTAGGTAATTTGTCACTCGGCCATGGCGAGGACATTGAAGGTCAATGGCAACATGCGACCGATCAGTTTGATGCTATTTTTGGCTCGCTCGACTTGGCGACTCACAATGTTCGTGTTCTCACCCTAGGTGGCGAGCACTCGATTTCGTATGCGCCGATACGTAAATACTTGGCGCAATACCCTGACCTCGTGTTATTGCACCTCGATGCACACGCCGATTTGCGAGATGGCTTCTTAGGCTACCACTATTCACACGCATCGATCATACGTCGTTCGCTTGACCATTTTGGTCCAGGCCATGAGTTGATCCAGTACGGCATTCGCTCTGGTACACGCGAAGAATACCAGTTCATGAAGGAACACAAGACCGTACGCACTTCGCGGAAAGATTTCCTCGACAGTGTTGCTGCGATTGCAGCTGATCGCCCGATCTACCTGACTCTCGATTTAGATTATTTTGATCCAGCCTTTTTGCCGGGCACCGGCACACCTGAGCCAGGTGGCGAAGATTTTCACTCCTACGTGAGCCTAATGAAAATTCTGCGCGAGAAGAATTTAGTCGGCGCCGACGTGGTTGAGTTATCACCTGAGATTGACCCAACTGGCAACTCAGACGTATTCGCGGCCAAAATCGTCCGTGAACTCTTAATTATTTTAAACGAAAAGGGAGCGCGCTAATGGTCGACAGCACGCACGACTGGAGCATCGACGACGCTGAAGAGCTTTACGGTGTTAATCGCTGGGGCGCAGGCTATTTCTCGATTGGCGACAACGGCAATATTCAAATAGCGCCCAACCATCGCCTGCCGGATGTCACCATCGACATGAAAGACGTGTTGGATGAGATCCGTGCCGAAGGCATTCAATTGCCAGCAGTGATTCGTTTCCACGACATTTTGCGCTCGCAAGTTGAAATCTTAAACGAAACCTTCGCGAAGACCATTGATGAAGCGAACTTTCAAGGTAAATACTGTGGTGTGTTCCCTATTAAGGTGAACCAAATGCGCGAAGTCGTCGAAGAGATCATCGACGCTGGTGAACCCTATAACTACGGTCTTGAAGCTGGTTCCAAACCTGAGCTCATGGCGGTACTTGCTTACAACGAAAATCCAAATGCTCTAACTGTTTTGAACGGTTACAAAGACGAAGATTACTTAACCTTAGCGCTGCTAGGTCGTCAATTGCGCCGGAAGATGATTATCGTCATCGAAAAATACAGTGAGCTGGAAATGCTTATTCCGCTAGCGAAGAAGCTAGGCGTCGAGCCAATGATTGGCCTGCGTAGCAAAATGATGGTACGCAGCAGTGGTAAATGGGCAGGGTCGAGTGGCGACCGTGCTAAGTTTGGCCTGAGCATTACCGAAATTCTCAACATCGTTGAGCTACTGAAAAAAGAAGACATGCTGCATTGTGCCAAGCTGCTGCACTTCCATATCGGTAGTCAAATGTCCGATATTCGCAAAATAAAAGAAGCGGTTTCTGAAGGCGCGCGTTTATATGCCAAGCTCATTCAAGAAGGCGTGCCGCTCGAGTACCTTGATATCGGTGGCGGCCTTGGCATTGACTATGACGGCACCAGTTCTACCACCGACTCGTCGCGCAACTACTCAACCGACGAGTATGTTGCCGACGTTGTCTATGGTGTGAAGCAAATCTGTGATCTCGAAGAAGTCCCACATCCAAACCTGGTCAGCGAGAGCGGACGGGCCATTACCGCGCACCATAGTTGTGTGGTAACCAACATTGTGGGTGAAATCAAGAATACAGGTGCGCAGTTCGACATCTCAGCAGAAGAAGGCGAGCATATTCTCGTTTCCAACATGCGCGAGCTGGTCTCGGCGACCGAATTGCACCCACAAGAGCGCTACAACGATGCTGCCTCATTCAAGCAAAGTGCCTATGAAGCCTTTAAGCTAGGGATTCTATCGCTGAGCGAAATGGCGAAACTCGATACCATGTACTGGCGGATCCTTAGTGAGATCCATGGCTCGATCGATCGCGATGCATTCGTTTTCCAAGAACTCGAAGAACTCGAAGATATGCTTGCTAGCCAATACCTGTGTAACTTCTCAATTTTCCAATCGGCAGCCGATACTTGGGCGATTGGCCAAGTATTGCCAATCGTTCCGGTCAGTCGTCTGCAGGAAAAGCCCGAAGTGCGCTGCTCTATCGTCGATATTACCTGTGATAGCGATGGCAAGCTCAGCAAGTACATCGAAGGCACAGAGATCAGCGATAATATTCCAATGCACACCTTACACAAAGGTGAAGATTACTACGTTGGAATGTTCCTAACTGGCGCTTATCAAGACGTGATGGGCGATATGCACAACTTATTCGGACGCCTAACCGAAGTGCATATCTACTGCCACGACGACGAACCGGGCGACTTCTACATCGAAGAAGTTGTGCCGGGTACTGCTGCCGAGAAAGTACTCGAAACCATGCAGTACAATACCGACTTCATGGCTAAAACCGTGAAAAAGTGTATTGACCGTGAAGTTCGTAAAGGCCATATCGCACCTCGAGAAGGTGTGCGTTGGACCGATTACTACGAGAAGTGTTTGGCGGGAAGCACCTACTTAAAGGCGTAAAATCCAACAAACTGCGTATTTACTGAGCAAACGACACTGAAACCGCAGAAAATCACGAAAAAGCGGTTGACTCAGAGCCGAAAAACTCGTTTAATACGCCCCGTTGCCCAGATAGCTCAGTCGGTAGAGCAGAGGATTGAAAATCCTCGTGTCGGTGGTTCGATTCCGCCTCTGGGCACCATTATCCCTTCCAATGCCGTCCATACTTGTACTTTAAGCTTTAATTAATCAAGTACTTGGACGGGGTTGGAGTCTTTTTTAGTCTTTTCTGGTTCAGTAACATCCACACTTTTTAGTACACTGTTTAGTAACACAGAACAAAATGTACTAAAGGCGTGTTACTAAAATGCCCCGTAACACTAAACCATTGAGCGCTCGAGAAGTTAGCGAGGCTAAGCCCAAAGACAAAGAATACAACCTTTCTGATGGTCAAGGACTGCACCTAAGAGTCAAACCATCGGGCAAGAGGGTTTGGATCTTCAATTATTTCGAGCCCTTCACCAAACGCCGCAGAAATTTAACCCTTGGCACCTTCCCCGATTTGTCTTTAGCGTTAGCACGTGAAAAGCGCCAGCAAAATCGGGAGCTACTCGCTCAGGATATTGATCCCATATCTCATCGTGACGAACAGTTTGAAACGAAACGAGCTGCTGCCAATAATACATTCAAAGCAGGGAGGGTATAAAGGGGGAAATCGCCCGTTTTTAGTGGGTTTTCTTGTTCCCATTATTGCATTTTGAGAACTTAGTAGTAATCAAAACAGAACGACTCTTGTTGATGATATATCTTTTAAATTATGGGAGTCCAAGCTTTGATTGAGAACGGCTTTTAATTAATGTACCGTAGTGACGTCTTTTTAAACCGTAGGTAATGATGCTTAGACTGGGATTTTTAATACTGGTGCTGGTTGCTGTTCTGACTCAAATCAGTCAGGCGGTTGCTGACGTGCATCAATCTCACCAGTCATCCTCTGAGCAACACCTCAATTTTGATCATGACGAATCTCACATCGATAAGCGCAACCTCCCTAAAAGTGGCGAAGTCAGCTTTGACTGCCATCATTGCTGTCACTGCCATGGTTCTTTTCATCTATATGCGATGAAGGCTGAAAAAACTCTCGCATTACCACGAATGGGAACAATGCGCCCTGGGTACACCCAGTTCTACACTAATCCACTGTCATCACCGCTGTTCCGGCCACCCATCTCCTCATAACTGCCTAATACGCTGCTTTAGCAGCACAACAAAATCGTTATTTTACGCAGTAATATGACTGAGGAGTCTATCTATGGGTCCGTTTTCGACACATAGCAAACGCTTGTTTGTTGCCGTAAGTCTGGCAATAAGTTCAAGCTACGCCAATGCACAACAGTTGCCCGAGCAATGGCAAAAAACTGTGCAGCAACACCCCAGTGTTGAAGCCGCTCAACAGCAGGCTGAAGCGCTGATCCAACAGGGCAAACAATTAAATCAGCCTTTGTACAACCCTAGCTTATCGTCACGCTTAGAGCGCGAGGGTGACATCAATAATTACGCTGTTGGTCTAAGCCAGACGCTGGACTGGAGCACTCGCAATGAAGCAAGGGCCAGTCAGAGTGACGCCATGACGGCTATGGCAGTGAGTATTTATCGCCAGTCGGCGACATCGCATGCTAAAACTTTGTTGAATGCCTATGTGCAATGGCTGGACGCAAAACAGCGTTACGCACTGGCTGAGCAGCAAGAGAAAATCGTTAAACAGGCGATAAGCCTGGTTGCCGAACGACGTAAAGCCGGTGACTTAGGTGCCGTCGACGAACAACTGACGGTACTCGCGCTAAGTCGACAACTGCAACAAACGGCAGCGGCTTATCAACAACTGCAATCCGCTGAAGCAGAGTTAAACGCTCTGCTAACAACGTCTGATGTCGGTCAACTCTCCATTAATGAGGAGCTATTTAACGTTGAACCTGCGTTAACGGCTCGTTGGCAACAACATCCAGCGTTAAAAGCCGCTTACCTGCAATGGCAATTAAAGCGCGCCGATGTCGACTGGAAACGCTCGTTAACCACCGCCAACCCAACCGTAGGCGTCGAAGCGGGCGAGAGCGATAACGAAACAGTAATTGGCTTATCATTCAGCATTCCACTACAGGTTCGCAATAACTACAGCGATGCGGTGCGCGCAGCCAATAGCGAAGCTGTTGCTGAAGAAAAACGTTTGATTGCACTAAGGCAACAATGGCAAGCAGCACTGAAATCGTCTCTTAACAATTATCGTTTTGTGAAAAAACAGTGGCAAAGCTGGCAAAGAGACTTTCAATCTCGGCAGGATGAGTCGATGCAGGTGATTGAACAGTCCTGGCTCGCCGGTGACCTATCCACCACAGACTACCTCACCGCTGTGCAACAGCAGCTCGATAGCCAATTTGCAGGGATAGCGCTGCAAACACAATATCGGTTGGCCGCCATTGAATGGTTGTACCGTTCGGGCGAACTCAGTAAAGCGCTGACGTTATCGCCGTTAAGCCAGCAAACAAACGCAGAGATTGGAGAGTAAACGATGTCAGTAAAACCTTTATACGCAGCAATAGCACTTGCGCTGAGCTTTTCGGTTATGGCGCAGGATGAACACGGACACGACGAAAAAGAAGATACCCACAAGGAAGAAGGCAAACACGAGCAAGGTGAACATAAGGAAAGCTCAGGCGTGGAGCTATCCAGCAAGCAGCTATCCATGGCAGATATCACCACGCGAACCTTGCAAACTCAAGTCATTGAATATCCGGTTTATGCCCCGGGCGAGGTGGTTGCTAACGACTTTAATAGCTATATCGTGAGTCCGCGCATCGATTCGACCGTTCTCAAACGTTTTGTCAGTATTGGCGATCACGTCGAAAAAGGTGAGCCACTGGCAACCCTCTTCAGCGCCACCATGGCGGAGGCGCAAAGTCAGTATTTGGTCACACTTAACGAGTGGCAACGCGTGCAGTCACTCGGCGAGTCAACGGTGGGTGAAAAACGCTTTGTCGAAGCGAAAAACGCCTTTACCTCAGCGCAAGCGCAACTCAAAGCATTTGGTATGTCAGCCAGCGACATTAAGCGTTTAAGTAAAGCTAACTACCCTATCGGCGAATACCAACTGACCTCAGAAATTGGCGGGATTGTGGTTAGCGATAACTTCAAGCAGGGTCAGCCAGTCAATGCCGGTAACCACTTGGTTGAAGTTCTGCAAGAAGAAACCTTGTGGGTGAATGCTCGGCTACCGGGCTCAGCTGACCTTAATGTGCAGTTTGGTGATCCTGTTACAGTGAGTGTCGACAATCAGCGCTTTGCGGCAAAAGTCATTCAGGAAGGCCACACAATAGACCATAAAACCCGCACCCGAACGGTACGACTTGCGGTAAATAACGAAAAGGACCAATTACACCCTGGTTTATTTGCGGATGTTTATTTCTCAGTCAAGTCGGATGGACCGGTGCTTGCAGTTAAGGACTCAGCCTTAATGCGGGCATCTGATGGTGACTGGCAGATATTCATTGAGCACGAACCCGGAAAGTTTGAACCGAAGAAAGTCGAATTGGTTCATGAAAAGGGTCCGTGGAAAGTTATTCGAGGCGTTAAGGAAGGCACAAAATACGTAGACAACGGCGCGTTTTTCGTTCGCTCACAAATCGCTAAAGGCGGTTTTGACCCACATAACCACTAACAGGAGGTTGTATGTTTCAGCGCATTATTCAGTTTGCTGCCGCCAATCGCCTGTTATTGGTATTGGCTTTATTCAGCATCAGCATTGCGTCATTTTTTATTATTCCCAAACTTAATCTGGATGCCTTTCCCGATGTTACCAACGTTCAGGTAACGGTAAATACGGAAGCACCCGGATTAGCAGCGACCGAAGTCGAGCAGCTTATTACCTATCCGATAGAGTCGGTGATGTATGCCCTGCCCGACGTCAAAGAAGTTCGGTCAATCTCAAAAACAGGTTTATCGGGCATTACCGTGGTATTTGACGAGAGTGTCGATATCTACTTTGCCCGGCAACTGGTATTCGAGCGGCTGCAAGCGGCAAAGGAGTTGATTCCAGAGGGAGTCGGCACGCCCGAAATGGGCCCTAACTCTTCCGGTCTCGGCCAGGTTTATCAGTATCTGCTACTTGCCGAGCCGGGCTCTGGTGTCAGTAGCATGGAGCTACGCAGTCTTAACGACTATGTGGTTAAACTGCTACTGATGCCCGTTGAGGGAATTACCGAAGTCTTGTCCTTTGGCGGTGAAGTTAAGCAATATCAGGTTAACCTCAATCCCGCCAAGCTGCTGTCTTACGACCTTACCCAGCAAGACGTCATGGGCGCGGTCAACAAGAATAACGGTAACGTTGGTGGTTGGTATATGCCCCGCGGTCAGGAGCAGTTGGTTATTCGCGGCACCGGCTGGCTGGAAAGCGGTAAAAAAGGTCTACAGCAGATACAACAAATACCGCTCAAAACCGTTGACGGCGTTTCCGTAACACTGGGCCAGGTTGCCGACGTCGAAATCGGCAGTGAAATTCGCCAGGGAGCGGTCTCAATGTCGCGTAAAGTCGACGGCGAGGTCAACCAGCTGGGCGAAGTGGTGTCGGGTATTGTGCTCAAACGCATGGGCTCGAATACCAAAGCCACCATCGACGGTATTAAAAAGCGCATTCCGCTTATTCAGCAAGCATTACCCGAGGGTGTCACCTTTGAGCCGTATTATGATCAGGCCGATTTAATACAAAAAGCCGTATCTACGGTCGCGTATTCACTGCTCATTGCCTTTGTCTTTATTATCGCAGTATTAGCACTGTTTTTGCTCAACATACGCGCTACTTTTTTAGTGTTACTGTCCATTCCCGTTTCTATCGCCATTGCCCTGATGGTAATGTCCGCGATGGGCATGTCAGCTAACCTGATGTCGCTGGGCGGGATTGCTGTTGCCATTGGTATGCTGGTCGACGGCTCCGTGGTGATGGTTGAAAACATCTTTAAGCACTTAAGTCGTCCGGATAGTGAACACCAAGACGACGCCGAGCAACGCACAGAGCACCGCGACCCAGATCCTCAGGCAGCCAAACTCGATAGCCATGGTATCAAGCTGCGAGTTAAGGAAGCGGCGAACGAAGTGGCACGACCGGTATTCTTTGCCGCCATGATTATCTTGGTGGTCTTTATGCCACTGTTTAGTTTTCAGGGTGTTGAAGCTAAATTATTTGAGCCCATGGCTATCAGTATTATGTTGGCCATTATCTCCGCGGTTTTTGTGGCCATCATGGTTGTACCGGCATTAGCCAGTTACTTTTTCAGTCGGGGTATTAAGCCTCGTGAAAATAAACTGCTTAAACCACTAGATAATGGTTATAAAAGACTATTATCGGTGGCGTTACGCAGTAAAAAGGCTGTTATTACCCTGGCCGGTGTGCTGTTTGTCGGCGCTTTGGTGTTAGTGCCTCGTCTCGGCACAGAATTTGCGCCCGAATTGGAAGAAGGCACGATTAATATTCGCGTGACATTAGCCCCCTCCTCTAACCTTGAAACGGCCTTAGAGGTGGCTCCGAAGCTTGAAAAAATCCTGATGTCGTTCCCGGAAACCACCTACGCACTCAGCCGCATTGGACGAGCTGAAGTGGGCGGTGATCCAGAGCCTATCAGCAACATCGAGATATATGTGGGCCTTAAGCCGCAATCCGAATGGACAACGGCATCCGATCGCTACGCCTTACAAGAAAAAATGGAGGCAAAACTAGATGCTCACCCAGGCTTGTTGTTTAATTTTTCACAACCTATTGCAACACGGGTTGATGAACTGCTCTCAGGTGTAAAATCGCAGCTAGCCATCAAACTATTTGGACCCGAGCTTGACGTGTTGGCCCGTAAAGGCCAGGAAATAGAAGGTGCCGTCAAGCAAGTTGACGGGGCGGTTGCTGTAGCGATGGAGCAAATAAAAGGTGAAGCACAACTCGTGGTTTCGCCGAAACGCCAGCAACTCTCACGCTACGGCTTAAATGTCACCGATGTACTGAGCGTTGTCGACAATGGCTTGGGTGGCGCTTCGGCAGGCCAGATCATTCGCGGTAATGAGCGCTATGATATTTACGTGCGGCTGGCCAAGCAATTCCGCGATACGCCGGAGTCTATTCGTTCGTTACGCCTGTTAACTCCCTCAGGGGCCTGGGTAACCTTAGGCGAAGTCGCCCACGTCGCAATTGAATCAGGACCACCGCAAATCCGTCGTGATGACGTACAGCGTCGCGTTGTGATTCAATCGAACGTTCAGGGTCGTGACATGGGTAGCGTGGTTGCCGATATTAGGAAGGCAATTGACGAAAAGGTGGATTTACCCACCGGTTACTCAGTCGATATTGGTGGCCAGTTCGAAAGTCAACAACGAGCACAGGAGCGCTTGTCCATTGTCGTTCCCATATCGCTGGCACTCATCGCCCTGCTGCTTTATTTTGCTTTCGGCACCATGGGTCAAGCCATGTTGATTTTGGTGAATGTACCATTGGCAGTCATCGGCGGTATTGTGGCACTCTATGTGTCAGGACAGTACTTATCGGTGCCCAGCGCCGTGGGTTTCATCACACTGTTTGGTGTGGCGGTACTAAACGGTGTGGTTCTGGTCGAGAGTATTAACCAGAGAATAACCGATGGGCATGCGGTTAATGATGCCGTGTTTGATGGCGCGTGGTCGCGACTACGCCCGGTATTAATGACAGCAATAACCTCAGCGTTAGGACTCATTCCCATGCTGTTTGCAACCGGTGCAGGGGCTGAAATTCAACGCCCACTGGCTACCGTCATTGTTGGTGGTTTGGTATCAGCTACTCTGCTGACATTGGTTATCTTACCCGTGCTCTATCCTTGGTTTTCGAAACAAAAAATTAAGGATCTGAGCCGTTAGGGTTCAATAGCATTTAAGGGGGCGGTTATTGTCGCCCCCTTTTATTAAAAGAGGAACGTATTATGGGACATCACCATGATCACTCAAAGGACATGCCGTCCAACCGATTAGGTTGGGCATTCCTGCTTAACTTTGTTTTTACCATTATTGAGTTCATTGGTGGTTTTCTTACCAACAGTACCGCCATTTTAGCTGATGCCGTTCATGATCTTGGCGATAGCCTGTCGTTAGGTCTCGCGTGGATACTAAATAAACTTGGCAAAAAACAGGCTAACCAACACTTTACCTACGGTTATAAAAGACTGAATCTTGCCGGTGCATTTATTAATGCCGTTGTGTTAATCGCAGGCTCTGCCTGGGTACTTGTGGAAGCAATTCCCAGACTCTGGAACCCTCAGATGCCCGTCGCTGATGGCATGATTGCTTTAGCCGTCGCTGGCATTACAGTTAATGGATTTGCCGCTTACAAATTGTCAGAGGGCAAAACGTTAAACGAACGCGTTATTAACTGGCACTTGCTGGAGGATGTTCTCGGCTGGGTTGCTGTACTTATCGTTGGTATTGTTTTGTTGTTCGTAGACTGGCCAATTCTCGACCCTATATTGTCGATTGGCTTTACTCTATTTATTTTAGTGAATGTGCTGCGCAACCTGTGGGCAACGCTGAAACTCTTCATACAAGCAACTCCGGACAAAAAAACCTACAGACAAGTCGCTGACGCTTTACTGGAGCTACCTCATGTTGCTGACCTACACCATTTGCATTTTTGGTCACTAGACGGCGAGGAGCATGTATTAACCGTTCATTTGGTGTTAACTGAAAATCTTGATATCGAGGCCCGTAGCGACTTAAAACAGCACATCGATAACGTCCTTGCGCCCTATGCTCTAAGCCATACAACGGTAGAACTAGAAGATCCTGATGAAGCGTGTAGGGACAACTGATAATGAGTGCATTATTTTTATTGAAAACGCTCGGGTTATTTATTGCAACCGCAATTGCCGAAATTGTCGGTTGCTATTTACCCTACCTATGGCTCAAAGAGGGCCATTCCGTTTGGTTGCTCATTCCGGCAGCAATAAGCTTAGCTTTATTTGCTTACTTATTAACACTTCATCCAGCGGAAAGCGGGCGGGTCTACGCAGCTTATGGTGGTATTTACGTGTTAACTGCCATAGTCTGGCTGCGAATTGTCGATAAATCGCCACTATCCAATTTCGACCTGATTGGCACGGAGTTTGTGCTAACCGGTATGGGGATTCTTGTGTATGGCTGGCGTTAGCTATAAAGCAATTCAGTTAAAGAACTCCGCTCAAAAGTTTTACTACACAGACTAACGCACCTTATGTTTGTCCGTGGTAGCGTCCTCAACCCCGTCATTAAGCGAGGCCATCAGTGGACAATAGACATCTCCGTGTCCGGCGCTGCATTTTTGCACCAGCTCATTCAACGCTCGTTCAATTTGCTGTAAGTGCGATATCTTTCGACGAACACTGGTGAGCTTTTGCTCCCCAAGCTCCCGTGCCTCATCGCAATGAGCGCCATCTTGCAGAGTTAATAGCTCACCAATTTCATCCAGACTAAATCCAAGCCATTGAGACGCGCGAATAAAATGAAGCCGAGCAAGCGCTTGTTCGTCGTAATGTCGGATCCCCCCATACGGCTTTTCCGGCTCGCTCATTAGCCCTCGGCGCTGATAATAGCGCACCGTTTCCACGCCCACGCCGGCTGTTTTGGCCAGCGTGCCAATTGTCATTACGTTGCGTTTTTTTAACATAGCTATTGCTTCCGTAGTGAGGTACGGGTTTAAGATTAACACATTAAAGCAAAATGCCCGAAGGAGTTACTCTTATGTCAAATTCAAAATCTGGTCGGGGCTCTCTTCTCGCGGGAGGGATCGCAGCGACTCTGGCATCTGCGTGTTGTCTGGGTCCCCTCATATTACTTGCACTCGGTGTATCCGGGGCCTGGATTGGGAGCCTCACAGCACTTGAGCCTTATCGACCCATTTTTATTACCATTGCATTGATTGCCATATTCTTTGCCTGGCGTCGAATATACCGGCGTGCTGATGACTGCAACCCTGATAACACCTGCGCAACGCCAAATGCTCGTAAGAGCTACAAAGTGATGTTTTGGCTCGTTGCGGTGCTTACTTTAACAGCATTGGCTTACCCCTATGTTGTTCCTTTGTTTTACTAGGAGGCAATACACGATGAAAAAAACAATGATAACAACCATTTTATTTTTACTGTTTAGCATGCCCGCATTGGCGGTTGAGAAAACGGTTACGCTATCAGTACCCGGTATGACATGCGTCACCTGCCCAATTACTGTCAAAGCTGCACTTGGCCAAGTTGCAGGTGTGAGCGCCGTCGATGTCCGTTTTGAAGAGCGGGATGCAACCGTGACATTCGACGACGAAAAAACGTCAGTTAAGCAGCTCACTGAAGCAACGACAAATGCAGGATACCCATCAACACTGAAAGCAACGGCACCAAAAAATCAGTCATGAAACATCACAATGCCTTATAGCTGCTGTAAAACTGAAAGACCAAGGAGTAACCGTTATGAGTAATAACAATTTACACATTGCTGTCATTGGTAGCGGCGGCAGTGCGATGGCTGCGGCACTCAAAGCGACCGAGGGAGGTGCCCGAGTGACGCTCATTGAGAGAGGTACTATTGGCGGAACTTGTGTCAATATTGGCTGTGTCCCGTCTAAAATCATGATCCGAGCGGCTCATATCGCCCAACTGCGGCGAGAAAGCCCTTTTGATAAAGGCTTAAGTACCCATACTCTTAAGGTAAATCGATCAGCTCTCCTCGAGCAACAACAGGCTCGGGTAGAAGAACTCCGTGAATCCAAATACCAGAGTATTCTTAGAGAGAATTCCGCCATTACCGTTATTAACGGCGAAGCCCGCTTTATAAACGATGAAACTCTTTCCGTATCACTTTGCGATGGCGGTGAGCAAACGGTTCACTTTGACCGTGCTTTTATCGGCACCGGGGCCCGACCCGCACAACCACCCATCCCCGGCTTAGCTGAAACCCCTTACCTTACTTCGACAAGCGCATTAGGGCTAAGTAACATTCCTAAGCGCCTCGCTATTATTGGAGCCTCGGTCGTTGCTCTTGAATTAGCACAGGCCTTCGCGCGTCTCGGTAGTGAAGTTACTGTTTTGGCTCGCAGTCGGGTGTTATCCCAAGACGAGCCTGCCATTGGTGAGGCAATAGCCACTGTTTTTTATCACGAAGGCATCAATGTGCTTGAGCATACAGAAGCCAGCGAAGTGCGTTACGACGGACAACACTTCATTCTCAAAACCAATGCCGGAACATTAAAAGCAGAACAACTGCTCGTGGCCACAGGCCGCACGCCCAATACGGAAAACCTCGATTTAGAAACCATCGCCGTACAAACCGAGCGCGGTGCCATAACGATTAACGATCGCATGCAAACCTCTAACTCAAGAGTATATGCGGCAGGCGACTGTACGAATCAGCCGAAGTTTGTCTATGTCGCCGCCGCAGGCGGCAGCCGAGCCGCTATTAACATGACGGGCGGTGATGCGCATCTTGATCTCAGTGCCATGCCCGAGGTTATCTTTACTGATCCACAAGTCGCCACGGTGGGTTTATCAGAAGCTGATGCTAAAACTGGTGGTTACGTCACCGAAAGCCGCACGTTGGGCCTTGAAAATGTCCCACGGGCATTGGTTAACTTCGATACCCAAGGGTTTATAAAAATTGTCGCAGAAAGTGACAGCGGCCGGCTGCTCGGTGTTCAAGTCGTCGCAGGAGAAGCTGGTGAGTTGATTCAAGCTGCTGTAATGGCGATAAGAGCAGGAATGACAGTCAATGAGTTGGCTGATGAGCTCTTCCCATACCTTACGATGGTAGAAGGCTTAAAATTATGCGCTCAAACGTTTACTAAAGATGTTAGCCAATTATCTTGCTGCGCTGGGTGAGATAACCTAGCTTAACTTCACTGGACAGTTACCAATATTTCGGGTTTAGCTGCTGGTTGGTGATAGGTTAAGCTAGTTCAGGAGTGATAATAGTTGTTATAACTCAAGTTTCGGAGTTCAGTTTAGCCTAAAATCAGCACTCATCACCAATAGATTTGGCTTCTAGCCTCAGCGTGAAGGTATCCATTTGCATGACTTGCATAAAGAACTCCTGA
>JBLWUU010000008.1:0-18674 GCA_048268755.1 Pseudidiomarina sp.
GGGGTTCTTGCTGGAATTAGCGAAGGAAACATGCACCAGCAGTAGGTGAAGCATCAACCAGATAATCCGATGAGATGCCGGTCTGTCTCACTCTCATGCAAAGGTAAGATCAACCATTTAATCCGCTTACCCATTCTTAAAAGGAAAGGAGGTATCTCAAGACTCCTTTTCACTTGATGAGTTAGCTAAGGCCACTGGCTGGGAGACAGGAACTTGCAAAACTTACGTATCGAAACGTTGGTTTCAATATGTTCACAAAGATCAGAAAGACTTTAAGGTCTCAGGGGTTGCCTACCTCAGCAAGAAAGAATTCAGGGCAATCCATAGCCAAAAACTCACGCAACTAGAAGATCAATCTGAACAAGGAAAACTAATCAAAAAGGCAAAAGAATTTGCTCTACTTGCTGTATCCACCTATAACAACCCGTTTACTCACTTTAAGACTCATGGTTTTATTGTGGATCTGGTCATTGCTTATACCGCACTCTTCCATGCCATATTCGAGAAACGTGGTGTTGAATATTTCTACAAGAAAAAAGACGGTAAACCCAAGTTAATTGATGGACAAAAAAAAGCATGGGAATTAACAGCTTGCATTAAGGAATACTGGGGAACGATTAACACTGCTGAGAAAGCCAACCTTGAGTTATTAATTGGCCTTCGAAATAGGATTGAGCATAGAAGCTTGCCAGAGCTGGATCTTATGGTTGCTGGATACTGCCAATCGTCGCTGAGCAACTTTGAGGAAATCCTGATCAATGAATTTGGTGACAATCATAGCTTGATGGCAAATCTGGCTATTGCCATGCAATTAACAAGATCAGCTACTGCGGCACAAGAAGATGCGTTGAAAAAATTCCAAGCAGGTAACTACAAAGTCGTTCGTGATTATATTGAGCAATACAATCATGCTTTGCCGGACGATATAGCAAAAAGTCAAAAGTATCGCCTAAATGTTTATTTAATACCCAATATCGAAAAAAATAAGAACAAAGCAGACCTTGCTGTTACATTTGTGAAAGCTGAAGATTTAACTGCTGATGAGCTAGCTGCTTATGAGCAAGGCATTGCTCTTATAAAAGGGTTAGAAAGTCCTTATAAATATCGTCCCGGTCAAGTAGTTGAACAAGTAAAAAAAGTTCACCCAAACTTCAACATGACTCGTCACACCGATGCATGGAAAAAGCACAAAGCCAGACCAGCAAGACCGAAAAAAGAGCACAAAAACGAGTACTGTGGATATGTTTCAGGCTTTGATGGATACCTGTACTCGCAGAAATGGGTAGACCTTTTAATAGCTGAGATTAAGTAAATCTGTACACATGATTCTCATCACTAGCTTGTAATCAGTATCACCTTTCTCAAGCCGAGGTGGCATTAAAAGCGTTAGAAAGTGCGGCTAGAACGATAGTCGTTTATGAGAATTACACAGAGTTTTTCAGCTCCCAAAGCGCAGGGGTAAGAACATATTCAAATTGTTAGTTCTTCAAGAAAAAATAAAACTACGCGTTGTTGGCGCTATCTGCCTTTAGCGGGTTAAAGGAATGATATGAAAACTGATTACTATTGGTGGGATCTGGAAGCGTCCAATTTCAAAGGAGTCCTTTACGACTCTATTAATACGTACTTCTTGCATGATCATCCTTACAAAGACTGGGAAGAATTTTCTACCGCAGATCCCCATATGGCATATGCACACCTAACCTATGTCAGATTTGACGCCCTCGAACAACAATTTGTCGACCTGAGAGTTATCCCCCAAATGTTAGGGGCAAAAGAAGTACCTTTGCCATCATTAGTTCAGGATATAAATAGGTATGATTGGCTAAAGTCGATTGTCGATCTGGCCTTGTTTCGCTTTGCTAGTTTGAGAGACATCGCGTATCACTTTGTAAATGAAGTTCTAGAAGTTAATCTACCCGACCACAAGCTTAATATTAAACAACTGGGTAAAGCCTTGAAGGATGAATATCCTGAAATCTTGGAGCAGTTAAAAATAATAGATAAAACGGGGGCTCCCCTAAGGCAAGACCGCAATGAACGAGCGCATAAGGGGTTTTGTAAGCTATATACCGAAGACGATCAAATGTTTAAAAGTATGGCGTGGTCAGAATCTCATGGCGTTTGTATTACAGGTTACGATTTGAAAGCAACTTATGAAAAATCACGAGACAAGATATATAGTCTTGTCGTGAAAGAAGTTAATGAAGCTCTTCATGCGTGCGTCGAGTTGTCAGATCTTCTTTATGTTCATTACCGAGATAAGCATGACGCTCTATCAAAAAACTCAAGAAGCGGTGTTTCAGTTCACTTTCATGGCTACCATAGGGAAAGGTAGCTAAATATTAATATGTGGTTCTTATGATTAGCTTTCACCATAGATTATGAAAAACGAGGCTGCTGAGTGTCTGATGAACTAGTGACGATACACTTAAAAATAGGGTTATGTCAGTCATTTTTTAACATTTCTAATAGTGCTGTTTTACGTGTGTCGGTCGCACCCTTTTTCTTTATACCATACAAAAAGTCGGACTCCCTTCCAATTATATGCACCTTGTCCTCCGCCCGCGTCACAGCCGTGTAGAGCCAGCTTCGATCTAGCAATAGTCCCCGTTCAAGGATTATGATAACGTTTTCGGCCTGCGATCCTTGTAACTTGTGAAGAGTTAAACAATACGCGAGTTCGAGGTATCCAAATAGCTGCCAATTTACCTTCAAGATGCGCTTGTTACCATTCTCATCGAGGTCTTCTAGTTCAACAACGCAAGCAAACTCCTCTGTAGGCACAACATGTTTTATCACTCCTAGCGTCCCGTTTTGGACGTTATTCTTGTACGATGTCAGGGTAACGACTACTGGGTCGCCCTCCCGGAATTCATATCGCCCTTCAATGATTGGCATATCGGTCAAGTTGAGTATTTTGCCGTTCGGGTTAACCTCTGATTGCAGCCTGTTATTTACGCTCCTCACCGTCGCGCTAGTCGATGCCACTATCATCGCGCGGCGATACTTAGAATAGGCATCAACGGCTTCTTGTAGCATGTCATGCTTAGTCTCTTGAAAAATCACATCAGCCGTACTCAGTGATGGTGGAATCCGCCCCTTTCTTATGGCATTTGAATAAGCAGGAATGCTGCTTTGAGCACCCTGCCGCTTTACCACATCAAGCTCGACATAATTGATTACGCCGCTTTGAATCGCATCCTTGAGAACGAGCCCGGCGTTAATTGGCGGTAGCTGTGCTGGGTCACCAATCAGCAAGATCCTTGTTCTATCTGAAAACAAGGTAATCAGCCTCCACATCGTGTACGCATCCAACATTGAAGCCTCATCAACCAGCAGAACACAGTGTTTTTCATTGATGGCTTGCTTGCTCAGAAGGCGAGCAATTGTACTGGTTTCAATCCCAATCGACTGCTGAAGCCGTCTCGCAGCTTTTCCTGACAATGCAACTGGATAGATGCTAAATCCAAGCTTCTTATACGCATCGACAATAACCTTCATGGTCGCGGTTTTACCAGTGCCTGCACCGCCAGCAAGCGCAAATATGTGGCTTGTTAAGGCAATCCTTATCGCTCGCTCCTGAGCTTGCTCGAGACACCACCCGCTTGGAACCGAACTGGTGAAGGCGTACTCTACTTCACTCAGCCAATGCCCTTTTATTTTGCTGAGTCTTTTGAATCGTTTAGCAATGGTCTTCTCGATTATATAGTTGCCCAAGGCGAAGTATTTATCGTCTTTTTTCAGAACGCCGATGATATCGCACTTCAGTTCTTTCGCCCTTGAAACAAGGCGAGGGTCATTATCTAGAAGCTTCCTGACGACCGGCTCAATATTTTGCCAGTCAGCGACTGTATTTCCATTGTCGCTCCATAATCGCAAGGCTTGTTCAACGACAGCTGAAACCCTCAAGTCATCGCCCTTCTTTATTCCGAAGTGCTTTTGGGCTATGGTATCGACTTTCTGAAATTGCATACCTAGAGAAAATAGGCGATAAGGGTTTTGCTTTAAAAATTTTATAGCTTCCTGATCACAAATCCTGAATAACTGTCGCTGTATTGGTTCTTCGATACCGTACTTAACAAGCTGCTCAGCGAGCTTCAGATTTGCGTAGTCCTTATATCCATCCCACAGTCCATGCACTGCCTTCTCACTGATCAATACCTCCCGTACCACGTCGAAATTGGTTACCGTATTGTCGTGCTTATAAGGCGCATCCTTGGGACACTCGATTATCTTAAATATATCGCTACGAAAAGTGTCCCATAACACCTGAGAACTAACCTTTCCAATACCTTTGAACGACTTTTCCCTGTTCAAAAAGGTGACGAAGCTAGAGCTGTTATCTGGCATCACACATTTAAGTATTGGGTGTGTAAAACGATAGACATTGACATATTTATCGCCACCGAAAAGTTCCTGTCGGACACTGTAATTATCTTCCTTCAGTATTTTCCATTGCTGTCCTGGACGGGGCTCCATGTTCAATTTGTCTTGCGTGGTTATTATTACGACGCGATGTGCACGAGCGTCAAAGTTCAAGAGCTGGGCACCCAACTGAACATTGTCTGGGTGATACTGGTATATTTGTGTAATGCGGACTAAGAACTCTCTACCTCTCATTTCCATAATCCAATCTCAATGAGTACTTCTTTGAATTCAGATAGCTTTCTAATCTCCGCCACAAGCTTTGCATTTTCTGCTTGTAACTGCTGATTAGCGCGCTTCAAGTCACGCACTTTTGCGTTATCTTTGATGTCCACTTGCTCGCTTGCCGTGCCGACTTCGCTGATGGTGTCAATCGACTCCAATGGCAATTTGATATCACGTCTCTGATAAATACCGTCTGCGGCAAGCTCTTGCTGAAGAGCCTGCAACATGTCGAAAAGCTTCTGATTTCTGGATTTTTTAAACGCGGAAGAGTCAAATCCCAGCTCACCAGCGATCTTCTTGGGGCTCAACTTACCGCTATGCCAATAGTCAAGCCAGTTCGGAGGGTTTTTGGCCTTCATTTTAGCGACCCAACCTCGGAATTTGTCTCTGTTTTGCTGGCCTTTTTCCTTGCTCATACCACTTTCCTCAAAGCTACACTTTACCGCTTCTATTCCGACGACAAGCTCGTTGGCAAGCTTGTTCCGATACTTATGTTATTTGTTCTTTAATAAATAGCCCTACTAGTTAACTTTTCCGTCATTACTACACATCCAGTGCGACAAGTTTTTTTAATAATTTTTCCATATTTTATCATTAAGCCCCAGCATCCAGACTAAAGCCAAAAATAGAATGTACAACTGACACGTTGGCTTATCCAATATGGAGTTGTTTTTGGGGCGTATCCACCAATTTTTGGATTCGACCTAATTCGCAAAGAAAAACTTGTTAGATAACCGCATTTTGTTTAGTGGCGGTACCGCACTGCCAACTATGGAGGCAATAAACGGTCGTTTTCTAGACGCTTAGAATACATAATAATTATTCTCAATAACCGCATTGTTTTATATCCAAAAATCACGTACAACCAACTATGACTAGAAAAGGAGCGTTTTATGCTCATAGGTTATGCGCGTGTTAGCACTCAAGAACAAAGTGTCGATATGCAAGTCGACGCGCTCCGAACCGCTGGGTGCGAAGAAGTATTTCAAGAGAAGATTACGGAGAAGTTTCGGGATAGACCCGAATTGTCGCTGTGCTTGCGTATGCTTCGTAAAGGTGATGTTTTAATTGTTTGGAAACTAGACCGGCTAGCTCGCTCATTGAAGAACCTTGTCGAGATTGTTCAGGATCTTCATGATAGAGAGATCGGGTTTAAATCCCTTACTGAATCAATAGACACGACTAGCTCGGGTGGCCGTCTTGTATTCCATATATTTGGCGCGCTCGCTGAGTTCGAGCATGATCTCATTCGTGAACGCACCAAGGCGGGATTGCAAGCAGCACGTGCAAGAGGCAGAAAAGGCGGGCGTAAACCATCAATGACAGACGCAGATATCCGAAAAGCGGCTGCTATGCTGTCCGATCCGCAAATAACAAAAACAGAGGTAGCAGCGCATTTTGGTGTTACACGCACAACTCTGAACGCCTCTTTACAGAGAATTGGATCCGCTTCCTAACTGAACGGAAGCCTAGAAGCAATTTATAATTGGAGCCCATGGATGACAGACGACAAAACGAACCACTCTCAAACCGCAGCCTTCATTTGGTCGGTAGCAGACCTCTTGCGCGGTGATTTCAAGCAAAGCCAGTATGGCCGAGTGATTCTGCCTTTCACACTTTTACGGCGCTTAGAATGCGTTCTAGAGCGCAATAAAGCTCAGGTTCTAGCAGCAGCCAAAGAGCATCAAACAAAACCCGACGCAGTTCGTGAAAAATTGTTACTCCGTGCCGCTGACCTCCAGTTCTTCAATGCGTCTTCCTTGAGTTTGGCAACATTGTCTGACACCCAGACCGCTGATGACTTGATGAGTTATGTGCAAAGTTTCAGTCAGCATGCACGAGAAATCTTTGAGCACTTTCACTTTGAAGATTTCGTGCAACAGCTAAGTGCAAATAACTTGCTTTACCAGCTCGTACAACGCTTCGCGAGTATCGACTTGAGTCCCGCGTCTATTAGTAACTTTGGTATGGGCCTTATCTTTGAAGAGCTCATCCGAAAATTTGCGGAAAGCTCCAATGAGACGGCCGGTGAGCACTTTACACCGCGTGATATTGTACACTTGACCACATCTCTGGTATTGACTGGGCAAGAGAGAAAACTTACGCCTAGCAGTATTGTTACTATCTATGACCCCACGGCCGGAACTGGTGGATTCTTATCCGAAGGTGAGGAGTACATTCAGCAAATCAGCGAAGGCGTGACGGTCTCTTTGCATGGGCAAGAGCTTAATCCCGAGTCCTTTGCCATTTGTAAGGCCGATATGCTGATTAAAGGTCAGGACGTCAGTAACGTTAAGCTTGGCAACACCTTGTCTGACGACCAATTGGCATCGAACAAGTTCGATATCATGCTCTCCAACCCTCCTTTTGGTGTTGAATGGAAGAAGGTTCAAAAGCAAGTATCCGACGAACATAAACGCCGAGGATTTGACGGTCGCTTTGGCCCTGGCTTACCACGTGTATCCGACGGCTCGCTCTTATTCCTGCTGCACCTGGTGAGCAAAATGCGTGACGCCCGTGAAGGAGGCTCGCGTATCGGGATTATTTTAAACGGAAGTCCATTATTTACCGGCAGTGCAGGCAGTGGTGAATCAGAAATTCGACGTTATCTGCTGCAAAACGATTTGGTCGAAACCATTGTCGCGCTCCCTACGGATATGTTCTACAACACAGGTATTTCAACTTACGTCTGGGTTCTGTCGAACAACAAGCCTGCAGTACGAACAGGTAAGGTGCAACTGATTGATGCCAGCGACCGAGCGACTAAGATGCGCAAATCGCTAGGAAGTAAACGCCAATTTGTTGGCGATAGCGACCAAGATGACATTGTTCGCATGTATGGCGATTTCCAAGAATCAAAGAAAAGCAAAGTATTCCCCAATGAAGCCTTTGGTTATCGCCGCATCACGGTTGAGCGACCGCTTCGACTGAGCTTTCAAGCAAGCGAAGAACGAATTGCACGAATTGTGGAAGAAAAAGCGATTCAGAAGCTAAGCCAGGGTGAGCAAGATAAGCTTATTGCGGCGTGTAATGTACTTGATGCAGATACGCTTTATCGCAACCGTAAGCAGTTCCAACAGGCGCTGAAAGACACGCTTAGCGAACATAAGGTCACTCTCAGTGCTCCACAACTTAAAGCCGTCATGAACGCGCTCAGCGAGCGTGATTCAGAAGCTGATATCTGTGTAGACAGCAAAGGCAACCCAGAGCCAGATACAGGATTGCGTGACTACGAAAACGTACCACTAAGAGAATCCATTTATGAGTATTTTGAGCGCGAAGTGAAACCACATGTGCCCGATGCTTGGATTGATGAATCCAAGCGCGATGAAAAAGATGGTGAGGTTGGTATTGTTGGTTTTGAAATTCCATTTAATCGATACTTCTATGAATTTACGCCGCCACGACCACTGGAAGAAATTGATGCGGATTTAAATGAGTGTACCGACCGTATCAAGCAGATGATTGAGGAGTTGTCTGCATGAGTTTCTTAAAATATCCAAGCTATTCAGACACCCAACTCTCTTGGCTTGGGGATATCCCGAAGCACTGGAGGTTAAAGCCTTTCTTCAGCTGTTTTTTGGAGCGAAAAGAGTCAAACAAAGGACTTAAGAACGAAAACCTACTTTCACTCAGTTATGGTCGTATTGTACGAAAAGACATCAACGCCCTTGATGGACTTCTCCCAGCGTCATTTGAAACCTATCAAATAGTTAATGTTGGAGACATCGTTTTTCGTTTGACAGATCTTCAAAACGATAAGCGGAGCTTGCGCAGTGCGATTGTAGAGGAAAAAGGCATAATAACTTCTGCTTACATGGCAGCTTCTACTGTTGGCTTGGATGCTAGATTTTCCGCATACCTTTTTCGTTCATACGATTTAATGAAAGTCTTTTACTCGATGGGCGGTGGGCTCCGCCAATCCATGAAATATGAGGATATGAAAAGATTGCCAATAGTAGTTCCCTCTAAAGAAGAGCAAACCCAAATAGCTCGTTTCCTCGACCACGAAACCGCGAAAATCGATGCATTGATTGCTGAACAGAAGCGGCTAGTTGAGCTGTTAAAAGAAAAGCGTCAAGCAGTGATTTCGCATGCTGTAACTAAGGGGCTAGACCCTAATGTGTCTTTGAAGGACTCTGAGGGGGAATGGCTTGGGGGAGTCCCTGAGCATTGGAATATGGTTCGGCTGAAACATGTACTTGAGGCAATAATTGATACCGAACATAAGACTGTCCATTTTGTAGAAGACGGGGATTACCCGGTAATAAGAACCTCAAACATCCGTGACGGAAAATTGTTACTAGATAATGCGAGACGAACAGATTATGAGGGGTTCAAAGGTTGGACCAAACGAGGGATTCCTGAGCCGGGTGATATTATATTCACTAGAGAAGCACCTGCTGGAGAAGCTTGTATAGTGCCAAAGAACGTGTCTCTCTGTTTGGGCCAGCGCACAGTACTCTTAAAGCTTGATTTGAGAAGTGTTAACGAGAGATTCTGTTTATTTTCTATCTATAGTGGCGTAGCTTCACGGTTTATTGAAAACCTTTCACAGGGCTCGACAGTAAATCATCTTAATATGGCAGATATTCCGAACATGCCAATGCTGTTACCACCACTTCAAGAGCAGTTCGCAATCGCAGAGTTCGTACAATTGAAAAGTGAAGAATATGATCAGCTCATACAGACGGCACAAACTAATAATTCATTATTAGAGGAGCGCCGTTCCGCGCTAATCTCTGCAGCGGTAACTGGAAAAATCGATGTGCGAGACTGGCAACCGCCTAACGATGAAAGCGCATTTGATGAAGACGTGCGTAAGACTGGTTTGGAGACAACGCCATGAATGTATCTATGGATTCGCTAAGTAATCTAAATCAGGAAATGGAGTTATAAGTCATGGCAGACAGTCGCGAACGAGTATTTCAAAACGATATTCTTGAAGCGCTAAGTCAGCAAGGCTGGCTGGTTGGTAAAGCATTTGCGTATGACAAGTCTCATGCGCTATACCAAGAAGACCTCATCGGTTATTTTAAAGAGGCTTGGCCTGAGCGTTGGGAGAAATTCTGCAAGAGTAATCCGCAAAACCCTGAAAAGGTGTTTGTTCAGAAAACCGTTCGCGAGCTGGAAAAGAAAGGCACGCTTGATGTGCTTCGTCATGGATTCAAAGTGCCCGGTGTAAAAGTAGATCTTTGTAGCTTCAAGCCTGACCACGACATGAATCCAGATACAGAGTTAAGGTATAACGCCAATCGCCTTCGTGTGGTTGAGGAAGTTTCCTACTCGCCTCACGCTCGCACTGGTGAATACAACCCTCGCCTTGATTTGGTGTTGTTTGTTAACGGCATTCCAACAGCAACCCTGGAGCTTAAAAGCGAATTCAAACAAACCGTTGAGCATGCAAAGCGCCAGTACAAGAAAGACCGCCCCGTTAAAGACCCAGTGACACGCAAAGCTGAGCCGTTACTTACCTTCAAACGTGGTGCTTTAGTACATTTTGCGGTCAGCCAAGACGAAGTAGCAATGACCACGAAACTGAATGGCAAGGATACATTCTTTCTTCCCTTCAATCGCGGCACACAGGATTGTGGTGCTGGTAATCCGCGCGCAGAAAACGATAGCAGCTACGCGACCGCTTACCTTTGGGAGCAATTATTCCAAAAAGATGCTTGGTTAAAAGTGATTGGTCGCTTCCTTCATCTTGAGAAGAAAACAGAGGAAGATTTCTACGGCAATCGCAAAACTAAAGAAACGCTTATCTTCCCTCGTTATCACCAATGGGATGTGGTGAATCAAATCATTGAAACGACTCGCTCAGAAGGCGCTGGAAAGCGTTATCTCATCCAACATAGTGCAGGGTCAGGAAAGTCAAACTCAATAGCGTGGGCAGCGCATCAGCTCGCTCAGCTTTATGATGGTCACGGTAAGAAGCTATTCAGTTCGGTCATCGTGGTCACGGACAGAACGGTCCTTGATAGCCAGTTGCAAGATACAATTTATCAGTTTGAACATGCTCAAGGCGTAGTGCGACCAATAAATCGTGATATCGGCAATCAAAGTAAATCGGAGCAGCTTGCAGAAGCTCTTGCCGAGCAAACCCGTATTATCATTGTAACCATTCAAACCTTCCCCGCGCTTTTCGATGCGCTGGAGAAATATCCAAAGCTCGCATCGGGCCGATATGCGGTCATTGCAGATGAAGCTCACTCTTCGCAAACGGGCTCTTCGGCGACCAAACTAAAAGCGATTCTTGGTGGCGATTTCCCAGATGGCGAAGATGTAAGTGCTGAAGAATTGCTAAGTGCAGCTGTATCAGCGCGCAAGCCAAGTGAACAAATTAGCTATTACGCATTTACTGCAACGCCGAAAGCAAAGACATTGGAGCTATTTGGTCGTGAACCAGACCCTTCGTTACCGAGAAGTGAATCTAATAAACCAGAGCCTTTTCACCTTTACTCAATGCGACAAGCGATTGAAGAAGGCTTCATCATCGACGTACTGCGCCGTTACACTACTTATGCTGTAGCGTGGAAGTTAGCGCACCCGAACGCAGATGACGATGAGGTTGACTCTAAAAAAGCACGAACTACGTTAGCGAAATGGGTGCGCTTGCATCCCCATAATATCAGCCAAAAGGTAGAAGTGATTGTTGAGCATTTTCGAGTGAACGTGCGGCACCTGCTTGATGGCCAAGCAAAGGCAATGGTCGTGACGAGTAGTCGCCAAGAGGCAGTTCGCTATCAACTAGCAATGCAGCAGTACATTAAAGATAAAGGCTACCAAGATGTGCATCCGATGGTAGCGTTTTCGGGCAGCTTACCACCAGACGGTGTTATCCCTGAAGAAGTGACAGAAACGAGTAAGCTTCTAAATCCTGGGCTTAATGGTCGAGACCATGCAAAAGCGTTTGATACCGACGAATACAACGTAATGTTGGTGGCCAATAAGTTTCAAACAGGGTTTGACCAGCCGAAACTCTGTGCCATGTATGTCGATAAGAAATTGCAGGGCGTAGAGTGTGTGCAAACCCTTTCGCGCCTCAATCGACTGTTCCCTGGCAAAGAAACGTTCATACTAGATTTTGTAAACGATACGCAGGATATTCTTGATTCATTCTTGCCTTACTACAATAAAGCAGAGCTTACCGGCGTTTCGGATGCCCAAGTTGTTTATGACTTGCAAGAGTCTCTCGATAAAGAGCAGATATATCATTGGGACGAGGTGACAGCGTTTGCGCTCGCATTCTTTGATCCTAAAGCTGACGCCTCAAAGCTAAGTTATTATTGTCAGCCCGCGCGTGAGCGCTTTAATAAACGTTACAAGTTGCTGCGTGACGAGCGAAATGATGCACGCTCCGCCAGAAGGCAAGCTGAAGCCGATGGTAACAGTGTTGGTGTTAAACATGCTGATGCGACGATCAAAGAAGTGGGCGAGGCGCTCGATACTCTCGACTTATTTAAGAAGAACTTGGGCAGCTTTGTGCGCGCCTATGAATTCCTCTCTCAAATTGTCTATTTTGAGGATTCAGAGCTTGAGCAGTTGTGCGTGTTTGCTAAACACTTGTTACCACTCGTCAGACAAGAAGCGCTGGAAGACGATGACATTGATTTCTCAGAACTAGCGCTATCGCACTATCGAATTACCAAGCGTAAAGAGCATGAGCTGCGGTTAGCTGAAGATGGTGAAGAGTCCGGCCTTGATCCCATTACAGGTCTAGGTAGTGGTAAACCCATAGATCCTGAGAAAAGGCGACTCTCAGAAATTATAGAAACACTCAATGAAATCTTTGGATCAGAGGTCAGTGATGAGGATCAATTGCATTTTACTCATGGTCTTGTAGAGCGCGTGCGGCGAGATAGTGAAGTTATGGCTCAGGTGAACAGCCATTCGGAGAGTCAAATAATGCATGGGCTTTTCCCGAAGCGCTTAATCGACTTGGTGCTAGACTCTATGAATGACCACGAAAAGCTTTCAACAGATATCTTAGCAAGTGAAAGCAGCCAGCAGACGTTTGCTAGGCTTATTTTAAGGCTCCTAAGCCAAGATCAACTTAAGGAAGGTAATTTGTGACCCTTCATGCGAATTCAGCTGTTGTCATTGCGTAGAGGAGCCTGAGAACTATAAACAGGACTTGTTCTCGTTCTTGGTGACTGGGTCTCCGAATGTTTTGAATTCCTGATTGGGAGTGAAATGATATGAAAAGTACGAATTTAGCCATGAGTGAAAGTTGTGGTGTATAAAAAACTCCCCCTCTATAAGGGAAAGTTAAAATTTGCACAAATAGCTAAAGGAATGAATGCGGCAGTAAGAAACGCAACGCGTTTAGCAAATGACGCGAAGTTACTCCTCGATGCTAAACGGTTTCCATCAGCAGCCTCCTTAGCGTCACTATCTATCGAGGAATCTGGCAAGGTTTCGATACTGCGTGCGATGTCACTCGCGCGTGACGATGAAGAGATTAAGGAGGAATGGAAGCGCTACCGTTCTCACAAGAGTAAGAATGTACAGTGGTTGTTTCCTCAGTTTGTAGCCGAAGGAGCAAAGAAGCTAGATGATTTTCGCTCACTGTTCGATACCAAGTCTGACCACTCTCATGTTCTAGACCAGTTGAAGCAACTCGGATTCTACACGGATTGTCTCGGACCTAGAGCGAACTGGTCAGTTCCCGATAGCGTCATCGATTTTGAGTTAGCGCACCAATTAGTCGATACAGCATTAATTCTCTCTTCGAAATCTCCTATTTCAGCACGTGAAATTGAGCTATGGGCTGAGTATGTGGGGCCTGTTGGGAGAAAGGACTTAGATTCAATGAAGACTGCCGTTGCTAAGTGGCAAATAGCGATGCAACGAGAAGGCCTTGCCGCAGCAGATGAAGGTGGTATGGAAGATTTCCTGAATGTGAGGACAGAAGCGGAATAAATGTGAGCTATTAACCTAGTCAATCAGGTGGCTTCCAGGAAAATCGAAAACTGTATTTTTAACATTCCACACATAATAACGAGGCTTGTTTTGGAAGAACAACCATCAGATTTAGTGAGACTTATTCATGAATCTCTGGAACAACTTGGCTGGGAAGCTGATGCTGCGGGCGTTGCTGATAGAGTAAAAAGGTTGAATCGAGGTCTTCCACTGGAAGATGAGTTTTCGATCATTTGTGGTTGGCTAGGGAAATGTGAGTTGGTTCATAAGCTTGATCAGCAACAGTTTCCCTTATCTTCGAAAGAAAGGTTTCAAGTTCCTGACTTACTAGCCCGGATTCAGACCTCTAATGAAAGTCACATTACTGTGCTGATCGAGGTCAAGTCGAGCAACAAAAATGTCTTATCTTTTAGGCCTGATTACTTCAGCAAACTGAAGTCATATGGTGACTTATTAGGATGCCCTATTCTCATTGCCTGGAAAAGACTGGGGATATGGAGTCTAGTTGATCTTGATGTTTTCGAACCGGCTACCAAGAACTTCAACTTGAACTTCAATGATGCACTGAAGCATACTCTGATGGGAAAGTTACTAGGTGACTTTGCGTTCACACTACAGGTTGACTCAGGAATCCATATTAGCTTTAAAAAAGAGAGTGTTGAAACTGTAGACATCGGTGGTGAGCGTCAGGAATCTTGGAATACGATTATCGATAACGTCTACTTTACAAACGGAGAGAAAGAAGAAATTAACGATATCTCCTCGATTGCTCAGCAAGTTTTCTACTCGTTTGAACTTGTTACAACCGAATATCACTCAGACAGCCATATAACCGTACACAATGTGGTTGATGAGGAGTCTCTCGTATTTGCCCATATGGCGTTAAGCAGAATACTTTCATTTTATCAGGGAGATCAAGCCGTCCACTGGAGGCACTATCTCTCGGAGGACGGCACGATATCTAGTATTTCTGACTTCAGGCAAGGGGTTGAGGAGTCTCTAACTGTCGGAATTGTAAAATACATCATTGACGTAGAGCCTAAGGTGCTACCCAATTTTCTATGCAAGAACTGATGTACAGTACTCGAGACTCAGGATGCCTTTAATCAATCCTAATACAGAGAGACGATCGCAAACTAAGTCGAAACTTCAAGTAATTCTCTCATTCGTTGTTCAACGCTACTCTTGTCACGCACATATGACTTAGCAAGTTCCGAATATTCTGGAAACAGTTCTAACAACGGGCGTTCTAACAACTTTGAGATAGAGATTGCAACTTTGGTAGAAACCGCCTTCCGATTAATGACTTTTGAAACTAGACTGGGGGAGCATCCAATAATTTTAGCAATAGCTGTTTGACTAAAACCCTCTTGATTGAGGGCCTTGATTATTTCAGTTGATAACATGTGTAATCGGCCACAAAAAACGGGCTTTAAATTTACACTAGTAGTAGTCTCTAAAAAAGAAGAAATGATCAAACATTTCTAGCTAAGATGAATTCGGAGCTCTCAGAGTAATTACGTTACGTGTTTCAAGAGCTTGTCGGAATCCAATCTATCAAGAACCGAATACCGAGAATACGTGTTGCCGAAAGTTACCCTCTAAAGAAAAATTAAGTTGCGATACAATGCCATGCTCTTGTTGCGAGTTGTCTAGCTTGTCACCACCCAAAAAGTGGACATCTGAATTGGCAGCGTCACCATTAAAGCAAAGTGTTGAATCACTTGATGGTTTTGTTGATATCTCCTCCCAAGCGACATTATCAGTCTCAACTTGTCTTACGACGATTTGATTTGTGTCTGGAATGTCCCTCTGAACCCGACGAGCAAACTCAGCTAAACTTGGATCTGAAAAAGTGTACAACCAACCGACATTGTTACTTAAACCTGGTATCCGACGAAGTACACGCCCAAGAACTTGTCTAAAGAATAGCTCAGTTTTAATATGACTGAGGTGAACGCATACCCTAAGGCGTGGAATATCTGTCCCTTCAGAAACCATCGCAACGCTGACAATCCACATTTCATCTGAGTGTCGATACTCTTCGATGACGGCGCGAGAATTAGCGTCCTGATAAGTAACTATTACCGCTGTCTGATTGAATTGATTACAGAGAAGTTGATAGATAAAGGAAGCATGCTCGACCGATTTTGCCACGATCAAGCCACCGGCACCCTCATGAGTTTCCCGTATACATTTTAACCTTTCACAGGCGATGGTAAGGATTTGGTTCAGCGCTTTCTCATTTTCAAGCAATACACTGTATCTTAAATTTGAATCACCAAGCGCTGACTCGATAGAGTTAAACGACTCCCCATCAACAACAAGCTGGTCATTATCAAGTAGGTTTATTTCGGGCACCCTGCACACGGCATCACCGATTGCTTCCATGATGCCGTAAGTATAATCAGTGATTATAATACCGTCAGGCATGACATATTGCGCTAAGGCGATAGGAAGCTTATCACTTCGCCAAGGCGTTCCTGTCATAGAAAGAATGTAGGTTGCGTGTTGAGAAATTCGGGCAAGTATCTCTCGTCCCCAAGAGTTTGACGATGCCTCGTCGTCTCCTGCGGCGTGATGAATCTCATCAAAAATAACAAAAACACGACTTTTGAAGAGGTTATTAAATCGCTCAGCTTGACCTGAACTGAGATACTGATAAGTAAACACAGCCCCAACATCCCCAAGGGTTCCAGACATTCCACGTTTAAGAACTCGTTCAAAAGTCTCCTTAATTGAGTCTGATACAGCTTTGGAAGGAGAGAAGCAAAGCACGTAGTCGATCAAATTAGCTCTAATTAGCTCGTTAGATAGTGCGGCCGCCATAAATGTTTTTCCTGCTCCAGGAGTTGCTTGAACAAGAAACGGTTTACTTCCTGATTGGAATTTAGATAGTGCGGATTTTATACATTCATATTGCCATTGGCGTAGTTTCATCGTTCAATCTCGCTTAGCGTATTCTCAATGGCCCTCATACGCCCTTGGTAGACGACTGCTTTCTGCTTGGCTTCTTGAAAGATGGTCTTTAATTTGGGAGATAGGTTTGGAAATTCCTTTGATAGGTCGTGATACTGTTGTATTTCAGCACTTAATATTGCCAGCTGCGCACTAAAATCACTCAACCGTCCCTTTAAATAGCTAATTAGGTCAGTCATGCCCTCTTTATGGCTTACATTCGAGACTTGAGCCTCCGGTGAAGTACTCTCTATTACGAAGCGCGCTTTAGGTGTGAGAGTCCATTTTTTAAGCCTACGCCCCTCGCTACTGGCCGCACATGTAAAAAGGCCCTCTTTTTTTAAAACCCACATCGCCTTGTACGTTTTGGCATGCAGGTCTGATGTTTTAAGTCTGGGGAAGTCTTCTTGAGCTAGTTTGCGAATATCTTCCACGGTAAATTCTTGTGTCGAGATCGAGTTCGCGAGCTCCAAAATGGAACGTTTAAACGACATTGGGGGAGATCCAAGTTAGTGATGTAGTTTGCATCATTTAAGATACTTAGGATTCCTAAGTATATCTGATGTTTCAAACCCTAGACAATCAATTCATCAATTCCTAAGTGAGATGATATTGACTTGCACACCACGAACCCTTTCCCGAAGCGCTTGAAAGAGGCCCGATTATCCGCGAAGTTAAGCCAAAGAGATTTGGGCATTAAGATCGGTTTCGAGCCCAGTTCAGCGAGTAGTCGGATGAATCATTATGAAAGGGGACGCCACATACCCGACTACTCAATCATTAAGCTTATAGCTCAAGAATTACGGGTGCCGCCTTGGTATTTTTTTTGTGATTCGGATGAAGAAGCTTTACGTATCATAAAACTAGCCGGATTAAACAAGAGTCAGATTTCTAAAGTTGATGAGATTTTAGATAGATTCGACTCAAAATCCAGGTGATGTCATTTTTTAGGTCAATGAGTTAGTGACTACCAACAAAATAGAATAACCAATTTGGTTAAGCCTGTGTTTTTGTTAGATAGCTCTGCACCTAGTTTTGATTCAAGTATAAAGGCTATTCTTGGCGGCTTTCGTGCTAATTTTAACTTCAATAAAGTTCAGCCTACGGACTCCCCAATATGTTCTGAAAATCTATGCTTTGAAGTTAGAAAATCATGTCAAATATCCGCCACTATATCTATATATTCTGACGTTCTAGAAGGCCCTGAAAAGTCACAGTGAGTATTTAAAGTTACAGCTCAGGAAACCTCCTGCTCTGCTAACAAATTGATCATGTTGTCCAATTGATTCAGTCCTCAATTCCAAAGTCTGGCGTTGAAAAATGATTTAAAATACTTATTTTAAAAGTGACTTACGCAAAAGGTTACAGTACAGATATTTGGTCTCGAAATGCACGAGCGCCTTAATTTCACTGAAGATTGGCAACAGAAAAATTCCACCACTCTATAATTTTGCTGATATTTGACACTTTTATTCAGTCCCTATTTTTCGCAGGTAAACCTTTATCGATTCCAGCAATCAGTTTGTTCATATCAACACCGTCCATCTTCTGGAGATTGTGTTGCCAGCGAGCAAAGCGCTCTAACAGAATGTTGTTTTGAGTAGTAAGTCGCTGACTCTCTGAGGTCAGCCTTTCATTTTCTTTTTCAAGCTTTTCAACCCATTTAATAAGCTCAGCGATTGTCGCTTCATCGCCACCTAAATTAGCTAGCAAACGGCTTAATTTATCAGAGCTATCAAACAAGGATTTAGCATCTTGGACGGCTTGCTCCCTCTTGCCTTTCAGCTCCTTTTGTTTAAGTTTAAAGGCGAGGTAGATTTCATCGTGATTTTTGTAATTGTGTCGAGAAGGGGTCTTTTTGAGACCTAGCTCTCTTTGTAATCTTTGCGATAAAAGATCATAAGTCAACCTGCCTCTCCATCCATCAATGATAGCCAGAATGGTCTCTCTATTGTCATTCATAAATGCCATGCTTAGTCCTCCAAATTCTCTAATGCCAGCGATTTTAAATCTAACGTCGAGATGACATTCGCTTCGTCAATATTTAGTGAACGCTTTACGGGTGAAACATCCAATTCATCCGGAACCCTGACCTGTGTGCCATCAGCCGCGTTGGGATCTTCTAACATAGCGATGATGGT
>JBLWUU010000009.1:0-14013 GCA_048268755.1 Pseudidiomarina sp.
ACTGACGGGTGATCCTGAACGCTTTGAAAACCGCGCTTGTTTCAGCAGTCGATTAAAACCGATGCGCTGCCATGCTTTGCTAAACAGATTATCCACTTGAACATCGTGGCGGCTTAAATACTCAGCGGTGAGCGATGGCAAAACAGAAGAGGTTGTGTCAGAATTCATACATAGCCTTGGGTGGGTGTTTTGTTTTGTCTAGTTAACTAACATTATACCACGAAAAGGCTATTTTTATTTATATTATTCAGTAACTTAAGCTGTATTTTTTTGCTGTTTTTGAACCCCGAAACTTGAGTTATAAGCACTTTTTTTTCATTCATATTAGCTCTTATTTGTCTCACTTATTTGACAATAAGTTTTCCTAGATACCTTTGCATCTGACAATGAAAATCGTATTCTCCGGTCTTTAATACTGGCAATTCGATCAACTTTAACTTATTGGTCGGTAAAGTATCGCTGATCCCCAGATCAGGAATAAGCAAAGTTTCAGAGCAACAGATTTAAAGGCTTCCAGTTTGACAACAATCTCATTTAGCCGTTTTCATTTGTTTATTATATAACGTTACAATTAGCCAGCCAGTAATCATAGCTCCCAAGGACCACCCGAATAATCCCGTAACAAATCCACTAAAACTCAAATGCCACTCGAAACCAGAGAGTTTTCCGTGAACCATGCCTTCTGTTAAAGCCATCATGCTAGAGGGCATAATAAGCACTAGCAAGCTACAAACTCCCCATAAAACTGCGAAAGCACCGCCAGCTGCTAAGCCAAATTTCTTTGCATTAAGTTTCATAACTTCCTCCTTAAAAATACCGTTGTAAATTAGATATATTGAAAAAGTACCGCTACTTGCACACTGCAAGTAGCGGCATTTCCAACGGAGAGCTTAATCTCTACTACATTTCCTTTTTTTCTTCACTCTGATGTTCCATCATCTGCTCCATCATCATTTGCATCATATCCATTCTATGCTCCATCATTTTCATTTTATTCATCATATTCTCTTTGCCCATTTGCTCTGCTTTGTCTCCCTTTTTATGTTCTCCTTTGTTCATGCCTTTATCCATCCCATGGTTCATCATTTGCATTCCCTTCTGCATTGACTTCATGTGTTCTTCCATTAGTTTTTTACGTTTCTTGGGATCGGATTCGCTTTTTATTTTTTCCATAGCTTCGCGCATTTCTTGCATGTGCTCATTCATTGATGTCATTTTTTCATGATGCATCATTCCACTCATTGAACCTGTTTTATCATCACCATGTTTATGCTGTGCATCAGCAAAGACAGGAGAGGCCATTAAAGCTGTGATAGTTAAAGCTGAAAGTACTTTTTTCATTTTATTACCCTCTTGACTATGACCAAATTGTATTGGTCTCATTAATTTTACTTTGTTTCACTATCGTTAAATCTTGGAGCCCACGCTGACGTAGACCTCATATAACGGCGATATTTATTGCCGAATCCTTCAATGCCTTCGATGAAATTGAATTTCATCGAATCTAACGGGAAACTTTTAAAGCTCATATTGTGACCTGGACGTTTTAAGCCATTTAACCGACAACTAGCTTTCCCCGATACATTTGCATCTGGCAATGAAAGTCGTACTCTCCGGGTTCCAGCGCTGGTATTTGAATTTGCTTTAATTTGTTAGAAGGCAACGTTTCACTTATTTCTAGCTTGGGAATGAGCAAAGTTTCAGAACAAGGCGATTGATCCTTCCGCAGGAACTTAAGTTCAACCGGTTTACCTTCAGGTATTTTTATTCTCGAAGGCGAGTAGATACCGTTTTCGACGGCAATCACCAAATCACCTTCTCCCAGCTTCAGCTGCTGGGGCTTGTAAAGCCAAAACCACCAGACGATCAGCGCGATCAAAGTGATACCAGCAATATTAATGAATAACATGTTTATTCTCCTGAATGCGTCAGTGTTAGAAGGTGCGTTAATGTTTCTTGGCTTTGAAAAAGCGTAACCGGTTAGCGTTACTCACTACCGTAAGAGAAGAAAAAGCCATTGCTGCACCAGCAATAACCGGGCTCAATAGCATTCCCAAAAACGGGTACAGAACGCCTGCGGCAAAAGGAATACCCGCTACGTTGTAAATAAAAGCACCAAATAAGTTTTGCTTAATATTGCGCAGCGTGGCCTTGCTCACCGCGATCGCATCGGCAAGCCCATGTAACGACCCACGCATCAATGTAATATCGGCACTTTCAATAGCAACGTCCGTCCCAGTGCCAATAGCGAAGCCTACATTGGCAATAGCTAGCGCTGGCGCATCATTAATACCGTCTCCCGTCATACCAACAATTTCGCCTTCCATCTGCAGCTCCTGAACCTTTTTTGATTTTTCTTCCGGCAGAACTTCAGCGAAAAATTCTTTAATTCCTACTTTTTCAGCAACTGCTTCTGCTGTCGCGCGATTATCACCAGTAAGCATCACTACTCGCACACCGTTATCTTGCAAACGTTTAATGGCGGCTACGGAGTCGTCTTTTATCGGGTCGGCAACTGCAATAATTGCAGCTAACTCATTATCAACGGCAAAGTACATAGGCGTCTTAGCTTCCGCAGCTAAGCCTTGGGCTTTTTCAACAAAGTTACCGAGCTCAACTTGACGTTCACGCAACAGCTTTTCATTACCGAAAAGGAGGGACTTCCCGTCTACTTTAGCCTCCACGCCATGGCCAGCAATCGCATTGAAGTTTGAGACTTTAGTTGTTTCAATTCCTCTTTCCCGAGCTGATTCAACTATCGCCTGTGCCAGCGGATGTTCAGAGCCAGACTCAAGTGTGGCTGCAAGTTGCAGTACTGTTTGCTCATCGTACTCACTCGCTACTAATACGTCGGTGACTTTAGGAGAACCAAGTGTAATGGTGCCCGTTTTATCCAGGATCATAGCCGATACTTTCGACGCTGTTTGCAATGCTTCGCCATTGCGAATCAGCACACCTGCCTCTGCGGCTTTTCCTACACCCACCATTACCGACATAGGCGTCGCCAGGCCTAATGCGCAAGGGCAAGCAATAATCAAGACAGTGGTCGCTGATACCACAGCAAAGGCCAGTGCCGGCTCAGGCCCAAAGTTAAGCCAAGCTAGAGCACTGATAACAGCGATAATCATAACGACTGGCACAAAGTAAGCTGAAATAATATCGGCAAGACGACCGATTGGGGGCTTAGAGTTTTGCGCCCGTTTCACCATGTTAATAATTTGAGCAAGTGCTGTATCTTTTCCGACTCTTGTCGCTTGAAACAAAAAGGAACCACTTTTATTTATCGTGCCCGCCACAACGTCATCACCAACTGATTTTTCCACGGGCATGGGTTCACCCGTTAGCATAGATTCATCAACGGTGGTACTTCCCTCTATAACTTTTCCATCAACAGGGATTTTTTCTCCGGGACGAACACGTACTACGTCCTCCTCGAGTACGTCTTCGATGGCGATATCCAATTGTTTATCGTCACGAATCACCCTAGCTGTTTTGGCTTGCAAACCAATGAGACGCTTTATGGCTTCGGACGTGCGCCCACGAGCTTTCAGTTCAAGTGCCAACCCCAGATTGATCAAACCGATAATCATCGCAGTCGCTTCAAAGTAAACGTGACGCGCCATTTCCGGAACTAGGTGTGGAACGATTACAACCACCATGGAATACAACCAGGCTGTACCAGTACCAAGCGCGATCAGCGTATCCATATTAGCGGAATGATTTTTCAGGGACTGCCAGGCACCAACAAAGAAATGTTTGCCAGAGAAATAAAGTACACCTAACGTTAGAATACCTACGACTAACCATGTCACACGTTCTGAGGTAGTGGTAACCGTCATTTCACCACCCAAAAGGCTATAAATCATTAGGGGTACACCTAACAACAGCGCAACGGTCATCTCCCGCATCAGCCGCTTGTAATAAGCCCAGTCGGCTTGCTCTTTTTCTTCCAACGCATCACCGTCACTTTCGGACGTGGCTACTTTAGCGCTATACCCCGCCCTCTCTACTGCTTTCACTAAAGCGCTCGGATTTGCTGTTCCAGTCACACTGACCGTTCGCTGGGCAAAGTTCATCTCAGCATTTTCCACGCCGGATACAGACTTTAATGCATTTTCGATTTTGCCAACACAACTCGCGCAACCGGCTCCCTCGATAATGAGTTCCTCAATGGAACGACTACGAACGTCCTCAGTTTTTACACCCATACCAGTGCTCCTTATTGACGGGAAACGAGCCAAGCAACAGCTATTTCCCGCAAAGTACCAACGATAAAACCGTCACTCACTACATATCCGAAAATCGATTCGCAGTTTGCACCATTCGTTTAATTTCATTTTCTTCAACGTTCTTTACCGTTTCTAGCAGCTCTTTTGCGCTATCTATATCAACACGGGAATATAGGTGTTCATACAGTTCTATGACTTGCTCATGATGGTTTACAACCTTCTCCATAATGTGATCGGTATCTAACTCTTTAAAAGGCGAATCGCAGTGCCCATGCTCAACGATGGGATGTTTCCCAATATAGTCATAACACCAAGTGTCTAATGCATTTAGGTTGGCTGTATTCAAAAAACCTTCAACCATTCGCTCTAAGCTAGCTTCATGACCCGACACGTAGCTTAGAATCATCCGAGCTCGTTCATCTTGGTTTTGTTTAGAGCAGTGAGTCACACACTCCTTCAGGTTTTTGTGGAAATCAACGGTCCAACTCAGTACATCTTTGATTGTTTCTATTTGCATTTTTTACTCCTTACCTATAATTAATCGTTACTTTCGTTTGCTTTTGTTAACTGGCGGACTTCTGTGACAACTCCACGGTGTATGTTCCGAATTATCTTTAATATTTTGGTCAATAAACTTGTAGTACTCTTCTTTCAGATGAGTCCACCACCCACTATTTATTTCAACACCAAACTTCCTGAGCTTTTCCTCTATAACATTGAGATCCACTTTAGAGGCATCATAAGCTACCAATAACAAGTTATGCTCAGAGTCATAGGCAACGCTATCGAGACCAACCAACAAGTCAATTTCTTTGATAGCTTTGCGAACTTCTTTCACACTCTCTGCGTTTAGCTTTAAAGTGCGGTTTACTAAGTTAATTCCCCGCACTCCTGCTCTATGATCGTTATTTGACATCAATACTGTCCTGTTAATTAAAACTACCAATACGTTTCAGGCAACATTTGCTCGGTGTTAACTTTGTAACGAAAGCTCTTTATTAGTGGCTGCTCGTTTATCGTGAACCCAGAACAATTCATCGATTGGCGAGATAGAAACTAATCCCTCGTTAGATACCCCAGTATGGGCCGCTTCAACTACCAAGAGGGCAACATCACGCGCATCATCACTGTTCACATAAACTTCAAGCTGTACGTGATCAACTAAGTGATCATCGTTATAGCTATCGAAGTAGTAACCCCGTCCTCGCACAGGAAACAGCGTAAAGCCGCTAACGCCACGGCCGATGAGAGCCTCTTCCACTGAGTCTTGTCGAAGTTGATCAAAAATAGCGGTAATTTTAGATAGGTTCATATACCCCCCTAAAAGCCCTAAAACATATAGCTTATGGACTGTGTTTAGTCTAGTTACTTAAATTTCGAGAAAATCTAGAGTTGTAATTTAGTAGTGCTATTTCGGAGGGTAGTAAATATCGAAGAGTATTTGCTTCACATCAGCTTTATAAGACAAGGGATGTGGCAAGTTGCTAGGAGAGTTTATCGAGGTGTCGAATTGAATAAATACTAGAGGTGAGTTCGCAGAGTTACACTCTTCATCCATAGAGCATTTATCAGCTACGCAGCAATAACAGTCGTCAATGATAGATTGCTCACTTTCATCGCAATGAAAGTTATCTTTGCTTTCGTTGCTAACATCCATATGGCTAACACTTTTTTCGTGCTGTACATTGGAAGCATTGTTATAAGGAGGAGCGGCTGGGAAGGATAGCTGTATCACTATTCCTAACATAAGCACAACTAAAAATTTTGCTTGAAACATATGTGCGCTCCTATTGCCATGCTATAAATTAGCATACTACCCCCTGCACATCATTGATCGAGATCAAAGATGCGCAGGTGATATTTACAGAGTAAGGTATCATCTAACCTTAACGTCTTTCTTTCGCCACAAATAGTAAACAGCAGGTAATACGAGCAAGGTTAAGATAACAGCGCTGATCATTCCTCCAACCATTGGCGCCGCTATTCTACTAACCACCTCAGCCCCAGTCCCTGTACTAAACATTATAGGCAATAAACCAGCAATTGTAGAAACGGCCGTCATCATGACGGGGCGAACACGAAGTCCTGCCCCTTCCATTACGGCAAGAGAGAGACCCTCTTTCGTTAATGCTTTACCATGCTCTAACTGACTTTTTTCATATTCATTATAGGACTGGTTTAGGTAAGTCAGCATTAGTATTCCTATTTCTACAGTGACACCTGCTAGAGCTATAAAACCAACCGCTACAGCAACTGAGAAATTATAATCTAAAAGATACATTAGCCAGATTGCCCCCACCAATGCGAGAGGCAAAGTTCCCAATATAATGGCTATTTCTGTAGCGTTTCGAAAGTTCATATATAAAAGAACGATAATAATCGCGAGCGTTAACGGAATCACGTAAGTCAGTTTTTCCTTTGCCCTTTCCATATATTCGTACTGCCCGGACCAGGTAACTGAATACCCTGCTGGCAACTCGAGTTCTTGTTCTACAACCTTCATTGCTTTTTCAACATAAGTGCCGACATCAACTCCCTCAATGTCGACAAAAGTCCAGCCATTAAGTCTTGCGTTTTCGCTTTTAATTGCCGGCGGTCCAAGTTCAACGTAGACATCAGCCACATCCGCCAAACTAATACGCTGCCCGTTTGGCGTAACTAAAGGTAGCTTCTTTAATTCTTCCGGCGAATCACGGTAATCTTGAGGGTAGCGCAAGTTTATTGGGTAACGTTCAAGCCCTTCAATGGTCTCTGAAACATTCATTCCGCCAATAGCCGTGGCAACAACCTGCTGAACATCCTCAATGTTCAAGCCATAACGTGCAGCCTGCTCTCTTTTTATGTCGACTTTGACATAGCGTCCACCAGCCACTCGCTCTGAATAAACAGAAGCCGTACCATCGACATCATCAAGTATCGTTTCAAGCTGCTGCCCGATCTTCTGAATTTCATTAAGATCAGCTCCGGCAACTTTTATACCTACCGGCGTTTTTATACCTGTCGATAACATATCAATGCGAGTTTTAATGGGGTAAACCCACGCATTGGTCAGCCCCGGAAACTTTACAAGCGCATCCAGTTCTTTTTTCAACTTCTCAGTGGTCATACCGTCTCTCCACTGATCTTTCGGTTTCAGTTGAATAAAGGTTTCAATCATCGTTAGGGGTGCCGGATCAGTGGCGGTATCCGCTCGACCAATTTTGCCAAAAACCGTCTTCACTTCCGGTACCGTTTTTATGAGCTTGTCGGTTTGCTGCAACAGCTCCCTTGCTTTACCAATTGATAATCCGGGATAGGTAGTGGGCATATACATCAAATCGCCCTCATCCAAATCTGGAATAAATTCACTACCAATTTTGTCAATCGGCCAGACACCAACGGCCAGGATAACAAGCGCTCCGACAACTGCTGTCTTGGGGTATTTCAAAATGCCTTTTAAAAGCGGTTTATACCCGGCGATCAATAACCGATTAAGCGGGTTTTTCCCCTCAGGTGTTACCTTTCCTCTGATAAAATATCCCATCAACACGGGGATAACGGTAATCGCTAAGGCTGCACTGGCTGCCATTGCGTAAGTTTTCGTGAAAGCAAGCGGAGAAAACATCCGCCCTTCCTGGGCTTCTAAGGTAAATACCGGCATAAAGCTGACGGTAATAATGAGCAAGCTAAAGAAAAGAGCAGGGCCCACCTCTGAAGCAGAGGCGGCAACCACCCGCCAGCGGTTCTCTGCTGTCAGTGGCGTTTTTTCCATATGCTTATGCATATTTTCAATCATGACGATGGCACCATCGAGCATAGCGCCAATAGCGATTGCGATCCCTCCAAGTGACATAATATTCGCGTTAATTCCTTGCCAATACATGACAATAAACGCGGTTAAAATACCCAAAGGCAAGCTGATAACGGCAACCAGCGAGGAGCGGACATGGAAGAGAAATATCACACAGATAAACGCGACAATAGCGAGTTCTTCTATTAAACTTTTCCAGAGACTTTCCACGGCATCCGAGATAAGCCCCGAACGATCATAGACAGTGACTATATCGACACCTTCTGGTAGCCCAGACTTTAATTCTTCCAACTTTTGTTTAACGCCATCAATCGTTTTTTGGGCATTTTCTCCGAAACGCATTACCACAATACCACCCACGGCTTCTCCCTCACCGTTGAGTTCGGCGATACCGCGTCTCATTTGGGGGCCCACACCCACATCAGCAACGTCTTTAAGCAATAATGGCGTGCCATTTTCATCAACGCCAAGCGGGATACTCTCTAAGTCTGACACACCATCAATATAGCCTGAGGCCCGGACCATATACTCAGCTTCCGCCATTTCAACCACCGACGCCCCCACTTCCTGATTACCTCGCTGGATAGCATTTTGTATGTGAGCAAGAGGAATATCGAATGCGCGCAGCTTCTCCGGATCCACTTTCACCTGGTACTGCTTTACCATCCCGCCGAGGGCGGCAACTTCCGAAACCCCCTCGACCGTTTGCAGTTCATACTTTAAAAACCAATCCTGCATACTGCGTAACTCACTCAAATTGTGGTTACCCGTACGATCAACCAAGGCATACAAATACACCCAACCAACCCCTGTTGCATCAGGGCCTAATTGCGGTCTTGCATTAGAAGGCAGTGTCGGAGCAACCTGAGACAAATATTCCAGTACTCGCGAACGCGCCCAGTAAGCGTCTGTATCTTCGTCAAAAATGACATAAACATAGGAATCTCCGAAAAACGAATACCCACGAACCGTTTTAGCTCCAGGAACTGATAACATAGACGTTGTTAATGGATAGGTAACTTGGTCTTCTACTACTTGTGGGGCCTGACCTGGATAACTGGTTTTAATAATCACCTGAACATCAGACAGGTCCGGCAATGCATCTACTGGTGTATTCTTGACGGCAAAGGCACCAACGCCCACAAGGATTAATGTCGCTAGAAGAACAAAAAATCGGTTGCTAACTGACCATCGAATGACTGACTTAATCATGGTTATGCTCCTGCTCTGTCACTTGTTCTTGCTCAGGAATATGAATCGATGTGAGCTGGTAACGTTGCTTACCTACTTGTGAAATTTCCGCATGTAAGGACAAACCGGCGCTGAGCTTTGAGAGTTCAACATCATCAGCGACATCGAAGTCCATCGTCATTGCAGGCCAGTCCCACTCAGGAATCTCACCGTGATTCAGCGTAACCATCGAATGTTGAGGCATAACACTTTTAACTGTTGCTTCGACCCAGACAGCTTCGACTGATACAGCTTCATTTAACATAGTGTCGTGGCTCTCGCTATCAGTGTTAGAGTCGTGGTTCATACGTTTAAAGTCGGAAGACTTACTGGACTCAGAGTCAATTAAGAACTGAGCCGATGTAACAATTTCATCACCTGCCATAAGACCCGATAAAATCTCAACTCGCGAGCTACCTAACCGCCCAACGTCAACATTAACTGATTTAAATTTCCCGTCGCCCAGTGCTAAGACAACTCGGTTCGAATCACCCATTCGAATAAGCGCTTCTTTGGGGATGACTAAGTTTTCGTCGCCTACACCAGCATTAATATTAAGATTCGCAAACATACCCGGCCTCAAAAAAGCGTCGGGGTTATTGAAGTGAATTCGAATTTTTCCCGTCCGGGTTTTAGAGTTAAGTGACGGATAGACGTAATCAACCTTTCCTTCCCAGTCTTTACCCGGAGCATACTCAAGATCCATTTGAACTTTATTACCTACCTCAACCTGGTTCAGTTGCCGCTCAAAGACTTCTGCAATAACCCATATTTTATCCAGTTGGGCAATCGTCATTAAGTTCATACTCGGCTTTACAAACGCACCTTCACGCACAGTCAGTTTATCCAATACCCCGGACTGCTTTGCTTTTACCGTAATTGTTTTCTGAATTTTATGAGTCTCTTTTAACTTCTTAATCTCAGGTTCAGAGACTTGCAGAGCTCTTAGGCGTTCTTCAGCAGCATCTAGTAGAACCTGATTACCTCTTTGCGAGGCCAATACAAGCTCTTCTTGCGCATTAACCATTTCAGGAGAGTAAATACTGTATAAAGGCTCGCCGGCTTTAACTGAGTTACCAACCGCTTTTACAAAAAGCTTTTCAATCCAGCCTTCAACACGGGGACTTACTGTCAGCACTCGGTTCTCATCAAACTGAACATAGCCAACTGTTTCGATATCCAGGTTGAGTCTCGAGGACGTGACGGTTGCAGTTGTAACCCCAAGGTTGTTAATAACATCGGGATCAATTCTCACAGTACCGGGTGAACTTTCTCCCCCATCATCGCCATAGAAAGGAATAAGGTCCATCCCCATTGGAGACTTTCCTGGCTTGTCTCTCCGATAATTTGGATCCATCGGAGCCACCCAATATAACGGCTCTTTTTTGGCATTATCCGATGAAGCATCGGAGCCCGCAGTTGACTGCATTAAGTAGCCAATAGCACCAGCGCCAACCGCAAACCCTACAGCTAAACTTATAAGAGATTTAGTGACTGTTTTCATTTTAAACTCCTGAGAATAATAAGTAGTTTGCTTCGGCAATCAGCTTTTGGCGGTTGATGGCGATCGCTAATGCATCAATTTTTGCGTTGACTTCAGCAATCTGTGAACGCACCGCCTCTGCAAAGTCGCCATCATCATTGTTGTAGGCTGTCAATGCAGCTTCAGACTGGGCGGACATTTGTGGAAGTAGCTCTTCACGATAAAGAGCAGCGCGTTCATTCAAACGATTCAGTTGTACAAAGGTACTGCGTAAACTGGCTATTAACTGTCTGGCAATCAGCAGTTTTTCAGTTCTTTTTGCTTCAGTTTTATACTTTGCCGAACGCACCTGTTCATCCTGCTTGTTATCAGTAAACAGTGGTATATCGAACGTAACTCCGGCTGAAAACAAGTCGGCACGGTCAGTACCGCTTGGAGCATCGTTTCTATGACCATATTTAAGGTTGGTTGACCATTGTGGTTTATAACCTTGTTGAGCAAGCTCTATAGAAGTTTCCGACGCCGAAATGTCTTGATCGATAGCTTGCAAAACTGGGTGCCCTTTTATTAATTCGTACAAGGCTTGTTTAGGCATTGTTGAAGGCGAACTCAATGCTTCCTGAAGCGTAAGGTTAGGAACGTCATCTGGTAACTTTGATTTCGCTATAGCACCTATCCACTCCGACAGTTTGCTTTGAAATCGCTCCTCTTTCTGTCTTAATGAAGTCAATCGGTCATCCAGTCGTGTGAGCTCAAGCTGGGCCCTAATAACATCCTGCTGCCGTGCTTTTCCTTCAGTACTGGTATAACTTGCCTTGGCCGTCGACACTAACTGTTCAAAAAGCGCTCTATCGGATTCAATCAAACGGATACTTTGCTGAAAGAAAAAAACGTCTAACCACAACTTCGTTACCGTTGTTTTGACCTTAGCAATACGATCAGCCCTCAAAAGCGGTTGTTTTTGGGCCAATTGATTTTTTTGCTTACGAGACAACGATAGCGTGTCTCCTCTAGGAAAAGTTTGTGAAACACCTACGATCAATTGGGTCATTCCTTCCTGTCGTGAACTAAAACTGTCAACAGGGAAACTGGCTGCCGTGAGCGATATTTTAGGGTCAGGCAAACTGGAAGAGGCTATAGCTTCACTCGCGAATGCCTCTTGAGTTTGCTTACTTGCTGTTAGCCAGGGGTCTTCTTGTACAGCGATACTCACTGCATCTTGCAAATTCAAAAGCGGCTCTTGCGCATTAGCAAAATTTGGCACCACTACAGTCAGAACGCTTAAATAAGCCATTTCTCTTAAAAGTTTCATATTGTTACTCTCAAAAACTGTAAATTTTTAAATTAAACACAGACCAGGCTATGAGTTAGAGCGTAACTAGGGTTACTAGCGAAATCATAACTACAAAGACCGAGCCAAAGCTTAAAGCTGTGTTTTTACCTGGAAGATAGGCGCACCAGGTCGAGAAATTTAGTATTTTTTAAGAGTAGATTGGGGGCCGAAATAGCGAGAGAGAGTGCTTTTCTTTAATATTCGTATCTAAGAATGAGGAAGCGTTAAAAAGCAGCTTATCAATAGGCGGGACGGCGGATTGCTCAGAGTAAACGACAGTAATTGACGGACTGTAACAATGTCGCATCATTGAATCAGAGCAACAGTTATCGGTAAGAGAGTGTGACACTTCGCAAGCTGCAAGATCGCAAACCTGCTCAGTAGAATCGTGCATACATGCCTTTTCCGTACTGGTAGTTTGTGAAAATGACATTGTTGTTACCGCTAATAGCAGTAGGGCAATGATTAAACGATACATGCGAAGCTTTATTGCAAAAACATGTTAAAATAATATCTCTTTGTCTGATAAAGATCAACCGATTAAAAGAAGTAGCCATAACTAGGTAATGAATCTAAGTGATAATACATGACGTCTGCCCCAAAAATAGGACCATGACATCGATGAGATTTCCATTAAAATGACAGGCCCCCATTATTAGAACCACTCGAAGAATGAATTGAGCTGTTCAATTTTCAATGGATGCCACGAACTGCAAGGGTGGCAGGTTATTTAAAGCCCGATGAGGTCGACTCTTGTTATAGTCATCCCGCCAAGCTTCGATTTTTAATTTAGCATCGGTTAGCGATTCGAACCAGTGACAGTTAAGGCACTCATCCCGAAAACTGCCGTTCAGTGACTCGATCTAGGCATTATCTGTTGGCTTACCAGGACGCGAGAACGCTAGCGTTACCTTGTTGGTATAAGCCCAAAGGTCAGTCATTTGTCCTGCAAATTCGCTGCCATTATCGCAATGAATACGGTTTGGTGCGCCTCGTTCTCGACAAAGTCGCGTCAATGTTGCAACCACATTCTCTGAGCGTAATTGAACGCCGATATCGGCTGCCAAACACTCTCGCGTATAGGTGTCGACAACTGTCAGAATACGAAACTTGTTCCCGGTAGAGAGCTGGTCGGCAACAAAGTCCATCGCCCATGCCTCATTCGGTCGTGTACTTGGTACATAGTCGCGTTTTCGATGTGCGCCACTGACGTTGCGCCGCGGCCGTTTGGGGCGTAACTGAAGTCCTTCTAGACAATACAGGCGATGAACGCGTTTCTTATTCACGTGAATACCTTCGCGTTTTAACATCACATGAATACGCTTGTAACCGTATCGCACGCGGGCTCTAGCTATCGCCACGATCTTCTGGCGGAGCGCCTCCTGAGGCTCCGAGCGAGGCTTATAACGGCAAGCCGTGCGACTTAGTCCTGTTAACGCACATGCTCTTCGCTCACTGATGCGGTAGAGGCTGATTAAGTGGCGCACCGCCTTACGACGCTGCGGTACGCTTACCACTTTCGGGTATTGAGATCTTGCAACATGACTTTATCAAGGGTTAGATCCGCAACAATCCGTTTGAGCTTCTCATTCTCTTCTCGTAGCTGCTTGAGTTCTCGAACTTGATCAGATTCAAGCCCAGCGTATTTCTTTTTCCAAGCATAGAAAGTGCCCTCGGCAATCCCCATTTTCCGAGCGATCTCGGCGATGGATAAGCCAGCTTCGTGCTGTTTTATAGCGGAAACGATCTGCTCGACTGAAAAACGTTTTGATTTCATGACGTGGCCCTCGTAAGGTCTTTATCATGCCCAAATTCATCGTCCTTGTGGATCTTTTTCTTGGGGGACCGTCATAGAAAAGCAATAAAAAAAGGGGTAAGCGGATTAAATGGTTGATCTTACCTTTGCATGAGAGTGAGACAGACCGGCATCTCATCGGATTATCTGGTT
>JBLWUU010000010.1:0-13499 GCA_048268755.1 Pseudidiomarina sp.
AACTGTAACTAGTTTGTTTTTAACCATCGACTCCCCGGTGGTTAGGGTCATCAATCAGCTAGCTGAGGAACCCCATGGCGTACTCCTACTCTGAGAAAAAACGTATTCGCAAGGATTTTGGTAAACGACCTCATGTACTCGAGGTTCCTTACCTGTTGTCAATCCAATTAGATTCATTCAAAAAATTTATTGAGCTGGATCCAGAAGGTAATAATGGTCTGGAAGCAGCTTTCCGCTCAGTATTCCCGATTGCCGCTTATTCAGGTAATTCGGAATTGCAGTACGTGAGCTATCACCTTGGTGAGCCAGTTTTTGACGTTAAAGAATGTCAAATCCGCGGCATTACTTATTCTGCTCCATTGCGAGTGAAACTGCGCTTGGTTCTTTATGATAAAGAAGCGGCGGCAGGCACCGTTAAAGATATGCGCGAGCAAGAAGTCTACATGGGCGAAATCCCATTGATGACTGAAAACGGTACTTTTGTTATTAACGGTACCGAGCGTGTTATCGTTTCTCAGTTACACCGTTCGCCGGGCGTGTTCTTTGACCATGACAAGGGTAAAACCCATTCGTCAGGTAAAGTACTTTATAACGCGCGGGTGATCCCATACCGTGGGTCTTGGTTGGACTTTGAGTTCGATCCAAAAGACAACGTGTTTGTACGTATTGACCGCCGTCGTAAATTACCGGCGTCAATTATTCTACGTGCGCTTGAGTACACTACCGAAGAGATCCTTGAGATGTTCTTCGAGAATACGTACTTCCAGTTCCGTGGCAAGAAAGTATTCATGCAGTTGGTGCCTGAGCGCCTGCGTGGTGAGACCGCGAAGTTTGATATTAAGAACGATGACGGCGAGATGATCGTCGAAAAAGGTCGTCGTATTACTGCGCGTCACATTAAGCAAATCGAAGGTCTTAACCAGCCAGAAATGGAAGTACCACTTGAGTACTTGGTTGGTAAAGTTCTCGCGAAAGATTACGTCAACAAGAAGACCGGCGAAGTGGTTGCAGAAGCAAACTCTGAACTGACGCTTGAGTTGTTGGCTGAGCTGCGTGAGGCTGGCTTTAAGAAATTTGAAACCTTGTTCGTGAACGACCTTGATCATGGTCCGTACATGAGCGAAACCCTGCGTATCGATCCAAGCAATAACCGCTTGGAAGCACTGGTAGAAATCTACCGTATGATGCGTCCAGGCGAGCCGCCAACGAAAGAAGCGGCGGAAGCTTTATTTGATAACTTGTTCTTCAGTGATGACCGCTATGACTTGTCAGCGGTAGGTCGTATGAAGTTCAACCGCCGTTTGGGTCGTGACGACTTAACTGGCCCAGGTACGCTGACCAATGAAGACATCATCGATGTCATGCGTAAATTGATCGAGATCCGTAATGGTGTTGACGAAGTGGACGATATCGACCACCTCGGTAACCGTCGTATTCGTTCAGTGGGTGAAATGGCCGAAAACCAATTCCGTGTTGGTTTGGTTCGTGTTGAGCGCGCTGTTAAAGAACGCCTAAGCCTTGGTGACCTCGACAGCATCATGCCGCAAGACTTGATTAACGCGAAGCCAATTAGTGCTGCGGTAAAAGAGTTCTTCGGTTCAAGCCAATTGTCGCAGTTCATGGACCAAAACAACCCGTTGTCAGAAGTAACGCATAAGCGTCGTATTTCTGCCTTAGGTCCGGGTGGTTTGACGCGTGAGCGTGCAGGCTTTGAGGTTCGAGACGTACATCCAACGCACTACGGTCGCGTATGTCCTATCGAAACTCCAGAAGGTCCAAACATCGGTTTGATCAACTCGTTGTCGACGTTTGCGCGTACCAACGAATACGGTTTCTTAGAAACTCCGTATCGTCGTGTAGACAACGGTGTTGTGACTGATGACGTAGATTACTTGTCAGCCATTGAAGAAGGTCAATTCGTAATCGCTCAGGCGAACGTCAAGACCAACGACAAAGGCGAACTGACTGAAGACCTCGTGCCGTGTCGCCACAAAGGTGAAACGACATTGATGTCAAAGGAACAAGTCCAGTATATGGACGTTTCGCCACAGCAAATCGTTTCAATTGCGGCAAGCTTGATTCCGTTCCTTGAGCACGACGATGCTAACCGTGCCTTGATGGGCTCGAACATGCAACGTCAAGCCGTACCAACTTTGCGCGCTGACAAGCCGCTGGTAGGTACAGGTATTGAACGTACTGTAGCTGTCGATTCAGGTGTAACTGTGGTCGCAAAACGCGGCGGTGTGGTCGATAAAGTCGACGCAAGCCGTATCGTGGTGAAAGTAAACGAGGAAGAAATGGTACCAGGCGAAGCCGGTATCGATATCTACAACCTCGTGAAGTACACCCGTTCTAACCAGAACACTTGTATTAACCAGATCCCGAACGTCAACGTTGGTGAGCCGGTGATGCGTGGTGACGTACTGGCAGACGGTCCGTCAACCGATATGGGTGACTTGGCCTTGGGTCAGAACTTACGCGTCGCGTTCATGCCGTGGAATGGTTACAACTTCGAGGATTCAATCTTGATCTCGGAGCGTGTGGTTCAAGAAGATCGTTTGACCACTATCCATATCCAAGAGCTGAGCTGTGTGGCTCGTGACACCAAGCTGGGTGCTGAAGAAATTACTTCGGATATTCCAAACGTTGGTGAATCAGCATTGAACAAACTTGATGAGTCAGGTGTCGTTTATGTAGGTGCTGAAGTCAGCGGCGGCGATATTTTGGTTGGTAAAGTGACGCCTAAAGGCGAAACACAATTAACTCCAGAAGAGAAACTACTGCGTGCCATCTTCGGTGAAAAAGCGTCTGACGTAAAAGACAGTTCGTTACGTGTTCCAAACGGCGTAACTGGTACTGTTATCGATGTTCAGGTATTTACCCGTGATGGTGTTGAGAAAGATAAGCGTGCCCTCGATATCGAGAACATGCAGCTTGAACAGGTTAAGAAAGACTTAACCGATGAATTCAAGATTCTTGAGCGTGGTATCTATGAGCGTGCGCGCAGCTTATTGCTGGCCAACGGTTTTGACGAGTCAAAATTAGCCGGTCTTGAGCAAAGCAAGTGGCTCACGCAAAACTTGAAGAACGAAGATGCGCAGCAACAGTTGGAGCAAATCGCTCAGCAGTACGAAGAGTTGCGTAACGACTTCGACAGCAAGTTTGAGAACAAACGTCGCAAAATCACCCAAGGTGATGATCTTGCACCAGGCGTGTTGAAAATCGTTAAGGTTTACCTCGCGGTTCGCCGTCGCATCCAGCCAGGCGATAAGCTGGCGGGTCGTCACGGTAACAAAGGTGTTATCTCAACTATTCAGCCAGTTGAAGATATGCCATATGACGCCGAAGGTAACCCGGTCGATATCGTTCTGAACCCGTTGGGCGTACCATCGCGGATGAACATTGGTCAGATCCTCGAGACGCACTTAGGTTTAGCGGCGCGCGGTATCGGTACCAAGATCGAGAAAATGATTAAGCAACAAGCTAAAGTTGCTGAGATGCGTGAGTTCCTGCAAAAAGTCTATGACTTGGGCGAAACACGCCAAGAAGTTGATATCAGCACCTTTAGTGATGACGAAGTAATGCGTCTTGCTAACAACCTTAAGAAAGGCTTGCCAACGGCAACGCCGGTCTTCGATGGTGCGATTGAAAATGAAATTAAAGAACTCCTGAAACTTGGTGACTTGCCTGAGTCAGGCCAGATCACTTTGTATGACGGACGTACTGGTGAACGCTTCGAACGTGATGTAACTGTAGGTTACATGTACATGCTGAAACTCAACCACTTGGTTGACGATAAGATGCACGCTCGTTCAACCGGTTCGTACAGCTTGGTTACTCAGCAGCCGCTGGGTGGTAAAGCACAGTTCGGTGGTCAGCGCTTCGGTGAGATGGAAGTGTGGGCATTGGAAGCATACGGTGCGGCTTACACGCTGCAAGAAATGTTAACGGTGAAATCGGACGACGTGAATGGTCGTACGAAGATGTACAAAAACATCGTCGACAACGACTTGCGCATGGAAGCTGGTATGCCGGAATCCTTCAACGTATTGCTGAAGGAAATCCGCTCGCTCGGTATCAACATTGAGTTGGACCAAGACTGAGACCACACCGGACGCTAATTGCCAGGAGATAAATCGTGAAAGACTTATTAAAGTTTTTAAAACCGCTAAACCAGACTGAAGAGTTCGATGCGATTCGCATCGGACTTGCTTCGCCGGACATGATCCGCAGCTGGTCTTACGGTGAAGTGAAAAAGCCAGAAACGATCAACTACCGTACCTTCAAACCGGAACGTGACGGTTTGTTCTGTGCGCGTATCTTTGGCCCAGTCAAAGATTACGAGTGCTTGTGTGGTAAATACAAGCGCTTGAAGCACCGCGGTGTGATCTGTGAGAAGTGTGGCGTTGAAGTCACCTTGACCAAAGTTCGTCGTGACCGTATGGGCCACATCGAACTTGCGAGTCCTGTTGCTCACATTTGGTTCTTGAAATCATTGCCAAGCCGCATTGGCTTGATGCTGGATATGACCTTACGTGATATCGAGCGTGTGCTTTACTTTGAATCTTACGTTGTGACCGAAGCCGGCATGACGTCACTCGAGCGCAGTCAAATTCTGACTGAAGAAGAGTATTTGGATGCATTGGAAGAGCACGGTGACGAATTCGAAGCGAAGATGGGTGCAGAAGCTGTATTGAGTTTGTTGCAGCACATTGATATCGAAGCCGATATTAAGCAACTTCGTGAAGAGTTACCAGAAACCAATTCAGAAACCAAGCGTAAGAAGATCAGCAAGCGCTTGAAGTTGCTCGAGTCATTCCATCAATCAGGTAACAAACCTGAGTGGATGATTTTGAAAGTGTTGCCAGTGTTGCCGCCGGATTTACGTCCGTTGGTACCGCTTGATGGTGGCCGTTTCGCAACTTCAGACTTGAACGACTTGTATCGTCGGGTTATCAACCGTAACAACCGTTTGAAGCGACTGCTTGACCTTGCTGCACCTGACATTATCGTGCGCAACGAAAAGCGTATGTTGCAAGAAGCGGTTGATGCCTTGTTAGATAACGGTCGTCGTGGCCGTGCTATCACCGGTACCAATAAACGTCCTCTGAAATCTTTGGCCGACATGATCAAAGGTAAACAGGGTCGTTTCCGTCAGAACTTGCTTGGTAAGCGTGTTGACTATTCAGGCCGTTCGGTAATTACCGTTGGTCCTAAATTGCGTCTGCATCAGTGTGGTCTACCGAAGAAAATGGCATTGGAGTTGTTCAAGCCGTTCATCTACGGAAAATTAGAAGGCCGTGGCCTTGCTACCACCATTAAAGCAGCGAAGAAAATGGTTGAGCGTGAAATCCCAGAAGTTTGGGACGTGCTTGACGAAGTGATCAAAGAACATCCAGTGATGCTGAACCGTGCACCAACCTTGCACCGTTTGGGTATCCAGGCGTTCGAGCCGGTCCTTATCGAAGGTAAAGCGATTCAGTTGCACCCACTCGTGTGTGCGGCTTACAACGCTGACTTTGACGGTGACCAAATGGCCGTTCACTTGCCGTTGACACTTGAAGCACAACTCGAGGCGCGTGCCTTGATGATGTCAACCAATAACATTTTGTCACCTGCTAGCGGCGACCCGATCATTGTACCTTCGCAAGACGTTGTCTTGGGTCTGTATTACATGACGCGGGAAAAGATTAACGCTAAAGGCGAAGGCATGATCTTCAAAAACGCAAAGGAAGCTGAAAAAGCTTACCGTACCGGCGCTGCTGAATTGCATGCGCGCGTGAAAGTGCGTTTGCAAGAAGTGCTGATCAGCGAAGAGGGTGAGCGCACTGACACCACAACTGTGTATGACACTACTGTGGGCCGTGCCATCCTGTCATTGATTTTGCCTGAAGGTATGCCTTTCGACATGATCAATCAGTCAATGGGCAAGAAGCAAATTGGCCGCTTGTTGAATCGTTCGTACCGTGACCTAGGCTTGAAGCCGACAGTTATCTTTGCTGACCAAATCATGTACACCGGTTTCCACTACGCGATGATCGCGGGTGCATCGGTTGGTATCGACGACATGGTTATCCCTGATGCGAAGAAAGTGATCATCGACGCGGCGGAAGAAGAAGTTGCAGAGATCCAAGAGCAGTTCGAGCAGGGCTTGGTTACCGCAGGCGAGAAGTACAACAAAGTTATCGATATTTGGTCGACCGCGAACGAGAAAGTTTCCAAAGCAATGATGGAAAACCTTTCGAAAGAAATCGTGATCAACCGTGAAGGTAAAGAAGAAGAGCAAGACTCGTTCAACTCGGTTTACATGATGGCGGACTCGGGCGCTCGTGGTAGTGCCGCACAGATTCGTCAGTTGGCCGGTATGCGTGGCTTGATGGCGAAGCCAGATGGCTCCATCATCGAAACGCCAATCACGGCGAACTTCCGTGAAGGTCTGAACGTACTCCAGTACTTCATCTCAACTCACGGTGCGCGTAAAGGTTTGGCCGATACCGCATTGAAGACGGCAAACTCGGGTTACCTAACGCGTCGTTTGGTCGATGTTGCCCAAGACGTGGTCATCGTTGAAGAAGATTGTGGTACTGAAGAAGGTCTTTACATCAAACCGCTTATCGAAGGCGGTGATGTTGTAGAACCATTGCGCGAGCGTGTATTGGGCCGCGTGGTCTGTGACGACGTGCTAGTCCCAGGCTCAAACGATGTCTTGATCCCACGTAACACCTTACTCGATGAGAAGATGTGTGACGTGTTGGAGCAAAACTCTATCGACGAAGTAAAAGTACGCTCGGTTATTACCTGTGATACTGACTTCGGTGTTTGTGCAAACTGTTACGGTCGTGACTTGGCTCGTGGTCATTTGGTTAACCAAGGTGAAGCAGTCGGTGTTATCGCTGCTCAGTCTATCGGTGAGCCAGGTACTCAGTTGACCATGCGTACCTTCCACATCGGTGGTGCGGCATCGCGTGACTCAGCAGCCAACAGCGTACAGGTGAAGAACAAGGGTACTCTGAAGTTACACAACGCTAAGTTCGTAGAGAACACTGACGGTCACATCGTGATCACGTCGCGTTCAACTGAACTGACACTGATTGACGAGTTCGGTCGTGAGCGTGAGCGATATAAAGTACCTTACGGTGCGGTTCTTAAGAAGAACGAAGGCGACGGCGTTGATGCTGGCGAAATCGTTGCGAACTGGGACCCGCATACGCACCCAATCATTACTGAGGTAGCAGGTCGTCTGAAGTTTGTTGACTTGATTGATGGTGTCACCATGACCCGTCAAACCGACGAACTTACCGGTCTTTCGAGCATCGTGGTGCTAGAAACTGGTCAGCGTACCAGTGCCGGTAAAGACATGCGTCCAATGGTTAAATTGGTCGACGCTAAAGGTAACGACGTGAACATCGTTGGTACCGATATGCCTGCGCAATACTTCTTGCCGGGTAATGCGATCATTAACCTTGAAGATAATGCCGAAGTGAAAGTGGGTGATACGGTCGCACGTATTCCACAAGAAGGTTCAAAAACACGCGATATCACCGGTGGTCTACCGCGCGTTGCCGACTTGTTCGAAGCGCGTCGTCCGAAAGAGCCTGCAATTTTGGCAGAAATCACAGGTACTGTGAGCTTCGGTAAAGAGACTAAAGGTAAGCGTCGTCTGTTGATCACACCAACTGATGGTGGTGATCAATACGAAGAGATGATTCCTAAGTATCGTCAGTTGAATATCTTCGAAGGTGAGCAAGTGACTAAAGGTGAAGTTATCGCCGATGGTCCTGAGGCTCCACACGATATCTTGCGTTTGCGTGGCGTTAGCGCCCTGGCAAACTATATCGTTAACGAAGTGCAAGAAGTTTACCGTTTGCAGGGTGTAAAAATTAACGATAAGCACATCGAGACTATCGTACGTCAGATGCTGCGTAAGGCGATTATCCTGAATCCAGGTGAAACTGAATTGCTTGAAGGCGAGATGATGGAGCTTTCAGAAGTATTGGCGGCAAACGTGAAAGCCGAAGCGGATGGCAGAATCCCAGCGACCTATGAGCGTCAGCTGTTGGGTATTACCAAAGCTTCACTTTCGACTGAGTCGTTCATCTCTGCGGCCTCGTTCCAAGAAACGACCCGCGTACTTACTGAAGCAGCCGTGCAAGGTAAGCAAGACCCATTACGTGGTCTAAAAGAGAACGTTATCGTAGGTCGCTTGATTCCTGCCGGTACCGGTTTCGCTTATCACCGCGACCGTGCACGCAAGCGCATGGAAGCACTCGCTCAAGGCGAAGCACCTAAGCTTACCGCTGAACAAGCGGAACAGCAGTTGGCCGACGCTTTGAACTTCGGTAACGAAGAAGGCGAAAGTGGCGATAAGGCTGAATAAGCACTTAGCGGCATATATTTGCTAACAATTAAAAGGCCAGTCGAATTCGACTGGCCTTTTTTGTTGGGCTATGTTGAATTCGGAACTGATTAACGACCAAAAGGAATGCCCAATGTTAAAAGCAAGACTGTTCGTATTTCTCATTCTCGCGGCTCTAGTGCCGACCTCCTTCGCTGAAACTACCTTGCCCGCTGAAGCCAAGGCAGAGCTCAATGGTGAATGGCGTGGAGCGCTCGAGTTACCCCAGGGCATGCGCCTTACGATTGGTATAGCGATAGATGACCAGCGCGCTGAACTCGTTAGTCCCAACCAAGGTCCGCAAACGTACCCATTGCAGGCCCTCAACTTTGCCGATCAACAACTCAGTTTTGCAGTACCGGAGCTAGGGGTGAAATTTAGTGGCGCTTATCAACAAGACCATATTGTGGGGGAGTTTGAGCAGGGCGCGAAGTTACCTCTGACGTTGCATCGTCTAAGCGCAGCAGACCAAGCGCGCTTGAAATTCGAAGGCAAGTACGCAGGGGTCTTAAAGGCCGGGGGTATGGAGTTACCTTTACACTTCAACATCGCTGTTGTTAAGGACGGCTTTGTTGGTACGCTGGACAGCCCTGCACAAGAGTCTTATGGTATTCCATTGAGTGAAGTGAGTATTGACTCCCAGCAACTGAAGGCTGCTGCGCCTATGCTAAAGGCGACTTACCAAGGTAAAGCTACTGCTGACGGTGACTACCAAGGCGTCTGGTTTCAGGGCATGCCCTACGAATTAAATGTTAGTAAGGTTACGGCGGAGCGTCCTGCACCGGAGATAAAGACCGCTGAGTTTGGTACCTATGGCGGCGCGACCGCCCACCTTAAGGGCGAGCAGGTGATCTTAGAGTACGCCGCCGATCATAACGACCAAACACTCTACGAGATAGGCTCGGTTACCAAGACCTTTGTCGCTTATTTATTAGCCGATGCCGTGCAACGAGGGGTAGTCGAGCTAAGCACAGAACTGCAAAGTATCTTCCCTGACGCGCCCGAGGGTATTACTTTGCTGGAACTTGCAACTCACACCAGCGGCTTACCGCGCTTACCTGAGGACTTATTCGCTGGCGCAAATCAACAAGACCCTTACCGACATTATGATCTCGTGATGCTAACTGCCGCGTTGCGCGGGCAAACCGTGGGCAATAAACAGCATAGTTACTCCAACTATGCGTTTGGGGTGCTAGGCGAGGCGCTTGCCAAAGTTCAAGATACGAGCTTAGAAAAGCTGATGCAGGAGCGTATTTTCAAGCCATTTGGTATGGAGTCTAGTTACCTTGCTACGGCAAATCGCGACGTCCCTGCGCAACTGGCAATACCCCATAATAGCTTGGGTCAACAAGTGGAGCCATGGCGCTTTGCTGCGCTAGCCGGAGCGGGTGCTGTGGTGGCCAGCCTTCCGGACATGGTGAACTATGTGCAGGGCATGCAAGTAAAGCTTACTGAAGACACGACGCTGCGCGACTTAATGCTAACACCGCGTGTGGATTTTGCGGCCTGTTGTGAGCAAGCGCTAGGTTGGATGTTGGAACAAACCGCTGAAGGAAAGACCTTAGTGTGGCATAATGGTCGCACCGCAGGATTTGCCAGCTATGTTGGTTTCTACGCTGATAGCTCGGAAGCTGTTATCCTGCTGAGTAACCAAGCAATGGATGTTAATTCTCAGGCGAAACACGTACTTAGCGACTAAGCAGCGCGTAAACTACAGCACTCACCTTTGAAAAAGCGACGCTTGCTAAGCTTTGCAATCGTCGCTTTTCCTTGACAGTCCAATTATTGACCATTAAAATTCGGCCTCCCCGTAATTGGCGGGCGTTTAGCTCGTGGTCGCGGGGGCTTGGATTTTTTCACTCTGTTGAGCGACATCAACAAAATCAGGAGTTATGAATGGCAACAGTTAATCAGCTGGTGCGCAAAGGTCGTCAAAAGCCGGTTGTTAAAAGCAACGTTCCGGCACTTGAGGCTTGCCCACAAAAACGCGGTGTATGTACCCGTGTTTACACAACTACCCCGAAAAAGCCGAACTCAGCGCTACGTAAAGTATGCCGTGTGCGTTTGACGAACGGTTTCGAAGTTTCTTCGTACATCGGTGGTGAAGGTCACAACTTGCAAGAGCACTCAGTCGTATTGATTCGCGGCGGTCGTGTAAAAGACTTGCCAGGTGTTCGTTATCACACAGTGCGCGGTGCGCTTGACTGTGCTGGCGTAAACGATCGACGTCAAGGTCGTTCGAAGTACGGCGCGAAACGGCCGAAGTCTTAACGGTTCTCCGTTAGTAAGGCCAAACACTGTAATTTAAATGTTTTGGGGAAAACCCTGAATTAATCGGAGAATATTAAGATGCCTAGAAGACGCGTCATTGGTCAACGTAAAATCCTGCCGGATCCTAAGTTCGGATCAGAGTTGTTGGCTAAATTTATCAATGTCGTCATGGTTGACGGCAAAAAATCTGTCGCAGAGAAAATTATCTACGGTGCTTTAGACATCATGGCTGAAAAGACCAAGAAAGAGCACTTAGAAGTATTTGAAGAAGCATTGGACAACGTTCGTCCTACAGTCGAGGTTAAGTCACGCCGCGTTGGTGGTTCAACTTACCAGGTACCTGTAGAAGTTCGTCCAGTGCGTCGTAATGCACTGGCTATGCGTTGGTTAGTTGATGCCGCGCGTACTCGGGGTGAAAAATCCATGGCTCAGCGCCTAGCAGGTGAAATGCTAGACGCATCTGAAAATAAAGGCTCTGCTGTGAAGAAGCGTGAAGACGTCCACCGTATGGCCGAAGCGAACAAAGCGTTCGCCCATTATCGCTGGTAAACTCACAGTTAACCTAAAGAGGAATTTATGGCTCGTAAAACTTCGATTGAGCGCTACCGTAATATCGGTATCTGTGCTCACGTAGACGCAGGTAAAACGACCACCACAGAACGGGTATTGTTCTACACCGGTCTATCTCACAAATTGGGTGAGGTGCATGACGGTGCGGCAACAACTGACTGGATGGCGCAGGAACAAGAGCGTGGTATTACCATTACCTCTGCTGCCGTAACCTGTTTCTGGAAAGGTATGGACCAGCAGTTCCCTGAGCACCGTATCAACATCATCGATACTCCAGGACACGTTGACTTCACTATCGAAGTAGAACGTTCTTTGCGTGTACTTGATGGTGCGGTCGTTGTGCTTTGTGGTTCATCTGGTGTGCAGCCGCAAACTGAAACTGTATGGCGTCAGGCCAACAAGTATGAAGTTCCACGTATGGTGTTCGTCAACAAGATGGACCGTGCTGGTGCTGACTACATGCGTGTTGTAGGTCAGTTAAAAACGCGTTTGAACGCAACTGCTGTTCCGATTCATTTGAACATCGGTGCAGAAGACAACTTCAAAGGTGTTGTTGACCTCGTAAAAATGAAAGCTATCAACTGGAACGAAGAAGACTCAGGTATGACCTTCACTTACGAAGCGATCCCTGCGGAACTTCAAGACCAAGCTGAAGAGCTTCACGCTGAATTGGTAGAAGCAGCTGCCGAAGCCAACGAAGAACTGATGAACAAATACCTTGAAGAAGGTGAGTTGTCAGAAGCAGAGATCAAGCAAGGTTTGCGTGAGCGTACCTTGAACAACGAGATCGTGCTTACTTTGTGTGGTTCTGCATTTAAGAACAAAGGTGTTCAGGCTGTACTTGATGCTGTTATCGAGTATCTTCCGTCACCAACAGAAGTTAAAGCGATTCGCGGTATTCTGGAAGACGAGTCTGAAGGTATTCGTAAATCAGATGACTCAGAACCGTTCTCAGCGTTGGCATTTAAAATCGCGACGGACCCATTTGTTGGTACTTTGACGTTCTTGCGCGTTTACTCGGGCGTACTGTCACAAGGTGACACCGTATTTAACCCAGTGAAGAGCAAGCGTGAGCGTATCGGCCGTATGGTTCAGATGCATGCAAACGACCGTCAAGAAATCAAAGAGATCTTGGCAGGTGACATTGCTGCAGCGATCGGCTTGAAAGATGTTACGACTGGTGACACTTTGTGTGATCCGAACAACGTCATCACGCTTGAGCGCATGGAATTCCCAGAGCCAGTAATCTCTGTTGCAGTTGAACCAAAAACTAAAGCTGACCAAGAAAAAATGGGTATTGCTTTAGGTAAGTTGGCTGCAGAAGATCCGTCGTTCCGTGTGAAGACTGACGAAGAGTCTGGTCAAACGATCATTTCTGGTATGGGTGAGCTTCACCTTGATATCATCGTTGACCGTATGAAGCGTGAATTCAACGTTGAATGTAACGTAGGTAAACCTCAGGTTGCTTACCGTGAAACGATCCGTAAGGGCGTTGAAGTGGAAGGTAAGTTCGTACGTCAATCAGGTGGTCGTGGTCAATTCGGTCACGTTTGGTTGAAACTTGAACCTATGGAATTTGACGCTTCTGACGACGAAACGCCTAACTACGAATTCATTAACGAAATCGTAGGTGGTGTGGTACCGAAGGAATACATTCCTGCGGTAGACAAAGGTATCCAAGAGCAAATGCAAAATGGTGTACTTGCTGGCTACCCACTACTTGGCGTAAAAGCAACGTTGTATGATGGTTCATACCACGATGTTGACTCATCAGAAATGGCGTTTAAAATCGCCGGTAGCATGGCCTTCAAGAAAGGTGCATTACAAGCTAACCCAGCGATTTTAGAACCAATGATGAAAGTTGAAGTTGTTACTCCTGAAGAATTCATGGGTGACGTAGTTGGTGACTTGAACCGTCGTCGCGGTATCATCGAAGGCATGGAAGATGCCGCTGGTGATTTGAAAGAAGTTCGCGCACAAGTTCCATTATCAGAAATGTTCGGTTACGCTACTGACCTGCGTTCGCAGACTCAGGGCCGTGCATCTTATGCGATGGAATTCTTGAAGTACGCTGAAGCACCAAACAACATTGCTGAGCAGGTTATTGCCGCTCGTCAAACTAAAGATTAAGTAGAGTCTGGTCCGGTTCTCTATGGGACCGGACTTTTAACTTAAGTTAAGGAAAAGTCATGTCAAAAGAAAAATTTGAACGTTCGAAACCGCATGTGAACGTAGGTACAATCGGCCACGTTGACCATGGTAA
>JBLWUU010000011.1:0-11779 GCA_048268755.1 Pseudidiomarina sp.
GCCGTCGTAGGCTTTGTTCTGCTTTATATCCGCCCGGCCAGACCACTTCGCAATGAGCCAGTCTTCCTCACCTGAGAGCATCAGTTTAGTATTCAGCCAGTGTCGGAATTGATGAGTCGTCAGCTTTAGCGGCGAGCCGTCTTCATCAGTTACATTTAACTCATCAAAGATGGATAAACTGCCTGCTGTTGGTTTTCCAATAGCAGAGGAAATTGCGTCAAACCCAATCGCAACCCAGCTGAAAGGCTTAACAGGCTTAATTTTATTGAACTCACAATCGCGCACCAAGCAAATAGATTCCCAAAGTGGCACGTCACCATAATAAGGGAATGCTTCAGTTCTGTATTGGCGGTCTACCAATTTAACAAGGTCACTATAACTTGGGAATCTAATTGGAATGTTTGTGCTCCTGTACTCGAACCCTTGACCAATTTGTTTTGGCACTCTCTGTAAGATTTCATTATTAGGAGCTAATACACCTTTCTCTGGAATTAGCTCTCGCCAGTCTGGAACGCCATTTAAATCGGATATAAAACTATCCAACCATTGGCTATGTTGCCATCGCCAACTCCTGATTGTCCCCTTTTTATCACGGCCCGCTCTCAGTCCCATCGCCTTGGCGAACTGATCGTGTGTCAATGGCTTGTCTTGCAGGAAATTATTCGGTGTTATGCACTCGTCATGCATCATAAACTGGTCAGGGTGATCATACGCAAACTTTGCCGCTGCACGGGCTGGGGCTGAAATTTCAACTAGGCGTTCAAATGCTTGACGGACCACATCCTCCAAGAGCTTTGGTATCCATTTACGAACAGGGTCGCCCCCCTTCGCTGGATGCCACATCAAATACCATCGTCCCTTTTCACTTTGTTGTAACGAATGGATCGTGAGCCCGCTTAACTCAATGCTTCGGCTCGGTTGACACATCAGCATGACGCAAAGGCTGGTGAAACACTTTTGCCGCGGTGTTTCAGCGCGATGAAAAGCCTCTGCTACCTGTAGCATCTGGTAATCCGACGGGCATTTATCTAACTCGATTGCACGGCTTCTTCTGTCCACTTTTTTATGTGTGGCTGGTCTATTTGGGAACGGACTTTTCCAGTCTTGGAGGTCAAGTTTAAAGCGCATTTTCTTGAGAAAGGATAAAACGTTTTCCAGTGACCTACCGAGATTCCATTTTGTCCCCAAAGATAAATCAGACGTCCTTATAAGCTCTTCAGTGCGGTTGATTGTGCTGTTTCTTAGGTCCATGATATCAATCCTAGACTTGTTATTTTGCTCCGCTTGCTCAAGCAAAGCACGATACAGCCACTGCAATGAATAGACCCAACCTTTAGAGTTTTTGTGCTTTAACGATAGCTCGTAACGCACATAAGCCTTCGCAAAATCTGCGTAAGTCTGTTCATAGGGTGTGTACTGAGAACCGTTATGCCCGATTCCAAACAGAATCGACAGCTTCTTTCCTCTTGCAGAGAACCACGACCATTTGTCACATTCCCAGCCTTTCCGACCATTGAATTCGTGATCAGAAAAAAGCGTTAACGCATTTTTTGCGAACGCGATGAAATCGTCATAATTTCTCTGAAATTCGAGTTCATGATTGGGAGTGAAAACCAGCAGGTTAGGCATCGATCGCGCACTCATTTTTTTTCTCTTCCTTGCGCTCTTCACATAGCTTTATAACGAATTTAATGGCATCGATACTTCGATTGTGGCTTTGCAATACAAACTCACTTGCACCCATGTCTCGCTTACGATCTCGCTCTAAAAGCACTCTGTCGAGCATTTCTTTATGAGGAGCGTTTACCCAAGGCTGGAACTTGTTGCAGGTGTAGCAGTGGATTGTGCCGTTTGCGCAAAACCCGAACTTACCACAGTTGCCAACGGCATTGCCCTGACCGTTATTGATGCGACTGCGCGGATCATTCGCGCGGATAGCCTGTTTTTCGCTGTCGATTAACGTGCCTGAAAATGCTTGGGCGAGAGGCGCTAAACTTGATTCTAGCACTTCATCGATTCGGTCAGCGATTTCTTCTTTGAACTCTGTGTAGACTTTGACAGTCTGAGTGTCTCCGTGACCCAGTTCATTTGCGATCGCCAAAACGCTAGCGCCCATTATTGCCATATTGGTAGCATGCGTGTAACGAAACCGGCGTGGATTGATATGCAGATCGCCCGGCTCACCGTCAATCATTATGCGATGAGTTTTTAGCGAGCATAACTTTGCAATGCGCCAAATCAACATGCAATATCCCGATCTCGTCATACAAAAATAGTCGGGGGTGACTGTCTCATATTTGACAAAATCGTCAAAATTCCTTAGCTCAGTCAGCGCATCTTCACGTAGAAAAATAGGAACAATTTTTCTTTCCTCATCGTTGAGCTTAATGCCGAAATGTTTCTCTATTGCCTGCACTGATTGCTTCGCTTTCGCAGAAAGCAAGAGCATCAAATCCTCGCCAATATCATTCTTGTGCTGAAAGGATTCTCTGATCCCCTCGTGACGCTTTTTAGCATTTGGCAGGTTCAAATCAAAATGTTCGGTGCCTGCCTCGATTCGTGTAATCAAATCGCCAAAATACAAATAGACTAACTGAATAGGTCTAGCACCAGTTTGCTGTAACGCCGAAATGAACGCATATTCCTCAAGCGTGATAAGTTTTTCGGTATAAGCATCGACATACCAGTTAATAAATGCAACTTGCTCTTCAAACGTATACGCACCGCTGTAGGGGCAACCTGTCGCAACAGCTTTCCCTTTGGTGGTACCTTTAAATTTTAGGGACTCAAGCAGCAAAACTGCTTTTTTGTCAACGCCCTTAATACCCTTGTCGTGCCAATCGAGCAAAAATGAACGTATATAGCCTAATTTCCATTCGGTCTCTTTAGTGAGCGTCGCTTTGAAATTTATAATGTTCTCTTCACGTATATTATCTATTACCCCAAAAGAAAACAGCAGTCGGCAGTAAAGGAATAGATTTTCGGTATAACTCGCACTAAATTCAGAAACATAGTCAGCCATGACAAGACGGAAGTTGCTCTCAAATGCAGGTGTCAAATTTAACGAGTTTAGTAGTGTTAAATTTAATGTCTTACTCGCATCAAGCTTCCAGCGATCTTCATATACATCGAATTCATAGTTAGCTTTACTCATTCGCTTGTCTGATTTTAATTTTGAATTAGCCGCGCCATTAGCTCTCGCTTTACTCGCCATGATCGAGCCTCTCTATTTTGTGTTTTAGCGCCGCATGCATTTTGTTTCGTATCCGTGTCGCTTGCTTTTTTGCCGTTCGTTTCAGGTAATGTCTTCCCGATTCTAAGGATGAATGCCCGTTAAGTTCAGCCCGGATCTCGAGCTCTCGTTGCTCCGTAATTGTATTTTCGTTCGCGTATTGCTTGGCTTCTTCGGGATACCCTTCCCTTTCGAGTCGTTTTACTTCATCTCTTACCGCTCTTTTCTCTTCATCGATCTGCGCGGATAACTGATCATTGAAAAAATGCCGATAGGAATGTGGTGTGATGTGTATAAACCGCTCAGGATTGACGGTTTTAATCTTTTCAAACAGACCGTTAACGGTTCGCTGGACAATTGGTGCCCCCGTTTCATAACTCCCAATTTTTGCTTTATGGGACACGAAGATGTAGGGATGGGTTTTCGCAATTTTTGTTTTGGTACGATATTTTTTAATATATGTGTAAATCAACTCTCTTAACTCACTCGATATTGGCACACCACGACCCAGAGTCTTTGCTGTCGGTTGCCTGAGTCTAGGATCGTCTTTACTGTCGTGTCTTCGCTCGACAAATATTCTCGGATCGTCAATATCAGAACCAATATCACTAACTTGTAATGCAAGTAACTCACTACAACGCAGTCCAGTCTCATACAACGTTCGAACTATGAGGTAATTTCGGAATTTGATGATTGGGTTTTTGAATGGGTTGTATTTGGATTGAGGCCTTGAGACTTCAACAAAATCTTCAAATACATCATTTGAGATACCAGTCTTGTCGAGAGAAACCTTCTTGAGCCTTGCTTTCGGCAAACCACTCTTCAGCAGCTTTCTCATCTGATCTAGCTCATCAAACAGCTTTGATGCCGTGGGTTTATACTTAACCCGTTCCTGACCAATAAAATGTAAAAACTCTGCGATGCGCGTGACGCGCATGATGTACTGCGGTTTTCTCACAGTCGGCATATCGTGAGTTGTGGACAGGTGGAATTTGCTCATATCCACGACATTACTGTTTGGATTTGCTTTGACGGCTTTTGCTTTATAGGTGCAATGCGCTTTCAGATCGTTAATATCTTTAGTACTAGGTACATTTCCGCGGTAGATCTCTTCAAGCAAATCCCTCTGGTTGATCGACTCCCACAGCTTCAAATGCTTGATGTCTTTAAGATACTGCTCAATCGATGTCGCGGCTTTATCCATACGCAAACGTTGCGTTACAAAATGTGTCACCCAAAAGTCTGGAAGACCGTCATCGTCAAGCAAAAAGGCATAGCGTTCTCCGCTCTTAAACTTCTTTACTGATACCTGCATTTAACTCTCATTAAATATACATATTATTATGTTACATAAAAATATGGCAAGCAGTCAAAAAAAATAGACAGAAAATTTTAACAAAAACAAAAAAAGCCGCAGATTTTGCGGCCTTTACGGTAGAAAATATACATTTTATATTTTATTTCCGGTTAGAACGGAATGTCATCGTCGAAGTCGTTATCAGGAATAAACGGGTCATTATTACTCTGCTGATTCTGTTGTGGTTGCTGCGATTGTTGCTGCTGAGCAGGTTGCTGTGCCGGACGTTGTTGCTGTTGACCGCCAAAACCGCCTTGCGCTTGCTGACCACCTTGGTTGTACGAGCTACCACCACCTTGGGATTGGCCTTGGAAGCCGCCGCCACCTGCTCCACCGCGGCTATCAAGCATTTGTAAGTCGTTGATAACGACTTCGGTGGTATAGCGTTCAACACCGTCTTGACCTTGCCACTTACGGGTTTGCAAGCGCCCTTCCACATAGACCTTCGAGCCTTTGTCTAAATACTCGCCAGCGATCTCCGCAAGGCGACGATACGCCACACAACGGTGCCACTCCGTTTGCTCACGTGGCTCCCCGGTCTGTTTGTCTTTCCAAGTTTCACTGGTGGCAATCGACAAGTTGGCAATCGCTGTATTGTTTTGCGTGTAACGGATCTCGGGTTTTGCACCTAAGTTACCGATAAGAATGACTTTATTGATGCCGCGACTGGCCATGCCTTGCTCCTTTCCTCATGATTGATACGGCTTCACGAGCGCCGTAACTTGTTCTTCATTGTAATCAGTTTTATGTACTTTTAAATAGGCGATTTGTTCGCTGGCAACCAAGCGAACTTCTTCTACGCCAGTGCCCTCTGCGAGCTCATTTGCCAGCGTCTCTATCTCTGCAGTGCTCAGCTCACGTAATTTGAAACTCACGTTTTGCCATTGGGGCGGTGGTGTCATGCCCACACTGACAAGCAACCAACATAGTAACAGCACCAAGCTAAAAGCAACAACGCCTATCAAGCCACCCCATTGTAAAATCGCACCGCCCGCTGCACCACCGACGAAGGCACCAGCGAACTGTGAGGTCGCATAGATCCCACTGGCACTGCCCTTACGCCCAGCAGGTGCGAAGCGTGTCAGTATCGAGGGTAAGGTCGCTTCCAAAAAATTAAACCCGGTAAAAAAGACGAGCACTGCAGCCACGTAAATCAGCCATGACCCTTCACTAAATCCGATAACACCTACTGCCGCTGCGAGTAAGACAATGGCAATCCGAAAAAACAACGGTTGCTGGCGACGCTTTTCGGCAATGATGAGCATCGGCACCATAAATACAAACGAACCAAGTAAGGTTGGTAAATAGAGCCAAGCATGCTGTTCACTCGCGAGCCCACCGGCCACTAATTGGGTGGGGACGACGACAAAAAATGCGGTCAACAAACAATGCAAGATAAAGACCCCGGCGTTTAGCCGCGCCAGTTGTCCGTGTTTGAAAATTAAACCTAATTCTTTCGTGCTGGGCAATAAGTCACCACGTGCCGCCCGCACTTCGACTTTAGGAACAGCGAAGTAGAACACCAAGATGCCAAAAACAGCGCTGATTGCGGTAAATAAGAAGAGTCCAGACAACCCAATATAGGGGCCCAGTAGCGGTCCTAATATTAACGCTAGGGCAAATGCGAGACCGATACACATGCCAATCATTGCCATGACTTTTGGTCGTTGCGAGTCGCGGGTGATGTCAGCTGCCAACGCCAATATTGCCGCGGCAATAGCACCCATCCCCTGCAAAGCGCGCCCTAGCACGACGCCAGCAAGTGAATCAGCGTACGCTGCCACTAAACTACCCAGTACAAAAACAAGTAAACCACCTATAATCACCGGGCGCCGACCAATCTTGTCGGATAACATACCCATTGGGATCTGCAGCAGCGCTTGCGTTAAACCATAGGCGCCAATCGCAAGACCCACCATGAGTGGCGTATAATCTGGATAAGCCTGACCATAAATTGCCATCACCGGCATGATCAAAAACAGGCCTAACATCCGTAATCCAAAGACAGCAGCTAAGGCACCGGATGCGCGGCGTTCGAGGGGACTCAGACGTTGTTCATTCGCAGACTTTGGCATCAATCTCTCATTCTTATGAATTCAATGTGTTCGAGCTAGCGACAAAAATTTGCTGGTGATTGTACCAGAAGGTGGTCACTGTGCGATAATGCTCGTTTCACATTCGCCAACGGAGTTACAGGTTACCCCTATGGACTTTATTGAAGTACGCGGCGCTCGCACCCATAACCTTAAAAATCTGCAGCTTTCCATGCCACGCGATAAACTTATCGTGATCACCGGACTATCCGGTTCCGGCAAATCGTCGTTGGCGTTTGATACGCTATACGCCGAAGGGCAACGCCGCTATGTTGAGTCGCTTTCGGCGTACGCTCGGCAGTTCTTATCACTGATGGAAAAGCCGGATGTTGATAGCATCGAAGGGCTTTCGCCAGCGATTTCCATTGAGCAAAAATCGACCTCGCATAACCCGCGCTCGACGGTCGGCACTATTACCGAGATCTATGATTACCTGCGCTTAATGTTCGCCCGCGTCGGTGAACCGCGCTGTCCGACTCATGATGAGCCATTAGCGGCACAAACCGTTTCGCAGATGGTCGACCAGGTGCTGGAACTGCCTGAAGGCGAAAAGCTCATGATCTTGGCACCGATTATTCAAGATCGTAAAGGCGAACATACCAAAGTTCTGGATAACCTCGCTGCGCAAGGCTTTATTCGTGCGCGCATTGACGGTGAGCTTTGTGACCTCAGCGATCCACCGAGTTTGGAGCTGCAAAAGAAGCACACTATCGAGGTGGTGGTCGACCGCATCAAAGTACGCGACGGCCTGGAATTACGCCTAGCCGAGTCATTTGAAACTGCCTTGGAGCTCAGCGGCGGCACTGCGATTGTGGCGCCACTTGATGGTGATTCCCAGCTCGGCTCAATGATCTTCTCGGCGAACTTCGCCTGTCCGCACTGTGGCTACAGCATGCAAGAGTTAGAGCCACGACTGTTCTCGTTCAACAACCCAGCCGGCGCCTGTAGCTCCTGCGATGGCCTGGGTATCGAGCAGTTCTTCGATCCGCAGAAAGTCATTAACAACGATGAACTAAGTCTGACCGGCGGGGCTATTCGCGGTTGGGACAAACGTAATTTTTATTATTACCAGATGCTGCAGTCATTGGCCAAGCACTATGGTTTCGACCTCAACCAGCCATTTAATTCGTTAAGCGATGAGCATCGCCAGGTGATTCTGTATGGTAGTGGCCGCCAAGAAATTGAGTTTACCTATATGAACGACCGAGGCGATCGTGTAGTGCGTCGCCATGCTTTTGAGGGCATCATCCCTAACATGCAGCGCCGCTACCGCGAAACCGACTCCACTGCGGTGCGAGAAGAGCTCGCCAAGTACTTAGCTGCGCAACCTTGCAAAAGTTGCGGTGGCACACGCCTACGTGAAGAGGCCCGACATGTTTATGTCAACAACACGACGCTGCCGGACGTAGTCGCCCGTTCGATCGGTGACGCGCTAGAATTCTTCACAGGTCTCGAACTTGACGGACAAAAAGCCCAAATCGCTGAGAAGATATTAAAAGAGATCAACGACCGCTTAGGGTTCTTGGTGAACGTTGGTTTGAATTACCTGAGCCTGTCACGGAGTGCGGAAACGCTTTCGGGCGGTGAAGCACAACGGATTCGATTGGCCAGTCAAATTGGCGCGGGCTTGGTGGGGGTCATGTATGTGCTCGACGAACCTTCCATTGGCTTGCACCAACGTGACAACGAGCGCTTGCTGAACACCCTAACCCGTTTGCGTGACCTTGGTAATACCGTCATCGTTGTCGAACACGATGAAGACGCCATTCGTGCCGCAGATTACGTTATCGATATTGGTCCCGGAGCTGGCGTACATGGCGGTGAAGTCGTCGCCGAAGGTCAGCTTGAAGATATTTTGAAAAGCGAGCGCTCACTAACCGCAGATTACCTTTCAGGTCGCAAACAAATTGAGGTGCCTAAGGAACGTAATCAACCTAATGACAAATGGCTGACGCTTGAAGGCGCAACCGGTAATAACTTAAAAGACGTTACCCTGAAGCTTCCGATTGGTCTTATGTCGTGCGTGACTGGTGTTTCTGGTTCCGGCAAGTCTACGTTAATTAATGATACCTTGTTCCGGATCGCCCATCGTGATTTGAACAAGGCCACGGCAAATGAACCAGCGCCTTACAAAAATATCGATGGCATGCAGTATTTGGACAAAGTCGTCGATATCGATCAGAGCCCGATTGGTCGCACACCACGTTCGAATCCAGCCACCTATACCGGTATTTTCACGCCCATTCGTGAGTTGTTTGCTGGCACCGAAGAAGCGCGTTCACGTGGCTACAAACCGGGACGTTTCAGTTTTAACGTGCGCGGCGGCCGTTGTGAGGCCTGTCAGGGTGACGGCGTCATCAAAGTAGAAATGCACTTTTTGCCTGACGTCTATGTTCCCTGTGATATTTGTAAGGGTAAACGCTATAACCGCGAAACCTTAGAGATTAAGTACAAAGGCCGCAGCATTCACGAAGTGCTCGAAATGACAGTCGAGGACGCACGCGAATTCTTCGCACCTGTCCCGGCTATCGCGCGCAAGTTACAGACTTTGATGGATGTCGGTCTTAGCTATATTCGCTTAGGTCAGTCGGCCACCACGCTTTCTGGTGGTGAAGCACAGCGGGTGAAACTATCACGCGAACTTTCGAAGCGTGACACTGGTAAAACCTTGTACATCCTTGATGAGCCAACCACGGGTCTGCATTTCCATGACATACAGCAGCTCTTGACGGTGCTTCATCGTTTGCGGGACCATGGCAATACGATTGTGATTATTGAACACAACCTCGATGTCATTAAGACCGCCGACTGGATCGTTGATCTTGGCCCTGAAGGCGGCGCGGGTGGCGGTGAAATACTCACAGAAGGTGCTCCTGAAGCCATTGTGAAGTGTGAACGCTCGCATACCGCACGCTTTTTGGCACCGTTGTTAAAGTAATGAATAGCAGAAACAAGGCACAGCGATGACGCAAGATGTGATCAGTGGCGGGCAGTCCATTCATGCCCCAGATAACCTAAAGCAACTGTTGCAATCAATTCTGCAACAGGCGTTGACCGTGAACGACGGTAAGGTTGCTGATTACATCCCTGCGCTCGCAGAAGTAAAATCCGACTATTGCGCACTGACCGTCGCCACACTAGATGGCAAGGTAACCTCGGTAGGCGATGCTTCGACTCCATTTTCCATCCAATCTATTTCTAAAATCTTTGGACTCATGCTGGCAATGGAGCGCATGGGCGATAGTTTGTGGGAACGGGTGCAAATGGAACCTTCGGGGCAACCGTTTAACTCTATCGTGCAGCTTGAGTGGGAACGCGGTATTCCGCGCAATCCGATGATCAATGCTGGTGCGATTTTGGTGAGTGATGTTCTTGTGAGCCATTATTCAGCGAGTAAATCAGCTGTTCTGAGCATGGTGAGAGGCTTGTGTAATCGCGAGACCATCAGTGTTGACAGCCGCATACACGATTCTGAAAAAGACCATGGAGCGCGCAATGCCGCCTTAGCCTACTTGATGAAGAGCTTTGGCAACATCGAAGCGGATGTCGAAGAGGTACTCGATCACTACTTCTGGCAATGTGCCCTGACCATGTCCACTGAAGATTTGGCGCGGAGTTTTGCATTTTTGGCAAATCGCGGCAAATGTCCGCGAAGTGGCAAACAAATTACCTCTCATCGCGACGCACAGCGCATCAATGCGCTCCTCAGCACGAGTGGCATGTATGACCAATCGGGGCAATTTGCATTTACCGTTGGGCTGCCAGCAAAAAGTGGCGTCGGTGGAGGGATTGTCGCAATTGTGCCTGACTACGGTGTCATTGCAGCTTGGTCGCCACCACTTAACAGCTTCGGTAACTCCGCACGAGGCATGGCAATGATTCGCAATCTTGCCAATCAATTAGGGTTAAGTGTCTACTAACTTTCATTTGGCGGTGCAATACGCACCCGTTTCGGTGGCCACGGAAGTTTATATTTACTGAGCAACTGCGTCAGTATTCCTTGTTCAATTAACGGGTCAAGCACACGCTGCCAATCTTGCAGGGCGAACCCCTTCTCGGGATTAACCAAAGTGCGGAGTTCATATTCTCCGTAAGGTTCTGAATTCACAAGCAACCGATCAAACCACGGCTGATCGCGCAATTGTATTAAATATTCATCATGAATCATGATAACGTCTAATCGGCCATTCAGTAACATTCTCAGATTGGCTTTGTGGCTCAACGATAAATACACATTGAAGTTCTCTTCCAGCAAGTCCGCATCGGTGCGATTTCCCAAAAACGGATAGTGGTAGCCGGTCAAACCGCCAAAACGTAGATCTTTACGCTGAAAAAAGGACGCATCGCGTTGGCCTTTCTTCTTCACTGCTACGAAACGTTCTGCACCACTAACCAGCACTCTCCCCTTTTCAATTTGCGGTAGCTGCTCGCCCCAACCCCAAGTAGGAGATTCAAATAAAATCATATGGCAGCATCCAGCATCACTCAGCGCCTTAAAGCGCGCTTTGGAAGGCACATCATGCAGTTCGAAATGATAGTCGCTTTGTGACGCATTGAGGGCGGTTATGAGGTCACCAACTAGGTGTTCGGTATCATACGCGGAGAAATAGGGAGGGAAATCGTACGCAGCGATACGAATTGTTTCGGCTGCACGACTCGTGCTAGCTAATGAAACCGTCAATATGGCAATGAATAAGATAGCAAGATATCGCACGGCATCCTCAACGAGTCGAAGTCTGCAGCTATATTCATCAGCACAGCCTCAAAAGTCAAGAGCCTCACAAAAACCGATGTTTGATATTCGATGTTCGCTGTTTGTTTAAACCAAAAACACTAAACACTCGACGCTTTTCGCTCTAAACGAAAAGTGAACGTAGTGAGCGTGCGAACAGCAAATAGCGAACAACGCTTTTCAGATATTAAAAAAGGGAGCCGAAGCTCCCTTTTCATATGCGTCAGATAAACGCTGCGTAATTAGTCTAAGATTTTAGATACTACGCCTGCGCCTACTGTACGGCCACCTTCACGGATTGCGAAGCGCAAGCCTTCGTCCATCGCGATTGGGTGAATCAAGTCAACAACAAACTTCAAGTTGTC
>JBLWUU010000012.1:0-9742 GCA_048268755.1 Pseudidiomarina sp.
AAACCGATGCGCTGCCATGCTTTGCTAAACAGATTATCCACTTGAACATCGTGGCGGCTTAAATACTCAGCGGTGAGTGATGGCAAAACAGAAGAGCTTGTGTCAGAATTCATGTGTAGCCTTTGAGTTGTATTTGTTATGTCTAGACAACTAACATTATACCACGAAAAGGCTATTTTTATTTATACTATTCAGTAACTTAAGCTATAATTTCTGCTGTTTTTGAACCCCGAAACTTGAGTATTAAATTCATATATTTATTTTTTTTATTACCATTAACACACTGACTCAGGCATTAGTTTATCTTAACTTGTACCTGAATCCGTGACTTCAGATTCAATAAATGTGTTCAAAACCCTGCAATAGCAAGGCTTCCAACGTTAAAATAGTCATCACTGTCCATTCACCCAATCAGTGATGTTACTACCATGCGTAAGTTCAAGCTTGTTCAGTCTAAAACCGAAGTGATCACACCTCATGGTGGTCTTGCTCTCATTGGTCATTGCATCAACCAAATGACATCACTTCATAAGACTTCTCGTGATGTCGCTAAACGCCATGGTATCGCTAATATCGATCTTATTCGTACGTATGTAGGACTCGTTTGCTTGGGCAAAAGTGACTTTGAAGCCGTCGAACAAGCCAGACATGATCCCTACTTCAAGGCCGCCATGGGTATCAAACAATCACCCTCATCCGCGCGATTACGTCAGCGCTTTGATGAAGATGCCGTTAATTTACTACCACTGTTAAGTTCGGCCAGTGTTGAGTTTTTACAGAATGCATCCATTCCACTAACAGAGCTCTCAACAGGGCATATTCCCTTGGATATGGACGTGTTCCCCATGGATAACAGTGACACTAAAAAGGAAGGTGTTTCCTACACTTACAAAGGGCATGATGGCTATGCGCCGATTGCTGCCTATTTGGGTCAGCAAGGGTGGTGCTTAGGTTGTGAGTTACGCCCTGGCAGCCAGCATGCTAATGCTGAGTTTATCAATGTACTTCAACGCGTGATTCCAAGAGCACGTCAGCTGACCGATCAGTCATTACTGATCCGACTGGATAGTGCACATGATGCGCTTGAAAACCGTGTTTTTCTGAACAACCAAAACGTCGACTTCCTGATTAAATGGAACCCACGAAAGCAGGATGTCTGGCAATGGTACGATGAAGCCTGTGCACATGCGAAGTGGCATCATCCACGACCCGGTAAAATGGAAGCCGTGTTCTCTCAACAGCTGGATGATGCGGCCAATACGCGTCGAGTGGTCAAAGTTACGGTGAGACACTCTGATGCCAAAGGTCAGTTGTTCTTGGAGCCTGAAATCAGCTTAGATGGCTGGTTGACCTCATTGTCTTCAGATGTGGCAGATGACGCCACGGTGATTAAACTCTACAAAGGGCATGCGCTGTGTGAACAGTTCCATAGCGAGTTCAAGACTGACTTGGATCTAGAGCGCCTGCCATCTGGGAAGTTCGCGACCAACGATCTGGTCATGGGCTTTGCCGTCATGGCTTATAACATCTTACGCTGGATCGGTTTACGCGGCTTAATGCAATCTGACTCACCTGTGCGGCACTCAGCGAAACGTCGCCGATTGAAAACCGTTATGCAAGAGTTGATGTATCTGGCCTGCCGACTCGTGAAGAGCGGTAGACAGCTGACACTTAAGTTTGGCTCTCATTGTCCAGGCTTTAGCGCATTCAATCGCGTGTATCACATTACCTGACATACTCGATATACCAAACATTCCTTGCATGGCTAGTAGCCAGGCCTCAGCATGCCAAATCGGTCAAAATTGTTTGAATTTTAACCAGAGAAAAATCCTTTAATAGGCAAAAATCAGTAGCCTGCAATGCAAGCGCACATCAGTACGAATAAAATCGATTGTTAAAGAGCGATAAAACAGTGACTGCTCCGATCTGTAATCTTAAGCAATACTCGTCACTGATTCAGGAGATAGCTTCCTCAGTTTGGAAATGGTAGTCAGCGTAATCGGACAACTCTTTCAGAATTTGCTCAATAGCCTGTTTGGAAACACCCTGCACATACTGCTGACCCAGCTTGTTCAGCAGGATCACCAAATTACGATGCTGATCATCAATAATCGCAATACCCGTCTCAAGTTGCGGGTTCCAGGGAAAGATTTCAAACGTGTTGTTTGCATCATCTGAAAGTGATGTCATGTGTAAAATAGCCTTATAGCCGAATTCAAACCTTTAAAAAGACATTGTATACCAGCCACCTATTCCCATATATCCATAAGGGATAAATACAGTAAATTTTTGCTATGGGAATTAACACCACAGGTTAATGAAACGTGACCCTGGCCTTTTCTTCCGGTAGATTAATGTCCCTGATACAGAGCCTTTTGCTTTGCAGGGAGACCTATCTGCGATGAAACCATCAAACTCGCTTGCCCATGCACCCGCTACACGGCGCAACAGAGAGCCGATCTTCAATGTCTTGCAGACATACCTTCCCGATCCGGCCAGGGTACTGGAAATAGCTTCAGGAACGGGCGAGCACGCGGTGTATCTGTCCTCAAATCTCTCACAGGTCGTTCACTGGCAACCCACCGATATAGATCCGACAGCCTTAAGCAGCATCGAAGCCAGGCGACAGAGTGACCACCATCCAAAGCTGTTTCCAGCCCGACTCCTGGATGTAACCGCTCCCACAGAAATGCCTCAGGGTGACTACAACACCCTGCTGGCGATCAACATGATCCATATTGCGCCCTGGCAAGCCGCCGAGGGGCTTATGAAATTAGCCCAAAATCTGCTCAGTAACGATGGCGTCCTCTTCCTCTATGGCCCTTTCTGGCAGGCCGATGTCAGCCCTGCCGAGAGCAACCTGGCATTTGATGCATCACTCCGCCAACGTAACCCGCTCTGGGGTATCCGCCATCTGGATGAGGTCACTCATCTGGCAAAAGAGCAAGGGCTGATACGACAAGCGGTAGTTCCCATGCCAGCTAACAATCTATCGGTGGTATTTCGGAAGGAGTGAGCAAGTACAGCAGCCGAACTGCTGTACCCGCCAGGCTGGCAATCCACTCTTTACAGGCTATCAACTCTGCAGATAGTGAACGACTCAATAGTCACTGACTTTCACTTTGAACAACCATGCATAGAGCGCTGGCACAAATAGCAAGGTAATCAGCGTACCCACAGCGACACCGCCAATCAGCACATAGGCCAAGGGTCCCCAGAACAGATCCAGAGCCAGCGGAATAAAAGCCAGCACCGCCGCCAGAGCGGTTAGTACCACCGGACGGGAACGCTGCACCGCCGCCTCAACCACAGCGGCACCCGCCTGCATACCGGAATCGAAGTTATCCTGCACCTGTTGCGCCAGTATCATGGTGTTGCGCATTAAAATACCACTTAAACCGATCAACCCCAGCAGCGCGGTAAAACCAAACGGCTGGTTAAACAACAGCAGTGCTGCCACCGCTCCTACCAACCCGAGTGGAGCCGTCGCAATCACCACAAACGTGCCGGTAAATGAGCGCATCTGCAGCATGATGAAAATCAGCATAAGCGCCAGCATAAGCGGTTGCAGCTTCTGGATGGAGCTATCCGCTTTGCCAGACTGTTCAACCGATCCACCTATATCGATACGATAGCCCGGTGGTAATTCAGCAAGCAGCGACTGCATGTCAGCCCAGATCGCATGGGTCACGTCAGGTGGCTGGGCTCCTTGTACATCGGCATGTACAGCCAGAAAGGGTTCACGGTTATAGCGTTTTATCACCGGATCTTCATAGCGGATACTCAACTCGCCCAACTGACTGAGCGCCACCTTGCGCCCATCCGCTGTCTTAAGCTCTAGCGCCTCGGGTAACAGCCCCCCTTCGCGTGCACTGCGCGCGATCACCTGTACGCTGCGAACATCCTGACGCACATCGGTGACATTAAAACCATTGAGTTGAAACGCCAGTTGCTGCGCAACCTCGGTCGGCGTCAGTCCCATTAACCGCAGACGGTCAGGGTCCATATCCAGATAGTAGGCGGGTGTACGCTCATCCCATTCCAGGTGCGGCATCACGGTATTGGGATGCGCCGCCATCAGATTACGCACCTCGTGAGCGATGGAACGCAAGACTTCAGTATCCGGGCCCAGCACGCGAAAGCTGACAGGCCAGATAACCGGCGGTCCAAATAGCAAACGGGTAACGCGTACCCGTGCTTCAGGAAACTCACCTGCCTCCAGGTGACGATTCATCTCCGCCATAATACGATCACGAGCACCGGCATCATGGCCTATGGCAATGATCTTGGCAAAGGCCGGATCAGGCTGTTCAGGGTTAGCCGAAATAAAGAATCGAGGCGCACCCGCACCGATATAGGATGACAGGCTTTTCACTTCGGGCAGCGTTTCCAATATGGCTTCGAGGCGTTTTACCGTGGCTTCTGTCGTGCCGATTGCACTGCCCTGCGGCAGGTTAATATCGATCAATACCTCTGGACGGTCTGAACCTGGAAAAAACTGCTTTTGTACCAGCGTTGCCATACCCACACCGCTGAGTATCAACAACATCAGTGTCGACAGCACGACCGTTTTACGATAACGCACACAGGTGTTTACCACGCCTCGCAGATACTGGTAAAAACGTGTTTGATAGATATCTCCAGCCTGATGCTGAGTATAGGATGGCAGCAGCTTCACTCCCAGATAAGGCGTAAAAGTCACAGCCACCAGCCAGGAAACCAGCAGTGCAAAGGCCAGCACCCAAAAGATATTGCCGGCATATTCACCCACACCTGACTGGGCAAAGCCGATCGGGACAAAACCCGCTACCGTCACCAGCGTACCAAACAGCATAGGGGCGGCCGTCACACTCCAGGCATGACTGGCCGCGCGCACCCGCTCCCAGCCCTCTTCCATTTTAACGATCATCATTTCAATGGCGATGATGGCATCATCCACCAGTAACCCCAGGGCGATAATCAAGGCACCCAGAGTGATACGATCCAGATTGATCCCGGTAATTTTCATCAACAGGAAGGTCAGGCCGATGGTAACGGGGATGGCAATACCTACCACCAGACCCGCACGAAAGCCAATCGCCAGTATGCTGACAGCCATAACGACCAGCACCGCCACCAGAAACTTGATCTGAAACAGATCAACGGCCTGACTGATCGCTTCGGTCTGATTGGTCAGCATATGCAAAGACATACCCAGGGGTAACGCGGCCTGTTCAGCATCAATAAAGGCCGTCAGACGCTCACCAAACTCCAGGCCGTTCTGACCGGCCTGCATCACCACCCCCAACAATATGGCCGCTTCACCATCCGCCCTGATCATATAGGAGGGAGGATCTTCGTAACCTCGCCGTATATCTGCCAGATCAGACAGCTTTAACAGATGGTCTCCCACACGTATCGGCAAAGCAGCCAGTTGATCAAGGTCCGCCAGATCAGCATCCACACGCAGGTAGGCGCGTGGCCCGTCCAGGTCAACAAAGCCAGCTGGCATCATACGATTACTGGCTTCAATCGCGGCAAAAATCTGCTCTGCTGACAACCCCAGGTTATTCAGGCGGTTCATATCAAAGTCGATAAACACCCGCTCACTGCGCTCGCCCAGTAACAGCGCTTTTTGCAGGCCAGGCACACGCTGTAAACGATCACGGACAGATTCCGCTTCACGGGTGAGGCTGTGCATCGGCATACCCGGTGCCGTCAGTGAAATCAGCGAGAAATACACATCTGAAAAATCATCATTAACGATCGGACCTATGACCCCCGCAGGCAGACTTCCGGCTTCATCCAGCATGCGCTTACGTACCTGATAAAACAGATCAGGCACCCTTTCACTGGGTGAAAAGTCCTCGAACTCTATCTGTAAATCGGCCCGACCCGGACGTATCGTGGTTTCAATTTTATACAGGTACTCCACTTCCTGAATGCGTTTCTCCAGACGGTCAACAACCTGATCCTGTAACTCGGTCGGTGTGGCACCGGGCCAGATAGCCGACACCACCATCACCCGTACAGTGAAGGATGGGTCTTCGGCACGCCCCAAAGATGAAAACGCATAGACACCGGCAAAGACAGACAGGAGAAGAAAAAACAGGGTTACCGAGCGTTCACGCACTGCCAGGGCTGACAAATTGGGAAAATTCATCGCGCCTGCTCCCTGACCTGCATGCCCGGCGTTAATAAATGCGTGCCCAGCGCAACAATGCGACTACCCTGCGTCAGGGAAGCGCGAATACGGGCATATTCCTGGCTCAGCTCCAGCACCTCCACAGGCACAGGCTGCACCTGCCCCTCAACTACTTGCCAGACCTGAGCGCCTTGACTGCGTTCATCCAGTGCGCCCAGGGGCACACTAAAGGTTGTCTCCTGCAGTGGCTGGTCAAGCCTGACCTGTACCACACTGCCCAGACTTAAGGCATCAGAGCGCGACTCAATACGATAACGTGCCCGCCAACTGCGACTGTCAGGATCAGCCGAGGCTGCCATCTCCCGCAAAGTAATCGCTAATGATTCACCATCAATCAACAGGCTACCAGACGCTGGAGCATCCTCACCTTCAGGCAGATATACCTCCGCTTCAAGTGAGCTATCGTCAATCAGAGTAGCCAGAGCCTGCCCCATGATGACCACCTGTCCTGGCTCAGCTGTCACGGCATTCAGTATGCCCGCTTTTTCAGCACGCAGTTCAGCATAATCCACAGCATTACGTGCCTGCTCCAACACAGCATTAGCCGCCTGATGACGACTGATGGCTTCACGCAGTGTCAGCTCATAACGCTCCAGGGTTTGGCGGCTGACAAACTGGCCGTCTACCAGTGTTTGTTGACGATTCAACTCGCTGCGTGCAATTGCCAATGCCGCTTCAGTCGTTTTCATGTCAGCTTCAGCCACTCGCACCGAGGCTAACAAATCACGCGGGTCCAACTGGAACAGCAACTGCCCCGCTTCGACCCGCTGACCCGCATCAACATAGCGCTCCAGAATACGGCCCGAAACCTGAAAGGCAACGGGTGTTTCATAGCGCCCTTTTACTGTGCCGGATAGCTTCAGAAAAGCAGAAGAGGCATTACTCACTACCAGAGTTCGAACCCAGGGAGCCGCAGACTGAGGTGCATTGGATGCACCATTATCTGGACTACAGCCCAGCATTAACAGCACAATAGCCATAAAGAATAAGGGTCTATGCATGGTAATCGACTCAAAAATACACTATGATTAATGAAGGCAATCGTATACTAATTAAAATGGATAAAAAAGTGCCTTGTAAGTCACGATCGGGACGACCTGTCGATCCCAGCAAAGAAGTCGCTATTCTGGATGCCGCCACAGAACTTCTGTTCACCCAGGGCCCAGCTAAATTCTCGATAGAAGCGGTCGCACGTAAAGCGGGCGTTTCAAAAGTAACGGTCTATAACCGCTTTAACGAAAAAAACACACTGATCGAGGCCATCATTCATCGCCAGTGCGATAGCTTGCTTCAACACCTGGTTATCGAACCTGAGCAGGGCCAAACACCTCGGCAAGCACTGCATGACTTTGCACTAAACCTGGCACATTTCGTACTCAGCCATGAACACCTCAATTTTCTGCGTTTGCTGGGCAGCCTGCACGAAGTAGACCGGGATCTACTGCACAGCATGTACAACAACAGTGTTCAAAACGCCTTAGACACCTTGAGCGGCTGGTTAAAAATACAACAAGAGGCAGGACGTATAGAGTGTACTGATACTGAGCATGCCGCCGAGTTGTTTTTGAGCATGCTTGCAGGACTGGACATAGTGCGTGCCTTGCATCAACTCCCACCCAGACAACCTGGTGAGGAAATCAACAGGCATGTTGACGCTGTTGTGAAGCAGTGCTGGAGGCTGTGGCAGAGATGAAATGTTTCATTTAGTAAAACTGATTACCATTTTGCTTTATTTGCATCTAAAATAAAGATCAAAAGTTAGATCCTGGAGTGAAAAGCAAGATGACTGCACAACTAAAGCAACGACCAGACCCAGCTGTTGTCCTGTCAAAAGCACTACTTAATGCATCCAAACAGCTGACACTCAAGCAAGATGAGCTGGGCAAGGTGATTGGTGTGCATAGAACCGCGATAACACGCTTAAAGCAAAACCTGGACCTGAGTCCCGACAGTAAACAAGGTGAACTGGCCCTGCTGTTGATCAGAGCCGCCCGGGCACTATTTGCACTCACCGGGGGTGACCAGGCCTGGATCAAACATTTCATGCGCTCACAGAACAAGCTTACTGGCGGTGTTCCTGCTATACAGGTACAAACTGTTCAGGGACTTATGCGTGTGGTGACCTGCCTGGATGCGATACGAGGCAAGGTGTAACCATAATCTGGGCTGACTGTAACGGCGAAGCCTGCATCAGACCCATTGAGGGGTTGTTATACCGCCTGGTGGAAAATCAGGAACAAGTCGCCACACTAGGCTATGTGGACACACTCGAAGAACAGGCGGTGCTTGAAGAGTTACTTGAAACCTCAAAACCCGACTATCCTGATACCTACCCAAACACCCTGCACTACCTGCTCAAAACACCTTTTCGTTATCCTCCCTTACACTGGGGATCTCGATTTGGCCGTATCCATGAACCTAGCCTGTTCTACGGCGGAAAATCACTTGAAGTAACCCTGGCAGAATCCGCCTTCTACCGCTTTGTGTTTCTCCGCTCAATGGAAGGAACGGCACCTGCGGCAAAATTGAACACCGAGCATACGCTGTTCACAGTGGGTTATAAGACCGATAAAGGTATCCAGCTTCAACAGCCACCCTTTAGTGCATTCACGGCAGCATTGCGCCACCGCACTGAGTACTCCCTGACTCAAGCATTAGGCACCAACATGAGAGAAGCTGGAGTAGAAGCCTTTGAATATCTATCGGCCCGTTCAGCTCGTGATGAGCTGTGCGCAGCCCTCTTTACCCCCATCGCCTTCACTGACCAGGCGCCGCAATCCAGAGAAAACTGGTTTTGTGAACTAACCCAGGAACAGGTAACCTTTAAAGCAATGGGCTCCCAACAGGTCTTCAGCTTTTGTCTGGAGGAGTTCTCTGTTAACAGGCTGTTTCCTATGCCAGCCCCATCCGCACCACGGAACCCGGTATGATTAACCCAGCGTCATTTACACATCCATACCAATTAAAGAATCAATTCCTTCATCTCTGATGGTCGCCTTAACTTCATCCAGTGCGGCTTCCTCTGTATCGAACTCATCTTCCCAGACTGTCGAAACACCCGATTCATCAATCACTTCAAGAATCCAGCCTCCCGTGTCGCCACGGTAAATATCGACCTGAACAGTTTTACCCTCAGCCGTCAGCTCCTGGCTTAAAGCACTCATTTCAACTTCAAAATCATCTTCCATCTACAACCTCCAACGTGGGATTTTCAATTCATTAGGCTTTTACCATAAGGTATGTGCCTGCACCAACCATAAAACCGCCAGCGGTCTTTTTAACAACGCCTGGTGCTCTGCCCTTAGTCCAGGACAGAATCCTGCTGGCGAAATACGCATAACCCAGTTTAACACCACCGACTGCAACGACAGTCAACACAATAATCGTTGCAATGTCTGACGTGGCGATAGTCGTCAGATCGACAAATGCAGGAAACAAGCTTGCATAGAAAAAAATGGCTTTTACATCACCGAGAGTAATAACTCAAGTTTCGGAGTTCAGTTTAGCTTAAAATCAGTACTCATCACCAATAGATTTGGCTTCTAGCCTCAGCGTGAA
>JBLWUU010000013.1:0-8262 GCA_048268755.1 Pseudidiomarina sp.
AGGCTATTTTTATTTATATTATTCAGTAACTTAAGCTGTATTTTTTTGCTGTTTTTGAACCCCGAAACTTGAGTTATTATACAGTTCTCCTTGCCATGTTTTGCCCTCACTCAAGCACTGCCATAACGCTTGATACTCGCTGGCGGGCGTTCGGCCCGATGCCAATATGCGCGGATTTTTACCGATAACCTCTTCGCTGCTATACCCCGTAGTCGCGCAGAAGGCAGGGTTTACATATTCGATGTTCCCGGCGAGATCGGTAATCATAATGCTTTCATTCGCCTGCTCTACCGCCGCTGATAACTGCCGCAGTTTCGCTTCACGATGCCGGCGTTCTCTAACGGCTAAACGCACATTATGAGCCAAGATGCCAAACTCATTCGGTAGCCGCAGCGGAAGCCGATTATCGTCGACAAAGCCATGTCGGCCGAACTGCGTCACTGCGGCGACTAATTTGTTCGCTGGACGGGCAATGAAACGCTGTAACGCAAACCATAAACCAAAGCCAATCACGAAAAACAACAGAAGAAGCAACCCTAAAGGCCACCAAGGAACACTGGCAAGTTGATACCAATGCGGAGCGTGTACATACTCGACCAACAACACGTTGCGTTGGCTTTGTCGGTTAACTGATAGACTTTCAATGATTGGGGCTGCAGCGACCAAGTGACTGTGCTCGGGATGGTACTCGATAAGAGTCTTACCCGTACTACTCGCCTGCTGCAACAGGTCAGCACTCGTAACCTCTAAAAAGCGCTGCAAATCACCTTTTATCAGATGAGGCTCGTAAGCAGCCACCAAGTCTTTGCGGATATTGACGATGACCGCATTAAGAATGCGCGGATGCACGTGCATTTCACTGAGTAATTCGGGGATCATCACCGTGCTATCGGCTGTATACATACGGTTGAAAGAACCTTGTGCTACCGCCAGACTGCTTCGTAACTCGAGCTTAGCGCTATTAAGTGCCGCTTGCTGCTGCGCGGCAATCATGAAGTAGGTGAGCCCCAACAAGATCGCCAGCATAGCGATAAACATGGGGATAGTAATCTGCGCGCTTAAGCGTTGCCACCACCGAAGTTTCTTCACTCAGCTACCTCACTGAGCTGTTCACAACGGTTGAGGGGATAGACTTGCTCATAAACGTTTGACTGGATGAGGTGCTCGATCACTTTTGGAATCTCTTCCTGTAACAACCTCTCCAAAGCCTTTTCTTGTTCCGCTACTGGAATAAACTCTACGCCCGCTAACCCGGCTTGTAACTCAGCGTCGCCAAGCTCGGTGAGGGCTTGTAAAGCTTGCCAAAATTCTGCTTGGCGCTGTTCGAGCAAGGTCATGATGCGCGGCCACGATTGTTCGCGGAACTTCCTTACTGCCGGCGCAAGCTCTGGCCAACGCTGTTTATTGATGACCAGCACTTCGGTGATTTTCAGCGCTGTGTGTTGCGAATCAAAGATAACCTGCCCACCTCTTTGTTGCAGTCGCGCCACGAAAGGTTGATAAGTTACCACCAAATCGATCTCTTTTTCGGCCCAAGCTGACAAGTGCTCTGACGGTACCAACACTTGCGCCGAAACGCGTTCGGGAGCAATCTCATTCACCTTCATCCACTGACTCAGCACATAACGGGCCAAGGTACTGTCTTCTAAACCGGCACGGATGTGCTCCTCTGGGTTATCACGCCAGCCCTCACGGGCGACAATGGCATCCGCTCCGAAAGAACGGTCGATAACCATTGCCACACAATAGCCGCCTTGGGTCATGGTATTCAAACCAAGCGCGTTATCTAAGGAAACAAATGCGCCTACAGCCGCATCGTTACTTAGCATTCGTAGCACACTAATATCGGAAACGAGCATTACTGGCTGTAATTGGTTAGGTAGTATTTCAGAATGAGTCGCTGCAGCGCTAAAAATGGGAGCGGCACCTATCCATGAATTGCCCACAAGCACCGCTCGCTCCGTAGGCCGATCACAGCCCGAAGCAGCAAGCATAACTAAAAGTATGAGCAGCAATAATCTCAGCATGAATAGCGTATCTATCTCGAATGAGAACCTGATGCCCCATAGTTTAGCAGTTTCCTAGAAACTGTGAATTTACCTTTCGAAATCACTTAACAAAAAACCCTGCCAATTGGCAGGGTTTTATGTAATTGCGATTCATTTTAAGCCTTAACGCTAAACTCGTTATCTAAAACAAAATGTCGGGAAATAGGGTCAGTACAATTACCTAGCCCTTTATTTTCAAGTAGAAAACTAACTGCCCTCGTTTTATTTTTCAACATAATTTGATTTAAATGTATATTTATAGCCTCACTTTAGCTATAAAGAGCCTTAAACCTAGCATTTTTCAACATTTTCAATCAAGAAAGTTTTTGCGTGATGTGAGTCGTCGGAATAATTGCTATGACAATGTTGTGGTTGATAGCTTCTTCCAGTTATTTAAACGGGAACGCATTAAACGTAAAATGTACTCATGCCGAGAAGAGACTCATCGTGACGTATTTGATTAAATGAAACGTTTTACAACTCAAAGCGTCGACATAGTTCCAATGAATAGCTATCACCGTTAGAGTGTGATGGACGATTTGAAGAACTGCTACTGAGTGTCTAATAAACTAGTGGCGATTCACGATGCTGGTGAGAATGACGTCCGAGCAATTTACGATAAAGAACAAGCGACGATCAAATTCTTCCCTCGATATCAACGGGATATAAGCTTTTACGACAAAAAGCTTCAGTCTTTCGCTATCAAAAATAGTATCGATGCAAGCTAAGAGAAGTATAAACAAATACACCTCTTTCGAGGTTATCTTTTAAAAGACCGTAACTAAATGCTTTGGCTGGATAACTCACAGGTGCGCCAAGTTGAGTAAGAATGGATTAGCTGCTCAATAACGAGAAAAGCCACCCGAAGGTGGCTTTTCCGCAAAACTTTTTCGCATGAGACCTCGTTATTCCGAGGCTACTCCGCCTTTATGTAAAACAGTCTAGACATGTTATTATCCGAAGTCAACAACTCTTTAGCAAGGAAAGCAATTGAAGTACATATCATCAAGTCGATTATCGGTTTATGAGGATCATCTTAAAGTTAAGAACGATCAAGTGCTAGCAGCTTATCATTGGAATAAAGCCCTCTGTGGAGCGCTTTTCCCTGTTATCCAGTGCTTAGAGATTACACTGCGAAACGCTATTGACTGCGCAATTCGTGAAAACCCTCCAAAAGCTGCAAAAGGTCAATATAGCACTGGAACCAATTGGATCTTTTCCTTCACTGAGTACATGGGAAATAGGAAGTTCTCTAACCACACCAGATACACAAAAAAGGCGCGTCCCGGACAATCGGTCGACAAACAAGGTTATGTACTTAATCGTAATAAGAAACGACTGATCACTAACCATCTGTGGGAAGAAAAGAAAGTAATCGATGCGAGTAAAAAGCTGAAAAGAGCTGGGAAGGCTGTAACCCCAAACAATGTGATCTCCGTCATGGATTTTGGCTTCTGGACGAATTTTTTGTCTAAGTCCTATGAAGATAACAATTCTCACATGTTACTTTGGCCTAACCAACTGAAAAAAATATTCCCTAACGCCCCGGCGGGAATTACTAGATCTGATATAGAAAGCAAGTTTTTAGCTATTAAAGAATTGAGAAATAGACTCACGCATCACGAGGCTATCTGGAAGTTTTTCGGTAGAGATCCTGTAAGCGGAAAACCCGATTACTCGAAGCCTGTTTACGGTGCGAGAGCCAGTTGTTCACTATTATTAAAGCATTACGAGGATATTCTAGAAGCTATTCGATGGATGAGTAAAGACAGATTAGCTACATTTCTTGAGCACCATGGTGATTCACGATTCAGAATCTTATGTAGTCTGGATGGGCTTTATAGTTTCATCTCTCCAGAGAAAATCTCTTGTATTCACCCTATTAATAAGGGAGGCTGGGGAGTTAAGAAGCTCCTAAATAAACTAGAGGACGGCGGCTTAGTAAGAATTACTCATAACGGGAAAACTATTTATACATTAGCACAAGATTTTCACAGAGGATTCTAAAAGGAAGCGGTTTAAAAGTGCATTAGAGGGAATTGAGAATATGAATGAAGATAAAAAACTCGCGAGGGATTATCTAATCTTCAAACAGGGGCGGGATAGCCTGCTCGGTGATAATGAGAGTGTGGAAGACGGTATAGAAAAAATCAGAAGCAAAATATCAGATCTAACAAATATTAAAAATCTTCACTTTCTAATCGGCGCGGGAGTTAGCTCAGGTGCAATCCCAGCTATGGCTGAGCTTATCAATATAGTGGAAAGAAAAGTAAAAGATGAAACAACTGCCACTGAATTAGCATCCGTTAGCGACGAGCTACAGCATGAACAAGTGAAAGCACTTTTCAATACTGTTCGGAAAGTATTTCCAGACAATTTAGAAGACATACTAGGCACACTTTATTCAAAGCGACAGTATTCAAAAGGTATAAACCAAAAAGACCCCCTAAACGATTTCCTTATCAACTTGATTGAGACCCAAATTTACTCATCTATTAATATCGACTGTACAGGTGATGAAGCTAAAGAAACCCTGAATTTGTATAAAAATTTCTATCAGAAATTAGCTTTACGGAATAAGGATCTAGCGAGAGTTAATGTATTCACTACTAACAACGATTTACTTAGCGAAACTGCATTAGGCTATCTGAATATTAACTACAACAACGGCTTCAGTAGTGGTCTATCTCGTACATTTAATCCAGCACGCTTTTCCTACACATTCTCGCGAAAGGTTGATCCAAGTGTCGAAAAGTATGAACCTCTGGAAAACATGGTTTATCTTTACAAGCTTCATGGATCGGTTAGCTGGATAGAGTCGGATGACAACTCGTTCTTCAACATTAAAGAGGTTGATGTAACTCCTAATCAGCCACCACAAGGCAACAACGTACTGATCTATCCTACGCCGCTAAAACAAAATAAGAGTTTAGGCTCCCCGTATGCTGATCTAATTAGGGAGTTTCAAAACAAGCTCTTACTGCAACATGGCGTGTTAATAATTATTGGCTATAGCTTTAGTGATGAACACATAAACAATGCCATTTATTCTGCTCTGGCATCAAATTCAAGTCTTAGCGTTGTTATTTTTGGTAACTATCATCCCTCTGAAAATCTCACCAGACTAACAGACAGAAGGATTTATCAGATATCAGGAGAGATTGATAACTCTGATGAAAACGATGTCGAACCTTCAAAGGAAAAGGTTCATTATTTCAACTTTATTGTAAACCACTTTATTCCTGATTTAGATCGCAGCAAAGATATCGAACTTCTTGAGGAGTTTATCGAATCTTTGAAGTCCCTCAAAGGTGCAGAATGAAAATTGGAAAAATTGTTTCGGTAAACTTCAATCAATTCCGAGTAAAGATCTCGTCAGAGATCAGGGGGAACTCCGTTAACCATGCTGGCACTGTGTATTATTTTGGCAATATCGGAAGCTACTTAAAGACAACCAACTCAGTTGGTGAACAATTAATCTGCGAAGTTATGTCAATTTTCGATAGCGATACGAAGCTAGACTCATCCGCATATGATTTTGATAGTAATCGTGAACTACTCTTGAAGCCTATAGGTACAATCACAAGAGATGATCGGTTTAATCTCGGAGTTGGGATCTTTCCCGGAATATACAGTGAAGTAAACGTCGTTACATTCGAGGATATGAAACTAATCCTTCAAACAGATAAAGATAAGGCGCTTAGCGAATCAATTCATCAGAGCTTTTTTCTCGGAGAGAGTAAAAACCTGATCAACTACCCGATAGACATCTCAATCAACTCATTTTTCAATATTCACTCCGCTGTGCTTGGTAACTCTGGTAGCGGCAAGTCAAATACAATAGCTCACATAATCCAAGAAATTCATAAGAAGAAAAATAATTCTGCTATTGGTTCGAGAATACTAATTTTTGACGTCAACGGCGAGTATAAAAATGCTTTTACAGGGCACGAAATCAGCCCGTATATAAACGTCAGGCTATTAAAGCCAAACATTGAGACTTCTGAAGACGGCGTCGAACCGTTTTACCTTCCTCACTTCTTGATGAATATTGACGAGTGGAGTTCCTTCCTAATGGCTACGGATGCCACCCAACGCCCGTTCTGGGACAAGGTGCTTCAGGAAAGTTATAAGTTTTATATGATCGCGACTGAGGAAGGAGATGATAGGAAAAAGCTCATAAACTACCTCAGGTTTAAGATCTGTAATCTAATCCATATACTACAAGCTCAAGGTGACAGTGATACAGCAATTATTACTACTGCACAAGGCATAATTTATGGGGTTTTAACACTTATAGAGATGGATGATGACCTCCACGACGCATGTCAGCAGGAGGGTGTGTTAGATGATTTACGTGACTTGAATGCAAGTTGCACCATCAATTTCGGTAGAAACGACGGCAAGTTAATGGACGCAGTAGAGTCAGTTGAAAGAAAAATTAACAAAGACACTCTACGAGAAGTTATGGACTCTAGAGCCTCTAGTGAAGCGTATTTCAACTATGAGTTTTTGAAACAGGCAGCAAACCTTACATTATTAGAAGAAGATGCTAGAGGTAATGGTCGAGTAAGAGAATACACATCTACAATGATGACAAGATTGGATTTTTTCTTGGAAAATCCTGATTGCGCCTTCATGAGGAAGTCGCCCGAAAAAACAACAAATATTGACCAATACCTCGAATGGTTGTGGCAATCCAATTGTGCCGTACCATCACAAACTAATATGGTAATTATCGATACCAGTGAGCTATCCAAAGACGCGCTAGAAACATTAACATCTGTTACCTCAAGGCTTAATTTCACGTCACGGAAAAAACTCAAAGGCTCCGCCAGAAGGGAAGATCCTATACATCTGGTGCTAGATGAGGCTCATCGCTACATCAAGAAAGATTCTAAGTATTTACTTCGCGAAAATATCTTTGAGCAGATTGCGCGTGAGGGCAGAAAATACGCATTGTACCTACTAGTGTCATCACAACGGCCCTCAGAGTTGTCTGAAACTGTTTTATCTCAATGCTCAAACTTCATAATCCACCGCATACAAAACGAAATCGATATGAAGTACGTGTACGCAATACTTCCTTACTTTTCAGATGATTTTGCGAACAAGATTAAGCAATCGGTTCCCGGAGAGGCTCTAATATTTGGTAACTGTGTTTCAATGCCACTTCACGTGCGAGTGAAACAAGCCTACCCAGAACCTAATAGTGAGAATTGCAAAGTTCATGAGGAATGGTTTAAGCCATTTCCATCACCTCCACCGCTGCCGTTTTAATGGAAATCTCATCGATGTCATGGTTCTACTCTTGGGGGAGACGTCAGTTTGATACTTACCTTCTGCGTTTCATGTTATTTGCCAGCTTTTCATTTATTTGTATTTTCTTTGCTAGCTGATTTGTACTGAGCTTTCGCTTTTGCATTACATCTAAGTAGAAATTCTTTTCCCAGTCATTGATCCAACCCTTTTGGTGGGCATGACCGATAGCCTCTGCGTTCAATGATTTTTCATTGTCCTTACGTACTCGTTTGATGGATTGGAAAATTTTGTCCGAAGGCAGGCCTATAAACTTTTTGACGCAACAGTTGCCAACAACTGCTTGATTGAAATTGTGAGTATTAGACAAAACACATATCTCAATAATGGGGAAGTGCCCGCACAAGCACGCTTCCGGCTCATCTGCCTCATAAATCTCATGAAGCTTCCATTCAAGTTTTGCTGCATCCCAGTTACTTGATAGGGATAAAGAGATTATTTCCCGCGTAAGTTTATATTCGGACATCTTTGTATCCTAGAGCTTGGCTTACATATTGTTGCTAAAATTTATAGTAGCATATTTTGCTTTTCTGAGATGAAGGCTGGAAGAGTAATTTTCTTCATTGGCTTATGGTCGTATAGGTTCTTTTTTTACCGCTGATTAATCGGATAACTCAAAGGTGTCTAGCAAATCAGTGGCTATTCACAAGTTTATTTTCCAACAAAAATAAGAAATCATATATGATTGAAATACGAACAGAATAAAAGGGATGTTCCATGTCTAGATACGAAAAGGTTGATAGCGCATATAAATTCTTAAGGGTATACGGATTTAATGGTTGATGGGGCACCTTTACCCCACCAACCTGATACCATTATCAGATGGTTGATAGATCGACTCCGTAGTTGAGTTCCTCTGCGAAGTCCGGCAGTCCGTAACCGATGGTTTTCTTGT
>JBLWUU010000014.1:0-7016 GCA_048268755.1 Pseudidiomarina sp.
TGAATGGGGCTTTTTTTTTACACGATAATTTCTATTTATCGTTTTAGGGTAAAATGTCCTTTGAATTCCTTCTGTGCGTCCTGTTCGCGGTACTCCACGCGGAACCAGTAGTCGCTCGATGGCATGGGGCTCCCGTTGTAGGTGCCGTCCCATCCGGGCCCGGTGGGGCTGAGCTGCTTGAGCAGCTTGCCGAAGCGGTCGAAGACGTAGATGCGCGCCGCGGGGTCGCCCGAGGCGATCCCGATGATGTTCCAGGTGTCGTGGTAGCCGTCGCCGTTGGGGGTAAAGTAGGGCGGGTAGTCGATCACCCCCACATCGATGGTCACGCTGCCGCAGCCGAACCTGTCGCGGATGGTCACCGTGTGGTCCCCGGGGGCCACCCCCTCGAAGCGGTTGCCGTCCTGGAAGGGCCCGTTGTCCAGCTGGTACTCATAGGTGCCCTGGCCCTCGGCCTCCACCTCGATCACGTGCGTGCCCGCGAAGGCACCGTTCACAAGAACGGCCCCGTAGGCCAGCGGCGGCGAGGAGACGGTCACCGTGGCCGTGGCCTGGGCATCACAGCCCGAGGCCAGCTCGGTGACGGTGACCGTGTAGGCACCGCCCTGCAGCGCGACGATGGACGGGCCCGTCTGGCCGGGGAGCATCACCCCGTCAAGGGCCCACTGGAACGTGTACTGGCCGGGGTCGAGCCCCGTGTCGATCACCGGAGGCGAGGGGCCGCCCGCCTCCTCGGGGACCGGGTTGCCGTTGGCGTCAACGCACAGGCGGTAGCCGCCCTCGAGCACGATCTCCGGAAGGCTCTCCACCTTGAGCACCACCTCGGCCACCGCGTAGCACTGCGGCTCGAACAGGTTCTGGGTATTGGTCACCCGCGCGTACACCCGCTGCGGGTTGATCAGGTTCACGTAGGGGAACACGATGGCCCCCTGGCCGGTCTGGGCACCCTCCTGCGTCTCGTGGAAGGTGATCCGGAACACCGAGGGGTCCTGACCCGCCAGTATCCCGGCCCGCAGTCCGGAGACCTGCTGGTCGGCAACGTCCTCCAGGTCAAACTCGGCAAAGCCGTCGCTGGGGGCCAGGTTGTCGCACACCACGAACGGGCCCGCGGGGGACACCGCGATGGCGCCCGGCTGGACGATAAGCTCGAAGCTCTGCACCCCGCCGATGTAGCAGCCCGTGCGCGTGTCGAGGATGCCCGTATAGATGGTCTGCGGGTTCACCGGGTTGTTGCCCGCGTCCATGTTCTGGTAGGTGGTCGTGTTCACGATGGCGTTGGTCCCCTGCTCCGCGTCCAGCGGGTCCAGGTAGAAGCTCACCGCAAAGGGCGGGCTCGCCTGCCCGCCGAGGATCTCGGGAACCTTGGCCTCCAGGTCGAACACCGCGATCTCGCTGCCATCGGCCGCACAGGCGATGTACGGCGCAACGGCCGCGCTGTCGTCCGGCAGCGGGTCCACCACAAGCTCCAGCTCCACGATCTCGAAGCACAGGGAAACCGGGTCGGTCGCCCGCACGTAAATGACCTGTGGGTTGCTGGTGTTCTGGTAGGCCGTCACCTGGCCCGCCGGGATCGGGGCCGTCCCGTCCACAGCACCGCCATAGCTCTCAAAATAGGCCAGGGCCCAGCCGTTGCCGTTGAGGATCTGCCCCTCGCGCACGGTAAGGTCGAAGAGCTCCACCCCGTCATAGGGGCCCGGAGGGACGATCACGTTGTAGTCGCACAGCGCGATGGGGTCCGGGGCAACGGGGGTCGGGTTCGGGATCACCTTGATGGTCAAGGTCGTGAACGAAACGCAGCCGCTGTTGCTGTCCTCCACCCGCACGTACAGCACCTGTGGATTGGAGGTGTTCACATAGGCCGTCTCGGGGTCGATGCGGCGCACGTTGTCGCGCGCGTCCTGCTCGGTCTCGAAATAGGAGACGCCCTGGGTGAGCACCCCGTTGGTGATCTCGCTGTTCTTGAGGGTCAGGTTGAAGGCCGTAAACCCATCGTTGGGCTGGCCAAGGTCGTCGCAGAGCTCCAGCGGCGAGGGGTCGGTGATCGGAAGGCCGTCGGCAACCACCAGCGCGAAACTGGCGATGCCGAAACAGCCCGTCAGGTCGGACTCCAGGCGCACCCAGATGGTCTGGGGGTTGGCGGAGTTTGTGAATATAGTCGGGTCCACGATGAACGGCGCGCCCGCGAGCGCATCGGCCTCGGAAAGGTGGTAGGTGAGCGTAACGTCCGTCTGCGGCGGGCTGCCCAGTATCAGTGCCTCCTGTACCGTAAGGTCGAACACCGCGGTCCCGCCATCACCGCAGGCGACCAGGTCGGGAAGCGTACCGGGGACCACCGGGCCATCGACCACCGACAGCTCCAGGGTGACGATCCCATAGCAGACCGGGCCGCCGGGAGGGGCCGCGAAGACCGCCCGCACGTAAAGGGTCTGGCCATAGGCCACGATGTTCGCGTAGGGGCTCGACAGCGGGAAGTCGCCCGTGGTGGCGTCCAGCAGGGTCTCGTGGTAGGTCACCGCCAGCGAGGGGCCGCCGCCCTGGATCTCCGCGGTCTTGCTCTCCAGGTCAAAGGTCGAGAACCCGTCGCCGTCGCCGTCGCAGGACACCAGCGGGGCCGGCTGCACCGGCTGCGGGCTGGGGCTCACGGATATGGAGAAACTCTGGCTGTCGCTACAGCTGTTCTGGCCGCTCACGGTATAGAAGATCTCCTGTGGATTGGAGAGGTTCGCATAGGCCTGCGGAGCGGCGATCGGGATGTTGTTGTTGAGGTCGCCCAGCGAGGCAAAGTACGCCACCGAGAGGGTCGGGTCGTTGCCGGTGATCACCGGGGTGTTCACCGTCAGGTCGAAAACGGAGGTCCCATCGGAATTGCTCCCGCTTTCCTCGTCGTCGCACAGCACCAGGTCATCGGCGTTCCCCGAACCGGGGAACGCGCCAACCACCAGCTCAAAGCGCGTCACCCGCGCACAGCCCGTGGCAAGGCTCTCCAGGCGTACCCAGATCGGGCGCGGCACGCTCTCGTAGGCGCCCAGGATGGCGGGATCGATAAAATTGGCATTGCCGGCAACGGCATCGGCCTCGTCCTCATAATAGGCTATCGGCGCAAAACCGGCCGGGTCCTGCGAACCGTAGACCGCGCCGTCCTGCGAGGACAGGTCGAAGACCGCATCGCCGTCGCCGTCCTCGTCGCACTCGGCAAGGGGGTCCCGGAAGGTAGCCGGGTCCGGCCTGTCGGGAAGGGCGACCACCTCAAGGTCCAGTTCCACTACGGTATAACAGGGCAGCGCCTGCGGGGGGACGTTATTTGAAACCCTGGCAAAGACGGTATCGTTATAGGGGCTGCGGGTGTTTTCATAGATGCCCCCGAAGATCTCCGTGAAGGGCGCTCCGGCAACGGCCAGCGCAAGGGTCTCGTAGTAGACCACCGACACGTTGTCCTGGCCGTTGCGGATCTCCTGCGTACGCTCGTTGAGGTCGAAGACCAGCACCCCGTCGTCATCGTCGTCACAGCGCACGAGGGGCGCTGGGTCCATGTTCGGCGCAGGGTTGGGATATACCGTCAAGGTCACCGCAACGGTGCTGGAGCAATCCGCATCGGAGGTCACCGTGGCCACCACCGTCTCGGGCGTGTTGATATTGGTATAGTTCCCCGGGTCCAAGATCGGATTCCCAAGGGAATCGAACCATGTCACCGACAGCCCCGGAAGGCCCCCCGTGATCTGGAACTCCAGGACGGTAAGGTCGAACTGGGCCTGTCCATCGGCAACAGCGTCATCGCACCGGTCCAGGGCGAACGGGCCCGGGTCACCGGGCATCGGCTCCACGATGAGCACCAGTTCCGCGATGTCGTAGCAGCCCTCGCCCCCGTTCGGGTTCGGCGGGGACGTACTGTTGGCGTTCCCCACCACCAGCACGTAGAGGGTCTGCGGATTGCCCGTATTGGAATAGGCCGCGGGGAAGGCGATGGCCCGGGAATAGTCCGGCGCGGTCAGGGCAAGGTCGCCCGCCGCCTGCGCGTCCGCAAGGTCCTCGTAATAATAAAGGTCATAGGCGCCCGGGTCCAGGCCGCCCAGGATATCGGGGGCCGCCAGGGTCAGGTCGAACTCCTCCACCCCGTCGCCGTCCAGGTCGCACTCCCGAAGCGGAGCGGGCTCGCCGGCCACCGGGGAGAAGTGCACCTCCAGGGCAAAGGAGAGGATCCGCGGGCAGCCGTTGACCGCCGGGTCGTTCTCCACCCGGACCCACACGCCGCCCGTGCCGTAGCGCGGATCAAGCGGGTCCGTGACCGGGGCGTCCAGATAGATCACGTCGTTCTCATAGGGCGCGGCTATCGGAAGCAGGCCGCGCTGCGCGTTGTAGAGGGTCGTATGGTAGGAGACCGCCAGCGCCGGGTTGCCCCCCGTTACCAGGGCGGTCTGCGTGCCCAGGTCGAACAGGGCGAAGCCGTCGTTGTCGGAATCGCAGGCGACCATCGCGCCCGGCGAGAACGCGGCGGCCGCAGGGTCCACGATGACCAAAAAGGAACCGGTCGCACGGCAGCCGTTCCCGCTGAAGGCCGTCACGAATATCCGCTGCTGGACGGGAACCACGTTCCGGTACGACCCCGGAGCTGCGATGGGGACGTCGTTGGCCTGGTCGACAGCGGAGGCGTAATAGCGCACCTCCAGCCCGGGGTCGCCCTGCTGGATCAGCGGCGTGTTCACCGTCAGGTCGAACACGGCCGTGCCGTCGGTATCGGTGCTCTCAAGGGTCAGGTCGTCGCACTCGTGCAGGTCGCCGCCCGTGCCGATGGCCGGGAAGAGCTCAAGCTCCAGCTGGAACTCGGTAACCCGTACGCAGCCCGTGGAAAGGCTCTGCACGCGCGCCCAGATGGGCACCCCGCCGGCGCTGATATAGGCCCCCGGCGCAGCGATCTCCGTGCCAGGGACCCCCGCGAGCGCATCGGCGAAACTCGTGTCGTAGTACAGCACCGGGCCAAAATCCGACGGGTCCGGGTTGCCCGCCAAGAGGCCGGCGTCCTGCAGCGTCAGGTCGAAGATCCCCGTGCCGCTACCGCTCTCGTCGCAGCCCACAAAGGGGTCACGGAAGGGCGGGCTGACCGGGGGCATCGGCGCGGGGACCACCACCAGCTGCAGCTCCACCACCGTGTGGCAGGCAAGCACCGCGGGGGGGACCTCCAACTGTACCCGGGCATAGACCGTCTGGCCCCCGGGGACCGTGTTGGCAAAGGGCATCACGATCTCCGTGCCCGGGGCACCGGCCTCGGCGAGCGCCAGTGTCGTATAATAGGCGACCGTCACATCGGCCTGCCCGGCAATGATGTCGGCATCGGCCAGGGTGAGGTCCCAGCCCTCCGCGATCCCGTCGTCAAAGTCCGGGCCGCTGTCGCAGAGCTCCAGGGGCGCAGGGTCCGGGTTCGGGCTCGGGTTGGGCAGCACCTCAAGGGTCAGCTCCACCAGCGTCCTGCAGCCACGGCCGGAAACGACGCGCCCGATGATGGTCTGCGGCGTGTTGGTGTTGCGGAAGGACGCGGGGTCCGGTATGGGGATGTCCGCGGCCTCGTCGGCATAGCTCAGGAACCAGGCCACCGAAAGGCTGCCGTCGTTGTTGGTGACCGCCCCCTCGATGGCCGTCAGGTCGAAGACGGAAACCCCGTCCACGGTGCTGCCGCTGGCGGCGTCATCGCAGAGCACCAGACTGAAGGGCCCAAGGTCGGGGGGCAGCGCGTCCACGTAGAGCTCCAGCCGCACCACGTCAAAGCAGCCCTCGGCGCTGTTGGGGTTCGGGGGGATGGTCCCGCTGGGGTTGCTCACCACAAGGATGAAGATCTCGTCGAAATAGGGGCTGTTGGTGTTCAAATAGTTCGCCGGGTCGGGGACCGCCTGCGAGAGGTCGATCGGGCCCGGAAGCGCCGAGATGCCCGCGGCCACAGCCTGCGCCTCCACCTCGAAATAGTAGAGGTCGAAACCGTCGGGGTCCAGGGCCCCGAGGACCTCGGCCTCCACGCGCGTCAGGTCGAAGCGCGCGATCCCGTCCGCCACAGAGTCGTCGCACACCCGCAACGGCAAGGGGACCGTGCCCACAGGCGAGAAGCGGACCTCCAGCGCGAAGGGGACGATGGCCACGCAGCTGCTCCCGGGGGCCACCACACGCGCCCAGACCCCGCCCGTGCCGTAATCGGCGTCCAGGGGATCGGTCACCGGCGCGTCAAGGTACTGCTCATCGTTCACGTAAAGGGCCGGGAGCTCCTGCGTATCGCTCTGCGCGGACACCAGCGTCTTGTGGTAGCTCACCGACAGCCCCGCGTTGCCCAGGGTGATGACATCGGTCTGCAGCGAAAGGTCGAAGGCCGCGAAGCCGTCGTTGTTGTCGTCGCACTCAACCAGGTTCGCAGGCGACGCATTGACCGAGGGCGCGCCGTCCACCCGGAGCTCGAAGCTCTGAAGGGCGTCGAAGCACGAGGCGGGGTCGTCGTTGTTCTCCAGCCGCACCCAGATCGTCTCGGGGCCGGGGGCCACAACGAAGTAGGGGCTAGCGATCGCACCGGTGCCCGCAAGGGCCTCCCCCTGGGTGTGGTGGTAGGTGATGGTGTAGTCCGAGGAGGGCTGCCCGTCAAGTACCTCAACGTCGAAAAGCGCGCCAAGGTCAACGTACTCCCCGCCGTCGCCGTCCGAATCGCACAGGCCGCGGTCCGAGACCGCCCCCGCCACCGCACGGCTGAAGTAGATCTCAAAGTCCGTCAGGTCATAGCAGCCGCCGCCCGTACGGTCCTCGATCCGCGCCCAGATGGTCTCAGGGGACGGAGGGTCGATGATCTTAACACCCCCCAGGATCTCCGTGCCGGGTACACCCGCCTGCGCAAGGGCCAGCGTCTCGAAGTAACGCACCTGGAAGTCCAAAGGGTCCTGGCCGCCCAAAATATAGGGGTCCTGGTCCGTCAACAAAAACGTCCCGTTGGTCGTGCCGAAATCGCACTGCTTCATGTCAGGGGCAGGGTTGGCGATGGGCACCGGCGAAAGTTC
>JBLWUU010000015.1:0-6523 GCA_048268755.1 Pseudidiomarina sp.
AGTCGCAACTTTAACAGCTCCAACAGCTACTGATAATTGTGGTGGAACGGTAACAGTAACAAACGATGCAGCATTACCAATTTCAACACAAGGAACAACCGTCGTAACTTGGACCTATACAGATGCCAATGGAAATGCATCAACACAAACACAGAATGTTGTTATTAATGACACGGTAGCTCCAATTTTTAACACCTGTCCGCCTAGCGTCTCATTAAATAATGACCTGGGTGCTTGTGGTGCTATTGCCACTTATCCAATGCCAACAGCTAGTGATACCTGCGGAACCGTTACAATAACGCAAACAGATTCGACAGGTTTAACATCTGGTGATGTGTTTCCTATTGGAACCACGACAATTGAATTTACAGCTGACGATGGTAATGGTAATACCGCAATCTGCTCATTTACCGTAACCGTAACGGATGCTGAAAACCCTACGATAACGTGTCCTTCAGATATAATTGTCAATGCAGATACAAATTGTGAAGCGACAACCGTAAATTTAGGGACACCAACCACGAATGATAATTGTGGAATTGCTTCTGTATCTAATGATTTAGCTGGACAATTACCGTTGCCTATTGGCATTCATACCATTACATGGACCGTAGAAGATTCTGCTGGATTAACCACAACCTGTACGCAACAAGTTACAGTTCAGGATGTGACACCTCCAGTTATCTCTTGTCCAACGCCTAATGCTTTTTACAATACAGATGCTGGGCAATGTAATGCAACATTGACATTTAATGCTACAGCTTCCGATAATTGTAGCGCCGCCCCATTAATTTCTTATGAAGTGGGAGGATCTCCTGTAACGTTCCCTTATGCATTCCCTGTTGGAACAACCACAGTAGATGTTATTGCAAACGATGGAAACGGACTATCTTCGACCTGTAATTTTGATGTCGTTGTTCAAGATAATGAGGCACCAACGGCTATCTGTCAGTCTATTTCAATCCCTTTAGATGCTTCTGGAAATGCAAGTATCTTGGCTTCTGATATCGATGGTGGCTCTGTTGATAATTGCTCGACAGTAACACTGAATGCTTCTCAAACAACATTTACTTGTGCAAATGTCGGTACCAATAATGTAATATTAACAGTGACTGATGCTGCTGGAAACGTATCAACTTGTAATGCGGTAGTAACAGTTTTAGATCCTGTACAGGGAGCAACTGCTAGTATATCTTCGTCGCCAGGATCACCAATTTGTAGTGGAACAGCTGTAACTTTTACAGCAACAAGTTCTAATTTAGGTGCAAGCCCCAATTATGAATGGTTTGTGGGTGGAAGTTCTGTTGGAAATAATAATGCTAGCTATACAACTACATCTTTAACTAATGGTGATGATGTATATGTTGAAATTACATCGGGACCTTGTAACACCGTTACAACAAGTAATAGTATTACAATGACTGTTAATCCGTTATTACCCGTTTCTTTCACCTTAAACACATCTGCTAACCCAGCCTGTACAGGTGAAAACCTAACGTTTTTTGTAACAGGTTTAACAAATGGAGGTGCTACACCAGCATACCAATGGTATGTAAATGGTTCTCCAGTAGGCTCCAATACGAATGCGTTCACCTCGACAACGATTTCAACGGGTGATGTGGTTTCTGTGGAAGTCAGCTCAAGTCTTACTTGTGCTACGCCAATTCCAGCAACAGAAAGTATAACGATGACTGTTACTCCAGATGCTACAATTAATTTAACATCTGGAAATGATAATCAGACAGTTTGTAATGGAAATGCATTAAATACAATAACTTATAATATTACCAATGCATCAGGAGCTACAATATCGGGTATTCCTTCAGGAATTACCGGATCCTATTCCGCTGGTACATTTACAATTTCTGGTAGTTCTACTCAAGTAGGAACTTACAATTATACAGTTACACCAAATGGATGTGGAAACACTATTGCTACGGGAACCATTATTATTGCACCTGACGCATCAATAAATCTTATTTCTGCTTCCGAAGATGTAGGTGTATGTAATGACAATTCAGCAATGACTCCAATTGAATTTCAATTAAATTCAGGTGCTACTGGTGCAACATTAACAAGTTCTCCTACCCTTCCTTCTGGAATCACGGGTTCATTTAATGCGGCAACGGGAATTTATACAATTAGCGGTAGTACATCACAAATCGGACTGTATACATATACTTTAAATACAGTGGGTTGCGGTACGGGAGACGCGATAAGTGGAGAGATAATAGTTTATAATGGTGTACCGGTTTTACCTAACAGTATAAGCGGACCATCTTCGTTCTTTTGCCCTGTAACGGAAGCCATATATTCTGTGCCTTTAGATCCTAATGTCGAAACTTACAATTGGAATGTTTCATCTGGTTTTACTATTCAATCAGGACAAGGCACTAATGAAGTGACTCTTTCTGTTAACGGTTTTGCATTTCTTGAAACCATTTCAGTTACAGCAACGAATGCTTGCGGTACTTCTAATACAGTAAGTGATACTGTAATCTTTAATTTTACAGTAAATGATATTGATGCTGGTCCAGACTTATATGTTTGTGCTGGAACAACTTCAGTAACAATGAACGGTAATGATGGTGGATTAGATTATGATGAATGGACCTGGAGCGATAATGGTGCTGGAGGAAGTTTTTCAACATCCTATGTGGATGAAGAATGTGTCAGAAACCCATGGTGGTGTTGGTGGTGTAACCCAACATGTACAGATATTTATGATTACACAGAAACAAGCACCTACACTATTCCTGCTTCTGCCCAACCAGGTGACGTAATTACGATTTCGTTAATTGCTGATAATTGGTGGTGGTGTGATCCATTAGTAAGCACGATGCAAATTCATATATTGGAAGCGCCCGAAGCTGAAATCACATCTTCCGATGTTACATTATGTGAAGGTGATTCTACTACAATAACATTTTCTGGAACACCAAACGCCCAAATCAGATATAATGACGGATCTGGAAACACTCAAGTGCAACTTAATGCTAGTGGAAACTATTCATTAACAGTTTCACCGACAGTAACAACTACATATACATTGAATAGAGTTAGGTACACTAATGGTGCTTATCCTGGTGCCGGAAATAATTGTGATGTAACCTTAAACGAAAGTGTTACTATCAATGTTAACGAGCCAGCAACCGTATCAGCACCTGCCGATGTAACTATTTGTGAGGGTGAAACCGTAAGTTTAGCAAGTGCAACCATAGGCGGTTCCAATGCCGTTGGTTCTTGGTCGTCTTCAGGAAGTTCGGGAACAATTTCTGCTGGAACCTACACACCAAGTCCTGCGGATATTTTCAATGGTTCGGTAACTTTAACATACACTAACACACCTAGCGATGGTATTTGTCCTGCTGTGAGTGATAGTATGGTGGTAACCATTAATCAACTACCAACGGTTGACGCCGGTGTAAACCGAACAATCTGTAGTACAGAAACAGTAACATTAAACGGAAGTATCGGTGGTACGGCAACGTCTGCCATTTGGAGTGCATCTAGTGGAAGTTTCTCCAATCCGAATGACTTAAATGCCACTTATACACCGAGTATTTCAACAGGTACTGTTACTTTAACATTAACTTCAAATGATCCTGCTGGTCCATGTGGTCCAGATATGGATACGGTTATAATAACCGTTAATCCGGCAGCAACAGTTCATGCTGGTCCAGATCAAACGATTTGCTCGAATGAAACGGTAACTTTGGTCGGTTCCTTTGGCGGAAGTGCGTCATCGGCAACTTGGGGATCTAATGGTACAGGAACATTTTCGGGTTCTGTATATACCCCAAGTGCTGCAGATATTACGGCAGGCTCCGTAATTCTTACCTATACAACCAACAATCCTGCTGGTGTTTGTGGTATTGTTTCAGATTCTATGCTGGTAACTATTAATCAAGCAGCTTCAGTTAATGCTGGATTAGACATCACAACATGTTCTATTAATGCCACGGTAAATTTAGTTGCTGTCGCTAATACGGCTGGTTCCTGGTCTGGTGGTTCGGGTACATTCGCTGATGCGAATTCACCTAACACAACGTACACGTTAGGTGTTGGTGAAACAAGCGGTACCGTAACATTAACCTATACCACGATTGATCCAGATGGTGTTGGACCATGTAATTCGGCTTCGGATGCTATGGTGATTACAATAGTTCCTTATATTTCAGCAACAGCAAGTAACCTTACAACTATTGGCTCATGTAGTGATACAACCATTCAGCTTTCTGCTAATGGTTCTGGACAATGGTCCGCAGTTTCAATTCCGACTACAAGCACGTATTCATTCTCTAATGTAAATGATCCTAATGCAACCTTCACGGGTGAAAGTGGTGTAAATTATACATTAACTTGGACCATAGATAATGCAGCGCCTTGTGCTGATGATTCGGCTACAGTGGCTGTTAATTTCCCAAGTTGTGGTGATTTTATTGATTTTGACGGAACAGACGATTCGGTTAACTTTGGTAATGTCTATAACTTATCAGGTTCATTTAGTATTGAAGCTTGGATTAAGCCAAGTGCCATTTCTAACAGTGTTAAAACTATTATTTCCAAAAGAGATGCTAGCAACCTATCAACTGGTTATGACTTACGCTTAGTAAATGGCACAGTTTCATTTAATGCCAATGGATCAAGTATTACGGCGAATGGAATAACGGCAAGCCGATGGTATCATATTGCTGTAACATATAATGGTACACAGTACAAATTGTATGTTGATGGTATAGATAGAAACACAAGAACTGGCCCTATTCCTTCAGCTAATAATTATAATACATTATTAGGAGCTATGGCTAGATCTAGTAATACGCCAACTAATTATTATTCAGGTTGGATGGATGAATTACGTATTTGGAACACCAGCTTAAGCGCGGCTCAAATCCGCCAAATGATGAACCAAGAAATTGGAAACAATGGTGGTGCAGTACATGGATCAACTGTTCCTTTAAATGTTTCTGGATTAACTTGGAGTAATTTAACAGCGTATTACCAAATGAATCAAGGTACTGCCGATATTTCGGGAGGTAATTTGGTAGCAAATGTCGGAACAAATGGCCGATTAAGAAACATGACAACCCTTCAAGAGGAGTCAGCGCCTTTACCTTATATAAGTACTCAAAATGGAAACTGGAATTCAGCAAGCACCTGGTTATATGGAAACGTACAAATGATTCCTAATACCAATGCAGTTACTTGGAATATAGTAAGAACTGCTCATAATGTGGATTCTGGAAACCGAGCAACAACGGTTCTTGGCTTACTAGTAGATGCAAATACAGTTACCATTTCAAATGAACAAAGTTTGCAAGTAAATTCCTATTTAAAAATTGATGGTGTTTTAGATTTAGAAGGTGAATCGCAACTCCTACAGCCTACAGGAAGTATTGTGGATTACACGGGAACAGGATCTTTACATCGCGACCAACAGGGAACAACAAATCTATTTAACTACAATTATTGGACATCGCCCGTAAGTACAGATGGCGCAACCTTTAAAATTGGAAATGTATTATATGATGGTACAAATCCTGTAAATTGGGTGCCAGGTCCTAGTGCAACAGGAAGCACAAATCCTGTTACTTTAAGTAGTCGTTGGTTGTATTTATATGAAAATTACCCAGCAGATTCCTATGCCGCTTGGAATGACATAGATACCAATTATGATGTTCCTGTTGGTTTAGGGTTTACCATGAAAGGTAGTGGTGTTGGTCATCCTATTAATGATCTACAGAACTATACATTTGTAGGAAAACCGAATAACGGTACTATTATAACACCGGTTACGGGTGGCAATGAAGCTCTAGTTGGTAACCCATATCCATCAGCTATTGATGCCACACAATTTATAAATGATAACGCAGGTAGTATTACTGGTGCTTTATATTTCTGGGAACATTCTAAGACAAATAATTCCCATATAACGATTGATTATGAAGGTGGTTATGCTGTTAGAAATTTGTTAAGTGGTGTAGCCGCCACATCACCTCCTACAGGAATAGGTAGTGTTGGCATGGTAGGCAAAATTCCAGAACGTTATGTGGCCGTTGCTCAAGGGTTTTACGTAACGGGTGATTCTGATGGTGGCAATATTATATTTAACAACGCACAGCGCGCTTTCAAAAAAGAATCGGAAGCAAATACATCCGTGTTCTTTAGAAACGAAACTGATAGCGAGGTACATACTGGGGTAGAAAACGACAATCTATTTAAACTGATTCGTTTAGATTTCTCATCACCTGAAGGCGCAGTAAGACATTTAGCTTTAGGTTTCACACCAAACAATGAAGCAAGTGAAGCTGTAGATTATGGTTACGATGCCTTAAACACAGATTACTTCCCTAGCGACATGTCTTTCCAAATTGAAGAAGGGAAATACATCATACAAGGTGTGGGTGAATTTAATGCTGAAAATATGTATCCTGTAACCATTGATATGGGTATGACAGGTAATGCAGAAATAGCACTTACCGATTTAGAGAATTTTGACGCAGATCCTGACGTATTTGTT
>JBLWUU010000016.1:0-6504 GCA_048268755.1 Pseudidiomarina sp.
AGTACGATTAAACGCGACGCTTCTTAGGAGGACGACAACCATTATGAGGAATAGGTGTAACGTCAGTAATGTTGGTGATTTTAAAACCAGCAGCATTTAAAGCACGGATAGCAGATTCACGACCTGGACCCGGACCTTTAACGAACACTTCAATATTCTTCAAGCCAAACTCTTGTGCAGCTTTACCAGCACGATCTGCAGCTACTTGCGCAGCAAATGGAGTAGATTTACGTGAACCACGGAAACCTGAACCACCAGCAGTCGCCCATGATAAGGCGTTACCTTGACGATCTGTAAGAGTTACGATTGTGTTGTTGAAAGAAGCATGGATATGAGCCATGCCATCAGCAACTTGTTTTTTTACGCGTTTACGCGTACGTACAGGTGTTTTAGCCATTGTCTAGTTCCTCTTACTTCTTAATTGGCTTACGAGGACCTTTACGGGTGCGCGCATTAGTTTTAGTGCGTTGACCACGTAGAGGAAGACTGCGACGGTGGCGAATGCCACGGAAACAACCTAAATCCATAAGACGTTTAATGTTCATTGAAACTTCACGGCGTAAATCACCTTCTACGGTGTATTTATCCACTTCTGCACGAAGCAAATCAATTTGAGCTTCGTCCAATTCACTGATCTTAGTTGACTCTGCAATACCAGTTGCTACACAAATTGCTTTCGCACGTGTTGCACCGATACCGAAGATCGCAGTAATGGCGATTACTGCATGCTTACGATCAGGGATGTTAATGCCAGCGATACGGGCCACTAACACATCTCCTATTATAAATTTAAAATTTACCGGTTGAAAAGCCCGTTAGGATACTCAACCAGCGCGTTTTTTTGCAAATCGAAGCGGCATTATACAGAGTTATCTGCATAATGCTACTGCTAAAGATTTAACCTTGACGTTGCTTATGCTTTGGCTCTTCGCAAATTACACGAACAACACCAGCACGTTTAACAACTTTACAGTTACGACAAATCTTTTTTACGGATGCACGTACTTTCATTTTATACTCCGTTACCTAATGACTCAGCCTAACGGCCATAGCCCTTAAGGTTTGCTTTTTTAAGTACATTATCATATTGATGAGACATCAAATGCGTCTGTACTTGTGCCATAAAGTCCATTATCACAACTACAATAATAAGTAGTGATGTGCCGCCAAAGTAAAAATTGACGTCCCATGCCATGATAATAAACTGAGGTACTAAACAGATAAAGGTTATATACATCGCACCAGCTAGGGTTAAGCGAGTCATAACTTTATCGATATATTTAGACGTTTGCTCGCCAGGACGAATCCCAGGAATAAACGCACCAGATTTTTTCAGGTTATCTGCAGTTTCACGCGGATTGAAAACAAGAGCCGTGTAAAAGAAACAGAAAAATATTATCGCTGCAGCAAGTAACATTACATATAGCGGCTGTCCTGGAGAAATAGCAATTGATACTTCTTGAAGGAAATCAGCAACCATACCGTCACCTTGTCCAAACCAGCTCGCAAGCGTGCCAGGGAACAAGATAATACTTGAAGCGAAGATTGGTGGAATAACACCTGCCATATTCACTTTTAAAGGTAAATGTGTGCTCTGCGCTGCAAAAACCTTACGGCCTTGCTGACGCTTAGCGTAATTAACAACAATACGTCGTTGACCACGTTCCACAAATACTACAAAGAAAGTCGTAGCAAATATAATTACGCCAATTAGCAACAATACTAATAAGTGCAATTCACCTTGACGCGCCGCCTCTGCTGTTTGACCAACAGCTGACGGCATACCAGCAACAATACCTGCAAATATCAAGATAGAAATACCGTTACCAATACCGCGCTCTGTAATTTGCTCACCTAACCACATTAAAAACATGGTACCAGTAACCAAACTTACTACCGCAGCAAAGTAGAATCCGAAACCTGCGTCCATTACTAGACCTGGCATCATTCCCGGTAAACTTCTTGCTATTGCAATTGATTGTACAGTTGCTAGAACTAAAGTGCCGTAGCGGGTGTATTGACTGATCTTACGTCGTCCAGCTTCACCTTCTTTTTTCAATTCTGCCATTGCTGGGTGCATCACCGTTAACAATTGCATTATGATAGAAGCTGAAATGTACGGCATAATACCAAGTGCCAATACAGAGGCTCGCTCAAGAGCACCACCAGAGAACATGTTAAACATTTCTACAATGGTGCCCTTTTGTTGTTCAAACAACTGAGCTAATACAGCGGCGTCAATACCAGGGATTGGCACAAATGTTCCTAAACGAAGCACAACTAAGGCTCCGAATACAAACCATAACCTTTGTTTAAGCTCAGACAGTCCGCCTTGCGCTTTATTATCCATTCCTGGTTTAGCCATTCTGTACTATTCCTCGATTTTTCCGCCAGCAGCTTCAATAGCTGCACGAGCGCCTTTAGTAACACCTAAACCACGTACAGTAATTGGACGAGTGATTTCACCAGAAAGCATGATTTTCACTGACACAATGTTACGTGTGATTAAGTTAGCATCTTTAAGGGCAAAGATATCGACAACATCACCTGTGATGTTATTTAGCTCATGTAAACGTACTTCAGCGCGAACTAAAGATTTACGTGACGTGAAACCAAATTTAGGTAAACGTTGTTTCAATGGCATTTGACCACCTTCGAAACCAGGACGTACACTACCGCCAGAACGAGACTTCTGACCTTTGTGACCACGACCACCTGTTTTACCTATGCCAGAACCAATACCACGACCACAGCGTTTCTTGGCTTTCTTAGCACCTGGTGCAGGAGATAAAGTATTTAAATGCATTATTAATCCTCCACCTTAATCATATAAGATACTTGATTGATCATACCGCGTACAGATGGAGTATCTTCTAACTCTACTGTATGACGGATACGACGTAAACCAAGACCCTTTAATGTAGCTCTATGTTTCGGTAAACGACCGATAGAACTTTTTAACTGAGTTATTCTAACTGTTTTAGCCATGCTCAATTACCCCAAAATGTCTGAAACGCTTTTGCCACGCTTAGCTGCAACAGCTTCAGGCGAATGCATATTCGCAAGAGCAGAAACAGTAGCACGAACTACGTTAATTGGGTTGGTAGAACCGTATGCTTTTGACAATACGTTCTGTACGCCTGCAACTTCAAGTACTGCACGCATCGCGCCACCGGCGATGATACCTGTACCTTCAGAAGCTGGTTGCATGTAAACTTTAGAACCAGAGTGCTTGCCTTTGATAGCATGCTGAAGAGTAGTACCCTTCAAATCAACGGTTACTAAGTTACGACGTGCTTTTTCCATTGCTTTTTGGATTGCAGCAGGCACTTCACGTGCTTTACCGTAACCAAAACCAACGCGACCAGCGCCATCACCAACTACTGTTAGTGCTGTGAAACTGAAAATACGACCACCTTTAACCACTTTTGAAACACGGTTAACTGCGATTAGCTTTTCAGCCATATCACTTTGTTGTGAGTTTTCTTGATTATGATTAGCCATTATCAACCCCTAAAACTGAAGACCAGCTTCGCGAGCTGCATCTGCTAACGCTTTCACGCGACCATGGTAACGGAAACCTGAACGGTCAAAAGCAACACTTGTGATGCCTTTAGCAACTGCACGTTCTGCAATTGCCTTACCTACAGCCGTAGCTGCTTCAACGTTACCTGTTTTTTCTAACTGAGCACTAACTTCTTTATCTAAAGTAGACGCTGTTGCGATAACTTCAGAACCTGTTGGTGCGATCAATTGCGCGTAAATATGACGAGGAGTACGGAATACAACTAAACGATTCGCACCCAACTCGCTAATTTTTGCACGAGCGCGTTTAGCGCGGCGCAAACGAGATGTTTTCTTATCCATAGTATTATCCTACTTCTTCTTAGCTTCTTTACGACGTACATTTTCATCGCTATAACGAATACCTTTACCTTTGTAAGGCTCAGGTTTACGGTATGCACGAATGTTCGCAGCAGTTTGACCGACCAACTGTTTATCAGCACCTTTCAGTATGATTTCAGTTTGGCTAGGAGTTTCAACGGTAATTCCTTCAGGAATTGCATGGCTGATAGGGTGTGAAAAACCTAAAGATAAATCTAAAGATTTACCTGCAGCTTTAGCACGGTAACCAACACCGTTTAACAATAATTTTTTCTCAAACCCTTTACTAGTACCTTCAACCATATTATTGATTAAAGCACGTACTGTACCGGCTTGAGCCCAAGCGCCTTTTGCATCAGCAACTACATTAGTAACAATGTTATTTTCTTCTTGAGAAACAACAACATCACTATGGATAGTGTGCGACAATTCGCCGATTGGACCTTTAACTTTAATGTCTTGACCTGATAACGTAATAGTAACGTTTGCAGGGATTGCGACAGGTGCTTTTGCAACACGAGACATAATTCTGCTCCTTTACTCTACGAAACCAAGAACTTCACCGCCAAGACCCGCATTGCGAGCGGCACGATCAGTCATTAGACCTTTAGAAGTAGAAATAATAGCGATACCCATACCTGCTAATACTTTAGGAAGCTCTTGAGCACCTTTGTATACGCGAAGACCTGGACGTGAAACACGTTTGATCACTTCAATTACTTCTTTACCTTCGAAATATTTCAATTCTACAGTTAACTCAGGCTTAGTACCTTCTGCAACTGAAAAATCTGAAATGTAACCTTCTTCTTTAAGTAAGTTGGCAATTGCAACTTTAACCTTAGAAGATGGCATTGTTACTGCAGTCTTTGCTGCAGATTGACCGTTGCGAATGCGTGTAAACATATCCGCGATAGGATCAGTCATCATAACCATTTACTCCCGTGAATTACCAACTAGCTTTCTTAAGACCTGGAACTTCACCGCGCATCATAGTTTCACGCAATTTAATACGGCTTAAACCGAATTTACGTAAGTAACCATGTGGACGGCCAGTAATATTACAACGGTTACGTTGACGACTACTGCTCGAATCACGAGGTAATGCTTGAAGTTTCAATACTGCATCCCAGCGTTCTTCTTCAGAAGAATCAACACCAGAGATGATAGCTTTTAGTGCGCTACGCTTTTCAGCATATTGTGCAACTAACTTGGTTCTTTTAGCTTCACGAGCTTTCATTGACGATTTAGCCATAACTCTACACCTTCTTCTTAAATGGGAAGTTGAAAGCAGTCAATAATGCATGACCTTCTTCATTGTTCTTCGCACTTGTAGTGATAGTGATATCCATTCCGCGAATTTTATCGATTTTATCGTAATCGATTTCAGGGAAAATGATTTGCTCACGTACGCCCATGCTGTAGTTACCACGACCATCGAATGACTTAGGATTCAAGCCACGGAAATCGCGGATACGAGGAATAGAAATAGAGATTAAACGCTCTAAAAATTCCCACATACGTTCGCCACGTAGAGTTACTTTTGTGCCAATAGGATAGCCTTCACGAATTTTGAAGCCCGCAACTGATTTGCGTGCAACTGTCGTGACCGGCTTTTGACCTGAGATTGCAGTAAGATCATTTGTGGCATGTTCTAGTACTTTTTTATCAGCAATAGCTTCACCAACACCCATGTTAAGGGTGATCTTTTCAATCCGAGGGACTTGCATGACACTTTTGTATTCAAACTTCTTTTGAAGCTCTGCAACAATTGTATCTTTGTAAAAATCATGCAGTTTCGCCATCGTTTACTCCAATTAAATTAATTCGTTATTAGATTTGAAAAAACGAACTTTTTTGCCGTTTTCATCTCTAAAACCAACACGATCTGCTTTGCCAGTAGCTGGGTTAACAATCGCAACGTTGGATACATTTAAAGGTGCTTCTTTTTCAACAATTCCACCAGGCTGCTGTAACTGAGGTACAGGCTTAGTGTGCTTCTTGATTAAGTTGATACCTTCAACAAATACTTTGCTTTCTTCAACAAGAACTTTGGTCACTTTACCAGTTTTGCCCTTGTCTTTACCTGCAAGTACGATTACTTCATCATCACGACGAATCTTAGATGCCATTATCGTGACTCCTTATAGTACTTCTGGTGCTAATGATACGATCTTCATAAATTTCTCATTACGAAGTTCACGTGTCACAGGCCCGAAAATACGAGTACCAATTGGTTGTAAGTTAGCATTTAACATTACAGCCGCGTTTTCATCAAAACGGATAGTTGAACCATCTGTACGACGAACACCTTTCTTTGTGCGCACCACTACCGCAGTTAATACATCACCTTTTTTAACCTTGCCGCGAGGATTTGCTTCCTTCACTGCAATTTTGATGATGTCACCAATGCGTGCGTAGCGACGGTGCGAGCCACCAAGAACCTTTATACATTGTACACGACGAGCGCCACTGTTATCAGCCACGTTCAATTGTGATTGCATTTGGATCATTTATATTGCTCCGCTAATTATCTTTTACACATATGAAAAGATAGAAATTTAAGGCCAAAAATTCGACCCGTCACTGCCTTTTACCACCTACCCATAACGAGCGGGCGCG
>JBLWUU010000017.1:0-6157 GCA_048268755.1 Pseudidiomarina sp.
CGATCTATCAACCATCTGATAATGGTATCAGGTTGGTGGGGTAAAGGTGCCCCATCAACCATTAAATCCGTATACCCAAAACTTTTACTTTGGAATCACCTTTTTATGAATACTCACCCCATCTGCTTATTGCGGATCCTGGGTTAAAGTTCTATTTACCTTAACTGGATGCCGCCACCAAAGTTCCGGTAGATATCGACTAAGCGGACAAAGCTCTGTTCTTGCAGTTGAGCCAACTGGTCGCGACTGCGCAGCAGTTCACGTTCGGCATCGAGCAAATCCAGGAACTCGTTGCTACCCGCTTCATATCGCTGACGGGCAATTTCTACGGCCTTTTTACTGGCCTGCCACTGTTGCTCTGTATTAAGTTGCTGCTCGCGGCTCAGGTTGTAACTGTTCAGCGATAACTGCATTTCGTTAATAGCGTCAAATACCTGTTGCTCGAACTGAGCCAGTGCCATTTGCGCACTGGCTTCGGCCTGACGGATACGTGCTTTTACCGAACCTAAATCGGCAGCCTGCCAACTTAAACTCGGTGCCACTGACCAGCTTTGTGTTTCACTACCCAGTGTTAACCCGGGGCCGGATAAAAAGCCGAGAAAACCACGCACCGAGAGGTTCGGATATAAATCCGCTGTCGCCACACCAATATTTGCCGTACGAGCTGCTAATAGCCGCTCGCTACTTGCCACGTCCGCCCGATGGCGCAGATAGTTCTCACCGTCGACCACAGCCACCGGACGCTTTAGCTCGGGCAATTGCGGATCAGCACTTAACTCCAGCTGACCCGGTTCTAACGCCAACAATGCTGACAAGGTTGCATCCGCCGCCGATAGCGCTTCCCGGTATGCGGGCACTGACGCTTTCACCCGGTGCAATTGCATGTCAATTTGTGCTAACTCCAGCTCCGAAGCCATGCCGACCTCTAATCTGGCCAGCACTATGGCACGACTTTGCTGCAGGTTTTCCAGATTTTCTTCGGCAACCTCCAGCCGCAACTGCGCTCCACGATATTCGCCGTAGCTGGTGGCCACCTGACTGATCAGTCGCACTTGCGCGTCGCGCCAGAGAATATCGGCTTGCTGCGCCTGAGCCTCCGCCGCTTCACTGGCTCGACGTAATTTGCCGAACAAGTCCAGATCCCAGCTTAAGTTGGCACCGCTGCTGTACCCGCGGGTAATAACGTCATCATCGTCTGCCGACAGAGTATTGTTTTCACTCGCCTGATAACCTGTTTCCAGCGTCCCTTTCGGCCATGAATCGTTGTCGGCATCACGAAATACCGCATAAGCCCGGTCGACATTCGCCCTGGCTTGCGCCAGGGTACGGTTCTGCTCCAGAGCACGCTCTACCAACTGATTAAGCTCAGCATCGTCAAACGCCTGCCACCAGTTCAAAGCCTGCTCGGCCTGCTGATACGGCTGGCTTAGGTTAATGCTTTCTACCTTCTCCGGCCTTTGGTAGTCCGGCCCGGCAGAGCAGGCGCTTAGCGACGCCACGAGTAGAGCAAGGGTTGATAGCTTCACTGTATTACGCATGTTTGTTTTCCTCCGAAGAGCTTTCCGTTGGCTCTGGTAGCGCCTTTTTCTCGCCACGTTTAGCCAACATGTAGTAGAACAGCGGCGTTAAAATGAGACCGAAAATGGTGACACCAATCATGCCGGAGAACACGGCAACGCCCATGGCCTGGCGCATTTCAGCGCCGGCACCGGTGGAGAAGACCATAGGCACCACACCCATAATAAAGGCAATAGACGTCATCAGTATGGGGCGCAAACGCAGGCGACCGGCTTCCAGAATGGCTTCCATGGTACTCATACCGTGGTCCTGCAGCTCTTTGGCAAACTCGACAATTAGAATGGCGTTCTTCGCCGCCAGCCCCACCAGCACAATTAAACCTATCTGGGTAAGAATGTTGTTGTCCCCGCCATAGATAAGCACACCGCTTAACGCCGATAACAGGGTCATCGGAATAATCAGGATGATGGCCAACGGCAAAGTTAAGCTTTCGTACTGCGCAGCCAGCACCATAAAGACCAGCAAGATAACCAGCGGATAAATGAACATGCCCGCATTACCGGCCAGAATTTGCTGGTAAGTCAGTTCTGTCCACTCGTAGGTCATGCCGTTCGGCAAGGTTTCAGCGAGAATTTTTTCAATGGCCGCCTGTGCTTCCCCTGTGCTGTAACCCGGCGCAGGACCACCGTTAATTTCAGCGGTGGTAAAGCCGTTGTAATGCATGACTCTATCCGGTCCTGCGGTGTTGGTAATGTTCATAAAGGAGCCCACAGGAACCATTTCACCACTGCCGTTACGCACTTTCAGCTGACTGATTTGCTCAGGCGTTTGGCGAAACTGCTCATCTGCCTGCATATTCACCTGATAGGTACGCCCGAACCGGTTAAAGTCATTCACATACACTGAGCCCATATAAGCCTGCAAAGTCTGGAATACCTCATCCAGGCTCACATCTTGTTGCTTAGCTTTCGTACGGTCGACATCGATATCAAGCTGCGGCACATTCACCTGATAACTGGAAAATACGCCGGTCAGTTCAGGCGTCGCCCAGGCCTTTTGCATCACCTCCATATTGACCTTATACAGCTCTTCGTAACCATGGTTAGCACGGTCTTGTATTTGCAGACGGAAACCACCAATAGTCCCTAACCCTTGCACTGGCGGGGGCGGGAATATGGCAACGTAAGCTTCATCAATAGCCGCGAACTTCTGGTTCAATGCGCCCGCTATTGCATTAGCCGACATTGAAGAATCCGTTCGCTCATCAAAGTCAGTTAGCGACACAAACACAATTCCGGAATTCGGACTGTTAGTTAAACCGTTAATACTCAGACCCGGAAAGGCAATTGAGTTCGCCACACCCGGATGATCCAAGGCAATACTCGACATTTCTTTAATGACCGCAGCGGTGCGATCCAGCGAAGCGGCATCCGGCAATTGTGCAAAACCCACCAGGTATTGCTTGTCCTGACTGGGCACATAACCAGTAGGAGTCGTCGCAAACTGCAGACCGGTTAACCCTAATAAAGCCACATACAGAACGCCTACAATGACGCCATAGCGGATCACTTTTTTAACCAGCCAGCCGTAACCTTTAGACAAACGGGCAAAAAAGCGGTTAAAGGGTTCAAATAACCAACGGCCTAACAGCTTATCCATACCGCGGGTCAGTATGTCTTTTTTCTCGCCATGACCTTTTAACAGAAGCGCCGCCAATGCAGGGCTCAGCGTTAGTGAATTGATGGATGAGATAAAGGTAGAAATGGTAATGGTTAACGCAAACTGCTTATAAAACTGACCGGTTAAGCCCGACATAAAGGCGGTTGGAATAAATACCGCTGCCAGCACCAGTGTCGTCGCGACAATAGGACCAGTCACCTCTTTCATGGCTTTTTGTGTAGCAGCAATGGGGGACAAACCTTCGCTAATATTCCGCTCTACGTTTTCCACCACCACAATGGCGTCATCCACGACGATACCAATAGCCAGCACCAGCCCAAACAGCGACAAGGTGTTTAACGAAAAGCCCAGCAAGTGCATGAAGGCAAAGGTTCCAACCAGCGACACCGGTACCGCGACCAAAGGAATAATTGAGGCGCGCCAGGTTTGCAAAAACAGCACCACAACCAGTACCACCAACAATACAGCTTCGAGCAGAGTTTTCACTACCGCATCAATAGAGCTGCGCACAAAAACGGTTGTGTCGTACACAATGTCGTACGTTAAACCGTCAGGAAAACCTTTCGACAATTCCGCCATTTTGGAGCGAACATCGTCAGAAATTTGAATGGCATTGGAGCCAGACGCCTGGAAAATAGGAAGCGCTACCGCGTCTTTATTGTTCAGTAACGAGCGCAGCGCATAAGTTGAAGCGCCAAGCTCAACACGGGCGACATCTTTTAAGCGACTGATCTCGCCGTTCTCGCCCACCTTGATAATAATGTCTTCAAACTCTTCGACGTCTGTCAGACGGCCTTTCACATTGATAAGCAACTGAAAATCAGCGTCACCGCTTGGCTGAGAACCCAAACTGCCAGCTGCCGCCTGTTGGTTTTGCTCACGAATTGCCTCGGTAATTTGCGCCGGGGACAAACCCAGTGCGGACACCTTATTAGGATCCAGCCAGACCCGCATGCTGTATTCGCCAGCGCCAAATAACTTGACCGCCCCAACGCCTTCTATACGCGCCAGTTCGTCTTTGATATTTAAGTTCGCATAATTCGACAGGTACAGCATGTCGTAGCGATCATCCGGTGAGGTTAGATGCACCATCATGGTTTCATTTGGAGACGACTTCTCAGTCACTACCCCCAAGCGCTGCACCACCTGTGGCAGGCGCGGTTTGGCTCGCTCTACCCGGCTTTGCACCTGAGTTTGCGCTAAATTGACGTCGGTACCGATAGCAAAGGTAACGGTCAGTGTCATACGACCATCCGAGGTGGCCTGAGAGGACATATACAACATATCCTCCACACCATTAATTTCCTGCTCCAGTGGCGAGGCCACAGTTTCCGCTATGACTTTGGGGTTAGCACCCGGGTAGTTAGCCGTTACTACAACCGTTGGTGGCGCCACCACCGGGTATTCGGTAATAGGCAGTTGCCATACCGCTATCGCACCGGTAATAAAGAACAACAGCGAGATAACCGCGGCAAAAATCGGCCGTCGGATAAAAAATTGAGAAAACATTCAGTACCCCTTAACCGTGGTTATCTTCTGTAGATGTCTGCGCCGTTAACTCGTTATTGGCTTCGTCCAGCAACTGTTGCACTTTACGCAACCGGACCAGTTGCTCACTGCTTGCCATTGGCACCAGTTGAGGATCAACTTTCATATTGGCTCTAACTCGCTGCAAACCGTTCACTACAATTTTGTCCTTTGGCGTTAAACCTTCTGTCACTATGCGCAGGCCATTAACTTTTTCACCCAGCTCAATCGCCCGATACTCCAGCTCATTATTACTATTAACCACCAATACAAACTTGTTATTCAGGTCGGTTCCAACAGCCTTTTCGTCAATCAAAATGCCTTCATAAGAGTCGCTGCCCACCAAACGAATACGGGCAAATAGACCAGGTAACAAGTCGTTGTCATCGTTAGGGAAACTGGCTCGTACACGAATAGTGCCGGTTTGCGCATCAATGCGGTTATCGACAAAATCGACCCGGCCTACGTGCTGATAATTGCTGTCGTTAGCCAGTGCCATATAAACGGGGTTCGAGGTCGAGTCGCGGGTATCAGCTCGTTTCCCTGTTTCAGCCAGACGTGCGTACTTGAGGTAGCTCTGCTCGTCTACATCGAAATACGCATACATTTTCTCGGTTGAAACCAGGCTGGTAATTTGACTTTGTCCCGCGCTCACAAAGTTACCGGCGGTAACCTGAGCATAAGATACCCGGCCGCTAATAGGCGCGGTAATGCGGGTGTAGCTTAAGTCGAGTTCAGCGCGTTCAAGTGCAGCTTCAACCGAAGCTACTGTTGCCGCTGTTTGCTGTTTACGAGCTAAACGACTGTCCAGTAGTTCAGCAGAAATTGCCCGCTGGCTACTGAGTTTTTCAGCCCGCCGGTATTCCTTTTCCGCCTGAACCGCAGCGCTTTGCGCACTTTGCAGCTCAGCTTTAAGCCGCGCAACTTCGGTAGCGAAAGGTTTAGGATCAATCTGTACCAGCAAGTCTCCTTTATCTACCAGAGCCCCCTCGTTGAAATGAACTTCCTCGATATAACCAGAAACTCGGGGTATCAACTGAACCGTCTGTGGCGCTTGCAAACGGCCGGTGAATTCATCCCATTCGGTGATTCGCTCATGCACCACCTGCGCTACGCTAACTTGCGGCGGAGCCGGTGCCGCAGTCTCTTCCGCTGCTTCCGGATTGCTGCACGCGGCTAATACCAGCGCAGCAATACCTCCTAAAAGAAATTTTAACGTGTTTGTCGTACTCATGGCCTTGCTCTCCAAATTATTGCCCTATGCTGCAAAAAGTTGCATCAAATAAAACTAGCTATTTATTTTTCTGTTTCCACCTTCGCCTGAGTCTTCATAGCGATGCTGACTAGGGAGGACAGCGAGAGCTGGGCAAGCGTCAAAGCGGTTCTGGTTCATGCGCAATCCGAACACCTGCACAACATTCCTCTAGTAAGA